>NZ_CP200310.1:4805000-7133974 GCF_056867935.1 Variovorax sp. TLI9-5A | reverse complement strand
GACGGTCAGGTGGCGGTTGCGAGAACTGAACTACTCTCGCCATGACCGGCAATGGCCCCAAATCACTCGATTTGATAGTTCGTGCCACTTGATCGAGGAGTCCGCAGAAATAAAAAAGCCCGATGGAAATCCCATCGGGCTTTTGCTTTTGAAGCAGCCTGCTATCAGGCAGCCAGACGCTGCTCAATCGCAGCCTTCGTCTCCGGCAGCTCCTTCGGCAGGTGATGCTCAAGCTGCTTGAACAGCTCCGCATGCAGCTTCAATTCGGCCTCCCATGCAGCCTTGTCGATGCTCGTCACCGTAGCGAACTGCTCGGCACTGAAATTCAAGCCAGTCCAGTTCAGATCCTCATACCGGGGGCTCACGCCAGTGATGTGATCCACGCCTTCGGTCTTGTTGCCTTCGACACGATCGATCATCCACTTCAGCACGCGCATATTCTCGCCATAGCCCGGCCAGACGAACTTGCCATCGGCACCCTTGCGGAACCAGTTGGTCGTGTAGATCTTCGGCAGCGTGGCCCCGGCAGCTTCCAGCTTCTTGCCGAGATTGAGCCAATGCTGGAAGTAGTCGCTCATGTTGTAGCCCATGAACGGCAGCATCGCAAACGGGTCGCGGCGTACCACGCCTTGCTGGCCAGCCGCAGCTGCAGTGGTCTCCGAGCCCATGGTCGCGGCCATGTAGACGCCCTCGACCCAATTACGGGCCTCGGTCACCAGCGGCACGGTGGTCGAACGGCGACCGCCGAAGATGAACGCGTCGATCGCCACACCCTTCGGATCGTCCCAGGCATCGTCGAGTGCCGGGTTGTTCGTCGCAGCCACCGTGAAACGCGAATTCGGATGCGCAGCCTTCGCTCCGGTTTCCTTCGCGATCTGCGGCGTCCAGTCCTTGCCCTGCCAGTCGGTCAGGTGCTCGGGCAGCGTCTTGGTGTCCTGCTCCATGCCTTCCCACCACACGTCGCCGTCGTCGGTCAGCGCCACGTTCGTGAAGATCACGTCGTGGTGCAGGCTGTCCATGCAGTTCGGATTGGTCAGCATATTGGTGCCAGGCGCGACGCCGAAGTAACCGGCTTCGGGATTGATCGCGTACAGGCGGCCGTCCTTGCCAGGCTTGATCCAGGCGATGTCGTCGCCGATGGTCGTGACCTTCCAGCCTTCGAAGCCTGCCGGCGGCACCAGCATCGAGAAATTGGTCTTGCCGCAGGCGCTAGGGAAAGCGGCTGCCACGTGGTACTTCTTGCCTTCAGGGCTCGTCACGCCCAGGATGAGCATGTGTTCGGCCAGCCAGCCTTCGTCGCGGCCCATGTTGGAGGCGATACGCAGCGCGAAGCACTTCTTGCCCAGCAGCGCGTTGCCGCCGTAGCCCGAGCCATAACTCCAGATCTCGCGCGTCTCGGGGTAGTGAACGATGTACTTGGTCTTGTTGCACGGCCAGACGACGTCCTTCTGACCAGGCTCGAGCGGCGCGCCCACGGTATGCACGCAGGGCACGAACTCGCCGTCGGTGCCCAGCACCTCGTAAACGGCCTTGCCCATGCGGGTCATGATGCGCATGTTGACCGCCACGTACGGCGAGTCGGACAGCTCGATGCCGATGTGCGCGATCGGCGAACCCAGCGGGCCCATGCTGAACGGCACGACGTACATCGTGCGGCCCTTCATGCAGCCGTCGAACAGCGGCTGCAGGGTCGCGCGCATTTCGGCCGGGGCCATCCAGTTGTTGGTGGGGCCGGCGTTTTCCTTCTGCTCGGAGCAGATGTAAGTGCGGTCTTCGACGCGCGCGACGTCGCCCGGGTCGGACACCGCGAGGAAGGAGTTGGGGCGCTTGACGGGGTTGAGCTTCTTGAAAGTACCTGCGTCGACCAGCTGCTGGCAGAGGCGGTCGTACTCTTCCTTGCTCCCGTCGCACCAATGGATGGCTTCGGGTTTGCACAGCGCGGCCATGTCGGCCACCCAGGCAATCAGCTTCGCGTTCTTGACGTATGAGGGCGCCTGAATGGTGAGGCCCTTCATCGTGGGTGCGTTCATCGGAAAATCTCCTAAGTTGAAAAATCGTCTTTCCGAACGGGACGCCATGCCGGCTCAGGCACGGAGGTCCGTTTGAGAAAACGTTTCGCTTCGGGAGATTGCGTCAGCGCGGGCCACACCGCCCGCGGACAAATGCGCTAACGCCTGTCAGCTTCAGGCCATGTAGACGGCGATGGATGCCAGCAGCAGCATCAGCACGCCGCCGGCCAGCGGAAGCACCAGAGGCATGAGGTGAACGACCGACTCGACGGCGTCTTGTTCGACGGCCGCGCTGTGGCTCGGCTCGACGGGGGTGGGATTGGACATCGGGAAATTCCTCGAATACGCAATTGACAAACTGCTGGCATTTTACCGGCGGGCCGTCCGGAGGCGCTCTAGGGGGATGCGAGCCCCCGAACGGGGCCTTCCGGGCTTGATCTTGCAGCTCAATGCTGCTCTTCGGCCTCGAAGCCGGCGTCCTTCAGCGCGGCCAGCACGCTCGCCAGGTGCGCCCGCCCGCGGGTCTGCAGGACCAGCTCGACATCGACGTTCTGTGCCGCCAGCATAGTGAAGGCGCGCTGATGATGAACCTCGTCGACGTTAGCGCCCGCTTCGGCCACAGTGGCCGTAATATGGGCCAGCGAGCCCGGCACGTCGCGCGCGCTCACCCTGATGCGCGCCAGCCGGCCCGCCCGCACCATGCCGCGCTCGATGATGGCGGCCAGCAGAAGCGGATCGATGTTGCCGCCCGAAAGCACCAGCCCCACGCGCTTGCCCCTGAAGCGCTCCGGATGCCGGATCAGCGCCGCCAGTCCGGCGGCGCCCGCACCTTCGACCAGGGTTTTCTCGATCTCGAGCAGCATCAGCACGCCTTGCTCGATGTCGCCTTCGTCCACCAGAAGCAGGTCATCGACCTTGCTCGCGATGATCTGCTGCGTCAGCACGCCGGGCGTGCCGACCGCGATGCCCTCGGCGATCGTGCTCGTGCCCTGTGCATGGTGCGTGCCCTTTACTGCGTTGACCATCGCCGGAAAGCGCGTGGTCTGCACGCCGACGATCTCGATGTCCGGCTTGCGCTCGCGCGCCGCGACCGCCATGCCCGCGATCAGCCCGCCGCCGCCCACCGAGACCACCAGCGCGTCGAGATCCGGCACGGCGTCGAGCATCTCCAGCGCCACGGTGCCCTGGCCGGCGATGATCGCCTCGTCGTCGTAAGGGTGCACGAAGGTCAGCCCTTCGCGCTGCGCAAGCTCGAAGGCATGGGTGCGCGCCGCTTCCAGCGTGTCGCCGTGCAGCACCACCTCGGCGCCGAAGCCGCGCGTGCGTTCGATCTTCACGCCGGGCGTGAAGCGCGGCATCACGATCAGCGCCCGCAGCCCGAGGCGCTGCGCGTGATAGGCCACACCCTGCGCATGGTTGCCGGCAGACATGGCGATCACTCCGCGTGTACCGTTCTCCGAAAGATCCACCAGCTTGTTGCATGCCCCCCGCTCCTTGAACGAGGATGTGAACTGCAGGTTCTCGAATTTCAGGAACACCTGTGCGCCGACGATTTCCGAAAGGGTGCGTGATTCCACGCACGGCGTGTTGAGCACCTGCCCCTGGAGCCGCGCCGCGGCGCGTTCGATTTCCTGGATTCCGACCATGGCGCGCATTGTGGCTGGAATCGCACCCATCAGGGTTTTTCCCGTTTCACGGTCTTCCCGAAGCCAAAAGTCTGCGTTATGGTCTGTCCGAAATTGTCCTCGTTGGAGGTTGCCTGATGGCCAAGCGTGCGGGTGTCGATGTAGTGGCTGCTGCGGTACGCGGGCAGGCATTGCCGTCGCCCGGACTCAAGGAAGCACCGGTGCTCGAGCTCATGTGCTCGCACTTCGTGCTCACGCTGGCTGCCAAGCAGGGGCCGCGCTTCAACGTGCGGCGCGACATCAACGGATTGCTCTCGCTGACCGGCCGCCATCTCGTGTGGCCCGCCGCGGTGCTGCAGCGGCTGCGTGAATTTCTCGGCCGGCGCTGCGCCGGCAACGAGGCCTGGAAGGGCGTCGAAGACTTCGACGGCCGCACGCTGCTGGAGCGCCACGGTGTGTGGCGCGGTCCGTATGAGGAAGGCACGCTCTTCTTCTATCTCGACGAATACGCCAAGGACCAGCCGAAGGACCTGCTCTCGGTGCTCGCCGTCACGCGCGACTGGCTCACGCACGCGCTGCGCAAGCAATCGACGCTCGTAGAGAAGAACATCGACGCTCTTGCGGGCCTGCTGCAGCTCAACAAGGCCGAGCGCGCGCTGCTGTTGTACGGCACGCTCGCGCGCTACCAGCGCGACCTGCGCTCGCTGCTGGTCGAGTTCAAGGTCAACAACGCACCCGAGGCTTATGCCGCCATCGCCGACATCGCAGGCGTGAACGCAAGCGACGTGGGCGAGGCGCTGCGCGCGGGCTCGCGGCTCGAGCGCATCGGGCTCGTCGAGAACCTCATCTCGGAGCACAACATCACCGACCTCGCCGATCTGATGAAGGTCAGCGAGAAGCTGCCGCCGGTGCTCATGCGCGAGTACCGCGACCACAACGAGCTGATGGCCGTGTTCACGCGTCCCTCGGCCAAGAGCGCGCTCACGCCGCAGGACTTCTCCTTCGTGCAGGAAGACGCGCAAATGCTCGTCACGCTGCTGCGTGCCGCTGTTGCGCGCAAGGAGCCGGGCGTCAACGTGCTGCTCTACGGCCCGCCAGGCACCGGCAAGACCGAGCTCGCGAAGGTCGTGGCGCAGGCCGCCGGGCTCGAGCTCTTCGAGGTCGAGTACGCGGACCGCGACGGCAATTCGCTCAGCGGCCGCGACCGCTACCGATCGCTGCAGATCGCGCAGGTGTTTCTCAAGGGCAGCGCGCAGGCCGCGCTGCTGTTCGACGAGGTCGAGGACGTGTTCCCGCCCATCAGCACCGAGGCCGCGCAGTTCATGGCGCGCGCCGAGCAGATTCCTGCGTCCACCAGCGGCAGCGTGAGCGGCAAGGCCTGGGTCAACCAGATCCTCGAGGCCAACCCGGTGCCCACGCTATGGGTCACCAACCGCATCGAGCAGATCGACCCGGCTTTCCGCCGTCGCTTCGCCTATCACCTCGAACTCAAGTCGCCGCCGCCCGGCGCGCGCGAGCAGCTCGTGAAGAAGACGCTCGACGGCGTGGTCGTGTCCGAGGCCTTCACCGCCAAGCTGGCCGGGCGCAAGGGCCTCACGCCCGCGCAGATCCGCACGGCGGTGCGCTTCGCCGGACTGGCCGGCGCCGAAGGCGCCTCGATGGAAGCGCTCATCGAACGCCAGCTGCGCAACGCCGACCTCGCCCTCGGCACCGCCGATGCTTCGCGTGGCGAACGCCGCAGCGTCACTACCTACGACCTCGACATGCTCAATGTCGAGACCCGCTTCGAGATCCCGCGCATCGTCGAGGCGCTGAAGGCGCGCGGCCACGGCACGCTCTGCTTCTACGGCGCGCCCGGCACCGGCAAGACGGCGCTGGCCGAGCACATCGCCCGTTCGATCGGACGCCCGCTCATCGTCAAGCAGGCCAGCGACCTCATGAGCAAGTACGTCGGCGAGACCGAGCAGAACATGGCCGCCATGTTCCGCGAGGCCGAGGCAGAGAAAGCCGTGCTGCTGCTCGACGAGGCCGACAGCTTCCTGCAGGACCGGCGCGGCGCGCAGCGCACCTACGAGGTCACCGAGGTCAACGAAATGCTGCAGGGCATGGAGCGCTTCAACGGCGTCTTCGTCTGCACCACCAACCTGCTCGACCGGCTCGACCAGGCGGCGCTGCGGCGCTTCACCTTCAAGATCAAGTTCATGCCGCTCACCGCGGCGCAGCGCGAGCGCATGTTCGTCACCGAGGCGCTCGCGGGCGACGCCGCGCTCATGACGGCGTCCATGCGCTCCCGGCTGGCGGCGCTGGCCCAGTTGTGCCCAGGGGATTTCGCGGCGGTGAAACGGCAGACCGATATCCTCGCCACGGAGTTCTCCGCGAGCGAGTTCCTGGACCAGCTCGAAGCCGAGCACCGCATCAAGCCTGAAGTGCGCGAATCGCGCGGCATGGGCTTCGTGCAGTAGCAGCGGCAAATAACGGCGAACAACGGCAAACGAAGGCGAATTGCGGCTTCGACCGCCGTCTCGCAGAACGAAAAACATCCGTCCGCCATCGCGGACACGGACACGAGGAGGAAGGCATGGTGGGCTCTCGCAAGGTCGACGATGCGCGGCGGCTGCCGCGTCCTGGTGCATGGGCTGCCGCAGGCGCCGTGCTCGCCGTGGCGGTTCTTCTCGCGGGCTGCGGGGGTGGTGGTGGAGGGGGCGGCGGCGCAGGCCTGCCGATCGGCCTGATCCCCGGCACCACGACGCCGCCGCCGGCCTCCAGTGGCGGCGGTGACGGCATCGTCGCCTCGGCCACCGTCGCCGGCCTGTGCGCATCGCCGCGCAGCGGCATCAACCCCGACACCGGCGGCGCCTACCCCGACCGCAGCGGCACGCTCGACAACGAGAAGAGCTGGGTGCGCGGCTGGATCGACGAAACCTATCTCTGGTACGGCGAGGTGCCGACCACCCTCAAGGCCGCCGACTACGCAACGCCCATCACCTGGTTCAACGTGCTGAAGACAACGGCCACCACGCCCTCGGGCCGTGCCAAGGACCGCTTCCACTTCACCTACGACACCGAGGTGTACCGACAGCTCACGCAGGGCGGCGTCTCGGCCGGCTACGGCATGGAGACGGCCGCGATACGCAGCTCGCCGCCGCGCGACATCCGCATCGCCTTCGTCGAGCCGGGCTCGCCCGCCACCAATGCGAACCTGCAGCGCGGCGCGAAGATCCTCAACATCGACGGCATCAACGTCGTCAGCAGCACGGGCACCGCCAACGTCAACGCGATCAATGCCGCCCTGTCGCCCAAGGCCATCGGCGAATCGCACACTTTCACCTTCGAAGTGAACGGCGTCGCGCAGTCGCCGGTGCAGCTGACGGCGGCGAAGATCACCAGCACGCCGGTGCAGAACGTGCAGGTCATCGACACCGGCAGCGGCCGCGTGGGCTACCTGCTGTTCAACGACCACATCACCACGTCGGAGGCGCAGCTCATCAGTGCGGTCAACACCTTCAAGCAGGGCGCCGGCATCCAGGACCTGGTGCTCGACATGCGCTACAACGGCGGCGGCCAGCTGCTCATCGCGAGCCGGCTGGCCTACATGATCTCGTCGCCGTCGGTGACCGCCGGCAAGACCTTCGAGCAGCTGGTCTTCAACGACAAGAACCCGTTCCGCCTCACGGCCGCACAGACGCTCACGCCCTTTGTCGGTACCAGCAGAAGCGGCCAGCCGCTGCCGACGTTGGGCCTGTCGCGCGTGACGGTGCTCACCGGCCCGGACACCTGCTCGGCGAGCGAGTCGGTCATCAACAGCCTGCGCGGCGTGGGCGTCACCGTCAACCTCGTGGGCGGCACCACCTGCGGCAAGCCCTATGGCTTCTATCCGCAGGACAACTGCGGCACCACCTACTTCGCGATCCAGTTCAAGGGCGCGAACCAGCGGGGCGAGGGCGACTACAGCGACGGCTTCGCGCCCAACGCCGGCTGCACCGTGGCCGACGACTTCAACCACCAGCTGGGCGACAAGGCCGAGGCGCGGCTCGCCGCCGCGCTCGCGCTGCGCAGCTCGGGCTCCTGCCCGGTCTCCACCAAGCCCGCCATCGAGGGCCTGGAGAGGAGCACCGAGCCTGAAGCGGAACAGCCCTACCTCCCGGGGCGTTCGCCGCTGCGCGAAAACCGGCTGATCGGCCTGCCCGATCCGGCCTGAAGGCTGCCTGAGAGCCTGCCCGAGCCCTCCTCCGGGCTCGCGGAAAACCCCTAGCCCGCGGCGCTTGCCACCCCCGCCGCTCGCGTCTTAGAGTGAGAAAACGTTTGCGCAAAGCTTTGCGCAAACGTTTGTATTTCAGAGCAGACCGATTTGCCGGAGCCTGAAAACCAAATTCCTAGTACCAGGAGAGAGAGATGCAGATGCGCAAATGGATCGGGGCGATGTTCATCGCCGTCATCACGGTATTGGCGGGCTGCGGAGGCGGCGGCAACGGGGGCGGGGGCATCGGCCTCGGTCCGGGCTGGGGCGGTGGCGGCGGTGGATCGGGAGGCGGCGGCGCGGGCCCCCAGAAGATCATCATCGACAGCGACTACAACACCATGAGCGACGACGGCCAGCTCGGCGTGATGGCCGCGCAGCTGCAGGCCGAGGGCAAGGTGCGGGTGATGGGCATCAGCGTGGTCTCGGGCAACCAGTGGCTGAAGCAGGGCGTGGCCGACGCGCTGATGTCGGTAGAGCGCCTGGGCGTGGGCGACCGTATCGGCATCTACTCGGGTGCGAACTACGCGCTGAACCACACCTTCGCCGACGTCGAGGCCGAGATGGCCGCCGGTGCCGGTGGCGACGGCTACCTCGGCGCCTGGGGCGGCCCCGAGCCCAAGACCGATGCCGACCTCAAGCCCTCGCCCGACGGCTTTGCCAAGCACACGGTGCTGCAGCGCAAGGCCGCGGTCGACTTCATCGTCGACACCGTGAAGGCCAACCCCAACGAGATCACCATCCTGGCCATCGGCCCGCTCACCAACATCGCGCTCGCGGTGAAGCAGAACCCCGAGATCGTGCCGCTCATCAAGAAGATCATCTACATGGGCGGCGCCATCGACGTGCCGGGCAACACCACCAAGGCCGCCGAGTTCAACTGGTGGTTCGACCCCGATGCCGCGCAATTCGTGGTGCGGCTGCCCATCCCGCAGGTGGTGGTGCCGCTGGACGTGACCGACACCGTGTTCCTCACCAAGCCCATCTACGACCGCATCGCGCACCCGGCCAAGCCCACGGCCGTGACCGACGTGTTCCAGAAGCTCAACGGCTACGGCTTCGACGGCAAGAACGGCTTCGAGACCAATCCGAACTACACGCAGAACATCTGGGACACGCTCACGCTCGCCTACCTGATCGACCCGAGCTACGCCACGCAGACGGTGGACCGCTATGTCGACGTGATCGCCAAGCCGGGCGCGGCGGACAACGGTCGCTCCATCGGCTATTCCTCGCAGCCCTCGGGGCCGACGCTGCAGAAGATGACGGTGGTGAAGAAGTTCGACAACGCGCGCTTCTTCGAGCTCTACGTCGACCTGCTCACGCGGCCTGTGCCCGTTGTGTTGCCTCTGACGTCGAACTGAGCGGCGGCAGCTGCCGGCTGGGCATCAGAAGTTCTCGCAGACGCGCAGCACCTCGCTGCCGTAGGCCTCGAGCTTCTTGGTGCCGATGCCGCTGATGCCCTGCAGGTCCTCCAGCGAGGCGGGCGCGCGCTCGGCGATGGCCGCCAGCGTGGCGTCGTGGAAGATCACGTAGGCCGGCAGGTTGTGCTCCTTCGCGACTTCGGCGCGCCAGGCCTTGAGCGCGTCGAAGCGCTTGCGGCCCGTCTCGTCGAGCTTGGCGGCGGCAGGCGGCGGCGCGCCCTTGGCGGTCTTCTCGCGCCGGGGTTTGCGCTCGGCGGGCGACGACACCGACTCGCGCAGCGTCACGCTGGTCTCACCCCTGAGCACCGAGCGCGAGCCCTCGGTGAGCTTCAGCGTGTTGAAGGCCTCGGCATCCACCGCCAGCGCGCCGGTGGCGATCAACTGGCGCAGCACGCCGCGCAGCGCCACTTCGCTGAACTCCGCGCCGATGCCGAAGGTGCTGATGCGCTCGTGCCCGAACTGCTTGACCTTCTCGGTCGGCTTGCCGCGCAGGATGTCCATGATGTGCCCGGCGCCGAAGCTGATGCCGCTCAACTGCTGAACGCGGTAGATGGTGCTCAGCAGCTTGCGCGCGGCATCGGTGCCGTCCCACACCTGCGGCGGGTTCAGGCAGTTGTCGCAATTTCCGCAGGGCGTGCTCTTCTCGCCGAAGTAGCCCAGCAGGCGCACGCGCCGGCAGTCGCTGGCTTCGGCCAGCGAGAGCAGGGCGTCGAGCTTGCCGCGCATCACCTGTTTGAACTCCTCGCCGGCGGGGCTCTCGTCGATCATGCGGCGCTGGTTCACCACGTCCTGCAGGCCGTAGGCCATCCAGGCGTCGGCGGGGCCGCCGTCGCGGCCGGCGCGGCCGGTTTCCTGGTAGTAGCCCTCGATGTTCTTCGGCATGTCGAGGTGGCCGACGAAGCGCACGTCGGGCTTGTCGATGCCCATGCCGAAGGCGATGGTGGCCACCATCACGATGCCTTCCTCGCGCAGGAAGCGGTCCTGGTGCTTCTGGCGCACCGCCGCATCGAGGCCCGCGTGGTAGGGCAGGGCGTTGATGCCCGCGTCGCGCAGCGACACCGCCACGTCTTCCACCCGCTTGCGCGACTGGCAATAGACCACGCCCGCGTCGCCCTCGTGCTCGCGCTCGATGAAGCGCAGCAGCTGCGTGGTGGCGTCTTTTTTCTCGACGATGGTGTAGCGGATGTTCGGCCGGTCGAAGCTGGAGACGAACTGGCGCGCGTCTTCCAGCTGCAGCCGCTCGACGATGTCGGCCCGCGTGAGCGCGTCGGCCGTGGCTGTGAGCGCGATGCGCGGCACGCCAGCGTAGCGCTCGTGCAGCACGGTGAGCGCGCGGTACTCGGGGCGGAAGTCGTGGCCCCACTGGCTCACGCAGTGCGCCTCGTCGATGGCGAAGAGCGAGAGCTTGCCGCGCTCCTTCAGCGAATCGAGCTGCGACAGGAAGCGCGGCGTGTTCACCCGCTCGGGCGCCGCGTACAGCAGCGTGATCTCGCCGCGCAGCATGCGGCGCTCCACGTCCTGCGTCTCTTCCCAGTCGAGCGTGGAGTTGAGGAAGGCCGCGCTCACGCCGGCCTCGTGCAGCGCGCCCACCTGGTCGTGCATCAGCGCGATGAGCGGCGACACCACGATCGCCACGCCCTTGTCCGCGCGCTGCCGGGCGATGGCCGGGATCTGGTAGCACAGCGACTTGCCGCCGCCCGTGGGCATCAGCACCAGCGCGTCGCCGCCGCCCACCACGTGATCAACGATGTCCTGCTGGGCCCCCCGGAACTGCGCGTAGCCGAAGACCTCGTGGAGGATGTCGGAGGGGGCGCTGCTGCCGGAGACGTCGATGGGTTGGGGTGCGAGGGAGGACACGGGCAGCGGGCGGGGAGGTCGGAAGGGGCAGGAGGGGGCGGGCGTCGATTGTCCCCCACCGGCCCGGATATGACTGTGGCACGAGCTTTGCAACGGTTGCCGCCGTCCTGCGTCCTTCCTGTCTAGACAGCAAAAAGGTGCATTTCCCAAGCAAATGCACCAGAAATGACCTTTCGGGTTATCCTGTATATACAAGTTGGGGCGCCTGGCAACAATGCGAGGCGTGCGTGACCCGGCCATCGGGCGCCGCGCCGAGCCTTTTTCCTTCAAAGAACAGACCCAGGAGTACCCATGGTCAAGACGGTAGTTGTGAAAGTCGCTTCGCTGCTTGCAGCAGGTGCGTGTGCAGCGGGCATGGCCGGAACGGCCGCCGCCCAGGAAGTGACGAAGATTTCGCTCGGCATGTCCGGCTGGACCGGCTTCGCGCCGCTCTCGCTGGCCGACAAGGCCGGCATCTTCAAGAAGAACGGGCTCGACGTCGAACTCAAGATGATCCCGCAGAAGGACCGCCACCTCGCGCTGGCCTCCGGCGCGATCCAGTGCGCGGCCACCACGGTCGAGACGCACGTGGCCTGGAACGCCAACGGCGTGCCCATCGTGCAGATCTTCCAGATGGACAAGTCCTACGGCGCCGACGGCCTCGCGGTGCGCGGCGACGTGAGCAAGTTCTCCGACCTCAAGGGCAAGACCATCGGCGTGGACGCGCCCGGCACCGCGCCCTACTTCGGCCTGGCCTGGATGCTCAGCAAGAACGGCATGTCGCTGAAGGACGTGAAGACCACCACGCTGTCGCCGCAGGCCTCGGCCCAGGCCTTCGTGGCCGGCCAGAACGACGCCGCCATGACCTACGAGCCGTATCTGTCGACCGTGCGCGCCAACCCCGCCGCCGGCAAGATCCTGGCCACCACGCTCGACTACCCGATGGTGATGGACACCGTCGGCTGCGCGCCCACCTGGCTCAAGGCCAACGCCAAGGCTGCCGCCGCGCTCACCAAGTCGTACTTCGACGCGCTGGACATGATCAAGGCCGAGCCCGAGAAGTCCAACGAGCTCATGGGCTCCGCCGTGAAACAGAGCGGCGAGCAGTTCGCCAAGTCGTCGGCCTTCCTGCGCTGGCAGGACAAGGCCGCCAACCAGAAGTTCTTCGCGGGCGAGCTCACCAGCTTCATGAAGGAGGCCACGCCCATCCTTCTGGAAGCCGGCGTGATCCGCAAGGCGCCCGAGGACTTCTCGGTCACCTTCGATGCAAGCTTCGTGAAGTAAGAGCATGTCCCAGATGCCTTCCGCCGCAACGGTGGCGGCGCCCGCGCCTCAGCCGGCCGCCGCCAGGGCCGCAACGCCCGTCGTCGCGCCCGCGCGCCGCCGCGCGCTCGCGCCGCTCGAACCCATCGGCACGCGCGCCCGCGTGCTGCTGGGGCTC
Organism: Variovorax sp. TLI9-5A; assembly: GCF_056867935.1. Classification (NCBI taxonomy): domain Bacteria; kingdom Pseudomonadati; phylum Pseudomonadota; class Betaproteobacteria; order Burkholderiales; family Comamonadaceae; genus Variovorax; species Variovorax sp. TLI9-5A. The sequence continues at coordinate 7,121,402 of NZ_CP200310.1, read as the reverse complement.
GGGTTCTTCGTCGTCTTCGTGCTCGTGTGGGCCATCGCCACGCTCGGCGGCTTCGTGCCGCCGACCTTCCTCGCGAGCCCGCCGACCATGGTCAAGGAAGGTTGGCTGCTCTTCACCGAGTACGGCTTCATCGGCGACATCGGCATGACCGTGTGGCGCGTGTTCGGCGGCTTCCTGCTGGCGGCCGTGTTCGCGGTGCCGCTGGGCATCGCCATGGGCACCTGGAAGGCCGTGGAGGCCTTCTTCGAGCCCTTCGTCTCCTTCTGCCGCTACCTGCCGGCCTCGGCCTTCATTCCGCTGCTCATCCTGTGGGCAGGCCTGGGCGAGATGCAGAAGCTGCTGGTGATCTTCATCGGCTCCTTCTTCCAGATCGTGCTGATGGTGGCCGTCACCGTGGGCGGCGCGCGGCGCGACCTCGTGGAGGCCGCCTACACGCTGGGCGCCAACAGCCGCGGCATCGTGGCGCGCGTGCTCATTCCGGGCGCCGCGCCGGGCATCGCCGAGACGCTGCGCCTCGTGCTCGGCTGGGCATGGACCTACGTGATCGTGGCGGAGCTCATCGGCTCCTCCTCGGGCATCGGCCACATGATCACCGACAGCCAGGCGCTGCTGAACACCGGCCAGATCATCTTCGGGATCATCGTGATCGGCGTCATCGGCCTTTTGTCCGACTTCGCCTTCAAGGCAATCAACCGCCGCTTGTTTGCATGGGCAGCACTGTGATGTCGCAGAACCAACTTTCCATCCAGGGCGTCTCGCGCGTCTTCACCGGCACCAAGGGCCAGCGCACGCAGGCGCTGCAGCCGATCGACTTCGAGGTGAAGGAGAACGACTTCGTCACCATCCTCGGCCCCTCGGGCTGCGGCAAGTCGACGCTGCTGCGCATCGTGGCGGGGCTCGACTTCCCGACCAGCGGCCAGGTGCTGCTCGACGGCGAGCGCATCGACGGCCCGGGCGCCGACCGCGGCGTGGTGTTCCAGAGCTACACGCTCTTCCCGTGGCTCACGGTGGCGCAGAACATCCGCTTCGGCCTGCGCGAGCGCGGCATGAGCGAGGCCGACCAGAAGGAGCGCAGCGAGTTCTTCATCGCCAAGGTCGGCCTGCGCGGCTTCGAGAACCACTTCCCGAAGCAGCTCTCCGGCGGCATGCAGCAGCGCACGGCCATCGCGCGCGCGCTGGCCAACGACCCCAAGATGCTGCTGCTCGACGAGCCCTTCGGCGCCCTCGACAACCAGACCCGCGTGCTCATGCAGGAGCTGCTGCTGGGCATCTGGGAGTCGGCGCAGAAGACGGTGCTGTTCGTCACACACGACATCGACGAGGCGATCTTCATGGCCAACCGCGTGGCGGTGTTCAGCGCGCGGCCGGGGCGCATCAAGACCGAGATCGCGGTCGACTTCCCGCATCCGCGCAGCTACACCATCAAGACCTCGCCGGAGTTCATGGAAATCAAGGCGCGCCTGACTGAAGAAATCCGCGCCGAATCGATGGCCGCGGCGGAGCACTGACAAGACACGATGAAACGCGACCTGCCGACCCTCGCGCTCTACGCGCAAGTCATGGATCACATCTCCCGCAAGATCCAGGACGGGACGTGGCCGCCCGGCCACCGCCTGCCGTCGGAGCACGAGCTGGTCGCGCAGTTCGGCATGGCGCGCATGACGGTGAACCGCGCGCTGCGCGAGCTGGTGGAGCAGGGCCGCATCGTGCGCGTGGCCGGCGTCGGCAGCTTCGTGGCCGAGAACAAGCCGCAGTCCACGCTGCTTCAGATCGCCAACATCGCCAGCGAGATCCGCCAGCGCGGCCACGACTACCGCTGCGAGATGATCGCGGTCGAGCGCCTCGCCGCCTCGCCCGACGTGGCCGCCTGGCTCGACAAGCGCGCGGGCGACTCGGTGTTCCACAGCGTGTGCCTGCACCTGGAGAACGGCACGCCGGTGCAGCTGGAGGAGCGCTTCGTCAATCCGCAGGTGGTGCCCGACTACCTGGAGCAGGACTTCACCGCGATGCCGCCCAGCGAATACCTGGTGCGCAACGTGCCCTTCGACCAGATCGAGCATGTGGTCGACGCCGTGCTGCCCAACGCCGAGCAGGCCGAGCGCCTGGCGATGACGCCCACCGACCCCTGCCTCCTGCTCACGCGCCGCACCTGGTCGCGCAATGTTCCCGTGACGTGGGTGCGCTGCCTGCACCCAGGTTCGCGCTACAGCCTCGGTAGCCGCTTCAAAGCCGACGGCAACCCCAGCTTCGGCTGATTTTTTCGTCCTCAGAGACCTCCGCTTTCACTCGCAACTACTTGTATAGACAGGCTCACATGCCAAGCAAAAACACCGCCCATCCAGATGCCACCCTGACCCTCGTGCCCGGCGAGGTCGATCTCGCGACGCTGCGCCGCATCCAGGCCGGCGGCGTGAAGCTCGCGCTCGATGCGTCGGTGCGCGAAGGCATGCAGCGCGCCGAGGCCGCCGTGCGCCACATCGTCGAGAACGACCAGGTCGTCTACGGCATCAACACCGGCTTCGGCAAGCTCGCCAGCACGCGCATCGGCAACGACCACCTGGCCGAACTGCAGCGCAACCTGGTGCTCTCGCACAGCGTGGGCACGGGCGAGCCGCTGGCCGCGCCGGTGGTGCGCATGGTGCTTGCGACCAAGGCGGTGAGCCTGGCGCGTGGCCACTCGGGCGTGCGGCCCGCGCTGGTCGATGCGCTGCTGGCCCTGTTCAACGCGGGCGTCACGCCGAGCATCCCGTGCAAGGGCTCGGTCGGCGCGTCCGGCGATCTCGCGCCGCTCGCACACATGGCCTGCGTGCTGATTGGCGAAGGCCAGGCGACGCTGGCCGACGGCACCGTGGTCAGCGGCGCGCAAGCCATGAAGAGCATCGGCCTCGAGCCCTTCGTGCTCGGCCCCAAGGAAGGCCTGGCGCTGCTCAACGGCACCCAGGTGTCGACCGCGCTGGCGCTGGCCGGCCTGTTCGGCGCGGAGGACGTGTTCGCCGCCGCGCTGATGTCGGGCGCGCTGTCGCTCGAAGCCATCCAGGGCTCGATCAAGCCCTTCGACGCGCGCATCCACGCCGCGCGCGGCCAGCCCGGCCAGATCGCTGTGGCGGGCGCGGTGCGCACGCTGCTCGAAGGCAGCGAAATCGTTCCTTCGCACGCCGACTGCGGCCGCGTGCAGGACCCGTATTCGGTGCGCTGCATCCCGCAGGTGATGGGCGCCTGCCTCGACAACCTCGCGCACGCCGCGCGCGTGCTGGTCATCGAGGCCAATGCCGCGTCGGACAACCCGCTGGTCTTCACGGACACGGGCGAGGTCATCTCGGGCGGCAACTTCCACGCCGAGCCCGTCGCCTTCGCGGCCGACATCGTGGCGCTGGCCGTCAGCGAAGTCGGCGCGATCTCCGAGCGCCGCCTCGCGCTGCTGCTCGACAGCGGCCTGTCGGGCCTGCCGCCCTTCCTCGTGCGCGACGGCGGCCTGAACTCCGGTTTCATGATCGCGCAGGTCACGGCCGCGGCGCTCGCCTCGGAGAACAAGTCGCTCGCGCACCCCGCCAGCGTCGACAGCCTGCCCACCTCGGCCAACCAGGAAGACCACGTCTCGATGGCCACCTTCGCGGGCCGCCGCCTGGCTGACATGGTCAACAACACGGCCGTGGTCGTCGGCATCGAAGCCATGGCCGCCGCGCAAGGCATCGAACTCAAGCGCAAGCTCAAGAGCTCGCCGCTGGTCGAAGCCGAATTCGCCGCCATCCGCCAGAAGGTCGCCTTCCTCGAACGCGACCGCTACCTCGCCCCCGACATCGAAGCCATGCGCCAGTGGGCGCTGAAGGCCGAACTGCCGGCCGCGCTGCTCGACATCCTGCCCAGTCACTCGTAAAACACACCCCGATTAGGAGAACCACGCCATGAACGCTCCCGACAAATTTGCCCTGAACACCGCCACCGACCCGCGCCATGACCCCACCCGCGTGATCCGCGCCCCGCGCGGCAGCGAGCTCAACTGCAAGAGCTGGCTCACCGAGGCCCCCTTCCGCATGCTGCAGAACAACCTCGACGCCGAGGTGGCCGAGCGCCCGCAGGACCTCGTGGTGTACGGCGGCATCGGCCGCGCCGCGCGCAACTGGGCCTGCTACGACCAGATCCTCGCGTCGCTGAAAGAGCTGAACGACGACGAGACGCTGCTCATCCAGTCGGGCAAGCCCGTCGGCGTGTTCAAGACGCACGAGAACGCGCCGCGCGTGCTGCTGGCCAATTCGAACCTGGTGCCGAAGTGGGCCAACTGGGAGCACTTCAACGAGCTCGACCGCCAGGGCCTTTTCATGTACGGCCAGATGACGGCCGGCAGCTGGATCTACATCGGCAGCCAGGGCATCGTGCAGGGCACCTTCGAGACCTTCGTCGAAGCCGGCCGCCAGCACTACGACAACAGCCTCGCGGGCAAGTGGATCCTCACGGCCGGCCTGGGCGGCATGGGCGGCGCGCAGCCTCTCGCGGCCACGCTGGCCGGCGCCGTGTCGCTCAACATCGAATGCCAGCAGTCGAGCATCGACTTCCGCCTGCGCACGCGCTACGTCGACAAGCAGGCGCGCGACATCGACCATGCCTTCGAGCTGATCAAGCAGCACTGCGACGCGAAGGAAGCCGTGTCGATCGCGCTGCTGGGCAACGCGGCCGACATCCTGCCCGAGCTGGTGAAGCGAGCAAAGGCCGGCGGCCTGAAGCCCGACCTCGTGACCGACCAGACCTCCGCGCACGACCTCATCAACGGCTACCTGCCTTCGGGCTGGAGCGTGCCGCAATGGCAGGCCGCCATGAAGGACGCCTCGCAGCACGACGCGCTGAAGAAGGCCGCCGCCAGGTCTTGCGCCGTGCACGTGCAGGCCATGCTCGACTTCCAGGCCATGGGCATCCCCACGGTCGACTACGGCAACAACATCCGCCAGGTCGCGTTCGACGAAGGCGTGAAGAACGCCTTCGACTTCCCGGGCTTCGTGCCGGCCTACATCCGCCCGCTGTTCTGTGAGGGCAAGGGCCCGTTCCGCTGGGTGGCGCTCTCGGGCGACCCGGAAGACATCTACAAGACCGACGCCAAGATCAAGGAGCTGTTCCCCGAGAACAAGCACACGCACCGCTGGCTCGACATGGCGCGCGAGCGCATCGCCTTCCAGGGCCTGCCGGCGCGCATCTGCTGGCTGGGCCTGGGCGAACGCCACATCGCGGGCCTGGCCTTCAACGAGATGGTGAAGAACGGCGAGCTGAAAGCGCCCATCGTCATCGGCCGCGACCACCTGGACACCGGCTCGGTCGCCAGCCCCAACCGTGAGACCGAAGCCATGAAGGACGGCACCGATGCCGTGTCCGATTGGCCGCTGCTGAACGCGCTGCTCAACACGGCAGGTGGCGCCACCTGGGTCAGCCTGCATCACGGCGGTGGCGTGGGCATGGGCTACTCGCAGCATTCGGGCGTGGTGATCGTGTGCGACGGCACCGATGCCGCGGCCAAGCGCATCGAGCGCGTGCTCTTCAACGATCCGGCCACCGGCGTGATGCGCCATGCCGACGCGGGCTACGACATCGCCGTGGCCACCGCGAAGAAGCAGGGCCTGAAGCTGCCGATGGTGAAGTGATGGCGGGTGCCGCCATGAAGAATGGCGGAACCTTAAGCCGAAGGTAGAAGAAAAAGCAGCCCCATTCCCACTCCCTGGGAATGAAGGCTTGGAAGTGGGAACGGTGGGCAAGATACTGCACGCCGGTTCCATTCATCCGATCGACCGCATGACGACCCCGACCGACGCCCCCGCCAACGACCGCGCGCTCTTCGTGCTGTCGGTGCTGGCGCAGAGCAAGGCGGCGATGACGGCCGCCGAGCTGGTGCGGGCCACCGGCCTGTCGCAGAGCACGCTGTACCGGCAGATCGCCACGCTGCGCCGCTGGGGCTTCGTGATGGAGTCCGACGGCCGCTATTCGCCGGGCCCGGTGAGCGTGCAGCTGGCCACCGGCTTCGACGGCAACTCCGACCTCGTGATCGCGGCACGCGCCGACATGCGCGCGCTGGCGCAGCAGTCGCACGAGAGCGTGGCGCTGGTCACGGCGGTGAACGAGCGCGTCGTGTGTCTGGAGATGATCGACAGCGAGCAGTCGCTGCGCTGCTCCTTCGACCGCGGCCGCAGCGTGCCCGCGCGCGACGGCGCCAGCGCCAAGTGCCTGCTGGCCCACATGCCGGTCGACCAGCGCGACGCCCTGCTCGACGGCCTCGGCGAAAGCCCCGAGCGCCGCGCCGAGCGCGCGGCCGAGCTCGACGCCATTCGCGAGGCCGGCCATGCCGTCACCCACGGCGAGGTCGATGCCGGCGTCTGGGGCGCGAGCGCGCCGGTGCTGGCCCCGGGCCGCCGCCTGCGCGGCGCGATCACGCTGATGGCGCCGCTCACGCGCGTCGAGGGCATGGAAGCTGCATTGCTGCACATGACCGTCGTCACGGCGGCGCGCATCTCGCGAGCGCTGCAGTAGCCGCGTCTCTCCTTTTCTTCCTCCTTCATCCTCACCACGAAAGCTCCTGCCATGAACACCCGCCGCTCTCTCGTCGCCGCCGCACTCTGCGGCCTTGCCATCCTCGGTTTCGCGGGTGCCGCGCACGCCCAGGGCGAGCCGCTGCGCGTGGCCACCGACGCCACCTTCCCGCCGATGGAGTTCGTGGAGAACGGCAAGCGCACCGGCTTCGACGTGGAACTGGTCGAGGCCATCGGCAAGACGCTGGGCCGCAAGATCGAATGGATCGACATCGACTTCAAGGGCCTCGTGCCGGGCCTGATCTCCAAGCGCTTCGACATGGCCGTCTCGGGCATCTACATCACCGACGAGCGCAAGAAGGTCGTCGACTTCACCGTGCCGTACTACGCGGGCGGCCTCGTGGTGATGGTGAAGGACGGCAACACCGCCATCAAGACGCCGGCCGACATCAACGGCAAGAAGGTCAGCGTGCAGGTGGGCACCAAGTCGGTGAGCTACACGAAGGAGAAATTCCCGCAGGTGCAGCTGATGGAAGTCGAGAAGAACCAGGAGATGTTCAACCTCGTAGACATCGGCCGCGCCGACGCCGCCGTGACCGGCAAGCCCGCCGCCTACCAGTACGTGCGCACGCGCGGCGGCCTGAAGGTGCTGCCCGAGCAGATCACCACCGAGGAATACGGCATGGCCATTCGCAAGGACACGCCCGAGCTGACCAAGGCGGTGAACGGCGCCATCGAGAAGCTCAAGGCGGACGGCACCTACGACCAGATCGTGAAGAAGTGGTTCAGCACGGCCGCCAAGTAAGCCCGCCATGGATCTCGATTTCTCGCCCGTCTGGCAGGGCTGGCCCGACCTGCTGCGCGGCGCGCTCGTTACGGTGGAGATCACCGCCTGCGCGTTGGCGCTGGGCTGCGTGCTGGGCCTCTTGGTCGGCATCGGCCGGCTGAACCCGAAGCGGCGCTGGCTCTACGGCATCTGCACGGCCTACGTGGCGGCCATTCGCGGCACGCCGCTGCTGGTGCAGCTGTTCATCCTGTTCTTCGGCCTGCCGCACTTCGGCATCCTGCTGCCGGCCTTCGTGTGCGGTGTGCTGGGGCTCGGCGTGTATTCGGGCGCGTACGTGTCGGAGATCGTGCGCGGCGCGATCCAGTCCATCGACAAGGGCCAGACCATGGCGGCGCAGTCACTGGGCATGACGCCCGGCCTCGCGATGCGCCACATCGTGCTGCCGCAGGCGGTGGTGCGCATGATCCCGCCGCTTGGCAACGAGTTCATCGCGCTCATCAAGAACTCGGCGCTGGTGTCGCTTCTGACCATCCACGACGTGATGCACGAGGGGCAGAAGATCATCAGCGTGTCGTACCGCTCGCTGGAGGTGTACCTGGCCATCGCGGTCGTGTACTTCGTGCTCACCGGCACGATGACGCTGGTGCTGCGGCACTTCGAGCAGCGCCTGCGCCAGGGCGGAATGGTGCGATGACCGGCGTGCTTCGTCGTTTCTCGCGCGCCTCGCTGCCCGCCACGCCGTGGAAGAACGGCGGCGGCACCACACAGGAGATCGCCAGCTGGCCGCCGGGCGCGGGGCTCGACAGCTTCGGCTGGCGCGTGAGCATCGCCACCATCGCGGCGGCGGGGCCGTTCTCGGTATTCGCGGGCGTGGACCGCAGCATTACCCTGCTGGAAGGCGACGGCGTGCGGCTCTTCACGCACGACGGGCGCATCGAACACCGGCTCGACGTTGCGCTGCAGCCCTTCGCCTTCAGCGGCGACGAGCCCATCGACTGCACGCTGCTGGGCAATGCCTCGAACGACTTCAACGTGATGACCCGGCACGGCCAGTGGCGCGCCGAGGTTCGCGTGCTGGACCGTGCCACGGCCATCGAGGCCGCGCCGCACGGCGTGCTGCTGGTGCTGCGCGGCGCGTGGCGCCTGGACGACGAAGCCTGCGGCGAGGGCGAAGGCCTGCAATGGGCCGATGCCGCACGCGGCTGGCAGGCGATGCCTGAAGGCGCCGAAGCGCGGCTGCTCGCGGTTCGCATCCTGCCGGCCTGAGCTGCCGACGCAACAACAGGAACAACGATGAAACCCGTCAACGAATTTCCCTCGGCCGACGGCCTCTGGACCGGCATCCGCCTTGCCGCCGATGCGGGCGCGGAAGCCGCCATCGTGGTGGAGCGGGGCGTGGTCCGCTGGGTCGGCGCCCGAAGCGCGCTGCCGGCCGGGTTCGCGGGGCTCGCGCCGCACGATGGCGGTGGTGCACTCGTCACGCCGGGGCTGGTCGACTGCCACACGCACCTCGTCTACGGCGGCCAGCGCGCCAACGAGTTCGCGATGCGCCTGGCGGGCGCCACGTATGAAGAAGTGGCGAAGGCCGGCGGCGGCATCGTCTCGTCGGTGCGCGCCACGCGCGAGGCCGACAAGGACGCGCTGTTCGCGCAAGCCGCCGCGCGGCTCGAACAGCTGCTGGCCGACGGCGTGTGCGCCATCGAGATCAAGTCGGGCTACGGCCTTTCGCTGGAGCACGAGCGCAAGCAGTTGCGCGTGGCGCGGCGCCTGGGCGAAGCCTACGGCGTGACGGTGCGCACCACTTTTCTCGGCGCACACGCGCTGCCGCCCGAGTACGCAGGCCGCAGCGGTGAGTACATCGACCTCGTGTGCAACGAGATGCTGCCCGCGCTCGCGGCCGAAGGGCTGGTCGACGCGGTGGACGTGTTCTGCGAGCGCATCGCCTTCTCGCTCGCCGAGACCGAGCAGGTGTTCAAGGCCGCGAAGGCGCTGGGCCTGCCGGTGAAGCTGCATGCCGAGCAGCTCTCGGACATGGGCGGCGCCGCGCTGGCCGCGCGCTACGGCGCGCTCTCGTGCGACCACATCGAGCACCTGTCGGCCGATGGCATCGAGGCGATGCGCAAGTCCGGCACGGTGGCCGTGCTGCTGCCGGGTGCCTACTACACGCTGCGCGACACGCACCTGCCGCCCATCGCCGCGCTGCGCGCCGCGGGCGTGCCGATGGCGGTGTCCACCGACCACAACCCCGGCACCTCGCCCGCGCTGAGCCTGCTGCTGATGGTGAACATGGCCTGCACGCTGTTCCGCCTCACGGTGCCCGAGGCGCTCGACGGCGTCACGGTGCATGCCGCGCGCGCGCTGGGCCTGCAGGACACGCACGGCGCCATCGCGCCCGGCATGCCCGCCAACTTCGTGCTGTGGAACGTGCGCGAAGCGGCCGAGCTCGCCTACTGGTTCGGACAGCAGCCAGTACGTGCAGTCGTACGCCAGGGGCGCATCGCAATCGGAGCCAAGCAATGACGCAAAAACTTTTCGCAGCCGATGCGCTGCTGCCCGAGGGCTGGGCCCGCAACGTCCTGCTGGCCTGGGACGACGAAGGCCGGCTCACGCAGGTGCAGGCTGGCGCGCAGCGGCCCGTCGATACGGCGGCTGCCGGCGGCCCGGTGATCCCCGGCATGCCCAACCTGCATTCGCACGCCTTCCAGCGCGCCTTCGCGGGCCTCACCGAGCACCGCGCCGAGCAGCAGGACAGCTTCTGGAGCTGGCGCACGCTGATGTACCGCTTCGCCGCGCGCCTGGGTCCGCAGCACATGGAAGCCATCGCGACCTGGCTCTATGCCGAGATGCTCGAAGCGGGCTACACCGGCGTGTGCGAGTTCCAGTACGTGCACCACGACGTGGACGGCCGCCCGTATGCCGACGACGCCACGCTGAGCCTCGCGCTGCTGCGCGCGGCGAAGAAGGTGGGCATCGGCTTCACGCTGCTGCCGGTGCTCTACCAGACCGGCGGCTTCGGCGAACAGCCGCCCACCGAGGGGCAGCGCCGCTTCGTCCGCTCCACCGACTCGATGCTGCGCCTGCTCGAAGCGCTCAAGCCCCAGTGCGATGCCCAGGGTGCGCGGCTGGGCCTCGCGCCGCACTCGCTGCGCGCCGTGCCGCCCGAGGGGCTGCGCGACGCCATCGCGGGGCTCGAAGCCATCGACCGCACCGCGCCCATCCACATCCACATCGCCGAGCAGACCAAGGAAGTGGACGACTGCGTGGCCTGGAGCGGCCTGCGCCCGGTCGAATGGCTGCTCGACCACGCGCCGGTGGACGAGCGCTGGTGCCTGGTGCATGCCACGCACATGAACGACGCCGAGTACGAATACGCGGCCCGCAGCGGCGCGGTCGCGGGCCTGTGCCCGACCACCGAGGCCAATCTGGGCGACGGCATCTTCGACTTCGCCAAGTGGCGCAGCCATGGCGGCGCATGGGGCGTGGGCTCCGACAGCCACGCCAGCGTGAACGCGGCGGAAGAGCTGCTGATGCTCGAATACAGCCAGCGCCTGGCCAGGCGCCAGCGCAACGTCGGCGCCAGCGCGGCGCAGCCGCATGTGGCCAGCGCGCTGACGCTGGAGGCGGTGCAGGGCGGGGCGCGGGCCTCGGGCCGCGCCACGGGCGGGCTCGCGGCGGGGCAGCAGGCCGACTTCGTCGTGCTCGATGCCTCGCACATCGCGCTGCAGGGACTGGGCGCGCCCGATATGCTTTCGGCCCATGTCTTCGCGAGCCACCGCACCTCGGCCATCGACAGCGTCTGGGTGGCAGGCCGCCCGCGCGTCTCGGCCGGGCGCCACGCGCTGCACGACGAAGCCGCCGCCGCCTTCGTGGCCGCGCGCACTCAACTACTCCAGGATTGATCGACCGCACCATGGCCTTCACCACCGCCGAACCGCCTTTCCGCTTCCGCCAGGGCACCCGCCCGCTGCTGATCTCGATGCCGCACGTCGGCACGCACGTGCCGCCCGCGCTGGCCGCGCGCCTCACCGAAGAGGCGCGCCATGTGCCCGACACCGACTGGCACCTCGAACGGCTCTACGACTTCGCCGACGAACTGGGCGCCTCGGTGCTGGTGGCGACGCATTCGCGCTACGTGATCGACCTGAACCGTCCGCCGGACGGCGCCAGCCTTTACCCCGGCCAGAGCGTGACGGGCCTGTGCCCGGTCGACACCTTCGACGACACGCCGCTGTACGCCGACGCCGCCGACGTGCCGGGCGACGAGGAGACCGCGCAGCGCCGCGACGCCATCTGGCAGCCCTATCACGCCAAGCTGGCGGAGGAACTCGCGCGCATCCGAGCGCAGCACGGCGTGGCGGCGCTGTGGGACGCGCACTCGATCCGCTCGGTGCTGCCGCGCTTCTTCGAAGGCAAGCTGCCCGACCTGAACCTGGGCACCGGCAAGGGCATCAGCTGCGACCCGGCGCTGGCGCAGACGCTGCTGGGCATCGCCGAAAGCGCCACCGGCTACACGGGCGTGCTCAACGGCCGCTTCACCGGGGGCTACATCACGCGCAACTACGGCAACCCCGCGCAGAACGTGCACGCGGTGCAGCTGGAGATGACGCAGTCGAGCTACATGCAGGAGAAGCTGCCCTTCGACTACCTGCCCGAGGTGGCGGCGGGCGTGCAGCCGCACGTGCGGCGGATGATCGAGGCGGTGCTGGCCTTCGTGGAAGGCCGCGCAAAGGGCTGACGGCGGGCAGGGGCAGGGGCTCTTCCTACAATCGGAGCCCTATGAAGCCCGTCACCTACACCCACGGCCAGGCCCTGCCCGGCATCCTCGCCAAGCGCATCGTCATCCTCGACGGCGCCATGGGCACGATGATCCAGCGCTTCAAGCTGACGGAAGAGCAGTACCGGGGCGAGCGCTTCAAGGACTTCGAGCGCGACGTGAAGGGCAACAACGAGCTGCTGTCGCTCACCCGGCCCGACGTGATCCGCGACATCCACGAGGGCTACCTCGCGGCGGGCGCCGACCTGATCGAGACCAACACCTTCGGCGCGACCACCATCGCGCAGGAGGACTACAAGATGGCGCACCTCGCGCGCGAGATGAACCTCGAATCCGCGAAGCTGGCGCGCGCGGCGTGCGACAAGTTCAGCACGCCCGACAAGCCGCGCTTCGTGGCCGGCGCCCTCGGCCCGACGCCCAAGACGGCGAGCATCAGCCCCGACGTGAACGACCCCGGTGCGCGCAACGTGAGCTTCGAGGAGCTGCGCGCGGCCTACTACGAGCAGACAGAGGCGCTGGTCGAGGGCGGCGCCGACGTGATCCTGGTCGAGACCATCTTCGACACGCTCAACGCCAAGGCCGCGCTGTTCGCGGTCGACGAGTACTTCGACAACAGCGGCAAGCGCCTGCCGCTCATCATCAGCGGCACGGTGACCGACGCCTCGGGCCGCATCCTCAGCGGCCAGACCGTCACCGCCTTCTGGCACAGCGTGCGGCATTCGCAGCCGCTGGCCATCGGCCTGAACTGCGCGCTGGGCGCGGCGCTGATGCGCCCCTACATCCAGGAGCTGGCGCGCGTGGCCGGCGACACCTTCATCAGCTGCTACCCGAACGCCGGCCTGCCCAACCCGATGAGCGACACCGGCTTCGACGAAACGCCCGACGTCACCTCGCGGCTGCTGCACGAGTTTGCGTCGGAAGGGCTGGTGAACATCGTGGGCGGCTGCTGCGGCACCACGCCGGACCACATCGCGGCGATCGGCAAGGCGGTCGCGCCAATGGCCGGGCGGGTGCTGGGCACCAACAACGCAGGCTTCTACAAAGAGGCTGCCTAACGGGCTCTCCCCCAGGCTGCGCGCACTTCGTGTCGCTTCGCCAACCCCCTTCCGGGGGCAACACCTGCGGCCCGGCAAAGCCGGTTCCGCGGTGTTCCTGAAAATCGGACCTGCGCTGATTGACGGGCCGGCACCCCCGGCCTAGGCTGGGGCGCAAGGAGCCGTGCCATGAACTCATCACTCACCTGGCGCTGGGCCGCCATCAGTGCGCTTGCCCTTGCGCTGCCGCTCGCTGCGCAGGCGCAGCAGGCCTTCACGCGCGGCGCGGTCAATCTGCGCGCCGGGCCTTCGGGCGACTATCCGCTGGTGGCGCGGCTCGGGCCCGGCCAGCCGCTCGAAGTGGTCGGCTGCACCAGCGGCTATGGCTGGTGCGACGTGGTGCTGCCCGATGGCGGGCGCGGCTGGATCTGGGCGCGCAACCTCGACTACGCCTACCAGGAGCAGCGCGTGCCGCTGGTCACCTACGGCGCGCTGATCGGCGTGCCGATCATCGGCTTCGCAATCGGCAGCTACTGGGCCGACTACTACCGCGACAGGCCCTGGTACGGCGACCGGCGCTGGTGGGGCAACCGGCCGCCTCCGCCACCCGTGGCGGGCTGGCGTCCACCGCCGCCGGTGCGGCCCGGATGGCAGCCGCATCCCTGGCGGCCGGGTCCGGGGTTCAGACCACCCGGACCGGGCTTCAGGCCACCGCCCGCGCCGGGCATCCGTCCGCCGGTGGACCCGGGAATCAGGCCACCACGGCCGCAGCCGGGCTTTCGTCCCGGTCCGCCGCCGGGCAAGCCGCATCCGCATCCCGGTGGGGGCGGGCATCGCGGGGGAGGCCGTGGCGGTGACCATGGTGGAGGTCACGGCGGCGGGCACCGGCACTGAAGGCCGGCGCTGCAGCCCTCAGTCTTGCGCGACGCGCACCACGCGCTTGCCGAAGTTGCGGCCCTGAAGCAGGCCGATGAACGCGTCCGGCGCGTTCTCCAGCCCGTCGATGCGGTCTTCGCGCAGCGTGATCTTGCCGGCCTCGACCCACTCGTCCATCTCGCGCCGGAATGCATCGAAGCGCTCGCCGTAATGGTCGAGGATGACGAAGCCCTGCATGCGGATGCGCTTCTGCAGCAGCGCCGCCATCAGCAGCGGCAGCCGGTTCGGGCCCGTGGGCAGAGTCTCGCTGTTGTAGTCGGCGATGTGCCCGCACACCGGCACGCGCGCGCCGATGTTGAGCAGCGGCAGCACCGCGTCGAACACCGCGCCGCCGACGTTCTCGAAGTACACATCGATGCCCTGGGGGCAGGCGGCCGCGAGGCGCGATGCGAACTCCGGATCGTGGCGGTCGATGCAGGCGTCGAAGCCCAGCACCTCGACCGCGTGGCGGCACTTGTCCGCGCCGCCTGCGATGCCCACCACGCGCGCGCCCTTGAGCCTGGCGATCTGCCCGACCACCGAGCCGACTGCGCCGGTCGCGGCCGCCACCACCACGGTCTCGCCTGGCTTGGGCTGGCCGATGTCGAGCAGGCCCACGTGCGCGGTGAAGGCCGGCATGCCGAGCCCGCCGAGCGCCAGCGACGGCTGCGCCATCTGGCCCAGCGGCATCAGGTCCTGGCCGTCGGACAGGGCGTAGTCCTGCCAGCCGGCGTTGCCCAGCACGAGATCGCCGGGGCTGAACTGCGCATTGCGCGAGGCGACGACGCGGCTGACCGTGCCGCCCGGCATCGCCTCGCCTACTTGCACCGAGGCGGGCGCATAGAGCGGCGGAACCTCGTCCATCAACTGGCGCATGTACGGATCGAGCGACAGGTGCAGCGTGCGCAGCAGCACCTGGCCCTCGCCGGGCGCGGGGACGGCGCCTTCCTCGATGCGGAAGTCGGCGGGCGTCGGCAGGCCGCGCGGCCGGGCGGCGAGGACGATGCGGCGGTTGGTGGTTTCGCTTTGATGCATGGGGCGTGGCTCCTTCGGTGAATAGACCAGTCGTCTAGTGAATGGGCGAAAAAAGCGGGAGCGCGCTCGCCTCCCGCTTCGTGGGTGTCAGTGGTCCGTGGACAGGCCCAGCAACTGCCGGGTGTCGCGCATGGCTGCGTCCAGCGATGCGCGGTCGCGCGTGATCTTGGCCAGCAGGCTGGCACCGAGCCAGCGCTGGTAGAGCGCGACGGCGACGCCCTGCGCGTCCTGTTCCTGTGGCATCGCCTTCAGCGAGCCGTCGGCCCGGCCGGCCTCGATGCAGCCTGCGAGCCGGTCGGTGATGCCTCGGGTGCCGCGCGCCAGCGCAGCGCGCATGCTCTCGGACAGGTCGCAGACCTCCGCGCCGAGCTTGACGACGAGGCAACGGCTCTGCGCCTCGTCGCCGGTCTGGGAGTCGAGCCAGTCGTCGAAGTAGGCGAGCAGGCGCTGGGCGGCGGTGCCGGCGCCTTCGGCCAGAAGGGTGTCGGTGCGCCCCAGGTACTCGCTGAAGTAGGCCTCCAGCACGGCCTCGCCGAAGACTTCCTTGGAGCCGAAGTAGTGATAGAACGACCCCTTCGGCACCTTCGCCGCAGCCAGCACCTCGGCCAGCCCGACGCCGGTGAAGCCCTTGCGCAGCAGCAGCGGATGGGCCACGTCGAGGATGTGCTGGCGGACGTCGGGGGTGGGGGCGATCGCGTTCATGGGCCGCACTCTAGCGGCAATTAGACCAGTCGTCTAGTTCGCCTGAGCAGCCGGATCGCCGCTCACCTTCGGGCTGCATTCGCCCGCCGCAGCCCGGCCCTTCGCGATCAGATTCACGAAATGCTGCGCTCCCAAGCCGAGTGGGCGCTCACGTGACCACACCACGTCCACCCACAGGTCCAGCCCGTTGCTGAGGTTCTCGAACGGAATCTCGACCAGCGCGCCCGCCGCCACATGCGGTCGCGCGAAGTTGCGCGGCAGCCAGCCCCAGCCCAGCCCGGCGGTGATCAGGCTCAGCGCGGCCAGCGCGTTGTCGGAGCGCCAGACGTGGCGCGCGAACACGAAGCGCGGGTCGCTGGTGGCAAGGTCGCGGCCGGCCACCACGATCTGGCGGGTGTTGGTCAGGTGGTCCTCGCGCAGCCGGCCGCCGTTGGCGGCGAGCACGGGGTGGTCGGGCGCCATCACCGCCACCATGAGCTCGCTGCCCACTTCCTGGAAGCCCTCGCGCCCGTCGAGGCTGGGTCGCTCGAAGACCAGCGCCAGCTGCGCTCGCCCGCTGTGCAGCAGCGCCAGCGCGTCGGCCTGCGGCGCGGCCAGCACTTCCACCTGCAGCAGCGGATGCTCCCGCGCCAGCTCCGACAGCGGTCCGGTCCACGGCGCGGCCAGCAGCTCGGGCGCGATGGCCAGCGTGAGCCGGTCTTCCAGCCCCTGGGTGAGCGCCAGCGCCTGCACCTGCAGTTGCTTCAGCTGGGCCGCCAGCAGCCGCGCCTGTGGTTCCAGCGAGCGCGCGGCGGCCGTGGGCTGGGGCTCGCGGCCGCTGCGGTCGAAGAGCTGCAGGTCGAGTTCGGCCTCCAGGTTCGCGATGGCCATGCTCACCGCCGACGGCACACGGCGCAGCGCCCGCGCGGCGGCCGAGAAGGAGCCGTGGTCGATCACGGCCAGGAAGACTTCGACGTTGTCGCTGGAAAAGGCCATGGCGCCGATCTTTCAATAAAACTGAAACAAGTTAACTTTTTATATCAGCAGATGACAAATAAAGTCCAGTCATCGCATCAACGAACACAGAGAGAAAGCCATGCAAGGGATTCAGCGCCGCATCGTCTACATCAGCCTCTACGAAGGCATCGCCATCGTGGCCGCCAGCGCGGGCCTGGCCCTGATGACGGACGCCGGCCTGGGCCATTCGGGCGTGCTGGCGGTGGCGGCCTCGGTCATCGCGGTGATCTGGAACCTGGTCTTCAACTCGCTCTTCGAGCGCTGGGAGTCGCGCCAGGCCGTGCGCGGACGCAGCCTGCGCCGCCGCATCGCGCACGCCATCGGCTTCGAGGGCGGCCTGATCGCCTTCCTGGTGCCGATGTTCGCCTGGGGCCTGGGCGTCACGCTTTGGCAGGCGCTGGTGATGGACCTGGGGCTGGTGGTGTTCTTCCTGGTCTACACCTTCGTCTTCAACTGGGCCTTCGACCGCGTGTTCGGCCTGCCGGCTTCGGCTGCCGCGAAGGTGCCGGTGGCGGCCTGAGGGCCGCCCGGACAAAGAGGATCAAGGCGGCGTGGCCGCCTTTTTCTTTCTCCGGCCGCCCGCATCTCGAGCGCGGCCTGCAGCCGCAGCGCCTCCTGCGGCGTGAAGAGCTCGGCCTGCAGCTGCGCGCGCGTGGCTTCGTCGGCCGCGGCGTAGCGCGACAGGCGGCTCTGCCAGTCCTGCTCCTGCTGGTCGAGCGTCGCGAGCCGCTGCGCCGCCTCGTAGCCGTACTGCCTGGAGCGCTCCTCGAAACGCTCCTGCGGGCTGGCGCCGCGTGCTTCCAGCGCAGCGGTCTGCTCGCCCACGGCCAGTTGCGCGACGGAAGCGGCACGGTCGGCACGCTGCTCGGGCGTGAGCCATGTCTCCTCGGTCTTCGCGAGCGCCTGGCGCTTCTGCTCGGCGGTGAGGTTCGCGTTGCGCTCGATCTCCAGCTTCTCGACGCTGAAGCGGTCGAACTTCTCCTCGGCGCCGAACAGGCCCTCGACTTCCTCGGGCGCGAAGTAGCGCGAGCGGATGCCGGCGCGTGCATCGAGCACTCTGCGCAGCCCTGCCGGATCGCCGATGCTGGCCGCCGGCAGCGCCTCGAGCGCATTGCGGTAGTCGATGTAGCGCTCCAGCAGGCCCAGCGCGCGCACCCGCCACTCGGGCGGCAGGTACTTGTCGATCTTTGCGCGCATCTCGGCCATCAGGCCTTCCTTGTCGCGCGCCTGGCTGTCGTTGAGCATCTGCTCGAAGATGCGCAGCAGGTTGGGTGTCAAGAGCGGATCGGGGGCATGGACGCTTCCGCTTGAGGGCGCGCCGGAGCCGGTCGACGCGTCGGCAATGGCGGCCGGTGGCAACGCCGAAGCGGTGGCCGCGGGTGCCGGCGCCCGCGTGCCGTCGGCCTGCAACCACCACCACGCGGCGCCCGCGGCCAGCACCACCGCGACCGCCGCGAGCGGGCGCAGGAGCTTGCGGGGCATGGCCGCCTCAGAGGCCGAGCTGCTTCAGCTTCACCGCCTGGTTGACGTACAGCGTCACCGGGCTCACCGAGAACAGGTCGCGCAGCCCGAGCATCTGGTTCACCTCGTCCAGGTGGTTCTGCCTGTAGCTGCCGATGTAGGTGCCCAGGTGCGAGCTGCAGGCCGAGGCCAAGCCGTCGTTGGCCTCGCCATGCACCAGGCTCAGCAGCGACAGCGGGTAGTCGGAGGCGTCGAACACGTTGGTCAGCGGCTGCGTGCCCGACCAGGAGAAGTAGCGCACGCCGTTGACCAACTCGGTGCCGTTGCCGCAGGCCGTGATGGGCACGCCGTCGGGGAACTTGGCATTGAACTTCGCGGAGCCGGCGGTATTGAGCGAATCGAGGGCGCCCAGGCCGCTCTGTGGCGTGTTGTTGCCCGAAAGAATGCCGATGAGGCTGGAGAAGGCGTTCACCGCGCCCACCACCACCGTGCGGCTCAGGCTGCCTTCTGGCAGCGTGTTGCCCAGCAGGTCGGCCACCTTGCTGCCCTTGTGCGGGCTGCCCACCGTGGTGACCGAGGCCACCAGCTGCGGCGCCACGCCCGAGACATAACGCGCCGTGGGGCCGCCGTGCGAATGCCCGATCAGGTTGACCTTGCTCGCGCCGGTCAGCGCCAGGACGTCCTTCACCTGCTTGAGCAGCTGCTCGCCACGTACCTCGCTGCTGTTGGTGGCCGCCACCTCGGCGACGAAGACCTTCGCGCCCTGGGCGCGCAACTCGCCCGGAATGCCGTACCAGTAGTCGATGCCGGCGATGGTGTCGAAGCCCAGCATGCCGTGCACCAGCACGATCGGATAGGCCGTCTGCGCATTGGTGTTGGCTGCCTGCGCCGTCTGCGCCAGAGGGGCGAGCGCCAGCATGCCGCACACCAGGAGCGCGCCGGCCATCCGCCGGACCGTGCCGTCCTTCCTGCCCGTCGTCCTTGTCCTCGAAGCCGCAATCCTCTTCGCCAGTCGAATCATCGGAACTCCCTCGTGGGTTGATCGGTTGGGGGCACGCAAAAACGAACGAGCGTGCACTTTTTATTCTGCGAAACCGACCGGGCCGGATCGATCCGGACTTTCCCTTTCATGATTCGGACTTACTCCTGCAGCCACTGCGGCGCATGGGAGGGCGATAGACTCCTGCCAACCCGCGCACGAATAACCGCTTTTGCCCCCGAGTCCAACCATGTCTTCCCCAATGCCGCCTCCCATGAAGCTTTCAGGCCTGGAGCCGGTCTCCATCGGTGAAGGCACGCTGTTCGTCAACATCGGCGAGCGCACCAACGTCACGGGCTCCAAGGCCTTCGCGCGCATGATCCTCAACGGGCAGTTCGAAGAAGCGCTGGCCGTGGCCCGCCAGCAGGTCGAGAACGGCGCGCAGGTGATCGACGTGAACATGGACGAGGCCATGCTCGACAGCAAGGCCGCGATGGTGCGCTTCCTCAATCTCATCGCCAGCGAGCCCGACATCGCGCGCGTGCCGGTGATGGTCGACAGCTCGAAGTGGGAGGTCATCGAGGCGGGCCTGCGCTGCATCCAGGGCAAGGGCATCGTCAACTCCATCTCCATGAAGGAGGGCGTCGACAAGTTCAAGCACGAGGCCAAGCTGGTGAAGCGCTACGGCGCCGCCGCCGTGGTGATGGCCTTCGACGAGAAGGGCCAGGCCGACACCTATGCGCGCAAGATCGAGATCTGCGAGCGCGCCTATCGCATCCTGGTGGACGAGGTGGGCTTCCCGCCCGAGGACATCATCTTCGACCCGAACATCTTCGCGATTGCCACCGGCATCGAGGAGCACGACAACTACGCGGTCGACTTCATCGAGGCCACGCGCTGGATCAAGCAGAACCTGCCGGGCGCGAAGGTGTCGGGCGGCGTGTCGAACGTGAGCTTCAGCTTCCGCGGCAACGACCCGGTGCGCGAGGCCATCCACACCGTGTTCCTGTACCACGCGATCAAGGCGGGCATGGACATGGGCATCGTCAACGCCGGCATGGTGGGCGTGTACGACGACCTCGAACCCGAGCTGCGCGAGCGCGTGGAAGACGTGGTGCTCAACCGCCGCTCCGACGCCGGCGAGCGCCTCGTCGAAGTGGCCGAGACCGCCAGGAGCGGCGCGAAAGACGACAGCAAGAAGCTCGAATGGCGCGGCACGCCGGAGCAGCCGGTGCCGGTCAGCCAGCGCCTCTCGCACGCCATGGTGCACGGCATCACCGACTTCATCGTCGAAGACACGGAAGAGGCCTACCAGGCCATCATCGCCAAGGGCGGGCGTCCGCTGCACGTGATCGAAGGTCCGCTGATGGACGGCATGAACATCGTGGGCGACCTGTTCGGCCAGGGCAAGATGTTCCTGCCGCAAGTGGTGAAGTCGGCGCGCGTGATGAAGTCGGCCGTGGCCCACCTCATTCCCTACATCGAGGAAGAAAAGCGCCAGGACGAGGCCGCCGGCCGCGACGTGCGCACCAAGGGCAAGATCATCATCGCCACCGTGAAGGGCGACGTGCACGACATCGGCAAGAACATCGTCACCGTCGTGCTCCAGTGCAACAACTTCGAAGTGGTGAACATGGGCGTGATGGTGCCCTGCCACGAGATCCTAGCGAAGGCGAAGGTCGAGGGCGCGGACATCGTGGGCCTCTCCGGCCTCATCACGCCGAGCCTGGAGGAAATGCAGTACGTGGCCGGCGAGATGCAGAAGGACGACCACTTCCGCATCCGCAAGATTCCGCTGCTGATCGGCGGCGCCACCACCAGCCGCGTGCACACGGCGGTGAAGATCGCGCCGCACTACGAAGGCCCCGTGGTCTACGTGCCGGACGCCTCGCGCAGCGTGAGCGTGGCGCAAAGTCTGCTGAGCGACCAGGCCAGCGCGTACATCGACGAGATCAACGCCGACTACGTGAAGGTGCGCGAGCAGCACGCCAACAAGAAGCAGGTGCCGCTGTGGCCGCTGGCCAAGGCGCGCGCCAACAAGACGCCCATCGACTTCGCGAACTACCTGCCGCCTTGCCCCAAGTTCATCGGCCGGCGCGTGTTCCGGAATTTCGACCTCACCGAGCTCGCGAAGTACATCGACTGGGGCCCGTTCTTCCAGACCTGGGACCTGGCGGGCCCGTTCCCGGCCATCCTGAAGGACGAGATCGTCGGCACCGAGGCCGTGCGCGTGTATGCCGACGGCCAGCGCATGCTCAAGCGCCTCATCGAGGGCCGCTGGCTCAGCGCGAGCGGCGTGGTGGGCTTCTGGCCCGCCAACACGGTGAACGACGACGACATCGAGCTCTACACCGACGAGTCGCGCAGCGAAGTCGCGCTCACCTGGTACGGCATGCGCCAGCAGACCGAGAAGCACGAGATCGACGGCGTGATGCGCCCGAGCCGCTGCCTGGCCGACTTCGTCGCGCCCAGGGACAGCGGTGTGAAGGACTACGTCGGCATGTTCGCCGTGACCGCCGGCCTGGGCGTGGAGAAGAAGGAAAAGTATTTCGTCGACGACCTCGACGACTACTCCGCCATCATGCTCAAGGCCCTCGCCGACCGGCTGGCCGAGGCCTTCGCCGAGGCGCTGCACCATCGCGTGCGCACCGACCTCTGGGGCTACGCAAGCGAAGAGAGCCTGAGCAATGACGACATGATCGCGGAGAAGTACCGCGGCATCCGCCCCGCGCCGGGCTACCCCGCTTGCCCCGACCACAGCGTGAAGCGCCCCATGTTCGACCTTCTGAACTGCGCGGACATTGGCATGAGCCTGACGGAAAGCCTCGCTATGATGCCCGCCGCCAGCGTGAGCGGGTTCTACCTGAGTCACCCCGATTCGACGTACTTCAACGTCGGCAAGATCGGACACGACCAGTTGCAGGACCAGGCTGCGCGGCGCAAGGAAAGCGAAGCCGACCTCGAACGCCTGCTCGCGCCCAACCTTTGAACCTGCCGGCCGGCGCGGCCGGCGCGGCCGTCCGGCACCGGGAGTTGTTATTCAGAAGCTGATGTTTGCTGCCGCGCACTACGCGGCCCTGGCGGTTTTCGTGACGGGCTGCTGGGGCTACGGGCGCGCGCTGCTGGGCCGCCTTGCGCCTGCGCCGCGCCGCGATGCGGGGCTCGAGGCAGCAATGGCCGTTGCCTTGGGCGTGGGGTTCTTCATCTGCGCCTTCCAGGCGCTGGCCATCTTCGGGGCCTTCAAGACCGGCGCCACCGTGGCGTTCGTCGCCGTGGGCGTGGTGGCCGCAGCGCTCCAGTTGCCCTCCTGGCTGCGCGAACGGCGCATGCTGCTCGCGAACTCGCCCGCCGCGCCCTGGACCTACGTCGAGCGCATCGCGGCGATCGCGCTGGCCCTGGTCGCACTGCCCGCGCTGGCGGCGCCGCTCGCGCCGCCCATCGCCTTCGACGAGCTGATGTACCACCTGCCCTATGCCCGCCAGGTCGCGCAGCAGGGCTCGCTGGGCATCCACGACTGGCTGCGCTACCCCTGGTTCCCGTACAACTACAACCTGCTGTACGCCGCCGCGCTGCAGCTTGGCGACGACGTGCTGCCGCACTTCCTCAACGGGCTGGCCGGGGCGCTGTCGGTGGTCATGGTCTACCGGCTGGGCACGCTGCACGCAGACCGGCTCACCGCCTGCATCGGCGCGGCCATCTGGCTGGGGCTCGGCGATTACTCCAACGCGCTGATCGACATGGGCGTGGCGCTTTTCGTGCTGTCGGCCTGCGTGGCGCTGTGGTGGTGGCGCGAGTCCGAGGTCGGCAAGCCTGCGCACGGTGGCATCCGCTGGCTCGGCGTGGCGGCGTTCTGCCTGGGCGTGGCCGCGGGCTCCAAGTACCAGGCGCTGATCTTCCTGCCGCTGGTGGCACCCTTCGTCTTCCGTCATGAGCGCAGCCTCAGAGCCTGGGCGCTCGTGTTCGTCTGCTTCCTGGTTCCGTGCGTGTACTGGTACGCGCGCAACGCCATCATGACGGGCGACCCCTTCAACCCCATCGGCGCGCGCGTGTTCGGATTCACCGAGTGGACGCCGGCCGACTACGTGCAGCAGGTGGCGGACGTGCGCGTGCATGCCGAGCTGCCCAACGCGCTGCTCTGGTCCGTGTTCTTCGCGCCGTTCAGCCCGCTGTGGAAGCGCTCCGCAGCGGTGCGCGCGGCCGGCTGGTTCTGCCTTTACTCGGTGGTCGTCTGGGTCGTGACCTCGCGCTATCCGCGCTACCTGACGGCTTCGTTTCCGCTGCTGGCGGCCATCGCGGCCATCGGCTGGCAGGTGGTGTTCGGCTGGATCGCCGCGGGCTTTCGTCGCATGTTCGGGGCCAAGGCTGCGGCAACGGACGCGGCTCCGGCAGCCGTCACCGGGCGCACGCCGGCCCGCGTGGGCGATTGGGTGATCGTGCTGCTGCTGGCGGTGCTGGCCGCCGTTTCCGTGCGCCAGACGGCCGTCAAGGTCGCGCTGATATCGACCACGCCCGAGGCCCGCGAGGCCGTGCTGCGCCAGCATGTGCCGGGCTACGCGGTGATGGACTACCTGCGGCGCAACGCCACCGGCCGCGTCTACCAGATCGCGCTGAACGAGGCGATCTACTACGGCCCCAACCCCATCTGGGGCGACACCCTCGGGCCGTGGCGCTACACCGACTTCGGGCGCCTGTCGGGCGGCGATCTCGCGCGCAAGCTCTCGGGCATGGGCTTCGTCGCGATCGTGCTGCCCGACTCGGTGGTGCCGGTGTTCACCGCGCGCATCGACTTCGACAAGTACTTCGCCGTGGAATACCAGAAGGACGGCAGCCGGGTCTACCGTATCCTTCCCGTCGCACCATGAACGACGCCGTCGATTTCTCCAGTACCCGGCAGGGCCGCAGTGGCAGCAGCAATGGTGGCCTGCGCGTCGCCGTGGTCATCCCCTGCTACAACGAGGCGCTCGCCATCGCCCAGGTGGTCGAGGGCTTTCGAGCCGCGCTGCCCGAGGCCGAGATCCACGTCTTCGACAACAACTCCAGCGACGACACGGCGGGCGTGGCCCGCGCGGCCGGCGCCACCGTCACCCACGTGGCCCTGCGCGGCAAGGGCAACGTGGTGCGGCGCATGTTCGCCGACGTCGATGCCGACGTGTACGTGATGACCGACGGCGACGCCACCTATGACGCCGGCGCCGCGCGCCGCCTCGTCGACCGGCTGGTGAACGACAACCTCGACATGGTGGTCGGCAGCCGCGTGGACGATGGCCAGGACGCGCACACCTACCGCGCCGGCCACCGCTTCGGCAACCGCATGCTCACGGGCGCGGTGGCGCAGCTCTTCGGCGGCGGGCTCACCGACATGCTCTCGGGCTACCGCGTGTTCTCGCGGCGTTATGCGAAGTCGTTCCCGGCGCTGTCGCGGGGCTTCGAGACGGAGACCGAGCTCACCGTGCACGCGCTCGAGCTGCGCATGCCCTACGCCGAGGAAAGCACCGCCTACAGCACGCGTCCCGAAGGCTCGGTCAGCAAGCTCTCGACCTACCGAGACGGCTGGCGCATCCTCAAGACCATCTGCAAGCTGTTCGTGAGCGAGCGGCCGCTGCAGTTCTTCTCGATCATCGGCGGGCTGCTGGCGCTGATGTCGGTCGCGCTGGTCGTGCCGGTCCTCATGACCTACCTGCACACCGGCCTGGTGCCCCGGCTGCCCACGGCGGTGCTGGCCACCGGCGCGATGCTGGCGGCCATGCTGTCCTTCGTGTGCGGCGTCATCATGCAGGCCATCACTCTGGGGCGACGCGAGGCCAAGCGGCTGAGCTACCTTGCGATTCCCAGCGTGCGCGAGCAGGCTTCGCGATGAAGGTCGGGCGCGAGTTCCTCGCCTTCGCCATCGTCGGCGTGATCGGACTCGTGGTCGATGTCGTGGTGCTGTACCTGCTGGCGCCGCTGCTGGGCTGGTACGTGGCGCGCGTGGTGTCGTTTCTCGCGGCGGCCACCACCACGTGGGCCTTCAACCGCCGCTACACCTTCGCGGCCAGCGCGGCTGCGGGCGGCTCCATCTGGCGCGAGTACCTGGGCTACCTGGCGACCATGACTGCGGGCGCGGTGCTCAACTACGGTGCCTACGTGCTCACGTTGCACTGGGTGGAAGGGCGCTGGGCCGCCGCGCTCGGCGTGGCGCTCGGCAGCCTCGCGGGCATGAGCGCCAACTTCCTGTCGGCGCGCTATCTCGTCTTCCGCTCGCACCGCAACGGCTGAGCCCGGCGGTGCGGCGTGGCGCGCTCAGTGCGCGCCCGAGACGACGACCGGAATCTCCGTCGCCGGCGGCGTATTGCGGCTGCGGCCGCAGCGCACGATGCCGTCGATCATCACCATGCCCACGCCCGGGATGTCGCCGAGCTGCACGCTCTCGAGCAGGCCCGGCGCGGGTGAATGCTGCGCGCGGTCCATGAAGACGAAGTCGGCGGCGCGGCCCACCTCGATCAGGCCGCAGTTGAGCTTGCGGATCTTCGCGGTGTTGCCGGTCGCGAAGCAGAACACCAGCTCGGCCGGGATGTTCGCGATGGACGACAGCATTGCTACCATGCGCAGGATGCCCAGCGGCTGAACGCCCGAACCCGCGGGGCCGTCGGTGCCGAGGATCACGCGGTGCGGGCACTTGAGTTCCAGCGCGGCCTTCGCGGCGGCGATGGCGACCTTCTCGTTGCCGTTGTGCACGATCTCGATGGCGCGCGAGCTCTTCTCGCACAGCTCGCACACATGCGCCTCGGGCAGCGAGGTGTGGCCGCCGTTGATGTGGCCGATGACGTCGGCGTCGGCCTCGAGCACCACGTCCTTGTCGATCAGGCCCGAGCCAGGGATCGACGGCCCGCCCGTGTGGATGGTGCTCTGGATGCCGTACTTGCGCGCCCAGGCCACCATTTCCTTGGCCTCGTAGCCGGCCTTCACCGAGCCCAGGCCCACTTCGCCCAGCAGCCCCACGCCGGCCTCGGCGAGTTCCTTGAAGTCGCTCTCGACCATGCCCTTCTCGATGACGGGTGCGCCCGCCAGCACCTTCACGCCGCCGGGGCGGAAGTTGTCGAAGGCGCGCTGCGCGGTGATGGCCAGGGCCTTCAGTCCCACGATGTCCTTGGGGCGGCCGGGCAGGTGCACCTCGCCGGCGGAAATCATCGTCGTCACGCCGCCGTGCATGGTGGAGTCGATCCAGCCGAGCTGGCCCTGGCGCGGGGTCCAGTCGCCGAACACGGGGTGCACATGGCTGTCGATCAGGCCGGGCGCGACGCAGGTCTTCTTCGCGTCGATGACGGTGACCGCGCCTTCGAGGTCGCAGTCCTTCTCCTTGCCGACCGCGACGATCAGGCCGTCGTTCACCACGATGGTGTCGGCATCGAGGATGGGCTTGTCGATGTCGCCCGAGAGCAGCAGCCCGATGTTCCTTATGACGACCTTGCCCGACTTGCCGCCGGCTGCGATTTCTGCCATTTCGTGTTTTCCTCGTGGGGTGGGGTGTTCTCTTGTGCGTCGTCCGCGCGAACGGTGCGCAGCACGGTCTCGATCACGAAGTCTTCCCAGTGCGTGATCGCCTCCGGCGACTCCAGCGGCTCGCCGAGGAAGGCGGTGAGCGTGTGCCGGTTGGAGGTGTAGAAGTAGCCGGTGGACGCGATCAGCAGGTAGATGTCGCGCGCCACCAGGTCTTTGCGGAACAGGCCCTGCGAGGCGCCGCTGGCCAGGATCTCCGCGATGATCGCCACCGCGCGCGACGAGTACTCGCGCGCTCGCAGCGACTTCGAAATGTGCCGGCCCTTGTGCAGGTTCTCGGTATTCAGCAGCGTGACGAACTCGGGGTTCTTGCGGTAGTAGCCCAGCACGAAGCGGATGACTTCGGTGAGCGCATCCACAGGCCGCGAGGCGTCGAGCGCGATGGCGGCCTCGGCGTCGTCCATGCGCTGGTAGATGCCTTCGAGCACGGCAATGAAGAGGCCTTCCTTGCTGCCGAAGTAGTAGTAGATCATCCGGTCGTACGATTTCGCGGCCTTGGAGATCTTCTCAACGCTGCCGCCGTCGTAGCCGTACTTGGCGAAGACCTTGGTCGCCGCCTTCAGGATGCTGTCGCGCGTGGCCTGGGCAGCCGCCTCGCGCACGCCCATGCGGCGCTGCGGCTTGGTGACGGCAGCCTTGCGTTCCATTACAGGCGGTCGCCGCCGGGCCGCCCCAAGGCGGACCGCGCCTCCCCCTCGGGGGGTGGAGTTACACGCGCGAAGCGCGTGAAAAGCCGGGGGGCCGACATTACTTCTCTGCAAAGGCGCGCTCGACGACGTAGTCGCCGGGCGTGGAGGTGTTGCCTTCCTTGAAGCCGCGCTTCTCGAGGATGTGCTTCAGGTCGACCAGCAGACCAGGGCTGCCGCACAGCATGACGCGGTCTTCCTCGACATTGAGCGGCGGCAGGCCGAGGTCGTCGGTGAGCTTGTTGCTCTCGATCAGGTCGGTGATGCGGCCCTGGTTGCGGAACTCCTCGCGCGTGACCGTGGGGTAGTAGAGCAACTGCTTCTCGATCATCTCGCCCAGGAACTCGTGCTTGGGCAGGTGGTCGGTCACGAGGTCGTGGTAGGCCAACTCGTCGACCTGTCGCACGCCGTGCACCAGGATGACCTGCTCGAACTTCTCGTAGGTGTCCGGGTCGCGGATGATGCTCATGAACGGTGCGAGCCCGGTGCCGGTGCCGAAGAGGTACAGGCGCTTGGCCGGCAGCGTGTAGTCGATCAGCAGCGTGCCGGTGGGCTTGCGGCCCACGATGATGGTGTCGCCCACCTGGATGTGCTGCAGCTTCGAGGTCAGCGGGCCGTCTTCCACCTTGATGCTCAGGAACTCGAGGTGCTCCTCGTAGTTCGGGCTCACGATGCTGTAGGCGCGCAGCAGCGGCTTGTTGTTGACCTTCAGGCCGATCATCGTGAAATGACCGTTCGAGAAGCGCAGGGCCGGGTCGCGCGTGGTGGTGAAGGTGAACAGGCGATCGGTCCAGTGGTGGACGCTCAGGACGCGTTCTTCGCTGAATGCACTCATACGGAACTCAAGAGTTGGTTGGTAACAGGGGAGGTTGGCTGAGCCCGCGTGCACGCCTTTGGGGCGAAAGCCGCCGGCCGGCTCCGAACCCTCCATTGTCGTTGGTCGGAGAAACCCCGATGAACACCGCGAGAAAACACCATTGCAAGCATCGGGCCCGTTTGCTACATTGACCTTTGATGTAGTGAATGCAACATGAAAGTGTAGGGAATGCTACACAAACGGAAGTCGATGCACAAGCGGGTGGACGGCACGTTTGTTGCAAACCCCGACAGCCTGGATTTGCCCTTCGCACACCACCGAACGCCCACGAGATCGCCCCGATGACAGAACACACCAAGACAGATGGCCTCCCCGGCATGGACATGCCCGTGGTGGCCGAAGCCGGCAGCAGTGCCTTCGGCAAGGCGCCGCTGCGCAACGAGCGCATGAGCACGGCCAAGGTCGAGTGCAACGCCTGCCCGGTGCTGTGCCAGATCTCCGACGGCCGCACCGGCGCCTGCGACCGCTACGCCAACAAGGAAGGCGTGCTGGTGCGCGTCGATCCCGTCGTGCTGCTGCGCCGCACGGTCGAAAGCGAGAAGCCCGCGCTGGTTCCTTTCGACCGCCCCGGCGCCGAAGAAGGCCCCGCCAGCCCCGACTGGAACGGCGACCTGCTGCACGCCGACGAAGTCTTCGTCACCGGCGTGGGCTCCTCCACCACCTACCCCGACTACAAGCCCGCGCCCTTCATCGTGGCTTCCAAAGCCCAGGGCGTCGACATGGTCACCGTCGTCACCGAAGGCATCTTCAGCTACTGCAGCTTCAAGGTGAAGATCGACACCGACCGCTTCCTCGGCCCCGAGCAGGCGAATGTGCGCTACCGCGGCGAGGTCGTGGGCCACGTGACCACGGCCGAATACGGCTCGCAGATGCTCTCGCTCGGCGGCGTGCACCACCTCACCGGCGGCAGCAAGAAGGAAGGCCGCATGACGGCCGAGCTGATGCAGCTGCTGGGCAACAAGAAGGCGGTGGAGTGCACCATCGACGGCGGCTCCACCCTCGTCGTCCAGGCCGGCAAGGCGCCCATCGTCAACGGTGTGGAAGAGCAGCGCATGCGCGTGGGATGCGGCTCGGCCGCGGTCGGCATCTTCGCGCGCCAGTTCGCCGGCGTGGCCGACGAGGTGGTGGTGGTCGACGACCACATCACCGGCGTGCTCACCGAGCACCAGGCCGGCCGCTGCCTCGATATGGCGCCTTCGGGCATCCAGATGCTGGGCCGCAAGTCCACGCCGGGGCGCTACTTCCAGGTGGCGAACCCGGGCAACGGCTGGGGCGGCACCGACATCGCCGATCCGCTCGCGATCATCGAAGGCTGGGAAGAAGGCGTCGCCCGCCCCGGCCTGCGCCTGCTCATGACATCCACCACCGGCGAGCACGCGCAGTGGTATGTGCTCGACGATGCACTGAAGCCCGTCGAACAGGCCATGCCGCCGGAAGTGAAGCGCATCGTCGACCGCATCGGCGAGAACTGCGAACCGTCGCTGTGCACCGTGCTGTTCCTCGGCGGTGCGGGCGGCAGCCTGCGTGCGGGCGTCACCGAGAACCCGGTGCTGCTCACGCGTGCCATCAAGCGTGCGCTGGTCAATGTCACCTGCGGCGGCGCGCCGGCCTATGTGTGGCCCGGCGGCGGCATCACGGTTATGGCCGACGTCATGCGCATGCCCGACAACAGCTTCGGTACCGTGCCCACGCCCGCCATCGTCGCGCCCATCGAGTTCAGCATGCGGCGCGACGACTACGAGGCGCTCGGCGGCCATGTCGAGCACATCTTCCCGCTCGAGCAGGCGCTCGCTCGCGGTGCATGGCAGGAAGACGGCGCACCGCTTGCGCGCCAATGGCTCGCGGCGGACGACGCCAACCCGTGGCCCCTGGGCCACGCCCCGATGCTGGGCTGATCATGTCCGCCCAACGCACAGCGCTCGACAAGAGCCGCTGGCATTTCAACCACGGCCCGATCGACATCGTGGCCGAGGCGCATGGCGACCCGTACGCCGTCGCAGCCGCGCACGACGCGGCGTGGGCGCGCTTCGTCCACGTGCTCGACGAGCTGGTGCGCGAGCTGCCGCTGCTGCGCCTGCCGGTCACCGACAGGATGCGCCCGCGCAACGTGGTGGCCCGCCGCATGTGGGACGCATGCGCGGCCTTCTCGCCGATGTTCATCACGCCGATGGCCGCGGTGGCGGGCTCGGTCGCACAGGAGCTCATCGCCTTCTACGAACGCCCCGGCATCGAGCGCGCGTGGATCAACAATGGCGGCGACATCGCGCTGCATCTCGCGTCCGGCCAGTCCGCGCGCGTGGGCGTGTTCGCCGACATCGCGCGCTTCGACCTGCGCAGCCATCTGGCCGGCGAGGGCGGCATCCTCACCACCGACGGCCAGTTCGAACTGCGCGCCGACCAGCCCGTGCGCGGCGTCGCCACGAGCGGCTGGCGCGGGCGCAGTTTCTCGCTGGGTATCGCCGACAGCGTGACGGTGCTGGCCGCCACCGCAGCGCAGGCCGATGCCGCCGCGACAGTGATCGCCAACGCCGTCGACGTGGAAGACGAGGCCATCGCGCGCCGCCCCGCGAACGAATGCAAGGATGACAGCGACCTTGGCGACACCCTCGTCACCGTCGACGTGCCCACGCTGGCCCCCGCGCAGGTGCGCAGCGCACTCGATACGGGCGCGATATGCGCCAAGGTCCTGCAAAAAGGAGGGCTCGTGTGGGCCGCTCTACTCGTTTGCCAGGGGCAGTGGAGACTTGTCGAGCCCTTATGCTCGAAGGCGCTCGGCACAGCGTTGCCCAGATCCGTTGGTTCAGTATTTGCTTAACGAAAAGCAAGGTTCTTTTTCATGATCGAAATCCGCCGCGTCTTCACCCAGGTCGAGCACATCCACCACGAGTTCGGACCGCGCGCCGACACCCCGCTGGTGCGTGGTGCCATCGGCGCGGTGCTGACCAATCCGTTCGCCGGCCGCTACGAGCCCGACATCCTGCCGATGATGGCGCTGCTCGACCCGGTGGGCGTCGACATGGCGCACCGGCTGCATGCCGCCATGGACGTGCCGCTCGAGCAGATCGCCACCTACGGCAAGGGCGCCATCGTCGGTGCCGACGGCGAGCTGGAGCATGGCGCGCTGTGGCACGTGCCGGGTGGCTACGCCATGCGCGAACTGCTCGGCTGGAAAGGCAGCCGCGCCGCCTATACCGCGGGCAAGGCCGAGGAAAAGACCGGCCAGCCCGGCAATGCGCTCTCCATCGTGCCTTCGACCAAGAAGGTCGGCCCGCCCAGCGCCGCGCTCGATGTGCCGCTGACCAACATCAACGCCAGCTACGTGCGCGGCCAGTTCGATGCCATCGAGGTGCGCGTGCCCGGCGCGCCGGCGGCCGACGAGATCGTCTTCATCCTCGCGATGAGCACCGGCTACCGCGTGCATGCCCGCGTCGGCGGCCTGCTTGCCAAGGACATCAGCAAGTGGGACGGCCTGCGCTGACCCGCGAAGACACCCGCAGAGACAAATCAAGGAATCAAGAGACCATGACCGCCAACATCCGCAAGCTCGTCATTCAAGTTGACGAAACCCGCAAGGAAATGGGCAAGGACATCACGCCGCCCACGCGCCGTGCCGTCGCCATCGCCGTCATCGAGAACCCCTACGCCGGCCGCTACAGCGAGAACCTCGATGAACTCATCGCCATCGGCGAAGAACTCGGTGCGCTGCTGGGCCAGAAGGCCGTGAAGGCGCTGGGCATCGAGCCCGGCCAGGCGCAGAGCTACGGCAAGGCCGCCATCGTCGGCGAGCGCGGCGAGCTCGAGCATGCCGCCGCCATCCTGCATCCCAAGCTGGGCGCGCCGCTGCGCGTGGCGGTAGAGAAGGGCGCGGCGCTCGTGCCCTCTGCCAAGAAGCAGGGCACGCTGGGCACCGCCATCGACGTGCCGCTGGGCCACAAGGACGCAGCCTTCGTGCGCAGCCACTTCGACGCGGTCGAGGCCCGCGTGAGCGACGCGCCGCGCGCCAACGAGATCGTGGTGGCGGTGGCCGTCACCGACAGCGGCCGTCCGCTGCCGCGCATCGGCGGCCTGCAGGTTAGCGAGATCAAGGGCGAGGACGGACTGCGCTGAGACGCACCGCATCGTCCAGCCAGAGCCTCGCGCCCATACAACTCGAATTCTTTCTGCCTTAACCCCTAGGAGCTTCTCGATGAATCCATTGCGCCATGTTTTCTGCGCCGCTTCCGTCGTCACGCTGGCCACGGCCCTCGTTCCCGCGCACGCGCAGGGCGTGATCAAGATCGGAGAAATCAACAGTTACAAGGCGCAGCCCGCCTTCCTCGAGCCCTACAAGAAGGGCATGGAGCTCGCGGTCGACGAGATCAACGGCAAAGGCGGCATCAACGGCAAGAAGATCGAGCTCATCAGCCGCGACGACAACGCCAACCCCGGCGACGCGGTGCGCGTGGCCGAAGAACTCATCTCGCGCGAGAAGATCGACGTGCTGGCCGGCGCCTTCCTGTCGAACACCGGCCTGGCGCTGACCGACTTCGCCAAGCAGAAGAAGTTCTTCTATCTCGCCGCCGAGCCGCTCACCGACAAGATCGTCTGGAGCAACGGCAACAAGTACACCTACCGCCTGCGTCCCTCCACCTACATGCAGGTCGCGATGCTGGTGCCCGAGGCCGCCAAGCTCAAGAAGAAGCGCTGGGCGCTCGTGTACCCCAACTACGAATACGGGCAGTCGTCGGTCGCCACCTTCAAGACGCTGCTGAAGGCCGCGCAGCCCGATGTCGAGTTCGTCGCCGAGCAGGCTCCGCCGCTGGGCAAGGTCGATTCCGGCAGCGTCGTGCAGGCGCTGGCCGACGCCAAGCCCGATGCCATCTTCAACGTGCTCTTCGGCGCCGACCTCTCCAAGTTCGTGCGCGAAGGCAACACGCGCGGCCTCTTCAAGGACCGCGAGGTGGTGAGCGTGCTGACCGGCGAGCCCGAGTACCTCGATCCGCTGAAGGACGAGGCACCCAACGGCTGGATCGTCACCGGCTACCCGTGGAACGGCGTGAAGACGCCCGAGCACAAGGCCTTCCTCGATGCCTACCAGGCCAAGTTCAAGGACTACCCGCGCCTGGGCTCGGTGGTCGGCTACAGCGCCATCCACTCGATCGCGGCCGGCATCAAGAAGGCCGGCGGCACCGATACCGAGAAGCTCGTGGCCGCCTTCAAGGGCCTGCAGGTCGACACGCCCTTCGGCAAGATCAGCTACCGCGCGCAGGACAACCAGTCCACCATGGGCGCCTATGTCGGCAAGACCAAGAACGACGGCGGCAAGGGCGTGATGGTCGACTACGTCTACCTCGATGGCGCGAAGTTCCAGCCGAGCGACGAAGAAGTGAAAAAGATGCGCCCTGCGGACTGACCGCACGGCACCTCCACCGCATTCGCTGCCTTTTCGCATTAGGGCGCGGATGCGGACGTCTCCAGTTTCCTCAGGGTCCTTATGAGCTTCTCTGGCTTCGTTGTTCAGTTGCTCAACGGGTTGGCCGGCGCGTCCTCGCTCTTCTTCGTGGCGGCCGGTCTCTCGTTGATCTTCGGCGTGACGCGCATCGTCAACTTCGCCCATGGTTCGTTCTTCATGGTGGGCATCTATCTCGCGTACACGCTCGTCGACAAGCTGGGCTCGAGCCTGGGCTTCTGGCCCGCGCTGCTGATCGCGGCGCTGGCAGTAGGCGTGCTCGGCGCGCTGATCGAGGTGCTTCTGCTGCGCCGCATCTACAAGGCGCCGGAGCTGTTCCAGCTGCTGGCCACCTTCGCGCTGGTGCTCGTCATCAAGGACGCGGTGCTGTGGCTTTGGGGCCCCGACGAACTGCTCGGACCGCGCGCGCCCGGCCTCAAGGGCTCGGTCGAGATCCTCGGGCGTCAGTTTCCTTCCTATGACCTGTTCCTGATCGTCATCGGCCCGGTGGTGCTCGGCCTCGTGTGGCTGCTGCTCACCCGCACGCGCTTCGGCACGCTGGTGCGCGCGGCCACGCAGGACCGCGAGATGGTCAGCGCGCTGGGCGTCAACCAGGCCTGGCTCTTCACGGCCGTGTTCGCGCTGGGCGCGCTGCTCGCTGGCCTCGGCGGCGCGCTGCAGCTGCCGCGCGAACCCGCCACGCTGGAGATGGACCTGAACACCATCGGCGCCGCTTTCGTGGTCGTGGTGGTGGGCGGCATGGGCTCGCTGCCCGGCGCCTACATGGCCGCGCTGCTCATCGCCGAGATCAAGGCCGTGTGCATCTGGCTCGGCGTGGTGCAGATCTTCGGCATCGATGTGTCGTTCTCCAAGCTCACGCTGATGGTCGACTTCCTCGTGATGGCCATCGTGCTGGTGTGGCGCCCCTGGGGCCTGTTCGGCCGGCCGCAGGCGCCCAGCCGCTACGTGGGCATGCAGGAAGAGCCGCTGCGCCGGCCGAGCAATGCCTACCTCGTGGCCGCTGCCGTGCTGGCGCTGATGCTCGCCGTGCTGCCCCTGCTGACGGTGAACTCGCCCTACACCATGGTGCTGATGATCGACCTGATGATCGCGGCGCTCTTCGCCACCAGCCTTCACTTCATCATGGGCCCGGCCGGCATGCACTCCTTCGGCCATGCCGCCTACTTCGGCCTCGGGGCCTACGGCGCCGCGCTGCTGGTGCGCGCGCTGCACCTGCCGATGGAGCTTGCGCTCATCGTCGCGCCGCTGGTGGCCGCGCTCGGTGCCTTCGTCTACGGCTGGTTCGCGGTGCGGCTGTCGGGCGTGTACCTCGCAATGCTCACGCTGGCCTTCGCGCAGATCACCTGGGCCATCACCTAC
The DNA here is from genome assembly GCF_056867935.1 of Variovorax sp. TLI9-5A. Lineage (NCBI taxonomy): Bacteria > Pseudomonadati > Pseudomonadota > Betaproteobacteria > Burkholderiales > Comamonadaceae > Variovorax > Variovorax sp. TLI9-5A. Next base: position 7,086,309 of record NZ_CP200310.1, on the reverse strand, counting down.
CAGTGGGACAGCTTCACCGGCGGCAGCAACGGCCTGACGGGCGTTTGGCCCTCCGAGTGGCTTTCCGACAAGCGGGCCTACTACTGGATCACGCTGGTGCTGGTGGGCGCGGGCGTGTGGTGGCTGCGGCGCGTGCTGTTCTCGCCCTTCGGCTACGCGATGCGCGCGGGCCGCGACTCGGTTCTGCGCGCCGACGCCATCGGCATCGACGTCAAGCGCATGCAGTGGGTGGCGTTCATCATCGCCGGCACCGTGGCGGGCCTGGCGGGCGCGCTCTTCGCATTCTCGAAGGGCAGCATCTCGCCGGAGACGCTATCGGTCGGCAAGTCGGTCGACGGCCTCGTGATGGTGCTGCTCGGCGGCATCCAGACGCTCGCGGGCCCGGTGGTCGGCGCCGTCACCTTCACCTGGCTGCACGACACCGTGGCGCGCAACACCGACTACTGGCGCGCGATGCTCGGCGCCATCATCCTGATCCTGGTGCTGCTGTTCCCGCAGGGCATCGCGGGCTCGATCAAGCAGCTTGCCGATCGCCGGCGAGGGCCCAAGGCCGAAGACGAGGCAAAGGCCGAAGCCAAGGCCAAGCTCGAGGAGGTGAAGGCATGAGCACGACGCTCCTCAAGGTCGAGAACCTCGGCAAGTCCTTCGGTGGCGTGAAGGCGGTGGACGGCATCAGCTTCGAGCTGCCGCCCGGCGAGCTGCTCGCGCTCATCGGGCCCAACGGCGCCGGCAAGTCCACCACCTTCAACATGGTCAACGGCCAGCTGAAGGCCGACCAGGGCTCCATCACGCTCGACGGCCAGGAACTCGTGGGCCGCAAGCCGCGCGAGATCTGGCGCATGGGCGTGGGCCGCACCTTCCAGATCGCCGAGACCTTCGCCTCGCTCACCGTGGTCGAGAACGTGCAGATGGCGCTGCTGTCGCACGACCGCAAGCTCTTTTCCACCTGGCGCCGCGCCGCCGATCACAAGCGCGAGGAAGCGCTGTCGCTGCTCGACCAGGTCGGCATGAAGTCGCAGGCCGACCGGCCCTGCAGCGTGCTGGCCTACGGCGACGTGAAGCGCGTCGAGCTTGCCATCGCGATGGCCAACTCGCCCAAGCTGCTGCTGATGGACGAGCCCACCGCCGGCATGGCGCCCAAGGAGCGCAACTCGCTCATGGCGCTGACCAAGGAACTCGTCATCCAGCGCGGCATGGCCGTGCTCTTCACCGAGCACAGCATGGACGTGGTGTTCGCGTACGCCGACCGCATGATCGTGCTCGCGCGCGGTCGCCTCATCGCGCAGGGCAGGCCGCTGGAGATCCGCGACCATCCCAAGGTGCAGGAGGTGTACTTCGGCACCGGCAAGACATTCGAGAAGAAGATCGCCGAGAAGGCCGCAGCCATTGGAGAAGCCGCATGAGCACCCATGAACCTTTGCTGCAGGCCAAGGCCTTGTGCGCCTGGTATGGCGCCGCGCAGATCCTCTACGACGTCGATCTCGAAGTGCGCCGCGGCGAAGTGGTCGCGCTCATGGGCCGCAACGGGGCGGGCAAGTCGACCACGCTCAAGGCGCTGATCGGCATGCTCACCAAGCGCCGTGGCGCGGTGCGCTTCCTGGGCCACGACATCTCGAAGAGCGAGCCGCATCACGCGGCGCGCCTGGGCCTGGGCTTCGTGCCCGAAGACAGGCGCGTCTTCACCGATCTCACAGTGATGGAAAACCTCGAAGTCGGAAAGCAGCCTGCGCGCCGCTGGGCCGACGGCAGCGACGCGCCGCTGTGGACTCCAGAGCGCCTGTTCAAGCTCTTCCCCAACCTGGGCGAAATGCCGAACCGCCCGGGCGGCCGCATGAGCGGCGGCGAGCAGCAGATGCTGACCGTGGCGCGCACGCTGATGGGCAACCCCTACCTCGTGCTGCTCGACGAGCCTTCCGAAGGCGTGGCGCCGGTGATCGTCGAGCAGATGGCCAACATGATCCTGGAGCTCAAGGCGCAGGGCGTGAGCATCCTGCTGTCGGAGCAGAACATGCACTTCGCCGAGCTGGTGTCCGACCGCGCCTATGTGCTCGAGAAGGGCCAGATCCGCTATCACGCCACCATGGCCGAGCTTGCGGCCAACGACGAAGTCCGCCGCGCCTACCTGAGTGTCTGAGCCTTCTCTCTTTCAACCCACCGGAGTCCACGCCATGCATCGCAGAACCCTCGTGAAATCCGCCGCCACCCTCGGGCTGGCCAGCGGCCTCGGCAGTCTCGGCTTCAACGCCTTCGCGGCCGGCAAGATCAAGCCCGGTGCCAAGGCGGCACTGATCGTGGTCGACGTGCAGAACTGCTTCCTCGACGGCGGCACGCTCGCGGTGAAGGGCGGCAACGAAGTCATTCCGGTGATCAACGCGCTTGCGCCGGCCTTCGAGAACATCGTCGTCACGCAGGACTGGCACACGGCGGGCCATGCATCGTTTGCCAGCACCTACAGCGGCAAGAAGCCCTTCGAGACCACCAAGCTCAGCTACGGCACGCAGGTGCTGTGGCCCGACCACTGCGTGCAGGGCACCGACGATGCCGCGCTCGGCAAGGACCTGAAGGTGCCGACCGCGCAGCTCATCATCCGCAAGGGCTTCCACAAGGAAATGGACAGCTACTCGGCCTTCGAGGAAGCCGACCACAAGACGGCCACGGGCCTCGCCGGCTACCTGAAGGCGCGCGGCATCAAGACCGTGTTCGTCACCGGCCTGGCCACCGACTTCTGCGTGGCGTGGACCGCAATGGATGCGCGCAAGGCCGGCTTCGAGGCCTACGTGATCGAAGATGCCACGCGCGGCATCGACCTCAACGGCTCGCTGGCCGCGGCCTGGAAGCAGATGACGGCCAAGGGCGTCAAGCGCATCCAGTCCGCCGACATCCAGACCGCCTGAGCGCGCCGCCGTGAAGAGGAACGGCAACAACGAACAAGACTGGGACCCACGACGCATGAAGCTTTCCATCACCAGGCGCGCCATGGTCGCGAGCGGCGCCGCCCTTGCACTCGGCCCCGGCCTGCTGCGCACGGCGCGCGCGGACAACGGTGTGAGCGACACCACCATCCGCATCGGCCAGTCGGCCGTGTTCAGCGGACCGGCGAAGGACTTCGGCATCGACTACCGCGCGGGCATCAAGCTGTACTTCGACCGCGTCAACAAGTCGGGCGGCGTGAACGGCCGCAAGATCGAGCTGGTCACCTACGACGACGCGTACGACCCCGCGAAGACGGCCGTCAACACCGCCAAGCTGATCGACGAGGACAAGGTGTTCGCGCTCACCGGCTACGTGGCTACCGGCAACCTCGCGGCGGCGATGCCGCTGGCCGAGAAGGCCGGCGTGCCGATGTTCGCGCCGCTGGTGGGCACCACCTCTTTCCGCACCAAGGTCAACCGCTACCTGTTCCACGTGCGCGCGGGCTACGACCTGGAGCTGCGCAAGATCATCAGCCACCTCTCGACCATCGGCATCCAGTCGATCGCGGTGGTCTACCAGGACAGCGCCTTCGGTAAGTCGAACCTCGCCACCTGCGAGGAACTGGCGGCCGACTACAAGGTGAAGGTGCTCAAGACCTTCCCGCTGGCCATCACGGCCGAGGACGCCAGGCAGGTCGTCAGCGGCCTGGCCGAAACGAAGCCGGGCGCGGTCGTGATGATCATGGCAGGGCGCATGGTGGAAGTGTTCATGCGCGACTACCGCGCGAACGCTGTGGGTGCGCCGCTGTACACGCTCTCGGTCGGCATCACCGACGCGGCGGGCTCGGCCAAGCGGCTCGAAGGCAAGCTCGCGGGACTGGTCACGGCCAGCATCGTGCCGCCGCCGCAGGCGCTGCGCGTGCCCATCGTGGCCGACTACCAGCGCGACCGCGCCGAGTTCGGCGAGAAGATCGACAGCTACACCGCGCTCGAGGGCTACATCGTCGCTCGGGTGATGGTCGAGGGCCTGCGCCGTGCGGGCAAGACGCCCACGCGCGACAGCTTCATCGCCGGGCTCGAGAGCATCGGCAGCACGCGCTTCGGCGACTTCCCCATCGAGTACAGCGCGAAGAACCACAACGGCTCGACCTTCGTCGATCTGGAGATATACGCCCGTGACGGCCAGCTGCGGCGCTGAGCCGCTGCGCCTGCTGGTCAACGGCCGGGCGCAATCGATGGCAGGCGTGCCGCGCGAGGCGACGCTGCTGCACCTGCTGCGCAACGACCTGGGGCTGAACGGCCCCAAGTACGGCTGCGGGCTGGGGCAGTGCGGCGCATGCACCGTGCACGTCGACGGCGTGGCCGCGCGCTCGTGCGTGATTCCCGCGCACGGCGTGGCGGGGCGCGCCATCACCACGCTCGAAGGTCTGGGCTCGCGCGGCAGCTGGCACCCCGTGCAGGCTGCCTTCGAAGAGGCGCAGGCCGCGCAGTGCGGCTACTGCCTCAACGGCATGGTGATGCAGGCCGCCGCGCTGCTCGCACGCGATCCGCAGGCGAGCGAAGCGCGCATCCGCGCAGAACTGTCGGGCAACCTGTGCCGCTGCGGCACGCACATCGAGATCCTCGACGCGGTGCAGCGCGCGGCGGTGCGCATGCGCGAGGAGCCGAACCCATGAGCCGCTGGTCTTGTCCCCTCTCCCGCTTGCGGGAGAGGGCCAGGGTGAGGGCATCGGCCTTCGCAAGAGCACAGCTCCAACCGTCGCTGCCGGCCCTCACCCCAACCCTCTCCCGCAAGCGGGAGAGGGAGCAAATGCCATGACGCGCCGCGCAGATCTGCCTCAGACGCGCGCCGAGTTCCTTGCTGCCACCGGCGTGCTGCTGGTGCTGCGCGAGACCCCGCCACCGCCGCCGCCGGCCAAGGGCCAGCCGGCCTTCATCGCCAGCAACCCCGCCGAAGGCGACGAGGTCCTGCTCGCGGTGTGGGACGACGGCAGCGCCTCGGCGCTCAACGGCCACGTCGACCTGGGCACCGGCATACAGACCGCGCTCGGCCAGATCGTGGCCGAGGAGCTCGACCTCGGCATGCCCGGCGTGCGCGTGATGCTCGGCGACACCGCCCGCGCGCCCAACCAGGGCGCGACCATCGCCAGCGCGTCGATCCAGATTCATGCGCAGCCGCTGCGGCTGGCGGCGGCGCAGGCGCGGGCATGGCTGCTGGCGCGTGCGGCCGAGCGTCTGGGCGTGGCCGCGGATGCGCTGCAGATGCGAAATGGCGTGGTGCGCGTCGCCGAAGCGCCGGACCGGCACCTCAGCTATGCCGAACTCGTGGCGGGCCAGCGCACCGTGCTCCGGCTCGACCCGCAGGCGAAGCCCAAGGACCCGGCCGACTACCGCGTCGTCGGCACGCGGCAGGCGCGCGTCGACATCCCGGCCAAGCTCGCGGGCGAGCTCGTGTTCGTGCACGACATGCGCGTGCCCGGCATGCTGCATGGCCGCGTCGTGCGCCCGCCGTATGCGGGGGCGGACCATGGCGAGTTCATCGGCAACACGCTGGAGTCGGTCGACGAATCGTCGATTGCGCACATACCCGGCATCCGCGCGGTGGTCGTCATCCGCGACTTCGTCGGCATCGTGGCCGAGCGCGAGGAGCACGCCGAGCGGGCGCTGCGCGAACTGCGCGTGCAGTGGAAGCCATGGCCCGGCATGCCCGACCTCGGCGACCTCGCCCAGGCCCTGCGCGACAACCCCTCGACGCAGCGGCTGCTGGTCGACGAGGGCGACGTGGACGGCGCCATCGCGTCGGCTGCGCAGCCCATGCGCCGCACCTACTTGTGGCCCTACCAGATGCATGCGTCCATAGGCCCCTCGTGCGCGCTGGCCGATTGGCAGCCCGCCGACGGCAGCGGCATGCAGCTGCGCTGCTGGACCGGTTCGCAGAACCCGCACGTGCTGCGTGCCGATCTCGCGAAGCTCATGGGCGTAGAGGACGTGCAGGTCGACGTGGTCCGCATGGAGGCTGCGGGCTGCTACGGCCGCAACGGTGCCGACGACGTGGCAGCCGATGCCGCGCTGCTCGCGCGTGCGGTCGGCGCGCCGGTGCGCGTGCAGCTCACGCGGGAGCAGGAGCATGCGTGGGAGCCCAAGGGCGCAGCGCAGCTGATGGAAATCGACGGCGGCCTCATGGCCGATGGACGCGTCGCCGCCTACGACTTCGAAACCTCGTACCCGTCGAACGGCGCACCCACGCTGGCGCTGCTGCTCACGCGCACCATCGAGCCGGTGGCGCAGGCCTTCGAGATGGGCGACCGCACGGCGCGCCCGCCCTACAGCTACGACAACCTGCGCGTGAAGGTCAACGACATGGCGCCGATCGTGCGAGCCTCGTGGCTGCGCGGCGTGTCGGCGTTGCCCAGCTCGTTCGCGCACGAGTCGTACATCGACGAGCTGGCGACGGCGGCGGGTGTCGACCCGGTGCAGTTCAGGCTGCGGCACCTGGAAGATCCGCGCGCAGTCGAGCTCGTGCAGGCCACCGCGCAGAAGGCCGGCTGGCGCATGCGCACCGGGCCGCAGGAGAACGCCGATGGCGGGCTGGGCGAGGGCGGCGACATCCTCTTCGGCCAGGGCTTCGCGTACGCGCGCTACATCCACAGCAAGTGGCCGGGCTTCGGCGCGGCGTGGGCCGCGTGGGTGGCCGACGTGGAGGTCAACCGCAAGACCGGCGAGGTGCATGTGCGCCGCGTGGTGGTGGGGCACGACGCGGGGCTGCTGGTCAATCCGGCGGGCATCGAGCACCAGGTGCATGGCAACGTGATCCAGACCACGAGCCGTGCGCTGAAGGAGCGCGTGCAGTTCGCGCCGCAGCAGCAACAGCAGCAGCAGCAGGGTGCGACGACGGGTGCGCAGCTGCCGGGCGTGCTGCCTTCCGGTGTGGTCGCGAGCCGCGAGTGGGGCGGCTACCCGATCATCAACTTCCGCGAAGTGCCGGTGATCGAGGTGATGCACATGCCGCGCCCGGGCGAGCCATCGCTGGGGGCGGGCGAGTCGTCGTCGGTGCCGGGCACGGCGGCGATCGCGAATGCGATCTTCGATGCGACGGGGGTGCGGTTCAGGGCGCCGCCGTTCACGCCGGAGACGGTGCTGGCGGAGTTGAACAGGGGTTCGCTCCCGCCGCCCCCGGATGAGGGCGAGCGACGCATGGACGGTGACGCCGCAGTGCCTCCATCCCGGCCTTCTCCCGGCAAGGGCGTGAGTGGCGCAGTCTGGCCGCGGCGCAAGGGGCTGTGGGCCACTGGTGCCGCGCTGGTTGTCGGCGGCATCGGCGTCATTGCCGGACTGCTCGGATGGCGCTCCGCCATCGCGCCGGTGTCGCTCACCGCGCCGGTCTACAGCCAGGCCACCATCGAGCGTGGCCGCGCGCTCGCCGCAGTCGGCGACTGCGCGGTGTGCCATACCGCTCCCGGCGGCACGGCCAACGCAGGTGGCCGGGCCATGGACACACCCTTCGGCACGCTTTACACCACCAATCTCACGCCGGATGCAGAGACGGGCCTCGGCCGCTGGTCCTTCAGCGCCTTCCAGCGCGCGATGCGCGAGGGCGTCTCGCGCGACGGCCACTATCTGTATCCCGCGTTCCCGTACACCGCCTTCGCGAAGACCAGCGACGACGATCTGCAGGCGCTGTATGCGTACTTCATGTCGCTGCCCGCGGTGCGAGCGGAAACGCCGAAGTCCGAGCTCAAGTTCCCGTTCAGCGTTCGTCCACTGATGGCTGGCTGGAACGCGCTCTTTCATGACCCGACGCCGATGCAGCCCGTGGCCACGCAGAGCGCGCAATGGAATCGCGGTGCCTACCTGGTCAACGGCCTGGGGCATTGCGGCGCTTGCCACACGCCGCGCAATGCGCTGGGCGCGGAGCAAGGCGGCAGCGCCTTCCTGTCGGGCGCGATGGTCGACGGCTGGGAGGCGCCCGCGCTCACGCAGCTGGCGTCGAAGTCTGCGGTGCCGTGGGATGCCGACGAGCTGTACCGCTACCTGCGCAACGGCCACACGCAGCACCACGGCATTGCGGGCGGGCCGATGGCCGAGGTGGTGCGTGAACTCGCGCAGGTGCCGGATGACGACATCCGCGCGATGGCCACATATCTAGGCTCGTTCAATCCTGTGCCGGCTGCGGAACCCTCCGTCGTTGCGCAGCAGGTTGTAAGCAACGCGGCGCGCACGCAAGGGCAACTGCTCGGCCCCGCGCAGCGCATGTTCGACAGCGCCTGCGCGTCCTGCCATCACGATGGCAACGGCCCCACGCTGCTCGGTGTCAACACGCCGCTCGCGCTGAACAGCAATCTCACCAGCGCGCGGCCGGATAACCTGCTGCGCACCATCCTCGATGGCGTGCGCGAACCGGCGAGCCGCGACATCGGCTTCATGCCCGGCTTCCGCGAAGTGCTCGACGACCGGCAGATCGCCGAGCTTGCAGGCTATATGCGCGCACGCTTCGCGCCGCAGGAGCCCGCGTGGACCGACCTGCCGGCCGAAGTGGCGCGCGTACGCGCGGCGCCGGGTCACTGAAGGCCACAAGAGAAGAGCCGGCCGCGTCGTCTCCCCCGTGCGCCGCTACGATGCAACGTAGCGCACACATTCACCACGGAGACACCACGCCATGCCGCTCGATCTTTCCATCTCTTCCAGCTTGCCCCGCGATGCCGGACGCGCCACGCTCGTCGGCCGTCTCTGGCAACCCGGCGTGGGCCCCGTACTGGTCGCAGTTCACGAAGGTGGCCTGCACGACCTGTCGAAGCTCGCGCCCACCATGAGCGATCTGCTCGAAGGCAACAAACCGCCTGCGGAAGCGGTTCGCAATGCATTGAAGAACGCACCGCGCATCGCCGCGCTCGACGAAGCCCTTGCCAACAGCGACGAGACCGCGCGCGACACGGGCAAGCCATGGCTGCTCGCGCCATGTGATCTGCAGGCCATCAAGGCCAGCGGCGTCACATTTGTTGCGAGCCTGCTCGAACGCGTGATCGAGGAACAGGCGCGCGGCGATGCATCGAAGGCCGAAGCCACGCGCGCGGCCATCGGCAGCGTGCTCGGCGACAACCTCGCGGACATCGTGCCGGGATCGACCGAGGCGCTGAAGGTCAAGGAAGTGTTGATCGCGCAGGGCGCGTGGTCGCAGTACCTCGAGGTCGGCATCGGTCCCGACGCGGAAATATTTACAAAGGCGCCGGTGCTTTCAGCCGTCGGTACCGGCGCGGATGTCGGCATCCATTCGGGCTCGGTGTGGAACAACCCCGAACCGGAAGTCGTGCTCGCCGTCAACAGCCGTGGCGAAACGCTGGGCGCGGCACTGGGCAACGATGTCAACCTTCGTGACTTCGAAGGCCGCAGCGCACTGCTGCTGGGCAAGGCGAAAGACAACAACGCCTCGTGCGCGATCGGTCCGTTCATCCGGTTGTTCGATGAACACTTCGGCATTGCGGACGTGCGGCGCATCACCGTCGGGCTGGAAGTGACGGGACCTGAGGGCTTCAGGCTGGAGGGATCGAGTTCGCTGTCGAAGATCAGCCGCGATCCGCTCGACCTCGTGGCGCAAACAGTAGGAATAAATCACGCTTATCCCGACGGATTCATGTTGTTTCTCGGAACCATGTTCGCGCCGACACAAGATCGTCATGGGCCTGGGCAAGGATTCACGCACGTTGTGGGAGACCGGGTGCGCATTGCTGCACCGGAACTCGGTGCACTGCTCAATCGCGTAGTACATGCCGACAAGGCACCGATGTGGACTTTTGGTATCAGTGCGTTGATGCGCAATCTGGCTGCGCGTGGTTTGCTGTGATCGACATGTAGACGTTCCGTTTGAATTTCAAAAGAGGTTGTACTTCTTAGTAATTCATACGCTTCGTGTTGCAATCTGTTGCTGTTGACCGCATCACTTGTTCCCCTCAAGATTGCTGCTGTTAAGAAACGTTTGAACGAGGGGAGTAGAGGTTGGCGCAGAGTGAGATCGATCTATTGCAGGAGCCCGTTGAAGGCCCGCTGGCTTGCGGTGAAGACCTGGAATACGACCCCGATTTCATGGCGTTGCATCAGGCGACGGCGGGCAAGCGCGAGCAGCAATTCGGCTCGACGATCATTCCCGCGGAGCCGCCCGATTGGGCCCGCGTAGAGCGCATCGCAAAGCAGCTTTGCACGCGTACGCGCGACCTTCGCGTGCTGGTGCCCCTCACGCTGGCCTGGACCGAGAGCCGCGGCTTGCCCGGTTACGTCGAAGGTCTGCAACTCGTCGACGTTGTGCTTCGGAAATTCTGGGACGACGTGCATCCGCGCGTTGTCGATGACGGCTTCGAAGACCCGCTGCCGCGCATGAATGCGCTGGCCGCATTGGCCGAGGCCGAAGGACTCGGACGCAGCGTGCGCGATGCGCGGCTGCTCGACGAAGGCGGCGCATCGATGAGCCTGCGCCAGGTCGAGGCCTTGCTCGATTCGAGCAAGACAGATCATCAGATCGATTACCCGGGCGGTATCGGCCGGCTGAAGGACGCGGTGCGGCGCGCGCAGGAAAAGGCGGCGCCTCCGGTGGTGGCATTGCGCACGGCGCTGGAGTTGCTGCAGCGCATTCGCGAGACAAGCGAGCGCGCACTCGGCCAGAGCTGGGCGCCCGACTTCTCGCGGCTCGAACGCTCGCTGCGTACTGTTGCCCAACTGTTGCCGGAGCAAGTACAGGCTGAAGAGGCGGTAGCAGGCGAGGCGCAGTCCGGAGCCGATCCGCAAGGGGGGAGCGTCGGCGGGGCCGTGGCGAATGGTGCGGTCGGCGGTACTGCGGCAAATGGCGGTACCGGCCTACGTCAGGTACTTGTTAAGGATATTGAAATATCGAGCCGTGAAGATGTCCAGGTGTTGCTCGAGAAGGCTTGCCAGTTCATGGAACGCACGGAGCCCAGCCATCCGGCGCCCATGCTCATACGCAGAGCGCAGCGGCTGCTGGACCTCAACTTCTTCCAGATCATCGAAGAGCTCGTGCCAGAGGGATTGCAGAAGATAGAGAGCCTTGCAGGACGTCCGTTGAACGGGGGCAGCGCGGAGTAGCAGGCGGAGGCCGTCGCGGGCCCCGCGAGCCGAGAGGCCGGCCGGGGTCGTACCCACACGCATTACAGATTCAAGAGGAAGCTTATGGCAGACAACCGTGTCAGAAACAGTGGTCAGAAGTTCATTGCGCGCAACCGCGCGCCGCGTGTGCAGATCGAATACGACGTCGAGATCTACGGCAGCGAACGCAAGATCCAGCTGCCCTTCGTGATGGGCGTCATCGCCGATCTCGCGGGCAAGCAGATCGACCCGATGCCCGACCTCGCCGAGCGCGAGTTCATGGCGGTGGACATCGACAACTTCGACGAGCGCATGAAGGCCATCAAGCCGCGCGTTGCCTTCCAGGTGCCAAACACGCTCACCGGCGATGGCCAGATGAACGTCGACATCACCTTCGACAGCATGGACGACTTCTCGCCCGCGCGCATCGCCCGCCAGGTCGGCGCGCTGCAGCAACTGCTCGAAGCGCGCACCGAGCTGTCGAACCTGCTTTCGTATATGGACGGCAAGAACGGCGCCGAGCAGCTGATCGCTCAAGCACTGCAGAACCCGGCACTGCTGAAGTCGCTGGCATCGGCACCGAACCCGGCCGTCGCCAAGGCGGTGGAAGCCGCGAACGAAAAGGCCGGTACGCCCGGCACGTCTTCCGAGTAAGCGCGAGCAGCAGCAAGGACCGCCATCATCATGAGCACCGCCCCCAAACAGACCACCGCGCGCGCACCGGCCTCCGTCGAGACGCTGGAGCCGAACGAGTTCTCGAACCTGCTGCAGCGCGAGTTCAAGCCCAAGACCGACCAGGCCCGCGAGGCGGTGGAAAACGCCGTCAAGACGCTGGCCGTGCAGGCGCTGGAAAGCACCGTCACCGTCTCCAACGATGCCTACCGCACGGTGCAGGCCATCATCACCGAGATCGACCGCAAGCTCTCCGAGCAGATCAACCAGATCCTGCACCATGAGGAGTTCCAGCAGCTCGAAGGTGCATGGCGCGGCCTGCACTATCTGGTGAACAACACCGAGACCGACGAGCAGCTCAAGATCCGCGTGATGTGCGCATCGAAGCGCGAGGTCGCTCGATCGCTCAAGCGCCACAAGGGCATCGGCTGGGACCAGAGCCCGCTGTTCAAGAAGATCTACGAAGCCGAGTACGGCCAGTTCGGCGGCGAGCCTTTCGGCGCGCTGATCGGCGATTTCCATTTCGACCACAGCCCGCCCGACGTCGAGATGCTCGGCGAAATGGCCAAGATCGCCGCGGCCGCGCACTGCCCCTTCATCGCGGGCGCGTCGCCCACGGTGATGCAGATGGACTCGTGGCAGGAACTGTCGAATCCGCGCGACCTGACCAAGATCTTCCAGAACACCGAGCACACCGCGTGGCGCTCGCTGCGCGACTCGGAAGACGCGCGCTACATCGGCCTGGCCATGCCGCGCTTCCTGGCTCGCCTGCCGTATGGCGCGCGCACCAACCCGGTTGACGAATTCGAGTTCGAGGAAGAGACCGACTCGGCCGCGCACAACCGCTACACCTGGGCCAACTCGGCCTATGCGATGGGCGTGAACATCAATCGCTCGTTCAAGCAGTACGGCTGGTGCACGTCGATCCGCGGGGTGGAATCGGGCGGCGCGGTGGAAAACCTGCCCACGCACACCTTCCCGACAGACGACGGCGGCGTGGACATGAAGTGCCCGACCGAGATCGCCATCAGCGACCGGCGCGAGGCCGAGCTCGCCAAGAACGGCTTCATGCCGCTGGTGCACCGCAAGAACTCCGACTTCGCGGCCTTCATCGGCGCGCAGTCGCTGCAGCTGCCGGCCGAGTACTACGACGCCGACGCCACGGCCAACGCGAACCTCGCGGCACGCCTGCCGTATCTCTTCGCATGCTGCCGCTTCGCGCACTACCTGAAGTGCATCGTGCGGGACAAGATCGGTTCGTTCCGCGAGCGCGAGGACATGGAGCGCTGGCTCAACGACTGGATCATGAACTACGTCGACGGCAGCCCCGGCACCTCGTCGCAGGACACGAAGGCAATGAAGCCGCTGGCGGCGGCGGAAGTCCAGGTGGAAGCCATCGAGGACAACCCCGGCTACTACGCCGCCAAGTTTTTTCTCCGGCCGCACTATCAGCTCGAAGGGCTGACGGTGTCGTTGCGGCTGGTTTCGAAGCTGCCATCCAACAAGAAGGACAGCAGCTAATTCAACGGCGTCCCGGAAGCGGGCGCAAATAACTCTGGGGGTTTAAATCATGGCAGTAGACATGTTCATGCGCGTTGAGGGCGCAAACGGCGAATCGAAGGACTCGAACCACAAGGAGTGGACGGACATCAAGTCGTTTGCGTGGGGAGCAACGCAGCCTGGCAACATGGTCAGCGGTGGTGGCGGTGGCGTCGGCAAGGCCAGCTTCAACGACCTGCAGGTGCTGGCGCGCATCGACAAGGCGGCGCCTTCGGTGATGAAGAACTGCGCGAGCGGCAAGCACCTGAGCAAGGTGGAAGTGTCGGTGTGCAAGGCCGGCGGCTCGCAGATCGAGTACACGCGCGTCACGCTCGAGGAAGTGCTGGTCACGTCGGTGCAGTACACGGCCGAGCAGGGTTCGGACGCCGTGTTCGTGCAGTACGCCTTCCAGGCCGCCAAGGTGAAGCAGCAGTACTGGGAACAGACCGACAAGGGCGGCAAGGGCGCCGAGACGGTCCTGGCCTGGAACATCAAGGAAAACAAGGAGTCCTGATCTCCTTTTCCCGATGCGCGGCCGGCCTTTCGGGCCGGCCGCGACGTTTTTCCCGACGGCCTCCACGGCCGTCCTTCGCACAGCGGCCTTCTCGACAAAGTTCGCGCCGCGTGCCAGCCAGTCAGCGAGGAAGCTTCATGGGCGATGGGTTTGCAGTACTGGGCGAGCGCTCAGTGGACGAGCACACCGAATGGGTACAGCGGCAGATCCGCTCCAATCCCCAGAATGCAGGCCTGCGTCTTGCCTTGTGCCACTTCCTCGCGTTGCGCGGCGAGTGGCAGCGGGCTGAAGACCAGCTCAAGCTCGCCACCAAGCTGGACCCTACTTTCACACCCGCCAGCGTCACCTGTTCGATGGCGCTTTCGGGCGAACGCCACCGCAGCGAATTCTGGTCGGGCGGGCGTGCTCCGGCCATCGTCGGCGGCAACGCCGAATGGGTGGAGCAGCTGATCGCTGCCGCGGCCCTGCCGGCCGACCGCGCCGAGGAAGCAGCGGCCCTGCGCGAGAACGCGCGGCAAGCCGCGCCCGCATTGCGCGGCAGGCTCACCAGCGTGGACCGCTCCGATTCGCGCGCCGTGCAGGCGCTCGACGGCGAGCCCGTGCAGCGCAGCGATTTCGAATGGCTCTGCGACGGCGACGTGCGCATCGGCACCGTGTTCGAATTGCTCACGCCCTCTGGCTACGCATGGCTGCCGCTGACCGAGGTGCGCCGCGTCAAGTTCTCGCGGCCGCAGCATCTGGTCGACCTGCTGTGGGCGCCCACCGAATTCGAGCTGCATGACGGCCGCGCGCTCAACGGCCTGGTGCCGGTGCGCTATCCGGGCCAGCTCGAAGGCCTCGACGACGAGGCTGCGCTGGGCCGCCGCACCGACTGGCTGCCGCTGGCCGGCGAAGAGCAGTACGCCGGCCTGGGCCAGCGCACGCTGATCAGCGAGGCCGGCGACCATTCGCTGCTCGACCTGCGTCTCATCGAGTTCTCGCGCGAGGGCAGTGCTGGATGAGCGGAATGATGGACACCGACGGCGACCAACAGGAAAGCGTCGCGCGCGACCGCCTGCAGCCGGTACTGCTCGACCGCCTCACCGACAAGGCGCCGCAGACCCGGCAGGAGCGCGCGGGTGCCTTCCTCATGAGCGGCAGGCTGCTGCGCGACTCGGTGCTGCGCGACCTGCAGTGGCTGCTCAACACCACCAACTTCGGCGCCGACCACAACATCAACACCATGCCGCGTGCGCGCCGTTCGGTGCTGAACTTCGGCGTCCGCGGCTGGGCCGGCGGGCGCATGTCGGAAGTCGACTTCGCCGACGTCGAGGCAGCCATCCGCGCGGCCATCATCGACTTCGAGCCGCGCATCATGAAAGACAGCATCGACGTGCGCTGCGTGACCGACGCCACCGACCTCGAACACCACAACCTGCTCGCGCTGGAGATCCGCGGCACCCTGTGGTCGGTGCCGTACCCCATCGAATTCATCCTGCGCTCGGAGCTCGACCTCGAAAGCGGGCACATGGTGCTGCGGCCCACCGGAGGCCTCTGATGGACGCGCGGCTGCTCGACTACTACAACCGCGAGCTCACCTACATGCACGAACTCGGGGCCGAGTTCGCGCAGCGCTACCCGAAGATCGCGGGCCGGCTCGGCATGCGCGGCATCGAGGTCAGCGATCCGTACGTGGAGCGCCTGCTCGAGGGCTTCAGCTTCCTCACCGCGCGCATCCAGCTCAAGATGGACGCCGAGTTCCCGCGCTTCTCGCAGCGGCTGCTCGAAGTGGTGTACCCCAACTTCCTCGCACCGCTGCCCGCCATGGCGGTGGTGCAGATCGACGGCAACCTCAACGAAGGCTCGCTGAAGGCCGGCTACGAACTGCCGCGTCACACCATCCTGCGCGGCCGGATGATCAAGGGCGAGCAGACGGCCTGCGAATTCCGTACCGGCCATGGCGTCACGCTGTGGCCCATTCGCATCGCGGAGGCCGGCATCGGCCCGGTGCCGGCCGAGATTGCGCATGCGATGCCCATGGTCGCGCGGCAGGCGAAGAGCGCCATCACCATAAAGCTCGAAGCGGTGGGCGGCGCGCGCTTTGCCGACATGCCGCTGGACCGGCTCGAATTCTTCCTCTCGGGCGCGGAGCTGCACGCGCTGCGCGTGCTCGAACTCGTGACGCACCACAGCGTCGGCGTGGTGTGCCGCAGCGGGCCGGGCACCACGGCGCGCATCGTGCCGCTGGGCGACGAGGCCATCCGGCACGAAGGCTTCGAGCCCGACCAGGCCCTGCTGCCCTACGACGCGCGCTCGTTCCAGGGCTATCGCCTGCTGCACGAGTACTTCGCGTTCCCCGACCGCTATCTGTTCTTCAGCGTGAACAAGCTGCGCGCGGCGGCCGCAGCGATGGGCGGCACCACGATGGAAATCGTGATCCTGCTCGATCGCGCGGATGCCGACCTCGAACGGCTGGTCGACGCCAAGCACTTCTCGCTGTTCTGCACGCCCATCATCAATCTCGTGCCGCGCCGCAGCGACCGCATTCCGGTGGGGCCGGGCCAGCATGAGCACCATGCGGTGATCGACCGCACGCGCCCGCGCGACTTCGAGATCTTCACGGTGGAGCGCGTCACCGGCCACATGGCCAACGGCTCTGAAGAGCGCGAGTTCCGGCCCTTCCTCGGCTCCTTCGCGGCCGACGACGGCGACTTCGGCGCCTACTTCTCGCTGCGCCGCGAACCGCGCCTCGTGTCGGACCGCGCGCGCGCCCAGGGCACGCGCACCAGCTACACCGGCAGCGAGGTCTACGTGTCGCTCGTCGACCAGCACGACGCGCCGTTTCCACACAGCCTGCGCCACATCACGCTCGACGCGCTGTGCACCAACCGCGACCTGCCGCTGCTGTTGCCGACCGGGCTCGAATCGGACTTCACGCTGCGCGTGTCCGCGCCCGTGCGCTCCATCCGCATCCTGCGCGGCCCCTCGCGGCCCTACCCGGCGCTGGCCGAGGGCGCGCTCACCTGGCGCCTCATCAGCCACCTGGGCCTCAACTACCTGAGCCTCACCGACGTCGACCCCACGCAGGGCGCTGCCGCGCTGCGGGAGATGCTCGACCTGTACGGCAACCTCGCCGACCCCTCGGTGCGCCGCCAGATCCAGGGCGTGCGCTCGATGGCGCTGGCACCGGTGTTCCGCCGCCTGCCCGAGCCCGGCCCCATCGTGTTCGGACGCGGCGTGGAGATCGCGCTCAAGATTGACGAGGTCGCGTTCTCGGGCGCGAGCCCATATCTCTTCGGCGCGGTGCTGGAGCAGTTCTTCAGCCGCCACGTGTCGCTCAACGCGTTCACCGAATTCGCGCTGGCCAGCCTGCAGCGCGGCGAAATCGCGCGCTGGAGCCCGCGCGTGGGACGCCGCCCCGCCGTATGAGCGAAACCGGCTTCACCGATGCGGTGCAGCAGCACCAGGAGCACCAGGAGCACCAGGAGCAGCATGAAGCCGCGCCGGCCGTGCACGCTGAGGGCGTGGTGCTGGACGCGGCGGAGATCACCGTCGATCGCGAAGTTGTGCAGCCGGCGGCGCAAGGTAGCCCGTCACCGGCACGGGGCATTCCGCAGGCCGACCCGGAACTCTGGGCCAAGCTGCTCGAGCAGCCCTTCGAGCACGATCTTTTCATGCTGTTGCGCCGCCTCGATGCACAGGACGACCACCCGCTGCTGGGCCGCGCACCGCGCCCGATCGACGAGCCGCTGCGCCTCGGGCAGGAGCCTTCGATGGCCTTCGCGCCCTCGAACGTGTCGGGCGTCGAGGCCGACGGCGATGGTCCGCCGCGCATCTCGATCTACGGCTTCGGCCTGTTCGGCCCCAACGGCCCGCTGCCGCTGCACCTGACGGAGTACGCGCGCGAGCGCAAGCGGCACCACGCCGACAACACCATCAGCGCGTTTGCCGACCTGTTCCATCACAGGCTCATCCTGCTCTTCTACCGGGCCTGGGCCGACGCGCAATCGGTCAACAGCCTGGACCGCACCGACGGCCACCGCTTCGTCGACTACGTCGCCAGCCTCATGAACATGGGGCAGCCCGGCCTCAAGGAGCGCGACCGCATCGCCGACCATGCGCGCACCTTCATGGCGGGCCACCTGGTGCGCCAGACGCGCAACCCCGAGGGGCTGATCCAGATCCTCAGGCTCTACTTCGACGTGCCCGTGCGCGTCGAGGAGTTCGTGAGCGACTGGGTGATGATCGACGAGCGCCAGGTCAGCCGCATCGGCGTGCTCGGCCGCAACCACCGACTTGGCGGCGGCGCCACCATCGGCCTCGCGGTGCGCGACGCGCAGAGCAAGTTCCGCCTCGAACTCGGGCCGCTCTCGCAGGAGGAGTACCGCGAGTTCCTGCCGGGCAGCAAGCGCCTGCAGCAGGTG
The DNA here is from genome assembly GCF_056867935.1 of Variovorax sp. TLI9-5A. Taxonomy (NCBI): domain Bacteria; kingdom Pseudomonadati; phylum Pseudomonadota; class Betaproteobacteria; order Burkholderiales; family Comamonadaceae; genus Variovorax; species Variovorax sp. TLI9-5A. The sequence continues at coordinate 7,068,181 of NZ_CP200310.1, read as the reverse complement.
GTCGACTGGGTGCGCCAGTACGTCGGCATCGAGTTCGCGTGGGAGCTGCGGCTCGTGCTCAAGAAGCAGGACGCGCACGGTATGCGGCTCAACAGCAACCAGCGGCTCGGCTGGGGCAGCTGGCTGGGCACGCGCCTGTCGGACACCGACGCCGGTGACATGGTGTTCCAGCCCGAAGCATTGTTTTCCCGTTCCGCATCGGCGGCACCCGTTGCCGCGCCCGCATCTTCCTCCATGGCTCTATGACCGACATCCGCCGCGTCTCTCTCTTTTCGAAACTCAATCCGATGCTCTACAAGGCATTGGAGACCGCCACTGCCTTCGCCAAGCTGCGCGGCAACGCCTACGTCGAGCTGGTGCACTGGCTGCACCAGATCCTGCAGCAGCAGGACAGCGACATGCTGCGCATCATCAGGCGCGCGGGGCTCAATCTCGACGCAGTCGAGCAGGACCTGGTGCGCGCGCTCGACAGGTTGCCGCACGGCGCCACCTCGATCAGCGACATCTCCGAGCACGTCGACAACGCCGTCGAACGCGCTTGGGTCTATGCGAGCCTGCGCTTCGAGGCCACCTCGATCCGCGGCGCCTACCTGCTCGCGGGCATCATCAAGACGCCGGGGCTGCGGCAGGTGCTCTCGGGCATCTCGCGCGAGTTCGACAAGATCGTGCCCGACGTGCTGGTGGCTCAGCTGGCCTCTTGGACCGAAGGCTCGCCCGAGGACGACTTCGATGCCGCCCCCGCAGGCGCTGGTGGTGCTGCCCCTGCCGCCACGCATCATCAGGGCGATGGCCCCGCCGCCGGCGGCTCCGCGCTCGCCAAGTATGCGAGCGACCTCACCGCCAAGGCGCGCGCTGGCGAACTCGATCCGGTCTACGGCCGCGACGACGAGATCCGCCAGATCATCGACATCCTGATGCGCCGCCGACAGAACAACCCGCTGCTGACCGGCGAGGCCGGCGTCGGCAAGACGGCGGTGGTCGAAGGCCTGGCCTCGCGCCTCGCGGCGGGCGACGTGCCGCCTTCGCTGAAGGATGTGTCGCTGTGGGTGCTCGACCCCACGCTGCTGCAGGCCGGCGCGGGCGTGAAGGGCGAGTTCGAGCAGCGGCTGCGCCAGGTGATCGATGAGGTCGAGAAGAGCCCGAAGCCCATCGTGCTCTTCGTCGACGAGGTGCACACGCTGGTGGGCGCGGGCGGCCAGGCCGGCACCGGCGACGCGGCCAACCTGCTCAAGCCCGCGCTCGCGCGCGGCCGGCTACGCACCATCGGCGCGACGACCTGGTCGGAGTACAAGAAGTACATCGAGAAAGACCCGGCGCTCACGCGGCGCTTCCAGACCATCCAGGTGCACGAGCCCACCGAGCCCAAGGCGGTGCTGATGCTGCGCGGCATCTCGGCCGAACTCGAGAAGCACCACGGCGTGCTCATCCTCGACGCTGCGCTCGAGGCGGCCGTGAGCCTGTCGCACCGCTACATCCCGGCGCGCCAACTGCCCGACAAGGCCGTGAGCCTGCTCGACACCGCATGCGCGCGCGTGGCGCTGAGCCAGCACGCGCTGCCCGCCGCCATCGAAGACCTGCAGCGCCGCATCGAGGTGCTGGGCATCGAGTCGGGCATCGCGGGGCGCGAGGCTGCCATCGGCGTGGGCGAGCATCAGCGCGTGGAGGACATCGCGGCGCAGGTCGAGCAGGCGAAGGCAGAGCTCGAAGTGCTGGAGAAGCGGCGCGTGGAAGAAAGCGCGCTGGTCGAGCGCATCGTCGCACTGCGCAAGCTGCTCTCGCCGGCCGCCGTGCCGCAGGTGCAGACGCAGGCCGATGCAACGGACGCAGAAGCTGCCGAAGAAGCGGCGAATGTCGACGTGGACCCCGACACGCCTCCGGCCGAACCCCAGCGCACGCCCGAGGAAATTCGCGCCGAGCTCAACGAGGCCCAGGACAAGCTCTCGCAGCTGCAAGGCGAATCGCCGCTGATCCTCGCGGCCGTCGATGCGCAGGCCATCGCCACCGTGGTGGCCGACTGGACCGGCATTCCCATCGGCCGCATGGTGCGCGACGATGCGCAGTCGGTGTTGAAGCTCGGCGAGATCCTGTCGGCCCGCGTGGTCGCGCAGCCCGACGCGCTGGAGACCATCTCGCGCCGCATCCGCACCGCGCGCGCGCGGCTGGACAACCCCAACAAGCCCGTCGGCGTGTTCCTGCTGTGCGGCCCTTCGGGCGTGGGCAAGACCGAGACGGCGCTGGCGCTTTCGGAAGCGCTGTACGGCGGCGAGCAGAACCTCGTCACCATCAACATGAGCGAGTTCCAGGAATCGCACACCGTCTCCACGCTGAAGGGCGCGCCGCCCGGCTACGTGGGCTACGGCGAAGGCGGCGTGCTCACCGAGGCCGTGCGCCGCAGGCCCTACAGCGTGGTGCTGCTCGACGAGATCGAGAAGGCGCATACCGACGTGCACGAGATTTTCTTCCAGGTCTTCGACAAGGGCTGGATGGAAGACGGCGAAGGGCGCCACATCGACTTCCGCAACACCGTGATCATCATGACCTCCAACGTCGGCACCGACCTGGTCATGCAGCTGTGCGAAGACCCGACCCTGCGCCCCGACCCCGAGCCGCTGGCCGCCGCCCTGCGCGAGCCGCTGCTCAAGGTGTTCGCGCCCGCGCTGCTCGGTCGCCTCGTTGTAGTGCCTTATTACCCGTTGCACGCAGAGGCGTTGCATCGCATCATCCGCCTCCAGCTCGATCGCATCGCGACGCGCCTGCAGGCGAACCACGGCATCGCACTGGCCTACGACGACAGCGCCGTCGAACTCGTAGCGCGCCGTTGCACCGCCATCGAATCGGGCGGCCGGATGATCGACGCGATCCTCACGCACACGATCCTTCCGAGGCTGAGCGAGGAAGTCATCGGGGCCACGGTCAGTGCGCGCAAGCTGACTGGCGTGCAGCTTAGCGCCGCGGACGACGACTTCCGCTACGAGTTTTCCGAAGCGTAAAAGTACAAGGAGACAACCCCCATGACCAGAGTCGTTCGAGCCCACACGCCACTGGACGAGAGCCAGCTGCTGTTTCGCTCGATGCGTGGCACGGAGGGGTTGTCGCAGCTGTTCGATTTCGAGGTCGACCTGCTGAGCCCGAGCGCGTCGCTGGACCTGAAGTCGGTGCTGGGCAAGCCACTGACGCTGGAGATCCAGACGGCGGGCAGCCAGCCGAGATACCTCAATGGCCAGGTGATCCGCTTCTCGATGATCGGGCGCGAAGGCGGCACCGAGCGCCACACCGTGTACCGGGCCACCGTGCGCCCGTGGCTGTGGTACCTCACGCGCTCGAGCGACAACAAGATCTTCCAGAACAAGAGCGTGGTGGAGATCCTGGAGGAAGTGTTCGGCGACTACGGCTTTGCGTTCGAGAAGCAGCTCTCCGGCAGCTACCGGCAGTGGGAATACTGCGTGCAGTACAACGAGAGCGACTTCGCCTTCGTGAGCCGGCTGATGGAACTCGAAGGCATCTACTACTGGTTCAAGCACGAGAAGAACCAGCACACGCTGGTGCTGTCAGACGACATCGGCGCGCACGATCCGATGCCCGGCTACGAGACCATCGACTACTTCGCATCCGACCGTGACATCACGGAAGACATGGAAGTCATCCGCGAGTGGCAGCCCAGCGAGGAGGTTCGCTCGGGCAGCTACACGGTGGACGACTTCAACTTCACCACGCCCAAGGGCGAGCTGATCAACGTGCGCAGCCAGCCCCGGGGGCACGACAACGCCGACTACGAGATGTACGAGTGGCTGGGCGACTACCCGGCCGCGGGAGACGGCGAGCACTACGCGAAGGTGAGGCTGGAGGAGTCGCAGTCGCTGGCGCAGCGCAGCAGCGGGCACTCGACCGTGCGGGGCATGGCGCCGGGCTACAAGTTCACGATGCGCAACTCGCCGAGGTCGGACGACAACCAGGAGTACCTGGCGGTGGCCGTGTCGTACGCGCTGCGCGAGGGCGGATACGCCACGGGCGCGGAGCCCGGCAGCTACGACTTCAACTTCGTGGTGCAGCCCACGGCGCTGGCGTTCAGGGCGCCGCGGCAGACGCCGGTGCCGCGCACCAGCGGACCGCAGACGGCCACGGTCGTCGGGCCTGAGGGCGAGGAGATCTGGACCGACCAGTACGGTCGGGTGAAGGTGCAGTTCCACTGGGACCGCTACGGCCAGCGCAACGAGAACAGCTCGCGCTTCGTGCGGGTGTCGCACATCTGGGCGGGCGAGAGGTTCGGGGGCGTGTTCACGCCGCGCATCGGGCAGGAGGTGATCGTGGACTTCATCGGCGGTCGGATCGACCGGCCGGTGATCGTGGGGCGCGTGTACAACGCCGACCAGATGCCGCCGTTCAGCCTGCCGGGGGAGGCGACCAAGAGCGGGATCGTCACGCGGTCGAGCAAAGGTGGTTCGGAGGCCACGGCCAATGCCTTCGTGTTCGAGGACAAGATGGGCGCGGAGCAGATCCTTGTGCACGCGGAGCGCAACCTGGACGTGGAGGTGGAAGGCGACGAGACGCACACGACCGAGAAGACGCGCACGACGCTGATCAAGGGGCACGAGTCGGCGACGTATGAGTCGGGCGAGGAGCGGCACATCACGCAGGGTGCGGTGGAGACGATCGACGGGGGTGAGGAGCGCACGGTGACGGGGGGTGCGAAGGAGACGGTGACGGACGGGGAGAAGCGCACGATCACGGGCGGGGCGATGGAGACGATCTCGGGCGGCGAGACTCGGGTGGTCAACGGCGGGATCGATGAAACCGTCAACGGCAGTGTTTCGTTGACCGTGAACGGCACCGTGGTTCGCCTGGTGAGCGGTGCGGACATCCGCATCGTCGGCGGCGGCCGCATCGAGATCATCAACGCCATCGATACCAAGCTGGTGATAGGTCCGGACACCACGGTGGTCACCGGCCCGAAGACGGTAGGCGCGCCGACCATCGTGCACAACGCCACCAACTACACGCTCAACAACACGAACTACACGCTCAATGCGGATGTGATCGTCTACAACACACCGCGCCAGACGGTGAACACCGACGACCATGGGCACTGGCGCTGGACCAATTTCGCAGCGACATGGGGCAAGGCGAACCTCTGGACGCCTCTTGCCTTCGATTTCTACGCCGCGAAGGTGATGGTGACCGCCTCGACCTTCACCTCGATCAACGGCATCTTCATCAATCTCGCGCTGCTGAACGACAACGAGAACCGGATCAAGAAGAACGTGGCGGTGGGCGATCTCGGCTTCGTGGTCTCCAAGCTCGTGAAGTTCAAGTTCAAGGAAGCGAGGGGCGCGTTCTTCCTCAGGGCTCCCTGAGCCGGCAAAACCAACAGGAGACTTGCTTCATGCAGAGGGTCGTAAAGGCGCACACGCCACTGGACGAGAGCCAGCTGCTGTTTCGCTCGATGCGTGGCACGGAGGGGTTGTCGCAGCTGTTCGATTTCGAGGTCGACCTGCTGAGCCCGAGCGCGTCGCTGGACCTGAAGTCGGTGCTGGGCAAGCCACTGACGCTGGAGATCCAGACGGCGGGCAGCCAGCCGAGATACCTCAATGGCCAGGTGATCCGCTTCTCGATGATCGGGCGCGAAGGCGGCACCGAGCGCCACACCGTGTACCGGGCCACCGTGCGCCCGTGGCTGTGGTACCTCACGCGCTCGAGCGACAACAAGATCTTCCAGAACAAGAGCGTGGTGGAGATCCTGGAGGAAGTGTTCGGCGACTACGGCTTTGCGTTCGAGAAGCAGCTCTCCGGCAGCTACCGGCAGTGGGAATACTGCGTGCAGTACAACGAGAGCGACTTCGCCTTCGTGAGCCGGCTGATGGAACTCGAAGGCATCTACTACTGGTTCAAGCACGAGAAGAACCAGCACACGCTGGTGCTGTCAGACGACATCGGCGCGCACGATCCGATGCCCGGCTACGAGACCATCGACTACTTCGCATCCGACCGTGACATCACGGAAGACATGGAAGTCATCCGCGAGTGGCAGCCCAGCGAGGAGGTTCGCTCGGGCAGCTACACGGTGGACGACTTCAACTTCACCACGCCCAAGGGCGAGCTGATCAACGTGCGCAGCCAGCCCCGGGGGCACGACAACGCCGACTACGAGATGTACGAGTGGCTGGGCGACTACCCGGCCGCGGGAGACGGCGAGCACTACGCGAAGGTGAGGCTGGAGGAGTCGCAGTCGCTGGCGCAGCGCAGCAGCGGGCACTCGACCGTGCGGGGCATGGCGCCGGGCTACAAGTTCACGATGCGCAACTCGCCGAGGTCGGACGACAACCAGGAGTACCTGGCGGTGGCCGTGTCGTACGCGCTGCGCGAGGGCGGATACGCCACGGGCGCGGAGCCCGGCAGCTACGACTTCAACTTCGTGGTGCAGCCCACGGCGCTGGCGTTCAGGGCGCCGCGGCAGACGCCGGTGCCGCGCACCAGCGGACCGCAGACGGCCACGGTCGTCGGGCCTGAGGGCGAGGAGATCTGGACCGACCAGTACGGTCGGGTGAAGGTGCAGTTCCACTGGGACCGCTACGGCCAGCGCAACGAGAACAGCTCGCGCTTCGTGCGGGTGTCGCACATCTGGGCGGGCGAGAGGTTCGGGGGCGTGTTCACGCCGCGCATCGGGCAGGAGGTGATCGTGGACTTCATCGGCGGTCGGATCGACCGGCCGGTGATCGTGGGGCGCGTGTACAACGCCGACCAGATGCCGCCGTTCAGCCTGCCGGGGGAGGCGACCAAGAGCGGGATCGTCACGCGGTCGAGCAAAGGTGGTTCGGAGGCCACGGCCAATGCCTTCGTGTTCGAGGACAAGATGGGCGCGGAGCAGATCCTTGTGCACGCGGAGCGCAACCTGGACGTGGAGGTGGAAGGCGACGAGACGCACACGACCGAGAAGACGCGCACGACGCTGATCAAGGGGCACGAGTCGGCGACGTATGAGTCGGGCGAGGAGCGGCACATCACGCAGGGTGCGGTGGAGACGATCGACGGGGGTGAGGAGCGCACGGTGACGGGGGGTGCGAAGGAGACGGTGACGGACGGGGAGAAGCGCACGATCACGGGCGGGGCGATGGAGACGATCTCGGGCGGCGAGACTCGGGTGGTCAACGGCGGCATCGTCGAGACCGACAACGGCGACGTGCTGCTCGTGGTCAACGGCAGCACGATGCGCCTGGTGACCGGCGCCGACGTCCGCATCACGGCGGCGGGGCGGCTGGAGATCGTCAATGCCTTCGACGGCAAGCTGGTGCTGGGCCCGCATGCGACGGCCGTGACCGGCACCAAGACGGTGTCGGCGCCGACCATGGTCTACAACAGCACCAACTACACAGTCAACACCACCAATTACACGCTCAACGCGGACGTCGCCGTCCTCAACACGCCGGGCTACACCGGCAATGCCGCTGACCAGGGCTGGGTCGACCAGCAGAACGACGTCGTGTCGAACCGGCATGTGAAGCTGTTCATCGGCGCGACCGACCTGTTCGGCATCAAGCTGCAGGTGGCTGGAGTGAACACCATGCTCAGCGCCGTCTTCGCGAACTGGTCGTACCTGTTCTGGCTCGATGCGTTCATCAACATCAAGGTCAATGTGAAGAGCCGCTTTGCCACGAGCACCACCCAGAAAAAGGGGCCGTTCGTGGTCACCGTCAATCTGAAGCGCAACAAGAAATGAGCGCCGATCGGGCAGAAAGGAAAGGCACGACATGGAAAGAGTAGTCCGTGCCCACACGCCGCTCGCTGAAGACCAGCTGTTCTTTCGCGGGATGCACGGCCACGAAACGCTGTCGGAACTGTTCGAGTTCGAGGTCGAGCTGCTGAGCCCGAACCCCTCCATCGATGCCAGGTCGCTGCTCGGCAAGTCGATGGCACTCGAAATGAAGACCGCGGCCGATGCGCGCTTCCTTCATGGCGAGGTCACGCGCTTTGCCCAGACGGGCCGCGAAGGCGGCACGGTGCGCCACACCGTGTACCGGGCCACCGTGCGTCCGTGGCTGTGGTACCTCACGCGCTCGAGCCACAGCCGCACCTTCCAGGGCTGCACCGCGGTCGAGATGATCGAGGAAGTGCTCGGCGCCTATGGCTATGCCTACGAGAAGAAGCTCAGCGGCAGCTACAGGGCCTGGGACTTCTGTGCCCAGTACGAGGAATCGGACTTCGCCTTCGTGAGCCGGCTGATGGAGCTCGAAGGCATCTACTACTGGTTCAAGCACGAGAAGAACCAGCACACATTGGTGCTGGCGGACGATGCCTCGGCGCATGACGAGCTTCCCGGCTACGCGTGCATCGACTGCTTCGCGAGCGATCGCGCCATCACGGACGACATCGAGGTGATCGACGACTGGCAGGTGACGGCCGAGGTGCGCTCGGGCAGCTACACGGTCAACGACTTCAACTTCACCACGCCCAAGGCAGACCTGTCGAACACGCGCATGCAGCCCCTGGCTACCGACAACGCCGACTACGACATGTACGAGTGGATCGGCGACTATGGCGCGGCCGGAGACGGCGAGCACTATGCGCGCGTGCGGCTCGAGGAGGCGCAGTCTCTCGCGGATCGCAGCGCGGGCCATGCCACGGTGCGGGGCATGGCACCGGGGTACCGATTCACCATGCGCGGGTCGCCGCGTGACGATGACAACCAGGAATACCTGCTGGTGTCGGTGCGCTACGACTGGCGCGAAGGCGGCTATGCCACCGCGGCGGGTGCGCCGGGCGGTTCCTCCTTCGGCTCCGGGTTCGTAGTGCAACCTGCGGACAGGCCGTTTCGCGCACCCCGGCGCACGCCGATGCCACGCACCTGCGGTCCACAGACCGCCACCGTGGTGGGTCCGGAGGGCGAGGAGATCTGGACCGACGAATACGGCCGCGTGAAGGTGCAGTTCCACTGGGACCGCGTCGGGCAGAACAACCAGGACAGCTCGTTCTGGGTGCGTGTTTCACAGGCCTGGGCGGGCGACTCCTTCGGCACCGTGCACGTGCCGCGCATCGGGCAGGAGGTGATCGTCGACTTCATCTCCGGACGGGTCGACCGCCCCATCGTGATCGGCCGCGTCTACAACGCCGACCAGATGCCGCCTTTCGACCTGCCGGCGGAAGACACGAAAAGCGGCGTCGTCTCGCGCTCGACCAAGGGCGGCTCCGTGGCGAACGCCAATGCGATCGTGTTCGAGGACCGCATGGGCGCGGAGCAGATCCTGCTGCACGCCGAGCGCAACCTCGACACCGAGGTGGAAGGCGACGAGACGCACACCACCGAGAAGACGCGGACCACGCTCATCAAGGGCCACGAGTCGTCCACCTTCGAATCGGGCGAGGAGCGCCACATCACCGCCGGCGCGGTCGAGACCATCGACGGCGGCGAGACCCGCACCGTGCACGATGGTGCCACCGAGACGGTGTCCGGCGGGGAGATCCGCACCATCACCGGCGGGGCGACGGAGATCATCAGCGGCGGCGAGAAGCGGGTCGTCAACGACGGCATCTTCGAGACCGTGAACGGCGACGTGGTCGTTACCGTCAACGGCTCGGTGCTGCGGCTCGTCGCGGGATCGGACATTCGCATCACGTGCAGCGGGCGGGTCGAGATCATCAACGCCTTCGACGGCAAGCTGGTGCTCGGCCCCGACAACACCGTGGTCACCGGCACCAAGACCGTCAATGCGCCGGACATCGTCTACAGAAGCACGAACCACACGGTCAACACCACCAACTTCACGATCAACACGAAGGTGACGACCTACAACACGCCGAGACAGGAAGTGAACGCAGACAACCAGACCTGGTATCAGCGCAACGTGAAGGAAGGCACCGGATTCCAGGCCACTGCGACCCTGGCGTCCTACGACCTGTACGGCTTCAAGGTCCTGACATGCGGCCTGAACTGGATCAACTCGGGGGTCTTCGTCAACCTGTCGGCGGTCAACTTCATCGACTGGGTCTGGCGCAAGGAAAACATCGTCATCAAGCTGAAGAAGACCAAGGCCGTGGAGGTCGATGTGGCCCTGCAGGAAACACAGTCCGGCGACCTGAACGTCACCGAATGACCCCGGCATCTCGCGAAGGAAAAATATCGAATGTCATGGTCTGACATAGTGCTCGGCACGGTGGGTGCGATCGCGATGGTCGCGGCGGTGGTCCTGTCCGTCTTCCTGGTGTGGAGCACCGTGGCCACCAACTCCGAATACAAGCAGGAGGAGCGGCACTGGGCGCAACTGCGGGGCCATGCACGGCATGGCGAGGCCGAGGTGCTCGGGCTCGCCCGTCCGCCCGGGCAGCTCACCAAGCGCAGCCGGCATGGCGCGGGCATGACGGCGGCCGAGCTGCGTCTGGCCTGGCGCGACGAAAAGGGCGAACTGCGCGAGGCCACCGTGAGGACCTTCATCGACGAAGACCTGCTCTCGACCTTCGTCAGGGGCAGCAGGGTGCATGTGCTGTATTCCGACACCGTGCCGCCGATGGTGGCTATCGACCGCGATCGCACCCAGGTCGAAATCCCGAGCACGACCGCCGCATGAAGATAGTCAAGCCGCTGCGCATGAGCATGCTCACCCGCTCTTTCATCAAGGACCGACGCCACTGGCTGGGGATGACGGCGATCGTCATGGCCGACGGCTTCGGCCCCGATGCGAAGCTGGTGCCCGAGCCCGACTGCTGGAAAACCTTCGCAGCCGAACTGGGCGACGATTTTTCCTTCGACCTGGGCATGCCCAAGGCGAACCCCGAGTTCCTCGTGACGGGCAATGCCTACACATGCCATCAGTCCGACCGCACGCAGAGCGCGGTGGCGATACGGGTAGGCCGGCGCACCAAGGCCCTGCATGTGTTTGGCGACCGCTTCTGGGTCGATGGCCGCGCGAGCGCGCCGCAATCCTTCGACACGCTGCGGCTCGACTGGCAGCATGCCTTCGGTGGTCCCGGGTTCGCCGAGAACCCGGAGGGCATCGGCCATGCCGATGAGCTCGTCAATGGCCTGCAAACGCGCCGCCTGCCCAACGTCGAGCTGCCGAATGCCATGCTGCGCCGGCCCGATCAGCAGGTCGAGCCCGCGGGGTTCGGTCTTGTCGGCATCGAGCGGCCCTCGCGCGCCCAGCGCCTGGGCAAGCAGTACGACGAGCACTGGAAACAGAATCTCTTTCCGGGCTATGCACGCGACATGGACTGGAACTACTTCAATGCCGCGCCGCCGGACCAGTGGCTCGCGCCCGGCGACGGCGAGCTGGCCGGCGCGGAGTTCGAGATCACGAACATGCATCCCGGGCATCCGGTGCAGCGGGGGCGCATTCCCGACTGGCGCGCCCGCGGCTTCGTGGTGCGCGGCAAGCATCACCTGAACAGCCTCGACGGGGCGGTGCTCGAAGACCTGCCGTTGCACCTGAGCACCGCATGGTTCTTCCCGCACCTGGAGCGTCTGGGCCTGATCTATCACGGCGTGACCGAGATCGCCGAGGACGATGCCGACGACATCAGCCACGCGATGATGGCGATGGAGGAGTGCAGCTCGTCGCCGCGACCGGTCGAGGAGTACCGCGAGGTGCTGGTGATCCGCTGCGAGGCCGAGGATCGCGCGCTCTACCTCCTGCATGACGAGCAGCTGATGCCCGAACACATCCTGGGGCCATGGCCCGAACTGGACATGTCCGCGCTGCCGCCGTCACCCATGCGGCGCAACATGGAGGCTCGCGCCGAGCGCATGCGCTCGGAAGTGCGGGAGAAGGCCAGGGCGGACGGCGTCGACATGAGCCGCTTCGAAGCGCCGGAAGGCGAACTGCCGCAGCACAAGCCGCCGACGTCGATGCGCGAGCTGCCCGCCTACATCGAGAAGACGCGAGCCCTGGTCGCGGAGCAACGCGCGAAGATGGAGCAGGCACGTGCCGAGATGGCGGCGGCGGCCGAGGCCAATGCGGTCGAATCGCGCAAGGCAGGCTTCGACACCTCGAAGCTCATGGAGCAGAGCGTCTCGACGAAGCCGAAGGGGCCGCCGAAGGTTGACGTCTGGCCGCGCATCGAGAGGCAGCGGCAGTCGGCCGCTGCGACCGGCGCGCGTCCCATGTCGCAGCAGGCGGCCGATGAATTGAAGCGGTTGTCCAGCACGGCGGGCGATCAGCTCATCGCCAATTACCGTCGCACGGCGCAGCATCAGGATGCGGCCGATGCGATGTCGCCCGAGGCGGCGGCGCAGGCCCGCGCGCAGGCCGAGCGCATCCTGGCCGGTGACCGAGATTTTTCCAACCTCGACCTTACCGGCGCCGATTTCTCGGGCATGGACCTGCATGGCACGCGCTGGCAGCGCACGCTGCTGGAGAGCGCCGACTTCAGCGGGTGCGTTCTCGACGGCGCCGATTTCAGCGAGGCGCTGCTGGTGCGCGCCCGCTTCTCGCGCACCTCGATGCGTGGCGCCGGTTTCACAAAAGCCAACATGGTGCTGGCCGTTTGCCAGAACACCGATTTCTCGGAAGCCCGCTTCGATCAGACCCAGCTCGACGAGCTGCGTGCAGAGGGCTGTGATTTCTCGGATGCGAAGCTCGACGACCTGACGCTGGACAAGGCCCGCCTGAGCGACTGCAGGTTCGACCGCGCGCAGCTCGTCTCGGTGGACTTTCTCGACGAGAGCGAATTGCACCGCGTCCGCTTCGACCATGCGCGCCTGCGCAAGGTCTCCTGGTACAACTGCGTCGTCTCCGGGATGGTCTTTGCGGGCGCGGCGCTCGACACCTGCGACTGGACCGACAGCGAATGCCGTGGCGGTGCCGATTTCTCGGATGCGCGCGTGGAGAGCACCTGCTTTGTCGGCGCGACCAAGCTGAGCGAGACGAGCTTCCAGCGCGCCGTGCTGATCGACTGCAACCTGCGTGACGCGATGCTGGACGCCACCGATTTCACCAATGCCCGGATGGACGGCACCGACTTCTCCAACGCCTCGATGCGCCGTGCCACGCTGGCGGGTGCCGATGCGCGGGATTCCAGCTTCGTGCGCACCGATCTCACGGGCGCAACGCTTGCCGGCGCGAACCTGATCGGCGCGAACCTGCAGAAGGCCTTGCTCGCATCCGCCAACTTTCAACGCGCGAACCTCTTCCAGGCCGACCTGGGCCAGTGCCTGATCGACAGATTCACCCGCTTCGACGAGGCCTACACCGAACAGGTCAAAACCGTGCCGAAGCGCGTGCCGGAGAAGGACACGCCATGACGCCCACACGCATCCAGGCCATGGTCCAGCGCGGCGACGAGGTCCGCGAGAAGAACCTGAAGGGGCTGAGCTTCCGCGGCTTCGACCTCTCGGGCGGCGTCTTCATGTCGTGCGATTTCAGCGGCGCCGACCTGTCGGGCGCGAAGCTCAACGGCAGCATGTTCAGCCAGTGCTGCTTCGCCGATGCGAACCTGGCCTCGGCGGTGCTCGTCGAATGCGTCTTCAGCCGGTGCGAGGCGCCCGGCGCGCGCATGCCCGGCGCGTCGCTCGACGACGTCATGTTCGAAAGCTGCAATCTGGCCGGGGTTGACTTCTCGGGCGCCGACCTGGGGCATGCATCCTTCGCCGACGACGTCCTGGACGGCGCGTCGTTCGCCGACGTTCGCCTGGAGAAGCTCAGCGTTCACGGAGGTTCGTTGCAGCGTGTCGATTTCTCGCGCGTGCAGGTGCGAGCCACCTTCTATCGGACCGATCTGCGCTCGGCGGTGTTCGCCGGCTGCAGCTACGACAAGACCATCTTCATCGAATCGAAGCTCGAGGGACAGGTCTTTCGCGGCCAGTCATTCGAGAACTGCCAGTTCACCGACGCCGATCTCCGCTCCTGCGACTTCGAAGGCGCGACGCTCGCGCGCTGCAACTTCAAGGGCGCGCTGCTCGAAGGCGGCAGCCTGCGACGCGTGCGCGCGCAGCAAAGCCTGTTTCCCCAGGTGCGCATGAAGGGCGTGGCGTGCACGGGCGGCGTGTTCACCCAGAGCATCTGGATCGACGCCGATCTGGAAGGCGCCGATTTCACGGGCGCCGATCTCGAGCAATGCGTGCTCCATCGTGCGCGCTGCGGGACGGCCAGCTTCAACGAATCGGCGCTGACCTATGCCGATTTCTCGTATGCCGACCTGCACGACGCCGATTTCAGCGGTGCCACGTTCATGCGCACGAAGATGCACCGCGCGCTGACCGAAGGCACGCGGTTTACCGATCGCGGCGGCCTGCTGCCGAACGATCCCGATCTGTTCGCGGCCGAGGAGTTCTCGGCGCGCGGAACCAGACCCTGACGAGTACATCGAGGTTGCCCATGAACGCCACTCCTCTGAGATCGCTTCCGACCCAGCCAACTGCGGCGGAGCATCGCGCGGGCCCGGAAGGCGGCGCAGTCAACGCGCTTGGAACCGTGGCCTCGGCACTGCCCGGCGGCCTCTACAGCGTCGAAAGCGATGGTCGCGTGCTGCATTGCCAGCGCGCCGCCAGCTGCCTGCTGCGTCCCGAAATAGGCGACCTGGTGCTCGTGAGCGGGCCCGATTCGAACCGTCTCTATCTCACCGCGGTGGCCGAGCAAGCCGATGCGCGTGCATCGCGCCTGGACGTGAGCGGGGACGTGACCCTGGCCTCCGAGCGCGGTGCGATCAACATCGAAAGCGCGACCCAGCTTTCGCTGCAAGGTCGCGAAGGCTTGCGCATGGATGCGCCGCAGCTGCGGATCGATGCCAATACGGCCGATTGCCGCGTGGGGCGGCTCGCCTACAGCGGCGAGGAGGCCGAGGCCAGGGTGCTCAGCGTGCGCGTCATCGGCCGTGTCTACGAAGCCATCGTCGAGCGGCTGGTGCACCTGAGCAAGACGGCATTTCGCATGACCGAGGGCATCGACCAGGTGCGTGCCTCCCACATCGACTACCAGGCCAGCGAGATGGCCCGACTGCATGGCAAGAACACCGTGGTCACGGCGCAGGACCTAATCAAGGCGGATGCCAGCCAGATTCACATGGGTTGAGCGGCAACGCACATCCCTAACTATTCAAGGAGACACCATGTTCGCCAATTGCCAATTGATGGGAATGGATCTGGCCTTCCCGGACGTCTGCAAGTCGCCGGCCATTCCGATTCCGTACCCCAACTTCGCGCTGGGCCCCACCGCGATTCCGAAGGCCTGGAACATCCTCTACCTGTGCACCCCCGCACATAACCTGGCAACGCGCACGCCGCTCACCTTCGGCGACAACGCGGGCATCGGCCTGGGCGTGGCGGTGCAGAGCGTGATGGGCGAGTCGCGGCACACGCTGGGCGCGTTCACGATGCTGATCAAAGGTTCCGCCCAGACGCGCGTGACGAGCATGACGCGGCAGAACCGCGGCAATGCAATGGGCATGCGCATCGTGCCGAGCCAGCCCAAGATCCTTGTGCTGATGGCCTGAGAGAGAAGAGAAAGGGCGGCGCGGCGAAAGGAAGCGTCAGGCCGCCTTGGGAATCGCAGGTGCCCCTGCCAGCGTCACCTGCTGCGGAAACCCCACCCATACAGCCAGCGCCGAGTAGTTGTCCTGCGAATCATCGGCCTTCGCCTCGGCCGCCCGGCGGATCAGCGCGAGCCATTCCTCCGCGCTGTCGGCCAGCTGCAGAGACCGCTCCATCACCTGCTGCGATATCAGCTGCCAAAGCCCATCGGTGCAAAGCAGAAAGGCATCGCCATCGGCCAGCCGCTGCGGCGCGGTGATGGTGGCCTCCGCCGTAGCACGCGCACCGAGCGCCCGATACAGCAGATTGGTCTTCACCAGTCTCTCGCCACCGTTCTGATGGCTCGCAGCCGCATCGCCAGATCGCTCCGACAGGCTGTGGTCCTCCGTGCGCTGCATCAGCGCGCCGCGGCGGAACCAATAGAGGCGGCTGTCGCCCACGTGGGCCCAGCAGGCCTGGTTGGTGATGCGGTCGACGAAGAGCGACACGAAGGTCGCGCTCATGCGGCTCTGCTCGGTCAGCTCGCGCTGCTTCGCGAGGATGGCGTCGTTCGCCGCCTTCACGCAGCGCTGGATGTTGTCGGCGGCCAGCGAAGGCGCGGCGACGAAGGTGTTGAGTGCTGTGTCGACCGCGATGCGCGAAGCAAGCTCGCCGCCCGCGTTGCCGCCGACGCCGTCGCTCACCACGAAGCAGCCGTTGCGTTCGTCGAGGTGGTAGCCGATGGCGTCCTGGTTGCCGCTGCGTTCGCCGACGCAGGAGAACTGCGAGGTCGAGATCGGCACGGCGATCGAGGAGGAGGAAGAAGACGATGAAGAGCGTGTGGCTTCAAGCACGGCGCATCTCCTTCAGCCGTTCCATTTCCTTGTCGTAGGCCTGCTGGAAGGCGCGGCCGAACACGGCCTGGAAATCGTCCTCGACGGCTGCCGTGGTCTCGGTGTGCAACTGCTGCAGCTCGCGCCACAGGCGTGCTTCGCGGCCGCCGGGCAGCAGCTTCTCGCCCAGGCTGCCGTCGTGCGGCGTCTCGCGGCTGAGGGCGGCGGGGTCGAAGCGCTTCAGCAGCGTGAGCAGCGCGGCGCGCATGCCGGCGACCATGCCGAGCTGGTGCGACTGCAGGTCGCCGAGCGCGTCGTGCACCGCGGCCTCGGGCGGCAGGAAGCCCGGCATGCGCGCGCCGAACATCTGCATCAGCACGGCGCGGCCGTTCGGCAGGATCTTGAACGGGTTGTTCTCCTCGTCGACGATCATCGTGATCTCGGCGCGCACCTCGCGCTTGAGCATGGCGCGCGATGACAGCAGCTCGATGGTGCCATCGGTGAAGGCACGCATGATGCGGCCGAGCCGCTGCATGGCCTCGATGTCGAGCGGCTGCTGGCCGGCGACTTCCGGAACGCCGGCACCTTCGAGGAAAGCTCTGAAGAGGGCTTCCGAGGACGACGATGAAAGCGCTGCTGCCTCGGTAGGTGTCGGCGTTGGCGCTGCGGCTTGCGGCGATGCGGCAGGCGCTGCCACCGGAGGCTGCTCCACGATGGGAGGCGGCTCGGGCTTGACCTCCTGAATTACGGGTGGAGGCGGCGGTGCAGGAGGAGGCGGCGGTGGCGGTGGCGGAACCGGTGAGGGCGGAGGCGCTTCCGCCTTCGGCGGTTCGACGACGGGGTCGCGTGCCGGCACTGGCGCCGGCATCGCCACCGGATTCGGCGGCCGGAACTGCGCCGCAACCTCGCGCGCATGGTTCGATTGGCTGTACCCCTGCGCGGCCGGCCGGTTGTTCTGCAGCAGGTCGACCGCCGGGTGCGTGTCGCCAGGCAACAGCGGATCGGTGTGGGTCAGCGCAGTAGGGCGTGGATCGGAGAGCGGCGAATGCGCGCTCTCGTCAGCCGCGAAGAAGGACAGCGGATCGACGCCGCGCTTGAGCGCCACGTCCGACATGTCCTTGGTCGCGTCGGGATTCAGTTCGGCGAGCGGATCGACCGGATTGCGGCGCGCCTGCGACGGCAGCTCGAAGGGCTCGTGCGCCATCGGGTCGGGCATCGGCGCTGGCGCGCTGTCGACGCGGCGCGGTGCGTTGGCGAGGATGGCGTCCCAGTCCGCGGCGGAAGGCATCTGCGACGAGCTGGTGTTCGGGCTCGGGCTCGGCTTCGATGGAGCTGATGGCGCAAGGGTGGCCCAGGGATCGGGTTGAGGCGCCGGTGCTGGCGGCGGCTGGTATTGCTGCTGCAGCGGTGGAACAAAAGCCGGGCTGGGCGCTGGTGCGAAAGCAGCTGGTGGCGGTGGCACGGGCGCCGCCTGGCGCGGCGGCGACGGCATTGCCACCGTGGGCTGCGTATCGCCGATGGGCAGTGCACCCTCGCCGAACAGGTCGGAGAAAACGTCGGATGCGCCGGAAGACGGCAGCAGCGCGTCGATGGGACTCGCTGCCGGCATCGGTGGCGCGGCCATCGCAGGTGGCGGGACGTATTGGACCGGCGCCGCAGATGGGGGAAAAGGAGGCGGCGGTGAGACGGGTGGCGAAGGAGGAGGGCGCACGGCGCGCTGCGCGCTCGAAGCCTCCAGCACATAGCTGCCGATCGCCACGCGGTCGCCATCGGCCACGCGCGATTCCTGCTCGTGCGCAAGCGCGCGTCCGTTCACGCTGATGGGCAGCACCGCGCTCATGTTGCGCAGCACCGCCACGCCGTCGTCGTCGAAGCGCACGGTGGCCTGCAGGCGCGAGATCTGCCGCTGCTCGTCGGGCAGCACGAGGTTGTTGTCGGGGCTGCGTCCGATCGTTCCTCCGGGCGCGGCGAGCAATGCCGAGGGGCCCGTGGCCACCGGCCTGCCTGCGTGTTCGATCACTGTCCAACGCATGGCTTCTCCGTGTTGGTCTTCTCGCGCCGCAGTGCCTGTGCGGCCGCGATGTTCTTCATCAACGCTTCATTCGCTTGGCGGCCTCGAACGCGGGGCCCCACACCGGGTGCTTGCGCTCCGCCACGTTGAGCTCGAAGGTCGGGAACGCATCGAGGATCTTGCGGAACTGCAGGCGGCATTCGGCGATCTGGTTGGCCACGCAGTAGCTGAAGGCTTCGAGCTTCATCGCGTCGAGGCGCGTGGCCGGCTCCGCGGCTTCGAACACCGACACGCCGCCGCTCTTGAGCGTGCTGAGTGCCTTGGCATAGTCGCCTTCGTCATACGCCTGCTGCGCCTTCTCGAGCGTGGTGCGCGCCACTTGCTGGCTCAGTCGTTCGGGTTGGGGCGCGGGCTCCGGCGGTGGTGTGGTCGTGCAACCGGCGACCGCAAGAAGAGCTAGCGCCAGAGCAGGCAGACATGACTTCAATCTTCTCTCCTACTTTGCAGAAGGCAATGAAAAGGCAATGCTTGAGACAGTGTGCCGCTCAGTTGCGACATGCACCCTATGCGCCATCGTAAGGGCGCGTGACTTCGATAATATAAGCCGCGAACCCTCGGGAGATTTCAATGCATCGACGAAGCTTGCTACAAGGCGCACTTGCAACCACACCGTTGTTTGCGGGCCTCATCAGCGGATGCGCATCGACGGCCAAGTCAATGCCCACGCCCTACGCCATCACGATCAGGATCGACGATGGCGTCAATCCCGACGGACGGGGCCAGGCTGCTCCCATCCTGGTGAAAGTCTTCGAATTGAAATCCTCCGGTAACTTCGAGACTGCAGACTACTTTGCATTACAAGACCGTGACCGAGAGACGCTCAGCACGGAACTGGTCAATGCCGATCAGGCAATCATGCGCAGCGGCGAAGAGCGGGTGTTCAAGCGCGAGGCCGCTCTCGACTCGCGCGCCATAGGCATCATCGCCGGTTATCGCAAGCTGGAGGCCTCACGATGGCGCATCGTGCTGCCGCTGAAGGAACCCAAGCAAACCAACCTGTACAAGGTGTGGCAGTTCTCGCCGAGTGAACAGGCCGTGCATGTTGCCGTGCGCAAGACAGGCATAGAGCTGCTACCAAGTCGTTAACTTTGGGGGCAAGGTACTGATTAGCTAGTACCAAAGTGCGAAAAATTCATAAGCGAAATGCGGTGCAAAACGTAAGACTCGACGTGTAGCATCGAGAGCAAAACAAGTGGACCGGGAGGCCGCCTTTCAGCGCATCTCCCGCTCCGGCGTGAGCACTCCCCAGGAGGTCTTTTTGGTGACAGTTCGCAATCCGGGCGCCGCAAAGAACGGCGCCCATCCGCAGGCATTGGCGAATCGCGTTGTGTGGTCCGAGGGCATGTACCTGCGGCCGCAGCACTTCCAGCAAATGGAACGCTATGTCGAGCAGTACGTGACGCGGCGCACCGCGGGCCTGCAAGGCGCCTACTGGGGCTGGCTGCACCTGGACATCGATCGCGACGCTTACGCGCTGGGCCGCGTGTCGCTGCTCGGCGGCGCGGGCGTGATGCCCGACGGTACGCCCTTCTCGTTCGGCGCGGAAGACGCACCGCTACCTTATGAAGTGCCCAACGACCTCACCGACGAACTCATAGTTCTCGCGTTGCCCTTACGCAGGCCCGGCAGCGAGGAAGTCATCTTCTCGGAAGACGAAGGCTCCGCCGCGCGCTTCGGCGTGATCGAGCGCGAGGTGAACGACGGCAATGCCGTCGCGCTGGGCCCGGCCGTGCTGCAGCTGGCGGCACCGCGCCTGCGTCTGGCGCGTGCTTCCTCGCTCACCGCCGAATGGCAGGCCATCGGCGCGGTGCGCGTGATCGAGCGCCGCACCGACCACAAGCTGGTGGTCGACGCCAACTACATCCCGCCCGTACTCGACGCATCCGCGCACGCCATGCTGCGCAGCATGATCGCGGAGCTGCACGGCCTTCTCACGCAGCGCTCGGAGGCGCTGGCCTCGCGCCTCTCGCAACCGGGGCGCGGTGGCGTGAGCGAGGTCTCCGACTTCCTGCTGCTCGAACTGGTCAATCGGTATCTCGCGCTGACTTGGCATGCGCAGCAGGCCGTGCAGGTGCACCCTGAAGAACTCTTCGTCGACTGGCTCAAGCTGGCCTGCCATCTGGCCACGCACACCTCGCCCACGCGCCGTCCGGTGCTGTGGCCGGTGTACGACCACGACAACCTCAACGAATGCATCCGCCCGCTGCTCGAGGAGTTGCGGCGTTCGCTCTCGGCCGTGCTCGAGCAGAGCGCGATCGCCATCGAGCTGGAGGAGCGCAGCCATGGCGTGCGCGTGGGCCGCATGCCCGACCCGGTGCTGGTGCGCAACGCGGGCTTCGTGCTCGCGGTGCATGCAGACCTGCCGGCCGACGCCATCCAGCAGCGCTTCCCCACGCAGGTGAAGATCGGCTCGGTCGAGCGCATCCGCGACCTCGTGCAGCTGCAGTTGCCGGGCGTGGTGGTGCGTCCGCTGCCGGTGGCGCCGCGGCAGATCCCGTACAACGCGGGCTACCACTATTTCGAACTCGACAAGAGCGGCGACATGTGGCGCCAGCTCGAGAAATCGGGCGGCGTGGCGATGCACCTGGCCGGTGACTTTCCCGGGTTGGCCATGGAGTTCTGGGCCATCCGTCCGTGAGGGACTCTATGAACGGTGTCAACGACATGGCCGTCGGCCCGGGAGGCTTCGTGCCGCCGAATCCCGGCGGCGGCAACGCCAATGGCGACATGGGCGGCATGGGCGGCATGCCGCCAGCCTCGCGCGGTGCCGGCATGGGAGGCGGCCTGGGCGCGCAGCCCGATTCCTTCACCGCCTGGCATGACGCGCGGCGCCCGCATGCGGGCGACACGGCGCTCGCGGGCAACAACCCGCTCGTGGCCGCGGCCAATCCGCTGCTCGACCTGATCCCGCAGATCCGTGCCACCGGCCACCATCCCGCGCCGTCGCAACTGCGCGAGCATCTCGTCGACGAGGTGCGCCGCTTCGAGACGCGCGCGCAGCAGGCGGGCATCTCGCCCGAAGTGATCATCGGCGCGCGCTACTGCCTGTGCACCGCGGTCGACGAGGCCGCCGCGCTCACGCCATGGGGCGGCAGCATCTGGTCGTCGCAGAGCCTGCTGGTGATGTTCCACAACGAGACCTGGGGCGGCGAGAAGTTCTTCCAGCTCCTGTCGCGCCTGGTGCAGAACCCGCAGCAGCACCTGCATCTGATCGAACTCATCTATTTCTGCCTGGCGATGGGCTTCGAAGGGCGCTTCCGCGTCATCGACAACGGCCGCTCGCAGCTCGAGACGCTCAAGCAGCGGCTGCTGCAGATCATCCGGCAGACGCGCGGCGAAATCCCGGTGCCGCTGTCGCCGCACTGGCAGGACGGCAGCGCGCCGGTGCGTCGCTCGCGCAACTGGCTGCCCGTGTGGGCGGTGGGCGCGGTGGCGGCGGTGCTGCTGGTGGCCGTGTTCGCGGTTCTCACCTTCAATCTCGCGGGCCACTCCGACGGCGCCTTCGCGGCCGTCAACGCGGTGCGCCTGCCGCAGGCCGAGCGTGCCGTGGTCATGCCGGCGCCGGTGCCGCGACTGCAGCGCTTTCTCGAACCCGAAATCCGCGAAGGCCTGCTGACCGTGCGCGACGAGGCGGATCGCAGTGTCGTGGTGCTGCGCGGCGACGGCCTCTTCGCTTCGGGCTCCGATCGCGTGCTCGACCGCTATGCGCCGGTGCTCGCGCGCGTGGCCGATGCACTCAACTCGGTGGAAGGCAACGTGCTGGTCAGCGGCTTCAGCGACGACCAGCCGATCCGCAGCGTGCGCTTTCCCTCCAACTGGCAGCTCTCGCAGGCCCGCGCCGACGCGGTGCAGAAGATGATCGCCGCCCGCCTTGCGCGGCCCCAGCGGCTGCGCGCCGAAGGCCGCGGCGACGCCGACCCGATCGTGCCCAACGACTCCGCCGCCAACCGCGCGCGCAACCGCCGCGTCGAGGTGACGCTGCTGGTGGCGCCGGTGGCTCCCGCGCCGCTTGCGGCGCCCGCTCCCGCACCGCAGCCCGGAGGCACCCGCTGATGCTGCGCGCCATCTTCCGTTTTCTCATCAGCCGCGACCTGTGGGTCTTCCTGGGCCTGGTCGCGCTCGCCTTCCTGATCTGGGTCATCGGCCCGGCCATCGCGGTGGGCCGCTATCGCCCGCTCGAAGACGAGATCGTGCGCATCGTGGTCATCGTGCTGATGTTCGCGATCTGGCTCGTGCGCGTCATCTATCGCAAGTGGCGCGAGCGCCGGCTCAACGCGCAGCTGCTCAACCAGCTGCGCACGCCTTCCAAAAGCGAGAAGGAGGCCAAGCCCGAGGACGCGCCCGAGATCAAGGAGCTGCAAAGCGGCTTCACCGATGCCACCAACATCCTGAAGAACATGCGCTTCGGCGCGGATGCCGACGGCAAGCCCGCGAGCCGCTTCTCGCTGTTCGACCGGCAGTACCTCTACCAGCTGCCCTGGTACATCTTCATCGGCGCGCCGGGCTCGGGCAAGACCACCGCGCTGGTCAATTCCGATCTCGACTTCCCGCTGGCCGACCAGCTCGGCAAGGCGGCGGTGCGCGGCATCGGCGGCACGCGCAACTGCGACTGGTGGTTCACCAACGAGGCGGTGCTGATCGACACGGCCGGGCGCTACACCACGCACGAGAGCAACCGCGAGACCGACGAGGGCGAGTGGAAGGGCTTCATCGAGCTGCTGAAGAAGTTCCGCCCGCGCCAGCCGATCAACGGCGCGATCCTCACCATCAGCATCGCCGACCTTCCGCTGGCCGACGACGCGCAGCGCGCGCGCCACGCGATGGCGCTGCGCAAGCGGCTGCTGGAACTGCGCAATGACCTGGGCATCGACTTCCCGGTGTACGTGCTGGTCACAAAGACCGACCTGCTCGCCGGCTTCAACGAATACTTCGGCTCGCTGGGTCGCGCCGAGCGGCAGCAGGTGTGGGGCTTCACCTTCCCGATCCAGGGCAACCCGGCCAGGGCCGGCAAGGGCAACAAGGGCGCGGCGCCCTTGGGCGGCGACCTGCGCGAGCGCTTCCACCAGGAATACAAGCTGCTGCACCAGCGCCTGGACGAGCGCCTGCCCGAGCTGCTGGCGGCCGAGTCCGACCCGATGCGCCGCGCGCAGGCCTACCTGCTGCCGCAGCAGTTCGCGAGCTTCGAGGACATCCTCGGCACCTTCCTGGCCGACGTGTTCAATCCGTCGAAGTTCGAAGCCGCGTCGATGCTGCGCGGCGTGTACTTCACCAGCGGCACGCAGGAAGGCACGGCCTTCGACCGCGTGATGGGCGCCATCAAGCGCTACCTGCAGGTCAACGCGCCGCCGGCGCCGCCGCCGGGCCCGGGCAAGAGCTACTTCCTGAAGGAACTGCTGCAGCAGGTGATCTTCCGCGACGCGGGCGTGGCCGGCACCAACCTGCGCTGGTACCGGCGCAAGCGTGCCATCGACATCGCGGGCTACAGCGTGATCGGCGTGCTGCTGGTGCTGTTCCTCGGCGCCTGCGTGAACAGCTGGCGCAACAACAAGGACTACGTGGCCGAGGTCGACACCAACGCCAAGGCCTTCAACAAGGCCGCCGCGCGCGGCGAGCTGCCCACGGTGGTCGACACCAGCGGCGACATCGCCAGCTCGCTGCTCATCCTCGACAGGCTGCGCGACCTGCCGAAGTCCAGCCATTTCGACATCGGCGATCCGCCCACCTCCTACCGCTTCGGCCTCTACCAGGGCGAGAAGCTGCAGGCGGCGACCGACGGCGTCTACCAGCGCGCGCTGGAGACCGTGCTGCTGCCGCAGGCCGCGCAGCGCGTGGAGCAGTCGCTGCGCGAAGCCGCCAAGAGCGACGCCGAATACAGCTACGAGGCGCTCAAGGCCTACCTCATGCTGTACGACGCCGAGCGCTACGATGCCGACTTCCTGCAAGCCTGGCTGCTCACCGACGTGGACCGCAAGATCGGCGCCTCGCTCACGCGCGAGCAGCGCGCCAACCTCGAGTCGCATCTGAAGGCGCTGTTCTCGGGCCGCGTGGTGACATCGCCCTTCGCGAAGGACGACAGGCTCATCACGCAGACCCGCGAGCGGCTGGCCGGCGTGCCGCTGGCGCAGCGCTCGTATGCGCGGCTGCGCCGCATCCTGCTGCAGACCAGCCAGCCCAATGCCTTCACCATCGCCGAGGCGGGCGGCGCCGAGTCGGCGCTGGTCATCCGGCGCGCGAGCGGCAAGCCGCTGACCGACGGCATTCCCACGCTCTTCACCTACCGCGGCTACTGGGACATCTTCGACAAGCGCATGGCCGAGACGGCGCTGTCGCTGGAGCAGGAAGACCGCTGGGTGCTGCAGATCCGCGCGCCGGGCATCGCCGACATCACTTCGCGCGAGCTGCTGCTGCGCGAAGTGCGCCGGCTCTACCTCACCGACTACATCAAGGTGTGGGACGACTACCTCGTCGACATCCGCCTGGCCGACAGCCGCTCGCTGCTGCAGAGCATCCAGATGACGCGCGTGCTCTCGACCGCCGAGTCGCCGATGTCGCGCATCATCCGCGGCGCCGCGCGCGAGACCGACCTGCTGCGCAACCACGACGAGGCCGCGCGCAGCCTGCTCGACCAGGCGCAGAACCGCGTGCAGAGCACGCGCGAGCGCATCGAGCAGCTCATCGGCCAGCCTGACGGCAGCCAGCGCCGCAACACGCGCGTGGACCGGCCCGAGTCGCTGGTGGACAACCACTTCGAGCCGCTGCGCCGCATGGTCACGGCGCCCAAGCAGGGCGGGCAGGCGCCCATCGACGCGACCGCCGCGCTCATCAACGAGCTCTACAACTTCCTCACCGCCACCGACACGGCGCTGCGCAGCGGCAACATCCCGCCGACCAGCGACGCGGTCACCAAGGTGCAGGCCGAGGCCGGGCGCCTGCCGGTGCCCTTCCAGGGCATGCTGAACGACCTCTCGGCCACCGCGTCGTCGAAGGCGGCGGCGGTGACGCGGCAGAACATCGGGCAGAGCGCGGCCGCGAGCATCGGCTCGTTCTGCAACCAGGCCATCGCGGGGCGCTATCCGTTCACGCGAGGTTCGAATCGCGACGTGGCCTCGGGCGACTTCGCGCAGCTGTTTGCGCCGGGCGGGATGATGGACGACTTCTTCCAGAAGAACCTCATCACGCAGGTCGACACCTCGGTCAACCCATGGGCCTTCAAGCGCGGCGTGGACGGCAGCGCAGCCGGCCGCTCGGCCTACCTCGATTCCTTCCAGAAGGCGCAGGCCATCCGCGACGTGTTCTTCTCGGGCATGGCGGGCGGGCGCACGCCCTCGTTCACCATCGACATCCGGCCCGAGGACATGGACGCGGCGCTCACGCAGTTCACGCTCGACGTCGACGGCCAGACGGTGCGCTACGCGCACGGCCCGCAGGCGCCCAGCACCATCAAGTGGCCGGGCCCGCGCAACAGCAACCAGGTGCGCCTGCAGGTCACCACCGCCAACGGCACGCCGGCCGGCGGCATCGTCACCGAAGGGCCGTGGGCGCTGCACCGGCTCTTCGACAAGGCTTCCATCTCCGCGGGCAGCTCGCCCGAGTCCTTCAACGCCAGCTTCGACCTGCAGGGCAAGAAGGTAGTGCTCGCGGTCACGGCCAACAGCGTCTACAACCCGCTGCGCCTGCCGCAGATGAACAGCTTCTCCTGCCCCGGGAAATCATGAACACCCCCAGGCTTCGCGCACTTCGTGTCGCTTCTCCTACCCCCTTGCAGGGGGCAACACCAGCGGCCCGGCAAAGCCGGTTCCGCGGTGTTCCTGGCATATGCCGCGATGTTGTCTTGAGGCATATGCAATGAACAGCAGCATTCCACCGCAGGCCTGGGTGCCCGTCGACGAGCAGATCGGCTGGTACGGCAAGCTGCCCTCCGCCGGCGACTTCCTCTATCGCCGCATGCCGCGCGAGCTGCAGGCCTGGTGGGACCGCTGGATGCAGAACGGCCTGGGCAGCTTCAAGCGCTGGCCCGACGCGATGACGCGCCACTACGCGGTCGCGCCGGTCTGGAACTTCGCGATTCCCGCCACGCAGGGCGTCGACGCGGTGCAGTTCGGCTGCATCGCACCCAGCTGCGACCGCGTGGGCCGCTATTACCCCGTGTGCATCACGCTGCAGGTGGCCGCGCGCAGCTACCGCCCCTCGGTGCTCGAAGGCTCGGCCGACTGGTACTGGCAATGCGGCAGCGCGTTGCTGCAGGCCATCCGCCATGGCGTGGCGCCCGACCAGTTCGACAGCCAGGTGCTGGCGGCCGGCCGCGCGGGCTTCCAGACCGCCAGTGGCGGCTCGGACGACATTCTTTCGATCCTCGGGCCTACGGCCGGTGGCGCCAGCGCCCAGCAGCGCCTGGCCTGGCCGGAGCTTCCACTGTGCTTCGACCCCTTCGGCAGCACCAGCTACTGGTGGACCAACCAGGCCGACGGGTCGCCGTTGCGCACCGCAGCCCATGGCGGCGGGCTCAACACGCCGCTGTTTTCCAAGTTGTTTTCGCAGGGACATGTGCCATGGGCATGAACAAGAAGAGCCATATCGGCCGGCAGGCCCGGGGGGGCTGTGAGGGCCACGGGGGCGGCCGTCCCGCAGGAGGAAAAGAAGCATGACGACCACGCACGGCATCGGAAGCCCGGCGGCCGACACGCAGGACGAGCGCCCGCATCCGCTGGGCGTGAACCACCGCCTCGACGAGTTCGAGCTGCTCGAGGTGATCGGCGAGGGCGGCTTCGGCATCGTCTACCGCGCCTACGACCATTCGCTGCAGCGCGAGGTCGCCATCAAGGAATACATGCCCGCGATGCTCGCGCGCCGCGTGGGCGACAACAGCGTGCACGTGCGCTCCGAGCGGCTCACGGCCACCTTCGAGGCGGGCCTGCGCAGCTTCATCAACGAGGCGCGCACGCTCGCGCAGTTCAGCCACCCGGCGCTGGTGCGGGTGCATCGCTTCTGGGAGGCGAACTCCACCGCCTACATGGCGATCCAGCTCTACAAGGGCCGCACGCTGCGCCGACTGGCAGAGGACGAGCCGGGCAGGATCACCGAGCCCTGGCTGCTCGGCATGCTGGGGCCGCTGCTGGGCGCGCTGGAGACGCTGCACCGCAGCCAGTGCTTCCATCGCGACATCGCGCCTGACAACATCTTCATCCAGCAGGACGACCTGCCGGTGCTGCTCGACTTCGGCGCCGCGCGCAAGTCCATCGCCGACCTCGTCGACGAGGTGGCGGTGATGGTGAAGTCGGGCTACTCGCCCATCGAACAGTACGCCGACGACAACACGCTGTTGCAGGGCGCATGGACCGACCTGTACGCGCTGGGCGCGGTGCTGTACCGCGCGGTCACCGGCCATCCGCCGCCCTCGGCCGTGGTGCGCAGCGTGCAGGACGCCTACGTGCCGCTGTCGTCCATGGGGCGTGACGACCTGAGCCCGGCCTTCTGCGCCGCCATCGACCACACGCTGGCCGTGCACAGCAAGGACCGCACGCAGACCGTCGCCGCCTTCGCCGCCGAACTGGGACTGGTGAAGCTGGGCGACATCTACGTGAGCGGCATGGGCGTACCGACGGTGATCATTCCCGCCGCGCCCGTGTCGGCCACGCCACCGCCTCCGCAGTTGACGCCGCAGCAGTTCTCGCCGGTGTCGGCGCCGGCGCCGCTGGAACCGATGCCCATGCCGGTGGCGGCACCCGAACCGGTGCGGGCGCCCGCACCGCAGGAAGACCGCGGCAGCCGTGCCAAGGCGCAAGCCGCGGCGGCCCACAAGGCCGCGGCTGTTGCACCCGCTAAGAAACAGAAGCCCAGGCGTCCGCCATGGGGCATGGTCGGCGTGCTGCTGATCGCGCTCGTCGCCGTGGGTGCCTGGATCGGCCTGCGCCTCACCTCGGGCATGCAGCCGCAGGAGCCCAAGACCGCGATGGTGCCGGTGCCGCCGCCGACCGATCCGATGTCGAGCAACACCGCGCCGCCGGCGGTGATGCCGCCCGCGGGCTCCGGTGGCGCCACGCCGTCCGCCACCGACGGCGTGCCACCGTTCGCGGCCGGCGGTGCCGCCGCGCAGCCCCCGGCCACGGTCGCCAGTGCGCCCGTCGCATCCACCGCGCCACTGGCACCGCTCGAAACCGTCCCGGTCAACACGCCCGCGACCACGCCGGCAACACCCGCTACGCCAGCGACGCCGACGACACCGGCCACGCCGCCCGAATCCGCGCTGGCCACCGCCGAAGCCGAGGACTGGAATCTTGCGCAGAGCGAGAACACGCGCGAAGGCTACGAAGCCTACCTGCGCCGCTACCGTCGTGGCCTGCATGCGCGCGAGGCGCGCAACGCCATCGCCGAGATCAACCGGGTCTCGCCGCCCTCGGTGCCCGTCGCTCCCGGCACGCAGCCGCCCGGAACCACCACCGTGGCCGGCGCCACGCCCGGCACGCCGGGCGCCACTGCCACCACGCCCGCAGCGGCGCCAGGCATGGGCCGTGTGCTGTTCAACGTGCGGCCCTGGGGCCAGGTGTTCGTCGATGGCGCGGACCGTGGCGTGAGCCCGCCGCTGAAGTCGCTGTCGCTGCGCCCCGGCATCTACAACATCGAAGTGCGCAACGGCGACCTCGAGGTGTTCCGGCAGCGCGTGACGGTGCAGGACAGCAAGTCGGCGCCCGTGGTGAGCCACGAGTTCAAGTAGCCCGATCCAGGGGGCCGGCAGGGCTTTGGCCATAGTCCGCATCCTGCTTTTGCGGGATGGCGCGGCGCATGTCCGTGCGGGAAGAATGCGTCTCTCCCGCGCGAAGCCGGCTTCTTTCTCCCTCTCCAGTTCAGTCCGCCTTCCGTGGGTGTCACCGCAGCCGGTCATCGGCGCGCAGGAGGACCACCGTGAGCGCGACAACAAGCATCGCAGAGGAAGAACGGCCTGAGCCCGGTGCCGCGCGCCGCACCGAGCGCGTGGCCGTGATCGCCATCCACGGCGTCGCCGACCAGAAATCCGGCGACACCGCACGCGCCATCGCCTCGCTGATGGTGAACACCGGCACGCCGCAGGCCCGCTACAGCCATGGCGACTGCGACAGCTTCATCGTGGCGGTACCGCCGCTGAAGGCCATGGCGGGCAACCGCTCGTCGAAGCCGCTGCCTCCGGGCTCGACCCGGCGCGTCCAGCCGTCCATGCAGGCGCCGGATTCGCTGGGCAAGGCTTTCGAGCAGTCGCTGCGTTCGGACTTCCTGCGCGATGAATGGATCGTCGGCGGCGGCAAGCCGGATGTTCCCGCTGCCGCTGCCGCTGCTGCTGCCGCTGCCGTCGCTGCCGCGAACCGGGGCCCCACGCCCAGGGCCATGATCTCGGCCGACGCCGGCATCGCCTTCAGCGACTACCTGCTCGCGAAGTGGAAAGGCGCCGACAACGAGGCCTACGAAGCCACCCGCATCCGCATGACCCGCACGGAAGCCGGCACGGGCGCATCGCCGCAGCAGGTGGACGTGCACGAGATGTACTGGGCCGACCTGTCGCGGCTGTCCGGCGTGCTGCCGCGCATCGTCACAGAGCTCTTCACCGTGGTGTTCCGCCTTTCGCTGCTCGGGCGCGACGCCGTGGACCGCGCCAGTGCCGAGGCCGGCCTGCGGCAGCCGGACGGCAAGCCGCCGCGCCGCTGGCACTGGCTGGCGAACCTGCAGCGCGGGCTGGACTGGGCCTTTTCCAACCTGCTGGCCAATCTGTTCTCGCAGCTGCTGCTGATCGGGTTGCTGATCGTCGCCTGGGGCGTGGCGCAGCCGCACACGGCCGTGTTGCGCACCGTGCTGGCCGTGGCGGCACCGGCGCTCGCGGTGTGGTGGTACTGCTACCGGTACGGCGCGCAGCCCGCGAACCGCTTCGCTGCCGCCGCCTGCGCGATCGCCGCGACGGTGCTGCTGCACTGGGTGCCGGCGCCCTGGGTGGTCGGGCTGGGCTGCCTGGGGCTGCTCGGGCTGCTGTTCGACTACGTCCTGCGCGTGGCGGCCGCGCGCTTTCCGGCGATGCGCGCCGTAGGGCTCGCTTTCCTGGCCGCCACGACGCTTCTGATGCTGGGCCACCTGATCGCGAATGCGGTCGTGCCAAGGGCTCAGCCGGTCGACCTGCACGACTGGGTGCGCGCCGGCATGCGCGCGTTCGAATTCATGCTGCTGGGCATCGTGATCTGGTGGGCCGCCGCGGTCGTGCCGTTCCTGCTGTGGTTCGTCTTCGGCCAGGCCGCGGCGCGCGACGGCGATGCCGCGCGCGGCAGCGTGGCGACCGGGCGGCTGGGGCTGATGGTGTCGATGGCCTCCTTCGTGGCGCTCTCGATGGCCATCTGGGCCCTGCTCACCACCTTGGTGGAATTCGGCGCCGCGGGCACCTCTTATTGCCCGCTCATCTTCGACGTGGCCTCGGGCTGCTTCGACAAGGGCTCCACCTTCCTGCACCTGCGCTACCTGCGCAGCACCGAGACCTTCGTGCTCGCCGCGGGCCTGACGCTGGCGCTGCTGCTGTACATGATCGTGGTGCTGGTGCCCAGCGTGCTCGCTGAAATCAGGAACGGCGTGGGCACGGCGCAGAACCTGGGGCGCTGGCTCAGCGGCGGCTATCGCCGGCTCGAAGCCGTCGTCACCGGGCTCGCGGCAGCCAGCGTGGTGGTCGCCGCCGTTGTCGGCGTGGTCCTGCTGCTGGCGCGCTGCGGCATCCTGCCGAAGGACCTGATCGGCGGCGCGTACATCGAATGGTTCGGGCCGCTGTCGGAAAGCGTGCTCAAGCCGCTGGTGCTCAGCGCGGCCACCGCGGCCGCGGCGCTCTCGGCCTTCGGCGGCGTGCTGTCGCGCTATGTGCCGTGGCTGCGGCTGCCACTCGACGTGGCGCTGGACGTGGACAACCATTTCCGCGAGTTCCCGCGCAACGCCATTCCGCGCGCGCGGATCTTCTCGCGCTACGTGGCCCTGCTCGAACACGTGGCGGCGCAGCAGTACGACCGCATCGTGATCGTGGCGCACAGCCAGGGCACGGTGATCTCGACGGAACTGCTGCGCTACCTGCAGCACCGAGCGCAATGGCAGGCCGACGCCGGCATCGACGACCGCGTCACGCGGCTGTGGCCGCAGCTGCAGGGCAAGGTCCACCTGCTGACGGCGGGTTGTCCGCTGCGGCAGCTGTACGCGGCTCGCTTTCCTCTTCTCTACGAATGGGTGGGCCGGACCACGCTGCCGGGCAACAGCGGTCCGCTCGCCTCCGACGTGGGCGCCAACCGCTGGATCAACCTGTACACCACCGGCGACTACGTGGGCCGCTGGCTGTGGTGCGACCCGCCACCGGCGATCGACACCGTGGGCGGTCACGCGACGCTGTGGAATCCGGCGCCGGCCTTCACGGCAGCGCCGCGCGGTGCCGAGCACGACGTGTGCATGGGCATCGGCGCGCACACGCACTACTTCGAGCAGGGCGGGACCTATGCGGCGCGGTGGATCGATTCGCTGGTGAGCTGACGTGACGATGCGCTTTCAGGCGAAGAGCCCGCGGTAATGGTGGTTTCGACGACCTGCAGTTCAGGCGCTCAAGCCGCCCCGCGCAACGCCCGGCGGTACTGCACCGCCTCGGCCAGATGCCCGACCTGCACCGCTTCCGAACCAGCCAGGTCCGCGATCGTCCGCGCCACCTTCAGCGCCCGGTGCGTGCTGCGCGCGGACCAGCCGAGCTTGGCGGCCGCGTTGAACATGAACCCGCGGGCGGCGTCGTCGAGCGCCGCGTGGCGGTCGATGGCCGCGCCGTGCAGCGACTGGTTTGCATGGCCCTGTCGCTGCATCGCGCGCTCGCGAGCGGCGACGACGCGTTCGCGGATGCTGTCGGTCGATTCGCCCGCGGGCGCTTCGAGCAGCAGCTGGGCCGAGACTGGAGGCACTTCGATGTGCAGATCGATGCGGTCCAGCAGCGGGCCGCTGAGCTTGCCCTGGTATCGCGAGACCTGCTCCGGCGTGCAGCGGCAGGGCCTCAATGAAGAGCCGAGATAGCCGCAAGGGCACGGGTTCATGGCGGCGACGAGCTGGAAGCGCGCCGGGAATTCGGCGCGCCGCGCGGCGCGGGCGATGGTGATCGTACCGGTCTCCAGCGGCTCGCGCAGCGCTTCGAGGGCGGATCTGGCGAATTCGGGGAACTCGTCCAGAAAGAGAACGCCGTGGTGCGCGCGCGAAATCTCTCCGGGGCGGGGCGGAGAACCTCCGCCAACCAGTGCCACCGCACTGCAGGTGTGATGAGGCGAACATGTAGGCCGTGCCATCCACCGCTCGGTCGCGAAGCGCCCACCCAGGCTGGCCACGGCCGCGCTCTCGAGTGCCTCGTCGATATGCATCGACGGCAGCAGCCCCGCGAAGCGTTGAGCAAGCATCGACTTGCCCGAGCCCGGCTCGCCCACCATCAGCAGGCTGTGCCCGCCCGCCGCCGCGATCTCGAGCACGCGCTTGACGCCCGTGTGTCCCTTCACTTCGCACAGGTCGGCGTATCGGGGCGAGGCCGCATCCGGTGTGGCCCGGATGCGCGCCCAGCCGTCGTCGGCGGTGTCGGGCAGCAGGGAGGCGGCATCGTCGACGGACACGAACTGGCGCACCACGTCCAGCAGATGCCTGGCCCCGTACACCTCGCCGCCCGGGACCAGCGCGGCCTCCTGCGCACTTTCCAGGGGCAGCACCAGCCGCGTCGCGACGCCGCGCGTGTGCAGCGCCAGCGCCATGGCCAGTGCACCACGAACGGGCCGCAGCTCGCCCGACAACGACAGCTCCCCGGCGAATTCATGGCCGGCGAGCCTGGCGTTGTCTATCTGGCCGCTGGCCGCCAGGATGCCCAGTGCGATGGGCAGATCGAAGCGCCCGGAGTCCTTCGGCAGGTCGGCCGGGGCAAGGTTCACCGTGATGCGTTTGTTATTGGGGAACTCCAGCCCCGCGTTCTGCAGCGCCGATCGCACCCGCTCTCGCGCCTCCTTGACCTCGGTTTCGACCAGGCCGACCAGCGTGAAGCTGGGCAAACCGTTCGCCAGATGCACCTCTACCGTGACACTGGCCGCTTCAAGACCCAGCAAGGCGCGGCTTTGCACCAAAGACAGTCCCATTCCTCTCCCTCTCCCCAAGATGGTGCGCACTTTTTGGGCAATCCCGCGGTGGTGCGGCGCACCGTGCATCTGCAACCACTCGCAACAGCTGTTGTAACGATTTGGCTCTCAACCGCGCCGTGGACGCGGCTGCAAGGGGCGGCATTCGTGCACTTTGGCACGCTCCCTGCTTTGAACCCTCCGGTCCAACAACACACTTGCGAGGAGTTCCCTGATGACGCACCGTACCGCCGCCCAGGCGCTGATCGTTCTGGCCACCGCATTGACCGCATCCGGCGCGGCCCTGGCGCAGACTGCAACGACCGACGCCGCAGCAGCGCCTGCGGCAGCTCCCGCACCGAACCTGACCGGCAACGTGTCGATCACCACGAACTACAAGTTCCGTGGCCAGGACCAGGACATGATCGGCAAGAACGACTACGCCAAGACCAAGGGCTTCAAGCCGGCCATCCAGGGCGGCCTGGACTACGCCTTCGGCGACAGCGGCTTCTACGTGGGCAACTGGAATTCGAGCGTCAACTGGCTCAAGGGCAACAGCATCGAGATGGACGTGTACGGCGGCTACAAGTTCAAGGCCGGCCCGCTGGACATGGACGTCGGTGCGCTCACCTACATCTACCCGGGCAACTCCGCGGGCAACACCACCGAGCTGTACGTTGCGGGCACCTACGCCAACGAAACCCTCGGCTCGTTCACCGCCAAGTACTCGCACACCGTGTCGAAGGACTACTTCGGCTACGCGGGCAACAAGGCCGGCTCGGGCCTGAAGGGCACGAACACGGGCTACCTGAACCTGTCGTACAGCAAGGAGATCGTGCCCAAGGTCACGCTGAAGGCCGCCGTGGGCTTCACCAACATGTCCAGCGACATCCGCAGCCTGGGCTACAAGAGCTACGTCGACTACAACATCGGCGCGAGCTACGACTTCGGCAACGGCCTGTCGCTGACCGGCTCGGTCCAGGGCGCCAACAAGAAGAACTCGTACCTCGCCGTGAGCAACCCGGGCGTCGACTACGGCTTCGGCACCTTCGGCACGACCTACTACTCGCCGAACAAGGCGCGCTTCATCCTCACGCTGACGAAGACGCTGTAAGCCATACAACAACGAGGTGCGGCCCAAGCTGCCGCGCCATTCCATTTCCATCCGAAGGAGAAAACTCATGAAGCTGGTCACAGCCATCATCAAACCGTTCAAGCTCGACGAAGTGCGCGAAGCGCTGTCGGCCATCGGCGTGCAGGGGATCACCGTCACCGAGGTGAAGGGCTTCGGCCGCCAGAAGGGCCACACGGAGCTCTACCGCGGCGCGGAGTACGTGGTCGACTTCCTGCCCAAGGTCAAGATCGAAGCGGCCGTCTCCGACGACCTCGTCGATCGCGTGATCGAGGCGGTGGAAGGCGCGGCGCGCACCGGCAAGATCGGCGACGGCAAGATCTTCGTCTACAACCTCGAACAGGTCGTTCGCATCCGCACCGGCGAAACGGGCCGCGAAGCCCTCTGATCGAGTCCTGGCCCGAAAGAACAACGACTATGAAAAAACTGCTTGTCTCTCTTGCGCTCGGTTTGAGCGTGCTGGCCGCCGGTACCACCGGCTTCGCGCAAACCCCCGCCGCGGCCACGGCCGAGGCTCCGGCTGCGTCGGCACCCGCTGCCGCCGCTCCCGCCCCGGCTGCTGCGCCCGCCGCTGCCGCAGCCCCGGCCGCCGCCGATGCAGCTCCGGCTGCGCCCGCCGCGGCCCCCGCTCCGAAGATCGACTCCGGCGACACCGCCTGGATGCTGACTTCGACCCTTCTCGTGATCCTGATGACCATCCCCGGCCTTGCGCTGTTCTATGGCGGCCTGGGCCGCTCGAAGAACATGCTGTCGGTGCTGATGCAGGTCTTCGTGATCTTCTCGCTGATCAGCATCCTGTGGGCCGTCTACGGCTACAGCCTGGCCTTCTCGGGTGACGGAAACTTCTTCGGCACCTTCGACAAGATCTTCATGAAGGGCATCACGCAGGAAACCTTCGGCGCGCTGACCACGATTCCCGAATACGTGTTCGTCGCCTTCCAGGGCACCTTCGCGGCCATCACCGTGGCGCTGATCGTCGGCGCCTTCGCCGAACGCGCCAAGTTCTCGGCCGTGCTGCTGTTCTCGGTGCTGTGGTTCACCTTCAGCTACGTGCCGATCGCCCACATCGTGTGGGGCGGCGGCCTGCTGGGCAAGGACGGCGCCCTGGACTTCGCCGGCGGCACCGTGGTGCACATCAACGCCGGTGTGGCCGGCCTGGTCGGCGCCTACATGGTCGGCAAGCGCGTCGGCTACGGCAAGGAAGCTTTCACGCCTCACTCGCTCACGCTCACCATGGTCGGCGCTTCGCTGCTGTGGGTCGGCTGGTTCGGCTTCAACGCCGGCTCGGCCGGTGCAGCCAACGCCGTCGCCGGCCTGGCCTTCATCAACACGGTGCTCGCCACCGCTGCCGCCGCGCTGTCGTGGATCCTGGGCGAGAGCCTGCACAAGGGCAAGGCCTCGATGCTGGGCGCTGCGTCCGGCGCCGTTGCAGGCCTCGTGGCCGTGACGCCCGCCGCCGGCTTCGTCGGTCCGATGGGTTCGATCGTTCTGGGCCTGCTGGCCGGCCTGGTCTGCCTGTGGGGCGTGGGTGGCCTCAAGCGCATGCTCGGCGCCGATGACGCGTTCGACGTGTTCGGCGTGCACGGCGTGGGCGGTATCCTGGGTGCCATCCTGACCGGCGTGTTCGCTGCCAAGGGCCTCGGCGGCACCGGCGGCGCGACCCCCGACACCTTCGCGATGGGCGCACAGGTCTGGATCCAGATCAAGAGCGTGGCGCTCACCGTCGTGTGGTCCGGCGTGGTTGCCTTCATCGCCTACAAGATCGCCGACCTGACCCTCGGCCTGCGTGTGTCGGAAGAAGAAGAGCGCGAAGGCCTCGACATCTCGTCGCACGGCGAAACCGCATACAACCGTTGATCTGCTTTGGCGGGCCTGCCCTAGGGCAGCCCCCGCCACTGAATGAATGACCACCACCACTTACTACAAGAAGAATTCTCCGTAACGAGTTTTTCAAGCGAGGTCTCCTTTGGATGTTCAGCCCGCCAGCGCTCACGCGCCAGCGGGCATTTTTTTGTCTGTGCCCATGGTGGCGGGAGCACAATCGCGCCACCATGTGGACCTCCATCGAAGACAGCCTCTGCGAGCTCGGCGAATCGCCGTTCTGGCACCCCGAAGAACGATCGCTCTACTGGCTCGACATTCCCGGCCGCGCCGTGCTGCGCACCCGCGGCGACATCGGCTCTCCAGATGCGAAGGTCGAGCGCTGGCCCCTGCCCACCGAGCCCGGCTGCATGGCGCCCGCGCGCAGCGGCGGCCTCGTGATCGCGCTGCGCGACGGCATCTACCGCGCGCACGAATGGGGCGGCGATCTTGTCGCGATGGCGCGGGTGGAGCACGACGTGCGCACCATGCGCTTCAACGACGGCAAGTGCGACCCGCTGGGCCGCTTCTGGGGCGGCTCGCTCAACGAAGCCAAAGACCGCGCCAACGCCGCGCTCTACTGCTTCGATGCGCGCCCCGACACCGGCGTCTCGCCCACGCTCTCGCAGATGGCCAACGAGTCCACCACCGCCAACGGCCTGGCCTTCTCGCCCGATGCGCGCACCCTCTACTGGGCCGACACCGCCGCGCACGTGGTGTGCGCCTGGGACTGGGACGCCGAGGCCAACTCGCTCTCGCACGCCCGCGTGTTCCACCAGTTCGACGCCAAGCCCGAGGGCTGGACCGTCGATGCGCCGCAGGGCTACCAGGGCCGCCCCGACGGCGCCACCGTCGACGCGCAGGGCCACTACTGGGTGGCCATGTTCGAAGGCGCGCAGTTGCTGCGCTTCGCGCCTTCGGGCGAGATCGTGGCCTCGGTGCCCGTGCCCGTGCAGTGCCCGACCATGCCCTGCTTCGGCGGCGACGACCTGAAGACGCTGTTCGTCACCAGCGGCCGCAAGGGCCGGCCCGCAGCCGAGATCGCGCAGCGGCCGGCATCGGGCACGGTGATCTCGATGCGCGTCGACACGCCCGGCCTTCCGGTCAACTTCTTCGAAGACTGAGCAGGAACGGAGCACCGGGCGCTACCTACGCATGGCCCTGCAGCACATCCCGCCGATCCAGTGCCTCCTGACCTTCGAGGCGGTCGCGCGCCTGCGCCATGCCGGCCGCGCGGCCGACGAGCTGTGCGTCACGCCCAGCGCGGTGAGCCACCGCATCCGGCAGCTCGAATCGCACGTCGGCTTCAAGCTGTTCGGCCGCGGCGACTTCAGCCTCACGGCCGACGGTGCCGCCTATCTCGCGAACGTGCGCACGGGGCTCGCTGCCCTGCAGGCCACGCCGCTGGGCGGCAGTGCGGCGCAGCGTGCGACGCGCCTGCGTATCGCGGTCACGCCCACCTTCAGCCGGCAGTTCCTCATGCCGAGGCTGGAGCTCTTCCGCAACATCTACCCCGACATCGAGCTGGTGCTGCAGGTGTCGATCCCGCTGCTGGACGTGACGGCCGAGCAGGCCGACCTCGAAGTGCGCTACGGCCCCGGCGGGTATGCCGACTGCGAGCACCGGCTGCTGATCGGCGAGCAGGTGGTGCCCGCCTGCAGCCCGAGTTACCTCAACGAGTTCGGCCCTTTCACGGGTTTCCGCAGCGCGGCCGAGATCGCCGCCGCGCGGCTGATCCGCAGCCCGCTCGAGCCCTGGGGCACCTGGTTCGCAAGCTGCGGCATCGACCAGCCCGAACCCGCCATCGGTTCGCAGTTCAATGACCTCGGGCTCATGTACGACGCGGCCGCCAGCGGCTTCGGCGTGGCGCTGGTGCGGCAGAAGCTGGGCGCGGAGTGGTTCGAA
Source organism: Variovorax sp. TLI9-5A (assembly GCF_056867935.1). NCBI lineage: Bacteria > Pseudomonadati > Pseudomonadota > Betaproteobacteria > Burkholderiales > Comamonadaceae > Variovorax > Variovorax sp. TLI9-5A. Next base: position 7,029,852 of record NZ_CP200310.1, on the reverse strand, counting down.
TCGGGGCGGCTGGTGGCGCTGTCCGATCAGGCCGTGACTTCGCCGCACCGGCACTACATCTGCTGGCAGCCCGGCACGCTGGAGCGCTGGGAGTGCGCGGCCTTCGCCGACTGGCTGGAACAGAGCCTGCGCTGAACCGGACCGCGCTTTCGCGCGAAGTTCTTTCAAGCATCCGGCAAAAAACCATCAACCCCGGGCGGGCGGAATGTCCGTAGAGTGCGGTAAACACGAGACATCCCGCGAGCAGCAAAGAAAGAGAAGAGGTCGCCGCATGAATGCGCCGCTCACCCCCACGCAACACGATTCGCTACAGAAAACGCAGCGACAGTCGCAGGTCGTGCGCGCGCTGCAGGCTCACCTGCCGGCTCACGCGCTGATCTGGCACGACGAGGACACCACCCCCTACGAGTGCGACGGCCTCACCGCCTACCGCGCCCGCCCGCTGGTGGTGGCCCTGCCCGAGACCGAGGCGCAGGTGGCCGCCGTGCTCAAGGCCTGCCACCAGCTCGGTGTGCCGGTGGTGGCGCGCGGCGCGGGCACCGGGCTCTCGGGCGGCGCCATGCCGCACACCATGGGCGTGACGCTGTCGCTCGCCCGGTTCAACCGCATCCTGAAGATCGACCCGGTGAGCCGCACGGCCATCGTGCAGTGCGGCGTGCGCAACCTGGCCATCAGCGAGGCTGCCGCGCCCTTCAACCTCTACTACGCGCCCGATCCGTCGAGCCAGATCGCCTGCACCATCGGTGGCAACGTCGCCGAGAACTCGGGCGGCGTGCACTGCCTCAAGTACGGCCTCACGCTGCACAACGTGCTGCGCGTGCGCGGCTTCACCGCCGAGGGCGAGCCGGTCGAATTCGGCGGCGAGGCGCTCGATGCGCCGGGGCTCGACCTGCTCGCGCTGGTCATCGGCAGCGAGGGCATGCTGGCCGTGACCACCGAGGTCACCGTCAAGCTGGTGCCCAAGCCGCAGCTCGCGCGCTGCATCATGGCCAGCTTCGACGATGTGCGCAAAGCCGGCGACGCGGTGGCAGCGGTGATCGCGGCCGGCATCATCCCGGCCGGGCTGGAGATGATGGACAAGCCCATGACGGCCGCGGTCGAAGACTTCGTGCGCGCGGGCTACGACCTCGACGCCGCCGCGATCCTGCTGTGCGAATCCGATGGCACGCCCGAGGAGGTGGAAGAAGAAATCGGCCGCATGACCGCCGTGCTGCGCGGCTGCGGCGCCACAGCCATTGCGTGCAGCAGCAGCGAGGAAGAGCGCATGAAGTTCTGGAGCGGGCGCAAGAACGCCTTCCCCGCCTCGGGCCGCATCAGCCCCGACTACATGTGCCTGGACTCCACCATTCCGCGCAAGCGCCTGGCCGACATCCTGCTGGCCATCCAGGAGATGGAGAAGAAATACAACCTGCGCTGCTGCAACGTCTTTCACGCAGGTGACGGCAACCTGCATCCGCTGGTGCTGTTCGACGCCAACGACCCCGACGAGCTGCACCGCTGCGAGCTCTTCGGCGCCGACATCCTCGAGACCAGCGTCGCGATGGGCGGCACCGTCTCCGGAGAGCACGGCGTGGGTGTGGAAAAGCTCAACAGTATGTGCGTGCAGTTCACAGCCGCAGAGAACGAGCAGATGTTCGGCGTGAAGCGCGCCTTCGATCCCGAGGGCATGCTGAACCCCGGCAAGGTGATCCCGACGCTGCAGCGCTGCGCCGAGTACGGCAAGCAGGTGGTGCGCGGGGGCAGGCTGCCGCATCCGGATCTGCCGAGGTTCTGATGACGATGGACAACGCACTTCACCAAGTCGTCGAGCGCGTCCGCGCCGCCGCCTCCGGCGCCACGCCGCTGCGCATCCGCGGCGGCGGCACCAAGGATTTCTATGGCGAGACACCGCAGGGTGAGCTGCTCGACATGCGAGCGCTCGCCGGCATCACGAGCTACGAGCCGAGCGAGCTGGTCGTCACCGTGCGCGCCGGCACGCCGCTGGCCGAGCTCGAAGCGGCACTCGCCGAGAAGGGCCAATGCCTGCCGTTCGAGCCGCCTTGCTTCGGCAGCGACGGCACCGTCGGCGGCATGGTCGCAGCGGGCCTCAGTGGCCCGGCGCGCGCCAGCGTGGGCTCGGTGCGCGACTACGTGCTCGGCGCCACGCTGGTCAATGGCCGTGGCGAACTGCTGACCTTCGGCGGCCAGGTGATGAAGAACGTCGCGGGCTACGACGTCTCGCGCGTGCTCGCCGGCTCGCTCGGCACGTTGGGCGTGATCGCCGAGGTCAGCCTCAAGGTGCTGCCGGTGCCGCCCGCAGAAGCCACGCTCGAATTCGCCTGCGAGCAGGCCGATGCGCTGCGGCTGCTCAACGAATGGGGCGGCCGGCCGCTGCCGTTGAACGCGAGCTGCTGGTTCGAATATGCCGGCGCGGGCGCGCTCTACCTGCGGCTGCGCGGCGCCGTCGCGGCCGTGGAAGCCGCTTGCGAGCACCTGGGCGGTGAGCGCAAGGACAACGCGCGCGCCGCGGCCGACTGGCAATCGCTGCGCGACCAGCAATTGCCCTGGTTCGCCGCCGGCGAGGGGCCCGACGCGCTCTGGCGTGTGTCGGTGCCGCAGATCGCGCCCGTGCTGTCGATCGACGGCGCGGCGCCGCTGATCGAATGGCACGGCGGCCAGCGCTGGTACAAGGCGCCGCCATCGCAGGCCGCGCGCATCCGCGAGATCGCGCGTGCGGCGGGTGGCCATGCGACGCTGTTCCGCCTGCCGGGCTCGGGTGTTCAGGGCGCCGAGGTGCCGCGCTTCGATGCGCTGAGCGAGCCCGTCGAACGCATCCAGCGCGCGCTGATGCGCGAGTTCGATCCGCACGGCATCTTCAATCGAGGCCGCCTGCTCGCAGCCAACTGACAAGAACAAGAACCCACGACGCCATGCAAACCGAGCTCGCCCCCGAATTCAAAGGCACCGACGAAGGCCGCGAGGCCGAGGCCATCCTGCGCAAGTGCGTGCACTGCGGCTTCTGCACCGCCACCTGCCCGACCTACCAGCTGCTCGGCGACGAGCTCGATGGTCCGCGCGGACGCATCTACCTCATCAAGCAGGTGCTGGAGGGCAAGGAGCCCACGCGCAGCACGCAGCTGCACCTGGACCGCTGCCTCACCTGCCGCAACTGCGAAAGCACCTGCCCGAGCGGCGTGCAGTACGGCCACCTGGTCGACATCGGCCGCAGGATCGTCGACGAAAAAGTGCCGCGCCCCACGATGGAGTCGGCACAGCGCTGGGTGCTGAAGGAGGGGCTGCCGTCGCCGCTCTTCGGCCCGGCGATGAAGCTGGGCCAGGCGGTGCGCGGCCTGCTGCCCGAGGCCCTGAAAGCCAAGGTGCCCGCGAAGCAGGAGGCCGGCGCATGGCCCACCGCCACGCATGCGCGCAGGGTGCTGATGCTCGCGGGCTGCGTGCAGCCGTCGATGATGCCCAACATCAACAGCGCCACCGCGCGTGTGCTCGACGCGGCCGGCATCCAGGCGGTGATTGCCCCCGAGGCCGGCTGCTGCGGCGCGGTGAAGTTCCACCTGAACGACCAGGAGGGCGGCAAGGCGCAGATGCGCGCCAACATCGACGCGTGGTGGCCGCTCGTGGAGCGCAACGAGGTCGAGGCCATCGTCATGAACGCCTCGGGCTGCGGCGTCACCGTGCGCGAGTACGGCCACATCCTGCAGCACGACGCGGCCTATGCGCTGAAGGCCGCGCGCATCAGCGAGCTCACGCGCGACCTGAGCGAGCTGCTGCCCGACCTCGTGCCCGCACTCAAGGCCCGCGTGAAGGCGCCCGAGGGCGTGGTGGCCTACCACCCGCCGTGCACGCTGCAGCATGGCCAGAAGCTGCGCGGCGGCGTCGAGACGCACCTGCGCGCGCTGGGCTTCGACATGCGCGTGGCGATGAACGAATCGCACCTGTGCTGTGGTTCGGCCGGCACTTACTCGGTGCTGCAGCCCGAGCTGGCCTACCCGCTGCGCGACCGCAAGCTGGGCCATCTGAAGCAGCTGCAGCCGGCGATCATCGCCTCCGCCAACATCGGCTGCATCACCCACCTGCAAAGCGGCAGTGCCGACACGCCGGTGCGGCATTGGGTCGAGCTGCTGGACGCCGCGCTGCGGCAAAAGGCCTGAACGCAGGCGCCATCGGACAAGCAGGAGGGGGTTGGTCCGACTCGCGCCAAGCCGGTTCGGGGCGCATCATGGCCGCATCCAATCTGCAAGGAGCCAGTGCCATGCCCCGTGTTCTCGCACCTTCAATTTCTTCCATTTCCGCCTCGCTGCGGCTCGCGCTGCTGGCCTGTGCCTGCGCGGCCGGCGCCACGGCCGCACAGGCTCAAGGTGCCATGCCGCCCTGGCAGGGCGCAGGTCCGGCGCGCTATGTGTGCGGCGGCATAGGCTCCGACGAATCGACGGCCATGCGCGCAGCGATGAAGGAGCACCCGCTCGCGCTGCTGTTCGCGCGCGCCGACGGCGCCTACATGGCGAACGTCGACGTGACGATCAAGGGCGGCGACGCCGGCAATGCCGCCGCGCTGGCGTTCCGCGCGAGCGGTCCGGTCTGCCTGGTCGACGTGCCGAACGGACGCTATGTGATCGACGTTGCAGCACCCGGCGGCGCCACCAAGAGCCAGACGGTGACGGTGGGCGGCGGGCCGAAGACGGCCGACTTCAGGTTCTGAACGGGCTGGAGAGAGAGCTGCGCTCAGGCGGCCGCCAGTGCCGCCTCCACGTCGCGTTCGAGCGAAGCCGGCGTGTCCAGCGGCGCGTAGCGCTTGAGCACCGTGCCGTCGCGCCCGATGAGGAACTTCGTGAAGTTCCACTTGATGGCCGTGCTGCCAAGCAGGCCCGGTTTTTCCTTCGTGAGCCACTGGTAGAGCGGCGCCGCGTTGCTGCCGTTTACGTCGATCTTCTCCATCATCGGAAAGCTCACGCCGTAGTTCTTCGTGCAGAAGGCGCCGATCTCCTCGTTGGTGCCCGGGTCCTGCGCGCCGAACTGGTTCGAGGGAAAGCCCAGCACGGCGAGGCCCCGGCCGGCGTACTTCTCGTGCAGCGCCTCCAGCCCCGCGAACTGCGGCGTGAAGCCGCATTTGCTGGCGGTGTTGACGATCAGCAGCACCTTGCCCCTGAAGGTGGAGAGCTTCACCGGCTTGCCGTCGATCAGGTTGGCTTCGAAGTCGTAGACGCTGGTCATGCTGTGTCCTCATCAAGAAGGAGAAGAGGCGCGATCATCGCCCCGCGCGGGCGTTCGCGCAAACGCCGCCCAGATGGCGCCCAGCACGATCAGCGCGCCGCCGATGAGGATGCGCGAGTCCATCCCGGCCGCGCCCAGCGTCACCGACGACACGCTTGCGAACAGCACTTCCGACAGCATGATCACCGAGGTCGCGGAGGTCGTGAGCCGCGCCGCGCCGTACTGCAGGCACACGTTGGCGAAGACGAAGGCCGTGCCCAGCAGCGCGGCCCAGCCGAGCCAGCCCGGCGAGGCACGCAGCGGCGAATCGAACACGCCCAGCGCGGTGCCGATCAGCGCCGCGACGCCGGCCACGAAGGTGCAGCCGCAGAACATCGCCAATGCGCGCGATTCGCCCGGTGCATCGCGCAGGTGGCGCAGCGCGATGTTGGTGACGGCGAAGCCGAAGCCCGCGGCCACGCCCAGCCAGTCGGGCAAGCTTGAAGGCACGGGCCAGTCGGTGCCGGGCGCCTTCAGTACCACCGCCACGCCGGTGAGTGCGAGCGCCACCCGTGCCAGCGCGCCGCCGGTGGGCCGCTCGCCGAGCAGCAGCCAGGCCAGCAGCACGCTCCACAGCGGCATCAGGTAGAAAAGCAGCACCACGCGCACCACGTCGCCCTGCGTCACGGCCCAGTTGAAGCCCACGTTGGTGAAGCCGGCCGCCAGGCCCAGCACCACCAGCATCGGAAAGGCCGCGAAGCCCTTCCACGCATGCCGGCGCAGCAGGCCCATCACGACGGCGATGGCCAGGTAGATGAGGCAGGTGGTCCACAGCGGATGCAGCCCGTGGCCCGCGATCTGGCGGAAGGGGAACCAGGAGACGCCCCAGACGAAGGCGTTCAGTAGCAGGGCGAGTGCTGGCATTGGGACACGAGTTCTTCAAGGGACACCGAGGAACCGGCTTTGCCGGGCCTCCGGTGTCGCCCCCGGCGAGGGGGTTGGCGCAGCGACACGAAGTGCGCGAAGCCTGGGGGAGTCAGTGGTGCTTGTCGCTGCGGGCGATGGCCAGCAGGTGCTCGACTTCCTCGGGATACTTCTTCAGGTTGTTCTCGTGCCAGCGCTTGATGATCCACATGCAGCCAGCCACCACGAGGCCGAAGGCGCTGATGGCGCCGTAGGCCGAGAGTCCGAGGCCCGTGCACACGCTGTAGAAGCCGCCCAGCAGAAGAATGCAGGCCTGCTCGTTGAAGTTCTGCACCGCGATGGAGCGGCCCGCGCCCATCAGGTTGTGGCCGCGGTGCTGCAGCAGCGCGTTCATCGGCACCACCAGAAAGCCGCCCAGGCCGCCCAGCAGGATGAGGAAGGGCACCGCCAGCCACACGTTGCCGATGAAGTTCATGCAGATGACCATCAGGCCCATCGCGATGCCCATGGGGATCACGCGCGTGGCCATGTCCAGCCGCATGCGCATCGAGGCGACGATGGCGCCCACGGCGGTGCCGATGGTCACCACGCCCGTCAGCGCCGAGGCCTGCGTGGTGTTGTAGCCCAGCGCCAGCGAGGCCCAGGCCAGCACGATGTACTTGAGGTTGCCGCCCGCGCCCCAGAAGAGGGTGGTGGTGGCCAGCGAGATCTGGCCCAGGCGGTCGCGCCACAGGCGGGAGTTGCAGTGCCAGAAGTCGGGCAGCAGCGCCGCGACGTTGCGCATCAGGCCGTGCTCGGGGTTGCTGCGCAGCGGGCGCATCTCGACGCCGGTGTGCGGAATGCGCGTGTTGAACCAGGCCGCCAGCATGTAGACGAAGATCAGCACCGAGAGGGCTGCTTCGGCCGGCGTGTCGATGCCGGTGTCGATGAGCGGAAGGTCGAAGGCCAGCAGCTTGCTGGAAACCGCATGCCCCACCAGAGCCCCACCGAGCACGATGCCCAGCAGGATCGATGCGATGGTCAGCCCCTCGATCCAGCCGTTGGCCTTGACCAGCTGAGACGCCGGCAGCAGCTCGGTGAGGATGCCGTACTTGGCCGGCGAGTAGGCCGCCGCGCCCAGCCCCACGATCGAATACGACAGCAGCGGGTGCGAGCCGAAGAGCATCATCAGGCAGCCCAGCACCTTGATGGCATTGCTGATGAACATCACCTTGCCCTTGGGCAGGGCGTCGGCAAAGGCGCCCACCAGGGGCGCGAGCACTACATAGAAGACGGCGAAGATCGGCACCAGCGCCGCGCGCTGCCATTCGGGCGCGCCCGAACTCCGCATGAGATCGACCGCAACAACGAAAAGCGCTTGGTCGGCCAGTGACGAAAAGAACTGGGCCGACATGATCGTGTAGAAACCGCGCTTCATCGATGGGCTGGCTGGCCAGAGACGTGGGTGCGGTCTGCTGGCGGTAGTGAAAAAGTGTCGCGTAGAGGGCGAATGGGCGGTTATAGCACGGGGGTGCGACGCGCAATCCCGCATCCCCACCGTGTTCGACCCCATTCCCGAAGATGCTAAAACGTGGCCTGCATTCTCCCCGAGCCCCCACCGAGCCCTCTCCGGAAAACCCTCATGCCGCGCCCGATCCTCGCCACCGTCCACACTGAAGCCCTGCGCCACAACCTCGAGCGGGCGCGCCGCTCGGCCCTCGAAGCCCGCGTCTGGGCGGTCGTCAAGGCCAATGCCTATGGCCATGGCATCGAGCGGGTTTACGAGGGCCTGCGAGGTGCCGACGGCTTCGCGATGCTCGACCTGGCCGAGGCCGAGCGCGTGCGCGCCCTCGGCTGGCGCGGCCCGATGCTGCTGCTGGAGGGCGTGTTCGAGGCCCGCGACCTGGAGCTGTGCTCGCGCCTCGACATCTGGCACACCGTGCACTGCGACGAGCAGATCGACATGCTCGCCGCCCACAAGACCCTGAAGCCGCAACGTGTGTTCCTCAAGATGAACTCGGGCATGAACCGCCTGGGCTTCACGCCCGAGCGCTTCGGCTCCGCCTGGACCCGCCTCAATGCGCTCACCCAGGTCGACGAGATATCGCTCATGACCCACTTCAGCGACGCCGACGGCGAACGCGGCATTGCCCACCAGCTCGAAGCCTTCGAGCGCGCCACCCGCGACCTGCCGGGCGAGCGCTCCATCGCCAACAGCGCGGCCACGCTGCGCCACGCCGACCTCACCCGCGGCGACTGGGTGCGTCCCGGCGTCATGCTGTATGGCGGCGCGCCCGACTTTCCCCAGCACGACGCGGCGCACTGGCAGCTGCAGTCCACCATGACGCTGTCGACCCAGCTCCTGTCGGTGCAGACGCTGCAGGCCGGCGACACCGTCGGCTACGGCTCCAACTTCACCGCCGAGGGGCCGATCACCATCGGCGTGGCGGCGGTCGGCTATGCCGACGGCTATCCGCGCCACTGCGGCACCGGCACGCCGGTGCTGGTGAACGGCGTGCGCACCCGCGTGGTCGGGCGCGTGAGCATGGACATGATCACCGTCGACCTCAGCAACGTGCCCGACGCGAAGTTCGGCAGCGAGGTCACGCTGTGGGGCAAGTCCGCGAAGACCGGCGCCGTGCTGCCCATCGACGAGGTCGCGCGGGCCGGCGGCACCATCGGCTACGAGCTGATGTGCGCGGTGGCGCAGCGCGTGCCCTTCGCCGACATGGCGGACGCCGCCTGAACCGCCTGAACAGCCCGAAGCCGTGAAGATCCTTTCCAACTGGCGCTCCGTGCGCCTTTGGGAAACGCAGGTCGAGCGCGAGCTGCACCGCAAATACAGCCTGCGCACGCACGGCATCCTGATCGGCAGCTTCACGCTGCTGCTCATGTGGGGCGTGTCGGCGCTGCAGATGCACCTGCTGCACGTCGATTCGCTGGCGGTGCGCTATTTCCTCACGCTGGGCGCGGGGTATCTGGGCTATCTGCTGGTGCTGCGCTGGTGGGCGAAGCGGCTGGTCGAGGAACGCGGGCTCGACCTCGACGTCGACGCACCGGACTTCGAGTTCGGCGGCGGACGAGGCGGCGGCTCGCACGGCCACACGAGCCTCGGCGAGGCCCCAGGCGACGGTGGCGGCGGCAGCGGCCTATCCGACATCGCCAGCGGCGCGCTCGACGTGGCCGGCGGCGCCGACGAGGGCGCGGTCGTCGTCGTTCCGGTGATCGCCATCTTCCTGATCTGCGCCGCCGTCCTGTTCGGCGCGGGTTCGCTGGTGCTGCTGTACTTCAGCTGGGACGCGCTGCTGGCCGTGGCCATCGAGATCGCCTTCTCCTACGTGTCCGCCCGCGCCGCAGTGCGCGTGGCGCGCGAGGGCTGGCTCATGGCCGCCGTGCGGCTCACCTGGAAGCCGCTGCTGGGCGCGGTGATCTGCGCGGTGGCGCTGGGCGCGCTGCTCGATCACTTCATGCCGCAGGTCAACTCCTTGCCCGAGGCGGTGCGCGTCCTGATGAAGAAACACTGAGCGCGCCCAGCAGGTGATCGACCAGCGCCCTGCACTTGGGCGCCATGAAGCGGTTGGGCGGGTACAGGACATAGGCGTGCCCCTGGTAGTTGCCCCGGTACTCCCAGCCGGGCAGCACGCGCACCAGGCTGCCCGCATCCAGCGCCTCGCGCGCGACGAAGGCCGGCACCACGGCCACGCCCAGGTCCGCCAGCGCGCCTTCGAGCCGCACTTCGCTGTGGTTGGAGACGTAGCGGCCGCGCCTCGCGGCGGGCGGCCTGCTCGGCCGGGTGTCGCTGCTGATGGGCAGCGAGCCGGTGTTCGGCGCACTGATCGCGGCATACGGCTTCGGCGAGCGCATCGGGCCGTGGGGGTGGGCAGGGGGCTTGCTGATCGTCTGCGCGGCGTTGTGGGTGACGATGCCGGCGAGGGAGGGCGCGGGCCGCGCCGTCGTCGGCGACACCGCCTGAGGCGGCGCCTGTCGGCCGTGTCATGCTCGTGCCGATGAACGACGACTTCTCCGTGCCCTCGGGCGCTCACACGCTGCGCGGCACGATCACCGGCAACGCCGCAGGCGACGCACCCCGGCTGCTCGCGCTGCACGGGGGCGGCCAATCCTCGCGGCGCGGCATCCAGTACCTTCTTGCGGGGCTCGCGCGCGCAGGCGTGGCCAGCGCTGCCTTCGATTTCTCCGGCCATGGAGAAAGCACCGGTCAGGTCGAAGGCTCCAGCCTGAACGAGCGCGTGGCGCAGGCGATGGCGGTGGCCGGGCATGTGGCGCCGGGGCGTCCGCTCTCCTTGATCGGCACCAGCATGGGCGGGCATGTCGCATGCTCGTTGATGGAGTGGCTGCAGCCGCCCGCGCTGATGCTCTTCTGTCCGGCAGCCTATGTGGCCGAGGCGCAGGACGCGCCTTTCGGCCCGCGCTTCCAGGCCATCCTGCGCTCGACCGTGGACTACGCGAGTTCACCGGCGTTCGCTGCGCTCGACCGGTTCGAAGGCCGCCTGCTGCTGGTGTATGGGACGGCGGACGCGGTGATTCCCGCGCAGGTTCTCGACCAGTACGAACGCCGCGCCCGCAGGGCGAAGTCCGTCGAGGTGGTGCGCCTCGAAGGCGCGGGGCACAAGCTGCACGACTGGCTGCAGTCGCACCCGGACGACCATGAACGCGTGCTCGGCGCCGCACTGCGAACGCTGGCCCCCTGAGCCGGAGACAATCCGCGCCGGGAGGAATTTCCGTTCACATGATCTCGAAGAAACAACAACGGCGCGCAGCCTTGCGCGCATGCGGCATCGCGCTGGCGGTTGCCGGCTTCTCGGCACACGCCGAACCCGACGCGCCGGCATCGGCGATGCAACAACCCACGGAGGCCGCCGCCGATGCGCCTGCCGTACCTGCAGCATCCGTCGCGGCGGCCGTGCCGGCGCAACCGCAGACACGCCTGCGCTTCAGGCTGGGCACGTACAAGCCCGGCATCGAACGGCTTCGCGTGGTTCGCCGCGAGAACACGATGAACAACATCGCGGGGCAGGTCGCCCTGAACATTGCGCTGTCGGTCATCGCCGGCGGCGTGAGTGTCGGCGCGCAGGGTTTTTCGAAGGACGATCTCGGCGGCACCACGCTCGATGCGCTCAAGGACGACCCGCTGGGCGCCAACCCCGCCATGAACGAGCTGAAGGATGCGCTCGGCAAGGTCGCCACCGACATCTACCGCAAGCGCGCCGAGGCCGCGTACGCGACGGCGCTGACCGACGGCTCCACGCCCGAGGAGATCGAGGAGGCGCGCAAGGTGCAGGCGGAGGCCGACACGCCGCTGCTCCCCGGCCCCTGGCATCTGGTCTACGAGAACCTGACGGGTTCGGACGAGCTGTTCCGCCTGAAGTTCGGCGCCGAGCTCGGCCGCGCGGGCTTCATGCGCCCGCCGGCCGCGTGCTTTTATCAGTCGGAGCCGGTGGTCTGGGAGCAATGGCAGGCCGACAACTGGCAGCGGCTGCGCGAGGAACGCGCGAAGGCCGTCGCGCGCTGCACCGAGACGCTGTCGGCCACGCCCGAAAAGTTCTGGTGAACAGACCCTAGGCCGCGCGGAACGCCTGCGCGGCCGCCGGCTGCCGGTTCAATTGCCCCATCGCCAGCAGCTCGTCGTCGGCGCAGAGGATGGCGAAGGCCCGGTGCTTCTCCCCGAAGCTCATGACGGGGCCTGCGTGATGCAGCGCACGGTGGTTGAAGGCCACCACGTCGCCCGGGTCGACCTCGTAGCCCACGATGTCGAAAGCGCCGCGGTTGGATTCGATGTCGGGCAGCTCGGGCGCCAGTGCTTCGTCGTCCGTGGGGCCGATCCAGCCGCCGTGCCGGTAGCCGGTCTTCCACAGGTGGGAGCCGCGCACCACTTCCGGCGCGGTCTCGCGCGGCATGTGGTCCACGGGCATCCACAGGTGGACGATGCGGTGGCTGTCGGCCAGGCCACACGACATGTCCTGGTGCCAGGGTGTCGCGGTCGCGGCGCTCACGTCCTTGTCGAAGAGCAGCTGGTCGCAGATCCAGCGCAGCCGCCGGGTCACGGTCAGCTGGCCGGCGATCTCGCTGGCGCCCGATTCGGACACCACGCGCTGCAGCAGGCCGTCGCGCCCCTGCTCGATGCCGTCGCGCGCCAGCTCTATCCAATCGGGCGAGACGATCCCGCGCAGGCACACGACGCCATCCCGCAGGAACCGGAGGCGCTCGTCGAAGCTCACGCCGCGAAGCAGTGGGTTGCTCATAAGGATCTCCTCGTCCGGCGCCGGCCCTGCGGGCTTCAGGCGCGTTGCTCCCCGTTTTCCCCGCCTGCCCCATTTGCCCGCATCAGGAAGAACAGCCAGCCGACCATCAGCGCGGCCATGCAGGCGAAGCCCCAGGTCATGGCGTGGATGGTCTGGATATAGGAGACGGGCCGTCCGGCCGCGAGCATCGCGATGGCGAACACCACCGCGCCGACCACCGAGCACAGCAGCAGGGCGCCGGGCTTCGAGGCGGCCCTGAAGCCGGTGCGCAGGCACATGGTGAGGCCGAAGATCGCGGGCGCGTAGAAGAAGGGCGAGAAGTCCATGCCCCTGTAGTTCGCGCCGAAGGCCAGCACCACGAGGTGCGGCCCCAGCAGGCCCAGCGCCACGCCCACGGCCTCGGCGACCGCGAAGCCGAGCAGCACGAAGCCGGTGAAGTCGCGCAACGACTTCCTCCTGCGTGCTGCGTCCGCCGACTTCCAGCTGGCCGCCAGCTGCGGCAGCAGGTAGTAGCCCAGCGCCGACAGCACGTACTGCATCGGCAGCAGGAAGGTGATGTAGATCTTGAGCAGGCCGCCCTGCTCGGCATCGGCCGAGGAGCCCAGCAGCAGGATGGCGCCGCCGGTCATGATCCAGCTCATGAACTGCGAGAGACTGGCCTTCCAGCCGTAGGCCATCGATTCGCGCGTCGTCAGGCCCTGATCGTCCTTCGCGGCCGGCAGCGGGAGAACCGTGTGGCGCGTGTTCGCGAGCACCAGATAGAGAAACGGAAGCTGCAGCACGGAAACCAGAAGCAGGGCTTCCTTCCAGCTCGCGGGCCGCCCGGCATTCAGCACGACGACGTAGCCCACTGCGATCAGCGCGCCCGAGACGCAGAGCACGCCATAACGCCGCCCCGCGAGCAACAGGCTGCGCGAGATCCAGAAGATCTCGTAGCCCACGATCAGCGCCACGCCCACCCACTGCAGCTGCCCCGGGAACGCGACGATCTGCCACGCGAGGAAGCCCAGCAGCGAGAACAGCACCACCAGCGCCCACGTCAGCCATGCGGTGGAGCGGTCGGCGTAGTAGCGCCGGATGAGCAGGGGCTCGTGCACCATGGCCATGTGCAGGATGTACTGGAAGCTGATCACCGCGAGAAACGCGGATGCCACGCCGAAGTCGGTGGGCGAGAGCACGCGGGCCAGCGCGAAGCTGAGCAGCAACTGGCTCGCGCTGTAGATGCACTGGTCGGCAACGGCATAGATGGGACCGCCGAGGCGTTTCCTGAGTCCTGACAGTCGCTGCTTCATCCACCTAGCCCGAGATGGAAAGCAGGACCGGACTGGAGGTCGCCTTCACGGTGAAGCCCTCGCCCGAACGGCTGCCGCAGCTGCCTTCGCGCATCTGAGGGAAGAAGTCGACGCGCGTGCACTTCGCGCCGGCACCCGCGGGCACCGACACGCTCTGCTCCGCGCCCTGCGTCCAGACCACGTGCAGCATCGATTCGCCGCGGCGCAGCACCAGCTGGCTCGCGCCGCGCGCGTCGTCGTAGGACACCTTCTGCGAGTGCCGCGCGATCTTCAGGAACTCGGTGAGCGCCGAGTAGGCCTCCTTCTTCTCGCCGGCCTTCGACTTGATGCCGAAGTTGTCTTCCTTCGAGAAGTACGACTGGCCACGGTCGCGCCACGAATAAAGGTTGAGCAGCTTGATGCCGGCCGCCGCGTTGATCAGGTACTCCCTGAAGATCAGCGAGGCCTGCGCGCCCTGGTTGCGCACGGGCATGTAAGAGGCATAGCCCCATTCGGAGGCGACGATGCCGGTCTTGTTCAGCTGGCGCTTGTCGAGCTGCGCGCGCAGCTTCTGGTAGTCGGCCAGCGCCGTCTCGGGCACGGAACGGTAGGGGTGGATGGAGATGTCCGTCAGGCAGTCGCTGCGTGCGGCCGAGACGAAGGCGTCTTCCAGTTCGGAGGGCACCTTGCCCGCGCCACCGCCGACGAAGGGCAGCTTCGCGAAGCCGAAGCCGACGATGATGTCCGGCCGGATCTGCCGCTGCGCGAGCCTCTCGCACAGCGCCGAGGAGGCGGCGCCGAAGTCCGGCACCAGCGCGGGCTGCAGGAAGGTCTTGTTGTCGGGCTCGTTCCACACTTCCCAGACGGCGACGTCGGCCGAGTGCGCCTTGATGAAGTCGGCCGCGAAGTCGGCGAAGCGGTCCTCCTTGCTGCTGCTCTTGTCGCCGCCGCGCATGTCTGCGGGCTCGTGACCCCAGATCTCCTTGCCGCCGAACAGCGTGACGATGGCGTTGAGCCTGGCCTTGCGCACGCGCTGGATCAGCTTCGGATAGTCGGTGAGCGCCGGGTTCACGCTCTTGATCGGCGGCCGCACGCCGAAGCGTACGAACTCGAAGCCGGCGGCGCGGATCTCGTGCAGGTCGTCGTCGGTGATGGTCGCGGGGTCGATCTGCACGCTCAGCGAGACCGGGTATTCGGAACTCAGGGTGCCGATGCCTCGCGCGTGGGCCGGGCCGATCGACGCGGCCGCGAAGAGCAGGGCGCCCAGCAGGCTGGTGATGGTCTTCCTCATGGCAGTACCGACTCCTTGTACAGATCGACGATGGCGGTGTTCATGCGTTGCGAAGTGAACTTCTCCTCGAAGATCCTTCGCCCGGTCTGGCCCATCTGGCGCAGGGTCTCGATGGGCATGCGGTCGATCTCGCGCAGCATCTGGTCGATGTCCTCCAGCGCGAAGAGCCGGCCGCTGCGGTCGTTCTCGACGATGTCGACCAGGCCGCCGACGGCCGATGCGAACACCGCCTTGCTCCTGGCCATGGCCTCGACCGCGACCAGCCCGAAGCCTTCCCAGCGCGAGGGAACGACGATGGCGTCGCAGGACTGGTAGACCGCGTCGAGCGCGTCCTTCTCGAGCCAGCCCTTGAACTCGACGCGCTGGGGCTGCGCGAGCTGCAGGTCCTTGCGCACCGCGTCGCCGACCACGATCAGCCTGAAGTCGGGCCGCACGCGGGCGTAGGCGTCGAGCAGCAGGTCGATGCCCTTCTGCCGGTCGAGCCGGCCGACGAACAGGATGGTCCGCGGCGCGGGCTTGCCGGCGTCCGCGGGCGGCGGCGGCTCGGGCGCGGGGGCTGGCGCCGGGTTCACGGAATCGATGCCGTTGGGAATGCAGGTGCAGCGCCTGATGCCCGATTCGGCCGCGATCCGCACCTCGTGGCGGCTGATGCAGATGATGGCGTCGCTGCGCGAGGACAGCAGCCGTTCGATCCAGCGGTAGGCCGACTTCTTGTAGCTCGACGCCGCCTGGTCGAAGGCCCAGCCGTGCGAGCAGTAGACGATCTTCACCTCGCGCGGTATCTGGCCCAGCAGCGCCATCGAGCGCACGATGCCGCCGGCGATCGAGCTGTGCAGGTGCAGCACCGAGGGCCGCTCCGACTCGATGATCTTCTTCACCCGCTTCGCATAGCCCACCAGCGAGAGCGGGCTGCGCGCGGTGGGCACCACGTGCGCGCTCTCGGGGTTCAGCCAGTCGACCTGCCCTGGCAGGATGAACTTCACCTGGCTGATCTCCGGCGAGTTGCGCTGGAAGTTCGAGACGATCCGGAGATAGGTCTCCAGCCCGCCCTTGAGCGTTTCCGCGACGTGCAGGACTTTCATGGCTTCTTCGCTCCTCGCTGCTCAGATCATTGCGTGGGTGCCGGCGATGACTTCGGCTTGAAGCTCGTCCAGCCGGCGCGGGTCGTTGCGCTCCCGAAGCAGGTTCAGGACGGAGGCCTTCAGCTCGTCATGGCGCGGCGAGAGGCCGAACAGGAACTCGGTGCGGTTCGTGAGCCGGAAGAAGGACTCGACCTTCTTGTCCCAGTTCATGCCGATGGACGGGATGCTCAGGCTGTAGGCCACGATGTTCGCGTGCAGCCGGTGCGCCGCGATGCAGGAGCAGGCGCTGATCAGCGTGACCAGGTCGTCGGGGCGCTTCGGAACGGCGAAGGAGAAGTCGTCGGCGGCCGCGGTGCGCTCGGAGATCTCGGCGAGCACCCGGTTGTCCTCCGCCGCGCCGTTCGTGAAGTACAGCACCCGCGCGCCCTCGGCCCGCAATGCCTGCGCGAGGCCGGAGAAGAATTCGGCCGAACCGCCGGCTCGCTTGCCTCCGTATTCGGAGTTCATCACCAGCGCGTCGAGGCTGCTGACGCAGATGCCCACGTCCCACTTCTTCTCGGGCGAAAGCTCTTCCGAGAAGGCGCTCGCGCAGACCAGCGCCGGATCGGGCACCACGTTGATGCGGCTGCGCGGAATGCGGAAGAA
The DNA here is from genome assembly GCF_056867935.1 of Variovorax sp. TLI9-5A. NCBI lineage: Bacteria > Pseudomonadati > Pseudomonadota > Betaproteobacteria > Burkholderiales > Comamonadaceae > Variovorax > Variovorax sp. TLI9-5A. Next base: position 7,013,216 of record NZ_CP200310.1, on the reverse strand, counting down.
GGCGTGCAGGTTGTTCGCCGAGTCCACGTCGCGCGTGGCGTAGAAAACCGGCGCGGCGTTCTGGAGGAACCTGCCGACGAGCCACTGCCCCCAGTAAGACCATTTGCCGGTGACGCCGACCGACACCACGGCCACTCTCTTTCCGCGCAGCAGCCTGCCGAGGAAGAAGAGCTTCGACGGGAAGTTCAGCGCCACGTCGCAGAAGAGCTGGCCGCCGCCGATCAGGACCAGGTCGGCATCGGCCACCGCCGCCTGCCATTGCCTGCGCCAGCTCAGCAGGTAGTTCTTCAGGCAGTAGGCGAAAACGATTGCCGAACGCAGCAGCGAAGGCAGCTTCTGGAAGACGCCGAAGGCGCCGCCGCCGCGCAGGTTGGACTCGTCGAAGGCCACGCGCCCCGCGATGTCGAGGAACTCGACCTTCGCGTCGGGGTACTTCATGGTCGCGATATGGGCCAGCGAGGCCGCGATGACGCCGTCGCCCAGGTTGTCGCTGAACGGCACGGCGCAGATCAGGATTTTTTTCATTTTTGAATCAGCCTTTTATTTCCCGCAACCTTGATGGCGATCAGATAAAGCATCACGGAGGTCAGATGCCGGGTGAAACTGCCGAGGTCCGGTTCGAAAATCAATTGAACGAGGATGTGCGCGACGAAAAGGCTGCCGAAGAAACGGGGCTCGAATTGCGTCGGATCGCGCTTCGACCATCGCCGCGCCTTGTAGAGAATGAGCAGCATTGCCGCGATCATCAATTGCATGAACGCGTCGCTCGGTGTCTGGAAATAGAGCACGGGCGTGATCAGCACCGTTGCCGCGTACACGTAATTCACCAGAAAACCGGGGCCGGTAGCGGGTGAGGCGATATTGGTGAAGGCCGTGCGGTTGTCACTGCCGATCTGCTCCGCATAGGCATTGGACGTGTCGCGCGGCGATTGCAGCGTCTGCAGGATATTCGAGGGCGCCGCCATGATTGCGCCAGCGGCCAGAATTGCGGCCAGGAAATGATATTTGAGCGGCCGCCGCCAGAGATAATGGACGGCGAAGAACGCGCCGACGATCAGCAAATAATAATTCCGGACGAAAACGCCATAGATTGCGTAAAGCCCGAGAAATGCTCCGACGGTGAGGAATTTCGATGTGCGGAAATAGATCGTCGTCACCGTGATGCACATGGTCATGATGAGCACCACCGTTTCCTTCGACGGCGCGAACATGTTCAGCATGATGCAGGGCGCGATCAGCAGCAGCCTGGAGAAGAAATCGCCGGCCCGGCGGATATTGCGCGTCGCGAAGAAAAGAAAGATCGCGCTGCTGATGCAGGTGAATACGTCGAGATTGTCCGAGCCGATGATGCTGAAAAGCGCGGCCGTGACGGCGAACGAATTGTCCATTTCGTCCGTGCCGCCGTAATTCAGGATCTCGAGGATCTTCGCCGAGTCCACGCTCCATTTCTCGGGAAGCATTTCCCGGAAATACGCATAGATGATCACGTACACGAACACGATCAGCACTCCGGCAATGGAGTACTGGTTGAAGCGGCGCGTGCCTCTTCTTCCTGTTGTTGCCATGGGGGCCCGTGCGGGCGCGGCCGGAGCTGGAATGGCGTGGCTCATCCGCATGATGTGGATTCCAATCCGATCATTTCCAAAGCGAAGAAAGGTCTGTCCGGCCCTGCGGCGTGGACTATGTGAAAGGCGTACCCCGGCCAATGCGGCCGGAGCCGATCACCCGGGACCGGCGGGGTTCACCGCGACCCGTGACCGGCGGCAACCACCCAGATGGTTCTGAAGAAGATGTCCACGTCCTTCCCGACGGAAAGGGTTTCGACATACCTCACGTCGAGCGCGACGCGTGCGTTGTAGGTCAGCTGGTTGCGCCCGCTGACCTGCCAGAGGCCGGTGATGCCGGGCCGCACGGCGCAGTAGTGCGACCAGCTATGGCCGTAGAGCTCCTTCTGCTCCAGCATGCAGGGGCGGGGGCCGATCAGGCTCATGTCGCCCATCAGCACGTTCCAGAATTGCGGCAATTCGTCGAGGCTGGTCTTGCGGATGAATTTGCCGAAACGGGTGATGCGGGGGTCGTGGTCCAGTTTCTGGTATTCGTCCCACTGCCGGCGTGCCTCGGGGTTGTTCTTCAGGTGCTCTTCCAGCACCTGGGCCGAATTGGCGATCATCGAGCGGAACTTGTAGAAGCGGAATACGCGTCCGTTCTTTCCGTAGCGCGGCTGGTAGTAAAGCACTGGCGCGCCCGAACTCGCGAAGACGCAGAGTCCAAGCAGCACGAAAAGCCAGCCGAAGGCGATGAAGAAGAAAAGCGCGGCACTTATGTCCACCGATCTTTTCGCGGCCTTCAGCAATGGCGAATGATTGATTCCGGATTGCGAGCCGCCGCGGGACATATCGCCGCCTGCGTCCGAAATATCCCAGCCTTGCGATACGAGCGATTCTTCGGGGTGGAGATTTCCCATCGGGGTTTTCCATCCGGATTTGAAGCGCGACAAGATTTCCCGTCGAAATGCTTTCATTTTTGACGCACCTTTCCTCATGCGGGCAAATGCCCGCAGATCCTCGGTTATGGCCTTGTGTTTTTGGCCGACACTACCCGCACAAATGCCTCTTTAGTGTCTGCGGTGCAGAAACTATTGCGCGGCCAAATGACTTGATGAAGGCAATACCAATGAATTAAATGTCATTTGTAGTGCCTTTTCATTCTGAATACTATCTGAGTATTTAAATCGATGCGGGAAGTTGAAAGCCCACCGCATGATTTTGAATTTAACTCCAATTCAGACGGTCTAAGTTGAATCCCTGTTGGTATTGTATGTGTATTGCAACTGCTTGTAAGCGCCGTATTTGTAGCCCCCGCTGCCGGCGTGGCGGCGGGTTAAATCAATAGCATTCAGAATTACGCCATTTACGCTTCTGCCCGCATGGGCGAGCCTTCTGACGGTTTCGTTCAATTCGCCGAGCTGGGTTTTCTCGGCGCGCGCCACCAGCAGCAGGGTGCTTGCGAGCGGCGCCACCGAGGCGGTGTCGGCGGCCACCAGCACCGGGGCGGTGTCGATGACCACCAGGTCGTACAGCGGCGAGAGCTTTTCCAGCACCTGCACGAAGGACTCGCTGGTGAGCAGCTCCGCCGGGTTCGGCGGCAGCACCCCCGTGGTGATGATGTCCAGGTTGGGCAGCACGGCGGTGCGGATGGCCCGGTCGAAGTCCAGCGTGCCCGCGATCAGCTCCGACAGCCCGCAGGCGCGCGGGATCGAGAAGAACTGGCTGACCCGGCCCTTGCGCAGGTCGGCGTCGATCAGCAGCACGCGCTTTCCGGTCGCCGCGGTGATCGCCGCGAAGTTGACCGAGATGAAGGTCTTGCCCACGCCGGGTGTCGCACCCGAGATGAGCAGGCGGTTGTTGGTTGCCTCCAGCATCGCGAACTGCAGCGCGGTGCGCAGGCTGCGCAGGCTTTCCACCGCCGGGTCTTCGGGCTGCAGGTGCGCGAGCACGTGCTTGCCGACCGCCTTGTTCTCGATGTTCCTGTCGATGGTGCGCTGCGCGGCGCTCAGTGGAACGCTGCTGTAGACGTTGAGGCCGGTGTGGCTCTCGATCTCGCCCGGATTGCGGATGCCGCCGAAGAAGGAACTCCGCGCGATCGCGGCGCCGAAGCCGGCCGCCAGCCCGAGGACCGCCGCCAGCACGATGATCAGCGGTTTCTTGGGCCACACCGGCTCTTCCGGAACGATGGCCTCGTCGAGCAGGCGCACGTTGCCCACCTTGCCCTCCTTGGCCAGCCGCATCTGCAGCGAGCTGTTGAGCAGCGACACGTAGAGGTCGGTGTTCACCTTGATGTCGCGCTGCATGCGCACCGTGTTCTGCTGCAGCTCCGGCATCTTGCGGATGCGCGCGTCGACGCTGGCGAGCGCGCTCTTCCACGCGGCGACCTGTGCATCGAGCGTCTGCACGTTGGGATGCTCGTTCGTGAAGCGCGACGTGAGCTCGCGCCGCTTCTGCTCGGCCTCCAGCAGCTTGGACTGCAGGTCCACCGTCTGGGTCAGCGCGTTCTTCGCCTCGTCGTCGAGGCTGACGGTGCCGTTCTGGTTGCGGTAGCGGTTGTAGATGTCCTCCGACTGCTCCAGCTGCTTCTTGAACTGGGGCAGCGCGCCGTCGAGGAAGCCCAGCGTCTTCTCTGCCTCGGCCGCCTTGCGCTCCATGTTCTGGCGCACGTAGAGCCGGCCGATCTCGTTGAGCAGCTGCGTCAGCTTCTCGGCGTCGGGGCTCTTCCAGCTCACGTCGAGCACGCCCGACTGCTTGCCCTTCTCGACGACCTTGAGCGCGTCCTGCAGCGCCAGCAGCGTGAGCTGCGTGGAAGAGCGCACGAGCACGAACTGCGCGCCGGGCTTGGCGTCGATCATGCTGACCATCAGGCTCAGGCTGCCGTTGGGAACGCCGGGCACCTTCGCTTCCATCAGCGTGCCGATGGCGCCCTTCATCGGCGTGTCGATGTCGGGGTTGCTCAGCTCGTACTGGCCGTCGGTGCCCAGCGTCAGCGTGAACTGCTTGTCCTCGAAGTCGGCTGGCACGTCGAACCTGGGCACGAGGATCTTCTCGGTGCCCGTCACGTAGCCCGACAGGCCCATGAAGCCGGGGTCCGACAGCTCGGTGGCGCGGCGCGCGAGCCAGCTGCCCACGAAGGGCGCGTAGCGCGGCCGCGCGCTGATGTAGAGCCTGGTGTTCTCCACCGCCTTGCCGAGGATGGCGCGCGAGCGCAGGATTTCGATCTCGCCCGCGGCCGGCGTCTTCACGCTCAGCAGCGAGGAGGCCGCGTCGCCGAGGAAGCTGCCGGCGGAGTTGCCGGTGTCTTCCACCTGCACCGCGACGTTGGCCTCGTAGACAGGCTTGCCGAGAAAGGCATACGCCGCGCCCAGCAGCACGGCCACGGCCGCGATGACCGCGACGAGCCAGCGGTTGTCGATCAGGATGTCCAGGTACTCGGCGAGGTTGATGCCATCGCCATCCTCTTCCATGGCTTGCAGCGGCAGCGCGGCTTGCTGGGTTGCGTTCATGTCGGTTGCTGCTCGGGTTTTGTGATTTTCAGAATGCGGTCGATCCACGCGCGCGCGCCGGCATCGATCAGCGCCAGGGCGTGTTCGAACGCAGCCTCGTCTTTTCCGTAGGGGTCGGGCACGTCCTGCCCCTCGAACTCGGCGATGCGGAACACCTTGCCGCGCACGAAGGGATAGGTCGACTCGAGGTAGCGGCGCTGCTCGCGGTCCATCACCAGGATCAGGTCGGCCTGCCGGCACAGCAGCTGGTTCACCTGTTGCGCGACGTGGCCCGAGATGTCGACGCCGCGGTCCTGCATGAGCTTGCGCGCGGTGGCGTCCGCCGGCCGGCCGATGAGCGCGCCGGTGCCCGCGGAGAACACGCGCAGCTGCGGCAGTCCCGCTGCGAGCAGGCCTTCCGCCATCGGGCTTCGGCAGATGTTGCCGATGCAGACTGTCAGCACGGATCTCATCGGTGGTTCATGTAGACCTGGTCGCTGTTGTAGAGCGCCTGGGTCGCCGGAAGGATCAGGCTGGCCACCCGGTTCCAGGTGACCAGCGGCACGGAGTCGATGTAGACCACGTCGCGCGGCTGCAGCGGAAAGCGGTCGGCCAGTGCGAACGCGGCGGGGTTCTTCGCGTTGAGATGGAAGATGGCCGGCGTGCTCTTGGCGCTACCGGCGTCATTGCTGCTGCCGCCGCTGTTGCGCACGACGTAGATCTGCCCCGTGTTCGCGGTGCCCAGGTTCGCGCTGCCGGCCTCGCCCAGCGCCTCGTTGAGGCTGAGCTTGCCGTTGTGCATGGTCAGCGCCGAGGGCTTGAGCACTTCGCCCATCACGAACACCTTGCTCTCGTCGCGGTTGCGCACCTGCACCACGTCGCCGTTGCGCAGGGGGATGCGGCTGGCGCCCACGCCGATGTCCTGCAGCTTCGGCAGGTCGATGAGCGTGGTCCTGTCGCCGCGCGTGAGCGTGATGAAAGAGCGGTCGCCCGCGGCCGTGATGCCGCCCGCGCGGTTGAGCGCTTCGGCCAGCGTCATCGGCACGTCGGTGAAGATCTGCAGCCCCGGCGAATTCACCTCGCCTTCCACGAAGGCACGGCGGCTTCTGAAGGACTGGATGCGCACCGTCACCTGCGGGTCCTTGATGTACCTGGCGATCTGCCTGGCGATCAGGTCGGAGGCCTCGATCTCGGTCAGGCCCTGCATCTTCACGCGCCCGATGTACGGAAAGCTGATCTGCCCCGAGGCGTCCACGATGAAGCCTGGCGCCACGCTGATGCCGGTGGGGTCCACCTGCTGCGAGATCACGGCTCCGGCGTGGGGCAGCAACTCCGGATGGTCGTAGACGACGACACCCACCACGTCGCCGGGCCCGATCGTGTAGACCGGCGCCTCGCCGAACAGCGCCTTCACTTCCGGCGGCACCGCCGTCGGCCGCGCGTCGGCCATCGCCCGGATCAGGCTCGGCGAGATCGGCACCAGCCCGCCCTCGGCCGGCATGCCGTCGGCGGACAGGGCAGGCGGCGGACTCTGGTCGGGCTCGTAGGCCGCCACCGAGCCGAAGCCCGGCGCGCAGCCCTGAAGCGCCAACGCCCCGGCGAGGGCGGCACTCCAACCCGTCAGGTACAGGTAGCGTGACAAATGGAACTCCATTGCGAACTTGGTAATTTCAAAAACAGCGATTGCATATGCAAACCCCGAGCCCGATTTCTGGCCGATTGCGCCGGTTAATTCCTTTTATTGACAAAAGGCTTATTCCAGGCAGTCGGCGCTTTATCGGCAGGCCTGCGGAAAAGAAATTGTCGCTGCCTTCGCGAGCCCACTTTTTGGTGGAGTAGACGAAATAGTCGTGTCTTTTCGTGCCTCGACCACGTCCGCCACAGGGGTATGGTCCGGCGCGTGCCCGGAGGGGCACTCTTCATTGGGAAAACAGGGTTGGAATGCCCATTTCGCAGGCTTTGCCGCGAAACAAAAAATGCAACTTATTAATTACGTCAAACAGATGGGAGATTGTGGTTTCCGGTCCACAAAGTCAGGTTCCATAGGGTTTTTGATATTGCATCTAATTTTGTTAAAAAATGTGTCTTGGTAGGAGCCGGCTGACAAGCCGTGGGCTGGGAGCGTCAGTCCGCCTTCTGGAGGCATCGGACGGCGACCGCAAGGCGTCGCTGTCGCGAGTGGCGCCAAAGCGGCCTCGCGGTAGGTTTTTCTGATTAGTCCGGGATTTGAACGCCCCGCGCCGGGGCCGGAAGCACCAAGCGCGTGCAATGGTGTTCCAGAAAGCCAAGGAATGATTTCAGGCTAATTGGCCCGGTATTCCGTGCGGGTTTGTGATCTGTGCGGCACGAAGCACTCGCTTGTAGTGCCTTTTTATTTATTCAATTCAACCGCCCGGAATATGTTGCATATTTCGAGCATTGAAACAGCCCGCGATTTGCTGCGAAGCCGGAATAAAGCAGAAAAAAGAATTCAGCAGCGGCCAGCCACAGCTGATTGAGGCGCGAATCCGGGGGGAATATTGTGCCGAACGCCGGCGAATTGAATGCGAATGTTTCTGTGCCGTGGGGCACGGCGGGCCCGTTGCAGGCCCGCGGCTGGCTTATTGCTCGCGGTCGTCGCCCGGGTGGCCGAGCTGCTTCTTGGCGGAGCGCACGCCCCGCACCACCAGATAGAGAGCGCCGCCGGCAACCACCACGAAGCCGGCCACCGCGAGGCCGCCCATGCCGAAGGCCCACCACCAGAACAGGCCGCTGATGGGCAGCAACACCAGCGCCACCAGCAGCTCGATGAAGATCAAACGCATCCGTCTCCCCTTGTTCTCGGACATGCAGGCAGCCTTGGTGGTGTGTAATAAATCGCTACGTGCATTTTGAGTGGCGAGAGGATAGCCCAAGAAGAAAACCGGGGGTACAGGGTTTGCGGCCCCCCGCAATCCCCACCCCCGATGTCCTCTTCAGTCTGCGGGCCGAACCTGTGCGCGGCCTGACTGGCGGCCGCGCGCCCGATGGACCGGCGGCGGCCGGATCAGTACAGCCCGAGCTTGCGCGTGCGCAGCCGCGCCAGGCCCAGCAGCGCATCGGTGAAGGGCGTGGCCACCGCCGTCAGCTCGCCCAGCTCGCGCACCACCGTCACCAGCGCGTCCAGTTCCACCGAGCGCCCGGCTTCCACGTCCTGCAGCATGGAAGTCTTGAAAGCACCCAGCTTCTTCGTGATCTCGTGCCGGTCTTCCGGGCTCTGCGTGATCTCGATGCCGATGCGCCGGCCGATCTCCTTGGCCTCCAGCATCACCGCCGAGATGAAGCCGCGCACGTAGTCGTCGCCCATGATCAGGTCGGTGGTGCAGCCGGTGAGCGCGCTGATCGGGTTCACCGTCATGTTGCCCCACAGCTTGAACCACACGTCCTTCTGGATCTGCGGCGACAGCGTGGTGTCGATGCCGGTGCTCTTGAGCAGCGCCAGCAGCTTCTGCACGCGCGGCGTGGCCTCGCCCGAGGGCTCGCCGATGATCAGCCCGTTGCCGAAGTGGTGCCGCACCACGCCCGGCCCGTCGAGCGAGCAGCTCGCGTGCACCACGCAGCCGATCACGTTGCGCGACGGAATCGCGCGCGCGATGGCGCCATCGGGGTCCACCGCGGCGAGCCGGTGGCCGGTGATCTCGCCGCCGAAGCCGCCTTCCAGGAACCACCACGGCACGCCGTTCATCGCCACCAGCACGATGGTGTCGGCGCCGATCAGCGGCCCGATGCGCTCGGCCACGCCGGCCAGCGCGGGCGCCTTCACCGCGATGACCACCAGGTCCTGCACGCCGAGCGCCTCGGGGTCGGCCACCGCATTGACCGGCACGCGCGTGCGCACCTCTGCGCCCGTGCTGCCTCGCATCAGCGACAGCCCGTCGCGCTGCAGTGCTTCCAGCGTGGCGCCGCGCGCCACCACATTCAGGCGCTCGCCCGCCTGCGCGAGGCCGACGCCGATCCATCCGCCGATCGCGCCGGCGCCGTAAATGCAGATCTTCATGGGTTCGGTCGCTTCGCTTCAGTTGCGGTAGGAGGGATCGATGCGGTCCACCTGCCGCACCAGCGCGTTGAACACGTCCTGCCCCGCGCCATGCTCGGGGCTGAACTGCAGCGCGTCGCGCGTGCAGCGCCGGGCGATCTCCTCGCTCACCGGAATGGCCTGGCCCATGGAGAAGGTCGCCATCTGGATCTCGCAGGCGCGCTGCAGCGTCCACAAAATCGCGAAGGTCTGCGGCAGCGTCTGTCCCCAGGCCAGCAGGCCGTGGTTGCGCAGGATCACCGCGTTGCGCTCGCCGATGCTCTTCAGCAGGCGCGGGCCCTCGTCGGCATGGATGGTGATGCCCTCGAAGTCGTGGTACGCCACCATGCCGTGCAGCTGCGCCGTATAGAAATTGGTCTGCTGCAGGCCGCCCTGCAGGCAGGCCACGGCCACGCCGGCCGTGGTGTGCGTGTGCATCACGCAGTGCGCGCCTTCCAGGCCGTCGTGAATCGCGGCATGCACCGTGAAACCGGCCGGGTTCACCGGGTACGACGAACCGTCGAGCACCTTGCCCTGCAGGTCGATCTTCACCAGGTTGCTGGCCGTGACCTCGCTGTAGTGCAGGCCGAAGGGATTGATGAGGAACTGCTTCTCGCCGCCCGTCACGCTGTCGGGCAGCCGCACCGTGATGTGGTTGTAGATCATCTCCGTCCAGCCCAGCATCGCGAACACGCGGTAGCAGGCCGCGAGCTGTTCGCGCGCGGCGCGCTCGTCGGGATGGATCGAGGGATGGACCAGCGCCGAAGCGGCCGGAGTGGCGAGTGTGTTCATGGCAGTTCCTTCATGTGTTTCAACCTTCAGCAGTGAAGCCGACTTCCTTGACGATCGGCGCCCACTTGGCGGTGTCCTTCTTCAGCAGTTCCGTCAGCTCGGCCGGCGTGGAAGACATCGCTTCCAGCCCGAAGGTGCCGAGGCCGTCGATCACGTCCTTCTGCGCGAGCGCGTTCTTCATCGCGGTGTTCAGCTTCGCCACTAGTTCGGGCGAGGCCTTGGCCGGCAGGAAGAAGGCGAACCACTCGCTGTGCGCCATGTCCTTCAGGCCCTGTTCGCCGAAGGTGGGCACGTCGGGCGCGAAGCGGCTGCGCTTGGCACCCGACACGCCCAGGATGCGCACCTTGCCCGTGGGCAGGTGCTGCGTGATGTCGCCGATGGGCCCCGACACCGCCGAGATATTGCCGCCCAGCAGGTCGAGCATGGCCGGCTGCGTGCCGCGGTAGGCAGCGTGCTTGAGCTCGACGCCGCCCTTCTTGCCCAGCAGCGCGCCGATGAAGTGCGGCGTGGAGCCCGCGGCCGGCGAGCCGTAGTTGGCGCCGGCCGGGTTCGCCTTGGCCCAGGCCAGGAACTCGGGCACGGTCTTCACGCTGGCCGGCACCGCCGGGCCGACGGCAAAGCCGAAATCGAAGATGCAGGCGATGCTGACCGGCGTGAGGTCGGTCATCGGGTCGTACGGCAGCTTCTTGTAGATGTGCGGGTAGATCGTGAGGATCGAGGTCGGCGTCTGCAGGATGGTGCCGCCGTCGGCCGGACGGCCCTTCACGTAGCCCACGGCGATCTGGCCGCCCGCGCCGGTGCGGTTCTCCACCACCACGGTCTTCGCGTAGTCGCCGCCGAGCTTCGTCGCAAGGCGGCGGCAGGTGGTGTCGGAGGTGCCGCCGGCTGCGAAGCCGGTGACGATGGTGGCGGTCTCGAGGTTCGTCGTCGCCTGCGCGAAGACGTTCTGGCCAATGCTGGCCAGCAAGGCGGATGCGCTGGTGGTCTGCAGGATCTGGCGGCGCGTGAAGCTCATGGTGTCTCTCTCCGGACGGTGGTTATGGAGGGGTCGATCAAGACGCGTCGCGCAGCCAGGTGACCGCGCCCGAGTGGGTCACGGCGCCCTGGTGGGCAGGGCGCACGGTGAGCGCGTATTTTTCCAGTACACCGCCTCTGCCGACCCCCGCGTTTACCTCACGTCCGGCCAGCCGGGCGTTGATTTCCTCCGCGCTCAGTTCGACCGAAATCGAGCGGACCTCGGCCCGCGCGTCGATGGCGATCACGTCGCCGTCGCGCAGCGCCGCGATCGGTCCGCCGTCCGCCGCCTCGGGCCCCGCATAGCCGATGCACAGGCCGCGCGTCGCGCCCGAGAAACGCCCATCGGTCAGCAGCGCCACCTTGTCGCCCATGCCCTGGCCGTAGAGCAGTGCGGTGATGCCCAGCATCTCGCGCATGCCGGGGCTGCCCTTGGGGCCTTCGTTGCGGATCACGATCACGTCGCCCGCCTCGTACAGGCGGTTCTGCACGGCGGTCTGGGCTTCTTCTTCCGAATTGAAGACGCGCGCCGGACCGCGGAACACCAGGCCCTTGAGACCCGCCGTCTTGAGCAGCGCGCCGTCGGGGCACAGGTTGCCCTTGAGCACCGCCAGCCCGCCGTCGCGCGTGATCGGGTTGCCCGCCTCGCGCACCACGCGGCCGTCGGGCGCCAGCGCGCCGGCCAGTTCCTCGGCCATGGTGCGGCCGGTGAAGGTGAGCGCGTCGCCGTGCAGGAAGCCCTGCTCCAGCAGCGTGCGCAGGATGACGCCCGCGCCGCCGATGTAGAACACGTCGCGCGCCAGGTACTTGCCGCCCGGGCGCAGGTCGGCGATGAGCGGCGTGCGGGCGAAGATTTCGGCCACGTCGTCGAGGTGGAACCTGATGCCCGCCTCGTGCGCGATGGCCGGCAGGTGCAGCGCGGCGTTGGTCGAACCGCCCGTGGCCGAGACCACGGCGCAGGCGTTTTCCAGCGCCTTGCGCGTGACGATGTCGCGCGGCAGCGGGCCGTCGCCAAGCACCGCCTTCATCAGCGTCTTCGCGGCGCGGCGCATCAGCGGCGCCCGCTCGCTGAACACGGCCGGCACCATGCTGGAGCCGATCGGTGCGAGGCCCAGCGCCTCCGACACCATGCCCATGGTGTTGGCCGTGAACTGCCCCGCACAGGCGCCGGCCGTGGGCAGGCAGGCGCGGCTCATGGCGTCGAGTTCGTCGTGCGTGGCGGTGCCGGCCAGCACCTTGCCGATGGTCTCGTAGGTGTCGACCACGTTCAGGTCCTGCCCGTCGGGCCCCGGCATCTGGCCCGGCAGCGCCGAGCCGCCGTGCACGAACACGCTGGGCACGTTGCAGCGGACCATGCCCATCATCAGTCCCGGCAGGTTCTTGTCGCAGGCGCCGATGGCGAAGATGCCGTCCCACTGGTGGCCGCGCGTGGAGGCTTCCACGCTGTCGGCGATGAGCTCGCGCGAGATCAGCGAGAAGCGCATGCCCGAATGCGCCATCGTCAGCCCGTCGCTGATCGACACCACCGGGCATTCGTGCGGCGTGCCGCCGCCGGCGTAGATGCCGGTCTTGGCGTGCTGCGCCTGCTCGCGCAGGTTGAGGTTGCAGGGGCTCATCTCGCCGCCCGTGTGGAACACGCCGACGTGCGGGCGCGCGATGTCCTCGTCGTCCTGGCCCAGCGCATGCAGGAAGCTGCGCGTGGTCGCGCGGATCGTGCCCTCGCGGATGGTGGCGGAGCGGAAGCGCTTGCTGCTGCTGTTCGGATCGTCGGGTTTGGTCATCGGCTGGCGTCGGGGCTGGCTGGTCGTGGAAGAAGGAGTGCGGTCAGAACATGCCGTTCTTGTTCGCGGCGGTCTCGGGCACCGGCTGCACCACGTCCCAGTGCTCGACGATCTTTCCGTTCTCCAGCTTGAAGATGTCGACGATGGCGCTGCCGCGTGTGCCCGGCTCGCGGATCGCATTGACGTGCAGGATCACGTAGTCGCCGTCGACGAAGCTGCGTTTGATCTCGCTCTTCGAGTTCGGGAACTTCTCGCGCAGGAAGGCGATGAACTTGCGGAAACCCTCGGGGCCGTCGGCCGCCGTCGGGTTGTGCTGCACGTAGCGGTTGCCTACGTATTGCAGGGCCGCGTCGGCGTCCTTCTGGTTCAGGCCCTTCTCGTAGAAGGCGAGCACGGCCTGGCGGTTGGCTTCCTGCTGGGCGGTAGGGCCCTGCTTGCCGGCGCCCATCGGTGCGCAGGCGGCGAGGAACAGGGTGGTTGCCGCGGCCACGGCCGCCAAAGTCATGCGTTGCATCAAGGGTGCTCCTGTGAGTGAAGGAAATCAGTAGCCGTTGGGCGAGGCCGCGCCCGGTGCGGCCTTGTACTTGGCCAGCAACTGCTTCGCCGCCGCCGCCAGCACGATGGTGTCCACGCCCACCGCCACGAACAGCGCGCCGGCCGCGAGCCACTTGCGTGCCTGCTCCTCGGTGGTCGAGAGGATGCCCGGCGCCTTGCCGGCCTTGAGGATGCGCGCGATGGCGTCGGCGATCACCGCCTGCACTTCGGGGTGGTTGGGCTGGCCCACGAAGCCCATCGAGGCAGACAGGTCGGCCGGTCCGATGAACACGCCGTCCACGCCCGGCGTGGCCGCGATGGCGTCGAGGTTCTTCATCGCTTCCACCGTCTCGGCCTGCACCAGCAGGCAGGTCTGCGCGTTGGCCTCGTGCAGGTAGTTGGGGTAGGCCTGCCAGCGCGAGGCACGCGCCAGCGCGCTGCCCATGCCGCGGATGCCCTCGGGCGGATAGCGCATGCCCTGCACCAGCCGCGCGGCCTGCTCGGCGGTGTCGACCATGGGCACCAGCAGCGTCTGCGCGCCGATGTCCAGGTACTGCTTGATCAGCGTGGTGTCGCCCACCGGAATGCGCACGATCGGGTGCGAGCGGTCGGCTTCGGCCTGCGCCGACCATGCGCTGGAGATGCCCTGCAACTGCGCGAGCACCGAGCGCACGTCGTTGGGCGCGTGCTCGCCGTCGACCAGCAGCCAGTCGTAGCCGGTGCCGGCCAGGATCTCGGCCGCGTAGCCGTCGGCCAGCCCGACCCACAGGCCGATCTGGGGCTTGCCGGCCGCAAGAGCCTGCTTGAAGGTGTTGATGGGTGTGTGCATTGCGTCTTTCTTTCAGGCAAGGCGAAACGAGATGGAGCCGAGAGGTCCGTAGTCGGCGTGGAAAGTGTCGCCGGGCACGGCCGTCGTCGGCCGCGTGAACGAGCCGCCCAGTACCACTTCGCCAGCCTCCAGGCATTCGTCCCAGGGCGCGAGCTTGTTGGCGAGCCAGGCCACGCCGTTGGCGGGGTGATTGAGCACGGCGGCGGCCACGCCCGATTCCTCGATCACGCCATTCTTGAAGAGCAGCGCGCTCACCCAGCGCAGGTCCACCGCGTCGGGCTTCACCGGCCGGCCGCCCATCACGATGCCGGCGTTGGCCGCGTTGTCGGAGATGGTGTCGAACACCTTGCGCGGCGCCTTGGTGTGGCGGTCGAACTGCTCGATGCGCGCATCGATGATCTCGATGGCGGGCACCACGTAGTCGGTGGCGGCCAGCACGTCGAACATGGTCGCGTTCGGGCCCTGCAGCTTCCTGCCCAGAACGAAGGCCAGCTCCACCTCGATGCGCGGCGCGATGAAACGCTTGAACGGGATGTCGCCGCCCTGCTCGAAGAACATGTCGTCCAGCAGCGTGCCGTAGTCGGGCTCGTCGATCTGGCTGGACTGCTGCATCGCGCGCGAGGTCAGGCCGATCTTGTGGCCCTTGACGGTGCGGCCCTCGGCGATCTTGGTCTTCACCCACTCGCGCGAGATGGCGTAGCCGTCTTCAATCGTCATCTCGGGAAAGCGCTTGGAGAAGTGCTCGACCTGCACGCGCGACTTCTCGCTTTCGTGCAGTTCGGCGGCCAGTTGGGCGATGGTGGCTGGGGACAGCATGGGCGGTGGTCGTCTCAGGTCTTGTTGAACAGTGGGTGAAGGTTGCTGTGCTTGCCGTCGTACACCTGCCCCGGGCTTTCGTCGATCTGCAGCGTGATGCCGATGTGGCGCTTGTCGAAGATCGGCGCGAAATGCGCACGCACGGCCGCCAGCAGGTCGTCGCCGGCCTTCTTCTTCACGGCCTCGGAGCGCCCCGCGGCCATGCGCAGGTTGAGGTACACGAAGGCGTAGTCGGCCTTGCCGTCGGCCACCGCGTAGTGCGCGGCGGGGTAGGCCAGCACGCGCGTGCCGCCGGTGGGGTACACCGGTTTGTCCGATTCATCGCGCTGCGCGAGCATGGTGTCGGCCAGCGAGCGGCACAGCGCCTGCATGTCGGTCTCGGCCTCGATGTTCGGCGTGTAGAGGATCACCAGGTGGGGCATCGTCGCTCGCTCCTTTTCATTCGACCGACATCGTCGCGGCCGTGCACGTCACCGCGAAGATCGGGATCGCCTTCATGTGGAAGATCTCGCCCTTGCCGCGTGCAGCGGCCGCCACGCTGATGAAGGTGCGGATCTCGAAGCCGCCCTGGCCTGCCTCGCGGTAGGTGGCCTCGTCGCCGTAGTCGGTCTGCGAGAGCAGTGCGTCGCGGTCGTTGGCGCACCAGCGGCGCATGAACTCGGCGTCCCACTCGGCGTTGACCTTGCCCGAATCGGGCGTGGCCGGCCAGTGCGAGATGCCGCCCGTGCCCACCAGCGCGATGCGCTCGGGCACCTTGTCGCAGGCGCGGCGCAATGCCTCGCCGAAGGCCCAGGCGCGGTGCAGCGGTGTGAGCGGTGGGCCCTGGCAGTTGATGTTCACGGGGATGACCTTGGTGTCGAACTCCGGCGTGAGGAAGTTCAGCGGCACCATGATGCCGTGGTCGAACTTCCACTCCTCCGCGTAGGCCACATCCACCGTCTGCATCACCTCGCGGATCAGCCGCTGCGATAGCGCGGCGTCGCCGGGAACGCGGTGCTTCTCGATGCCCAGCCACTTCGGGTCTTCGATCGGACCCTCGTAGCTGTCGGCCATGCCGATCGCGTAGGCCGGCATGTTGTTCATGAAGAAGTTCGCGAAGTGCTCGGCGGCGATCACGATCACTGCGTCGGGCTTCGTCGCGCGCATCGCCTCGCCGAAGCGATGGAACTGCGCGTGGAACTCGTCCTTCACGGCAGGGTCGGCCAGGTGCGCGCGGCCGGTGATGCCGGGGGCGTGGCTGCACACGCCTGCGAATACGAGACTCATCTCGATGCCCGCCCGGCCGCCCGAAGGGCATCGAGCGCCCCCTCGGGGGGCAGCGAACCACACAAAGTGGGGAGCGTGGGGGTCTTCATATTCCAGCCACTTTCTCGTCGGTTCCGGTTGTCATTGCGTAGATGCCGGCGCGCACGGGACCGTACTTGCGCACGCCTTCGCGCATGGCTTCGAGGTAGTCGGCCCAAGGAATGCCCAGCAGCGGCGCGAAGTGCATCAGCAGCTGCCCGTTGCATCCCAGCACGTAGAGCTTGCCGATGTCGCCGCTGTCGATGGCTTCGCGTTCCTCTTCGGTGAAGTCGCAGGCCCCCAGCAGCGCAGCGCGCGTCTCGCCGCCTTCGGCATAGCGGCGCTGCACCTCGGGCTCGCGGTTGAGCGCGAAGAGGAATTTCTGCATCGCATAGAGGCTCATGGTTCAGCCCTCGATCTGGATGTTGGCCTTGCGGATCACCTCGCCGTACTTCGCGATCTCGCTCTGGATGAAGGCCGCGAAGCGCTCCGGCGTGCCCGACAGTGACGCGATGCCTCCCTTCTGGAAGGCCTCGGTCACCGCGGGGCCCGCGAGCGCGCGGTTCACCTCGGCGTTCATGCGCGCAACGATGGCGTCGGGCGTGCCGGCGGGCGCCAGCAGGCCGTTCCACGAATTGGACTCGATGGGAACGCCCTGTTCGGCCAGTGTGGGTATGGCGGGCGCGTACTGCGAGCGCTGCGCGGTCGCCATGCCCAGCGCCAGCAGCTTGCCGCTCTGGATGTGGCCGCGGAACTCGGGCCAGTTGCCGAACATCATCGTCACCTGCCCGCCCAGCAGGTCGGTGAGCGCCGGGCCCTGGCCCTTGTAGGGCACGTGCACGATGTCCAGGCCCATCTGCAGCTTGAGCATCTCGCCGGAGAGATGCGCCGAGGTGCCGTTGCCGAAGGAGGCGAAGCTCAGCGTGCCGGGCTTGGCCTTGGCGGCGTTGCGCAGGTCGGCCAGCGTCTTCAGGCCGCTGTTGGGGTGGGTGGCGAGCACGTGCTCCGACATGCCCATGAGCGCGACCGGGCGCAGGTCTTTCTGCGTGTCGTAGGGAAGCTTGCGGATCAGCGTCTGGTTGGCCGTGAAGCTGTTGGCCACGCAGACGAAGGTGTAGCCGTCGGGCGCGGCCTTGGCGGCGGCGTCGACGCCGATCACCGTGCCCGCGCCGGGCTTGTTGTCGACGATCAGCGGCTGGCCCAGCGTTTTCGACAGCTCCGTGCCGACGAGGCGCGCGACGAAGTCGGTGGTGCCGCCTGGCGTGAAGGGCACGATCACGCGGATCGGCTTGTTGGGCCATGTGCCCTGTGCACGCGCCAGCAAGGGCAGGGTCGCGAATGCGGCCGCGCCTTGCAGCAGCATGCGGCGGCGTGTGCTCACGCCACGCCCCAGTGCGGAATGTGGTGCGAGCCCAGCGACACCGCCACGTTCTTCGGCTCGCAGAACACCTCGTAGCTCCAGGTGCCGCCTTCGCGGCCGGTGCCCGAGGCCTTGGTGCCGCCGAAGGGCTGGCGCAGGTCGCGCACGTTCTGGCTGTTGACGAAGCACATGCCGGCCTCGACGGCGGCGGCCACGCGGTGTGCCTTGCCGATGTTCTCGGTCCACACGTAGCTGCTCAGGCCGTACTGGATGTCGTTGGCCAGCTCGATGGCGTGGGCCTCGTCCCTGAACGGAATGAGGCAGGCCACCGGGCCGAAGATCTCGTCCTGGGCGATCTTCATGCGGTTGTCCACCTCGGCGAACACGGTGGGCACCACGTAGTTGCCCTTCTTCACCCGGTCGGGCAGGTTCGAGGGCGCTTCGAGCCCGCCGCACAGCAGCGTCGCGCCTTCCTTCGGGCCCAGCTCGATGTAGCTGCGCACCTTGGCCAGGTGGGCTTGCGAGATCATCGGGCCGACGATGGTCTTCTCGTCCAGCGGGTCGCCCACGGTGATGCGTTTTGCGCGCTCGGCGAACTTCGCGGCGAAGTCGGCGTAGATCGACTGCTGCACCAGGATGCGCGAGCCGGCGGTGCAGCGCTCGCCGTTGTTGCTGAAGATCATGAACACGGCCGCGTCGAGCGCGCGGTCGAGGTCGGCGTCCTCGAAGATCACGAAGGGGCTCTTGCCGCCGAGCTCCATGCTGAACTTCTTCAGGCCCGCGCTCTTCACGATGCGGTTGCCGGTGGCGGTGGAGCCGGTGAAGGAAATGGCGCGCACGTCGGGGTGCGCCACCAGCGGCTCGCCGGCTTCCTTGCCGTAGCCGTGCACCAGGTTCAGCACGCCCGGCGGAATGTCGGCTTCCAGCGCCAGCTCGCCCAGGCGGGCGGCCGTCAGCGGCGAGAGCTCGCTCATCTTCAGCACCGCGGTGTTGCCGAAGGCCAGGCAGGGCGCGACCTTCCAGGTGGCCGTCATGAAGGGCACATTCCACGGGCTGATGAGCGCGCACACGCCCACCGGATGGAACAGCGTGTAGTTCAGGTGCGTGGGCGTCGGGTAGGTGTGGCCGTCCACGCGCGTGCACATCTCGGCGAAGTAGTAGAAGTTGTCGGCCGCGCGTGGAATGAGCTGCTTGCCGGTCTGCGCGATCACCTGGCCGCAGTCGTTGGTTTCGGTCTGCGCGATCTCGGGCACGTGCTTGGCGATCAGGTCGCCGAGCTTGCGGATCAGCTTCGCGCGCTCGGGTGCGGGCATGCCGGCCCACTTGGGAAAGGCTTCCTTCGCGGCGGCCACGGCGGCGTTGACTTCGGCCTCGCCGCCCGAGGCGACTTCGGCCAGCACTTCCTGCGTGGCGGGGTTGACGGTCTCGAAGTAGTCCGAGCCCTTGACGGACTTGCCGCCGATGAGATGGTCGATCTGTTGCATGGAAAAAAAGTCCAGAAAGGTCCGGTTCACTCAGTCCAGTTTGATGTCGCGCGCCTTGATGAGCGCATGCCATTTCTTGCGCTCCGAATCGGTGTAGCGCGTCATTTCGGTGGCGTCGGCGGGGCGTGCTTCCCAGCCGGCGTCGTAGAGCTTCTGCTTCACGCCGGCATCGGCCATGGCCTTCTGCAGCTCGGCGCCCAGCTTCGCCTGCACTTCCTTCGGCGTGGCGGCGGGTGCCACGAGGCCCTGCCATGTGTAGGCCTCGACGCTGGCGAAGCCCAGTTCCTTGGCGGTGGGAATGTTGGGCAGCTGCGGCACGCGCTCGCCCGACATGGCCAGCAGCGGAATCACCTTGCCGGCCTTGACGGCGCTCACGCCGCTGGGCAGGTCGAGCATCATCAGCGCGACCTGTCCGCCCATGAGGTCTTGCAGCGCGGGCGCGCCGCCCTTGTAGGGCACATGCAGCATCGAGACGCCGGCCTCGCGCTGGAACAGCTCCAGCGCCAGGTGGTGCGGGCTGCCGGTGCCGGGCGTGGCAATGCTGTATTTGCCCGGCGACGCCTTCAGCGCGGCCAGCAGCGCCTTTGCATCGGCGATGCCTGCATTGGGCGCGGCGGTGATGATGAGCGGCGAGCGGCCCATCATGCCGACGAGGGCGAAGTCTTTCTCGGCGTCGTAGGGCAGCTTCTTGTAGAGCGCGGGGTTGTAGACCAGCACGCCGTTGTCGGCCGAGAACACGGTGTAGCCGTCGCCCGGCGAGCGCGCCACGTTCTCCGACGCGATGATCGCGCCCGCGCCGGGGCGGTTGTCCACCAGCACCGGCTGGCTCAGCTGCTGCGAGACCTGCGCGCCCACGGTGCGCGCGAGGAAGTCGGTGCCGCCGCCGGCCGGGTAGCCGACCACCCAGCGCACGGGCTTGGAGGGGTAGGCGGTCTGCGCGACGGCAGTGGCCGAGACGGCCAGCGCGAGCGCGGCGGCGGTGAACTGTAGGAGCTTTCTGCCGGTGATCATGTCGTGTTGTCTCCGCTGATCTGGTTATGGATGTGGCAATGAAAAATGCGTCGCGACGGCGGGCCCGCGACGCGTGCAGGGTCCAGGGTCAGGCCGCCGCGATGGTGTTGACCAGCGCGCCGACGCCTTCGATCTCGGTGACGACCTCGTCGCCCGGCTTGCAGTCGACCACGCCGTCGGGCGTGCCGGTGAGGATCAGGTCGCCCGGCGAGAGCGTCATGAAGCGGCTGAAGTACTCGATGAGGAAGGGCGCGTCGAAGATCATGTCGCGCGTGTTGCCTTCCTGCGTGACGGTGCCGTTCACCGTGGTGCGCAGCGCGAGCGCCATCGGGTCGGCGATGTCCACGGCGTCCACGAACCACGGGCCCAGCGGCGTGCAGGTGTCGCGGTTCTTCACGCGCAGGTTGGGGCGGTACCAGTTCTCGAGGTAGTCGCGGATGGCGTAGTCGTTGGCCACCGTGTAGCCGCCGATGAAGTCGTGGGCGTCGTCGCGCTTCACGTTCCTTGCGGTCTTGCCGACCACGATGGCGAGTTCGCATTCGTAGTGCATGAACTGCACGCCAGCCGGGCGCTGCGTGTGCTGGCGGTGGCCGATGAGCGCGCTCTGGCCCTTGACGAACACCAGCGGCTCCTCGGGCGCCTTGAACTCGAGTTCCTTGGCGTGGTCGGCGTAGTTCAGGCCCAGCGCGAGGATGGTGCGCGGCCGCGCGACCGGCGCGAGCGGCGGCAGCCACACCAGCTGCTCCTGTGGCACGACGCGGCCGTCGTCCAGGCGCACGGCCGCATCGGGCTGGCCGTTGAACTCGTGGCTCGAGCCGGTGTGCTCGCGGCCTTCGAAGATGACGCGTGCGTGCTTCATGCCGTGGCTTCCTTCGCCAGCGTGTTGCTCAGGGTTTCGAAGCCCGGCGCGGAGATGTCGATGCGGTCGCCCGCGCGTGCCAGCGGCCGGCCGGCGCCGCAGCCGAGCATCAGCACGTCGCCGTGCGCGAGCGTCATGAATTCGCCGATGTCGGCGAGCAGCTGCTGCGCCGGGCGCACGAGCTGCGAGAAGTCGAGCGACTGCCTGAGCTCGCCGTTGATGCGCACCTCGGCGCGGAAGTTCGCGGGGTCGGCCACCTCCTGCGCGTCGCGCAGCACGGGGCCGATGCCGAGGAAGCCGTCGACGCACTTGAACTTGACCGGCGGGCGGAAGAAGCTGGCGTGCGGGATCGACAGGTCGTTCATCAGCACGAAGCCTTCGATGTCGCCCTCGGCGCCGATCACCATGCCGATGCTCGCGCCGACCTCCACTTCGGGCACATCTGCGGGCACCGTGATGGCGCTGCCATGCGGGCTCCAGGTGTTGGCCGTCTTCACGTAGAGAACAGGCGCCTTGGGCGGTGCCTTGTAGGGCGGCTGCGTCATCTGCGGTGCGAGTGCTTCGGCTTCGGCGCGGAAGTTCAGCAGGGTGCCGTAGACCGTGCCCGTGGGCAGGAAATGGGGAGTGCTGCTCATGGCGAAGGTTGCTCCAGTGCGATGAGTTCGTCGAGCAGCCCGTAGAGCTGCGCGAGCTTGGCCTTGCCGAGGGACTTTTCCATCCAGTCGTAGTGGGCCTCGATGCTGCTGCCCAGCCGCTTCACCAGCTTCATGCCGTGCGGCGTGGCCTCGACCACGGTGCGGCGCTGGTCGGCCGGATCGCGCGAACGGGTGATGAGGTTGTCACGCTCCATGCGCGCGAGCACGCCGGTGAGGCTGGGCCCGAGGATGAAGGCCTCGCGCGCCACGCGGCCGGTGTCGACCGCGCCGTGCTCGCCCAGCACGCGCAGCACGCGCCATTGCTGGTCGGACAGCGCGTGCTCGCGCAGGCTGGGCCGGGTGTGGGCCATCACGGCTTCGCGTGCCTGCAGCAGAAGGCGCGGCAAGTTGCGATGAGTGAATGTGGTGCTCAAGGCTTGTCTCTTCCGAAATTACTTAACATGTTAAATGAATCGTCGCGGCTTTCCTAGCCGATTGCTCGATCGATTCGCAAACCTAGGGTATGCACGGATGAGCCGTGCGGCGGGCTTCAGCGCGCGGCGGGTGCTTCGCGGCGGCGCCGGTCGGCCTTGGGCAGGTCGGCCGCGGCCACCATCGCCTCGCCGCGCGCGTGCAGGCGCTGCAGCATGTCGTCGAGCAGCGCGGCCTCGGCGGTGTCCAGCGCGCCGAGCAGCTCGGTGTTGATCGCGCAGACCAGCGGATACAACTCCGCATGCAGCTTCGTGCCCCTTGCGGTCAGGCGCAGGAGCACATGGCGACGGTCGCCCGCGGGCTGCTCCCGCGAGACCAGCCCCTTGTCGACCAGCGAACTCACCGCGCGCGACGTGCGCGCCCGGTCGAGCTGCGCATGCTCCGCCAGCTGCGACGAGCCCAGTGCGCCATGCCCCGCGAGCGTGGCGATGAGCCGCCATTCGCGCCGCGTGATGCCGAAGCGCCCCTCGCACAGCCTGATCACCATGCTGCCCGCGACCGACAGCAGCCGGCTGGTGCGGTAGAGCAGCAGGTCGTCGAGCGTGCGCGGCGGCGCGTGCAGAGGCATAGGGGTTTGCCCGGGCGATGATTGATTAGATGAACCAATTGTCGGCGCTCTACAGTGGCTGCGACCTGCCGTGCGCTGCGCAGGCGGGAAAGAACGGAGACAAAAGACAGATGACTACAGATTCCCGGCCCCTGCACCCATCGAGCCGCCGCCGCGTACTGGCCACGCTCGGCGGCATGGCCCTTGCGCCGCTCGCCGCCACGGTGCAGGCCCAGCAGCAGACTTCACAGCAGGCGATCGCGCGCGGCACGCCCATCCGCGTGCTGATCGGCGTGCCCGCCGGCGGCACGCAGGACGTGCTCACGCGCGCCATCGCGCAGGAAGTGCGCGAGTCGCTCGGCCCGCTCATCGTCGACAACCGCTCCGGCGCCGCCGGGCGCATCGCGGTCGACGTGGTGAAGACCGCCGCGCCCGACGGCCACACGCTGCTGCTGGGCACCGCGAGCATGATGACCATGTTCCCCAGCGCCTACAAAAACCTGAGCTACGACCCGATCAAGGACTTCCAGCCCCTCATCAACGCGGCCCGCTTCGAGCTTGCGCTGGTGGTGCACAAGGACGTGCCGGCCAACACGGTCGCCGAATTCATCGCCTGGGCCAGGAAGCAGCCGGGCGGCGTGAGCTTCGCGTCGTACGGCGCGGGCACGCCCTCGCACTTTCTCGGCGAGATGCTCAATCGATCGGCGGGGCTGTCGATGGTGCACGTGCCCTACCGCGGCTCCACACCGGCGCGCCAGGACGTGATGGGCGGCATCGTCCCCGCCTACTTCGACACCGTCGGCGGCGCGCTGCAGCTGCTGCCGAGCGGCCGCGTGAAGGTGATCGCCACCAGCGGCGAGAAGCGCTCGCCGCTGATGCCCAGCCTGCCCACCTTCGTCGAGAGCGGCCTGAAGGATGTGGTGGCGACCGCCTGGTTCGCCTACTACGCGCCGCAGAAGACGCCGAAGCCGGTGGTCGACCAGCTGCGCGCCGAGTTCACGCGCGCGGTGAACTCGCGCGAGGTGCGCCAGCAGCTGCTGCAGAACGGCATGTACCCGGTCGGCGACGGCCCCGAGGCGCTGCTGAAGACCATGCGCGAGGACACCGCGCGATGGGCGGCGATCATGAAGGCGGTGAACTTCCAGGCCAACGACTGACGAGGTGTCGCGCCCGGCCACCTAAACTCGAAGGATGGCCAAGGACAAAACACTTTTCGTCTGCAGCGAATGCGGCGGCACCAGCCCGAAGTGGCTGGGCAAATGCCCCAGCTGCGGCGCATGGAACACGCTCGTCGAGCAGGTCGCGGGCGCGGGCAGCGGGCCCGCCAACAACCGCTTCGGCACCCAGTTCGCGTCGCTCGCGGGGGCATCGGAGCTTGCGACGCTCTCCGAGATCGAGGCGACCGACGTCGCGCGCACGCCCACCGGCATCGACGAGCTCGACCGCGTGCTGGGCGGCGGCATCGTCTCCGGCGGCGTCACGCTCATCGGCGGCGACCCGGGCATCGGCAAGTCGACGCTGCTGCTGCAGGCGGTCGACGCGCTGCAGCATGCCGGGCAGAACGCGCTCTACGTCACCGGCGAGGAAAGCGGCTCGCAGGTGGCGCTGCGCTCCAGGCGGCTGGGCCTCGACCACTCGCAGGTGCAGGTGCTGGCCGAGATTCAGCTCGAGAAGATCATCGCCACGCTGGACGCCACGCGCCCGGCCATCGCGGTGATCGACTCGATCCAGACCGTGTATTCCGACCAGCTCACCTCGGCCCCGGGCTCGGTGGCGCAGGTGCGCGAATGCGCGGCGCACCTCACGCGCTTCGCCAAGACCAGCGGCACGGCGGTGGTGCTGGTGGGCCACGTCACGAAGGAGGGCGCGCTCGCCGGCCCTCGCGTGCTGGAGCACATGGTCGACACGGTGCTGTACTTCGAGGGCGACACGCATTCGAGCTTCCGCCTCGTGCGCGCCATCAAGAACCGCTTCGGCGCGGTCAACGAGATCGGCGTGTTCGCCATGACCGAGCGCGGCCTGAAGGGCGTGACCAACCCGAGCGCGATCTTCCTGAGCCAGCATGCCGAGCCCGTGCCCGGCAGCGTGGTGCTCGTCACGCTGGAAGGCACGCGGCCGATGCTGGTGGAAATCCAGGCGCTGGTCGACAACGGCGGCCCGAGCCCGCGCCGCCTCTCGGTGGGCCTGGACCGCGACCGCCTCGCGATGCTGCTGGCGGTGCTGCACCGCCATGCCGGCGTGGCCTGCATGGACCAGGATGTGTTCGTGAACGCGGTGGGCGGCGTTCGCATCAGCGAGCCTGCGGCCGACCTGGCCGTGATGCTGGCCATCACCTCCAGCCTGCGCGGCAAGCCGTTGCCCAAGGGCTTCATCGCTTTCGGCGAAGTGGGCCTGGCCGGCGAGGTGCGTCCCGCGCCGCGCGGGCAGGAGCGCCTGCGCGAGGCCGCCAAGCTGGGCTTCAGCGTGGCGGTGGTGCCCAAGGCGAACGCGCCCAAAAAGGGCGCGAAGGAAATCGAAGGGCTGACGATCCACGCGGTGGACCGCATCGAGGAGGCGATGGAGGTGGTCCGCCGCCTCGACTGAAGTTGGGGAAAAAATGACCCGGCGCGCGCGGTGGCGCGCCGGGCCTACCCTCCCTATCCCCCGATGTGCATCGTGAACGCCGGTCCGCTGTTGAGCACGCATTGGCCGCTGCCCAGCGTGGCCGAGTTCATCGAATACTGGCAACTCAGGTTGCCGCCGCGGCTGCCGGTGGCATTCGCCACACCGTTGGCACGCGAGCCGGCGACCCGGGTTGCCTCTCCCTGAAACTGTTCGCCGCCGATCTGTGCGTTGAAGTGGCCGCGGCCGTTCATGTCGTTGGTCACCGTGCCGGCGACGACGCCGTAGCGCGAGGCCTCGGCATTCGACGGGTACAGCCGCGCGTTGAAGGTCTGTGCGACCGGGCCCGGCGCGACGGCGTAAGCCTGCGAAGGCGGCGCCGAGGGAGCGGGTTGCCCGAGCGGCACGACGTAGCAACCGCTGAGCGCGGCGGCCGTGAGCGTGGCGGCGAGGGTGAGACGAACGAATGTGACGGAGCGCGGAATGGTCATACGCTTTTCGGTGGCCCGGGCAGATGCCCGTGCGGCGAAATGTGCCTGCCGATGCGCCGGTACGGATCGCTTTTGAAGCCGAGTACCGTTTTTCGCCCCTCGCGGTAGTCGGGGTGGCTACTTCGGAGAGCGTGCACGGGCGGCGACAATGCGCGCCATGAATTTCAAGAACTTTCTGCTGCCTCTTGGCGCCATCGTCGTCATGGCGCTGGCCTGGCGCGCGGCCGGATGGGGCGGTGTCGCCCTGGCCGGCGGCGCAATCGTGATGTTCCTGCTGCTCCACTTCAACCGCGCCATGCAGGTGCTCAAGCGCGCGGCCGAGCGGCCGGTGGGCTACGTGGCCAGCGCGGTGATGCTCAACGCCAAGCTCAAGCCGGGCGTGACGCTGATGCACGTGATCGCGATGACCCGCGCCCTCGGTGAACTGCGCTCCCCCAAGGACGAACAGCCCGAGCACTACCGCTGGACCGACGGCGGCAGCTCGTATGTC
The DNA here is from genome assembly GCF_056867935.1 of Variovorax sp. TLI9-5A. Taxonomy (NCBI): domain Bacteria; kingdom Pseudomonadati; phylum Pseudomonadota; class Betaproteobacteria; order Burkholderiales; family Comamonadaceae; genus Variovorax; species Variovorax sp. TLI9-5A. The sequence continues at coordinate 6,987,131 of NZ_CP200310.1, read as the reverse complement.
GATGCCGTGTTCAACGGCGGCAAGCTGCAGAGCTGGACCCTCACCCGCCCCGAAACGCCGGCTGACGACGAGGGCAACAACACGGCCGCCTAGGCCGTGCTTCCCTTGCGCCGGGGCTGCCGCCACGGCGGATTGGCCTTCGCCTGGTGGCGCGCCTCCTTCGCGAATTCGGCGCATGCGTGCGTCATCAGGTCGGCCGAGCGGTAGACCAGGAACACGTCGAAGTCCGGCAGCTCGTCGGTGATCGGCAATTTCTCCAGCAGATGGGGCTGCAGCCGCAGCGGCCCCGCCCCGTGGAACACGAAGTCCGACCACATGCTGATCAGGTCGGTCTGCGTGGCCAGCTGCAGGCCCAGCAGGTTCGAGGCGCTCTGCACCATGCGCCTGGGCATCTCCAGTCCGTGCATGTTCATCGTGCTCACCAGCGGGCTGCCCGCGTCGTCGATGGGATCGAGCACCAGCCAGTCGGCGTCCACCAGCGGCTGCAGCTTGCGCACGCGCCGCAGCGGATGGCCGGCGCGCACCGACAGGTGCATGGCCACCGAGAAGAGCGGCTCCCACTGGAAGGCGTTGGTGCCCGGCCCGTTGCAGGTGGAGACCAGCCCCAGGTCGAGCCGCCCCTCGCGCAGGCCTTCGAAGATCTGCTGCGGCCGCAGCTCGAAGCCGCGCAGCGCCACGTTGGGAAAGCGCCTGCGAAACGACGCCATCGCATCGGGCAGCGGCCCGCTCGAGGCCACGGCGGTGAAGCCGATGTTGAGCTGCGCCTCGTCGTGCCCGCGTATCGCCTCGATGTCCTCCAGCGCGTGCCGCAACTCCTGCTCGACCACGCTCGCGCGCTTGACCAGCGCCGTGCCGTAGGCCGTGAGGCTTACGCCGCGCGTGGAGCGCGACATCAGCGTCACGCCGAGCTCGCGCTCCAGTTCCGAGATGGTCTTCGACAGCGCGGGCTGCGTGGTGTGCAGGCTGCGCGAGGCCTCGTGGATGCTGCCGTGCTGCGCCACGGCGAGCAGTACGCGCAACTGTTGCAGCTTCATCGTGGTGCGCCGCTCCCGGAAAGAGGCCTCTTGGGGGTTGTCCCGATGGCCTCCGGCGACTGTTTATGACGGGGATGCCGTTTGGTTATCAGCATGAAAATTTGTGATTCTTCGCCGCAGCGCTTTGCCTGAATACTCCGCCGCGAACGGGCCCGCAGTCGATGCACGCCCTCTCGCAACCTGTACGTGGAGTGACATTAGATGAGCGAAGCCGCATTGCCCGCAAGCCCGATCGGGGCCTCTTCACCAACTGCCGTGGTGCAGCACGGCAAGGGAAGGAAGCAGAGCCAGTTCCGCCTGATCGCCGCCTGTTCGCTGGGCAATGCGCTGGAGATGTACGACTTCACCGTCTACAGCTTCTTCGCGCTGCTGATCGGCAAGCTCTTCTTTCCCTCCGACAGCCCCTACGGCTCGCTGCTGCTGGCGGTGGCCACCTTCGGCATCGGCTTCGTGATGCGCCCGCTGGGCGGCGTGATCATCGGCAACTACGCCGACCGCAAGGGCCGCAAGGCGGCGATGACGCTGACCATCGGCCTCATGGTGCTCGGCACGCTGTGCATTGCCTTCGCGCCCACCTATGCGTCGGCCGGCGTCTTCGGCTCGCTGATGATCGTGCTGGGCCGGCTGCTGCAGGGCTTCTCGCTCGGCGGCGAGGTGGGTGCCGCCACGTCGATGCTGATGGAGGCGGGCGGCGTGAAGGGCCGGGGCTTCCGCGTGAGCTGGCAGCTCGCGAGCCAGGGCGTTTCGGCGCTGCTGGGTGCGCTCACCGGCGCCGCGCTGTATGCCGCGCTGCCGCAGGCCTCGCTGGAGAGCTGGGGCTGGCGCCTGCCGTTCCTGCTCGGGCTGCTGATCGCGCCGGTGGGGCTCTACATCCGCGCGCACCTGGAAGAAACCCACGTCGCCGAGAGCCACGAGTCCAGCCCCATCGGCCGGCTGCTGCGCGAGCACGGCGGGCTGGTGCTCAAGGGCATCCTGGCCACCACCGCCGGCACGGCCACGATGTACCTCGTGGTGTTCTTCATGCCCACCTACATGATCCGCGTGCTGCACATGCCGCCGTCGCTGTCGCTGCTGTCGGGCTGCGTCACGGGCATCACGCTGTTCGTGGTGTCGCTGGTGGCGGGGCGGCTGGCCGACAGGCTGCCCGACCGCAAGCCGCTGGTGATCGGCTCGCTGCTCTTCAGCGTGATCGCGGTGTATCCGGTGTTCTGGCTCATCGGCCAGTACCCGAGCGTGCCGCTGGTGCTGTGCCTGTCGGCGCTGCTCACCGCGAGCGTGAACATCGGCACCACGCCCATGTTCCTGATGTTGCTGGAGATGCTGCCGGCCGGCGTGCGCGCCAGCGGCATCTCGGTGATCTACAGCGTGGGCGTGACGGTGTTCGGCGGCTCGTCGCAGTTCATCGTGACATGGCTGCTCGCGAAGACCGGCAATCCGATGTCGCCCGCTTTCTACATGATGGTCTGCGGCGTGCTGAGCCTCGGCGCGCTGCTGAGCCTGCGCGAGCGCAAGGCGGCCTGAACCCCGTCGACGACGACAGCAACAAGGAACAAGGAAGAAGCTCCCCGAATGACCCGCCAACTCAGCCCCCAGACCACGAAGCTCCTGTCGCGCCTGCTGCCGCAGGCCGACGTCGACACCCAGGCCTTCGTCGACATCCGCAGGCAGATCCACGCCAACCCCGAGCTCGGCTTCGAGGTCAACGCCACCAGCGAACTCGTCGCGAACCTGCTGCGCAGCTGGGGCTACGAGGTGCACACCGGCATCGGCCGAACCGGCATCGTGGCGCAGCTCAGGCTAGGCAGCGGCACGCGCCGCCTGGGCATTCGCGCCGACATGGACGCGCTGCCCATCACCGAGGCCACCGGCCTGCCGTACGCGAGCCGCAATGCGGGGCGCATGCACGCCTGCGGGCACGACGGCCACACGGCCATCCTGCTGGCGGCGGCCAAGGCACTGGCGAAGGCGCGCGACTTCGACGGCACGCTGAACCTGATCTTCCAGCCCGACGAGGAGAACCTCTGCGGCGCGCGCGCGATGATCGAGGACGGCCTGTTCGAGCGCTTCCCCTGCGATGCGGTGTACGCGCTGCACAACGCGCCAGGCGTGCCGGTGGGCACCATGCTGGCGGTCGAGGGGCCGCTCACGCTGTCCTCCGACGTGGCCGACGTGACCATCAAGGGCGTGGGCGGGCACGGCGCCATGCCGCATCGCGCGCGCGACCCGGTCGCGGCGGCGGCGGCGGTGGTGACGGCCCTGCAGACGGTGGTGGCGCGCAACGTGGCGCCGGACGACACGGCGGTGGTGTCGGTGGGCTTCATCCGCGGCGGCGCCACGCACAACGTGATTCCGCAGTCGGTGTCGCTGGGCCTGAACGTGCGCGCGGCACGGCCCGAGACTCGCGCGCTGGTCGAGCAGCGCATCCGCGAGATCGTGAGCCTCACCGCGCAGGCGCACGGCGTGGAGGCCGAGATCGACTACCGGGCGCTGGTGCCGCCGGTGGTCAACACCGCGGCCGAGACGCAGCTGGCGGCGCGCGTGTGCGCCGAGCTGGTGGGCGAGGAGAACGTCATCACGCAGGCGCCCAAGGGCTTCGCGGGCAGCGAGGACTTCGCCTGGATGCTCTCCGAACTGCCCGGCTGCTACCTGCTGCTGGGCAACGGGGAGGGCGAGTTCGGCGGCTGCATGGTGCACAACCCCGGCTACGACTTCAACGACGAAGTGCTGCCATTGGGAGCCGCTTGCTGGGTGAGGTTGGCCCAGACCTACTTGGTCGCCTGAGCCACCACGGCCTCAGAACGGCGCGTCTTCTTCCTCGGGTGCGTCGGCAGACACCGTCGTCGTGGGCGCGGCTGCAGCGGCAGGCTTCGGGGCTTCGTCCGGCGCTGCCGCCGAGAAGGCAGCTTCGCCACCCAGCGCATCGAGCAGCGCCGGCACCAACTGTCCCAGTTCGCCCGTGGCGATGGCCACGTCGGCGTCGAAGTTGTCTTCCTTCTTGCCGCCTGCCGCGCCGTCGCCCGTGCCTTCGAGGAAGGCGATCTTGCGGATCAGCAGGCCGTGCGTGAGCTCGAAGGAGACGCGGTCGTCCCAGGTCAGCGCGAGGCGGGTGGGACGCTTGCCGTCGGTGATGTGCTGCTTCACCTCGTCGATGTCCAGCGGGTGCTTGGCGTAGCGCACCACGGCCTTGGAGTCGTCGCTGGCCTTGAGCTCGCACTCGCGGTCGATGGTGAAGCCCGCCGGCGGCTCCTGCGTGAGCAGCCAGTTGGCCATGGCGGCGGCGGGCTCGATCTGGGTGTTGATGAGCGCCACCGCGAAGCCGTCGAGCGACTTCACGAGGCTGGTGACCACTTCGTCGGCGCGCGAGGCGTTGCCGGTGTTGATCACCAGGCGGTTCTCGGCCTTGTCGATCCACACCGTCACGCGCGCGCTGCGGGTGAAGGCCATGGGCAGCAGCTCCAGGGTGATGTCTTCCTTGAGCTCCTTCTTTTCCTTCTTGCCGGGCTTGCGGCCAGTGGTGGCCTCGATGTGGGCGCAGCGCTCGTCGACCTTGCGGCGAACCACCGAGCCGGGCACCTGCTTGCTCTCGATCATGTATTCGACCAGCCACTGGCCGTCGATGGACTCCACCAGCGGGCCGTTGGCTTCGCCGCGGGGCTCGATCCAGCCGGCGGACTTTTCCTGCGAGGGGCCGCAGGGCTCGAAGCGCTGCCTGCCCAGGCCTTCTTCCGCCTCGGCCAATGTCTGGGACCAGGCGGGTTCGATGCGATAGACGATGACGTTCTTGAATACGGACACGGAAACCCTTTTTCCAACGGTTTGGACAGCCGGCCATTGTCGGGCACCCCGTTCCGGGCGCGGCCGTAAAATCGCAAGCTTTTGCGACTTCCCTTCCTGTCGCACCCCCACACCGATCCCAAAGGAATCAGGAAATGAGCTCGATCCCCCCCTCGCTGGACGACCGTGACGGCAAGATCTGGATGGACGGCGAACTCGTGGACTGGCGCGATGCCAAGATCCACGTGCTGAGCCACACGCTGCACTACGGCTGCGGCGCCTTCGAGGGCGTGCGCGCCTACAAGACGGCCGATGGCAGCACCGCGATCTTCCGCCTGGCCGAGCACACCGAGCGCCTGTTCAACAGCGCCAAGATCCTGCGCATGAAAATCCCTTTCACGCAGGAACAGCTCAACGAGGCCCAGAAGCAGGTGGTGCGCGAGAACAAGCTCGAGAGCTGCTACCTGCGCCCGCTGATCTGGATCGGCTCCGAGAAGCTGGGCGTGAGCCCCAAGGGCAACAAGATCCACGCCATGGTCGCGGCCTGGTCCTGGGGCGCCTACCTGGGCGAAGAGGGCATGAAGCGCGGCATCCGCGTGAAGACTTCGAGCTACACCCGCCACCACGTCAACATCACGATGACGCAGGCCAAGACGGTGAGCAACTACACCAACTCGATCCTGGCCAACATGGAAGCGCTGGACGACGGCTACGACGAGGCGCTGCTGCTCGACGCGAGCGGCTTCGTGTCGGAAGGCGCGGGCGAGAACATCTTCGTGGTCAAGGGCGGCGTGGTCTACACGCCCGACCTGTCGGCCGGCGCGCTCAACGGCATCACCCGCAACACCATCCTGCACGTGTGCAAGGACCTGGGCCTGGAGCTGGTGCAAAAGCGCATCACGCGCGACGAGGTCTACGTCGCCGACGAGGCCTTCTTCACCGGCACCGCAGCCGAAGTCACGCCCATCCGCGAACTCGACCGCGTCGAGATCGGCAACCGCGGCGACGGCGGCGCGCGTGGCCCGATCACCGAGAAAATCCAGTCTGCCTTCTTCGACATCGTGAACGGCAAGAACCCCAAGTACGCCCACTGGCTCACGAAAGTCTGAGAGAACCCATGTCCACCAATGCAGTCGTCGAACTCCTGGCCAAGGAGCTCAATCATCAGGGCGGCGTGTTCTGCCCCAGCCCCAAGGCCGACATGAAGCTCTGGAACAGCCACCCGAAGGTCTACCTCGACGTGGCGCGTACCGGCGAGGCCAAGTGCCCGTATTGCGGCACGGTGTACCGGCTGAAGGCCGGCGAGGCGGTGTCGGCGCGGCACTGAGCCACCGGCCCGGCAACTGAACCGTCCGGCCCCGGCCGTCCGATGCCTCTTCAGGCTGTCGGGCGGGCGGGGTCTTTTCCCAGGCTCTCCAGGCCCTTGAGGCGCGAAGGCAGCAGCCCGCGCCACGGATCCGGGTCGTCCTTCTCCTGCGCGAGCCGCAGGTAGACCATCGAGATGAAGAGCAGCGCCAGGCCGATCTGCGCGTCTCGCATGGCCGAATTCACGCTCGATGCGATCAGCGCGATCAGCGTCGCGGCCAGTGCATAGCGCCCGGCGATGTCGGGCCGCTTCCATGCCTGCCAGACGGCGGCGACCATGATGATGAGCAGGCTCAGCAGAGCCGGCAGGCCGCCCTGGGCGCCGACCCACAGGAAGTCGTTGTGCGGCATGTTCGAGTCGGCCAGCAGCGCCGGGCCGCGCTTGTGCCACTGGTCGGTCCAGCCGCCGATGCCCCAGCCGGTGAACGGGCGGTCGGCGATCATGAGGCCGGTGTCGCGGTACATGTAGTAGCGGATGGCCCAGCTGCCCTTGAAGACCGCGCCTGCCTGCGCCTCCTCGATTTCCTGCACGCCGACTTCGACCTTGTGCTGCAGCTGCGGCAACTGGTAGAGGCCCGCGCCGAGCACCACGGTGCCCAGCACCAGCGCGCCCACCAGCATCTTCAGGTGGTTGCGCCACTGGTGGATGCACACCACGGGAATCACCAGCAGCAGCGCGAGCACCGAGGTGCGCGAGGTCAGCGGCAGCGCCACCACCAGGCCCAGCCCGAGCATCAGCACGAAGGCCGGGACGGCGCGCAGCGGCCTGTGCGCGGCGATCTGCGCGATGCCCCACACGGCGGCGGTGGAGGCCACCACGCTGAACAGCAGTGCGTTGCTGATCGACTTGTTGCCCACTTCCATCACCACCGCGCGCAGCGGCGACCAGATGTTGAAGCCGCCGACCGCGTAGAAGACGACGATCAGCACGATGTTGAGCGCCGCGACCAGCAGGAAGCCGCGCAGCGCCCAGATGGCCTCCTCGCGCGTGAGCGCCATCGCCATCAGCATCGTGAGGCCGATGCGGATGCCGTGGAACAGGTTGGAGCCGGTCTCGGGATAGTGCTGCCCGATGGCCAGCACGATGAAGGTCCAGGCCAGGTAGGCCATCACCGGCCACCACAGCGGGTTGGCGCGCAGCCGCGCATAGCGCTCGCCCAGGCCGCCGGCCACCAGCATGGTGAGCAGCAGCAGGATGGCCGATAGATAGGTGACGCCGACCGGCATGAACACCACCAGCCCCCAGAACATGGCCGCGGGCCGAACGATGTGCGATCTCTGCATAGGGGCGGGATTTTAGGTTGGCGCCCCGGGAGCCAACCTGACCACGGCCCCGCGCGGGCGAGGGTGGTCCTGTGCGTGCAGCTCAGTGGCTGCGCGCGGCCGCCGGCAGGCGGATCACGAAGCTCGCGCCGCCGCCCGGGCGGTCTTCGCAGCGCACGGTGCCGCCGTGGCGCTCGGCGATCGACTTCACCAGCGCCAGCCCCAGCCCCACGCCGCCGTTGCGCTCGCTGGCGCCGGGCAGCCGGTAGAAGGGCTCGAAGATGCGTTCGCGCAGCGCGGGCGGCACGCCCGGGCCGCGGTCGTTGACGCGCACGGTGGCGTAGCCGTTGGCGCTGCCGAGTTCCACCGCGATTTCGCCGGCGCCGTAGCGGCGCGCGTTCTCGAGCAGGTTGCGGATCGCGCGGCGCAGCAGGCGCGACACGCCCGGCACGGTGAGGGTGGCGTTGTCGGTGCCGTCGGCCAGGTCGAGTTCGGCGTTGACCTGCGAGCATTCCTCGGCCGCCAGGCCGGTCAGGTCGACCGGCTCGATGGTGCCCATGTCGGCCTCGCTGGCGTCGAGCCGGCTGGCCAGGAGGATCTCGTCGATGAGCTGGTCGAGCTCGCCGATGTTGCGCGAAATCTCCTCGCGAGCCGACTGGCTCGGGCGCTCGCCCATCAGCTCCAGGCCCATGCGGATGCGGGTGAGCGGCGAGCGCAGCTCGTGCGAGGCGTTGGCCAGCAGCGACTTGTGCGAGCGCACCAGCTGCTCGATGCGCTCGGCCGACGCGTTGAATCGTTTGGATAGATCAGCCACTTCGTCCTGCCCTTCTTCTGTCACGCGCACGGAGAGATCGCCCTCGCCCCATCGCTGCACGCCGCGCTGCAGCGATTCCAGCCGCTGCGTGATGCGCCGCACGATCGGGTAGACGCCCAGCGCCACTGCCACGCCCACCAGCGCGATCATCCAGCCCAGCCCGAAGGGCGTGCGCCACGGCGCGAAGCCGGTCGAGCCCGTGGGCCGCTCGCGCGGCGCCACGCGCAGCGTGATGGCCTTGCCGTCGCTGAGCGTCACGTCGAACTCCAGGCCCTGGCCCGGCACGCGCAGCGCGGTGCCCGCGCCGATCGGCTTGTCCTGTGCGTCCAGCACCACCACGTTGCGCGGCACCGGCGCCAGCCGCTCGCGCTCGGCCTCGGCGGCTTCGCGCACGATCCAGTTGGCCATCAGCGTGAGGATGACGACCCCGCCCACCACCGCGAGCCAGATGCGGACGTAGAGGTGGCGTGAATAGAGACTGCGCAGCATCGGCGGTCAGCCTAGTCTTGCTGCTTGGCGAAGACGTAGCCCACGCCGCGCACGGTGAGGATGCGCTTCGGATTCTTCGCGTCGACCTCGATGGCGGCGCGGATGCGGCCCATGTGCACGTCGATGGAGCGGTCGAAGGCCTCGAGTTCGCGGCCGCGCACGGCTTCCATGATCTGGTCGCGCGTGAGCACGCGGCCCGCGCGCTCGGCCATCGCCGTCAGCAGGTCGAACTGGTAGGAGGTGAGGTCGGCCACCGCGCCGCCCACCGACACGGTGCGCGCGTTGCGGTCGATCTCCAGCGTGCCGAAGCGCATCACCGTGGAGGCCTCGGCCTCGGTGGCGTTCTCGGAGCGGCGGCGCAGCACGGCGCGGATGCGCGCCAGCAGTTCGCGCGGCTCGAAGGGCTTGGGCAGGTAGTCGTCGGCACCGATCTCCAGGCCGATGATGCGGTCCATCGGGTCGCCCTTGGCCGTCAGCATCAGCACCGACACCTTCGACAGCGGACCGGGTAGCGCGCGGATGCGGCGGCAGACTTCGAGCCCGTCGGTGTCCGGCAGCATCAGGTCGAGGATCACCAGGTCGGGCGCGTGCTGCTGCAGCTGCTCGAGCCCGGCGGCGCCGTCACCGGCATGGTTGAACGCGAAGCCCGACTGCGTCAGGTATTCGCCCACCATCTGCGCCAGGCGGGCGTCGTCTTCGATCATCAGGAGTTGGGGGGTGCTCATGCGCTTCATGGTCGTCCACCGGGAGCAAGAGGGCTTGAACGCTCCGTAAAGTTGGGTAAACCTCGGCAACCCCTGTCAACCGGCCATGCTGCGAAAAGCATAGCGCCGGTTGCAGTGGCCGTGGGCTCAGCCCCGCGCGAACGGCCGCAACTGCAGCCGCAGCGACAGGGTGGGGGAAAGCGGCAGGTCGACCGGCTTGCCCGAGCCGTCGACAGTACTGCCGTCATCCAGATGTGCCAGCGATTCGAACAGCCCCAGCGACTGGGCCATGGGGTTGATCTCGGCCAGCGACTTCGCGGCCTCCGAGCGCGGCAGCGTGGCCGCCGGGGCCTTGCCGTCCTCGCTGGCCAGCGCCCAGTCGAGCGCCGCCACGGTGCGCTCGCTGGGCTCGCTGGCGATCACCATCGCCACTGCGAGCAGGCCGCGGCTGTCGGTGACGGAGGTCAGCGCGCCCACCGTGGGCGCGTCGTAGCCTACCAGCAGCACGGGCTCCTGGTCGCAGGCGGATTGCACCGCCGCCTCCAGCAGGCCCGAGGCGAAGCTGTGCTCGTAGGCCGAGACCGCGTTGCTGGCCGCCATGCAGCCGGTGCCGATGGTCCAGTAGCCCACGGCCGCGTTGTGCACCGAGTTGTGGAACTTGGTGGGCGAGAGCATCTTCGGATCGCCCGCCAGCGTGCTGCACATGTAGTCGTTGATCGACAGGTCGCCGTGCGCCGAGGTGAACACGCAGGGCACGTCGGCCGCGTTGCGGCCCGAGCCGGCCAGGGCGGCGGCGGCCACTTCGAGCGCCAGCGCCACGGTGTCGGGCGCGCGGCGGCGCTCGGCAGGGGCCAGCACCTGCGGCGACGGGCGCTTCGCGGGCGGATCGGCCAGCGCGCCTTCGCCGCGGAAGGCCGCGCGCGCGGTGTCCCAGCCGGGCAGCGTGGGAGTCCAGAAGGCCGGGCCTTCGATGTAGAGGGTGGGGGGCTTGGGTGCGGCCTGGTTCATGTCGTTCATGCCGCTTTGCCGAAGACCAGCGAGCAGTTGTTGCCGCCGAAGCCGAAGGAATTGCTCAGCGCGTAGCGCACTTCGCCGCGCACGGGTTCCAGCCGGATCTGCGGGCCGAAGCCTTCGTCCAGCGTGTGCGTGTTGACCGTGCCCGGCATCAGGCCGCGCTCGATGGCCAGCAGGCTGATGACGGCCTCGACGATGCCCGCGGCGCCCAGCGTGTGGCCCATGAAGCCCTTGGTCGAGCTGGCGTGCGTGCGTGCCGGGAAGCGGCGTGCCACCAGCGCGCCCTCGACCTCGTCGTTCTTCTGGCTCGCGGTGCCGTGCATGTTGATGTAGTCGATGGCCTCGGGTGCGAGGCCGGCGCGCGCCAGCGCCTCGTCGAGCGCGCGTTCGGCGCCCAGGCCCTCGGGGTGGGGCGTCGACATGTGGTGCGCGTCGCTCGCCTCGCCGTAGCCCAGCAGGTGCAGCGGCGCGGCATCGGCGCCGGTCTGCACGCGCTCGACCAGCGCGAAGCCCGCGGCCTCGCCGAGGCTGATGCCCTTGCGCGCGGCGTCGAAGGGCCGGCAAGGTTCGCTCGACACCAGTTCGAGCGAGTTGAAGCCGAACAGCACGCTGCCGCACAGCGTATCGGCCCCGCCGACCACGGCCGCGTCGGCCAGGCCCAGGCGGATCAGCCGCTCGGCCGAGGCGAACACCTTGGCACTGGACGAACAGGCGGTGGAAATGGTTTCGCTCGGGCCGGTGATGCCCAGCAGCTGCTGCGTGAACATGGCCAGCGAGTGCGGCGTGTGCACCGCCGCGCGGCGCTGCTCGGGTGGGAACATGCCCTGCTCGTCGAGCCGGGTGTAGGCCAGCTCGGTCTCGCCGATGCTGGCGGTGGAGGTGCCCAGGACGAGCGCGATGCGCGATGCGCCATATTTCTCGCGCGCGGCGGCCACTGCCTCGATGAAGCCGTCGGCCTGCAGGCCCATCCAGGCCAGCCGGTTGTTGCGGCAGTCCCACTGCGCGAGCGATTCGGGCAGCCGGACCTCCTCGACCCCGTCGACGCGGCCGATCCAGGTGGGCAGCGGCGCGTCGCCGAAGTCGTTGGCGCGCAGCCCGCTGCGCGACTGCGCGAGCGCGTCGGCCAGGGCTTCCTTGCCGACACCGACGGCGCTTGTGGCCGTGTAGGCACTTATCTGAAGAGGAGAAATTCGGGACGGCACGATCTTGTAGGTGTTGGGCTGTCGGTCAGGCAGACGTTGGGCGCGCGGCAGGAGGCAAAAGGCGCGGCGAGGAAAGCAAATTGAAGGAAACGAATGTATACCGGTACAGCCTACCAGTTGCGGGGCCCGCGCAGCGTCGGCCGTTTCCTATAAGGCACAGGCCCTATTGACGCCCCCGGGGGCTTGTGGTCGCCGTCAGCCGCGAGGCCAGCGCCACCAGCACCAGCACCGGCGCGCCCAGCAGGGCGGTGCCGACGAAGAAGCTGCTGTAGCCGTAGGCGTCCACGAAGGCGCCCGAGTAGCCGGCGATGAACTTCGGCAGCAGCAGCATCAGCGAGCTGAACAGGGCGTACTGCGTGGCCGAGTAGCTGATGTTGGTGAGGCTCGACAGGTAGGCGATGAAGGCCGCCGAGGCGATGCCGCCGGCGAGGTTGTCAGCGGAAACCACCGCGATCAGCGCCGTGAGGTCGTGCCCGCGCGTGGCCAGCCAGGCGAAGAGCAGGTTGCTGGCGGCGCTGAGCACGGCGCCCAGCATCAGCACGCGCATCACGCCCAGCCGCATCGACAGCACGCCGCCGACGAAGGCGCCCGCCAGCGTCATGATCACGCCGTAGATCTTGCTGACCGAGGCCACCTGGTCCTTGGTGAAGCCCATGTCCACGTAGAACGGGTTGGCCATGATGCCCATCACCACGTCGCTGATGCGGTAGATGGCGATGAGCGAAAGGATCAGTACTGCCTGCCATTTGTAGCGGCGGACAAAGTCGGCGAAGGGCTTGTAGAAGGCGTGAATGAACCAGACGACTAGCGAGAGCGCCCGCTGGGGAACGCGCACGCGCCATTTCATGCGCGCAGCCCATATGACTAGCGCTGCGTAGGCGAGCACGACCGGCGACACAAAGATCAACAGCGCCGTGACGAGAATCACAAAGTGAATCTGGAGCGCTACGGCAGCTGGAACGAGCAGGACGACGGCCAGGGCAAGCATCGCGCCGTAGACGGGAATTCCGGTCGTTGCGATCTGCTCACGCGTAGCGGCCATCTCGGCCGTTTCAATCTGGCGCTCCTTCGGCACTGGCTCGGGCGACAGTAGCACCGTCAGCACACCCACGACCATCGAAGCCGCCATCACCAGATAAGCCGTCTTCCATGCCCCGTTCTGGTAGGCCGCCGCGCCCGTGGCCGCCGCGGCGGGCGCCACCTCGGCCCAGGCCGCGACCCACAGCACGCCGGCACCGGCCCAGATCATCGCGAGGCGGTAGCCCGTCTGGTAGGCGGCTGCCAGCGCGGCTTGCTTGCGCGCCTCGGCCGATTCGATGCGGAAGGCGTCGAGCGCGATGTCCTGCGTGGCCGAGCCGAAGGCCACCAGCAGCGCGCACCACACCAGCGGCGTGAGCCCGTGGCGCGGATCGTTGACCGCCATGCCTGCGAGGCCCGCGATGACCATGCACTGCGCCAGCAGCAGCCAGCCGCGCCGGCGCCCCAGCAGGGTGGTCAGCGGCGGCAGCGGCAGCCGGTCGACCAGCGGCGCCCAGACCCACTTGAAGCCGTAGGCCAGCCCGACCCAGCTCAGGTAGCCGATGGTGGTGCGGTCGATGCCCGCTTCGCGCAGCCGGAAGCTCAGCGTGCCGAGCACCAGCAGCAGCGGCAGCCCCGCCGAGAAGCCCAGCGCCAGCATGCGCAGGGTGGCGGGTTCGAGGTAGACCTTCAGCGCGTCGCGCCAGGGCGGTGAGGGGGGCGTGGGGGTTTCTGCGGGCGAGGCGGACATGTGCCCCGGATTGTCCATGAGCGGCGGCCTGGCTTCCCGGCCTTCTTGTCTTCATTTGTTCCTATCATCCGGCTCCTATGTGCACACGATGCGATCACCCCTTTTCCGGCGCTCCCGCTCCTTCCGTCGCTTCCGCGTGGAATCCGCGGCGCGCCTTCCTGCTGGCGGCGGCCGGCGCGGTGCTCGCGAAGCCGGCCCTGGCGCAGGTCGACGTGGGCAAGGCCTCGGTGGCCCGGAACATCGTGCCGGTCGAGCAGATCGAGTCGGCCGGCGTGCAGCAGTACGGCCAATTGCTCGAGCAGGCACGCGCCAAGGGCGCGCTCGCGGGCGAGAACAACCCGCAGCTGCAGCGGCTGCGGGCCATTGCCAAGCGGCTCATTCCGTTCGCCATGCCGTGGAACTCGCGCGCACGCGACTGGAAGTGGGAAGTCAACCTGATCGGCAGCAAGCAGATCAACGCCTTCTGCATGCCCGGCGGCAAGATCGCCTTCTTCACCGGCATCCTCGACCAGCTCAAGCTCACCGACGACGAGGTCGCGATGGTGATGGGCCACGAGATGGCCCATGCGCTGCGCGAGCACGCACGCGCCCGCCTGGCCAAGAGCGCGGGCACCGGTGCGGCGCTCTCCATCGGTGCGCAACTGCTCGGATGGGGGCAGGTGGGCGACCTGGCGGCGCGTGCCGGCACACAGCTCATCACGCTCAAGTTCAGCCGCAGCGACGAGACCGAGGCCGATCTCGTGGGGCTCGAACTCGCGGCGCGCGCGGGCTATGACCCGAAGGCGTCTGTGTCGCTGTGGCAGAAGATGGCGACGGCGTCGAAGAACCAGGGCGGCCTGAGCTTCCTTTCGACGCACCCGAGCGGGCCGGACCGCATCTCGAAGCTGGAAGCGAACCTGCCGAAGGTAGAGAAGCTCTACCGCGACGCAAAGAAGAGCTGACTTGCATGACTCCCTCTCCCCCTGGGGAGAGGGCGGGGGTGAGGGTGACGGCCTCTAGATAGAAGCCGCGCTTCATCTTCCGCACCTGCCCTCACCCCAACCCTCTCCCCGAGGGGAGAGGGAGCCAAGCCCGGGAGGGATCCAAAGCCCGAGGGAGAGGGCCAATCCCCGCACGATTCCGATCTGCGCCACGGTGCGCTTGCGCTGGCATGCCGCTTGCATCTCAACTTGTACACATGTTTGGATGCCTGAAGATGGTGCATGAAGAAAACCCGAAAAGCGGAACGCCCGAAGCTGCCTGGATTGCCAGGTTCGCATCTCCGCTGGCGCATGCGCAGGCCGGCGAAGCGCTGGGTTTCGCCCTGCCGATCGCGGGGCTGCGCTTCGCGGTCAAGGACAACATCGACATTGCCGGCGTGCCCACCACCGCCGCCTGCCCGGCCTTCGAGCGCCTGCCCGATGTGCATGCGACCGTGGTGCAGCGCCTGCTCGAAGCCGGTGCATTGCTGGCCGGCAAGACCAATCTCGACCAGTTCGCCTGCGGCCTGAACGGCACCCGCTCTCCTTATGGCGAGGTGCCCAACGCTTTCGACGCACGCTATGTATCTGGCGGCTCCAGCTCGGGCTCGGCCTACGTGGTGGCAACGGGCGAGGCCGACTTCGCCTTGGGCACCGACACCGCCGGCTCCGGCCGCGTGCCGGCCGGACTCAACAACATCGTCGGTCTGAAGCCCTCGCGCGGCCTGCTGAGCGCCTTCGGCGTGGTGCCCGCCGCGCAGAGCGCCGACTGCGTCTCCATCTTCGCGCGCACTGTCGCCACCGCGGTCGACGTGCTGCTCGCCGCCGCCGGCCGCGACGCGCGCGACCCGTACTCCCGCGACATCGAACTGCGCCGCGAGCCGCTGCCAGCGCGCTTCCGCTTCGGCGTGCCCGACAGGCTGAGCTTCTTCGGCGACGCCGCCGCCGAGCAGGCATTCGGCGACGCGGTCGCCCGGCTACTCGCCATGGGCGGCACGCCCGTCACCATCGCTTACGCGCCGCTGGCCGAAGCGGCCGCCATGCTCTACGAAAGCGCACTCGTCGCCGAGCGCTACGCCGCCGTGCGCGAGTTCTTCGATGCGCACGCCGACGAAGTGATCGAGCCCGTGCGCGGCATCCTCGCGAGCGGCCAGGGCTACAGCGCCGCCGACCTGTTCGACGCACAGACGAAGCTGCGCGCCATCGCCCGGCAGGTCGAGCCGATGTGGCGCGACATCGACCTGCTGCTCGTGCCCACCGCGCCCACGCACTACACGCGTGAGCAAATGCGCGCCGACCCGGTGGTGCTCAACCGCAACCTCGGCGCCTACACCAACTTCGTCAACCTGCTCGACTACGCCGCGCTCTCGGTGCCCAGCAGCCTGCGCGCGGACGGGCTGCCCTTCGGCATCACGTTGATCGGCCCCTGCGGCAGCGACCTCGCGCTGGCGGAACTGGGCCAGCGCTTTCACCACGCCACCGGGCTCGCGCAAGGCGCGACCGGCCAGCCGCTGCCGCCGCCGCGCGCCATCCCGGGACTCGCGGCGCCGGGCGCCGGCACGCTGCCCATCGCCGTCGTCGGCGCGCACCTCTCGGGCATGCCGCTCAACAGCCAGCTGACCGAGCGCGGCGCCACGTTGATGCACGCCACCACCACGTCGCCGGCCTACAGGCTGCACGCATTGCCCGGCACCGTGCCGCCCAAGCCCGGCCTGCGGCGCGTGGCCGAAAGCGAGGAGGGCGCCGCCATCGCGCTCGAAGTGTGGGCCGTGCCGCTGGCGCAGGTCGGCAGCTTTCTCGCACTCATTCCGCCACCCCTCGGCCTGGGCAGCGTCGAGCTGGCCGACGGCAGCTGGGTGAAAGGCTTCATCTGCGAGGGCCACGCGCTGGCCGGCGCGCAGGACGTGAGCCATCACGGCGGCTGGCGCGCCTACGTCGCGAGCCGCGCCACCCCGAGTTCCAACTGAACTGATCAGGAGTTCCGATCGATGAGCAATCCAGAGAAGAAATCTTCCGCGTCGCGCCGGCAGCTGCTGCAGACCGCCGCCGCCGGCATGGCCGTGCTGGCCGCGCCCGCCATCGTGCGTGCGCAGGGCGCGGCTGCCAAGCTGCGCATCGGCTTCTGGCCGGTGGCCGCCGGCCTGCCGTTCTTTGCGGCGGTCGACAAGGGCTACTTCAAGGAGGCCGGCCTCGACGTCGAGCCGCTCAAGTTCGCCGGCGCGCAGCAGGTGATGGAGGGCATGCTCGCGGGCCGCTGCGACGGCAGCGCCAACGGCACGGGCTCCGCCAACCTCGCCATCGGCGAGATCGCGCAGCCCGGGCTGTTCAAGATCTTCTGCACCAACCCGAGCAACGCGAAGTTCGTGCTCGACGAGTTCATCGTCGCCAAGGACAGCCCCGTCAAGTCGGTGGCCGAGCTCGCCGGCAAGAAGGTCGCCTCGGGCCCCGGCATCCAGAACGTCACGTTGTGCAAGACCATGCTGGAGCGCGCCGGCGCCAAGGGCGCGACCGTGAGCGAACTGCCCATCGGCCAGCACGTGGCCGCGCTGGTCGCGGGCCAGGTCGACGCCTGCTACACGCTGGAGCCCACCGGCACCGTGGGCCGCATGAACGGCACCACGCGCGTCGTCGAAGCCGGCGTGGTGGCCAGGTACATCCTCGGCGACCCGATGGCGCCGTGGCATGGCGGCGCGGCCAGCCTCACCAGCGAGTTCATCAGGAAGAACCCCGAGATCGCGAAGAAGTACATCGCCGCCTACGCGCGCGGCGTGGAGCTGGTGCGCACCAAGCCCGACGAGGCACGCCAGTTCATGAAGGGCTACACCGCCATCGAAGGCAAGCTCACGGCCGAAGTGCCGCTCGCGTCGTACATGCTCTACAACGAGTTCAAGCCCAGCGACGTCGCGTACTTCCAGAAGTTCTACGACCTGTTCACCGAGAAAGGCATCTTCGAGAAGAAGGTCGCGGTGGACGGCCTGCTCTACAAGGCTTGACGACCATGGCCGACGCAAGCCCGACCACGGCCGCGCCGTGGACCCCGCCGGCCGGCACGGCCACCGCTGCGCCGAAGCCGCCGCTGCGCGACCGCCTGCTGCCTTTCATCGGCCCGGTGGTACTGTTCATCGTGTGGGACCTGGTGGTGCGGCTCGGCTTCATCAAGCCGATATTGCTGCCCACGCCGGCCGACACCATCGCGGCGCTCATCACCGGCCTGGCCGGCGGCCCGCTGCTCACCGACTTCGCCATGACCGTGTGGCGCACCGTGCAGGCCTTCGTCATCGCGGCGGCCATCGGCGTGCCGCTGGGCGTGCTGCTCGGCAGCAACGAGAAGGCCTACCGCAGCGTGGAGTTCCTGATCGACTTCTTCCGCTCCACGCCGTCGTCCGCGCTCATCCCGCTGTTCCTGCTGATCTTCGGCGTGAGCGACGTCAACAAGGTGGCCATCGCGG
This sequence comes from Variovorax sp. TLI9-5A, assembly GCF_056867935.1. Lineage (NCBI taxonomy): Bacteria > Pseudomonadati > Pseudomonadota > Betaproteobacteria > Burkholderiales > Comamonadaceae > Variovorax > Variovorax sp. TLI9-5A. The sequence goes on along the minus strand of NZ_CP200310.1, from coordinate 6,969,296 downwards.
CCTTCGGCGCGCTGCTCATCGTGGTGTTCAACAGCGCCTACGGCGTGATGAACGCACGCAAGCAGCGCGTGATGGCGGCGCGCGTCATGGGCGCCTCGCGTTGGCAGATCTTCAAGGACGTGCTGGTGTGGGAAAGCCTGCAGCCCAGCTTCGTCGGCCTGCGTTCGGCGGTGTCGATGGCGCTGGTGATCGTCATCGTGGCCGAGATGTTCATCGGCTCCGACACGGGGCTCGGCCACCGCATCATCGACGCGCAGCAGGTGCTCAACGTGAAGAGCATGTACGCGGCGATTCTTGCGGCGGGTGCGCTGGGCTATGCCCTGAACATCCTTTTTCTGATCGCCGAACGCCGCATCGTGCACTGGAGCGGAAGGTGATGGACCACCCCCAGGCTTGCTCGCTTCGCGTAGCCGCCAACCCCCTGCGAGGGGGCGCTGCCTGCGGCCCGGCAAAGCCGGTTCCGTGGCAGCTCACGCAAAGACCCCGACAGGAGCGCCTCCATGCGAGCTTCAACTGACATCGTCCTCAACGGCCCGGTGTACGCCGACGTGCCCAAGCCCGTGTTCAGGCCTGGCCCGGCCGGCACGCACATCACCATCCGCGGTCTCACCAAGTATTTCGCGGGCTGGCCGCTGTACGAGAACTTCGATCTCGACATTCCCAAGCACGCGATCGTCTCGGTGTTCGGGCCGAACGGCTGCGGCAAGTCCACGCTCATCAACATGATCGCGGGGCTCATTCCCATCGACTCGGGCGAGATCCTGTTCGACGGCAAGCGGCGCTTGGACACCAAGATCGGCTACGTGTTCCAGAACTACCGCGAGGCGATGTTCCCGTGGATGCGCACCATCGACAACATCGCCTATCCGCTGAAGCTCGAAGGCCGCAGCAAGGCCGAGGTCGACCGGCGCATGGAAGAACTGGTGGCGTCCTTCGACGTGAAGTTCGACCTGAAGCGCTTTCCGTACGAGCTCTCGGGCGGCCAGCAGCAGACGGCGTCGATCATGCGCGCGCTCGCGCCGGAACCCGAGGTGCTGTTCCTCGACGAGCCCTTCTCGGCGCTCGACTTCGAGATGACGCTCTTCATCCGCGAGAAGCTGCAGGAAGTGTTCATGCAGACCGGCACCACCATGCTGCTGGTGTCGCACGACCTCGAGGAGGCTGTGTACCTCGCCGACGAGGTGCTGCTGCTGACCAAGCGGCCCACGAAAGTGGCCGAGATCCTGCGCTATGGCGATGCGCGCCCGCGCACCGTCGAGACGCTGAGCACCGAGAGCTTCGTGGCCATGAAGAAGCTCAGCCTCGACATCTTCCAGCGCGAGGTTCGCCGATGACGCCGGAAATCAACATCCCCGAGGTACTGGCCGAAGTGCAGGCCGTGTTCGCCCGCTACGAGGCCGCGCTGGTCGGCAACGACCGCGCCACGCTCGACGAGCTCTTCTGGAACAGCCCCCACACGCTGCGCTACGGCTTTTCCGAGAACCACTACGGCCACGCCGACATCGCCGCCTTCCGCGCCTCGCTGCCCGTGCAGAGCCCGCCGCGCGAACTGCTGCGCACCGTCATCACCACCTACGGTCGCGACTTCGCGACCGCGAACGTCGAGTTCCGCCGCGAAGGCAGTCGCCAGACCGGCCGCCAGAGCCAGACCTGGATGCGCACGGCCGAGGGCTGGCGCGTGGTCGCCGCCCACGTGAGCCTGCTCGGCTGAGTCCGGGGCACATTTTTTGCACCTCAACCTGTAACGGAGAAGAACGCCATGACCCGCCACCTCAATCGCCGCGATTCGCTCAAGACACTGGCCGCGCTGGGCACCGCCGGCAGCCTCGGAAGCTGGAGCGCGCTCGCCGCCGCCCAGGCCAAGCCCAAGCCGCTCACCGTCGGCGTGATCTACGTCGGCGCGCGCGACGACTACGGCTACAACCAGGCGCACGCGATGGCCGCCGCCGAGATCAAGAAGCTGCCCGGCGTGAAGGTGGTGGAGGAAGAGAACGTGCCCGAGACGGCGGCCGTGCAGAAGACCATGACCGGCATGATCTCGCAGGACGGCGCGGGCCTGCTCTTTCCCACCTCGTTCGGCTACTTCGATCCGCACATCCTCGCGGTGGCGCCCAAGAACCCCGACGTGCGCTTCTCGCACTGCGGCGGCCTCTGGACCGAGGGCAAGCACCCCAAGAACGTCGGCAGCTTCTTCGGCTACATCGACGAGTGCCAGTACCTCAACGGTGTGATCGCCGCGCACATGACGAAGAGCAACAAGATCGCCTTCGTCGCCGCCAAGCCCATTCCGCAGGTGCTGCGCAACATCAACGCCTTCACGCTCGGCGCGCGCTCGGTCAAACCGAACATCACCTGCAGCGTGATCTTCACGGGCGACTGGTCGATGGCGGTGAAGGAGGCCGAAGCAACCAACAGCCTGGCCGACCAGGGCTGCGACGTGTTCACCATGCACGTGGACGGCCCCAAGGTGGTGGTCGAGACGGCGGCCAAGCGCGGCAAGATGGTTTGCGGCTATCACGCGAGCCAGGCCAAGCTCGCGCCCAATGCGTACCTCACCGGCGCCGAGTGGAACTGGCTCACCGCCTACAAGACCGCCATCGAGGCCGCGCAGACCGGCAAGCCGCATCCCAACTTCCTGCGCGGAGGCCTGAAGGAGGGCTACGTGAAGATGTCGGCCTACGGCCCCATGGTGCCGGACGCCGCGAAGAAGCAGGCCGACGAGATCAAGGCCAAGATGATCGCGGGCAGCTTCGACATCTTCAAGGACGGCATCAAGGACAACAAGGGTGCGGTCGTGGTGCCGGCGGGCAAGGTCCTGAAGCAGACCGACCTGGAGCTCGAGAAGATGAACTACCTCGTCGAAGGCGTCGTCGGCAGCGTCTGACCGTCACACCGTCAACGCCATGCTGCGCCCCGCGCTCTTCAAGGAACTGGCCCTGCCGGTGTTCGCCATCGCGGCGGCGCTGCTGCTTTTCGGGCTGGTGGTGGCCTTTGCCGGCATCGACCCGGTGGAGGTGTGGACCACGCTGTTCAAGGGCGCGTTCGGCGACTGGTTCTCGTGGCAGAACACGCTGCAGCGCGCCGCGCCGCTGATGCTCACCGCGCTGTGCGTGGCGCTGCCCGCGCGCGCGGGGCTGATCGTCATAGGCGGAGAGGGGGCGCTGGTGCTGGGCGGGCTGGCCTGCGCGGCGCTGGCGCATGCGGTGCCGCTGCCGGGCAACGTTGTCGGCACCGTGGCTGTCTGCATCGCCGGTGCGCTTGCCGGCGCGTTGTGGATCGTGCTGGCTGGCTGGCTGCGCCAGTACCGTGGCATCAACGAGACCATCAGCAGCCTGCTGCTGGCCTACATCGCCATCGGCATCTTCAAGCACCTGGTCGAGGGGCCGCTGCGCGATCCGGCCAGCCTCAACAAGCCATCGACCTACGCGCTGGGCGACGGACTGCTGATCGGCGGCATCGGCGGTTCCGACGTGCACTGGGGGCTGGTGATCGGCATCGTGGCTTGCCTGGGGCTCGGCTGGTGGCTGCGCGCCACGGCCTCGGGGTTTTCGGTGCGGGTGGTGGGCGGCAATCCGCGCACCGCGCAGCTCGTGGGCCTGCCGGCCACGCGGCTCATTCTTTCGGCCTGCGGGCTCGGCGGCGCATGCGCGGGGCTCGCGGGCGCCATCGAGGTGGCGGCGGTGCACACGAATGCGAACGCATCGCTGATCGCGGGCTATGGCTACGCGGGCATCCTGGTGTCTTTCATCGCGCGGCACAACCCGGTGGCCATCGTGCCGGTGGCCATCCTGTTCGGCGGCTTCGGCGCGGCGGGCAGCCTGCTGCAGCGCCGGCTGGGCCTGCCCGATGCATCGGTGCTGGTGCTGCAGGGCATCGCCTTCGTGCTGATCCTCGCGAGCGAAGGCCTGCGCACGGTCGACTGGAAGAAGTTCGGCGACCGTATGCTTCCGGAGGCAAGGAGCTACACATGACGGCCGACCAGTGGATCGCGCTGGTCGCCGGCATCGTCGGCGGCGCATTGCGCGTGGGCGCCCCGTTCCTCTTCGTGAGCCTGGGCGAGTGCCTTACCGAGAAATCGGGCCGCATCAACCTCGGCCTCGAAGGCGTGCTGGTGCTGTCGGCCATGGCTGCCTTCGGCGGCGCCTACCTCACCGACTCCGCATGGCTCGGCGTGCTGGTCGGCGCGCTGGCCGGTGCGGCGCTCGCGCTGCTGCACGGGCTGCTGTGCTCGCTCGATCGCGTGAACGACGTGGCGACCGGCATCGCGCTGATGCTGCTCGGCACGGGGCTCGCGTTCTACCTGGGCAAGCCGCTGATCCAGCCGCAGGCGCCGCAGATCCCGGCTATTCCGCTGGGCTTCTGGAGCGACAACACCGTGGTGCGCTCGGCCCTGCAGCTCAATGCGCTGGTGCCCATCGGCGTGGCGCTCGCGGTGCTGCTGTGGTGGGGCTTCGCGCGCATGCGCGCCGGGTTGCTGGTGCGCATGGCGGGCGACTCGGCGCAGGCGACGCGCGCGCTCGGCTATTCGGTCTCGGGGCTGCGCATCGCGGCCACCACGGCGGGCGGCTTCATCGCGGGGCTGGGTGGCGCGTCGCTCACGCTCTTCTATCCGGGCAGCTGGAACGAAGGCATCTCCAGCGGACAAGGCCTGATCGCGGTCGCGCTGGTGATCTTCGCGCGCTGGAGTCCGCTGCGCTGCGTGGGCGCGGCGCTGCTCTTCGGCGGCGCGGGTGCCATCGGGCCGGCGCTGCAGTCCATCGGCATCGGCTGGGGCTACCACCTCTTCAACACGGTGCCTTATGTGCTCACGCTGGTGATCCTGGTGTTCACCTGCAGGCCGGGCAGCGCCGCCGCCGGCAGCCCCGGCGAACTCTCATCGACAAGGAACTGAACGTCATGACCGAAACGACGACATCGACGAAAACCGTCGCCGCCGAGCCCTACGCCTGGCCCTACAACGCGAACATGCGCCCCCACAACACCGCGCTGATCGTCATCGACATGCAGACCGACTTCTGCGGCAAGGGCGGGTATGTCGACGTGATGGGCTACGACCTGTCGCTGGTGCAGGCGCCGATCCAGCCGATCGCGCGAACGCTGGCGGCGCTGCGTCCGCTGGGCTATCACATCATCCACACGCGCGAGGGCCACCGGCCCGACCTCGGCGACCTGCCGGCCAACAAGCGCTGGCGCTCGCGGCAGATCGGCGCGAACGGCGTGGGCATTGGCGACGACGGGCCTTGCGGGCGCATCCTGGTGCGCGGCGAGCCGGGCTGGGAGATCATTCCCGAGCTGGCGCCGCTGCCGGGCGAGGTGATCATCGACAAGCCCGGCAAGGGCTCGTTCTATGCGACCGACCTCGAACTGATTTTGCGCACGCGCGGCATCGAGAACATCATCCTTGCTGGCATCACCACCGACGTGTGCGTGCACACGACGATGCGCGATGCCAACGACCGTGGCTTCGAATGCCTGCTGCTGTCGGATTGCACCGCGGCCACGGACTACGGCAACCACCTTGCAGCGCTGAAGATGATCACGATGCAGGGTGGCGTCTTCGGCGCGCACGCCACCTCGCAGGCGCTGCTGGCCGCGCTGGACTGACCGCGATGGGCGCCGCGTCTTCTTCCTCCCGTGCCATCGGAGGCCTGCCGGCGGGCAGCGGCGCGCTCGCGCTGGACACGTATCAACTCACCAAGCGCTTCGGCGACTTCACCGCGATGGACTGCGTGACGATGCGCGTCGAGCCCGGCACGGTGCATGCGCTGCTGGGCGAGAACGGCGCGGGCAAGAGCACGCTGGTGAAGTGCGTGGCGGGCTTCCAGCGCGCGGAGGAGGGCAGCATCCTGATCGACGGGCGCGAGCAGGACATTGCCAACCCGATCGTGGCGCGCGCGCTGGGCATCGGCATGGTCTACCAGCATTTCACGCTGGCGCCGGGCATGACGGTGGCCGAGAACCTGCTGCTGGCGGGCGGAAAGACGCCGGCGTTGATCGACTGGAAGAGCAAGCGCGCGGAGCTGCAGGGCTTCCTGGCGACCACGCCGTTCAGCCTCGACCTCGACGCGCGGCCTGCCGAACTCGCGGCGGGCGAGAAGCAGAAGCTCGAACTGCTCAAGCAGCTCTACCTGAAGCCGCGCCTGCTGATACTCGACGAGCCGACCTCGGTGCTCACGCCGCAGGAGGCCGACGAGGTGCTGGGCCATGTGCGCGAGTTCGCGCGCAGCGGGCTGTGCACGGTGCTCATCATCACGCACAAGTTCCGCGAGGTGATGGCGTATGCGGACAGCGTGACGGTGCTCAGGCGCGGCAAGGCGGTGCACCATTGCCGCGTGGCCGATACCACTCCGGCGCAACTGGCGCAGGCCATGATGGGTGGTGAGCAGGCTGTTTCGCCGCAGCAGTCCGCCGTGACCAGGAAGCTCGTACCGGCTGGTGCACCTGTTGCTTTGAAGGTCGAAGGGCTGAAGGCGCAGGGCGATCGCGGAACGCTGGCGCTGCACGAGCTGAGCCTGTCGGTGCGCGCCGGGGAGATCCTCGGCGTGGCCGGTGTCTCGGGCAACGGGCAGCGCGAGTTGGTCGAGGCGCTGGTGGGGCAACGGCCGCGACTTGCAGGCAAGGTCGCGGTGATGGGGCAGCCCTACGCCGCGCGCCGCGCCGAGAACCGCGAGCTCAAGGTGCGCAGCCTGCCGGAGGAGCCGCTGCGCAACGCATGCGTCGGCGATCTCAGCGTCGCGGAGAACATGGCGCTGCGCGACTTCGACCGGCCGCCGCTGTCGCGCGGCGGCGTGCTGAACTTTCCGCGCTGGCGCAGCCGGGCGCGCGAGTGGATCGGCGAATACGGCGTGAAGACGCGGGGCGAGGGTGCGCCGATCCGCAGTCTCTCGGGCGGCAATGTGCAGCGCGCGGTGCTGGCGCGTGAGCTGGCGGGCGACATCAATGTGCTGATCGCGGCGAACCCGGTGTTCGGGCTGGACTTCGCGGCCGTCGCTGAAATTCATTCGCGCATCTTGCAGGTGCGCGAGAAGGGCGGGGCAGTGCTGCTCATCAGCGAGGACCTCGACGAGCTGCTGGAGCTGGCGGACCGCATCGTGGTGATGAGCGAAGGGCGGATCGTGTTCGAGACTTCGGCCGCCGGGGCCGAGCGGCATGTGATCGGGGCGCACATGGGGGGTGGGCATCATGAGGTTGTGGCATGAGTGCTCCTTGTGTTGTCTGGGCTCCGGCCGCCCGCCGGGCTCGGTGGCGGGGTGACTGCCGTCTTGGTCGGGGACATTCTTGAGAATCAGCATGCGCATAGAAGAAGCGAATCCCTTTCCGTACGAATTCGACGTGGTGAAGACCGCGTTGGTCCTCATCGACATGCAGCGCGACTTCATCGAGCCTGGTGGCTTCGGTGAGACGCTCGGCAACGATGTGTCCCTGCTCGAAGCCATCGTGCCCGCGACGAAGGCGGTGCTGCAGGCATGGCGGCAGGCGGGCGGGCTTGTCGTGCACACACGCGAGGCGCACAAGGCCGATCTTTCAGATTGCCCACCGGCCAAGCGCAATCGCGGCAACCCCACGCTGCGCATCGGCGACGAAGGGCCGATGGGGCGCATCCTCGTGGCCGGCGAGCCGGGCAACCAGATCATCGATGCGCTCGCGCCCGTCGACGGCGAGATCGTGATCGACAAGCCGGGCAAGGGCGCCTTCTACGCCACCGGCCTGCACGAACTACTGCAGGCGCGCGGCATCACCCACCTGCTGTTCGGCGGCGTCACCACCGAGGTCTGCGTGCAGACCAGCATGCGCGAAGCCAACGACCGGGGCTACGACTGCCTGCTGCTGGAGGACTGCACAGAAAGCTACTTTCCCGCGTTCAAGGCGGCCACGCTCGACATGGTGCGCGCGCAGGGCGGCATCGTCGGCTGGACGGCGCCGGGCGCGGCGCTGCTGGCGGCGCTGATGAATGGCCGCCCTTCTTGACGCATCGGCCTGCGACTACCATTCCAACGTGTCTACTGCCCGCACCCACTCTGAAACTTCTGTTGCCGCTCCCGATGCGGCGGTCTTCCGCACGCGGGCCGACGAGGTCTACGCGCAGCTCAAGCGCGACGTGGCCGATTTCATCCTCGTGCCGGGCGACCGCTTCACCGAGAGCGAGATCAGCGACCGGCTCGGCGTGTCGCGCACGCCGGTGCGGCAGGCGCTGTTCAGGCTGCAGCAGGAGGGTTTCGTCGAGGTGCTGTTCCGCAGCGGCTGGCGCGTGCTGCCCTTCGACTTCGACCAGTTCGAGCAGCTCTACGACCTGCGCATGGTGCTCGAGACCACCGCCGTGCACCGCCTGTGCGAGACCGACCGCCACATCGACCGCCGCCTGCTGGAGACGCTGGCCGACATCTGGCTCGTGCCCGCGGCACAGCGCAGCACCGACATGGCGCAGGTCGCACAGTGGGACGAGGCATTCCACTGCTCGCTGGTGGCTGCCGCCGGCAACGCCGAGATGGCCCGCGTGCACGGCGACGTGACCGACCGCATCCGCATCATCCGCCGCCTCGACTTCACCAAGCAGCCGCGCATCGACGCCACCTACGACGAGCACGCCAAGATATTGAAAGCCGTGCGCGCGAACCGCGGCGACCAGGCCGCGATGCTGCTGCGGGCGCATATCGAGACCAGCCAGGCGGAGGTGCGCAAGATCACGCTGCACCAGGTGCATCTGGCGCGGCACGCGGGGAAGGTCGGGGCAACGCGCTGACTGACTGACGGTCGTGCGCCCCGAAATCAGATTCCAGGAACACCGAGGAACCGGCCTTGCCGGGCCTCAGGTGTTGCCCCCGGAAGGGGGCGTAGCGACACGAAGTGCGCGCAGCCTGGGGGAGAGCCGATCAATCCGCGGTGATATTGCCGCGCTTCACCACCGTGGCCCAGCGATCCGCATCCTTCTTCAGCAGCGCGCCGAACTCCGCTGGCGTCGAGCTCGCCGGCACCATGCCTTGCGACTCGAAGGACTTCGCCACCTCGGGCTGCTTCAGCACCGCCGCGATCTCCTTGTTGAGCCGCGCCACCACGTCCGCGGGCGTGCCCTTGGGCGCGAGCACGCCGTACCACATGTCGACGTTGTCGGCAGTCACGCCGGCCTCTGCAAGCGTCGGTACGTCGGGCAGTTGCGGCAGGCGCTTGCCGCTGCCGGTGGCGATGGCCTTGAGCTTGCCGGCCTGGATGTGCTGCAGCGCCACGTGCACCGGCAGGAACATGTAGTCGATGCGCCCGCCGAGCAGGTCGGTCACCGCGCCGGCCGTGCCCTTGTAGGGCACGTGCAGCAGATCGGTGCCGGTGCCCTGCATGAGCAGCGCCATCGACAGGTGGTGCGGCGTGCCCACGCCCGGCGTGGCGTAGGTCAGCTTGCCGGGGGCCGCCTTGGCCGCGCTCACCATCTGCTGCACCGACGACACCTTCTGTACGTTCGGGTTGGTCACCAGCAGCAGCGTGCCCCACGAGGTGAGGGACACCGGCGCGAAGTCGGCCACCGGGTCGTAGCTCAACGAGCGGTAGAGGCTGCGGTTCATCACCAGCGTGTTGACCTGCACCAGCAGCGTATAGCCGTCGGGCTTGGCGCGCGCCACGCGCTCGCTGCCGATGTTGCCGCTGGCGCCGGCCACGTTCTCCACGATCACTGGCTGGCCCAGCTTCGCGGGCAGGCGTGCCGAGAGCTGGCGGGCGATCAGGTCGATGCCGGTGCCGGGGGTGTAGGGCACCACCAGCGTGATGGGTTGGTCGGGCCAGGCGAAGGCGGTGGTGGCACTGGCCGCGACGAGCAGGGCGGCGAGGGATTTCTTGATCAGCGAGCGCATGGTCTGTCTGTCTCCGTGTTCTTCTGTGGGTTGCCAGTTCAGGTTCAAAGATAGGAAGCGCGCGCCTTCAGGGCCGCCGGGTCGTAGCCGGCCACGCGCTTGTAGTTGTCCGAGATGGCCTGCAGCTCGGCGACCGGCACGACCTCTTCGATGCGGTCGAAGCGCTTGCCGCCCGAGCGCTCGAACACCTCGCGCAGGATGGCGTCGGGCGGATTGCTGCGGTTGGTCAGCACCACGTCGGTGGTGGCCTTGACGCGCACGCGGTCGTAGTCGTCGAGCGCAGCAGTGCCGACGCCCTGCTTCTTCAGCGCGCCTGCGAGAAAGCGCGCGTCGATGATCGCCTGGCCCGCGCCGTTGGAGCCGCGCGGCACCATCGGGTGCGCGGCGTCGCCCAGCAGCGTGAGGCGGCCGTGCGTCCAGCGCGGCAGCGGGTCCTGGTCGACCATCGGGTACTCGAGGATGGTGTCGGAGGCGAGGATCAGCGCCGGCACGTCAAGCCAGTCGAAATGCCAGTCGGCAAAGGCCGGCAGGAAGTCTTCGAGGCGACCCGCGCGGCTCCAGTCGCGCATGGCGGGTTGGGGCGCGTGGATCTCGGCCACCCAGTTCACCAGCTGGTTGCCCTCGGCGTCGATGTTGTCGCGGATCGGGTAGATCACCATCTTGCCGACCGACAGCCAGCCCGCGCGCACCATGCTGCCGCCCGAGAGAAAAGGCTTCCAGCGCGCGGTGCCGCGCCACATGTTCACGCCCGAGTAGCGCGGTGCCCCTTCGCCCGGATAGAGCTGCTTGCGCAGCGCCGAGTGGATGCCGTCGCAGCCCACCGCGACTGCGCCGCGCACCGGCGGCGCGCCGTCGGCGAAATGCACCGTGACGCCTTCCGCGTCCTGCTCCACGTGCGTGCAGCGGCGGCCGCACACCACGCTGTCTGGGCCCAGGCGCTTCAGCGTCTCTTCGTGCAGCACGGTCTGCAGGTCGCCGCGGTGGATGGAGAACTGCGGCCAGTCGTAGCCCGCATGCCGGCCCGCCGCCTCACGAAAGACCAGTTGGCCGTGCTCGGTGAAGAACACGGCTTCCTTCGTGCGCACGCCCGCCTTGTCGAGGGCCTCCAGCAGGCCGAGCTCGGTGAGCTCGCGCACCGCGTGCGGCAGCAGGTTGATGCCCACGCCCAGCGGCTTGAGCTCGGGCACGGCTTCGTACACGCGGCAGGGAATGCCGGCCTGGTGCAGGCTCAGCGCGAGGGTCAGGCCGCCGATGCCGGCGCCCAGGATGATGACTTCGTTGCTCATGATGATCTGATCGGTCGTTGCGTGCGTTCTTGTCTCGGCCCGCATTAGGAACCCGGCTGGATCATTTGAGAAATTTAGATGTGATATGGATTTATCATCAATCCATATGAATCTATCGACCCGCCAGCTGCGCGCCTTCCTGCAGGTGGCGCGCGTCGGCAACTTCACGCGCGCGGCCGAGCAGGCGCACATCACGCAGGCCGGGCTCAGCATCCTGATCCGCGAAATGGAGAAGCAGCTGGGCTGCCGCCTCTTCGACCGCACCACGCGCGTGGTGAGCCTCACGCCCGCGGGCCGGCGCCTGCTGCCGGTGGTGGAGCGCATGGTGACCGACCTCGACGACGTGGCGGCCGAGCTGGGCGCCGAGGGCGACGCGGCACGCCAGACGCTGCGCATCGCGGCCACGCCGCTGGTGTCGTCGAACCTGCTGCCGCAGGTGTTCGCCAGCTTCCGCCTGGCCCATCCGCAGGTGAGCCTGCGCCTGTTCGACGCCGACCTGCGCGACGTGGAGGCGATGGTGGCGGCCGGCGAGGCCGACGTGGGCCTGGGCTTCTTCTTCAAGGCCGCGCCGGGTCTGGCGCGCGAACCGGTGGGACGCTTTCACCTGATGCGCGTGGAGGCTGGAGAGCCGCAGGCCGTAGGCACCGCCCCCTGGTCGGCATTGCGCGGCACCGAACTCGTCGGCCTGCCACCCGGCAACCCGATCCAGAAAGTCATCGACCAGCACCTCGCCGCCATCGGCCGCGCCGACGCGCAGCGCACCGTCTTCAACTTCTTCGGCACGCTGATCTCGATGGTGGAAGCCGGCTTCGGCACGGCCGTGATGCCCACCTTCGCGCTCGCCGCCTGCCGCCGGCATCGCGTGCGCACCGACGTGCTGATCAAGCCGAAGGTGGGGCTGGACTTCTACCGCATCACCAAGCGCGGGGCGTACGAGACGGAGGCGATGCAGGCCTTCGTCGCGACGCTGGAGAAGGCGCTGCCGGAGTTGTCGCGCTGAAGGTCAGACCATTGCGTTGTCGGCGCCGGGGATCTCATGCGCCTTGATCTGGCGCCGTGTGAGTTTGTAGAGCGTGGACGACAGGAAGCCGTCCTGGTGATAGTTCTTCGTCACGTTCCGGACGTAGTCGCTTTCGGGGGCCACAGCCTGTGCGCCCATGATCCATCGCACGCTTTCGCGGTAGTCGTAGAGCTTCTTGTCGTCGTTGTCGGCCAGCAGCACCGACATCGTGGCCATGGCGGTGGCATCCCCTTGTTGCGCGTGTTCGCGTACCAGCTCGACGTATTCATGGCGCGCTGGAATGTTTTCCAGCGCGCCGATGAACATCAGCATGCTCTCCAGGCCCTCGGTATGGCCCAGCTCGTGTGCCTGGCGAGCGGCTTCCACGGCCTGCCGCAGGAGACGTGAACGCTCGGTCGGTTCCTTTGTGGCGTGGCCGAGGTTGTAGCTGGCGTAACCCAGCTTGTATGCCCCCATGTTGCCCCCACTTTCGGCCGTCTGGCGGTAGTAGGAAATGGCCTTCCCCAGGTCGGGCGCTACGTGCACTCCGTCCTCGTGGAACAGACCGAGCAGGTAGTCGCAGGAATCGCCGCCTGCCGCCAGGCCCATGGTCGCCAGTTCGAATGCATCCGCCTCGCGATTGCCCCTGCGGAACGCGTAGGCCACCTTGTTCCATGCGAGCGAGCCCGGGGCTTGCCGGCGAGCGGCATCGAACCAAGCCTCCGCGGTTGCCGCGTTCTGCACGAAGCCCAGCAGGCCCTTCAGGGTGCAGTATCCATGGAGGATCATCGCGGCAATGGATTCGCCGGCGTTGGCGCTGCGCACGATGGCTTGTCCCAGCCAGGACGGATCCTGCGGCTCGAGTTTGCAGCAAAGCATGACTGCCCTGGCCATGGCCTCGTCGTCGTCGATGGGCCAGTGCGCCTCTGCTTGCTTCAGGCAGGCGAGGGCTTGCGGCAGGTCGTTGCGTCCGTAGTGGGCGCTGGAGATCCAGTACAGGGCCTCCCATCGGTGATAGGGATACAGGGCTTCTTCGGCGCGCTTGCGGGTGGCCGCGATCCAGTGGCGAACTTCCTCCGGGTCATCGTCCTCGTCCACCTCGTTCTCCAGATAGTCGTCGCGCCAGATCTCATGGCGCAGTCGATCTTTCTCGATCTCGTTCAGGTGCGCGCAAGTGGGCGAAGCGATGAAGGCTCGGACCCGGTCGTGGCTGCCGCCCCACCGTGGCTGCATGAACCAGATGCATTGGCGCAGAAAGAAGAACAGCCGTGGGTGCAGATGGATCGTGGCGTGCATCCAGTACTGCCTGCCGTTCAGCAGTTTCTTGCCTTGCATCGGTGGGGGCAGGGATTCGGGTGCGGTCTGAGGGCAGGCAATGCGTTCGTCGGCGCGGATGCCGGAGCGTGCGAGCATGGCCAGCAATTCGTCGCGAGTGTCGGCAGGCATGCCTTCGACCGGCAGGTCGTGCGCCAGCTCGCCGATCGAACTGCGGCCGCTGCGCACCAGTTCCGAAAGCCACTCGGGCTCGTTGAACGCGGCCACGCTCTGCATCAGCAGTGCGGGAGCGCTCCACAGCGTGGGGCTTCGCTCCAGCGCCTGAATGGCACAGACCGCCGCGTGTGTGCAGCAGGCGTGGGCGCAGGTCCATCCCAGCTCGGTCACCGTGCTCGACCAGCCGGAGCCTCGGTACTCGTAGGCCCAGTGGAACCAGTAGTGCGCCTCGCTCAGCCATGCATGCGCCGACTCCGGACGGGTCGTCTGCCAGGCGCGCAGAAGCGCCAGTCCTTCGGCGCCGGCGTCGATGCAGTCCTTCAGGTCGGCGGGCAGTGCGCCGTAGTAGCGCTCTTCGCTGGCACGATCATGAAAACTCGCGGCAAGCGCCTCATCGAAGAGCTGGTCGAGTGCGGCGTAGTCGCCCGCACGCAGCAATGCGCTGGCGTCGCAGACTTTCCACGGCGAAGGAACGAGTGCAGCTGTAGTCATGGTGTGAGGTGAAAAAGAGAAATGAGACTCCAGCCCTCGTCAGGCGGGTCCAGGCTGAGGGTCGAAGATGCGATAGCGCTTCCAGGGCAGGGCGAGCCAGCTGCCTTCGGCGTTGCGAAGGTGCTCGTGCACTTCCATCATGGCGCGTGTCGAGGCGGGGCCGTCCTGGTTGCTCATGCGCAGCCAGTGCTCGCGTGCCCGGGCATAGGCCAGGCCGAAGTCTTCCCAGCTCTCGAAACTGTCCTGCGCGCGCTGCGCGTTGAGAAAGAGCACCAGCCAGGCGCGTGTCTCCGGCACCCAGCCGAGGTGGGCGATGCAACGCACCAGAAAGGCCGTGCGTGCGCAATCGAACGCCAGCGCGTCGCGTACGCGGCCCTGCGCGGCGAGCTGCTCGTAGAAGCCGTCGTGCGAGCGCCCCAGGCCTCCGACCCAGCCGTCGAGCGCTTCCTGCATGCGTGCGCCGATGGCGGAGGCGGGCAGGTCGGCAGCGATGTTCATCTCGCGCAGCACTTGACGCCCGAGCTGTTCACGCCTGTCTGCGGGAAGGTCGAGCGTCAGCGTGTCGCCATTGCATGGCAGTCCATTGCGGATCGACAGAATGTCGCCGAGCGCGAGAGCCCAGCGGCGGCGGTTGGGCGGCGCGGCGTCGGCCTTGGCTCGGACGGCTCGCAGCGCAAGACCACCCCTGGCGGGCAAGGCCGTGTCGCGGCCGTCCTGCTGGTCGCCATCGCGCGCCAAGCCCCACAAGATGGCCGCCGTACGCAGCACGATGAAAAGCACTGCCAGACCCGCGAGCCATGCGAGCGCCGTCAACATGTGGCGCCTTTCCGGGCGAGATCGAGCGGAATGCCCTCGATCTCGCAGGCGCCGGCGGGCATCTCCCGCAGTGCGGCCGGCAGCGCGTCCTGCGGCAGCATGAGGCGCGCAGCTGCAGCCACCCCCGGGTCGATCTGCCGAAGCCGCGCCAGCTCGCCTGGCGCAATGCGCAGCAGCAACCATTGCAACGCGGCCGGCGGTTGCTCGAAGTGCTCGGCCAGGTGGAAGTTGGCGCTCATCACGCTGAGCAGGTAGTTGGCGTCGACCACCTCGGTCACGAACTTCCATTGGCCGGCGGATGGCTCTTGGGCGGCTGCCTGGGGCTCGAACACCAGGCCCATGCCTTCGCAGTCGGGATGCCGTTCGCCCCGTGGCGGAACGGTACGCAGGAACTGCAGCACGTCGTCCGCATACCTGCGGATCGGGTGGCGGTTCTGCTTGCCCTTGATCTGGTCCACGCGCAAGCCGTCCGGATACACGGCAAGGCTGATGGTCACATGCGGCATGTTGCCCGCGCTGCGCAGCGTGAACAGCCGCAGCCGGCCATCCTGCGCCGACTGTGCGTACTGCTCTCCATAGCCGCCGCTGAGCTTCTTGAGGCTGGCGAACTGGCCAAGGCAGTGCTGCATGTGGTACGACTCGTACGCCATTTCCTCGCGCAGCGCGGCATGCTGGCCGTCAAATTCGAAGATCACGCCGTTGGGCGTGCGCAGTACTTCGCGCAGGGCCAAGCCGCTGCTGGGGACCCAGCCCTTGCTTCGGCGGGACTGCATGCGCTGGTGCTCCTGCTCCCACATCGTCAGCGCCATGAAGCAGTTGATGCGTTGCAGCTTCTGTTCGAGCCGTGTGCCACGCCGCGAGCGCAGAAACTCGACCAGCACGCGCTCGCGTTCGATCAGTAGAAGATGCTCGGGGTCGAGATACCAGCAGTCCTTGCCGGTCCCGGTAGCGGACGGCTGCAAGAGCTTGACCAACCACTCCGGCACGGAATCGCCCGTGCCGGTCACGGCTTGAAAGTCGGCAATCGATCGCAGCGGCAGCACATGTTCGAAGCTGCCGATCGCCCAGCGGAAGAAATGGTTGCGCAGCCAGGCTCCCATGTCGGGCTCGTCGCCCCGTTCAGTGCTGCGCCGGATGATCGCTGCCTTGACCTCGGGCGCGTTGACCACGTCGCGTGGCAGATAGGCGTTGGCTGGCGAAGGATTGGTAGCGGGTGCTGGCAGCGGCATCGGACCCGGATGATGACCTACAGCTTGAAGTCGTAGTCCACGGTGATCGGCGCATGGTCCGAAAACTTCACGGTTTTGTAGATTTGCTCGCTCCGCGCCAGCGCCGCGAACTTCGGCGTGGCCAGGTGATAGTCCAGCCGCCACCCCACGTTGTTCGCATAGGCCTGGCCGCGGTTGCTCCACCAGGTGTAGGCCTCGGCGGTGGTGTCGGGCTTGAGCATGCGATAGACGTCCACCAGGCCCGCGCCCTCGGCGCCGGCGTCGAGCAGCTTCGTCATCCAGGCGCGCTCCTCGGGGAGGAAGCCGCTGTTCTTCTGGTTGCCGCGCCAGTTCTTCAAATCGATCTCTTTATGGGCGATGTTGATGTCGCCGCACAGCACGAACTCGCGCTCTTTCTTCAGTGCCACGAGGTGCGGGAAGAAGCCCTTGAGGAAGCGGAACTTGGCCTCCTGGCGTTCCTCGCCCGAGCTGCCGCTCGGGAAGTAGCAGCTGATGACGGAGAACTTGCGCTTGGGTGTGTCGAAGCGCAGTTCGAGGTACCGGCCCTCGGCATCGAACTCGGCGTCGCCCCAGCCCACCACCACCTGGCTCGGAGCGTGCTTGGTGTAGACGGCGGTGCCGGCGTAGCCTTTCTTCTCGGCGAAGTGGAAATGCCCCTTGAGGCCGGCCATTTCCTCGAACCGGCCCTCGATGTCGCTGGCCTGGACGCGGATCTCTTGCATGCAAATACAATCCGGCGCAAGTTCGGCCACCCAGTCGGCCACGCCTTTGGTAGCGGCCGAACGCAGGCCATTGAGATTGAGACTGGTCAGTTTGAACACAAGGAATTTCCGATGGCTGTAGATGGTGAGAAAAGCAAAAGCAGCGCAATCGCACAGGACTTCGTCCAGTTCGCACTGGATGCCGGCGTGCTGCGTTTTGGGGAGTTCAAGACCAAAGCCGGTCGAATGAGCCCTTACTTCTTCAATTCTGGGCTCTTCGATGACGGCGGCAAGATCGCCCGGCTCGCGGGATTCTATGCAGACCGGCTGATCGAGAGCGGCCTCGAGTTCGACATGATCTTCGGCCCCGCCTACAAGGGCATTCCGCTGGGCGCCACGGTGGCCGCCGAGCTGGCCCGCCGGGGCCGCAACTATCCCTTTGCCTACAACCGCAAGGAAGCCAAGGCGCACGGCGAAGGCGGCAACCTCGTGGGCGCGCCGCTCAAGGGCCGCGTGCTGATCGTCGATGACGTGATGTCCGCCGGCACCGCGGTGCGTGAGTCGATCGCCGCCATCGAGGCCGCGGGCGCCACGCCGCATGCCGTGGCCATCGCGCTCGACCGGCAGGAAAAGGCGACCGAGAACGGCGTCGACGTGGACCACAGCGCCGTGCAGTACGTGCGCAACCAGCTCGGCCTGTCGGTGATCGCCATCGCCACGCTGGACGACCTGCTGAGCTACCTCTCGGGCGGTGCCGCCGCCGACCTCGGCGCGCACCGCGAACGCGTGCTGGCCTACCGCGCACGCTACGGCGCCAGCTGAAGAAACAAGGCCGCCGAATGCACCACGCACGCGACGATCACGACAGACCGTTCCGCCTGCTGGCGGCGGCACCCCTTTTCATCGTGGCGCTCTCGTTCTGCGGCGCCCTGCAAGCGCAACCGCAGAAAGTGGAAGGCGCCTCCGCAGGCATCTACACCTGCACCGATGCTCGGGGCCGTACGCTGACGGCCGACCGGCCCATCGCCGAGTGCAGCGACCGCGAGCAGCGAGAGCTCAATCCGAGCGGCTCCACCCGCCGCAAGCTGGAGCCGACCTACACCGCCCGCGAGCTGCAGGAGCGCGAAGACCGCGCCCGCGAAGCCGCCATCGTGGCCGCCCGCCAGACCGACGAGCGGCGCCGCGAGCGCGCGCTGCTGGTGCGCTATCCCAACAGCGCCACGCACGACCGCGAACGCGTCGAGGCGCTGTCGCAGATCGATGCCGTGTCGGAGGCGGCACGCAAGCGCATCTCCGAGCTCAGCGAAGACCGCAAGAAGATCGACGAGGAGATGGAGTTCTACAAGCAGGACCCCGCCAAGGCCCCGGCCGCGCTGCGCCGCAGGATCGACGAGAACGCGAAGAGCGTGGCGGTACAGAACCGCTTCATCGCGGAGCAGGAAGACGAGAAGAAGCGGGTGAATGCGCGCTTCGATGAGGAGCGTACGCGCCTGAAGACGCTCTGGACTCCGCAGAACGGCGGAAACCCAAAGTAACCCCCCAGGCTGCGCGGCACTTCGTGCCGCTTCGCCAACCCCCTGCCGGGGGCAACACCGGTGGCCCGGCAAAGCCGGTTCCACGGTGTTCCTCGAAGGGGAGACGAAGGGCCCCGGTCAGGCCAGCTTGGCCTTCAGCAGCTCGGTGACTTGCGCCGGGTTCGCCTTGCCGCCGCTGGCCTTCATGACCTGACCCACGAGGGCATTGAGCGCCTTTTCCTTGCCGCCGCGGTATTCCTCGACGTTCTTCGCGTTCTTCGCGATCACTTCGTCGAGGATCTTGTCGAGCGCGCCGGTGTCGTTCATCGGCTTCAGGTCCTTGGCTTCGATGATGGCATCGACATCGCTGCCTTCACCGGTCCATAGCGCTTCGAACACCTGGCGCGCGGCGTTGTTGGGCAGCGTGCCGTCGGCGATGCGCTTGACCAGCTGCGCCAGCTGCTGCGCCTTCACCGGCGCGGCCTCGATGCCGATTTCAGCGGCGTTCAGTCGGCGCGCCATCTCGCCGGTGATCCAGTTGCTCGCGAGCTTGGGCGTGGCGCCCGCGTTCACGGCTTCGTCGAAGTAGCCGGCGAGCGCGGCGCTCTGCGTGAGCTGGGCGGCGTCGTATTCCGACAGGCCGTGGTCGCGCACGTAGCGCTCGGCCATCGCGCGCGGCAGCTCGGGCATTGCGGCCTTCACGCGCTCGATCCAGTCGCTGGCGATGACCAGCGGCGGCAGGTCGGGGTCGGGAAAGTAGCGGTAGTCGGCCGAGTCTTCCTTGGCGCGCATGGCGCGCGTCTCGCCGGTGTCGGGGTCGAACAGCACCGTGGCCTGCTCGATCTTGCGGCCGTCCTCGATCTCGTCGATCTGCCAGCGGATCTCGTAGTCGATCGCCTGCTGCATGAACTTGAAGCTGTTCAGGTTCTTGATCTCGCGGCGCGTGCCGAGCTTCTCGCCGGGGCGGCGCACCGACACGTTGGCGTCGCAGCGGAAGCTGCCTTCCTGCATGTTGCCGTCGCAGATGCCGATCCAGGTGACGATCTTGTGCAGCTCCTTCGCATAGGCCACGGCCTCGGCTGTGGAGCGCATGTCGGGCTCGGTCACGATCTCCAGCAGCGGCGTGCCGGCGCGGTTCAGGTCGATGCCGCTCTGGCCGATGAAATCTTCATGCAGCGACTTGCCCGCGTCTTCCTCGAGGTGGGCGCGCACCAGGCGCACCGTCTTCTGCTCTTCGCCCACGAAGAATGACACCGCGCCGCCCTGCACCACCGGAATCTCGAACTGGCTGATCTGGTAGCCCTTGGGCAGGTCGGGATAGAAGTAGTTCTTGCGCGCGAACACGCTGCGCGGCGCGATGTGCGAGCCCAGCGCCAGGCCGAGCTTGATGGCGCGTTCGACCGCGCCCTTGTTCATCACGGGCAGCGTGCCGGGCAGCGCGAGGTCGACCGCGCAGGCCTGGGTGTTGGGCTCGGCGCCGAAGGCGGTGGAGGCGCGGCTGAAGATCTTGCTCGCGGTGGAAAGCTGGGCGTGCGTCTCGAAGCCGATGATGACTTCATAGCCGCGCACCAGTGGACCGGTCGGGCGGCCCTGTTGTTGTGCTTCGAAGGTGTTCACTGTCTCGCTCATTTCAGAAGCCCTCCGGCGTGCGCGAATGCCAGTCGGTGGCCTGCTGGAAGCGGTGCGCCGCGTTCAGCAGCTTCGCTTCGCCGAAGTAGTTGCCGATCAGCTGCAGGCCCACGGGCATGCCGCCGTCGAAGCCCGCGGGCACGCTCATGCCGGGCAGGCCGGCCAGCGATGCGGGCAGCGTGAAGATGTCGGCGAGGTAGTCGGCCACGGGGTCGTCGCCGTGCTCGCCGATCTTCCAGGCGGTGGTGGGCGCGGCGGGGCCGGCGATCACGTCGCACTGCCTGAAGGCCTGCTGGAAGTCGTCGGCGATCATGCGGCGCACCTTCTGTGCCTGCAGGTAGTAGGCGTCGTAGTAGCCGTGCGAGAGCACGTAGGTGCCGATCATGATGCGGCGCTTGACCTCGTCGCCGAAGCCTTCGGCGCGGGTGCGTTCGTACATCTGCGTGAGCGCGCTCTTCTTGCTCGCGGGGTCGATGAAGTCCTTGGCGCGGTGGCCGAACTTCACGCCGTCGAAGCGGCTCAGGTTGCTCGAGGCCTCGGCCGCGGCAAGGATGTAGTACACGGGAATCGACAGCTCGGTGCGCGGCAGCGTGACCTCGACGCGCTTCGCGCCGAGCTTCTCGTACTGCGCGAGCGCCGCGTCGATGGCTGCACGCACGCCGGGCGCCACGCCCTCGCCGAAGAATTCCTTCGGCACGCCGATGCGCAGGCCTTCGAGGGAGTCGTTCAGCGAGCGGCCGAAGTTCTCGGCGGGCTTGTCGAGCGAGGTGGAGTCGCGGTCGAGGTCGGGGCCGCAGAAGGCCGACAGCAGCAGGGCGCAGTCTTCGGCCGAGCGGGCCATCGGGCCGGCCTGGTCGAGGCTCGATGCGAAGGCCACCATGCCGTAGCGCGAGGCGCGGCCGTAGGTTGGCTTGATGCCGGTGATGCCGCAGAAGGAAGCGGGCTGGCGGATCGAGCCGCCGGTGTCGGTGCCGGTGGCCGCGGGCGCGAGGCGTGCCGCCACGGCGGCCGCGCTGGCGCCGGACGAGCCGCCCGGAATGCGCTCGAGGTTCCACGGGTTGCGCACCGGCACGGCCTTGTCGTGGCCCACGGCGGGCACGGCGATGTTCTCGTTGGCCGAGCCCATGGCGAACTCGTCGCAGCTCAGCTTGCCCAGCGTGACCGCGCCGGCCTCGGCCAGGCGGCGAACCACGGTGGCGTCGAAGGGCGAGCGGTAGCCCGCGAGCATCTTCGAGCCGGCGGTGGTGGCGAAGTCGGTGGTGACGAAGATGTCCTTGTGCGCAATGGGCACGCCGGCCAGCGCGGGGGCGTCGCCCTTGGCGATCAGCGCGTCGGCGGCGCGGGCCTGGGCCAGCGTGACTTCCTCGTTCACGTCGACGAAGGTGCCCAGCGACTCATGCGCTTTCATGCGGCCCAGGAAGGCCTGCGAGGCCTCGACGGCCGAAACCTTGCGCTCGGCCAGCGCCTTCGCCAGCTCGACAACGCTCAATTGGTGCAATTCACCGCTGCTGCTCATCATTCGATTACCTTGGGCACGAGAAACAGGCCGGCTTCGACGGCCGGGGCGCTCTTCTGGTTGGCTTCGCGGTTGTTCGGCTCGCTCACCACGTCGTCGCGCAGGCGCAGCGTGATGTCTTCGAGGGCGGCTACCGGATGGGCCAGCGGCTCGACGCCGGCGGTGTCGACGGAACGCATACGTTCGACTAAATCGAAAAAGCCGTTGATCTGGCTGAGCATGCGCTCGCTTTCATCGGGAGCCAGCTGGAGCCTCGCCAGCGAGGCGATGCGCTCAATATCGGAAGCGGAGAGTGACATAGGTCGGAACGGCCCAAAAAAGCGGAGGTATTCGCACGCCGGAGCCGGTGCTAATACGGGAATCAGAGGGGATTCGGGTATTATCCCGCCTTTGCCGCAACCCCCGCGAACGCGCCGGCTTTTGCGCCAAAAACGATCAATTCACCCCGTCAAACGACCCAAAAAATAGAGCGACGACCTGCCGATGCGCAGGCCGTGCTCAGAGGATTCCGCACATGTTTGGAGCTTTCCGTCGGTACTTTTCCACCGACCTTGCGATCGACCTCGGCACCGCCAACACCCTGATATTCGCCCGCAACAAGGGCATCGTGCTCGACGAGCCCTCGGTCGTCGCCATCCGCCACGAAGGCGGCCCGCATGGCAAGAAGGTGATCCAGGCCGTCGGCCGCGAGGCCAAGGCCATGCTGGGCAAGGTGCCCGGCAACATCGAGGCGATCCGCCCGATGAAGGACGGCGTGATCGCCGACTTCGTGATCACCGAGCAGATGATCAAGCAGTTCATCAAGATGGTGCACCCGCGCACGCTGCTCACGCCGAGCCCGCGCATCATCATCTGCGTGCCCTGCGGCTCCACCCAGGTCGAGCGCCGCGCCATCAAGGACGCGGCCGAGGCAGCAGGCGCCACCTCCGTCTACCTCATCGAGGAACCCATGGCCGCGGCCATCGGCGCCGGCCTGCCGGTCAGCGAAGCCTCTGGCTCGATGGTGGTGGACATCGGCGGCGGCACCACCGAAGTGGGCGTCATCAGCCTGGGCGGCATGGTCTACAAGGGCTCCGTGCGCGTGGGCGGCGACCGCTTCGACGAAGCCATCATCAACTACATCCGCCGCAATTACGGCATGCTGATCGGCGAGCCGACGGCCGAAGTCATCAAGAAGAACATCGGCTCGGCCTTCCCGGGCTCCGAAGTCAAGGAAATGGAAGTCAAGGGCCGCAACCTTTCCGAAGGCGTGCCGCGCAGCTTCACCATCAGCAGCAACGAAGTGCTGGAAGCCCTGACCGACCCGCTCAACAACATCGTCTCGGCCGTGAAGAACGCGCTGGAGCAGACGCCGCCCGAACTGGGTGCCGACATCGCCGAGCGCGGCATGATGCTGACCGGCGGCGGCGCGCTGCTGCGCGACCTCGACCGCCTGCTGGCCGAGGAAACCGGTCTGCCGGTGCTGGTCGCCGAAGATCCGCTGACCTGCGTGGTGCGAGGCTGCGGCATCGCGCTGGAACGCATGGACCGCCTGGGCAGCATCTTCACGAGCGAATAACCGAGGTACACCCCCAGGCTTCGCGCACTTCGTGTCGCTGCGCCAACCCCCTTGCAGGGGCAATACCAGCGGCCCGGCGAAGCCGGTTCCGCGGTATTCCTGGCATCGTCATGTGTTAATTTCTTGTGCCGTAACTCGCGCAAGGCGCGGTGAAAACTAGGCCGAATTCATGCCCCTGGGCACGCTCGATCGCACAGCGCCACCCCTGTTCAACCAGGGCCAGTCGGCACTCAGCAAGCTGATCTTCTTCGGCGCGCTCGCCCTGTTCCTCATGGTGGCCGACGCGCGCTTCCACATCGTGCAGCCGATCCGCGCGGCCATCGGGGCCGTGCTCTATCCGGTGCAATGGGTGGCGCTGAAGCCGGTGCAGGCGGTGCTGGGCGGCGGTCGCTATTTCGAAGACCTGCAGACCGCCCAGCGCAACGAGGACGACGCCCGCAAGGCGCTGATGATGCAGGCCGAGCGGGCCGCCCAGGCCGACACGCTGGCCCAGGACAACGCCCGCCTGCGCGAGCTGCTCGAGCTGCGCCAGACCACCGCCACGCCGGGCCGCGCGGCCGAGGTGCTCTACGACGCGGCCGATCCCTACACCCGCAAGATCGTCATCGACCAGGGCATGGCCCAGGGCGTGCAGCCCGGCTCGCCGGTGATCGACGCGCGCGGCGTGCTCGGGCAGGTCACGCAGGTGCTGCCCTTCACGAGCGAGGTCACGCTGGTGATCGACCGCGACCTTTCCATTCCCGTGCAGAACACCCGCACCGGCGTGCGCAGCGTGGCCTTCGGCGACGCCTCGGCCCACGGCGGCGGGCTGGAGCTGCGCTTCATGGCCGCCAACGCCGACCTGCAGGAGGGCGACCTGCTCTCCACCAGCGGCGTCGACGGCATCTACCCCGCCGGCCTGCCGGTGGCGAAGATCGAGCGTATCGAGCGGCGCGCCGACTCCGCCTTCGCCCGCATCTACTGCGTGCCGCTGGCCCATGTGACCGCCGCGCGCTACGTGCTGGTGCTCGAACCCACCGGCACGCCTGCCGCGCCGCCGCCCGCGGCGCCCGCCGTCACCCAGCGCAAGCGCCCCGAGGGCAAGCCCGGCGCCGGCAAGAACGAGAAGAAACCGGGGGTGCGCCCATGATCAAGCGCCCAGGCCAGCAGCAGCTGCTGCTGCCCGTCAGCCCGGTCTTCATGTGGAGCAGCCTCGTGGTGGCGCTGCTCATCAACATGCTCCCGATCGGCCGCGCCGTCTGGATGCCCGACCTGCTGGCACTGGTCATCGTGTTCTGGGGCGTGCACCAGCCCGCGCGCGTGGGCATCGGCGCGGCCTTCGTGTTCGGCCTTTGCATGGACGTGCACCAGTCGTCGATGCTGGGCCAGCATGCGCTGTCCTACACCACGCTGGGCTTCTTCGCGATCACCATCCACCGGCGCCTGCTCTGGTATCCGGTGGCGTCGCAGGCGCTGCAGGTGCTGCCGCTCTTCGCGCTCTCGCAGCTGATCGAGGTGGTCACGCGGATGATCGGCGGCGGCGTGTTCCCGGGCTGGACGGTGCTGGCATCGCCGGCCATCGAGGCGGCGCTGTGGCCCCTGGCGACCGCGCTGCTGCTGGCCCCCCAGCGCCGAACGCCGGAACCGGACGAGAACAGGCCCCTCTAAGCCCAGCCTGCGGCATTTGCCATCGCACCTGCGCGCGCCTAAGCTCCCATCGCCATGACCGAAATCCGCAACGTCGCAGCCGATCTTGCGCGCTTCAAGCGCCGCGTGATCGTCATCGGGCTGGCGGTGCTCTTCGCGTTCGGGCTGCTGTGCGCGCGGCTGGTCTACCTGCAGGTCACGCGCCACGAAGACCTGGCCGAGCAGGCCGAGAGCAACCGCACGGCGGTGGTGCCGGTGGTGCCCAACCGGGGGCTCATTCTCGACCGCAACGGCATCGTGCTGGCCTCCAACTACTCGGCCTACACGCTGGAGATCACGCCCTCCAAGGTGAACGACGTCGAGGAAACCATCGACAGCCTCACGCAGGTGCTCGAGGTCTCGCCGCGCGACCGCCGCCGCTTCAAGCGCCTGCGCGAGGACTCGCGCAGCTTCGACTCCATCCCGATCCGCACCCGCCTGAGCGACGAGGAAGTCGCCCGCTTCGCGGCCCAGCGCTACCGCTTCCCCGGCGTGGAGATCAAGGCGCGCCTCTTCCGCAATTACCCGCAGGGCGAGCTGGCCTCGCACGTGCTCGGCTACATCGGCCGCATCAACCAGCGCGAGAAGACCGCGATGGAAGACTGGGACGAGGAAGACCAGGCCAACTACAAGGGCACGGACTACATCGGCAAGCTGGGCATCGAGCAGAGCTACGAGAAAACGCTGCACGGCCAGACCGGCGTGGAGCAGATGGAAACCTCCGCCGGCGGCCGCGCCGTGCGCCGCCTGGCCAGCCACCCGGCCACGCCGGGCAACACGGTGATGCTGTCGCTCGACATCAAGCTGCAGAAGCTGGTGGAGGACATGTACGGCGACCGCCGCGGCGCACTGGTGGCCATCGACCCCAAGACCGGCGAGATCCTCGCTTTCGTGAGCAAGCCCACCTTCGACCCGAACCTCTTCGTCGAAGGCATCGACAACGAAAGCTGGGCGGCGCTCACCGAATCCATCGACAAGCCGCTGCTGAACCGCGCGCTGCGTGGCACCTACCCGCCGGGCTCCACCTACAAGCCCTTCATGGCGCTGGCGGCGCTGCAGACCGGCAAGCGCGGCCCCAGCGTGGTGGTGAACGACCCCGGCTACTTCAATTTCGGCGGCCACCGCTTCGGCAGCCCCGAGGGCAACCTGGGCGGCGTCGACATGCGCCGCTCGATCCAGCTGTCGAGCAACATCTACTACTACTCGCTGGCCAACGAGATGGGCGTGGACCTGATCCACGACTTCATGAAGCCGCTGGGCTTCGGCCAGATCACCGGCGTCGACCTCGGCGGCGAGGTGCGCGGCGTGCTGCCCAGCACCGAGTGGAAGCGCAACACCTACAAGCGGCCCGAGCAGAAGAAGTGGTACGCGGGCGAGACCATCTCGCTGGGCATCGGCCAGGGCTACAACAACTTCACCATGCTGCAGCTGGCGCAGGCCACGGCCATCGTGGCCGACGGCGGCCTGAAGCACAAGCCGCACCTCGTGCTGGCCACGCGCAACACGGTGAGCGGGCAGGTGGTGCCGCTGCCGCAGCCGCCGGCGGAAAACCTCGGCTTCTCGGCCGCCAACGTCGCGGTGATCCGCGAGGGCCTGACCAGCGTGGTCACGAGCGGCACGGCGCGCGGCGTGTTCGCGGGCGCGGCCTACCAGGCGGCCGGCAAGACCGGCACGGCACAGGCGGTGACGCAGGCGCAGAACACCAAGTACAACGCGCGCGCGCTCGAAGAGCACCAGCGCGACCACGCCCTTTTCATGGCCTTCGCGCCGGTGAACGACCCGAAGATCGCCGTGGCGGTGATCGTGGAAAACGCCGGCTGGGGCGCGGGTGCCGCGGCTCCCATCGCGCGCCGGGTGTTCGACTACTGGCTCGCCAACCAGTACCCGAGCGAGGCGGACATGGCCGCCATCAAGATCGGCAAGGCGACCGCGCCGATCGGCAAGCCGCGCGTGGCCGCCGAGGTGGCCTGGCCCGCGGCTGCGGCCACGCCCGCTACCGCTCCCTGACCCGGTATTACCCCCTCTCCCCTTGGGGAGAGGGTTGGGGTGAGGGCATTGGCATCGAACTCAAAGCCGCGCTTCGTCAGAGGCACAGAGCCCTCACCCTGGCCCTCTCCCAGAGGGAGAGGGGAAAAGACAGGCTCAGACCACCGTTCCGCTGACTTCGCCCAGCCCGATGCGCACCGCACCCGCGCGCTCGCAGTAGCCACGGATCACCAGCGTGTCCCCGTCTTCCAGGAAGGTGCGCTTCTCGCCGTTGGGCAGCGTGATCGGCTGCTTGCCACCCAGCGTCAGCTCGATCAGCGAGCCGGCCTCGTCGGGCTTGGGGCCCGAGAGGGTGCCCGAACCCAGCATGTCGCCCGGCTGCAGGTTGCAGCCATTCACCGTGTGGTGCGCGACCAACTGCGCGGCCGTCCAGTAGGCCGCCTCGGCGGTGTTGCCGCGCGTCAGGCGCACGGGCGCCACGCCCTCGGCGCGCATCTTCGCGGTCTGCAGCAGCACTTCGAGGGTGATGTCGAGCGCGCCGCTTTCGCGGTTCGATGCCGAGTCGAGGTACGGCAGCGGCTGCGGGTCGCCGGCGGGGCGCTCGAACTTCGAGCGGAAGGGCGCCAGCGCCTCCATCGTCACGAGCCAGGGCGACAGCGTGCTGGCGAAGTTCTTCGACAGGAAGGGGCCGAGCGGCTGGTATTCCCAGGCCTGCAGGTCGCGCGCGGACCAGTCGTTGAGCAGCGTCACGCCGAACAGGTGCTCCTCGGCGTCGGCGATGGCGATGGGCTCGCCCTGCGCGTTGCCACGGCCGATGAAGAAGCCCAACTCCAGCTCGTAATCCAGCCGCTTCGACGGGCCGAAGCTCGGCTCGGCCGCGTCGGGCGCCTTGGTCTGGCCGTGCGGGCGCTTGAACGTCTCGCCGCTCACCCCGATGGACGAGGCACGGCCGTGGTAGCCGATGGGCACCCACTTGTAGTTGGGCATCAGCGGCTGGTCGGGGCGGAACAGCTTGCCGATGGTGGTGGCGTGGTGGATGCCCGTGTAGAAGTCGGTGTAGTCGCCGATGCGGCAGGGCACCGTCATCTCGGCCCTGGCCTGCGGCAGCAGCGCCTTCGACCACGCGGCCTGCTTGTCGCTGCCTTCGGCCAGGCCGGCGGAGATGGCGGCACGCAGTGCCTGCCGCTCCTTCGTGCCGGCTTCCATCAGCGCGTTCATGTCATCGGTGTCGACCAGGCCTGCCGCGCGCAGGTCCAGCACCTGGTCGCCGATGGCGACGCCGATGCGGAAGGCTTCGCTGCTGCCGGCGGCGCGGAAGCGGCCGAAGGGCAGGTTCTGGATCGGGAAGTCGATGCCGGCCTCGTTGGCCGATGCGACCCAGCTGCGCAGCTTCGGGTCATGGGTGGCGTTCAGTGTGGTCATGGAGGATGTCTTTCAAGCAAATGTTCTGAAGGGTCCGGACTCTTTCGAGGAACACCGCGGAACCGGCTTTGCCGGGCCGCAGGTGTTGCCCCCGGTAGGGGGTTGGCGGCCACACGAAGTGGGCAAGCCTGGGGGCGAGCTCTACTCTGCGGACATGCCAGCCTTCTTGGCGACGTCGCCCAGGCGCTTGTATTCGGTATCGCTCAGCTTCGCGAGCTCCTGCGGCGTCGAGCCGCGCGGCGAGAAGCCGGCCTGTGCCAGCTTGGCCTTCACGTCGGGCATGGCAAGCGCTTCGACGAAGGCTTCGTTCAGCGCCTTGACGACCGGCGCCGGCAGGTTGGCCGGGCCGTACACGCCGAACCACGGCTCCAGCGCGTAGCCCTTCAGGCCCGCCTCGGCCATGGTCGGCACGTCTGGCAGCGAGGGCGAGCGCGTCGGGCCCGCCACCGCCAGCGCGCGCAGCTTGCCGGCCTGGATGTGCGGCAGCGAGGCCGGCAGGTTGTCGAACATCACGCCGATGTTGTTGCCCAGCATGTCGGTGATGGCCGGGCCGCTGCCCTTGTAGGCCACGTGCACGAGATCCGTGCCCGTCATCTGCGCGAACATCACGCCCGCCAGGTTCATCGAGGTGCCGGCGCCCGCGGTGGCGTAGGGCAGGCCGGGGTTCTTCTTCGCCGCGGCGATCAGCTCGGGCACCGACTTCACGGCCGAGGCAGCCGGCACTTCGAGCACGATGGTCGAGGTGCCCAGCAGGCTGATGGCGGTGAAATCCTTGCGCGGATCGAAGGCCATCGACTTGTAGATGTGCGGGTTCAGCGCATTGGTCGAGATCGCGCCGAAGCCGATGGTGTAGCCGTCGGGCGCGGCCTTGGCCACCGCATCCATGCCGATGTTGCCGCCCGCGCCGCCGCGGTTGTCGACGAGCACCGGCTGGCCCAGCTTCTCCGACACCTTCTGGCCCACGGTGCGCGCCACCAGGTCGGTGGTGCCGCCGGGGGTGTAGGGCACGATGAAGCGGATGGGCTTGGAGGGGTAGTCGGCCGCGTGCGCGAGGAAGTGCACGGCGAGCAGGGCAATGGCCGCAGCGCGGCGTGTGAGGGTGAACACGGTCTTCATGCCTTGAACTGATCCTTGAGGCCCGCCCAGCAATCCGCGTAGTCGGTATCGAGCGCCGGGCTCTTCAGCGCGAAGTTCGTCGGCACGAAGCGGTAGCGGCTCTCGAACATGAAGGCCAGCGTGTTGTCCAGCTTGTGCGGCTTGAGGTCGGCGTTCGTGGCCTTGTCGAAGGCTTCCTCGTCGGGGCCGTGCGGCACCATGCAGTTGTGCAGGCTCGCGCCGCCGGGCTTGAAGCCGCCCGGCTTGGCGTCGTATTCGCCCAGCACCAGGCCCATGAACTCGCTCATCAGGTTGCGGTGGAACCACGGCGGACGGAAGGTGTTCTCCATCACCATCCAGCGCGGCGGGAAGATCACGAAGTCGCAGTTGGCTGTGCCGGGCGTGTCGCTGGGCGAGGTCAGCACGGTGAAGATCGACGGATCGGGATGGTCGAAGCTGATCGAGCCGATCACCATGAAGTGCGCCGTGTCGTACTTCACCGGCGAGAGGTTGCCGTGCCAGGCGACCACGTTGAAGGGCGACTGCTTCATCGGCGCCTGCCAGAAGCGGCCGCCGAATTTCTTGACGATCTCGTAGCCGCCTTCCTCGGTCTCGAAGGCCGCCACCGGCGCCTGGAAGTCGCGTGCGTTGGCCAGACCGTTCGAGCCGATGGGGCCCAGCTCGGGCAGGCGGAAGTGCGCGCCGTAGTTCTCGCACACGTAGCCGCGCGAGAGCCCATCGGGCAGCGCCACCTTGAAGGCCATGCCGCGCGGCAGCACCGCGATCTCGCCGGGCTTCACGTCGAGCACGCCCAGCTCGGTGGTGATGACCAAGCGGCCCTGCTGCGGCACCACCAGCATCTCGCCGTCGGCATTGACGAAGGCGCGCCGCTCCATCGAGCGGCCGGCCAGGTACATCAGCGAACCGATGCCGACCTGCGACTCGGCGTCGCCGTTGGCCGCGATGGTGCGCATGCCATCGACGAAGTCGGCCTTGGCCGCCGCTTCGTCCAGCGGCTGCGGGTGCCAGCGCAGCGGCTCCGGCGGCAGCGCGACCTCGCGGTCGGCGCCGGTGCTCCACAGCGGCTGGGCATAGGGCTGGTAGCGGCCCGACACCACCGACGGCTGGCGGCGATACAGCCAGGTGCGGCGGTTCTCGTGGCGCGGCGCGGTGAAGGCGGTGCCGGAGATCAGCTCGGTGTAGAGGTCGAAGGGCCCGCGCTGCGGGTTGTTGCGACCTTGCGGCAGCGCGCCGGGCACGGCCTCGGAGGCGTATTCGTTGCCGAAGCCGCTTTGATAGCGGCGCTCGGTGGTAGAGGTTGCGGCGGTCATGTGGTCCTCATGGATGGCTTGAATGGGGCGCTACTTCGCTGCCGCGAGCGCTTCGCGCAGCACGGCGAGCGAGCCGATGTGGTTGGCCAGCACCAGCACGAGGCGCGCGTTGTACGCGTTGCTCTCGTCGGTGCTCAGGCCCTGGTGCGCGTCGATCAGCGCTTCGTAGAAATCGTCGGGCGCCTCGAGGTGCGCTTCGGTGATCAGCGTTGGGGCGGATGCGGTCATTGCGTTGGTCCCGTCAGTGTTTGCCGAGCGCGCGATCGACGGCGCCGCGCACCTGCGCCGCCGACGGGGCGCGCCAGCGCGCGCACACGTGCTGGTCGGGCCGCAGCAGGTACACGGTGCCGGGGCGGGCGTCGTAGCGCTGGGCGGCGAGCTCGCTGCCCCTGGCGTCGTCTTCCATGCGCACCACGTGCAGCGGCCGGTCGCTGGCCCGCAACTCGGCCAGGCTGCGCTCGGCCGCCTCGCCCTGGCCGAACACCAGCGCGGTGAACTGCGCGACATGGCATTCGCGCAGCAGCCAGCCGGTGCTGCCGTCGGCGTGCACCACGGGCGCGTCGGCCGCCGCGGCACCCGGCACCATCGCGCCCGAGAAGGCGTCGGTGTCGGGCGTGTTCAGCGGCGAGTCGCGCAGCACCGAGGGCACCGAGAGTCGGCCGCTGTTGACCAGCGTGCGCGCGAAGGCGTGGCGCTTCGTCAGCTCCAGCACCGCGTCGCGGAAGAGCCGGCTCACCTCGCTCTTGGGCGTGATGAAGTCGGTGGCACGGGTGGAGTTGCGGATGTTCTCGTCGGCGGCGTATTCGCGCTCGCTGGCGTAGCTGTCGAGCAGCGTGTCGGGCGCGTTGCCCTGCACCACGGCCGCGAGTTTCCAGGCGAGGTTGTCGGCGTCCTGCACGCCCGAGTTGGCGCCGCGCGCGCCGAAGGGCGACACGCCGTGCGCCGAGTCGCCAGCGAACAGCACGCGGCCGTGGCGGAAGCGTTCCATGCGCTGGCAGGCGAAGGTGTAGACGCTGGCCCAGCCGATCCGGAACTGCACGCCCTCGAAGCCGATGCTGTCGAGCAGCGCGCGCACGCGCGGCGTGATGTTCTCGGGCTTGCGCTCTTCCACCGGATCGGCGTCCCAGCCGAGCTGGAAGTCCACGCGCCACATGCCGTCGGCCTGCTTGTGCAGCAGCACGCTCTGGCCGGGGTGGAACGAGGGGTCGAACCAGAAGCGCCGCTCGGTGGGCAGGTCGGCGTCCATCGTGATGTCGGCGATGAGGAAGCGGTCGCGGAACACGCGGCCCTTGGCCTCCAGGCCCAGCATCTGGCGCATGTTGGAGCGCGAGCCGTCGCAGGCGGCGACATGGTCGGCCTGCAGCCGGTAGTTGCCCTCGGGCGTTTCCACCGTCAGCACCGCGCCGTCGTCGCCCTGCTCGATGCCGGTGACCTTGTTGTTCCAGCGCAGGTCGATCAGCGGCAGCGCCGCCGCGCGTTCGACCAGGTAGCCCTCGACGTAGTACTGCTGCAGGTTGATGAAGGCCGGGCGCTCGTGGCCGGGCTCGGGCAGCAGGTCGAAGCGGTAGACCTGCTCGTCGTGGAAGAACACCTTGCCCACGTTCCACGACACGCCCTTGTCGACCATGCGGTCGCCGCAGCCCAGGCGGTCGAACACTTCCAGCGTGCGCTTGGCGAAGCAGATCGCGCGCGAGCCGCTGGACAGGGTGTTGTCGTTGTCCAGCAGCACCACGGGCACCTGCCGCAGCGCGAGGTCGATGGCCAGCGTGAGCCCGACCGGGCCGGCGCCGACGATCACGACGGGGTGTTGCGCCGGTGCCGCCGCGTCCTGGTCGGCGTGGCGTTTGTAGTCGAAGCGCAGGCTTTGATAGTCGATCACGTGTTGTCTCCGTGCCTTTGTCTTTGTCTTGCTCCTTCCCCCTTTGGGGGAAGGTTGGGATGGGGGCAAGCGGCGTTATCTCCGGGCGCTCTGCCTGCCCCCACCCCAGCCCTCCCCCAGCGGGGAGGGAGCAATGCGGGATCAGCCCTCGAGGGCCTTCCACATCTCGACGTCGCGCTCGGCCGTCCAGATGCGCGGGTCGGCATGGCCCGAGGCCTCGTCGTACGCGCGGCTCACGTCGAAGGGCATGCAGTGGTCGAAGATCACCCACTGGCTGTACTTGGGCTGCAGCTTCGCGTAGGTCTCCTTGTAGACCGCGTTCAGGTCGCGCCCGGCCTTCACGCCTTCCTGCACGCTGGCGTAGACGTCGGAGATGAAGTCGCGCGTTCCCGTCAGGCCCTCGGCCACTTCGGCCGGCGTGGTCAGCGCGGCGCCGCGGCCCGGCACCAGCGCCACGGGCTTGAGCGCGGCGATGTTGTCCAGCGTCTGCGGCCAGTCCTTGAAGTAGGCGTCGCCGGCGTACGGGGTGGCGCCGAACTCGACCAGGTCGCCCGACAGCAGCGTGCGCTCCTGCGGCAGCCAGACGACGGTGTCGCCCTTGGTGTGGCCGCGGCCGAGCTGGATCAGCTGCACTTCCAGCTTGCCCAGCCACAGCGTCATCTTGCCGGTGAAGGTCATGGTGGGCCAGGTCAGGCCCGGCGGCACCGTCTCGACGTTCTGGAACAGGCGCGGGAAGCGGCCGATCTCGCTGGCCTTGTCCTGCTCGCCGCGCTCGACGATCAGGTCGCGCGTGTCCTGGCTGGCCAGGATGTGCTCGGCGCCGTAGCCGGCCGCGCCCAGCACCCGCACTGCGTGGTAGTGGGTGAGCACCACGTACTTGATGGGCTTGTCGGTCACCTCGCGGATGCGGCGCACCACGTCGGCCGCCATGGCGGGCGTGGCCTGGGTGTCGGCCACCAGCACGCAGTCGTCGCCGATCACGATGCCAGTGTTGGGGTCGCCTTCGGCGGTGTAGGCCCAGGCATGTTCGGAGATCTGGCTGAAGGTGATCTTCTTCTCTTCCATGTCGGCCTGGCTGGCGAATTTCTTGGCTTGGCTCATCGGGGTGTCTCCGTCGGTGTGGTGGAATTTGGGATTCGTCTAAGTCGAACGAATTCGCGGTTAACGAATTTTCGCAGTGTAAGCGCCGGATCAGTTAATGTCTAATCCCTTCTTCATGAACGAACGACCAGAAGGCGAGGCCGGCCATGGCAGCCAGTGACAGCGACCGCGCCCAGCGCGGCATCCAGAGCATCGAAGTCGGCGGCCAGCTGCTGCGCGCGCTGGTGCATCACGGCCGGCCCATGGCGCTGAAGGACCTCGCGCGCGAGGCCGACATGACGGCCGCCAAGGCGCACCCGTACATGGTCAGCTTCGGGCGCCTGGGCCTCATCGAGCAGGACCGCGCCAGCGGCCACTATCTGCTTGGCCCGCTCGCCTTGCAACTGGGCCTCATCAGCCTGCAGCAGGCCGACCCGGTGCACATCGCCACCCCGCTGATCGCCCAGTTGGCCCAGCAGACCGGCCACACCGTGGCGCTGGCCGTGTGGGGCGCGCGCGGCGCGACCATCGTGCGCACGGCCGAGTCGCCCTCGCCGGTGCACGTGAACATGCGGCACGGCACGGTGTTCTCGCTGACCAACACGGCCTCGGGCCGGGTGTTCGCAGCCTTCCTCGATGCTGACGTGGTGCGCCATCTGCTCGAGGACGAGCGCCAGCGCCAGAAACAGCGCAAGGGCACCGAGCCCGTTCCGGCCGGCATGCCGCCGGTGCAGCCGCTGCCCTCGTGGAGCGACTTCGAGCGTCAGCTGCAGGAAGTGCGTGCGCACGGCATCAGCCGCTCCGACGGCGAGGTCATCGAAGGCGTGAGCGCCATGGCCGCGCCCGTCTTCGACCACACTGGCGCCATCGTGCTGGCCGTGACCGCCATCGGCCCGGCCGGCATCTTCGACACCGCGTGGGACGGCGAGATTTCCCGCGCGCTCAAGGCCTGCGCCGATACCGTGTCGCAGCGCCTTGGCGCCGCCGCCACGCCAGCTTCCCCCAGACCAGAGAGATGACGACGCCAGTCACACCGGATATTTCTTCTTCCTCTTCTTCTTCCCCTGTTCACGCGGCCACCGAACTGCTGGCCAACGCCCGGCGCATCGTCGTCTTCTCCGGCGCCGGCCTGTCGCGCGCCTCGGGCATTCCGACCTACCGCGACGCCGACGGCCTGTGGAAGAACCAGAACGCGCTGCAGTTCTCGCATGCCGAAGACCTTCAGCGTGATCCTTCGGGCTTCACGAAATTCTGGGCGCAGCGCCAGTCGGTGATCGAGTCGGCCCAGCCCAACCCGGGCCACACCGCGCTCGCGCTGCTGCAGCGGCTGCGCCCCGCCACGCGGCTGGTCACGCAGAACGTCGACGGGCTGCTCACGCTGGCCGGCGGCCAGGATGTGCTGGAGCTGCACGGCTCGCTGCGCCGCTGGCGCTGCGACCGCTGCGGCAACCGCAGCGGCCCCTGGCCGTTCCACCGCTGCCTGCGCTGCGGCTCGCACGCGCGGCCCGACGTGGTGATGTTCGGCGAGATGCTGAATGCCGGCGTGCTGCTCGACGCGCAGGTGGCGGCGCAGGAGTGCGATCTGTTCGTGGTGGTGGGCAGCACCACCATCGTCTACCCGGCGGCCGAGCTACCGCAGACGGCGCTCGCGCACGGCGCGCGGCTCATCACGCTGAACCTGGAGCCGCTGCCGCACCTGGACGACGCGGCGGCGGTGGTGCTGTGCGGCACTTCCGAAGACCTGCTGCCGCAGCTGCTGGCCGGGCTGTCGGGCCAGCGGGCCTGAAGCTCAGCCCTTCCGGCCCCCAAGCAGCACCAGCGCCCCGCCCACCACGATCACGGCCACGCTGGCCCAGGTGGGGAAGTTGACGGTCTGCTTCTCCTTCATGGAGAACTCCAGCGGGCCGAGCTTGGCCTCATGGGTTTCCTTGGTGAAGCTGAAGCTGCCGAGGCCCAGGGCAGCGATGCCGGCCACGATCAGCAGGATGCCGACGATGCGTGTTGCGTTCATGGTGTCGATCCTCCGTCCGTTGAATGGCTACCGCCGCGGTTGTTGCTGTTGCTGCTGCTGCTGCGGGGCTTGCTGCTGCAGCTGGTCCACCCATTGCACCACTTCGGCGACCACTGCGTCGCTGGCCGAGATCAGCGACTTCACGCCGCCGGGCGCATCGGCGCTGGGGGCGGGGCGGCGCACGGTGAAAGTACGCTGGCCCAGCACGCGGTCGCCGCCGGCCGAGCTGCGGACCAGCGTGGCGCGCAGGCGCACCAGGCCCACGCTGGCGCTCGCCGATTCGAAGTAGTGGCTGAACTCGTCGAGCGAGATGCGCAGCGTGTCGGGCGCCTCGCCCCGGCTGCGCGAGATGGTGGCTGCCTCTTCCGGGCCGAGCACCATGCGGCGCTCCGAGAGCGTGTCGCGCAGCCGCTGGCGCAGCAGCTGCGAAGGCGGCAGGCTCCAGCGCGACTGGCCATAGGGCCGCAGCTCGTTGGCATCGGCATAGCCCAGCCGGTAGAGGATCTGCGTGCCTTCGAGGCGGGAGTTGCTCTCGAACTCGGCCAGCGACAGCGTCGGCAGGGTGGCCGGGGCGGCCGTCGCGGCGGGCATCGCCGGGCCGGGGCCGAAGTCGTAGAGCGTGGCGCGCGCGGGCTTGTCGGGCAGCGCGCCGCAGCCGGCAATCATCAGCAGGGCGCAGCCCAGCGCGATGGCGGCAGGGGTCTTGCGAATGGCGTTCATGGTCGGTGATCCTCCCCCGTTCGAGTTCAGGGCCGCGCCGCGGCCGGCGCGTGGAAGCCCGGCTCGCCAGGGCCGGCGGCCGCGCCGCCGTTGCCGAACAGCAGCGATTGCGGGTTGTCGTTGATGCTGTCCGCCGCGCGGCCCAGCCGGCGCACGGCGTGCGAGGTGTCGTCGGCCACGCGGTTCACGCGCGGCAGCGTGGCGGCGTTGAACGAATCGACCGCCTGTGCCAGCGCCCGGGTGCCTTCTCCCAGCCTTTCCATCGGGCCATCGGGCGCATTCAGCCGGCCCACGGTGGTGTTGAAGTTGTTGGCCACGCGCGAGACGTCGCCGGCGGCCTTCTTCACCGAGGCCAGCGTGTCGGGCAGCTTGGTGAGCGCGGGGTTCAGGCCGGTCTTCACCGTGTTGTCGAGCGTCTTCAGCAGCGTGTTGGCGCTGGCCGAGGCGGCCGCGATGTTCTCCAGCGCGTCGGCCGCGCGCTTCTGGTTGGGGTCGCTCAGCAGCTGGTTGGCGCGCTTGGTCACTTCCTCGACCTGGTTGATGATGGCCTCGCCGCGGTCCTGCAGCTGCGCCAGCATCGAGGGCTTGAGCGGAATGCGCGGCGGGTCGTCGTTGTTCGGCTTGAGCGCGACGGTCGATTCGCCCTTGTCGTCCAGCGCGATGAAGGCCAGGCCGGTCACGCCCTGGTAGCTCAGCGTGGCGAAGCTGGAGGTGGTGAGCGGCACGCGCTCGTCGACCGAGATGCGCACGCGCACATTGCCCTTGACCTTGGGGTCGAAGTCGATCGACGCGACCTTGCCCACCGCGATGCCGCGGTAGCGCACCATGGCCTGCGGCTGCAGGCCGCTGACCGCGTCGCGGGTGGAGAGCTCGTAGATGTTGCGCACGGTGTTGTCGCGCGTGAACCAGACGACCAGCGCGACGAGCGCGGCGATCAGGCCGAGCACGAAAGCGCCGGCGGCGAGGGCGTGGGCCTTGTTTTCCATGGTGGCTACCTACCTTTCAGCGGCCTGCCCGGGGCAGGCTTTGCGGGGGATTGTCCGGCTGGCTTGTCGTGCAGCGCTTCGAGGGCGCGCTGGCCGCGCCCGCCGAGGAAGTATTCGTGGATGAAGGGATGCGGATACGCGATGACCTCGCGCGCCGCGCCGGTGACGATCACCTTCTGGTCGGCCAGCACTGCGATGCGGGTGCTCAGGTCGAACAGCGTGTCCAGGTCGTGCGTGACCATCACCACCGTGAGGCCCAGCTCGCGGTGCAGGCCGCGCAGCAGGTCGCAGAAGCTGTCCGACGCCTCGGGGTCGAGGCCGGCGGTGGGTTCGTCCAGCAGCAGCAGCGGTGGGTCCATGATGAGCGCGCGCGCCAGCGCCACCCGCTTGATCATGCCGCCCGACAGGTCGGCCGGACTCTTGTTGGCATGCTGCGGGCCCAGGCCCACCATCTGCAGTTTCACCAGCGCCGCGTGGCGGATGAGCTCGTCGGGCAGCAGCTTCAGCTCGCGCAGCGGAAAGGCGATGTTCTCCAGCACGCTGAAGGCCGAGAACAGCGCGCCGTGCTGGAACAGCATGCCCACGTTGGCCGCGCCCGAGGCGCTGAGCTCGCCGGGCTCCTGGCCCAGCACTTCCACGTGGCCGCGCGTGGGCTTCTCCAGCCCGAGGATCTGCCGCAGCAGCACCGTCTTGCCCGTGCCCGAGCCGCCGACCAGCGAGAGCACCTCGCCGCGGTCGATGTGCAGCCGCAGGTCGCGATGCACCACCTGCTCGCCGTCGGCGCTCTGGAACACGGTCCACAGGCCGCGGATGTCCACCACGGTAGTGTCGGTGTCGGGGCGCACGGGCATGCTCATGGTGTCAGGCCCTGAATCCGATGCCCTTGAAGAGCACTGCGAAGAGCGCGTCTACAAGGATCACCGCGGTGATCGAGGTGACGACCGACTGCGTGGTGCCGCGCCCGAGGCTCTCGGTATTGGGCTTGACCTTCATGCCGAAGTGGCAGCCGATCAGCGCGATAAGGATGCCGAACACCGCCGACTTGGTCATGGCCAGCCACAGGTTCGAGATCGGCACCGCGCGCGGCAGGGCCGAGAGGAAGTAGGCCGGCGAAATGTCAAGCGCCGCGTCGGCCGCCAGCATGCCGCCGGCGAGCGCCGCCATCGAGGTCCACAGGCTGATCAGCGGCATCGCGATGGCCAGCGCCAGCACGCGCGGCATCACCAGGCGGAAGCCGTGGGGGATGCCCATCACGCGCATCGCGTCGAGCTCCTCGGTCACGCGCATCACGCCGATCTGCGCCGTGATGGCCGAGCCCGAGCGCCCGGCGATCAGCACGGCCGCCAGCACCGGCCCCAGTTCGCGGATCAGCGAGAGCCCGAGGATGTTCACCACGAAGGTCTCGGCGCCGTACTGGCGCAGCTGCTGCGAGATCAGGTAGGCCAGCACCACGCCGATCAGCAGGCCGACCAGCGCCGTGATGTGCAGCGCCGTCGCGCCGAACTGATACAGGTGCCCGGAAAAATCGCGCCACGGCCCGCGATGCGGCGCGCGCGCCAGCCGGCCGAGGTCGAGCGCGAGCTGGCCGATCAGCGCGGTGAAGTCGCGCACCACGTACATCACGCGCGGCCCGTTGTGCGAGAACTCGCGGATGCGGTCGTTCAGCGTGGGTGAGGGCTCGTCGGGCGTGGCGACGGTGTATTGCGCCACCTGGTCGAGCACGGCCTTGTGCTGCGGCGACAGCTCGATGGTGGCGGGCCACTCGTGGCGCCAGTGCTCCCACAGGAGCTGCGCGCCGATGTGGTCGAGCTGCTCAATGGGCCGCAGGTCCCAGGCGCGGTCGTCGGCGGGCGGGGCTGCCTTCAGGCTCTGGTCCAGCGCCTGCCAGGCCGGCTTGGACGACATCGCCAGCGTGGTCCACCGGCCGCTGGCCACCGTCCATTGGCGACCCTCCTGCTCACGTTGCCCGACGCGGGGCCACGCGCTGTCGGCGGCGGAGGCGTCGGCAGGCGATGGAGCGGGAGACATGGCTGGATGAGAAATAAGTGAGGCGGGTGAGGGGAAAAGTTAACAAAACCCGGGTCAGGTGAGCGCATCGTAACCGCGTGCATCCGGAGTCAAGGTGCGCCAGACCCTTCGTTCGCGTAGGGCACCACGCCGTTTCTTCAGGTTTTCTTCAGGGCGCGAAGCCATCGGACAGTGCCTCGCGCAGCCAGCCCACGAAGGCCGTCACCGCCTGCGGCACGTGCGTGGCGTAGGGGCGTATTGCATACAGGCGCTCGCCGAAGGCGCCCACCGAGCGCCATTGCGGCAGCACCTGCTGCAGCTTGCCCGACTGCAGCGCCGCCTGCGCGCTGAAATCGGGCACCAGCGCGATGCCCAGCCCGGTCAGCGCCGCGTCGCGCAGCGCCTCGCTGTTGTTGGCGACCAGCGGCCCCGAGACCGGCACCGTGATGCGCGGCGCCGATGCCTTCGCCTCGAAGTGCCAGGTCGGCGTTTCCTGCGCGCGCGGGTAGTGCAGGCAGTCGTGGCCGGCCAGCGCCTGGGGCTCGCGCGGCGTGCCGCGGCGGCGCAGGTAGGCGCGGCTGGCCACCAGCACCGAGCGGGTTTCGCACAGCGTCCAGGCCACGTGCGTGTCGGGCGGCGCGGCCGTGTGGCGGATCGCGAGGTCGAAGCCTTCCATCGCCAGCGAGCTGAGCCGGTCCGACAGGTCGAGCTCGATGCGCACTTCGGGCTGCGCGCGCAGGAAGTCGGCCAGCCGGGGCACCAGCTGCTGGCGCGCGAAGGCCACCGGCGCCGTGACCCGCACCAGCCCGCGCGGCACGCCCGCGAGGTCGCGCACGCCGGCGAAGCTGTGGGCGATCTGCTCGAAGGGGCCGCGCATGTCCTCCACCAGCCGCTGGCCGGCCTCGGTGAGCCGCACGCTGCGCGTGGTGCGCTGCACCAATGGCGCGCCGGCCGCGCGCTCGAGCTCGGCGATGCGCTGGCTCATGGCCGCCTTGCTCACGCCCAGGCGCAAGGCGGCGGCGGTGAAGCTGCCCTGCTGCGCCAGCACCGTGAGCCAGTGCAGGTGCGTCCAGAGCGACTCGATATTTTGGGGTTTCATGCCTGCATTGTTCGCCAACGTGAACAATAAGTTCAAGCATCGCGACTAGGCGGGGAACAACGCGCTGCCTAAACTGGCCGCACTCTTCCTTCGGATCCAGCCTCTTTCAGGGTTCTCCCCCATGTCCACTTCCGCTACTTCCATCGACCACTTCATCGCCGGCAAGCCCGCAGCCAACACCTCCGGCCGCACGCAGGACGTGACCAACCCCGCCACCGGCGCCGTCACCGGCAAGGTCGGCCTGGCCAATGCGGACCAGGTCTCGGCCGCCGTCGCCGCCGCTCAGGCCGCCTTTCCGGCCTGGGCCGACACGCCGCCGATCCGCCGCGCGCGCGTGATGTTCAAGTTCCTGCAGCTGCTCAACGAGCACAAGGACGAGCTGGCTCACATGATCACCGCCGAGCACGGCAAGGTCTTCACCGACGCGCAGGGCGAAGTCAGCCGCGGCATCGACATCGTCGAGTTCGCCTGCGGCATTCCGCAGCTGCTCAAGGGCGACTTCACCGACCAGGTGAGCACCGGCATCGACAACTGGACGCTGCGCCAGCCCCTGGGCGTGGTCGCCGGCATCACGCCCTTCAACTTCCCGGTGATGGTGCCGATGTGGATGTTCCCGGTGGCCATCGCCGCGGGCAACACCTTCATCCTCAAGCCCAGCCCGACCGACCCGACGCCCTCGCTGCGCATCGCCGAGCTGCTGAAGGAAGCCGGCCTGCCCGACGGCGTGTTCAACGTCGTGCAGGGCGACAAGGCCGCGGTCGACGCGCTGCTGGAGCACCCCGACGTCAAGGCCATCAGCTTCGTCGGCTCGACGCCCATCGCCAACTACATCTACGAGACCGGCGCACGCCACGGCAAGCGCGTGCAGGCCCTGGGCGGCGCGAAGAACCACATGGTGGTGCTGCCCGACGCCGACATCGATCAGACCGTGGACGCGCTGATCGGCGCCGGCTACGGCTCGGCCGGCGAGCGCTGCATGGCCATCAGCGTGGCGGTGCTGGTGGGCGACGTGGCCGACAAGATCATTCCCAAGCTCATCGAGCGCACGAAGACGCTGCAGGTGTTGAACGGCGAGAACCTCGCGGCCGAGATGGGCCCGATCGTCACCCGTGCCGCGCACGAGCGCATCACCGGCTACATCGACCTGGGCGAGAAGGAAGGCGCGAAGCTCTTGGTCGACGGCCGCAAGTTCGATGGCAACAAGGCGGGCGAAGGCTGCGGCGACGGCTTCTGGATGGGCGGCACGCTCTTCGACCACGTCACGCCCGAGATGCGCATCTACAAGGAAGAGATCTTCGGCCCGGTGCTCAGCTGCGTGCGCGTGGCCAACTTCAAGGACGCGATCGACCTCGTCAACGCGCACGAGTTCGGCAACGGCGTGAGCTGCTTCACCCGCGACGGCAACGTGGCGCGCGAATTCAGCCGCCGCATCCAGGTGGGCATGGTCGGCATCAACGTGCCGATCCCGGTGCCGATGGCCTGGCACGGCTTCGGCGGCTGGAAGCGTTCGCTCTTCGGCGACATGCATGCCTATGGCGAAGAGGGCGTGCGCTTCTATACCAAGCAGAAGTCGGTGATGCAGCGCT
This sequence comes from Variovorax sp. TLI9-5A, assembly GCF_056867935.1. Taxonomy (NCBI): domain Bacteria; kingdom Pseudomonadati; phylum Pseudomonadota; class Betaproteobacteria; order Burkholderiales; family Comamonadaceae; genus Variovorax; species Variovorax sp. TLI9-5A. The sequence goes on along the minus strand of NZ_CP200310.1, from coordinate 6,927,361 downwards.
GGCCGGAGAGCATCGGCAAGGGGGCCGAGTTCGTCATGCCTACCGCGAAGTAGCATGCAGGGCGGCGCGAGGGGCGCCGCTTTTTCTCGTCGAAAACTCCGTCGAACAGAACAAAGAGAGACAAGGCAGCACGCCATGAGCGACACCCAATTCGACTACATCGTCATCGGCGCCGGCACCGCCGGCTCGCTCATGGCGAACCGCTTGAGCGCCGACAAGAACCGGCGCGTGCTGCTCATCGAGGCGGGCCGCAAGGACGACTACCACTGGATCCACATTCCGGTCGGCTACCTGTACTGCATCGGCAATCCGCGCACCGACTGGCTCTACAGCACCGAGCCCGACGCGGGCCTCAACGGCCGGGTGCTGCGCTATCCGCGCGGCAAAACGCTGGGCGGCTGTTCCAGCATCAACGGCATGATCTACATGCGCGGCCAGTCGCGCGACTACGAACACTGGGCCGACCTCACCGGGGACGACGGCTGGCGCTGGCAGAACGTACTGCCTGCCTTCAGGAAGCACGAGGACCACTACCTGGGCGCCGACGAGATGCACGGCGCGGGCGGCGAGTGGCGCGTCGAGAAGCAGCGGCTGCGCTGGGACATCCTCGACGCCTTTGCCGAAGCGGCGGTGCAGGCCGGCGTGCCGCACTCCAGCGACTTCAACCGCGGCAACAACGAGGGCGTGGGCTACTTCCAGGTCAACCAGAAGAACGGCTGGCGCTGGAACACCGCCAAGGCCTTCCTGCGCCCGACCTGCTACGGCAGGCCCAACTTCGAGCTCTGGACCGGTGCGCAGGTCTCGCGCCTGCTCTTCGAGACGCAGGCCGACGGCACGCGCCGCTGCACCGGCGTCGAGGTGTGGAACGGCACCGAGAAGGTCACCGCGCGCGCCACGCGCGAGGTGGTGCTGAGCGCCGGCGCCATCGGCTCGCCACAGATCCTGCAGCTCTCGGGCGTGGGCCCGGCCGAACTGCTGCGGCAGCACGGCGTCGACGTGGTGCTCGACGCGCCCGGCGTCGGCGCCAACCTGCAGGACCACCTGCAGATCCGCGCGGTCTACAAGATCTCGGGCGCGCCCACGCTCAACGTGATGGCCTCGTCGATGATCGGCAAGGCGAAGATCGGCCTCGAATACGTGCTCAAGCGCAGCGGCCCGATGAGCATGGCGCCCTCGCAGCTCGGCGCCTTCACGCGCAGCTCGCCCGATCGCGAATGGCCCAACCTGCAGTACCACGTGCAGCCTCTGTCGCTGGACGCCTTCGGCGATCCGCTGCACAGCTTTCCGGCCTTCACCGCGAGCGTGTGCAACCTCAACCCGACGAGCCGGGGCTCGGTGCGCATCCGCAGCAACCGCTTCGAGGACGCTCCGGCCATCGCGCCCAACTACCTGAGCACCGACGAGGACCGCAAGGTGGCCGCCGAGTCGCTGCGCGTCACGCGCCGCATCGCCGAGCAACCGGCGCTCGCCAAGTACAAGCCCGAGGAATGGAAGCCCGGCGTGCAGTACCAGACCGACGAGGACCTGGCTCGCCTGGCCGGCGACATCGCCACCACCATCTTCCATCCGGTGGGCACCACCAAGATGGGCGCCGACAACGACCCGACGGCGGTGCTCGATTCGCGCCTGCGCGTGCGCGGCGTGCAGGGCCTGCGCGTGGTGGATGCGGGCGCGATGCCCACCATCACCAGCGGCAACACCAACAGCCCGACGCTCATGATGGCCGAGAAGGCCGCGGGCTGGATCGTCGAAGACAACCGCTGAGCGGAGCGCGTTTCAGCGGCGCGGCGCGGGCGGCTTGTCCGCCATCGCACGGCGGCGTGCGGCCGGCGCATTGCCCGCCATGCGCGCCTTCGCGCCTTCCAGCATGAGATCGACGCCGATCTCGAACAGCGCGTCGGGCCCGGCCCGGCGGTAGTTGGCGAAAGCCTCGGCCAGCAGCGGGCGCGAGGCCGCTGCGGCGTCGAGCGCCTGCTGCTGCTCGGCCGCGTCGGGCGGTGTCGCCTGCTGTTCCAGCACGCAGCCCACGGTGTAGCGGCCCAGCGCGATCAGCAGCGTCATCGCCTGCGGCGCGGGCAGGCCCAGGCGGACCACCGAAGCGAGCTGCTCCTCGACCATGTCGAGGTCGGCCGGATCGGGCTCGGAGCCCGCGTGCAGCCGCGCGCCGTCGCGACGCGCCAGCAGCGCGCGGCGGAAGCTGCGCGCGTTCTCGCGCAGGAAGGCATCCCAGGTCTCGCCGGGCTCAGGCAGCTTGCGTTCGTGGACGCGGCGCAGGATCTCGCCGTTCATCGCGTCGAGCAGGGCGCGCTTGTTCCTGAAGTGCCAGTACAGCGCGGGCTGCTGCACGCCCAGCCGCTCCGCCAGCAGCCGTGTGCTGAGCTTGTCCATTCCAACCTCGTCGAGCAGCGCGAGCGCTGTCTCGAGGATCACTTCGCGGTCCAGTTTCATTCTTCCGATGTGCGTGCTTGCGTGCCGATGCCGACCGGCGAGGGTACTTCACAGTCCAGAATTTATCGCTGATAATTCCTTATCAATGATAAATTCAAACACCCTTCCAACTCCGCTCGCGAGCGGCAGCCGCCATGCGCATGCCGTGATCCTCGCGATCGTCACGCTCGACGCGATCGGCATCAGCCTGGTCATGCCGATCGTGCCCAGCCTGCTGCGCGAGGTCGGCCATACCGGCGACCTCGGCTGGCGCTTCGGCGCTTTCCTCTCGCTCTACGCGCTGATGCAGTTCCTCTGCGCGCCGGTGCTCGGTGCGCTCAGCGACCGCTTCGGCCGCCGCCCGGTGCTGCTGGTCTCGGTGGCTGGAGCCGCCATCGACGCGCTCTTCATGGCCTTCGCGCCTTCGCTGTGGATGCTGTTCGTCGGCCGCGCGATCGCCGGCATGACGGGCGCGAACATGGCGGTGGCCTCCGCCGCCATCGCCGACCTCACGCCCGAGAGCCAGCGCGCGCGCTGGTTCGGCCGCATGGGTGCCTGCTTCGGCATCGGCTTCATCGCGGGGCCGGCGCTCGGCGGCGTGCTCGGCGACCACGGCGTGCGGCTGCCCTTCATCGCCGCCGCGGTGCTCAACGGCCTGACTTTTCTCGCGGCCCTGCTGCTGCTGCGTGAGTCGCGCCCGGCCAAGCTCGCCACGCAGCCGTTCGACCGTGGCGTGCTGCATCCGCTCGCGCCGCTGCGCTGGGCGAAGAGCTTTCCCGCGCTGCTGCCCATCCTCGGCGTGTTCACGGTGCTGATGCTGGTGGGCGAGGTCGCCGGCACCACCTGGGTGCTCTACGGCGAGGACAAGTTCTCGTGGAACGGCACCATGGTCGGCGTCTCGCTCGCGGTCTTCGGCCTGATCCAGGCGCTGATGCAGGGCTTCGTGGCGGGCCCGCTGGTCGAACGCTGGGGCGAGCGCGCGGCCATCGCCATCGGCACCGCGGCCGACTGCATCGCCTATGCGCTGATGGCTTTCGCCACCCAGGGCTGGATGGCACTCGCGCTGCTGCCGCTCTTGTGCACGGGCGGCATCGGCGCGCCCGCGCTGCAGTCGATGCTCTCGGCGCGCGTGGGCGAGTCCGAGCAGGGCCGGCTGCAGGGCGTGCTCGCGAGCCTCTCGAGCCTGGCCTCGGTGTTCGGGCCGCTGCTCATCAGCCAGCTCTACTTCGCCTTCCGCCTGCGCTTCCCCGGCATCGCGTGGCTGTTGGGCGCTGCGGTCTACCTGCTGTGCATGCCGGTGCTGCTGCGCAGGAGCAGCGACGCGCGCGGCTGATCGGGAAGCGTCACTTCTCGATAGTTTTGTTCCAGCGCGCGTTCCATGCGGGACGGTTCGCGTTGATGCTCTCCCAGTCGATGGTCACGGCGGTCTTCATCCACTTGTTGATGTCCGCCACCTGGGCCACGCCGTCGCCCACCACCGGCGCCTTCGGGTTGGTGGGAATCTGCGCGCCGTACTGCAGCACGTTGGCCTGCGCCAGCGGGCTCAGCAGGAACTCGGCGAGCTTCTGCGACAGCTCGGGCTCGCTGTTGTTGGCGATCACGCATTGGCCCACCATGAGCACCACCGCGCCTTCCTTGGGCGGCGCGTATTCCACCGGGATGCCCTTGCTCTTCATCGCGGCCACGGCCGTGGGCGTGAGCGGGAAGATCGCGGCCTCGCCGGTCTGCACCATCTCGGAGAGCTTGGCCGAACTGGGGATGTACTCCAGCACGTTCGGCCCGATGGTGGTGGGCCAGGCCTTGAAGCCGGGTTCCACGTTCTTGTCGTTGCCGCCCTGGATGCGGTTGAACATCAGGAAGCCGTGCAGCCCGAAGGAAGACGACGACACCGACTGGAACACCACCTTGCCCTTGTACTTCGCATCGGCCAGGTCCATCCACGACGTGGGCGGTGCCCAGCCCTTCTCCTTGAACATCTTCGCGTTGTAGGCCAGGCCCGTCATGCCCAGGCTCACGCCGCTGGCCATGTCGTCCTTGAAGCGCGCGGCCGGGTAGATCTCGCCGAGCGACTGGCTGGGCTTCTGCTTCTGGCACAGGCCCATGCCAATGGCGCGCACCATCACGCCGTCGTCGAGGAACATCACGTGCATCTGCGGCTTGTCCTTGTTGGCCTGCGCCTTGGCGAGGATGTCGGAGGAGGTGCCCGGCACCACCACCACCTTCGCGCCGTAGGCCTTCTCGAAGGCCGGGAAGACGTACTGCGTGTACGCCTTCTCCATCGTGCCGCCGTTCATGCCGATGTAGAGGGTCTTGGTCTGCGCGCCGGCGATGCCGGCGGCCGCGAGCAGCGCGGCCAGGAGCGGAAGGGTTCTGATCGATGACTTCTGGGACATGACGATGCTCTCCATTCAGGTTCAGGTGGGGGAAACGGTGAGGGACTCTTGCGCTTGCGTTTTTTCTTCGTCGAAGCGCCCGATGGCGAAGGCGTCGATGGGCGTTTCGGTGCGCCCGTCGCGCGCCAGCTCGGCCAGCACTTCGCCGGCAGCCGGGCCGATCTGGAAGCCGGCGCCCGCGAAGCCGAAGCCGTGGAACAGGCCGGGCGTGGTGAGGCTGGGCCCGAGCACCGGTTCGCGGTCGGGCAGATAGCCTTCGGTGCCGCCCCAGGTGCGGATGATGTGCGCATGGCGCAGCACCGGCAGCAGCTCCACCGCCTGAACCGCGAGCGCGGCGATGCCGTCGCGCTCGGCGCGCGAGCGTTCGGCATCGAGCGTGATGCCCGAGCCGCCGCCCAGCACGAGGTTGCCGCGCGCCACCTGCCGGCAGTAGATGCCGCCGCCTTCCACGCCAAGGCTCCACTTCATGAAGTGCGGCACCGGTTCGGTCACGGCCATCAGCGGGCTGCGCGCATACATCGGCGGCGTCTCGCCGAACTGGCTGGCGATGGCGCCGGCCCACGCGCCCGCGCAGTTGAGCAGCACCGGCGCCTGCACTTCCAGCGCATTGCCGCTGCGCACCATGAACGTGGCGCCGTCGTGCGCCACCTCGTCGACCTTGTGCCGCTCGAAGACCTGCGCGCCCGCGCGCCGCGCCGCCAGCGCGAAGGCCGGCGACACCAGGCGAGGATTGGCCTGCCCGTCTTCCGCGCACAGCGAGCCGCCCACTGCGCGCGTGCCCAGCCAGGGGCACTGCTCGCGAAGCCGCGCGCCGGAGATCAGCTCCAGGCCCAGGTCGAAGTCGCTGCTCAGTGCGCGGTAGCGCTCCAGCGAGGCCATGTCCGATTCGCTGCGCGCGATCTTGAAATGGCCCGAGCGGATGTATTCGCCGTCCGTGCCCAGCAGTTCGGAGAGCCCGCCCCAGATGCGGTGCGCGCGCTGCGCCAGCGGCAGCTGGCTCACCGGGCGTCCCTGGCGGCGCACGCCGCCGTAGTTCACGCCGCTGGAACGCGAGCCGCAGAGGTCGCGCTCCAGCAGCACCACGCCGACGCCCATGCGGCGCAGGGCCAGCGCGGCCGAGGAGCCGACGATGCCGCCGCCGACGATGGCGACGTCGGTGCGAAGCTTCCTGATCGAACTCATGGCGTGCCGCTCCCTTCTGCCGGTGCAGCAGGCACCAGCCGCAGCGGAATCGGCTTGATCGGCGCCTGCCCGCGCAGCCGGCCCACCTGCTGCAGCGGCTGCCGCGTCGCATGCGCAAGGATCTCGGCGGCCGCCGCGCCGCACATGCGGCCCTGGCAGCGGCCCATGCCGACACGCGACAGCGCCTTCAGGCGGTTCATCTCGTCGGCGCCGGTGTTGGCGATGGTCTGGCGCAGCGTGCCGGCGGTGACGTTCTCGCAGCGGCAGATGACAAGGTCGTCGCTCGCGTTCTCCGCCCAGTCCTGCGGCACCGGAAAGGCGCGCTCGAGGCCGCGGCGGAAGCCGGCGAGCTTGTCGAGCTTGCGTTCAAGCCCGGATGCGCGCGCCGTGTCGATGGCGATGCCGGCGTCTTGCAGCAGCGCCAGCGCCGCGCGCTCGCCCGCCCACTCGGCCGCGTCCGCGCCCATGATGCCGGCGCCGTCGCCCGCAAGGTACACGCCCTGCACGCTGGAGCGCCCCGCCGCGTCGCACACCGGCAGGTGCGCGCGGTGCAGCGGCGCGTAGTCGAAGCGGCAGCCGAGCAGGTCGGCCAGCTGCGTCTCGGAGCGCAGCGCGTAGCCGAAGCCGACTGCGTCGCAGTCCAGCGTGCGCTCGTTGTTTCCGTCATGCCAGGCCACGCCGGTGACGCGGCCCTGCGCCTCGTCGCCGAGCACGCGCAGCGGACGCACGCCGCCATGCAGTGCAACGCCGTGCGCGCGCAGCCAGCCCACGTAGTACATGCCCTTGGCGAGCACGACGGGCTGCGCCAGCATCGCGGGTGCGGCGGCGATCTGGTCGGCCAGGCGCGCCGTGTCGAGCACCGCCACCACGTCCACGCCGGCCTTCGCATATTGATAGGCCACCAGGTACAGCAGCGGCCCGGTGCCCATGAACACCACGCGCCGCCCGATGGCGCAGCCCTGGTACTTGAGCGCCACCTGCGCGCCGCCCAGCGTGTAGACGCCGGGCAGCGTCCAGCCCGGCAGCGGCAGCACGCGGTCGGTGGCGCCCGTCGCGACGATCAGGTGGCTGTAGGGCACGCGGCGGTTGCTGTGCGTGGGGTTGTGCATCACGTCGAGCGCCTGGTCCTGTGCGTTCCAGGCGAGGCTGTCGGCGTGATGCTCGATGCGGCCCTGCAGTGCGTCGAAGGCCGTGTGCACCGCGTCGGCGCGCTTCGATTCGAAGCCGTAGAGCGTCTGCTTGTCGCGAGCGGCCAGGGTGGGAGGAGGGCGGCGGTAGATCTGGCCGCCGGCGCGCGAGGCCTCGTCGATCACCACCGGCCTCAGGCCGTGCGCCGCCAGCGTCTGCGCGGCGCGCACGCCGGCCGGGCCCGCGCCGACGATCACCGGGCGGACTTCGCTCGTTGCTGTCGGTGTTGCGGTCATGCGCCGTCCCTTCCGGTGACCAGCGCCATGCCCGGCGCGATGAAGGTCGAGCAGGCGCGAAAGCGCTCGCCCTCGTCGGTGGAAATCCAGCAGTCCTGGCAGGCGCCCATCATGCAGAAGCCCGCGCGCGGCAGGCCGCTGAACTCGTTGCGGCGCAGCTGGCCGCATTGCGTGAGCACGGCGGTCAGCACGGTGTCGCCGGCCAATGCGCTCGCGGGTTCGCCGTCGAGGGTGAAAGGCACGCTCTCGCGGCCGGCCGTCTCGGCCACGCGGTGCAGCAATGCGGGAGTCTTCATGGTCATCTATCTGCGTCCCACCAGCACGCGGTCGAGTCCGTAGACGCGGTCGAGCACCACCATCGCGAAGGCCGTCACCGCCACCATCAGCGCCGACACGGCGGCCATCAGCGGGTCGATGGACTCCGTCGCATACATGTACATGCGCACCGGCAGCGTCACCGTGCTCGGCGAGGTGACGAAGATGGACATCGTCACTTCGTCGAAGCTGTTGATGAAGGACAGCATCCAGCCGCCGGTGACGCCCGGCAGAATCATCGGCAGCGTGATGCGCCGGAACACCGTGGCCTGGCTCGCGCCCAGCGAGAGCGCGGCCTGCTCGGCGCTGCGGTCGAAGCCCACCAGCGCCGCCACCACCAGCCGCAGCGTGTAGGGCGTGACGATGAGCGCGTGCGCCAGCACCAGCCAGGCGAAGCTGCCCGTGCCGCCCACCAGCGAGAAGAGGCGAAGCAGCGCCACGCCCAGCACCAGGTGCGGCACGATCAGCGGCGAGAGGAACAGGCCGTTGAGGAAGTCGCGCCCCGGAAACTCGTAGCGCGTGATCGCCATGCCGGCCGGCACCGCGAGCAGCGTCGCAATGGTGGCCGAGCTCAGCGCGAGCCACAGGCTGTTCCAGAACGACTGCATGAAGTCGGGGTGCGCGAACACCGCCTCGAACCAGCGCAGCGAGAAATGCGTGGTCGGGATGGTCAGCGTGTTCTCGGGCGTGAACGCCACGATGCACACCACCGCCAGCGGCGCCAGCATGAAGACGATGACCAGCGCGTTGAACGCGAGGGCGATGGGGCCGTTTCTGCTCATCGGTTCACCCCAGCGCTTTCTTGTAGCGGCCTTCGACGAGGCGGTTGTAGCTGAGCATCACCGCGAGATTGGCCACCAGCAGCACCAGCGCTACCGCCGCACCCAGCGGCCAGTTGAGCTCGCTGAGGTATTCGTCGTAGACGATGGTCGCGACCATCTTCAGCCGGCGTCCGCCCAGCAGCCCCGGAATGGCGAAGGAGCTCGCCGCCAGCCCGAACACGATCAGGCTGCCCGAGAGAATGCCCGGCATCACCTGCGGCAGCACGATGCGCCGCAGCGTGGTGAAGGGCGTGGCGTTGAGCGACAGCGCCGCGTTCTCCACGCCCGGGTCCAGCTTCTGCAGCGAGGTCCACACCGGAATCACCATGAAGGGCAGCATCACGTGCACCAGCGCGATGACCACGGCAGCGCTGGTGTAGAGGATCTTCACCGGCCCGATGCCCACGAGCTGCAGCAGCGCGTTCACCGCGCCCTCGGGGCCCAGCAGCATGCTCCAGCCGAAGGCCCGCACCACCACCGACACCAGCAGCGGCGCCAGCACCACCAGCAGCAGCACCGACCGCCACGGGTTGCGCATGCGGCTGAGCACATAGGCCTCGGGCGCGCCGACGAGCACGCAGATCAGCGTGACCAGGGCCGAGACCCAGAAGGTGCGCCAGAAGATACCGAGGTAGTACGAATCGGAGAACACCAGCGCGTAGTGCTCGAGCGTGAATTCGCCCGACTTGGGGCCGGTGGCCGGGTCGTACACGTTGAACGACAGCACGGCGGTGAGCCCGAGCGGCACCACCAGAAGAACCGTGAACAGCAGCAGCGCCGGGCCGGAGAGCCACCATGGCGTGGCCTTGCTCTTCGAGCTGCTCATGCCGCGACAGCCTTTTCATCGGCCGGCAGCAGCCGCATGCAGTGCGCCGGCCAGTCGATGCCGGTGCGGCTGCCTTCCGCGAGCGCCTCGCGCCCGTCGTTGGGGCTCAGCACCATGAGCTCGCCCACCGGGGTCGCCACGCGGTAGAGCCACTGGCTGCCGAGGAAGAAGCGCTCCTGCACCTCGCCGTCGATGCGGCCGCTGCCCGGCGGCACCAGCTGCAGCTTCTCGGGCCGCACGCTCAGCAGCGCGGCGGCGTCGACATTGAAGCCGGTGTCGTCCACGTCGAGCGAGAGCGCGCCGACTTCCACGCAGGTGCGCCCGGCACCGCCGCCGGATACGCGGCAGTCCAGCAGGTTGGCCTTGCCCACGAAGGTGGAGATGAAGCGCGTGCTCGGGTGCTCGTACACGCGCTGCGGATGGTCGATCTGCGTGGCGCGGCCGGCTTCCATCACCACCACGCGGTCGCTGATCGACATGGCCTCGCTCTGGTCGTGCGTGACCATCACCGTGGTGGTGCCGACCTTGCGCTGGATCTGGCGCAGCTCGAACTGCATCTCCTCGCGCAGCTTGGCGTCGAGGTTGGACAGCGGCTCGTCCAGCAGCAGCACCGGCGGCTCGATCACCAACGCGCGCGCCAGCGCCACGCGCTGCCGCTGGCCGCCCGAAAGCTCGCGCGGGTAGCGCCCCGCGTGCTGGTCCAGATGCACCAGCGCCAGCGCCTGCTTCACGCGCTCGATGCGCTCGACCTTCGGCATCTTGCGCATCTCCAGGCCGAAGCTCACGTTGTCGGCCACCGTCATGTGCGGGAAGAGGGCATAGGTCTGGAACACGATGCCCAGCCCGCGCGTGTTGGCCTTGGCGTGCGTGATGTCCTTGCCCGCGAGTTCGATGCGGCCGCTGCTCACCGCCTCGAAGCCCGCGATCATCTGCAGCGTGGTCGTCTTGCCGCAGCCCGAGGGACCGAGCAGCGAGACGAACTCGCCCTTTTCCACCGAGAGATTCATGGCCGACACCGCGCGGGTGGCGCCATAGAACTTGGTCACGTCGGTGAGCCGTAGGAATGACATGGAGCGGGCCTTTCTTCGGGGGCGAAAAGATGGCTTTAGGCACCTTGCTTCGGCTTGGTGCAGGCCATGGACAGCTTGCTGCTTTCAATTCACTCTATTGCAACGATTGCGCCAGATCGCCTCGGGTATTCCATTAATCAGAATATTTCTTCAAACTATTCCGTTGAATGGAATATGATGGCCGCGACTGATGAATCGGATTCCACAGGAGGAAGGTATGGCGAGCACTTCGGCGAACACCCCGGCCGGCGCAGGGGCGGGCGCGGCGGCCAGCGGCGGCGTGCCGCGCGTCTTTTCGGTGATCCGCGCGCTCGCAGCGGTGCAGGCCGAGGGCGGCCGCGTGACCCAGATCGCACGTTCCGTGGGCCTCACCCAGGCCACCACGCACCGGCTGCTGCAGTCGCTCATGGCCGAAGGCATGGTCGAGCAGGACGAGCGCAGCAAGCTCTACCGCCTGAGCATCGATTTCTTCGCGCTGGCGGCCAGCGCGGGCAACCCCGGCGACCTGCGCTCCATCTGCCGGCCCGTGCTGCTGCGCCTGTGCGCGAGCCTCGGTGACAGCATCTTTCTATTGGCGCGCAGCGGCTTCGACGCCGTGTGCCTCGACAGGAGCGAAGGCCCCTTTCCCATCCGCTCCTTCACCGGCGATATCGGCGGGCGCATCGCCCTGGGCGTGGGGCAGGGCGCGCTCGCGATCCTCGCCTTCCTGCCGGAGGCCGAGCGCGAGGAGGTGATCCGCTTCAACCTGTCGCGCGTGCGCGAATACGGCGTGTACGACGAGGTCTACCTGCGCACCGAGATCGAGCGCGTGCGTCAGGCCGGCTACGCGGGCCGCAACACCGGCCTGCTCGAAGGCATGGCCGGCGTGGCCGTGCCCATCCTCGACCGCGAAGGCCGCGCCGTGGCGGCGCTGAGCGTGGGCACGATCGCCGACCGGCTCAATGCCGACCGCATGCCGACGGTGGTGGAGCTGCTGAAACGCGAGGCGGCGGCGATCGGGCCGAGGATCAATCCCTTCGATGCGACGCTGAGGCGGCCGGCGCAGAGCCTGGCGGGGTCGCCTGCGGGGCAGAAGATTCCGTTGCCCGAAGCGCCCGGACCGGGCTGAGCAAGGAGCCGACCATGAACAACCCCTCGATCCTCTACCCCGTCTTCGCCCTCGCGGCTCTCACCGGCCTGGTGCTGCTGCTCATCCCCTTCACGCGCGTGCGCGCCGTGCTGCGGCGCGAGATCCGGGCGGCGGATTTCAGGCTGGGCGAGTCGGCTGCGGTGCCGGACGCGGTGCGCATACCCAACCGCAACTACATGAACCTGCTGGAGCTGCCGGTGCTGTTCTACGTGGTGTGCCTGGTCTTCTACGTGGCGGCGCAGCCGACGCCCGCGGCGGTCTGGCTGGCCTGGGCCTATGTGGGGCTGCGGGCTCTGCACAGCGTGGTGCACCTGACCTACAACCACGTGCTGCACCGGCTGGGCGTGTTCGCGGCGAGCAATGTGGTGCTGGTAACACTGTGGGTCCTGGCGGCGACCCGGCTTGTGCGTTAGCCGCACGTCGAAGCGCTCAGATCCTTCCTGAAACGCATCAGGTCCTTCCATATTTTCATTAGGCAATCGCGCGGGATTCGCTGATATTGGCCGGATCAGGCCTCCCGTTGCCTTCCCGTTTTCTTCCCGTCCTTCATCTGCCCCCGGAGCGCGTCCATGTCCGAAGCCCAAACCTCCCTTCCCGTCGCCACCGAAGTCGAACAGCTGCTGCAGCGCCTGGGTGTGCCCCGCGCGGCCCACACCGGCGGCGAGCTGACGGTGCGTTCGCCCGTCAGCGGCGAGGTGGTGGCGCAGGTGCCGCAGACCTCGCCGGCCGAGGCGACGGCGGTGATCGGCCGCGCGCACGAAGCCTTCAAGGCCTGGCGCAACGTGCCGGCGCCGCGCCGCGGCGAGCTGGTTCGGCTGCTGGGCGAGGAGCTGCGTGCCGCCAAGGGCGACCTGGGCCGCCTCGTGACGCTGGAGGCCGGCAAGATTCCGTCCGAGGGCGCGGGCGAGGTGCAGGAAATGATCGACATCTGCGACTTCGCGGTCGGCCTCTCACGCCAGATCTACGGCCTCACCCTGGCCACCGAGCGCGCCGAGCACCGCATGATGGAAACCTGGCATCCGCTGGGCGTGTGCGGCGTGATCTCGGCCTTCAACTTCCCGGTGGCCGTGTGGTCGTGGAACGCGGCGCTGGCGCTGGTGTGCGGCGATCCGGTGGTGTGGAAGCCTTCCGAAAAAACGCCGCTGACCGCGCTGGCCGTGCATGCCATCGCGCAGCGCGCCATCGAGCGCTTCGGCGACGCGCCCGAGGGCCTGCTGGGCCTGCTGCTGGGCCAGCGCGACATCGGCGAGGTGCTGGTGGACGATCACCGCGTGCCCGTTCTCTCGGCCACCGGCTCGACCGCCATGGGCCGCCAGGTGGGCCCGAAGCTGGCCGCGCGCTTCGCCCGCGCGATCCTCGAACTCGGCGGCAACAACGCCGCCATCGTCACGCCCTCGGCCGACCTCGACCTCGCGCTGCGCGGCATCGCCTTCGCGGCCATGGGCACGGCCGGCCAGCGCTGCACCACGCTGCGCCGCCTGTTCGTGCACGAGAGCATCTACGACGCGCTGGTGCCCAAGCTCGCGAGGGTCTACGGCAACGTGCAGGTGGGCGATCCGCGCGAGGCCGGCACGCTGGTCGGTCCGCTGATCGACCGCGCCGCCTTCGACGGCATGCAGAAGGCGCTCGGCGAAAGCCGCGAGGCCGGTGCCACGGTGCACGGCGGCCAGCGCGTGGACGGCATCGGCACGAAGGACGCGTATTACGTGCGCCCGGCGCTGGTCGAGCTGAAGTCGCATGACGGCCCGGTGCTGCGCGAGACTTTCGCGCCCATCCTCTACGTGGTGCGCTACAGCACGCTCGACGAGGCCATCGAGTGGCACAACGCGGTGGGCGCGGGGCTGTCGTCGTCGATCTTCACGCTGAACATGCGCGAGGCCGAGCGCTTCATGTCGAGCTCGGGCTCCGACTGCGGCATCGCCAACGTCAACATCGGCCCGAGCGGTGCCGAGATCGGCGGCGCCTTCGGCGGCGAGAAGGAAACCGGCGGCGGCCGCGAAGCCGGCTCCGACAGCTGGAAGGCGTACATGCGCCGAGCCACCAACACCATCAACTACTCGACCGCCCTGCCGCTCGCGCAAGGCGTGACCTTCGACATCGGGGACTAGGACTCTCCCCCAGGCTTCGCGCACTTCGTGTCGCTACGCCAACCCCCTCACCCGGGGGCGACATCAGCGGCCCGGCAAAGCCGGTTCCGCGATGTCTCGCGAAAGGACCGTGGGAGGTTCAAGGACAGCCTTCGCCTTCCATATCAAGAACAACCACCAGGAGACAGAGAACATGAACATCGCCTTCAAGACCATTGCCGCGGCCGCGCTGATCGCGCTTTCTTTCGGCGCCGCCGCGCAGACCACCGCCGGCGGCACGCTCGACAAGATCAAGTCCAGCGGCAAGGTGGTGCTCGGCGTGCGCGAAGCCTCGCCGCCCATGGCCTATATGCTGGGCGCGGGCGAGAAGTACGTGGGCTACCACGTCGAGCTGTGCGAGCGCGTGCTGAAGGACATCGCGCCGCAGGCGAAGCTCGAATACATGGCCGTGACCGCGCAGAACACCATCCCGCTGGTGCAGAACGGCACGCTCGACATCGGCTGCGGCCCCACCACCAACAACACGGCGCGTCAGCAGCAGGTGGCCTTCGCGCTCACCACCTACGTGAGCGAGGTGCGCATGGCCACCAAGGTCGACTCGGGCATCACCAATCTCGACCAGCTCGCGGGCCGCAACGTGTCGGCCTCCACCGGCACCACCGCGGTGCAGCTGCTGCGCAAGCGCGAGCGCGCGCAGAACGTCTCGTACAACACCATGCTCGGCAAGGACCACCTGGAGAGCTTCCTGCTGATGGAGTCGGGCCGCGCCGATGCCTTCGTGCTCGACGACAACCTGCTGGCCGGGATCATCGCGAACTCCAAGAACCCCTCGGCTTACCGCATCGTGGGCGAGCCGCTGGGCTCGGAGCCGATCGCGCTGCTGTTCCGCAAGGACGACCCCGCCTTCAAGGCGGCGGTGGACGACTCGCTGCGCCGCATGATGAAGAGCGGCGAGCTCGAGAAGATCTACGGCAAGTGGTTCGTCGCGGCCATCCCGCCGAAGAACACCAGCCTGAACCTGCCGATGAGCGCGACGCTGAAGCAGCTCATCGCCGAGCCCAACGACAAGCCGCTGGAGGCCTACGCCAAGTGACAGCAGACACCGCCGCCCCAACCGTGTTCCAGCCCGCGCAGCGCGTGCGCGCCATCGGCGTCTCGGAGATCCTGCGCATCACCGACCACGCCAACGCGCTCAAGCGCGCTGGCCGTCCGGTGATCGTGCTGGGCGCGGGCGAGCCCGACTTCGACACGCCGCAGAACGTGCGCGATGCGGCCGTGCGCGCCATCGGCCGGGGCGATACGCGCTACACCGTGCTCGACGGCAGCCCGGCGATGAAGGCGGCGGTGCAGCTCAAGTTCAAGCGCGACAACGCGCTCGACTTCGCGCTCGACGAGATCAGCGTGAGCGCCGGCGCCAAGCAGGTGATCTTCAACGCGCTGATGGCCAGCCTGGATGCGGGCGACGAAGTCATCCTGCCCGCGCCGTACTGGACTTCGTATGCCGACATCGTGCAGGTCTGCGGCGGCGTGCCGGTGCCAGTGGCCTGCACCGAGGCGAACGGCTTCAGGCTCGACGCCGCGCAGCTGGAGGCGGCCATCACGCCGCGCACGCGCTGGCTCTTCCTGAACTCGCCCTCGAACCCGAGCGGCGCGGCCTACGGCGCGGCGCAGCTCGAGCCGCTGTGCGATGTGCTGCTGCGCCATCCGCAGGTCTGGGTGCTGGCGGACGACATCTACGAACACATCCTCTACGACGGACTGGCCTTCGCCACGCCGGTGGCGGTGGAGCCGCGCCTGCGCGAGCGCACGCTGACGGTGAACGGCGTGTCCAAGGCCTATGCGATGACCGGCTGGCGCGTGGGCTACGGCGCGGGGCCGCGTGCCCTGATTGCAGCAATGGCGGTGGTGCAGAGCCAGACCACGTCGTGCCCCTCGTCGATCAGCCAGGCAGCAGCCATCGAGGCGCTGACCGGGCCGCAGGACATCGTGGCCGAGCGCTGCGCCGACTTCCAGGCGCGGCGCGACTTCGTGGTCGCCGCGCTGAACCGCGCGCCGGGGCTGCGCTGCCGCGTGCCCGAGGGCGCGTTCTACACATTCGCGAGCTGCGCGGACGTGCTCGGCAGGCGCACGCGCGGCGGCGCGCTGCTGCGCAGCGACAGCGACTTCTGCCGCTACCTGCTGCAGGACTTCGAGGTGGCGGTGGTGCCGGGCAGCGTGTTCGGGCTGGCGCCGTACTTCCGCATCTCGTACGCGACTTCGATGGCGCAGCTGCAGGAGGCCTGCGAGCGCATCGCTGCCGCGTGCCAAGCCCTCGAATGACTTCGACTTTCTCCCTCCCCCGCTGGGGGAGGGCAGGGGTGGGGGCAGACGGCGCATCCATTGCCGTCGGCCCAACCTGCGCCGCTTGCCCCCATCCCGGCCTTCCCCCAGAGGGGAAGGAGCGATACCCGATACCTTCATCTCCCAGGAAACAGCATGACTTCACCCCGCACCGGCGGCCAGATCCTGGTCGACCAGCTCGTCACCCACGGCGTCGAGCAGCTCTTCTGCGTGCCCGGCGAGAGCTTTCTCGCCGTGCTCGACGCGCTGCACGACGCATCCATCGACGTGACCGTGTGCCGCCAGGAAGGCGGCGCGACGATGATGGCCGAGGCGCAGGGCAAGCTCACCGGCAGGCCGGGCGTGTGCTTCGTCACGCGCGGGCCGGGCGCCACCAATGCGTCGGCAGGCGTGCACATCGCGCACCAGGATTCGACGCCGCTGCTGCTCTTCGTCGGCCAGGTCGCGCGCGACGCGATGGGCCGCGAGGCCTTCCAGGAGCTGGATTACGGCGCGGTGTTCGGCACCATGGCCAAGTGGGTGGTGCAGATCGACGACCCGGCGCGCGTGCCCGAGCTGGTGTCGCGCGCCTTCCATGTCGCGACCTCGGGCCGCCCCGGTCCGGTGGTGATCGCGCTGCCGGAAGACATGCTGACCGAGGCCGCGACGGTGGCCGATGCGCAGCCCTACGCCGTCACCGAGACCCATCCCGGCGCGGCGCAGCTCGCCGAGCTGCAGCAACGCCTGTCGCAGGCGCAGCGGCCGGTGGTCATCGTGGGCGGCAGCCGCTGGTCGGAGAAGGCGGCGCGGCAGGTCGCGGACTTCGCGGCGGCGTTCTCGCTGCCCGTGTACTGCTCGTTCCGCCGCCAGATGCTGATGTCGGCCGATCACCCCTGCTACGCGGGCGACCTCGGGCTGGGCGTCAATCCGAAGATGCTGGAGCGCATCCGCAATGCCGACCTGATCCTGCTGGTTGGCGGGCGCCTGTCGGAGGTGCCTTCGCAGGGCTACGAGCTGCTGTCCATTCCGCAGCCGAAGCAGGCGCTGGTGCACGTGCATGCCGACGCCGACGAACTCGGCAAGCTGTATCGACCGGCGCTGGGCATCCATGCCACGCCCCAGGCATTCGTCGAGGCCGTGTCCACGTTGCGCCCCACGCAGGCTCCGGCCTGGGCGGCGGAAACGAAGACCGCGCGCGAAGACTTCCTGCGCTGGAGCGACCCGGCGCCCATCCGCATTCCGGGCGCGCTGCAGATGGGCGAGGTCATGCAGCACCTGCGCGAGGTGCTGCCGGCCGACACCATCTTCTGCAACGGCGCGGGCAACTTCGCCACCTGGGTGCACCGCTTCTGGCCGTTCCGCGCGTACGCGAGCCAGCTTGCGCCCACCAGCGGCTCGATGGGCTACGGCCTGCCGGCCGGCGTCGGCGCCAAGCGCCTGTGGCCGCAGCGCGAGGTGGTGGTGTTCGCGGGCGACGGCGACTTCATGATGCACGGCCAGGAGTTCGCCACCGCCGTGCAGTACGGCCTGCCGATCATCGTGGTGCTGCTGGACAACGCCATGTACGGCACCATCCGCATGCACCAGGAAAGGCACTACCCCGGCCGCGTCAGCGCCACGCAGCTGAAGAATCCGGACTTCCGCGGTTACGCCGAAGTGTTCGGCGGGCACGGCGAGCGCGTGGAGAGCACCGGAGAGTTCGGCCCCGCGCTGGCCCGCGCGCGCGCCAGCGGCAAGCCGGCGATCCTGCACTGCCTGCTGGACCCGGAGGCCATCACGCCGGGCAGCACGCTGCAGTCGATCCGAAAGGCCGCACTCGGGAACTGAGCGCTCCCCCAGGCTGCGCGCACTTCGTGTCGCTTCGCCAACCCCCTCGCCGGGGGCGACACCTGCGGCCCGGCGAAGCCGGTTCCGCGACGACCAGGTTCTCCCCCAAGCTTCGCGCACTTCGTGTCGCTTCGCCATCCCCCTTCCGGGGGCGACACCTGCGGCCCGGCGAAGCCGGTTCCGCGGTGTCCCGCGAACTGGACGCCCTTCAGCGCAGGCCGCCGACGTATCGGGGTGGGGGCGTTGGCGGCTGGCCGTCGGGCTGCCGTGCCGCCAGCCGCGCGGCGCGCGCCAGCGGTTCCATCGCCTGCTCCAGCCGGGTGGCCAGCAGGTAGAGCTCCTCGTCCTTGGTGTCGGCCGCGTGCGCGCGCGTCATGCGCACGATCTCGGCGGCGTACTCGGCGTTGGTCGCCATCCATTCGGTGTCGGTCACGCGCCCATGCTTTCGCCGCAGTGCCACGTGAAGGCGGGCGGCAAGGGCGATGCGTTCGCTTTCGGACATGGATGGCGACATGGCGTATTCCTCCGTCGGTGGGTGTCAGCTCCCGATGTGTTCCTTGTGCTGTGCAAGATCGAGGCCCAGCAGCTCGCTGTCGGCGTCCACGCGCAGGCCGACCATGACGTGCACCAGGAACAGCACCACCGCCGTTCCCGTCGCACTGAAGATCGCCACGCTGCCGACGGCGATCGCCTGCGTCAGCACGTCGCCCGTGGCGCCCGATATGCGTGCGTCGGCGAATACGCCGGTGAGCAGCGCGCCGACGATGCCGCCGATGCCGTGCACGCCGAACACGTCGAGCGAGTCGTCCGCACCCAGCAGGTGCTTCAGGCCGGTGGCGCCCCAGTAGCAGGCCAGCCCCGCGATGGCGCCGATGGCCAGCGCGGCCGGCGGCGTGACGAAGCCGGCCGCGGGCGTGATGGCCACCAGCCCGGCCACCAGGCCCGAGCACAGGCCCAGCAGCGAGGGGCTGCGCCGCACGATCCATTCGCCGACCATCCAGCTCATGGCGCCGGCGGCGGCCGCGATGTGCGTCACCAGCATGGCCAGGCCCGCGCGCCCGTCGGCCGCCACCGCCGAGCCCGCATTGAAGCCGAACCAGCCCACCCACAGCAGGCCCGCGCCGGTCATGGTGAGCGCCAGGCTGTAGGGCTCGAAGGCCTCGCGTCCGTAGCCCTTGCGCGGGCCGAGGGCGTAGGCGCACACGAGCCCGGCGATGCCGGCGTTGACGTGCACCACCGAGCCGCCGGCGAAGTCGAGTGCGCCCATCTGGGCGAGCCAGCCGCCCGGCTCCCACACCCAGTGCGCGATGGGCGCATACACCAGCACGCTCCACAGCAGCGCGAACCACAGGATCGCCGAGAAGCGCATGCGCTCGACGAAGGCGCCGAGCACCAGCGCGGTGGTGATGATCGCGAAGGTCAGCTGGAACATCGCGTAGACCGTCTCGGGCACGTTGGGCGCCACGTGGCTCACGGCGAGCTGGCCGGCCTCCTTCAGATAGTCGAAGCCCGAGAACCAGAGGCGGCCGGTGCCACCGAGCCAGGGCCAGCCCTCGGTGAAGGCCAGCGAGTAGCCGGCCGTGAACCAGGTCAGCGAGACGGCAGCGGCGATCGCCACCACCGCCGCCATGGTGGCCAGCACGTTCTTGCGGCGCACCATGCCGGCATAGAAGAGGGCGATGCCGGGCAGCGTCATCAGCAGCACCAGCGCGGTCGAGGTCATCATCCAGGCGGTGTCTGCCGCGCTGATGGAGGCTTGTGGTGCCAGGGCCATGGCTGTTCTTCTTCTTCAAGTGATGGACCACCGGGCCGCGTGCACAAGTCGTGCCACGTCGTTAACTATCAGAAACACTTTGGTTTGCAAATCGGGCTTCCCGCGTAAGGCAAAGCGGGTAATTCCCTATGCACTGAGGCGGTGCGTGCCCCTAAAGTCTGCGCACTCGCGAACGGGCCCTGCTCGTATGCCGAGGGTCCGAGGAGACAATCCCCCCTAGCAACAATAAAAATCTTCAAAGGCTCCGTACGAGATGCCTGGTTCGACTTTGGAAGGCGCCGCTGGTCGGCGCCTTTTTATTTGTGCGAACACTTGAAGCGCCGGCCTCCGCAGCTACTTTTTCGATAGCACCGGGGTGAGACAATCCACCCCCTATGGAAATGCTGGTGGTGACGGGCGCCTCTTTGCTCGCGGGTTTTGTCGATTCGATCGTGGGCGGAGGCGGGCTGATCCTGGTGCCTGCGCTGTTCGCCGTTTTCCCGGGCGCACCGCCCGCGACCCTGCTGGGCACCAACAAGAGTGCGTCCATCTGGGGCACGGCCGCCGCCGCGGCCCAGTTCAGCCAGAGGGTGCAGATGCGCTGGGGCGCCCTGTGGCCGGCCGCGCTGCTCGGCTTTGCCGGCTCGATGCTGGGCGCCTGGGGCGTCACCATGTTCCCGGGCGATTTCCTGCGCAAGGCGCTGCCGCTCATCCTGCTGGGCGTGCTGCTCTACACGCTCGCGCGCAAGGACATGGGCCGCACGCACGCGCCGCGCTTCACCGGCCGTGCCGAGACGCTGGCGGCCTGCACCATCGGCCTGTCGATCGGCATGTACGACGGCTTCTTCGGGCCGGGCGCGGGCAGCTTCCTCGTGTTCCTCTTCGTGCGCTGGATGGGCTACGACTTCCTCAACGCATCCGCCTCGGCCAAGATCATCAACACGCTGACCAACGCGGCCGCGCTGATCCTGCTGGCGGCCAAGGGCCACGTCTGGTGGCACTACGGCCTGGTGATGGCGGTGGCCAACGTGGCCGGCAGCGTGCTGGGCACGCGGGTTGCGCTGAAGCACGGCGCGGGCTTCGTGCGGGTGGTGTTCATCGTGGTGGTGAGCGCGCTCATACTGAAGACCGCCTACGACGCATTCCTGAAATAGCGCAATACGAAAGTCGCCCGATGCCCTCCCCCAAGATCCCGTCGAGCGGCCCGTTCCCGTCAGCTTCTGGCAGGCTTTCGCCTACTGGCTCAAGCTGGGCTTCATCAGCTTCGGCGGGCCGGCCGGGCAGATCGCGCTGATGCACCAGGAACTGGTGGAGCGCAGGCGCTGGATATCGGAGAAGCGATTTCTCCACGCGCTCAACTACTGCATGCTGCTGCCCGGCCCCGAGGCCCAGCAGCTCGCCACCTACATCGGCTGGCTCATGCACCGCACCTGGGGCGGCATCGCTGCGGGGGTGCTGTTCGTGCTGCCTTCGCTCTTCATCCTGATCGCGCTGTCGTGGGTCTACATGGCCTACGGGCAGGTGCCGGCGGTGGCGGGGCTGCTGTACGGCGTGAAGCCGGCGGTCACGGCCATCGTGCTGTTCGCGGCCTGGCGCATCGGCTCGCGGGTGCTGAAGAACGCATGGCTCTGGACGATCGCGGCGGCGGCCTTCGTGGCGATCTTCGCGCTGGGCGTGCCCTTTCCGCTGATCGTGCTGGTGGCCGGGGCCGTCGGCTATTTCGGCAGCCGGGTGGCGCCGGAGCGCTTCGCGCCCGGCGGCGGGCATGGCGCGGCAGCGGCTTCCGCCGGCCCGGCGCTGATCGACGACGACACGCCGGCACCCGCGCACGCGCGCTTCGGCTGGGGCCGCTTCTGGCGCGTGCTGGGCGTGTTCCTCGCGCTGTGGCTGGGCGCCATCGGCGCGCTCACCGCGCTCTACGGCTGGCACGGCACGCTCACGCAGATGGGCTGGTTCTTCACCAAGGCCGCGCTGCTGACCTTCGGCGGCGCCTACGCGGTGCTGCCCTACGTGTTCCAGGGCGCGGTCGACCACTACGGCTGGCTGGGCGCCACGCAGATGATCGACGGCCTCGCGCTGGGCGAGACCACGCCGGGGCCGCTGATCATGGTGGTGTCCTTCGTGGGCTTCGTCGGCGGCTGGAACCAGGCGCTCTTCGGCGGCAATTCGCTCTTCGTCGCGGGCGCGGTGGCGGCGACGGTGGTGAGCTTCTTCACCTTCCTGCCTTCCTTCCTGTTCATCCTGCTCGGCGGCCCGTTCATCGAATCCACGCACGGCAACCTGAAGCTCACCGCGCCGCTCACGGCCATCACGGCGGCGGTGGTGGGCGTGATCGTCAACCTGGCGGTGTTCTTCGCCTGGCACGTGCTGTGGCCCAAGGGAGCCGGCGGCGGCTTCGACGCGGCATCGGCGGCGATCGGGCTGATCGCCGCCGTGGCGCTGTTCCGCTTCAAGGCCGGGGTGATTCCGGTGGTGCTCGGGGCGGCCCTGCTGGGGCTGGCGTGGCAGCTGTTGCTGCTGCCTTTGCTGCAACACTGAACTTTTCGTGGAACACCGCGGAACCGGCTTTGCCGGGCCGCAGGTGTTGCCCCCGGAAGGGGTTGGCGCAGCGACACGAAGTGCGCGAAGCCTGGGGGCGAACTCAATCCTCCACAAAGGCCTCTTCGCGCTTGGCCTTGATGGCCGGCAGCAGCACGATGCCCAGCAACAGCACCGCCGCGACCAGCAGCCCCGCCGACAGCGGCCGCGTGACGAACACGCTCCACGCGCCGCGCGACAGCAGCAGCGCCCGGCGCAGGTTCTCTTCCATCATCGGCCCGAGGATGAAGCCCAGCAGCAGCGGCGCGGGCTCGGTGCGCAGCTTGATGAAGAGGTAGCCGATGAAGCCGAAGGCCGCCACCATCCACACGTCGAAGGTGTTGTTGTTGGTCGAGTACACGCCGATCGCGCAGAACAGCACGATCGCCGGAAACAGGAACCTGTAGGGCACCGTCAGCAGCTTGATCCACATGCCGATCAGCGGCAGGTTCAGGATGATCAGCATCGCGTTGCCGATCCACATCGAGGCGATCAGGCCCCAGAAGAGTTCGGGGTTGCTGGTCATCACCTGCGGGCCGGGCTGGATGTTGTGGATCGTCATCGCGCCCACCATCAGCGCCATCACCGCGTTGGGCGGAATGCCCAGCGTCAGCAGCGGGATGAAGGAGGTCTGCGCGCCGGCGTTGTTGGCCGACTCGGGCGACGCCACGCCGCGGATGTTGCCCTTGCCGAAGGGCACTTCGCCGGGGCGCATGCGGATCTTCTTCTCGAGCGCGTAGGAGGCGAACGAGGCCAGCAGCGCGCCGCCGCCGGGCAGGATGCCCAGCGCCGAGCCGAGGGCCGTGCCGCGCAGCACGGCGGGCAGCATGCGCTTGAAGTCGTCCTTGGTGGGCCACAGGCCCTTGACCTTGTGCGTGAACACCTCGCGCTCGTCGTCGGGCTGCGAGAGGTTGCCGATGATCTCGCCGTAGCCGAACACGCCCATGGCGATGACCACGAAGCCGATGCCGTCGGTGAGCTCCGGAATGTCGAAGCTGTAGCGCGCCACGCCCGAGTTGACGTCCGTGCCCACGATGCCCAGCAGCAGGCCCAGCACGATCATCGCCACCGCCTTCAGCAGCGAGCCCGAGGCCAGCACCACCGCGCCGATCAGGCCCAGCACCATCAGCGAGAAGTACTCGGCGGGGCCGAACTTGAAGGCCAGCTCGGTCAGCGGCGGCGCGAAGGCGGCCAGGATCAGCGTGCCGACGCAGCCCGCGAAGAACGAGCCCAGGCCGGCGGCGGCGAGCGCCGGGCCCGCGCGGCCCTGCCTTGCCATCTGGTAGCCGTCGATGCAAGTGACCACCGAGGACGATTCACCCGGCAGGTTCACCAGGATGGCCGTGGTGGAGCCGCCGTACTGCGCGCCGTAGTAGATGCCCGCCAGCATGATCAGCGCCGACACGGGCGGCAGCGCGTACGTGGCGGGCAGCAGCATCGCGATGGTCGCGACCGGGCCGATGCCGGGCAGCACGCCGATCAGCGTGCCCAAGATGCAGCCGATCAGGCAATACAGCAGGTTGGTGAAGGTGAACGCGACGCCGAAGCCGGTCGCGAGGTTGTTGAAGAGTTCCATGGCGGTGTGTTCCTCAGCCCGAGATGAAGGTGGGCCACACCTGGATCTGCAGCTTGAGCGCCCAGATGAACGCCACGTAGCTGCCGGCCGCCAGGATGGTCGCGAGGATCAGCACGTCGCGCAGCCTGAACTGCTCGCCCGCCATGCTGGAGATGATGGTGAGCGCATAGATCGCGATGATCATGCCCATGGCCGGCAGACCGATGCTGGGCAGCCCGCCCAGCAGCACGCCGAAGGCCAGGTTCGCGCCGAGCACGAAGGCCAGCGGCTTCCAGGCCCACTTGCCGATCGGGTCGCCGTCGGTGGTCTCGACCACCATCGCCTGGAACATGATGATCGCGCCCAGCACCGCCAGCAGGATGCCCAGCATGAGCGGGAAGTAGCCCGGCCCCATGCGCGCGCCGTCGCCGATGGTGTAGGTGGTCGCGCCTATGGCGAAGGCGCCTCCCACGGTGGTGAACATGACTCCTGAAAAGAAGTCCGCCTGGCTCTTCATCCGCATGTCTCGCTCCTCTTGTTTTGAGGAAACGAGGGTCGATCTGTGCGCCTGACCGTTGGCTGACCAGCGCGGTACGAACAAGTGCGTACCGCAGGGCAAGGGTTCTCCCAGGGGCCGGGCCCGCGCCGGTCGGATTCCGACGTGCTCCGGAAACGAAAAAAGCTCCCGAAGGAGCTTTTTCGTTCAAAGGCCCGAAGGCCCCGAGGGGAGGGCTCAGTAGCCGCCGCGGCCACCGCCGCCGTAGCCACCACCGCCGCCGCCGTAACCGCCACCGCCGCTGCGGTCGCCGCCGCCGTAGCCACCGCCACCGCTGCGGCCGCCGCCACCGTAGCCGCCGCCGCCACCACCGCCGTAGCCGCCGCCACCGGTGCGGGGGGACGGGCTTCCATCGGACGGGCTTCGTTCACCGTCAGGGCGCGGCCCTGCAGCGAGTGGCCGTTCATGGCTTCGACGGCTGCGAGTGCTTCGGCATCCGTACCCATTTCGACGAAGCCGAAGCCCTTCGAACGGCCGGTGTCACGTTCCATCATGACCTTGGCGCTGACGATCGAACCGAATTCGCCGAAAGCTTGTTCCAGGTCGTTGTCACGCACGGAGTAGGCGAGGTTGCCTACGTAGAGTTTCTTGCCCATTGAGGGACTCCTAATTCAAACCAAAAAGACAAAGCGATGGAGTCCCAGAATCACAACAAACAAAATGCGCTGTGGCGCGAAACTGACCGATCACCGAATTACGTGCACGGGAGCCGGGAGGCCCACTGACACGTAGCGTGGATTATCCTGCCCGAATAGCAAAAATTTCGGCGAAATCGTGCGTTATCGGGTAACTCCCTGGCTCGAAGGGCGGTTTCGCAACGGTTTCAGCAGGTCGGAAAGCCCGTTGTGGTCTATTTCATGCATCAAAGCGAGCAGCCTGCCGATCTCTCCCGAGGGAAAACCCTCGCGTGCGAACCAGCTCAGGTAATTGCCGGGCAGGTCGGCGATCAGCGTGCCCTTGTATTTGCCGAAGGGCATTTCAAGTGTTACCAGTCGTTGCAGGTCTTCGGGGTTCATTGCGCGCTCAGCCTCCCGTCCGCTTGACCGTGTGGCCCAGCTTGAAGAGCGCGGCGATCACCGTCTCGCGGTGGTCGCCCTGGATCTCGATCGTGCCGTCCTTCACCGTGCCGCCCGTGCCGCAGGCCGCCTTGAGCTGCTTGCCCAGTGCCAGCAGCGCCGCCGCGTCGAGCGCCACCCCCTTGATGAGCGTCACGCCCTTGCCCTTGCGCCCCTTGGTCTCGTGCGACACGCGCACAATGCCGTCGGTGGCCGGTGTGCTGCGTGCCTTTTCGAGCTCCTTGCAGCGGCAACGGGCCACGGGCTCGCCGCAACCGGGACACATGCGCCCGCCACCGTCGGTGGAATACACCAGGGTGCCACCGCCGGACTGACTGGCGCGCTGCTGTTTCATCGTCGACATCCGATACGCCTCTTTCTTTCTACTTTCTTTCTCTCTCTTGCCCGTCGCGCTCACACACATGCCATTCGACTCACTGGGCCTGGCCCCCGCGCTCGTGCAGGCTGCCGCCCGAAGCGGCTTCGCAACGCCGACCGCCATCCAGGCTGCGGCCATTCCCGCGATTCTGCAAGGCCGCGACGTGCGGGGCTCGGCGCAGACCGGCTCCGGCAAGACCGCCGCATTTTCCCTGCCCCTGTTGCAACGGCTGACCGAGCCACGAGAGCAAGGCCCGCGCCGCATGCGCGCGCTCGTGCTGGTGCCCACGCGCGAGCTCGCGGCCCAGGTCGGCGACACCATGCACGAACTGGCGCAGCACCTGCCCGAGCGCCTGAAGATCGTCACCGCCTTCGGCGGCGTGTCGATCAACCCGCAGATGATGAGCCTGCGCGGCGGCGCCGACATCGTCGTCGCCACGCCGGGCCGGCTGCTCGACCTGGTGGAGCACAACGCGCTGAGGCTCGGTGCGGTCGCCATGCTCGTGCTCGACGAGGCCGACCGCCTGTTCGATCTCGGCTTCGCCGAGGAGCTGGGCCGCATCCTCGAACTGCTGCCGAAGCGACGCCAGAACCTGTTCTTCTCGGCCACGTTCCCGCCGGCCATCCAGGCGCTGGCCGACCGCACGCTGCACGACCCCGCCATCGTCGACGTGCAGGGCGAGCCGGGCACCGCGCCCGACATCGTGCAGCGCGTGATCGAGGTCGACGCCAGCCGCCGCACCCAGCTGCTGCGCCACCTGCTCGAGCAGCACGAGAACGAATGGGACCGCGTGCTGGTCTTCGTCGCGACGCAGCACGCGGCGCAGACCGTGGCCGAGAAGCTCTACCGCAACGGCATCTACGCCGTGCCCTTCCACGGCGACATCGCGCAGGGCACCCGCAACAACATCCTTTCGCAGTTCAAGCAGAGCCGCTGGGACGTGGTGATCGCCACCGACCTCGCCGCGCGCGGCCTCGACATCGCCCAGCTGCCCGTGGTCATCAACTACGACCTGCCGCGCTCGCCGACCGACTACATCCACCGCATCGGCCGCACCGGCCGCGCGGGCGAGAGCGGCCTCGCCATCAGCTTCGTGAGCGCGGCCACCGAGGCGCATTTCCGGCTGATCGAGAAGCGCAATGGGCTGAAGCTGCCGCGCGAGCGCGTCGAAGGCTTCGAGCCGGTGGAAACCGCGCCGCCGGTGGTCGATGCCTCGGGCACGGGGGGGATCAAGGGGAAGCGGCCGAGCAAGAAGGACAAGCTGCGGGCGGCGGCTGCGCTTGCTGCCGCGCGGGGAGATGCCCCCGAAGCGAACGACTGACCGCTGCCGATCAGTCCACCGCGTAATCCACCTGATGCCGCGCGATCCGCAGATCGCCCAGCTCCTCGCGAATGCGCAGGTGTGCCGGATGCGTGGCATAGCCATCGAGCGAAGCCTGGCTGTCGAACTCGCTGTAGAGCACCACATCGCAGGCGTAGCCCACGCGGCTCGAATCGACGCCGACCTCCAGGTGCAACAGGCCGGGTATCTGCCCACGCAGCGATTCGAACTTGCGCTTGAGCAGCGCGCGGGCCTGCATTTTTTCTTCGGGCGTGTCGCCACGCAGGTCCCACATCACGATGTGCTTGAACATGCGGACGATGATAAGCAGGCGCCCCGCGAAAGGCCATGCGCGGCAGGCCTCTGGAGGTGGAGAACAGTTTTCCGCTTTCCGCCTTTGCGTGCAGCAGAGCGCTAGGCAGCCTGCTTGCCCATGAAGCTCGCCAACAGGTCCACCGGCAGCGGGAACACGATGGTGGTGTTCTTGTCCGCGCCGATGACGGTGAGCGTTTCCAGGTAGCGCAGCTGGATGGCCTGCGGCTCCTGCGCCAGCACGCGCGCGGCCTGGAAGAGCTTCTGCGAGGCCTGCAGCTCGCCTTCGGCGTGGATCACCTTGGCGCGGCGCTCGCGCTCGGCCTCGGCCTGCCGCGCGATGGCGCGCACCATCGACTCGGTGAGGTCGATCTGCTTGATCTCCACGTTCGACACCTTGATGCCCCACGAGGCCGTCTGCACGTCGAGCGACTCGCGCACGTCGAGGTTGAGCTGCTCGCGCTCGGCCAGCATGTCGTCGAGCTGGTGCTTGCCGAGCACCGAGCGCAGGGTGGTCTGGGCGAGCTGGCTGGTGGCGTTGAAAAAATCCTTGACCTGGACGATGGCCTTCTCGGCGTCCACGATGCGGAAGTAGACGACCGCGCTGACCTTCACCGACACGTTGTCGCGCGAGATCACGTCCTGCGTGGGCACTTCGAGCACCACGGTGCGCAGGTCGACGCGCACCACCTGCTGGATGGCCGGTATCACGAACACCAGCCCGGGGCCCGCGACCTTCGAGAAACGCCCGAGGGTGAAGACGATGCCGCGTTCGTATTCCCGGAAGATCCATATCGCGGAAAAGAGCAGCACCGCCAGCAGAACCAGGATGACGGCGCCGATACCTGAGGTGAGAGAGAGCATGTCGGTCTCCTGCGACCCAGCGAAAGCGCTGGATGGTTGGACACCGGGCGCGCGGCGGCGTTCCCTCCCACGTCCCCACGCCCCTCGGAAGGCTACCTACCAGCCCATCTGTTTCGCTGCCAGCTCCTTCATGATCTCCTCGGCCCCGCCGCCGATCATCATCACCTTGACCTCCCGGTAGATGCGCTCGCTGACCGTGCCGCGCATGAAGCCCATGCCGCCGAGGATCTGCACCGCCTGGTCGGCGCAGAACTGCATGGTCTGCGTGGCGTGGTTCTTCAGCATGCAGATCTGTGCCACCCATTCTGGGGCGTTGTGTTGGCCGGCCGCTTCCAGCGCATCGCCTTGCGCCGACACCGCCTCGATCCATGCCTCGGTGGAGGCGATGCGCATCTGCATGTCGACCAGCTTGTGGCGCACCGCCTGGTGCTCGATGAGCGCGGCGCCGAAGGCCTTTCGCTCGCGTGCCCAGGCCAGCGCCTCGTCGAGGCATGCCTGCGAAAAGCCCAGCGCGCCCGCGGCGAGGCCGATGCGCTCGCCGTTGAAGTTGCCCATGATCATGCGGAAGCCCGCGCCGTCGTCGCCCAGCAGGTAGCGCGCGGGCACGCGCACGTTGTCGAAGTGCAGGGTGGCGGTGTCGGAGCAGAGCCAACCCATCTTCGACAGCCGCGTGCGCGTGAGGCCGACCGCCTCGCCCGGCACCAGCAGCATCGAGATGCCGCCCGCGCCACGCCCCTCGCCGGTGCGCACGGCCACGGTGATCCAGTCGGCGCGCATGCCCGAGGTGATGAAGGTCTTTTCGCCGTTGACGACGTAGTGGTCTGCATCGCGGCGTGCCGTGGTGCGCAGCGCCGCCACATCGGAGCCGCCGCCGGGCTCGGTGATGGCCAGCGCCGCGATCTTCTCGCCGCGCAGCACCGCCGGCACCACCTCGCGGCGCACTGCGTCGCTCGCGTGCAGCACCACCGGCGGCAGGCCGATGTTGTGGGAGAACAGGCTTGCGAGCACGCCGCCGCTCTTGCCATGGCGCGCGAGCGCGACCCACGCCGGCAGCTTGAGCGAATACGAGGCAGGGGTGCCGCCGAGTTCTTCCGGATAGCCCAGCCCCAGAAGCCCCAGCTCGGCGGCGCGTGCGTAGAGCGCGCGCGGAAACTCGCCCGCGTCGTCCCAGGCCTGTACGTTCGGCGCGATCTCGGTTTCTGCGAAGCGCCGCACCGTGTCGGCGAGCGCGATGCGGTCTGCCTGCAGCCCGGCGTCCATGCGATCGGCTTCCTGCTCAGCCGCGGGGAGGGCGCTTGGCGATGCCCATGGTCTTGGCGAGGATGCCCAGCATCACCTCGTCCGCGCCGCCGCCGATGGAGCCCAGCCGGCCGTCGCGGTACAGGCGCGAGACACGGTTCTCCAGCGTGAAGCCCATGCCGCCCCAGAACTGCAGGCAGGTGTCTGCCACCTGCCGTGTGAGGCGGCCGGTCTTGAGCTTGGCCATCGACGCGAGTTCGAGCACGTCCTCGCCCTGCACATGCAGGTCGCAGGCGCGGTAGGTGAGGGCGCGCAAGGCCTCCACCTCGGTCTTGAGTTCGGCCAGCTTGAACTGCACCCACTGCTGGTCGGCCAGCGTGGAGCCGAACATCTGGCGCTGCTGCGCCCATTCGATGGTCTGCGCGATGCAGTCTTCCATCGACTCCAGCGAACTCGCCGCAGCCCAGAGGCGCTCTTCCTGGAACTGCTGCATCTGGTAGACGAAGCCCTGCCCCTCCTCGCCGATGCGGTAGCGCTGCGGCACGCGCACGTTGTCGAAGTAGATGAGGCCGGTGTCGCTCGAATTCATGCCGATCTTGCGCAGCTTCTTCGCCTTCTCGATGCCGGGGCTGTCCATCGGCACCATGACCAGCGACTTGTTGCGGTGCACGGGGCCGTCGCCGGTGTTGACCAGCATGCACATCCAGTCGGCCTGCAGGCTGTTGGTGATCCACATCTTCTGGCCGCTGATGAGGTAGTCGCCGCCGTCCTTGCGCGCGTAGCTCTTCAGGCCCGCCACGTCGCTGCCCGCGCCGGGCTCGCTCACGCCGATGCAGCCGACCATGTCGCCCGCGATGGCCGGCGCCAGGAACTCGCGGCGCAGCTCGTCGCTGCCGAAGCGCGCGAGCGCGGGCGTGCACATGTCGGTCTGCACGCCGATGGCCATCGGCACGCCGCCGCAGCTGATGTGGCCCAGCGCCTCGGCCATGGCCATCGCGTACGAGTAGTCCAGGCCCGCGCCGCCGAAGGCCTCGGGTTTGTTCAGGCCCAGCATGCCGAGGTTGCCGAGCTTCTTGAAGACCTCGTGCGCGGGAAAGATCTCGGCCTCTTCCCACTCGTCCACGTGCGGGTTGATCTCGTCGTCGATGAAGCGGCGCAGGGTCTTCTGGATCTCGAGGTGTTCGTGGCTGTACTGCATGAGGTGGTCTCCGGTCTTTCTTTCTTTTCTCGTTTCTTCACTTGTCCTGGAACACGCGCGGCTGCTGCGCGAGGTGGAAGCCGTCGAAGGGTTTCACCGCCGCGCGCTGCTGCGCCTGCGCGTCGGGAATCGCCATCGGCCAGCCCATGCGCACCTGCGGGCGTGCGCCGTCCACGCGCAGCACGCTGCCGCTGATGAAGCTCGCGGCCGGGCCCAGCAGGAAGACGATGGCGGCGGAGGTCTCGGCCTCGTTGCCGAAGCGGCCGGCCGGCACGGTCTTGCGCATGGCGCGAAGCATGTCGCCAGCCTCGGGCGGGTAGTGGTCCATGCCGCTGGAGGCGATGTAGCCCGGCGCCACCGCGTTCACGCGCACGCCGCTCGCGGCCCATTCGAGCGCGGCCGTCTCGGTGAAGCTCACCATGCCCGCGCGCGCCGCGCCGCTGTGGCCCATGTTGGGCATGGAGCCCCACATGTCGGCCACGATGTTGACGATGGCGCCGCCGTTGGCCTGCATGCTCTGCAGGTAGCACTCGCGCGCGACCAGGAACCCGCCCGTGAGGTTGGTGTGGATCACCGCCTCCCAGCCCTTGGCCGAGATCGCATGCAGCGGCGTGATGTACTGGCCGCCGGCGTTGTTGACCAGCCCGTCGATGCGGCCGTGCGCGGCGACGATGCTCGCGACTGCCGTGCGCACCGCGTCTTCGTCGCGGATGTCGAAGGCCTGCGTGGACGCCTTGCCGCCGGCGGCCTCGATCTCGGCGCGCACCGCGTCGAGCTTCTCGGGCTTGCGGCCGACCAGCACCACCTGTGCGCCCAGCGCCGCGAGCTCGTGTGCGGTGCAGCGGCCGATGCCGGAGCCTCCGCCGGTGACGACGACGACCTGGCCGTCGAAGAGCCCAGGGGCGAAGACGGAGCGATAGTGGGAGGAAGAAGGTGCGTTCATGTGGATGGCTTTCGGGAAGACGTGAGCGCTGTCTCTGTCATGCATCGGCGACCTGTGCGACCACATGGCGCGCCGCCACCTGCGCACCCACCGCGACATGCAGGGCGACCTTGCCTGCGCGCGGCGCGCAGTGCACGTGCTCCATCTTCATCGCTTCGAGCGTGACCAGCGGCTGGCCCGCGGCGACTGCCTCGCCCTCGGCCACCAGCAGCGCGATCACGCGGCCGTTCATGGATGCGCGCAGCAGGCCATCGCCGCCACCGGCATCGGCGCGGGTAGCGGCGACGTGCGTGAGGTCGTCGAGCCGGTGGGCCTGTCCGTCGTGGTGGAAGAACACGCAGCCGTCGTGCCGCGCGACGAATGCCTGCGCGGACAGTCCGTTGCACGAGAAGCGCAGGCTGCCGTCGCCGGGCAATGCGAGCAGCGCGAGCTGCACCGGCTCTCTGCCGTCCAGCGCGACGTCGAAGCGGGCGGCGCCGCGTGGCGTCACGCGTGCGGCGTGCACCGTGCCGTCGAGCTCGAAGCGCAGGGAGTTTGGAAGCGTGTGCGCCAGCGGCGAGGGCCAGCCGCGTTCGCCGAGCTGCAGCAGCAGCGCGGCGAGCAGCGCTGCGCGGTCGCGGCCCGCTTCGTCGGCGGCGAGCAGTTCGTCGACGTGGTCGGCCACGAATGCGGTCGTCGCCGCACCTTTCGCGAAGACTTCGTGCGACAGCGTGCGCTGCAGCAGCTGCTGGTTGGTCGGGATGCCGAGCGCGACGGTGTCCTGCAGTCCGGCAAGGAGCCGCTGTCTTGCGTCCTCGCGCGTGCGTCCGCTCGCCACCAGCTTGGCGATCATCGAGTCGTAGAAGGGCGGCACCTCGGCGCCGTCGCGCAGGGCGTGCTCGGTGCGCAGCGCGGCGGAAGGACGCCATGCCGCGAGCGTGCCGCTCTGCGGCATGAAGCCTTGCTGCGGATCTTCGGCGCACAGGCGCACTTCGATCGCGTGGCCGGCGATGCGCACGTCCTGCTGGGAGATCGGCAGGGGCTCTCCGGCCGCGACGCGCAGCTGCAGTTCGACCAGGTCGAGGCCCGTCACCATCTCGGTCACCGGGTGCTCCACCTGCAGGCGCGTGTTCATTTCCATGAACCAGTACCGGCCCTCGGCATCGAGCAGGAATTCGAGCGTGCCCGCGCCTTCATAGGCGATGGCTTTCGCCGCCGCCACGGCCGTGGCACCCATGCGTTCGCGCAGCGCTTCGGAGACGGCGGGCGAGGGTGCTTCCTCGACCACCTTCTGGTGCCGGCGCTGCACCGAGCAGTCGCGCTCGCCGAGGTGGATGGCGTTGCCGTGCCGGTCGGCGAAAACCTGCACCTCGACATGGCGCGGCGCAACGATGGCGCGCTCCAGGATCACGGTGGCGTCGCCGAATGCGTTGAGCGCTTCCGACTGTGCGCTGCGCAGCTGCGCGGCGAAGTCGGCGGCCGATGCCGCGAGCCGCATGCCGCGCCCGCCGCCGCCGGCCGTGGCCTTGATCATCACCGGCCATCCGATGCGCGCGGCTTCGGCTGCGAGTGTCCTTTCGCTCTGGTCCTCGCCCTGGTAGCCCGGAATGCAGGGCACTCCCGCCGCCTGCATCAGCCGCTTGGCGCCGGCCTTGTCGCCCATCGCGCGGATGGCTTCGGGCGAGGGGCCGATGAAGACCAGCCCGGCGTCGCGGCAGGCCTGCGCGAAGGCCGCGTTCTCGGCGAGGAAACCGTAGCCCGGATGCACCGCGTCGGCGCCGCTGGCGCGCGCGGCCTCGACGATCGCGGCGATGTTCAGGTAGCTCTGGGCGGGCAGGGGCTCGCCGATGCACACGGCCTCGTCGGCGAAGCGCACGTGCTCCGAGCCGGCGTCGGCGGTGGAGTACACGGCCACGGTGCGATAGCCCATGGCGCGCGCCGTGCGCATCACGCGCACCGCGATCTCGCCGCGGTTGGCGACCAGGACCTTGCGGAATCCGGTGGTGGTGTTGCTGCCTTTGCTCATGGCCGTGCCACCCCGAACTGCATGGGTTGGGTCACGCGGGCGTCGGCGTCGCGGCATACCGAGAGAACCTCGGCCAGCACGGCGCGGGTGTCGCGCGGGTCGATCACGCCGTCGTCCAGCAGCAGGGCGCTGGTGGTGAACACGCTCATCTGCCGGTCGAATCGCTCGATGACCTGCTGCTGCATCGCGTCGATCTTCGCCTGGTCGACCGCGCCCTTTCGCGCCATGCCGGCCTCCATCACGATGGCCATGGTCTTCGCCGCCTGCTCGCCGCCCATCACGGCGGTGCGCGCGTTGGGCCAGCTGAAGCAGAAGCGCGGCGCGAAGCCGCGGCCGCACATGCCGTAGTTGCCGGCGCCGTAAGAGGCGCCGCACAGCAGCGTGACCTGCGGCACCGTGGCGTTGGAAACCGCCTGGATCATCTTCGCGCCGTGCTTGATGATGCCGGCCTCCTCGTGCGCGCGGCCCACCATGTAGCCGGTGATGTTCTGCAGGTAGACGATGGGCGTGCGCGTCTGGCAGCAGGCCTGGATGAAGTGCGTGGCCTTGGTGGCGCCGTCGGAGTCGATGGGGCCGTTGTTGGTGATGATGCCCACGGCATGCCCTTCGAGCCGGATGTGGCCGCAGACGGTGGCGCTGCCGTAGTGCTCGCTGAACTCCAGGAACTCGGAGCCGTCGGCGATGCGCGCGATGACCTCGCGCATGTCCACCGGCCGCCTGCCGTCGCTGGGCATGATGCCGAGAAGCTCCTCTGCGTCATGGCGCGGCGGCGCGAATTGGCGCGGCGCCTCGTCGCGCGCCCAGTCGATGCCGCCGAGGATGGTGCGCGCGATGCGGATGGCGTCGCTGTCGTCCTCCGCGAGGTAGTCGCCCAGGCCCGAGATGTGCGTATGCATCACGGCACCGCCGAGTTCTTCTTCCGTGGCGATCTCGCCGGTGGCGGCCTTCAGCAGCGGCGGCCCCGCGAGGAAGGCGCGCGTGCGGTCGCGCACCATCACGATGTAGTCGGAAAGCCCGGTCTGGTAGGCGCCGCCCGCGGTCGAGGAGCCGTGCGTCACCGTCACCACGGGCAGCCCGGCGGCCGATAGCCGCGCGAGGTTGCGGAAGATGTTGCCGCCGCGCACGAAGTCCTGCACGCGGTAGTGCATGAGGTTGGCACCGGCGCTTTCCACCAGCTGCACGTAGGGCAGCCTGTTCTCCAGCGCGATCTCCTGCACGCGCAGCTGCTTGTCGAGGCCCATGGGCTGCAGCGCGCCGGCGTCGATGCCGGAGTCGGAGGCGTTGACCATGCAGCGCACGCCCGAGACGTAGCCGATGCCGGAGATCAGGCCGCCGCCGGGCACGCTCTTCGAGAGATCGGGGTTGTCCTGCCCGAGGCCGGCCAGCGAGGCCAGCGGCAGGAAGGGAGCGCCGGTGTCCAGAAGCAGCGCGATGCGCTCGCGCGGCAGCAGCTGCCCGCGCCTGGCGAAACGCTCGGCCGAGGCCCCGGATGCCGCGACGGCGCGGGCCTCGTGCTCGCGCACCTGGCCGAGCAGCGCCAGCATGCTGGACCGGTTGGCCTGGAAGGTGTCGCCGGCCGTTTGCAGCCGGGATTCGATGACTGGCATGTGAGAGTCCGTGCAGATCGTTTTTTCGCTCTGCACCGACTCTAGGATGCGGGCGCCGCGCCCGCTTGCGCTTACTAGCTGGCGCGGACCCGGCGGGCGGCGACCGGTGCGTCGAGGCTGCTGCCGGTGACCACCCAGTAGATGAAGATCAGCACCGCGCCGGCCGTGCCGAACACCGTCAGGCCCATGTAGCTGCCGCCGATGGCCAGCGCGTCGACCGGCGCAGCGGCGGTGCAGACCATGCTGGCCGCGCTCATGCCCACGTAGTGCATGGTGCAGACCGCCACGCCCATCACGGCGGCGGCCGCGACCTTGTGCGTGAACTTGCGCAGGTTGAAGGCCAGCCACAGGGCCGCCGCGGCGGCGGTAACGGCGATCAGCACCGACAGCCCCACCGTCGTCAGGTCGAAGTTCATCGAGGCGCGCATGTTCATCGCGAACATGCCCATGTAGTGCATCACGCACACCCCGATGCCCGCCAGCAGGCTGCCGCCGAGCCAGCCCGACCGGCTGAACTTGCGCCGCCCGCCGGCCATGTACAGCGCGATGCCCGAAATCAGGATGGCCGCCACCAGCGACACCACCGTGAGCGGCATGTTGTACGAAATGGCCACCGGCAGCCGGTACGCCAGCATGCCGATGAAGTGCATCGACCAGATGCCGATGCCGCCCAGCGCCACCGCCGCGCAGGTCACGACGGCGAGGTTGGGCTTGCCGTCCGCGCCGACCATTCGCCCGGCGCAGATCAAGGCCACCAGCGAGCCCGCGAAGGAAATGAGGAAGGAGAGCGCCACCATGCCCAGGGAGTACTCGGGCGACAGGATCTGGCCTACGACGAGCGGAGTCATTCGATGTCCCTTTCAGGTCAAAAGAGCGCCTCGCGGACCCCCCGCCGCCGGATGCGGACGGGACGCCACAAGACGTCCCGCGCAGTCTGTAATGTTTGTTTGTAAAAGTAAACTGAAATTTACACTTATTGTTACCCTACCTTACGGGACGAATCCGATAGATCGCATTGTTGCGGTCGGCGGCCATGTAGACCGTGCCGTCGCGGCCCACCGCGACGCCCGTCACCACGTAGGGCGGAGGCAGCCCGGGCCCCGGCGCGAGGCCGATCGGCAGGTTCTCGGCGACGGTGCGGCGGCTGCCGTCTGGCGCGATTTCCACCAGCCGGCGCGCCGCGCTCTCGGCCACGATGAAGCTGCCCCAGGGCGTCTGCGCCAGGCCCTCGGGCAGGGCCAGCCCCTCGGCCACCGCGCGCAGCGGGGCGCTGGCGTCCAGCGGAATGCGCAGCAGCCGGCCGGCCGCCTCGGTTACATAGAGCGCGCCGTCCTGCCCGACGATCATCTGCACCGGGCCGTTCAGGCCGCTGGCGAGCACTGACTTTTGCGCGAACTTCGGCCCGCTGGCGCGCGTGATGCTGCCGGTGGCGATCTCGGCGTAGATCACGCTGCCGTCCGGCATGGGGATGGCGTCGAACGGCGCCTTCAGGCCGTGGATGGTCTCGACCGTCTTCAGGGTCTGGCGGTCGACCAGCTGCACCGAGCCCGTGAACCACGAACTCAGCGCGAAGAGCTTCGGCGACAGGCCGACGGCGAAGGGGTAGTCCAGGTCCGGGTCGCGCTGCATGCGGAACACGTCGCGCACCTCGCCGGTGCGCACGTCGACCTGGCGGAAGCCGAAGACGTCGGCCACCCAGAGGTCGTTGCCGTCGATCTTCATGCCCGCCGGCGCCGCCACCTTGCCGCTGGTGAGCGTGCGCAGCTCGCCGGTGGCGGGGTTGAAGGCCTGCACCTCGTTGTTCGCCATGTTCGAGACGTAGATCGTTCCGTCGGGCGTGTCCCTGGCGATGGCCAGGTTGTCGAGCGAGGGCCGCAGCTGCTTCGCGACCGTCTTGCGGCCTGTGGCCAGCTCCACCCGCACCAGCTCGCCGCTGCGCGCGTCGACCACCCAGAGGTTGCCCTTGCCGTCGAGGTTGGCGGCCGCCGGAATCTTGAAGCCGTCGGCGATCACGGTCATGTTGCCGTTGGCCGGGTCGATCTTCACCACCTGGCCCTTGAACCAGAGCGGCCCGTACAGCATGCCGTCGGGCCCTGCCTCGAAGCCGTTGAAGCCGCCCATGTCCTTCTTGATGAGCCGCGGCGGCTTCTGGCCCTCGCGGTCGATCTCCCACAGCGCGTCGCCCAGGAACACCTGCGAGGCGTAGAGCTTGCCGTTGCGGCGGTCGAAGTCCAGCGAGTTGATGCCCGGCAGGTCCTTGGCCAGCACGCGCATCGGCGCCGTGTCGCTCTCGCGGTAGCGCAGCATGCCCATCAGGTAGTTGGTCCAGGCGAGCTCGCCCTTCGGGCCCACGGCGATGTCGTCCGCCTGGCCTTCGGGCGCGTCGATGAACACCTTGGCCGCGCCGGTGTTGCGGTCGACCTCCCACATCGTGTTGCCGAGCACCGACCCCGCCAGCAGCCGGCCCTTGGCGTCGATGGCCAGCCCGTGCACCCCGGCGAAGGCCGACGGCGCGACCAGCGCTTCGGGCGGTCCCCAGGATGCGGGCCGCGTGGCCGATGGCGGCGCGAGGCTGCCGCAGGCGCCCAGCAGGGTGAGGGTGGCGGTCAGCGCGAGGGCGCCGAGACTGCTTCGACGGTGCATGGTGGGTGTCTCCTCTTGTTGATGCGCGAAGCAGTCTAGGAGCGCCCTGAGGCCGTGGAGTCCCGCCGGGGACACGATGCGGACTTTCGTCCGCTGTGGATTACCCGAGCTTGCTCAGCCGCGTGTCAACCGCGCAGGAGCTGCGTCGCCGTGTGGATCAGCAGCCCCACCAGCCCGCCCACCAGCGTGCCGTTGATGCGGATGAACTGCAGGTCGCGCCCGATGTGGCGCTCGAGCTCGACCGTCATCTCCTGCGCGTTCCATTCGCCCACGCGCTCCTCGATGTAGCGGCGGATGTCCTCACGGTAGCGCTCGATGGCCAGCGGCGCGGCCGCCTCGATCTGCTCGTTGATCCAGCGGCGGATGGCCTCGTCGCCCTGCAGCCGCGCGCCCAGCGCGCCGGCCATCGATGCAATGCGCCGGCGGATGGTCGAGTCGTTGCAGCCCAGGTCGTCGTGCAGCCACGCGAGCAGCTCGCCCCACAGCCCGTGCAGGTAGTCGCCCAGGGCAGGGTGCGCGACCAGCTCCGCGCGGATCTGCTCGCCTCGCTGCTGGAACTCCGGGTCCAGCTTCAGGCGCACCACGAAGTCGTCGACGAAGTGGTCGAAGCGCTTGCGCATCGGGTGGTCGGGCTCGGCCGCGAGCTCACCGATGGTGCGCGCCACCGCCGCGACGATCTTGCGCGTGGCCAGCTTGGCCGCCACCTGGTCGAGGCCCACGTAGCGCAGCGTCTTGATCTCGCGCGCGATCGCGTCGGTGATGTGCGCCTGCACCTCCTCGCCTTCGAGCAGGCCGGCCACCTGCTGCAGCACGTCGTCGAGCAGCGCCTGGTGGCGTCCGCCGGCGGTGAGCGCGTCCAGTGCCTGGCCCATCAGGCGCGAGAGGTCGATCTTGCCGAGGCCGGATGCGGCGGCGCGGCCCATGAAGTCGCGCACGCGCTCGTCGTCGAAGGCCGAGAGCCCGTAGCGCGTGGCGGCCACGCCCCATTCGCCGAGCTTCTCGCCGCTGGCGGGCCGCGCCAGCCAGTCGGCGATGCGCCCGGCCGCGTCGAACTGGCGCAGCTTGCCGAGCACCTGGGCGGTGCTCAGGAAGTTGTCGCAGATGAAGCCCGCCAGCTTGGCGCCGATGCGGTCCTTGTTGCTCGGGATGATGGCCGTGTGGGGAATCGGCAGGCCCAGCGGATGGCGGAACAGCGCCACCACCGCGAACCAGTCGGCGATGGCGCCCACCATCGCGGCCTCGGCGAAGGCCGCCACGTAGCCCCAGGCCGGATGCCGCGCATGCAGCACGCTCGCCAGCGCATAGAGCAGCGCGGCGCCGCACAGCAGGCCGAGCGCGACGCGCTTCATGCGCCGCGACGAGTCGATGTTGCCGGCGCTCTCAGCCAATGCTCGGCGTGGAGGCCAGGCGCTCCATGAACAGCTCGCAGCGCGCGAGCTGTTCGAGGCTCACGTACTCGTCGGGCTGGTGCGCCTGCTCGATGCTGCCGGGGCCGCACACCACGGTGGGGATGCCGGCGTTCTTGAAAAGACCCGCTTCGGTGCCGAATGCCACCAGCGTGGTGCGTTCCTCGCCCGAGAGGCGCTGCGCCAGCTTGGTGATCGGGTTGTCGGCCGCGCCGAGGAAGCTCGGGATCTCGCAGATGGTCTCGAAGCTGAAGCCCGTGTCGGGCGCCACCTTCTTCATCCCGGGTTCGAGGCTGCCCGCGTAGGCGACCACCTCGGCCTGCATCTTCCCGGCGTCGGCGGTGGGCAGGTCGCGGAATTCATAGCGGAACTCGGCGTCGCGCGGCACCACGTTGTCGGCGATGCCGCCGTGGAACTGGCCCACGCTCGCGGTGCTGAAGGGCACGTCGAAGCCCTCGTAGCGGGGCTCGCTGCGCTCGAAGCCCTCGGCCATGTCGCGCACCTTGCCGATCACGCGGGCCGCCATCTCGATGGCGTTGACCGACTTCGGCGTGAGCGAGGAGTGCGCCTCCTTGCCGCGCACGCAGCACTTGTAGCGGTACACGCCCTTGTGCGCGATGGCGGGCACCATGCTGGTAGGTTCGCCCACGATGCAGGCCAAAGGCTTGATGCCGGCGTCGCGCATGTCGGCGATGAGCTCCTTCACGCCGAAGCAGCCGATCTCCTCCTCGTAGCTGAAGGCGAAGTGCACCGCGAAGGGCGAGTCGCTCTCCAGGAAGCGCTTCGCGTTCGACAGCGCGATGGCGATGAAGCTCTTCATGTCGGCCGAGCCGCGCCCGTAGAGGCGCTCGTTGCGCACCACGGCGGAGAGCGGATCGACGCTCCAGTCCTGGCCGTCCCAGGGCACCGTGTCGGTGTGGCCCGAGACGATCACGCCGGCCG
The DNA here is from genome assembly GCF_056867935.1 of Variovorax sp. TLI9-5A. NCBI lineage: Bacteria > Pseudomonadati > Pseudomonadota > Betaproteobacteria > Burkholderiales > Comamonadaceae > Variovorax > Variovorax sp. TLI9-5A. The sequence goes on along the minus strand of NZ_CP200310.1, from coordinate 6,887,186 downwards.
GCTTGCCTTCGCCCAGCGTGGCGAAGAGGTTCGCCTTGGTGCGTTCGGCGTTGTAGGTGATGCGGCTTTTCACGCCCAGCGCCGCGAGGTGGCTCTGCGCGAAGTCGATCAGTTCGAGGTTGCTGTTGGCGCTGATGGTGTTCATGCGCACCAGCGTCTGGGCCATCAGCAGGCTTTGGGGGAAAGCGTATGGAGCATGCAACACATTCTCCCGGAAGTCGGCGCCGCGCGTGCGCGGATGTCGAAGCTGTCACGCGAAACGAGTACCCTGCGCCTCTTCATTCCGGACTGAGAACCCTCGACCATGCGCACCTCTCTTCAGATCGCCCTGACCGCCACCGCAGCCCTCGCACTGGCCGCCTGCAGCAGCACCGGACCTTCCGGCGGCACCGGCAAGCTGCTCACGCTGGATGGCAACCCGCCGCTGGTCATTGCCCACCGCGGCGCCTCGGGCTATCTGCCGGAAGAGACCCTCGAAGCCTATGCCCGCGCCATCGAACTGGGCGCCGACGTGATCGAGATGGACCTGATCTCCACCAAGGATGGCGTGCTCATTGCCCGCCACGACCCCAACCTCGCCATCAGCACCGACGTGGCCAAGCATCCCCGCTTCGCCTCGCGCAAGAAGACCATCAAGGTCGACGGCGAAACCCAGACCGGCTGGTTCAGCAACGACTTCACGCTGGCCGAGATCAAGACCCTGGGCGCCATCTCCACCGACGCCGAGCGTCCGCAGGAATTCAACGGCAAGTACAAGGTGCCGACCTTCCAGGAGATCATCGACTTCGCCAAGGCCAAGTCGAAGGAAACCGGCCGCACCATCGCCATCTACCCCGAAACCAAGAACCCGACCTACTTCCGCGACCTGGGCCTGCCCCTGGAAGACAAGGTCGTCGCCGCCATCAACGCCGCCGGCTGGAACAGCAAGACCGCGCCCATCTACGTGCAGTCCTTCGAGCCGGGCAGCCTCAAGTACATGAAGAGCAAGGGCCTGAACACCAGGCTCATCCAGCTCATCGACGGCGACAGCGTCGACCTGAAGACCGGCGCCGTGACCTTCGCCGTGCCCAGCGACCGCCCCTACGACTGGACCAAGGCCGGCGACAAGCGCAACTTCGACGCCATGGTCACGCCTGCGGGCCTGGCCGAGATCAAGACGTACGCCGACGGCATCGGTCCCTGGAAGCGCTACATCGTGAGCATCAAGGGCACCATCGGCGCCGACGGCAAGCCGGTGGACGTCAACAAGGACGGCAAGATCAACGACGCCGACGCCACCTCCACGGCGCCCACCTCGCTGATCGCCGACGCCCACAAGGCGGGCCTGTTCGTGCACCCCTTCACCTTCCGCAACGAGTCGCGCCGCCTGGCCTCCGACTACAACAAGGACGGCAAGAACGAGTACGGCGTGTACTACAAGCTCGGCGTGGACGGCGTGTTCACCGACTTCACCGACACCGCGCTGGCCGCGCGCGCCGACTACCTCAAGAGCATCGGCCGTTGATCGATCGGGGTATCGTCCGCGCATGACCACCGACGACACCTCCTCGCCCGACCTGTCCCCGCGCGACCTCGAACTGCTTCGCATGGCCATCCGCCTTTCGGACGAATCGAAGGCGCGCGGGCGCCATCCCTTCGCCGCGCTGGTGGCGAACGAGCATGGCGAGGTCGTCGTCACCGCAGGCAACAACTCGATGCCGCCCGAGGGCGACCCCACCCAGCATGCCGAGCTGGTGGCCGCGGCGCAGGCCGCGCGGCTGCTCACGCCCGAGCAGCTCGCGCGCTGCACGCTCTTCACCAGCGCCGAGCCCTGCTGCATGTGCGCGGGCGCGATCTACTGGACCAACATCGGCCGCGTGGTCTATGCGCTTTCCGAGCATGCGCTGCTCGGCCTGACCGGCGACCACCCCGAGAACCCGACCTTTTCGCTGCCCTGCCGCGAGGTCTTCGCGCGCGGTCAGCGGCGCGTCGAGGTGGTGGGGCCGCTGCTCGAGCAGGAAGCCGCGGTGCCGCACGTGGGCTTCTGGACGGGCGGGCACTGAGGAACGGCCCCTGCAGCCACTCGGGCTGCGTGTCTTCCGAGGTGCCTCTCGGTGCCAGAGTGGATAGACTGGCGTTTTGAGACGGTCCATCCCCATGAAACTCATCGACTCGATCGTCACGCAGGCGGCCGGCATCGCCGCCGTCCGACGTGACCTCCACGCCCACCCCGAACTCTGCTTCGAAGAAGTCCGCACCGCCGACGTGGTGGCAGGCAAGCTCACCGAATGGGGCATTCCCATCCACCGCGGCCTGGGCACCACCGGCGTGGTGGGCATCGTCAAGAACGGCACCAGCAGCCGCGCGGTCGGCCTGCGCGCCGACATGGACGCGCTGCCCGTCACCGAGCTCAACACCTTCGCCCACGCCAGCAAGCACCACGGCAAGATGCACGCCTGCGGCCACGACGGCCACACGGCCATGCTGCTCGCGGCCGCGCAGCACCTGGCGAAGCACCGCAACTTCGACGGCACCGTCTACCTGATCTTCCAGCCCGCCGAAGAAGGCGGCGGCGGCGCTCGCGAGATGATCAAGGAAGGACTCTTCGAGAAATTCCCGATGGATGCCGTCTTCGGCATGCACAACTGGCCCGGCATGAAGGCCGGCCAGTTCGCGGTGAGCCCCGGCCCGGTGATGGCCTCGGGCAACAAGTTCTTCGTCAACGTGGTGGGCAAGGGCGGCCACGCGGCGCTGCCGCAGACCGGCGTCGACCCGGTCCCGATCGCCTGCGAAATCGTGCAGGCCTTCCAGACCATCCTCACGCGCAAGATGAAGCCGACCGATTCGGCCGTGATCTCCGTCACCACCATCCATGCCGGCGAAACCAACAACGTGATTCCCGACAACTGCGAGCTGTCGGGCACGGTGCGCACCTTCTCCATCGAGGTGCTCGACATGATCGAGAAGCGCATGAAGCAGATCAGCGACCACATCTGCGCGGCGCACGACGCCACCTGCGAGTTCCGCTTCGAGCGCTACTACCCGCCCACCGTCAACACCGAGGCCGAGGCCGACTTCGCCCGCCGCGTGATGGGTGGCGTGGTCGGCCCCGAGAACGTGCTGAAGCAGGAAGCCGCCATGACCTCCGAAGACTTCGCCTTCATGCTGCAGGCCAAGCCCGGCGCCTATGCCTTCATCGGCAACGGCGACGGCGCGCACCGCGACGTGCACCACGGCGAGGGCCCCTGCACGCTGCACAACGCGAGCTACGACTTCAACGACGATCTGATCCCGCTGGGTGCCACCTGCTGGGTGCAGATCGCGGAGCAGTTCCTCAAGCCCGGCGGAAGCGCCGCCTGACCGCCTTGCCGGTCGCCTGATTCACCCAGAGAGGTCCAGCGCCACATGATCGGAATCGCCGAAGCCTTTTCGCCGCGCTACGCACAGGCGCGCCAGAAATTCCTGCAGGGCTGCGTGGGCGCCGGCCTCACGGTCGAGCCGCATGCGCACCCGCTCAAGGGGCGCGAGGGCGAGGAGCTCTCGATGGACGTGGCGCTCGACGGCAAGGCCGATGCGTCGAACCTGCTGATCGTCAGCAGCGCCTGCCACGGCGTCGAAGGCCATTGCGGCAGCGGCGTGCAGGTGTTCGCGCTGCACGACGCCGAGTGGCGTGAGAAGGCGAAGGCGCAGGGCGTGGCGGTGCTGTACGTGCATGCGCTCAACCCGCACGGTTTTTCGCACGGCCGGCGCGTGACGCACGAGAACGTCGACTTGAACCGCAACTTCATCGACTTCTCCAAGCCGGTGCCGGTCAACGAACCCTACGCCAAGCTGCACGGGCTGCTGCTGCCCGACACCTGGCCGCCCACGCCCGAGAACCAGGCGGCTGTCGGCAAATGGATCGAGAAGCACGGCGCCACCGCCTACCAGGCTGCCGTGACCAGCGGGCAGTACCAGTTCGACGACGGCCTGTTCTACGGCGGCAAGGCGCCGACCTGGAGCAACAAGACCATCCGCGAGGTGCTGCGCCGCCATGCGAGCCACGCAAAGCGCATCGCGTGGATCGACCTGCACACCGGGCTGGGCCCCAACGGCCTGGGCGAACGCATCTTCGCCTGCCGCGACGACAAGGCCGCCTATGCGCGCGCCAATGCGTGGTGGGGCACGCCCGCTGCGCCCGTCACCTCCATCTACGACGGCTCCTCCACCTCGGCGCTGCTGCGCGGGCTGATGTGGGATTCGGTGTACCAGGAGTGCCCGCAGGCCGAGTACACCGGCATTGCGCTCGAATACGGCACGCTGCCCATCCTCGAAGTGACCGGCGCGCTGCGCGCCGACCACTGGCTGCACAAGCACCCCGAGGCGCCGGCCGAACTGGCGGACGGCATCCGCGCGCGCATGGTGGAGGCGTTCTACACGGACACCGACGCCTGGCGCGGGCAGATCGTCAGCCAGGCGCGCCAGGCCATGTTCCAGGCCGTGGACGGCCTGACGGCCTGACCCACCCCAGGCTTCGCGCACTTCGTGTCGCTACGCCAACGCCCTCAAGGGGGCAATACCTGCGGCCCGGCAAAGCCGGTTCCGCGGTATTCCACGAAAGAAGTTCAGGTCCTGACGCGGCCGTCGCCCGTCAGCATCGACAGCTCGACGAACTTCGAGCCCACGTGGTTCCTGGCCGAGAACGACACCTCGAAGCCGCCGAACTGCTGGCGGTCGATGCTTTCCAGGCCCGCGATCAGGCTGTCGCGCGTGGGCTTGCCAGGCGCCTTGCGCAGGCCTTCCACCAGCACCTTCGCGGCGAGGTAGCCCTCCAGGCTCGAGAAGTTGGCGCTGGCGCCATTGACCTTGCGCACGGCTTCGGTGAACTCGCGCGCCAGCGCGTTGGCCTGGTTGTAGGGCGAGGGCATCACCTGCGTGACCATCACGCCGGCCGCGTCCTTGCCCAGTTCGTCCGCCAGCGCCTGCGTGCCGACGAAGGACATGTTGAAGAAGGTGCCGCCGTAGCCCGCCTTGCGAGCCTCGCGGATGAACGCCGCGCAGGCCTTGTACGCGCCCACCTGCACCACGGCGTCGGGCCGCGCCGCGACGATGGTCTTGACCGCCTGCGCCACGTCGGCCGAGTTGCGCTCCACCGTGGCCAGCGCGACCGGCTTGAGCTGCTGCTCGCCGAGCGCCAGCGTCACGCCGTCGAGGCCGGCCTTGCCGTAGGCATCGTTCTGGTAGAAGACCGCGATCTTCTTCAGGCCCAGGTGGGTGAGCTGCTTCACCATCAGCGCCGTCTCGTCGTTGTACGAGGCGCGCAGGTGGAACACGTTCTTCTGGAAGGGCTCGCGCAGCGACATCGCGCCGGTGAAGGGGGCCACGAAGGGCACCTTGTCCTTCACTGCCAGCGGCAGCGCGGCCAGGCTGGTCGGGGTGCCGATGTAGCCGAAGAGCGCGAAGACGTCTTCCTCGATCAGCTTCTGGGTGTTGGCCGCGCAGCGGTCGGGCTCGTAGCCGTCGTCCAGGTTCTTGATGACCACGTTGCGGCGGCCCGGCTGGGCGTTGTACTGGTCAAGGAACAGCTTGGCGCCCTGGTGGAACTGGATGCCCAGCTGCGCAGCCGGGCCGGTGAATGCCGCCGACTGGCCCAGCACCAGCGGCGTGTCCTGCGCCCGGGCGATGCCGAAGCCGCCCAGCGTGGCTGCCGCGCCGGCAGCCAGAGAAAAATGACGTCGATTCAACAACATGATGAAAACCCACTCCAGCGCTCTGAATCGCGCACAAATTAGACTTGCCCGATGGCCCACGCACCGGATACCTCGCTCGAAGAAGCGCCCTCCCAGCCCGCAACGACCACCGTGCTGGGCGCATGCCCGCACGACTGCCCGGACACCTGCGCGCTGGTCACCACCGTCAGGGACGGCGTTGCCGTGAAGCTGCAGGGCAACCCCGCCCATTCGCACACGGGCGGGGTGCTGTGCACCAAGGTGTCGCGCTACATCGAGCGAAACGACCATGCCGAGCGGCTGATGCAGCCCCTTAAGCGCGTCGGCCCCAAGGGAAGCGGCCAGTTCGAGCCGGTGAGCTGGGACGCCGCCCTGGACGACATCGCCGCGAATCTTCGAGTATTACAGGGAAAACCCGAAGCTATTGTCCCCTATAGCTATGCGGGCACCATGGGCCTGGTGCAGGGCGAGTCGATGGACCGGCGCTTCTTCCACAAGCTGGGAGCCAGCCTGCTGGACCGCACGATCTGCTCCATGGCCGGCGGCGAGGCCATGCTCTATACGCTGGGCGCCAAGGTCGGCATGCGCATCGAGTTCTTCGCCGAGGCGAAGCTCATCCTGATCTGGGGCAGCAATTCCATCGCCAGCAACCTGCATTTCTGGCGCCATGCCCAGGCTGCCAAGCGTGCCGGCGCGCGGCTGGTGTGCATCGACCCGCGCAAGACCGAGACCGCCGACAAGTGCGACGAGCACATCGCGCTGCTGCCCGGCACCGACGCCGCGCTGGCGCTGGCGCTGATGCACGAGCTGATCGTGAACGACTGGCTCGACCACGACTACATCGCCAGCCACACGCTGGGCTGGGAGCAGCTGCGCGAGCGCGCGCTGCAATGGCCGCCGTCGCGCGCGGCGCAGGTCTGCGGCATTCCCGAGGAGCAGATCGTCTCGCTGGCCAAGGCCTACGGCACCACCAGGCCGGCCGCCATCCGCCTGAACTACGGCATGCAGCGCGTGCGCGGCGGCGGCAACGCGGCGCGTGCCGTCGCCTGCCTGCCGGCGCTGGTGGGCGCCTGGCGCGACCGCGCGGGCGGCCTGCTGCTGAGCAGCTCGGGCCACTACCCGGTGGACCGCGCAGCGCTGCAGCGCCCCGACCTGCTGGCCGGACGCAAGCCGCGCACCATCAACATGAGCACCATTGGCGACGCGCTGCTCGACACGGCCAACCCGGTGAAGGCCATCGTGGTCTACAACAGCAACCCGGTGGCGGTGGCGCCCGAATCGGCCAAGGTGGCGGCGGGCTTTGCGCGCGAAGACCTGTTCACTGTGGTGCTGGAGCAGTTCCGCACCGACACCGCCGACTACGCCGACTACCTGCTGCCCGCCACCACGCAGCTTGAGCACTGGGACATCCACTGCAGTTACGGCCACACCGACGTGCTGCTGAACCGCCCGGCCGTGGCGCCGCGCGGCGAGGCCCGCAGCAACGCCTGGGTGTTCCGCGAGCTGGCGCGCCGCATGGGCTTCGACGAGCCCTGCTTCTCCGATTCCGACGAGACGCTGTGCCGCACCGCCTTCCCCGAGCGCAACATCGACTTCTCCGAGCTGATGGCGCAGGGCTTCAGCAGCCTGAAGCTGCCCGAGGCGCCGTTCGCCGAAGGCGGCTTCCCCACGCCCTCGGGCCGCTGCGAATTCTTCAGCGACCGCCTGCAGGCCATGGGCATGGACGGCCTGCCCGAGCACGTGCCCAACTGGGAGCCCGCCGGCAGCTCGACCGAATTCCCGCTGGCCATGATCTCGCCGCCGGCGCGCAACTTCCTCAACTCGACCTTCGTCAACGTGACGAGCCTTCGCGCCATCGAGGTCGAGCCACTGCTCGAAATCCACGAGACCGACGCCGCGGCGCGCGGCATCGAGGACGGCGCCACGGTGCGCGTGTTCAACAAGCGCGGCGAGCACCGCTGCCGCGCCGAGATCTCGCGCCGCGCGCGGCAGGGCGTGGTGCACGGCATGGGCATCTGGTGGCGCAAGCTCGGCATGGACGGCACCAACGTCAACGAGCTCACCAGCCAGCGCCTGACCGACATCGGCCGCGGGCCGACCTTCTACGACTGCCTGGTCGAAGTCGAGAAAGTGTGAGGCGCTTTCGCTTTCTTCCGGGCCTTCCGGTCCTCGCGCTGGCCGGCTCGATGCTCCTGCTCACCGGCTGCGCCGACCTCGGCTACTACTGGCAGTCCGCCAGCGGCCACATCGGCATCATGCGGGCCGCCAAGCCGGTGCCCGAATGGCTGGCCGACCCGTCGGTGTCGGCGGCGCTGAAGACCAAGCTCGAACTCACGCAGCGCATCCGCCGCTTCGCCTCGGCCGAACTCGGCCTGCCCGACAACGCCAGCTACAAGTCGTACGCCGACCTGCACCGCCCCGCCGCCGTGTGGAACGTGGTGGCGGCGCCGCACTATTCGCTCACGCTCAAGAGCTGGTGCTTCCCCGTGGCGGGCTGCGTGGGCTACCGCGGCTACTACAGCGAGGAAGCGGCCAAGGCCGAAGCCGAGGAACAGAAGAAGCAGGACCTGGAAGTGGCCGTGTACCCGGTGCCCGCGTATTCCACGCTGGGCTGGATGAACTGGGCCGGCGGCGATCCGCTCCTGTCCACGTTCATCGGCTACCCCGAGGGCGAGCTGGCGCGCATCGTGTTCCACGAGCTTGCGCACCAGGTGCTCTACGTGGCGGGCGACACGGTGTTCAACGAGTCCTACGCCACGGCGGTCGAGCGCATCGGCGGCGCGATGTGGCTGCAGCGCGAGGCCGGCGATGCGGCGCGGCGCGAGTACGCGCAGTTCGACGCGCAACGCCAGGAATTTCGCGCGCTGGCGCTCGACACCCGCCGCGCCTTGACGAAGGTGTACGAATCGCCCGAAGCCAAGGCCAAGGACTGGACCAAGGTGGAAGCCATGAAGCAGGCCGCCATGGCCGACTTCCGCGAGCGCTACGCGAAGTTGAAGGCGGGCTGGACCGGCCCGCGCCAGAACGCCTACGACGCCTGGGTGGCGCGCGCCAACAACGCGGCCTTCGGTGCGCAGGGCGCCTACGACGACCTCGTGCCGAGCTTCGAGAAACTCTTCGAGCGCGAAGGCCGCGACTGGCCGCGCTTCTATGCCGAGGTGCGGCGCATCGCCGCGCTGCCGACCACCGAGGAACGCCGCGTCGCCCTGCAGGCAGCGACGGGTATCCTCCAGACCCACACCAGCCCTGAACACGACAAGACCGGAGATCGCGGTGCCTGACATCCACATCGAACGCAACCACACACTGGGCATCGCACGCGCGCGCGTCGTCGCGCGCAAGTGGATCCAGCAGGCCGAGCAGGAGTTCGGCCTCGAATGCGTCTACACCCAGGGCGAAAGCTGCGACACCGCGACCTTCACGCGCGCCGGCATCGACGGCACCGTCGAAGTCACAGACACCACCTTCAAGCTCGAGGCGACGCTGGGCTTCCTGTTCAGCAGCTTCAGCGAAATGATCGAGGCCAAGATCACGCGCAACCTCGACGCGATGCTCGACACGCCGCGAGGCGGCGGCACTCGCCTGGCCTGAAATTCAGACGATGGTGTAGCCGCCGTCCACCGGCAGCGCCGCGCCGCTCACCATCGACGCGCCATCGCTCAGCAGGAAGAGGATCGGCGCCACCACTTCCTCCACCTGCGCGAAGCGGCCCAGCGGAATGTTCTTCAGGGCGCCAGCGCTCTTGGCCGGATCGGACCAGGCCTGCTGCGCCATCGGCGTGAGCGTGACGGTCGGGTTCACGCTGTTCACCCGGATGCCGTGCGGCCCGAACTCCAGGCACAGCGACCGGGTGATGGCGTCCATCGCGGCCTTCGAGGCGCAGTAGCAAAGATGTGCGTCGAGCGCCACCAGCGCGGCCTGGCTCGACACGTTGACGATGCTGCCGCGCACGCCGGCCGCGATCATGGCCTTGCCGCAGCGCGAGGCCACTAATGCCGCCGCGCGCGCGTTGACGGCCATCACCGCGTCGAAGCTGTCGGCCTGCATGTCGATGGCGGATTCGAGCAGCGCGATGCCGGCGCAGTTCACCACCAGGTCGAAGGCTGGCAGGGATGCGAGCGCGCGCTCCAGCGCGGGTGCGTCGGCCACGTCGAGCACCAGCGGCGTGCAGCCGGCTTCGGTGTGCAGCGCCGCCAGTGCCGCGGCATTGCGCCCGATGGCCGTGACCTGCGCGCCCGCCTGCGCGAGCCGCGCCGCCACCGCACGGCCGATGCCGCTGCTCGCGCCGGTCACGAGGGCCCGGCGGCCGGAGAAATCGAAGGAAGTGGTCATTTCAGCCGCTGCATCGCATCGCGCAGCGCGGGGTAAAGCGATTTGTAGATTTCGAAGCGCTCGCGGTACACGGCCTGCGCGCGGGGCTCGGGCCGCGCCCGCTCCACCAGCGTGACCCAGCCGCGCTCGGCGGTGGCCGCATCGACCAGCCCGGCGCCGAGCGCCGCGAGCATGGCCGCGCCCAGCGCCGCTTCCACTTCCTGCTCGATGGTGAACACCGGGTAGCCCGTGATGTCCGCCACGATCTGCATCCAGAGGTCGGAGTGCGCAGCGCCGCCGACCACGATCAAGCGGTCGTCCAGCGGCTGGCCGCTCTGGCGCCCGGCCTCGATGTTGTGCTGCAGCGCGAAACTCACGCCCTCGAGCACCGCGCGGTAAAGATGCGCGCGACTGTGCGCGAGCGAAAGGCCGATGAAGGCGCCCTTGGCCTGCGCGTCCCAGATCGGGCTGCGCTCGCCCATCAGGTAGGGCAGGAACACCAGGCCCTCGGCGCCGGGCGGCACCTCGACCGCTTGGCGCTCGATCAGCGCATGCGCGTCCTCGCCGGTGCGCGCCGCTTCCGCGATCTCGGCCTGGCAGAAGGCCTCGCGGAACCAGGTGACGGCGGCGCCCGCCGTGATCGCGCCGCCGAACACATAGCTGCGGTCCGCGCCGCGGTACACGTGCGGCATGGTGATGAGCCGGTGCCGAGCATCCACCGTGGGGCTCACGAAGCCCCAGCACATGCTGGTGCCGATCATCGCGACGTGGTCGCCGCTGCCGGTGACGCCCGCGCAGAAGGTGGCCACCGCCGCGTCTACGCCGCCCGCCATCAGCGGCATGCCCTCGGCGAGGCCCAGCTTCGCGGCCCATTCGGCGCCCAGCCCGCCGACCGCGTCGCTCGACTCGACCAGACGCGGCGGCATCATGCGCGACGGAATGCCGAGCATCTCCATCGCCTCTTGCGACCACTGCCGGCGCGCTGCGTCGTACACGCCGCCGATGTTGCCGGCCGAGCTGTGGTCGACGGCGAGTTCGCCCGTGAGCCGCCAGTTGATGTAGCTGTTGGGCGGCAGGAAGTGGCGCGTCTTCGCCCACACCTCGGGCAGGTGCTCGCGCACCCACAGGATCTTGGTAAAGCCGTAGTAGCTGTCCACGCCGTTGCCGGTGATGGCCTGCAGCCGCGCCACGTCGACCTTCGCGTTCACCGCGTCGACCTCGGCGGTGGCGCGGCGGTCCATCCAGATCAGGCAGGGGTGCAGCGGGCGCATGGCTTCGTCGACCGGGATGCCCGCGCCGCCGTAGAGGCTGCTCACGCACATCGCCGCGATGTCCTCCGGCGCGACGCCGCTTTTCGCCACGCAGGCGCGCACGCTCTCGCACACCGCGTCGAACCACACCTCGCAGTCCTGCTGCGCCCACAACGGTTTCGGCGTCTCGGGCTGGTAGGCCACGCTGTGCTGCGAATGCACCTTGCCGTCGATGCCGACCAGCAGGCACTTGGTGCTTTGCGTGCCGATGTCGACGCCGATCACGTATTTCATGATGTCCTCTGGCTTGGTTGTCTCTCAGGATCGGGGCTGCGGCTTGAGCAGCACCTTGATGGAATCCAGCGAGTTTGCCAGCGCGAAGGCGCGCTCCCATTCGGTCAGCGGAAAGTCGTGCGTGACGATGCCCTTCGAGGTGACCAGCCCGCGCGCCAGCAGGTCGATGGCCACGGGGTAGCAGTACGGCCCCAGGTGCGCGCCGCGCACGTCCAGCTCCTTGCGGTCGCCGATGATCGACCAGTCGGCGCTGGTCTCGGAGCCGAACACGCTGAACTCCACGAAGCGGCCGAGCTTGCGGATCATCTCCAGGCCCTGCGTCACGCCGATGGGCGCGCCGGTGGTCTCGATGTACACGTCGCAGCCGTAGCCTTCGGTCAGGCCCTTGACGATGGCGTCGGCGTTCTCCGTCTTCGGGTTGACGACGATGTCGGCGCCGTACTGCTTCGCGAGCGCGAGGCGCTCTGGCACGAGGTCGATCACGATCAGCTTCTTCGGCGTCTTCAGCGCCGCCACCTGCACCATCATCAGGCCCAGGGGGCCGGCGCCCGCGATCACCACCACGTCGTCGAGCTGGATGTCGCCGCGGTTCACCGTGTGGATCGCGCACGAGAGCGGCTCGATGATGGCCGCGTCCTCCAGCGAAATGCCGTCGGGAATCCTGTGCACGCGCGCGGTGGGCGGCAGCCGCATGTAGTCGGCCATGCCGCCGTCGGCCACGATGCGCTGGAAGCCGAAGATGTTGTGCACCTCGCACATCCAGTACTTGCCCGAGGTGCAGAAGCGGCACTTGCCGCAGGGCACGATCTGCTCGGCGATCACGCGGTCGCCCTTCTCCACGCCGAAGTGCTCGGCCGCGCCTTCGCCCAGCGCCTCGACGTAGCCGAAGAACTCGTGGCCCGGGATCACCGGCGCCTTCACCCACGAGGGCTGGCCGTCGCCGCCCCAGAACATCTTCGCGCCCGAGTGGCACTTGCAGTCCGAGGCGCAGATGCCGCAGGCGGCGATGGAGATCAGCAGCTCGTTGGCGCCGATGACCGGCATGTCGACGGTCTCCAGCCGGTAGTCCTTCGGGCCGTGGCAGACCACGGCCTGCATCGAGGCGAGCTGGGAGATTGCGCCCGAAGTGCCGGGCTGAAGTTTCTGATAGCTCATGGTTCTTTCTGTTCAGAAGAGTTGCGGTTCTTTCGCGGAACACCGCGGAACCGGCTTCGCCGGCCCGCTGGTGTTGCCCCCGGCAGGGGGGTGGCGTAGCGACACGAAGTGCGCGAAGCCTGGGGGCGAGCTCATCGTTTTGCCTCGCGGCTGATGAAGATGGCGAGCAGCACGATGCCGCCCTTGATGATCAGCTGCAGGTACGGCGACACGCCGATCATGTTCAGCCCGTTGTTCAGCACGCCCAGCAGCAGCGCGCCGACCAGCGTGCCCACGATGGCGCCGCGCCCGCCCGCGATGGAGGTGCCGCCCATCACCACCGCCGCGATGGCGTCGAGTTCGAAGCCCACGCCCACGCCGGGCTGCCCGCTGGTCACGCGCGCGGCCTGCACGATGCCGGCTACCGCGGCGGTGAAGCCGCTGAGCGCATACACCAGCAGCTTGTAGCGCGACACGCGAACGCCGGACAGCCGCGTGGCTTCCTCGTTGCCGCCGATGGCGTACACGTAGCGGCCGAAGGGCGCCATGTTCAGCAACACGTAGGCCACGAGGTAGGTCGCCAGCATGATGAGGATCGGCACCTTGATGCCGCCCAGCACGCCGCCGCCGAGAAAGGCGAAGGAGTCGGGCAATCCGTCGATGGGATAGCCGCCGGTGTAGATCAGCGCGATGCCGCGTGCGATGCCCATGGTGGCCAGCGTCACGATGATGGGCGGCATGCGCAGGCAGGCCACGCAGTAGCCGTTGAACAGGCCGATCACCACGCCCACGCCCAGACCCAGCGGAACCGCCAGCATCGGCGGCAGGCCGAACTGCACCATCAGCCCCGAGGCCAGCGTGCCCGACAGCGCCACCACCGCGCCCACCGAAAGATCGATGCCGCCGGTGAGGATCGCCGCCGTCATGCCGACCGCGATGATCGCGTTGATGGACGACTGCAGCGCGATGTTCTGCAGGTTGCTCCATGAGAGGAAGTTGTCGGTTGCGACGATCATGAAGACCGAGATCGCGACCAGCCCCACCAGCGGCAGGAAGGCCGTGGAGCGGCGCAGCCGGCTGAAGAGGCCGCCCGCGGGAACCGCAGGCACGGGGTGGTGGCTGGCGGTGGCGTTCATTGCAGGCCCCCTCTGGTTGCGTGGCGCATGATGTCCCCGGAGTTGATGGAGTCGCCCTCGAGCATGGCCACGATGGCGCCGCCCGAGAACACCGCGACGCGGTCGCACATGCCGACGATCTCGGGCAGTTCGCTGGAAATCATCACGATCGACTTGCCCTGCCGGGTGAGCTCGCGCATGAGCCCGTAGATCTCGGCCTTGGCGCCCACGTCGATGCCGCGCGTGGGCTCGTCGAAGATCAGCACTTCGCAGTCATGACCGAGCCAGCGCGCGATCACCACCTTCTGCTGGTTGCCGCCCGAGAGCGTGGCCACGCGCGTCTCGATGCCGGGCGCCTTCACGCCGACGCGGCGCGACAGCTCGTTCGCCGAGCGCTCCTCCGAGGCCCTGCCGACCAGCCCCGCGCGGCGGTGCCTGCCCAGGTTGTTCAGCGAGATGTTGAAGCGGATCGTGAAGTCGGTGATGAGCCCCTCGACCTTGCGGCTCTCCGGCAGCAGGCCGATGCCGTTCTCCAGCGCCTGTGTCGGGTCGTTCAGTCGCACGGGCACGCCGTTGCGCAGCACCGTCTTTCGGTAGGCGCGGTCGGCGCCCATCATGCCCAGCGCCAGCTCGGTGCGGCCCGATCCGACCAGTCCGGCGAAGCCCAGGATCTCGCCCTCGTGCAGTTCGAAGGCGTTGACCGGCCCGCCCCTGGCGAGCTGGATGTGCGGTACCTCCAGCACCTTGCGCCCGCGCGGCGCGGGCTGCGGCTTCGGCGGAAAGCTGTGCTCGATGCGGCGGCCCACCATCATCTCGACCAGCGCGTCCACGTTCGTCTCGCCCACTTCGGCATGGCCCGCGTTGGCGCCGTCGCGCAGCACGCTGATGCGGTCGCACACCTCGAATATCTCGTCGAGGTGGTGCGAGATGAAGATCATCGCCACGCCCTTGGCGCGCAGCTCCCGCATGATCTTGAACAGATGTCCGGCCTCGTTCGGCGTGAGCGTGGCGGTCGGCTCGTCGAGCACCAGCAGGCGCGCCTTCAGCGACAGCGCCTTGCCGATCTCCACGAACTGCTGCTGAGCCACGGAGAGCCGGCAGATCGGCGCGTCGAGGTCGATCCGCACGCCCAGTTCGTCGAAGAGCTCGCGCGCCGAGCGCTTCATCGCCGCCTTGTCCATCAGCCCGAAGCGGTTCTTGAGGTAGCGGCCCAGGAAGATGTTCTCCACCGCGTTCAGGTACGGGATGAGGCTGAACTCCTGGAAGATGATGCCGATGCCCGCCGCGATCGCGTCGTTGTAGCCCTCGAACCTGCACTCGCCGCCATCGATGAGGATGCGCCCCTCGTCGGCCTGGTGGATGCCGCCGAGGATTTTCATCAGCGTCGACTTGCCCGCGCCGTTCTCGCCGAGCAGCGCGTGCACCTCGCCCTTGCGAATCGAGAGGTCGATGCCCGAGAGCGCCTTCACGCCGGGAAAGCTCTTCGAGACGCCTTCGAGCCGCAGCATTTCGGCGGTGTCGTTCATGGCCTGGAACTCCTCGAGGCGCGGGTCACCAGCTGAAGGTCTTCGCGCCTTCGGCGTCGATCAGCTTCACGTCGACCGGCACCGCAGCGGGCACGTTGGCGCCCCACTTCTTCGCCAGCGCGATGCCGATGGCCAGGCGGATCTGGTCGCGCGGGTACTGCGCGGTGGTCGCGATGAACTTCGAGCCCGGCTTCTGCATCGCCTTGATGGCCTCGGGCGCGCCGTCCACGCTGGCGAGCTTCACGTCCTTGCCGCTGGCCTCGATGGCCGCGAGCGCGCCCATGGAGCCGCCGTCGTTCACGCTGAAGATGCCCTTCAGGTCCTTGTTGGCCTGCAGGATGTTCTCGGTCACGGTGAGCGCGGTGGCGCGCTCCTGCTTGCCGTTCTGCGTGCTCACCACCTTGATGCCGGGGTACCTGGAAAGCGCCTCGCGGCAGCCCTTCACGCGCTCCAGGATCGGCACCACCGGAATGCCGTCGAGGATGGCCACGTCGCCCTTCTCGCCGATGTTCTTCGCGAGGTAGTCGCAGGCCAGGCGGCCGGCGTCGGTGTTCTTCGAGCCCACGAAGGAATCGACCGGGCCCTGCGCGTTGGCGTCCACCGCCACCACCACCACGTTCGCCTTCTTGGCCGAGCGCACGGCCGACTGCACGCCGGTGGAGTCCGTCGGGTTCAGGAGCAGGATGTCGACCTTCTTCTGGATCATGTCCTCCACGTCGCCGATCTGCTTGGCCACGTCGTGCCGCGCGTCGGTGGTGACCACCGTTGCGCCGATGCTGGCGGCGGCTTCCTCCAGCGCCTGCTTCATGGTCACGAAGTAGGGGTTGTTGAGCTCCTGGAAGGTCATGCCGATGCGCAGCGGCTGCTTCGCCGACTGGGCCTGCGCGGCCGAAGTGCCGCAGACCAGCGCGGCGATGCATGCGGTGAGGGCGGTGGCTTTGAGAAGTTTCGTCATGGTGGCTGTCTCCTTGAGGTTGTCTCGCTGTTTGAAAAAACGCTGGCAAAGGGCCGCCCCGCGCGGCGCCTTCTTGCGCCGCGCCGGAAACGACGCGGGGGAACTCGGTGGGGCGGTGTGCCCCGTGGCGCTACGGCGGACTGGCGGCACGCGAGGCGGCTGCCTGCATGCGGTGGAACTTGCGGAACTTGGTCGGCGGCATGCGCTTGTGCAGCAGGAACTGCCGGTTGAAGTTCGACACGTTGTTGAAGCCCACGTCCATGCAGACGTCGAGCACGGGCTTCTCGCTGTTGGTGAGCAACTCGCAGGCGCGGCTGATGCGCAGCCGGTTCACGTAGCGCACGAAGGACTGGCCCGTGTGCTTGCGGAAGGAGCGCGAGAACGCGCTCGGACTCTGGCCCACCAGCTCGGCCAGCATCGGCTCGCGCAGCTCGTCGCCGAGGTTGGCGGCGATGTGCGCCAGCACGTTGTTGATGGCGTGCGACATGAAGGCCTTCGGGTCGGGCTTGAAGGCCGGGCTCGCGAGGCGCTGGCGGTCCTGGCCGTCGGCCAGCAGCTCGAGCAGCGACAGCAGCAGGATCACCCGGCGCAGGCCGCGCGCCTCCAGCAGCGATTCCATGATCGGCCTGGCCGCGGCGGCGGTCTCGGCCGAGAACAGCAGGCCCGAGCCCGACTCGGCCAGCAGCGGCGCAATGCGCTCGAACTCGGGGAAGGCCGCGGCCATGCCCTGCGCCAGCGCGGCCGGGAACTGGATCACGATGCCGCGCCGCTCCACGCTCTGGCCGGCGGGCACGTCGCTGATCCAGTTGTGCGGCAGGTCGGGGCCCATCAGCACCAGGTTGCCCGGCTCGAAGTGGCCGACGTGGTCTCCCACGAAATACACGCCCTGGGTCTCGACGATCAGCTGGATCTCGTACTCCGGATGGAAGTGCCAGCGCACGGTGCGGTACGGGTAGCCGTGGGCCCAGCAGGTGAACGATTCGTCACCTCGGACTTCGACGATTTCCAGGTCGGGTTGCATGGGGCGGACTGTACGAATCGCTCCTGATGCCAACAACCAGAGATAGCGCCCGGAATTGATACTTTCTTGACCTTGGAGGAGCCGCCGAAGGCCGCCTTGCCGACCCTCATTGCGCCGCAGCAACGGCCTTTCTCCCCGGGAGCGGACCGGGCGGAGGCAGTCATTGCTGCACTGCGGAACCGGCGGGACCTGCGGTGTCAAGAATTCATAGGTGTTTTCCCGCCCTGGCCGGGTGGTTGCGGCGGCGCGGCACACTCGGGCGCATGACGACGACCGCTTCAACCAACACCGCATCCGCCTCGCCGGCCGGCCCGCTGGCCGGCCTCAAGGTCATCGAGCTCGGGCAGCTCATCGCCGGGCCTTTCGCCGCGCGCACGCTGGCCGACTTCGGTGCCGAGGTCATCAAGATCGAGCCGCCGGGCGCGGGCGATCCGCTGCGCACCTGGCGGCTGCTGAAGGACGGCACCTCCGTCTGGTGGCAGGTGCAGTCGCGCAACAAGCGTTCGCTGGCGCTGGACCTGCGCGAGGCCGAGGCGCAGGCCATCGTGCGGCAGCTGGCGGCAGAGGCCGACGTGCTGATCGAGAACTTCCGCCCCGGCGCGATGGAAGGCTGGGGCCTGGGCCCCGACGCGCTGCTGGCCGCCAACCCCGCGCTGGTGATGCTGCGCATCAGCGGCTACGGCCAGACCGGCCCGTACCGCGACCGCCCCGGCTTCGGCGTGGTGGCCGAGGCGATGGGCGGGCTGCGCCACCTCACGGGCGAGCCGGGCCGGGTGCCGGTGCGCGTTGGCGTTTCGATAGGCGACACGCTGGCCTCGCTGCACGGCGTGATCGGCGTGCTGATGGCGATGCAGCACCGGCATGCGACGGTGAGCGCGGAATTCCCGAAAGGGCGCGGGCAGGTGGTCGACGTGGCGCTGTACGAGGCGGTCTTCAACTGCATGGAAAGCCTGCTGCCCGAGTACGGCGCCTTCGGTGCGGTGCGCGAGGCGGCCGGCAGTGCCTTGCCCGGCATCGCACCGACCAACGCCTACCGCTGCGCGGACGGCGGCTACGCCATCGTCGCGGGCAACGGCGACAGCATCTTCCGCCGGCTCATGGAATGCATCGGCCGGCCCGACCTGGCCGCCGACCCGGCGCTGGCCGGCAACACCGGCCGCGTGGCGCAGGTGGAAATGCTGGACGCCGCCATCGGCGACTGGGCCGCGCAGCGCACCGTGGCCGAGGTGCTGGCCGCGCTCGACGCGGCGCATGTGCCTGGCGGGCGCATCTACACCATCGCCGACATCGCGGCCGATCCGCACTACGCCGCGCGCGGCATGCTGCAGCAGGTGCGCATGTCCGACGGCAGCGATCTCGCGGTGCCGGGCTTCGTGCCCAAGCTGTCGCTCACGCCGGCCAGCCATCGGCGCAACGCGCCTGCGCTGGGGGCGGACACCGACGCGGTGCTGAAGGAAATCGGGCTGAGCCCCGGGCAGATCGCGGCGCTGCACGAGCGGGGCATCGTGGGCTAGGGGCGATTCACGGGGCGGAACCGCCGTCGTGCGATAAAGCGGCAAAGGAGAGAGTCCATGGCTGCAGCAGCGAACGAGCGACGGGAAGTTCCGAAACGCAACAACAGCACCGGCACCGGCAATCTTCCGCCCGCGAAGAGCGAGCTCTCGGAATCGGACGGCAAGAAGCTGGAGCACCTGCTGCAGGAGCTTCGCCTGCGTCGCATGGCGCTGGAACCCAAGTTCTCCGACGACGTGATCGTCTGGCCGCCCCGCAGTGCGGAGGCAGGCGGCGCGGAGCTGGCGACGCTGAGCGCGATCAATCTCGGCAACGCGGCAGACGTGATCGGCGAGGGCGTGCGCGGCCGCGGCGCGCCGAGGATGAAGCTGCTCAAGCAGGTCGAGGGCGTGTCGGTGATGCGCGCCAACTCGTCGGCCCTGCTGGCCATGCGCCGTAACACGCCGGGGCTGCGGATCGCACCGGCTGCCTGGGCGTATCTCCAGTACATCCGACCGCTGGGCGACGAGCTGGAAGCGAGCGCGATCCAGGTCGCCGCGGGCACCAAGGTCAAGCGCTTCGAAATGCGCTTTGCCGACCCGCAGGGCAAGCCGGTGGCGGGCGTGCGGGTGAAGGCGCTGGTGGACTGGGACGGCGCGCACGTGCTGGCCGTGACCGACAGCGACGGTATCGCGAGCCTGGGGATTCCGGTGCTCTATCCGCGCGTGGAAATGATCCTGGTCGAACCGGAGCACACGCACTGGTCGGTGTTCGTGAAGGGCTTCGAGCGGGTCGACGCGCCGAAGCGGCTGAACGTGCTGGCCGCGCCGCTGGTGCCCGACAGCTTCCAGCTGCTGGCGAACTACGCGCCCTACGACCCGCACGCGGGCGAGGGCGTGACGGTGGGCGTGATCGACAGCGGCGTCGGGCCCCATGCGGCCATTGCCGTGGCGGGTGGCGGCTGCTTCGTCACCGGCGAGAACCCGGTGGATTTCCTGGACAACGGCATCGGGCACGGCACGCATGTCGCCGGCATCATCGCGGGCCGGATGGCGCAAGGCTCCGGCATCTACGGCCTCGCGCCCGCCTGCCGGCTGATGGCCTACCGCGTCTGCCCGAAGAGCGGCGAGCGCGGGCGGGCCAAGTCGACCGACATCGCCAGCGCGCTCGACAGGGCGATCGCCGACGGCTGCCACATCGTCAACATCAGCATGGGCAGCCTGGAGGCGATGCCGGAGATGCCCGACATCCTCGAGAAGGCGCGCAACGCGGGCGTGGTGGTGTTCGCCGCCACCGGCAACGACGGCCAGCCGCTGCTGCGCTATCCCGCCCGCTACAGCCACACCCTGGCCGTGGGCGCGCTGGGGCGCGACGGGACCTTTCCGGCGGATTGCCCCGAGAGCTTCCAGGAAAGCGAGATCCGCCGCCGCAAGGAATTCGTCGCGGAGTTCTCGAACTACGGGCTTTCCACCGATTTCATCGGCCCCGGCGTGGCGGTGCTGTCGGCTTTTCCGGGCGACAGGTACGCCATGATGTCCGGAACTTCGATGGCCACGCCGTACTCCTCGGGGATGGCAGCCCGTTTGTTGTCAGGGGACAAGAAGCTGCTTAACATGCCCAAAGGCCCTGAAAAGGCCGACGCCATCGTCAGGATGCTGTCCAAGGCAGCCAAAAAGGTGGGTTGGCCGGCCGAGTACGAAGGTTTTGGAGTTCTGAAGTGACCAGCATCGTGTTGACCTACACAGGCAGCCCGCGCAAGAAGTTGTCGGCGGAAGCACGGCTGCGCCGTTGCGTGCCCGGTGTGGTGCTCACGGCCAAGACCAGCACGCTGATGGAAGCCCAGGTCGACGAGGAGCAGCTCGCCGCGCTCGAGCAGAACCCGGAATGGGCTGTCTCCCAGCCCACCTTCGCGGAAATCCGCAAGCCTGTCTTCAGCCTGAAAAACGCACGGGCCAAGCTCGCGAAGTAGTCGCGCAGCGCGCAGCAAGCAATCACCGGGGCCGCAGATGGCCCCGGCGCTTTTCTGGAGGGAGCTTTTCCATGTCCGATGCAGACATCCAGGTCGTGAGCAGTTCGTGGGCCGGCATCCAGCGCGTCGCCGCGACGCCGAAGCCGCCGGAGTTCTTCAAGGGCCGACAGGGCTATTCGGCCGGTTTTCTGGGGCAGGACGCGCACGTCGCGCTGCCGTCCATCGGCGAGTCCATCTCCATGGAAGACATCGCCAGGCTGGAGGACGGCTCCTTCGAGCTCAAGTACCAGCACTTCAGCACGGTGCAGTGCATCTCGCGGCGCGTGCCGCTCTACTCGGCCTGCAACATCGACGGCTCGAAGTCGAAGAACGTCCCGCGCCACGACACCTGGAACTACGACGGCCGCATCAGGAAGGAATACCAGATGCTGCGCGAGGCCTACGGCCCCGGGCAGGAAGGCAAGTTCTCGCGCGGCCACATGACGCGCAGGCAGGACCCGAACTGGGGCTCGCTGGCGACGGCGCAGAGGGCCAACATCGACACCTTCTTCGCCACCAACGCCTGCCCCCAGTGGCAGCCCTTCAACGACGGGCTGTGGGGCGACCTGGAGGACTACGTCCTCGGCAACGCCCAGGGCGATGACAAGCGCATCAGCGTCTTCACCGGCCCGATCCTGCGGGCGGACGACGCGGAGAGATTCGGCATTCAGATTCCCCGCGACTTCTGGAAAGTGGTCGCCTTCATCAGCGAGGCGACCGGCGAACTCAGCGCCATCGCCTACCTGATGAGCCAGGGCACCTATCTCGATTCGGGCGTGGCGCGCGACCTGGAAGACTTCGGCACCTCGCAGCGCCCGCTGGCCTTCATCGAGGCCGAGACCGGGCTGAGCTTCGCGAGCCTGGCAGGCCGCGACGTGCTCGACGGCGCGGACCTCGCCTTCGTGCAGCCCATCCGGCGCTTCGCCGATACGAAGCTGCCGGGCTGAGCCAGCGCGCGATCAGCCGCGCAGCGATTCGATCAGGTCGATGTATTTCTGCTTCGCCTCGTCGGCGCTCAGGCCCTTCTGGGCCGTCCACGCATCCCATTTGGCGCGGGCGACGATGTCGCTGAAGCTGGGCTTCTTGGCGGTGTTGTCGCCTTCGGTGGCCTGCTTGAACAGAGCGTAGATCTTCAGCAGCGTCGGGTTGTCGGGGCGCTCGGCGAGCAGCTTGGAATTGGCCTGGGCAGCTTCGAACAGGGCGTTGAGGTCGGACATGTCGGTCTGGGGGATGTAGAGCGGAAAACCCGCATCTTAAATCTTGCGGTACACGGCCGTACCGGTGCTGCTCAGTCCCGCAGTCCGGCCCGCGCCAGTTCCACCTCCAGCCGCTCCCGCGCATCCGCCGGCTTGAGCGCGGCCGCCTTCTCGTAGAGCCGCGTCGCCTCGCCCGTGCGCGATTCGCCGTGCAGCATGAGCTGCGCGCGGGCGTATTCCATCATCCCGGCGGCGGAATGGGGGTGCAGCTCCAGGCCGCGCTCGAACAGCTCGACCGAGGTTTCGGAGCGCACGCCGTAGGTCATGCGACCGACCAGCGCGCCGACCTTGTCGATCACCTCGGCATGGAAGGAGGCCAGCGCGAGGTGCGCGTCCGCATGCCGGGGCTGCAGTTCGATCACGCGTTCCAGCGCGCCCTTGAGCTTGCTGCCCAAGCCCTGCGCCAGCGCGCGCGCCACGCTGATGCCCTGGCTGTAGCGGCCCAGCGCGTACGACTGCCAGTAGAGCGCCTGGCAGTTCTCGGGCTCGGCGTCGACCTGCGCGCCCGCGCGCTCGATCACCTGGCGGAACATTGCGAGCCGCACCGATTCGCGCGGCTCCAGGTAGTTGGCATAGATCGCGGTCGCCTGGTTGGCCAGCGCCATGCCTTCGGCGCCCTGCAGCAGCCCGATGGCGGCGGCGCGCTCGAACTCGCCGCTGTGGTACAGCGCCCAGCCCTCGGCCAGCGCCGAGCCCTCGGCGGGCACCGGCAGCTCGTGGCCGGCATGCAGGCGCGGCCAATGGAGCAGCACGCTGCGCGCGTCGTAGCGGGGCGAGTCGGCCCAGGGCAGGGGAGTCCAGGGTTCCGTGCCGGCATTGGCCTTGGCTGCGCCGGTGGACATCAGCGAGAGCGGTTTGAAATCGTGGTGGGGCATGTTCTAGACCGCCATATCGACAGGGGAAGCCGCGGCGCCGGTCCCGTTGCTGCCGGGGTCCTCGCCGTTGTAGGCATTGCCGAGCGCCAGCAGATGCAGCCGCTGTTCGCGTCCGAGGTAGGGCGCGAGCAGGTGCAGGGAGTGCAGGCCGCCGCGCATCAGCGCGCCCTGCGCATGCGCGGGCTCGAGCGCCTCGCGCGGGTTGCGCACGTACTCGTAGCTCAGCCAGTAGGTCAGCACCACCACCATGCTTTGCGCGAGCGTGTCGACCTCGTGCACGTCGATCTCCAGGTGGCCGGCGCGGCTCAGGCCGGCGATGAGCTGGCGGATGGCGCGCGCCTTGTTCTTCAGCACCAGCTGGAACTGGGTTTCCAGCCGCCGGTTCTTGCTGAGCAGGTCGTTGAGGTCGCGGTAGAGGAAGCGGTAGCGCCAGATCAGCTCGAACAGGCTGTGCATGAAGAACCAGGCGTCCTCCACGTCGTGCACTCCCTCGCTGGCGTGCAGCAGCTCGTCGAGCTCGGTTTCGTAGGCCTCGTAGAGCTTGTTGATCAGCTCTTCCTTGGCCGGGTAGTGGTAGTAGAGGTTGCCGGGGCTGATGTTGAGTTCGCCCGCCACCAGCGTGGTCGAGACGTTCGGCTCCCCGAAGCGGTTGAACAGATCCAATGCGGCTTCGAGGATGCGTTGCGCTGTGCGGCGTGGCGCCTTCTTTGCCATGCTGGTGCCCCCGGATGTCTCGTTCGTATCTCTTGGGGACACTCTAGCGTATGTGCACCGCACCATGAAGGTACGGGACATGTTTTGCGGCGCCGGTTTTCTTGTGCGGTGCCGCAATCGCCACCGCCCGGCGCGGCGGCTTGCGCGGGGTCAGCCGGCCTTGCTGCGGCGCAAGGTCTTCTTGGCGGCGGGGGCGGCCGCCTTGCGGGCCGCGGTCTTGCGCGCGGCGGAGGCGGTGCCCTGCTGCGCCTTCTTCAGCTGGGCCTCGAGCGCCTCGACGCGCGCCTGCAGCGCGGCCATGTCGGCGGCGCTGGGCATGCCCAGCTTTTCCAGCGCGCGCGCCACGCGCTCCTCGAAGATGTTCTCCAGCTTGCCCCACTGGCCGGCGGCCTTGGTGCCGAATTCGTTGGCGAAGCCGGCCATGCGCTGCTGGGCCTGGGCCAGGGTTTCCTCGGCCGCCTGCTGGGTCTTCTTCTGCATGCCGGCGCCGTCGCGCACCAGCGCCTCGAAGGCCTTGCTGCCTTCCTGCTGCATCTTGGCGAAGGCACCGAGGCCGGCAAGCCAGATCTGCTGGGCGGAATCCTTGATGCGGTCGGCGGCCTTGCCGTTGCTGTCGTCGTCCTGGGTAGCCATGCGATTACTTCCTTTGCTTGCAAACAATCGCCTGACTCTAGCCGCCCGGCGGACTCTTCATTAGAGCTTCGCGTCTATGGGGCGAAGCTCCCGCAGTTGCTCAGACCGAGGAGCCGGCCGCGCGGCTCGCGTCCAGGTGAGTCTTGGCGCGTTCGGCCAGCGCCATTTCGCCGGGGGTGCCGGGCACGTAGGGCACGACCGGCAGCGGACGGCCGTGCGAATCGACCGAGACGAACACGATCAGGCATTCGGTGGTCTTTTCCATCGCGCCGCCCTTCATGTCGCCGCTGCGCACCTCGACCGAGATGTTCATGCTGGTATTGCCGGTGTAGGCGAGGCGGGCCTCCACCTCGACGAGGTCTCCGATCATGATCGGCCGGTGGAAGCGGATGCTGCCGATGAAGGCGGTGACGCAGTAGCGCTTGGCCCAGCTGGTCGCGCAGGCATAGCCGGCCTCGTCGATCCACTTCATGACGGTGCCGCCGTGGACCTTGCCGCCGAAGTTGACGGTGCTGGGCTCGGCGAGAAAACGCAGGGTGATCGAGGACATGGGAGGCCGCCTTTGGTGAATGTGGCTGTGACTATGAAGTGGGGAGCCGCGATTATGCGAGCGGGCACCCGCTTGCGGACGCCGCCGGTCGTCCCGGCACGCACGCTCGGCTAGCTCCCGCTGAACAGTTGCGCCAGCGTGCGCCGCAGCCAGGCATTGCCCGGGTCGGCATGGAAGCGCTCGTGCCAGTGCTGCTTCACCGCGTAATCAGATAGCACGAAGGGCGGCTCCAGCAGCTTCACCGGCTCCTGCGTGGCCAGCACCTTGCCCAGGATGCGCGGCACCACCACGATCAGCTCGGTCTGCGCCACGATGCGCGCCACGCTCAGGAAGCTCGACAGCCGCACCACCACGTTGCGCTTGAGGCCCAGCCGCGCGAGCGTGGTGTCGACGATGGCGTGCCCCGTGCCCGAGGTCGACACCACCGCATGCGCCTCGGCCTCGAAGCGCTTGCGCGTGAGCCTGGTGCCGATGCGCGGATGGTTGCGTGCCGCCAGGCAGACGAAGTTCTGCATGAAGAGCGTCTGCTGGTAGAAGCCCGCGTCCAGCTGCGGCATGAAGCCCACGGCCAGGTCGACCTCGCCGTCCTGCAGCCGGCGGCCGCTGATGGTGGAGATGATTTCCGTCTCGATGTGCACCCCCGGCGCCGCCTGGCGCAGGTGGTCGAGCAGGCCGGGCAGCAGCACCACCTCGCTGATGTCGGTCATGCAGATGCGGAAGCGCCGCTGCGCCTGCGCCGGATCGAAGCTGCTGCGGTTGCCCTGCGCCTGCGCGATCTGGGCCAGCGCCTCGCGCAGGTTCGGGTAGATGCGCTCGGCATGCGGCGTGGGCTGCATGCCCTGGGCGGTGCGGGTGAACAGGCGATCGTCGAAGTGCGCGCGCAGCTTGTTCAGCGCGGTGCTGGCCGCGGCCTGCGCCATGCCCAGCCGCTCGGCCGCCTTCGAGACGTTGCCGGTCTTGTAGACCTCGTCGAACACGGCGAGCCATTCGAGATCGAGTTTCGACATGCGGGCCTCCTGCTTACGGCGAAAGGCACCATTATCGAAATTTCGAATTCCGTGTATTGGCTGCCGGTCTTGAGGAAATAGTGGTGCGGGCCAACAATGCCGCCAACGGAGACACCCGCCCCATGAAACCCGCCCCCTCGAACGCGGCCGAGCGCCGCGACTACTACGACCGCATCCGCCCGCTGCACCTCACGCCGCTGTGGGAGTCGCTGCATGCCCTGGTGCCGCGCGAGCCGCAGACGCCTTGCGTGCCCGCGCTGTGGCGCTACGACGAGATCCGCCCGCTGCTGATGGAGTCGGCCGACCTCATCACCGCCGAGGAGGCCGTGCGCCGCGTGCTGGTGCTGGAGAACCCGGCGCTGCCCGGCAATTCGTCGATCACGCAGTCGCTCTACGCCGGGCTGCAGCTCATCATGCCGGGCGAGGTCGCGCCCTCGCACCGCCACGTGCAGTCGGCGCTGCGCTTCATCGTCGACGGCAAGGGCGCCTACACCACAGTGGGCGGCGAACGCACCACCATGTACCCCGGCGACTTCATCATCACGCCCTCGTGGGCCTGGCACGACCATGGCAACGAAGGCATAGGCGGCAGCGTGGAGCCGGTGGTGTGGCTGGACGGCCTCGACATCCCGATGCTGCGCTTCTTCGACGCAGGCTTCGCCGAGAACGACGACTCCAAGGTGCAGCACGTCTCGCGCCCCGAGGGCAACAGCCTCGCGCGCTTCGGCCACAACATGGTGCCGGTTCGGCACGACCACGCATCGGCCACCTCGCCGATCTTCAACTACCCCTATGCGCGCAGCCGCGAGGCGCTGGCCCAGCTGCAGAAGCAGGAAGCGCCCGACACCTGGCTGGGCCACAAGCTGCGCTACATCAACCCGCTGACCGGCGGCTCGCCGATGCCGACCATCGCCACCAACCTGCAGCTGCTTCCGAAGGGTTTCGCAGGCAAGGCGCATCGCGCCACCGACGGCGCGGTGTACAGCGTGGTCGAGGGCCACGGCACGGCCGAGATCGCGGGCCAGCGCTTCACTTTCGGCCCGCGCGACACCTTCGTCGTGCCCTCGTGGGCGACGCTGAAGCTCTCGTCGCCGAACGAAGACGCGGTGCTCTTCAGCTTCTCCGACCGTCCCGTGCAGCAGGCCATGGGCATCCTGCGCGAAGCCTTCCTCGAAGACGCCTGATCCGGTTTCCTCTTTTTCTTTCTTCTTGTCTGACCGTGTGCCGCCCTGAGCGGCAGGAGTTCCCCATGTCCTTCGTCTTCACGCCTCCCTCCATCGTCGGCATTCCCGTCGTCGGTTCCGACCAGCAGTTCCCGGTGCGCCGCGTCTACTGCGTGGGCCGCAACTACGCCGCCCATGCCCGCGAGATGGGCTTCGACCCCGACCGCGAGCCGCCTTTCTTCTTCTGCAAGCCCAACGACGACGCCTCGGTGGTGCCGGTGGCCGACGGCAAGGGTGTCTCGATTCCCTACCCGCCGCTCACCAGCAACTACCACTACGAGGCCGAGCTGGTGGTCGCCATCGGCAAGGGCGGCGCCAACATCCCGGTCGAGCAGGCCGCGAGCCACATCCACAGCTACGCCGTGGGCCTGGACATGACCCGCCGCGACCTGCAGATGAAGATGCGCGAGCAGGGCCGTCCCTGGGAGATCGGCAAGGCTTTCGACTTCTCCGCGCCCATCGCGCCGCTGCGCACGCTGGCCGACGTGGGCGAGATCAACGCCGGCGCCATCGTGCTGGAGGTCGACGGCGAGGTGCGCCAGAAGAGCGACATCACCCACCTGATCTGGTCGGTGAACGAAGTCATCGCCAACCTCTCGACACTGTTCACGCTGCAGCCCGGCGACCTGATCTTCACCGGCACGCCCGAGGGCGTGGGCGCGGTGAAGCCGGGCCAGACCATCAAGGTGAGCATCGAGCGCCTGCCGTCGCTCACTGTCCATATCGAGTGATTGCCTCGACCTGAAAGCGCAGGCCCGCCATGACCCTTTCGAAGAACTCTCCCACCGTGCTGCTGGTCGGCGGCGGCATCGGCGGCATGGCCGCCGCGCTGGCGCTCGCGCGCCTGGGCGTTTCCATCGACCTGCTCGAACAGAGCGCCACCATCGGCGAGATCGGCGCCGGCCTGCAGCTCGGCCCCAATGCCTTCGCGGCGCTCGATGCGCTGGGCGTGGGCGAGGCGGTGCGACGGGGCTCGGTCTTCACCGACCGGCTGGTGATGATGGACGCCGTCGACTGCGGCGAAGTGGCCTCGGTGCCGGTCGGCGAAGCCTTCCGCGCGCGCTTCAGGAATCCTTACGCGGTGAGCCATCGCGCCGACCTGCACGGCGCGATCCACGAGGCGGTGAAGCAGCATCCGCTGATCCGCTTCCACACCTCGGCGCAGGTCGAGTCCATCGATCTGGGCGGCCAGGGCGTCACCGCCGTCACTCGCGACGGCCGCAGCTTCAAGGCCGACGCCATCGTCGGCTGCGACGGCGTGAAGTCGGTGGTGCGCGGCAGGCTCATCGGCGACGCGCCGCGCGTGTCGGGCCACGTGGTGTATCGCGCCGTGGTGCCGGCGGCCGACATGCCCGCCGACCTGCGCTGGAACGCGCCCGTGGTCTGGGCCGGCCCGAACTGCCACCTGGTGCACTACCCGCTGCGCCACGGTGAGCAGTACAACCTGGTCGTCACCTTCCACAGCCGCGAGAAGGAAGAGTGGGGCGTCACCGACGGCAGCAAGGAAGAAGTGCTCTCGTACTTCGAGGGCGTGCATGCGCGCCCGCGCCAGCTGCTCGATCGCCCGACCTCCTGGCGCCGCTGGAGCACCGCCGACCGCGACCCGGTCGAGCGCTGGAGCGAAGGCGCTGCCACGCTGCTGGGCGACGCGGCGCATCCCATGATGCAGTACCTCGCGCAGGGCGCGTGCATGGCGCTGGAAGACGCCGTGACGCTCAGCGAGGCGGTGAAGGCCTGCGGCTTCGACATGCCCGCCGCCTTCAAGCTCTACGAGGCGGCGCGCGTCGCCCGCACGGCGCGCGTGGTGCTGTCGGTGCGCGAGATGGGGCGGCTCTATCACGCCAAGGGCGTGGAGCGCCTGGTGCGCAACAGCCTGTGGCCGGGCCGCACGCCCGAGCGCTTCTACGACGCGGTCGAATGGCTCTATGCCTGGCGGCCCGAGCGCTGCCTGGACGACGCGCCCGAGTCGCTGCGGCCTTCGCCCTCGGCCCGGGTCGAAGCCGGCGCCGTCGAGCTTTCGCCGCACTGAATCCCGTTTTCTTCTTTCCCCAACGTTCACAACCATCGAGGCCGAAGGCCCAGGAGACAAGAGAGATGAACTTTTCGCGCGCACTGCTCACAGGCATGCTGGCCCTCAGCGCTGCGACGGCGGCGCTGGCCCAGTCCGGCGACTACCCCAGCAAGCCGGTGACCCTGGTCACGCCCTTCGCCGCCGGCAGCGGCCCCGACGCGGTGCTGCGCCTCGTCTCCGACAAGCTATCGCGCCTGTGGAACCAGCGCGTGGTCATCGACAACCGGCCTGGAGGCGGCGGCTTCATCGCCATCGACCAGGCCCGCCGCGGCGCACCCGACGGCTACACGCTGCTGCAGCTGGACAGCGAGCACATCGCCGCGCTGCCGCACCTGTACAAGTCGCGCAACTTCGTGACGCTGCAGCATTTCGATCCGGTGGCATCGCTCTTTCGCACGCCCTTCTTCGTGGCCGTGGGCACCGACTCGAAGTGGAAGAACATGGGCGACCTGATCGCCGCGGCCAAGGCGAACCCCGACGGCATCGTCTACGGCTCGTGGGGCGTGGGCAGTCCGGGTCATCTGGGCGCGCAGCAGCTCGAAGCGCTCACCGGCATCCGCATGCGCCACGCGCCGTACCGCGAGGTGTCGCAGCTGTATTCCAACGTGGGTACCGGCGAGGTGCCGTGGGCCTTCGCGAGCATTCCGTCGAGCCAGGGCATCTACAAGGCCGGCAAGCTGCGCTACATCGCTGTGGCTGCGACCAGGCGCATTCCGCAGATGCCCGACGTGCCGACCATGGCCGAGGCGGGCGGACCGGCTTCGCTGGAAGTCAATTCATTCGTGTCGCTGCTCGCGCCCAAGGGCGTGCCGGCGGCCATCAAGGCGAAGATCAATGCCGACGTGGCCAAGGTCATCGCCGATCCCGAGATCCGCGCCCGCTTCGACACCTTCGCCTTCGAGCCGCTGGCATGGTCGCCCGAGGAAATCGAGCGCAATGCCGAGGCCAAGTCGAAGATTTACGGTGAGCTGGTGCGAAGGGGCAACATCAGCCTCGAATAGAGAGGGCGCGCCGGGCTTCGGCCTTGCCCGGTGTCTTGCCCGGCAGTTAAGCTGGCCCTCTTTGGTCTTTTGACAACTTTTTCACACTTTCCCTTCATGCAAGCTACCAAGAGAGCCCTTTTGATTGCCTGCGGTCTGGCCGCCGCCGCCGCGCTGCCCCTGAGCGCCAATGCCGACAACGCCGCCTGGCCGACCAAGCCGATCCGCCTGCTCGTGGGCTTCCCCGGTGGCTCCACGCCCGACATCGCCGCGCGCACCATCGCCGAGCCGCTGTCGAAGGCGCTGGGCCAGCCGATCGTGGTCGACAACAAGGCGGGCGCCTCGGGCAACATCGCGGCCGACCAGGTGGCCAAGGCCACCGACGACCACACGCTGGGCATCGTCATCAACGGCAACCTCACGTCGTCGAAGATGCTGTACCCCAAGCTGCCGTACGACCCGGTCAAGGACTTCACGTACCTCTCGCTGATCGCGACCGCCCCGCTGGTGCTGGTGGCGCAGAACAACCTGCCCTCGGGCGCCGCCTTCTTCGACGCAGGCCGCAAGGCCGGCGACAAGTGGAACTACGGCTCGGTGGGCATCGGCTCGGTCGGCCATTTGGGCATGGAGCTGCTCAAGACCCGCGTGCCCGGCTTCAAGCCCGAGCACGTGCCCTACCAGGGCAACCCGCAGGTCATCACCGCGATGCTGGGCGACCAGGTGCAGATGGGCCTGATCCCGCCGGGCGTGGCCATGCCGCAGATCAAGGCCGGCAAGCTCAAGGCCATCGGCCTCACGGGCGGACGCAGCGCGCTGGTGCCCGAGATCCCGCCGCTCGCGGACGCCGGCGTGAAGGACTTCAACCTCGAAGTGTGGGTGGCGCTGCTGGGCCCGTCCAACCTGTCGAAGGTGGCGCAGGCGCGCATCAGCCGCGAACTCGAGATCGTGATGAAGAGCCCCGAGGTGCGCCGCAAGCTCTTCGAGCAGGGCTGGCAGGCCGTGGGCACCTCGCCGGACGGCATGCGCACGCGCGTCAACGAAGAGGCGGCGATCATGACCAAGATCATCTCGGCCCGCGGCATCAAGTTGCAGTGATGACAGTCCAGACATTGAACGAACCGGCGCGCGCGCTGCCGGTGTTCGGCGAATACGACGTGGTGGTGGTCGGCGGCGGCCCCGCCGGCATCGCGGCGGCCGTGAGCGCCGCGCGCCACGGTGCGAACACGCTGCTGGTGGAGCGCTACGGCTTTCTCGGCGGCATGGGCACGGCCGGCGGCGTCACCAACTTCGCGGGCCTGTACGGCAAGCGCAAGGGCGAGATGACGCAGCTGGTGCGCGGCGTGGTCGACGAACTCATCGACCGCATCGCCGGCTTCAACGGCATGAACCAGCCGCAGAACGGCATGGGCGGGCGCATCTGCGTGCGCTCGTACGACACCTCGGCCTACAAGCTGGCCGCCGACCAGATGCTGGACGAAGCGGGCGTGAAGCTGCTGTTCCATGCGCTGGCCGCCGCGGTCGTGCTCGACGGCAAGCGCATCGCGGCGCTGGTGGTCGAGACCAAGTCGGGCCGCCAGGCGATCCGCGCCAATGCCTTCATCGACGCCAGCGGCGACGCCGACGTGGCCGCCTTCGCGGGCGTGCCCTTCGAGGTGGGCGACGGCCATGGCAGCGGCCTCTTTCCGACCACCATGTTTCGCATCGGCCAGGTGGATGCGCCGGCCGCGCTGGAGGCGGTGGGCGAGTTCAAGGCCATCAACGACTTCATGGCGCGCGCCGAGCAGCAGAAGCCGGGCGTCTACAAGTTCCCGCGCGAGGGCGCGATCCTGCGGCCCAACAAGGACCCGCGCGAGTGGCGCGCCAACGTCACGCAGATCCGCAACTCCGAGGGCCGCGCGATGAACGGCGTCGACGCGCGCGAGCTCAGCCAGGGCGAGCTCACGGGCCGCCGCCAGATCGCCGCGTACTTCGAGTTCCTGAAGGCCGAGGTGCCGGGCTTCGCGCAGTCGGCCATCGTCGAGATCGCGCCGCAGGTCGGCATTCGCGAGACGCGGCGCATCCAGGGCCTGTATGCGCTCGGCCGCGAGGACATCCTGGGCTCGGCGAAGTTCGACGACAACATCGGCCTGAACGCCTGGCCGATGGAGATGCACGCCGACGGTCGCATCGAGTGGGCCTTCCCGCGCGACGAGGACAACGCCTACAACCACCTGCCCTGGCGCATGCTGGTGCCGCGGACGCTCGACAACCTGCTGGTGGCCGGGCGCTGCGCGTCGATGACGCACGAGGGCCAGTCGGCCGCGCGCGCCAGCGGCGGCTGCTTCGTCATGGGGCAGGCCGCGGGCACGGCGGCGGCGTCGCTGGGCGCGGGCAACTTCGCGGCGGTCGACATCCCGGCGCTGCAGAAAAAGCTGGCAGCCGACGGCGTCGACCTCGACCGCTGAGCGCCGGGGCGCGCTAGAGTCCGGGGCAGGATGAACTCGACCCCGGACGAAACGTGAACCTTCCTTCGTTGCCGGCCATTTCGTTGCCGGTCGCCATGCGCCGCGTCCTCCTGGCCCTTTCCTGCGCCGCTCCCGGCTTCGTGCTCCTGGGCTGCGCCAGCACTCCGGAGGGCGAGCCCGTCCACGGCAAGGAGGCGATGGTGAGCTTCCTCGCGAGCAAGGACGGCCGCAAGCTGGTCATCGTCGGCGAGAAGCACCACTACGTGTTCGACGGCGACCCGTCCGTGGCCTCCATCCTGCGCTGGGACGGGCGCACGCGGATCACGCCCGCGCTGGTCGGCGAGTTCAAGGTGGAGCGCAACCAGAACTTCGAAGGGCAGTACGTGCTGCTGGCCTTCGACGCCGACCTGTCGGCCGACGACCAGGCCTTTCTCACGCAGACCGGCTTCGCGAAGACCGAGGTGAAGTACGGCGACCGCACCGGGCCGGCGCTGCGCTACTTCGGCACCGTCAGGGGCAAGCGCTACGAGGCCGGCGTGCTGAAGGAAGGCGAGGGCGTCGACTTCTCGCGCACCCGCTACCTGAACTACGTCGAGCAGGAAACCGCAAGCGGCCCCGCCGACAAGGCCGCGCCCACGCCGGTAGGCCGCGCCGCCGACGGCTCGCTGGTGCTGGGCGGGGCGCCGCTGGCCGTGGTGCAGGGCGGCACGGACTACAGCTGCCGCGCGCGGCTCATGGACGTCTGCTTCTTCAAATAGCAGCCGCTGACAGGCCCGCGACAGCCGGCGGGCGCGGGCTTTGCTATGGTCGAGGGTTGCTTTCCGA
Source organism: Variovorax sp. TLI9-5A (assembly GCF_056867935.1). Classification (NCBI taxonomy): domain Bacteria; kingdom Pseudomonadati; phylum Pseudomonadota; class Betaproteobacteria; order Burkholderiales; family Comamonadaceae; genus Variovorax; species Variovorax sp. TLI9-5A. The sequence goes on along the minus strand of NZ_CP200310.1, from coordinate 6,853,816 downwards.
CTGCTTTCCCCTCCGATGACCACCGATCCCGCCACTGCCTCCCGCCTCGTCGACGAACTCGTCTCGCTCATGCAGCTCGAGCCTCTGGGCGGCGACCGCTTCCGGGCCCAGAGCGAGGACATCGGCACGCCGGCCGTGTTCGGCGGCCAGGTGCTGGGCCAGTCGCTGATGGCCGCGAGCCTCACGGTGGGCGCCGAGCGCCCGGTGCATTCGATGCACGCCTACTTCCTGCTGCCGGGCGAGCATGCGCCCATCGAGTACAGCGTCGATCGCGTGCGCGACGGCCGCAGCTTCACCACCCGCCACGTGGTGGCGCGCCAGCAGGAGCGCATCATTTTCGAGATGTCGGCCTCCTTCCAGACCGTGGACGAGGGCGTCGAGCACCAGTTCGACATGCCCGAGGTGGCCGGCCCAGAGGGCCTCATCAGCGAGCTCGACCAGCGCATCGCCCTCGGCGACCGCCTGCCCGAGCCCTGGCGCACCAAGGCGATCCAGCCGCACGGCATCGAGTACCGCCGCGTCGACCCCGAGGACCTGATGACGCCGCTGCCGCGCCCGACCTCGGCGCAGAGCGCCATCTGGATGCGCGCCATCGCGCCGCTGCCCGACGACCCGATGGTGCACCGCGCGCTGCTGGCCTACGCCTCCGACCACGGCCTGCTGCGCGCCGCGATGCTGCCGCACGGCCTGAGCTTCATGAGCGGCCAGGTGCGCCCCGCCAGCCTCGACCATGCGATGTGGTTCCACCGCGATTTCCGCATGGACGACTGGCTGCTGTACGTGCTCGACTCGCCCAGCGCGGGCGGCGCGCGCGGCCTGTGCCGCGGCAGCCTCTACGCGCGCGACGGCCGGCTCGTGGCCTCGGCCGCGCAAGAGGGCATGCTGCGCATCAGGAAGCCGGCGGCTCGCGCATAGTGCGTTCTGGCGACTCAGCCGAAACAAGGTCACCATCATGAAAATCTTCTTCTCCCCCGCTTCCCCCTTCGTGCGCAAGTGCATGGTCGTGGCCCACGAGCTCGGCGTTGCCGACCGCATCGAGAAGCTGCCCAGCGCGGCCGGCCCGGTGAAGCGCGATGCCACCATCATCCCGAAGAACCCGCTCGGCCAGGTGCCCACCTTCATCACCGACGACGGCCAGGTTCTGTTCGACAGCCGCGTGATCTGCGAGTACCTCGACGCCGCGCAGTCGGGCAAGCTGTTTCCGGCCGATGGCAAGGAGCGCTGGGCCCGCCTCACCGAACTCGCCCTTGCTGACGGCATGACCGGCGCCGCGCTGCTCGCACGCTACGAGACCGTGCTGCGCCCCGAAGAGTTGCGCTGGTCCGACTGGACCGACGGTCAGCTCGCCAAGGTACGCACCGGCCTCGAATGGCTGGAGACCGCCGCGCCTTCGTTCGGCGACCGCGTCGACATCGGCACCATCGCCTTCGGCTGCGCGCTGGGCTACATGGATTTCCGCTTTCCCTCGGTGGACTGGCGCGCCGAGGCGCCGAACAGCGCGAAGTGGTTCAAGGTGTTCAACCAGCGGGCTTCGATGCAGGCGACCTTGCCGACAGCCTGATCTTCGTTTCAATCGCGGGAGTGGAGCATCCGGACTCATTCGTACGCACCCCCGGCGCACCCGCAAGTCCCCATCTGGCAGGAGACTGGATTCCTTGGCTAAATGCGTTCTCTCGCATGAACAAAGGAATCACAAATGTCTTCTGAAGACCAGAAAAGAGTAGCCATCGTCACCGCCGGCGGCAGCGGCATGGGGGCCGCCGCGGCGCGCAAGCTCGCTGACGACGGCTTCCGCGTGGCCATCCTCTCGTCGTCGGGCAAGGGCGAGGCGCTGGCCGCCGAGCTCGGCGGCATCGGCGTGACTGGCTCGAACCAGTCGAACGACGACCTGAAGCGGCTGGTCGACAAGGTCGTGGCGCAGTGGGGCCGCGTCGACGTGCTGGTCAACAGCGCAGGCCACGGGCCGCGCGCGCCCATCCTCGACATCACCGACGAAGACTGGCATCGCGGCATGGACGTGTACCTGCTGAGCGCGGTGCGTCCCGCGCGGCTGGTCGCGCCGCTGATGGTGCAGCAGGGCGGTGGGGCCATCATCAACATCTCCACTTTCGCGGCCTTCGAGCCCGATCCGGTGTTCCCCACCTCGGGCGTGTTCCGCGCGGGCCTCGCGGCTTTCACCAAGCTCTTCGCCGACACCTACGCCTCGAAGAACGTGCGCATGAACAACGTGCTGCCCGGCTTCATCGACAGCCTGCCGGAGAAGGCCGAGTTCCGCTCGCGCATTCCGATGGGCCGCTACGGCAAGAGCGCGGAGATCGCGGCCGTCATCGGCTTTCTCGCCTCGGAAGGCGCGGGCTACATCACGGGCCAGAACCTGCGGGTGGACGGCGGTATCACGCGCTCGGTGTAGCCGCGCTGCGGCTCAGCGTGCGAAAGCGCCCGGGGCTCTCGCCCACCATCCGCCGGAAGGCGGCACTGAAGGCAGTTTCCGACTGATAGCCGATGCGCTCGGCGATGCGCGCGATGGCTTCGTCGGTGTGCCGCAGCGCATTGCGTGCCACCGTCATGCGCCAGCCGCCCAGGTAGTCGAGCGGCGTCGATCCCGTCAGCGATTTGAAGCGCACCGCGAAGGCGGTGCGCGACATGCCCGCCGACTGCGCGAGGCGTTCCACGGTCCATGGATGCGCGATGTCTCCATGCATGCGCGAGAGGGCTTCGCCGATGCGCGCATCTGCCATCGCGCCCAGCCAGCCCTCGGGCTGCGGCGCATTCGCCAGGTACACGCGCAAGGCCTGGACCAGCACCAGCGAGGCGAGATTCGTGCGGGCGATCGACGCGCCCGGCCGCATCTCGGCCGTCTCCCAGCCCAGCAGGTCGAGCAGCCCCACCAGCGGCCGCGCGCCGGGGTCGCTCGCGCGCAGGTGGATCAGCGGCGGCAGGTGGCGCAGCAGCAGCTCGCCGGCTTCGCTGTCGAGCGTGAAGCGGCCGCTCGCCATGGTGACCGCCCCGGCATCCCCTGCACCACGGCCGTCGTAGCGCAGCACGCCGTCGGGCCCGCGGTGGTCGCGGCTGACCCGTATGCCGTCCTGCAGCGGACCCGGCGGATCGCTGGAGGAAGTGAAAGGCTGGCCGTTGGTCAGCAGGTAGAAGTCGCCCGCCTCCAGCAGGACCGCCGGGCCCTTGTCCCCGATCTGCAGCCTCAGCCGCCCCGTGAGCACGCCGCCCAGCTTGATGTGGGAGTCGTAGTGGGGATAGCGGAATGCCCAGCGGCCGCGTGCCTCGAAGCGCGAGGAGAGCGTGCTGCTCACCGTGAGCATCGACAGGACATCGGACAACGGATCCATGTTTTCTTCTGTACGAATGAATAAGAAAAGTGGCTTGTTGATTATTCAATCATTCAGTTCGAAGCGTGACCATCGGCTCATGTCCTCCTCGAACGCTCAACTTTCACGCTACGCCGTCGTGCTGGGCCTGCTCACCGCGATCGGACCTTCCGCCATCGACATGTACCTGCCCGCGCTGCCTGCCATCGGCCATGCGCTTGGCGCCGATGTGCATTCGGTGCAGGCCAGCCTGATGGCTTTCTTCATTGCGACCGGCGCGGGCCAGCTCGTGGCTGGTCCGCTGTCCGACATGTTCGGGCGCAAGCGGCCGATGTACGCGGGCCTTGCCGTGTTCGTCGCTGCGAGCATCGGCTGTGCGCTGGCACCGGGCATCGGCGTGCTGATCGCCTTCCGCTTCCTGCAGGGACTCGGCGCCTGCGCATGCATGGTGACGCCGCGCGCGGTGGTGCGCGACCTGCACACCGGCACCGAGGCGGCGCGGCTGATGTCGCTGCTGATCCTGGTCTACAGCGTGTCGCCGATCCTGGCGCCGCTGGTGGGCAGCTTCGTGGCCGACGCCGCGAGCTGGCGCGCCGTGTTCTGGGTGCTCGGTGCGCTGGCGGTGCTCGCCGCGGCGATGGTGGCGGTGCTGCTGCCCGAGACGCGGCCGCCGGCCGCGCGAGCGCACAGCAGCCTGCGCGGCGCGATGGCCGCCTATGGCGCGCTGCTGCGCGACAGGCACTTCCTTGCCGTGGCTTTCATGGCCTCTCTGACGCTGTCGGGCTTCTTCGTCTACGTGGCGAACTCGTCGTTCGTGATGAGCACGCACTACGGCATCTCGCCGCGCATGTATGCCGTGCTGTTCGCGTTGAACGCGGTGTCGATGATCGCGGTCTCGCAGGCCAACGGCTGGCTCGCCGCGCGCTTCGGCATCCGGCGCGTGCTGCGCACGGCGGTCATTGCGCATGCCGCCGTCACGGGGGTGCTGCTGGTGCTGACGTTGGCGGGCGTCGACCGGCTCGACGTGCTGGTCGGCCTGCTGGTGGTCGTCTACGGACTCAACGGAGTGATCGTCCCGTCGGCTTTCGTGGTCGCGATGGAAGGTCATGCGGCGCGCGCCGGCACCGCTTCGGCGCTGCTCGGCACGCTGAACTTCGCGGGCGGCGCGGTGATGGTCGCGCTGGTGTCGCCGTTCGCCAATGGCACGCCGCTGCCGATGGTGGCGGGCATCGCGTGCTGTTCGGCGATCGTGCTGATGCTTGGCTTGCGCGCGCTGCGCGCGCCGCGGCACTGCTCGATGCCTGGGCAGCTTTACCCATGAGACGGACTTGCAGGCACAGCGGCGCAAGACAGGCGAGCAGCTCGACCTCGTCACCGATGCGCCGGGTGGGCCCTGCGACGCGGTCTTCGCGATGTGCGTGCCGATCCATGGCGGTCGCGCGCAGGCCGCTGCGGTGCCGCACAAGGCGTTCGGCGCGCTCGGGGCCGGTAGCCGCAGCAGTCGTGAACCGGCGGCAAGGCAGCCTCTACACGCCCAGGTAGCGCGTCCAGAGCGACCGGTCGGTATCCAGCGCCGCCGAGTCGCCCTGCCACACCACGCGTCCGCGTTCGAGGATCACGTGGCGGTTGGCCAGCGGCAGCAGGCGCTGCACGTATTTGTCGACCACCAGGATCGCTTCGCCCTCCGCCTTGAGCGTGGCGATGCAGTTCCAGATCTCCTCGCGGATCACCGGGGCCAGGCCTTCGGTGGCTTCGTCGAGGATCAGCAGGCGCGGGTGCGTCGACAGCGCTCGCGCGATGGCCAGCATCTGCTGCTCGCCGCCCGAGAGCTGGTTGCCGGCGTTGGCCTTGCGTTCGGACAGGCGCGGGAACAGGCCGTAGAGCGCCTCGAGGGTCCAGCGCGGCGCGCTGCCGGGGCGCGGCCTTGCGAAGGCGCGCAGGTGCTCGTCGACGCTGAGGTTCGGAAACACATGCCGGCCCTCGGGCACGATGGCTACGCCGCGCCGCGCGATGGCGTCGGGTTTGTGTCCGCCGATGGCCGCGCCGTCGAAGTGAACGCTGCCGCGCATCGGCGAGAGCGTGCCGGTCAGCACCTTCAGCAGCGTGCTCTTGCCCATGCCGTTGCGACCGAGCAGCGCGAGCACTTCGCCGGGGCGAATGTCGAGGTCGATGCCGAACAGCACCTGGCTTGCGCCGTAGCCGGCTTCGATGGATTTCGCTTCGAGCAGCATCTCAGTACCTCGTCGCACTATGAAGTACGAGGTGGGTGTTTCCAATTCGTGGAACACCGCGGAACCGGCTCCGCCGGGCCGCAGGTGTTGCCCCCGCAAGGGGGTTGGCGAAGCGACACGAAGTGCGCGCAGCCTGGGGGCGAGTCATGTATGCCCTTCCGCTTCGGTGCCGAGGTAGACGGCCTGCACATCGGGATGGCCCCGCACTTCGTCGGCCGTGCCGCTCATCAGCACCTTGCCCTGCACCAGCACGGTGAGGCGGTTGGCCAGGCGGAACACCGCGTCCATGTCGTGTTCGATCAGCAGGATGGCCATCGACGCGCGCAGCGACTCGATCAGCTCCACCATGCGCGCCGATTCGTCGGGGCCCATGCCGGCCATCGGCTCGTCGAGCAGCAGCAGCTTGGGTTCGGCCGCGAGCGCCAGCGCAACGTCGAGTGCGCGCTGCGCGCCGTGCGGCAGCGTCCCCGCGATGCGTGCGCGCTCGGCGCCGAGGCCGACGCGGTCGGCCAGCGCCATGGCGCGATCGACGAGGTCGCGCTCCTTCGCGCGCGGCGCCATGAAGCGCAGGCTGCTGCCCGCATGAGCCTGTGCCGCGAGCATCAGGTTGTCATGCACGGTCTCCTTCGGGAACACGCGAGTCACCTGGAAGCAGCGCGACATGCCGGCGGCCACGCGCTGGTGGTCCTTCAGCTTCGTGATGTCGATCTCGTCGAGCAGGATGCGCCCGGCATCGGCCTTCAGCAGGCCGGTGATCAGGTTCACCAGAGTGGTCTTGCCGGCGCCGTTGGGCCCGATGAGCGCATGCACTTCGCCGTGGTCCACCGTGAGGTTCACATGGTCGGTCGCCAGCAGTCCGCCGAAGCGCTTGACCAACCCTTCGATTCTGAAAAGGCTCATGGTGCTTTACTCCCTCTCCCCTCTGGGGAGAGGGTTGGGGTGAGGGGCAAGCGGCGCTTGTACAATGCGGCCAACCCTTTGGGCGCCCACAGGGCAACGGCAATCAGCAACAACCCCAGCGGCATGTGCCAATGCTCCGTGTGCTGCTTCAGGACCTCTTCGAGCACCAGCCACACGACGGCCCCCACCGGCCCGCCCCAGCTGCGCCCGAGCCCGCCGATGACCACCATCACCAGCAGCGTGGCCGACTGCGTCCAGTGCATCGTCGCCGGGCTCACGAAGCCGTTGCCGCCCGCGAGCAAGGCGCCGGCCAGCCCCGCGATGGCACCCGCGATGGTGAAGGCCACCAGCTGCAGCCGGAACACCGGATAGCCCAGCGCCCGCATGCGCGTCTCGTTGTCGCGGATGCCTATCAGCGCATGGCCGAAGCGTGAGAGCGTCGCGCGGTGCAGCCACCACAGCGCGAGCGCCACGATGGCCAGCACCACCCAGTAGAAGTTCGCCTCGCTGCCCAGGTCCAGCCCGGGCAGCAGCGTTGGCCGCGACATCAGCGTGTAGCCGTCGTCGCCGCCATAGCGGCGCAGCGACACCACCACGAAGTACAGCATCTGCGCGAAGGCCAGCGTGGTCATGATGAAGTACACGCCGCGCGTGCGCAGCGCCACCGTGCCGATCAGCGCCGCGACGAGGCCGGCCACGAGCGCGGCCAGCGGCCACATCACCCACGCCGACATCACGCCCGCGTCGCTGAGCGCGACCACCGTGTACGCCCCCACGCCGATGAAGCCCGCGTGCCCCAGCGCCACCATGCCGCCGAAGCCGAGGACGAAGTTGAGGCTCGCGGCCGCGAGCGCCACGATGAGCACGCGCCGCACGAAGCCGATGTAGAACTCGAGCCCGAAGACGGGCGCGACCAGCGGAAACGCCGCGAGCAGCACGAAGAGCAGCCCGAGTCCGATGTAGCGTGAAGACTTCATGCGCGTGCTGAGAAAAGGCCCGAGGGCCGGAAGATGAGGACCACCACCATCAGCGCGTACATCGCGACTTCGGCAAACAGCGGCCCCAGGTCGGCTGCAGTAGCCGGCGGCAGCGTGGCACGCAGCAGCATCGGCACGAAGGCACGGCCCACGGTGTCGACCACGCCCACGAGCAGTGCGGCCACGAAGGCGCCGCGCACCGAGCCGATGCCGCCGATCACCAGCACCACCAGCGCCGGGATCAGGATGGCCTCGCCCATGCCGACCTGCACCGCGACGATGGGCCCCATCAGCGCCCCCGCCAGCGCCGCCAGCGCCGCGCCGAGCAGGAACACGCCGTTGAAGATGCGGCCCACGCGCACGCCCATCAACTCGGCCATGGGCCGGTCGGATGCGCCCGCGCGCACCCGCATGCCGATGCGCGTGTGGTTCACCAGCAGGTACAGCGCCAGCGCCACCAGCAGGCCGCCGACGAGGATCACGAGGCGATAGGCCGGGTAGGGCAGGCCCTCCATCAGGTCGATCGGGCCCGAGAGCGCGGCGGGCGTCGGCGCCATCACCGGCGAGGGGCCCCAGGCCATCTTCACGATGTCGTCGGCCACCAGGATCACGCCGAAGGTGGCGAGCACCTGCGCGAGATGGTCGCGCGTGTAGAGCCGCCGCATCAGCAGCACCTCGAGCAGCAGCGCCACCGCCACCGTGACCGCCACCGCGATGACGATGGCCGCCGCGAACGAACCGGTGCGCGTGTGCGCCTCGGCCGCCACGTATGCGCCGGCCATGAAGAGCGAGCCATGCGCGAGGTTCAGCACGTCCATGATGCCGAACACCAGCGTGAGCCCCGCAGCCAGCAGGAACAGCATCAGCCCATAGCCGAGGCCGTTGAGCAGCTGCTCCAGAACAAGAATTCCACTCATAGGATCATCAAGAGGGTTGCCCGCATTCATTCGGGAGACACCGAGGAACCGGCTTTGCCGGGCCTCAGGTGTCGCCCCCGGTAGGGGGAAGGAGAAGCGACACGAAGTGCGCGAAGCCTGGGGGCGAGCCTATTTCAGGGGGCACTTGTCTGCGTAGCTGTCGCCGTAGTTCGTGAGAACCGTATTGATCAGCTTGTTCGTGACCTTGCCCTGCGCATCCTTGCCGATCACGCGCAGGTAGAAGTTCTCGATGGGGAAGTGGTTGTTCGCGTACTTGAAGCTGCCGCGCGTCGATGCGTAGTTGGCCTTCTTCAGCGCGGCCACCACGGCTTCGCGGTTCTGCGCGTTGCCGCCCGATTGCTTCACCGCCGCGTCCATCGCGAGGATGGCGTCATAGGCCTGCGCCGCGTACACCGACGGATAGCGGCCGTTGTATTCCTTGCGGAACGCGGCCACGAAGGCCTTGTTGGCGGGGTTGTCGAGGTCGTGCGCCCAGTGCGAGGTGTTGAACAGGCCGAGCATGGGTTCGCCCACGGCGCCGATCACGTCCTCGTCGGCCGAGAAGCCGCTGGTCACGAGCGTGATGTCCTTCGACAGCCCCGCGCCCACGAATTGCTTGATGAAGTTGATGCCCATCGCGCCGGGCAGGAAGAAGTAGATCGAGTCAGGCTTGGCCGCGCGCAGCTGCGCGAGTTCGGCCGCGTAGTCGATCTGGCCGAGCTTGGTGTAGAGCTCGTCGGCCACCTGGCCCTTGAACTGGCGCTTGAAGCCGCCCAGCGCGTCCTTGCCGGCCGGGTAGTTGGGAGCGATCAGCACGATCTTCTTGAAGGCCCGGTCCTGCGCGAACTTGCCGGCGGCCTCGTGGAACTGGTCGTTCTGGTAGGCGGTGCCGAAGAAGTAGGCATTGCACTGCGCGCCCGCGAACTGGCTGGGTCCGGCGTTGGCCGAGAGATACGGCACCTTGGCGTTGAAGAGGGTCGGGCCCACGGCCAGCGCCACGTTGGAGCCGATGGGGCCGCTGAAGAGGTCGATCTTGTCGCGCTGGATCATGCGGTCGACCAGCTGCTTGGCCTGGTCGGGGCTGCCGGCCATGTCGGCCTGCACGAACTCGACGTCCTGCCCGCCGAGCTTGCCGCCCAGCTGCTTGATGCCGAGCGCGAAGCCGTCGCGCGCCTCGGCGCCCAGCGCCGCGAAAGGTCCGGAGATGTCGAGCGCCAGGCCCACCTTGACAGGGGCGGCGGTGGCGGACACCGCGGTGGCGAGGGTCGAGCCGCACAGCAGCAGCGAGAGCAGGGTGCGCGGCAGCGCGGGCGACTTCGGGGGCAGGTGGCGCATGGATTCTCCGGCGGGAAGGATGCAGACAACGCACCGGCACCGCCCCATGCGGCACCGGCGACATCAAACCGTTGATGGCTAAATACTTTAGCTGTGAACAATTTGGTGTCAACGGTGCTAGCACGAATGGTGCCAATGCGCCTCTTGCTTTCCGGTGCGCGGGCCCGTCCCGGAAACACCGCGCAACCGGCTTTGCCGGGCCGCTGGTGTTGCCCCCTCCCTGCAAGGGCTCAGCCGAAGGGATTCGCCGTAGCGAACCACAGGCCGATGCCGGTTGCGATGATGAACGCGCCGTCGGTCACGCCCGCCACCAGGAAGAACTTGGTCTGCAGCGTGTCGACCAGTTCGGGCTGGCGCGCGGTGCTTTCCAGAAACTTCTGGCCGACCAGTCCGATGCCGAGGCAGGAGCCGAGGGCGGCGACGCCGATCAGCAGGGCCACTGCGAGGGGAAGGATGTTGAAGCCGGTCATGGTGTTTTCTCCTTGGTGGTTGGTCGATTGTTCGATGGGCTGGTTGCTTTCTCGATGGACGTACTTTCCCAGAGAGGCTGCGCACGGTCCATGACGTGGGAGGTCATGGAGCAGGTGCCGCAGTCAATGCCGCACAAAGAAAAAGCCGCCCGTGAAAACGGGCGGCTTCTTCGTGGAACACCGCGGAACCGGCTCCGCCGGGCCGCAGGTGTTGCCCCCGGCAAGGGGGTTGGCGAAGCGACACGAAGTGCGCGAAGCCTGGGGGTTTACTGAAGCTGCGTCCAGTTCTGGTTGTTGCCGCCGTTGCAGGTCCAGGTGATGAGCGCCGTGTCCTGCGTCGTCGCATTGTTCGGCACGTCGAGGCACGAGCCCGAAGCCCTGTTGCGCAGGGTGCCGCCGACCACGCTCCACTGAGCCGTGTTGCCGGCCGAGCATGCCAGCTGCACCACCGCCGCATTGGTCGTCGCGGTGCCGCTCTGCGCCAGGCACAGGCCGCTGTGCTCGGCCTTGAACTGCACGAAGCCGTCGTTCGTCTGCGTCACGGTGAAGCGCTCGTTGCCCGCGTTGCCGCAGGGCCACTGCACCACCGTCGTGCCGCTCGTGGTGGCTGCGCCCTTCACGTTCACGCACAGGTTGCTGTGGTTCGAGCGGATGCGCGTGACCACCGGCGTCGGGTCGTTGTCGAGCGAGCGAACGTACTCGCGCAGCGCCACCACGTCGTTGGCCGGCAGGCTGGAGGCATTGCCGTGGCCGCTCGTCAGAACGTCCTGCAGCGTGGCCGCCTGGCCGTTGTGGAAGAACGCGGTGGTGTTCCAGGTGCCCAGCAGCGTCGGCGTGTCGAAGCCCACGCCCGCCAGCGGCTGGTTCATGCCCTTGCCGGAGGAGGCCTGGATCGTGCCCACGTCGTGCCGCACGCCGTCGCGGAAGGTGGCGCCGGTGTGGCAGGTTGCGCACTGGGCCGTGTTGAACACGGTCTGGCCGCGCGCCGCGTCCACGCTGAGGCTGCCGTCCGCCGCGCGTGCTGGACTGCGCATGAACTTGTTCAGCGAAGTCAGGTAGGCCGCGAGATCGTCGAGCTGCGCGCTCTTGCCGGCCTTGGGCGCGCCCAGCGGGTCGGAGGTGGCTGCGAAGTCCGCGTTGGTCAGGAAGCCGGTGCCGCCGAACTCGTTGCGGATGTCGTTCTCGAAGTCCTGCAGCTCGTCGAAGTTGGCCGTCCAGTGCAGCTTGCCGTGGCCCAGCCCGCGCCGGCCCTGCAGGCTGATGGTGCGGCGCAGGCCTTCGCCGCGCTGGGTGAAGTCCCATACCATGCCGTCGTCGCCGGCGTCCGCGTGGCAACTCGCGCAGGAGATGTAGTTGTCCTTGCTCATGCGGCGGTCCGACGCGTTGTAGAACACCTGCTTGCCGCGCAGCGCCGCCGGCGACATGGGCTCGGCGGCCACCGTCGACACGGTCTGCAGGAAGGTCGGCACATTGGTCTCCGACGACAGCACCGAGGCCACGTCGTGCACCGACACCGAGCGCGCCAGGAAGTTGTTGACGAAGAGGCGCTTGCGCACGGCGTCGAGGTACAGGCCGTGCGGCGCGCTGCTGGCGTTGATCTCGCCGCGCACCGCGCGGCTGTACGGATCGACGATAGCGACGCGGTTGCCTTCCATCTGCGCGACGAACAGGTAGTCGCCCGAGGGAGAGAACAGGGCCGCGCGTGCCGGCGCCCGGTCGTCGAAGTCGATCTGCTCGCCGAACTCCTCCGCCGCCGTCTGCAGGTTGACCTGCGAGAGGATGGAGCGCACCGTCTGGTCGTGCACAAGGTTGTTGCCGTCGCGGAATTTGCCGCGCACGATGTTGTCCTTCTTCGAGGGCAGCACGGCGCGGGCGCCGTCGGGCGAGATCACCACCTGGCTCAGGTAGTTGGCCACGCCGCGCGCGCGGTTCTCGGTATCGATCGTGGTGGTGTCCACCGGCAGCGCGATCGTGCTCATGGCGCTCATGCTCTGCAGGTTCACCTTGTGCAGCTGGCCGCCCGTCATCTTCGACTTGAAGCGCGTGACGTAGGCCACCTGCGAGCCGGATTCGATCGCGATGCCGCGCAGCGCGCCCTCCAGCGCGACCGCGCCCGTGGTCGTGCCGTTGCTCGGGTTGAAGCTCATCAGCACCGACTTGCTCTCCATCGTCAGCAGGCCCTTGGTGCCGTCGGGCGTGAAGGCCACGCCGTAGGGGCCGCTGCCGTAGGCCAGCGGCACGGTAGCCGAGAGGCTGCCGTCGGCGGCGTTGAGCACCACCAGCTTGTCTTCGCCCTGCACCGCGACCCAGATGCGTCCGTCGGGGCCGACGGCCAGCGTCTTCGGCTCGTCGCCCACGCGCACTTCCCAGCGCTTGACCAGGCTCTGCGAGTCGAGGGCGGCGACCGTGCCGCTGTCGGGGTTGACCGAGTACACCGAGTTCGCGTCGCCCGCGATGTTGGTGGTGTGCGTCGGGGCCTTCGCCGTCACCGGCATGATCACCGTGAGGTTGTAGGTGTAGAAGGTCTCGCGGCCGCTGGCGTCCTTCACCGTCAGCGTCACCGTGAAGTGGCCGGGGCGCGTGTAGGTGTAGGTGTAGTTGGGCTGGTTCGAGTAGGCCGTCTGCGTGCCGTCGCCGAAGTTCCAGCGGTACTGCGCGCCGCTGCTGCCCAGCGTGGCCGGGTTGAACACCAGCTGGCCGTTGACCAGCTTGGGCCCGCCGCCGATGCCGGGGTCGCCGATGATGGCCTGGCCGCGCAGCGTGTTCACGTCGGTGTCGCTCAGCACGCGGCCGTAGACGCGCACTTCCGCCAGCGTGCCCTTGAAGAGCGCCGCGTTGCCCTGGATCTGGCCCAGCAGCGCGAACTTGTTCGACAGACCCTTGTTGCCGGTGGGGCCGGTGGAGGTGGTCTTGGCTCCGTCGACGTACACGGCCTGCGCGCCGGAGGCCGCGTCGCGCGTCATCACGACGTGGTGCCAGGTGCCGTCGTTCACCACCGCCGTGGAGGTGGTACCGCCATCGTTGCCCACCGAGAGCTTGATGCGCCCGCCGTTGTCGAGCCAACCCCAGAACACGTCGTCGGTCCCGGAGGCCTGGTCGCGGCCGAAGATGCCGGGCGCCGTCCAGGAGTTGCTGCCGCCGGTCTGCGTGGTCTTCATGTAGAAGCTCACCGAGGCGCTGCCGCCCAGCACGGTGGCCACGGTGTCGCTCTTCAGCGGCACGCCTGCGGTGCGGTTGGCGAAGTTCAGGCCGATGCTCTCGAATGCGTCGCCGGCGGCGGGCGTGCCGTTGTTGGCGCCGATCTGGTCGGAGAGGTTGCCCGCCAGCGTCCAGTAGTGCATGAGGCCGATCTCGGCGGCGTTGCCGGTGTGGAACACCGACTTGTAGTCCGCGCCGATGGCGTTGCCCGCATAGTCCTTCACGCCGTTGGCCGGCAGGAACACCTCGTAGCTGGTGCCCGGCTGAAGCGGCTGCTCGGGGTGGAAGTTGATGATGCCCAGCTGCACGCTGTAGGTGCCCGCCAGCGTGTTGCCGCCCACGGGGCGCACGATGAAGGTGTTGGAGTTCACGCTCTCGGGCCGGATGCTGTCGCTCATGCCCAGGCCGATGCGCGAGGTCAGCGCCTGCTGCTTCGCGTTGCTGGCGGGCGAGACCTGCCGCACTTCAGGCTTGGTGGTGTCGGGGTCGACCTGGTGCACGACGAAGCCGCTGCCCGAGCCGTGGTCGTTGCCCACGAAGATCAGGTTGCCGAAGGCCGCGACCTGGCCGTTGTCGGAGTGCGAGAAGTTCGGGTCGTCCTCGCGCAGGATGCTGCCGCGGCCCACCTCGACGTGGTTCAGCGGATTGCTCACGTCGACCTTGTGGATGTACGTCTGCGCGCCCTGGATGACGTAGTTGTCCTGCGTGGCGCAATAGAGCTGCTCGTCGATGACGAGGCGGTTGTCCTCGGCCAGGAAATGCGAGCGGTCGCTCAGGTCGTAGCTGTACATCTTCGCGCCGCCGCCGCGCGCCGAGGCGTGCAGGGTCTTGCCGTCGAAGCAGGTGGCGTAGTAGTTGGGGTTGGAACCCACGGTGTCCAGCACCTTGGGGTTCAGCGGGTCGGAGATGTCGAGGCTGGAGAAGCCCGCGGTGTTGTCCATCGAGGTCAGCACCATGTGGTTGCCCATGGTGAAGATCGGTCCGATGCGGAAGCCGCCGAGCTCGCCGGTGGGCACCGGGTTGGGCTTGCCGGCGCCGCGGTTCGCCACCACGGCGTTAGCGGGGTCGGTGGCATCGACGATGAAGATGCCGCGGCCCGCCGAGGCCACGTACAGGTAGGGTGCCTGCCACCAGAGCTGCCAGGCCACGTTCTCGTAGTCGCCGCCGTTGACGCCGGGCAGCGCGAGCTTCTTGACCTGCTTGATGTCGTTGACGTCGGTGAAGTCCCAGAACTCCACGCCGTTGATGCTGGGCAGCACCACGTACGTCTTGCCGCCGATCTTCGCGGTGCCGAAGGAGTGCGTCTCGCGGAACTCCTGCGTGCGGCCCTCGGGCTCGTAGATCTTCTTCACCAGCTTGATCTGGCGGGGGTTCGAGATGTCGTACACCAGGAAGCCGCCCGGGCCCAGGCCGCTGTCCGGCGCGAAGGAGGTCAGGAAGTAGCCGTTGACCATGATGCCCGCGTTCATGCCGTAGTCCTTGCGGCCCGGGTAGGTGGCGGGAACCTCGCGCGACTCGTAGGCGCTGCTGTGCGCCGGGTCCAGCGGGTGCGCGGCGCTGGTGATAATCGACACGGGCTTGAACAGCTCGGCCGATGTGTAGGTGAGATTGCCCAGGCCCGGCCCTTGCAGCGGCAGCGGGTCGGCCACGGCTTCGGCCATTGCCGTCGCCATGTTGTTCAGGGTCGTCATCGGACTGACCCCGGTGATCGCCGCGTGCGTCAGCAGCGTGACGAACGGCAGCAGGAACGCCATCAAGTAATACCGGATTTTCATCGTCGCCTCCAGGTTGTTTGAAGTCCGCAGGGGAACCGTTTTCTTCTCGGCCAACTAACTCCGTGTTGCTCTTGTCGCTTTGTCTCTTCCTTGCCCGCCTGCGCAGGCGCGATGAAAAACGCGCGCGCAGGACGCACCCCGGCGGGCGACGCATCCGTCGCCCGCCGTGAGCTCTCTTCCTTCCTTCTTTCTTCCTTCCTCCTAGGGAGGGCGCGTCTTCGTCATGTCATTTCGCGCCACCCGATTCGTAGATGTCCCATGCTTCCTTGGCGCTGGCGCCGCGGTGGATCATGGCCATCAGCGCGTCCACCACCGCCGACGGATTGCCGTGCTGGTAGACGTTGCGCCCGTACACCATGCCGACGGCGCCTTCGTCCATCAGCACGCGCGAGCGCGCGAACACCTGCTGCAGGTCTTCGCGGCCGCCGCCGCGCACGAGCACGGGGCAGCGCGCGGCCTGCACCACGCGATGGAAGTCCGCGGGGTCGGTGGTGGGGTCCGCCTTGATGATGTCGGCGCCCATGTCGCGCGCCAGGCGCACCAGCGTGACGATCTTCTCGGCGTCGCCGTCCACCGAGTAGCGGCTGCCGGCGGAGGGCGCCTGCATCACCAGCGGCTCGATCATCAGCGGCATGCCGTAGCGGTCGCAGTCGGCGCGCACGCGGGCGATGTTCTGCACGCACTGGCGGAACAGGTCGGGCTCGTCGGGCAGCATGAAGAGGTTGACCACCACGCAGGCGGCGTCGCGCTGCACGGCCGGCAGCACCGGGTCGTGCTCGTTCTGCAGCACGGCCCACATCACGCGGTGCCGCGTGGCGTTGTAGGGGTTGCCCATGTCGATGCGCATCACCAGGGCCGGCTTGTCGCGGCCCGGGCGGTCCTGCAGCAGGTCGGACTGGCCGTAGTTGAGCTGGATCGCGTCGGGGCCGGCGGCCAGCAGGCGTTCCATCACCGAGGGCATGTCTTCCAGCCCGTCGAGGAAGCTGGGCTCGTTGCACACGCCGTGGTCGAGCGCGATGTCCAGGCAGCGCCCGTTGTTGAGCAACCGGTTCAGGCGTGCGGTCTTGTCCTTCGACATACGAAAGAAATCCTTGCTTGTTGGTGTGTGACAGAAAAAGGGTGGATCAGGCCAGCGAGCCCAGGTGCCTGCTTGCCGCGCCATCGATGAGCTGCAGCGCCTCGTCGTGCAGGCGCACCGAACCCGCGCCCGCGTTCTCGATGGCCTGCTTGCTCGCGCGCGCGCCGCACAGCGCGACCGACACGCTGCCGCGCGCCAGCGTCCAGGCGATCATCAGCTGGCCGAAGGAGCATTCGAGCTGCCGGCGCAGCGGCTCCAGCTCCTCGAAGAAGGCCTCGAGCTTCGCGCGGTTCTGCGCGCTGAAGCGCGGGTTGGCGGCGCGCTGGTCGTCGCCGGTGAACTTGCGCTCGGGGTCGATGGGGCCGGCGAGCAGGCCCAGCGCGAGCGAGGAGTAACCCAGCACCGCCACGTTGTGTTCGGTGCAAAGCGGCACCAGCGTCTGCTCGATCTCGCGGTCGATCAGGCTGTAGCGTTCCTGGGCCGCGTCGACAGGACCGTATCGCAGGTACTCGGCCAGCGTCTCGGGGCTCACGTTGCTCACGCCGATGGCGCGGATCTTTCCCTGCTTCTTGAGCTCGAGCAGCGCGTCCATGGTTTCGGCCACGGGCGTGGTGGCGTCCTGCCAGTGCGTGATGTAGAGATCGATGTAGTCGGTCTGCAGGCGCTTCAGGCTCTCTTCGGCTTCATGAATGATCGACTCGCGCCCGAGGTAGCGGTACACCGGGTGGCCGTCTTCTTCGAAGAAGTGCGTTCCCTGTCGGGTGTGCCACACCAGCCCGCACTTGGTGGCGATCACCGCCTCGTGGCGGCGGCCCTTGAGCGCGGTGCCGACGATGCTCTCGGAGCGGCCCAGCCCGTAGGCCGGCGCGGTGTCGATCAGGTTCACGCCCGCGTCCAGCGAGGCCTGGATCGCGAGCACGGCGGCCGCGTTGTCGCCGCCGCCCCACATCCATCCGCCCATGGCCCAGGTGCCCAGGCCGATGGCCGAGCACTCGATGCCCGAGGGGCCGAGAACGGTCTTCTTCATGTCCGATGCGTTGATGGTGCTGCTGTTGCTCATCGCTTGGTCTTTCTCGTGTTCATGAGGTGGTCGATGGTCACGGCCGCGAGCAGGATCAGGCCCTTGATCACGTCCTGCCAGTAAGGCGACACGTCCAGCAGGATCAGCGAGCTGGTCACCACCGACAGCAGCGCCAGGCCCAGCACCGCGCCGAGCACCGTGCCCGAGCCGCCCTTGAGGCTGGCGCCGCCGATCACCGCGGCGGCGATCACGTTGAGCTCCATGCCCACGCCGAAGGTGGGCGTGGCGGCACCGAAGCGCGCGGTGTAGATCACGCCCGCAAGGCCCGCCGAGGCCGCGCACAGCACCGTGACCCAGAACTTGACGTGGCCCACGCGGATGCCGGAATAGAGCGCCGCCTTCTCGTTGCTGCCGGTGTAGAACACGCGGCGCAGCAGGGAGGAGCGGCGCAGCACGAAGTCGCTCACCACCACGATGGCCAGGAAGATCAGGATCACCGCCGGAACGCCGAAGAGCGTGCCCTGGCCGATGAACTTGAACTCGGCCGGCAGCGAGAACAGCGACTGCGGCGTGCCCTGCGTGAGCGCCAGGCACAGGCCGCGCACGATCACCATGAAGGCCAGCGAGGCGATGAAGTGGTTCAGGCCGATGCGCGTGACGCAGCCGCCGATCATCGCGCCGATGCCGGCGCTTGCGGCAATGGCGATGAGCCCCGCCGTCCACGGGTCGAAGCCCATGAGGAAGAGCTTGCCGGTGACCACCATCGCGAAGCACACCACCGAGCCCACCGACAGGTCGATGCCGCCCACGATCAGCAGGATGGTCATGCCCACCACCACGATGCCCTCGATGGAGAACGACAGCAGCATCGCGCGCACGTTGTCCCATGTGAGGAAGTAGGGCGACGCGAAGCTCATGCCCACGCACAGCGCGGCGATGATGATCAACAGGCCCAGCTCGCGCATGCTGGCGAGTCTGCTGGCGGGTTTCACTGGGTCTCCTTTGCCTCCTCCCTCGGTCGTCTGTCGGGGCGCAAGGCCGGCGGCTCCCGCGTCCAGTTGTGCTGGGTAGTTCATGCTGTCGTTTCCTCTTCGCAAAGTCCCGAGGCCAGCCGCAGCAGGGCCTCTTCCGTCATGTCCTTGTCTTGCACCTCGCCGGCGAGCCGGCCGTCGCGGATCACCAGCGCGCGGTCGCACAGGCCGATGATCTCGGGCAGCTCCGAGGAGATCACGATCACGCCCACGCCCTGGCTGGCCAGGTCGCGCAGGATGTGGTGGATCTCCGACTTGGCGCCCACGTCCACGCCGCGCGTGGGCTCGTCCATCAGCAGCACCGACGGGTTGGTGGCCAGCAGCTTGGCGATGGCCACCTTCTGCTGGTTGCCGCCCGAGAGGCTGGCCACGTCGATGTCCACGCCGTCCGACTTGAGCTTGAGCCGCGCCCCGAGGCTCACCGCCAGCTTGTGTTCGGCCGCGCGCTGCAGCAGGCCGAAGCGCGAGCTGACGCGCGCGAGCGCCATCGAGGCGATGTTCTGCGCGATCGGCAGGTCGAGGTACACGCCCGCCGCCTTGCGGTCTTCGCTGAGGTAGGCGATGCCTTCGCGCAGCGCGTCGCTGTACTTGCGGATGGTGAGCGGCCTGCCGCGCAGGCGCACGCTGCCGCCGCGCGCCGTGCGCAGGCCGCAGATGGTCTCGGCGAGTTCACTGCGGCCGGCGCCCATGAGGCCCGCGATGCCGAGGATTTCGCCGCGCTTCAGCCTGAACGACACGCCGTGCACGCGCTCGCCGTCGGAAATGTCCGTCACCTCGAGCACGTGCTCGCCCGATGCCGGCTCTTCCTGCTTGGGTGGGTAGTAGTTGCCCAGGTCGCGCCCGACCATGCGGCGCACCAGGCCGTCGGCGTCGAGTTCGGCCAGCGGGCCTGTGTGCACGTGGCGGCCGTCGCGCAGCACGGTGACGCTGTCGCAGTGCGCGAAGATCTCCGCCATGCGGTGGCTGATGTAGATGATGCCGATGCCCTGCGCCTTGAGGTCGTGCAGCACCCTGAAGAGCGCGGCCGATTCGTTGTCGGTGAGCGCGGCGGTGGGCTCGTCGAGGATCAGCACCTTGCAGTCGAGCGTGAGCGCCTTCGCGATCTCGATGAGCTGCTGCGTGGAGATGCTCAGGTCCTTCACCAGCGCGGCGGGGTCCACGTCCTGCCCCAGGCGCTGGAGCACCTTGGCTGCGCGTTCGTTGAGGCTCGCGTAGTTCATCCACGCGCTCTTGCCGGCGTTGATCTCCGGCATGAAGATGTTCTCGGCCACCGTGGCGTCGCCGCACAGGGCGATCTCCTGGTGGACCAGGCCGATGCCCAGGCGCATCGCATGCGCGGGGCCGTCGATGGTCACCTCCTGGCCGTCGAGCGCGATCGTGCCCTCGTCCGGCTGGTGGATGCCGTCGATGATGTTCATCAGCGTGGACTTGCCCGCGCCGTTCTCGCCGCAAAGGGCGTGGATCTCGCCGCGGCGCAGCGAGAAGTCCACGCCCGTGAGCGCGCGCGAAGCGCCGAAGCGCTTGCTGATGCCGCGCAGTTCGAGCAATGCGCCCACTGCGGTCACTCGCCGATTCCCTTGGTGCCGCGGCGGGCGAGGTACTTGTCCCAGTAGAAGTCGTCGGCGTTGGCCTTGCTGACCACCGACAGGCCGTTGTCCAGGAAGGGCACGGCCATCGGGTTGGTGCCGTTGCGCTTGGCGTCGTTCATCGGGTCGATGAGGCCGGGGTTCTTGGCCAGGAACAGCATCATCATGCCCATGTAGCCCTGCATGCCCTGGTTGGGGTTGATGGCGCCGAACACGTCGCCCGACTTGATCATGTCGAGGATCTTGGCGTTCACGTCGCAGCACATCACCTTGATGTTCTTCTTGGTCTCCACCTTGGCCTGCGCCGCGCCCAGGGCCGAGTTGGCCTCTGGCATGAAGAGGGCGCCCAGGTTCGGGTTGGCCTGCGCGAGGCTCAGCACCGCCTGGTAGGCCTTGTTCGGGTCCTGGTTGCTGGCCGCGCGGCCCACCAGCTTCATGCCGGGGTGCTTGGCCTTCATGCGGTTGACGAAGGCGGTGATGCGGCGGTCGTGGTTGTCCTGGCCGGGGTTTTCCAGCACCGCGTATTCGCCCTTGCCGCCCAGCGAGGCGGCGATGGCGTCGGCCGCCTGGTTGCCTTCGCGGTCGTTGTCGGAGGTGACGAAGGAGGTGCGCTTGGAGTTGGGCGAGTCGGCCGCGAAGGTGACGACCGGGATGCCCATCGCCGCGGCGCGGTTGATCGGCTCGATGAACGGGTCGGGGTTCATCGGGTGCAGCAGGATGCCCGCGGGCTTGCGCGCCAGTTCCTGCTCGAAGGACGCGAGCTGCTTGTTCACGTCGTACTCGGGCGTGCCGGTGTAGCGGGTGCGAACGCCCAGCGTGCGGCCGAGCTGCTTCATCATTTCGTAGACCGGAAACCAGTACTCGACCCCCGACACCATCACGTTCATCACGTAGACGTCGCTGGGGTTGCCGCGCAGCCCGCCGCCGGCCGCGGGGGCTGCTGCCTGCTGCTGCGCGAATGCGCTGGCGCCGGCCAGGCCGATGCCGGCTGCCGCGGCGGACTTCAGGAAATTACGCCTCATTTTTGTCTCCTCACGTTGGGTGGGCTCAGCTTGCGATGCTGCTTTTCAGGGCAGCGCTTTGATGCTCTGCGTCACGACAGTTGTTATGACAGGATAGAATGTACGCGCTGCCCGTTTGACGGGATAACTAGGGGAAACGCTACTGGCAACGCGCTTTTATTCCGCCGAAGCTGTTATGACATGAAGCCAAACATACTGATCGGCATCGACATGGGGTCGAGCAGCCTGAAAGCCCTGGCCCTCGAAGCCGGGAGCGGCCGCAGCGTCGCCCTGTCCCGAATGCCACTGCCGCACGACCGGCTGCCTGGAGGGGGATGCGAAGTGGCCGCGACGGCGATCCGCGCGGCCCTGACCCACGTGCTGCGCGACGTCGCCCACCAGCTCGGCGCCCGCGTGGCCGAGGTCCGCGCCATCGGCTGCACGGGCCACGGCGCCGGGCTCTATGCGCTCGATGCGCGCAACGAGCTCGTCGGCGGGCGGGCCGTGGCGTCGACCGACCAGCGCGCCGATGCGCGTGCACGTTCGCTCTCACTGGGCCATGGCGACGCTCTGTTCGCGGATGTCGGCTGCAGGCCGTGGCCGGGGCAGCCCACCGTGATCGCGGCCGAGCTGCTGGGCACCGATGCCGTGCAGCGCGGGGCGGTGCGCCGGCTGCTGTTCGCGAAGGACTATCTCGGCTTTCTGCTGACAGGCGAGATCGCGACCGATGCCAGCGATGCAAGCACTGCCGGGTTGGTGTCGATCGCAACGGGCACGTGGTCGCAGGCGGCCTTCGATGCATCGGGCATCGCGGACCTCGGGCCGCACGTCTTCGGGCCGCTGGTGCCGAGCGGCGAGGTCGTCGGCAAGCTGCGGCCTTCTGAAGCCGCGCTGTGCGGCCTGCCCGCCGGCATCCCCGTGGCGATGGGCGCCATCGACCTGCTCGCCTCGATGACCGCGATCTGCGCGCAAGAGCGTGCCCGCGCGGTGTCGGTCTTCGGCACCTGGTGCGTGAACGCGGTGATCGGCCCTGTGATCGAGCCCAAGCCCGATGTTGCCGCCGTCGTGAACTTCGGCCGCGAGGACAAGCGGCTCTACATGGAGAACAGCCCGTCGTCGATGGCCAACATCGCATGGCTGGCTGGCGTGCTGGGGCTGCCCGATTCGCGCGCTGTCGTCGACCTGGCGATGTCGGTGCCGCTGGGTGCGGGCGGCCTGCGCTTCCTGCCTTTCGTCAACGGCGGTGGCGGCGTGACGGCGGGCTTCGTCGGGCTCAAGAGCCACCACACGCGCGGCGACATGGCGCGCGCGGTGGTCGATTCGGTCGCCGCGCTGCACGCGCGGCACACCGCGCGCCTTGCAGCCTGCGGCCTGCCCGTGTCCGCATCGACCGTGCTCGGCGGTGGTGCGAGCGACACGCGCCTCGTGCGCCTGCTCGCCGGCTTCCTGGCTCACCCGGTCGAACGCTGCGCCGACGACGAAACCGGCGCGCGCGGCGCAGCCATCTACGCCGCCATGTCGCAAGGCATCGACCACGCCGCGCAGGGCAGCGCCTTGCTCGCGCCCTGCGACACGGTCGAACCCGATGCCGCCGAGGCACGCGCCCATGCCGATTTCAATGCCGGCTTCAACGAACTGATCGACACCATGTCTCCTGTGTTTTCCCATCTGTCGGGAGCTGCGAAATGAGCGCCTGGCAACTGCCTTTCGTGCGTCCGGCTTCGCTGGCGGATCGCCATTTCTCGACCGTCATCGTCGGCGCCGGCATCAACGGCGTGGGCGTGTTCCGCGACCTGTGCCTGCAGCGCGTGGACTGCCTCATCGTCGACAAGGGCGACTTCAGCGCGGGCGCCAGCAGTGCGCCCTCGCGCATGATCCACGGCGGCCTGCGCTACCTGGAGAACGGCAGCTTCTCGCTGGTGGCCGAGGCCACGCGCGAGCGCAACCTGCTGCTGCGCAACGCACCGCACCTGGTGCAGCCGCTGAAGACGGTGGTGCCGCTGTCGAGCTTCTTCGGCGGCCTGATGAGCAGCGCGCTCAAGTTCTTCGGCCGCACGCCGCCGCAGCGAACGCGCGGCCTGCTTGCGGTGGCCGCGGGCCTTCGCCTGTACGACCTGCTGGGCCGCCGCCAGCGCGTGATGCCCAACCACCGCATCAGCCGCGTGCCGCCGAATGACCGCAGCCTGTTCCGCGCGGCGGTGCGCTGGACGGCCACCTTCTTCGATGCGTGGATCAGCCACCCCGAGTGGCTCATCCTCGAACTCATCGGCGATGCCTGCCGCGACCAGCCGCGCTCGGCCGCCGCCAACTACTGCCGCGTGATGGGCTGCGCGGGCAACATCATCACGCTGCGCGACGAGATCACCGGTACGCTGGTGCGCGTGACGGCCGACACCGTGGTGAATGCCAGCGGCGCGTGGCTGGACCGCAGCACCGCCGTGCTCGGCGGCGCCGGCCCGCGCGTGATGGGCACCAAGGGCTCGCACCTGGTGCTCGACCATCCCGCGCTGCGCGACGCGCTCGAAGGCCGCATGGCGTACTTCGAGGCGGTGGACGGACGCGTGTGCATCGTCTATCCCTTCCTCGACCGCGTGCTCGTGGGCTCCACCGACATCCCGGTGGACGACCCCGACAAGATCGTGACCGAGCCAGAGGAGGTCGATTACCTGCTCGACGTGCTGGCCGAGGTGTTCCCCAACCTGCGCTTCGGGCGCGGCGACGTGGTCTACACCTACGTCGGCGTGCGGCCTCTCGCGCGCTCCGATGCCGACAAGCCGGGGCAGATCTCGCGCGACCACTCGGTGGTGCTCGATCCGCCCAGCGCCACGCGCGACATTCCGGTGGTCGGCCTCGTCGGCGGCAAGTGGACCACCTTCCGCGCGCTTGCCGAAGAAGCCACCAACGAAGTGCTGCGGCAGCTGGGCCGCCCGCGCACCGCATCGACCGAGCTGCTGCCCATCGGCGGCGGTGCCGAGCTGCCGGCCGATGCACAGGCGGTGGAGCGTTTTGTCGATCGACTGGTCGGCGCCTCGGGCATGAGCCGCACGCGCGCGCAGGTGCTTCTGAAGCGCTACGGATCGAAGGCGCTGCCGCTGGCGCAGCGCCTCGCCGCATCGGGCGACATGCCGCTGCGCCATGCGCCCGGCTACTCCGTGGCCGAGCTTTCGTACCTTTGCCTTGAAACCGGCGTTGTGCATCTCGACGACCTCGTGATCCGCCGCACGCTGCTGGCCATCCGCGGGTTCGTCACCGATGCCGCGCTGGCCGAGATGGCGGGCATCGCGGCCGAGGCGCTGGGCTGGGACGCCGCGCAGCAGCACGCCGAGCTGCACGCCTGTGCCACCGCCCTGCGCGAACGCCACGGCGTGCGGCTTTCGCCGGTGGCCGCGGATGCGCCTGCATCTTTCGATGCATCATTGATGACTCCTCAGGCCCTGGGCCAACCCTCGACGTGAACTCTCCGACCGAAATTTCGACCGTGCTCGACCGCGACTCCGAGTCCCCGCTGTGGGCCCAGTTCCGCGACGCGCTTCGCATGCAGATCCTGCAGGGCGTGCTGCCCATCGGCGCCAAGCTGCCGTCCGAGGCCGAGCTGGGCGAGCAGTTCGGCATCTCGCGCATCGTGGTGCGCGAGGCGCTGGCCGACCTGGTGCGCAACAACCTCATCTACAAGATCAAGGGCCGCGGCGCCTTCGTGTCGGCACGAGAGCGCGATGAAGACTTCGTCTCCACCGTGCTCGGCTTCTCCGACGAGATGGAGCGCAAGGGCCGCTCGGTGCGCACGCAGATCCTCACGCAGGAGCTGCGCGCACCCACCGAGCAGGAGGCCGCGTCGCTCGGCCTGACCGACGACACGCAGGTGGTGGCGCTCAAGCGCCTGCGCAGCGTGGACGGCGAGCTGCGCCTGCTGGTGGAAACCGTGGTGCCGGCCGATCTCGCGCCGGGCCTGCACCGCACGCGGCTGGACGACCGTTCGCTCTACGACGTGCTGCGCCGCCAGTACGGGCTGCGGCTCGTGCGCGCCGAGCGCTGGATCGACGCCGTGCTGCCCGATGCCGATACCTGCGAGCTGCTGAACCTGCCGCAGCCGGAGCCGCTGCTGCGCATCGAGTCGATTGCCTACGGCGCCAATGGCAGGCCGCTGGAGCACTACCGCGCGCTGCACCGCTGCAAGACCAGCCGCCTGCACGTGCAGACGACGACCTGAAAAGAAGAAGGCCTGCTCAGGCCTTCGCCGCGTTGCGCGAGGGCCAGAGCACCGAGGCGATGGCGACCACCATCAGCACCACCGCCACCCAGTCCTGCCAGTGCACGACTTCGCCCAGCCACACCGCGCCGCTGAACACGCCGAGCACCGGAATGAACATCACGCTCAGCGTCGACGCAATGGGCGGCAGGCCGCGCGCGAGGTAGAACCACGCGGCGTGCGCGAAGCCGAAGATCAGCACCGCGTTGTAGCCGATGGAAGCCCACGTCACGCCGTTGGGCCAGTAGAGCTGGTCGCGCTCGAACAGCAGCGACAGCACCGTCATCACCACCGCGGTCATCGCCGTCATCCAGAACGAGAGCGTCAGCGTCGGCAGGCCGATGCGCGTGTGGCGCAGCAGTTGCGTGCCCAGCGCCCACGTGGCGGCGGCCACCAGTGCCAGCGCCACGTAGCCCGGACGGCCCGAGAGGTTCGTGAGCTCATGCCACAGCAAGAGCCCCACGCCGATCGCACAGGCGCCCACGCCCAGCCACGCGCGCCGCGTGAGCGCTGCGGAGAACAGCAGGGCGCCGATGACGGCGGAGAACACCGGCATCGTGTAGCCCAGGATCGCCGCGCGCCCGCCCGAGAGCGCCTTCACCGCGAGGATGATGCAGGCGTGCCAGACGAACATGTTGGTGGCGCCCAGCCACACCAGCTCGGGCCAGGCGCTGCGCGGTACGCGAAACGGCACCTTGAGCCACACCAGCGCGACGGCCAGCACCGGCAGTCCCAGCCAGATCGAGATCGCGCGGAAGCCCAGCGGCGGATAGTCGGCCACGCCGAGCTTCATCACCGGCCAGTTGAAACCCCAGGCGAGGGTCAGAAGAACGAGGATGACGAACTGGCGCGGCGTGAAGGAAGGCATGGGCCGCGATTGTGGCGCGGCCCGGGCATTCGTGCAGGGAGCTGCCTGGCTACAGCAGCCGCTTCAGATACCGCCCCGTATGGCTCGCCTCGTTCGCCGCGATGTCCTCCGGCGTGCCCTGGCCCACCACCGTGCCGCCGCCGGCGCCGCCTTCGGGGCCCATGTCGATGAGCCAGTCGGCGGTCTTGATGACGTCGAGGTTGTGCTCGATGACGACGATGGTGTTGCCCGCGTCGCGCAGCTGGTGCAGCACCTTCAGCAGCAGCTCGATGTCGGCGAAGTGCAGGCCGGTGGTCGGCTCGTCGAGGATGTAGAGCGTGCGGCCGGTGTCGCGCTTGCTGAGCTCCAGCGCCAGCTTCACGCGCTGCGCCTCGCCGCCGGAGAGCGTGGTGGCCGACTGGCCCAGCTTGATGTAGCTCAGGCCCACGTCGAGCAGGGTGCGCAGCTTGCGCTCGATGGTGGGCACCGCCTTCAGGAAATCGTGCGCGGCCTCGACCGTCATCTCCAGGATCTGCGCGATGTTCTTGCCCTTGTAGAGCACTTCCAGCGTCTCGCGGTTGTAGCGTTGGCCGTGGCAGACCTCGCAGGGCACGTACACGTCGGGCAGGAAGTGCATCTCGACCTTGACCACGCCGTCGCCCTGGCAGGCCTCGCAGCGCCCGCCTGCCACGTTGAAGCTGAAGCGGCCCGGCCCGTAGCCGCGCTCGCGCGCGGTGTTGGTCTCGGCCATGAGTTCGCGGATGGGCGTGAACAGGCCCGTGTAGGTGGCCGGGTTGCTGCGCGGCGTGCGGCCGATGGGGCTCTGGTCGACGTTGATGACCTTGTCGAAGTACTCGATGCCTTCCACCGATTCGTGCGCGGCCGGCTCCTCGTGCGCGCGGTAGAGCGTGCGCGCCACCGCCGAGTAGAGCGTGTCGTTCACCAGCGTGGACTTGCCCGAGCCCGACACGCCCGTCACGCAGGTCAGCAGGCCCACGGGGAAGGCGACGCTCACGTTCTTCAGGTTGTTGCCGGTGGCGCCGACCACGCGGATCTCCTGCAGGTCGGTCTGCGTGGCGAGATGCGCCGCTTCGCGCGCGGCGCGGCGCTCGGCGGCGGGGCTGGGCGGAAAGCGCGGGGGCTTCTTTCCTTCATGGAAGGCGGGCTGTTTCGTCGCCGGCAGCCAGGCGGTGCGGTGTTTCGGCACTTCGATTTTTCGGACGCCCGAGAGGTACTGGCCGGTGAGCGAATCGGGGTTGGACGAAACCTCGGCGTAGGTGCCCTGCGCCATCACGCGCCCGCCGTGCACGCCGGCGCCGGGGCCCATGTCGATCACGTGGTCGGCGGCGTGGATCATGTCCTCGTCGTGCTCGACCACGATCACGCTGTTGCCGATGTCGCGCAGATGCTTCAGCGTGCCGATGAGCCGGTCGTTGTCGCGCTGGTGCAGGCCGATGCTGGGCTCGTCGAGCACGTACATCACGCCCGTGAGGCCCGAGCCGATCTGCGACGCGAGGCGGATGCGCTGCGCCTCGCCGCCCGAGAGCGTCTCGGCGCTGCGGTCCAGGCTCAGGTAGTTCAGGCCCACGTCGTTGAGGAATTTCAGGCGCAGGCCGATCTCGCGCACCACCTTGTCGGCGATCTCGGCCCTGGCGCCGCGCAGCTTGAGCTTCTGGAACCAGTCGAGCGAATCGCGCAGCGTGAGGCGGCTGAGTTCGAAGATCGCCATGCGGGGGCGCTCGGCGCCGTTGTCGGACACGCTCTCGTCGACCAGGAACACGTTGCGCGCCTCGGGGCGAAGGCGCGAGCCGCCGCAGTCGGGGCAGGGCTGCAGGTTGCGGAAGCGCGCGAGGTCCTCGCGCACCATCACCGAGTCGGTCTCGCGGTAGCGCCGCGTCATGTTCGGGATGATCCCCTCGAAGGGATGCTTCTTCGTGAGCTTCTTGCCTGCGAAGTTGCCCGACTCCATCGTGTAGTTGAACTTGATCTCTTCCGCCGCAGAGCCGTGCAGCAGCACCTGCTGCACCGAGGCCGGCAGCGATTCGAAGGGCGCGTCGACGTCGAACTTGTAGTGCTTGGCGACGCTCTCGATCATGCTGAAGTAGTAGCCGTTGCGGCGGTCCCAGCCCTTGATGGCGCCGCTGGCCAGCGACAGCGAGGGAAAGGCCACCACGCGCGCCGGGTCGAACACCTCGCGGTTGCCCAGGCCGTCGCAGGTCGGGCACGCACCCACGGGCGAGTTGAACGAGAACAGGCGAGGCTCCAGCTCCGACAGCGAGTAGTGGCAGATCGGGCAGGCGAACTTGGCGTTGAACAGGTGCTCCTTGTCGGGAGCGCCCGCAGCGCCATCGGCGCTGCCTTCCGGTCTTGTGCCCAGCTCCAGCGCGATGGCGCGGCTCTCGGCCAGGCGCAGCGCGGCCTCGAAGCTCTCGGCCAGGCGCTGCTGCATGTCGGGGCGCGCGCGGAGACGGTCGATGACGACGTCGATGTCGTGCTTCTCCGTCTTCTTGAGCTTGGGCAGGTCGTTGTACTCGTAGATCTGCCCGTCGACGCGGAAGCGCACGTAGCCGGCGGCCTGCATCTCGGCGAAGAGCTCGACGAACTCGCCCTTCTTCTCGCGCGCCACGGGCGCCAGGATCATCAGGCGCGGCTCGTCGGGAATGGCCAGCACCGCATCGACCATCTGCGACACCGTCTGCGCCTGCAGCGGCAGGTGGTGGTCGGGGCAGTAGGGCGTGCCGGCGCGCGCGTACAGCAGGCGCAGGTAGTCGTGGATCTCGGTCACCGTGCCCACGGTGGAGCGCGGGTTGTGGCTGGTGGCCTTCTGCTCGATGCTGATCGCGGGCGAGAGGCCCTCGATCACGTCGACGTCGGGCTTGTCCATCAGCTGCAGGAACTGCCGTGCATAGGCCGACAGGCTCTCGACGTAGCGCCGCTGCCCTTCGGCATACAGCGTGTCGAAGGCCAGGCTCGACTTGCCCGAGCCCGACAGGCCGGTGATGACCACCAGCTTGTTGCGCGGAATGTCGAGATCGACGTTCTTCAGGTTGTGCGTGCGCGCACCCCGGATGCTGATGCGCTGCTGCGCCAGCACTGCGCCGAGGTAGGTGTTGCGTTCGAGAGCCGCGTCGCGAGCGCTTTCCTCGTCGGCTGCGCTGAGTGCGCTGAGTGCGGTTTGGGCGGTGGCTTTTGAATTCAAGGGAGGCGATCGTCCGAGGGCAACCGGACATGATAGACCGCCGACGATTTCATGGCGAGCCGGAGGGAACCGGCGGTTCGGACTTCGGGGGTTCTGCCGCCGGCGGGTGCACCGCTTCGGTGCTGGCGGAGGTGCTGATCGCCCGTCCCACCATGTGCTCGGCCAGCGTGTCGTACAGCGGCCGGCTGATCATGCGCGAGACCAGGCTGGCCAGCATCGCGGCGGCCATCAGGCTCAGCACCATCGAGTGGCCGTCGACCATTTCCATCACGATGATGAAGGCGGTCAGCGGCGCCTGCGTCACCGCCGCGAGGAAGCCGGCCATGCCCATGGCGATGAGCGCCGGCCCCTGCTCGCTGGCGGCCAGCCGGGCCACCGCGTCGCCGATGCCCGCGCCGATCGACAGCGAGGGCGCGAAGATCCCGCCCGGCACACCGCACCACGCCGTGAGCCAGGTGGCGATGAACTTCAGCACGGTGTACAGCGGCGTGAGCTCGTCGTGGCCCTGCAGCATCTGCTTGACCGCCTCCGAGCCCGCGCCGAAGGTGACGCCGCCCGTGGCCAGCCCGATGACGGCCACGGCCAGTCCGCCGATGGCCGCGAAGCGCACCGGGAAGCGCGCGCGCCAGCGGTTGAAGCGCCCGGCGGTGCTCGTGAGAGACGCGATCAGCAGCCGCGCGAAGAGGCCGCCCGCGGCACCACTCAGCAGCGTGACCAGCAGGCCGGGTCCGAGCACGTCCCAGCCCAGACGGGGCACGCGGATCACGCCGAAATAGCTGACGTTGCCGAAGGCGGACACCGCCACCAGGCCCGCCAGCACGATGGCCGTGATGATCAGTCCGCTGGAGCGCGCCTCGAGCCGGCCCGACAGCTCCTCGATGGCGAACACCACGCCCGCCAGCGGCGCATTGAAGGCCGCCGCGATTCCGGCCGCGCCGCCGGCCACCAGCAGCGCGCGCCCGTCGATGGACGTGTTGGGCGACAGCCAGCGCCGCGCGTGCTGCATCACGCCCGCCGCCACCTGCACCGAAGGCCCCTCGCGCCCGATCGACAGGCCGGCCGCGAAGCCCGCCACGCCCAGCCCGATCTTGGCGACCGTCAGCCGCAGCGAGGCGAACACGAAGCGCCGCTCGCCGGGCAGGGCAGGGTGCAGCGCGGCCTTGATCTGTGGAATGCCCGAGCCGCCCGCGCCCGGAAAGAAGCGCAGCGTGAACCAGACGATGCCGGCCGTGATCAGCGGCGTGGTCAGCAGCACCGCCCAGGGCCAGGCGCGGTAGAAGCGGTTGAACTGGCCGAAGACCCAGTCGCTGGCCAGCGTGAAGCCCACCACGAAGAGGCCCGCCGCGACGGCGTAGCCCAGCACGATCGCGCGGTCGAGCCAGACGCGCCCGCTGGACAGCTCGGCGCGCAGATGCTCGAAAAAGTCAGGTTCCCGGTTCATCGCAAGGGCCCATTCTGGCACCGAGGGGGAAAGAGACCGGTCGCCTTGGGGCACAATCGAGGGTTCTTCTCAACCTTCTCCTCCATCTACTTATCAGGGGCAGTGCATATGGCATCGGTCAATAAAGTCATCGTCGTCGGCAATCTGGGGCGCGACCCCGAGATGCGTACATTCCCGAGCGGCGACCAGGTCGCGAACGTCACCGTGGCCACCACCGATCGCTGGAAGGACAAGCAAAGCGGCGAAATGCGCGAGGCCACCGAGTGGCACCGCATCGTCTTCAACGGCCGCCTGGCCGAAATCGCCGGCCAGTACCTGCGCAAGGGCTCGCAGGTGTATGTCGAAGGAAGCCTGCGCACGCGCAAGTGGACCGACAAGGACGGCATCGAAAAGTACACCACCGAGATCCGCGCCGACCAGATGCAGATGCTGGGCAGCCGCCAGGGCCAGGGTGGTCCGTCGGGTCCCGGCGATGACGACGGCGGCTACGGCGGTGGCGGCGGCTACTCGCAAGGCGGCGGTGGTGGTGGCGGTGGCGGCTACGCCCCGCGCGCACCCGCGGCCGCACCGCGTGCTCCGGCGCCGGCTCCGCGCCAGGCTCCAGCCAAGTCGTCGTCTGGCTTCGACGACATGGATGACGACATTCCCTTCTGAAGCCGGTCTTTCCGGTTCGTGATTGAAGGGCCTGCTCTTTCGAGGGCAGGCCCTTCGCACTTATTGCGGCCTGCCCAGCGTCGCCAGCCTCTTCCTGGCCGCCTGCAGAAGCCCGCCGCGTTCGACGGGCAGTGCCGCCTTGGTGTCCCCGAGCGCGACGATCTCGTGCACGGTGCTTGCGGAAAGCTTCGGGGCCAGCGGATCGCGCGGCGACATCCCGTTGAGCCGGGCAAGCGGAATGACGTGCACCTTCAGATGCCGTCCCATGGACTTCGACAGCTTCTGGCAGGCCGCCGCCATGGTGGCCTCGTCGGGCACCAGCTGGCCGTGCGCGACCAGTAGCTCGATGGTGCCTTGCGCGTCCTCGCCAAGCACGAAGGCGCGCACGACGGAGTCCTTGAACTTGGAGCGCAGCATGGAGCGGATCGGCTCCGCCGCGGCGAAGGATCGCAGCGCGATGCTGCGCAGCTGGTCGTGGAAGACGAAGGAACGGTCGATCTGGATGGTCTCGGGCTGCTCGGCCTTCGCGGCCTGACGCTTCACGATGCCGCTGCTGACCAGATGCCCGACGGTGGCCGTGGCTTCAGGTTCCGCCAACTTGGCGCGCCGCGCGAGTTCGGCGGTCGGGAACTGCTCATCGGCTGGCGCCGCATACAAGACCGTGAGCAGCTTCTGTACTTCGGGAGAAAAAAGAAAATCCGCGGCGCTCATCCTTGCCTTGTTGCTGCTGACACGAAGCCCGCATTATCCGAGCCGCACTCCGCCGCAGCCTAGGCGTCGGCGCACGACGACGACCGCGCCCGCGCGTGTTCGCGCAGGCCGCGCAGGTTCACCTCCATGCCCGTGCTCTGCTGCTGCTCGTGCAGCCATTGCACGACGCGCTCGGCGCGCCTCACGCCGATGCCCCGCACCGGATACCACCAGGTCAGGCCGGCATCGTTGATGCGTTGCGTCAGCTGTTCCAGCGTGCCGAAGCCGGCTTGCGCGAGCCTTTCGGACAGCAGCGGGTCGAACCAGGCGGCGACGCTGTCGTGCGCCTGGGGCGCATCTGCGCGGGATTGAAGAAGGGTGTCCATGGTGTCTCCAGGCGCGAAACGGAAAGAGCGGTGGCCCGCGATGATTCCGCGCGTGATGTGGGTCGGATCGGCTGTGCTTTGCATGGGGCATGCCAGTGCGCCTGCGCGTTGATCCACAAGAGATTTCCCGATCCGCCGATCGGGCGATGTAGTCGATCCAGACAAATGCTGTGTCTGATTTTCAAACACATGTCTGGCGACCGATCAGGGTTTGCCAGACCCGCGAGCCCGTTGCCCGAGCCGTTGCGGCTGCGCGAGGCATAGTAGCCAGCATGGACCTGCGCACCCTCCGCTATTTCATCGCCGTGCTCGAAGCCGGCAGCCTTTCCCGCGCGGCCGGGGCGCTCTACGTGGCGCAGCCGGCACTCACGGCGCAGATCAAGAAGCTGGAAAGCGAGCTCGGCGTGCAGCTCTTCGAGCGCTCGCATGCCGGCGTCACGCCCACCTCGGCCGGGCTGCGGCTCTACGACGATGCCCGCCGCCTGCTGAGCGACGCCGACGCCATGCGCGAGCGCATCCAGCGCCTGCCGCAGGGGCCCGAGGGCTCGGTCACGCTGGCCATTCCCTTCCTGCTCGCCTCGCTGCTGATGGGGCCGGTGCTGGCCGCGCTCAAGGAGTCGCACCCGCGCGTGCGCGTCTTCGTGCTCGACGGCCTGAGCCTGACGGTGTGCAAGGCCGTGCTCGAGCGGCGCGCCGACGTGGGCATCCTTGTC
This sequence comes from Variovorax sp. TLI9-5A, assembly GCF_056867935.1. NCBI lineage: Bacteria > Pseudomonadati > Pseudomonadota > Betaproteobacteria > Burkholderiales > Comamonadaceae > Variovorax > Variovorax sp. TLI9-5A. The sequence continues at coordinate 6,820,797 of NZ_CP200310.1, read as the reverse complement.
GACACGCCGCCTCTCGAAGGCCTGCGCTGCCGGCCGATGGCGCAGGAGGGCATGTACTTCTGCGGACGCGATGCCGATGGCCACGTCGCCCGGCTGCTGCGCCCGGCGCCCGCGGGCCGGCGGCGTTCCGCGACGAAGGCGGACGCCGGGGCCGTGGCGTCTGCTTATCCGCTGATCGACCTTGCCGATGCCGCGGCGCAGCCGCTGGTGCTGCAGTCGCGCCGCTTCGCAATCCGGCAGGCGGTGGAGGGCGCGGCGAGCGCTCGCGGCGTGCCGCTGAACATCGTCCACGAGCACGACTCCGCGCGCGTGATCCGTTCGCTGTATCTCAATGGCGCCGGCTTCACCTTCGTGCCGGCCTGCGCGCTGAACGACAGCCCGGCGCCGCGCGAAGGCTGGCTGGTCGCGCGCGTGGTGAACCCGGAGCTCTCGCGCGCATACACGCTGGTCACTGCCGAGCGGCCGCTCGATGCCGTCACGCAGGTGGTGGTGGATGCGCTGACATCCGAGGCGCAGAGCCTGATCAGGCAGCGCAAATGGATGGCCGAGTGGATGATGCGCGGCTGAGCGCACGCCAAAGCACGCCGGGCCATCAATTCCGTTGATGGCCGCGGATCAGCAAACAGTATTTCTCCTGCGGCACCGCTTCTGGAACAGTGCCGTGAACCGCAAAGGGCGGCACCCAGGAGACAAGCATCAATCCCCCATCCATTTCCCCAAGGCGCGTGGTCGCCAATGTCGGTGCACTCGTGGCGCGCAGCGCGCGTGCCAACGGCCGGCGCGTCGCGGTGATGAGCCCCGCGCGCACCCTCAGCTACGCCGAGCTGGAACGGCGCAGCAACCGGCTCGCCAATGCGCTGCTGGGCCTCGGCCTGTCGCGCGGCGACCGCGTGGGCATCTACCTGGCCAACTGCGCAGAGATCGTCGAGATCGAGCTCGCCTGCTACAAGGCCGGCCTGGTGAAGGCGCCGTTCAACTCGCGCCTCTCGCCGAGCGAGGTGGGCGAGATCGCCGCCAACAGCGAGGCCGCAATCATCGTCACCACCCGCGAGCGCGCCGAGAGCTTCCGCGCGCACATCCGCGGCGAGATGCCCCGCCTGCTGCTGCTCGACGGCGACGCCGCCACCGGCTACGAGACCGCGCTGGCCCGCGCCAGCGACGCCTTCACGCCGGTGGAGGTGCATGCCGACGAGCTCGCGGTGCTGCACTACACCTCGGGCTCATCGGGCGTGCTGAAGGCCGCGATGCAGACTTTCGGCAACCGGCTCGCGCAGCTGCGCAAGTTCCTGATCCGCTCCGAGGGCATGCACGAAGGGCACATCCTCGGCCTGGTGGGGCCGGTCACGCACGCCTCGGGCATGCAGATCGTGCCGGCGCTGTGCAGCGGCGTGACGATCCGCCTGTTCTCGGGCTTCGAGCCGGCGCGCTTCATCGCCGACATGCGCGCCGACCGCGTGACGCACACCTTCATGGTCCCGACCATGATCAACATGCTGCTGGGCGAGCTCGAAGGACAGTACCGCCCGCTGCCCGACCTGCAGCGCCTGGGCTATGGCGCAGCGCCGATGGCGCCCGCGCGCATCCTCAAGGCCATGGACGTGTTCGGCCCCGTGCTCTCGCAGGGCTACGGCGCGGGCGAGACCACCTCGGGCGTGTGCGCGCTGACCACGCACGACCACCTCCATGCCCGCGCGGCGCGGCCCGAGCGCCTGGCTTCGTGCGGGCGTCCATTGCTCGAATGCGATGTCCGCATCCTCGACGACGAGGGCCAGCCCGTGGCCACCGGCGAGATCGGCGAGATCGTGGTCGGCGGCGAGGACATCTTCGCCGGCTACTGGCGCGCGCCAGAGCTCACGGCCGAGGTGCTGAAGAACGGCCGCTACCACACGGGCGACCTCGCGCGCATGGACGAGGAGGGCTACGTCTACATCGTCGACCGCAAGAAGGACATGGTCATCAGCGGCGGCTTCAACGTCTATCCCTCCGAGGTCGAGGCGGTGCTGTTCCAGCACGACGCGGTGCAGGAAGCCTGCGTGTTCGGGATTCCCGACGACAAGTGGGGCGAGTCGGTGGCGGCGCACGTGGTGCTCAAGCCCGGCCGCGCGGCGGAAGGCACGGCCATCGACGCCTTCTGCGGCGAGCGGCTGGCGGGATTCAAGCGCCCGCGCCACATCGAGTTCGTGGCTGCGCTGCCGAAGAACCCCAACGGCAAGGTGATGCGCAAGGCCGTGCAGGCGCCGTACTGGGCAGGCCAGGAGAGGATGGTGAACTGAGATGGATGCGACCACGACCACACCCACCACCCACATGGCACCGATCTTCGCGGGCCCCTTCGAGGGCTCGGAGCGCGCAGCCGAGGTCATCGGGCGCGTGCAGGCTTTTCTCGACGGCGAGCTGGCCGACCTCGCGCGCGAGCACGACGTCGACAGCGAGCGCGGCGCACCCCGCGAGCTGCTGCAGCGCGTGTGGAAGCGTTCGCGCGAACTCGGCTTCTACGGCATGACGCTGCCCGAGAAGATGGGCGGCATGGGCCTGTCGGTGCTCGACCACGCGCTCATCAAGGAAGCGATCTACGCCACCGGCTCGCCCTTCGCGCCGCATGTGTTCGGCGAGCTGAGCGGCCCGCCGCGCGTGGGCGCGCTCGCGCGCTTCGCGACGCCGTGGCAGATGCGGAACTTCATCGTGCCGGTGGCCGAGGCCGAGAAGGCCATCTGCTTCGCGCTGACCGAAGAGCAGGCCGGCTCCGACGCTGGCGCCGTGCAGACCCACGCGGTGCGCGACGGCGACGATTACATCGTCAACGGCCGCAAGCGCTTCATCTCCGGCGCGCCTTTTGCCGACTTCGCTGTGCTGGTGGCTTCCACCGCCGCCGATCCGGCGCAGCGCGAGGTGTCGGCCTTCTTCGTCGACCTGAAGGCGCCGGGCGTGCGCGTGGAGTCGGGCTACAAGACCATGGCCGGGCAGTCGGGCACGGGCAACATCGTGTTCGAGAACGCCCGCGTGCCGGCCGCCAACCTGATCGGCGAGCAGGGCCGGGGCCTGGCGCTGGCGCTGGGCCGCATCACCGTCAACCGGCTGCTGCACTGCCCGGCGATGGTGGGGCTGGCGCAGGTGGCGCTGCGCGATGCGCGCGACTACGCGCTGCAGCGCAGGCAGTTCGGCCGCGCCATCGGACAGTTCCAGGCCATCCAGCACATGCTGGCCGACATGGCGACCGAACTGGCGGCGGCGCGCGCGCTGATGATCAACACCGCGCGCCAGATCGACGCCGGCTCGGACGCACGCGCCGAGGCCTCGATGGCCAAGCTGTTCTGCTCCGAGACCGCCTTCCGCGTGGCCGACCGCGCGGTGCAGATCCACGGCGGCGAAGGCATCGTGCAGGGCCGCCGCGTGGAGTTCCTCTTCCGGCTGCTGCGCATGTACCGCGTGCTCACCGGCACCAGCGAGATCCAGCGCAACACCATCGCCAAGGAACTGCTGGCATCCGAGGCGGGTTGAGAGCGCCTTCCGCGTTCCGAAGCAAAGAAGCAGACAAAGAGACAAGAGACAGGAGACAAGACAATGACCGATCCGCATCGCCGCAAGGTGCTGGGGCAAGCCTTGGCCGCCTTGCTGCTGCCCCTTGGCACAGGCCTCGCGCGAGCCGAGGAGGCCTACCCCGGGCGTCCCATCAAGTGGGTGCTGCCCTACCTGGCCGGCACCGGCCCCGACATCACCGCGCGCATCCTCGCGGAGGCCGTGGCGCCGGTCATCGGCCAGCCGGTGGTGATCGAGAACAAGGCCGGCGCGGCCGGCAACATCGGCGCGCGCATCGTCGCCAAGGCGCCGGCGGACGGCTACACCTGGATCTACTCGGCAGCGCCCATGGCCGCCAACATGCGCATGTACCGCAACCCGGGCTACGACGCGCTGAAGGACTTCCGCCATGTGATGCGGCTGGCCAGCTCCGACGTGGTGCTGGTGGTGAACGCCAGCTCCGACATCCGCAGCCTGGCCGACCTCGTGGCAAAGGCCAAGGCGCGCCCCGGGCAGCTGGCCTATGCCTCTGGCGGCGTGGGCACGCCTTCGCACCTGGGCGTGGAGATGCTGCTCTCGGCCGAGAACGTCACCGCGCTGCATGCACCTTACAAGGGCGCATCGGAGCTGGTCAACGCGGTGCTGGGCGATCAGGTCGTGTTCGGCATGCCGATCTTCAGCGTGGCCTATCCGCAGATCCTTGCCGGCAAGCTGCGCGCGCTGGCTGTGGCGGGTGCGAAGCGCAACCCCGTGCTGCCGCAGGTGCCCACGCTGGCGGAGCTGGATGTGAAGGGGGTGGAGCTCACCTCGTGGGGCGGCATCTCTGTTCCGGCGAGCACGCCCGATGCCGTCGTGCAGCGCATCCGCTCGGCCTTCGAGAAGGCGCTGGCGCAGCCCAGGGTGGTCGCGGCGCTGCAGGAGCAGGGCGGCAGGGTCGATATGCAGGACGGTTCGACCTACACCACCGGCTTCACTAAAGAGATGGTATTCACCGAGGCCATGATGAAGAGGGTGGGGCTGGAGCCGCTCTGAGCCTGCCGGGCGCGGCCATGACTTTGGGCACTTACGGTGCCCCGCAGGCGGCCCATAGCATCCGGGGATGACAGAGACCGGCAGGCCCGCATCCCCGACGCAGGAGACACCGCAAAACCCCGCAAGGCCACGCGCCATCCTGGTCGTGGACGATCACGACCTCGTGCGCATGGGCGTGTGCGCGCTGCTGGAGGCCAACGTGTCGGCGACACCCATCGAGGTGCTCGAGGCCGGCAGTCTCGCGGAAGCGATCGCCGTCTACGAAGACAACCAGGACGCGGTCGAGCTGGTGCTGCTCGACCTGGCCCTGCCCGACACGCAGGGCCTGAGCGGCCTCATGGAATTCCGCTCGCGCTATCCCGCGGCGCGCATCGTGGTGCTCTCGGGCACCGGCACCACCTCGCTTGCACAGGACACGCTCGCGCAGGGGGCGATGACCCTGGGCGCCTTCGCGTACCTGCCGAAGTCCGCCACGCTGCGCGAAGTCGTGAGCTTCATCCGCGCCTGCGGCCTGCTGGGCGGCGACGCGGTGAACTACCAGCCCCCCGCCATGCCCGCGCCGGCCGACCCCGTGGCGCCATCGTCCAGCAACGCACGGCACAAGCTCACGAAGCGGCAGCTGCAGATGCTCAACTGGCTGCTGGAGGGAAAGAGCAACCACGAGATCGCCCTGCTGGCCGAGATCAGCGAGGGCACGGTCAAGAACTATGTCGCGGGCATCCTGCTGCAGTTCGGCATGCGCTCACGCGCGCAGTTGATCAGCAGCCTGCGCTGAGCCGAGCCCTGCCGCGGCAGGCAACGGGGCTCCATGAAGACCCCGAAGGGAGACAAGGGAAATGAAGAAGAAAACCGATCCGGCCACAGGGCGGCTGCCCGTCGACGCCGCGCTCGAACTCCGGGTGCTGCGCGAGCACGTCGCCTCGCTGTACGCGGGCCACACCACGGCCATCGTCGCGCACATGGGCTTCGCCATCGGCATCGGGTGTTTCGGCTACTTCTTCGTCGATGCGGCCTTCAGGCTGCTGATCGTGGCGCTGATCACCGCTATCGTGCTGGTGGACCTCTACGCCATCGTCACGCCGCGCTGGACGCCGCAGGCGCCTCTGTCGGAAACGCCGGCATGGGCGAGGAAGTACACGCGCATCGTCACCGCCGTCAGCACCGTGACCGCGCCCAGCAGCCTCTTCCTCGTGAGCATCCAGGATTCGATGCTGACCACCTTCGTCACGGTGGTCATCATGGGCAGCTGGACCCGCGCCGTGCAGGCCCGCTGGCCGCTGCGCCCCGCGATGTTCGGCTACGGCATTCCGATGATGAGCGGGCTCATCATCTCGCTGGCCTGGTACGGTGGCGCGCTCAACTGGTTTTTGGCCGGCTTCGCCTTCGTCAACCTGGTGCTGACGCTGAGCGAGGGCGTCAAGCAGAACAAGCGGCTCACGGCCACGCTGATCCTGCAGTTCGAGAACGAAGCGCTCGCGGCCCAGCTGCGCGAGCAGATCGCCGCCACCGAGCGCGCCAGCGCCGAGAAGACCCACTTCCTGGCTGCGGCCAGCCACGACCTGCGCCAGCCCATGCATGCCATCGCGCTCTTCGGCGCCGCTTTGGGCAACACGCTGCGCCACCGGCCCGAGGTGAGGAACGTCGAGCGGCTGATGCGCGCGGTGAATGCGCTGGGCGCCTCGCTGGACACCATGCTCGACATCTCCCGCCTGGACGCCGGCGTGGTGCAGCCCGTGCCGCACGCGCTGGCGCTCGACGAGCTGCTGCTGCCGCTGCACAACACCTTCTCCGTGCAGGCCGAACGCAAGCGGCTGCAGCTGCGCGTGCGCGCCAGCGGCCTGTGGGTGCGCAGCGACCCGCAGCTGCTGTACCGAATGCTCTCCAACCTCGTCGACAACGCGCTGAAGTACACCCGCCAGGGCGGCGTGACGGTGGTTGCGCGCAGGCGCGCAGAGCAGGTTTGGATCGAGGTGCGCGACACCGGCATCGGCATCGCCGCCGAACAGGCGGAACGGATCTTCGAAGAGTTCTACCAGGTGAACAACCCGGGGCGCGATCGCTCGCGCGGCCTGGGCATCGGCCTGTCGATCGTGCGCCGCCTCGGCCGCCTGCTCGATCACCAGGTCGAGCTGCGCTCGCGCCCCGGACGCGGCTCGCGCTTCCGTCTCACGGTGCCGCTGGCCGAGCCCTCGGAGGCATCGCAGGACAGCCTTCCGCTGCAGGAGCTCGAATCGCCCGTGCGCCACTTCTTCCAGGTGCCGGAGCTCGGCGGGCGCGTGCTGCTGATCGACGACGAGGAAGACATCCGCGAGGCGATGACCGAGCTCATGCGCGCCTACGGCATCGACGTGGTGGCGGTGGCCGACGAGGCCGAGGCGGTGGAAGTGCTCATGCAGCCCGATGCGGATGTGAACCCCGTGGCATTGCTGATGTGCGACTACCGCCTGGGCGAGGGCGCCGACGGGCTGCAGGTCGGGCTGCGGCTGCGCGAGCGCTTCCGGCTCGATGCGCCCCTGCTGCTGGTCACCGGCGAGACCGCGCCGGAGCGTCTGCAGCGCGTGCGCGAGTGTGGCGTGCCCGTGCTGTTCAAGCCGGTCAGCGCGGCCACGCTGATGCAGGCCATCGTCGAGCTCGTGCATGTGGATGCGCACGTGGAAGGCGCCTGAGTTCGCCACGAAGCCGGCGGACTGACCGGCACTGGCATTCCTGGGTGCGCCTCTGGCTGCCTCAGCTGCTCTGGCGCACGACCAGCTCGAAGCCCAGGTCCATCGTCCGCTCGGCCACCGTCTCCCCGCGCATCAGCGCCAGCAGCATCGCGGCCGCGCGCTCGCCGATCTCGCGGCGCGGGGTGCGCACGGTGGTCAGCGGCGGCAGCATCTGGTCGCTGCCGCCAAGATCGTTGAAGCCTGCGATCGCCACGCGCCCTGGCACTTCGACACCGGTGCGCAGCGCGGCGAGCAGCCCGCCCTGGGCGAGGTCGTCGTTGCAATAGAAGATGGCGTCCACGTCCGGGTGGCGTGCCAGCAGGTCCTCGAACTGGCGGCCGCCCAGCGCCATGGAAGTCGGCCCCGGCACCAGCAGTTCGAGTGCCGGGTCGTGGCAGCCCGCCGCGCGCAGCGCCTCGCGATAGCCTTCCAGGCGCAGCATCACGCGCGGATCGAGCTGGCCGGCGGCGTACGCGATGCGCCGGCGGCCGCCCTGCAGCAGGTGCTCGACGATGGCGCGGCCCGCATCCTGCTGCGAGAACCCCACGCTGTGCACGCCGGGCGCGTCGGAGGTTTCCATCAGGTACACGCAGGGCGCCTTGCTCTGCGCGAGCATCCGCGCGGCGGCCGCGCTGCGGTCGAAGCCCGACAGCAGCACGCCCGCCGGCCGCTGCGAGAGGTAGCTGCGCAGCAGCGCCTCTTCCTGTGCCGGGTCGTAGTGCGTCACGCCGATGAGCGACTGGAAGCCGTGCGGCGACAGCGCGTCCTGCACCGCTTCGAGCAGCTCCACGAAGAGCTGGTTGGTCAGCGAAGGAATCAGCACCGCCACGTGGGAACTGCGCGCCGAGGCCAGCGCGCGCGCCGCCACGTTGGGCACGTAGCCGAGCTGGTCGACTGCCGCCTGCACGCGGGCCTGCAGCTCCGGCGCGACGTTGCGCGCGCCGCGCAGCGCCCGCGACACGGTGATCGGACTCACCCCGCAGGCGCGTGCCACGTCGTCGAGGGTGACCTGGCTGGAAGAGCGGGAGCGCGGGCGGTCGGGGGTGTCGGCCATGGTCGGGCGTGTCTCAGGGTTAATACCAATCCGGATTTGGATAGCGCTGTCCTAGGATAGCGCTATCCCAGCCCCTGGCCGATTCGGAAAAACCCGAGCGCCCACCAGAGCGGGCTTTTTTTGAATCGCGCAGGATAGCGCTATCCCAAAGCTGTCCAGCCCACCGGGCCACCGCCTTGCCTTGTTTTTCGCAAAGGCCCGGATTCAGGAGACAACCCATGTTCGGAATGAGCCAAGAGATCTTCCTGCTCGTCGACGCCCTGGTGGCGATCCTCGGGCTGATCCTTCTGATCACGCGCTGGCGCGTGCACCCCTTCATCGCGCTGACGCTGGCCGCGGGCTTCCTGGGCCTGACCTCCGGCATGCCGGTGGACAAGGTGATGAAGTCCTTCCAGGACGGCTTCGGCGGCGTGCTGGGCTTCGTGGGCATCGTGCTCGGCCTGGGCACCATGCTCGGCAAGATGATGGCGGAGTCCGGCGGCGCCGACCGCATCGCGCGCACGCTGATCGACGCCTTCGGCCGCGAGCGCGTGCACTGGGCGATGATGTTCGCGGCCTTCCTGGTCGGCATCCCGCTGTTCTTCGAGATCGGCTTCGTGCTGCTGATCCCGCTGGTGTTCATCGTGGCGCGGCGCACCGGCGTGTCGCTCATCCGCATCGGCATCCCGCTGCTTGCGGGCCTGTCGGTGGTGCACGGCCTGGTGCCGCCGCATCCGGGGCCGCTGCTGGCCATCGGCGTGTTCAACGCCGACATCGGCAAGACCATCTTCTACGGCCTGATCGTCGGCCTGCCCACCGCGATGATCGCGGGCCCGATCTTCGGCAAGTTCATCTCGAAGTACGTGCCGGGCGAGGCCTCGCCCGAGCTGATGGAGCAGCTGGCGCGCGAGCCCGAGGCGCGCGAGCTGCCCGGCTTCGGCATCACGCTCGTCACCGTGCTGCTGCCGGTGGCGCTGATGCTGCTGAAGACCTTCGCCGACGTGGCGCTGGACGAGAAGAACATCGTGCGCCAGTGGATGGACTTCATCGGCCACCCGATCACCGCGCTGCTGGCGGCGCTGCTGCTGTCGCTCTACACCTTCGGCACCGCGCGCGGCTTCACCTCGAAGCAGATCATGAAGTTCGTCGACGACAGCCTCGCGCCCACCGCGGCCATCGTGCTGATCATCGGCGCGGGCGGCGGCTTCAAGCAGATGCTGGTGGCCAGCGGCGTGGGCAACGCGATCGGGCAGATGGCGCTGCATGCGCAGGTCTCGCCGATCCTGCTGGCCTGGCTGGTGGCGGGGCTGATCCGCATCGCCACCGGCTCGGCCACGGTCGCCACCATCACCGGCGCGGGCATCGTCGCGCCGCTGGCGACCATGGTGCCGGGCGTGAACCGCGAGCTGCTGGTGCTGGCCACCGGCGCGGGATCGCTGATCCTCTCGCACGTCAACGACGCGGGCTTCTGGCTGGTGAAGCAGTACTTCAACATGACCGTGGCCGAGACCTTCAAGACCTGGACAGTGATGGAAACGCTGATCTCGGTCGTGGCCATCGTCTTCATCATGCTGCTGAACATGGTCGTCTGAGGAGAAAAGACATGGGCCGCATCGTCATCGGCGTCGACATCGGAACCACCAGCACGAAGGCCGTTGCCTTCACACCCGCCGGTCGCGTGCTGGCGCACGACACGGTCGAATATCCGCTGCTGCAGCCCGAAGCCGGGGCCGCCGAGCAGGACCCGGGGCAGATCTTCGAGGCCGTGCTCTCGGTCATCGCCAGCTGCGTGAAGCAGAGCAAGGCCGCGCCCGCCGACGTGCTCGCGGTGTCCTTCAGCGCGGCGATGCACAGCCTGATCCTGGTCGACGACGCGGGCGCGCCGCTGACGCACAGCATCACCTGGGCCGACCACCGGGCGTCGGCGTGGGCCGTGCGAATCCGCGACGAATGGGACGGCCTCGCGATCTACCGCCGCACGGGCACCCCGATCCATCCGATGTCGCCGCTCGCCAAGCTGGTGTGGCTGCGCCATGAGCGCGCCGACCTGTTCGCGCGTGCCGCGCGCTTCGTCGGCATCAAGGAGTACGTGTTCTTCCGGCTCTTCGGCCAGTGGCAGGTCGACCATTCGATCGCCTCCGCCACCGGGCTCTTCGACATCGAGCGGCTCGACTGGGACGAAGCCGCGCTCGCGCTTGCCGGCGTGCGCGCCGAACAGCTCTCGCGCCCTGTGCCGACCACCTGGCACGTCGAGGGTCTCGCCCCCGACGTGGCCGCGCGGCTGGGCCTGGCGCGCGACACGCCCTTCGTCATCGGCGCGAACGACGGCGTGCTCTCCAACCTCGGCGTGAACGCAATGGCTCCCGGCGAGGTGGCCGTGACCATCGGCACCAGCGGCGCGATGCGCACCGTGGTCGACCACCCCATGACCGACCCCGAGGGCCGCACTTTCTGCTACGCGCTCGCCGAGCGGCGCTGGGTGGTGGGCGGTCCGGTGAACAACGGCGGCATCATCCTGCGCTGGGTGCGCGACGAGTTCGCCTCGGCCGAGGCCGAGACCGCCAAGCGCCTGGGCATCGACACCTACGAGGTGCTCACGCGCATCGCCGAGCGGGTTTCGGCCGGCTCGGAAGGGCTGGTGTTCCATCCCTTCCTCACCGGCGAGCGCGCCCCTTACTGGAACGCCGACCTGCGCGGCTCCTTCTTCGGGCTGGGCATCCACCATCGCAAGGAGCACATGATCCGCGCGGTGCTCGAGGGCGTGATCTTCAACCTGCACAGCATCCTGCCGGCGGTCGAATCCATCGCCGGGCGCAGTGCTCGCATCAAGGCCACCGGCGGCTTCGCGCGCTCGGGCATGTGGCGCCAGATGATGGCCGACGTGTTCGAGCGCGAGGTGGTCGTGCCCGAGAGCTTCGAGAGCTCGTGCCTCGGCGCCGCGGTGCTCGGGCTCTACGCGCTGGGCCATGTCGACTCGCTCGACGCGGTCGCGGGCATGGTCGGCGCCACACATCGCCACACGCCCAATGCCAAGAACGCCGCGCTCTACCGGCAGTTGCTGCCGGTGTACCTCTCGCTGCCACGCAAGCTCGGCGAGGAATACAGGCTGCTTGCCGCGTTCCAGCAGCAGACGGCGGTACCACCGCCGCAGCGGCGAAGCTGACGGCCTGCCGGTCGTCGTTGTCCATCGGAGATTTGCTGAAGGAAAACCGGTCTTGCCGAACACGATGACACCCGCTTCCGTTCCCCATGCGTATCCGCATCCGCATCCGCGTGCGAAAGCCGCGCGGCCCTCGTCGCCAGTGCGGCGGCATGGCTCGCGCGGCATCGAGGCGAGCGCATGGCGCAAGCCGGCGTCCCCCGCGCCGGCCCGCGCCGGGGAAACGGGCGACATCTGCGCCACGGTCCGGTGCGAGCCGGCCTCCGGGCCCGCGTCCCACGCGAGCGCAACGCGCTGCATGCACGACCACGAGCTGCACCTGATCGGCGCCGCGCCCGCACGCCTGCGCATCGGCAGCGGCGGGGACGAAGAGGTGCACAGCTTCGCACCCGGCACCGTCGTGCTGCTTGGTCCACGGCTGCCGCGCAGCCTCGCGTTCGAGCATCGCGCGCTGCCGGCCGGTGGCACCTCGGACGGATTGGTGCTGCGCTTCGGCGACGAGCCGCTCAAGCGCGGCATGGCGCTCTTCCCGGAGCTCGCCGATGCCGGGCCGCTGCTGGCCCGGGCGCGGTTGGGCGTGCGGTTCGTCGGCCTGGAAGCCGGCACGATCGCGCGCCTGCACCGCATCGAGGCGTCGAGCGGGCTCGCGCGCTTCGCCGAATTCGCCGCGCTGCTGAACGAACTCGCGCAGTGGAGCGACTACCGCGTGCTCTCCGGCGTTGCCCTGGCCGGCGAAGGCCTGGGCGAAGATGCCCGCGCGCTGCGCATGCACAAGGCGATCGACCACATCCGCGACAACTACGCCGAAGACATGTCGCTGGCCGAGGTGGGCGCGGTCGTGGGCATGCGCGAGAACGCCTTCTCGCGCAGCTTCCGCCGCACCACCGGGCAGACCTTCACCGACTTCGTGATCGGCCTGCGCGTGGCCAGGGCCTGCCGGCTGCTGGCAACGACGCGCCAGCATGTGAGCAGCATCTGCTACGAGGTGGGTTTCAACAACGTCTCGAACTTCAACCGGCACTTCCGTCGGATCGAGGGAATGACACCGGGAGAATTCCGCGCCCGCCAGCCGCGAACCGCCGGCTGAAGCCCGGCCGGCATCCTCTCGCCGCGCTCAGCTTTCGCCGGCGTGGCCCTGGTGCTGCGGCAGGTCGTCGGTGATGGTGAACCACGGCGCCTTGGAGCCCACGAAGATGTGCGCGCCCGGGCGGATGGAAGGCGCGTCGACCAGCGTGCCCAGCGTGACGTGCACATACTGCCCGTCGCGCACCACCGAGCACAGCAGCGAACCGCATTTCGCGCAGTGCAGGTCGCCCGCGTCGGGCTCGCCGTAGACCGTGATGCCGTCTCCGCCCTGCGTGATGGCGAACTTGCTTCGCTCGATGCCCGCGAAGGGCTTGAAGGCCGAGCCGGTCGCGCGCCGGCAGTCGGCGCAGTGGCAGTTGAGCGAATAGATGAATTCGTCCGCCACCGCGTAGTGAACGGCGCCGCACAGGCACCTGCCGGAAAGCATGTGCGGCATGGGGCTCAGCCCGCCAGCCCCACGTACACGTTCTGCACGTCGTCGTTTGCGTCGATGGCCGCGAGGAAGGTTTCGACTTCCTCCAGCGCTTCGGCGCTCAGGCTCGCCGGATCGACGGGGTTCTTGGGCTTGTAGCCCAGCTTGGCCGACAGCACGGTGAAGCCTTGCGCGGGCAGGGCGCGGCTCACGAGGTCGAGGTCGGTGGGGTCGGTGAGGAAGACGGCGGGGTGCTCCTCGCCGGCCGGTTCGAAGTCCTGCGCGCCGGCTTCGATGGCGGCCACTTCGGGGTCGGCGTCGGGCCTCGCGGGTTCGGCCTCGATCATGCCGACGTGGTCGAAGTCCCACGACACCGAGCCCGAGGTACCGAGCTGGCCCTTGCGGAACAGCACCCGCATTTCAGGCGCGGTGCGGTTCACGTTGTCGGTGAGGCATTCGACCATCACAGCCACGCGGTGCGGCGCGAAGCCTTCATAGATGACATGCTCGTAGTGGACGGACTCGCCCGTCAGGCCGGCGCCTTTCTTGATGGCGCGGTCGAGCGTGTCCTTGGGCATCGAGACCTTGCGGGCCTGCTCCACCACCAGCCGCAGTCGCGCGTTGGAGGCCGGGTCGGCGCCGCCGCGCGCGGCCACCAGGATTTCCTTGACGAGCTTGCCGAACAGCCGGCCCTTGGCGTTGGCCGCGATGTCCTTGTGCTTGGCTTTCCATTGGGCGCCCATGTGCGTTTCCTTGAATGATTGAACTTGTGTTTGTGTGTTGTCTGTCGCCTGCGGCCTCGTTCAGGCCGCTCGGCTGCCCGCAGGGAGAAGGGCCGGATGACCGATTGGGGCGACTACTGTAGCCTTGTTCCCATGAGCGCTCCACAAGACACCTCCCGCGTCACACCCTTCGAGGCGGGCAACGGCAACCAGACCGCCACCTGGGCCGAATGCATCGCCTTCTACGAGCGGCTGGCCAGGGATTTTCCCGGCGTGCTGCGCTGGGGCGAGATCGGTATCTCGGACACCGGCGTTCCGATCCACGCAGGCGTGGTCACCGCCGATGGCGTGTTCGACCGCGAGACGCTCAAGCGGCAGGGCCGGCCGGTGTTTTTCAACAACAACGGCATCCATCCCGGCGAGCCGGAGGGCATCGACACCTGCATGGCGCTGGTGCGCGACTTCTGCACGCAGCCCGACCGGCTGGCGGCGCTGGGCAGCACGGTGTTCCTCTTCATCCCGGTCTACAACGTGGACGGCTGCATCGACCGGCAGAGCACTTCGCGCGTCAACCAGCTCGGGCCCGAATCCTTCGGCTTCCGAGGCAACGGCCGGCACCTGGACCTGAACCGCGACTTCATCAAGTGCGACAGCCTCGCGGCGCAGGTGTTCAACCGCTTCTTCACCGCCTGGGACCCGGACGTGATGGTCGACACCCACACCTCCAACGGCGCGGACTACAGCTACACCATGACGCTGATCCCGACCCAGCCCGACAAGCTCGGCGGCGGGCTCGGCGCCTACCTGCGCGAGAACATGCTGCCCGCGGTCTACGCCGGCATGGAGCGGCGCGGCTGGCCCACCTGCCCGTACATGAACCTGCTGGCCGAAACGCCCGACGACGGCATCGAGGACTTCCTCGACACACCGCGCTTTTCCACCGGCTACGCCGCGCTGCACCACACCATCGGCTTCATGCCCGAGACGCACATGCTCAAGCCCTTCGCCGACCGCGTGGCCTCGATGCGGGCGCTGGTCGAGACGGTGCTGGAGTTCAGCATCGCGAACGCGGCGCGCATCCAGGAGCTGCGCCGCGAAGCGAAGGCCGAAGCCGCACGGCAGGCGCGCTGGCCGCTGACATGGCGCAACGACCGCAGCCGTCCCGCCAGCCTGCGCTTCAAGGGTTACCGTGCAGTGCGCACGCCCAGCCTGCTGGGCAGCTACGAGCGCCTGGCCTACGACCGCAGCCAGCCGTGGGAAAAGGACATCGTCCATTTCGACCGCTGCATCGAGGAGGCGTCGGTCGCCGCGCCCCGCGCCTACCTCGTGCCGCAGGCATGGCGCGAGGCGATAGAGCGGCTGGAGTGGAACGGCGTCGAGCTGAAGCGGCTCGCGCAAGACCAGCTCTTCGACGCGGCGCGCGTGTACCGCATCCGCGATGTGACTTCGCGCCCCGGTGCCTACGAAGGCCACATGTTCCACGACGAGGTGCTGCTGTCCGAAGGCACCGAGCCCTTCCAGGCGCGCGCGGGCGACGTTCTCGTTTCGCTGGACCAGCCGCGCGCCCGCTACGTGGTCGAGACGCTGGAGCCGCTGGCGCACGACAGCTTCTTCCGCTGGGGCTTCTTCAACAGCGTGCTGGAGAAGAAGGAGAACTTCTCGGACTACGTCTTCGAAGACACGGCGTCGCGCATGCTGGAGGAAGAGCCCGGGCTAAGGCAGCGCTTCGAGCAGTGGAAGGCCGGGAACCCCGCCCTGCTGTCCGACCCGAAGGCGGTGCTGGGCTTCATCTTCACGCACGGGCGGCGCCATGCGGAGGCAGGGTGGCGGCGCTATCCGGTGGTCGCGCTGATGCGATAGCAGCGGCTCAGTCCGCAGGCCGGAACCCCGGCAGTGCATGCATGCGCCGCCGCAGCGCCTCGACGAAGGCCGTGACACGCGCCGGCCGGTACAGCCCCGGCGGCAGCGCGACGTGCACGCCGATGGGCTCCAGCCACCAGTTGGGCAGCACGCGCTTCAGGCGGCCGGCCTGCATGTCCTCGTGGCACATCCACGGCGCCGCCGCGCCGATGCCCGCGCCGTTGAGGATCGCGCGGTAGCTCGCGAGCAGGCTGTCGGTGCGGATGGGCGTGGCCGGCGTTCTACGTGGGCTACGGCGTGAAATGAAATAGCAGTTTTTTCCAAGCCGGCGCGGCGCGCCGTTCCTAAGCTGCAGTCATTCCTCAATCAACTTGCCGAACGGATGACCATGCGAGCCAGCGACACACAGCAGAAAACAGAGACATTCCACCAATTGCACGAGGGCCCCGCGCCGCTGGTGCTCGTCAACGCATGGGACGCCGTCAGCGCCCGAGTCGTGGAGCGCGCCGGGGCCAAGGCCATCGGCACCACCAGCGCGGGCATGGCCTGGTCGCTGGGCTACGCGGACGGCGAGCGCATGCCGGTTGGCGAACTGCTCGCGGCCTGCGCGCGCATCTGCCGCGTGGCGGGCGTGCCGGTGAGCGTGGACATCGAGAGCGGCTTCGGCGACAGCGCGCAGGCGGTGCGCGAAGTTGTGGCCGAACTGATCGGCATGGGCGCGGCCGGCATCAACATCGAGGACGGCGCCCGGCCCGGCACGCGTGAGCTGGCGCCGCCCGAGGTGCTCAGCGAGCGCATCGCCGCCGTCCGCGAGCTGGATGCGCGTTTCTTCGTCAATGCGCGCACCGACGTGTACTTCGTGCCATGGGACGACCCTGTCGCGCGCTTCGAGGAGGCGCTGCGCCGGGCGAAGCTGTACGCGGCTGCGGGCGCGGACGGCATCTTCGTGCCGGGCATGTCCGACCCTGACGAGATCGCGCGGCTGTCGGGCGCGCTGGGCCTGCCGCTGAACGTGTACGCGGGCTATGCGGATGCGCCGTCGGCCGATGCCTTCGCGAAGGCCGGCGCGCGGCGCATCAGCCTTGGCTGCGGGCCGCTGCAGTCGGCGCTGGGGCTGGTGAGCCGCATCGCCGCCGAGGCCTTCGGGCAGGGCCGCTTCGGCACGATGGGCGAAGGGATGCTGTCGGTCGGCGAGCTCAACGCGCTCTTTCCCGCTGCGGCCTGAGCCCCGTGCCGCCAGGGCGGCTTCGGGTACAGTGGGCGCCCCTTGCCGCAGCCCAGCCCGTCCGAAACCGCTTCTTCGCACAGCATCCGCCTCGATGCGGTGACGCTGGTGCGCGGCAGTCACCAGGTGTTCGAGGGGCTGACGCTCAGCCTTCAGGAGGCGCGCATCGGCCTTGTCGGTGACAACGGCGCGGGCAAGAGCAGCCTGTTCCGTCTCATCAGCGGGCTCGACCAGCCCGAGCGGGGGCGAGTGGTGGTGCACGGCTGCGACACGCAGGCCGACCGCGGCCAACTCGCGAAGCACGTTGGGCTGATGTTCCAGAACCCCGACGACCAGATCATTTTTCCGACCGTGGCCGAGGAGCTGGCCTTCAGCCTCACGGCGCGCGGCGAGACGCGTCAGGCGGCACGCCGGCAGGCGCGCGATTTCCTCGCGCGGCGCGGGCTCGAAGCCTGGGCCGGGCGCGCGGTGAGCGAGCTGAGCCAGGGCCAGCGCCAGCAGGTGTGCCTGCTGGCATTGCAGATCAGCGAGCCCGCCACGCTGCTGCTCGACGAGCCCTTCGCCAGCCTCGACCTGCTGAGCCAGGCGCGCCTGGCCGCACAGCTGGAAGAGAGTGACCACCAGATCCTCGTGTCCACGCACCTGCTGGAGCATGTCTACGACTTCGAGCGCGTGCTGTGGCTGGAACAGGGCAAGGTGCTCGCCGACGGACCGGGCCGCGAGATCTGCGAGGCCTATGCGGAGAACGTGCGCCAGCGTGCGGCGCTGGAGCGGGGCCGTCGCGATGCGTAGCCTCTACTCGGAACAGCCGACCTGGCTGCATGCGATCGCGGCCTGGGTGAAGCTCGCGGTGCTTTCGGTGTGCGGAACGCTGCTGGTGCTGGTCGAGCGGCCTGCCTATCTGGCGGTGGCCTGCGCGGCAGTGCTGCTGGCATTTGCCTCGCTCGGGCGGCCGGCATGGCGGCGCGTGCGGATGCTGCTCGGCGTGGCCATCGCGGGCGGGCTGATCGTCGGCTTCCACTGGGCGATGGGCACCACCCTGCTTGGCGTGGCGAGTGCGCTGCGTCTGGCCAGCGCGGCCACGCTCGCGCTGATGCTCACGCTGACCACGCGCTTCGAGGACCTGCTGGCGGTGCTCGAAGCGGTGCTGCATCCGCTGCAGCGCCTGGGCGTGCCCACGGAGCGGATCGCGCTCGGCCTTGGCCTGATGCTGCGCTTCGCCGAAAATTTCTATGTGCAGTGGCAGCGCCTCGATGACGCCTACCGCGCGCGCTCGGGCCATGGCGGCGGGCTGCGGCTGCTGGCGCCGCTGACCATCCGCACGCTGCAGACGGCGGAGCGCGTGGCCGATGCGCTGGCCGCGCGGCTGGGTCGCTGACCTTTTTTGTTTTCTTCTTCTCGATTGCCATCGCCATGACCACCACTTCAGGCTCCCTCGCTTCCTCCCGTTCGCTGGCGTACATCGCGCTGTTCGCGGCGCTGATGGCAGTGTTCGGCCTGATCCCCAAGATCGACCTGCCCTTCGGCGTGCCGATCACGCTGCAGTCGCTGGGCGTGATGCTCGCCGGTTGCCTGCTCGGGCCGCGCCGGGGCTTCCTGGCCATCGCGCTGTTCCTGCTGGCGGTGGCGCTGGGCCTGCCGCTGCTGCCCGGCGGCCGTGGCGGCTTGAGCGTGTTCGTGGCGCCGGCCGGCGGCTTCCTGTTCGGCTGGATGTTCGGCGCCTTCGCCTGCGGCCTGCTGATGCGCCTGGCCGTGCGTCGCATCGGCGGCGCGACGGGCCTTCCGTTGCTGGCGGCGGCGTTTCTCTCGGCGCTGGTCGGCGGGATCGGCGTGGTCTACGCCTTCGGCATCGTCGGGCTCTCGCTGATCGCGCACATGTCGCTGTCGCAGGCTGCGCTGGCGATGCTGGTGTTCATTCCGGGCGACCTCATCAAGTGCGGCATCTGCGCGATGCTCGTGCAGACGGTGATGCGTGGCATGCCGGGCTGGCGGCTGGACCGCGACTGAGCCTTTTTTCAGGCCCCGCCGCCGCGCGTGAAGACGGTGGCCGAGAGGTAGTCCTTGCGCGGGCCCTGCACCACGTGGCGGATGGTGAAGGAGCCGTCGGGCAGGAAGCGGTAGCTGCTGTCGTAGGTGTCGGGCGTGCACAGGTGCGTGGCCGAACCGGCGAGCGCATCGCCGTCGTGCACGATGGCGATGGCATGGAAGAGGCGCGGCGGCGTCTCGGCGAAATGCACCTCGAAGCCGCCTGGAGCGCGTTCGAAGATGTATTCGCGGTGCCCGTCGAACTCCTTGCCGTCGGCCAGGCGGATGCGGCCTTCCTCGCGGTACTTCAGCATTCCCGCGGCTTCCAGCGGCGTGAAGGTGGCAACGCCGCTCATGGTGGCCTGGCCCTCGATGGTGCGCTGCAGGCTCCATTCGCCCGCCAGCCCGTCGAACACGGTCTCGGGGCTGCCCCAGGGGGACGCAATCGGTGAAAGGGCGGGGGCCGGGTCGCTCATGCGGGGACTCTACGACAGGCGGTGATCTGCCTTCCTGGCGGTTGATTGTTTCCATGGTGTGAACACCGTGGTTCCATTGTCTAAGGGTTTTTACTTAGATAACGGCGCACAATTCTTCCCATGGACCAGCCCTTCAGCTGATCCAGACCAAGAAACAAGAACCGAACCAATTGAAGGACCAATCCAAATGACCGCCTCGAAGCTTCTCTCCGCCGTTTCCCTCGCCCTGCTGGCCGCCGCCGGCGTTGCCCACGCCGAAACCTATGAAGGCGTGCATCAGCTGACCTCGGCCGCCAGCCGCGCCGATGTCGCCGGCCAGGCCGTGGTCGCCGCGCACAGCGCCAACCCGTACGCCACCGGTGCCAACGCCGGCCCGGCCCAAGCGATCGTCTCGACGGCCAGCCGCTCCGCCGTTCGCGCCGAAGCCGTGGCCGCCGCCCGCAGCGGTGACCCGTACGCCGAAGGCGCTTCGTCCGGCGTGGCCCCGATCGTGGCCAGCTCGGTGGATCGCGCCGCGGTTCGCGCCGCAGCCCGCGCTGCCGCCCACGGCGACGCACTGCCGCTGTAATCCGCTGCAGAGCTGAAGACAGACAGAAGGCCGGGCCATGCGGAATGCATGGCCCGGCCTTTTTGCGTCCAACCGGATCAGCGCGCGGGCAGCAGCCGCAGCGCGGCGGTAAGGACGGGCACGCCGGTGTCGTCAGTCGCGTCGCGCAGCTCGACCGACCACTGTGGGGCATCGGACCCGACGTTCGCGCGCAGTTCGCAGGCGTAGAGCACCCGGCCGTCACGCGTTTCCTCGCGCGAAGCGATGGCCTCGCAGCAGCATTCACCGGCCGAATCGACGGTGCGGTGCAGCATCAGGCGCGCGGCGATGCGCTCCGGCGCCACCGTGCGCTCGCCTTCCTGCGCAGCGGGCACCGTCGCGCGCAGGCGCAGCTCCAGCGGCTCGCCGACGCGGAAGCCTTCCCCGCGCTCCAGCGACATGTTCTCCAGCGCCACCCGCACCCGGCGGCGCTCGCGCAGCCGCGTGACGACGGCCATCACGGCGAGCACCGAGAAGACGCCGAAGAACGGCAGCCCCACCAGCATCCAGAGCCAATGCCAGCCGCCGGCCAGTGACCAGCGCATCGCCTGCAGGCCGAACACCGCCATGAAGACCAGCACCGCGAGCGCGACCAGCCATGCGAGCCAGTCGGCCGCCGGCTTCGGCGCGCGCTCCGTGGCCTGCGGCATGGCGGAGGTCCACACGGTGGGCAGCTGCGCGTCGAACTGCGGGGCTGGAGGGTGGTGCTGGGGCATGAAGAGCCGCAGAGCATAGCCAGTCGCGCAGCGCAGGCCGTCCGGCCGAGCAGCCTTCGCCTAAAGGCGCATTGCCTTGCCCTGAGGCATCCTTCATGATGGTGCGGTGCGAAAGGGTGGCCCAGGACATCATGCTTTCGCATTACTGCGCCATGGTGGTGCGCCCGGGTGAAAATACCAGCACGCTTCCGCCAGGAAAAAAGAAAGCATGACCCGTTGCCGCGGAGGCGGCAGCACAACACGCATGGCACTTACTCTCGACCCAGAAGACACGCGCGGACGCATCCACGACCTGGTGTGGAGCGGCTTTTATCCCGATGCCGATGTCGAGTGGATGATCACCGACGAGTACCTCGATCCCGACGAGATCACCTATGAGGACCGCGCCTGGGTCAAGGCCGAGGCCGCGAGCGCATGCGCCGCCAAGCGCGCCGCCGAGGCCGGCTGGCCCGAGCAGACCGAGTACGACCGGCTCGAAGCCGTGTTCGCCCAGCTGCGCAGCGAGAAGATCATCGCGCTGCACCGCGCGGGCAACACGCTGGCCGACGGCCACGACGACGTGCGCGAGCAATGGCGTGCCGCGGGCCGCATGGACTCCGGCATCCGAGGCTGCTGCTTCTATCACGCGCAGGATCTGGAACGGGCGGTGCGCACCGGCCGGCTGCACCTGGCTTTCAGCGGCGGCACCATCCCCGAGATCGAGCAGCGCGAGGCCAACACCGTGGCGGTGGGCCAGCGCATCGTCGAGCTGCTGCGCGCGGCCGGCTTCGGCGTGAACTGGAGCGGCGACATCAAGGAGCGCATCGAGGCCGACCTCGGGCAATGGCGCAAGCGAGGCCCCTCCGCGTGAGCGTGCAGGCCTGGCAGCCGCCGCGCCGCATCGACGCGATCGATTTCTGGCTGCGCTCGCGGCTACTGGCCACGGCCCACGCACTGCGCGAGACCCTGCGGCCATCGGCGCGCCGGTGGAACGCCGGCAGCCAAGCACTGGCCGACGCGCCCGTGCTCGCCCAATACCGCACGCACTTGTGGACCGACGGCCGCGCGGACGAATTCCCGCTCGTGGCCGGCAAGGTGCAGAACCTGCGCGTCGCCCGCCGAGCCTTCGATGCCGTCGAAGTGCCGGCCGGCGAGGTGCTGAGCTTCTGGCGCCAGCTGGGCAGGCCGGGCGCATGGCGCGGCTTCGTGCAGGGCCGCGAACTGCGCGGCGGCTGCGTGGTGCCGACGCTGGCTGGCGGGCTCTGCCAGCTGTCGAATGCGCTGGCGACAGTGGCGTCGCGCGCGGGCTTCGAGCTGGTGGAGCGGCACGGGCACACGGCGCGCATCGAGCAGGCCGGCGAGCCGGGCACGGATGCCGTCGATGCGACCGTGTTCTGGAACTACATCGATCTGAAGGTGCGTGCCAGGCATGCATGGCGGCTCGAAGTGGAGCTGACCGGGTCGGAGCTGGTGCTGCGCATCCGCAGCCGTGATGCATCGGCCGCGCCGTTCGTGCCGGTCACGATGCGCCGCGCGAATGACGACGCGAGCGCCCCGTTGCTGGTGGCGCGCGGCTGCCTCAGCTGCGACCAGACCGCCTGCTTCCGACATCGCCCGCAGGTCGATGCCGGGCCGCAGGGGCTCACCGTTGCATTGCTCGACGCATGGACGCCGGAGTTCGCGCGCTACCTGCGCGAGGCGCATCCGCGCGCGCAGCGCATGCAGCCGGTGCCGATGCGCCTCGCCATCTGGCGCCGGTCCGCGACGGGCTGGCATCGCGAGCCGGCGGCCGTGGCCCCGCAAGCGCCGTGGATCGCCAGCCTGCGCCGTGCGCTGTGGCAGCGGCTGTGGGCACGGCAGGCGGGACGGCGGCAAGCCAGCCTGATCGACGGCCAGCGATGGCTCGCGCAGGCTTTCGCAGCGCGGCTCAAGCCGCAGCACACACAGCTGGTGGTCGAGCAGTCGCTGCTGCCGCATCTGGAGCGCCTTGGTGCGCTCGATGGCCGCCGCGTCGTCGTGCTGGCCAGCGCGCTGCCGATGGCCGATATCGAGCTGCGGCTGGACGAAGCCTCCCGGCGCTGGCCCGATGACGCCACCCTGCGCGACTTCCGCGCCGATTCCTTGCTGGTGCGTGCCGAGTCGATGGCGCTGGCCCGCGCTTCGGTCATCGTCACGCCGCATGCCGAAGTCGCACGGCGGCTGGCGGCGCTGGCTCCGCTGGCGGTGCAACAGAAGCTCGAATGGGCGCTGCCTCAAGCCAAGTCCATTGCCCGCAAGAATTCCGACCTTCCACTCGTCGTCTTCGCTGCGAGCGCGCTGGCGCGCAAGGGTGCACGCGAACTCGCTGCCGCGCTGCAAGGCTGGCCGTGCCGGCTGCGCGTGCTGGGTTCGGCTTCGGACGATGCGCGGCTCTGGCAGGGTATCGGCCATGTCGAGCACATGAATTGGCAAGGCGACTGGCTGGCCGGCGCCGATGTGATCGTGCTGCCTGCGCATGTCGAGCACGCACCGCGCGCGCTGTTGCGCGCCGTGGCGGCCGGTGTGCCGGTCGTCGCATCGACGGCATGCGGCCTTGGCGCTCCGAGCGGCGTGCGCGAGATTGCGCCCGGCGACGTGGAAGCGCTTCGCATCGCGCTGCGTGCGGCCTGCGCTTCCTGAACGGAGAGCAACACAGTGGCATCGATAGAACAGGCTCGCGCAGCCCTTGCTCCGCACGGCGTGCTGGCGCCGCAGCTCGCCGCCGAGCACTGGCACGGCGAGATCCCGCTGCCCGAGGCCATCGCTGCCTTCTACGAGCAGGTCGGCCCGCTGGGCAACTGGATCAACGAGCGCGTGGGCCACGCGGGCCTCACGGTATCCACCGCCGGCAACCCGTTCAGCATTCCTCCGCTGGCGCGCCTGTGGTCGCAGCAGGCCGGCTACCGCTGGCACGGCATCACTGGCGAGCGCCTCGCTTCATGGCCCGACCACTGGCTGGTGGTGGCCGACCAGGGCGCCGACCCCTTCATCTTCGACCTGCGCAGCGGCGCGATACAGTTCGCCCGGCATGGCGCGGGCGCGTGGGAAGACGACGGGCCTCTGTTCGCCGACATCTTCGAGATGGCCGCGTGCCTCGGCACCATCGGCCAGGTCTGGGACGAGGCGGGCGACGACATCTTCATGGACGACTTCTCGGTCAACCCGGTGCACCGCGCGCGCCTTGTCCAGAGGCTCGCACCGCTGATCGGCGCGGCCCGGGCCGGCGAGCTGGCCGACGTGTTCTCCTGGTAGGGCGGGCACGCGCGGCGACGACGAACAAGAAAACAAGGGAGCAGTGCTTCGACAATGACCATCGATCTCCAGACGCTCAAGTGCGGCGAATGCGGCAGCAGCGTGCTCAAGCGCACCGGCCTCAACGAATACACCTGCGAGCACTGCGGCTCCGTCACGCTGGTGGAGGACAACGTGTCCGACCGGCTGGAGCGCGTGCTCAACCAGGTGAAGAACGAAGCCGGCCGACGCCTCGCGGCCGAAGAGGCGCGCAGGCAGGCGCTCATGATGCGCAAGGTCGGCATCGGTGTGGGCATCGCGGTGGGCGCGGTGGTGCTTTTCAGCTTGGTGGGCGTGTTCCTCGGCAGCCGCAATGCCGACACGCGCGCTGCGTCGGGTTCGCAGCGTGTGGTGGCCGCGGTCGACCGCACCATTCCCGTCGACGGACTCAGGCTCGACGAGCCGCGCCAGGTGCTCGTGGGCAGCGGCAGCTCCGCCAGTCCCAAGCTGCTGGTGGTGGCGCGCAACGAAACAGGCAAGCCGCTGTCGCGCGCGGGCATCCGCGCCGTGTACTTCGACGGCGAGAGCAAGCTCGACGAGCGCAGCGAGATGCTGCCCCTGGCCGTGCTGGAGCCCGGCGAGAGCGCGCCGGCGCTGATCGACATGCCCACCGGCAAGAACGTCACGCGCCAGGAGCTGCGCGTGCAGAAGCTGGCCGAGCCATACAGCGCGGTGAAGGGGCCGCGCATGGCGTTCTCGCGCGTGCGGCTGGTGCAGCAGGGCGACCGGGTGCGGCTGGTGGGCCGCATCGTCAATGACCGCAAGGACGCCACCGTGCTCGGCGGCTTCGAGGTGCTGGCCACGCTGTACGACGACGCGGGGCAGGTGATCGGCTTCGGCCATGGCTACGGGCAGGCCAACGAGATCCAGCCCGGCGCGCGGACCTCGGTGGACGTGAGCATCGCGCGCTTCGGCCGCGCGGCGGCCATCGCGGCTTGGGACTACCGCATCGGCTACAGCACGGTCGAGGCCTCGGGCGGGCGCACGCCGGTGCTGAACGCCGACCGCGTGATCCGCACCGCGGGCGGCCCGGAGGCCTTCAACCCCGAGCTGCGCCTTGGCACCGATGACCTGCTGGCCGACGACAGCGAGCGCTTCGACGACAGGCTGCTCGAGCTGCTGCCGCTGGTGGACGGGCGCAACAACATCCAGCAGCGGCTCTTCCTGGGCGAGCTGGTTAACCGCAGCGCCGATGCCGTGGTGCTCGCGCCGGGCGGCGTGATCTCGCGCTTCAGCGGCAGCAAGGCGCATGGCACGACCACCATTTCGGGGCTGGCGTACCTGTACCCGGGCGAGCGCTTCCCCATCTACCTGGAGCCGCAGGACATGGAGCGCTTCACCGACACCCGCATCGAGTGGAAGCCGATGCGCCGCGCCGCCTTGCCCGGCCCGCGCAAGCCGCTGGAGGTGAAGGTGACGGGCACCAAGGCCGAGATCGGCAGCGTGCTGCTCAACTTCAGCCAGCGCTTTGCCTACAAGTACGTGGTGGTCAGCGGCAGCGTGAAGAACCCGGGCACGGGCATCGTCGGCAAGGTGCGGCTGTGGGTGAGCCTGCGCGACCGGAACGGGCAGCTCACGGGCTTCAAGCTGGTGGACAACCTGCCGGCCATCGCGCCGGGCGAGAGCGTGCCCTTCCAGGCGAGCGTGGAGCAGAACGGCCGCGACTTCGCGAGCGTGACCACGCTATACCAAACCGAATAGCCCCTGGGGCGACGGAATTGGGCGGTTCGCGCCATGATCGCGCCCATGATTCCGTTCTCCATCCTCGACCTTTCCCCGATCACCGAGGGCAGCGACGCCGCGCAGTCGTTCCGCAACTCGCTCTCGCTGGCGCAGCACGGCGAGAAGCTGGGCTACACGCGCTACTGGCTGGCCGAGCACCACGGAATGCCGGGCATCGCGAGCGCGGCCACCGCCGTGCTGCTGGCCTACGTGGGGGCGGGCACATCCACCATCCGCATCGGCGCCGGCGGCGTGATGCTGCCGAACCACTCGCCGCTGGTGATCGCCGAGCAGTTCGGCACGCTCGAATCGCTCTACCCGGGGCGTGTGGACCTCGGCCTGGGGCGTGCGCCGGGCTCCGACCAGCGCACCGCGCGGGCGCTGCGGCGCAACCTGGAGTCGGACGCCGACCAGTTCCCGCAGGACGTGATCGAGCTGATGGACTTCATGTCGAAGACGCCGCAGCAGCCGGTGCGAGCCGTGCCCGGCGCGGGGCTCGAGGTGCCGGTGTGGATCCTCGGTTCCAGCACCTTCGGCGCGCAGCTGGCGGCGCACCTGGGGCTGCCCTATGCCTTCGCCTCGCACTTCGCGCCGCAGCAGATCATGCAGGCCATCCAGATCTACCGCGAGACCTTCAAGCCATCTGCCCAGCTGCACAAGCCGTACGTGATGCTGGGCTTCAACGTGTTCGCGGCCGATACCGATGAAGAGGCCGAGTTCCGCGCCACCTCGTGGCAGCAGGCCTTCGTGAACCTGCGCAGCGGGCGGCCGGGGCGCCTGCCGCCGCCAGTGGAAAACTATCGGCAGAAGGTCGGCCCGGCGGAGAACGCGCTGCTCGACTCGGTGCTGTCGTGCTCGGCGGTCGGCTCGGTCGAGACGGTGAAGAAGGGCGTGGAAGCCTTCGTCGCACGCACCGGCGCCGACGAACTCATGATCACCTCGCAGGTGTTCGACCATGTCGCCCGGCTGCGCTCCTACGAGCTGCTGGCCGAGGCGTTCGGGCAGACGAAGCGGTAGCTGCGGTCAAGCTGCCCGCTTGCGGGCTTCCTCGTCGACGAGGTCTTTCTTCGAGAGCTTGCCCACGGGTGTCTTGGGCAGCTCGGCGCGGATCTCCAGCGCGCCGATCATCTCGTGCTTGCCCAGGCGGTTCTTGAGGAATGACTTGAGCTCGTCGAGCGTCAGTTCGGGCGCGCCTTCCTTCAGCTTCACGAAGGCCTTCGGCGACTGGCCGCGGTACTCGTCGGGAATGCCGATCACGCAGACCTCGGCCACCGAGGGGTGCTCGTACACCGCCTCTTCCAGCACGCGCGGATAGACGTTGTAGCCGCCGCAAAGCAGCATGTCCTTGGTGCGGTCGACGATGTAGAGGTAGCCGTCGGAATCCATCTTCGCGACGTCGCCGCTGCGGA
Organism: Variovorax sp. TLI9-5A; assembly: GCF_056867935.1. NCBI lineage: Bacteria > Pseudomonadati > Pseudomonadota > Betaproteobacteria > Burkholderiales > Comamonadaceae > Variovorax > Variovorax sp. TLI9-5A. The sequence continues at coordinate 6,793,824 of NZ_CP200310.1, read as the reverse complement.
AGTAGCCGTCGGGCGTCATCGAATCGGCCGTGGCCTTGGGATTGTTCCAGTAGCCCTTCATCACGTTCGGGCCCTTGATGCAGAGCTCGCCCGCTTCGCCGAAGGCGGCGACGTCCTTCGAGGGGTCGTCCAGGCTCACGAGCTTGATGCGCACCCGCGGCAGCGGCATGCCGCAGGAGCCCGCCTTGCGTAGGCCGCGCGCGGGCGTGAAGGTGCCCACGGGCGATGTCTCGGTCATGCCCCAGCCTTCGTTGAGGTGGCAGCCTGTGAGTTCGAAGAAGCGCTGCTCCACCTCCACCGGCAGCGGTGCGCCGCCCGAGCCGCAGAACTTGAGCGAGCGCAGGTCCATCTCCTTCGCCTTGGGGTGCGAGAGGATCGCGGTGTACATCGTCGGCACGCCGGGGAACACGCTGATGCGGCTGGCGGCGAGCTCGTTCATCACCGCGTCGACGTCGAAGCGCGTGTGCAGCACCAGCGCCGCGCCCAGGCGCACGCCAAGCAGCATCGCGGCGCTGAGCGCGAAGATGTGGAAGAGCGGCAGCACCACCAGGAAGCGCTCCTTGCCTTCCTCCAGGATGGGCGGCTCGCCCCGGGTCGATTCGTAGTACTGCGCCGAGGCGGAAGTCAGGTTGGCGTGGGTGAGCATCGCCCCCTTGGGCAGGCCGGTGGTGCCACCGGTGTACTGCAGCACCACGATCTCTTCGGCGAGGTCGCCCAGCGGATAGGTCTTGTGCGTGCCTTCGCTCTTCAGCAGGTCGGTGAAGCGCACATGACGGTCGTCGACGGGCACGGCGGCGATCTGGCCGGCGCCCTGCAGCTGGGCCTGCACCTTGTCGCCCATGGCGCCGTAGTTGCTGAGGCTGCCGACCACCAGTGTCTTCAGGCGCGAGTTGTCGAGCAGGCGCGCCATCTGCGGGTAGAGGTTGACGAGGTCGAGCGTGACGAGGATGTCGGTCCGGCTGTCCTCGATCTTGTGGGCCAGCACGCGCTCGGCGTCCAGCGGCGAGTAGTTGACCACCGTGCCGCCGGCCTTCAGCACCGCGAAGAAGGCGATCGGGTAGTGCGGCGTGTTCGGCAGGTAGAGGCCGACGTGCATGCCGGGCTTCACGCCCAGGTCCTGCAGGCCCTTGGCGGCGCGCTCGACGGCGGCTCCGAGCTCGCGATAAGTGATGACTTGGCCCATGAACTCGACAGCGGAACGCTCGGGCCAGCGCTCGACGGCTTCGTCGAGCATCTGCTGCACCGGCTTCACGGGCAGTTCGGCGTCCCAGCGCATGCCCTCGGGGTAGGCGCGTGTCCAGGGGAGGGTGTCGCCAGCATTCGCGGCGGTGGAAGGTGTGCCCATGCGTCTTGTCTCCGCTTGCGGTTGTCTCGTGAATGGCGTGGCGGGTCTTGCTGCCGCCTTCGTCCGGAATCACTGTAGCGCCGGCCCTCCCGTCGATGGCCTTCGGGCTGACAAACCGGCGACACGGGTTTTCCCGATTTCCCACACGCCGCAGGCCCCTTGCGCGGGGCTGGGACAATAGGGGGCTTATGGCAAAGCATCGGATCGTTGTGGGACTCAGCGGCGGAGTGGACTCCGCGGTGACGGCGCACCTGCTCAAGCAGCAGGGGCACGAGGTGGTCGGCATCTTCATGAAGAACTGGGAAGACGACGACGACAGCGAATATTGCTCGTCCAACATCGACTTCGTGGACGCCGCCAGCGTGGCCGACGTGCTGGGCATCGAGATCGAGCACGTCAACTTCGCGGCCGACTACAAGGACCGCGTCTTCGCCGAGTTCCTGCGCGAATACAAGGCCGGCCGCACGCCCAACCCCGACGTGCTGTGCAACGCCGAGATCAAGTTCAAGGCCTTCCTCGACCACGCCATGCGGCTGGGCGCCGAGAAGATCGCCACCGGGCACTACGCCCGGGTGCGGCTGAACGAGGCCACCGGCAGGCACGAACTGCTCAAAGGACTCGATCCGTCGAAGGACCAGAGCTACTTTCTGCACCGCCTGAACCAGGCGCAGCTGTCGAAGACGCTGTTCCCCGTGGGCGAGCTGCACAAGACCGAGGTGCGCCGCATCGCCGAGGAAATCGGCCTGCCCAACGCCAAGAAGAAGGATTCGACCGGCATCTGCTTCATCGGCGAGCGGCCGTTCCGTGAGTTCCTGAACCGTTACATCTCCAAGGAACCGGGCCCGATCAAGGACGACCGCGGCCGCAAGCTGGGCGAGCACCAGGGGCTGAGCTTCTACACGCTCGGACAGCGGCAGGGGCTGGGCATCGGCGGCGTGAAGGAAAAGGGCGCACAGCGCGGTTCCGGCGACCATTCGCCGTGGTTCGTGGCGCGCAAGGATGTCGAGAAGAACACGCTGTGGGTGGTGCAGGGGCATGACCATCCGTGGCTGCTGTCGTCGGAGCTGAAGGCGGACGACGCGAGCTGGATCGCCGGTGAGGCGCCGGTGCCGGGCGCCTATGGCTCGAAGGCACGTTATCGGCAGGCCGATGCGGCCTGCGAGATGGATGCGGTGGAGGGTGGGGCGAATCCCGCGGTCTTCGGGCTGCGCTTCGGCGACGCGCAATGGGCGGTGACGCCGGGGCAGTCGGCGGTGCTCTATGACGGCGAGCGCTGTCTGGGCGGCGGCGTCATCGTCTGACGAAGCTTTTCAATTCAAGGCGCTGATCGCACCGAGTCGTCGACGTAAACCACGTCGAGCGGGTGCCGCTTGCCGGCCAAGTGGTCTTCCACGCACTGGAGCAGCAGCGGGCTGCGGTGCCGCGCCACGCTCGCGCGGATCTCGTCGACCGTCATCCAGACGGTGCGCACGATGCCTTCGTCGAGCGGGCGGCCTTCCTCGAACTTGCCCAGCATGCCAGTGAAGGCGAAGCGCATGTAGGTGGTGTCTTCGCCGCGCTCCGCGAGTGGACGCGAGCGGGCCATATAAATACCGATGAGCGCAGTTGGCGTGAAATGATGGGCGGTTTCTTCCAGAGTCTCTCGCGCGCAGCCTTCGGCAGGTGACTCGCCCGGGTCGAGATGGCCAGCCGGCGTGTTGAGGCGGAGGCCGTCAGGAGTCTGCTCCTCGACCAGCAGGAAGCGCCCGTCGCGCTCGATCACCGCAGCGACGGTGACATTGGGCTTCCAGCGCGGAGTTGTCATCTTTTGGGTCTCTTATTTCAGTACATAGCCGCTGAAGCGCCAGACGCGGTCCTGGTCCAGATGGAAGCTGACGAGTTCGCGCACGGTGCCGCCGGGCTTGTTCGAGAAGCGGGTTTCGTACTCGACGCTGATGTACTGGCCGGCGGTGTCGGCGTCGGCATCGGCGACGACCTGGCGGTTGACCGCGACCCAGGTGCGCATCTGGGGAGCACCGATGGGTGCCCGACTTCGGCTGACCTGGCTGGTGAAGTCGGCGCGAGTCAAGCGCTTGCGGGTGGCGGGAGTGGCGCCGTCCCAGAGTTCGCCAGCGCGGCCCTGGTCGATCATCTGGATCGCCATCATGCCGCCGCGAACCATGTCGCTGGCTTCGACCTCCTCCGCGGCGGCGGCCGGGCCCAGCCAACTCCAGAGCAATGCGGTGGCGAGCAGCAGCCGGATCATCGGATTCATTCGTCTCGTTCCTTGGTGCGGCGCGCGCAGGGCGCCAGCCGTTGGAGAGACTACTGTAGCTCGCCCGGAATTCCGGGTTCAGCGCGCGCCGATCACTCCGGGGAGCGCGTCGGCCTCGATGGTTTCGAGCCGGTAGCCCAGGCCGTAGATGGCCAGCAGGAGGAAGCCGTTGGCCGGACGCAGGTCGAGCTTGGTCCGCAGGCGTGAGATATGGGTGTCGAGCGAGCGCGACAGCGCCTCGATGCCGAGGCCCCAGACTGCCTCGTGCAGATGCTCGCGCGAAAGCAGCCGGCCGAGGTTCTGGAACAGGAAGAGCGCGAGTTCGTATTCACGATTCTTCAGTTCGACCTGTACGCCGCGCACCTTGAGCACGCGCGACGGCGGATAGAAGTGATAGGGGCCGAAGATGAGTTCGGTCTCGTGGTGGGCCGGGTAGGAGCGGCGCAGCAGCGCGTTGACGCGGGCTTCGAGCTCGCCGGCGCGGGCGGGCCTGGCCATGAAGTCGTCGGCGCCGGCGTTGAGGCCCTCGACCATGTCGGCCTCGCCGGGCTTGTCGGAGACGAAAAGAATGGGGAGGCGGCTGTTGAAGTCCCGGCGGATGGTCGCTACCACCTCGGGCCCCTTCATGTCAGGCAGATTCCAGCCGAGTATCAGCAGGTCGAAGGTCTGGCGGCGCATGGCCTGCAGCAGCGCCTTTCCTTCCGAGTAAGGATGGCACTCGTGTTCGAGTGCCGTCATGGTCCGGTTGATCTGCTTGAATTGATCAACACCGTCGTCGAGTACCGCGATTCGCATTCCAGCCCCCTTTTTCCTCCCTTCGTCAGCTTCCGTGAACTGGCGATTGATTGAGGAGAAGTGTATCTATCTGCGACTAAGGTAAAGTTTTTGGAATTGCAACTAATGCACGCAATTCATCGATTTCTGAGGGCTTGTTAACGAAGTTGAATGCAGTTGGATACAAATGGGGATTTCGCTCGGGCGAGTCTTCGCCGGCTGTCGCCGATGTCCTTGGCGGAGAAAGCCGCCCGGCATGTCGGGCGAAGGTATTCGATTCTTTCCTGCCGGTCTCTATCGAATACCCGAATTCGCTATCAATTGAATAGCTGAAGTTATAGTATCCATAAGCTCCTCAACGCTTTGGGATGAAAACGACAGAGCACTCCGGCAACAGCGATCGGCTGTAATCTTGCTGTAAGCTGCCGGCATTCCCCCTGTGCCCCTTGCTCTGAGGAGATCTCTATGCTGATAGGCGTGCCCGCCGAGACACTGGCAGGCGAAACCCGCGTGGCTGTTACACCTGAGACGGTGAAGAAACTGGTTGCCTCAGGGCACACCGTACGGGTGCAGGCGGGGGCGGGCGTGGCCGCCAGCGTCACCGATGGCGCCTACCAGACCGCGGGGGCCGAGATCACCGACCAGGCGGGCGCCTTCTCCGCCGACATGGTCCTCAAGGTGCGCACGCCCACCGATGCGGAAACCGCGCTGCTCAAATCCGGCGCCGTCGTCATCGGCATGCTCAACCCCTTCGACGCGGCCGGCCTGCAGCGCCTGGCCGCCGCTGGCGTCACCGGCTTCGCGCTCGAGGCAGCCCCCCGCACCACCCGCGCCCAGAGCATGGACGTGCTCAGCTCGCAGGCCAACATCGCCGGCTACAAGGCCGTGATGATCGCGGCGGACAAGTACCAGCGCTTCTTCCCCATGCTCATGACCGCAGCCGGCACCGTGAAGGCCGCGCGCGTCGTCATCCTGGGCGTGGGCGTCGCGGGCCTGCAGGCCATCGCCACCGCCAAGCGCCTGGGCGCGGTCATCGAGGCGTCCGACGTGCGCCCCAGCGTCAAGGAGCAGATCGAGTCGCTGGGCGGCAAGTTCATCGACGTGCCCTACGAGACCCAGGAAGAGAAAGACGCGGCCGAAGGCGTCGGCGGCTATGCCCGGCCCATGCCCGCGAGCTGGCTCACGCGCCAGCAGGCCGAAGTCGCCAAGCGCGTGGCGCTGGCCGACGTGGTCATCAGCACCGCGCTCATTCCGGGGCGCGCGGCGCCCACCCTCATCACCGAGGACATGGTCAAGTCCATGAAGCCCGGCTCCGTCATCGTCGACATCGCGGCCGGCAAGGGACCCGAAGGGGTGGGCGGCAACTGCCCGCTGTCGGAGGCCGACAGGACGGTCGTGAAGCACGGCGTGACCATCGTGGGCGAGACCAACCTCGCCGCGCTGGTGGCGGCCGACGCCTCGGCGCTTTATGCACGCAACGTGCTCGACTTCCTCAAGCTCATCGTCACCAAGGAAGGCGCGCTGAAGATCGACCTCGAGGACGACATCGTCGCCGCCTGCCGCGTCACGCAGGACGGCCAGGTCACGAAGAAGTAAGCGAACACGCGAGGAGAAGAACCCATGGATCCCGTTTCCCATACCGTCATCAACCTGATCATCTTCGTGCTGGCCATCTACGTGGGCTACCACGTGGTGTGGACTGTCACGCCCGCGCTGCACACGCCGCTGATGGCCGTGACCAACGCCATCTCGGCGATCGTGATCGTGGGCGCCATGCTGGCGGCCGCGCTCACCGAAACCGCGCTGGGCAAGACCATGGGCGTGCTCGCCGTGGCGCTTGCGGCGGTGAACATCTTCGGCGGCTTCCTCGTCACGCGGCGCATGCTCGAGATGTTCAAGAAGAAGGAAAAGAAGGCCGCACCGAAGGCTGACGCAGGAGCAGCCCAATGAGCATGAACGTCGTCACGCTGCTGTACCTGATCGCCAGCGTCTGCTTCATCCAGGCCTTGAAGGGCCTGAGCCATCCCACCACCTCGATCCGCGGCAACATCTTCGGCATGGCCGGCATGGCCATTGCGGTGGTCACCACCGGTGCGCTGATCTACAACATGGCCGGTGGACACCTCATGGGCCTAGCCTGGGTGCTGCTGGGGCTGGTGGTCGGCGGGGGCTACGGCGCCTACCGTGCCAAGACGGTCGAGATGACCAAGATGCCCGAACTGGTGGCCTTCTTCCACAGCATGATCGGCCTGGCCGCGGTGTTCATCGCGATCGCGGCCGTGGTCGAACCCGCGGCCATGCTCGAAGGCATCGCCAAGGGCGCGCCCATCCCCACCGGCAACCGGCTCGAGCTGTTCCTGGGTGCGGCCATCGGTGCCATCACCTTCAGCGGCTCGGTCATCGCCTTCGGCAAGCTCTCGGGCACCTACAAGTTCCGCCTGTTCCAGGGCGCGCCGGTGCAGTTCGCGGGCCAGCACATGCTGAACCTTGTGCTCGGCCTGGCCATGATCGGGCTGGGCCTGGTGTTCGTCTTCACCGAGAGCTGGCCGGCCTTCTTCGCGATGCTGGCGCTGGCCTTCGTGATGGGCGTGCTCATCATCATCCCGATCGGCGGGGCCGATATGCCGGTGGTGGTGTCGATGCTCAACAGCTACTCGGGCTGGGCGGCCGCGGGCATCGGCTTCAGCCTGAACAACGCGATGCTGATCGTGGCCGGCTCGCTGGTGGGCTCCTCGGGTGCGATCCTGAGCTACATCATGTGCAAGGCCATGAACCGCTCGTTCTTCAACGTGATCCTGGGCGGCTTCGGCGGCGAGGCGGTCACGGCCGGCGGCGGCGCGAAGGAGCAGCGCCCGGTCAAGAGCGGCAGCGCGGACGACGCGGCCTTCGTGCTCGGCAACGCCGAGACGGTGGTGATCGTGCCGGGCTACGGCCTCGCGGTGGCGCGCGCCCAGCACGCGGTGAAGGAGCTCGCGCAGAAGCTCACCGACAAGGGCATCACCGTCAAGTACGCCATCCACCCGGTGGCCGGCCGCATGCCCGGCCACATGAACGTGCTGCTGGCCGAGGCCGAGGTGCCCTACGACCAGGTGTTCGAGATGGAGGACATCAACGGCGAGTTCGGCCAGGCCGACGTGGCGATCATCCTGGGCGCCAACGACGTGGTGAACCCCGCCGCGCACACCAAGGGCAGCCCGATCTACGGCATGCCGATCCTGGAGGCCTACAAGGCCAAGACCGTCATCGTCAACAAGCGCTCCATGGCCGCGGGCTACGCCGGCCTGGACAACGAGCTGTTCTACATGGACAAGACCATGATGGTCTTTGGCGATGCTAAAAAAGTAGTGGAAGATATGGGCAAGGCCATCGAATAGGCTGAAGGTCCCCGTCCGCGCAGCGGACGAGTTCTTCGCGGCGCCGATTCGTGCGCCGTTTTCGTTTTCAACAGTCCGAATCCCGGAGGAGACAAATCCAATGACCGATCGTCCCTGGCTCAGCAGCTATCCGCAGGGTGTGCCTGCCGATGTCGATGCCTCGCAGTACCCCTCGCTGGTCGCGCTCATGGAGGAAAGCTTCACCAAGTACGCCGACCGCACGGCCTACAGCTTCATGGGCAAGGACATCAGCTACGGCGAGACCGACAGGCAGAGCAAGTCCTTCGCGGGCTACCTGCAGAGCCTGGGCCTCGCCAAGGGCGATCGCGTCGCGGTGATGATGCCCAACTGCCCGCAGTACCCGATCGCGGTCGCGGGCATCCTGCGCGCGGGCCTCATCCTGGTCAACGTCAATCCGCTGTACACGCCGCGCGAGCTGGAGCACCAGCTCAAGGACTCCGGCGCGAAGGCCATCGTCATCATGGAGAACTTCGGCACCACGCTGCAGCAATGCATCGCGAGCACGCCGGTCAAGCACATCGTGCTGGCCTCCATGGGCGACCGCCTCGGTTTTTTCAAGGGGGCGCTCGTCAACTACGTGGTGCGCAACGTCAAGAAGATGGTGCCCACCTTCAGCCTGCCGGGCACGGTGCGTTTCAACGACGCGCTCGACAAGGGCGCGGGCGTTGCGCTCAAGCCCGTGGCCATCGGCCCCGACGACGTGGCGGTGCTGCAGTACACCGGCGGCACCACCGGCGTGTCGAAGGGCGCGGTGCTCCTGCATCGCAACGTGATCGCCAACGTGCTGCAGTCCGAAGCGTGGAACGAGCCGGTCATGAACAAGGTGCCGGCCAACGAGCAGCCCACCGGCGTGTGCGCGCTGCCGCTGTATCACATCTTCGCGTTCACGGTCGGCATGATGCTGAGCATGCGCACGGGCGGCAAGCTGATCCTGATCCCGAATCCGCGCGACATTCCCGGCGTGCTGAAGGAGCTGTCGAAGCACACCATCCACAGCTTCCCGGCCGTCAACACGCTCTTCAACGGGCTGGCGAACCACCCCGACTTCAACACTGTCAACTGGAAGAACCTGAAGGTCTCGGTCGGCGGCGGCATGGCGGTGCAGGCCGCGGTGGCGAAGCTCTGGCTCGAGAAGACCGGCTGCCCGATCTGCGAGGGCTACGGCCTGTCCGAGACCTCGCCCTCGGCCACCTGCAACCCGACCAACAGCACGGCCTACACCGGCACCATCGGCCTGCCGCTGCCAAGCACCTGGCTCAAGCTGCTCGACGACGACGGCAACGAAGTGCCCGTCGGCGAGCGCGGCGAGATCGCCATCAAGGGCCCGCAGGTGATGGCCGGCTACTGGCAGCGTCCCGACGAGACCGCGAAGGTCATGACGGCAGACGGTTACTTCAAGAGCGGCGACATCGGCGTGGTCGACGAGCGCGGCTACTTCAAGGTGGTCGACCGCAAGAAGGACATGATCCTGGTGTCGGGCTTCAACGTGTACCCGAACGAGATCGAGGACGTGGTTGCACTGATTCCGGGCGTGCTCGAATGCGCGGCGGTCGGGGTGCCCGACGACAAGACCGGCGAGGCCGTGAAGCTCGTGATCGTCAAGAAAGACCCTTCGCTCACGGAGGCGCAGGTGCGCGAATACTGCAGAGCAAACCTTACGGGTTACAAGCAGCCGCGCATCGTAGAGTTTCGTACCGACATGCCGAAGACGCCGGTCGGCAAGATCCTTCGCCGCGAACTGCGCGACGCCAAGAAGTAGGCGCTGAAGTAAGGGTTCGGCCCGGGTGGGGCCGAGGCATCGATCTTGCATATTCGCGGGTCGATGCTCAGGTTTGTCTTTACCCGTTTGAGTCTGTTGGTGCCGACCTTCTTCGGCATGACACTGCTCGCCTTCTTCCTCATCCGGCTCGTGCCGGGTGACCCCATTGAAACCATGGCCGGCGAGCGCGGAATCGACCCCGCGCGCCATGCCGAACTGCGCACCGCCTACGGCTTCGACAAGCCGGTGATCGTGCAATACGGCATCTACATCGCCCGGGTGCTGCACGGCGATCTCGGCAAGTCGCTCATCACGCAGGACACGGTGATGAGCGAGTTCCTCTCGCTCTTTCCGGCCACGGTCGAGCTTGCGGTGTGCGCCATTCTTTTCGCGCTGCTGCTCGGCCTGCCGGCCGGCATCCTCGCGGCGGTGCGGCGCAATTCCATCTTCGACCACGGCGTGATGGCCACCTCGCTCACCGGCTACTCGATGCCGATCTTCTGGTGGGGGCTGCTGCTGATTCTGTTCTTCTCGGTGCAGCTCGGATGGACGCCCGTGTCGGGCCGCATCGCGGTGCAGTACTACGTGGAGCCCGACACAGGCTTCCTGCTCGTCGACGCGCTGCGCGCCGGCGACACCGGCGCCTTCTGGTCGGCGCTGCATCACCTCGTGCTCCCGGCCATCGTGCTCGGCACCGTGCCGCTCGCGGTCATCGCGCGCATGACGCGCTCGGCCATGCTCGAAGTGCTGGGCGAGGACTACATCCGCACCGCGCGCGCCAAGGGCCTGTCGCGCTTTCGCGTGGTGGGGCTGCATGCGCTGCGCAACGCGCTCATTCCGGTCGTGACCGTCATCGGGCTGCAGGTGGGCGTGCTGTTCACGGGCGCGATCCTCACCGAAACCATCTTCTCCTGGCCCGGCGTCGGCAAGTGGCTCATCGAGGCCATCGGCCGGCGCGACTACCCGGTGCTGCAGGGCGGCATGCTGCTGCTCGGCGGCATCGTGATGCTGGTCAACCTTCTCGTAGACGTGGCGTACGGCGTCATCAACCCGCGCATCAGGCGCTGAGCTTCCCCATGGCGACAACCACGCAAATCACCGTCTCCGACGGTGCGGGCAAGAGCACCGCACCCCCCGGCCCCTGGCGCGAATTCTGGACGGCCTTCTCGGCCAACCGGGGCGCGGTCATCGGGCTCGCCACCATCGTCTTGCTGCTCCTGGTCGCGCTGTTCGCGCCGTGGATCGCGCCGCACGCACCGAACGAAACCAACAGCGCCGTCTTCCTGCAGCCGCCGGCGTGGCAGAAGGGTGGCTCCATGAGCTACCTGCTGGGCACCGACGCCATCGGCCGCGACATTCTTTCGCGGCTCATGTATGGCGCCAGGTTGTCGCTGTCGATCGGCGTCGCGGTGGTGGCGCTTTCTGTGGTCGCGGGCGTGGTGCTCGGGCTCATCGCGGGCTTCTTCCGCGGCGTGCTCGAGATCGCGATCATGCGGCTGATGGACATCGTGCTCACGCTGCCCAGCCTGCTGCTGGCCATCGTGATCGTCGCGATCCTCGGGCCGGGGCTCGTCAATGCGATGCTCGCCGTGGCCATCGTGGTGCTGCCGCACTACGTGCGCATCACGCGCGCCGCCGTCATCGCCGAGGTTTCGCGCGACTACGTGACCGCCGCGCGCGTGAGCGGCGCCGGCACGCTGCGGCTGATGTTCCGCGAGGTGTTGCCCAACTGCGCCGCGCCGCTGATCGTGCAGGCCTCGCTCGGCATCTCCACCGCCATCCTCGACGCGGCGGCGCTCGGCTTCCTCGGGCTCGGCGCGCAGCCGCCGTCGCCCGAGTGGGGAACCATGCTGGCCGATGCGCGCGAGTTCGTGCTGCGCGCGTGGTGGGTCGTCACCTTCCCGGGCATGGCGATCCTCGCGGCGGTGCTGGCTTTCAATCTTCTGGGTGACGGGCTGCGCGATGCGCTCGATCCGAAGCTCAAGCGCTGAAGCAAAGGAAGGAAGAAAAGATGCCTTTGCTTGACATCAAGGATCTGCACGTCGAGTTCCCCACGCAGGGTGGCGTGCTGCACGCGGTAGACGGCGTGAGCCTCACGCTCGAGGAAGGCGAGGTGCTCGGCATCGTCGGCGAATCGGGCTCGGGCAAGAGCGTCACGATGATGGCGCTGATGGGCCTCGTCGGCTTTCCGGGTCGCGTGCGCGCACAGCACATGCGCTTCGCGGGCAAGGACCTGCTCGGCATTTCCGACAAGGCGCGCCGCGCGCTGGTCGGCAAGGAAGTCGCGATGATCTTCCAGGAGCCGACCACCAGCCTCAACCCCTGCTTCACCATCGGCTTCCAGCTCATGGAGACGCTGCGGCTGCACCTGAAGCTCGACAAGCGCGAGGCGAAGAAGCGCGCGACCGAGTTGCTGGAGCAGGTGGGCATCCCGGCCGCGTCGTCGCGCCTGGGCAGCTATCCGCACCAGCTCTCGGGCGGCATGAACCAGCGCGTGATGATCGCGATGGCCATCGCCTGCAACCCGCGCCTGCTGATCGCCGACGAGCCCACCACCGCGCTCGACGTGACCATCCAGGCGCAGATCCTCGACCTGCTGCGCGACCTGCAGAAAGAGCGCGGCATGGCGCTGGTGCTCATCACGCACAACATGGGCGTGGTCAGCGAAATGGCGCAGCGCATTGCCGTGATGTACGCGGGGCAGGTGATGGAGCACCAGCGCGTCGACCGGCTCTTCGCTCAGCCGCAGCATCCCTACACCGAGGCGCTGCTTGCTGCGATGCCCGAGCGCGCTGCGCCCGAGGGGCGCCTTGCCACCATCAGCGGCGTGGTGCCCGGCGTGCACGACAGGCCCGCCGGCTGCCTGTTCGCGCCGCGCTGCGGCTACGTCACCGAGCGCGCCTGCCAGGTGCGGCCGGCGCTGCGCGATTCGCATGGTGCCGAGGTGCGTTGCCACTTCCCGCTCGGCGATCCGGGTCGCGCGCAAGCCATCGCGAGCGATCCGCCGAAGCACCGAACGGTGGAGGTCACGGCATGAGCGAGGCAGCGGCAAATGCATCGGGCGAAGTAGTGGTCGAAGCGAAGAACCTCCAGCGCACCTACGACATCCGCCGCGGGCTGTTCCGCGCGCCTTCGCAGCTGCGCGCGGTGGGCGACATCTCCTTTCGCATCGAGCGCGGCCGCACGCTGGCCGTGGTCGGCGAGTCGGGCTGCGGCAAGTCGACGCTGGCGCGCATGGTCGCGCTGATCGAGAAGCCGACGGCGGGCCAGCTCACGCTGGTCGGCGCGGACGCGGTGAGCCCGCCGCCGGAGCGCAAGCGCGAGCTGCGCCAGGCCGTGCAGCTGGTGTTCCAGAACCCGTACGGCTCGCTCAATCCGCGCAAGAAGATCGCGACGGTGCTCGAAGACCCATTGGCTATCAACACCACACTGAGCAAGCAGGAGCGTGCCGCGAAGGCACGCGACATGCTCGCGCGCGTGGGCCTGCGGCCCGAGTACGCCAACCGCTATCCGCACATGTTCTCCGGCGGCCAGCGCCAGCGCATCGCCATCGCGCGCGCGCTGATGTTGAGCCCGCGCCTGCTGGTGGCCGACGAGCCGGTGTCGGCGCTCGACGTGTCGATACAGGCGCAGGTGCTGAACCTGCTGGCCGACCTGCAGGCCGAGCTGGGCCTGGCGTATCTCTTCATCTCGCACGACCTCGGCGTGGTGCGGCACATCGCGCACGACGTGCTCGTGATGTACCTCGGCCATGCGGTGGAGCAGGGGCCGAAATCGCGCATCTTCTCGCGGCCGCTGCATCCGTACACGCAGGCGCTCCTGGCTTCCACGCCGGGGCTCAGCAGCCAGCGCATCGTGCTCAAGGGCGAGCTGCCGTCGCCGCTGAATCCGCCTTCGGGCTGCGTGTTCAGCACGCGCTGCCCGCACGTGGAGCAGCGCTGCCGCGAGGAGCGGCCGCTGCTGCGCGTGCTCGACGAGCGGCAGGTGGCCTGCCATTTCTCGGAGAAGTTCCTCGAAGGCGCGCCGCTGGTGCGCGCCGACGTTCCGCCCGCCGCCTCCATCGCGATGGCGACGAATCCCTAGCGTTCCCTCAGTTTCCGTTTCGTTCTCGCAGTTCTTTCAACCGTGTATCAAGGAGTCCACATGAAGACCCAGCCCACCGTTTCGCGCCGCTCACGAAGCCTGGCGCTCCTGGCACCTGCAGCGCTCGCAGCCCTTACCCTGGCCTGCGGCGCGGTGTCCGCCAAGACGCTGGTTTATTGCTCGGAGGGCAGCCCCGAGAATTTCTATCCGGGGATGAACACCACCGGTACCTCGTTCGACGTGACCACGCAGGTCTACAACACCATCGTCGAGTTCGAGCGCGGCGGCACCAAGGTCGTGCCCGGCCTCGCCGAGAAATGGGACATCTCGCCCGACGGTACGGTCTACACCTTCCACCTGCGCAAGGGCGTGAAGTGGCACACCACGAGCAAGAGCTTCAAGCCCACGCGCGACTTCAACGCCGACGACTTCATCTTCATGCTGGAGCGGCAGTGGAAGGAGAGCGATCCCTTCTTCAAGGTGACGAGCCAGAACCACTCCTACTTCAACGACATGGGCATGCCCAAGCTGCTGAAGACGGTGGACCGCATCGACGACTACACAGTGAAGATCGTGCTGAACCAGCCCGAGGCGCCGTTCCTCGCGAACCTGGCGATGCAGTACGCGGGCATCCAGTCGAAGGAATATGCCATCGCCATGCTGAAGGCGGGCACGCCCGAGAAGGTCGACCAGGACCCGATCGGCACCGGCCCCTTCTACCTCGTGCAGTACCAGAAGGACGCGATCATCCGCTTCAAGGCCTTCCCGCAGTACTGGGGCGGCAAGGCGAAGATCGACGACCTCGTGTTCGCCATCACGCCCGATGCCTCGGTGCGCTGGGCCAAGCTGCAGAAGGGCGAATGCCACGTCATGCCGTACCCGAACCCGGCCGACCTCGACGCGATCCGCAAGGACCCGAACGTGCAGCTTCTGGAGCAGCCCGGCCTGAACGTCGGCTACCTCTCGTACAACACCACGAAGAAGCCCTTCGACGACGTGCGCGTGCGCAAGGCCATCAACATGGCGATCAACAAGAAGGCCATCATCGACGGCGTGTACCTCTCCACCGGCGTGGCCGCGAAGAACCCGATTCCGCCGACCATGTGGTCCTACAACGACGCGGTGAAGGACGACCCGTACGATCCCGAAGCCGCCAAGAAGCTGCTGGCGCAGGCCGGCTTCCCCGACGGCTTCTCGACCGACCTGTGGGCCATGCCGGTGCAGCGCCCCTACAACCCGAATGCCAAGCGCATCGCGGAGCTGATGCAGGCCGATCTCGCCAAGATCAACGTCAAGGCCGAGATCAAGAGCTTCGAGTGGGGCGAGTACCGCAAGCGCCTGCAGGCCGGCGAGCACCAGATGGGCATGCTGGGCTGGACCGGCGACAACGGCGACCCGGACAACTTCCTCTACACGCTGCTGGGCTGCGCCTCGGCGAAGTCGGCCAGCGGCAGCAACATCTCGAAGTTCTGCTACCAGCCGTATGAAGACCTCGTGGTGAAGGCCAAGAGCGCCACCAAGCAGTCCGACCGCGACGCGCTCTACAAGAAGGCCCAGCTGATCTTCAAGGAGCAGGCGCCGTGGTTCACCATCGCGCACGCGGTGCAGCTGAAGCCGGTGCGCAAGGAAGTCGTCGACTTCAAGCTGAGCCCGTTCGGTCGCCACACCTTCTACGGCGTGGATATCAAGTAAGCCCCCAGGCTTCGCGCACTTCGTGTCGCTTCGCCAACCCCCTTGCAGGGGGCAACACCCGCGGCCCGGCAAAGCCGGTTCCGCGGTGTTCCTGGAAAGAGAAATACAGTGAGTTCCCTGTCGCGTCCGCCTGTTGCCATCGTCGCTGCAATGCACGAGGAGCTGGGCGCGCTCCTCGCGCTGATGCCCGACGAGCAGCGCGTGCGCGTCGCGGGCCGCGACTTCTGGGTGGGTCATCTGCATGGCCGGCCGGTGGTCGCGGTGCTGTCGCGCATCGGCAAGGTCGCGGCGGCGATCACGGCCACGGTGCTGCTGGAGCGCTTCGGCGTGCGGGCCATCGTGTTCACCGGCGTCGCGGGCGGACTGGCGCCTGGCGTGAACGTCGGCGACGTGGTGGTGGCGACGCATCTGCTGCAGCACGACCTCGATGCCTCGCCGATCTTTCCGAAATACGAAGTGCCGCTGATGGGCCTGTCGCGCTTCGCGGCCGATGAGGCCATCGGCGATGCGCTTGCGATGGTCGCGCGGGAGACGCTGCGCGATCCGGTGGCGCTTGTGGGGCGGGAGGCCGTCGCCGAGTTCGGTCTTCGTTCGCCGAAGGTGCATCGCGGCCTGCTGGTGAGCGGCGACCGTTTTGTCTCGACCACTGCCGAGAGCGCGGCGCTGCAGCGCGCCTTGCCCGATGCGCTCGCGGTCGAGATGGAGGGCGCCTCCGTGGCGCAGGTGTGTCACGACTATGGCGTGCCTTTCGCGGCCATGCGCACGATCTCCGATCGCGCCGACGATGTCGCGCACGGCGACTTCTCGCGCTTCGTCGCCGCGGTGGCGAGCCGCTACAGCTTCGCGCTCGTCGATGCCTGGCTGGCTTCGCTGACGACGGAACTCAGCTGAGCGAGGGCGTTCGGCGGCGCGGAATGTCGCGCAGCAGCGGCGGGATCGACAGCGCCAGCAGCAGCGCCGCCAGCGGCACCACGCAGACGAAGCCCACGTACTTGAAGCCCAGCGCGCCCACCGCACCGCCGAGCACGAACATGCCGACCAGCCCGCCGGCGCGGCGCATGCGGCTGCGGTCGTGCCGCACGGGCAGGGCGTTCGCCGGCGCCGACTTCGAGCGGCGGTTCCAGTAGAGCATCTTGCCGATCTCGATGCCCATGTCGGTGATGTTGCCGGTCATGTGCGTGGTGCGGATGCTGCCGCCCGAGGTCTTGGAGGCCACCGCGTTCTGCAGGCCCATGATGAAGGACAGCAGCAGCACGGTGAGCGGCACCGCGAACGGCGTGGCCCAGGTCAGCGTGATCGCGCCCATGAGCCCGAAGGGAAACATCAGCGCCGCCTCGAGCATCAGCGGCAGGGCGTACACGCCATGCATGCGGTGCTGGCGGGCCCAGTTGACGAGCACTGCGCACACGGCGGCGCCGGTGAGGAAAGCGAGGATCGCGCCCAGCGCGTTCAGCAGCAGCTTGACGTTGCCCAGCACCATGCCGTCGGCCAGCTGCGAGGCGAAGCCGGTCATGTGCGAGGTGTACATGTGCAGCACGAGGAAGCCGCCCGCGTTGACGGCGCCGGCATTGAAGGCCAGCAGGAGGCCCAGCGCGGTGTTGGTCGACGGCGCGCGGTGGCGGTTGGTGAGAAAGCGAATTCTGCGCAAGGTGGCTCTCCGGTCGGCGCTTGGCGCCAGAGCCACTCTAGCACCGGGGCTGCCCCGGAAGGCTCTGCTACTTGAGCCAGCCGCGCCGGCGGAAGTACCACATCGGCACCAGCGCGCTGGCCGCCATGAGCACGATGGCGTAGGGATAGCCCATGGCCCAGTCGAGCTCGGGCATGAACTTGAAGTTCATGCCGTAGATGCTGGCGATCAGCGTCGGCGGCAGCAGCGCCACGCTGGCCACCGAGAAGATCTTGATGGTCTTGTTCTGGTTGATGTTGATGAAACCGACGGTCGCATCCATCAGGAAGTTGATCTTGTCGAACAGGAAAGCCGTGTGGTTGTCCAGCGACTCGATGTCTCGCAGGATCTGGCGGGCTTCCTCGAACTGCTCGGCGTTGAGCATCTTGCTGCGCATCATGAAGCTGACGGCGCGGCGCGTGTCCATCACGTTGCGGCGGATGCGCCCGTTCAGGTCTTCCTGCCGCGCGATGGCGCCGAGCACCTCGCCGGCCAGCTCGTCGCTGACGTTGCCCGAGAGCACCTTCTTGCTGGCTGCCTCGAGTTCGTCGTAGATGTTCTCCAGCGAGTCGGCCGAGTATTCGGCGTCGGCGTCGAAGAGCTTGAGCATGACTTCCTTGGCGTCCTCGATCAGCCCCGGCGCGCGGCGCGCACGCATGCGCAGCAGGCGGAACACGGGCACGTCCTCGTCGTGGATCGAGAACAGTACGCCGCGGCTGCGCAGGTCGGTGTTGTGCTGATTGAGGATGAAGGCCACGCGCACGGCGCGCGGGGCTTCGTCGTCGTCGATCAGGAAGTCGGAGCGGATGTGCAGCTCGCCGTTGTCTTCCTCGTAGAAGCGCGCCGACTCCTCGATGTCCTCGTCCATCGCGTCTTCGGGGATGGACAGGCCGTAGTACTGCTTGATCCAGCGCTTTTCTTCGAGCGTGGGCGACTCGAGGTCGACCCAGATCGGCTGGAACCTGGAGAGCTCTTCGAGGGCCTCGATTTCTTCCTGGACGAGGCGGCCGTTGGCGAGCGTGAAGATGTTGAGCATGGGCTCACTCCCGGGTATGACTGACTGGACGATGGGGCGAGGAAGAGGGGCGCTTTCAATTCCCTGCCCGACGCGCGCAAGAAGCGCGAAAAGGCGTCAGCGAAAGGGAGTTGAAAGCTGCCGAGACGGGGCGGTTTCCATAGGAAAAATCTCCGGTTGCAGCGAGGCGCGATTATGTCACCGGCCACATGTCGGCGAGGTGGCTGGACTGGACGGGCATACAGTAAAGTCACGGACCATGCAGAGCACTGCGCTTCCCGCTTTTTCCGCCGCGCCGAAGACCCAGGCCGAACGCCTGGCGCAGGCGCTGGCCTCGCTCAACGAGGCGCAGCGCGCGGCGGTGGAGCACGGCGTGGGTGCTGCAGTTGCCGTGGCGGACGAGCGGCCGCTGCTCGTCATCGCCGGCGCCGGCTCGGGCAAGACCAGCACGCTGGCCCACCGTGTCGCGAACCTCATCGCCGGCGGCGTCGATCCGCAGCGCCTGCTGCTGCTGACCTTCTCGCGCCGCGCCGCGCAGGAAATGGAGCGCCGCGCGGGCCGGGTGCTGGCGCAAGTGCTGGGGCTGAAGTCGGAGGCGCCGCCCGCGCTGCCGTGGGCCGGCACCTTCCACGGTATCGGTGCGCGGCTGCTGCGCGAGTACGCGCCGCAGATCGGGCTCGACGAGAACTTCACCATCCACGACCGCGGCGACGCCGAGGACCTGATGGGGCTGGTGCGGCACGAGCTGGGGCTTTCCTCCACCGTCAACCGCTTTCCGCGCAAGGGCACCTGCCTGTCGATCTACTCGCGCTGCGTGAACACCCGCGCGCCGCTGGCCGACGTGCTGAAGGAGGCCTTTCCCTGGTGCGGCGAGTGGGAGGCCGAGCTCAAGAAACTGTTCGGCGCGTATGTCGAGGCCAAGCAGCGGCAGAACGTCCTCGATTACGACGACCTGCTGCTCTACTGGGCCGAGATGGCTGCCGAGCCTTCGCTGGCCGCACACATCGGCGCGCGCTTCGACCACGTGCTGGTCGACGAGTACCAGGACACCAACCTGCTGCAGGCGGCGATCCTGCTGGCGCTCAAGCCCGACGGGCGCGGCGTGACGGTGGTGGGAGACGACGCGCAGTCGATCTATTCCTTCCGCGGCGCGACGGTGCGCAACATCCTCGACTTTCCCTCGCAGTTCACGCAGCCCGCGCGCGTGGTCACGCTGGAGCGCAACTACCGCTCGACGCAGCCGATCCTCGATGTGTCGAACCGTGTCATCGCACAGGCCGCCGAGCGGCATGCCAAGACGCTGTGGACCGACAAGCCCTCGGCGGGCAAGCCGCTCCTGGTGCTCGTGCCCGACGAGGCGGGGCAGGCGCGCTGGGTGGCCGACAAGGTTCTGGCGCACCGCGAGGGCGGGCTGGCGCTGAAGTCGCAGGCGGTGCTGTTCCGCACCTCGACGCACAGCGCGGCGCTCGAACTCGAGCTGGCGCGGCGCAACATCCCGTTCGTGAAGTTCGGCGGGCTCAAATTTCTGGAGGCCTCGCATGTGAAGGACCTGCTCGCGGTTTTGCGCTTCGCGCAGAACCCGCGCGGGCGCATGGCGGGCTTCCGCGTGACGCAGCTCATCCCCGGCATCGGGCCCGCCACGAGCGCGCGCCTGCTCGATGCGATGGAGCAGGCGGCCGACCCGGCCCAGGCGGTGCGCGATTTCGTGCCGCCTTCCGCCGCGCGCGCGCAATGGGCCGACTTCGCGAAGGCCTACGAGGCACTGCGCGAGCCCGCGCTGAAGTGGCCGGCCGACGTCGAGCTGGCGATGGACTGGTATCTGCCGCATCTGGAGCGCCTGTACGAGGACACCTCCGGCGTGCGGCGCGCCGACGTGGAGCAGCTTGCGCGGCTCGCGGCCGGGTACGCCTCGCGCGAACGCTTCCTCACCGAGCTCACGCTCGATCCGCCCGAAGCCACCAGCGACCGCCCGGGGCCGCCGCTGCTGGACGAGGACTACCTGATCCTCTCGACCATCCATTCGGCCAAGGGGCAGGAATGGAATTCGGTGCACGTGCTCAACGTGGTCGACGGCTGCCTGCCGGCCGACGTGGCGCAGAGTGCGCACGAACTGGAGGAAGAGCGCCGCCTGCTCTACGTGGCGATGACCCGGGCGCGCGACCACCTGCACCTGCTGGTGCCGCAGCGCTTTCACATCACGCAGCAGGCGGCGCGCGGCGACCGGCACCTGTATGCCAATCGCACGCGCTTCATCGCCGATGCCGACCTCGAAGGCTTCGAGCAGCAGACCTGGCCGCCTCCGCCGGAGCGCCCGCCGGCCGTGCCGCCGCCCAGCTCGGTGATCGACCTGCGCAACAGGATGCGGGCGGCCTGGCGCTGACCGGCCAGGCGGGCGCAGGCCCTTCCGCCGGCATGGTCACCAGCCGGCCGATGCTGAAACACTTGTTCCCGAATCGCGGCATCGCCTGCCCCGCGCGCGGCTGCAGCTATCGATTCGCTAGCGTGTGAAAAGCTGCTCGCGAAGTGGCAAAACCCCGGGCAACTCAGGTATTGCAATACCGTGACAGCTTGGGCATAGTGAATCGACCTTCCCCTCTTTCTCCTCTTCTTTCTCTCCCTCCCTCCACCTTTCCCTCTCTCAGAACCCCAGAGAACTCCCGTTTCGTTTCGCCGGCCAAACCGCATCCTGCGGGGCGGTCATTTCCCCAACCGTCAATTCCAGGAGGTCATTCATGAATTTGACGATCAGCGGTCATCACCTCGACGTCACACCTGCCTTGCGCACCTACGTCACGAGCAAGCTGGACCGGGTCATCCGACACTTCGACCAGGTGGTCGATGTGAAGGTGATCCTCACGGTGGAAAAGCAGAAGGAAAAGGAACGCCGCCAAAGGGCGGAATGCAACATCCACGTCAAGGGCAATGACATGTTCGCGGAGTCGAGCCACGCTGATCTCTACGCTGCGGTCGATGAACTGGTCGACAAACTCGACCGCCAGGTGGTGCGCCACAAGGACCGCCTGCAGGACCACCATCACGCGGCGCCCAAGCGCGTGATGTAGGAGCCCTCGGGCTCGCATCGCAAGGCCGCCTTCGGGCGGCTTTTTGTTTCCCGACTGTCACGGTAGGGCTTTGGCAAGCTCCCAGAGGGGAGCGCGAGGCCTCTGGGCAACATGTAGACAGAAAGTAAATAGGGGGACTGGGGGTTTTTACCAAGCGGGTGCATAATCGCCCCCGCTCTGCACCCACCATGAATCGCCTCGCGTCCATCCTGCCGCCCGCTCAAGTGCTTGTGAGCGTTGACGCTACCAGCAAGAAACGTGCTTTCGAAGAAGCCGGCCTGCTGTTCGAAAGCCTTCACGGTCTGGGCCGTGCCCTCATCACCGACAGCCTCTTCGCGCGTGAGCGCCTCGGCTCCACCGGACTGGGCCACGGCGTCGCCATTCCGCATGGCCGCATCAAGGGCCTCAAGTCGCCGATGGCCGCCGTGTTCCAGCTGGCCAACCCCATCGGCTTCGACGCTCCCGACGAGCAGCCCGTCGCATTGCTGATCTTCCTGCTGGTGCCCGAAGCGGCCACGCAGAAGCATCTCGAAATCCTCTCCGAAATCGCCGAGCTGCTGAGCGACGCCAGCCTGCGCGAACAGATCAAGTCCAGCACGGACGCCACGGCCTTGCACGACCTGATCGCCAGCTGGCAGTCCACGCAGGTCGCCTGAGCGCATGCGCCGGCGCGCGCGGCTGCTGATAAGCTGCGCGGCTCCTTCTTCCCTCATTCCAACGCAATGCCGGCGCCCGCGCGCCGTCTCCTGAACGCATGAAGCCGACCGTCATCAGCGCCGATGCCATGTTCGAGGAGTTCCGTGGCTCGCTCCGCTGGGAATGGCTCGCGGGGCTGGGCGCGTCGGAGCGCCAGTTCGACGCGGAGGTCATCAGCCGCGCGCAGTCGGCGGCGGACCTTGTCGGCTATCTCAACTACATCCACCCGTACCGCGTGCAGATCCTCGGCGCCCGCGAGGTGGCCTACCTGACGCGCGGCAGCGAGGAAGACTGCGCCCGGCGCATCGCCCGAATCGTCACGCTGGAGCCGCCGATGCTGGTGCTGGCCGACGGCCAGGCCGCGCCCGACGAACTGCTGTCGATCTGCGAGCGCGCCCAGCTGCCGCTCTTCGCCACGCGCGAGTCGTCGGCCTTCGTGATCGACCTGCTGCGCGCCTACCTGTCCAAGCATTTCGCCGAGCGCACCTCGATGCACGGCGTGTTCATGGACATCCTGGGCATGGGCGTGATGATCACGGGCGAGTCGGGCCTGGGCAAGAGCGAGCTGGGGCTGGAGCTGATCTCTCGCGGCAACGGCCTGGTGGCCGACGACGCGGTCGACCTCTACCGCATCAACCAGAACACCATCGAGGGCCGCTGCCCCGACCTGCTGCTGAACCTGCTGGAAGTGCGCGGCATCGGCCTGCTGGACATCCGCGCCATCTTCGGCGAGACGGCGGTGCGCCGGAAGATGCGGCTCAAGCTCATCGTGCACCTGGTGCGGCGCGACAGCTTCGAGCGGGACTACGAGCGCATGCCCTCGGCGCCGCTCACGCAGGATGTGCTGGGCATCCCGGTGCGCAAGGTCATCATCCAGGTGGTGGCGGGCCGGAACATCGCTGTGCTGGTGGAAGCCGCGGTGCGCAATTCGATCCTGCAGTTGCGCGGCATCGACACTTATGCCGACTTCGTGGCGCGGCACCACAAGGCGATGGAAAGCTCGCGCGACGGGGATTGAGCGAGATCGGCCGAAGAAAGGCCGAAGCCGCGCGGACGGAAGGGGATTGCCGGGATCAGCGCTTCTTCGCGCAGTCTCCGCACAAGCCGTAGAGCGACATGGCGTGATCCTGCAGGATCCAGCCCTTGTCCTTGGCGATCATCTGCTGGCGGCGCTCGATCTCGGCGTCGTAGAACTCCTCGACCTTGCCGCAGGAGGTGCAGATCAGATGGTCGTGGTGCGTGCCCTCGTTCAGCTCGTAGACTGCCTTGCCGCTCTCGAAGTGGCTGCGCTCCAGGATGCCGGCCTGCTCGAACTGGGTGAGCACCCGGTAGACCGTCGCCAGGCCGATGTCGGAGTGCTCGTTGAGCAGCACGCGGAACACGTCTTCCGCCGTCATGTGCCGCTGGCTGCCGGTCTGGAAGATCTCCAGGATCTTCAGGCGCGGCAGGGTGGCCTTGAGGCCGGTGTTCTTGAGTTCGTCGATGTTGGCCATGTTGGTTCCTGCGCCCCTGCTGGGGCTGCGGCAAAAGGCCCCGAAAAGGCCAGCCGCTACAATGGCCGATCATATCGCTACCCCCTTTTCCTCCCATGCCTGCCATCTTCCAACGCCGGCCCTGGCTGCTGGCCGCCGCCGTCGCGGCAACGCTCGGCCTCGGTGCCTGCAGCGGCTTCACCGAGCGCACGCGTGGCGCGCTGGCCGCCGTAACCCCCTACAAAGTCGAGGTGGTTCAGGGCAATTTCGTGTCGAAGGAACAGGTTGCGGCGCTCAAGCCGGGCATGTCCCGCCAGCAGGTGCGTGAAATCCTCGGAACCTCGCTGCTGAACGACGTGTTCCACGCCAACCGCTGGGACTACGTCTTCACCATCCGCCGCCAGGGCGTCGACCCGCAGGAACGCCACCTGACCGTGTTCTTCAATGGCGAGCTGCTGGACCGCTTCGAGGGCGACGAGATGCCCAGCGAGGAAGAATTCGTCGCCACGCTCGACACCCGCAAGAAATCCGGCAAGGTGCCCACGCTCGAGGCCTCGGAAGACGACCTCAAGAAATACGCGCCCAAGGACGACGAGAAGAAAGCCGACGCCGCCAAGGGCGCAACGTCGGCCTCCCTGCCGCCGCTGCCGGCCGCCTACCCCCCGCTCGAAGCCGCGCGCTGAGCGCTCGCTGGAGCATCGGCGGCAACGGGCGGTGCCGCCGGGCCGACAGGTCAGGCGGCGCCCATTGCGTGTCGATCCATGCCCATGGCCGTTTCGAAAACCTCGAAGACTGACTGAATCCGCGTGACCGAACCCACCTCCACTCCCGCCACCAATTCCGCCTCCGCGCCGCGCCGCGTCGCCATCGCCGGGGCTTCGGGCCGCATGGGCCACATGCTGATCGAGGCCGTGCGCAACGCGCCCGACCTGCGCCTGGCCGGCGCCCTCGACATCGCCGGCAGCCCGGCCCTGGGCTCCGATGCCGGCGCCTTCCTGGGCTTCGACAGCGGCGTGTCCATCGTGTCCGACCTGCGCGAAGGCCTGAAGGACGCGCAGGTGCTCATCGACTTCACCCGCCCCGAGGGCACGCTGGCGCACCTCGCGGTCTGCCGCGAGCTGGGCGTGCAGGCCGTGATCGGCACCACCGGCTTCAGCGACGCGCAGAAGGCCGAGATCGCCGAAATCGCGAAGGACATCGCGATCATGATGGCGCCCAACATGAGCGTGGGCGTCAACGTCACCTTCAAGCTGCTGGAGATGGCGGCCAAGGCCATGGCGACCGGCTACGACATCGAGATCATCGAGGCGCACCACCGCCACAAGGTCGACGCTCCCTCGGGCACCGCGCTCAAGATGGGCGAGGTCATCGCCGACGCGCTGGGCCGCGACCTCAAGGACTGCGCCGTGTACGCCCGCGAAGGCATCACCGGCGAGCGCGACCCGTCCACCATCGGCTTCTCGGCCATCCGCGGCGGCGACATCGTGGGCGACCACACCGTGCTGTTCGCCGGCACCGGCGAGCGCATCGAGATCACCCACAAGTCGTCCAGCCGCGTCACCTACGCGCAGGGCAGCCTGCGCGCGGTGCGCTTCCTGGCCGGGCAGCGCGCGGGCCTGTTCGACATGTACGACGTGCTCGGTCTTCGCTGACCGCGCAACAGGCAAGGACCGCCGATGAGCGTGCTCGAACTGCTGGCCCACGGTGACGGCGTCAGCCGTTCGGTGGCCGCGCTGCTGCTCGCGATGTCGATCGCGAGCTGGGTCATCATCCTCTGGAAGGCATGGCTGCTGCGCGGCGGCACGCGCGACGTGCTGCGCAGCATCGCGGCGTTCTGGCAGTCGTCCACGCTGGCCGATGCCGAGCAGAAGCTCAAGGCCTTCGACCGCGCGGCGCTGGTGTCGCCCGCCGTTTCGGCCATCCGTAGCGTGGCTGCTGGCGAGCCGCAGGGCACGCTGGGCGCCACGGTCGACCGCAACCAGCGCCTCACGCGCGTGCTGCGCGACGCCCTGCACGGTGCGCTGCGCCGGCTGCAGGCCGGGCAGATCCTGCTGGCCACGGTCGGCGCCACTGCGCCCTTCGTCGGGCTGCTGGGCACGGTCTGGGGCATCTACGGCGCATTGACCGGCGTTGCCGGCCAGACCGGCGGCTTCACCATCGACAAGGTGGCGGGCCCGGTCGGCGAGGCGCTCATCATGACGGCCTTCGGCCTGGCCGTGGCCATTCCGGCCGTGCTGGCCTACAACGTCTTCGGCCGCGTCATCGGCCGCATCGAAGCCGAGCTCGAAGGCTTCGCGCACGACCTGCTGGGCAGCTTCGGCACCCCGCCGGCACCCGTCGCTGCGCCGCCCGCGCGGCCGATGCCGGTCTAGGCCCGATACGGCGAGCCAGACCATGGCCTTCGGTCGCACATCACTGGGCAGCGCCACCGGCGGCGGCGGTCGCGCCATGGGCGGGGGCGCGCAGCGGCCGCTGTCCGACATCAACGTCACGCCGCTGGTCGACGTGATGCTGGTGCTGCTGGTGATCTTCATCATCACCGCGCCGCTGATGGCCAGCTCGATCAAGCTCGACCTGCCGCAGACCGACGCCGGCCAGCCCAACGACGCGCCCAAGTTCGTGAGCCTGTCGGTCGACGCTGCGGGCAAGGTCTTCCTCAACGACAAGGCCGTGACCGACGAGGAACTGGCGCAGCAGCTCGAAAAAGCCGCCGCCGACAGCAAGGACACCGAGGTGCAATTGCGCGCCGACCAGACCGTGCCCTACGGCAAGGTGGTGGCGCTCATGGGTATCGCGAACAAGGCCGGGCTCAGCCGCATCGGGTTCGTGACGGAGGCTGAGCCGGCAGGCGAAAAGAAGCCGCGCTGACGGGGCCTGGGTTTGCTCCTTCCCCTTCTGGGGGAAGGTGGGGATGGGGGCACGCGCCCAACGAGCGCTGGAGAGTGGGCGAGGCCGTCGTGCCCCCACCCCAGCCCTCCCCCAGCGGGGGAGGGAGAAACGCGGGGACGCTCAGCCCAGCACTACCGGTTTGGTGTGCCAGATCTCGTGCGCATACTGCGCGATCGTGCGGTCCGACGAGAACACCCCCATTCCCGCGACGTTGAGAACGGCCATCCGCGTCCACGCGTCCGAGTCGCGGTACAGCGCATCGACCTCCGCCTGCTTCGCCACGTAGCTCGCGTAGTCGGCCAGCAGCAGATAGTGGTCGCCCCAGTTCACCAGCGCGTCATAGATGCCCTGGTAGCGCGAGGGCTCGCCCGGGGAGAAGGCGCCGTCGCGGATCGCGTCGAGCACGCGCTTGAGCTCGGCGTTCTCCTCGTAGATCTCGCGCGGCTGGTAGCCCCGGGCGCGGATGTCGGCCACCTCGGGCGTGGTGTTGCCGAAGATGAAGATGTTCTCCGGCCCCACGCTCTCGCGCATCTCGACGTTCGCGCCGTCCAGCGTGCCGATGGTGAGCGCGCCGTTGAGCGCGAACTTCATGTTGCCGGTGCCCGATGCCTCGGTGCCCGCCGTGGATATCTGCTCCGACAGGTCGGCCGCCGGCATGATGACCTCGGCCAGGCTCACGCTGTAGTTCGGCAGGAACACCACCTTCAGCAGCTTGCCCACGCGTGCGTCGGCGTTGATGGTGGCGGCCACGTCGTTGATGAGCCGGATCACCAGCTTGGCCATCGCGTACGCCGACGCCGCCTTGCCCGCGAACACCACCACGCGCGGAACGATGTCCAGCGGCGTGCCCGCGGCCTGCGCGTCGAGGATGCGGTGATAGCGCGTCACCACGTGCAGCACGTTGAGCAGCTGCCGCTTGTATTCGTGGATGCGCTTGACCTGCACGTCGAACATCGCGTCGGTGTCGATGTCGATCTTCAGGTGCTGCTCGACCCAGTTGGCCAGCCGCAGCTTGTTCTCGCGCTTGGCGTGGCGGAAGGCGCGCACGAAGGCCGGCTGCGCGGCCATGGGCCTGAGCGCCTCCAGCTGAGAGAGGTCGCGCCGCCAGCCCTTGCCGATGCGCTGGTCGAGCAGCGCCGCCAGCGGCGGGTTGGCCTGCGCGAGCCAGCGCCGGGGCGTGACGCCGTTGGTCTTGTTGTTGAAGCGCTCGGGAAAGATCTTCGCGAAGTCCGAGAAGATCGACTGCTTCATCAGCTCCGAGTGCAGCCCCGACACGCCGTTGACCGAATGGCTCGCCAGCACCGCCACGTAGGCCATGCGCACGCGGCGCTCGCCGGCCTCGTCGACCAACGAGAGGCGGCGCATCAGCTCCACGTCGTTGCCCACCTTCTGCGTCACCGTGGCGAGGAACTTCGCGTTGATGTCGTAGATGATCTGCAGGTGCCTCGGCAGGATGCGCCCGAGCATTTCCACCGGCCAGGTCTCCAGCGCCTCGTGCATCAGCGTGTGGTTGGTGTAGCTGAACACCTTCTGCGTGTGCGCCCAGGCCACGTCCCACGAGAGGCCGTGTTCGTCGAGCAGCAGGCGCATGAGCTCGGGCACCGCCAGCACCGGGTGCGTGTCGTTCAGGTGGATGCTGACTTTTTCCGAAAGCTGGTCGAATGTCTTGTGGTTGCGCAGGTAGCGACGCAGCAGGTCCTGCACGCTGGCGCTGCAGAAGAAGTACTCCTGGTGCAGGCGCAGTTCGCGGCCCGAGGGCGTGGAGTCGTCGGGGTAGAGCACGCGCGAGACGTTCTCCGAGTGGTTCTTGCTCTCCACCGCCTGCATGTAGTTGCCGCGGTTGAAGGCCGAGAGGTCGATCTCCTCGGTGGCGCGCGCCGACCACAGCCGCAGCGTGTTGGTGGCCTGCGTGCCGTAGCCCGGAATGATGGTGTCGTAGGCCACCGCCAGCACGTCGTGCGTGTCGACCCAGTCGGCCGCGCCGCTCGGAACGCTGGCGCCCTCGCGCTTCTGCACATGGCCGCCGAAGCGCACGCGGTAGTTCACCTCGGGCCGCTGGAACTCCCACGGGTTGCCGCGCGTGAGCCAGTAGTCGGGCGTTTCCACCTGCTGGCCGTCGACGATGCGCTGGCGGAACATGCCGTATTCGTAGCGGATGCCGTAGCCCATGCCCGGCACGCCGAGCGTGGCCATCGAGTCGAGAAAGCAGGCCGCGAGCCGCCCGAGGCCGCCGTTGCCCAGCGCCGCGTCGGGCTCGCGCTCCGACAGGGCCGCCATGTCCACGCCGAAGTCGGCCAGCGCCTCGCGCACCGTGTCGTACAGGTCGACCGCCAGCAGCGCGTTGGTGAAGGTGCGCCCGATCAGGAACTCCATCGACAGGTAGTAGACGCGCTTGAGGTCCTGCGCGTAGTTGGCGCGCGTGGTCATCATCCAGCGCTCGACCAGCTGGTCGCGCACCGCCTGCGAGGTGGCGTTGAGCCAGTCGTCCTGGCTGGCCGCGACCGGGTCCTTGCCGACCGCATAGATCAGCTTGTTGGCCACGGCGCGCTTGAAGGCCGCGACGTCGCGGTCGGGGTGGTCGTATGCGAAGTCCTTGATGGTCATGGGGCGCTCCCGGAAGGTGGTTATTTCATGCTTTGCCGGTACACGTCTATGTACTGCGCCGCGGCGGTGGCCCAGTCGGCCGGCCGGCGCATGGCGTTGCCGCGCACGCGGCGCCAGTCGGGCGCGCGCTCGTAGAGCGCGAAGGCGCGGCGCAGCGCGCGTTCGTAGTCGGCGGCCTCGAAGCGGTCGAACACGAAGCCGGTGGCCTCGCCGCTGGCCAGGTCTTCCAGCGAGCTGTCGACCACCGTGTCGGCCAGCCCGCCGACGCGGCGCACCAGCGGCAGGCTGCCGTACTTGAGGCCATACATCTGCGTGAGGCCGCAGGGCTCGAAGAGCGAAGGCACCAGCGTCACGTCGCCCGCGCCGAAGAGCTGGTGCGCCAGCGTCTCGTTGTAGCCGATGGTCACGGCCACCGACTGCGGCGCGGCCGCCGCGCGCTGGCGGAAGGCTTCCTCCAGCCAGGCCTCGCCGCTGCCCAGCAGCGCGAGCTGGCCGCCCTGGGCGAGCAGCGCGTCGAGCCCGCCGAGCACCAGGTGCAGTCCCTTCTGCTCGGTGAGCCGGCTCACGATGATGAAAAGCGGCGCATCCGGCCGTTCGGCCAGCCCCAGCTGGTGCTGCAGCACCGACTTGCAGCGCGCCTTGCCGGCCATGTGGCGGCCTTCGGGCGTGTGATAGCCCTGCACCAGCGCGGCGTCGCCGGCCGGGTTCCAGACCTGGTCGTCGACCGCGTTGAGGATGCCGCTCAACGCCGCGCTGCGCTGGCGCAGCAGGCCGTCGAGCCCGCAGCCCTGCTCGGGCGTCTGGATTTCGAGCGCGTAGGTCGGACTCACGGTGGTGAGCCGGTCGGCGAAGTACAGGCCGCCCTTCATGAACGAGACCTGTCCGTGGTATTCGAGCCCGTTCATCTGGAACGCCGCGCCCGGCAGGCCGAGTTCCGTGAAGTGCCAGGGCGCGAAGATGCCCTGGTAGGCCAGGTTGTGCACGGTGAAGATGCTGCCCACGTGCGGGGTGCCCGATTGCCGCGCGAAGTGCAGGTAGGCCGGCGCTAGCGCGGCATGCCAGTCGTGCGCGTGCACCACCTCGGGCTGCCATGCCGGGTCCAGCCCCTGCGCCAGCCGTGCTGCGGCCCAGCCGAGCAGCGCGAAGCGGCGGTGGTTGTCGCCGTAGGGCTGGCGCGAGGTGTCCTCGTAGGGGTTGCCGGGCCGGTCGTACAGCGCCGGCGCGTCGATCACGTAGGCCGGGATGCCCGGTGCGCCGTCGATGTCGATGTGCCCCAGCCGCAGCCCGAAGCGCTCGCCCCAGGGGGCGTCGAAGCCGGCCACGGGCGCCAGGTCGCGCACGCCGGCCACGATGGCCGGGAAACCCGGCAGCAGCACGCGCGCGTCCTGGCCGGCCGCCATGAGCGCCAGGGGCAGGGCGCCGGCGATGTCCGCCAGGCCGCCGGTCTTGAGGAGGGGGAAGAGCTCGGCGCTGACCTGGAGGATTCGCATCGTGGGTGGATCAGGCCGGAGCCAGGCGTTTGAGCATCTCGCGCGTGACGAGCACCACGCCGCTTTCCGTGCGCTCGAAGCGCGCGGCGTCCGCCTCGGCATCTTCGCCGATCACCATGTCCTCCGGTATGACACAGGCGCGGTCGACCACCACGCGGTTCAGCCTCGCGCCCCGGCCGACCTCCACGTCGGGCAGCAACACGGCCTCGTTGATATCGCAGAAGGAGTGGATGCGCACGCCCGAGAACAGCACCGAGCTGCTGACCTTGGAGCCCGAGACGATGCAGCCGCCCGAGACGATGGTGTTGACCGTCATGCCGTGCTGGCCGTTGCGGTCGAGCACGAACTTGGCCGGCGGCAGCTGCCGCTGGTAGGTCCAGATGGGCCAGTCCGTGTCATAGATGTCGAGCTCCGGGGTGATGGAGGCCAGGTCGAGGTTGGCTGCCCAGAATGCATCAATCGTGCCCACGTCGCGCCAGTAGGTCTTGGCCTCGGGCCCGCGCGAGGCCCGCGTGACGCACGACATGCCGAACGGGTGGGCCAGCGCGCGGCCCTGGGCCACGGCGCGGGGGATGATGTCCTTGCCGAAGTCGTGGCTCGAATCGGGGTTGACGCTGTCTTCCTCCAGCAGCTGGTAGAGGTACTCGGAGTCGAACACGTAGATGCCCATGCTCGCCAGCGCGATGTCGGGCTTGCCGGGCATCGCGGGCGGATCGGCGGGCTTCTCGAGGAAGTCGGTGATCTGGCGGCCGTCGTCCACGGCCATCACGCCGAAGGCCGTGGCCTCCATGCGCGGCACCTCGATGCAGCCGACAGTGCAGCCCAGGCCGTGCTCGGCGTGGTCCTTCACCATCAGCGAGTAGTCCATCTTGTAGATGTGGTCGCCGGCCAGCACCACCACGTAGTCGTGCTTGGTGGAGCGGGTCTGGATGATGTCCAGGTTCTGGAACACCGCGTCGGCCGTGCCGCGGTACCAGTGCTCGTCGCCCACGCGCTGCTGCGCGGGCAGCACGTCGACCATCTCGTTGAGCTCCGCGCGCAGGAAGCTCCAGCCGCGCTGCAGGTGGCGCATGAGCGAGTGCGACTTGTACTGCGTGACCACCGCCATGCGCCGGATGCCCGAGTTCAGGCAGTTCGACAGCGCGAAGTCGATGATGCGGAACTTGCCGCCGAAGTACACGGCCGGCTTGGCGCGCCGGTCGGTCAGCTGCTTGAGGCGGGAGCCGCGTCCGCCGGCCAGCACCAGGGCGATGGTGCGGCGCACCAGTTGATGGGCCTGCAGCTCCTGTTGCGGTAGCTGCGCTTGCGGTGTGAGGTTGTCCATCCTGAGTCTCCGTTTTGTTGGTCGTTCGCTTGGCCGGAATACGCCGTCAGAGTTTCTGCATCGAGCCTAGCACCGCGCTGCACGGCTGGCTCCTACGTTCTTGCAATCCCGATGCTCGAAAAAGGCACTTGCACCGTGGCTTCCAGCGCCTCGGGGCCATCGCCCGGGTCCGCCGCCGGATCGGTGCTCAGGCAGAGGCGCCACGCGCCCGGCGGCAGCGTGAACGGCACGGCTTGCGGGCCCGCGTTCACCATCACCAGCCATGAGCTTTCCGTCGCCTCTTCATGATCGAAGAGGATTGCAAGGGCCGTGCCCGTGCCGTTCCAGTCGGCGGGCGTCATCGGCTGGCCGTCGGGGCGCAGCCAGTGGATGCCCGGCGATGCGCCCGGGGGCGATTCGGCCGGCCACCAGCGCGTGCTGCGCAGGGCAGGAGCTTCGCGGCGCAGCGCGGCGAGGCGCGCGATGAAGGCGCTCAGGCGCGCCGCGTCGCTGCCGGGGGCGGAGGTGCCTATCCATGCGAGCCAGGTGGTGTCGTTGTCCTGGCAATAGGCGTTGTTGTTGCCCCTCTGGCTGTGGCCGAGCTCGTCGCCCGCCAGCAGCATCGGCGTGCCCTGGGACAGCATCAGCGTGGCGAGCAGCGCGCGCTGCAGCCGGGTGCGCAGGGCCAGCACGGCGGGGTCGTCGCTCGGACCCTCGACACCGCAGTTGTTGCTGAGGTTGTGGCCGTGGCCGTCGCGGTTGTTCTCGCCGTTGGCGATGTTGTGGCGCTCGTCGTAGCTCACCAGGTCGCGCAGCGTGAAGCCGTCGTGTGCGGTGATGAAGTTGACGCTCGCCGTCGGCGCGCGGCCATGGTGCTCGAACTGGGTGCTGGAGGCCGCGAAGCGATGAGCGAAGTCGCCAAGGCCGGCCTTGTCGCCGTGGCCCTGCCGAAGCCAGAAGCCGCGCTGCGTGTCGCGGTAGCGGTCGTTCCATTCGAGCCAGCCGGGCGGGAACTCGCCGAGCCGGTAGCCGCCGGGGCCGATGTCCCAGGGCTCGGCGATGAGCAGCGTGCGCGAGAGCACCGGGTCTTGCGCGATCGCTGCGAAGAAGGGCGCGCGCGCATCGAAGCCGCGCTGCGCGTCGGCGCGCCCGAGCACAGGCGCGAGATCGAAGCGGAAGCCGTCGACGCCCATCTCGCAGGCCCAGAAGCGCAGGCTGTCCATCACCAGCTGCAGCACGCGCGGCTCGCCGAGGTTCAGGCAGTTGCCCGTGCCCGCCCAGTTCTCGTAGAGGGAGCGGTCGTCGGCGCGCAGGTGGTAGTAGAGCGCGTTGTCGATGCCGCGCATCGAAAGCGTCGGGCCGAGCTCGTCGCTCTCGGCGCTGTGGTTGTAGACCACGTCGATCACCAGCTCCATGCCGCGCGCGTGGATCGCGTCGGCCATCGTGCGGAACTCGCTGGCGGGCGTGGTGCCGGGGCGGCCGCTCCAGTAGCGGGCTTCTGGGGCGAACCAGCCGATGGTGTTGTAGCCCCAGTAGTTGGTCAGGCCCATGCGCAGCAGGCGGGGCTCGTCGGCGCGGTGCTGGACGGGCATGAGGCTCAGGGTGGTGATGCCCAGGCGCTGGAGGTGGTCGAGCACCGCGGGCTCGGCGAGGCCGGCGTAGGTGCCTCGCAGCGGTGCGGGGACTGCGGGGTTGAGTTTCGTCTGGCCTTTGACGTGGAGTTCGTAGAGGACGCGGTCGCCTGTTGTGATGCGGGCGTGGCCGGGAGGGGCAGGGTCTGGTGTTGGTGCGACTCGGGCTTTGAGGGCGACTGCTGCGTTGTCTCGGGTGTCTCTTTTGTCCAGGTTCGCTGGGTCGTGGCCGAGGAAGAGGTCGCTGCCGTCGTAGGTGCCTGCGATTTCGCGGGCGTAGGGATCCAGCAGCAGCTTTGCCGGGTTGAAGCGCTGGCCTGCTTTGGGGTTCCAGGGGCCGTGGACTCGGTAGGCGTAGACGAGGCCTGGTTTGCCGCTTGGGAGGTGGCCGTGCCAGATGCCGTCTGTGCATGCTGGCAGGCGGAGGCGTTGTTGTTCGTTCTTGCCGGTGCTGTCGAAGATGCAGAGGTCTACTGCTTCTGCTGATGGGGCTGCGAGGGCGAAGTTGACGCCTTGCTGGGAAGGCGTGGCACCCAAGGGGAAGGGCTTGCCTGGGCTCAGCATCTTGTTTGCTCTTTGTGGGGGTTGCTTCCCGGGGCCGGGTCTCGGCCCGGCAGCCGACCTACTTTTCTTTGCTTCGCCAAAGAAAAGTAGGCAAAAGAAAGGCGACCCCACTGTCTGCGACCCCTTCGCTGCGCTACGGGGCAACCTGCGGTGCTCGCGTTTCGCGGGGTCTCGCAGAACTCGCTTCGCTCAAACAGCTGCGAGCCCTTGTCCGCGAAACGCTGCGCTCCTCGGCGCAGCCAGAGGGGAGGGGAGACGCTCGGGCCTTTGCTTCGCTCGGCCACCAAGGCACAGCAGGCGCTTCGCGCCTGCTGTGCTTGGAATGGGGCGGAGGGGGTGTTGGAGTTGCGTGCGTTGTTGGCGTCGTCGGAATTGGTTCTGACCTTGAATCCCCGGCCGAGCGAAGCGAAGGCCAGTTCAGGCTGTTCAAGGGGCCGAGCGTAGCGATGGCCTGTTCGAAATCCCTTCTGGCTGCGCCGAGGAGCGCAGACGTAGGAGGGATAAGGGCCGCAGCTGTTTGAGCGAAGCGAGTTCTGCGGACCCCCTCCTATGTCGAGCACCGCAGGTTGCCCGTAGCGAAGCGGAGGGACGCAGACAGTAGGGTCGCCTTTCTTTTGCCTACTTTTCTTTGGCGAAGCAAAGAAAAGTAGGTCGGCCGCCGGGCCGAGACCCGGCCCCGGACAGCAACCCAACCCAAAGATCAAACCAGCACCCACATCAAGGTCCCCAGAGGAGGCACATCGATAGAAATCGAATCCGCCTTCCCATGCCAAGGCACAGGCGAACTCTCGACCACCCCGTTCCCCACACCACTCCCCCCGTACACAACCCCATCCGTATTGATGATCTCCCGGTAAGCCCCAGCACAAGGCACCCCCAACCGATACCCAACCCGAGGCACAGGCGTGAAGTTGCAAACCACCACAACAAACTCCCGCCCCCGCCCCCGCCGCACAAAAGCAAACACCGACTGATCCAAGTCGTCATGCACAACCCACTCGAACCCCTGCGCCTCATGGTCGAGCTCATGCAGCGCAGGAAAGTGGCGGTACACGTTGTTCAGATCCCGCACCAGCCTGCGCACCCCCTGATGCGACGCATGCTCCAGCAGATGCCAATCCAGGCTGCGATCCGCATTCCACTCCGCGTACTGCGCAAACTCCCCACCCATGAAGAGCAGCTTCTTCCCCGGATAAGCCCAGAGGTACCCGTACAGGTTGCGCAAGCCCGCGAACTTCTGCCATTCGTCACCGGGCATGCGTCCGATCATCGAGCCCTTGCCATGCACCACTTCGTCATGCGACAGCGGCAGCACGAAGTTCTCGCTGTGCGCGTACATCAGGCCAAAAGTGATCTGACGATGGTGGTGCTTGCGGTAGACCGGATCGGTGCCGGCATACGCCAGCGTGTCGTTCATCCAGCCCATGTTCCACTTGTAGTGAAAGCCCAGTCCGCCGTCCTCGGGCGGCCGGGTCACGCCGGGAAAGCTGGTCGACTCCTCGGCGATGGTCACCGCGCCGGGCCGCTCGACGCCGACCACGCGGTTCATGCGGCGAAGGAATTCGATGGCTTCCAGGTTCTCGCGTCCGCCGAGCGAATTGGGAATCCACTCACCCGACTTCCGGCTGTAGTCGCGGTAGAGCATGGAGGCCACGGCGTCCACGCGCAGGCCGTCCACGCCGTAGCGCTCCAGCCAGTACAGCGCGTTGCCCACGAGGTAGTTGCGGACCTCCGTGCGCGCGTAGTTGAAGATCAGCGTCTGCCAGTCGTTGTGGAAGCCTTCGCGCGGGTCGGCGTATTCGTACAGCGCGGTGCCGTCGAACCGGCCGAGGCCGTGGGAATCGGTAGGGAAGTGCGCGGGCACCCAGTCGAGGATCACGCCCAGCCCCGCCGCGTGCGCGGCCTCGACGAAATGGCGGAAGTCGCCCGGCGTGCCGAAGCGAGAGGTGGGCGCGTAAAGGCCGATGGGCTGGTAGCCCCACGAGCCGTCGAAGGGGTGCTCGCTGACGGGCAGCAGCTCGATGTGGGTGAAGCCCATGTCGCGCGCGTACGGCACGAGTGTGTCGGCCAGCTCGCGGTAGTCCAGCCACTCGTGGCCGTTCTTGCGGCGCCACGAGCCGAGGTGCACTTCGTAGATGCTGATGGGGGCATCGCGGCCGTTGGCGGCGGCGCGGCCTTCGGGCATCTTCACCGGGGCAGGCAGGGGCTGCACCACGCAGGCGGTGTCGGGGCGCAGCTGCGCGGAAAACGCGAAGGGGTCGGCCTTGCGCAGCACCTCGCCTTGCGCCGACAAGATCTCGAACTCGTAGCTGTCGCCTACCGAGACGTGCGGCGCGAAGATTTCCCACACGCCGCACTCGCGGCGCAGCCGCATCATGTGGCGCCGGCCGTCCCAGTTGTTGAAGCTGCCGACCACCGACACGCGCCTTGCATTCGGCGCCCAGACCGCGAAGGCCACGCCCTTCACGCCATCGATCTCGCGCAGGTGCGCGCCCAGCCGCTCCCATGGCCGCAGATGCGTGCCCTCGGCCAGCAGCCACACGTCGGTTTCGCCGAGCACGAACGGAAAGCGGTAGGGGTCTTCCAGCCGCGAGGTGTGGGTGTCCCAGTCGACCTGGAAGGAGTAGCCCATGCGCGCCTCGGCGGCCGGAACGAGTCCGCTGAACAGGTCGGACTCGGGGTGGCGCGTGAGTATCGACAGCGGCCAGCCAGTGCGCGAATGCACCACGGCCACGTGCTGGGCGCCGGGCAGCAGGGCGCGTACGACCAGGCCCTCGGGCGTCTCGTGCGGGCCGAGCACGGCGAACGGGTCACCGTGCTCGGCGCGCATCAGCGCGTGGATTTCGGACTCTGGAAGGGGCTTCACGGGCATGTTGGATGGGCTCAGCTGGGTTCTTCGCCGGCGGGCGCGCCGAAGAAGACGCCATACGGCGCCAGCTGGAGCATGCGCTTTCCGTCCAAGGTGTGGATGACGGAGGTCTCCGTCAGCGGCTGTCCGACAACAGGAGCAATGCCGTGGGGCAGTGGGCTCGATGCCGGCTCGCTGCCGAAGTTGAAGATCGCCTGCAGCGAAGAGGCGCCTTCGCCGTGCCGCTCGAAATGCAGCAACTGCGGGTCCGGCGTGTCGATGAAGCGGATGCCGCCGGTGCGCAGCAGCGGCTGGGTGCGCCGCCAGCTCAGCAGGGCGCGGCTGAAGGCCAGCATCGACTCGGCGTCGGCGGCCTGCCGTTCGACGGCCAGCGGCAGGTGCGGGCCGTACATCGGCAGCCAGGGCATGCCGGTGGTGAAGCCGCCATTGGGGGCCTCGCCGGTCCACGGCATCGGCGTGCGGCAGCCATCGCGGCCCTTGAACTCGGGCCAGAAGGCGCGGCCGTACGGGTCCTGCAGCAGCTCGAATGGCACCTCGGCCTCTGGCAGGCCCAGTTCCTCGCCCTGGTAGATGCTGGCGCTGCCGCGCAGCGAGAGCAGCAGCGCGAGCCAGAGCCGGTCGCGCCGGGTGTCGGGCGCGCCGCCGCCGCTCCAGCGGGTGGCGACGCGGGGCACGTCATGGTTCGACACCGCCCAGCAGCCCCAGCCGCCCGTGGGCGCGAGCGCGGCGTCGAGCGCCTCGACCTGGTGGCGCAGGTGCGTGGGGCTGTGGTCGGCCGTCAGCAGGCTGAAGCTGTAGGCCAGGTGCAGGCGCTTGCCGAGCTCGGTGTACTGGGCCATGACCGGCGGCGCGTTCTCGTCGCCGACCTCGCCCAGCGCCACCGCGCCGTAGCCGTCGAGCAGCCGGCGCAGGCTTTCGAGGAATGCGAGGTTCTCGTGCTGGCTCTTGTCGTACAGGTGCTGCTGCATCGCGTACGGGTTGTCGGCGCGCACGGTGCTGACCTCGCCGATGGAGGCCAGCGAGGCTGGCGGGTTGTCGCGCAGCAGCGCGTCGTGGAACTGGTGGTTGCAGGCGTCGAATCGGAAGCCGTCGACGCCGCGCTCGCACCAGAAGCGCACCTCGCCCAACAGTGCTTCCTGCACCTCGGTGCAATGGAAGTTCAGGTCGGGCTGCTCGGCCAGGAAGCTGTGCAGGTAGTACTGGCGCCGGCGCGAGTCCCACTGCCAGGCCGGGCCGCCGAACACCGACAGCCAGTTGTTCGGCGGCGTGCCGTCGGGCTTCGGGTCGGCCCACACGTACCAGTCGGCCTTGGCGTTGTCGCGCGAAGACCGGCTTTCGGCGAACCAGGCGTGCCGGTCGGAGGTGTGCGAAAGCACCTGGTCGATGATGAGCTTCAGGCCCAGCTCGTGCATCCGCGCCAGCATGGCATCGAAGTCGGCCAGCGTGCCGAAGAGCGGATCGACCGCGCGGTAGTCGGACACGTCGTAGCCGAAGTCCTTCATCGGCGAGCGGAAGAAAGGGGAGACCCAGATGGCGTCGACGCCGAGGCTGGCCACGTGCTCCAGCCGGGACGTGATGCCCGGCAGGTCGCCGATGCCGTCGCCGTCGCTGTCCATGAAGCTGCGCGGGTAGATCTGGTAGATCACCGCGCCGCGCCACCATTCGCTGTCGCTGCCGTCGGTTTTGCTGCTGGCCATGCCGGTCCCTGTGGTCTGAAATCATTGTGGCATGCGAAATCCGGGCCAGTGATACGGGCTTGCGGGGCGGTGCTGAGCAGTGGTTGACGGCGCGAAGGACCGTGAAGCTTTCTACACTGGGCGCCGTTCCCGGTTTTCAACATGACGACTCCAGCAGATACCGTTCCCCCTTCTTCCTCCCTGGCCGCGCTCGAGGCCCGGCTCGCCCAGGACCTCTCCTACCTCGGCTGGCCCGCCCGCAACTGGATGCCGCCGCGGCAGGCCGCCGATGGCGAAGCCATGATCGACGTGGCCATCATCGGCGGCGGACAGGCCGGGCTGGCCGCCTCGGTGGCGCTGGCGCAGCTGGGCATCCGCGCCGTGGTGTTCGACCGCTCGCCCGCCGGCAGCGAGGGCCCCTGGGCCACCACGGCCCGCATGGAGACGCTGCGCTCGCCCAAGGAACTCACCGGCCCCGCGCTGGGCCTGCCCGCGCTGACCTTCCGAGCATGGTTCGAGGCCCAGTTCGGGCTGGAGGCCTGGGCGGCGATGGACAAGATTCCGCGCCTGCAGTGGATGGACTACCTCGTCTGGTACCGCCGCGTGATGGGCGTGGACGTGCGCAACGGCATGGCGGTGACGGCCATCCACCCCCTGCCCGACGCCACCGGCGTGCGCCTCGACCTGCGCTCGCCCGAAGGCGAACGCAGCAGCGTGCTGGCGCGCCGCCTGGTGCTGGCCACCGGGCGCGACGGCCTCGGCGGCCCGGCCGTGCCGGCCTTCGTGAACGCCCTGCCGCGTTCGAAGTGGGCGCATTCCTCCGACGAGATGGATTACGGCAGGCTCAAGGGCCTGCGCGTGGGCGTGATCGGCGCGGGTTCCTCGGCCATGGACAGCGCCGCCACCGCGCTGGAAGCCGGCGCGCACAGCGTCGAACTGCTGATCCGCCGCACCGACCTGCCGCGCGTCAACAAGGGCAAGGGCGCGGGCGTGCCGGGGCTCACGCAGGGGCACTACGACCTGCCGGACGAGCTCAAGTGGCGTATCCGCCACTACATCAACGTGCTGAACGTGCCGCCGCCGCATGGCAGCACGCTGCGGGTGTCGGGGCACGCCAATGCGTTCTTCAACTTCGGCTGCCCGGTGCTGTCGGTCGAGCCGAAGGGCGGCGCGATGGTGGTGTCGACGCCCAAGGGCGATTTCGAATTCGACTTCCTGATCGTCTCGACCGGCTTCAAGGTCGACTGGCCCGCCCGCCCCGAGTTCGCCGCCATTGCACCCCACGTGCGCACCTGGAAGGACCGCTTCACGCCGGCCCCCGGCGACGAAGACCAGGAACTGGCCGACTCGCCCGACCTCGGCCCGGCCTTCGAGTTCAAGGAGCGCGCGCCCGGCGAGTGCCCGGGGCTCGCACGCATCCATTGCTTCTGCTACCCGGCGGCGCTCTCGCACGGCACGGTGTCGGGCGACATTCCGGCCATCAGTGACGGCGCCAAGCGGCTGGCCAGCGGCATCGCCAGCCTGTTCTACCGCGAGGATTTCGACCTGCACTGGGCCTACCTCCAGGAGTTCGCCGAGCCGGAGCTTTTCGGCGACGAATGGACCCCTGCGCTGCCGCCCCAAGAGAGAAATCGATAAGAAACCGAACCATGACAAGCACACCCGTTTCCGATGTGATCGACGCCGTCGTCCCCCTGACGCCGGACCAACCCAACTGGGCGCTGCGCCGCCAGCGCGAAAAGGTGCTCGCCGCGACGCAGGGCAGCTACGACGCGATGTTTTCCCCTTCCGTCGAGGGCATCTCGGTGACCGAGCGGCTGCTGGTGGCGCTGCATGCCTGCCGCGTGTCGAAGGCCGACAGCCTGGCCGTGCACTACCGTGACCGGCTCGCGGCCGAAGGAGCCGACGGCGCCGTGGTCGCGGCGGTGGATGCCGGCAAGCCCGTCGCCGACGCCCGCCTGCAGGCCATGCTGGCCTTCACCGGCAAGCTGATCGAGCGCCCCATCGAGGGCGACAAGGCTGCCGTTCAGTCGCTGGCCGCGAGCGGCCTGTCGACGCCCGCCATCGTGGCGATGAGCCAGCTGATCGCCTTCCTCTCGTACCAGATCCGCGTCGCCGCGGGCCTGAAGGCGCTGGCCGCGCTGGAGGCCGCAGCATGAGCGCCCCGATCCGCATCAAGGGCTTCACCAACGAAGTGCTCAAGTGGAAGCCGTGGCTGGACACGGTGGACGTCGACACCGCCACGCCCGAGCAGCTGGCGGCGCTGGACGAGATGAGCCCGCAGGCGCGCACCTCGCCCTACTT
The DNA here is from genome assembly GCF_056867935.1 of Variovorax sp. TLI9-5A. NCBI lineage: Bacteria > Pseudomonadati > Pseudomonadota > Betaproteobacteria > Burkholderiales > Comamonadaceae > Variovorax > Variovorax sp. TLI9-5A. The sequence goes on along the minus strand of NZ_CP200310.1, from coordinate 6,753,281 downwards.
CCTGGTGCTGGCGCACCAGCCCGAGATACTGCTGCAGCGCTCCATCGCCTTCAACGCGATCATGTTCGCGCCGGGCGGCATGCCGCGCGCCGAGCGCGAGCTGGGTGCCACGGTGGAATCGCGCGTCAACGGCTGCGTGTATTGCGCCTCGGTGCACGCGCAGCGCTTCGAGCAGCTGGCCAAGCGCAACGACGTGATCTCGCAGGTGTTCGAGGAGCCCGCGGGCGCCGGCACCACGGAACGCGAGAAGGCGATCGTCGATTTCTCGATCCGCCTGGGCGCCGAGCCCGACAAGGTCACGGCCGACGATGTTCGCAAGCTCAAGGACGTGGGGCTGGGCGAGCTGGAAATCCTCGACCTGATCCACTCGGTCGCCATCTTCGCCTGGGCCAACCGGCTGATGCTCAACCTCGGGGAACCGGTGTTCCCCGAAGCCGACACCTCCGACGCTTCATAGGCGGGAGAGCAGGCCTGCGACGGTTTCGCCGGCCAGGCCCAGTGGCCCGACCAGGTCGTTCTCGCGGCGGTAGTCGATGCCGTTGACCAGCGATGCCGCGTCCACGATGGTGCGGGTCGCGGGTGTCGGCACGCCCGCGATGGCGCCCAGCGCCTCGACGAAGGCCAGGCCGTAGGGCATGTCTTCGCTCACATAGCGCGTGTCCGTCTGCGTGGGGCCTGGCGGGCCGCCGCGCTTGGCGTGCAGTTCGGCGGCGATGTCGGCGAGCTTTTCGGAAGTTGTGCCGAAGGAGCGCGCGAAGTGCGCCTCGATGGGGCCGACCTCGATGCCGAAGGCGGCCGCCACGGCGCGGCGCTCGGCATCGAGCGCCTCGATCGCGCGCGACACGCCGGGTGTCATGCAGTGGTACTGCGGCCAGTTCTCGGCGCGCTCGATGCGCGTCCAGTTGAAGACCGCGAGCGGCCCGTGCGACTGCGGGTTGACGTTGGCCAGGGCGCTGGCGAGCGCGCTGCCCTGGGCGGAGAAGCCTTCGCCGAAGAGATCGGCGCACAGCGCGAGGGCCTCGTCGATCCGGCCGGCGGGCAGGGCGGAGACGCCGACCGCCTTGCGCCGCGTCATCACGCGGACCTGCGTGCCGGACTCGCGGCGCGCGGTCAGCACCGTGGTGCCGAAGCTGGCGACGGTGAGCTGCTGCAAGCCCGCGCGCACCGCGGCCTCGTGCAGGTAGAGCGAGGACAGCGAGGCCATCGAGCTGACGATCACCGTCTGGCCGTCGCGCAGGAAGGGCAGCAGTGCGTCCATCACGCGCCTGTGGCCGTTGACGGGAAGGGCGATCAGAAGCACGTCGGAGGCCGCGCAGAGCCCGGCCGCGTCGTCGGCGACTTCGACGCCCACCGAGAACGACTCGATGCCGCCGGCTTCCAGCGGCTGGCTGCGCAAGGCATCCGCCCCCCGGCCGCCGGGCGACCAGACGGTGACGCCGTGGCCGGCCCGCCGCAGCCAGGCCGCGCTCGCGAGCGCGATCGCTCCGGCGCCCGCGATGCCGACGCGGTAGCGCCTCGCCGCGACCGTCAAAGCCGTACCCCTTTTCGGGAACACCGTGGAACCGGCTTCGCCGGGCCACCGGTGTTGCCCCCGGCGAAGGGGGTGGCGAAGCGACACGAAGTGCGCGAAGCCTGGGGGAGAGCCAGACTATTCAACCTTGATTCCGCCCTGCTTGATGACCTTGGCCCAGCGCTGGCTGTCTTCCGTGACCACCTTGCCCAGTGCCGCCGGGCCGCCGCAGGTGTTGACCGCGCCCAGCTGGGCAAAGCGCTGCTTCGTCTCCGGCAGATTGCACACCTCGACCAGCGCGGTCGAGAGCTTCTCGACGCTCGCCGCCGGCATGCGCGCCGGCGCCATCACGCCGACCCAGACCGGCACTTCCATGCCCGGCAGGCCGGTGGCCTCGCCGATGGTCGGGGCCGAGCCCATGCTGGGCAGGGCCGCGCGCGAGAAGGTGCCCAGCACGCGGGCCTTGCCGCTGGCGACCATGGGCTCGATCGATGCCACGCTGGTCACGATGGTCGCCACCTGCCCGCCGAGCAGGTCGGTGAGGGCCGGCGCGGCGCCCCGGTAGGGCACGTGCAGCAGGTTCACGCCGCCGGCCTGCGCCAGCAGCGCACCGGTCAGGTGCGAGACGGTGCCGTTGCCGGTGGAGGCGTAGGTGACCTGGCCGGGCCTGGCCTTGGCGTCGCGCAGCACGTCGGCCACCGTCCTGTAGGGGCTTTCGGCGCGTACCGAAAGCGTCATGGGGGTGTCGGCCACCAGGGCCACCGGTACCAGCTCGTGGACCGGGTCGTAGGGGAGCTTGGCCTGCAGGTGGGGGGCGATGGTGATCGCGCCGCCGGTGGCCAGGAGCACGGTGGCCCCGTCGGTTGCCTTGGCCACCGCGTCGGCGGCCACGATGCCGCCGGCGCCGGCCTTGTTGTCGATGATGACCGGCTGGCCGAGCTTGTCGGTGAGCTTGGCGCCCAGGTAGCGGGCGATGACGTCCTGTGCGCCGCCGGTGGCGAAGGGCACGACGATGCGCAGGGGCTTGTCGTTCTGCTGGGCCCGCAGCAGCGGCGTGGCGGCGAGGCCGGCGGCGGCCGCGAGGGCCAGGGCAAGGTGTTTCAGGCGCGGTTTCATGGTGTTCCAGGCGGTGCGAAGAGCCTGCCGGGCGGCAGTCGTTACCCGCGCAACACGCAGGTTACGTGCCCCGAGTCTAGAGTCTGCGGACCCGGGCTTCGCCCGGGCGCGATAATCCCGCGTTCCCGGCCGCTTCCGAGCCGGGCTCTTGCCGAACCGCCATGAATCCCAGCTACAAACCCAGCGACGTCGAGTCCGCTGCCCAGGCGCAATGGAGCGCCGCCGATGCCTACCGCGTCACCGAGGACGCGAGCCGCAAGAAGTACTACGCCTGCTCGATGCTGCCGTACCCCAGCGGCAAGCTGCACATGGGCCACGTGCGCAACTACACGATCAACGACATGCTCACGCGCTACCTGCGCATGAGCGGCTACAACGTGCTGATGCCCATGGGCTGGGACGCCTTCGGCCTGCCGGCCGAGAACGCGGCGCTGAAGAACGGCGTGCCGCCGGCCAAGTGGACCTACGAGAACATCGCCTACATGAAGGGCCAGCTCCAGGCCATGGGCCTGGCCATCGACTGGAGCCGCGAGATCGCCACCTGCGACCCGAGCTACTACAAATGGAACCAGTGGCTGTTCCTGAAGATGCTCGAAAAGGGCATCGCCTACCGCAAGACCCAGGTCGTGAACTGGGACCCGGTCGACCAGACCGTGCTGGCCAACGAGCAGGTGATCGACGGCAAGGGCTGGCGCACCGGCGCCACGGTCGAGCGCCGCGAGATTCCGGGCTATTACCTGAAGATCAGCGACTACGCCGAGGAACTGCTCGAGCACACCCAGCACAAGCTGCCGGGCTGGCCCGAGCGCGTCAAGCTGATGCAGGAAAACTGGATCGGCAAGAGCGAGGGCGTTCGCTTCGCCTTCACGCACGACATCAAGGGAGCCGACGGCAAGCTGATCCAGGACGGCCGCACGTACGTGTTCACCACGCGTGCCGACACCATCATGGGCGTGACCTTCTGCGCCGTGGCGCCCGAGCACCCGCTGGCCGCGCACGCCGCCACGCTCGACCCCAAGGTCGCTGCCTTCATCGAGGAATGCAAGAGCGGCGGCACCACCGAGGCCGAGCTCGCCACGCAAGAGAAGAAGGGCGTGCCCACCGGCCTCACGGTGAGGCATCCGATCACCGAGGAGCAGGTACCCGTGTGGGTTGGCAACTACGTGCTGATCGGCTACGGCGACGGTGCCGTGATGGGCGTGCCCGCGCATGACGAGCGTGACTTCGCCTTCGCCAACAAGTACGGCATCGAGATCATCCAGGTGGTGCTGGTCGACGACGAGCCGCACTTCGACTATCACAAGTGGCAGGACTGGTACGCCGACAAGCAGCGCGGCGTGACCATCAACTCCGACAACTTCAGCGGCATGACCTACAAGGAGGCCGTGGCCGCCGTGGCGCACGCGCTGGGCCAGAAGGGCCTGGGCGAGATGCAGACCACCTGGCGCCTGCGCGACTGGGGCGTGAGCCGCCAGCGCTACTGGGGCACGCCGATCCCGATCATCCATTGCGATGAGCACGGCGCGGTGCCGGTCCCCGAGAAGGACCTGCCGGTGGTGCTGCCCACCGACTGCGTGCCCGACGGCTCGGGCAACCCGCTGCACAAGCACGAAGGCTTCCATGCCGGCGTGGTCTGCCCCGTGTGCGGCAAGCCCGCGCGGCGCGAGACCGACACGATGGACACCTTCGTCGACTCGTCGTGGTACTTCATGCGCTACTGCGACCCGAAGAACGACCAGGCGATGGTGGCCGAGGGCGCCGACTACTGGATGCCGATGGACCAGTACATCGGCGGCATCGAGCACGCCATTCTTCACCTGCTGTACGCACGCTTCTGGACTAAGGTGATGCGCGATCTCGGCCTGCTGAAGGCCGACGAGCCCTTCAGCAAGCTGCTGACGCAGGGGATGGTGCTCAACCACATCTTCTACTCGCGCAACGAGAAGGGCGGCAAGGACTACTTCCCGCCTTCCGAAGTCACGCCCGTGCTCGACGCGCAGGGCCGCATCGTCGGCGGCACCATGGCCGACGGCACGAAGGTCGAGTACGGCGGCGTCGGCAAGATGGGCAAGAGCGAGCGCAACGGCGTCGACCCGCAGGACCTGATCGAGAAGTACGGTGCCGACACCGCCCGCCTGTACACCATGTTCACCGCGCCGCCCGAGGCCACGCTCGAGTGGAACGACGCGGCCGTCGAGGGCAGCTACCGCTTCCTGCGTCGCGTGTGGAACTTCGGCGTGTCGCAGGCCGACGTGGCGCCCGTAGCACTCGCCGGCCAGACCTTCGGCAAGAACGCCCAGGCGCTGCGCCGCGAGGTGCATACCGTGCTGCGCCAGGTCGACTACGACTACCAGCGCATGCAATACAACACGGTGGTGTCGGGCGCGATGAAGCTGCTCAACGCGCTGGAAGGCTTCAAGCCCGACGGCAGCGCGGGCGACGCCGCCGCGGTGCGCGAGGGCTTCGGCATCCTGCTGCGCTGCCTGTACCCGGCCACGCCGCACATCGCCCAGCAGCTGTGGAGCGAACTCGGCTACGACAAGGACATGGGCGGCCTGCTCGATGCGCCCTGGCCCACGGTCGATGTGGGGGCGCTGGTGCAGGACGAGATCGAGCTCATGCTGCAGGTCAACGGCAAGCTGCGCGGCAAGCTCAGCGTGCCGGCCGGCGCCTCGAAGGACGAGATAGAGAAGCTCGCGCTCGCCTGCGACGACTTCGTCGCCTTCGCCGAAGGAGCGCCGCCCAAGCGCGTGATCGTGGTTCCCGGCCGTCTGGTCAACGTGGTCCTTTGAACGACTCAAGCATGAACACTCGCAATGTCTCGCTGCCGCGCCGCGGCTTTCTTCTAGGGCTGACGGCGGCGGGCGCTTCGCTCGGCCTGGCCGGCTGCGGCTTCGAGCTGCGCAAGGCGCCGGTCTTCGCGTTCAAGTCGCTGTCGGTGTCGGGCAACTCGGCCATGATCAACCAGATCCGGCGCGAGTTGAGGGCCACGGGCACCGTGACCGTGCTGCCGCCCGAGGATGCGTCCAAGGCGGACGTCATCCTGGAGGTCCTGGGCGAGGACCGCAACCGCATCGTGATCTCGACCAACTCGGCCGGCCTCGTGCGCGAGCTCCAGCTTCAGTTGAAGGTGCGCTTCCGGCTGCGCACACCGGCCGGCAAGGACTTGCTGACGGCCGGCGACGTCTCGCAGACGCGCGACCTGAGCTTCAATGAGACCAACGCGCTGGCCAAGGAAGGCGAAGCCGACCTGCTGTTCCGCGACATGCAGTCGGACATCGCGCAGCAGCTGATGCGCCGGCTGGCGGCGGTCAAGGAAATCTGAGGCCGGTTCCTTCGCTTCCATGCAACTTGCCAGCGCCCAGCTAGCGGCCCATCTGCAGAAGGGCCTGAAGCCGCTCTACACGATCCACGGCGACGAGCCGCTGCTCGCGCAGGAGGCGGCCGACGCCATCCGCACCGCCGCGCGCGCGCAGGGCTACACCGAGCGCAGCTCGTACACCGTGGCCGGCGCGCATTTCGACTGGAGCGCGGTGCTCGCGGCCGGCGGCTCGCTCTCGCTGTTCGCCGACAAGCAGATCGTCGAGATCCGCATTCCATCGGGCAAGCCCGGCAAGGACGGCAGCGCAGCCCTGCAGCAGCTGGCCGAGTCCGCCCCGGGCAACGACAGCACGCTCACGCTGGTGATGCTGCCGCGGCTGGACAAGGCCACGCGCACCGGTGCCTGGTTCTCGGCGCTGGAGAACAACGGCGCGAGCATCCAGGTCGACCCGATCGAGCGCAACGCGCTGCCGCAGTGGATCGCGCAGCGCCTGGGCCAGCAGGGCCAGCGCGTGATGCCCGGCGACGAAGGCCAGCGCACGCTGCAGTTCTTCGCCGACCGCGTGGAAGGCAACCTGCTTGCCGCGCACCAGGAGATCCAGAAGCTCGCGCTGCTGCATCCGGCAGGCGAGCTGAGCTGGGAGCAGGTGGAAGGCGCGGTCAACAACGTGGCGCGCTACGACGTGTTCAAGCTCTCCGAGGCGGTGCTGGCCGGCAATCCGCAGCGCGTGGCGCGCATGCTCGACGGGCTGCAGGCCGAGGGCGAGGCCGAAGTACTGGTGCACTACGCGATCGCCGAGGACATCCGCGCCCTCAAGCGCGTGAAGGACGCCATGGCCGCCGGCCGCCCGCTGCCGATGGCGCTGCGCGAGAACCGCATCTGGGGCCCGCGCGAGCGCGCCTTCGAGCGCGTGCTGCCGCGCCTGGACGACCGCATGCTGACCCGCCTGCTGCGCGCCGCGCACGTGGTGGACGGAATCGTCAAGGGCTTGAAGCAGCCCGATTGGCCCGCCAGCGGCTGGCAGGCGCTGCAGCGGCTGGCGCTGATGCTGTGCCGCGCCTGCGGCAGCGCGGGCGGCGCCCCTCGGCGCGCCTGACCCGACCGGACTGCTGGCGGCTCCAGCCGCCAAAAGGCCTGTGTCAGCCGGGCCACGGATCGGCATGGGAAAATAGCCCGATGAACGCGTTCAACGTAAGCGAACACATGCAGACCCTGGGTCTGCAAGCCAAGACCGCCGCATTCCTCATGGCCCGTGCCGATGCGGCCAGCAAGAACAAGGCCCTGAAAGCACTGGCGCGCCGCCTGCGCGAAGCCGGCCCGGCGCTCGCCGTGGCCAACCAGAAGGACCTGGAGCGCGCCACCGCCGCCGGCCTGCCGGCACCGATGGTCGACCGCCTGAAGCTCACGCCCAAGGTCATCGAGACCGTCGCCCAGGGTTGCGAGCAGCTCGCCGGCATGGCCGACGTGATCGGCGAGATCATCGGCATGAAGCAGCAGCCCAGCGGCATCCGCGTGGGGCAGATGCGCGTGCCGATCGGCGTGTTCGGCATGATCTACGAGAGCCGGCCCAACGTGACCATCGAAGCCGCGAGCCTGGCGATCAAGAGCGGCAACGCCGCCATCCTGCGCGGCGGCTCGGAAGCCATCGAGTCGAACAAGGCGCTGGCGGTGCTGGTGTGCGAGGCGCTCGGCGAGGCCGGCCTGCCGGTCGAGGCGGTGCAGCTGGTGCAGACCACCGACCGCGAGGCCGTCGGCCAGCTGATCGCTATGCCCGAATTCGTCGACGTGATCATTCCGCGCGGCGGCAAGGGCCTGATCGAGCGCATCAGCCGCGATGCCAAGGTGCCGGTCATCAAGCACCTGGACGGCAATTGCCATGTCTACGTGGACGACACGGCCGAGTTCGAGATGGCCCTGCGCATCGTCGACAACGCCAAGACCCAGAAATACAGCCCGTGCAATGCCGCCGAAGGCCTGCTGGTGTCGGCCTCGGTAGCCGAAGACTTCCTGCCCGAGATCGCCGCCATCTTTGCGGCCAAGGGCGTGGAAATGCGCTGCGACCCAGCGGCAGCGGCCATCCTGCGCGAGAGCGAGGCGCTGGGCGCGGCCAGTCCGGCGGCGAAGATCGTCGATGCGGTCGAGTCCGACTGGTCCGAGGAATACCTCGCCGCGGTCATCAGCATCAAGGTGGTGGCCGGCGTGGATGAGGCCATCGCGCACATCAACCGCTACTCGAGCCACCACACTGACGCCATCGTCACGCGCGACCACGTGCATGCGCAGCGCTTCCTGCGCGAGGTCGATTCGGCCAGCGTGATGGTCAATGCGAGCACACGTTTCGCGGATGGCTTCGAATTCGGGCTGGGTGCCGAAATCGGCATCAGCACCGACAAGTTCCATGCGCGCGGCCCGGTGGGCATCGAAGGACTGACCTCGCTCAAGTACGTGGTGCTGGGGCAGGGCGAAGTCCGGACCTGATCCGATCGGTCGGTCCGATGCGTCCGCGCGCGGTCTTGTCATCGGGGCGACCAGCCCCAAATCCTACAATTCCACTCCACCTTTAAGCACAAAACCAACAAGGCCGCTGCATGGTTCCGCATCTAGTCACTGCCCTGACCGGCCCGATCAACGAACTGGAGCAGCGGGTGCTCGACTCGATGCCCGCCATCGAGCGCTGGTTCCGGCTCGAGTGGATGGAGCACACGCCGCCCTTCTACAGCGCCGTCGACATCCGCAACGCCGGCTTCAAGCTTGCCCCGGTCGACACCAACCTCTTTCCAGGCGGCTGGAACAATCTCACCAAGGAGATGCTGCCGCTGGCAGTGCAGGCCGCGCAGGCGGCCATCGAGAAGATCTGTCCGGAGGCGCGCAACCTGCTCGTCATTCCGGAAAATCATTCCAAAAACACCTTTTACCTCGCCAACGTCGCGCAACTCGTGCGCATCTTCCACATGGCGGGGCTCAACGTGCGCATCGGGTCGATCGATCCGGCCATCAAGTCGCCCAAGAAGATCGAACTGCCCAACGGCGAGACCGTGACGCTGGAGCCGGTGGTGCGCAGCAAGCGGCGCCTGGGGCTCAAGAACTTCGATCCGTGCACAATTCTCCTTAACAACGAGCTTTCTGCGGGAACTCCCGGCATCCTCGAGGATTTGCACGAGCAGTACCTGCTGCCTCCGCTGCATGCGGGGTGGTCGGTGCGGCGCAAGAGCAACCATCTGCACAGCTATGAGGAGCTGTCCAAGCGCTTCGGCAAGCTGCTGGGCATCGATCCATGGCTCATCAACCCGATCTATGCGCGCGCCGAGGGCGTCGACGTGGCCGAGGGCCGCGGCATCGACGTGCTCACCAGCCACGTGGACGCAGTGCTGACCAAGGTGCGCCGCAAGTACAAGGAATACGGCATCAACGAGAAGCCCTTCGTGGTCGTCAAGGGCGGCCACAGCGGAAGCGGCAGCCCGGGCGTGGTGACGGTGCGCGACGCCAAGGACGTGGAGGCGCTGATCGGCAAGCCGCGTGGCGGCGCCAGCGTTCCTGCGGCATCCGCGCGGAGCGCCGCCGGCCGCGACCTGCGCGAGCCCACGGAGCTGATCGTCCAGGAAGGCGTGCTCACCAACGAGCGCGTGCACAACGGCGTGGCCGAACCCGTGGTCTACATGATGGATCGCTACGTGGTCGGCGGCTTCTACCGGGTGCACGCCGAGCGCGCCGCCGACGAGAACCTGAAGCTGCCGGGCGCGAGCTTCGTGCCCCTGGCCTTCTCTGAAAGTGCGCACTTGCCACAGCCGGGCGCAAAGCCTGGCGCCAGTGCGCCCAACCGCTTCTACATGTATGGCGTGGTCGGCCGGCTGGCCATGGTGGCCGCCAGCTACGAGATGGAAGCAACCGATCCGGACGCCGAAATCTACGAGTGATTGGCCGGGGGCTGCCTGCCTCGGCTTGCACCGGTCGCAAGCGGCGGCAAAATAGCGGCCCCACAGCAACGGAAACAAAAGGGCGGGAGGGTGACACGGGTGTACTAAAGTTCGCCCCTGTCGCGCCCGGCGTGTCTGACGCGTCGATACCAGCAGCCTGTCCTTTTTCCCATCGACTTCGTGTCAGCCCCCAAAAATCTCTCAGCCGGCCTGATCGTCGGCGCCATCGGCGTCGTCTATGGCGACATCGGCACCAGCGTGCTGTACGCCGTCAAGGAAGTGTTCGGCCACGGCCACGTGCCATTCACCGTCGAGAACGTCTACGGCATCCTGTCGATGTTCTTCTGGACGCTCACCGTCATCGTCTCCATCAAGTACGTCGTGCTCGTGCTGCGGGCGGACAACGAAGGCGAGGGCGGCCTGGTCGCCATGCTGGCGCTGGCGTCGCGCGCCGTGCACGACAAGCCCAGGCTGCGCCACCTGCTGCTGGTGGTCGGCATCTTCGGCACTTCGCTTTTCTACGGCGACGGGGTCATCACCCCCGCCATCTCGGTGCTCTCGGCGGTCGAGGGCCTGGAGGTGGTCTCGCCGCACTTCACGCACTACGTCATTCCGCTCACGCTGGTCGTGCTGTTCTGCCTCTTCGTGGTGCAGAAGCGCGGCACCGCGGGCATCGGCAAGTTCTTCGGGCCGATCACGCTGACCTGGTTCGCGGCGATCGCAGTGCTCGGCGTGTCCCAGATCCTGCATCACCCCGAGATCCTGAAGGCGCTGAACCCGTTCTACGCGCTGAAGTTCATGTGGGACAACCCGGGCACCAGCTTCATCCTGCTGGGCGCGACCGTGCTGTGCGTGACCGGCGCCGAGGCGCTGTACGCCGACCTCGGCCACTTCGGCAAGAGCCCGATCCGCATCGCGTGGTTCTCGGTGGTGATGCCGGCGCTCACGCTCAACTACTTCGGACAGGGCGCGCTGCTGCTGGAGAACCCCGAGGCGGTGAAGAACCCCTTCTTCATGATGGCGCCCGAGTGGGCGCTCATTCCGCTGGTGCTGCTGGCCACGGCGGCCACCGTGATCGCGTCGCAGGCCCTCATCACCGGCGCCTTCAGCGTCACGCGACAGGTGATCCAGCTGGGCTACCTGCCGCGCCTGAACATCGAGCACACCAGCGTGCGCACGGCGGGCCAGATCTACATTCCGCTGGTCAACTGGGGCCTGTTCGTGGCCATCGTGCTGGCGGTGGTCATGTTCCGCTCGTCCAGCAGCCTTGCCGCGGCCTACGGCATCGCCGTGACCACCGACATGCTGATCACCACGGTGCTGACCTTCTTCGTGATCCGATATGCATGGAAGCTTCCGCTGGCGCTGTGCATCGCATCGACGGCGGTCTTCTTCGTGGTCGACTTCCTGTTCTTCGCGTCGAACCTGCTCAAGCTCTTCGAGGGCGGCTGGTTCCCGCTGCTGATCGGCGGCTTCGTCTTCACGCTGATGATCACCTGGAAGGAAGGCCGCCGCCTGATGGGCGAGGCGCAGCACGCCGATGCCATCGACCTGAAGTCTTTCCTCGATTCCGTGTTCGTGAGCCCGCCCGCGCGTGTCGACGGCACGGCGGTGTTCCTCACGGCCGAGCCGGGCGTGGTGCCGAACGCGTTGCTGCACAACCTGAAGCACAACAAGGTGCTGCACGAGCAGAACATGTTCGTCACCGTGCGCAACCACGAGGTGCCGTGGATTCCGATGGACAAGCGCATCGAGATCGAGGCGCTGGGCCACCACTGCTGGCAGATCATCGTGCACTACGGCTTCAAGAACGACATCGACTTGCCGCGCGCGCTCGAGAACGCACGCATGCGCGGCTGCCAGCTCGAGCAGATGACGACCAGCTACTTCCTGTCGCGCGACGTCGTCATTCCCACACTCGGCAGCGGCATGGCGCCGTGGCGCGAGAAGCTGTTCGCGCAGATGCACCACAACGCGAGCGGGGCGGCAGCCTTCCTGGGGCTGCCGAACAACGCGGTGGTGGAGCTGGGGTCGAAGATCGAGATCTGAGCCCGGGCGCGGCTCAGTCGAATTCCCCCGGCCGCTCCTTCTCGAGCCCGGCCACGTGCGAGGCGATCGCACCGGGCGTGGAGAACCAGATCTCGCCCCGGTCGCGCGCCTGCGCCAGCCGTGCGAGCGCCGTGCGCAGGTGCCGCAGCCGATAGGGCTGCCCCACGATGTACGGATGCAGCGCCAGCCCCATCACCAGCGGCTGCGCGCGCGACTGGTCGAGCATTTCCTCGAAGTTGTCGATCACCATGGCGCTGAAATCCTTCGCGTCCATCAGTCGGCCGACGATCATCGGGATGTCGTTGAGCTCCTGCGGGTACGGCACCGACCACAGCGAGCCGCCGCCGCGCGTGCGCATGCGCAGTGGCTGGTCGTCGTGGCACCAGTTGAGGGTGTAGGTGTAGCCGGTCTCGGCCAGCAGGTCGGGTGTAAGTGCGCTTTCGGAGATCCACGGCGACAGCCAGCCCGCGGGCGCCTGCCCGCTTTTGCGCAGCATGCGCTCACGGCAGCGCTGCAGCAGTGCGCGCTCGTGCGCCTCGTCGAGCACGCCCTGGCGTTCGGCATTGCTGTGGCCGTGGCCGATCAACTCGTCGCCGCGCGCCACCAGCGCCTGGACCAGCTCGGGGCAGTGGTCGTACAGCGCTGTGTTGACGAGCGCCCCGGTGGGCAGCGCGAGCGCGTCGAACAGTTCCAGGCAACGCCACGCGCCGACGCGGTTGCCGTACTCGCGCCAGCCGTGGTTGAGCACGTCGGGTTGCGGCGAGGCCGGGCCGATGCACGCGCCCAGCCCGTCGCCGAAGGCGAAATGCTCGACGTTGAAGCCGATGTACACCGCCAGCCGCGCGCCGTTCGGCCACGCGTAGTCGGGGCGCCGCGTGATGGGCCGGTAGTCGAAGCGGTCGTGCGTGGGGAGCCGGTCGGGCCAGCGCGTGCTCATGCCGGCGGCCTCACAGCACGGCGAGGCCGGCGCGCACCAGCAGCCATTCGGCGCTGTCGTTCCAGACGTCCATCTGCACGATCAGGCCGTGCCGCACCACATAGCGGTCGACATAGCGGTTGCCCTCGAAGGCCGTGCCGTCCGGCCACGCGCCGTAGAGCGTGCCCAGGCTGTAGACCACCGTTTCCTCGGGCGTGCCGCCGGCCACCGTTTCGGTGCGCTCGATCTTCTTCTTGACCCACGCATAGCGCTTTGCGTTGAAGGCGGAGGTGTCGCCGGGCGCCTGCATCGGGCGGTTGCCGGTGAAGCGGATGCGGATGTCGGGCGCGGTGAACCGCGAGGCCGACTGCGGGTCCGGAATCATCACCAGGCGCAGGAATTCGTCGACCACGGCGGCGGGATCGGGCGCAGGGCCGTCCTGCGAAATGGATGTGTCCACGAGGTTCTCCGGGAGTTGTCGGAGATGGAGACACGCAATTCTTGTGCCGGATGGTTGACTTTATTTAGCCAGAATTGTTGACCATTCTGTGCCTGCGGGCTCCCGGCACAATCCCCCGACGCGCGTTGCGCGGCCAGGCCGGCTGCAGCGGGCCGAAGAGAAAAAAGCCCCCGCCGGCAAGGACATCGCCGCTTCCGGCAACATCGCGCCCCGTACCAACGCAATGCCAACGCCAATGGCCGCCGCGCCCCGGCAACGCAAGAAAGAACGCCTGATGAAAAACATCCTCTTCGTCGCCGATCCGCTCGACCACTTCAAGATCTACAAGGACACGACCTTTTCGATGATGCGCGAGGCGCAGCGCCGCGGTTACCGCATCGCGGCCTGCCTGCCGCAGGACATCCAGTGGAAGTCGGGCGGCGTGGTCACGGCCACGGTTCAGCAGATCACGCTGACCGGCGACGCGAAGGACTGGTACAGCGTCGACATCACCGAAGCCAAGGCGCTGAAGGATTTCGACGCCGTGCTGATGCGCAAGGACCCGCCCTTCGACGCCGAATACATCTACGCCACGCACCTGCTGGAGCAGGCCGAGCGCGAGGGGGCCCAGGTGATCAACAAGCCGCGCGCGCTGCGCGACCACCCCGAGAAGCTCGCGATCATGGAGTTTCCGCAGTTCGTCACGCCCACGCTGGTGACGCGCAGCGCGCAGGCAGTGCGCGACTTCCACGCCGAGCACGGCGACATCATCCTGAAGCCGCTCGACGGCATGGGCGGCATGGGCATCTTCCGGGTGAAGCAGGACGCGCTGAACCTCGGCTCCATCGTCGAGACGCTCAACAAGGACGGCGCCGAGACCATCATGGTGCAGCGCTTCGTGCCCGAGATCGTTCAAGGCGACAAGCGTATCCTCATCATCGCCGGCGAGCCCGCGCCCTTCGTGCTGGCGCGCATTCCCCAAGGCACCGAGGTGCGCGGCAACCTGGCGGCCGGCGGCAAGGGCGTGGCCCAGCCGCTCACGCCGCGCAACCGCGAGATCGCCGAGACCGTGGGCCGCGCGCTGGCGCCGCGCGGGCTGCTGCTGATCGGGCTCGACGTGATCGGCGATTCGGTCACCGAGATCAACGTGACCAGCCCGACCTGCTTCCAGGAAATCACCGAACAGACCGGCTTCGACGTGCCGGCGATGTTCATCGACGCGCTCGAAGCGACCCTGCGCGCGCAGGGCCGCTGACCGCCGGCCTGGCGGCTCAGGTCAGAAGTCGATCGTGCCGCTCACCGCGAAGGTGCGCGGCGCACCCAGCACCAGGTAGTTGCTGCCCTGCGTGCCGCCCACCGACGCCCAGTACGACTTGTTGAACAGGTTGTCGATGCGCGCGCGCAGCGTGAGCAGGCGGCCGTTGCCCAGGTCGACCAGGTAGCGCGCGCCCACGTCGAAGCGCGTCCACGACGGCACCGACTGCGTATTGGTGGCGTTGGCGTACTGCTTCGAGGTGTAGAGCACGCGGGCGTTCAGCGACAGGTTGCGCACGCCGGGGACGTCCCATTCGGCGCCGAGGTTGGCCTGCTGCCTGGCCACGCCGATGGCAGTGAGACCGTCGGTCGCGCCGCCTTGCGTGTTCTTCTGCTTGGCGTCGAGCAGCGTCAGGCCACCGAGTAAGCGCAGGCCCTTGGTGGGCTGGCCGAACACCGAGAACTCGAGGCCCTGGTTGCGTTGCTTGCCGTAGAGGCCGTAGGTCTGGCCCGAGTAGTAGTACGTGGGCTGGTCGGTGGTGAAGAAGGCGGCACTCGCGCCGAGCGTGCCGCCGTCGTACTTGACGCCGACTTCCTTCTGCTTGGCCTGGTAGGGCGCAAAGATTTCGCCAGCGTTGGTGACGGGACGGTTGTTCACCGTGGTGCCTGCGACGTTGCCCTTGACCAGGCCCTCGATGTAGTTGGCGTAGGCCGAGACGGTGGGCGTGATCTTGAACACGACGCCGGCCACCGGCGTGGTCTTGCTCTTGTCGTAAGTGCTCGTCTGCTTGAGCGTGGTGTAGGCGAAGCTGGTCTGCTCGATGGTCTGGCGACGCGCGCCGAGGGTGACGAGCAGGCGGTCGTCCATGAAGGACATGGTGTCGGCGATAGCCACGCTCGAGGTGTCGATCTTGTCGGTCAGGCGCGGATCTTCCAGCGTGTTGCCGGTGAAGGAATTGGCGACGGGGTACGGCGAAGCGTACGGCGCGTAGATGTTGTTGCGGACTGTGCCGCGCGAGATCGTGTAAGCGTTGTCGCGGTCGTTGCTGTACTTGGCCGCCGACACCACCACGGTGTGCTTCACCGGACCAGTGGCGAAGTTGCCGCGCACGCCGATCTCGGCCGTGCCGATGCGGTCCTTGCGGGTGTTGCTGAAGCGGGTGTTGCTGGTGTTGCCGAAGGCGTCGGCGAGCGTGGGGTTCGACAGCACGTTGTCTTCGTCGCTGCGGCGCACGCCGCCGGCGGCCCAGGCCGTGATGTTGTCGGTGATGTCGACCTCGCCGCGGAAGGTGGCGAACTTGTCCTTCTCCTTGGAATAGGTCCAGGGCTGGGCGAAGTTGGTGCGGGCGTCTGGCGCGCGGGGGATCGGCAGCGTGGACGAGGGCGTCAGGCTCGGGCGGCCGTCCTTCAGGTCGTAGTCCTGGTAGCCGAAGTCGGCCGACAGGCGTACGTTGCGGTTGTGCCAGTCGAGGCCGACGGCGAAGGCGCTGAGCTGCTGGCTCTCGTTCTTCACGCCCGTGCCGCCTTCGCGGCGTACCGCGTTCACGCGCACGCCCAGGCTGTCGTCGGGGCCGAAGCGGCGCGCCAGGTCGAGGTTGACGTAGCCCTGGCCGCCGCTCTGCACGCCGAAGCCGACGCGGGTGAGCGGCTCGTTGGGCGCGCGCTTGGGCAGCAGGTTGATCGCGCCGCCGATGCCGCTGCCGCCGGGAGCCGCGCCGTTCAGGAAGGTGTTGGCGCCGCGGAAGACTTCAACGCGCTCGAAGAATTCAGAGGCGATGTACTGGCGCGGCAGCATGCCGTACAGGCCGTTGTAGGCCACGTCGTCGGAATACACGGGGAAGCCGCGCACCACGTACAGCTCCTGGAAGTTGCCGAAGCCGCGGGCCTGGCGCACCGACGGATCGTTGAGCAGCACGTCGGCCACGCTCTTGGCCTGCTGGTCCTGGATCAGCTCGTTGGTGTAGTTGGTGCTGGAAAAGGGCGTGCTCATCATGTCCTGGTTGCCCAGGATGCCGACCCGCCCGCCGCGCGACACCTGCCCGCCGGCGTAGGGCTTGGTCAGGCCCTCGGCCGAGGCGTCGGCGCTGGCCTCGACGGTCACGGTGGACAGCGTGCCGCCGCTCGAAACCACCGGGGCCGCCGGCTGCGCTGCGTTGGTCTGGGCCAGGGCCGCTGTGGCATTGAGCGCGAACAGCGTTGCGACCACGGTCGGCCGAAGATGGAAGGAAGAAGCGGGCATGAACGGTCCAAATATGCAAATGAGAACCGTTATTGTTTACTCCCGTAAGCCCATCAGTCGATACTTTCTTGCGATGTTGCGAAAAAGTGTCAGCCAAAAGACTGACTCGGGCCTCAGCGCGCGACGTGCTGCCCGTCCACGAACACCTGCAGCTCGCCCGGGGCGAACTGGGTCCACGCCTCGTTGGTGGTCAGCGGCGCGGTCACGACCACGGCGACTCGGTCGTTGGGCGTGGTGTGCTGCGCGAAGTCGATTTCCAGGTCTTCGTCCGACAACTGCGCCGTCACGAAGGGATGGCGGCGCTCCACGTACCAGAGGTTGGTCGAGGCATGCGCCCACAGTGCCTGCCCGTTGGACAGCATGAAGTTGAAGGTGCCGTGGCTGGCCAGCTGCGGCGCCAGTTCGCGCAGCGTGAGCGTCAGCTCCTCGATGCTCGGCACGCCCGCATGCGACTTGGCCAGCTCCTGCATGATCCAGCAGAAGGCGTGCTCGCTGTCGGTGTTGCCCACCGGATGGAAGTTGCCGTGCAGGCGAGGGCGGAACTCCTTCAGGTCGCCGTTGTGGGCGAACACCCAGTAGCGCCCCCACAGCTCGCGCACGAAGGGGTGGCAGTTCTGCAGGTTGACTTCGCCCTGCGTCGCCTTGCGGATGTGCGCGATGACGTTGCGGCTCTGTATGGGGTAACGCCGGATCAGCTCCGCCACCGGCGATTCGCTCGCCGCCTGGTGATCGACGAAGTGCCGCAGCCCGCGATCCTCGAAGAACGCGATGCCCCAGCCGTCGGCATGGTGGTCGGTGCGGCCGCCGCGCTGCGCGAACCCCGTGAAGCTGAAGGTCACGTCGGTCGGCGTGTTGCAGTTCATTCCTAGCAATTGGCACATGGCGCTATTAGAGCGCGAGTGCCGGCCGGCCGTGCGGCGGATCCGCTCGCCGCTCAGCGCACGAAGCGGCCCTCGGGCGTGACGCGCACCATTTCTATGAAGCGCGAGCCGGTGGTGTTGCCGGTCGAGAAATCGATGTCCATGCCGGCCAGGCGGAACTTGAGCGCGCGCAGCGTCGCATGCAGGCGGGCGCGCGTCAGGTCGCGGCCGGCGCGCTTGAGTGCCTCGATCATCACCAGCCCGTTCAGGTAGCCCTCGAAGCTGCCGTAACCCACCGGTACCTGTGCCCGCTCCGCCAGCCGGCGATAGTCGCGCGTCACCGTCTCCACCTCGCCCCAGGGATAGGGCATGACTTGCGAGATCGCGAGGCCGCCCGCCTGCAGGGCCACCACCTTGGCCGTGACTTCGCCCGGCACGATCGACATGCCGTAGAACATCGGCTTGCTGCCGGCGGCGTAGGTGGCCTTGATCACCTCGCCGGCAACGGTGCCGGCCAGGTACATCAGGATGGCCTGCGACTGGCTGTCGGCCAGCGCCTTGCCGGCGGCGGCGGCGTCGGAGCCGTCGCCCTTGGCGACCACCTTGGCCGTCGGCACCAGCTTGTGGGGGACCATGGCCGCCTCGATCAGCTTGACCGCCTCGGCGCCGCCGGGGTTGTCGAGGTGAGCGATTGCGATCTTGTTCACACCGATGGTCGCCAAGTGCTCGACCAGGGCCTGCGCTTCACGGGCGTTGCTGGCACGCACGAAGTAAGCCGATCCCGCGACGCGTTCGCGCGCGCTGTCGCCCACGCCGTAGCCGCCCACGCTGGGCGCGCCGCTCTGCTGCAGCAGCTTGGCCGCGGCGGCCGTGGTGCCCGAGCCCACGCAGCCGAAGAAGGCGAACACGCGATGGTCGTTCAGCAGCTTGGTGTAGTTCTCTACCGCCTTGTCGGCCTTCAGCTCGTCGTCCAGCGCCACCATCTTGATCTTGCGCCCGTTCACGCCGCCCTGTTCGTTGACGGCATCGAACGCCAGCGCGGCACCGTTGTGCACGACCTTGATCTGCGATCCGAGCGGCCCGCTCAGCACGGCCGAACTGCCGAGCACGATTTCACTGTCGCTCACCCCCGCTTCGGCGGCTTGCGCGGAAGAGAGCCGAGCGAGCCCGGCGGCCGCCACGGCCGTCGAGGCGATAAAACTTCTGCGTTGCATGTAAGACCCATCCCAACTGATTTAACAAATTCTCACAATTAGAGACGATGGGTTCTTTCGTACTACTTGGTGCTTACCCTGACTGTGGCGGGCGGCGCAATTGCCACGCTGCGCAGATGGCCAGCGCGCAAAGGCCGGCGAGCATCGCGAAGACCTCGTCGAAGGCCGCCAGCCGCGCCGGGCTGCTCATCGGATTGGCCAGCGAATCACCATGCGCCGCCAGCCGCCACTCGAGCACGATGGCGCACAGGCTCACGCCGGCCGCGCCGCCCAGCATGCGCACGAAGTTGATGGCGCTCGCGCCCTGCGGGATCAGCGGCTTGGCCAGCGGCCGCATCGAGCCCAGGTTGAGCGAGGGCAGGATGAAGCCCAGCCCGATGCGCCCGATGATCGCGAAGGCCACCAGCAGCCACAGCGCGCTGTCGAGCCGCAGCACCATCATCAGCGCGAACGAGGCTGCCAGCAGCACGAGCCCGATCGTCACCAGCACCCAGGTCGGATGCTTGTCGGCCAGCCGGCCCACGCCGGCGATGGTCAGCGCCAGCACGATGCCCGCCGGCAGCAGGATGGTGCCCACATGCGATGCGGAAAGATGCAGCCCCACCTGCATGTACACCGGCAGCAGGTAGGTCGAGCCGAACAGCGCCGTGCCGTAGATGAAGGCGACCACGCTGCCCATCGCGAACTGCCGGTAGCGGAAGAGCGCGAGGTTCATCAGCGGCGTGCCGCCCGAGGCCGCGAGCCGTCGCTGCCACCACACGAAGACGCCGAAGGAGGCCAGCGCGCCCGCCAGCAGCAGCGCCGCCTGCAGCGGCGAATCGCCGCGCAGCGCCACCAGCCCGTTGAGCAGGCACAGCGTGCCGACAGTGCCCAGCGCCAGTCCGCGTGCGTCGAGCCCGTCGCCGCGCGTGGCCGCCACGCCGCCGGGCGCGGTCTTGGGCACGAACTTGTAGGCCAGCCAGAGCGACGCGAGGCAGAACGGCACCACCATGAAGAAGATCGAGCGCCAGCCGAACAGGTCGACCAGCACGCCGCCGATGCTCGGCCCCACAGCTGGGGCCAGCACCACGCCCATGCCGAAGATGCCGCTCGCGCGCCCCTGCTCGTGCGGCTCGAAGGCGCGCAGGATGATGATGGCCGGAATGGGCTGCACCACGCCCGCCGCCAGCCCCTCGGCCACGCGCGCGAAGAGCACCAGCGAGAAGTCGTTGGCCAGGCCGCCCACGATGCCGCCAACCAGCAGCAGAAGCATCGTGCCCACATAGGTGCGCCGGTAGCCGTAGCGCGACAGCAGCCACGGCGTGGTGAGCATCGACACCGTCATCGCCACCATGAAGCCCGAGCTCACCCACTGGGCGCGCTCCTGGCCAAGCGAGAAGTGGTGGCTCATGCCGGGAATGGCCACGTTGACGATGGTCGAGGACATGATCGACGCCATCGTTCCCACCATCACCGACAGCAGCAGGTACCAGCGGTAGCGTTCGCCATAGCGCTGGCGCATCGTGCCGATGGAGGGCGGGGCCGGCGTGCTCGCGGCTTCTTGGGGCTGTGGGGAGGTCATGGGGCGGCGGAATGTCTCGGGTCCGTCGTCCTACAAGCATATCGGGCTTTGCACGGCGGGGATCGCACGGGCGAGCCGCAAAATGCAGGCGCTGTCCCCTCCGCGTCAAGATCAAGAAGATGAATCAAGACAACAATGGCATGAACGCTTCATCCGACGAGCAAGCCAACGCCCGGCCGGTTGCTCCCGCCGAGCCGGAAGGCGCGTCCACGCTTGCAGCCGAGCTGGCCGCGCCCACCGTCAGCCGTGCCTACCGCTGTCAGTGCGAACGCCCCGTGTTCCTGCGCAACAGCGAATGCCTGGCCTGCCATACGCCGCTGGGCTACGTGATCGAGCGGCTCGGCGTGATGCCGCTCGCGCCCGCCGAAGGCGCAGGCGCGCAGCCCGACACCTTCACCGTGTTCGGCGATCCGCACGGCAAGACCTACCGCCGCTGCACGAACTTCATGACGCCGGCCGGCTGCAACTGGATGGTGCCCGCCGCGCGCGAAGGCGAACAACTGCCGCCCGACACGCATGGCCTCGCACCGGGCTACTGCCTGGCCTGCAGCGTCACGCGCACCATTCCCGATCTCTCGGTGGAAGGCAACGGCGAGCTGTGGCGCAAGCTCGAGGCCGCCAAGCGCAGGCTGATCTCGCAGCTGCTCGCGCTGGGCCTGCCGGTGGTGAGCCGCCATGCCGATGCCATTCACGGCCTGGCCTTCGACTTCCTGAGCAACACGCCGGGCGGCCCGCACGTGATGACCGGCCACCAGGACGGCGTGATCACCCTCAACGCCGAGGAGGCCGAGGACGCCGTGCGCGAGCGCATCCGCGCCGAGATGCGCGAGCCCTACCGCACGCTCCTGGGCCACTTCCGCCATGAGGTCGGCCACTACTACTGGGACCTGCTGGTGCAGCCCACGCAGTGGATCGACGACTTCCGCGCCCTCTTCGGCGACGAGCGCGCCGACTATGCCGCCGCGCTGCAGACGCACTACGAGCAGGGCCCGCCGCCCGACTGGGCCGACCGCTTCGTGAGCAGCTACGCGAGCACCCACCCGTGGGAAGACTGGGCCGAGACATGGGCCCACTACCTGCACATGGCCGACACGGCCGACACCGCGATGAGCTTCGGCGTGGACGCGAGCAACGTCGAGCTCGCGAGCGACCTGTTCACCCTCGACGATCTGTGGCAGCCGGAAGATCCCGATGCCGGCAAGTTCCTGGACTTCATCAACGGCTGGGTGCTGCTCACCAACGTGCTCAACGAACTGTCGCGCAGCATGGGCCAGCCCGATTACTACCCCTTCGTGCTGCCGCGCGTGGCGGTGGGCAAGCTGCAGTTCATCCACCGCGTGATCACGCAGCAGCGGCCGGGTGATGCGCCGACGATGGTGGTGGCTGGCGATGTGGCCGACCCTGCACCCGGGCAGGTGCAAGCACAGACGCAATCGCAAAGCTCCGGTCAGCCCTGAGGCGGCGACTCGCCCGTCGCGCAGCGCAAGCAGATGCATGCGAGTCCGCGCATCTCTTCCGGCAGGTTCGTGAGAGGCGCCTTGCTGAAGTCGACCTGCATGCACCAGCAGGGCGGCTGCGCCTGGCCTGTCTCGCGCTCGATCTCCATCGCGCAGCGGTTCGGCTCGCCGCACAGCGGGCAGCGCGTGGCGTCGATCAGGCCAGCTGGGGCCTCCACCGTGGTGGCCATCATGAAATCTCGAAAGGCGGCAGCTTCTTCGCGACGATGCCGTTGCGCAGCGTCGCGTACACCGGCAGGCCGCCGCTGTAGGCGGGGTAATCCTCGCCCTCGATCAGCGGCAGCAGGTAGCGGCGGCACTTCTCGGTGATGCCGTAGCCGTCGTCCGAGATGAAGTCGCGCGGCATCGGCTTCTCGACGTTGGCGACCGATTCGAGCGGCGCGCTGCCGAGGCGGTAGGTGTAGGGCGCGTCGGAGATGCGCTCGATGGTCGGCATCACCGCGTTGCGGCCCTCCAGCGCGAGCTCGACCGCGCGCTGTCCCAGTTCGTAGGCCTGCCGCACGTCGGTGGCCGATGCGATGTGGCGCGCGGCACGCTGCAGGTAGTCGGCCACGGCCCAGTGGAACTTGTGGCCCAGCGCTTCCTTGACCATCTGCGCCACCACCGGCGCGGCACCGCCGAGCTGCGCATGGCCGAAGGCGTCGCGCGTGCCCTGTTCGGCAAGGAATGTTCCGTCGGGGTGATGGCAGCCCTCGGACACCACCACCGAGCAGTAGCCGTGCTGCTTCACCAGCTCGTCGACGCGCGCGAGAAAGCGCGGCTTGTCGAACTCGATCTCGGGAAACAGCACCACCACCGGAATGCCCTGGTCAGCGGCGAGTCCGCCGGCCGCCGCGATCCAGCCCGCGTGCCGGCCCATCACCTCGAGCACGAACACCTTGGTGGAGGTGGCCGCCATCGAGCGCACGTCGAACGAAGCCTCGATGGTCGACACCGCCACGTACTTCGCGACCGAGCCGAAGCCCGGGCAGCAGTCGGTCAGCGGCAGGTCGTTGTCGATGGTCTTGGGCACGTGGATGGCCTGCAGCGCATAGCCCATCGACTGCGAGAGCTGGCTCACCTTGAAGCAGGTGTCGGCCGAATCGCCGCCGCCGTTGTAGAAGAAGTAGCCGATGCCGTGCGCCTTGAACACCTCGATCAGCCGCTCGTACTCGCGGCGGTTCTTTTCCAGCGACTTGAGCTTGTAGCGGCATGAGCCGAAGGCGCCCGAGGGCGTGGTGCGCAGCGCCGCGATGGCCCCGGCCGATTCGGCGCCGGTGTCGATCAGTTCCTCGGCCAGCGCGCCGATGATGCCGTTGCGCCCGGCGTAGAGCTTGCCGATGCGCTCGGGGTGCCGGCGCGCCGTCTCGATCACGCCGCACGCCGAGGCGTTGATGACCGAGGTGACGCCGCCCGACTGGGCGTAGAAGGCGTTGGGGATGGACATGCGCGGGATTGTCCTGCAGCCCTCCGGCGGGCGCCAGTACCGCGGCGTGTCGGGATGTCAGCGGCTCTCGAAGATTGGCGGGCGCTTCTGCAGGAAGGCGCTCACGCCCTCGCGGAAGCTGGGCCGGTCGATCAGCTCGCGCTGGCGCTCGCTCTCGTAGTGCAGCTGTTCCTTCAGCGTGTGGTGCTCCGAGGCCTCGAAGGCTTCGCGTGCTTCGAGCACCGCGTGCGCCGGCAGGCGGGCCAGGCGCTGCGCGATGCTCTTTGCCTCTTCGAGCAGCTGCTCGTCGTCCACGCAGGCCCAGATCAGACCCCACTGCACCGCGCGGCCCGCGCCCACGCGCTCGTCGAGCAATGCCATGCCCATGGCGCGCGCACGGCCCGCGCGGCGTGGAATGGCCCAGGTGCAGCCCAGGTCCGGCACGATGCCGAGCTTCGGCAAAAAGGGCAGGTAGAAGTAGGCGCTGCGCGCCGCGATGGTCACGTCGGCCGCGAGCGCCAGGCCCACGCCCGCGCCAGCAGCCGGGCCGTTCACCGCCGCGACCACCGGCACCGGCAGCGTGCGCAGCGTCTCGATCAGCGGGTTGCTCAGGCTCTGCATCCATTCGGCGGTCTGTGTGCCGAGCGACTTGCCCTCTTCGGGCGGCGCCATCGCGCTCAGGTCGGCGCCCACGCAGAAGGCCTTGCCGGCGCCGGTGAGAATCACGGCGCGCACCGACCGGTCGTCGCGGATGCGCTCCAGCGCGTCGCGCAATTCGATCTGCAGATCGCGCGCAATGGGGTTGAGCTTGGCGGGCAGGTTCAGCGTCAGCGTCGCGATGCCGTCGGCCTGCTCCTGGAGGATGAAGGGTTGTGCAGTGGTGTCGGAACTCATGGCATCGATGGTTCGATGCGCATGGGGACCGGTCAAGCCGGGGACAACCCGTGGAGGCGAAGTCGCCATGGCGACCATGCGCCGGCATCACGCGAACGCAGCGGCATCGCGGCCGGCTGCGCGTCGGACACGGTGATGCACGACGACTCCAGCGCCGACACCAGCACGCGCCGGTGGTCGGTGCTCTCGAAGCGTTCGCCGGGCTCCAGCACGATGTCGCGCGTGTCGCTGTCGATCGTCACCCACACCGAGCCGCTGCGGCATTCGATGCCCACGCCTGCGCCGTCGGGCACGGCGAAGACCGAGCGCTTCGGCAGGCTGACGTGGAAGCGGGAAGTGCTGGACGAGAAGGTCACGGCGGGAGAAGAAGACGAGGTGGCGGTCGAGGAGGCGGAAGAGGTGCTCATGGCAAGCTCCATTGCATTCACTATGCGAATGAATATAGTGAGCCGAAGCCCTCCTTGCACACGGTCATTCGGAACTCATTGCATGCGCCCAGAGAATGCGAAAGCCGCCAGCACGACCGGCGGCGAGCTTCCCCGCTCGAACTGCTGCGCAGCTTCGAGGCGGCCGCGCGCCGGCTGAGCTTCACGCTGGCGGCCGGCGAGCTGCACCTCACGCAGTCGGCCGTGAGCCGGCAGATCCAGCAGCTGGAAGCCAGCCTGGGCGTGCTGCTGTTCGAGCGGCGTCACCGCGCGCTGTCGCTCACCGAGGCCGGCGGCGTGCTGCAGCGCGCCGTCACCGACAGCCTGGAACGCCTGCGTGACGCCACGGCGCGGGTGCGCGCGAGCTCGGCGCCGCGCCAGGTGGCGATCACCACCACGCCGGGCTTCGCGTCGATCTGGCTCATTCCGAAGCTGGCGCGCTTCACCGGCAGCCATCCGCAGGTCGACGTGCGCGTGTCGGCCACGCTGGACGTGCTCGACCTGGAAAGCAGCCGCATCGACCTCGCGGTGCGCTTCGTGCCCATCGGCCGTGGCGCGGGGCCGGCGCTGTTCGAGGAGTCGGTGATTCCGCTGTGCTCGCCGCGGCTAGCGGCATCGCTGCGCGAGCTTTCCGATTTCTCGAAGCTCACACTGCTGACCGTGGAGTACCCGGACCACAGCGAGGCGCCCACCGCCGACTGGGAGCCCTGGCTCAAGGTGATGGGGCTGGAAGACCTGCGCATGAAGAGCACGCTGCGCTTCACGCAGTACGCCGATGCCGTGTCCGCCGCTGTGGCGGGGCAGGGCGTGGTGATCGGCCGGCTGCCGCTGCTGAGCGAACTGGTGCGCGATGGCCGGCTCGTGGCGCCGCTGGGCGAGGGCGCTGCCTCGCATCGCGGCTACTTCATCGAGATGTCCAGGCGCGCCGCGGGCAACCGCGACGCGCAGGACTTCGCGCAATGGCTGCGCGACGAGGCCGAGGCCGCGCAGCGCAGCGGATGACGCGGACGATCAGCCCGGCAGCAGCACCTTGTTCACGACGTGGATCACGCCGTTGGACTGGTAGACGTTGGCGATCGTCACCATCGCCGTGCCGCCCTTGGCATCGGTCACCATCACGTTGCCGCCGCTCATCGTCGCGGTGAGCGTGCCGCCGCTCGCGGTCTTCAGCATGGCCTTGCCGCCGCCTGCATTGATGGCGCTCATCAGCGCCGCGCCGTCGAGCTTGCCGGGCACCACGTGGTAGGTCAGCACCTTGGTCAGCGTGGGCTTGTTCTCGGGCTTGAGCAGCGTGTCGACAGTGCCGGCGGGCAGCGCGGCGAAGGCGGCGTTGGTGGGTGCGAACACGGTGAAGGGGCCGGGGCTCTTCAGCGTGCCGACGAGGTCCGCGGCCTTCACTGCGGCGACCAGCGTGGTGTGGTCCTTCGAGTTGACGGCGTTGTCGACGATGTCCTTCGTCGGATACATCGGCGCGCCGCCGACCATCGGGTTCGATGCGCCGCTGCCGCTGCCGCTCATGCCCATGCCGCCCGCGCAGGCTGCGAGAAGGACAGAGACACTGGCTGCGATCACGAGTTTCTTCATGGAAGTCTCCTGGAAAGATGGATGGTTCTCGAGGCTCTCTGTGGAAACCGCCAACAGCTCGGAGGCGCGATGCGCTTGCAACTGATACGTCGCCGGCGCGCGATTGGATTCGTTCGCCTCGTACGTAGGCTTTGCACCACACCAGGCAGGCGCGGCGCTTGCGCATCGAAGGCGCTGGCTACAGAATCCGCCCTTCGTTTTTCAGCAACAGTTTTTGCTCCCACCGCGCCCGGTGACGATCAACCTCCCGGGCGCCACACCAATCCAATGAACCGTTTCCTGAACACCTGACCCGCACACCGACCGCCCCGGCCGATGTGCATCCACGCATCCGCCGAGGCCTATCGACAAAGGCCCCGCGCAGCCATTCGCCGGGGCCTTTCTGTTTTTCGGAGTGTGTGCACATGAGTGCTCAACGAAGGGCTCGCGACGACGACAAGCGTCTGGGCCGGTTCTATTTTTCGGTGCCGAACGCGGCACCTCGCAATCCCGTGGTGGCCGCTCTGGCGCGCCGCGAAGCAAGCCAGAAGGCGGGGCGCCACCTGCGCACCCACAGCGCCGAGCGGCGCGCGCAGAAGGTGGCGTTGCAGAAGGCAGTGCGAGACTTCAGGGGGAGGGGCGACGATGCGTGACGACATGGACAAGGTCATCGTCGAGCGGCCCAGAACGGGTTGGCGCGTGCAGGGCGATGGGCGCAATTGGCGCAACAGCAACGAAGCGGGATCGCGCATCGGCATGAAGCGCGGCTACAAGCATCGGAAGTGGCTCAACGAAAACCTCGCGCCGCTCAAGCGCTGGCTGCACAAGCAGGTGCACCGGCCTTGGGACAAGGTGTATTCGGAGCTGTGCAGCGGCATCGATCGACGCAGCACCGTGCAGGCGCACATCTTCGAGCACATCGACAATTTCGTGGAGCGCAGGGCCGAGATGCGCGACGGCGAGGTGTGGGTGCGATCGCGCTGGTGGAGCGACGGCAGCCTCGCTCCGCTACGCCAGGCTTCGCAAGTCGAATTGTTTGTGCACCCAGCCACCGGCATCTTGCTGCCTAACCGTCATCTTTCTCTGGCACGCCAATGGGACCGAACCGAGCACGCGCAGCGAGTCGGCAAGCAGCAGGAGTCCTTCATCGTGATCGACGAACTCACGCAATGGCACCGCGTGGACGGCTACTGGTACGAGATCACGCTGGCGCCCACGCCGCCGATGACGGCGCCGGGTGTCTGGGACAAGCGTTTCGACGTTCTGCGACGCTGCTTCGTCAAGACCTCCTGTGCCTGGGGGCGGCCGGCTTTCGGCGTATCGAGCAACCAGGCCATGTATGGGCGACCCGACGTCTATGCCGCGACCAAGCGCCAACTCAGCCGCAAGGAGATCCGGGCACGGCTGGGCGAAGAGGCCTGACTCGGCGGCGTCCGATCGCGGATGATGGCGACTTCCTCGCCATCGACGAAAGCAGCCGCCATGAGCACCACCGCCTCCAACTGGTTCCTCTGGGCCGCCCTCTCGGCCGTCTTCGCCGCGCTGACGGCCATCCTCGCCAAGCTGGGCCTGGCCGGCGTCGATTCCGACATGGCGACGCTGGTGCGCACCGTGGTCATCTTCGCGGTGCTGCTGGTCTTCGTGAACGCCACCGGCAAGTGGACGAACCCGCTGCAGCTGTCGCCGCGCACCTGGCTCTTTCTCGTGCTCTCGGGGCTCGCGACGGGCGCGTCCTGGGTCTGCTACTTCCGTGCGCTCAAGGTGGGCGACGCCTCTCGCGTCGCGCCGGTCGACAAGCTCAGCGTGGTGCTGGTGGTGCTCTTCGCGGTGATGTTCCTCGGCGAGCGTCCTTCCGGCCGCGAGTGGGCCGGCGTGGCGATGATCGCGGGCGGCGTGCTGATGCTGGCGATCAAGCGCTGAGCTGCGCCGAGGCGGCCCGCGCCGGCGCGCGCGGCAGCAGGAAGAACGCCAGGTTGCCCGCGGCCAGCATACCCGCCACCGTGAGGAACACCGCGCGGAACGGCTCCACGCCGTTCGCCACGGCCCACGACGCGGCCACGCCGGTGGTCCACTGCATCAGCGAGACGCCGAGGAACATCGCCATGTTCATCAGCGCCATCGCGCGCCCCGTCATGGCTGCCGGGTAGGCGTTCTTGGTGTACGCGTACTGCAGCACGCTGTAGCCCGACAGTAGGCCGTAGATGATCGGCAGGCCTATGTCCACCAGAGGCGAATGCGTGAAAGCCATCGCGCCGAACATCAGCGCACCGGCGAAGGCGCATCCCATCATCCAGCGCGTGCGGCGCACGCCGCCCGGGTCCATGCGGCCGAAGAGCGTGGGGCTGATCA
Organism: Variovorax sp. TLI9-5A; assembly: GCF_056867935.1. Taxonomy (NCBI): domain Bacteria; kingdom Pseudomonadati; phylum Pseudomonadota; class Betaproteobacteria; order Burkholderiales; family Comamonadaceae; genus Variovorax; species Variovorax sp. TLI9-5A. The sequence continues at coordinate 6,724,734 of NZ_CP200310.1, read as the reverse complement.
TGCCGGCGACCGTCATCACCAGCGCGACGTTGCCGCTGGCCACCAGCGAGAGGCCGTGGCGGTCATGCAGCACCGGGCCGAGCCACAGCCCGCGCAGCGTGATGAAGGCGGCATACGACACGCAGGCGAAGCACAGCAAGCCCAGCGTGTGCGGCATTGCGAACAGCGGCAGCAGCTCGCGCACGGCCTTGCGCAGCGACTGGCGCTCCGTAGGCTCCGTGTTTGCGCGGTCCGCATGATCCCCGGCGCGCGCGGGCTCGCGCACACGCCAGAAGATGATCAGCCACGACAGCACCGCGAACGCGCCCAGCACCGCATAGCCCACGCGCCACGACGAAGCCTCGATCAGCAGCGCCAGCGGCGTGCCCGTGAAAAGGATGCCCATCCCGGCCAGGCTCATCACCAGCCCCGACATCGCGGTGAAGCGCGAGGCATCGAAGTGCCGCGCGATGAACACCGTGCAGGCCAGGAAGGCCGGCGCGCAGCCCACGCCGATCAGCGCCTGCCCCAGCAGCAGCGCATGGAAGTTCGGCGCCATCGCGCACAGCGCCGCACCCGCGATGGCCAGCGGAAAGGCCGTCAGCACCGTGCGGCGCACGCCGAACATGTCGATCGAAACGCCCATCGCGAGCTGCATGATCCCGAACATGAAGTGGAAGGTGCCCGCCCAGGTGCCCAGCTGCTGCGGCGTGAGCCCGAAGTGACTGGTGAGCGGCGTGGCCATCATGGCGCCGACGGTGCGGAAGGCCTGGCTCAGGGCGAAGGCGGTGGCCAGGGCCACGAGCATGGCGGCCGCGGAGGAGGAACGGGAAAGGCGTGAGCTTGGGCTGGAGTTGCCGGATTGCTCCGCGGGCTTGGGTGCCGCGTTCGGATTCATTGAGGGCGAGAGGCCAGGAGGGTTGGTGCGGTCATGATGCTAGTTGATCATCAGGTGCATGGTCACGGTGGCGACGCCCTGTTCGGGTTCGACCCGCGAAGGCGGCGCCCTCCATAATTTCCGCACAACCCTTCAGAGTCGCTGCATTGCCAACGCCTTCCACTACTTCCCGTACCCGTGCGGCCAAGCCGGAACCCAAGAAAACTGCCCGACCGCTTTTCAGCCGCGTGCGCGAGATCCTCGATGCCGCACGCGCCAGCGTGGTCCGCACGGTCAACACCACGCAGGTGGCTGCCAATTGGCTGACCGGGCGCGAGATCGTCGAGGAAGAGCAGCGAGGGAGGCGGCGCGCGGGCTATGGCGCCAAGCTGCTCGCCGATCTGTCGACGCGACTGACGGCCGAGTTCGGCCGCGGCTATTCCGCCGACAACCTCGAAGCGTTCAGGCAGTTCTATCTGGACTATCCGCAGCTGATTTCCGAGACGACGTATCGGAAATCGTCCGCAGCGTTGGCGCCGACTCTTCAGCCCAATTCCGAGACGGCGTCTCGGAAATCGGATGCCCCTGCAGGCTGGCGTCCGGGAACGCTGCACCCGTCACTTTCGTGGAGCCATTACCGTCAGCTCTTGCGCGCGGCGCGCCCGGAGGCGCGAGCCTTCTACGAGATCGAAGCCATCCGCAGCGCGTGGTCGGTGCGCGAATTGCAACGCCAGATGTCCAGCCTGCTGTATGACCGCCTGGCCAAGAGCAAGGACAAGAAGGGCCTGATGCGGCTGGCAACGCATGGCCAGGAGGTGATGCAGCCCCTCGATGTCTTGAAGGACCCGATGGTCATCGAATTCCTGGGCTTGCCGGAGTCGCCGAAGCTGGTCGAATCGAGGCTGGAGCAAGCGCTCATCGAGAACCTGCAGACCTTCCTTCTGGAGCTGGGCAAGGGCTTTGCATTCGTGTCGCGCCAGGAGCGCATCACCATCGACGGCGACCATTTCTACATCGACCTGGTCTTCTATCACACGGTGCTCAAGTGCTACGTGCTCATCGATCTCAAGGTCGGCAAGCTCACCCATGGCGACCTCGGCCAGATCCAGTTCTACGTGAACTACTACGACCGCGAGCGCCGCACTGAAGGCGACAACCCGACACTGGGCGTCATCCTCTGTCCGGACAAGAACGATGCCGTGGTGAAGTACACCCTGGGCGAGCAGCAGGAGCGCAACATCTTCACCAGCCGCTATCAGCTGCACCTGCCGACCGAGAAGGAGCTTGAACGCGAGCTGCGCCGCGAACTCCGCCAGCTGTCAATGGACGACGTGCCGCTCAAGGCGGCTGCCAGGAAGACCAAGCCGCGCGCATGAAAAAAACGACACCCGAAGGTGCCGTTTTTCTGGTGCTGAGGCCTTGCCTCCAGCGGGCCGATCAGGCCTCGCCCTTCACCTTCAACCGCCAAGCATGCAGCAGCGGCTCCGTATACCCGCTCGGCTGCTCGATGCCCTTGAACACAAGGTCCTGCGCCGCCTTGTAGGCCGCCGAGGTGGTGAAGTTGCCGGCCATCGGCTGGTACAGCGGGTCGCCGGCGTTCTGCTCGTCGACCACCTTGGCCATGCGCTGGAAGGTCTCGTCGACCTGGGCCTTGGTGACCACGCCGTGCAGCAGCCAGTTGGCGATGTGCTGGCTGGAGATGCGCAGGGTAGCGCGGTCTTCCATCAGGCCGACGTTGTGGATGTCGGGCACCTTGGAGCAGCCCACGCCCTGGTCGATCCAGCGCACCACGTAGCCGAGGATGCCCTGCACGTTGTTGTCGATCTCCTGCTGGCGCTCTTCGGCGCTCCACTTGGCTTCGGCCGCGATCGGCACCTGCAGCAGGGCATTGAGGATGTTGTCGCGCTCGGCGTCGGCGTCGATCTTCTCCAGCTCCTGCTGCACCGCGGTCACGCTGACCTGGTGGTAGTGCAGCGCGTGCAGCGTGGCGGCGGTGGGCGAGGGCACCCAGGCGGTGTTGGCGCCAGCCTTGGGGTGGCCGATCTTCTGCTCGAGCATGGCAGCCATCAGGTCGGGCATGGCCCACATGCCCTTGCCGATCTGCGCCTTGCCGCGCAGGCCGCATGACAGGCCGACCAGCACGTTGTTCTTTTCGTAGGCGCCGATCCACGCGCTGGACTTCATGTCGCCCTTGCGGATCATCGGGCCGCCCTGCATGGCGGTGTGCATCTCGTCGCCGGTGCGGTCGAGAAAACCGGTGTTGATGAAGGCCACGCGCGCGGCCGCTTCGGCGATGCAGGCCTTCAGGTTGACGCTGGTGCGGCGCTCCTCGTCCATGATGCCCAGCTTCACGGTGTTGGCGGGCAGGCCGAGCAGCTGCTCGACGCGGCCGAACAGCTCGCTGGCGAAAGCCACTTCGGCCGGGCCGTGCATCTTCGGCTTGACGATGTAGATGCTGCCGGTGCGCGAGTTGCCCTTGCGCTTCAGGTCGATGGTGGCGATGGTGGTGGTGACGACCGCGTCGAGGATGCCTTCCGGAATCTCCTTGCCGCCTTCGTACAGCACGGCCGGGTTGGTCATCAGGTGGCCCACGTTGCGCAGGAACATCAGCGAGCGGCCGTGCAGCTTCACTGGCTTGCCGTCGGCGCCGGTGTATTCGCGGTCGGCGTTCAGGCCGCGCGTGAAGGTCTTGCCGCCCTTGGCGACTTCTTCCGTGAGCGTGCCTTCGACGATGCCCAGCCAGTTCGAGTACGCCACCACCTTGTCGGCGGCATCGACCACGGCCACCGAGTCTTCCAGGTCGAGGATGGTGGAGAGCGCGGCTTCGAGCACCAGGTCGCTCACGCCGGCGGCGTCGCTCTTGCCGATGGGCGTGGAGCGGTCGATGCGGATGTCGAGGTGGATGCCGTTGTGCTTCAGCAGCACCGACGACGGCGCGGCGGCGTCGCCCTGGTAGCCGATGAACTGCGATGCATCGGCGAGGCCGGTGCTGCTGCTTTGCAGCGCGACGACGAGCTTGCCGTCCTTCACGCTGTAGCCGGTGGCGTTCTTGTGCGAGCCGTTGACCAACGGCGCGGCCTGGTCGAGCACGTTGCGCGCGAACTCGATGACCTTGGCGCCGCGCACCGGGTTGTAGCCCTTGCCTTTTTCAGCGCCGCCGGTCTCGGGAATGGCGTCGGTGCCGTAGAGCGCGTCGTACAGCGAGCCCCAGCGCGCGTTGGCGGCGTTGAGCGCATAGCGCGCATTGAGGATCGGCACCACCAGCTGCGGGCCGGCCTGCAGCGCGAGTTCGGAGTCGACGTTCGCGGTCGTGGCCTTCACGCCCTTGGGCTGGGGCAGCAGGTAGCCGATCTTCTCGAGGAAGGCGCGGTACGCCGGCATGTCGGCGATGGGGCCGGGGTTCTTCTTGTGCCAGGCGTCGAGCTCGCTCTGCAGGCGGTCGCGTTCGGCGAGCAGGGCGATGTTCTTCGGCGCGAGGTCGTGGACGATGGCGTCGAAGCCCTTCCAGAAGACGTCGCTGGCCACGCCGCTGGCGGGGAGGACCTTGTCCTCGATGAAGCGATGCAGCTCGGTCGCAACCTGGAGTCCGTGGGCGGTGGTGCGGGCGGTCATGGGGTTTCTCCTTGAGAAAAATGCAATCCTGGGACGAACTTTATTCGATACTTTGCTGGCGAGTAAGAGCCGCAAGCGGGATTTATCCGTGACAAAAATAGAGGTAATCGACGGGCTGCACCCAGGAGCGCAAAGGGTAGGCACTGATAAGAATGCCGAAAGCGCCGGATATATTTAACTTCTTAAATAAATCCGCCATTTCCAGCACGTCCGCTCCCATGATCCTCCTGGCCTCCAACGAAAACCCCCTGGGCATGCCCGACTCGGCCCGCCGCGCCGCCGCCGCCGCGCTCGAAGGCGCCGGCAACTACCCCGACAGCAATGGCACCGCGCTGAAGAACGCGCTGGCCGCCCGGCTCGACGTGCCGGCCGACTGGCTCACGCTGGGCAGCGGATCCAGCGAAATCCTCGAACTCGCGGCGCAGGTGAGTCTGAAGCCGGGCGAGGGCGTCGTCTATTCGCAGTACGGCTTCATCGTCTACGCGCAGGCCGCGGCGCACGCCCATGCGCACGCAACTGTCGTGCCCTCGCGCGGCTTCGGCCACGACCTCGATGCCATGCGCGCCGCCATCGACGAAGACACGAAGCTGGTGTTCGTCGCCAACCCGAACAACCCGACCGGCACCTTCATCGACGCCGCGCCGCTGCTGGCCTTCCTGCAGTCCGTGCCCGCGCACGTCACGGTACTGCTGGACGAGGCCTACACCGAATACCTCTCGCCCGCGCAGCGCTACAGCAGCATCGAATGGGTGCGGCGCCTGCCCAACCTGATCGTGGCGCGCACTTTCTCCAAGGCCTTCGGGCTGGCGGGGCTGCGCATCGGCTACGGCGTGTCGCAGCCGGCGCTCACGTCGCGCATGAACGCGCAGCGCCCGCGCTTCAACGTGACGACCCCGGCGCAGGCCGCCGCCGTGGCCGCGCTGGGCGACGCGGATTTCCTCGCACGCACCTACGAGCTCAATACCGCAGGCCGCGACCAGCTCGCGGCCGGCTTCAAGGAACTGGGCCTCGAACACGTTCCCTCGTCCGGCAACTTCCTGATGGTGCGGGTCGGCGACGCGCAGGCCGTGCACGCACGCCTGCTGGCCGCCGGCATCGAAGTCTCGCTGCTCGGACCCTACGGCCTGCCCGAGTGGCTGCGCGTCAGTGTCGGCCTGCCCGAGCAGAACCGCGCGGTGCTGGCCGCGCTGCGTTGACCGGTCGCTTGCTCAGACCTGCCCGCTGAGCTCTTTCGCTGCCGCACGCACCGGCTCGATGTAGCCCTCGTCGTAGCGGTGCGTGGGCATGGTGAGCGTCACCGCGGCCGCGAGGCTGCCGTCGGCATGGAACACCGGCGCCGAGATGCCGGCCAGCTCGGCAGTGCGGTCGCCTACCAGCGCGCACCAGCCCTGCGCGCGGATGGTGTCGTAGAGCTTGCGTTCCTTCGCGCCGCGCGGCAGTTCGGCTTCGGGGCCGAAGGCGATCAGCACGCGCGCGCCCACGCCGCGGTCGTTGGGCAGGATGTCGCCGGCGCGCACGTGGTCGCGCACCACATGAGAAGAATCGACGCGGAACTGGCACAGCCGCACCCAGCTGTCCCCCTGCGGCTGCCGCACGTGGTACGCCGCGCTCTCGCCGGTGGTTGCGACCAGCGCGCGCAGCACCGGCAGCACGATGCGGTCGAGCGACTGCGAGGCCGCGTAGAGGCCGTGCAGCCGCGCGATCTCCATGCCCAGCGCGTAGCGGCCATCGTCCTGGCGGCGGATCAGCCGCGCATGCTCCAGCGAGGCCAGCAGCCGCAGCACGGTGCTCTTGTAGAGCTGCGTGCGCTCGGCGAACTGCGCGAGCGACAGCGCCTCGTCGCCCGGCTGGAAGGCCGAGAGCAGGCTCAGCGCGCGGTCGACCGCGGCGGCGCCGCCGGGGGCGGCATTGAGGTCGGAGACGGATTCGGTCTGGGCTTTGCGGGGCATGACGGGAAGGCGCAGGGAATGGCTCGGCTTGACAGTCGGGGCGGATCGACGGTCTAATTCTGTTTAACGGAATATAGTTCTGTAAGACAGAACGGTCAAGTACCAGGAGACAAAACCAGATGACAACCCCCGACGTCCTCATCAGCGAGGTCGGCCCGCGCGACGGCCTGCAGTCGGTCAAGGCCACCATGCCTACCGCCGACAAGCTGCGCTGGATTGATGCGCTCTACGCCGCCGGCGTGCGCGAGATCGAGGTCGCCTCCTTCGTGCCCGCGAAGCTGCTGCCGCAGATGGCCGATGCCGCCGAGGTGGTGCGCCACGCGATCACGCTGCCGGGCCTGGCGGTGATGGCGCTGGTGCCCAACCGCAAGGGCGCGCAGGCCGCGCTCGAGGCCGGCGCGCACAAGCTCACCATGCCGGTGTCGGCCAGCGTGGCGCATTCGCTGGCCAACGTGCGCAAGACGCCCACCGAAATGGTCGAGGAGGTGCGCGCCATTTCCGACCTGCGCCGCGAGATCGCGCCGCAGGCGAAGCTCGAAGCCGGCATCTCCACCGCCTTCGGCTGCACGCTGCAGGGCCTGGTGCCCGAGGACGACGTGATCCGCCTGGCCGCGCAGTGCATCGAAGCCGGCGCCGACGAATCGGGCCTGTCCGACACCGTGGGCTATGCCAACCCCGCGCAGGTGCGCCGCCTCTTCAAGCGCCTGCGCGCGGAGATCGGCAAGCATGCGGGCGCGGCCCACATGCACAACACGCGCGGCCTCGGCCTCGCCAACTGCCTCGCCGCGTGGGACGAGGGCGTGCGTACCTTCGACGCGTCGCTGGGCGGCCTCGGCGGCTGCCCCTACGCGCCGGGCGCCTCGGGCAACGCTGTCACCGAAGATCTGGTCTTCATGTTCGAGGCCATGGGCGTGCGCACCGGCATCGACATCCAGAAACTCATCGCGGCGCGTGCGCCGCTCATGGCCGGCCTGCCCGGCGAACCGGTGTACGGCATGACGCCCGAAGCCGGTCTGCCGAAAGGCTTTGTCCAGGAATCCATCGCTCATGTCTGAAGCCAATCCATCGTCGAATCCGTTGCCCTACGCGGGCGTGCGCGTCGTCGAGTTCACCCACATGGTCATGGGCCCGACCTGCGGCCTGCTGCTGGCCGACCTCGGCGCCGAGGTCATCAAGGTCGAGCCCATCGAGGGCGACAGCACGCGCCGCCTGCTCGGGTCGGGCTCGGGCTTCTTCCCGACCTTCAACCGCAACAAGAAGAGCATCGCGCTCGACCTCAAGAAGCCCGAGGGCGTGGAGGCCGCGCTGCGCCTCATCGCCACCGCCGACATCGTGAGCGAGAACTTCAAGCCCGGCACCATGAAGAAGCTGGGGCTCGACTACGACACGCTGGCCAAGCTCAACCCGCGCCTCATCTACGTGAGCCACAAGGGCTTCCTGCCCGGGCCCTACGACCACCGCACCGCGCTCGACGAGGTGGTGCAGATGATGGGCGGCCTCGCCTACATGACAGGCCGCTCTGGCGACCCGCTGCGCGCGGGCACCAGCGTGAACGACATCATGGGCGGCATGTTCGGCGCCATCGGCGCGATGGCCGCGCTGCGCCAGCGCGACATCACCGGCAAGGGCTGCGAGGTGCAGTCGGCGCTGTTCGAGAACAACGTGTTCCTGGTCGCGCAGCACATGATGCAGTTCGCGGCCACCGGCAAGGCGGCCGACCCGATGCCCAGCCGCATCTCGGCCTGGGCGGTGTACGACGTGTTCACCGTGAAGGACGGCGAGCAGATCTTCCTGGCGGCCGTGAGCGACAAGCAGTGGGCCATCTTCTGCAAGGCCTTCGGCCTCGACGAGATGCTGGCCGACCCGCGCCTGAAGACCAACAACGACCGCGTGCTGGCGCGCGAATGGATGATGCCCATCCTTCGCTCGCACCTCGCCCACCACAGCGCGGCCGAACTCGCCGCGGTGTTCGAGAAGAACGAGCTGCCCTTCGCGCCCATCACGAAGCCGCAGGCGCTGTTCGACGATCCGCACCTCAACGCCACCGGCGGCCTCGCGCCGGTGCGCATGAACGACGGCAGCATGGCGAAGGTGCCGCTCATGCCGTTCACGCTCGACGGCGAACGCCCGGGCATCCGCCTGCAGCCGCCGCGCACGGGCGAGCACAGCCGCGAGCTGCTGAAAGAAGTGGGCTACAGCGACGAGGAAATCGCCGCGCTCGAAACACAACACATCACCCTCGGAGACTGACCTCACGTTTTCCAATGCACGGCGCGCCTTGCTGGCGTGCGCCGCGGCCGCCGCATGGCTGAACGCCGCCCCCGCCTTCGCCGACACCGCCTGGCCCGACAAGCCGGTGCGGCTCATCGTTCCCTACACGCCCGGCGGCGCCACCGACATCGTGGCGCGGCTGGTCGCGCAGAAGCTGGCCGACGACACGAAGTGGACCTTCATCGTCGACAACCGGGCGGGCGGCAACGGCAACATCGGCATGGACGTGGTGGCCAAGGCCAGGCCCGACGGCTACACCATCGGCCTGGGCCAGACGGCCAACCTCGCGATCAACCCGACGCTGTTCCCCAAGATGCCGTACGACGCACTGAAGGACCTGGTGCCGGTGTCGGTGGTGGCCTCGCAGCCGGTGGTGCTGGTGGTGCGCGCCGACGCGCCCTTCAAGACGCTGGCCGACCTGGTCTCCGCCGCCAAGGCCAAGCCCGGCGAAATTCGCCAGGCGCTCGCGGGCACCGGCACGCTGGGCCACATGGCCGGCGAGGTGCTCGCCAAGCGCGCCGGCTTCAAGGTGCTCAACGTGCCGTACAAGGGCGCGGCGCCCGCCATCACCGACCTGCTCGGCGGCCAGACCGACTACATGTTCGCCACGCCGCAGGGCGCGCTGTCGATGGTGAAGGGTGGCCGGCTGCGCGCGCTGGCCGTCACCTCGGCCAAGCGCCTGCCGGTGATGCCCGACGTGCCCACCGTGGCTGAGAGCTACAAGGGCTTCGAGGCGGTGGACTGGAAGGCGCTGGTGGCGCCGGCCGGCACCAGCCCCGAGATCGTGAAGAAGCTCGGCGCCGCCGTCGAGAAGGCGCTGGCCAGGCCCGCCACCATCTCGCAGTTGCTGGCCGAGGGCAGCACGCCCGTGGGCGGCACGCCGGAGCAGGCGGCGCAGTACATCAAGGCCGAGCACGCGCGCTGGGGCGCGGCGGTGCGCGACGCGGGCGTGCGGCCCGAATAGGTGCCGCCCGGGTGGCGGGCGATATAGTTCCCGCCCCATGGACCGCCTGAAGCAACTCGAATCCTTCGTCTCGGTCGCGACCCGCGGCAGCCTCACGGCCGCCGCCAAGGCCGAGGGCGTGGCGCCCGCGATCATGGGGCGCCGGCTAGACGCGCTGGAAGAGCGCCTGGGCGTCAAGCTGCTGGTTCGCACCACGCGGCGCATCACCCTCACGCACGAAGGCAGCTCCTTCCTCGAAGACTGCCAGCGCCTGCTTGCCGAGTTCGCCAACGCCGAGGCCAGCGTGAGCGCCGGCGGCCTCAAGGCCAGCGGCCATCTGCGCGTGACGGCGCCGGCCGGCTTCGGCCGCCGCCACGTCGCGCCGCTGGTGCCGCGCTTCCATGCGCTGCACCCCGAGGTGACGATCTCGCTGAACCTCAGCGACCGCGTGGTCGACGTCACCGGCGAGAGCTTCGACTGCGCGGTGCGCGTGGGCGACCTGCCCGATTCGTCGCTGGTGAGCGTGCGGCTGGCCGACAACCGCCGCCGCTGCGTGGCCACGCCCGAGTTCGTGCGCCGCCACGGCAAGCCCAGGCACCCGGGCGAGCTCTCTCGCTTTGCCTGCCTCACGCTGTCGAGCGACGCCTCGCAGACGCGCGGCTGGGCCTTCCGCGTCGCCAACGAGGAGGGCAACCAGGAGCTGATCCACCTGCGCCCGAGCGGCCCGCTCGACTGTTCCGACGGCCAGGTGCTGCACGACTGGTGCCTCGCGGGCCATGGCATCGCGTGGCGCAGCACCTGGGAGGTCGAGGCCGAGATCGACGCCGGCCTGCTGGTGCCGCTGCTCGACGAGTTCGCCGCGCCGCCCAACGGCATCTACGCGGTGTTCGCGGGCGCCAAGCACATGCCGCTGCGGGTGCGACTGTGGCTTGATTTCCTCAAGGAGCAATACGGCAACCCGGATTTCTGGGGTGGGAGGGCCTGAGGCGCACCGGTGGCGTCACAATGCGTTTGCATTTGAAATTCCGTTGATACGCTCACCACGCCGACAGCGCTGAGGTCTTTCGCGAACACCGAGGAACCGGCTTTGCCGGGCCTCAGGTGTTGCCCCGGCAGGGGGTTGGCGAAGCGACACGAAGTGCGCGCAGCCTGGGGGCGAGCCATCCTGAAAGCTCCACCGATGACGCTAGAAGCCATCCTTGCGTACCTTCACCTGCTCGCCATCCTCACGATGGTCGTCTTCATCTCCAGCGAGGCCGCGCTGTGCCGCGTGCAGTGGCTCAACGCGGCAGTGGTCGAGCGGCTGGCCAAGGTCGACATGGTCTACGGCATCGCCGCCATCGCGGTGCTCGCCACCGGCATCGCGCGCACCTGGTGGGGCGTGAAGGGCACGGCCTGGTACTGGACCAACCCGCTGCTGCACGTGAAGCTGGGGCTGTTCATCATCGTGGGCGTGGTGTCGATCTTTCCGACGCTGACCTACTTCCGCTGGCGCAAGACGCTGCGCGCCACCGGCAAGCTGCCGGCCGAGGCCGAGATCCTCAAGACCCGCAAGCTGGTGATGATCCAGGCGCACCTGATCGCGCTGATCCCGCTGGTGGCGGTGTTCCTCGCGCGCGGCTTCGGCAAGTAGGCGCGGCATGGGGCGCGCCGGCATCCAGCTCCTGTTTGCCGGAACCATCTTCAGCAGCGCGTTCCTGCTGTTCCTTGTCCAGCCGCTGATCGCGAAGCAGATCCTTCCGTGGTTCGGCGGCTCGGCCGCCGTGTGGTCGATCTGCATGGTGTTCTTCCAGGTCGTGCTGCTCGCGGGCTACGCGTATTCCGACTGGGTCGCGCGCCACCTGCGCATGCGCGCGCAGGCCGTGCTGCACGTCGGGCTGCTGATCGCGAGCCTGGCCTTCCTGCCGATCGTGGTCGGCGCGCAATGGAAGCCGGTGGGCACCGAGGACCCGGCCTGGCGCATCCTCGGACTGCTGGCCGGAACCATCGGCCTGCCTTACTTCCTGCTCTCGACCACCGGGCCGCTGGTGCAGTCGTGGGTGGCGCGCACGCCCTGGGGCGCGCAGGTGTACCGGTATTTCTCGCTGTCGAACCTGGCCTCGCTGCTGTCGCTGTTGAGCTATCCGGTGCTGATCGAGCCGCGCAGCACGCTGCTGCAGCAGGCGCACGGGTGGTCGTGGGGCTATGGCGCGTTCGTTCTGCTTTGCGCGGGCACCACGCTGTACATGGCGCGCCGCTGGCCGGAAGACGTTCGGCTGCAATCCGCGCCGGCGCACACCGCCGCGCCGACGGAAGACAGGCCGCCGCGCGCGCTCGACTATTTCCTGTGGCTCGCGCTGCCGGCGCTGGCGTCGTGGCTGCTGCTGGCCGTGACCAATCACATCACGCAGAACGTCGCGGCCGTGCCTTTCCTGTGGGTGCTGCCGCTGTCGCTGTACCTGCTGACCTTCGTGCTGTGCTTCGAGAGCGACCGCTGGTACCGGCGCGGCGTGTTCCTGCCGCTGGCTGCCGTCGTGCTGCTGCTGTGCGCCTTCGGGCTGCAGCACTCCATCGGCGCCGACGTGCGCATCGCGCTGCCGCTGTACGTGTCGGGGCTCTTCGTGCTGTGCATGTTCCTGCACGGCGAAACCGCCAGGCTGCGGCCGGGGCCGCGCTATCTCACGCGCTTCTATCTGATGCTGTCGCTCGGCGGCGCGCTGGGCGGGGTGACGGTGGGGCTGGTCGCACCGCATGTGCTGGCGGCGTACTACGAGCTGGGGCTCGGCCTGATGCTGACCGCGCTGGCGGCGGCGGCCGTGCTGCGCCAGCGGGCCTGGCTGCGGGTGGGCTGCGTGGTGCTGGCCGCCTGCTGCACCTTCTTCCTGTTGCGGCAGATCGCCAGCGACAACCTGGGCGCGCGCAGCCTGCAGCGCAATTTCTACGGGGCGCTGCAGGTGTACGACATGAAGCGCGATCCGCCCTCCGACAGCACGCGCCAGCTGGCGCACGGTTCGGTCAAGCACGGCTCGCAGTTCATCGACCCGGCGCGCCGGCGCGAGCCGACCACCTACTACGGCCAGACCTCGGGCATCGGCCGCGCCATCGCCGCGGCGCCGGCCGGGCCGCGCCGCGTGGGCCTGATCGGGCTGGGGGCCGGCACGCTCGCGGTCTACGGACGCAGCGGCGACATCTACCGCTTCTACGAGATCAATCCGCAGGTGTTCGCGCTGGCGGACAAGGAATTCAGCTTCCTGCGCGACAGCGCCGCGCGCATCGAGCGTGTCTCGGGCGATGCCCGGCTGGCGCTGGAGCGCGAGCCGGTGCAGGGCTTCGACGTGCTCGCGGTCGATGCCTTCTCGGGGGATTCGGTGCCGGTGCACCTGCTCACGGTCGAGGCGATGGACGCGTACCTGCGCCACATGCGGCCCGATGGCGTGATCGCCTTCCACGTCACCAACCGCTTCCTGGCGTTGGCGCCCGTGATCGCCAGGGTGGCCGAGGCGCGGGGCCTGCACGCGGTGCTGGTGCACGACCTGGCGGAGCAGTCCGACTGGCTGCATCGCACCGACTGGGTGCTGGTCGCGCGCGATCCGCAGGCGCTGGCGCGCGAGCCGATACGCTCGGCCGCCGTGCCGATCGCAACCGAGCCGGGGCAGAAGCCCTGGACCGACGATTTCAACAACCTGCTGGGGGCGCTGAAGTAGCTGGAACGACGCGGACGAGGCCGGAAAGAAAAGGCCCGCGGTGCGGGCCTTTTTCACAATTGTGAGCTCAGCGCGGTGCCGTCTCAGGCCTTGGCTGCGTCAGCGGTGCACTTCTTGATGAAGCTGTTCTTGGCGGCGCCGGCGAGGGCCTTGCCGTTCTTGTCCACGGCCTTGGCCGCGCATGCGGGACCGGCGGCTGCCTTGGATTCCTTCTCGCACTTCTTGATGGAGCTGGCCTTCGCGGCACCGGCGAGGGCCTTGCCGTTCTTGTCCACGGCCTTGGATTCGCAGCTGCCGCCGGCGGCGGGGGCTGCGGCGGGGGCGGCAGCGGCGGGGGCTGCGGCCGGTGCGGGGGCCTTGTCTTGAGCCTGTGCTGCGCCGAAGGAAAGGCAGGCACCGAGTGCAAGCAGGGAAAGGAGCTTCTTCATGGTGATATGTCCTCGCTAGGTTGATTTGTGACAGGTTCCCCGCCTCGGGGCCGACCATCGTAACGGGCCAAGTCAATGATCGGATGACGATCGTCAACTGTGCCCGGGTTTGCCCCCGGTAAAATTTCCGGATGCTATTGGTCAAACAGGAGCTGCTCGCGGCGCTCGCGAACACGCTCGAATCCCTCTCGCCCGGCGCCGGCTCCAAAGCCGCGTTCGAGTCGCCCAAGGTGGCCGCGCACGGCGATTTCGCCTGCACGGCAGCGATGCAGCTCGCCAAGCCGCTGGGGCGCAAGCCCCGCGAACTGGGCGAGGAACTGAGCGCCGCGCTGCTCGCCACCCCCGCGTTCGCCCAGTGGGTCGACGCCATCGAGATCGCCGGGCCCGGCTTCCTCAACATCCGCCTGAAGACGGCCGCCAAGCAGCAGATCGTGCGCGAGGTGCTGTCGGCCGGGAATACTTTCGGCCAACAGCCCGCCACCGGCGAGAAGGTGCTGGTCGAGTTCGTCTCGGCCAACCCGACCGGCCCGCTGCACGTCGGCCACGGCCGCCAGGCGGCGCTGGGCGACGCCATCTGCAACCTGCGCGCCTCGCAGGGCGAGAGCGTGTGGCGCGAGTACTACTACAACGACGCCGGCGTGCAGATCCAGACCCTGGCCAACAGCACGCAGCTGCGCGCGCGCGGCTTCAAGCCCGGCGACGCCGAATGGCCCAGCGGCGAGAAGGCGCCTGCATACAACGGCGACTACATCGCCGACATCGCGGCCGACTTCAAGGCGAAGAAGACCGTCAAGTCGGAGGACCGCGAAGTCACCGCCAGCGGCGACATCGAGGACATCGACGCCATCCGCGAGTTCGCCGTGGCCTACCTGCGCCGCGAGCAGGACCTGGACCTGCAGGCCTTCCGCGTGCGCTTCGACCAGTACTACCTGGAGTCCAGCCTCTACACCAGCGGCCGCGTCGAGGACGCCGTGCGCAAGCTCGTGGCCGCCGGCAAGACCTACGAGCAGGACGGCGCGCTGTGGCTGAAGTCGACCGACTACGGCGACGACAAGGACCGCGTGATGAAGAAGCAGGACGGCACGTACACGTATTTCGTGCCCGACGTCGCCTATCACATCGCCAAGTGGGAGCGCGGCTTCCACAAGGTCATCAACATCCAGGGCACCGACCACCACGGCACCATCGCGCGCGTGCGCGCCGGCCTGCAGGCCGCGGGCGAAGGCATTCCCGAGGGCTATCCCGACTACGTGCTGCACACCATGGTGCGCGTGATGAAAGGCGGGGAAGAGGTCAAGATCAGCAAGCGCGCCGGCAGCTACGTCACGCTGCGCGACCTGATCGAGTGGACCAGCACCGACGCGGTGCGCTTCTTCCTGCTGAGCCGCAAGCCTGACACCGAATTCCTGTTTGACATCGATCTGGCGCTAGCTCAGAACAATGACAACCCGGTCTACTACGTGCAAATGGCGCACGCGCGTATCTGCAAGATGATTCGAGATTGGGGCGGCGACGTTGCCTCGCTGAGTTCCGTGGATCTGTCGTCGCTGGAAGCACCACAGGCTCAGACGCTGATGCTGCAACTGGCCAAGTACCCTGAGATGCTCACGGCCGCAGCCAAGGATTTTGCGCCGCACGACGTGACTTTCTATCTGCGTGAGCTCGCGGCGAATCTCCATAGTTACTACGACGCGGAGCGCGTGCTGGTCGACGATGAGACGTTGAAGAAGGCTCGTCTGGCTCTTGTCGCCGCCTGCGCGCAGGTGCTGCACAATGGCCTCGCGATTCTCGGCGTCAGTGCGCCGAGCAAGATGTGAACTCCCTCACCATGAAGAAGACAAGAAGTCAACGCGGCAACATCGTCATCGGCCTGATCATCGGGCTGGTGCTCGGCCTGGGCGTCGCGCTGGGTATCGCGGTCTACGTGACCAAGGTGCCGATCCCGTTCGTGACCAAGACACAGCGCGGCGGTGCCGAGCAGGACGAGGCCGAAGCCCGCAAGAACCGCGACTGGGACCCGAACGCGCCGCTGGCCGGCAAGGCCGGCGCTCCCAAGCCGGCGGCTCCCGCTGCCCCGACGGGCCCGGTCAACCCCATCACCGGCGAGCCCGCCACCGGCACCACTGCCGCGGCCCCGGCCACCGCTTCGCCCAACACCGCGCCGCCGGTGCCCGTGGTGGTGGCACCCAAGCCGCGCACCGCGCCGGTGCCGGCCGAGGCCAACGCCCTGCCGCCGTCGAACGATCCGCTGGGCGACCTGGCCCGCGCGCGCTCGGGCCAGGTTTCCGGCTCCGGCAGCACGACCACCGCGTCGGCCGCGCCGAGCAGCAGCAACGCCGGCAGCAGTTCGGGCCCCGATCCCTTCATGTATTTCGTGCAGGCCGGCGCCTTCCGCACCACCGAGGACGCCGAGGCGCAGCGCGCCAAGCTGTCGCTGATGGGCGTCGAGGCCAAGGTCACCGAGCGCGAGCAGGCGGGCCGTACCGTCTACCGCGTGCGCGCCGGCCCGTTCAACAAGAAGGACGACGCCGACCGCCTGAAGGAACGGCTGGACGGCGGCGGCATGGATTCGGCGCTCGTCCGCGTTCAGCGCTGATCCCATAGCCGGAATAGCCCTTAAGCCCCGCCGGGCGGCGTTTGCCGCCACCATTCGTCGCCTTTCATAGCTTCGGGCGCGCCGTTGAGCAGGGGAGTGGAACTCCCCGCCGCGCGCCGGCTCAGTCTGCCGTACCAACTGGAGAACCCTTTCAAATGAAACGTCGTGACTTTTCGCTGGCCGCCACTTCGCTCGGGCTGATGTCCCTGGGTGTCAATACGGCCCACGCCCAGGCGCGCGCGCCCAAGGCCGGCTCCGAGTACCTGGTGCTCGACAAGCGCGTGCCGGTCGACGCACCCGCCGGCAAGGTCGAGGTGGTCGAGTTCTTCTCTTACAACTGCCCGCACTGCAACGACTTCGAGCCGACGTTGGAAGCCTGGCTCAAGACCATCCCGAAGGAAGTCTCCTTCCGCCGCATTCCCGTTCCCTTCGTGGGCAACGACGTCGAGGCCAAGCAGCGCCTGTACTACGCGCTCGAAGCCATGGGCAAGGTCGACGAGTTCCAGCCCAAGGTGTTCAACGCGATCCACGCGCAGCGCCAGAACGTGAACGGCGACGCCAACATCATTGCCTGGGCCACCGCCAACGGCCTGGACGCCACCAAGTTCAAGGAAACCTTCACCTCGTTCGGCGTGGCCAGCAAGGCCAAGCGCGCCTCGCAGCTGACCGATGCCTACAAGGTGGCCGGCGTGCCCGCGATGGCCGTGGCCGGCCGCTGGTATGTGGACGGCGAGACGGCCGGCAACATGACCAAAGTACTTCAGGTAGTCAACTATCTGATCGGCGAGGCAAAGAAGGGCTGAAGCCCGAAAACCCGAGCCGTGCCGTGCCGTTGCGCGGTGTTTCTGGTAGAAAACCAGAAGGAAAGTCAAGCCCGCTTAGGCGGGCTTTTTCACCTGTGCGTGCGGGGCGGAAGCACTCAGCCGCATACAATGCCGAGCAAGTTTCGTGCCTCTATGACATTGCACTCTTACCCCACAACCCCCTTCCTGCGTCGCATGGGCCGCCTGGCCGCCGGCGCGCTGTTGCTGGCAGGCCTTGCCTCGGGAGCGGTGGCCGAAACCGCCGACCGCTCCAAGCCGATGAACATCGAATCCGACTCGATGCGCTACGACGACCTGAAGCAGACCAGCGTGTTCACCGGCAACGTTTTGGTGACAAAAGGCACGATCATCATCCGTGGCGCACGGCTGGACGTGCGCCAGGACGCCGAGGGCTACCAGTACGGCGTGGTCACGGCGGCGCCGGGCAAGCGGGCTTACTACAAGCAGAAGCGCAACGCGCCCGACGAGTGGATCGAGGGCGAGTCGGAAGTCATCGAGTACGACAGCCGCGCCGACAACGTCAAGTTCATCCGCAACGCCGTCATGCGCCGCCTCCTGGGCGCCACGCCGAACGACGAGAGCCAGGGCGCGCTGATCGTCTACGACCAGAGCAACGACACCTACACCGTCAACGGCTCCACCGTGCCGCCGAACACCGCCGTCAACGCCTCGTCGCCGGGCGGACGCGTCAGGACCATCCTCACCCCCAAGGCCGCCACCGCCCCGGCTGCCGGCGCCTCGGCCCCGGCCGGCGGCGCGAAGGCGCCCCCGCCGGCTCCCACCCCGGCGCCCGGCAAGGGCCTGCGCCAGAGCACAACGCTCAGTGACCAGGGAGACACGCGCAAGTGATCGAATCCGCAGGAACTCAGGACGCCAACGGCGCGCCGGGCAGCCGCCTGGTCGCGCGCGGCCTGAAGAAGAGCTATGGCAGCCGCACGGTCGTGAAGGACGTCTCGCTCGACGTGCAGAAGGGCGAAGTCGTCGGGCTGCTCGGCCCGAACGGCGCCGGCAAGACCACCTCGTTCTACATGATCGTGGGGCTGGTGCGCGCCGATGCCGGAGACATCACCATCGACGGCGAGCCCATCGCCCACATGCCGATCCACCGCCGCGCCCGCATGGGCCTGAGCTACCTGCCGCAGGAAGCCTCCATCTTCCGCAAGCTCACGGTCGAGGAAAACGTGCGCGCCGTGCTCGAGCTGCAGAGCGAGCCCGACGCGAACGGCAAGCTGGTGCCGCTGTCGAAGGAGCACATCGAGGAGCGCCTGACCGACCTGCTGGCCGACCTGCGCGTCGACCACCTGCGCGATTCGCCCGCGCTGGCGCTGTCGGGCGGCGAGCGCCGCCGCGTCGAGATCGCGCGCGCGCTGGCCACGCAGCCGCGCTTCATCCTGCTGGACGAGCCCTTCGCCGGCATCGACCCGATCGCCGTGATCGAGATCCAGCGCATCATCAGCTTCCTGAAGGAGCGCGGCATCGGCGTGCTCATCACCGACCACAACGTGCGTGAAACGCTGGGCATCTGCGATCACGCTTTCATCATCAGCGACGGGCACGTGCTGGCACAAGGCACACCCTCGGAGATCGTCGACAACGCCGAGGTACGCAGGGTGTACCTGGGCGAGCACTTCCGCATGTAAGGGCGGGAGCGGTTCCCATGAAGCAAGGGCTATCCCTTCGCGTCTCGCAGCATCTGGCGTTGACGCCACAGCTGCAGCAGTCGATCAGGCTGCTTCAACTCTCCACGCTCGAACTGAGCCAGGAGGTGGAGCAGATGCTCGACGAGAACCCGTTCCTCGAGCGCACGGCTGAAGAAGCGGCGCGCGAGGAATTCGGGCTCGACACGGCCGATGCCCCGGTGCCGCGCGACGACGGCGGCGATAGTGGTGACGGCGAGAGCGACTTCGCTTCGCCCGCTGCCGGCACGTCCACTGCTGCCACCGAAACCGGCACCACCACCACGGCCGACTCCGACGGCCCCGCCGCCGAGATCTCCGAGCGCGAGCCCGACTGGGAAGGCGACGGCACCGTCGAAATGGCGCCCGACGACAGCGAGTGGGGCAGCGACGCGCCCGCGCGCCAGAACAACGCCGGCGACGACGAGCGCGCGGACGCCACCGAGCTCGCGCGCAGCCAGGAGTCGCTGCAGTCCTTCCTGCACCGCCAGGCGCTGAGCCTGCGGCTCAACGAGAGCGACAGCGCCGCGCTGCGCTTTCTCATCGAATCGCTCAACGACGACGGCTACCTCGAAGACTCGCTGCCCGCGCTGGCCTCGGGCCTGGCCGGCGACGACAACGACGAGTTCGACGACCTCGTGCACCACTTCCAGGTGGCGCTCGGCCTGCTGCAGAGCCTGGAGCCCGCCGGCGTCGGCGCGCGCGACCTCGGCGAGTGCCTGAGCATCCAGCTGCGCGCCATGGCCAGCGACGACGAGACCGAGGAAGAAGCGCTGGTCCGCAAGACCGCCATCGCCATCTGCAAGCAGCCCATGGAGCTGCTCGCGCGCCGCGACTTCAAGCGCCTGGCCACGCTCACCCGCAGCAGCGAGGAGCTGGTGCGCTCGGCGCTGCAGGTCATCGCGCGGCTGGAGCCCAAGCCGGGCCGCAGCTTCGTCGACGTGGAACGCAACATCATCATTCCCGACGTCATCGTCACCAAGACCGGGCGCGGCACCAACGTGAAGTTCCGCGTCATGCTCAACCCCGAGGTCATGCCGCGCCTGCGCGTGCACGACATCTACGCCGGCGCGCTCAAGTCGCACAAGGGCGAGGGCAGCCAGGCGCTGTCGCAGCGGCTGCAGGAGGCGCGCTGGTTCATCAAGAACATCCAGCAGCGCTTCGACACCATCCTGCGCGTGAGCAACGCGATCGTCGAGCGGCAGAAGAGCTACTTCGTGCACGGCGAGCTCGCCATGCGCCCGCTGGTGCTGCGCGAGATCGCCGACGAGCTGGGCCTGCACGAATCCACCATCTCGCGCGTGACCACCGCCAAGTACATGGCCACGCCCTTCGGCACGGTCGAGCTCAAGTACTTCTTCGGCTCGGCACTGGGCACCGAGACCGGCGGCAACGCGTCGAGCACCGCAGTGCGCGCGCTGATCAAGCAGTTCGTCGGCTCGGAGAGCGTGAAGAAGCCGCTGTCGGACAGCCAGATCTCCGAGATGCTGAAGGAGCAGGGCATCGAGTGCGCGCGCCGCACCGTCGCCAAGTACCGCGAGGCGCTGCGCATCGCCCCCGCCAACCTGCGCAAGGCACTCTAGAAAGAAGCCGATGAGCCATGGCCTGATGTCGCGTTGTGGGCATTGGGTCTTCGCCATGGCGGCGGTGCTGCTGTTCGCCGGCTGCGCCAGCCTGCCCGACGAGGCCCCGCGCCCACCCACCAGGACCATCGCCGTCTCGGCCGACACCGCCCTCGGCAAGATCGCCCTGGCCTCGCAGCCCGACCCCGACCTCAGCGGCTTTCGCCTGATGCCCGGCGGCGATTTCGCGTTCGACACCCGCATCCAGCTCGCGCGCCGCGCGCAGCGCACGCTCGACGTGCAGTACTACCAGATCGAGAACGACGAGACCGGCCGCTACCTGCTGCGCACCCTGCGCGACGCTGCCCAGCGCGGCGTGCGCGTGCGGCTGCTGATGGACGATCTCTACACCTCCGGCGAGGACGAGCTGCTGCTGGGCCTGGCCGCCACGCCCAACGTGGAGCTGCGCCTGTTCAACCCCTTCCCGGCCGGGCGCGGCAGCCTGCTGAAGCGCTTCACCGCCTCGCTCCTCGACTTCAGCCGCGTCAACCGCCGCATGCACAACAAGCTGTTCATCGCCGACGGCGCGATGGCGGTGGCGGGTGGGCGCAACATCGGCAACCAGTACTTCAGGCGCACCTCGGGCGAGAACTTCATCGACCTCGACACCTTCGTCACCGGCGCGCTGGTTCCCCGGCTGGGCAGCCTGTTCGACCAGTACTGGAACAGCATCTACGTGCGGCCGATCCAGTCCGTGGTGGCCAGCGACCTGCCGCGCGAGGAGCTGCGCAGGCGCTTCGAGCTGGCCACCGGCCCCGACACAACGCCCCCGCCGCCGAAGCCCGCGCCCAACGACCTGCTCGGCTACAGCCCGATGGCGGAAGACCTTGACGCCGGCAAGCTCGGCCTGATCTGGACCACCGCCGAGGCCTACGCCGATTCGCCCGAGCGTGTGATCGGCAAGACCGCCTCCTACGGCGGCGTGCCGCTGCTGGACGTCGACAGCGTGCGCTACAACGTGGTCGAGCAGATGCGCCGCGCACGCTCGGAGGTGACCATCGTCTCGCCCTACCTGATCCCGGGCGCCTCGGGCTTGGAGGTGATGCGCGAGATCCGCGGCCGCAACGTGAAGATCAGCGTGGTCACCAACTCGCTGGCCGCCACCGACGAGCCGCTGGTGCACACCGCCTACCGCCGCTACCGGCCCGACATGCTCAAGCTCGGCGCCGACCTCTACGAGCTGAGCACCAAGCGCACGCGCAGCAGCGTGCGGCTGGGCCTTTTCGGCACTTCGGTGGGCCGGCTGCACGCCAAGTCGGCGGTGATCGACCAGCGCATTCTTTTCGTCGGCTCGATGAATTTCGACCCGCGCTCGGAAACGCACAACACCGAGATCGGCCTTTTCATCCGCAGCCCCGAGATGGCCCAGCAGGCGCTGAAGCTCATCGACGTGCTCAAGCAGCAGGGCGCCTACAGGCTGCGCTTTGCCGAGGGCAGCGACCAGTCGCGCATCGAATGGATCAGCGACGACGCCGGCAAGATCACCGTGCTGACCGAGGAGCCCGACTCCGGCTTCTGGGACCGGACCATGCTCGAGCTGCTGGCGCCGCTGACGCCAGAGAGCCTGCTCTAGCTTCGCAGCTTCAGGTGCCGCGAACGGCCGACCACACGAGCCGCAGCCCCAGCAGCCCCATCACGCCACCGGCGGCACGGTCGATCCAGACCTTGTAGCGCAGGTAGGCCGAGCGCGGCGCCGCCGAGGACAGCGCCAGCGCCACGATCGAATACCAGCCTGTCTCTATGCAGAAGATGACCGCCGGCACCGCCAGCGCGAGCACCAGCGGCACCTCGCGCGGAAGGAAGGCCGCGAAGATGCTCGCGTAGACCACGGCCGTCTTCGGGTTGCTGACCTGCGTGGCAAGGCCCAGCAGGAAGGTGCGCCTGCCCCGGCCTTGCAGACGTTGCGGTGAATCACCGGCCTCCTGCATCACGGCCAGCGGCTGCCGCGCGCCGCGCCAGATGCGCAAACCCAGGTACACCAGGTACGCGCCGCCCAGCCCCTTGATCGCCAGGTACAGCGCCGGCACCGCAAGGAATGCCGCCTGCAGCCCCGCCAGCGCGGCAATCGCGAAGACCAGCCCGCCGGCCCCCATGCCCAGCGCGGCCGCCAGGCCGTCGGCTCGCGAGGTCACGGCCGTGCGCGCCACCATGACGAAGCTCGGGCCCGGGCTCATCGCGCCGACGGTCATGGCGCCGGCGATGCCGAGCAGGGCGAGGGTGGTGTCGATCATGGTGTTGCCTTCGGTGTCACTGCACGTTGACCGCTTCGACCTGCACCAGCAGCCTCACCTTGTTCTCGAAGCCGAAGTTCAGGCCCCAGGTGATGCCCCAGTCGCTGCGCTCCACGGTGGTCTCGAAGTCGCCGCCGCACACCTGGCGGTTGATCAGCGGGCTCAGGTAGCAGTTGAAGCGCACGGCCTTCAGCGTCACGGGGCGGGTCTGGCCCATCAGCGTGAGCTTGCCGGGCACGTCGACCACCTTGTCGCCGGAGATGTCGATGCGGTCGGCCACGAAGCGGCCGGTCGGAAACTCGGCCACGTTGAAGAAGTCCTTGCTCTGCACGTGGCGGTTGAGCAGGTCGACGCCGGTGTTGATGGAGCTGATGTCCATCGTGATGTCGACCTTGCCGCTGGCGCCTGTGCCGTCGATCTGCACCGAGCCGTCCTTGGTGCTGAAGCGGCCGCGGTTGGTGGTCGTGCCGTAATGGCCCATCTCGTACATCACGAAGGTGTGGGTCGGGTCGATCACGTAGTTGGCGTTCCTGGCCGGCCCGCCCGCGGGCTTGGCGGCCACGGCCGGCGCGAATTCCGATGGCAGTTGCTGTTGCTGCGCCGAGGCGCTGCCGGTGAATGCGGCGGCCGACAGTGCCGCGGCGAGAAGAAGCTTTTTCATGGCGTTGGCTGCATGGAGCATGAAAGAGAAAACCGGGTAGGGGAACACGAGAAGCGGCTTACGGCGCGGCGAGTCCCGCCAGCGTGAACTTGAAGCGCACCTGCACATCGTTGCCGACCACCGAGGTGTCGGTCCACTCGCCGTCGCCCACCTTGTAGTCGAGCCGCTGGATCGTAAAGCTTCCGGAGGCCACCGAGTAGTTGCCACCGCCGGCTGCCGGCGCGATGCTGACGGGCACCGTCACCTGCTTCGTCGTGCCCTTGATGGTGAGCTTGCCCGCCATCTCGAATTTGCCTTCGCCCAGCGCCTTGATGGCACCCGACTGGAAGCTGGCCTGCGGAAAGTGCGCGGCGTCGAACCATGGCTGCTTGGGCAGCTCGGCGTCGCTCATCGGCACGCCGAAGCCGGCGCTGGCCGTGTCGATCTGCAGCGCGACGCTGCCGCCCTCGGGCTTCTTCGGGTCGAAGGCCACCTGCGCGTCGAACTTCCTGAAGCTGCCTTCAACCGGCACGCCCATCTGCTTGGTGACGAACACGATCTGGCTCTTGTCGGGGACGAGCTTCGCGGCGGATGCGGCCGATGGCCCGGCGCCGGCCGGCGCCGCCACGGCAAGAACCAGCAGAACGGGAAGAAGGCGGAAAAGTAGGGAACTCATGATCCGGCAGATTCCTGGCGTGGCCCGGGCCACATGCGTTTGAGCAGACCGTCGCGGTCGATCCAGTGGTGCTTGAGCGCCGCCGCCACGTGCAGCAGCGTGATGCCCGCCAGCGCGAAGGCGCAGTTGCGGTGCAGCGGCTGCAGCACCGCCTCGGCGAAATCGTGGTCGGCGGGCACGAAATCGGGCAGCGCCAGCATGCCGAACCACGAGACCGGCATGCCCATGGCCGAGCTGTAGGCCCAGCCGGACAGCGGCACCGCGAAGAACAGCAGGTACATCAGTGCGTGGCTGACACGCGAGCCCGCCACCTGCAGGCCCGACGTGCCCGGCGGCAGCGCCGGCGGCCGATGCCCCAGCCGCCACAGCAGCCGCAGCGCCGACAGCGCGAGGATGGTCACGCCCGCCCACTTGTGCCAGTTGTAGACCTTCAGCCGCAGCGGCGAGAACGGCAGCCCCGTCATGTAGAGCCCCACGCCGAAGGAGCCGACGATCAGCACCGCGAGCAGCCAGTGCAGCGCGATGGCGAACAGGTCGTAGCGCAGGCCGCGCGAGCCGGCGGCAGGAAGGGTGGAAGGCGTGTCGGTGGACATCGGAGGCAGGGGCGGCGGCCTGTGCGCGGAGCATATCCCGGAAGCGATGGCAGCACGGGCCGTGCCAGCTCGATCGATCCCCGGTGCCGGTGTCAGCCGTGCGCCTGTTGCTGCTGCGCGCCCAGCAGCAGCCGGCGCAGTTCTTCCGGCTGGACCGGCTTGCGCAGCGCATGCCAGCCGCGCTCGGTGGCCAGCCGTTGCGTTGCCTCGTTGATGTCGGCCGAGATCAGCGCGATCGCCAGCGAAGGCTTCTGGCGCTGCAGCCTCTCGGCCAGCGCGATGCCGTCGAGCGCGCCGGGCAGGCGGATGTCGCACAGCGCCGCGTCGAGCGCGCGCAGGTCGGCCAGCGCCAGCGCCTCGGCCGCGCTGGCGTAGACGCGCGGCTCCACTTCCCACTGCCGCAGCAGGGCGGAAAGGCTGTCGGCCACCACCGCGTTGTCTTCCACCACCAGCACGGCGAGGCCGGGGCGCAGCCTGCGCGTCGTGTCGGTTCCGTCGTCCTTCATGGCAGCCGGGGCGGCGGACGGCGAAGTCGCTGGCGTCCCTTCGGGCGCGGCGGGCAGCTCGAAGGCGAACACCGATCCCCGCCCCGGCGCCGAACGCAGCGACACCTCGATACCGAGCTGCGCCGCCAGCCGCCGCACGATCGCCAGCCCCAGCCCGTGGCCGCGCTGCAGGTTGCGCTCCACGTTGCCGATCTGCTCGAAGTCGTCGAACACGCGCTGCTGCGCCTCGGCCGCGATGCCGATGCCGCTGTCGCGCACTTCCACGCGCCAGGCGCGGCCGGCGCTGCGTCGGCGTGAGCGCACCGCCAGCAGCACGCGTCCGCGCGGCGTGAACTTGACGGCGTTGTCGACCAGGTTGGCGAGCACGCGGCGCAGCGAGACGGTGTCGCTCCAGGCAATGGCGTCCGGCGGGCAGCGCACCAGCACCCGGCCGTTGCCCGCCTGCCGCGCCAGTTCGTGCAGCAGGGGCGCCAGCGCCACGCTGGTCGGGCGCAGCGGATCGACGGCGGCCTCTATGCGGCCGATTTCCAGCAGCTGGTTGGTCAGCCCCTCCAGTGCCTGCTGCGCGCGCGCCAGCGAGCCCACCGTGTGCTGCACCGCCTCCGTGCTGGCGCCGTCGTTCAGCTGCTGGCGCAGCACCTCGGCCTGCAGGCCGATGGCCATCACCGGCTGGCGCAGGTCGTGGTTGGCGGCCGAGAAGAAGCGCAGCCGCTCGGCCTGTGCCTGTTCGGAGGCACGAAGGCCGGCCAGGGCCTGCTCGCGCAGGCGGTGCTCGTTGAGCCGCAGGCCGATGTTTTCCTCCAGCTGGCGCGAGCGTTCGGCCACCAGCTTCCACATCATCGCGGTCAGTCCGATGCCGATGACGGCCACCGCCGCCATCACCGGCGCGCCCAGCCAGAGGCCGACGACGATGATCGGCGCCAGCAGCAGCGTGATCGCGAGCTGCGTGGCCGGCGTGTAGAACGACACCGAGAAGGCCGACGACAGCGTCATGCCCATGATGATCAGGCCCAGCAGCAGCTGCAGGTCGGCCCGGGCCGGGTCGAACAGCAGCACGCCGGCCAGCCCGTGCGCCAGCTCCCAGATGGCGGTGCGCAGCGTGTGCTTGCGCTGGGCCTCGCGCAGGCTGGCGGGCGTGAAGGGCTCGGGCAGCCGCTGCGGGAAGAAGCCGCGCATCACGGTCACCCCGGTGATCAGCGCGATCCACGCCAGCGCGCGCGGCAGCGAAACCTGCCAGGCGAAGAGCGCCGCCACGCCGCAGTTCAGCAGGTATTGCGCCAGCAGCACCGGCCCGATGGGGCGGATCGACAGCCGCAGCACCTCGCACTGGATCGCGAAGCGGTCGCTGCTGTCGGCAACGGCCGGTGCGGGCGGTGATGCGGGGGTGGGGGTCATCGGCGAATCGACTATATAGAGGAAGGTTCGCGTCGCGGCGACAATGGAGTCCCCTAGTCGGGCTTCCCGATGGCCTACTTTCCGTGAACGATCTCTCCTTTTTCCTGCCTTGCGCCGCTGGCGTCGAGGAATTCCTTGCCCAGGAGGTGCACGCCCTGACCGGCCGCGCCGGGCAAGACCTGCTCACCCTGCGCGGCGGCGTGCGCGTGCGCGCCGACTGGCGCGACGGCCTGAAGCTCAACCTGCACAGCCGCCTCGCGCAGCGCGTGCTGGTCGAGCTGGCCCACGCTCCCTACCGCAGCGAGAACGACCTCTACGCCATTGCCAGCGGCGTGGCTTGGGAGATCTGGTTCACCCCGAAGCAGACTTTCAAGATCGAGACCACCGCCCAGCACAGTCCGCTGCAGAGCCTGAACTTCGCCACCCTGCGCATCAAGGACGCCATTGCCGACCGCTTCCGCGCGAAGGCCAACGGCGTGCGCCCGAGCATCGAGACCCAGTGGCCCGACTGCCGCGTGTTCGCCCACCTGACCACCGACACCTGCACGCTCTACATCGACACCAGCGGCGAGCCGCTCTTCAAGCGCGGCTGGCGCCAGGACAAGGGCGACGCCCCGCTGAAGGAAACCCTGGCTGCCGCCATGCTCGCCGCCAGCGGCTGGTGGAACCCCGAGACCGGCGAGGTGTCGGACCAGCCGCTTTACGACCCCTGCTGCGGCAGCGGCACCATCGCCATCGAGGCGGCGCAGATCGCGCGCGGCATCGCGGCCGGTTCGCTGCGGCGCTTCGGCTTCGAGAAGCTGCTGCCCTTCCAGGCGCACGTGTGGTCGGCGATCAGGCAGGAGGCCGAGGACGCCGAGGGGGCCGTGGCGGGCGACGCCGTCCGCATCTTCGGTTCCGACGTGTCGCACCGCATGGTCGATTTCGCCCAGCGCAATGCCGAGCGTGCGGGCGTGGCGCAGGCCGTGGAGTTCCGTGGGGGCGACGCGCTGCAGCGCATGCCGCCGGTCGAGGGCGGCGGCGTGATCATGCTCAACCCGCCGTACGGCGAGCGCATCGCCGTGGGCGGCGTGGCAGGCGCGGGCCGCCCTGGCGCGCGCGAGACGGCGCAGTCTTCCGAAGAGGATGGCAGCGATTTCTTCCCCCAGCTCGCCACCCACTGGAAGAAGAACTACGCCGGCTGGACCGCCTGGGTGCTCACGCCCGACCTGAAGCTGCCCAGGCAGATGCGCCTGAAGGAATCGCGCCGCGTGCCGATGTGGAACGGGCCGATCGAATGCCGGCTGTTCCGCTTCGACATGGTCGCGGGCTCAGCGCGCAGGTAGCGCGGGCTGCTCGCCCTCGGGCCTGGGCTGCTGCTGTGGTTCCCTGGGCTCCTTCGGCCGCACGGCGCAGGCCGCGTTGACCGTCCGGGTGACGAGATCGAGCGCGCCGGCCAGGGTCACGGGCCGCACGTCACCGTCCTCGAAATGCCGCACCGCGATCGGTTCGCCCACGAAGTTCGGATGCCCGTAGTAGGTGGCGCTCACATAGCGCGCGCTGCGGGTCTCGCAGTCCACCTTGGCCTGGGCCTGGAACGAGCGGTACTTGATGCCCTCGCGGCCCGTGCGGTCCTGCGGCAGGCTCATGCGAAGGCTCACCAGGCGCTTCGACCCGTCGGCCTCGACGCTGGTCGGATCGACCTGCACGTAGCTGCCGGCCTCGTCGCCGGGCGTGCCCGCCAGCGTCAGCCACTCGGCCCGCACGCCCACGGACGCGAGCAGGACGAAGCAGAGCAGCGGAAGGCGTTTCATGAAAGAAGGGGCGAGAGGAGGGGCCAGGAGGGGGCGAAAAGCCCGATTGTCGTCGGACGGCCTAACGGGGGCCTGACCGTGGCATTGCATGGTGCAACATCGGCGCAATTCCCCGCACATTCCATGACATTGACAGAACCCGCCACCGGCCTCGTCGTCATCGACACCAACATCGCGCTCGACCTGCTGGTCTTCGAAGACCCCGCCTGGGGCGCGCTGACCGAGCGGCTCGCCGCCGGCGAACTGAGCTGGCTGGCCACCGCCGCCATGCGCACCGAGCTGCAGCGCGTGCTGGGCTATCCGCTGATCGCCAGGCGCATGGCCCAGCGCGAACTGCAGGTGCCCGCGGTGCTCGCCGACTTCGACGCGCGCGTGCGCATGCTCGAAGGCACGCCGCCGCGCGCGCCCTGCGTGTGCAGCGACCCCGACGACCAGGTCTTCATCGACCTGGCCGTGGCGCACAAGGCACTGCTGCTGAGCAAGGACCGGGCGGTGCTGTCGATGAAGAAGCGGCTGGCGCTGCGCGGGGTGGTGGTGCAGGCGGCGTTCGAGGCTTAGCGGTGGCTGACGACGGGTGCGGGTGCCCGGCGTCAGGAAGCAATTGACAACTTTTCCTTCATCGAGAGGTTTTGACGCGGCACTAGATTTCCGGCTTGGCCAAGCCATGCCCCCAATCTCGTGATGAGCGGAAACCTCCCAGCCATTCTTCTTCCCGTCGCTCGCGCACTCTCCATCGCCATCGGTGCGATCGTGCTCGGCCTTGTCTTCTACAAGCTCATCGGGCCCGTGGGCCACTGGTATGAGCTCAACTTTGCGGAGAACGACGACGACCTGAGTCGCGTGTACATGGTCGCGCTCGCCGTTCAGCTTGCTTCACTGTTTGCTGGAGGCTGGTTGGGCGACCTGGTGTTTCGCAGATGGCGCCGGAAGAGGAACGGGGCATGAGTCTGTCTGGCTTGACGCAGCTGCTCGCTCGACTGCTCTGCATTCTGGCTGGGGCACTGGCACTCAGCTTTCTCGTCGCCATAGGTGTGCTGATTCCCGTCACGCGCTGGTACGAAACGAATCTGGCTCGAGGCTTGGACGATCTATCCGATGCCTATGCTCTGCCCCTGGCTGTGCAAGCGATTACCGCTGTCGCGGGCGGCTGGCTCGGTGATTGGCTGTTTCGCAAGTGGCGGCATGAACGGCGTTTGCCGTGACGGCGGCCAGCCCGATGAGGTTGCTCGGCCGGTTGTTCTGCATTTTGGCTGGAGCATTGGCACTCAGCTTTCTCGTGACCAAAGGCGTGCTCGTCCCCATCGGGCAGTGGTACGAGATGAACGGGGCCCGCAGCGAGAGCGATCTATCGCAGGCTTTCGCCATCGCTCTTGCGGTACAGGCCCTTTGGGCAGTCATCGGCGGCTGGCTCGGCAACCGGCTGTTCCGCAGATGGCGCCGAAAGCGCCCCGACTGCCGCTAGTAGTGCTGCACCCCATTGCCAGTCTGCAGATGCCACCGCCCCAGCAGCCGCGCCACCGCCCGCACGCGCTGCGTGTCCCGCCCCCAGCGCCGGCTGGCCGGGAGCTTCTGCGCCCACTTCATGCGCCGCGCGGCATTGGCGATGCGCTCGCGGACTTCTTCGTTCACGCCGGCCAGCGCGGCGTGCCAGTGCTGGCCTGCGGCTTGCGGCGCGGCGGCTTCCAGCATCATGGCGGTCGAATGCAGGTAGCTGAGCCAGTCGCGCGCCTGGCATTCGGCCAGGGTCATGACCTCGGCCGGGTCGTCCTCGAAGTCGATGTAGCCGATCACGCCGTCGGGGCACTGCACGAGGTTGCGGTCGAAGGCCTGGCTCAGGTGCTGGCCGCACGTGTGCACGGCGGCGATGGCGGCGAGGCCTTCGCGCCATACCGACAGCAGCGCGGCGGGGCCCGCGGCGGCGGCCTGGTCGAGTCGCTCCTGCAGCACGACGGTCGCGCGGCCGCTTTCGCCGAGGTCGGAAATCAGCAGGCCGTCGGGCTGCTGCGCCAGCACCACCGGCACGCGCAGGCCGGCCGCGGCGAGCTGCTTGAGCCGGCGCGCCTCGGTGGCGATGGCAGCCTCGCCGCCCGGGTTGGGCACGGGCTTGATGATGTCCAGCCGCGCCATGCGAGCGACGGCCGCCATCACGCGGTAGCCCCACTTGCCGTGGCGGGGGCCGGCCTTCTTGAGCCACACGCGCTCGCTGCCGAAGCGGTGGCTGGCCACGTTCTTCTGTTGCTGCGGCAGGGTCGCGCGCAGGAACTCGGCGTAGTCGCCGGGCGCGGGCGGGTTGGGGGAAATCGCGTCAAGGGGCGCGGGCGCCGAAGCTGCGCCCTTGCGCGATTGCGGGCGCCGGCTGGCGCCTCTACTCAGTGGGTTCATGCGGCCATTGCGAAGCCCGCCACAAGCCCCTGCGGGCCCTGCGTGACGGGCTGGAAACTCTCTGCACTGGCCAGCGGCCAGTAGGTACGGAAGACATTGTGCTGCTCGTCGAGCGGGCCGAGCAAGGCGCCCGGCTGCACCTGCATCACCAGGTTGCTCAGAAGGCGCACCTCGGTGTCGGAAATGCGGCGCACGATGTGGTGCGCGGTGATCTGCTGCGGATGGTCGAGGCCCGCGGCCTGCACCAGTTCCTGCAGCGCGTGCAGCGTGCTGCGGTGGAAGTTCTGAACCCGCTCTGCCTTGGTCGGCACCACCAGCGCCTTCTGGCGCAGCGGGTCTTGGGTGGTCACGCCCGTGGGGCAGTGGCCGGTGTGGCAGCTCTGGGCCTGGATGCAGCCCAGCGCCATCATGAAGCCGCGCGCGGCGTTGCACCAGTCGGCGCCCAGCGCCATCATGCGGGCCACGTCGAAGGCGGTGATCACCTTGGCGGCGCAGCCGATCTTGATGCGGTGGCGCAGGTTCACGCCCACCAGCGTGTTGTGCACCAGCAGCAGGCCTTCCTGCAGCGGCGCGCCCACGTGGTCGCTGAACTCGACCGGCGCCGCGCCGGTGCCGCCCTCGGCGCCGTCGACCACGATGAAGTCGGGCGTGATGCCGGTGGCCTGCATCGCCTTGACGATGCCGAACCATTCCCAGGGATGGCCCAGGCAGAACTTGAAGCCGGTCGGCTTGCCGCCCGACAGTTCGCGCAGCCGGGCGACGAAATGCATCATCTCGGTGGGCGTGGAAAAAGCGCTGTGCGAGGCGGGCGAGATGCAGTCCACCCCCACCGGCACGCCGCGCGCGGCCGCGATCTCGGGCGTGACCTTGGGGGCAGGCAGCACGCCGCCGTGGCCGGGCTTGGCGCCCTGGCTCAGCTTGATCTCGATCATCTTCACCTGCGGGTCGCGCGCGTTGGCGGTGAAGCGCTCTTCGCTGAAGCTGCCGTCGTCGTTGCGGCAGCCGAAGTAGCCCGAGCCGATCTCCCAGATCAGGTCGCCGCCGTGCACGCGGTGGTGCTGCGAGATCGAGCCTTCGCCGGTGTCGTGCGCGAAGCCGCCCATCTTCGCGCCCTTGTTGAGCGCGAGGATGGCGTTGGCCGACAGGGCGCCGAAGCTCATGGCGGAAATGTTGAAGACGCTGGCGCTGTACGGCTGCGTGCAGACCTGGGCAGCATTCGCGCCGGCCGGCTGCGGCGTGCCGCCGATCACGATGCGGAAATCGTGGCCGGCCAGCTTGGTCGGCCGCATCGAGTGGTTGATCCACTCGTAGCCCGCGATGGTCACGTTCATCTGCGTGCCGAAGGGGCGGTTGTCGGGTTCGCCCTTGGCGCGCTGGTACACCAGCGAGCGCTGGGCGCGCGAGAAGGGCGCGGCCTCGGAGTCGCTCTCGATGAAGTACTGCCGCATCTCGGGGCGGATGAACTCCAGCAGGAAGCGCAGATGGCCGATCACCGGGTAGTTGCGCAGGATGGCGTGGCGGGCTTGCCGAAGGTCGTGTACGCCGGTACCTGTGAGTACCGCGAAAACCGCCACCCCGATCCAGGCCAGCCACAGGTGGGGCGAAACCAGCACGAAGGCCAGGCTTGCCACCAGACCGATCACGCACAGGGCGAAGGCGCTGTAGCGCGTCGGAAACGAAATAATCGTGGGCATAGAAATAGTCTCGACCGTGGCCTGCTGCATCATAGAGGGCTGCCTCGAACTTGCCATGACGACCATTCCCGACCCCATTTCGCCTCCCGACAGCACCCCTGCAGCCCGCACTCCCCTCGGTCCCGACGATTTCGACGCCCTCGACCAGGCCCTCGACGCCATGCGCGAGCATGACGAGGAAATCCCCCAGTGGGAGTTCTGCGAAGGCTTCATGGCCGCCCTGATCTGCACCCGCCGGCCCATCCTGCCCTCCGAATACTGGCCCGTCCTGCTCGGCGACAACTTCTCTTCCGCCCAGCACATGGAGTTCGTCTGGAACTGGAAGCGCCGCTGGATCGAGATCGAGGAGGGCCTCGACGCCCCCGTCGAAACGCTCGACGACGAACGCAGCTGGCAGCCCGAGGTGCTCGACACCCGAGGCGCCATCGCCTCGCTGCCCGAGGAAGAGCGCGCCGAAGTGGCCGGCGAGGCCATTCCCTCCTTCGCCCAGGTCTGGGCGCTGGGCTTCATGTACGCCGTGGAGAACTGGCCCGAGGACTGGGCCGAGCCGCGCGACAAGGACGCCGCGCGCATGCTGAACGACGCGCTGGACAACATCGTCGCCCTCACCGAGGACGACACCGGCAAGCCCACGCTGTCGATGTACAGCGACGAGGCCCCGCCCAGCGTGAGCCAGCAGCGGCTCGACGACTTCGGCGCCGCCATCTGGGCGGTGTACGACCTGCGCCAGCTCTGGAAGAGCCTGGGCCCGAAGGTCGAGACGATCCGCAAGGAAGCGACCCCCGGCCGCAACGACCCCTGCCCCTGCGGCAGCGGCAAGAAATACAAGAAGTGCCACGGTGAGTAACTGGGCTCACCCCCAGGCTTCGCGCACTTCGTGTCGCTTCGCCAACCCCCTTGCAGGGGGCAATACCAGCGGCCCGGCACAGCCGGTTCCGCGGTATTCCTGAATGAACTCCGATCCGGCGCTGCGCCCCACGGCCGAGCCGCTCGCGCCGCGCGCGGCCTGGGCGATGGTCCTGGCGCTGTGCGCCGGGGTCGCGCTGAGCCAGGCCTTCCGCACGGTGGGCGCCATCATGGCGAGTCCGCTCCAGGCCGATTTCCATCTTTCGGCACAGGCCCTCGGGATCTTCTCGGGGGCTTTTCATTTTGCGTTCGGCGCGATGCAGCTCCTCATGGGCATCGGCATCGACCTGCACGGCGTGCGCCGCACGGTGCTGGTGGCCTTTCCCGTCGCGATCGCGGGCGCGCTGCTGTCGGCGGTGTCCTCCAGCTACCTGGTGCTGGTGGCTGGGCAGGCGCTGATCGGCGTGGGCTGCGCGCCGGCTTTCCTGGTGTGCACGGTGTTCATCGCGCGGCACTTTCCGCCAGCGCGCTTCGCGACCGTGTCGGGCATGGTGCTGGCGGTTGGCGGCATCGGCATGCTGGCCACCGGCACGCCGCTGGCGTGGCTGGTGCAGGCGTATTCATGGCGCGCGGGCTTCCTGGTGCTGGCCGTGGCGGCGGCGCTGGCGTGGCTCGCGATCTGGTTCTGGGTGCACGAGCCCGCCACGGCCTCGGCGGGCAAGCGCGAGTCGATTCCCGAAGCGATCCGCCAGTTCGGCGCGCTGTTCGCCATGCCGCACACGCTGGGCATCATGGTGCTGGGCGCCGTCACCTATGCCGCCTTCATCTCGCTGCGCGGCCTCTGGCTGGGCCCGCTGATGATGGAGCGCCACGGCTACTCGCTGGTGCAGAGCGGCAACGTGGCGCTGGCGGTGTCGGTGATCTCGCTCGTCGGCGCGCCGCTCTTCGGCCGGCTCGACCGCAGCGACGCCGTCTCGCGCCGCCGATGGATCGTGGTCTGCGGCCTGGGCTACGCCGGCCTCTTCGCGCTCATCGCGGTGCTGCACTCGGCCTGGCTCGACATCGCCGGCATGGTGCTGATCGGCGTGCTCTCGGGCTTCATCGTCTGGCAGTACGCCGACGTGCGTGGCGCCTACCCCGCCACGCTCACCGGCCGCGCGATGGCGGTCTTCACGATGGCGATGTTCCTCGGCGTGGCGCTGATGCAGTGGGGCACGGGCGTGGCCGCCTCGATTGCGGCGGCGCATGGCGCCGATCCGCTGACGGCCGTGCTGGGCACGATCGCCGTGCTGCTGCTTGCGGGCATCGCGGCCTTCGCATGGCTGCCCGCGCCGAAGAATTCTTCGGCCTGATCAGGGAACACCGCGGAACCGGCTCTGCCGGGCCGCAGGTGTTGCCCCCGGCAGGGGTTGGCGTAGCGACACGAAGTGCGCGCAGCCTGGGGGGCGAGCCCTGTTCAGATCTTGAAGGCGCGCTGGATGTCCGGCCGCACCAGGTCGGCGTACTCGCGGTGCTTGCGGATGTAGCCCGCGATGAACTGGCACACCGGAATCACATGCAGCCCCTTGGCGCGCGCCTCGCCGAGCACGTGCTTCGCGATGCCCGAGCCCACGCCCTTGCCCTCGAACTCGGGCAGCACCTCGGTGTGGGTGAACATGATCGCGTCGGTCAGCAGGTTGTATTCGGCATAGCCGGCGAGCTTGCCGTCGAGCGCGGCCTCGTAGCGGTGCTGCGCCTCGTTGTTGGAGAAGGCGAGGGCGGTGGTGTTGTCGGTGGTGCTCATGGCTGTCGTGCGAGAAAGGTTGCGAGGTTGGCTGCGGCGGTGGCGCGCACCTTCTTGCGCAGCATGGGCGACCAGCCGAGCAGCAGGCCCGGCGCGCCGAGCGCCTGGCGCGACCAGGTCCAGAACGGGAAGCTGTCGCGGTGCGTGGCGATCAGCCCCTCGGGCGTGAAGGTGAAGCGCGAGTCGATGCTGTTGTCGACGATGCGGTTGGTGGCGCTGAATCGGTAGTGCGCGTCCCAGTGGGCGCTGCCGGTGCCGTCGTCGTTCGCCTTCACGTCGCGCCAGGTCAGCTTCCACACGTCGGCGCCCTTGGCCTTGGTGCCGCCGGCCAGCATGCGCCACATGCCGCCTACCTCGCGGCGCCCGCGCAGCGAGAAGGCCTCGTCGTCGAACACGGCGTCGGGCGCGTAGCAGGCTTCCATGGTGGGCGCGTCGAGCCTGGCGAAGGCGCTGTAGAAGCGCTCGATGGTCTGTTTGTTGGTGGCGGCGGTCATGAGTGGCTTGTCTTTATTCGGCGCTGCGTGGCGGTTGCGGAAGCTTAAGCCATTGTTAACAGCCGGCGCGCTTTCGATAATCCGCGCAATGGATGAGCGCAGAAACTTTGTCCGGCTGCTGGGAGGCGGCGTTGTCGTGGCGGCGGGAGCGGCCGCGCTGGCGACCTGGTGGCTGAACTCGGAGGTGCCGGCCGCCGCGCTGGAGATATGGAACGGCCCCGGCGACGAGACCGACGTGCGCAGGCGCGCCGTCGCCTATGCCGTCACCGCCCCCACCGCCTACAACCGGCAGCCCTGGCTGGTCGACCTGCGCGAGCCCGACGCCATCGTTGTCTATTGCGACCGCGAGCGCGTGCAGCCCGAGACCGACCCTTTCGGCCGCCAGGTGCTCATCGGCCACGGCGCCTTCATCGAGCTGCTGGTGATGGCGCTCGCGCAGCAGGGCGTGCAGGCTGCCGTGCAGCTGTGGCCGCAGGGCGAGCTGGCCGGCGAGCCGGAGCGCTGGCCGCACATTCCGGTGGCGCGGCTGCGGCTGGCGGGCGGCGGCGTGCCCGATCCGCTCTTCGCGCAGGTGCTGCGGCGGCGCACGCCCAGGCAGCGCTTCGACCTCACGCGGCCGGTGTCGGCCGACATCCTGCAGGGGCTGGCCTCGATGGTGCCCGCGGGCGGCATGGTGAGCTCGGCCGGCACGGTGGACCCGGCGCGCGTGCTGCCGCTGCGCAAGCTCTGCGCGGCAGCCGCGCGGGTGGAGCTCACCACGCCCGGCACCGCGATGGAGAACCTGCGGCTGCTGCGCGTCGGGCCGCAGGAAATCCTCGCGCACCGGGACGGCTTCTCGCTGAACGATCCGGCGCTGCGCATCGCCGTCGCGCTCGGCCAGTTCGACCGCCGCACGCCGGCCCCGGAAGAGAGCCTGTCGTTCCGTCAGACCCTGCAGCTCTTCGAGGACCAGGCCAACACCGCGATGGGCTTCATCTGGCTCAGCACGTGCGGCAACAGCCGCACCGAGCAGATCGCGGCCGGCCGCGCCTACGTGCGCCAGCAGCTGCGCGCCACCGACCTGGGCCTGGGCATGCATCCGATGAGCCAGCCGCTGGAGGAATTCGCCGAGATGGCGCCGCACCACGCCGCCGCGCACGACATGCTGCTGGGCACCGCGCCGCCGCGCGACAGGCGCAGCCCGACGGTGCAGATGATGTGCCGCCTCGGCTATCCGATGGCGCCGGTGCCGCCCGCGCCGCGCCGGCCGCTGGCCGACTTCATGACGGTCTGAGCCGAGGGCCCGGTACGCGCTCGGTACGTGCTCAGTGCGCGAGCAGCAGCTCGACCAGCGTCTGCAGCGAGTGATGCACCGTGGCCGCGCGCACCGTGGCCCGGTCGCCGTCGAAACGGCGGCGCTCGGTGCGCACCGCGCCATCGACCGACCAGCCGAACCACACCGTGCCCACCGGCTTGTCGGGCGTGCCGCCCGTGGGGCCGGCCACGCCGGTCACGGCCAGCGCCACGCGCGAGGGCGGCGAATGCGCGATCGCGCCCGTCGCCATGGCGCGCGCCACCGGCTCGCTGACGGCGCCGTGCGCTGCGATCACGCCCGCGTCCACGCCCAGCAGCTCGGTCTTGGCCTCGTTGGAGTAGGTGATGAAGCCGCGCTCGAACCACGCGCTCGAGCCCGCAAGCTCGGTGCAGGCGGCGCCGATCAGCCCGCCCGTGCAGCTCTCGGCGGTGGACAGCATCCAGCCCTTTTTCTGCAGCAGCTCGGCCAGCACCACGACCAGTTCGGGCGTGTCGTGGTCCGCGAGGGCTTTCTTCAGTTGCATGGGAGAGGAGGAAGGAAGGAAGAGGAATTCATGGCGCTCACCACGCGCGCCACAGCGCGATGACCAGCAGCGTGCAGAAGGCCGCCACCAGGTCGTCGAGGATGATGCCGAAGCCCGCGCGCCACCAGCTCACCCGCACGGCGTTGCGCTGCTTGAAGAGCGCATCGGCCCAGGCCACCGGGCCGGGCTTGGCGGCATCGAAATAGCGAAAGAGCAGGAAGGCGACAGTCTGTGCGAGCAGGCCGGCGGGCGTCACCAGCCACAGCACGATCCAGAAGGCGATCACCTCGTCCCACACCACCGGGCTGGGGTCGGCCACGTTCATGTCGCGCGCGGCCACGGTACAGGCCCACCAGCCGATGGGCAGGGAGGCCGCGATGATCCAGCCGATGGTGGCCGTCGTGAACCACAGCTGCATCACCGAGAAAGCCACCCAGGCCCACAGCGTGCCCACCGTGCCGGGCGCCAGGCGCGAGAGGCCCGAGCCGAAGCCCAGCGCGATGAAGTGCGCGGGGTGCGACAGCAGAAAGCGCAGCGTGGCGCGGCGCATCGAGGGTTGGGGCATGGCGCCGGCGGTCGTGGTGGAAGAAGAGGAAGAGGAAATGGAGGAAGCGGCTTGCATCGGGGCAGGAGTGTCGCGCATCTGCGGCGGCACGGGGCCGGCGCAGTTTTATTTATCAAAGCAATAGCTTGTTTAATTGGTGCGCGGCGCCTAGTATCCGGGCTCTTCCCGACCTTCCCGACCTTTCCGCCAGCGCAATGTCTTCCGCGTCTTCCTCCTCCTCCACGGCCCTGCCTTCCCCACCTTCCACTGCCGCCTGGAGCGAGCTCTTCAGCGGCCGCAACGGCTGGCGTGCGCTGGCGCTCACGGGCGGCGTCGCGCTGCATGCGATCAACGTCCACATCGTGACCACCGTGCTGCCCTCGGTGGTGCGCGAGATCGGCGGGCTCGACTGGTACGCCTGGAGCACCACGCTCTTCGTGGTCGGCTCGATCCTCGGCGCCACGCTGTCGGTGCGGCTGCTCGCGGTGCTCGGCCCGCGCGGCGCCTGCCTGGCGGCGCTGGCGGTGTTCAGCGCGGGCTCGGTGGGCTGCGCGCTGGCGCCGGCCATGCCGTGGATGCTGGCGGGCCGCACGGTGCAGGGGCTGGGCGGCGGGCTGCTTGCGGCGCTGAGCTACGGGTTGATCCAGCTGGTGTTCGAGCAGCGGCTGTGGCCGCGCGCGGTGGCGCTGGTGTCGGGCATGTGGGGCGTGGCCACGCTGTGCGGGCCGGCGGTGGGCGGGCTCTTCGCGCAGGCCGGGCACTGGCGCTGGGCCTTCTGGTTCCTGCTGCCGGTGGCGGCGGCGCAGGCGCTGCTGGTGCTCGTGCAGCTGCGGCCCTCGATGGGCGTGAAGCACGAACGGCCCGCCGCCGCACCGCGCGTGCCGGCATTGCAGATCGGCCTGCTCACGGCCTCGGTGCTGGCGATCGCGGCCAGCGGCCTCGTGCCCGACCTGCGCTGGCAGGCCGCCGGCGTGGCGGCGGGGCTGGCCATCGGCTTCGCCGCCACGCGCATCGACAGCCGCGCCGCCGTGCGCGTGCTGCCGCGCGGCGCCTATGCCCTGAGCGCGCCGCTGGGCGCCATCTATGCCAGCGTGGCGCTGCTGCTGATCGGCAGCACCACTGAAATCTTCGTGCCGTACTTCCTGCAACTGCTGCACGGCCACTCGCCGCTGGCGGCGGGCTATCTCACGGCCGCGATGGCGGGCGGCTGGAGCGCAGGCTCGCTGCTGTCCTCGGGCCGCATCGGCGCGGGCGCCGACCGCATGCTGCGCGCCGGACCGGTGGCCTGCACGCTGGGGCTGTTGGCGCTCGCATGGCTGCTGCCTACGCCAGGCGCGATGGACGCCGCCGGCTTCGAGACCTTGCTGATCGCCCTGGCGCTGGCGGCCGTGGGGCTCGGCGTGGGCATCGGCTGGCCGCACCTCATCACGCGCGTGATGTCGCTGGCGCCGAAGGGCGAGCAGGGGCTGGCCTCGGCCTCGATCACCACCGTGCAGCTCTATGGCATGGCCGTGGGCGCGGCGGTGGCGGGGCTGGTGGCGAACGCGGCGGGGCTCAGCGTGCCTGGCGGTGCCGAGGGCGCGCGTTCTGCGGCAGTGTGGCTGTTCACGGGATTCGCGTTCGCGCCGGCCATCGCGGCGTGGCTCGCGTACCGCGTCGTCGCACGGCGCGGCTGGTGAGCCGACGAGCCGGCGGGAGGCTCAGGCCACCACGCCTTCCCAGGCCAGCGCCTTGCGGCGCGCCCGGATGCGCTGGCCCTCGCCGCGCAGCGTGCCCACTAGGTCGTAGACCTCGGACGGCAGGTGCGCGCCGCGCCAGGCCACGTGCTGGTCGGCGCGGCACAGCACGAGGCGGTGGGTGTAGACCTTGGGCACGTCTTCCGTCTCGATGTCGAGCACGGTGAGCGGCATGTTGTAGGCGGCCGCCGCACGCTCCAGCGGACGTACGTCCACGCTGCGGTCGAAGCGCAGCATGGTGTAGCCGGGGCCGAATGCGTCGTAGACCGAACGGCCGTCCGCGAGCCAGAAATGCGGCGCGCGGCAGCCGGGCACGGTGGAGGGCGTGAACTCGCCCATGGAGTAGGGCGGCGCCGTGTGCTCGCCGTCCGCCACGATGATCGGCGAGCCGCTGTAGAAGTAGCCGAAGTTCAGTCCGCCGCAGCAGAACTGCTGCACGTTCAGCTCGTAGGCCTCGTGACCGATCTCGGCGCGCAGCGCGTCGCCGGCGGGGCCGGGCTCCTCGATGTTCTGCGGCACGGCGCGGCGCGCGCGGATCATCTTCTGCGCATGGTTCATCGCGAAGTTCGACACCTGCTCGGTGATCGGCAGGCGCTCGGCCTCGTAGGCGTCGAGCATGGCCTCGTCGCCCCAGCCCTGCACCACCGCACCCAGCAGCCACGAGAGATTGAGCGCATCGGCGATGCCCGCGTTCATGCCGTAGCCCGCGTAGGGCACCCACAGGTGCGCCGCG
Source organism: Variovorax sp. TLI9-5A (assembly GCF_056867935.1). Taxonomy (NCBI): domain Bacteria; kingdom Pseudomonadati; phylum Pseudomonadota; class Betaproteobacteria; order Burkholderiales; family Comamonadaceae; genus Variovorax; species Variovorax sp. TLI9-5A. The sequence goes on along the minus strand of NZ_CP200310.1, from coordinate 6,684,411 downwards.
TCGCCCGCGAGGAACACGCGGCCCTCGCGGAAGCGGTTGGCCACGAGGCGGCGGCCGATCCAGTCTTCCTTGCTGATGATCTCGTACTCGAAGTCGGGGCCCACGCCGAGAATCTCGCGCAGCGAGCGGTCGCGGTCCACCGAATCGAACTCTGGCTCCTCGGCGTTCAGGTGGTTGTGCACCAGCCAGGTCTCGTGCCCGTCGATGGCGAACATCGTGCCGCAGCGGCGCGGGTTCATCGCGTAGTACGACCATGCCGGCTTGCCCGGAATGAGTGCGCGCAGCCCCGGCGCGCGGATGAAGGTCGACTGCACGCGCTGGATCACCGCCGTGCCCTCGAGCTTCGCGCCGATCTGCTTGCGCACCGCCGACGAGCCGCCGTCGCAGCCCACCATGTAGCGGCAGCGGATGCTGCGGGTGACGCCGCTGTCCATGTCGGTGGCGATCGCGGTCACGCCCGTGTCGTCCTGCGTGAAGCCCGCGAACTGCGTGCGGTTGAGCAGCCGCACGCCCGGCAGCGCGGCCGTGTGCTTCAGCAGGATGGGCTCCAGGTAGATCTGGTTGATGCGGTGCGGCGGCTCCGGCGTGGGCCACCATGCGTCGGGGCCCTCGGTCTCGGTGTAGCGGTCGCGCCGGCAAGGAATGGGAATGCGCGTGAGCTCCGTGCCCGTGACGCTGGTGCGGAACACCACGTCGTTCGGATGGTCTGCCGGCAGCCCCGCGTCGCGCAGCTTCTGCGCCACGCCCAGGCGGCGGAACTGCTCCATGGTGCGCGAGGCCACGTGGTTGCACTTCACGTTCGGCGGCTCGGCGAAGCGGCGCGTCTCGCAGATCACGACCGAGACGCCGCGCGATGCGAGGTCCATGGCCAGCGTGAGGCCCACGGGACCGGCGCCGACGATCATCACGTCGGCCTGCAATTCGTCGGTCGCTGCTGCTTCTGCTGCTGTGTGGCTGGGAGCGGTCATGTTCTGGCGGGGAAATCTGTCGTCGCAGGTCAGTCGAGCCGGATGCGGGCGGTCTGGATCACCTTCGCCCACTTCTTCGTCTCGGATCGGATGTACGCCTCGAAGGCTTCGGGCGAGGTCGGCGCGGGTTCGGCGCCGAGGTTGCGCATCGTGGCCTTGATCTGCTCGTCGCCCAGCGCCGCGCTGATCTCGGCATTGAGCCGCGCGACGATGGGCGCCGGCGTACCGGCGGGCGCGACCACGCCGAACCAGCCGGTGGAGTCGTAGCCGGGCAGGCCGGCCTCGGCCACCGTGGGCACCTCGGGCAGCATCGGCACGCGCTGCGCGCTGGTCACCGAGAAGGCGACCAGCTTGCCGGCCTTGATCTGCTGCAGCGAGGCGGGCAGGTCGACCAGCGCGAGCGGAATCTGCCCCGCGATGGCATCGAGCGCCGCCGGGCCCGAGCCGCGGTAGGGCACCTCGACGAACTTCACGTCGGCCATCTGCGCGAAGAGCGCCGCCGAAAGATGCATGGCCGTGCCGTTGCCGCCATGGCCGATCGACAGCGTGCCGGGGCTCGCCTTGGCCAGCGCGATCAGCTCGCGCTGCGTGCGCGCGGCGATGGAAGGGTGTCCCACGATCACGAAGGGCGTGGCCGCGACCATGCCCACGGGCTTGAAGTCTTTCACCGGATCGAAGGGCATCTGCGGATAGAGGCTCACGTTGGCTGTCAGCGCGCCCGCCGCGCCCAGCCCCAGCGTGTAGCCGTCGGCGGGCGTCTTGGCCACCAGCGAGAGCCCGACGTTGCCGCCTGCGCCGGGCTTGTTGTCGATCACCACCGGCTGGCCCAGCTTCTCGTTGAGCCGGGGCACCAGCAGGCGCATCACCGCGTCGGCGCTGCCGCCGGGCGGGAAGGTCACGACGAGTCGGATGGGCTTGTTCGGGAAGTCGCCCGTGGAGCCCGTGGGTTGAGGCGGCGGCGCAAGCGTTTGCGCGAAGCTCCTGCCGCCGGTCAGCGCCGCGCCCGCCGCGGTGAGCAGCAGCTGCCGGCGAAGCGCGCTCTTCCTGCGGGCAAGAGGTGCAGCGGCCATCGGGTCTCCTTGAATGTGATGCGTCTTTCGGACGATTGAACGATGGCCGGATTCATTCGTAAATCAAGAAATTTCTAATGAAATATCATCTTTGCTGATGAATGCGAACTTCAGTCCTACGATCCGCCAGCTGCGTGCGTTCCTCGCCGTCTACCAGCTGAAAAAGCTCAGCGCGGCGGCGCAGCGGCTGTTCGTCACGCAGTCGGCGGTGAGCATGCTGATCCGCCAGCTCGAGGAAGGGCTGGACACGCGCCTGTTCGACCGCACCACGCGTTCGCTCAAGGCCACGGCAGCGGCCGAGCAGATGATGATGACGGTCGAGCGCATCCTGCGCGACGTGGATTCGCTGTCGAACGACTTCCGCGAACTGGCCGCGCTCGAACGTGGCCGCGTCACGCTCGCGATCACGCCCACGCTCGCGGCCTTCCTGCTGCCCGACGCGATGCGCGCCTTCAACGAACAGCATCCCGGCGTGCGTGTGCTTGTGAACGACTGCGCGCCCGACCAGTTCATCTCGCGCATCATCGGCGAGCATGTGGACTTCGGCATCGGCACGCCCGAGCGGCCCGGCGCCGAGGTGGAGGTGCAGCGCCTCATGCGCGACCACCTCGCCCTGGTGTGCCGCGAAGACCATCCGCTGGCCAAGGCCCGCGTGGTGCGCTGGAGCGACCTGAACGGCCACCCGGTCATCACCGTGCGCCCCGGCTACGGCGTGCGCCCGCTCATCGACGGCACCGCCGCCGAGGCGGGCGTGGCGCTCGACGTGGTGAACGAGGTGTCGTTCCTCTCCACCGCCATATGGATGACGGCAGCCGGCATGGGCGCGTCGATCATGCCTTCGGCCTTCGCGCGCGCGGAGGCCGACCCGTCGCTGGTCATCAAGGTGCTGAGCTCGCCGCGCGTGGCGCGCGACATCTCCATCGTCACCAAGCGCGGCCACTCGCTCTCGGCCGCGGCGCGCGCCTTCATCGACGCGCTGAAGCGCTCCCTATAATTTTTCCGCACAACAACGGAGGGCCTCGGCCATGAGAACTTTCATTCAACGTCTCGGGGCCATGTCGCTCCTCGTCGCCTTCAGCCTCGCGCTGGTGGCCTGCGGCAACAAGGAGGCCGAGCAGCGCAAGGCCTTCATCTCCTTCCTGCAGACCCGCGTGCTCGACAAGCCCGGCTTGCGCGTGCCGGTGCCCACGGCCGAAGAGAAGGCTTCGTTCGGCGACTACGCGCAGCACTACGCGGTGATCACCGATTTCAACGAGGGCATGAACAAGTCCGTGAGCCAGCCCATGACGCAGATCATGGCCAAGGGCGCGCTGCGTTCCATTGCCGACTTGCCCGCTCGCCGCGACGACCTCAAGGCTGCAAAAGATGGCCTCACCGGCCTGCGCACCGCGCTCGACCAGCAGTCCGCCAAGGCCGACGCCGCGCACGCGCAGCTCAAGCAGCCCGACGACCTGAAGCAGGTCTACGACAAGGCCTACGAGAAGACGGTGACCACGCCATCCGCCACCTTCAAGGAAGTGTTCCCCGCGCTCGACACCGTGTTCGACAGCGCGCTGGCCATCGGCGACTTCATGGAGAAGAACAAGTCGAAGATCCAGGTCTCGGGCAGCAGCGTCGCCGTGACCGATCCGGCGGTGCAGGCCGAGCTCAACAAGATGCTGCAGCAGCTCAACGGCCAATCGGCCGCCATCAATGCCGCCCAGCAGAAGATGCAGGCGGTGGTCAGGGGCTCCTGACCGCAGCCGCGTGGCCGCCTGGCTTCAGACGAAGTGGTCGAACGAGCCGAAGCGCTGTGACACCGGCGCGCCGGCCGCGTCGACGATGCGCAGGCCGGCGTCGGCCTCGATGCGGCCGATGCGCGTGACGCGCGTGGCGCTGCTCAGGCCGGCCTGCATGACCGCCTCGCGTGCCGGGGCGGGCGCGGTGAACACCAGCTCGTAGTCGTCGCCGCCCGAGAGCGCGCAGGTGCGCAGCGCTTCGCGGCCCAGGCTGCCGGTGTCGACGGAGATCAGCGCGGTGGCCGCATCGGCGTCGAGCGTGGCGCCGACGCCGCTGGAGGCGAGGATGTGGCCCAGGTCGCCGATCAGCCCGTCGCTCACGTCCACCGCCGAAGTGGCGATGCCGCGCAGGGCCTGCCCGAGCGCCACGCGCGGCGTGGGCTGTTCCATGCGTTCGCGCGCCGATTCGAAGGCCTCGGCGCGCAGCGAGACCGTGCCGCGGAACACTTCGAGCGCCAGCCGCGCATCGCCCAGCGTGCCGCTCACCCAGATGTCGTCGCCCGCGCGCGCGCCCGAACGCAGCAGCGCCGCGCCGGCCGGCACTTCGCCGAAGACCGTGATGCAGATGTTGAGCGGGCCGCGCGTGGTGTCGCCGCCCACCAGCTCGCAGCCGTGGGCATCGGCCAGCGCGAGCAGGCCGCGCGAGAAGCCTTCGAGCCAGGGCTCGTCCACGCCGGGCAGCGCAAGCGCCAGCGTGAAGGCCAGCGGCTTCGCGCCGCAGGCCGCCAGGTCGCTGAGGTTCACCGCCAGCGCCTTGTGGCCCAGCCGGGCCGGATCGACGGTTGAAAGAAAGTGCCGCCCCTCGACCAGCATGTCGGAAGAAACGGCGAGCTGCATGCCTGCAGCCGGCGCAAGCAGCGCGCAGTCGTCGCCCACGCCCAGCGGGGAGCGCGTGGCGGGGCGCTTGAAATAGCGTGCGATCAGGTCGAATTCACCCATGGGGGTGAGAGCATAAGGGCTGCGGCCCTCTCAAGCCGCCCCGCGGAACCTCAGCGCCGCCTGCCGCACCACCTCGGCCAGCAGCCGTTCCTTGCCCTGCTTCTCGCGCAGCCAGCGCGCATCGTTGCGGTTGGCTTCCACGCTGGTGCGCAGCTCGCCCAGCGCCTTCGTGGCGTTGAGCGCCTCGCTGTGCCATTCGAGCTGGGTCATCGTCATCAGGATGTGGTCGCGCAGCGGCATGTGCTGGCCGGTGGCCGGGTCGACGTACACGGCGTCGAGGCCGAAGCGGCAGGCCTGGAAGCGGTTGTAGGTGTAGACGAGGTAGTCGTCCTCGGTCGGCTCGAAGGGTTGCTCCTGCAGGAACCAGGCGGCGAGCGACTGCACGTAGCCGGCGAGCGCGGCGGCGCGCTCCACCGTCAGCGGCGTGTCGAACACGCGGATCTCGATGGTGCCGAACTCGGGCTTGGGGCGGATGTCCCAGTAGAAGTCCTTCATGCTGCGCACGACGCCGGTGCGGGTCATGCGCTCGAAGTAGGCCTCGAACTCCTTCCAGCTCAGCGTGAAGGGCGCGCGGCCCGAGAGCGGGAACGCGAACACCGAGTTCAGCCGCGCCGAGTCGAACTGCGTGTCCTGCCCCTGCACGAAGGGCGACGACGCCGACAGCGCGATGAAGTGCGGGATGTAGCGCGACATGCGGTGCAGCATCAGCAGGGCCGCGTCGGCGTCGGGACAGCCGATGTGCACGTGCTGGCCGAAGATGGTGAACTGCTTGCTCAGGTAGCCGTACAGCTCCGACAGCTCGCGAAAGCGCGGCTTGTCGTAGATGCGGCGCTCGTGCCACTGCTGGAAGGCATGCGTGCCGCCGCCCACCACCGCGATGTTGAGCTTGTCGGCATTGCGGATCAGCGCCTCGCGGATCGGCGATAGCTGCGTGATCACGTCCTGCGCCGAGTGGCAGATGTCGGTCGAGATCTCGATCATGCTCGACGTCATCTCGGGCACCACGCTGCCGGGCAGCGGGGTCTGGGCCATCAGGCGCAGCATGTCCTCGGCGTAGGGCGCGAGGTCGTAGTCGTGCGTGTTCACGAGCTGCAGTTCGAGCTCCACGCCGAGCGAGAGCGCCTCCGACTTGTTGAAGGGCTCCAGCTTGACCGCGCGGCTGGCCGGGTCGGCGGGCAGGGGGGCCGAGCGGACGTCGTCGCTGTCCGGATCGATGGGGGTGGCTGCGGTGGTGCTCATCGCTGCGTGTCTTCCGTGATGCTGAAGGCCCGTGGCGCCCACGGTACCGAACTCTCTCCCACCGCGTGGATGGCCAGCGTGGCGAGCACCGCGCCCACCACTTCCATCAGCAGGATCGACGGCAGCGCCACCTGCGTGATCATCGTGCCCAGCAGCGGCGAGGCGCTGGCGAAGTTGGAGGCGATGAGCAGCGCGATCGACGACAGCGGCGACATGGCGCAGCCGACCCAGAAGGCCTGCTTCCAGCTTGCGCCGCTGCCGGGGTTGGCGACGGCCACGCCGGCGATCTTGGTCAGCAGGCGGATACCGATGACGGCCAGCACCACGCTGGCCACCGGCAAGGTCCAGTCGGCCTGCGCCGCCACGATGGACACCAGCACGAACATCAGCATGGTGAGCAGCGAGGAGGCTGTGCCGAGCTGCCGTTGCCAGGCCCAGGGCTTGGGGTTGAGCGTCTTGAGCAGCACGCCGCCGATCAACGCCGCCAAAGGCGCCGAGCCGCCGATGTGCGCGGTGAGCGCCGCACCCGCCGCGATGATCGCCAGCAGCAGGATCGAGGTGTTCTCGCTCGACGGGCTCATCACCCGCAGGGCAGAGCGCAGCGCCAGCGCCATGATCGCGCCCACCACGAAGGAAAGGCCCAGCACCACCGCGATCGGGTAGAGCTTCTGCAGCATGGTCTGCGGCGCGCGCTCGATCAGTCCGGCCTGCGCATAGCCCAGCGCCAGCGCATAGAAGGTGTTGAGCGTGGCGAGCGTCATGGCGCGTTCGGTCACGGGGCCGGCGGCGCGGGTGTCGATGATCACGCGGCTGAGCACCGCCGGCGAGGCGACGATGGCCATCAGCGCGATCGGGTTGGCCACCGGCTCTGGCAGGCCCAGCAGCGTGAGCATCCAGTACACGCCGAAGTAGGTGAGCGTGGCTTCGAGCAGGCTTTGCACCAGCACCATCGGGTTGTGGCGGAACCAGCGCAGCGGCAGCCGCCCGCCCGCCTCGAACAGCACCACGGCCGCGCCAAGCTCGAGCAGGAAGAGGCTGATGCCGCGCAGCGGCCAGATCGCGCCCTCGAAGCCGGCGAAGCCGACGACGGCGCCCACCAGCGAGTAGCCGATCACCTTGGGCAGCCCCAGGTAGCGTTGCACCAGGTGGCCGGAAGCGGCGGCCGCGGCCAGCAGCAGCGACCACAGCACGGTGGGCAGGCCGGCCGAGGGGCGCACCCACTCGGACCAGAAACCCAGCAGATCGTTGAAGAAGCTCGTCAAATTCGTCCAGGCAGGAAAAAGCTCACCGGCCGGCTGCGCCAGCGGGCCCAGATCGCGCTGCGGATGCGCGCGCGGTCACCGAGGCTCACGCTGTGCGCTCGCAGCGCCAGGCGGAAAGCGAAGTAGAAACTCACGCTCACATTGAGCGCGCCGATGACCGGGATCGCCGCTACCGCCCACCACAGCGCAGGCTGGTGCAACACCGCCAGGCCGGTGGATGCCGCCGCGGCGGCGATCTGTCCGGCCGACAGTGTCACGTGCCGCACGTCCAGCCCGAGCCCGAAGAAACCCGCGAACGCGGGCAGCAGCCCGAGCATGAGTCCCAGCGAGATGTTGGAGGCGAAGCCTGAAATGTTCGTGCGCATGAAATCGGCCCAGCGGCGAGCCCGTGCGGCGCCAAGAACGGCACCGATGCGGGGGTTGTAACGCATTGCAGAGTCCATCCGATGCAGGACAAAGGCGTTTTCTGTCCATCCGGCGACGATGCTGGCCGAAAACAGCAGGATGCCGGTGATTGCCGCGTAAAGCGCGGTCGGCCCCGCCAGTGAAAGCGATTTCAGCGTGGCCGCCGCATGGGCGGCGTCCAGCAGCGGCCGCCCCAGCGCGAACTGGATCAGCAGGGCCACCGCCGCCATCGCCGGCACCACCACCAGCACGTTGCCCAGCACCGCCGCGACCTGCGAACGCACCAGGTTGGCGACCTCGTCGACGAAGTCGTCCACGCCCGCGTCCGACTTGATGTCGCGCAGCCGCGCCGCCATGGCCGGCGCGGTCATCGCGGGCTGCTTGGTGGCCAGCGTCAGGTGCAGCAGCTGGATCGCGACGAAGCTGGCCGCGTACATCAGCCCCGCGCTCAGCCCGCTCCAGAAAGCCGACAGGCCCAGCGCGTAGATGCCGAACTTCAGCAGCACCGTGATGGAAGTGAGTGCGCCGCCGCCGGCTGCCTTCTTCACCATCTGCACATAGCTGGCGCGGTCGCGGGTGATGTAGTGCTCGCCGGTCTCGGCGCTGCGCTCGGTCACCTTGGCGGCCAGCATCGACGAGTTGGAGGCGATCAGCGCCCGGATGCTGTTGCGCTCGCCGCCGGCCAGCACCAGCCGGCCGACCAGCCGCGCCACGCTGGGCCCGGGGTTGGGTGCCATCAGGCAGTCGAGCAGCTCGCGGATGCGCAGCACCCGCTCGCGCAGCTGCCGCAGCCGGAACACCAGGCCGACCGAGATGCCGTTGTCTTCCAGGTGGGTGTAGACCGAGGCCGCGCCGGCGCGGCAGGCGTCGAGCCGGTCCCGGAAGGCCACGAAGGCGGCCTGCAGCGCGTCTTCGTCGCGCGGCTCGCCGGGGCGGTCGAACATCTGCTCGCGCAGCTCGTCGAGGTCGGCCATCAGCGCATGGAAGGGGCGCGTTTCGCCCACCGCGTCGGCGCTCATGCGCAGGCGCAGCTCGGGCGAGAAGCCGGCGGCCACCACCTGGCTGCTGCAGTAGGTGACGGCGTCCATCACGGTGTGGCGCCAGCGCGGCGCGCCGTCGGTGTCGAGCGCGGCGTCGGCCAGCAGGGCGCCGATGCGGCCCAACTGCGTCTCGTCGAGCAGGGCGATCCAGCCCGCATCGAACACGCCGGGCAGCACCATGCGGAACAGGTCCGAAGCGTCGGTGGTCTCGGGCGTGCCGGGCAGGATCTTGCGGCGCAGCCGTTCGCTCAGCTCGCTCGCGAAGGCGGTGCGCGGGGCGAAGCCGTAGTCGGCCAGCAGCGTCGTCAGGTCGACCGTCTGCGTGAAGACGCGCCACCAGTCGCGCAGCCGCTCGCGCAGCTCGGGCCGTGCCTCGATGGCGTCCAGCAGCAGCTGCACGCGGCCGATGGCCGCCTGCGGGGAGGCGCGGTCGCCGCGCACCCAGTCGAAGATGTTGATGAGCCAGATGTGGCGCAGCGCCACATCTGCCGTGGGATCGAGGCCGGCAAGCAGCCCCTGCAAGTCGCGCGATGCGGCAGCCATGTCGGGGGGCGGGGAGAAAGTGAGAGCGGGCGCGCTGTGCTCGAGGCCTCAGCGCATGGGGAAATCAGTGCAGGACACGGGAGACGGGGGCTCCGCCTATGTCTGCCTCCAGCACGAACATCGGAATGGGCACGTCGAAGCGGTCGCCTTCCTCCGTCACCACGAAGTAGCTGCCGTGCATCGTGCCGCTGGCCGCCTGCAGGCGGCAGCCGCTGGTGTAGCGGAAGGATTCTCCGGGCGCCAGCAACGGCTGCTGGCCGATCACGCCCAGTCCTTTCACCTCCTGCGAATGCCCCGAGGCGTCGTTGATGAGCCAGTGGCGCGCGATCAGCTGGGCGGACACCGAACCCGTGTTCGTGATGGTGACCGTGTACGAGAAGGTGTAGATGTTGTCCTTGGCCGAGGACTGGTCGGCCAGGTAGCGCGGTTCTACTTGTACGCTGAAGGGGCTCTGTGACATGGGGCGCATGGTAACGGAGGCCTTTGGTCGGGCTTGCGCCGGCTGCGAGAATCAGGGGTTATGAGCACCCCGTTCCGCATCGCGCCCTCCATCCTGTCCGCCGACTTCGCGCACCTCGGCAAAGAACTGACCGACGTGATCGCGGCCGGCGCCGACTGGATCCATTTCGACGTGATGGACAACCACTACGTGCCGAACCTGACCTTCGGCCCGATGATCTGCCAGGCGCTCAAGCCCTACGCCAGGACCGCCGACGGCACCCCGGTGCCCATCGACGTGCACCTCATGATCCAGCCGGTCGACGCACTGGCGGCCTCTTTCGCGCAAGCGGGCGCCGACTACATCAGCTTCCACCCCGACGCCTCGCCCCACACGCACCGCAGCATCCAGGCCATCAAGGCGGCCGGCTGCAAGGCCGGGCTGGTGTTCAACCCCGGGCTGGGCCTGGAGGCGCTGGACTGGGCCATCGACGACATCGACCTCATCCTCATCATGAGCGTCAACCCCGGCTTCGGCGGCCAGAGCTTCATCGACTCGGCCCTGCGCAAGATCGAACAGGCCCGCAAGCGCATCGAGCAGAGCGGGCGCGACATCCGCCTGGAGGTGGACGGCGGCATCAAGGCCGACAACATCGCGCGCGTGGCCTCCGCCGGCGCCGACACCTTCGTGGCCGGCAGCGCGATCTTCAACGCCAAGGACTACGGCGCCGTCATCTCCGACATGCGCAAGCAGCTCGCCGGCGTCGTCAGCGCCTGATCCTTCCCTTTCCCGCGCGCTCGACGCTGTCGGCTTCGAGCGCCCGGTCGGTGTCGACCAGGCCGCGCTCCACGTCTTCATGAGCCTGGCGGCCCACCTCGGGCGGACGGCCGTCCCGGGTCTGCTGGCTGTCGGACGACTGGTCGTGCTCGTGCGGCAGGCGCGGCTTCGGTTCCCCGTCCTGCGCAACCTTGGTCTTGCCGGGGCTTTTCTTGCTGCTGTTCATGCGTGGACTCCTTTGACGGGGACCCAGCCTGCGCCGCGTCTGCAGCGGGCCCGGTAGGACAGGCGAGGCAGGCCCTGTAGGCGGCTCCTCGGCACCCTCGATGCCCGGCGCTGCTATCAAACGCATAGCGCTTTTGCCTGCTGACATGGGGCTCCGCAATAATCTCCGGATGTCTTCCGATCCTTTCGCCGGCGTGGCCACCGACAGCCTGCGCATCCACGCCTTCGCCTCGCTGAACCCCGGTCCCCGGTTGCTCGTGATGGGCGGCGTTCACGGCGATGAAATCTCCGGCACTCTGGGCATCGAGCGCGTGCTCGCCGAATTCGGGGCCGGCTCGCTGCAGCTGCTGCGCGGCGAGCTGACCATGGTGCCGGTGGCCAATCCGCTCGCGCGCAGGCGCCTGCAGCGCGAGGGCGAGCGCAACCTCAACCGCCTCTTTCGCCCCTCCGAAGCCCCCGCCGACTACGAAGCCCGCGTGACCAACGTCCTGGCCCCGCTCATCGCGCGCCACGAGGTGCTGCTGGACCTGCATTCCTTCCAGAGCGAGGGCGAGGCCTTCGCCATGATCGGCCCGCGCGACAACACCGGCACGCTGGAGCCCTTCGCCCGTTCGTTCGAGGAAGGCCAGCTCGCGCTGCACATCGGCACGCCCATCGTGGTGGAAGGCTGGCTCGACATCTACGCGGCCGGCCTCGCGCAGCGCGCTGGCGGCGCACCGGCCAGCGAGGCCGAACTCGACTTCGGCCGAGGCACCAACGAATACATCCGCAGCCGCGGCGGCTACGGCGTGACGCTCGAATGCGGCCAGCATCTCGATCCGCAGGCGCCCGAGGTGGCGTGGCGCGCCATCCGCCGCACCCTGGCGCTGCTGGGCATGGCCGAGCTGCCCGAGGGCCTGTCGGGCGGCCCCGCGCAGCCGCCGAAGCTGCTGCGCCTGGCCAGCGTGACCGACCGCCTGCACGACGAAGACAGCTTCGTGCGCGACTGGGCCACCTTCGACGAGGTGCAGCGCGGCGAGCCCATCGGCATGCGCCACGACGGCACGCTGCTGAGCGCGCCCGACGACGGCTTCATCGTGTTCCCCAATGCGATGGCGCTGCCGGGCGCCGAGTGGTTCTACTTCGCGCGACCCAGCGAACGCCAGCTCGGGCCTATCGCCAGCGTGGCCAGCATCTCCGGCGACACCGGCGCGGCCTGACGGCGCCTGGGGCCGCGCTCCTACATCGCCCGCGCCCAGGCGGCGCACATTCGAAGGTGAAGGAGTGCGCATCCCATGCCCGTCTCGAAGAAAGCACCCGCGCCGCGCGTCCTGTGGAAGGGCGCGATCAGCTTCGGCCTCGTCCACATACCGGTGGCGCTGTACTCGGCCACCGTCGATCACGGCATCGACTTCGACTGGCTCGACAAGAGGACCATGGACCCGGTCGGCTACAAGCGCGTCAACAAGAAGACCGGCCGCGAAATCGCGCGCGAGCAGATCGTGAAGGGCGTCGAGTACGAGAGCGGCGAGTACGTGGTGCTCAGCGACAAGGAGATCGCCGCCGCCTACCCGAAGACCACGCAGACCATCGAGATCGAGAGCTTCGTGCCGGCCAACGGCATTCCCTTCGTGTACCTGGAGCGGCCCTACTACGTGGCGCCCATCAACCGAGGCGCCAAGGTCTATGCGCTGTTGCGCGAGACCCTGCAGCGCAGCGCACGCGTGGGCGTGGCCCGCGTCGTGATCCAGACCAGGCAGCATCTGGCCGCGCTGGTGCCCGTGGGCCCCGGCCTCGTGCTGAACCTGCTGCGCTGGGGCGCCGACATCCGCCCCTGGACCGACCTGCCGCTGCCCTCCGAGGATGCGAAGAAGGCCGGCCTGCGCCCGCGCGAACTCGAGATGGCGAAGGAACTGGTCGAGGACATGAGCGCCGACTGGGACCCCGACGAATACAGGGACGAGTTCAAGGACGAGATCCTGCGGCTGGTCGACAGGAAGGTGAAGGCCGGCCAGACCGAGACCGTGACGCAGCCTGAGCCGGAGGAAGGCGAACAGGCCACCGAAGGCCGCGGCGCCAAGGTCATCGACCTGACCGAGCTGCTCAAGCGCAGCCTGCGCAAGGGCGGTGGCGGTGCCAAGGCCAAGGCCAAGGACGAGGATGCAGAAGAGGAGGAAGAGTCCCCACCCAGGCGCCCCGCGGCGAAGAAGCGCAGCGCCGCGCGCAAGGCGCCGGCCCGCCAGCGGCGCGCCGCCTGAGTCCTTGGAGTGCCGCACGCCATCATGGGAAGCACCGCATCCACTTCACGCAAGGCACTCGCGCGCTACCACGGCAAGCGCGATTTCTCCCGCACGCCGGAGCCGAAGTCCGGCGGCCGGCGCGGCAAGGGCACGTTGGGCTTCGTCATCCAGAAGCACCACGCGAGCCATCTGCACTACGACTTCAGGCTGGAGCTCGACGGCACGCTCAAAAGTTGGGCCGTGCCCAAGGGGCCGTGCCTGGACCCCGGCGTGAAGCGCATGGCGGTGCATGTCGAGGACCACCCGATCTCGTATGCCGACTTCGAGGGAACCATTCCGCCCAAGCAGTACGGCGCGGGCACCGTCATCGTCTGGGACCGCGGCGACTGGCTGCCGGACGGCGACGCGCGCAAGGCGCTGGCGGCCGGCAAGCTCAAGTTCGAGCTGCGCGGCGAGAAGCTGCATGGGCACTGGACGCTGGTGCGCATGCACGGCAAGGGTGACGAATCGCACGAGCCCTGGCTGCTCATCAAGGAGCGCGATGGCGAGGCACGCGCGCTCGATGACTATGACGTGGTGGTGGAGGAGCCCGCGAGCGTGATCACCGGCCTGGGCGTGGACGAGGTGGGGCAGGCGCCGAGGAAGAAAGCCAAGGCGAAGACAGGAGGCAGCGCGGCGGCGAAGCAGGCGGAACCCGAAAAGAAGAAAGCCGCGCTGCCCGCCACCCTGGAACCCCAGCTCGCCACCCTCGCGTCATCCCCGCCTTCGTCGCCCGGCGAATGGCTCTACGAACTCAAGTTCGACGGCTACCGCCTGCTCGCGCGCATCGACGGCAAGGGCAAGGTGCGCTGCTTCACCCGCAACGGCCACGACTGGAGCGCGAAGCTGCCCAAGCTCGTCGAGGCGCTTTCCAGGCTGCCCACCCACTCGGCCTGGCTCGATGGCGAGATCACCGTCGACGGCCCCAACGGCGCACCCGACTTCCAGGCGCTGCAGAACGCCTTCGACCGTGGCGCCACCTCGTCCATCGTCTACTGGCTCTTCGACGCGCTCTTCATCGACGGCGAAGACCTGCGCGATCTTCCTGTCGAGGAGCGTCGCGCAAGGCTGGCCGTGCTGCTCGGCGGCAAGCCGCCCGCGCCGCTGCGCCTGAGCGAGGCCTTCGACGCCTCGCCGCGCGACCTGCTCGCGTCTTCCGCGCGCATCGGCTTCGAGGGCATCGTCGCCAAGCGCAAGGGCTCGCCGTACGTGTCGCGCCGCTCGCCCGACTGGATCAAGCTCAAGAACCAGCAGCGGCAGGAGTTCGTGATCGGCGGCTACACCGCGCCCAAGGGCACGCGCGCCGGATTCGGCTCGCTGCTGCTGGGCGTGCATGACGAGGCGAGCGGGAGGCTGCGCTACTGCGGCAACGTGGGCACCGGCTTCGATGCCAACCGCCTGGCCGACATCAAGGCGAAGCTCGACAGGCTGGCCGTCGACGACTGCCCCTTCGAACCCGCGCCGCGCGGCGTGAAGGCGCAGTGGGTCGAGCCGTCGCTGGTGGCCGAGATCGCGTTCGGCGAATGGACGCGCGAGCACCGCGTGCGCCAGGCCGTCTTCCAGGGCCTGCGCAGCGACAAGCCGGCGCGCGAGATACGGCGCGAGCGGCCGCAACGGGTGCGCGAGATCGAGGCCGAGGCGACCAGGTCATCGCCCGCGAAAAGCCGCAGCGAAGGAAAGAGCAAGCCCATGTCCCGGAAAATCACCCACGCCGAGCGCGTGATCGACAAGCACAGCGGCATCACCAAGGGCGAGCTCGCCGCCTACTACGACAGCGTGGCGAAGCTCATGCTGCCGCACCTGCGCGGCCGGCCGGTGTCGCTGGTGCGCGCGCCCGAGGGCGTGGGCGGAGAGCTGTTCTTCCAGAAGCATCTGCAGGCCCGCGAGATTCCCGGCGTGAACCAGCTCGACCCCGCGCTCGATCCGGGCCACGAGCCGCTGCTGCAGATCGACACCAAGGAAGGGCTGCTCGGCGCCGCGCAGATGAACGTCATTGAGCTGCACACCTGGAACGCCACCTCCGACGACATCGGCAGGCCCGACCGCATGACCTTCGACCTCGACCCCGGCGAAGGCGTCGGATGGCCGCAGGTGCAGGAGGCCGCGATGCTGGTGCGCACGCTGCTCGACGAGCTGGGCCTGCCGTCCTTCCTGAAGACCAGCGGCGGCAAGGGCCTGCACGTGCTGGTGCCGGTGCGCCGGCAGTACGACTGGGACACCGTCAAGGGCTTCTCGCAGGCCGTGGTGGCGCACCTCGCGCAGACCATTCCGGCGCGCTTTGTCGCCAAGAGCGGGCCGCGCAACCGCGTGGGCAAGATCTTCGTCGACTACCTGCGCAACGGCTTCGGTGCGACCACCGTGAGCGCATGGTCGGCACGCTCGCGCCCGGGGCTGGGCGTGTCGGTGCCGCTCGCGTGGGACGAACTGCCGTCGCTCGCCGGGCCCGCGCAATGGAACGTCGCGAACGCGGCCGAGCGCTTCGAGACCGGCAACAAGCCGTGGGCCGGCATGGAGCGCAGCCGCAAGAGCCTCACTGCCGCGATGAAGCTGCTCGGCTCCGAGCCAGGCTGACGCCGCAGACGACGACGCCTCAGGCGATCGCTTCTTCCGTTGTCACTTCGAAGCGCTTGAGCGTGTTCGCGCCGAACACCATCGTGATCGGCACGTCCGCCGCGTCGCGCCCGCGCGCGATCACCACGCGGCCGATGCGCGGCGTGTTGTGCCGTGCGTCGAAGGTGTGCCAGCGGTCGCCCAGGTACGCCTCGAACCACGCGCTGAAGTCCATCGGGTACGGTGCGGGCGGCACGCCGATGTCGCCGAGATAGCCCGTCACGTAGCGCGCCGGAATGTTCATGGCGCGGCACAGCGTGATCGCCAGGTGCGTGAAGTCGCGGCACACGCCCGTGCCCTCGCGGAAGCCTTCGAGCGCGGTGCGCGTGGGCCGGGCGCTCGCGTAGTCGAAGCGCATGTGCTGGTGCACGAAGTCGCAGATCGCCTGCACGCGCTGCCAGCCCGGCGCCACATGCGTGAAGCTGGCCCAGGCGAAGGCCAGCAGGTCGCCGTCGACCTCGCAGTAGCGGCTGGGCAGCACGAAGGGAAGCGTCTCCACCGGCAGGTCGGCGGCTGCGTGGCCGTGCGCGCCCAGGTCCACGGGGTCGGGCAGGCCGGTGTCGTAGATCAGTGCGCGGTTGCGCAGGCGCACGCTTTCCACGCCCTGCGGAATGTGCACGCGCGCGCAGCGGTTGCCGAAGCCGTCGAGGTAGTGGTCGGTGGGCAGCGGCGGGCTGAGCACGATGTTCTCGCCGTCCTGCAGGTCGCCCGCGCGGGAGGGGTGAACCTGCAGCATGTGGATCAGCGCCGTGGGTGCGGTCACGTCCAGTTCGATGTCAAAGCCGATTCTGATCAACATGGTTGCACCATGCTACGCAGCCGCGCCCGCGAGTCCCACGGGCGGTACTCGCGAAGCTTCGTAGGCGGGCGCGAGGTGGTGTCGGCGGGCTCCTACCGAGCCCGTGCATCTTCTCCCACGGAGGTGGAAGGGGCGCCACTACGGGGCGCGCGCCGGGCGAAACATAACCTTCGGATTCTTGCAAGCAAGTTCGCCACAGAGGGGCGAAATACGGAGGGGAAATCATGGAGTTTTCATCGCTTTTCGACTCGTTCGCCAACTCTTGGGGCGACGAGATTCTCGTGTGGGGCGTGGCCGCGGTGGCGGGCTGCATCTGCCTGATCGCCGTGGTCAATGTGCTCGACATGTTCCTGGACAACAACGAGGCGGGCTGACCCAGTCCGTCTTCCTTTCACGAACACTCCGCCAATGAAGAAAGATCCCGGCAAGTCCACGATGTCACCCCAGAACAAGGCCGCCGCGGGCCGCCGCGCCAGCGCCGTGAAGACGGGCGCCGGCGATGCCGCAAACCCCAAGCAGCAGCAGCTCGAAGGCTTCACCGTCGAGCACCCCACGACCCTCACCACCAACCAGGGCCTGCAGCTGCCGGACAACCACAACTCGCTGAAGGCGGGCGTGCGCGGACCCACGCTGCTCGAAGACTTCATCCTGCGCGAGAAGATCACGCACTTCGACCACGAGCGCATTCCCGAGCGCGCCGTGCATGCGCGCGGCTCGGCGGCGCACGGCTACTTCCAGGTCTACAAGTCGATGTCGCAGTTCACCTGCGCCGACTTCCTGCAGGACCCGGACGCGAAGACGCCGGTGTTCGTGCGCTTCTCCACCGTGGCCGGCTCGCGCGGCTCTGCCGACACCGTGCGCGACGTGCGCGGCTTCGCCGTCAAGTTCTACACCCGCGAGGGCAACTACGACCTCGTGGGCAACAACATCCCGGTGTTCTTCATCCAGGACGCGATCAAGTTCCCCGACCTCATCCACGCCGTCAAGCCCGAGCCGCACCACGAGATGCCGCAGGCCGCCAGCGCGCACGACACCTTCTGGGACTTCGCCTCGCTGATGCCCGAGACCACCCACATGCTGATGTGGGCCATGAGCGACCGCGCCATTCCACGCAGCCTGCGCATGATGGAAGGCTTCGGCGTCCACACCTTCCGCTTCGTCAACAGCCGCGGCGAAAGCCACTTCGTGAAGTTCCACTGGAAGCCCAGGCTCGGCATCCACGGCCTCGCATGGGACGAGGCGCAGAAGATCGCCGGCAAGGACCCCGACTTCCACCGCCGCGACCTGTGGGAAGCCATCGAGAACGGCGACTTCCCCGAGTGGGAGCTCGGCGTGCAGCTGATTCCGCAGGACAAGGAACACTCGCTGGGCTTCGACCTGCTCGACCCCACCAAGCTCATTCCCGAAGAGATGGTGCCGGTGCAGAAGATCGGCCGGCTGGTGCTCAACCGCAACCCCGACAACTTCTTCGCCGAGACCGAGCAGGTCGCCTTCCACCCCGGCCACCTCGTGCCCGGCATCGACTTCACCAACGACCCGCTGCTGCAGGGGCGCCTGTTCTCGTACACCGACACGCAGATCTCGCGCCTGGGCGGCGCCAACTTCCACGAGCTGCCCATCAACAAGGGCGTGTGCCCCTTCCACAACTTCCAGCGCGACGGCATGCACCGCCAGACCATCGCGCGCGGCCAGGTGGCCTACGAGCCCAACACGCTGGGCAGCGGCACCGAGTTCCGCGTGGACGGCGGCAGCCACGGCTTCCAGTCCTTCCCCGAGGAAATCGACCCGCCCAAGGTGCGGCGGCGCAGTGCATCCTTCGACGACCACTTCACGCAGGCGCGCCTGTTCTTCGAGAGCCAGAGCGCAGCCGAGAAGGAGCACATCGTCGCGGCCTTCCGCTTCGAGCTGTCGAAACTGGAGGTGCCTGCCATCCGCCAGCGCGTGGTCGACAACCTCGCGCACGTCGACGAGAAACTCGCGCGCCGCGTGGCCGAGCCGCTGGGCATCGGCGAGCCCGATGCCAAGGCCGCGGCGGGGCGCGCGGGCTTCCGCGACCACCGCATCGCGCTGCCCATCGACGAGTCGCCCGCGCTGAGCATGGCCGACACCGGCGACGGCTCCATCCGCACCCGCAAGATCGCGATCCTCGTGGCCGACGGCGTCGACTCGGCTTCGCTCAAGCCGATCCGCGACGCGCTCGAACAGGCCGGCGCGCAATGCAAGGTGGTGGGGCCGCGCCTGGGCACCATCGCCAGCGCGTCGAAGCGCCAGATCGAGGTGGACGCGACCTTCGTCAACACGCCCTCCGTGATGTTCGACGCGGTGCTGGTGCCGGCCGGTGCGGACGGCGCCGCGGCGCTCGCGGGCATGGGCGACGCGGTGCACTTCGTGCTGGAGGCCTACAAGCACTGCAAGGCGATCTGCACGGTGGGCGAGGGCGCGCGGCTCCTGTCCACGCTGGGCATCGACGAGAACACGCCGCCGG
The DNA here is from genome assembly GCF_056867935.1 of Variovorax sp. TLI9-5A. Classification (NCBI taxonomy): domain Bacteria; kingdom Pseudomonadati; phylum Pseudomonadota; class Betaproteobacteria; order Burkholderiales; family Comamonadaceae; genus Variovorax; species Variovorax sp. TLI9-5A. The sequence continues at coordinate 6,665,574 of NZ_CP200310.1, read as the reverse complement.
ACGACGCGCCCGCCGGCGTGGTGGTGGCCGAAACGCCGGTCACCAACCTGGGCGACAGCACGGCTGCTTCCGGCATCGCGCAGCGCTTCGCGGCTGCCATCGCGAAGCACCGGCACTGGGACCGCGCGAACGTCGACGCAGTGCCTGCCTAGGGTGAACAGACCCTAGTCCTTTAGCGCTAGACCGTATTGTGAATAGGCGCGCCCGAGGGCCGCTCCTAGACTTTCCCCCGAGGCCTGAACGGCGCGCACTCCCGCGACGTCGAAGGCCCGCCGCGGCGGGCTCACAGGGCCAGACGCGGGGGTCCAATGGCGTGGTTTTCGAGATGGGGATGGGGGCGCCCTGCACGTCGTCGTGCTGGCATCGCAGGTGCGCTCGGTCTGGCCGGCATTCTTCTGATGGGCTTCGGTTTTCCGGCATCGGCGCAGCAGGCGTCGAGCGCCGAGGCCGCCGCCAGCAAGATGGAACAGGCCCGCCTTGCGGACACCGACACCCTGCTGGCGCTGACCAGCGAAGGCGCCGTGCTCTACGGGCAGGACTCGGTCAAGCTCTCGGGCTACCAGTACTGCAGCCAGGCCGTGGCGCTGGCCGAGGCGGGCGAGTTCCGCCAGAGCGTGCGCGCCGCGAGCAAGGCGCTGCACCTGGCCAACGCCACCAACGATCCGAACCTGATGGCCATGGCCAATCGCGATCTGGCCATCGTCTACAGCTACTCGGGCCAGCTCGAAAAGGCCGAGGAGTTCGCACGCGAGGCGCTCAAGCACCCGGCGCGCGACCCCAAGCTGGTGGTCGGCCCGGTGCAGAAGGTGATCGGCGACGTGCGCTCGCGCCGCGGCGACTACGCCGGCGCGGTGCTCAGCTATGACGAGGCGCTGGCCAACAGCTCGCAGCGCTATGCGCCGCTGGTGCAGGCCTCGCTGGTCAATGCGCTGATCGAGTCGGGCGACCCCGGCCGCGCGCGCGAGGTGCTTGGCACCATGGCGCCGCCCAAGGATGCACCGCTCACCGCGCAGCTCGACCGCACCCGCGCGAGGCTGCTGCTGGCCGAGAACAAGCCCGCCGAGGCGCGCGAGGCGTATCGCGCCCTCACCGCGCGGCAGGTGGGCGCCGACACCGAGTACTACCGCCTCTGGGCCTGGGACGGCGTGGCACGCAGCGAACTCGCGCTGGGCCAGAAGCAGGCGGCGGCCGAGGCCGTCGGCAGGGCGCTGGGCGACGTCGACAAGGTGCGTGCCAGGTTTCGCAGCGAGGAATTCAAGATGGGCCTGTTCTCGGACTTGCAGACGGTGTTCGAGCGCGGCGTTTCCATCTACAGCGACGCGGGCGATGCGCGGCAGGCCTTCGAGGTGAGCGAGCACAGCCGCTCGCGCGCGCTGCTCGACGCGGTGCGCGGGCGCGCGAAGATCAACGAGCAGGCCGCCAACACCGTCGACCTCGCCACGCTGCAGCGCACGCTGGCGGCCGACGAGCGCGTGGTGCAGTTCCACTCGCTGCCCGACCGCCTCGTGGTGTGGGTGGTGAGCCCGGGCAGCATCGTGGAGAAGACGGTCGCGGTGAAGCGCGACGAGCTCAACGAGCTGGTCGAGACCTTTCGCAACTCCATCGTGCGCGGCCGGCGCGCCGCCATCACCAACGCCGACAAGCTGGGCGCCGCGCTACTCGGGCCGCTGGGCCTCGCGCCGGGGCAGCGGCTCATCGTGGTGCCGCATGGGCCGCTGCACTACCTGCCGTTCCAGGCGCTGCGGCTGGACGGGCGCTACATCATCGAGACGCATCCGGTCGCCGTGGCGCCGTCGATGAGCATCGCGGTGCAGCTCGCGCAGCGCACGCCGCGCGTGAACGCATCGCTCACCGCCTTCGGCAACCCGCGCATCGAGGACAAGTACGACCTGCCCGGCGCCGAGACCGAGGTGAAGCAGCTCGCTCGGCTCTTCCCACGCAACGCGGTCTACATGGGCGCGGCCGCCACCAAGACCCAGTTTCGCGACGTGGCCGCGCGATCGCCGCTGATGCACGTGGCGGCGCATGCCGAAGCCGACGCGGTCGATCCGCTGTACTCGCGCATCCTGCTGGCCAACGAGGGCGGCAAGCAGAATTTTCTGGAGGCGCACGAGATCCTCGGGCTGCCGATGGACGGCACCGCGCTGGTCACGCTCTCGGCCTGCGAGTCGGGCCTCGGGCGCATCGCGCAGGGCGACGAGGTGCTGGGCTTCACGCGCTCCTTCCTCTCGGCCGGCAGCTCCAGCCTGATCGCATCGCTGTGGCCGGTGTCGGACGACGCCACCGCCGTGCTCATGAGCACGCTCTACGGCGAACTCTCCAAGGGTCGCGACATCCAGAAGGCCATGCAGGCCGGCCAGCTCGCGGTGTTGAAGGACCCCAAGATGTCCCATCCCTTCTTCTGGGCGCCGTTCAACCTGATCGGCAACTGGCGTCTCACGGTGGGCAACTGACATGAAAACCTGCCAACGCCCCACGCCGATCGCCTTCGCGGTCACGGCCCTGGTCAGCGCGACCTTGCTCGTCGCGGCCCAGCGCACGCATGCCGCCGAAGCGGACGGCAACGACACCCAGCTGCTGCCGACCAAGGACCCCTGCGGCAGCTGCGACCGCCCCATCGCGCAGGCACCCACGGGCGCCGTCGCCCCGCAGAGCCTGCCCGCGCCGCCGCGCAACACGGGCGGCGCCACCGGCGCGACCTTCAAGCTCAACGACCTGCGCCTCAATGGCGTGAAGGCGCTGAGCAACGAGGAGCTGCAGGCCATCACCGGCCCCTACATCGGCCGCGATGTCACCCTCGGCGACCTCGAGGAACTCGCCAAGGCCATCACCGCGCGCTACAAGGAGCGTGGGTATTTCCTCGCGCAGGCCGTGGTGCCGGTGCAGACGGTGCGCGACGGGATCGTCGAGATCAGCGTGATCGAAGGCCGCCTCGGCAAGGTCGACGTGACGGTCGCGCCCGATGCGCCGATCGCCGAGTCGCGCGTGCGCGGCTTCCTCGCGCCGTTGCAGCCCGGCGCGGCAGTGAGCGCGCCGGACTACGAGCGCGCGATGCTGCTGCTGTCGGACCAGCCGGGCATCAAGGTGTCGTCGGGCCTGCAGGAAGGCACGCAGCCCGGCACCACCGATCTCTCGGTCGAGGTGGCCGCCGCACCGCGCTGGGCCTTCACGGCCGAGGGCGACAACCACGGCACCAAGGAGTCGGGCCGCTACCGCGTGGGCGGCACCGCGCGCTGGCTCAGCCCCTTCGGCATCGGCGACAACCTCGACATGCGGCTGATGGTGTCCAACAGCAACGCGCTGCAGTTCGGCCGCATCGCCTACGAGGCGCCCATCGGCACCAGCGGGCTGCGCGCGGGCGTGGGCCTCTCGCGCGTGAGCTACGAGCTGGGCGGGCAGTTCGCCGACCTCGATGCGCGCGGCCGCGCCAACGTGCTCGACTTCTCGCTGAACTACCCGCTGATCCGCCAGCGCCAGCAGAACCTGTTCCTGCGCCTGGGCGTGGACGTGAAGGACCTCACCGACGAACTGCGCGCGGCCGATTTCAATTCGAAGAAGCGCGTCAACGGCCTGAGCCTGGGCTGGACCTGGGAGCGCCGCGACGAGCTGCTCGGCGGCGGCTACTGGGCCAGCTCCGGCACGCTCTACCACGGCAACCTCTCGATCCGCGATCCGGAGAGCCGCGACTTCGACCGCGGCGTCACCGGCCACCACACCGAGGGCGGCTTCACCAAGCTGAGCTTCCAGCTTTCGCGCCTGCAGGCCATCGTGCCGCGCCATTCGCTGTACCTGTCGATCGGCGGGCAGTGGGCCAGCAAGAACCTCGACGCGTCCGAGAAGCTCGCGCTCGGCGGCGCGCGCGCGGTGCGCGCCTACCCTTCGGGCGAACTGCTGGTCGACCAGGGCGTGATCGGCACCGTCGAATGGCGCTGGTCGCTCAACGAGGAGCTCACGCCCTTCCTGTTCTACGACGCCGCGCACGGAAAGATCGTGCGCAACCCGACGCCCTACGACGGCGTCAACAGCCACAGCCTGCGCGGCTACGGCGTGGGCCTGAGCTGGTCGCGCCCGGGCAATTTCTCGATTAACGCGACGCTGGCCTGGCGCGCGGGTACGCCGCCGGCGCAGACGGACGGCGGCGGGCGCAACCCGCGCCTCTTCGTGCAGCTCATCAAGGCGTTCTGACCATGAAGCAACGCAATCTTTTCCGCCGGCGCCCGTCGCATCGCCTCGTGCTGCGGCCTCTCGCGCTGTCGCTGGTCTGCGCCGGCCTCGGCCCCGCCGTGGCGCAGGTCCTGCCCACGGGCTTCAGCACACCGGCGAACAGCGGCGTCACGATGACGCAGTCCGGCGCGCTGATGAGCATCAACCAGCAATTCCAGCGCGGCATCGCCAACTGGCAGACCTTCTCGATCGGCGCCGGCGGCATCGTCAGCATCACGCAGCCGAACGCGAGCAGCGTGCTGCTCAACCGGGTCACGGGCGGCGAGCTCTCCACCATCGCGGGCCAGCTCACCGCGAACGGGCGCGTCATCCTGGTCAATCCGAGCGGCGTGATGTTCAGCCAGGGCGCGACGGTGAACGTGGGCGGCCTGATCGCCTCCACGCTGGCGCTGACGACCTCCGACCAGAGCTTCATGGACGGTGCCACGAAACTCACGTTCGAACGCGCCGAGGGCAACGCCGCCTCGGTGCGCAACGCCGGCAACATCACCGCCACTGGCGGCGGCCCGGTGGTGCTGATGGGCGCTGCGGTCGGCAACACCGGAACCATCACCGCCAACGGCGGCACGGTCGCGCTGGCCTCTGGCCGCAAGATCACGCTCGATCTCGTGGGCGACGGGCTCACCAACATCGTCATCGCGCCGGACGCGATGGCTTCGAGCGCGTCCGTCGAGAACAGCGGCACGCTGCAGGCCGACGGCGGACGCGTGGCCCTGATGGGCAGCTCCGCCACTTTGGGCGAGCTGGTGGTCAACCAGACCGGCACCGTGCGCGCACGCACCATGGGGACGCGCAATGGCGAGATCTTCCTGGGCGGCGGCCCGGACAACCGGGTCGAGATGACCGGCGGCACGCTCGACGCAACGGGCGCCAATGCCGGCGAGCGTGGCGGCACCATCCGCATCGTGGCGGGGCAGGTTCAGTTGCAGGGCGGCGGTGTGCAAAGCCCGCAGGCCGTGCTCGATGCCAGTGGGCAGGCGGGCGGCGGTACGGTCTCGGTGCGCGGCTACGACGTGGCACTGGCATCGACTTCCGCACTGCGCGCCAGTGCCGCCGGCGAAGGCGCGGGCGGCACCGTCGAGGTGGGCACGGCGGCGGGCCAGACCCTGCCGGACGGCAGCATTGCGCCAGTGCGCGAATCGCACGCGCAGGTGTACGGCGAACTGGCCGCGCGTGGGGCAGGCGGCGGCCAGGGCGGCACCATCACGACCGTGGCCGACGGCCTGCGGGTAGGCGGTGCGCGGGTCGATGCCGGCGGCGGCGCGGCCGGCGGTGCCAACGGCAGCTGGCGCATCGAGACGCCCGCGGGCAACCTCGACGTCGCCAATGCGGCCGACGTTCCTGCATATCAGCCGAGCTACCCCGCATTGAGCTCCGGCGCGAGCGTCGACGCGGGCAGCATCGGCGGCGCGCTGGGCCGCGGAACCGACGTGACGCTGGCCAGCGGCGCGATCGGCGCAGGCACCGGCGTGAACTTCGGCGAGAACGTACAGGTGGTGAAGCAGGAGGGCGGCACCGCCACGCTGAGGGTGGATTCCGCGGGCAGCATCACCATGAACAGCGGCGCCGCCATTTCGTCGAAGCAGGGTGCGCTGAACGTGGACTTCAATGCCGATTCGACGGGCGCCATCGCGGCGCGCGCGGCCGATGCCAGCAAGATCTCCGTTGGCGAGTCGCAGAACGGCGAGGCCGACTATGCGGGCGCCATCCGGCTCACGCAGGCCACCATCGACGCCAACGGCGGCAACATCCGCTTCTTCGGCCAGGGCGATGCGCTGAACGGCCGCGCGGTGGGCGGCGCGGTCCCGAACGGAGACGGCGGCAGCCAGTGGAGCGAGGGCATCTACCTGACCGAGAGCACGCTTTCCACCAACGCCGGCGGCAGCATCGGCCTGCGAGGGCAGGGCCGTTCCTGGGTCAGGACCAGCGATGGCGGGGATCCCAACTTCGAGTCCAGCGAAGGCGTTTCGCTCTGGAACAGCACGGTGAAGGCCGGCGGCACCGGCATGGTGGGCATCGACGGCGTCGGCGGTGTCGGCGCCACAGGGCTCAACGTGGCCTTCGGGACCTCCATCGCCTCGTCCGGCGGCGACGTGGCGCTCACGGGGCGCGGCACCGACTGGACCTCCGACATGCCGGTCGGCAGCATCTTCAGCCAATCCGGCGTCTTCATCGGCGGCAACTCGGTCGATGCCGGCGGCGACGTGCGGATCTCGGGCGTCGGAGCCAGCCTCGACGCGATGCGGCAGAGCGTGGGTTTCGCGGCGCAGGGGCGTTCGGCGGGCGGATCGAGCGGGGTGGTCGTCTCCGACACCGTCATCACGGCAGGCGACGGACGGCGCATCGACATCACCGGCCGCGCGGGCGGCGAGGGCTTCAGCGCCGCGCTCGACAGCGGCGGCGGCATCGTGCTGACGCCGGACAACAACCAGGTGTATGGCGTGGATGTGAGCGTCCAGGGGCAGTCCAACGCGCTGCGCGCGTCGGGCGGCACCGTCGCCATCGACGGCCAGGGCACCGATGTCTCGCTGCGCCTGGCCAACTTTTCCGATTTCGCGAGCGCGTCGCTCGGCGCCAGCGCCGCGCCGTCCACCGACGCCCTGGTTTCCGTCGCCAGCGACACCGGCAAGGGCGGCAGCATCTCGATCAAGGGCCGCAACGTGCTGGTCGACGGGGTGGCATTTTCCGAAGGCGATCCGCTGATCGCCCGCCTCGATGCCAGCGGCGCCACCGGCGGGGGCAGCATCGACATCGCGGCCACCGGTTCGATCGCATTGAGTTCCACCGCCAGCCTGCAGGCCGATGCCACCGGCACGGGCAACGGTGGCAGCGTGAAGGTCGTCGCGGGCGACTCGGTGCGCGCCTACGGCAGCCTGTCGGCACGCGGCGGCGCCGCCGGCGGCAACGGCGGGTCGATCGAGACTTCGGGGCAGAACTTCGATCTGTCGGGCGTGAAGGTCGATGCCTCGGCGCCAATGGGCGGCGCGGGCAAATGGACCATCGATCCCTTCAACGTCACCATCGCGCACGGCACCGGTCCGGGCTCCCTGCCGACCAATCCCTTCGACCCGCTGACGGACTCCACCATCCAGGACGGCGACATCAACGCGGCGCTCGACAAGGGCACCAGCGTGACCATCACCACGGGAACGGGGGGCACGAGCCAGGGCAACATCAACTTCAACAGCGGCGTCGTGATCGAGCGCACCAGCGGAGCGGCGCCGGTCACGTTCAGGCTCGATGCCAACAACGCCATCGGCCAGAACCCGCCGACGGCCTGCCCGAGCTTCCCCTGCACCTTCGTGCCGACGATCATCCGTTCCACGACCGGGCCGCTCGACGTCGTATTCAATGCCAATGGCGCAGCCGGAGGAGCTTTCCCCGGCAACATCGCCTACAGCGGACAGATCCTGACCAACGGCGGCAACGTCACGATGAATGCCGATGGCGCCAACTCGGGAGTCCAGGCCATCGCACTGAGCAACGCCACCATCGACACGCGCACCACCGCGCTGGGCGACGCCGGCCCCGGCGGCTTCGTGCAGATCACGGGCAAGCGCGGGGCGCCGACGTTCTCGGCCACCGGCGCGACGGTCGCGCTCAACGGCGTCAGCATCCAGACCAGTACTGGCGACGTATCGATCTCGGGCATCGGGGTGCAGGGAACCGGCGTGAGCATCGGTTCGGCCGCCACACCGAGCCAGATCCTCACCACCAGCGGCAACATCCGCATCGCCGGAGTCGGCAGCACGCTGTCGACCAGCTTCGGATCGACGACCGTGCAGAGCGTCCAGCTCGACGGCTCGCAGGTTCGCAGCGTCGACGGCAATATCAGCATCCGGGGTCTTGCGACTGCCGCTGCGGCTGGCGACAAGTCCGGCGGCGTGCTGCTCGCCAACAACGCACTAGTCACGACGCTTGGCGCAGGCAGCATCGACGTCTCGGGCGAGTCGCAGGCCGCTGGCGCCGGCCTCACCGTCGGCGCCGGCGCGCGCATCGACGGCAACAACAGCGTGTCGCTGCGAGCAGCCAACAACGGCACCACCGACGCCTTGGTCATGGCCGGCACGGTGCGCGCCGGCAATGTGCTCAACCTGCGCCCCGGCGGCGTCGACATCGCCGGCAACGCGGTCGACCGCACGGCCAGCACCATCACGCTCGGCGGTACCGCGGCCACCGGCTTCGCCGTATCGGCCGACGAGTTCACGCGCCTCGACGCGCCGACCATCGTGGCCGGCAGCAACGCGCACGCGGGCAGCATCAACGTGGTGGGCCCGCTCACCCTGCCCGGCGCGCTGACGCTGCAGAACGGCGGTGGCGGCGGCATCCAGCTCGGCGGCGCGCTCACGGCCTCCACCGTGGGGCTGATCTCCGGCGGCAACATCACGCAGACGGCCGCTGCGCCGATCACTGCCGGCACGCTGCTGGCGCGCTCCACCGGCGGCAGCGTGCTGCTCGACCAGGCGGCGAACAACGTCAGCGCCGACACCCTGGGCGGCAGCGCAGCCGGTGCCTTCCGCTATGTGGACGTCGACACGGTCAAGCTCGGCTCGGTCAGCGTCACCGGCTACGACGCCGCGGGCAATGCGCCGCAGATCGTGTCGGCCAGCTCGATGGCGGCCGACACCGTGTTCGTGCGCACGCTCAGCGGCGACCTGCTGCTGGGCACCAACGTGAGCAGCACCAGCGGCACAGACCTCGTGGCGGCTTCGCGCTTCCAGAACACCGGCGGCTACACCATCGCCGGCGCGCCGTGGCGCGTGTGGGCCGACACCTGGGTGGGCGAAACGCGCGGCGGGCTCGCGGGCTCGGGGCTGTATCCCAACCTGTACCACTGCGCCTACTCGGGCCTGTGCGCGGTGAGCATCCCGGCGGGTGCCAACCACTTCATCTACGCGCAGCAGCCGGTGGCCACGGTGCTCATCGGCAACGCGACCCGGCCCTTCGGCTATCCGAACCCGCTCTTCAGCTATCTGGTCACGGGGCTGATCCTGGGCGACACGGGCGCGGGATTCGCGGGCTTCGTGTTCTCGCCCGCGCTGCAGGCCAGCCCGCCGGGCGTGTACCCGATCAACGGCGCCTTCACATCCGCCGAGGGCTACAGGGTCAACGTGGTGCCGGGCAACCTGTTCGTCGGCGGCGTGCCCAACCTGCCGCGCCCCGACTCGCTGCGCGACCTGCCCGCCACCTGGGTGTACGACCGCAACATCGGCCCGCCGCCGATCTGCTTCGCCACCGGCCCGCTCGACGGCGACCGCGCGGCGCAGGGCGGCGACGTGCTGGCGCGCGAATGGTCGCGCGTGCGCTCGCGGCCCAACCTGTCGAGCTGCGTCGACACCGAGAAGCGCAACGGCTGCGCCGATTTCTGAAGCAGCGCGCCGGCTTCAGGCGACGCCGCGCGCGCGGCGGTTCGACATCACGACGTTGTCTTTCGGAATCACCTGGCCCTCGCGCATCGCAGAGATCCACGCGTCCGTCGTGGTCACGGCCGCGAAGTTGCTGTGGAACACCACGCTGAAGACGCGGTGGATCTCTTCCGCCGTCACCTTGCCCGCCGCGTTCTCGTAGGGCAGCGCGCCGCTGGCGTCCGCGAGGAACTCCACGCTCAGGCCGCGGTGCATGGCCTCGTACACGGTGGAGGCGTCGCAGTTCTGCGTCATGTAGCCGGCCACGCTCAGCGTGTCGATCTCGTGGCGCGCGAGCCAGTCGGCGAAGTCGGTGCCGGTGAACACGCTCGGAAAGCTCTTGGTGACGAGGTGGTCGTGCGGCCGCTTCGCGATCTCGGGATGCAGCTGGCCGTTGTGCGCGTCGGCCTGGAACACCGGCGCGCCCTTGGGCGCATGGTGGCGCACCACCACCACCGGCGTGCCGGCGGCGTGGGCGGCGTCCATGGCCTTGGTCACGTTGGGCAGCGTGTCCAGGATGGGCGGGTACTCGATGGGCAGCCCGCCGCCTTCGAAATATTCGTTCTGCACGTCGATCACGACGAGGGCGCGGCGCGGCTTGCCTGTGTTGTTGCTGCTCATGGGTGGCTCCTTCTCTTGTGTGGTTCCGATGGCCTGATTCTTCCTTCCTGCATCGTTCCCTGAAAGTGGCCCGAAAGCCATTCATCGATAAGATCGGGCCATGAGCACCGCTGCCACCGAAACCGTCGCGGTCGTCGCCTTCGACGGCATCAGCCCCTTCCACCTGTCCGTGCCCTGCATGGTCTTCGGCGAAGACCGCACCGAGGCCGGCGCGCCGCGCTTTCGCGTGCAGGTGTGCGCGCCCGAGCCCGGCGAGCTGCGCACCAACGCGGGCTTCTCGCTGGTGGTGCCGCACGGACTGGAGGCCATACGCCGCGCGCGCATCGTGGTGGTGCCTTCATGGCGCGACGACTGCAGCGCCGCGCCGCCGGAGCTCATCCGCGCGCTGCAGGCGGCGCACCGGCGCGGCGCCACCGTGATGGGGCTGTGCCTGGGCGCCTTCGTGCTGGCCGAGGCCGGCCTGCTCGACGGCCGCCCGGCCACCACGCACTGGAAGCTGGCGCCGGCCTTCGCGAAGCAGTACCCGAAGGTGAAGCTGCAGCCCGAGGTGCTCTACGTGGACGACGGCAACGTGCTCACGTCGGCCGGCACCGCGGCCGGCATCGACTGCTGCCTGCATCTGCTGCGCGTGCGCTACGGCGCAGAGACGGCCAACCGCGCCGCGCGGCGCATGGTGGTGGCGCCGCACCGGCAGGGCGGGCAGGCGCAGTACATCGAGCAGCCTGTGCCCGCCACCGCCGAGCGCGACCGGCTCGCGCCGCTGCTCGAATGGCTGGGCCGGCACCTCGACAGGCCGCACGAGCTCGACGACCTCGCGCGGCGCGCGCTCATGAGCCGGCGCAATTTCACGCGGCGTTTTCGCGAATCCACCGGCACCACGGTCGGCCAGTGGGTGCAGAACCAGCGCCTCGCGCTCGCGCAGCGGCTGCTCGAGACCACCGACCACCCGGTCGAGCGCGTGGCCACCGGCGCGGGCTTCGGCTCGGCGGTGTCGCTGCGCAAGCATTTCCTGTCGGCCTTCAAGGTGTCGCCGACGGCGTACCGGCAGCAGTTCTCGCGGGCCGGCATCGACTGACCGGCTCTTCGCAGCTCAGTGCGCTGGCACTTGTCGCCGCGTGGTGAGCAGTGCCCGCAGCTTGGCCGGCGCGACCGGCTTGGTCAGCAGCATCACGCCGCCGTGGCGCAGCCGCTGCAGCACCTCGGGCCCGGTGGCGCCCGAGACCAGCACCGCCAGCGCATCGGGCTGCAGCCGCTTGGCGGCGTCGATCACGTCCACGCCGTCGCCTTCGCCCGCGAGCTGCAGGTCGCACAGCACCGCGTCGTAGTGGATGTCGCCGGTGCCCAGCCGCGCGATGGCCTCGGCGCCCGTGCTCACGCACTCCACCTGGCAGCCCCACTGCTCCAGCAGCGCACGGCTGCCGTCGAGGATGGCGGGGTCGTCGTCCACCACCAGGCAGCGCAGGCCCACCAGCGGCGCGGGCGCCAGCGGCGGCGGTTCGGGCGGCGTCACGTCGGCCAGCCGCGCGGCCGGCAGCGTGAAGGCGAAGGTGCTGCCGGCCTGCAACGCCGAGCGCACCGTGATGCGCGTGCCCAGCAGCGCGGCGATGCGCGCGCAGATCGCCAGCCCCAGACCGAAGCCGCGGCGCCGGTCGCGCTCGGTGTTCGCCACCTGATAGAACTCTTCGAAGATGCGGCCCTGGTGGATGGGCGCGATGCCCACGCCGTTGTCACGCACCTCGATGCGCACGCCCTGCGCGCTGCGCCGCGCCGCCACCAGCACCGTGCCGCCCTCGGGCGCGTGGCGCAGCGCATTGGTGACGAGGTTGCCGACGATGCGCCGCAGCATCGCCGCGTCGGTGCGCACCGCCAGGCCCCGGTCGCTCCAGCGCAGCCGCACGCGGGCCTCGACGGCGGCCGCGGCGTGCTGCGCATCGAGCTGGTCGAACAGTTCGGCCAGCGGCACCTTCGCGATGGCCGGCGTGAGCACCTGCGCGTCGAGCCGCGAGATCTCCAGAAGATCGTCGAGCAGCACGCCCATGAACTCGGTGCTTTCCTGCAGCCGCAGCACGGCCGGGCGCTGCGCGGGCGTGGCGCCGGGCAGCAGGCCGTCGATGAAAAGGCCCATGGCATGCAGCGGCTGGCGCAGGTCGTGGCTCGCGGCCGCCAGAAAGCGCGCACGCGACAGGGCCGCCTGCTCGGCCTCGGCCATGCGCTGCAGCGCAACGGCGGTGGCCTCGCGCACGCGCTCTTCGCTGATCTGGCGGTTGCGTTGCAGGCGCTCGGCGAGGCGGTCGATGTCATGCGCGAGCACCGCGAGTTCGTGCGTTCCGCGCGTGCCGCCTTCCACCACGTCGCAGCGCACCTCGAAATGCCCGGCTTCCAGCGCCGCGACCGTGCGCGACACGCGCCGCAGCGGCCGCGCCACCGTGCGCGCCATGTGGCGCACCGAGGCCCACGCCGCCATCAGCGCGACCAGCGCGATGCCGATGCCGGCGATGAGCGAGCGGCTGCGCTCGCGCGTGTAGGCGGTGGTGTCGCGAAAGGTCTGCACCAGGCCGATGGGCGTGTCGCCCGCCGCGGTGGAGCCGGCGGGCGCGAAGGCGCTGGCGCGCGAGGCCTCGCGCAGCGTGACCGGCGAAGTGAACATGCGCAACTGCGCCAGCGACGGCGTCTTGGGCCCGGCCGTCACGTAGATGCCCGCGCTGTTGCTGATCTCCACCCGCGTCACCTGCCCGCCGCGCAGCGCGGCGTTGGCCACGTTCTGCAGCGCTGGCAGGTCGCCCGCATAGAGACTCAGGTCGGACATGGCCGCCACTTGCCGCGCCACGGCCTGGCCCTCGGCGTCGAAGGCGGCTTCGAGGGTCTGCAGCCGGTTGTGGGTGAACCAGCCAGTGAGCGCCAGCGCCACCGCCGCGCACGGCACCACGCCGAGGCGGAACAGGTCGCGCTGCAGGTTGCCGCGCACGACCAGCGTGTGGGGCGACTGGAAGGAGGCGGGCGGCGGAGACGGTGACGGCGGCGACTGCGATGGTGAGCCCGCGCCCTCCGTCCCCGAGGGCTCAGCCGGGCCGTGGGAAGGCGGGATGCTGCTCATCGCGGGGCCGCGAGCCGGTCGGTCAGTTCCCGTTCCTCCGGCAGGCGCAGGCCGAGTCCGCGTGCCACGGTCGCGTTGACGCGCACGGTGGCGGGCGTCGCAGCTTCCACCAGCGGTGCGTTGTTGTTGCTGTTGCCGCTGGCCGTGCCGGCGCTCGCGACCTTCTGGCCGAGCAGCCGCGCCTGCTGGGCGAGCTGCGAGGGCGTGGAGACCGCCGCAGCCAGGCCGCCCGAGCGCACCAGCCCCTCGCTGGCGCCGAACACCGGCAGGCCGGCGGTCGCGGCGGCGCGCAGCACCGAGAGCGTGGCCGCCTGGTTGTCGCCGATCAGGTCGGGCAGCACCATCAGCGCGTCGCTCTCGGGCACCACCAGGCGCAGGGCGGAGGCTATCGATCGCGCGTCGGGCGCGTATTCCACGCGCAGGTCCCACGCCGGGTTCGCGCCCTGCGCGGCGCGCTGCAGCTCGCGCACCAGCGGTTCCGACTCGGGCGTGGCGACCACGCCAAGGCGGTGCTTCTGCGGCAGCACCGCGTTGACCAGCGCGAGCTGGTCGGCCATGGCCGGGTCGCGCAGCAGCACGCCCACGCGGCGGTCGCCGCGCCGCAGCGCCGGGCTGGAGGCCTTCAGGGTTTCGTATTCGAGGCGGCTGAGCATCGCCAGCACCAGCGGCTCCTGGCCCGGGCGCTCGACTGCCGCGCGCGCGGCGGCGGGGCCCACGGCCACGGTGAGCGGCGTGTCGGCGGCGCTGGGGCGCAGGCTGCGCGTGCGCACGCCGGCGTTGGCGGCGCGCTCGGTGTCGGGGGGCGCGGCCGCCTCGGGCTGTGCCGCGACAACTGCGCCGGGTGCGCCGGGCGAGACGCGCACCAGCTCGAACTTGCCACCCGGCTCCTGGTCGGCGCGCAACTGCTGCACGAACTCGGAAGACGCCGCCATGTCGTCGCCCATCAGCACCGTGAGGCTGGCGGCCGCGACGCTGCTGCCCGCCGCGGCCCACGCGAGCCCCGCCGCCAGCGCGGTACGGGCGGCGCGCCACAGCCTTCTCGAAGAGGGCAGGAGAACGGAAATCACGGCAACAAACATGGACTGCTTCCGCAGCGAGGGGCGATGATCCAATGTAAGGACGACCCCCTCTTCGCGCGATAAGGCGGAGGGCTTATGTCAGTGCCGGCGGTGGCCTGCCCGCGTGACGAATTCCACGCGGCGATGGCCGCACGGCCTATGTCCGATGGCGTACCCAGGCACTTACCGCCGAAAGTACTTGCCGGCTATGTCAGGCGCCCATCGCCTGCGCCGCCGCCGCGCGCTGCGCCTGTATCGCCTGGCGCAGCACGCGCGGCGACACCGGCTTGTAGAGCACCGTGATGCCCGCGCTCGCCACCTCGCGCAGGCGGTCGGGTTTGGTCTCGCCGGTCACCAGCAGGCGCGCGGTGCCGGCGCCGATGCCGCGCGGATGGCGCTCCAGCGCGGCGATCACGTCCAGGCCGTTGTCGCCGCCCTGCAGCAGCAGGTCGCTGATGACCACGTCGGGCGGCTGCGCCCAGCCGTCGGCCATGACCAGCGCCTCGGCGCGGGTCTGCGCGGGCAGCACCTCGGCGCCCCAGTTGGAGAGCACCACCGTCAGACCTTCGAGGATGGTGCGCTCGTCGTCGATCACGAGAATGCGCACGCCGGCCAGGCTCTCTTCCTCCTCGATGGCTGCGACGGCGGGCGATGCCGCGGGCGCCGGCAGCGCGGCCGGCGCCGAGCGCACCAGCACCCGCACGCAGGTGCCCTTGTGCAGCTTCGAGCTCAGCTCCACGCGCGTGTTGAGCAGCTCGGCCAGCCGCTGCACCGTGGCCAGGCCCAGCCCCATGCCGCGCGCCCCGCGCGATGCCTGCCGGCCGGCGGGCTCCACCTGGTAGAACTCCTCGAACACCCGCGCCTGGTGCTGCGCGGCGATGCCCACGCCGGTGTCGACCACGTCGATGCGCACGCCTCGGCCGCGCCGCCGGGCGCCGATGAGCACGCCGCCTTCGATGGTGTGGCGCAGCGAGTTCGACACCAGGTTGTTCAGGATGCGCGAGAGCATCACGTAGTCGCAGCGCACCCACACGTCGGTCTTGCGCACCACCAGCCGCAGGCCCTGCTGCTCGGCCACCGGGCGGAAGTTGCGGCTGATCTCCTCGAAGAGCCGGTCGAGCGGAAAGTCGATCCACTGCGGCTGCAGCACGCCCGCGTCGAGCTGCGACAGGTTCAGCAGCTCGGAGAAGAGGCGGTCCAGCGAATCCACGCACTCGCGGATGTGGCCGATGCGCTGCAGCTTCACCGGGTCGCTCTCGCCGTTGGCCAGCCCGTCGGAGAACAGCGTGAGCGCGTGCAGCGGCTGGCGCAGGTCGTGGCTGGCGGCGGCCAGCAGCCGGGTCTTGGCCTGGCTGGCCACTTCGAGCAGCTGGTTCTTGCGTGCCAGCTCGGCCGTGGCCTCGTTGATGCGGCTCTGCAGCAGCCTGTGGCTCTCGGCGAGCGCGCGCGCGGCCTCGTTGAAGCCCTGCTGCAGGTGGCGCACCTCGGCCGTGCCCTCGATGGCCACGCTCGCGTCCTCGCCCGCACCCAGCCGGTCGACCGCCTTGCCCAGCGCGCGGATGGGCTCGCTGATGCGCCGCGCCGCCCACCAGCCGGCCAGGCCCACGCCCACCAGGCTGATCGCCAGCACCAGCCCCACGTTGAGCCACACCGAGCGCCGTGCGCTCTGCACCGCCGCCAGGCTCATCTCGACCATCACCTTGCCGTTGTGGCGGCCGTCGTCGCTCACGATGGGCACCACCACCTGCAGGCCCTCGGCGCGGGCGCGGTCCATGGTCTCGGAGTTGGCGACGATCTCGCCGTCCTCGGTCCAGATCTGCACCTGCTGCACGTTGGGCTGGTACGTGCCCGACTGGGCGGTGCGCGCCAGCGCGCGGCGGTCCATGCGCGCCAGCGGCGCCTGCGCCACCGTGGCCACCTGCAGCGCCACCGTCTGCGCGTTGGCGCGCATCAGCTCGGTCAGGTTGCCCAGGTGCTGCCGCGTCAGCACGGCAATCGCCGCCAGCGTGGCCAGGGCCGCCGGCACCATCGCCAGCAGGATCAGCTGCTGGGCGAAGGTCAGGCGGGCCAGGCCCCGGATGAAGCGGAAATTCCAGTTCATGGAGGCATCGGACGCATGGGCGCCGAGCTTATGAGAGCGATCCGGGACGGGAAAGCTGGGAAAAACATCACAAAAAATGTTTGCAATTGATATTTAATGGCGTCCGCGCTGCCCATGTTAGACCCGCCGATGCGCGCCGGCCCTATGTCTTTCGCTCCAGAAATGCAGGCTTCCATGCGCCGATTCGCCCAGTTTCCAGCCGCCTGGCTCCGCGCGGCGGCCCTGGCGCTGCTGGCGGCGCTGCCCCTGGCGGCGCCGGCGCAGGGCAATCCGCCGGAGGGCCCGGTGCGCTTCGGCATCCTGCCGCTGGGCGGCGCCTTCGAGTCGCGCAGCGACTGGGACCCGCTGCTGGCCGAGCTCAGCCGCGCCATCAACCGGCCGGTGAGCGTGCTGTCGGTCAACTCGTACGAGGCGCTGGAGCAGGCCATCCAGCGCGACGAGGTCGACATGGCCTTCCTCTCCGGAAAGATGGCGCTCGACGCCGTCACCCAGCGCCGCATGAAGGTGGTGGCCCAGGTGGTGCGCCACGACGGCCTGCCCGGCTACCGCGCGCTGCTGCTGTCGCGCAAGGCGCCGCCCTTCAACTCGCTGAAGAACATGCTGGAGCAGCCCGAGCGCTGGCGGCTGGCGCGCGGCGAGAAGCAATCGGTGTCGGGCTTCATCGTGCCGCAGCTGCAGCTCTTCCTGCCGAACCACATCGCGATGGAGACGCGCTTTCGCAGCGAGATCGTCGGCACCCACCAGGCCACCGCGCTGGCCGTGGCCAACAACGAGGCCGACGTGGCCACCAACAACACGGCCGACTTCGAGCGCTTCAAGACGCGCTTTCCGGCCGAGACCGAGCGGCTGCAGGTGCTGTGGGAGTCCGACCTGATCCCGCACGCGCAGATCGTGGTGCGCCGCGAATACACGCCCGAGCTGCGCAAGCGCGTGCAGGCCTTCCTGACCGGCTACGGCCGCGCCAAGGGGCCGCGCGGCGACGCCGAGCGCCTGGTGCTGAAGTCGCTGCACGACCTGGCCGGCTTCGTGGCCGCCGACAACAGCTCGCTGCAGCCGGCAGCCAGGCTGGCCTACCAGCTCGCAAAGCAGAACGCCATGACCGCGCAATGGGTGAACGACGCCGCGCGTGAAGCCCGCCTGCAGCGCATCGAGAGCAGCTACGCCGAGCAGGTCAGCGTGCTGAAGGACGTGTCGCCGTGAGCATGCGGGCCAGGCTCTGGCGCGCGGCCGCCGCACTGCTGGCCTTCATCGCCTTGCCAGTGATGGCGCAGCAGGCGGCGGTGGTCTCGCCCGCCGAGAAGGGTGCGCCGCCGGCGGCCATCCGCATGATCCGCTTCGGCGTGCTGCCGCTGGGAGGCACCGTCGAATCGCGCGCGCTGTGGACCCCGCTCATGACCGACCTGGGCCGCGCCCTCGGCATGCCGGTCAGCATGTATTCGGTGCCCACCTATGAAGAGCTCGACCGCGCCATTGGCCGCGACGAGATCGACATGGCCTTTCTCTCCGGAAAGATGGCGCTCGACGCCGTGATGCAGCGGCGCATGAAGGTGGTGGCGCAGATCGCGCGGCAGCCCGGCGTGCCCGAGCACCGCGCCGTGCTGCTGGTGCGCAAGGCCGGCCCGCTCAACACGCTCGAAGGCCTGCTCGCGCAGCCCGAGAAGTGGCGGCTCGCGCGCGGCGACAGCCGCTCGGTCACCGGCTTCATCGTGCCGCAGAGCCAGCTCTTCCTGCCGCACAACATCGAGATGGAGACGCGCTTTCTCAGCGAGTTCGTCGGCACCCACCAGGCCACCGCGCTGGCCGTGGCGAATGGCGACGCCGACGTGGCCACCAACAACACCACCGACCTGGAGCGCTTCCGAAAGCAGTTCCCCATCGAGGCCGAGCGGCTGCAGGTGGTGTGGGAATCGGAGCCGCCGCCCGGCGCGCCGATGGTGGTGCGGCGCGACTTCCCGCCCGAGTTCCAGGCGCGGCTGCAGAACTTCCTGACCGGCTACGGCAAGGCCAAGGGCGCGCGCGGCGACGCCGAGCGCGAAGTGCTCAAGAATCTGCGCGCGGCCTACGGCTACGCGGCGGCCGACGACAGCGCGCTGCTGCCGCAGGCGCGGCTGGAGCACCAG
Source organism: Variovorax sp. TLI9-5A (assembly GCF_056867935.1). Classification (NCBI taxonomy): domain Bacteria; kingdom Pseudomonadati; phylum Pseudomonadota; class Betaproteobacteria; order Burkholderiales; family Comamonadaceae; genus Variovorax; species Variovorax sp. TLI9-5A. Next base: position 6,646,951 of record NZ_CP200310.1, on the reverse strand, counting down.
CTCGGCAGGCAGCGCGCCATGGCCGCGTCGTGGGTCAACGAGGCCGCGCGCGAGCAGCGCCTGCAGCGCATCGAGAAGACCTACGCCGAGCAGGTCGAGACGCTGCGCGGCGCCGCGCGCTGAACAGGCAAGCCCGCGCGCCGGGCAAATCTCTACTCCCTTCGCCGTAGCTCCAGGCCCTCGCCTAGGCCATTAGCTAGGCCTTAAGGCGGATTTGCCACCAGCCCCCCGAGCCGGAAACTTCGTGTTTCTTTCAGGCAACCCTTGCCGTTGACGGAGTGCGGATGAGTTGGCGAACAAAAGTGGTCTGGAGCGAGGGGATGCTGTTGCAGCCTCAGCACCTGCAGCAGAGCGAGCGTCATGCCGATCACGCGCGGCACGTGCTGCTGCGTTCCACCACGCCCTACGCCTGGGGCTTCGCCGAGCTGGAGATCGACTCCGCCGCGCTCACGCTGGGCAAGCTGGCGCTGGTGCGCGCAGTCGGCGTGTTCGGCGATGGCACCGTCTTCGACATGCCGGCGGTCGACCCGCTGCCCGAGCCCGTCGACATTCCATCCACCATGCGCGACGAGGCCGTGGTGCTCGCGCTGCCGCTGCGCCGCGCCGGCGCGCGCGAAGCCGATGCCGAAGAATATGAAGAGCTGGTGCGCCACCGCGTGCTCGAGTCGGAAGTGCCCGACTCCAATACCGCCGGCGAGCGCACCGCGATGCTGCAGCTGGGCCAGCTCCACACGCGCCTGATGCGCGCCAGCGAAGCCACCGACGCCTGGACCACCATCGGCGTGGCCCGCGTGGTCGAGCGCCGCGTCGACAACCAGGTGCAGCTCGACCGCGCCATGCTGCCGCCGCTGCTCGACGTGGCCGGCCATGCCGTCATCCGCGCCTGGCTCGACGAACTGCTCGGACTGCTGCGCCAGCGCGGCGAGGCGCTGGCCGGCCGGCTGACGCAGGGCGGCACCGGCGGCGTGGCCGAGATCGCCGACTTCATGCTGCTGCAGGCCGTCAACCGCAACGAGGCCGTCTTCGCGCACCTCGCCAGGAGCGCGATGCTGCATCCGCAGCATTTCTTCGAACATGCGCTGGGCCTGGCCGGCGATCTCGCGAGCTTTCGCGACTCGCGCCGCGTGTCGCGCTTCGGCCCCTACGTCCACGACGACCTTGCCATGAGCTTCCGCCCGCTCATGGACGACCTGCGGCGCAGCCTCTCGATGGTGTTCGAGCAGTCGGCGATCCGCATCGACCTGCACGACCGCAAGCACGGCGTGCGCGTGGCGGTGGTCACCGACGTGGAGCTGCAGCGCAAGGCCACCTTCGTGCTCGCGGTGAGCGCGAGCATGCCCAGCGAGGCGCTGCGCGCGCGCTTTCCCACGCAGGTCAAGATCGGTCCGGTCGAGCGCATCCGCGATCTCGTGAACCTCGCACTGCCGGGCGTCACGCTCACGCCGATGCCCGTGGCGCCGAGGCAGATTCCCTTCCACACCGGCGCCAGCTACTTCGAGCTGGAGACGCGCAACAGCGACCTGTGGCGGCAGCTCGAGCAGTCGGGCGGCATCGCGATGCACATCGCGGGCGACTTTCCGGGCCTCGATCTCCAGTTCTGGGCCATTCGTTCCTAGCCATCCGCAAGACGGAAACGGAACACATCATGAGCACACCTCCCGATCCCTTCGCCGCTTTCGAGTCGGAGCGCACGGTCATCAAGCCCAAGCCGCGCACGCCGGGTGGCACGCCCAGCGCGCCGGCGCCCGCGCCTTTCTTCGGCGGAGCCGATCCGACGCCGGCCGCCGATGTCGGCGAGCTGGGCCTGCTCAATCCGTTGGTGTCGGCCGCCGGCAAGCTGCTGGTGCTGATCGGCAAGCTGCGCAACCTCGCGCAGCCGCCCAATGTGCCGGCCTTGCGCGCATCGACTGCCGACGCGGTGAACCAGTTCGACGCCAGTGCGAGGCGCGCAGGCGTCGGCAATGAATCGGTGCTGGCCGCGCGCTACGTGCTGTGCACCGCGCTCGACGAGGCTGTCGCCAACACGCCCTGGGGCGTGCAGGCCGGCTGGAACAAGCAGAGCCTGCTGGTGCAGTTCCACAACGAGACATGGGGCGGCGAGAAGGTCTTCCAGCTGCTGGCCAAGCTCGCGCAGGACGTTCCCACGCACCGCCAGCTGCTGGAGCTGATCTACAGCGTGCTCGCGCTGGGCTTCGAGGGCCGCTATCGCGTGATCGACAACGGCCGCGCGCAGCTCGATTCGGTGCGCCAGCGCCTGGCGGACCTGATTGCGAAAGATCGCCCGCCGGTGGAAGCCGAACTCTCGCCGCACTGGCGCGGGCAGGGCGCGGGCACGGTGCGGCTGCGCGAGTCGCTGCCGCTGTGGGTGTTCGCGGCCGGCTTCGCGCTGCTGCTCGCGCTCGCATGGTTCGGCCTGCGGCTCACGCTGAACTACCGCTCCGACACCACGTATGCGGCGGTGTCCAGCCTGCGCGCGCCCAACATCCAGATCGCGCCGCCCGCGCTGCCGGCGAAGACGCCGCGCCTCGCGCGCTTCCTGGAGCCCGAGGTTAAGCAGGGCCTGGTGACGGTGACCGACGAGGCCGACCGCAGCGTGGTGCGCCTGCGCGGCGACTCCTTCTTCGGCTCCGGCAGCGCCGAGCCGATGCCGCAGTCGCTGCCGGTGCTGCGCCGCATCGGCCAGGCACTGGCCGAGGTGAAGGGCGAGGTGCTGATTACCGGCCACTCTGACAACCAGCCGATCCGCTCGCTGCGCTATCCGTCGAACTGGCATCTCTCGGCCGCGCGCGCAGACGCGGTGAAGGGCGCGCTCTCCACGCTGGTCGACCCGGCGCGCATGCGCTCCGACGGCAAGGCTGACGCCGAGCCGGTGGCGCCCAACGACACGCCTGCCAACCGCGCGCGCAACCGCCGCGTGGAGGTGGTGCTGCTGACCGGGCCAGAGGGCGTCGCGGGCGTCGCTCCCGCCGCACCGGCCGCTGCCGCCGTTCCTGCTCCAGCCACGGGAGCGACGAAATGATCAAGAAAATCTTCGGCTTCCTCTTCAGCCCGCTGCTGCTCACGCTGCTGGCGCTGATCGTCGTCGCGCTGCTGATCTGGTGGATCGGCCCGCTGGTGAAGATCGGCTCGCTCGCCCCGCTGGAAAGCGAGACCACGCGCGCCATCGTCATCGGCGTGATCGTGCTCATCGTGGTGCTGCGCGCGTTGTACCGCCGCTGGCGCGCCCGCCGCGCGAGCCGGCATCTGACCGACGGCCTCATGAAAGCGCCGGCCGCCAAGGTCGATGCACCGGTCAACGGCGAGCAGAAGATCCTCGACACCCGCTTCAGCGAAGCCGTCGCCACCCTCAAACAGATGCGCATGCACGCCGCCGGCAAGAAGCCGGGCTGGCGCGACTGGCTTTCCATCTCGGGCGGCAGCTATCTCTACGACCTGCCGTGGTACGTCTTCATCGGCGCACCGGGCGCGGGCAAGACCACCGCGCTGGTCAACTCGGGCCTGAGCTTCCCGCTGGCCGAGAAGTTCGGCCCCGGCGCGATTCGCGGCGTGGGCGGCACGCGCAACTGCGATTGGTGGTTCACCGACGAGGCCGTGCTCATCGACACCGCCGGGCGCTACACCACGCAGGACAGCCACCAGTCGGAAGACAAGAGCGCGTGGGAAGGCTTCCTGGGCCTGCTGAAGAAGGTGCGCCCGCGCCGTCCGCTGAACGGCGTGTTCCTCACCGTCAGCGTGGCCGACCTGCTGAGCCAGGGCCCCGAGGCGCGCACCCAGCTCGCGGCATCGATACGCGCGCGCCTGCTGGAACTCGACGGCAAGCTCACCACGCGGCTGCCGGTATACGTGCTCGTCACCAAGAGCGACCTGCTCTATGGCTTCACCGACTACTTCGACGACCTCGGCAAGGAGCAACGCGCGCAGGTCTTCGGCTTCACGCTGCCGGCCGACGAGAACCTGCAGGTGGAAGAAAAGGGGCTTTCCGCCGCCTTCAACCGCGAGTTCGCGCTGCTGCACAACCGCGTGAACGACGGCCTCATCGCGCGCATGCAGCGCGAGACCGACGGCAACCGCCGCGCGGCGATCTTCGGCTTCCCGGCGCAGTTCGGCTCCATCGGCCCGCTGCTGTCGGACCTGCTGGAGCAGGTGTTCACCGGCTCGCGCTTCGCGCAGCCGCCGTGGGTGCGCGGCGTGTACTTCACCAGCGGCACGCAGGAGGGCAGCCCCATCGACCGCGTGATGGGCAGCCTGGCGCGCAGCTTCGGCATCGAGCGCGCGATGCTCGCGCCGCAGAAGTCCAGCGGGCGCAGCTACTTCCTCACTTCGCTGCTGCGCGAGGTGGTGTTCCCCGAGCAGCGCCTGGCTGGCGCCGACGTGAAGCTGGAGCGCCGCCGCCACACGCTGCGCGTGATCGGCGTGACGGCCATGACGCTCGTCACCGTCGGCCTGCTCGCTGCCTGGGGCTACAGCACGCTGCAGAACATGAACTACCTGAAGTCGGTCGAGGCCCGCGTGGAGCCCGCCCGGCAGAACCTCGCGGCGCTGCCCGCGCGCGTGCAGAACCTGGTCGAAGTGGCGCCCGTGCTGCAGAGCCTGCGCGACATCTGGAAGACGCCCGACAACCGCCTGGGCGACGAGCCGCTGTCGATGACGCTGGGCCTCTACCAGGGCGACAAGCTCGACGCGGCCGCCATGCTCACGCACCAGCGCGCGTTGAACGACGCCTTCCTGCCGCAGATCGCCAAGCGCATCGAGGACCAGCTGCGCACCGCGCAGAAGGACAACCTCGAATTCACGTACGAGGCGCTCAAGAGCTACCTGATGCTCTACCAGCCCGAGCACTTCGACGCCGAGGCGCTGAAGGCCTGGATCACGCTCGACTGGTCGCGCAACCTCGACCGCGGCATTCCAGAAGACCAGCGCAAGCAGCTCGAAGACCAGCTCGACGTGCTCATCGCCCAAGGCCCGCCGCGCTCGCCGCTGAAGATGGACGAGAACCTGGTACGCAGCGTGCGCGCCGTGCTCGCGAGCTACCCGCTGGAGCAGCGCGTGTTCAGCCGCCTCAAGCGCCAGCGCGCCAGCAAGGACATTCCGGCCTTCAGCGTGGCGGCAGCCACCGGCCCCTCGGGCCCGCTGGTGTTCGAGCGCATCAGCGGCAAGCCGCTGTCCGACGGCGTGCCGGGCATGTTCACTTATGACGGCTATCACAAGCGTTTCCAGAACGAGGTGACCGTGCTCACCGGCCTGCTCGCCAACGAAGACCCGTGGGTGCTGGGCCAGGACCGCAACGCCGCCGACCGTTTGCGCGACGTGGCCGCCCTCGGCGCGCTGACCGACCGCGTGCGCCGCCTCTACCTGGAGGAATACGTCAAGCAGTGGGAAGCGCTGCTCGCCGACGTGCGCCTGATCCGCGTGAACGGCCTGGAGAAGAACATCGAGACCGCGCGCATCCTCTCGGGCGTCGATTCGCCGCTCGCCAACTTTTTGCGCGCCGTGGTCAAGCAGACCACCTTGATCCCCGCCGCCGACGCCAACAAGGACGTGGTCAGCAAGGCCACCGAGACGGTGCGCAACACCCGCAAGGGCCTGGAAGACCTGTTCGGCAGCGATCCCGGCCGCCAGGTGGCGCCGGGCAAGCGCATCGAGAGCATCGTCGACGACCGCTTCGAGTCGCTGCGCCGCCTCGTGACCGCCGGCGGCCCCAACCAGCCCGCGCCCATCGACGACGCGCTGAAGCTTTTCAACGAGGTGTACGTGTACCTCAACGCCGTCGACACGGCCGTGAAGGGCCGCACCTCGCCGCCGCCCGGCGACGTGGCCGGCAAGCTCAAGTCCGACGCCGGCCGCCTGCCCGAGCCCGTGCGCTCCATGATCGAGAACCTGAGCCAGGCCGGCGCCGCGCAGGCCCAGGTGGCCGAACGCGGCAACCTCAGCCAGGACCTGCGCCCCGTCACCGAGTTCTGTGCCCGCGCCATTGCCGGCCGCTACCCCTTCGTGCAGAGCAGCAAGCGCGACGTGCTGCCCGAGGACTTCGGCCAGATGTTCGGCCCCGGCGGCCTGATGGACGACTTCTTCCAGAAGCGCCTGGCCGCCATCGTCGACACCAGCACCCGCCCGTGGCGCTACAAGCCCGTGGCCGAACGCGGCGCCATCACCACCCAGGCCATCGCCCAGTTCGAGCGCGCTGCGCGCATCAAGGAAATCTTCTTCCGCGGCGGCGGCCGGGGCCCGTCGATGCGGCTGGACTTCAAGCCCGTGGAAATGGACGCGGGCATCACCCAGTTCATCCTCGACGTCGACGGCCAGCTCGTGAAGTACGCGCACGGCCCCGTCGTGCCCATGGCCGTGCAGTGGCCCGGCCCCAAGGGCAGCAACCAGGTGCGCATCCAGGTCAGCCCGCCCTCGACCACCGGCAGCTCCGGCGCGGCCGTGGACGGGCCGTGGGCCTTGTTCCGTGCGCTCGACGACGGGCAGCTCGAAGCGGGCGACGCGCCCGAGAAGTTCTTCATCACCTTCCAGATCGGCGCGCGCAAGACTCGCTTCGAGGTGACGACCAACAGCGTGCAGCACCCGATCCGCTTGCGCGAGCTGCGTGAGTTCTCCTGTCCGGAGGGGTTGTGAGCGTCGAGTCCTCCTTTTCTTCTGCTCTTTTTGCATCGACAGCGCTGCCGGGGTGGTTCGGGAAGCTGCCGGGCATGGGGGACTTCGCGCATCGGCGGCTGCCGGAGGCTTTTCGGGCTGTGTGGGATCAGTGGCTGCAGCGGGGGATGTCGCGGCTGCGGGACCGGGCGGATTGGACCGAGCGGTATCTGGAGGCGCCTGTCTGGTGTTTTGCTCTGGGGAGGCAGGTGGCTGGGGAGCAGGGCTGGATCGGGGTGTTGATGCCTTCCGTTGATGGAGTGGGGCGGTACTTTCCGTTTGCCATTGCGGTGGAGCTGGATGGGGCTTCTCCCGCGGTCCTTCAAGGGGAAGCGCTGGCTGCTGTGTTGCGGTGGTGGGCTCATGCTACGCAGGCTGCGTTGGAGGGGCTTGATGGGGATCTGGATGCGGTGCGGTTTGATGCTGTGCTGCAACGGTTGTTTGTCGGGGGTGTTGTTGTTGCCTCCGATGCTCGCGAGGGCGGTGTTGAGTCTCTTGATCTGCCGGTGGCGGGGGCTTCGCTTTGGTTGAGTGATCCCTCTGCTGAGTTGGGGATTCGGATGCTGAGTACCGGGTTGCCTCGGGATGAGCAGTTCGATGCTTTGTTTTTTGGGTTTGCGGAGGAGGGGTGATGTACGCCTCTTCTTGTTTTGCTTTCCGGGGCCGGGTCTCGGCCCGGCGGCCGACCTACTTTTCTTTGCTTCGCCAAAGAAAAGTAGGCAAAAGAAAGGCGACCCTACTGTCTGCGTCCCTTCGCTTCGCTACGGGCAACCTGCGGTGCTCGGCGCAGGAGGGGGTCCGCAGAACTCGCTTCGCTCAAACAGCTGCGGCCCTGATCCCTCCTGCGCCTGCGCTCCTCGGCGCAGCCAGAAGGGAGCGGCACGTGCCATCGCTTCGCTCGGCTGAACAGCCGCTGCGGGCCTTCGCTTCGCTCGGCGGCGTATCCAGGTTCAGTGGCTTCAACGACCTCGCGCCCTCATCCCAAGCCCGGCAGGCGCGAAGCGCCTGCCGGGCATCTGCGGCCGAGCGTAGCGATGGCCCGCACGTCCCCAATCCCCTCTGGCTGCGCCGAGGAGCGCAGCGTTTCGCGGATCAGGGCTCGCCCTTGTCTGAGCGAAGCGAGTTTGGGCGAGACCCCGCGAAACGCGAGCACCGCAGGTTGCCCCGTAGCGCAGCGAAGGGGTCGCAGACAGTGGGGTCGCCTTTCTTTTGCCTACTTTTCTTTGGCGAAGCAAAGAAAAGTAGGTCGCCCGCCGGGGCGAGTCCCGGCCCCGGGAAGCAAACACAACGCACAACCAAACAAGGAGCCAGTCAATGACCGACTCCAACGAAGACGACCGCACCCGCGTAGTCCCCAAATCAACACCGCCGTCGCAGCCCACGACAACAGGCGACACCTCCGCCACAGTCATCACGGCAGGCCCCCCCACAAGCATGTCCGGCACAACTCCGGTAACAAGCCCCGCCACCGGCACAACGGAAGCAGGCCTGCTCCCAGTAGGCAGCCGCCTCGCAGAATTCGAAATCACAAGAGTCATAGGCCAAGGCGGCTTCGGAGTCGTCTACGAAGCGTGGGACCACACCCTCGAACGCGTGGTCGCGATCAAGGAATACCTCCCCACCTCCCTCTCCACAAGACAGAACGACGGCACCGTAGTCCCCCTGTCGGAAAGACATCGCGAAACCTTCGACCTCGGCATGCGCAGCTTCATCAACGAAGCCCGCCTGCTGGCCCAGTTCGACCATCCGTCGCTACTCAAGGTCTACCGCTTCTGGCAGGAAAAGGGCACCACCTACATGGTCATGCCCTTCTACAGGGGCGAGACGCTGCGTGAAGCCCTGGTGTCGATTCCGGCGGGCGTAGACGAGGCATGGCTGATCCGCATCATGGACGGCGTGACCCAGGCACTCGCGGTGATGCACAACGCCAACTGCTATCACCGCGACATCGCCCCCGACAACATCATCCTGCTCGAAGGATCGGGCCGCCCGGTGGTGCTGGACTTCGGCGCCGCGCGCCGCGTGATCACCGACAAGACGCAGGCGATCACGGTGATCCTGAAGCCCGGCTACGCGCCGATCGAGCAGTACGCCGAGATGCCCGACATGTCGCAGGGCGCGTGGACGGACGTGTACGCGCTCGCGGCGGTGATGCACGTGGCGGTGTGCGGCCGCGCGCCGCCGCCTTCGGTGGCGCGCCTGCTGTCCGACAGCTACGTGCCGCTCGCGGGCAACGAGATCCTGCGCAAGCGCTACAGCCCGCGCCTGCTGGAGGCGATCGACGCGGGGCTGGGCGTGCGGCCCGAGCAGCGGCCGCAGTCGATGGCGGAACTGCGCTCGGCGCTCGACCTGGAAGTGGGGCACAGCATCGCGCCGGTGCCTCGCACGCAGCCGCCTTCGTCGTCCGGCGCGCGGACGTCGATGGCAGGCACGAATGCGGATGCGGCCACGGTCATCGCCGGCAAGGCGGGCGGTGCGAAGAAAGCGTCTGCGCCCGCCCCCGCGCCTGCAGGCAACAAGGGCGGCGGCAGCAAGACCGCCATCGCCCTCGCTTCCATCGCCGTGCTCGCGGCGGCGGCCGGCGGCGGCTGGTGGTGGTTCCAGGGGCGAGGCGGTGCCGACGACAAGCCGGTCGTCAGCACCACGCCGGCTCCGCCGTCCGACACCAAGGTCGCCGAGGCACCACCGCCCCCGGCGCCTCCACCACCGCCTCCCCCTCCGGCCCCGCGCACGCCGGCCGAGTCGCTGCAGTCGCTCGCGACAGGCGCGGCGCCCGGCTTCGACGTGACGGCCACGCCGAAGAAGGCCGAGGTCGCCATCGGCAAGGACCGGCTCGCCTTCGAGGTCCGCAGCAAGCGCGAGGGATTCGTCTACGTGTTCCTGCTGTCGAGCGGCGGCGAGATGTTCCTGCTGTTCCCGAACCTGCTGGACAAGTACAACAAGATCACCGCAGGCGGCACGCTGTCGCTGCCGCGCGCCTCGTGGCCGATGGACGCGGGCGGGCCGGCGGGCACCGACCAGTTCGCGGTGCTGGTGAGCGAGCACGAGCGCGACTTCAGCGCCGCCGGCGTGCAGAACGACGGCGTGTTTCCGGTGTTCCCGCTGCCCGTGCTGGCCGCGCTGGAGGCCACGCGCGGCACCGGTCCGTCGCCGCTCCTGGGCAAGCCGGTGTGCGCGCCCAACACCCCGTGCAACGACGTCTACGGCGTCGGCAATTTCAAAATCGTCGAGAAGTAATCGTCTGCAGAGCGTCGGCCCCCGGGCCGCGACCACTTTCCGGACAAGGAGGCTTTCATGATGACCACATCGCAACCGCACAGGCAGCATCACCACCAGGCACAAAGAAGGCCGGGGCTGGGCTGGAGCGCTCTCGCAACCGCCGCCGCCATCGCCGCGCTGGCAGGCTGCACCACGCCGCCGCCGGCGGCCACGGACACCAGTGCAGCCGGGACTGACACCAGCGCGAGCAGCACCGCAGCCTCGCGCCCGGCGCCCACGGGCGCCAGCGTGGCCGGCCAGGCCCGCACCTTCTCGACCCAGCTCGCCACCTACACCTCGGTGAGCTTCGACTCGGTGCCGGGCTGGTCGCGCGACGACTTCTCCGAGAGCTGGCCCGCCTTCCTCGGCAGCTGCAAGGTGCTGAACGGGCGCGGTGCCGAATGGAAGTCGGTGTGCGACCGCGCGCAGAAGGTGGATGGCAAGAACACCAACGCGATCCGGGGCTTCTTCGAGGGTGAGTTCTCTGCCTACCAGATCCGCGACGACGACCGCCGGCCCGACGGCGTGGTCACCGGCTACTTCGAGCCCGAGATCGCGGGCGCGCGCCAGTACGGCGCGCCCTTCATCTACCCGGTGTACGGCCAGCCGGAGGACATGCTCTTCGCCGACGCGCGCAAGCTGCCGCCGGGCACCGGCACCGTGGCGGCCCGCGTGGAAGGCCGCAACGTGGTGGTGCAGACCGGCCTGAGCACGCGCGACATGGGCGCGCCGGGCCTCTACGCGCTGGACCTCTCGGCCATCTCGCGCGACACGCTCGACCGCAAGGTGCGCCTGCGCATCGAGGGCAAGCAGCTGCTGCCGTACTACACGCGCGAAGAAATCGAGACCAAGGGCGCGCCCAACGCCAAGGTGCTGGCCTTCGTGAGCAGCGCCACCGCGCTGTACGAGATGCAGATCCAGGGTTCGGGCCGCATCCGCATGGCCAACGGCGACATCGTGCGCGTGGCCTACGCCGAGCAGAACGGCCAGCCCTTCCGCCCGACGCTGGCGCAGGCCGCCAACGGCAAGCCGCGCAGCCCGGTGAAGGTGCGCGGCTCTTCCATCGAGCTGCAGCTGGACGACGGCGACGATGACAGCGACATAGGCTCGGTGGCCGACGGCACCATCCGCACCCGCGGCTTCACGCTCGCGCGGCCGGTGGCCAGCGGCCCGGTGGTGGTGCCGGGGCGGCGCCCGGCGGCCGGCGCGGTGACGGGCTCGGGCATCAAGGACCCGAGCTACGTGTTCTTCAAGGAATCGCCGTCGCCCGTGGGCGGGCCGGTGGGTGCCTTCGGCGTGCCGCTGTCGGCGGGGCGCTCCATTGCCGTCGATCCGCGCAGCACGCCGCTGGGCTACCCGGTGTTCGTCTCCACGCGCACGCCCGGCAGCGGCGCGCCGATGCAGCGCCTGACCATCGCGCAGGACACCGGCGGCGCCATCCGCGGCGCGGTGCGGGCCGACTATTTCTTCGGCAACGGCCAGCAGGCCGCGAACAATGCGCGCCGCATGAAGGAGCGCGGCCAGCTCTGGATATTGCTGCCGCGCGGCCTCGCCGTGGCGCAGGCGGCCGTGTCCTCGGCCATCCGCACGCGCGGCGGGCCGGTGGGCGCGAACCTGCCGCAGTGCCTGGTGCCCTCGGAAGACAGCTGCGTCGACGATTGATCGATCGATCGGGCGCCTTGATCCTTCATGCAGGAAACGCTGTCGTCCGCCGAGAGCAGTGAGCTTGTCCGCCTCTGGCGGGGCAGGCAGACGCTGTCCCCGGGCGAGATGGGCGCCATGTACCGCATCGTCGGCGACGCGCTGGTGGCTTGCAATCCGCCCGAGCTGCAGGTGCTGGGCGAGGGCCGGCAGGAGCTGGTGGCGCAGTTCATCTACGTGAAGGTGCTGCGGCTCGATGCAGATCCCGACGAGGCCGACGAGCGCGCGGGCCACAGCGCGCCGTCCACCGCCTTCGCGCTGTGCGCCTACTTCCGCCGCTATCTCATCGACTGCACGCGCGCCAGCGCCTTCCGCCGCAAGCTGTCCATCGGCGACCAGATCACCGAGGCGCAACTGGAGGACGAGATCGGCGCCGACGAGGACCTCGAAGGCTGCCTGGCCGAGCACGGCCTGAGCATGCAGGCGGTGCAGCAGGCCGCGCGCGAGTTCATCGCGGGGCTGCCCGAGCCCGAGCGCCTGCTGCTGTGCGAGGGCTTCGGCAAGGAGGCCGAGGGCGGGCTCTCGGGCATCGCCTCGCGCCATGCGATCGCCTCCTACCACTACCGCGCGGGCCGGCTGGGCCTGGTGCACAAGCGCGAAGGGCTTACGGCGGACTACGCCAGAACCCGGCTCGGCGGCTGGCTCCAGCAGACGCTGGGCATCGCCATCGAGCCCGACAACATGGCGGCGATCCTGCAGGTTTTCAAAATCCTCGGTGCTGAAGCGTCTTACGCCTGAAGACATAGCCATTCAGGAACAGACGCCATGACCCACGACCTCTGGCCCCCGCTCAGCGTGATACGCCACGCGCTGGAAACGACCGGCGCGGCCGCGATGCCGGACGCCGGGCCCGAAGGTGCGCCCGGCACGGCCACCGTGGCCATGCCCGGATCACCGCCAGGAGCGCCGGCCGCGCCCGCCGCCGCGTCCGACCTGTTGATGCCCCTTACCGAATTGGCCCGGCGCCGCGAGGCTGTCGCCCAGCGAGCCTTCCCGGCCCGCTGGGCGCCGGGCCGCCTCGTCAGCGTGCTGTACCGGGGGCGGCTGCTCGGCGTGCTGCTCGACCGCTGCATCCACGACGACCTCTGGCAGGGCTGGATGGCCGCCGGCGAGGCCGACTGGGCTGGCGCCTTCGACGTGCTGCTGGAGCCCGAGGACGAGCCCTTCGAGCCGATGTTCGGCGTCGTCCAGACGTGGAACGTGCTCACGCTCGAGCCCAGCCCCCAGCTCTGCGCGCGCGTGCTGGGCGAAGTCTCCGCCACGCGGCTCGCGGCCATTCGCGCGGTGCACGACGAATGGGCCGCGCACACCGCGCTGGCCATCGTGCCGGAGCCGGGGCGCATCGCGCTGCGCGGCGTGGGCGGCGGCGTCTTCTCGGTGCTGTCGGGTACGCCGCTCGGGCCGGAAGACCCGCGCACCGACTACCAGGATCTGTACCGCGACGTGGGTCTGGAACTCGGCACCGCGCTGACGCGGCCGCAGAGCGACGAGGCTGCTCCTTCTGTTTCTTCATCTCCATCGCGCGCACGGCCGCAGTCCGGCCCCGAGGGCGGCTGGTGGGGCAGCATCCGCCGCTGGTTCGGTGCCGAAGGCTGGGCTCGCCCGGCCTTTGCCGTGCTGGCGCTGTTCGTGGTGATCCAGAACGTCGGGCTCATCGGCGGCCGTGGCGCGGCCGAGGACGACGAAGTGCGTTTCCGCGCCGTGCCCACCGCACCCGCGCCCACGCGCGCAGACCTCGTCGTGCGCTGGAAGTCCGGCGTGCGCATGGACGAGGCCGACCGGCTGCTGCAGTCGATCTCGGCCGACGTGGTGGGCGGGCCGGGCGGCGATGGCGCGTGGCGACTGCGTGTGCCGGAGCCCGTCGAGGCGCTGGCAGTGCTCGCGGCCTCGCCGCTGGTGGAATCGGCCGGGCCGGCCAGGGAGCAGCGGCCATGACCGCGCATGCCGCCCGCCTGTATCCGCACCTGCGGCCGAAGGGCAGGGGCCTTACGCAACTGCGCTTTCTTCAGGTGCTGCTGGTGTTGTGGCTGCTGGCCTGCTGCAGCCTCGCCCTCGCCACGCAGCGCGCGTTGCTCGTCGGTGTCTCCGAACTCGTCAACCAGCCGCAGGCGCTGTGGCTGCAGGCGCCGCGCAACGACGTGATGCTGATGCGCGATGCGCTGCTCAAGCAGGGCTTTGCCGCCCCCGACATCGCCGTGCTCGCCGACGGCGTGAGCGGTGCGGCGCTGCCCGAGTCGCAGGCCATTCACGACGCGCTGACGAAGCTGCTCGCGCAGTCGAGGAGCGGCGACTTCGTGCTGCTGTACTTCTCAGGCCACGGCACGCGGCTGCGCGACATCGTCAAGCGCTACCAGGAGCCCGACGGCCTCTCCGAGAACTTCCTCGCTCGCGACGTGCGCGGCACGCTGGGCAGCGACAACGCGCTCGCGGGCGACCTGCGCGACGTGGACTTCGATGCGTGGATCCAGTCCTTCCTCGCGAAGAACGTGTTCGTGGCCTCGGTGTTCGACACCTGCTCCGCCAACTCCATGACGCGCGGCACGGCAGACGCGCCCGCCACCGCCGAGGGCCCGCCCGACGACGAGGTGCGCTGGCGCGGACTGCGCGCGACGCAACTGACGGGCGGCGCGCCACCCGCCCGGCAGCCGGTGCCGCCCGCGCCGGCCGAGGCTGTGCCGCGCGCACGTTATGTCGCCTTCTTCGCGTCCGAAAGCCACCAGATCACGCCCGAGCTGCGGCTGCCGCGCAAGGCGCGCAACGCAAGGCCGCAGGGCCTGCTGACTTGGGCGATGGTCGAAGCACTCTCGCGAAAACCCGCCACCTGGCGGGAATTGTTCGATGGCGTGCTCGCGCTGTACCCGCCGGTCATCGACGAACTTGCGCAGCGTTTTCCGACTCGTGAGCTGCCGTCCCCGGTGGCCGAAGGCAACCTCGATGCGCCGCTGTTCGCCAACAGCGGCGCTCCCGCATCCACGCGCCCCGTGTGGCGCGCGCAGCGCAGCGGCGACAGCCTTGCCATCAAGGCGGGCCTGCTCGACGGCATTGCGCAGCAGCAGGAACTGCGTGTACTCGCGACGCTGGACGACGGCACCGTGCGCGGCGCGCCGGCCGCCGTGTCGCAGATCAAGCTCGGCAACGCATGGCTGGCCGTGCCGGCAGCGCTGAAGGACGTGCCGGGCAGTGCCTTCTGGAGCGTCACGCCCATGGCCGAGCCGGCCGCCACCGCGTTGCGCGTGCGCGCCGACAAGCCGTTGCCAATTGGCCTGAGCCTGGACTACCCGGCCGCGATCCGCGCGGCGGACGACGCGGCCACGGCCGATGTGCGCTGGACCGACCTCGGTGCCTCGGGCCAGCGCCTCGAATTGCTCGCGCCGCTCTTCGGCGCGAACGTTTCCAGCGTGGTGCTGCCCGACACCGCCGCGCTGCGCCGCCGGCTGCAGGCTCTGGCCCAGCTCAAGTGGCTCTCTCGACTGCAGGGCTACGGCAAGGATGGGCAGCTCGACGGTTTCGATGCCGCGCTGGAGGTGTGGAGCGGCGACCGCATGCTGAGCAGCGTGCCCGTGTCACAGGCGGCCAACGCGCTGCCCGCCGTGCGCGCCGGCGAGCGCGTGCGCCTGAACGTGCGCAACACCAGCGGCCGTTCTCTCGATCTGGTCATCGCCGGCATCGACGCGCGCGGCAACCTGCAGCCGGTCTATCCCGACGAGTCCGGCGAAACCAACCGCTTCAAGCGCGGCACGCCCGACCAGCCCTCGGTGAAGCGCTTCGACCTGCCATGGCTCGACGCGGCGGGCGACGCGCGCCTGCTGGTTATGGCCGTGCCTGCCACGCCCTACAGCGCGCCGCGCCTTTTCGGCGTGGGCTATGCGCAGGCCGATGTGTCCGAAGTGCGCGTGCGCGGCGGGCAGCCGCCGGCCGAGAGCGGCGAGCGGCAGGTGTTCGCGGCACTGCTGCGCAGGAGCGGCGGCGCGGCGGATGGAGGAACCCGGCCATGACGGCGAAGCGCGGCGTTCTGCTCCTTCTTTCCTTTCGTGTTTTTTTTTCTTCTCTCGATTTCCGGAGGTGATATGGCATTCCTAGACGACGGCTCCTGGAGCCCTGAAGACGCCCGCCAGTTCTACGAGCTGATCGGCACAGGCTCGGCCGAGACCGACCTGGTCATGCTGATCGAGAACAAGGGCGCGCCGGTCGAAGGCGAGCTGGAGCGCAGCTTCGACGACGGCAAGGCGCGCCTGAACATCGGCGGCTACTACTGGTCGGTGCAGGTGCCCGAGTCTTCCAGCCAGAACCAGGTGGTGCCTAACAACCTGATCGTCGCGCGCCGCAGCGACGCGGCCACCGCCACCATCGCCAGCCTGCTGCGCGCGCAGGAGAAAGACCTGAAGGTGATGATCAGCGCCTTCAAGTCCGGCGGCGACGAGCGCGCGCCCGATGCGCAGTCGACCTTCGAGCTGGTGCTGGAGAACGCGCGCATCTGCCGGCTGGTGCTGAGTTCGGGCGGCCACTGGGGCGTGCCCTCGGAGCTGATCTCCATCAGCTATCGCACGGTGAAGGTGCGCTCGGCGCCGCAGAAGACCACCGGCCTGCGCGGCGCGGTGCGCGAATGCCAGTTCACCCGCGCCTGATCCGCACGCCCGCCAGTCCAGCCGCAAGGAGCCGCACACCATGACCACCGCCGCCGAATTCCTCAAGGCCGCCGACCCCGCCGCCGCCCTCAAGGCCCTGAGCGACGACGTGCGCGCCAAGCCTTCCGACAGCAAGCACCGCGTGTTCATGGCGCAGCTGCTGTGCGTGCTGGGGCAGTGGGAGCGCGCGCTCAACCAGCTCACCGTGGCGGCCGAGCTCGACGCGCTGGCCGTGCCCATGAAGCAGGTCTACGGCGAGGCCGTGCGCTGCGAGGGCCTGCGCGCCGAAGTGTTCGCCGGCACGCGCACGCCGATGATCTTCGGCCAGCCCGACGAGTGGCTGGCGCTGCTCATCGAGTCGCTGCTGCGCCAGGGCCGAGGTGAGAGCGAACTGGCCGAGGACCTGCGCCAGCGTGCCTTCGACGGCGCGCCCGCCATCGGCGGCAGCATCGACGGCAAGCCCTTCGAATGGCTCTCCGACGCCGACATGCGCCTGGGCCCGGTGCTCGAGGCCTTCATCAACGGGAAGTACTACTGGATTCCGTACGCACGCCTCGCTCACATCAAGATCGAGCCGCCCGAAGACCTGCGCGACTGCGTGTGGATGCCCGCGCACCTGCAGTTCGAGAACGGCGGTGAGACCCTCGCGCTCATCCCCACGCGCTACGAAGGCACCGAGAAGGTGGAAGACGGCGAGCTGCGCCTGGCGCGCAAGACCGAATGGCGCGAGCTGCGCCCCGAGGTCTGGGCCGGCTATGGCCAGCGCGTGCTGAGCAGCAGCGACGGCAGCGAGCACGCGCTGATGGACGTGCGCGAGATCCTGTTCACGCCGGGCGATGTCGAGCCCGATACAGCGGCCGAGGGGGCCGTCGATGGCTGAGCTCACCGCGCAAGAGCGGCTGCAGCCTTCGCTGCTCGACCGCCTCGTCGACAACGCGCCCGACGAGAAGCGCGAGAGCGACGACAAGCGCACGCTGACCAAGCAGGCGCTGCGGCAGGCCGTGCTGCGCGACCTGGGCTGGCTCTTCAACGCCACCGGCTACGGCCTGCCGATGGACGACAGGCAGTACCCGAACGCGGCGCGCTCGGTCATCAACTACGGATTGCCTATGCTGTCTGGCCAGTTCACCTCGTCGGTGCAGCGTGTCAGCATGGAACAGGCTTTGAAGAACGCAATCCTGCAGTTCGAGCCGCGCATCCTGTCCCGAACACTCGAAGTCGAACTCATCATGGAAGGCCCCGCACTGGACTCGCACAACAGCATTGGCCTGCAGATCCGCGGCATGCTGTGGGCGCAGCCTGTGCCACTCGAGTTCCTCATGCGAAGCCGCGTAGACCTGGAAGAGGGCCGCATAGAGATCGTGGACATGGCGCAGAACCCGAGATGAGTCCGCCATGGACCCCAGGCTGCTGAGTCTGTACGAACAGGAACTGCGCTACTTCCGAGAAAGCTCTTCGGAGTTCGCGCGCGCGTTTCCAAAGATTGCGCATCGGCTCGGCATCGAAGGCCAGGAGGTCGCCGATCCGTACGTGGAGCGGCTCATCGAGGCCACCGCCTTCCTTTCGGCGCGCGTGGGCCTGAAGCTCGACGCCGAATACCCGCGCTTCACCGGGCACCTGCTCGACATCGTCTATCCGCACTTCCTCGCGCCGACGCCGGCGATGGTGGTGGTCTCGTTCGCGCCCGACCCCGACGACGCCAACCTCGCCACCGGCCCGAGCCTGCCGCGCGGCAGCGGCCTGCGCGCGCGGCAGGCGGTGGGACAGAACACGCACTGCGAGTTCCGCACGGCCGGCGCCCTGCGCATCTGGCCCATCGAGGTGCAGCGCGCGCAGTACTTCACCTACGCACCCGACCTGCCGCTGAACACGCACCCGCAGTCGCGCGCGATCCGCGGCGGCCTGCGCATCGTGCTGCGTGCCACGGCCGGGCTGGACTTCAGCCAGATCGCGCTCGACGACCTCGTGCTGCACTTCGGCGGCGCGGAAGACGTGGCCTGGCAACTGCACGAATGCGCGCTGGGCCAGCCCATCGGCGTGCTGGTGCGGCCGCTGGGGCCGGGCGGCGCCCTGCAGGGCACGCCGCGCAGCCTGCCGCCGAGCGCCATCGGCGCGGTAGGCTTCGAGGATGACGAGGCGCTGCTGCCCGTCACCGCCACCGGCTTCTCGGGCTTCAGGCTGCTGCAGGAGTACTTCGCTTTTCCCCAGCGCTTCCAGTTCGTGCGCATCGGTGGGCTGAAGGCGCTGCTGGCGCAGATGCCGGTTGCCGAGGTCGAGATCGTGCTGCTGTTCTCGCGCGGCGACGCGGCCCTCGAAAAGCTCGTGAGCGCGGACAACGTGCTGCTGCACTGCGTGCCCGCGGTGAACCTGTTCACCAAGCGGCTCGACCGCGTGCCGCTGACCGAGGGCGTGAGCCAGTTCCACCTGGTGCCCGACCGCACGCGGCCGCAGGACTTCGAGGTGCACACCGTCACCGAGGTCATCGGCCACGGCACGCCGGGCACCGACGCGGCCGCGGCGGAGCAGCCGTTCAGGCCCTTCTATTCGGCCTTCCACGGCAGCCGGATGAGCCACCCGGCCTACTTCACGGTTACGCGCGAGCCGCGCATGCTGTCGGTGCGCCAGCGCACCGAGGGCAACCGCAGCAGCCACATCGGCTCCGAGGTCTACATGCAGATCGTCGATCCGCAGCAGGCGCCGTACGCGGCCACGCTGCGGCAGCTGGCGGTGACCGCGCTGTGCACCAACCGCGACCTGCCGCTGTTGATGCCGCTGGGCCGCGAGAACGACTTCGACTGCGTCGATTCCTTCCCCGTGCAGCGCGTGCGCATGGTGCGCGGGCCCTCGCGGCCGGTGTCGCCGGTGGTGAGCCAGGGGCTGGGCTGGCGCGTGGTCGACCATCTCGCGCTCAACTACCTGTCGCTGTCCGACAGCACGCCGGAGCAGGGCGCCGCCGCGCTGCGCGAGACGCTGATGCTCTACGCAGTGCATGCCGACGAGATGCGCCAGGGCCAGGTGCGCGGGCTGCTGTCGGTGAAGTGCAAGCCCGTGGCGCGCCGCCTGCCGCTGAAGGGGCCGATCGCCTTCGGCCGCGGGCTGGAGGTGACGCTGGAGGTCGACAAGGACGCCTTCCACGGCCACAGCAGCTTTCTCTTCGGTGCCGTGCTGGCGCGATTTCTCTCGCGCCACGTGGAGGTGAACCATTTCGTCGAGACCGTGCTGCGCATCGCGGGCAAGGGCGAGACCATGCGCTGGAGGCCGCTGTGCGGGACGCGGCAGATCCTGTGACCGGCAGCAACGCTGGCCGTGCGCCCGGGCAGGGCGCGGGCACCGTGCAGGCCCGCGTCGACGCCGCATTGCGCGGCTGGTCCGCCGAGCCCTGGGCCTTCGACTACTTCGCGGTGATGCGCCGGCTGGAGTCGGTCGCGAAGACCACGCCGCGCTGGGGCCGCGCATTACTGCCGAGCGCCGAGCCGGTGCGCGTGGGGCAGGAGCCTTCGCTCTCGTTCGCGCCCGCGAGCTTCAGCCGCTTCGAGCCCGCCACCGCGCACTCGCCGCCGCGCCTGCGCCAGCAGTTCTTCGGCTACATCGGACCCAACGGGCCGCTGCCGGTGCACCTGAGCGACTTCATCCGCGAGCGCAGCCTGAACCACGGCGACCCGACCTGGCTGGCTTTCCTCGACAGTTTTTCGCACCGCTTCTCGCTGCACTTCTACCGCGCATGGGCGCAATCGCGCCCGGCCGTGGCGCTGGACCGGCCCGGCGAGGACCGCTTCCGCCTGCAGATTGGCGCGTTGGTCGGCATCGGCACGCCGGGTCGTGTGGAGCGCGACGAGATCCACGACGACGCGCGGCTGCATTTTTCGGGCTGGCTCGCGCGCCGCGTGCACAACGTGGAGAGCGTGGAGTCGGTGCTGTGCAGCTACTTCGGCGTGCCGGTGAAGCTGGAGCGCTGGGTCGGCCACTGGATGAGCCTGCCGGCCGGTGAACTCACGCGGCTGGGGCAGGGCGAGAGCTCGCGCTCCATGGGCATGGGCGCCATGCTCGGCACCCGTGCATGGGACCGGCAGCACCGCGTGCGCCTGCACATGGGGCCGCTCACGTTGGCGCAGTACCGCATGTTCCTGCCCATCGGCGATGCGCGCCCGGTGCTGCAGCGCTGGATGCAGCAGCTGCTCGGCGACGAGCTCGAGTGGGATGCCGAGCTCGTGCTCGAGAAGGCGCAGGTGCCGCTCACGCGACTTGGCGACGCCAAGGGCAACGCGCCGCGCCTCGGCTGGGTGTCGTGGCTCGGCCAGCGCACGCGTTCGCGCGACGCGGCCGACGTGCGCATCGGCAGCCAGTCTTTCAACAAGCCCATCTTCATTCGTTCAGAAGAGATACGGAGTCCCTCATGAGTGAAATCAGCCGCACCGCCCTTTTCGGCAAGCTCAACTCGCTGGCCTACAAGGCCATCGAAGGCGCCACCGTGTTCTGCAAGATGCGGGGCAATCCGTATGTGGAGCTGGAGCACTGGTTCGCGCAGCTGCTGCAGGCGCAGGACTCCGACCTGCACCGCGTGATCCAGCACTACGGCCTCGACGTGTCGGTCATCGCGAAAGACATGACCACCGCGCTCGACCGCCTGCCGCGCGGCGCCACCGCCATCAGCGACTTCTCGCCGCACATCGAGAACGCCATCGAGCGCGCATGGACCTACGCCACGCTGCAGTTCGGCGAGGCGCAGGTGCGCACCGGCTACCTGCTGGTGGGCATGTTGAAGACGCAGAGCCTGCGCAACCCGCTGTTCGGCCTGTCGAAGCAGTTCGAGAAGGTCAAGGTCGAGGACCTGGCCGACAACTTCGCAAAGATCTGCGACGCCTCGCCCGAATCGCAGATGCGCGCGCAGGACGGCACCGGCATGGGCAGCGGCGCGCCCGGCGAAGACTCCGGCGCGATGGCGCCGCCCGCCATGGGCAAGGGCGACGCGCTGAAGAAGTTCGCGGTCGACCTCACCGAGAAGGCCAAGAAGGGCGAGATGGACCCGGTGACGGGCCGCGATGAGGAGATCCGCCAGATCGTCGACATCCTCATGCGCCGCCGCCAGAACAACCCTCTGCTCACCGGCGAGGCCGGCGTCGGCAAGACGGCCGTGGTCGAGGGCTTCGCGCAGCGCCTGGCGCGCGGCGACGTGCCGCCGCAGCTGAAGGACGTGAAGCTGCTCACATTGGACATCGGCCTGCTGCAGGCCGGCGCGAGCATGAAGGGCGAGTTCGAGCAGCGCCTGCGCCAGGTGATCGACGAGGTGCAGAGCTCGCCCACGCCCATCATCCTTTTCATCGACGAGATCCACACGCTGGTCGGCGCGGGCGGTGCGGCCGGCACCGGCGACGCGGCCAACCTGCTCAAGCCTGCGCTGGCGCGCGGCAACCTGCGCACCATCGGCGCCACCACCTGGGCCGAGTACAAGAAATACATCGAGAAAGACCCGGCGCTCACCCGCCGCTTCCAGGTGGTGCAGGTGCCGGAGCCCGACGAGACCAAGGCCATCCTGATGCTGCGCGGCGTGGCCAGCGTGCTGGAGAAGCACCACCGCGTGCAGCTGCTCGACGAGGCCATCGAGGCGGCCGTGAAGCTGAGCCACCGCTACATTCCCGCGCGCCAGTTGCCAGACAAGGCCGTGAGCCTGCTCGATACCGCCTGCGCGCGCGTGGCCGTGTCGCAGCACGCGACGCCGCCCGAGGTGGAAGACTGCATGCGCCGCATCGAGGGGCTGACGGTCGAGCAGGAGATCATCGGCCGCGAAGAGGCCATCGGCATCGACGTGACCAAGCGTGCCGCGCAGGTGGCCGCGCTGCTGGCCGAATCGAAAGTGCAGCTCGATGCGCTCAACGCACGCTGGCAGGAAGAGAAGGGGCTGGTCGACCGGCTGCTGGAGCTGCGCAGCAAGCTGCGCGCGGGCAACAAGCCGGTGGATACACCCGCTGCGGCCACTGCCGATGCGGCCGCACCCGCTGCCGCCGCCGAAGCCGCACCCGACCGCGCCGCGCTGCTGGCCGAACTGCACGAGCTGCAGGCCAGGATCCACGCTGTGCAGGGTGAGTCGCCGCTGATCCTGCCTTCGGTCGACGAGCAGGCCGTGGCCTCGGTGGTCGCCGACTGGACCGGCATTCCCGTCGGACGCATGGTCAAGAACGAAGTGGAGGCAGTGCTCAAGCTCGCCGACACGCTCAACCAGCGCGTGATCGGACAGAAGCACGGCCTGGAGATGATCGCGCGGCGCATCCAGACCTCGCGCGCGCGGCTGGACAACCCGCAGAAGCCCATCGGCGTGTTCATGCTCTGCGGCACTTCGGGCGTGGGCAAGACCGAGACCGCGCTCGCGCTGGCCGAGGCGCTGTACGGCGGCGAGCAGAACATCATCACCATCAACATGAGCGAGTTCCAGGAGGCGCACACCGTCTCCACGCTCAAGGGCGCGCCTCCGGGCTACGTGGGCTACGGCGAGGGCGGCATCCTGACCGAGGCGGTGCGCCGCCGTCCCTACAGCGTGGTGCTGCTCGACGAAGTGGAGAAGGCGCACCCGGACGTGCACGAGATCTTCTTCCAGGTCTTCGACAAGGGCTGGATGGAAGACGGCGAGGGCCGGATGATCGACTTCAAGAACACGATCATCCTGCTGACCACCAACGCCGGCAGCGAGCTGGTCATGAGCATGTGCCGCGACCCCGAGCTGCTGCCCGAGCCCAACAGCCTGGCCGATGCGCTGAAGGCACCCCTGATGAAGGTGTTTCCGCCCGCGCTGCTGGGCCGCATCGTCACCATTCCCTACTACCCGCTGTCGCCCGAGATGATGAAGAAGATCGTGCGGCTGCAGCTGGGCCGCATCAAGAAGCGCGTGGAAACCAACCACGGCGTGCCCTTCGAGTACAGCGAAGCGGTGGTCGACCAGGTGGTCGCGCGCTGCCAGGACCCGGAGTCGGGCGGGCGCGTGATCGACGCGATCCTCACCAACACCGTGCTGCCGACGATCTCGGTCGAGTACCTGCAGCGGCTGGCCTCGGGTGGCGAGATTCGCCGCGTGGCGCTCGACGTGAAGGACGCGGACTTCACCTACGCCTTCGATTGAGACCACACCCCAAGAGAAAAAGATGGCCGACAACGAGTTCCGCATCGAGAGCGATTCCCCCGCCAAGGACGACCTGATGTTCTGGCGCATCGTGGGACACGAGGCGCTGGCGCGCCCGTCGGCCTACGAGCTCACGGTGATCTCGACGAACAAGGCCATCGACGCCAAGGACATCCTCGGTCATGCCTTCGACGTGGTGATCGGGTTCAAGGACGCCGACGGCGGCACGCACGAGCGCCACTGCCAGGGCCATGCGGTGCGCTTCGTGCGAGCCGGCCACATGGGGCGGCACTACGAATACCGCATCACGCTGCGCTCGTGGTTCTGGCTGCTCACCAAGCGCGCCAACTCCCGCATCCTTCAGGAGAAGAAGGTGCTCGAAGTGCTCGACGCGGTGTTCGAGGACAGTCCCATCAAGCGCTTCAAGAAGACCAAGGCCGACAACGTGGTCGGCACGCACAACCCGCGCCGCTATTGCGTGCAGCACCAGGAAAGCGACTACAGGTTTCTCTCGCGCCTGCTGGAGGACGAGGGCATCTACTACTGGTTCGACGCGCACGACGCGCCCGGCACCATGCATCTTTCGGACGCCAGCGACATGGCACACGAGAAGCTGCCGGCGGCCGACACCCTGCGCCATATGGCCGTCAACGCCGCCGAGCCGCGATTCAACGAGATCTCGCGCTGGGTGAGCGGGCGCCAGTTCGACACCGGCAAGCACGCCTCGCGCGACAGCGACTTCAAGGCCATCAAGAAGAAGCTGGGCGCCGACATCGACGCATCGGACGACCACGAGCTCGCGAGCCTGGAGCTCTTCGAGTTCCCCGGCGGCTACTTCAGCGGCGACGACGCCGAGACCCGCGCCAAGCTGCGCGGCGACGAACTCAACGCGCGCCGCGACCGCCACTGGGCCGTGACGCCCTGGCCCGACGTCACGGCTGGGCGCGGCTTCAAGTACGAGGGCGACCCCGACGGCACGCGCAATGGCGACTACGTGATCGCCGCCTGCACCTTCGTCGCCAGCCATCGCGGCTACGAGGGCGTGAGCGGCAACACCCTCGCGCAGCCCGTGCATGCCGCGCTGGCCGACGTGCTGCGCGACGACGCGGTGAACGCCGACACGCTGCCCGTGCTGGAAGAGATCATCGCGGCCACGCCCGCGCTCTCGGCCGCGCAGACCGGCAGCAGCATCTTCCTGCTCACCGTGATGCCGGTCGAGCGCCTGTTCCGCACGCCGCGCCTCACGCCGCGCGTGACCATGCCGGGCCCGCAGACTGCCATCGTCGTCGGCCCCAAGGGCGACGAGCTGCACGTGGACGACCACGGCCGCGTGAAGGTGCACTTCCACTGGGACCGCTACGACGAGAGCAACGAGAAGTCCACCTGCTGGATCCGCGTATCGCAGCCATGGGGCGGCAAGGGCTGGGGCGGCTACTTCATCCCGCGCATCGGCCAGGAGGTGATCGTCGACTTTCTCAACGGCGACCCCGACCGGCCCATCATCATGGGCCGCGTCTACAACGACGAGCAGCCCATTCCCTACAAGTCGCCCACGCAGAGCGGCTTCAAGACCCGCTCCACCCCCGGCGGCGGTTCCTCGAACTACAACGAGATCATGTTCGAGGACAAGAAGGGCGAGGAAAAAATCAACATCCACGCCGAGCTGGACATGAGCCGCAGCGTGGAGCGCGACGACTCCACCACCATCGACCGCGACCAGAGCGTCACCGTCAAGCGCGACCAGACCAACCACGTGGACCGCGACCGCAAGACCACGGTGACGCGCAACGACACGAACATGGTGGTGGTGGACCAGAAGAACACGGTCAAGGGCAAGCAGAACAACCAGGTGGTGGGCGACCGCACCACCTTCGTCGACAGCAACGACAAGACCATGGTGACCGGCACCAGCCTGAGCGACGTGACCGGCGCGCGCACCGACACTTCGCGTGCCGGCGAAACCCGCAACGTGATCGGCAACCAGACCATCACCGTCAGCGGCAACGTCACGTACAAGGCCGCGAAGATGAGCTTCGAGGCCGGGCACATCGACTGGATGGTGACGGGCTCGAGCTCGAAGTACATCACGGTGCCTACCGGACCGCTGCACCTGATGGCCAACAAGATCAAGCTGATGAGCAACACCGGCATCGAGATGATGGCGGTGGGCAGCATCGACGCGACCTCGGTCGGCTCCAACACCACCATCCTCGGGCCGAACACCAGTGGCTACATCGGCACGAACAGCGAAGCCAACCTGGGTATAGCGCGCTCGACCTTCATGGGCATGAGCATCGACAACGCGCTGGCCATCGCCATTTCCAACTTCGGGGGCGTGGCGATCGATACCGCGCTGGGCGTCAAGCTGTCGTCGGGCCTCGCGCCTGAGATTCAGGCCTTTCCGGTCGATGTGGAGCAGGCTGCGCTGCATACGTTCACCCCGGGCGCCGGGGCCGGTGGAGCCGGCGGGGCTGCCGTCGCCGGCCTCCTCGGGGCTGTTGCGGGCCTCGCCAGCGCGGATGCCGATGTCGCGGCGACCTTGAAGCAATACGCAGACGCTGCCAATGCGCTGGACAACGCCGCCAATGAAGCCGATGCCGCGCACCTGCCTGGACTTGCCGGCCGCTTGCGCTCTCTCGGTGCGATCACGCGCAACCGTCGCATGGAAGGTGTGATCGGCAGCATTCCGGTGATCGGCACTGTCGCCATCGCTGGCGGCGAACTGATCGTCGGCGCCTTGGGCGCCGCCGGTGTCGGTACAGGCGGCGAACGCCTGGCGGCCGACGAATCGGTCAATGCGGACGGTTCCGCCGCACCGCCCCCGCCTCCGCCGGCGCCACCCGCGCCTCCGCCGGCGCCCGGGGTGGGCGCGCCCGCGGAGCCGACACAGGAGTGGAGCCCGACGCCCCCAGCGCCGCCCCCTGCGCCGCGGCCACCACCGCCGCCACCACCGCCACCACCGCCGCCGCCGCCGCCGCCGCCACCGCCGCCGCCGCCGCCGCCGCCACCGCCGCCGCCGCCGCCATCCGATCCGCTGGACGGAGGGGTGCCGCCGAACGACGACTGGGAATAGGGATCGGCGCCAAGCGACCATGCAAGTCCTCAAACCCCAGGCGCTCGGCCTGTCGACGCGCCCCATCGAATTCCGCAAGCGCTTCGGGCTCAGCATCAGCGCCTGCCTGCACCTGCCGTTCGCACAGGGCGAGCGCGGAACGCTGTGGGCGGAGCAGTCGATGTGGTCCTTCCTCGGGAAGGAAATGGCGCAACCCCTCATCGACGAGGGCGTGGCCAAGCTCACGCCGGAGTTCCTGGTGCACGGCAAGGCATTCCCGCCGCCGGACCGCAATGACGGTTGCGCCGTGCGGGCCCGGTTCGGCGCTCAGGAAAAGACGCTGCTGGTGCTCGGCGACCGGTATTGGGACGGATCCGGTCCGAGCAAGGCCCGGCCTTTCCCGGAGATGCCACTGGACTGGTCCAGGGCCTACGGCGGCGCGGACTTTCCCCTCAACCCCGGCGGGCGGGGCAGGCAGAAGATCGATGGCGTGGCATGGCTGCCGAACATCGAACTGCCTCATGACCGCCTGCTGCGCCCCGACCAGGCCATCGCACCGGCCGGCATGGGGGCGCTGGACGTGATGCATCCGCAGCGCGCGCAATACCGCGGCACCTACGACGCTGACTACCTGAAGCAGCATGCGCCGGGGTTCGCGCCAGACACCGACTGGCGCTACTTCAACCTGGCGCCGCCCGACCAGTGGATGGGCGCGGCGCTCGCCGGCGACGAGCCGTTCTCGTTCGAGAACATGCACCCGCACAAGCGCCTCATAGAAGGCCGCCTGCCGGGCATGCGGGCGCGGGTGTTCGTCGGCTACCGGATGGCCGTGGGCGAGCCCAAGGTGCGCGAGGTGCCGCTACGGCTGACCACCGTGTGGTTCTTCCCGCATGCCGAACGCTGCATCGCGATCTTCCAGGGGCTCGCAGAGGTCGGTACCGACGACGGCTCGGACGTGGTCAGCCTCATGGGCGCGGTCGAGCGCATCGGCGAGATCCGCTCCGACGCCCACTATCTCGACGCCGCGGCGAAGCGGGCCGACCCGAAGCTGGGCCCGATCTATGCCATCGTCGACAGCGACCTGCTCCCGGAAGGCGTGAGCACCGCCGATCCGGACGTGGAGGCCGCGAAGGCACCCTTCGGCACCGAAGGCCTGCAGGGCGAAGCCCAGCGGCGTCGTGCCGAGATGGATGTGGCGTTCGCGCGCGAGAAGGCCATTGCCATGGGCAAGGACCCGGATGCGCTGGGAATCCGCATGCCGCCGCGGGAGAAGGTTCCGGTCGGTGACGAGCTTCCGCCCTACCTGGAGAAGAAGATGAAGGAGGCCGAGGCCCAGCAGTGGGCGGCGGTCGAGGATGCGGTCACGCTCGTCGAGCGGGCGCTGGCGATGTCGCAGGAGCAGAAGATCGATCTCGCCCGGCTGCAGCACCGTGGTCCGCCGAAGTACGACCCCGACAGGCACATGGCGGAAATGCAGGCACAGGCGGCCATGGGAACTCGGCCCGTCAACCTGGCGCCGATCTACCCGAAGCTGTGCCAGATCGAGGACGCGCATCGCGCAGGCTATCTGCAGTCCGCGCACATGCAGCCGCCGGCTTTCCCGATGCCGGCTGGCGATGCCGCGAAGCTGCGCGGCGAGATGGCATGCGCCGGCGCGGCGGGCATCAGGTTCTTCGCGGGCATCGATCTCACCGGTGCCGATCTCTCGGGCCTCGACCTGCGGGAAGTGAACCTGGAAGGCGCGTGGCTGGAAAACGCGAACCTCTCCAATACCAATCTCTCCGGCGCCAACCTGGCGGGCGCAGTGCTGGCGCATGCGAACCTGGAAGGCGCGATCGCCATCGGCGCGAAATTCGCCAGGGCCAACCTCGGCAAGGCGCGGCTGGCTCGCGGTGTCTTCGACGACGCCGACTTCAGCGGGGCGACGCTCATGTACTGCGCGTTCGCCGGTACCCAGATGCGGCGCGCGAATTTCGCGAAGGCGAATCTGCTGCAGACCACATGGGGCGATGCCGACTGGGCCGGTGCAGACCTGAGCGGGCAGGTCTTCCACAAGCTGGACCTCAAGGGCATGAGGTGGCCGGAGGCGAACCTGTCCGTGTGCAACTTCATCGAGTCCGATCTCTCGGGCGTCGACATGCATGCGGCGAAGATCGAGAACGCGACCTTCGTGACCAGCAAGCTCGACGGCGCGAAGCTGATGGCGGCGCGCTGCGCCGGCACCGTGGCGGTCAAGGGAAGCAGCCTGGCCGGTGCGGACATGAGCCAGGCCGACCTGCGCAACTTCAATTTCGGTGCCTCCGATGCGCGGGACGCCAGGCTGATCCGTGCGGTGCTCGATGGCGCCAACCTCTGCGAAGCCCGGCTCGAAGGCGCGGACTTGCGGCTCGCCAGTGCCAAGGGCGCCCTGATGCGCAAGGCCGTCTGCTCGAACGCGCTGCTGTCGGGCGTGAACTTCAGCGACGCGATCTTCCAGTCGGCGGATCTGCGGGGGGCCGACCTGCGGCGCAGCAATCTCTTCGGTGCAGACCTCGGGCGGGTGCGGCTCGACGGTTCGACGAACTTCGACGGGGCGTTGCTCAAGCGGGCGCGCACCTGGCCCCGGCTCACCCCGGAGCAGCAGGCGGCGGCATGAGCCCGAACCTCCTGGCCATTGCAGTCAGCGTCGGCGAGGCGCTGGAAGGCCTCGACCTGCGCAAGGGACGCTACGCAGGCCTTGCGCTCGGCGGCGGGATCTTCTCGCGCGTCAATTTCGCCGAAGCGGATTTCCGGGGGGCCGATCTGCGCGAAGCCGTATTCGACTGCTGCGACCTGCGTGGCGCCATCGCGTCTGGCGCCAATCTCCGCAAGGCCGTCTTCAACCGCTGCAAGCTCGATCACGTGGACCTGCGCGAGGCCAACCTGCACGGCGCCGTGTTCACGGAGTGCGACCTGACGCATGCGCAGATGGCGCAGTCGGCGATGACGATGGCCACCGTCACTCGCTGCAGGCTGGACCATGCCGTGCTGCGCGGCGTGCCGCTCGACTCCGCGGTGATCACCCAGTCGGTCCTGCTCGACGTCTGCGCCGACGACACCAGCTGGCAATACACCACCGTCAATGAATGCGATCTCTCGCACCTGACGTGGACCGGCGCGCGGATGCTGCGCAACGTGTTCTTCAAGACCTCGCTGAAGGGCATGTCGTTCGCCGGGCTGGACCTGAATGGCTGCCAGTTCTCGTCGACCGACCTGAGCGGCGCCGATTTCAGCGGCATCACCCTGCAGCAGTGCAACTTCCAGGGCGCGACGCTCGATGGCGCGAAGTTCGCGAACGCGGTGGCGCCGTCGGCGATCTTCTGCGCGGCGACGGGCAAGGGCGTCGACTTCTCTGGAGCCCGGCTGCGGCAGGCGCTCTTCACAGGTGCCGTGCTGCCGCAGTCCAGCTTCGCCGGCTGCGACCTGTACCAGACCCATTTCGCGGGCGCGAAAGTGCAGGGCGCCAACTTCAGCGGCGCCGAGCTCACGTACGCCGACTTCCGCCACGCCGACCTCAGCACGGCCGACCTGCGCCGCGCCACCATGCTGCGCACCGTGCTGCATGCCGCCATCACCGAAAACGCCCAGATGAGCGACCGCGCCCGCGCGCTCGAGACCGACCCCGAGCTGGCGCAAGCCGAGCGCTGGCAGCCGCTGGTCGCCTGACATGACGAACACGGAGGAACCCGCCATCATGAACAACGAAACCTCAACGCTGACGAAAGCGCGCACCGGCAGGAAGAGCCAGGCCGCGAAGGCCATTCCCGGCGAATGGTGCGTGGGCATTCTCGGCACCGATGCAAAGGGCCGGCAGGTCGTTGCCAGCGGCGCCCTGAAGCTGCGCGCACGCCGCGCCGCGAGCTGCCTGCTGGAGCCGGCGGCGGGCGACAGCGTGGCGTGCCTTCGCATCGCGCCCGATGAAGTCTGGATCATGGCCGTGCTGCAGCGGGAAGAGGGCACGGCCAATGTCGTGAGCTGCGAGGGCGGCACCGGCATGCGCATCGCCGCCGAGGGCGGACGCATCGAACTGGCAGCCGAAGAGCTCGACATCGCCACCCGGCGCACGCGCCTGGCCACCGACACCGCCGACGTGGTCGGCCGCCAGCTCAGCGTGGTCGGCACCAGCCTCAAGCTCGTGGGCTCGGTGCTCTCATCGGTGATGGACCGCGTGCAGCACTTCAGCAGGCACTACCTGCGCACCACCGACGGCATCGACCGCGTGGCGGCCACGCATGTGGAGTGCGAGGCGAAGCAGCTGATGCGGATCGAAGGCGAGCACACGCTGGTCAACGGCCGCGAGCTGGTGAAGGCGCGCGGCGCGCAGATCCACTTCGGCTGAGGCGCCGGAGGAACGAACGAGCAGGGAGAAACAGAAGATGTTCGCCAACTGCCAGCTGATGGGCACGGACATGGGCTTTCCCGATGTCTGCATCACGCCCGCCGCGCCGTCGCCGATTCCGGTGCCGTACCCGAACATCGCCATGGGTCCCATGGCGATTCCGAACTGCCCCACGATCCTCATCATGGGCGGTCCGGCCCACAACCTCGGCACCACCATCCCGATGACCAACGGCGACAACTCCGGCGTGCTGCTGGGCGTGGCCTCGGGCACGGTGATGGGGCCGAGCCGCCACCTCACCGGCGCCTTCACGGTGCTGCTGATGGGCATGCCCGCGTCGCGGCTGACCAGCGTGTCGCTGCAGAACAGCACCAACTGTCCGGGTGTGCGCACAGTGCCGAGCCAGCCGCTGGTGTTGTTGCTGGCGCCCTAGCGCACACGGCCGACGTCCTGGCGGCGCGGAAAGAGCGCCGCTCGTACAGAACAAGGGGAGTAGCCATTCATGGCAGACAAGGAGTTCCGCATCGAGAGCGACTCGCCCGTCAAGGACGAGCTCATGTTCTGGCGCATCGTGGGTCACGAGGCACTGGCGCGCGCCTCGACCTACGAACTCACGGTGCTGTCGGAGAACAAGGCCATCGACGCCAAGGACATTCTCGGGCGCGCCTTCGACATCGTCATCGGCTTCGAGGACGCCGACGGCGGCAGGCATGAGCGGCACTGCCAGGGCCATGCGGTGCGCTTCGTGCGCGCGGGCCACGCGGGGCGCTATCACGAGTACCGCTTCACGCTGCGCTCGTGGTTCTGGCTGCTCACCAAGCGCAGCAACTCGCGCATCCATCAGGAGAAGCCGGTGCTCGACGTGCTCGACGCGGTGTTCGAGGACAGCCCGATCAAGCGCTTCAAGAAGACCCGCACCGACAACGTGGTCGGCACCCACAAGCCGCGCCGCTACTGCGTGCAGCACCAGGAAAGCGACTATCAGTTTCTATCGCGGCTGTTGGAAGACGAAGGTATCTATTACTGGTTCGACGCGCACGACGCGCCCGGCACCATGCACATGTCGGACGCCAGCGACATGGCGCACGACAAGCTGCCCGCCACCGGCACGCTGCGCTATGTGTCGAGCGAGGCGGCCGAGGCGCGCTTCAACGAGATCTCGCGCTGGGTCAGCGAGCGGCAGTTCGACACCGGCAAGTACGCATCGACCGACAGCGACTTCAAGGCGATCAAGAAGAAGCTGGAAGCGGCAGGCGGCACGCCCGACAAGCACGAGCTGGCCGAGTTCGAGGCCTTCGAGTTCGCGGGCGGCTACTTCAACGGCGGCGACGCCGACGACAAGGGAAAGCTGCGCGGCGAGGAGATCGGCGCGCGCCGCCAGCGCCACTGGGCGCTCACGCCCTGGCCCGACGTGGCTGCGGGCCGCAGCTTCAAGTTCGAGAACGACCCCGACGGCACGCGCGACAGCGACTACGTGATCGCCGCATGCACCTTCGTCGCGAGCCATCCGGGCTATGAAGGCGCGGACATCGAGGAGCCGCGCGTGCCGCCCACGCAGCTGCTGCGCGAGGCGCTTGCCGACGATGCAGTGCTGGCCGACACGCTGCCCGCCTTCGAGGCGATGGCCGCGCGCATGCCTTCGCTCGATGCGGGCCACCCGGGCACCAGCGCCTTCCTGCTGACGGTGTTTCCGGTCGACATGCCTTTCCGCCCGCCGCGCCTCACGCCGCGCGTGGTGATGCCGGGGCCGCAATCGGCCATCGTCGTCGGGCCCTCGGGTGAGGAGATCCATGCCGACGACTTCGGCCGCGTGAAGGTGCACTTCCACTGGGACCGCTATGACAAGAGCAACGAGAAGTCGACCTGCTGGGTGCGCGTGTCGCAGCCCTGGGCCGGCAAGGGCTGGGGCGGGTACTTCTGCCCGCGCATCGGCCAGGAGGTGATCGTCGACTTTCTCAACGGCGACCCCGATCGCCCGCTGATCGTGGGGCGCGTCTACAACGACGACCAGCCCATTCCCTTCGGCACCCATACGCAGAGCGGCTTTCGCACACGCTCCACGCCAAAGGGCAGCGCGGCGAACTGCAACGAGTTCCGCTTCGAGGACAAGAAGGGCTCCGAGCAGGTGTACCTGCACGCCGAGAAGAACCAGGACATCGAAGTCGAGAACGACGAGACGCACTGGGTGGGCCACGACCGCACCAAGACCGTCGACCACGACGAGACCACGCACGTGAAGCACGACCGCACCGAGACGGTCGACAACAACGAAACCATCACCGTGCACGGCCAGCGCACCGAAACGGTGGACAAGAACGAGACCATCACCATCCACCAGAACCGCACGGAGACCGTGGACCTGAACGAGACGATCTCCATCGGGCAGAACCGAACGATCACGGTGGGGGCGAGCGAGAGCGCGACGGTGGCGCTGCAGCGCACGCACACGGTGGGCATCAACGAGACCATCACCGTCGGTGCGGCGCAGGAGATCACGGTGGGGGCGATGCAGGCCGTGACCGTGGGCGCGAGCCAGACGATCAGCGTGGGCGCGAACCAGTCGAGCACGATCGGCGCCAACCGGTCGGTGGACGTGGGGGCGAACCTTTCGACCAACGTGGGGGCGGACGAATCGCGCAGCGTGAGTTCGGGCCGGACCACCAGCGTGAGCAAGGACGACTCTCTTTCCGTGGGCAAGAACCTGGTGATCGACGCGGGCGATTCCATCTCCATCACCACGGGCAGCGCAAGCATCACGATGAAGAAGGACGGGACGATCGTGATCAAGGGGAAGGACATCACGATCGATGCGTCCGGAAAGATCAACGCGAAGGCGAGCAGCGACATCGTGATGAAGGGCTCGAAGATTTTGCAGAACTGATTTCATGCGAGGAGAGCAACCATGAGTGGCAGAGACCTGATCGAGGCGCAGTTGGCGGCGAACGTCGCCCAGGAGGTGATCGTGGGGCCGTGGCACGCAACCGTCGTCGGCGAGCTGGTAGCCATCGCAGATGAAGGAAGCACGCCCCTTGTCGTGTTCGAGGGGCAGCCCGGCACGGCGGCACTGCGCGCGCGCAGCGTGGTCGATCTGCACGCCGCGCACATCGGCCGTGCCGTGGTGCTGATGTTCGAGCAGGCCGACCCGGCCAGGCCCATCGTGATGGGCGTGCTGCGCGGTGCCGCCGGCTGGCCGCAGGCAGAGGTGCCCGCGCTTGCGCAGGTGGAAGTGGATGCCGACGGTGAGCGTCTTCTCGTCAGCGCGCGGACACAGATGGTGCTGCGCTGCGGCAAGGCGAGCATCACCTTGACGCGTGCGGGGAAGGTGCTGATTCAGGGTAGCTATGTGCTGAGCCGGTCGACGGGTGTCAATCGGGTCAAGGGCGCGGCGGTGCAGATCAACTGATCGCGAGAACGAAAGCGGGACTCAGGCCATGGAAGTCGTCAATTCAACCGGGATGACGGTGGGCTACACGCAGGGCGTGGAGCCTTCCGGGCGAGAGCTGCTGGTCGTGGTGGTGAAAGGCACCTTCGCCATTCCCGAATCGACCCGCGACGGTGAAGTCGTTCTGCAGCCGCATATGGTGCAGAGGCCGCTGATCGTGGCCGACACCTTCACGGGCGAGCCCGGCTACTCGGCTCCGGCCGAAGAAGTGGACTTCGCGCCGCGCAAGCACCGCTGCGATGTGCTGGTTTCCGGAAGCGCACACGCGCCGCATGGCGAGCCGGCCGAGCGTGTGCTGGTCGGGGCTCGGATCGGCAGCTGGCGAAAGGCCTTTGCGGTTACAGGTGACCGTCAATGGTTCTGTGGCCTGTCGGGCGCGCATGCCTCGGCACCGGAGCCCTTCGTCACGAAGCGCATTTCCTATGACGTGGCATTCGGTGGCGTCGACGCGCGCCATGAAGACCCCGACCAGCACGGGGCATACATGCGCAACCCCGTGGGGCGTGGCTGGCACCGTCACCTGCAGGCCCGATACCTCGACGGCGCACCGCTGCCGAACACGGAAGGGATCGATCGTCCGGTCGATGCGCCCGACGGCACCTTCGCGCCGATGGCACTCGGTCCGTTGGGGCGCGGCTGGGCCGAGCGCTTGCCGCATGCGGGCACCTACGACCAGGCGTGGATCGACCATACCTTTCCCTTCCTGCCGTCCGACTTCGACGAGGCCTACTATCAAGCCGCGCCAGCCGACCAGCAGATCGGGTTTCCGCTGGGCGACGAAGAGGTCGTGCTCATGAATCTCAGGCCCGAGGGACAGACCCGCTTCCGCCTGCCGCGCCGCGAAGTACCGGTGACTTTCTTCCGGCGCAAGGGAGGTTGCGAGGAGATCAAGGCCACGCTCGACACGATCGCAATCGATGCCGATCAGGGCTTCGTGACGCTCGCATGGCGGGCCACGCTGCCATTGAAGAAGAGCATCTTCGAGATCTCCAACATCCTTGCCGGCCGCATGTCGAGCGGCTGGTGGCGTGCGCGCGAACTGGGCAAGGAGTGGCATCCGTCGCTCGCCGACCTGGTGCGGACCCGGCGCGAGGCGGCGGAAGAAGAGGTGTGAGCGTGGTCCCGATCGTCATCGGTCGCGCGGGCCTCGTCACCGGGGTGGGGTTGGACACTGCCGCCGCGTGCGCGGCCATTCGCGGCGCGATCGACAACTTCCAGCAGACCGGCTTCAGAGACACCAGTGGCGAGTGGATCATGGGCTGCGAGGTGCCATTGGCTCTGGCCTGGCGTGGCGAGAAGAAGCTGCTGAAGATGGCCGCGCGTGCCATCGGGCAGTGCCTCGCCGGCTTCGACCGCGAGGACTGCGAAGCCATTCCGTTGTTGCTGTGCCTGCCCGAAATCGACCGCCCAGGTCGGCTAGTGCCGGACGACGCCCGATTCTTCGAATTGCTGGAGGACGAATTGGGGCTGCGCTTTCATGTCCGCTCGTCGCTGATTGCGCAGGGGCATGTGTCCGTGGCCGTGGCGCTGTTGCAGGCCCGTCGGATGATCGCCGAGGGACACGCCCCTAGAGTGTTGATAGCCGCGGCCGACAGCATGCTGAGCGGCGCCACGCTGGCCGACTGCGAAGCACGTGAGAGGCTGCTGACAAGCGAGAACTCCGATGGCTTCATTCCGGGCGAGGGTGCGGCGGCGCTGCTGGTGGAGCCCATGGGCGTGCAGGCCGGGCCGCAGCTGGTGTGCCGTGGCCTGGGCTTTGCGCTGGAGCACGCGCACATCGACTCCGAGGAGCCGTTGCGCGCCGAAGGGCTTGCCGAGGCCATCCGTCAGTCGCTGCGGGACGCCGCTTGCGGCGAGAGCATTCTCGAATTCAAGATCATCGACGCCTCGGGCGGGCAGTATGCGTTCAAGGAGGCCACACTCGCGTTTGGCCGCATCGACCGCACGAAGCGCAGCGAGTTCGATGTCTGGCATCCGGCCGACTGCATCGGCGAGGTCGGTGCTCCCATCGGCGCAGTGATGATCGCTGTGCTGAAGGTCGCTTGCGAGAAAGCCTATGCGCGTGGCGACAACGTGCTGCTGCACCTGGGCAACGACGACGGACGGCGCGCAGCCATGGTGTTCTCCTGGCATGCGGGCGGAGGCTGAGCAGACATGGCCAACCAGGTTTTCGCCAATGGCCGCGAGGTCGCCTGCAAGGCTGGCGCGGGCAAGACCATCTGTGCCACACCGGACGTCTGCATGACGCCACCCGAGAACCCCGCGACGCCGCCAGGCGTTCCCGTGCCATATCCGAATACCGGCCTGGCCTCCGACACCACCGACGGCAGCCGCACGGTGCAGATTTCGGGGCAGGAGGTCATGCTGAAGAACAAGTCGTACTTCAAGACCTCTACGGGGGACGAAGCCGGCTGTGCCGCCAAGAAGGGCGTGGTGTCCAGCAAGAACAAGGGCAAGGTGTATTTCATCGACTGGTCGATGGACGTCAAGTTCGAAGGCGAAAACGCGGTGCGTCACCTCGACAAGACCACCAACAACCATGGCAGCCCGATTGCCAATGAATCAATTCCGTGGCCCTTTGTCGATTCGATGGCCGATGCCGAGATAAAAGCACTGTGCGACAAGGACCGCGAGCAGGAAAAGACCGCCTGCAAGGGGTACAAGAAGAAGGCCGGCGGCCCCGGCAAGGACGTGTGCGAGGAAGCGGGTATCGGCAGCGCATTCACGCGCAGCAAGGGTGCGACCACCACGCGCGCACGCAACGCCAGCGAAAACCCTTGTTCGGCCGCGCGCCGCTGCAGGCTTACCCCGTACAACGCGGAGCCAAGGGATGGCATCACGGGCTGTTGCCCTGCGCAGACCGGTGACCACATCGTGCCGAAGAGTTCCTTCTTCGTGAGCTCGGTGAGCAACGGAAAGAAGATGCCCGGCTGGGAGAAGTACGACATCGATACGGCGCCCTGCATGTGCACCGAGGGCGGCAGTTGCTCCGGCACGCACGGCCTGCGGCACGCGCACCACAAGACAACGGCGGGGCCTGGGGTGTCGCCCGGCGACCACCGCTCTTTCAACGCCGAGGTCGCGCACTGCGCCGCCGGAGCAAAGGAGGTTGCACCTCAGTGCAGCAAGGAATGCATCGAGGCGCAACTCAAGCAGGGCCACAAGGGCATGGGCGATCAACGCAAGGCCGTCAAGTATTCGCCCACCGGAAAGAACGAAATGTCGAAATTCGCGGAACTGAAGAAGACCATCGCTGCCACGCTGGCCAAGTTCGGCCGAGCCGCTCGCTGAATCCAAGGAGTTTTCCCATGACCACCCGAGCTTCCGATACACGTGAATTCGTGCGCGGTGCGGCGCGCTTCCACGATCTTGTCTACGTCATCAGCAAGAGCCGCGTGCTGGTGGGCCAGGAGATCGCGCACAGCAGTCTGGTGGCGGTCGACCAGGGGCTGTGGAGCGACGCCGTCGATACGGACTGGGATGCGAGTGGGGTCGCGATCGCGCGCGGCCCGGACGAATGCGTGGTGCTCGTCGGAGAGGACGGCGATGTCGTCACATATGCCGGCGGCAACTCGAGCGAAGAGGCGATCGTGCCGCCGCCCGTGATGATCCGCAACGCGAAGGACATCGCAGGGCGCGTGTATGCCTGCGGCATGAAGAGGCAGGTGTTCCAGCGGCTCGACGGGCAGTGGGTCGACCGCAGTGCACCGCGCGCCGACGACATCGAGAAGTACGGTTTCGAGGCCATCGACGGCTACGCCAGGAACGAGATCTACGCCGTCGGCTGGGGTGGCGAGATCTGGCAGTACGACGCCGCGGCCTGGGTGCAGCGCGCGAGCCCCACCAACGTGATCCTCACCGCGGTGTGCTGTGCGGGCGATGGCGTGGTCTATGCGGCGGGACAAGGCGGGGTGATGCTGCGCGGTCGCCATGACGTGTGGTCGCTGGTGCAATGGCAGGACGAAGTCACGGCCGACCTATGGGACTTGTGCTGGTTTCAGGACCGCCTCTACGTGGCCACTATGTCGGCGCTCTACACATTGGACCGCGACACGCTAGTGCCGGTGGATTTCGGCGACAGCGGACCGGCCACCTGCTACAGCCTTTCAGTGGCCGAAGGCGTGCTTTGGTCGGTAGGGCGCGCCCACGTCGCATCGTTCGACGGCACCGTCTGGCGCACCTACGATTGAATCGGGAGTCGATGCCATGAGTGCGGTCGCCTCTCCGTCCATTGCCGACGCCTTCGTTCCCGAGCTTGTTCCACTCGTCGTGACGCGCCATGCCGAGGAATCGGCGCTGCTCTGCGGGCAGCGTTTCTTCATGGTGCGCGCGGGCCACGTCAAGCTGCACCACCTGCGCAGGCTCGACGATCGCCTGGCTGCGCATCTCGACGGTCTGGGCGTGGCGGGCGAAGCTGGAGGCCGGGCCACCGACGAGGCGCTTGCCAACCTCGGGCCCGGCGAGGTGTTCACGTCCTTTGCACTGGCGCTCGACAATCGCGACGACCGGCGCATTGCGCATCTTCTGGCCCTGGCCGAGGCTGTCGCAGATGCGCGGGAGGCGGTGGCGCTCGCTGTCGGCTGGGTGTCGGCGCAGTCGCTGCGCGGCATTGTCGGCAACCTGCTGGCGTCGCCACAAGCATTGCTCAGGTCTGTCGGCATTGCGGCTTGCGATTTTCACCGGGTCGACCCCGGCAACATGCTGGCCAGCGCCATGATCGATCCCAGCGTATTGCTGAGGGCACAGGCGTTGCAGGCTGCAGGCGACTGCGGTCGTAGCGATCTGTTGCCGAACTGCGTGGGCGCGCTGGATGATGAGGACATGGCTTGCCGGTTCTGGGCCGCACGATCGGCCGTGCTGCTTGGGGAGCGCCACAAGTCGATCCCTGTGCTGCTCGACGCGGTTCGCGTGCCCGGCGGCCACTACCGGACACCTGCTCTAGCGTTGCTGTTGAAGCTAGTCGGATCGGCACGCGCAGCGCCGTTGCTGCGATCGCTGATTGCGGAGCCGCAAGGCATGCGTGACGCGATCCGCGCTGTGGGCGTTGTCGGTGACGCGCATGCCGTGCCGTGGCTCATCGCCCAGATGGCCGATCCCCTCCTCGCGCGGCTGGCGGGTGAAGCCTTTACGACCATCACCGGAATCGATCTGGCGTGGAACAACCTGGA
Source organism: Variovorax sp. TLI9-5A (assembly GCF_056867935.1). NCBI lineage: Bacteria > Pseudomonadati > Pseudomonadota > Betaproteobacteria > Burkholderiales > Comamonadaceae > Variovorax > Variovorax sp. TLI9-5A. The sequence goes on along the minus strand of NZ_CP200310.1, from coordinate 6,607,604 downwards.
GATCAAGCCCATGCAAGGCGCGGAAGCTTCTGACGCAGACGACCCAGAGGCCATCGACGTTGCCATGGACGAAGACGAAGGCCTGCCTTGGCCGGATCCTGTCGGGTTGCTGAGCTGGTGGGAGGCCAATGCGTCGCGCTATCCCGTTGCCGGCGAGCGCAGCTTCATGGGGGCGGCGCCTTCCTGGTCGCATTGCCTGCGTGTATTGCGTGGAGGCTGCCAGCGCCAACGGGCAGCAGCGGCGACGTATCTCTGCCTGCTGCGACCCGGAACGCAACTGTTTCCAACCAGTGCCCCTGCCTGGAGGCAGGAGCGGTGGTTGACCCAGATGCCCGAGGAATGAGGCGAGTACGCCTATGGCGGCGAAATACATCCTCGCGGCGCTGGCGGTCGTCTTTCTGATCGCGGCGGGCGCGCGGCAAGTGCGACATCTGCGCGGCGGCTCGAAGGACCCCGCCACCCGCACCTGGCTCCTCATAGCCCTCATCTTCACCGCCATCGCAGCCTGGCTGCAATGGCATACCTCTTAAGGCGAGATTGCCAACATGCCCCACGGAATGAATACTCCTTGCGAGTTTGTTCGGGCGCATTCAGGCACAGAGCCTTCGGGGGCCGATTCATGATCCATATCGCTGTCATCACCCGGCAAGGCGCTCCGGCGGGGCAGTCCATCGCGGCGGACTTCGGCCCCAATGGCGGCACCATCGGGCGGGCCGATACCAACACGCTGGTGCTCGACGATCCCGACCGCACGGTTTCTCGCGTGCATGCGCAGGTGCTGTGCCGCGACGGGCAGTACTTCGTGATCGACCGGGGCAGCAACCCGATGCAGTGCAACGGCGTGTCGCTGGGCTCGGGCAAGGAGGCCGCGCTGACCGATGGGGCGCGGCTGGTGGTGGGCAGCTTCGAGCTCACGGTGCGGGTGACGGCCGCTGCTGCAACGCCGCCGCCTTCGCTGGCCATTCCCAACACGGTGCTCGGGGCGCCTGCGGGAGCATCTGCCGCGGCGGCGGCTTCGTCGAGCGACGATCCTTTCGCCGACCTGCTCGCGGGCCTCGCTCCGCCGCCTGCGCCCGCGGCCGCTCCCAAGCCTGCTGTCCAGTCGCCAGCGGCCGCGCTGCCCGATTCGCTGCTCTTCCCCGATCCGATGGAAAGCGGCTCGCGGAATGTGCAGGCTGCGCAGGTCGATCCTTTCGCCAACCTGCTGGGGCCCTCGCCGTCGTCGACGCCTTCGGCCGGCATGGGCGCGCTCGACGACTTCTCCGATCTGGGCGCGCCGCCCGCGCATGGCAAGGCGGCGAACATCGACGATCTGTTCGGTGGCATGGGCGGTGGTGGTGGCGGCATCGGCGGAGACCCGCTTGCGCTGTCGCCGCTGGCCGATCCGCTGCTGCAGCCGAACACCGCGTCGAATGCCGATCCGCTCGCGGCCCTGCAGCAGGCGGCGCCGGCCACGCCCACGCCGCGGCCTGACCATCTGCCGATCGACCAGTTCGGCTTCACGCCGCCGAAGGCCGTCGAGCCGCCGGCACCGCTGCCTCCGCCGGCGCCGGTGATGGCCCCGGCGCCCGCACCCGTGCCCGCGCCGCCGGCACTGGCGCAGTTCGACGACATGACCGGCCAGCCGATCCGCATCAGCGGGCCGGAAGGCCCGGGCAGGCCGCTGGAGCCGTTGAGGCCTCCCGCGCCTGCACCGGCTCCACGTCCTACCGCATCCGCACCGGAACGCATGGCCAGCGACGACGAGTTGCTCGCCGCCTTCCTGCGCGGCCTCGCGAGCACGCACCAGCCGCCCGAGATGCTCACGCCGGGCCTGATGGAGCGCATCGGCTCGATGCTGCGCAGCGCCACCGAGGGCACGCTGCAGCTGCTGCTCACGCGCCAGGAGTTCAAGCGCGAGGTGCGTGCCGAGGTGACGATGATCGCGGCGCAGGCCAACAACCCGCTGAAGTTCTCGCCCACGGTGGAGGTGGCGCTGGCGCATCTGCTGGGCCCCGGTGTGCGCGGCTTCATGCCGCCCGAGGCCGCGATGCGCGATGCCTTCAACGACCTGCGCGCGCATCAGTTCGGCGTGATGGTGGGCATGCGCGCCGCGCTGGCCCATGTCATCGCGCGCTTCGAGCCGGCGGAGCTGGAGAAGAAGATCAGCGCGAAGACGGCGCTCGACGCGCTCTTCAGCGCCAACCGCAAGGCCAAGCTGTGGGACCAGTTCGTGTCGCTCTACGGCGGCATCGCGAGCGAGGCGGAGGACGACTTCCACAGCCTCTTCGGCAAGGCTTTCCTGGAGGCCTACGAAGAGCAGATGGCGCGCCTGAAGTCCGACGGGCAGTAGGTAGGTAGATAGAAAAAAGCAAGAACAGGAAGAACGACGACCTCGGTCGAAGCCACCACAACAACATCAGCCATCGCGAGGCACCCCGCTTGGAAATCGAAATCGTCACGCTCTCCCGGCAGGGAGGCCGCACTTACAACGAGGACGTGCATGGCCACTGGCACGACGAGCGCTACGTCGCCTGCCTGGTGGCCGATGGCGCGGGCGGCCATGGCGGCGGCGACGTGGCGGCGGCCACCGCGCGGGCCAGCATGCTGGGCGGCTTCTCGGCCGCGCCGGGACTGGACGAGACCACGCTGCGCAGCCTGGTGGAGCAGGCCAACCTCGACGTGGTGGCGCGCCAGGCCGAGGGCGGCAAGCTCGCGGGCATGCGCTCGACCATCGTGTTCGCGGCCATCGACCTCGAAAGCCAGGCGCTCGCCTGGGTGCACAGCGGCGACAGCCGCGCCTACCTGTTCCGTGGCGGCGCCATCGTTGCGCGCACCACCGATCACAGCCTGGTGCAGCAGATGGTGGCCGGCGGCATGCTCGACGAGGAGGGGGCGCGGCTGCATCCGCAGCGCAACATGCTGCTGTCGGCGCTGGGCTCGATCGAGGAGGCGCCCGACATCGCGGTGTCGCAGCGCATGCGCCTGCTGCCGGGCGACGTGCTGCTGCTGTGCAGCGACGGCGTGTGGGAGCCGCTGGGCGACGAGTGCCTGATCGACACGCTGCACGCCTCGCGCACGCCCAGCCAGTGGACGGAGCTGATCGACCTGCAGGTCAAGGCCAACGCCAAGCCGGGCCATGACAACTACACGGCGCTCACGCTGTGGGTGATCGAGGACGATGGCGACGACGTGACGCGGCTGATGCCTGAGAACGTCGCGTCGACGGATTCCTGAGTCTCCCGTCTCAGGGCAGGGAAAGACGCAGAAGGGAAAGAGAAAGGGCCCGGAGCGATCGCTCCGGGCCCTTGTCGTTCGATCCGAACCAGCCCGTCCGTTCAGGCTCCGCCCGTGGTCGGAACGGTCTGCGGCGCGACGTAGGTGTACTTGTTCGCCGTCTTCTTCACCTTCTTCAGCGCGTTGCGCAGCTGCGCCGGCATGTCGCTGCGATTGGGCAGGTTGGTGTAGTTGTCGATGCCCTGTTCCTTGCAGCAGTTGGCGCAGCCGTTGTTGAGCAGGTCGAGCGCGTAGCGCGTCTTGCTCAGCGTGCTGGAGGCGCCGGGCTCGCGGAAGGGATCGAAGATGCCGTCGGGCAGCACTTTCTGTCCCAGCGCGATCGCCTGCGTCTGGAAGTGCGTGATGTGCTTCTGCGTGACCGGCCCGTAGTAGCCGTCCACGACGATCACCTCGGTCTGGCCCGGGGGCGGGTCCAGGTCGTGGTTGAAGCCCATCAGCTCGTAGTAGAAGATCTTGAACAGCGCCTGCACCAGCATCACGTCTTCACGTGTGTTGGAGCCGATCCGGCCGACCGACCAGTCGATGTTGTAGGCGGTGAGCAGCGCGCCGCTGGTGCCGATGAGTGGGGTGCTGAATGCCATTGCATTGCTCCGGTGAGGACGCGTGGAAACCGCATCGGGCACTGGCGCGCCCGATGCCGTGCCCCGCGGGTCCGTCGTCCGTCAGCGGGTCTCGGTGGTTGCGACGTTCCAGCCGAACTTGACTTCGCCGCCGGCCGCGCCCTTGTCATCCTGGGCCTTGTAGGCGAACTCGATGTCCTTGAACGAGCACGACACCTGTTCCTGCACGTCGCCGCCCTGCGCGCCGCCGGGGCCGACCATGGAGATGAAGACTTCCTTGAGCGTGACTTTCAGGTACTCCTGCTGGCCCTCGCCCGACTTGCGGCAGGTCAGGACCAGGTCCTTGAAATGCTTGCCGCTCACGCAGTTCTTGGCCAGCACCGGGGAGGCCTTGTCGTAGACGTGCGTGAAGTGGAACTCGCCCGGCGTGGCCTTGCCCTTGCCCGAGCCGCCGCCGGAGCCCGCGCCCGAGGCATTGCTCACGTTCCAGGTCCACGACGAGATCTCGATCTCGTCCTTGTGGTCCTTGTGGGAAGACTCGCCCTTGACGCCGTCGAGCTTGATGTGAAAGTCAGAAGACATGTTCCTACTCCTTGGAACCCGATTGCGTTCGGGCAGTTGCTGTTGATGATCGAGATGGATGCCTGTGCTGCCGGTGGCTTGTCGGCGGGGCCGGTCCCCGGCAGCTGTGGATAGAACGAAACGGGATCGGGAATTTCAAGAAAAAACCGACCCGTCCCGTGCTTTCTTTTCTTCTTTTTCTTCGCGTCTTTCCGCGTTACCGCCTCAGGCGCCGCCCTTGGTCGAAGGCAGCTTCGACACCAGGCGCAGCGAGACCGTGAGGCCTTCGAGCTGGTAGTGCGGGCGCAGGAAGAACTTGGAGGTGTAGTAGCCCGGGTTGCCTTCCACTTCCTCGACGACCACCTCGGCGGCGGCCAGCGGCTTCTGGGCCTTGGTGATCTCCGAGGAGTTGGCGGGGTCGCCGTCCACGTAGTTCATGATCCACTTGTTGAGCCAGCGCTGCATGTCCTCGCGCTCCTTGAAGCTGCCGATCTTGTCCCGCACGATGCACTTCAGGTAGTGCGCGAAGCGGTTGCAGGCAAAGAGGTAGGGCAGGCGAGCCGCCAGGTTGGCGTTGGCGGTGGCGTCGGGGTCGTCGTACTCGGCGGGCTTGTTCAGCGACTGGGCGCCGATGAAGGCCGCGAAGTCGGAGTTCTTGCGGTGGATCATCGACAGCAGTCCCGCCTTCGACAGCTCGGCCTCGCGGCGGTCGCTGATGGCGATCTCGGTGGGGCACTTCTGGTCCACGCCGCCGTCGTCGCTCGGGAAGGTGTGCAGCGGCAGGTTCTCCACCGCGCCGCCCGACTCGATGCCGCGGATGCGCGAGCCCCAGCCGTAGAGCTTGTACGAGCGGTTGATGTTGGTCGCCATCGCGTAGGCCGCGTTGGCCCAGGCGTACTTGTTGTGGTCGGCACCGGCGGTGTCTTCCTCGAAGTCGAACTCCTCCACCGGGTTGGTGTTGGCGCCGTAGGGCGTGCGCGCAAGGAAGCGCGGCATGCACAGGCCGATGTACTTCGAGTCGTCCGACTCGCGCAGGCTGCGCCAGCCTGCGTACTCGGGCGTGGAGAAGATCTTGGTCAGGTCGCGCGGGTTCGCGAGCTCCTGCCACGACTCCATCTGCATCAGGTTGGGGCTGGCGCCGGTGATGAAGGGCGCGTGCGCCGATGCGGCGATCTTGGCCATCTCGCCGAGCAGCTCGACGTCGGGCGGGCTCTGGTCGAAGTGGTAGTCGCCCACCAGCGCGCCGAAGGGCTCGCCGCCGAACTGGCCGTATTCCTGCTCGTAGATCTTCTTGAACATCGGGCTCTGGTCCCACGCCGCGCCCTTGAACTTGCGCAGGTTCTTGGCCAGCTCCTGCTTGGAGATGTCCATCACCCGGATCTTGAGGTTCTCGTCGGTCTCGGTGTTGTTCACCATGTAGTGCAGGCCACGCCACGCACTCTCGAGCTTCTGGTAGTCGGGGTGATGGATGATCTTGTTGACCTGGTCGGTCAGCTTGGCGTCGATCGCGGCGATCATGGCCTGGATCGACTTGGTCACGTCCTTGCCGATGACGGTGCTGTTGGCCAGCGCCTGCTGCGCCAGCGTGAGCACGGCGGCTTCGACGGCGCTCTTGGCTTCGTCGCTGCGGGGCTTGAATTCCTTCTGCAGCAGCGATGAAAAGTCGCTGCCCGCGTACGCGACATCTTTCAGCGCGCTCTGTTCGAGTGCTTCGGCCATGGTGATCTACTCCTCGTGTGCTCGGATGGTTGTCGGGCGGCTCAGGCGGCGGGTGCGCTGCCGTCCTCGGGTTTCTTGCTCGCGGCCAGCGTCTGCAGCAGGGCCGGGTCTTCCAGCACCTTGGCCAGCAGTTCTTCCGCGCCGCCCTTGCCGTCCATGTAGGTGACGAGGTTCGAAAGCTGCGTGCGTGCCTCGAGCAGCTTGTTGAGCGCGCCGACCTTGCGCGCCACCGCGGCGGGCGAAAAGTCTTCCATGTTCTCGAAGGTGAGCTCCACCTTCAGGTCGCCTTCGCCGGTGAGCGAGTTCTCCACCGCGAAGGCCGCGCGCGGCTTCATGGCCTTCATGCGCGAGTCGAAGTTGTCGACGTCGATCTCCAGGAACTTGCGATCGGCCACCGGCGCGAGCGGGTCGGCCGGCTTGCCGGAGAGGTCCGCCAGCACGCCCATGACGAAGGGCAGCTGCACCTTCTTCTCCGCCCCGTAGAGCTCTACGTCGTACTCGATCTGGACCCGGGGCGCCCGGTTGCGGGCGATGAATTTCTGACTGCTCTTGGCCATGGAGATGCTCCTTGCGGGTGTGAATGGGGACGGATGCGGTGTGGTGGTCGGGGCTTATTCGGACGGGCGGCGGCCCGTGACCGTTTCGATGGTGTCCATCGCGTTCGGCGCGAGGTTGGCCATGATTTCGAGAAAGCTCACGCCGATGAGCTTCTTGGCGCGCTCGATCAGCAGCGGCGCCGGGTTGCCCGGCTCGGCCTGCTCCAGATAGCGGATCACGCGGTCGAGCATCTGCACGGCGTCCTGCCGGCTCTGTATTTCGCCGCGCGCGGCGGCGGGTCGGGCGGCTGCCGCGCCGCTGGCCTGCGTGTCGGCGGCGTCGCCGGAGTCCTGCGCGGCGGCCGCATCGGCCGGCGAGCCGCTGGCCGAGGCGCAGGCCTTCTGCAGCACGCGCGCGATGGCGCGCAGCGGGTCGAGGTCGAAGGCGTCGGCGCGGCCGGTGCGCTCGGAGATGAGCTTCTTCAGCTGCTCCACCAGCGCGGGCACGCCCAGCGCGGCCTGGATGGCATCGGGCCGCTCGGACTGGATGGCCTCCAGCCCGCCCTGCACCTGCGCCATCGAGTAGCCGGCTTCGCCGCCCACGGCGGTGAGCGCGTTGTGCGCGATGGCAATGTCGCGTACGCGGATCGGCCCCACGCCGCGCGCGATGCCGACCTGCGCCTCGTAGAGGTCGCGCAGGCCCATGGTCTCGTCGGTCAGCGGCGCGAGCGCGTTCAGGCGCATCGTCGGGTCGTTGTCGTCGTCGGCATCCAGCTTTGGATGTATGCCGTCCCAGAAGGTGTCGAGCAATCCGTTGAGCAGCCGCAGGCCGGCGGCGAAGCCTTCCACGCCCTGCAGGCGGGTGGAGGCGCGCAGCAGCAGCACGGCGGCGCGCACGTCCTTGCTGCGCCGCAGGATGTTCTCGGCCTTCTCGCCCACCTCGCGCCACTCGGGCTCGACCGCGGGGATCACCGTGTCGCCGAACTGCTGCTCGGGCTTGCCCTGCGCTTGCGCGACCAGCGCCATGAAGTCCGCGTCGTACTCGAGATCGTCGCCGCACGGCGATGCATCGCCGATGGGCGCGAGCAGTGTTGCAGCGAGTTCGTTGTTCAGCATGTTGCCTATCGGAGTTCGCTGGTGATAATCAAAGATGCGTCTTGACCGGTCAATGCAACGAAGGGAATAGCATGCGCACGCTGGGTACACACCATTCGTCCTATGAAGGCTTCCTCGGCGCGGCAACGCGGCGCCGCATCGCGATCCTTGGCCTTGCTGGAGCGGGTCTTCTGCTTGCGGGCTGCGCGGCGAAGCCGGTGGTCACCACGGTGGCCGTCACGCTCACGGCGGGCGCAGACGCCAACCCCGATGCACGCGGCCGCGCATCTCCGCTCACGGTGCGCGTGTATGCACTGAAGTCGCCCGGCCCTTTCGAAGGCTCCGACTTCTTCTCTCTGTTCGAGAAGGACCAGGCCACGCTCGGCGCCGAGCTCGTTCAGCGCGAAGAAGTGCTGCTGCGGCCCGGCGAGACGAAGAAGCTGGACTTCAACCTGCCGCCCGATGCGAAGTCCATGGGCGTGATGGCGGCCTATCGCGACCTCGACCGCGCACGCTGGCGCGAGGTGCGCCCGGTGGTCACCGGCAAGGCGCAGTCGCTGGACGTGAACTTCGGCGCGCGCGCGATGCGCGTGGACGCCAAGTAGTCCGTGCTCTCTTGTTCATGACGGCCTTCCCGGCCGCACCAGAGGCTGGTCGACGGGAAGGAAGTGCTCGAACAGGTCGTGCACGAAGGCGCCGCCGGCCGCGTCCGACGCGGATGCCGTGAGATAGAAGCCGCGCCAGCGCGGCGCGCGCGGACCCTTGCCCTGGTTCTCGAACAGTACCTGCGCGAACTGGCGCAGCCCGGGCTGCAGGGCACGCACAGCCTCCACGAACTCATGAATGGCGAGCCGGCCGGTGGGGCCGGGCTGCTCGCGCAGCAGCGACATGCGCAGCGCGTGCAGCTGCTGCGCGATGGGCTCGAACACGGCGTCCAGCCGCTCGCCCGCCGGTGTCTCGATGAAGGCGGAAGGGTCGGTCAGCCTGTGTCCCAGCGCCTGTGCAAGCACTTCGGGCGGCAGCGCGCCGCGCAGGGTGGCATAGCCTGCGAGCTTTTCGAGCCCGGTCACGACGAGGTAGGTGGGCATCTGCAGCCGCAGGCCGTCGCTGGCTTCACCGAGTAGGCGGCGCGTTCGCGCGGCGAGCGACTTCAGCTCCGTGGGGTCGGCATCCAGCAGGTCGCTGGCCGCCACGCCCACTACAAGGCCGTTGAGCGGCAGGCGGTCGCGCCGCTCGGCCAGCGCGAGCAGCGAATGCAGCCACAGGCTGCGCAGCCGCGGCGTGTTCGCCATGTCGCCGACCGCGCCCGCATCGATCTCGACGGCCACCAGCCGGCGGGTCAGCCACCAGTGCCACCATGCGCCGCCGGATGCGGCGTCCGCGCGTTCGGCATGCGCGGTCGCCAGCAGCCCCGCGAGGTTGGCCGATGCATCGCCGAAGAAGAGAAACCACGGCACCGGCACCGAGGGCCTGGCCCATGGTGCGCGGCGCATGGCCTGCTGCGCCTGAGCCATGCTTTCCTTCAGCGTGTCGACGGCCAATGCGGTTGCGCCGGCACCGGCCGCCGGCTCGTCCAGCGCGGCAAGGCGCTTGCGCAGCCCGCGCCGTCGCGCGCCCCGGCCCGCGTCGCGCACCACTGCGCACAGCAGGCCGAAGCCCAGCAGGCACAGCGTCAGCAGCAGCCAGAAGCGGTGGGCGGGCGACAACAGCAGGCCGGTCATCGCGAGACAGTCTCCAGGAAGACGAAGTCGGCGATCAGCCGGTCGCTGTTCTTGCTGGCCGCGAGCGACTCGCGCAGCCGCAGCAGGTAGGCGGAGGCGAGCTCGAAGGGCGGCCTGTCGGCGGTTTCGGTGAAGGGCGTGGGCGACGAAAGCACCGTGATCAGCACGCTGCCGAAGGGCGGGCTCACCAGCCAGCTCGAAGGGATGTCGCGGCCTATCTCCAGGAGCTCGCCTGCGTGCAGTCGCGTGGGCATCTGCCCGGCGTTGAGATGCATGACCGAGCCGTCCACCGTGTAGTAGTCGATCCAGATGTAGCTGTCGTGGCGCGGCGCGGTGATCTGCACGCGCACGTTGTCGCCCTCGCGCAGCCGGCCGTCGCGGGCCGAGGGTGCGCTCACGTCCAGCCCGTAGGCCTTTTCGGCGTTGCGCATCTGATAGGGCTTGAGAATGGCGAACACCTCGCAGTGAGGCCATACGCGCAGGCCGATGTCGAAGCGCGGCGCCTTCACGCCGGGCAGTGCGCTCACCTCGTGCTCGACGCGAGGCAGGTCGCCGGGCAACGAGACGAAGCCGGTGACCCGCGTGCGGCCCTCGTGGTCGACACTTGCCGTGAGGTCGGCGCAGGCGAAGGTCTGCAGGTGCTGCTCGATGCGCTGGGCCAGGCCGGTGGCGGCCGCGGGCGGGCCGCTGGACCACAGCCACAGCATGTACAGCAGCGGCAGGGCGAAGGCCAGGGCGGCGGCGCCCAGCAGCAGGGTGCGGTCGCGCCGGCGCGTGTCGTTGGGGCCGCGCGGGTCGGGCACCTCGTAGGGCTGCGGCGTGATGTGTTCCTGCAGCAGGCTGCCCGTCGACAGCGGGCGCAGCAGCAGCTGGCGGCCGTGCAGGTCCTTCAGCTTGCCCAGTTCGCCCTGGTCGCCCTCCTCGAAGTAGTACTGGCCCTTGAAGCCGAGCGCCAGCGCGTGCCAGTACACCTCGCGCACCGCGTCGTCGCCCGCGCCCAGGGCCGAGAGGTGGTGGAAGAACTCGCTGTGCGCGTTGTTGGAGTTGAAGAGCTGCACCTGCAGGGGGACGCGGTGCCTGTTGCACCGGCGGCATCGGGGTGGCGCGCGAGGATCTCGTCGATCCAGGCCACCATCGCGAAGGAGGCAGACTCGATCTGTGCGGCGGGCGTGCCGGCGGCCTCGGCGGCGGCGCGTGCCGCGTCCAGCTGCTGGCGGGCCTGTTGCTGCGCCGCATCGTGCGGCAGCAGGGGCGCGCCGGACGCGACGGACGCATCCAGCGCGAGGCCGGATGAGATGAAGCTGGAGAAACAGTCGAGAAGGCGGGCCATCGGCGGGCCCGCTCATTCATGCGTTGCGAAGGATGCCTTGCACCGGCGTCTGCAGCGATGGCACATGCCCATGTCCCCGGTTCCTTCGAGTAGGCAGCCATTCTTTCAAAGGGCTTGCGACGGGCGCCATACCGCTTGGGGTCTATGCCGTTGGTGGGGCCGCCGGCCTTGCTGCGCGGGGATTTCGCCGGTATCTTCAGCGTCTGCCGTGCCTTGCACGCTGGGATACGGGGAAAAGACATCATGAAAATACTGATCGCCGACGACCACCGGCTCGTCATCGAGGCGGTCAAAGCCAAGCTGTCGGAGCTGGAGCCCGGCATCGAATTCGTCCTGGCGATGAGCGTCGACGAATTGCTTGCCGGAGCCACCGACGACCTCGACCTGGCCCTGATCGACCTCAACATGCCCGGTGCCGATGGTCAGGCCCACATCGACAAGATCCGACAGCGCCACCCGGCCGTGCCGGTGATCGTGCTGTCGGGCTACGAAGACCCGGCCATCATGCGCAGTGCGCTCGAGCGCGGCGTGCTCGGATTCATACCCAAGGCCTACTCCCCCGACGTGATGCTCTCGGCCGTGCGGCTGGTGCTGGCTGGCGGCGTGTACGTGCCGCCGATGATGCTGACGGCCGTGCCTCCGGGCATCGTGGCCGGCATGGCCCAGCAGGCCGGCACCGAGACGCTCGTGCGCGGCGGCGGCGGCAACGGTGGCAGTGGCGGCACGCAGACGCTGGAGCACCTGCGCAGCGTGCTCACCGAGCGGCAGGTCGAGGTGCTGCAGCTGCTGTCGCAGGGCAAGCCCAACAAGCTGATCGGGCGCAGCCTGGGCATCAGCGAGGGCACCGTGAAGATCCACCTGGCGGCAATCTTCCGTGCGCTCAACGTGCGCAACCGCACCGAGGCGGTGGTGGCCGCCCAGGCGCTGACCGAGGCGCAGCAGGCCTGAGCGGCGCCTGTGCTTTCCCGCAAGCAATTCAGCGTTGCGAACGCAACAAGGGAGCGGCGAGCCGCGGCCGTTGCTACCAGCGGTAGCTGAACTTCGCCTGCACCGCGCGCCTCTGGCCGAAGTACTGCCCGTTGCCCGCGACGTAGCTCCTGTCGGTGAGGTTGGTTGCGTTCAGCGCGAAGCTGTAGGGGCCCTGCTCGTAGCGCAGCGCCGCGTCCACCAGCGTGTAGGGCGGGTTGTAGCTGCTGTTGTCGGTGCTGGCCGGCACCTTGCCGACGTGGCGTATGCCGCCGCCCACGCTCCAGCCCTGCAGCGCGGGGCTGCCGAAGCGGTAGTCGAGCCACAGCGAGGCGGTCTGGCGCGCCGTGTTCAGCGGCTGCTTGCCTATCTCCGCCGGGTTCAGGCTTTGGGTGACCTTGGCGTCGAGCAGCGTGTAGCTGGCCACCAGCTTGAGCTGTTTCGTGAGCGCGGCGCGCGCCTCGAATTCGGGGCCGCGCGTGCGCACCTCTCCGATCTGCGAGACCGGGCCGATCACGAAGGGGTCGAAGGTGGGCGAGTTGTTCTTGCGCAGGTCGAAGACCGATACGGTGAAGAGCGCGTCGATGCCGGGTGGCCGGTACTTCAGGCCCGCCTCGAACTGGCGGCCGAGCTCTGGCTTCAGCGGGGTGCCGTTGGGGATGGCGCCCGGCAGCGGCGTGAACGAGGTCGCGTAGCTGAAGTAGGGCGCCAGCCCGTTCGGCGCCAGGTACAGCAGGCCCGCGTTGTAGGTGGTCTTGGTGTTGGTGTCGATGCCGAAGGAGGAGGTCACCAGCCGGCTGACGCTGCTGCGCGCGCGGTCCTGCCGCACCGTGAGTCCCAGCGACCACGGCCCCTTGCGCATCTGGTCCTGAACGTAGAAGCCGCGCTGCGTGATGCTGTTGTCGCCCAGCCCGTTCACGGGCGGGCCGGACACCGGCTGGCCATACACCGGCGCGAAGGCGTCGATGGAGGGCGCCGGGCCGATGCCGCCTTGCTGCCAGCTGGCCTGCCGCTGGTATTCCATGCCCATCAGCAGCGTGTGCGACACGGAGCCTGTGCTGAAGCGGCCTTCCACCTGGGTGTCGAGCGTGCTGGTGCGATTTTTTTCGTCGACCCGCATCACCATGCGGTCGAGCGTGCGCTGGTCACTCTGGAAGCCGGTGCCGTAGACCTGCCGGTAGTGGATGTCGAGCCTGGCGTGGCGCGCGTTCTGCCGCAGCGTCCAGTTGTCGCTCAGCTGGTGTTCGAACAGGTAGGTGAGCGAGAACGCGTCGCGGTTGTAGCGGTCGTAGCCGGGCTCGCCGATGTAGCGCTCGCGCGGAATGCTGCCCCAGGGGTTGGGCGTGATGAGCGCGCCCTGGGGCCAGATGCTCTTGGGCGTGGTGCGGTCGCGCGTGACCTCCGCCATCAGCGTGACCTTGGTGCGCGCGGATGGCATCCACGTCAGCGATGGCGCGATGAAGCTGCGGTCGTCACGCGAGTAGTCGGTCTGGCCGTCGCTGTTGCGCAGCACGCCGTTGAGCCTGAAAAGCAGGCTGCCGTCGGCGTTCATCGCACCGCCGATGTCGAAGCTGCCCTGGCGGCGGTTGCGATTGCCCACCGAGACGCTCACCTCGCGCACTGCTTCCGCCGAGGGCCGCTTGGACACCATGTTGATGGCGCCGCCCGGCGCCGACGGGTCGTACACCGCCCCCGGCCCCTTCAGCAGCTCGACGCGCTCCAGCGCCTGCGGCTCCACCAGCCAGCGCGTGGCGAAGCTGTTGGTGGGCAGCTTGAAGCCGTCGAGGTACTCGGCCGGCGCGAAGCCGCGCACCGTGAGCGAGGCAAAACGCGTGTCGTAGCCGGCGACCTCGGTGAGCACGCCGGCCGAATAGCGCAGCGACTGTTCCACGGTGTGCACGGCCTGGTCGTCCATCTGCGCGCGCGTGACCACGGTGACGGCGCGCGGGGTTTCCAGCAGCGGCGTGTCGGTGCGCGTGGCGGTGGCGCTGCGCTGCGCCACATAGCCGTCGACCTGGCCGTCGGCGCGCTCGCCCGGCGCGGTGACGGTGAGCATGGGCAGGATGGCATTGGCACCGGTGACAGCGGCGGCCTGTCGCACCGCGTAGGCGCCGCTGGCGCCGGGCACGGCCTCCAGCCGGTGCGGGGAAAGCAGCTCGGCCAGGCCTTCGGCCACGGTGCGCTGGCCCTGGATGGCGGCGACGTTCTTGCCGCGCACCAGAGCCGGATCGAAGGAGAGCGTGATGCCGGCCTGGCGCGCGAAGCTGCTGAGCGCGTCCTCGAGCGCGCCGGCCGGAACGTGGAAACTGGCGCGCGTCGGGGCATCCGCCGGCTGCGCCTGCGCGCGCGCGGAATTCATGGGCGCAGCCCATCCCGCCGCGATGCCCAGCAGCAGCGCGGAAAGCAGGGTGGGCCTGGTCTGCCGGAACCGCCAGAACCCGGGATGGCGGTCCGGAGAAAGGCGTCTCAACGTCGCGCGACAGTCAATGTGCCTCCAGTGCCGCGGTCGAGCCTGACCGGCAGTGTGCGTACCAGCGCCTCGAGCGCGCGGCCGACGGGATCGGGGCCGCTGAGCTGGAAGACGCCCGACACGCGCAGCGATGCCGCATCCGCGTCGCAGAGCAGCGGTGTGGCGTGGTAGCGCGCCAGCTCGGCGATGAAGGCATCGAGCCTCATCTGCCGGGCCACCAGCGCGCCGTCGGTCCAGGCGTCGGGCTCGAAGCTGCGGTCCACGATGCGCTGGGGCGGTTGTGCCGTGCCGCCGTTGCCGCGGCGCACGACGTAGCCTTCGCCGGCCTGCGCGACCACCGGCTGCTGCGCGTCGCCGGCGGTGTGGATGGCCACGCGGCCCTCGGCCATCGACAGCCGCGTCTGGTCGTCCTGCTCGCGCACGCCGAAGCGAGTGCCCAGCGCCTCGAAGCGCGCATGCGGCGTCTCGACCCAGAAGGGGCGGTGGCCGAGCAGCGAGCCGTCGTCCGCGCCGGTGCGCACGAAGAGCTCGCCGCGCCGCAGCACGATGCGCCGGTTGCGCGGCGAGAAGATCACCTGCACCTCGGAGCCGGTGTTGAGGTTCAGCTCGGTGCCGTCGGCCAGCGTCACGCGCTTGCGCTCGCCCACGGCGGTGGCGTAGCCGGTGCGGCTCTCCCACGGCTGCTCGCGCCAGACGAAGAGGCCGACCATGCCGCCCGTGACGGCCAGCCCCATCACGCCGAGAACCCCGAGCGCGCGGCGCCGGCCCTGCTGCGCCCGCAGGCGAGTGGCCGCCTGCAGCGCGCCGTGCGCCAGCGCACCGCCGGCCTCGCCCATGCGCGGCACCTGGCGGAAGGTGTCTTCCACGGCCTGCACCTGCTGCCAGGCCTGTTCGTGCGAGGGATGGGCGGCGCGCCATGCGCCGCATTCGTCATGGGTTTTCTCGTCGGCGCTGCCGGAGCCCAGCCGCACGGCCCAGGCGATGGCCTGGTCGAGCAGCTCGGCGGCCGTGGCCGTGCCGTCGCCGGTTGGCGGGGTGGAAGGAAATGCTGCTTTCATTCTGGATGGCTCTGCGCACTTCCCGTGATCCCGGTCGCACGAAATAGCCTCGGCCAAAGCCAGGAACACCGCGGAACCGGCTTTGCCGGGCCGCCGGTGTTGCCCCCGGTGATGGGGGAGGAGAAGCGACACGAAGTGCGCGAAGCCTGGGGGAGTTTCATCATTTCAGCGCCAGGCAGTGACGGATGGCGGTGGCCATGTATTTTTCTACGGAGCTCAGGCTCACATCGAGGCGCTGCGCGATCTCGGCATAGCCGAGGCCGTCGAGCCGCGAGAGCAAAAAGGCGCTGCGCGCCTTCGACGGCAGCCCGTCGAGCATCGCGTCGATGCGCACCAGCGATTCGACCAGCAGCATCTGCGCCTCGGGTGAGGGCGCCTGCGGCTCGGGCAGCGCGGCGATCGCCTCCAGGCAGGCGCGCTCCAGCGTGCGGCGGCGCACATGGTCGACCACAAGGCCGTGTGCGATGGTGGTGAGCCAGGCGCGGGGCTCGCGGACTTCGTCGATCTCGCGCGGGCGGCCCAGCACGCGCAGGAAGGTGTCCTGCGCCAGGTCGGCGGCGTCGCCCGGGTGGCCCAGCTTGCGGCGCAGCCAGCCGAGCAGCCAGCCGTGATGGTCGCCGTAGAGGCTTTCCACGCTGCGCGAGGGAGGACGGTCGTCCGGCATGGAGGAGGGCGAGGAAAAGTCGTTCGGGAACGCGGCGAGTGCGGCAGGCATGAATCTATCTCACTGCGTAGGCGCTTGCGAACGGCACGCCGCCCTGGCGGGGCATCCGGTCGGAAGCCCGTGGCCCCGGGTCTGCATGATGGGCGCGAGCGTGGACAGGGCCATCGTGCCGGCGCGGCCCTGCTCGCAGCGGCCGAAGCCGACCGAGAGCGCGAGGCCGGCCACCGCCGCGCCGAGGCAGCAGCCGTCGACGAGTCGCCGCGTGGCCATCAAAGCAGCCCCTTCGGCGCCCGCGCGGCCCGTACGCCGTAAAGCGGAAACCGCAGCGTGAGGCAGCCATCGCCAAGCGGCGAGGGCGCGGTGTAGATGCGCGCACCGTGGCGCGCGGCGATGGCCTGGCAGGCATGGGCCAGCGGCGACGCGGGGCGGCCGATGCCGGTCTCGAAGGCCTGCGAGAGACGGGGAGCCGCGTCGGCCTCGCGCAGGCTCACCACGGCCTGGTGCCCCTGCGCGCGCGCCAGCACATGCAGCGTCGCGCCCTGCGGCAGGGCCGTGGCGGCCGCGTCGGCGATGTGCGCCATGAGCCGTGGCAGGTCGCCGGGGATGGCGGCCACCGTCAAGGGGGTGTCCGGCACGGCGAAATCGAGCCCGATGCCGCGCTGCGCCAGCGTCGTGCCGTGGGTGGTGGCGAGCGCGCGCAGCGGCTGCCGCAGGTCGATGCGTTCGCGCGCGGCGGCGGCTTCCTGCCGGGCGGCGAGCTGGGCCGTCGGCGAGCCCGCGGTGCGCGTCGTGATCGCCTTGCCGGTGAGCCATGCTGCGCCGAGCGCGAAGAAAGCGGCCACCACGAGGCCCAGGCTGCCGGTGCTCATCGGGCGGTCTCCCGGCTGCGCGATGCAGGCGACGGTGCGTGGAGGCGGTGACGGATGTTCTGGATCTGAAGCATGGGGAGGCGGTTCCTCTTTCGGTTCCGGGGGGATGCACCTTCTTGCCGAACGAGGCCGCAAAACCCGCAACGGCGAGCCGAAGAAAGAGCGGATGTCAGCCCCTGCACTCGGGCGCGGCCTTGTCCAGCATGGTCACGATGCGCGCCACCAGACGCTCGCTGTAGGCCGGCGCGGGGTGCAGCACGTCGGCCATCTCGGCGGGCTTGAAGGACACGGCGCCCCAGTCGGCGAAGAGCGCGCCGGTCTCGGCGGCCACCTTGCGGGCGACGGCGTCGGCCGCGTCCCTGCCCGTCGCGGTGTGCGTCTGCCGGCTGAGGCCGGTGATGACCGGTGTGCGCCCCTCGGCCTGCACGTGCGCGACCATCCGGCGCAGCGCTGGCTCGTAGGGCTGGCCGGACATCGCGTCGTTGATGCCGTGCTGCAGCACCACGAAGTGCGTGGTCAGCGGCGCCGTGGAGAACGCGGGCGCGCGCCGGGTGGCAGTGGAGCCCGACTCGCTGTTGTCGATCACCGTGTAGGCGGGGCGCAGGCGCTTGAGCATCGCGGCGGGCGGTTCGTCGAAGCGCTGGTCGGCGGCATAGCCGCCGTGGAGGATCGAGTCGCCCTCGAAGGTGACGGTGCAGTCGCGCTGGGCCGGCCTGGCTGGCGGCGAGGCTTCCCGAACCTCCTGTGCCGGCTGCCGGGCGGCGGCGTTGCTCTTGCTGCTGACGCTGTCCCTGTTGCCCCCGCAGGCGGGAACCAGTGCGCCGATCGCAAGGATGGCGAGCAGCGTGAGCGCGATGTCTGAAAGGCGGACGCAGGCCGCGCGGTGGTGTGCGGGAAGAAAAACCAAGGCAATCTCCGGATGGCACCTCCGGCAAGTCGAAGGTGTTCATCCGGTTGCCGAACGAGCGGCCGAAACCCGCAATGCGCGGTGGAAAAAAGCTGAGCCTCAGTCTTTCGACGCCACGCAGGCCATCTGCAGCTGCTGCAGGTGCGAGCGGAAGGCGACCGCGTCCTGCCAGCCGTCCACCACGAAACGGTGGTCGCGCGCGGCGGGCAGGTTGGCGGCCGGGGCCAGGCTGACCCGGTAGCGCTCGTCCACGGAGAACGCGATGTGAAGCGTCTCCAGCCGCAGCGAGGCGGTGGCCTCGCGCTCGCCGGGCGCGGTGGTCGCGAGGCGCAGGATGCAGGGCGTCGCGAGCGTCAGCCTTGCATCCACGCTGCGCGTCTCGTGTCCCAGCATGCCGTTGAGCGCATGGATGTGCTCCGCAGCGCTCATGTCACGGGCGGCGGGCGCGTCCTTGGTGGGGTAGCCGTCGGTGCAGGCGCCCGCTGTCGCCGCGACGGCGAGCCCGGCGGCGATCCAGCGCCGCCGCCTTGTGGCCACGGGCGCCTTCACACCACCAGCGAGACGATGCCGGCCACGCCCGCGCAGGCCGCCACGCCGGCGAGCAGGCCGGCATCGCGGTGGTTGGAGACGAGGCGTTCGCGCCAGGCCAGGTAAAGCAGCAGAAGGCAGGCGCCGAAGATGGCCCAGGTGAGTTCGTTCATGACAGGAGTCGATCGGGTGAATGTGGTTGGATGCCCCGCGCCGGCCATGGCCGCGCGGGACGACGACGAACGCGACGTGCGGGCACAGCGGCCCGCGCGTCGCGGATTTCGAGGAATCGTGGGAAGAAGAGGAGGGAATGACGCGAGCTGGCCCGCGCCATCCATCGCCTAGGCGGCGATGTCGTGCATGCGCGGCGGCTTCAAGGGAACCCGTGGCACGCGGGATGCCGGCGTGTGCATGTCCTGCGGCGGTGGCGCGTCACGCCACGCGGCATGGCGCAGCGTGGCGTTGCGCAGTCCGCAGATTTCGGAGAGGTCCGGCGCTAGCTCGGTGGCCGGCGAGCGTTCTTCCAGCGTGGTGAACGGCCCGGCCGGTGCCTCGCAATTGGGGCTCGACAGATGAAGCCCGGCGATGACTGGCGCCATCGCCGCGTCGTGCGGCTTGGCCAGCGCGGCAAAGCTTTGGCAGCCCAGTGCGAACACGAGCAGCACAGCGAGGAGCCAGCGGGGCATCGTCGGCGAGGGGATGTGTCTGTTTTTCTTCAGCGCTTGGCGAAGACGCCGTTCCACGCGAACACCGAGTTGGGTGCGTTCACGCGCAGCGGCAATGCGGCGGGGCTCAGCGGAGCTTCCTTCTTCTTCTGCTGCGAGGGTTCGTGCTCCACGCGCACGCCCTTGGCCAGTTGGTCTTCGACCAGGCTCTGCAGCGTCACCGAGCCCAGGAACTCCATCACGTGGTGCTTGGCGGAGGCCCACAGCGCCTCGGTGGAATAGCAGCCCTTGCCGCCGGCCTCGCCCTTCTTCGACGAGTCTTCCGCGTCGGACAGCGGTTGGCCGTCGACCGAGGCGAGGATGTCCGCCACCGTGATTTCGGACGCCCTGCGCGTCAGTGTGTAGCCGCCGCCCGGTCCGCGTGTCGCCTTGATCAGCGCGTGCTGGCGCAGCTTGCTGAACAGCAGTTCGAGCGACGAGCGGGCAATGTGCTGGCGCCTGCTGATCGATGCCAGTGGCACGGGGCCGTCCTGCTCGCGCATCGCGACATCGATCATGGCCGTCAAGGCGAAGCCGCCCTTCGTCGTGAGACGCATGGAGTGTTCCTCGGTGTTGGGTTTTGCAAACAATGGTGCATAGGTGTCCGAAAGGCCCCGAAAAGTTTCCGGGGCATGGCAACTACGGTTTTGAAACACTTTGAAAGGGCGCCCTGTGTCCAAGGCGGGCGGGGGTGCCGATGCTCTGTAAAGTGTCGGGCGATTCCGCAACCATCCCGTCTGCCTGCCTTGAATTCTTTTCGCCTCGACCACACCCGCTTCGACGCGGCCATCGTCGACCTCGACGGCACCATGGTCGACACATTGGGCGACTTCGCCGCTTCGCTCAACCGCATGCTCGACGACCTCTCGCTTCCGCACGTGGCGCCCTCCGCCATCGAGACCATGGTGGGCAAGGGCTCGGAGCACCTGATCCATTCGGCGCTCGTGCATGTGATGGCGCCGGCCATTGCCGATGCCAATGAGGCCGGCGCGAAGGCCCGTGCGCTTTTCGACCGCGCCTGGGAGCGCTACCAGCATCACTACCTCGCCATCAACGGACGGCACTCGGCGGTGTACCCCGGCGTGGCCGAGGGGCTGAAGGCACTGCGTGCGCAGGGCCTGCGGCTGGCGTGCCTCACCAACAAGCCGACCTCGTTCGCCAAGCCGCTGCTGGCCGACAAGGGGCTCGACGGCTTCTTCGAGCTGGTGTTCGGCGGCGATGCCTTCGAGCGCAAGAAGCCCGATCCGCTGCCGTTGCTGAAGACCTGCGAGGCGATGGGCACGGCGCCCGCGCGAACGTTGATGATCGGTGACTCGAGCAACGATGCGCGCGCCGCGCGTGCGGCGGCCTGCCCCGTGGTGCTGGTGACCTACGGCTACAACCACGGCGAGCCGGTGCGCGGCGTGGATGCCGACGGCTTCGTCGATTCGCTGGCCGAGCTGGTGCCGGCCGCCGCGAGGTAGCCGCCGCGGCTACTGGCTACTGCTTGCCGAGCAGCGCGTCCTTCAGCTTCCAGTCGGCCGGGTTCGGGCCCAGCCAGATGCGCAGTAGCGCGTTGAAGAAGGCCTGCTCCTTGATCGGATCGGGCTGGGGCACGCCGCGCACCGTGATCAGCGTGCCGGTGCCGGGCAGCCAGTCGATGGTGAAGGTGTCGCCGGTCTTCAGCTGTTTCTGGTCGGCGAACATCTGGCCCATGCGCAGCAGGCCCGGAATGAGGTTGACCATTTCGCTCTTGGGCGAGTTGTCCTCCACGCCCTTGGTGAAGAGCTTGCCGAGCTCGTTCGCGTCGATGTCGCGCAGCATCGTGATGGCCACGCGCTTGGGGCCGGGCGCGGCCAGCGCTTCTTCTGGGGTCGACACCTTCTTGCCCACGTACAGGCCTGCGGTGTAGACCTTGAAGATGGCCTTGTAGCGGATGCCTGCGCCGTTGAGCACGAGCGGCGTGCCGCGCAGATCCATCTGGTCTTCGAGCTTGACGCCGCCTACGTCGACCTGCGCGGCCGAGGCACCGAGGCTGGCGGCGGCAAGGCAGGCGGCCAGGGCGAGGCGAGAGAACATGGTCGTGAACGGAAGGGCGGTCAACGCTGTCTCCTTGGATTTTTGCGAACGGTCGTTCGAATGTATCTTTTTGTTCTACTCGCCCGGCCTCGGGGGAACCCTGAAAGCACTGCCGATGCGGTCGATCGAACGCCCGGGCGTTTTCGTGGGCTAAACTCCGCAGCTCATATGTTCGTTCATCACATCATTCAAACAGGTGAAGGCAGCCGGGGAGCCTGGCCCTGGCGTCGCCATACTTCGCTGACTGTTTGATTGCGCGGCGCACGCCGTGCGCCCGCGGTTCCGGACCGGCACGCTCGCCGACACCGGGCCACCCGTGAATGACCTTGCCCCCGGCCGAAGAAGTGCCGCAGGCAACTGGAGAACGAATCCGTGATCACCGAACTTGAATTCAAGAGCCTCAGCGCCCAGGGCTACAACCGCATTCCGCTGATGGCCGAGGCCTTTGCAGACCTCGAGACCCCCCTTTCCCTTTACCTCAAGCTGGCCCATTCGCAAGGCGGCGGCAAGCACAGCTTCCTGCTCGAATCGGTGGTGGGCGGCGAGCGCTTCGGGCGCTACAGCTTCATCGGACTGCCGGCCCGCACTCTGCTGCGTGCCAGCGGCTTCGGCGCCGATGCCGTCACCGAGGTGGTGACCGACGGGCAGGTGGTCGAGACCGTCCGCGGCAACCCGCTCGACTTCGTGGCCGAGTACCAGAAGCGCTTCAAGGTGGCGCTGCGGCCCGGCCTGCCGCGCTTCTGTGGCGGCCTTGCCGGCTACTTCGGCTACGACACCGTGCGCCACATCGAGCGCAAGCTCGAAAAGAGCTGCCCGCCCGACGCGCTGGGCTGCCCCGACATCCTGCTGCTGCAGTGCGAGGAGCTGGCCGTCATCGACAACCTGTCGGGCAAGCTTTACCTCATCGTCTATGCCGACCCGAAGCAGCCTGAGGCCTACGCTGTGGGCAAGCGCCGCCTGCGCGAGCTGAAGGAAAAGCTCAAGTACTCGGTGAGCGCGCCCATCGTGAAGCCCACGCAGCCGCACCCCCCCGAGCGAAGCTTCGCCAAGGCCGACTATCTCGCGGCCGTGGAGCGCGCCAAGGAAATGATCGCCGCCGGCGACTTCATGCAGGTGCAGGTGGGCCAGCGCATCAGCAAGCGCTACACCGAGTCGCCGCTGTCGCTGTACCGCGCGCTGCGATCGCTGAACCCGTCGCCCTACATGTACTACTACAACCTCGGCGACTTCCATGTGGTGGGTGCTTCGCCCGAGATCCTGGTGCGCCAGGAGAAAACCGGCGAGGGCGAACAGAAGATCACCATCCGCCCGCTGGCCGGCACCCGTCCGCGAGGCGCGTCGCTGGAGCTCGACAAGGCGGCCGAGGTGGAGCTCATCAACGACCCGAAGGAACGCGCCGAGCACGTGATGCTGATCGACCTCGCGCGCAATGACATCGGCCGCATCGCCAAGACCGGCACCGTGAAGGTGACGGAAGCTTTCGCGGTGGAGCGCTACAGCCACGTGATGCACATCGTGAGCAACGTCGAAGGCACGCTGAAGGACGGCATGACCGCCATCGACGTGCTCAAGGCGACCTTCCCGGCCGGCACGCTGACCGGTGCGCCGAAGGTGCACGCGATGGAGCTGATCGACGAACTGGAGCCCACCAAGCGCGGCCTGTACGGCGGCGCCTGCGGCTACATCAGCTACGCGGGCGACATGGACGTGGCCATCGCGATCCGCACCGGCATCGTGAAGGACCAGATGCTGCACGTGCAGGCCGCGGCCGGCGTGGTGGCCGACTCGGTGCCCGAGCTGGAATGGAAGGAAACCGAGGCCAAGGCGCGGGCGCTGCTGCGCGCGGCGGAGCTGGTCGAGGAGGGGCTGGAATGAGCGCCGCACCCGATATTCAGAACGACTTCTCGCACGAGATCATCGGTGCGGCCGTCGAGGTGCAGCGCGTGCTCGGCACGGGGCTCGACGAAGGGGCCTATGCGGCGGCGCTGGCCATCGAGCTCGCCGAGCGCGAGATCGGCTTCGCGCGCGACGTGGCGCTGTCCGCCAGCTACAAGGGGCGCGCGCTCGGCGAGGTGTACCGCGCGGGCTTCGTGGTCGAGCAGTCGGTCATCGTCGAACTCAGGGCGGTCGACGTGCTGACCGACCTGCATCGCGCCCAGGTGCTGGCCGCGCTGCGTCTTTCGGGCCTCAAGCTGGGCCTTCTGATCAACTTCAACGTGTTCCCCGTCGTCAAGGGCGTGCACCGGATTGTGAGCAAGCCATGAAACTGCTGATGATCGACAACTACGATTCCTTCACCTACAACATCGTCCAGTACTTCGGCGAGTTGGGTGCGGACGTGCAGGTGCACCGCAACGACGAGATCACGGTCGAGCAGATCGGCGAGCTGATCGCCTCGGGCGTGACGCGGCTGGTGGTGTCGCCGGGGCCTTGCTCGCCGGCGGAGGCGGGCGTGTCCGTTGCAGCCATCGAGGCCTTTGCGGGCAAGCTGCCCATTCTTGGCGTGTGCCTGGGCCATCAGGCGATCGGCGCGGCTTTCGGCGGCAAGATCGTGCGCGCGCAGCAGCTCATGCACGGCAAGACCAGCGAGATCACGACCACGCAGGAAGGCGTGTTCGCGGGGCTGCCCCAGAGGTTCGTCGTCAACCGCTACCACTCGCTTTCCATCGAGCGCGAGAGCTGCCCGAAGGCGCTGGCTGTCACCGCCTGGACCGACGACGGCGAGATCATGGGCGTGCGGCACACGGGCTTCGCGCACGATGTGCGCATCGAGGGCGTGCAGTTCCATCCGGAGTCCATCCTGACGGAGCACGGTCACGCCATGCTCAAGAACTTTCTGGATTGACCGCCACCATGACCATCGATCGCACTTCCGTCGTCGACCTGCGCAGCGACACCGTCACCCAACCCACGCCCGCGATGCGCGAAGCCATGATGGCTGCGCCCTTGGGCGACGACGTCTTCGGCACCGATCCGAGCGTGAACGCGCTGCAGGACAAGATCGCGGCCATGCTGGGTTTCGAGGCGGCGCTGTTCGTGCCCACGGGCACGCAGAGCAACCTGTGCGCGATCCTGTCGCACTGCGGGCGGGGCGACGAGTACATCGTCGGCCAGCAGGCGCACTGCTACCGCTGGGAAGGCGGCGGCGCGGCGGTGTTCGGCAGCGTGCAGCCGCAGCCGCTCGATCACGCGAGCGACGGCACGCTGCCGCTCGCTCAGCTCGAGGCGGCCATCAAGCCCGACGACGCGCACTTCGCGCGCACGCGGCTGCTGGCACTGGAAAACACGCTGGGCGGCAAGCTGCTGCCTTTCGAGTACGTGCAGGCTGCGACCGACTTGGCGAAGAGCAAGGGGCTGCAGCGGCATCTGGACGGCGCGCGTCTCTTCAATGCCGCGACCGCGCAGGCCGCGCTGAACAAGCGCAGCGACATCCGCGCGGAAGCCCGCCGCATCGCGCAGTGCTTCGACAGTGTGTCGGTGTGCTTCAGCAAGGGCCTGGGCGCACCCATCGGCTCGGCGCTGGTGGGGTCGCGCGAGTTCATCGCGCGGGCGCATCGCGTTCGCAAGATGGCCGGCGGCGGCATGCGGCAGGCCGGCCTGCTGGCGGCTGCGGCGTCGCATGCACTCGACCATCACATCGACCGCCTGGCCGACGACCATGCGCTGGCGCAGCGGCTCGCACAGGGGCTCGAAGGCATCGAGGGGCTGAAGGTCGAGGCGCCGCACACCAACATCGTGTTTGTCGATCTCACCGGTGCCGCGCAGGCGCGTTCCGCTGAACTGCTCGCGAGCCTCAACCAGCAAGGCATTCTTGCGACGGGGCTCTACCGGCTGCGCTTCGTGACACACCTCGATGTCGATGCCGCCGGCGTCGACCGCGCGGTCACAGCGATCCGCGGATTCTTCAACGCCTGAGCCCCAGGGGAGCAAGATGCCTGATCTTCCTCATCTGCTCGCCTTCATCGCCGCCGGCTGGCTGCTCAACCTGACACCGGGGCCCGACGTGCTGTACGTCGTGACCAACTCGCTGCGCTCCGGCGTGCGCGCCGGCATCCTGGCGGGGCTAGGCATCACGGCAGGCTGCTTCGTTCACATCTTCGCGGCCGCCGTGGGCGTCGGCACGCTGATGGCGACGTCGGCAGCGGCCTTCTCCGTGCTGAAGTACATCGGCGCGGCGTACCTGCTGTACCTTGGCGTGCGCATGGTGCTGTCGCGCGCTCAGCCGCCGGCCGACCTGCGGGCCGAGGCCGCGGCTGGCGCAGAGCGAAGTCTGAAGGCGATCTTCCTCGGCGGCTTCTGGACCAACGTGCTCAACCCCAAGGTCGCGCTGTTCTTCCTGGCCTTCGTGCCGCAATTCATCGCGCCCGGTGCCGGCAACACGGCGCTCTACTTCGTGCTGCTGGGCGTGCTCTTCAACGTCAACGCCATTCCCGTGAACGTCGGCTGGGCCGTCGCAGCGGGCTGGATGGCCCGCCGCGGCGCCGTACAGAAGGGCATGCACTGGCTCGACCGCGCCGCCGGCGTGCTGTTCATCGGCTTCGGCCTCAAGCTCGCGTTCACCGATGCGCCCGCCATTCGCGTCGGCCGCTGATTCACCCCGAGGAGACTTTCCATGATCACCCCCCAGGAAGCGCTGCAGCGCACCATCGAACACCGCGAAGTCTTCCACGACGAGATGCTCCACATCGTGCGCCTCATCATGAGCGGTGAGTGCTCGCCCGTGATGATGGCCGCGCTGATCACCGGCCTGCGCGTGAAGAAGGAGACCATCGGCGAGATCACCGCCGCCGCGCAGGTGATGCGCGAGGTGTCTACCAAGGTGCCGGTCGCGGACACGACGCACCTCGTGGACATCGTCGGCACGGGTGGCGATGGCTCGCATACCTTCAACATCTCGACCTGCTCGATGTTCGTGGCGGCCGCAGCGGGCGCCAAGGTGAGCAAACACGGCGGGCGCAGCGTGTCGAGCAAGTCGGGCAGCGCCGACGTGCTGGAGTCGCTGGGCGTGAACATCAACCTCAAGCCCGAGCAGATCGCGCGCTCCATCGAGGAGTGCGGCATCGGCTTCATGTTCGCGCCGAACCACCATCCGGCGATGAAGAACGTCGCGCCCGTGCGCAAGGAGCTGGGCATCAAGACCATCTTCAACATCCTCGGGCCGCTGACCAATCCGGCTGGCGCGCCGAACATCCTGATGGGCGTTTTTCACCCCGACCTCGTGGGCATCCAGGTGCGTGCGCTGCAGCGGCTCGGTGCCGAGCACGCGGTGGTGGTCTACGGGCGCGACGGCATGGACGAGATCTCGCTCGGTGCCGCCACCATGGTGGGCGAGCTGAAGGACGGCGAGATCCGCGAGTACGAACTGCATCCCGAGGACTTCGGCTTCCAGATGTCGAGCAATCGCGCACTGCGCGTGGAGACGCCCGAGCAGTCGAAGGCGATGCTGCTGGGCGTGCTAGACAATCAGGCCGGCCCCGCGCTCGACATCGTGCTGCTGAACGCCGGCGCGGCGCTCTATGCGGCGAACGTGGTCGACTCGGTGCAGGCGGGCGTGGAGCGCTCGCGCGCCGCCATCGCCTCGGGCGCGGCGAAGGCCAAGCTGGCCGAGCTGGTCAAGGCCTCCGCCACCGTCTGAGCTTCAAGAGAACAGGAACCCCAGAAGCCATGTCCGACATCCTCGACAAGATCGTTGCCGTCAAGCACCAGGAGGTGGCTGCGGCGCTGAAGCGCGCGCCGCTCGAAGCCGTGCGCTTCGACGCCGAGAGCCGCGTGCTGACGCGCGACTTCGAAGGCGCGCTGCGCGCCAAGATTGCTGCTGGCCATGCCGCGGTGATCGCCGAAGTCAAGAAGGCCAGTCCGAGCAAGGGCGTGCTGCGTGCGGACTTCATTCCGGCCGACATCGCGCAGAGCTACGCCGAAGGTGACGGTGAGATCAGCGCGGCCTGCCTTTCGGTGCTGACCGACAAGCAGTTCTTCCAGGGCGGCGTGGACTATCTCAAGCAGGCGCGTGCCTCGTGCGACCTGCCGGTGCTGCGCAAGGATTTCATCGTCGACGCCTACCAGGTGTACGAGTCGCGCGCGATGGGCGCCGACGCGATCCTGCTGATCGCCGCCTGCCTCGACGACGCGCAGATGAAGGACTACGAAGCCATCGCACGCGGGCTGGGCATGGCCGTGCTGGTGGAGGTGCACGACGCGGCCGAGCTCGATCGCGCGCTCAAGCTGAAGACGGCGCTGATCGGGGTCAACAACCGCAATCTGCGCAACTTCGAGGTGTCGATCCAGGCGACCATCGACCTGCTGCCGAAGCTGCCCGCGGATCGCCTGCCGGTGACGGAGTCGGGCATCGGGACGCGAGAGGACGTGGCCACCTTGCGCGCTGCGGGCGTCAACGCCTTCCTGGTCGGCGAGGCCTTCATGCGCGCCAAGGAACCCGGCGAAGCCCTCGCCGCATTGTTCAAATGAGCCGGCCCGATCAGCTGTCGAGCAGCGATCCGGCTGACTGGCCGGTTGCACCGGGCTGGCAGCCGCTGGTCGACGAATTCTTCGGCAGCGCGGTGGGGCAGAAGCTGCAGGGTTTTTTGCGCGAGCGGCTCGATGCGGGCGCCGTGATCTTTCCGCCGCAGCCGCTGAGGGCGCTGGAACTCACTCCACCGGAAGACGTGCGTGTGGTAATCCTGGGGCAGGACCCGTACCACGGGCGCGGCCAGGCCGAGGGGCTCGCCTTTTCCGTGGCGCCCGGCGTGGCGCTGCCGCCGTCGCTGCGCAACATCTTCAAGGAATTGCAGCGCGACCTGGGGACGGCGCCGCCGCCGTTTCCGAATCCGGGTGGCAGCCTGGTGAAGTGGGCTACGCATGGCGTGCTGCTGCTCAACACCTGCCTGACGGTCGAGGAGGCGCAGCCTGCCAGCCATTCCGGGCGTGGCTGGGAAGTGCTGACGGATGCGGTCATCCGGCATGTTTCAAATGGCGTCAAACCTGTTGTTTTTATGTTGTGGGGCTCGCACGCCCAAAGTAAGCGGGCGTTGATCGACGTTGAGCGCCATAAGGTGCTGATGTCGAATCATCCCTCGCCTCTTTCGGCCCAAAGGCCGCCGGTGCCGTTCATCGGCTGCGGACATTTCGGCGAAGCGCGTGCGTGGCGGGAGGCGCAGCGGGCGGCGGGGTGAACTTAGGCGATAATCGTGGGCTAACGCCTCGAGCGGTTCTCCAGCATCTTTGTTGATGCTTGGGTTTCCGGGTAGTCACAAAACCGTGCTATATTTCGAGGTTCGCCGGAGAGGTGGCCGAGTGGTTAATGGCAGCAGACTGTAAATCTGCCCTCTTACGAGTACGCTGGTTCGAATCCAGCCCTCTCCACCAGCGATGAATTTGGTTTCTAAGAGCGATTGGATTTCGCGCTTTGGGTGCCTTGGGTGCCCCCGATGCGGGAGTAGTTCAATGGTAGAACCCCAGCCTTCCAAGCTGATGACGCGGGTTCGATTCCCGTCTCCCGCTCCAGAGACCCGGTTCGGCGCCGGAAAGCGAATTGGTTAGATAAAGCCCTTTTGGCTCAGTGGTAGAGCACTCCCTTGGTAAGGGAGAGGTCGCGGGTCCGATTCCCGCAAAGGGCACCAGTTTTTGGGGGTTGCAACGGTCGTTTTGCAACCCATCTGCATACGTTGGAAACGTTTTTTTCGGAGTCGAAAAATGGCAAAAGGTAAATTCACCCGCACCAAGCCGCACGTGAACGTGGGCACGATCGGTCACGTCGACCACGGCAAGACCACGCTGACGGCTGCGATCGCCACGGTGCTGTCGTCGAAGTTCGGCGGCGAAGCCAAGGCTTACGACCAGATCGACGCGGCTCCTGAAGAAAAGGCGCGCGGCATCACGATCAACACCGCGCACGTCGAGTACGAAACGGCCAACCGCCACTACGCACACGTCGACTGCCCCGGCCACGCCGACTACGTGAAGAACATGATCACCGGCGCCGCCCAGATGGACGGCGCCATCCTGGTGTGCTCGGCCGCCGACGGCCCGATGCCCCAGACCCGTGAGCACATCCTGCTGGCTCGTCAGGTGGGCGTGGGCTACATCATCGTGTTCCTGAACAAGTGCGACATGGTCGACGACAAGGAACTGCTCGAGCTGGTCGAAATGGAAGTCCGCGAACTCCTCGACAAGTACGAATTCCCCGGCGACGACACCCCGATCATCCACGGCTCGGCCAAGCTGGCCCTGGAAGGCGACAAGGGTGAACTGGGCGAAGGCGCCATCATGAAGCTGGCCGAAGCCCTGGACACGTACATCCCGACGCCCGAGCGCGCCGTGGACGGCACGTTCCTGATGCCCGTGGAAGACGTGTTCTCGATCTCGGGTCGCGGCACGGTGGTGACCGGCGCCGTCGAGCGCGGCGTGATCAAGGTCGGTGAAGAAATCGAAATCGTGGGCATCCGCCCGACGGTCAAGACCACCTGCACCGGCGTGGAAATGTTCCGCAAGCTGCTGGACCAGGGCCAGGCTGGCGACAACGTCGGCGTGCTGCTGCGCGGCACGAAGCGTGAAGAAGTCGAGCGCGGCCAGGTGCTGTGCAAGCCCGGCTCGATCAAGCCGCACACGCACTTCACCGCCGAGGTGTATGTTCTGTCGAAGGACGAAGGTGGCCGTCACACGCCGTTCTTCAACAACTACCGTCCGCAGTTCTACTTCCGCACGACGGACGTGACCGGCGCGATCGAGCTGCCCAAGGACAAGGAAATGGTCATGCCCGGCGACAACGTCAGCATCACCGTGAAGCTGATCAACCCGATCGCGATGGAAGAAGGCCTGCGCTTCGCCATCCGCGAAGGCGGCCGTACCGTGGGTTCGGGCGTCGTGGCGAAGATCCTCGACCTGTAATACGGCGAGCGCGAAGAGTACCGGAGGGGTATAGCTCAATTGGCAGAGCGTCGGTCTCCAAAACCGAAGGTTGTAGGTTCGATTCCTACTGCCCCTGCCACTTAAGGTGGCGCTCCGAAAAGCCCGTCGTGCCCCGACGGGCTTCGGCGTCTCAAGAGACGCATTGAATTGAAGGCCTCAGGGTCACAGGAAATCAGCCGAACATGGCCACTTCTCAAATCGAAACCGTGAGCACCGGCGCCGACAAGGCCAAACTGGCCGCGGCTGTGGTGTTGGCGGTGGGCGCCATCGTGGCGTTCTACCTGCTGGCGCGCCAGGGCTCGCTGGTGCAATGGGCTGCGCTGCTGGTCGGCCTGGCCGCTGCGGTGGCTGCCTTCGGCAGTTCTGAGAATGGTCGCCAGCTGTGGGCGTTCGGCCGCGATTCGTGGCGCGAGGTCAGGAAGGTCGTCTGGCCGACCCGCAAGGAAGCAATGCAGATGACGGCCTATGTGTTCGCCTTTGTGGCGATCATGTCCGTCTTCCTCTGGCTGACCGACAAGACGCTCGAATGGGTGTTTTTCGACCTCATTCTGGGCTGGAGAAAGTAAATGACCGCTGATCCAGTGAATGCAGTTGAAACCACGCCGAGCGCACCGGAGGAAGAAAACACTTCCGTGCTGGCTCCTGCCGCCAACCCCGATCTGCGTTGGTACGTGGTGCATGCCTATTCGGGCATGGAAAAAGCCGTCGAGCGCAACATCACCGAGCGCATCAACCGCGCCGGCATGCAGGACAAGTTCGGCCGCATCCTGGTTCCGACCGAAGAAGTGGTCGAGATTAAGAACGGCCAGAAGCGCACCACCGAGCGCCGCTTCTTCCCGGGCTACGTGCTGGTCGAAATGATCATGGACGACGAGAGCTGGCACCTCGTGAAGCACACCAACAAGGTGACGGGCTTCGTGGGCGGCGCCAAGAACCGCCCGGCTCCGATCTCGCAGAAAGAGGTCGAGGACATCGTCAGCCAGATGCAGCAGGGCACCGAAAAGCCGCGTCACAAGATCGAGTTCACCGTGGGTGAATTCGTGCGCGTCAAGGAAGGCCCGTTCACCGACTTCAACGGCACCGTCGAGGAAGTCAACTACGAGAAGAGCAAGGTCAGCGTGTCGGTCATGATCTTCGGCCGCGCGACGCCTGTGGAGCTCGAATTCAGCCAGGTCGAGAAGACCTGAGCCCTGGACCGCGAGGTCCGAGCCATTCCCGGCTGCGCGTTGTCCGACTCGGCGCGCGGCCTTGATCGAAGAGTCGTTTAACCCCGGGGAGCCTCGGCCGCAAGTCAAGGCGATATCACCCGCAAGGAGCAAAAAGCATGGCGAAGAAAATCGTCGGCTTCATCAAGCTGCAAGTGCCAGCTGGTAAGGCCAACCCGTCCCCGCCGATCGGTCCCGCACTCGGTCAGCGCGGTCTGAACATCATGGAATTCTGCAAGGCGTTCAACGCGCAGACGCAGAGCTACGAGCCGGGCCTGGCGCTGCCGGTGGTCATCACCGCTTTCGCCGACAAGAGCTTCACCTTCATCATCAAGTCGCCGCCCGCTGGCGTCCTGATCAAGAAGGCGATCAAGCTCGAGAAGGGCTCCGCACGTCCGCACACCGACAAGGTGGGCAAGATCACGCGCGCACAGCTCGAAGAGATCGCAAAGACCAA
This sequence comes from Variovorax sp. TLI9-5A, assembly GCF_056867935.1. Classification (NCBI taxonomy): domain Bacteria; kingdom Pseudomonadati; phylum Pseudomonadota; class Betaproteobacteria; order Burkholderiales; family Comamonadaceae; genus Variovorax; species Variovorax sp. TLI9-5A. The sequence continues at coordinate 6,576,016 of NZ_CP200310.1, read as the reverse complement.
GATGAAGGACCTGACCGCTGCCGACATGGACGCCGCGGTTCGCACCATCGCTGGTACGGCCCGTTCGATGGGCGTGAATGTGGAGGGCGTGTAAATGGCCAAGATCACCAAGAAGCAGAAGTCGCTCGAAGGCAAGGTCGACAGCACCAAGCTGTACCCGCTGGCTGACGCGATCAACATCGTCAAGGAAGCCGCCACCGCCAAGTTCGACGAGTCGATCGACGTGGCCGTACAGCTCGGCATCGATGCCAAGAAGTCGGACCAGGTCGTGCGTGGCGCCGTCGTGCTGCCCAACGGCACCGGCAAGACCAAGCGCGTCGCCGTGTTCGCCCAGGGCGCCAAGGCTGAAGAAGCCAAGGCCGCCGGCGCCGACATCGTCGGCATGGACGACCTGGCTGCCATGGTCAAGGCTGGCGACATGCCCTTCGACGTCGTGATCGCCGCGCCGGACGCCATGCGCGTCGTCGGTACGCTCGGCCAGATCCTCGGCCCGCGCGGCCTGATGCCGAACCCGAAGGTTGGCACCGTGACCCCGGACGTCGCCACGGCTGTGAAGAACGCCAAGGCCGGCCAGGTCCAGTTCCGCGTCGACAAGGCCGGCATCGTGCACGGCACGATCGGCCGCCGCTCGTTCGACAACGACAAGCTGCAAGGCAACCTCGCCGCGCTGATCGACGCTCTGGTCAAGGCCAAGCCCGCGACCAGCAAGGGCGTGTACCTGCGCAAGGTGGCTGTCTCGTCGACCATGGGTCTGGGTGTCCGCGTGGACACGCAAACCATCTCGGCGAGCTAAGAAGAGATTTGCCTCGCCCGGAAGGGCGGGGCGGATGTGGTGGGTCGCGGCGGCTTCGGTTGCCGCGGGCCATCCAAGACCGCTGGTGTGCAGGGTGCTGCATCTAATCGCCGGGCCTTCCCGCCCGGTAGCCAGCGCAGATGGCGATCCCGCTGCAAGGAATCAAGGAAGTCGATTTTTTGTTCCTGACAGTTGGTCGCTGCATGAAGCGCGATCCCAGGCCCCGGCCGAAGATCGCATTTAAAGGAGTAGACCTTGAGTCTGAATCGCAGTGAGAAAGAAGCGGTCATCAATGATGTGACCAGCCTCGCCGCAAAAGCTCAAACGCTCGTGATGGCGGAATACCGTGGCATCACGGTGGCCGACATGACCAAACTGCGCAACGAAGCGCGCAGCAAGGGTGTGAGCCTGAATGTTCTGAAGAACACTCTGGCCCGCCGTGCTGTCGCTGGCAGCGCGTTTGAGATCGTCGGCGACCAGATGACCGGTCCGCTGATCTACGGCTTCTCCGAAGACGCTGTGGCCGCCGCCAAGGTGGTGGCCGATTTCGCGAAGACCAACGACAAGCTGGTCATTCGCGGCGGCGCCTTCGGTGGCAAGGCCCTGGATGTCGAGGGCGTGAAGCAACTGGCCAACATCCCTTCGAAGGAAGTGCTGCTGGCGCAACTGCTGGGCTTGATGCAATCCCCGATCTCTCGTACCGCCCGCGTGCTCGCGGCGCTGGCCGAGAAGCGCGGTGGTGGCGAAGCTGCACCCGCCGATGCACCGGCAGAAGCACAGGCCGCCTGAGCAGCCTGCGTTTGAAACATTCAACCCAATTGTTAGGAAACAAAAATGGCATTCGATAAAGACGCATTTCTGACCGCGCTCGACAGCATGACGGTCCTGGAACTCAACGACCTGGTGAAAGCCATCGAAGAGAAGTTCGGCGTGAGCGCCGCTGCAATGGCCGCTCCGGCTGCTGGTGGTGGCGGTGGCGCCGCTGCTGCGGTCGAAGAGAAGACCGAATTCAACGTCGTGCTGGTTGACGCCGGCGCGAACAAGGTTTCGGCGATCAAGGCAGTGCGCGAAATCACCGGCCTGGGCCTCAAGGAAGCCAAGGACCTGGTGGAAGCCGCTCCCAAGGCTGTCAAGGAAGGCCTGTCGAAGGCTGACGCTGAAGCCGCCAAGAAGAAGCTGGAAGACGCCGGCGCCAAGGTGGAACTGAAGTAATTCAGACCCCCTGGAGGGCTGGAGGTGCCTGAAAAGGCCCTCCAGCCTTTGCCGCTTTCAGAGCGCACTCAAAAGCCGGCCTGTTGCCGGCTTTCCCGGAGATCCGAAGGGCTCTGGAAAAGCCAGAACGAGACGTTTTTTGAGTGTCTTCTGACCCCGACTGCAGAAGACCCCTTGGTTCGGGCGATGTGCAACGCATCGCTGTCCGCCAACGGCTGGTAGTGGCCAGCCGCCAAGCAGTGGTGCCTCGGCATTGCTGACAAGTCGCTGAAGATCTCAAGCACCGGAGCTCTCATGGCCCAATCGTCCGCGTACAGTTACACCGAACGCAAGCGCATCCGAAAAAGTTTCGGCAATCGCGACAGCGTCGTCGAAATCCCCTACCTGCTGCAGATGCAGAAGGACGCATACACCGCGTTCCTGCAAGCCGGCATCCCCCCGAAGCAACGCACCGTCGAAGGCCTGCAGGCCGCGTTCGACGCTGCCTTCCCGATCGTCTCGCACAACGGTTTCGTCGAGATGAAGTTCCTCGAGTACAACCTGGCGAAGCCGGCTTTCGACGTGCGCGAATGCCAGACGCGCGGCCTGACCTTCGCGTCGGCCGTGCGCGCCAAGGTTCAGCTCATCATCTATGACCGCGAGTCGTCGACCTCGCAGTCGAAGGTGGTCAAGGAAGTGAAGGAACAAGAGGTCTACATGGGCGAAGTGCCGCTCATGACGGACAAGGGGTCGTTCATCATCAACGGTACCGAGCGCGTGATCGTGTCGCAGCTGCACCGCTCGCCCGGCGTGTTCTTCGAGCATGACAAGGGCAAGACGCACAGCTCGGGCAAGCTGCTGTTCTCGGCCCGCGTGATTCCCTACCGCGGCTCGTGGCTCGACTTCGAGTTCGACCCGAAGGACATGCTGTACTTCCGCGTGGACCGTCGCCGCAAGATGCCGGTCACGATCCTGCTGAAGGCCATCGGCCTGAACCCGGAATCGATCCTCGCGAACTTCTTCGTGAACGACAACTTCCGCCTGATGGACAGCGGCGCGCAGATGGAGTTCGTCTCCGAGCGCCTGCGCGGCGAAGTCGCGCGCTTCGACATCACCGACAAGTCGGGCAAGGTCGTGGTCGCCAAGGACAAGCGCGTCACCGCGCGCCACACGCGCGAACTCGAGCAGGGCGGCACCACGCACATCAGCGTGCCGGAAGACTTCCTGATCGGCCGCGTGATCGCCCGCAACATTGTCGACGCCGACTCCGGTGAAATCCTGGCCAAGGCCAACGACGAGCTGACCGAAGCGCTGCTGAAGAAGCTGCGCACCGCCGGCGTGCAGGACGTGCAGGTCATCTACACGAACGAACTCGACCAGGGCGCGTACATCTCGCAGACCCTGCGCATCGACGAAACCGTGGACGAATTCGCCGCCCGCGTGGCCATCTACCGCATGATGCGCCCCGGCGAGCCGCCGACGGAAGACGCCGTGCAAGCGCTGTTCCAGCGCCTGTTCTACAACCCGGACACGTACGACCTGTCGCGCGTCGGCCGCATGAAGTTCAACGCCAAGGTCGGCCGCGACGAATCGACCGGCCCGATGGTGCTGACCAACGAAGACATCCTGGCCGTGGTCAAGATCCTCGTGGACCTGCGCAACGGCAACGGCGAAGTCGACGACATCGACCACCTGGGCAACCGCCGCGTGCGCTGCGTCGGCGAACTGGCCGAGAACCAGTACCGCACCGGCCTGGCTCGCATCGAGAAGGCCGTGAAGGAACGTCTGGGTCAAGCGGAACAAGAGCCGCTGATGCCGCATGACCTGATCAACAGCAAGCCGATCTCGGCCGCGCTGAAGGAATTCTTCGGCGCCTCGCAGCTGTCGCAGTTCATGGACCAGACGAACCCGCTGTCCGAAATCACCCACAAGCGCCGCGTGTCGGCCCTTGGCCCGGGCGGTCTGACGCGTGAGCGTGCTGGCTTCGAAGTGCGCGACGTGCACGTGACCCATTACGGCCGCGTGTGCCCGATCGAAACGCCTGAAGGCCCGAACATCGGCCTGATCAACTCGCTGGCCCTGTACGCCCGCCTGAACGAATACGGCTTCATCGAGACGCCGTACCGTCGCGTGGTCGACAGCAAGGTCACCAACGAGATCGACTACCTGTCGGCCATCGAGGAAGGCAAGTACGTCATCGCCCAGGCCAATGCGGCCCTGGACAAGGACGGCGTGCTGACCGGCGACCTGGTTTCGGCCCGTGAAGCCGGCGAATCGATCCTGGTCGGTGCCGAACGCATCCAGTACATGGACGTGTCGCCCGCGCAGATCGTGTCGGTGGCCGCATCGCTCGTGCCGTTCCTCGAGCACGACGACGCGAACCGCGCGCTGATGGGCGCCAACATGCAGCGTCAGGCCGTGCCCGTGCTGCGCCCCGAAAAGCCGATGGTCGGTACCGGTATCGAGCGTGTCTCCGCGGTCGACTCGGGCACCGTGGTCACGGCCACCCGCGGCGGTATCGTCGACTATGTCGACGCGACCCGTGTCGTGGTGCGCGTGAACGACGCCGAAGCGGCTGCAGGTGAAGTCGGTGTGGACATCTACAACCTGATCAAGTATCAGCGTTCGAACCAGAACACCAACATCCACCAGCGCCCCATCGTCAAGCGCGGCGACAAGATCGCCAAGGGCGACGTGGTGGCCGACGGCGCATCGACCGACCTCGGCGAACTGGCCCTCGGCCAGAACATGCTGATCGCGTTCATGCCCTGGAACGGCTACAACTTCGAAGACTCGATCCTGATCTCGGAACGCGTCGTCGCCGAAGACCGCTACACCTCGATCCACATCGAGGAACTGGTGGTGATGGCTCGCGACACCAAGCTCGGTGCCGAAGAAATCACGCGCGACATCCCGAACCTGGCCGAGCAGCAGCTCAACCGCCTCGACGAGTCCGGCATCATCTATGTCGGCGCCGAAGTGCAGCCGGGCGACACGCTGGTGGGCAAGGTCACGCCGAAGGGCGAGACCACGCTGACGCCTGAAGAGAAGCTGCTTCGCGCCATCTTCGGCGAGAAGGCTTCCGACGTGAAGGACACCTCGCTGCGCGTGGACCAGGGCTCGCAAGGCACCGTGATCGACGTGCAGGTGTTCACCCGCGAAGGCATCCAGCGCGACAAGCGCGCCCAGCAGATCATCGACGACGAGCTCAAGCGCTTCCGCCTCGACCTGAACGACCAGCTTCGCATCGTCGAAGCCGACGCGTTCGACCGTATCGAGAAGCTGCTGACCGGCAAGGTCGCCAACGGCGGCCCGAACAAGCTGGCCAAGGGCACCAAGCTCGACAAGGCCTACCTGTCGTCGGTCGAGAAGTTCCACTGGTTCGACATCCGCCCCGCGGAAGACGAAGTGGCGACGCAGCTCGAGTCGATCAAGAACTCGCTGGAGCAGACGCGCCACAGCTTCGACCTCGCGTTCGAAGAAAAGCGCAAGAAGCTCACGCAGGGCGACGAGCTGCCCGCTGGCGTGCTCAAGATGGTCAAGGTCTACCTGGCCGTCAAGCGCCGCCTGCAGCCCGGCGACAAGATGGCCGGCCGCCACGGCAACAAGGGTGTGGTGTCGAAGATCGTTCCGGTCGAAGACATGCCCCATATGGCCGACGGCACGCCGTGCGACATCTGCCTGAACCCGCTGGGCGTGCCCTCGCGGATGAACGTGGGCCAGGTTCTCGAAGTGCATCTGGGCTGGGCCGGCAAGGGCGTGGGCCAGCGCATCGGTGACCTGCTGCAGCAGGAGGCCAAGGTGGCCGAGCTGCGCAAGTTCATGGAGCAGCTGTACAACGGCTCGGGCCGCAAGGAAGACATCGCCTCGCTGAGCGACACCGAACTGCTCGAGATGGCGGGCAATCTGCAGAACGGCGCGACCTTCGCGACGCCGGTGTTCGACGGTGCCTCGGAAGAGGAAATCCGCGGCATGCTGAAGCTGGCCTATCCGGACGACATCGCCAAGGCCAAGGGCCTGACCGACAGCCGCACGCAGGCCTACCTGTTCGACGGCCGCACCGGCGACCAGTTCGAGCGTCCCGTCACCGTCGGCTACATGCACTTCCTGAAGCTGCATCACCTGGTGGACGACAAGATGCACGCCCGCTCGACCGGCCCGTACTCGCTGGTCACGCAGCAGCCTCTGGGCGGCAAGGCGCAGTTCGGCGGCCAGCGTTTCGGGGAAATGGAAGTGTGGGCGCTCGAAGCCTATGGCGCTTCCTACGTCCTGCAGGAAATGCTGACCGTGAAGTCCGACGACGTGCAAGGCCGTACCAAGGTGTACGAGAGCATCGTCAAGGGCGAGCACTCGATCGAAGCCGGCATGCCGGAATCGTTCAACGTGCTGGTCAAGGAAATCCGTTCGCTGGGTCTCGACATCGAGCTCGAGCGTTCCTAATTTGAAAAGGGAAAGAGTCTTATGAAATCGCTACTCGACCTGTTCAAGCAATTCACGCCCGATGAGCATTTCGATGCCATCAAGATCGGCATGGCTTCGCCCGAAAAGATCCGTTCGTGGTCCTTCGGCGAGGTGAAGAAGCCCGAGACGATCAACTACCGCACGTTCAAGCCCGAGCGCGACGGCCTGTTCTGCGCGAAGATCTTCGGCCCCATCAAGGACTACGAGTGCCTGTGCGGCAAGTACAAGCGCCTGAAGCATCGCGGTGTTATCTGCGAGAAGTGCGGCGTCGAAGTCACGCAGACCAAGGTGCGTCGCGAGCGCATGGGTCACATCGACCTGGCCGCGCCCTGCGCCCACATCTGGTTCCTGAAGTCGCTGCCGTCGCGCCTGGGCCTCGTGCTCGACATGACGCTGCGCGACATCGAACGCGTGCTGTACTTCGAAGCCTACGTGATCACCGACCCCGGCATGACCCCGCTGAAGAAGTTCGGCATCATGTCCGAGGACGACTATGACGCGAAGCGCAAGGAATACGGCGACGAGTTCGTCGCCAAGATGGGCGCCGAAGGCATCAAGGACCTGCTCGAAGGCATCGAACTCGACAGCGAGATCGAACGCCTGCGCGGCGACCTGACCGGCTCCGAAGTCAAGGTCAAGAAGAACTCCAAGCGCCTGAAGGTGCTGGAAGCCTTCCGCAAGTCGGGCATCAAGCCCGAGTGGATGGTGCTCGACGTGCTGCCCGTGCTGCCGCCGGACCTGCGTCCGCTGGTGCCGCTGGACGGCGGCCGCTTCGCGACCTCCGACCTGAACGACCTGTACCGCCGCGTCATCAACCGCAATTCGCGTCTGCGCCGCCTGCTGGAGCTGAAGGCTCCGGAAATCATCGCGCGCAACGAGAAGCGGATGCTGCAGGAGGCCGTCGACTCGCTGCTGGACAACGGCCGCCGTGGCAAGGCCATGACGGGCGCCAACAAGCGCGCGCTAAAGTCGCTGGCCGACATGATCAAGGGCAAGAGCGGCCGCTTCCGCCAGAACCTGCTGGGCAAGCGCGTCGACTACTCGGGCCGTTCGGTCATCGTGGTGGGCCCGACGCTCAAGCTGCACCAGTGCGGCCTGCCGAAGCTGATGGCGCTCGAGCTGTTCAAGCCCTTCATCTTCTCGCGCCTCGAAGCCATGGGCATCGCGACCACGATCAAGGCTGCCAAGAAGGAAGTCGAATCGGGCACGCCGGTGGTCTGGGACATCCTGGAAGAGGTCATCAAGGAGCACCCGGTCATGCTGAACCGCGCTCCGACGCTGCACCGCCTGGGCATCCAGGCCTTCGAGCCGATCCTGATCGAAGGCAAGGCCATCCAGCTGCACCCGCTCGTCTGCGCGGCATTCAACGCCGACTTCGACGGCGACCAGATGGCCGTCCACGTGCCGCTGTCGGTGGAAGCGCAGATGGAAGCCCGCACGCTGATGCTGGCCTCCAACAACGTGCTGTTCCCGGCTTCTGGCGAACCGTCGATCGTTCCCTCGCAGGACGTGGTGCTGGGTCTGTACTACACGACCCGCGACCGCATCAACGGCAAGGGCGAAGGCCTGATCTTCTCCGACATCGGTGAAGTCCAGCGCGCGCTCGACGCCAACGAAGTCGAACTCACCGCCAAGGTGGCTGTGCGCATCACGGAGTACACCAAGAACAAGGAAACCGGCGAATTCGTGCCGTCGACCTCGCTCGTGGACACCACCGTGGGCCGCGCGCTGCTGTCCGAGATCCTGCCGAAGGGCCTGCCGTTCTCGAACATCAACAAGGCGCTGAAGAAGAAGGAGATCTCCAAGCTCATCAACGTCTCGTTCCGCAAGTGCGGCCTGAAGGAAACCGTCGTCTTCGCAGACAAGCTGCTGCAGAACGGCTTCCGCCTGGCGACCAAGGCCGGCATCTCGATCGCCATCGACGACATGCTGGTGCCTTCGGAGAAGCACGGCATCATCGAGCGCTCGGCCAAGGAAGTGAAGGAGATCGAGCAGCAGTACGTCTCCGGTCTCGTGACCTCCGGCGAGCGCTACAACAAGGTGGTGGACATCTGGGGCAAGGCCGGCGACGAAGTGTCGAAGGTGATGATGGCCAAGCTGTCGAAGCAGAAGGTCATCGACCGCAACGGCAAGGAAGTCGAGCAGGAGTCCTTCAACTCGATCTACATGATGGCCGACTCCGGCGCCCGCGGTTCCGCGGCCCAGATCCGCCAGGTGGCCGGCATGCGCGGCCTGATGGCCAAGCCTGACGGCTCGATCATCGAGACGCCCATTACCGCGAACTTCCGCGAAGGTCTGAACGTGCTGGAGTACTTCATCTCCACCCACGGTGCCCGCAAGGGTCTGGCCGACACGGCGCTGAAGACGGCGAACTCGGGCTACCTGACCCGTCGTCTGGTCGACGTGACGCAAGACCTGGTCGTGACCGAGCAGGACTGCGGCACGCACGGCGGCTACCTGATGCGCGCCATCGTCGAAGGCGGTGAAGTCATCGAATCGCTGCGCGACCGTATCCTCGGCCGCACCGCAGCCGACGACGTGCTGCACCCGGAAAACCGCTCGGTGCTGCTGAAGGCCGGCGAGATGTTCGACGAGGACACCATCGAGGCGCTGGAAGCGCAGGGCGTCGACGAGGTCAAGGTCCGCACCGCGCTGACCTGCGAGACCCGCTTCGGCATCTGCTCGACCTGCTACGGCCGCGACCTGGGCCGCGGCGGCCTGATCAACATCGGCGAAGCCGTCGGTGTGATCGCCGCCCAGTCCATCGGTGAACCCGGCACGCAGCTGACGATGCGTACCTTCCACATCGGTGGTGCCGCTTCGCGCGCCGCCATCGCCTCGAGCGTGGAAGCCAAGTCGAACGGCTCGATCGGCTTCAACGCCACGATGCGCTACGTGACCAACAGCAAGGGCGAGCTGGTCGTGATCTCGCGTTCGGGCGAAATCGTCATCCACGACGAGCACGGCCGCGAGCGCGAGCGCCACAAGGTGCCGTACGGCGCGACCCTGACGGTCAAGGCCGACCAGCAGATCAAGGCTGGCCACGTCCTGGCCAACTGGGACCCGCTGACCCGCCCGATCATCACGGAATTCGCCGGCAAGACGCAGTTCGAAAACGTCGAGGAAGGCCTCACGGTCGCCAAGCAGGTGGACGAAGTGACCGGTCTGTCGACCCTGGTCGTGATCGACCCGAAGCGCCGCGGCGCTGCCAAGGTCGTTCGTCCGCAGGTGAAGCTCATCGACGCCTCCGGCGCCGAAGTGAAGATCCCGGGCACCGACCACTCGGTGACGATCGGCTTCCCGATCGGCGCGCTGGTGCAGGTGCGCGACGGCCAGGACGTGGGCCCCGGCGAAGTGCTGGCGCGCATTCCGGTCGAAGGCCAGAAGACCCGCGACATCACCGGCGGTCTGCCGCGCGTTGCCGAGCTGTTCGAAGCCCGTTCGCCGAAGGACAAGGGCATGCTGGCCGAAATGACCGGCACCGTGTCGTTCGGCAAGGAAACGAAGGGCAAGATCCGCCTGCAGATCACCGATCCGGAAGGCACGGTCTGGGAAGACCTCGTGCCGAAGGAAAAGAACATCCTGGTGCACGAAGGCCAGGTGGTGAACAAGGGCGAATCCGTGGTCGACGGCCCGGCGGACCCGCAGGACATCCTGCGCCTGCTGGGTTCGGAAGAGCTGGCGCGCTACATCGTGGACGAAGTGCAGGACGTTTACCGCCTGCAGGGCGTGAAGATCAACGACAAGCACATCGAGGTGATCGTTCGCCAGATGCTGCGCCGCGTCGTGGTCGACAACGCTGGCGACACGAGCTACATCTCCGGTGAACAGGTCGAACGCAGCGAAATGCTCAACACCAACGACGCCCTGCGCGCCGAAGGCAAGATCCCCGCGACGTTCACCAACCTGCTGCTGGGTATCACGAAGGCGTCGCTGTCGACCGACTCGTTCATCTCGGCCGCTTCGTTCCAGGAAACGACGCGCGTGCTGACCGAAGCCGCGATCATGGGCAAGCGCGACGAGCTGCGCGGCCTGAAGGAAAACGTCATCGTCGGCCGCCTGATCCCCGCGGGCACCGGCATGGCGTACCACCAGGCACGCAAGGTCAAGGACGCCATGGACGAGGCCGAGCGTCGCGCCATCGCCGAATCGGAAGCGGCCGAACTGGCTGGTTCCGGCGAAGGCGATGCGGCTGCCAGCACGACGGTGGACGCCAGCGAAGGCGCTGCGACCGAATAACTGGTTAGCATCACCGGCCATGACCGGTACACCACGCCCCCCGACCGCCCCCGGTTGGGGGGCGTTTTCTTGTTCCCTGTGTTCGCATGATGATGAAGAGGCCTTGCCGTCGATGAGCGTGTTGCCCGAATCGCTGGCCGGCTGGATCGTGGTCGCGGTCCTGCTGTTCTGGTTTGTCGGTGCCTACAACCGGCTGGTGCGCCTGCGCGCGGCCGTGCTGCAGGCCTATGGCCAGCTCGATGCGGCGCTGGGCAAGCAGCTCGACTTCGTGCAGGCCAGCATCGCGGCCGGCCCGCAGCCCGAGGCGGCGCCGACTGGCGAATCGCTGTCGTCCATCGCGCCGCTGCAGGCTGCAACGGCGCAGCTCGCGACCCTGCTGGGCGCGACCCGGCTGCGCCCGCTCGACGTCGGCGGCATGGCGGCGCTGGCGACCGCGCTGCAGGTCTGGATCGGCGCCTGGCAGCGGCAGCACCCCGACCAGGTGACCGTGTTCGACGCCGACGGCACGCTGTCGCGGCCCGCGCAGCTGCTGCCTGGGGCGACAAGCATGGTGCCCGGCACGGCGGAACCCATCGGCTGGCCCGAACCCTCCGCCGCGGCGGAGATCGCGCGCAGCCAGTTCAACCAGGCGGTGGCGCAATACAACGCCGCCATCGCCCAGTTTCCGGCGCTGCTGGTGGCATGGGCCGTGCGTCTGCGTCCGGCGGCGCCGCTGCTCTGAAGCGGCGCGCCCGGCGCGCTGCTCCGGCAATTTCCTCTTTCCATGTGCGAAGTCCGGCTTTTGGCCGGCCCGTTACCATCGCCCCCAACTTGTCAGAACTACCCTCCGACCCCTCCCGCAGAGGCCATGGCGACACGCCACCCCTGCAACAACCCCCGCTCTGGCGCCAACTGCAGCTGACTGCGGCGGCGCTGGCGTCGATTCGTGCCGGCACGTCGGGCTCCGTGGCCTTCGAGGCCGTCGAGCCCGCGCTGCGCCCCGGCGTGCAGTCGCTCGGCTTCCAGGTGCTGCGCTGGCTCGGCCGCGCCGAAGCCCTTCGCCGCCATCTGGCCAAGCGCACGCCGCCGCCCCTGCCTGATGCGCTGCTGTGCACCGCACTGGCGCTCGCGTGGGACGCCTCGCACGCGCCCTACGAGCCTTTCACGCTGGTCGACCAGGCCGTCGAGGCCGCCAAGCGCAACCCGGCCACGCGGGCGCAGGCCAGCTTCATCAACGCCTGCCTGCGGCGCTTTCTGCGCGAACGTGATGAGCTCGTGGCCGCGACCGACTCCGAACCCGTCGCGCAGTGGAACCATCCGCGCTGGTGGATCGAGCGGCTGAAGCGCGACCATCCGCGCGAGTGGCAGCGGGTGCTGGCCGCCGACAACGCGCACGCGCCGATGACGCTGCGGGTCAACCTCCGCAAGACGACGGCTGCTTCCTATCTGACCGAACTCGAAGCCGTGGGCCTGGGCGCGACGCGCGTGGGCCCCAGCGGCCTGCAGCTGGCGCGCGCCCGCCCTGTGCAGCAGTTGCCCGGTTTTGGCGACGGTGCCTGCTCGGTGCAGGACGCGGCTGCGCAGATGGCGGCGCCGCTGCTCCTCGATGGGTTCTTGCCGGCAAGCCCCGGTGCTGCACCGCTGCGCGTGCTCGACGCCTGCGCCGCTCCCGGCGGCAAGACCGCGCACCTGCTCGAAATGGCGAGCCCCGGCGCCATCGATGTCACCGCGCTGGAAGTCGATGCCGTCCGCAGCCGCCGCATCGATGACACCCTGGCGCGCCTCGGGCTCGAGGCCAAGGTGCTCGTTGCCGATGCAGGCCGGCCCGACCAGTGGTGGGACGGCACGCCCTTCGACGCCATCCTGCTCGACGCGCCATGCACGGCCTCGGGCATCGTGAGGCGCCACCCCGACGTGCGCTGGCTGCGCCGCGAGAGCGATACCGCCCAGCTCGCCGCACAGCAGGCCGCGCTCCTGGCTGCCTTGTGGCCGCTGGTGCGGCCCGGCGGACGACTTCTTTACTGCACTTGCTCCGTGTTTCGCGAAGAGGGCTCGCAACAAATTGATGCGTTTCTTGTACACAACACCAACGCACGATTGCTGCCATCGCCGGGCCATTTGCTGCCCCAAAGCGGGTCGAATGCCCGTGGCGTCCCGGACAATGCCTCTGGTGACCACGACGGCTTTTTCTACGCCCTGCTTGAAAAGCGTCCGCGTTGAGCGACGGCGCTGGCTGGTCCTGTCGCTGCCCGTCCTGCTCTGGATCTGGGCGATGTGCATGGCCTTCCTGCCGGCTGCGGCATTCGCCCAGGGGCGCAGCGGCGCCACGATCACCCAGATGCGGCTGGAGCAGGCCGACGACGGCGTCTACTTCACCGCCGGCGTGCAGTTCGAGCTGCCCTCGCTGGTCGAGGAGGTGCTCGACAAGGGCATCGCCATCTATTTCGTGGCCGAGGCCGAGCTCTTCCAGGAGCGCTGGTACTGGACCGACCGCAAGGTCGCCCAGGTCACGCGCCACATGCGGCTGGCTTACCAGCCGCTCACGCGGCGCTGGCGGCTCAACGTGTCGGCGGCGCCCATGACCGGCGCGGCGGGTCTTGGCATCTCGCTGAACCAGAATTTCGACACCCTCGGCGACGCGCTCGACGCCATCAAGCGCGTCGGCCGCCTGCGCATGGGCGACCTGGCCGAGATCGGCGACGACCCGCAGCACCAGGTCACCTTCCGCTTCAGGCTCGACACCTCGCAGCTGCCGCGCCCCTTCCAGATCGGCGTGGTAGGCCAGGCCGACTGGAACATCGCCGTCGAGCGCACGGCCAAGCTCCCGCTGGAGAAGCAGAAGTGAGCACTCCGGCGCGCAGCGGCACGGCGGCCTCGCAGGCCGCGAGCCGCGCGCGGGCCCGGCGCTGGGCCATCGGCGTCGGCGCCGCGCTGGTCACCGCCATCGGCCTGGTGCTGATCTTCCTGCTGGCGCAGGCCACCAACAACCGCGCGCTGTACGAGCGCTACTACGTGCGCCTTTTCGGCATCAACGTCGTGGTGGCGGTGCTGCTGGTGCTGGTGATCGGCTGGGTCGCCTTCCGGCTGCTGCGGCGCCTCAGGCAGGGCAAGTTCGGCAGTCGGCTGCTCATCAAGCTGGCGGCCATCTTCGCACTGGTGGGTGTGGTGCCGGGCGCGCTGGTGTATGTGGTGTCGTACCAGTTCGTCGCGCGCTCGATCGAGAGCTGGTTCGACGTGAAGGTCGAGGGCGCGCTCGACGCCGGCCTGAACCTCGGGCGGGCCACGCTCGATTCGCTGTCCGACGATCTTGCGGTCAAGACGCGCGGCGCCAGCTCGCAACTGGCGCAGGTGCCCGACGCGAGCGCGGGCCTGGTGCTCGAGCGCATCCGCGACCAGCTCGAAGCCAGCGACGTGATTCTCTGGACCGGCTCCGGACAACTGGTGGCCAGCGCCGGCACCTCGCGTTTCCAGCTCAACCCCGACCGGCCGACCCAGCAGCAGTTTCGACAGGTGCGTCCCGAGCGTGCCGTCGCGCACGTCGAGGGGCTGGACGAAACCACCGCGCCCGGGGCAACCCCGCCGGCCGCGAGCGTGCGTGCGCTCGCCATGGTGCAAAGGCCCGGCTTCGACTTCGACACCGCGCCGCGCTATCTGCAGGTCACGCGGCCACTGCCACCGGCTGTGGTCGCCAATGCGCTGGCCGTGCAGGAGGCCAACCGCGAGTACCAGGAGAGGGCCCTCGCGCGCGAAGGCCTGCGCCGCATGTACATCGGCACGCTCACGCTGAGCCTGTTCCTCGCCGTGTTCGGTGCGGTGCTGCTGGCCGTGCTGTTCGGCAACCAGCTCGCGCGGCCGCTGCTCGTGCTGGCCGACGGCGTGCGGCAGGTGGCGGCCGGCGACCTGCGGCCCACCGCCGTGCTGCAGGGCAAGGACGAGCTGGGCGGACTCACGCGCTCCTTTGCCGTCATGACGCAGCAGCTGGCCGATGCCCGCGGCGCAGTCGAGAAGACCGTGGGCCAGCTCGATGCCGCGCGCGCCAACCTGCAGACCATCCTCGACAACCTGACCTCGGGCGTGATCGTGCTGGATGCCAAGGGCATCGTGCTGTCCACCAACCCCGGCGCGACCCGCGTGCTGCGCGCGCCGCTCGCGGCCTACGAGGGCCGGCCGCTCGTCGAGGTGCCGGGGCTGGCCGAGTTCGGTACAAAGGTGCAGCAGCAGTTCGAGGACTTTCTCGTCGAGCGCATGCAGCATGGCCTCGACCACTGGCAGCACGCCTTCGAGCTGCATGCCTCCGGCACCGATCTGCCGCAGCAGGACGGCGCCATCAACATCGTCGCGCGCGGCGCGGAGCTGCCTGGCGCCGCGCGGCTGCTGGTGTTCGACGACATCTCCGAGATCGTCTCGGCCCAGCGCGCGCAGGCCTGGGGCGAGGTCGCGCGCCGGCTCGCGCACGAGATCAAGAACCCGCTCACGCCGATCCAGCTTTCGGCCGAGCGGCTCGAGATGAAGCTCTCGGGCAAGGTGCAGCCGCCCGAGCAAGCCGTGCTCGTGAAGTCGGTGAAGACCATCGTCGACCAGGTCGACGCGATGAAGCGGCTGGTCAACGAATTCCGCGACTACGCGCGCCTGCCCGCGGCCGACCTCAAGCCGGTGGACCTGAACGCGCTGCTGACCGACGTGCTGCAGCTCTACAGCGCGGAGAACCTGCCGATCACGCTGCGCTCCGAGCTCGACGAGCGCTGCCCGCCCATCAGGGGCGACGCGCAGCAGATCCGCCAGGTCATACACAACCTGTTGCAGAACGCGCAGGACGCAGCGGAAGCCGCCGCCAGTGGAACGGGCAAGGTCGGCGAGGTCACCATCCGCACGAGGCTCGGCGATTCGGGGCAGCGCGTGCGCCTGACCGTGCAGGACAGTGGCCCCGGCTTTGCCGAGAATATTCTGAAGCGTGCCTTCGAGCCCTACGTCACCACGAAAACAAAAGGTACTGGTTTGGGCCTCGCCGTCGTCAAGAAGATCGCCGACGAGCATGGCGCGCGCATCGAGCTTTCGAATCGCGTTGTCGACGGGGCTGTAGCAGGGGCACAAGTCTCGCTATCATTCGCGCTGGCAAGCGAGCCGCGGGCAGCGGTCGCTCACACCACCGAAGATTCGTCGAAGTCTTCCGCCTGAGCCGCACGAATGTCCGTCGCACAGGCGATGGATGGGCCAGCGGACTCAACATACCATTGCGGACACCAGCGCACACAACAAGCAGCACTCATGGCAAACATTCTCGTGGTCGATGACGAGCTGGGCATCCGGGACCTGCTCTTCGAAATTCTCAATGACGAGGGCCACAACGTGGAACTCGCGGAGAACGCGGCCGAAGCCCGCGCTGCACGCCAGCGCGCACGCCCCGATCTCGTGCTGCTCGACATCTGGATGCCCGATACCGACGGCGTCACGCTGCTCAAGGAGTGGTCCACCGCGGGCCTCCTGAGCATGCCCGTCATCATGATGAGCGGCCACGCCACCATCGACACGGCAGTCGACGCCACGCGCATCGGCGCGTTCGCCTTTCTCGAAAAGCCCATCACCATGCAGAAGCTGCTCAAGGCAGTGGAGCAGGGGCTCGCCCGCGAAAGCGCGCGCCGCGCGGCAGCAGGCGTGGTGCCCGCGCCGATCACCGGCAGCCAGGCGACAGCCATCACGACCACGGGCGACAGCCTGCTGATGGCCTCGCTGGCTTCGGTGCCCGTGGCCGACACCGGCCCGCAGTCGACCCAGAGCTTCGACCTCGACCGCCCGCTGCGTGATGCGCGCGACGGCTTCGAGAAGGCGTACTTCGAGTTCCACCTGGCGATGGAGAACGGCTCCATGACCCGCGTCGCCGAGAAAACCGGCCTCGAGCGCACCCATCTTTACAGAAAGCTCAAACAACTTGGCGTTGATCTTTCAAGAGGGCGCAGAAGCGCTGTATAATTTAAGGCTGCACACAGCAACGGCCCGGTAGCTCAGTTGGTAGAGCAGCGGATTGAAAATCCGCGTGTCGGTGGTTCGATTCCGCCCCAGGCCACCATATTCAGCAAGGCGCTACAGCTATCAAGGTTGTAGCGCCTTTTGCTTTTTATTCCCACCGTGGGAATTTCAACGAAATCGCGACATTGAAATCGCTCTCCGCTTCGATGAGAAAAACTCTTATTGATTCGGTGAGCCGAATTCGGTAGTCTTGAAGTCCGGGCTGTGGATAAGTTTGTGTATAAGCCCGAATAACCTGTGAATAGCCCAATGACCAATCTTCATCAGGCGTTTTGCGATGTCTGAAATGCAGACTGAGCTACGCACCTACCGTGACAACTTGCCGGCAATGCTCTCCGAGCACGATGGCGAGTATGTGGTTATTAAAGACACGCTCACCGTCCACTTCTCGCGTACCTATCAGGAGGCGCTGGACTGGGCATACGACACGTTCGGTCTAGATCATTTCTTCGTGAAGAAGGTTGCCGAAGACCAGGACGTGGTTCATTTCATGCGTGACTTTGGACCGTGCCGCACCTAACTGGCACCTACAGTTCAAGTGGCGCGATTTTGGACATATGGATCGGGGTGAGCGCCCCGAGAGCAAGCCTGTTGCGCGCCAAGAAACTCGACGTTAGAGAGCCCATGCGGCTCTCTTTTCTTATCGACACTGGTGCAGACTCCACGATGGTGAAGGACGATGTGATGCGTTGGCTGGACATCCCTGCGCGCGGCTCTCGTGACATCCTTGGCTCAACGTCTCATATCGCCGCGACCACATGCATGACCCATGACGTCCAGTTTGAGATTCGCACGCCTGGCGAGCATCCGCTGATCTTCCCCGCGTTGGAAGTCATCGCGCGGCCCTTCTTTAACGTCTCCATTGATGGTTTGATTGGTCGAGACGTACTCGACCGGCTGCAACTCACCATGGGGCGCGGTCAGTTCCGCCTGGACTTTTAGCGAAGGCCCTTTCGCTCGGATACACGAGAGCGGTCATAGATCTTTGCGGTCGTTTTCACGTCTGCATGCAATTCCGGGAGCCCGCCGTACTGGGCTTTGTGCTGTGTCGTGTAGTACGCCCGCAAATCATGAAAGGTGAAGCGGCGCGGAATGATCTTGTCCTCCAGCGCCTTTGCCATGGCCCGCTGCCAGGTCGATGCGAAGCCGTCATCGGTATAGGGATTGCCGTCCCTCGTCGTGAAGACGTGAAAGCACTCTTCTGGCCGCGGCAGAGCGCGCAGTCGCTGCACCAGATCTTCCATACCTTGGGTGATCGTGATGCTCTCCATGCGTTTCGCGCCGCCGTGCTGCTTCGCTCGCATCAGGCGGATGGTGTTCGCCTCGCTGTCGATCTGCGGCAGCGTGAGGTGCAAAAACTCGATGCGACGTGATCCAGCCATTGCCGCGAACTCGGCCATGAGGGCAATCACCTTGCGTTGTGGCCCTTGCCCATTGAGCCAGGCGATGAATGCCGCAAACGTCTCCGGCTCTGGTGCTTCGGTGCGCGGCCGTTCAAGGTTGCGCTTCACCTGCTTGCATGGGTTCACGTCGATGTCGCCGCGCTCTACCGCGACCGTCATCAGATTGGACAGCAGCGCGATTTCGCGATTGGCCCGCACCGGTGCATCGGCTCGCTCGACGCGCAAGTAACGCGCGATGTCGGCTGGTCGAACGATGCGAGCCGATGCCTTGCCCATCACCTCCAGTAGCTTGACGCTGTATTCGGTGTAGTCAGCCTTCGTGCGCTCGCCGAGCCGCTTCCATTGGGGCATTGTTTGGTAGGTGCGCCACAACTCCTCTATCGTGCCGGCGTCATTGCTTGCGCCGTTCAAGTCGAGCACTTTTTGAATGGCCGCTCGTTTGTCCTGGCCAAGGTTGATCGGCCTGCCTCCGACTGGGTGATACCGGTATGTCACCTTGTCGCTGCCTGCATGAGGGCGCGCCTCCATCCGAGGCAGCAAGCCGAAGCCTGAGGCCCTCTCTCTTTTTCTTCCCATCATTTACTCCAGTTGAAGCCGGCGTTGTTGTTGCTGCTGCCGGTGTTGTTCAAGCGCTCTTCCACAAGCTTTCGACCGATCAGCGGTAGCCCGTCCGGTCGCCTCGGGACGGACGTGAGTCCGAGTAGCGCGCACAGTCGGCGCGCCTGCGCGTGGCGCTGTGTGAGTGGCGCACAGAGTTCGTCAACCTCCTGCGCAGAAAGAAATGGGAGGGCGCTCATCTGGATGTCATGACCCCTCTCGCAAGTCCGCTCCTGGCCTCCGAACCGTTGCGCGCGATCTGCAGCTCAATGAATCGGTTGTGGAACTGCTCGCGCCAATCCTTCCACGTCGCAGCCTCGCGCTCCGGTGTGTTCAGCCGAACCCAGTCAGCTGGCGCGACAGGCTGCAGCGCGTTGTCGCCGAGCAGCGGCCACGGCATATGCCGCGAGGAGTCGTAGGGCGTCAGATCGCGGCGCGCGGTGGCGAGTGCCTGCAGGTCGATGGAGCGTAGGAGTTCGCGATGCCCGCCGAATACGGAAAGCAGCTTGAAGTGTTCGCGTACGCCCTTGGCATGCTCGGATTCGAACGCTTGCCATGCGGCGATGCCGGCGGCCATGCTGTAGTTGTCCACGGCCTGCTTTGCTGGGCTGATGAGGTCATTGGTGTATGCCTCGTGTGCGTCATGCAGCAGCGCTGCCATCTGCACAAATACCGAGGCGCCGGCGCGCTGGGCGATGTCGCAGCACAAGAGGCTGTGCTCGGCGACGCTGTACGGGCGCGAGGTGGCGCCGTTGAACTGGTTGACGATGGCGAGGTGGTGAGCCACGTCGCGGATGTCTACCGGGCGGCCGCAAGGGGCGTATGCAGTCGGGCTGGCGAGGTGGTATTCGGCGCCGCTGGCGGTGAGCATCCACGTCATTGCGCGTCCTCCTCATGCTGTTGCGCTGCGCTGGCCTGCAGGGCCTCGCGGTGCTCGTTGTAGGTGCGAACGAAGGCTTCGCCGGCCGGGTCGTCGAAAGGGAAGCGGCATGCGTGGTTCGGCGACAGACCTTTCTCGGCTGCTGCCTTGGCTTCGCGCTCGATGGTCGCGAGTGGGGTGATGGGGAATGGCATGTTGGTGAGGGCGTGGTGCCTTGCGTGCTACGCGACGCTGGCGGTTGCGGGAGCGCGCGCAGGCAGCAGCTCGCAGGAGCTAATGACGGCGTGGATTTCGGGCGCGTGCACGCCTGGCATCGAGCGCGGGTTCGCGAGCACCAGGCGCAGAGCGTCGCCTGCCCTTAAGTTGCGGTGCTTCTCGCGCCATGCGGCGGCCTCCTGGCCGACCCAGCGCACCACGTAGACCTCGACCGCGCGAGGGCCTTGGTTGTCTACGACGCGCATCTTCAGGACGAAGGTGCCGGCATCGTTCTTGTGCTCGCTGACGGCGGGTCGTGTGGGGTGGTCCTTGCCAACGAAGAAGAGGCCCGTGGTGGTGGTCGTCATTGCGGCGCACCCCGCTGCATCTCGGCGCGAATGCGCTTGAAGGTCTTGCGGATGTCGGTGGCGACGGCCGGCGTGTATTGGAAGCGGTCATCGGCGAGGCCGCCGACCGGGCCGGTGCGCTGCGGCTGCTTGGGCCGGCGCGGGCGAGGGGAGGTAATCACGATCATGGAGTGCTCCAGCCGTAGACGCACATCGCGGCGAGCACGATGGGCAGGACGATGAAGACCGCCAGCGCTGCAGCGGTCGCGAGGAAACCCGGGTTGGGCGCGACTGGCGATGTCCTCATGAGGCCATCGCCGGTTTCGTGGGGAGAGGTCGAGCGCATGGCCGGCCTTTCAGAAGGGGCAGGCCGCGACGGCGCGGCCTGGAGTGGTGAGGGCGATCTCGAGCGCGATGTCGAACACCTCTTCGTCGGAGGCACCGTGTCGGCTCGCGAGCAGGGCCGCGCTCATTGGGTTGCGCTCACAGTAGGGCGAACCCGGGCGGTGCTCGTAGTGGTATCCGCCGCACCGACACAGGCGATGGCCGGTTTCGCGCAGATGCTGCGTGAACAAGCCATGGCTGCGGCGCCGAGTGCGGCACTCGGGGCAGCGGAAGAGGAACGCCATTACGCGTCATCTCCCGTGCTGCTAGCGCCTGCCGTGGGCCCTTGCTCCATACTCGTGCCAGCAACACAGGAGGGCTCATGGCACACGGAACCATCGTTGGTATCAACCACGGCACCGGGATGTTTGCAGTTCAGGACGGAGGCGGCCAACTTGCCGTTTTCGAGCTGCTGGACTCCATCGACCTCGAAATCGGCGATCAAGTGGCCGGTGACTTGGAGGCTCTCGGCGGCGAAGACTTCTTTCACGTCAGAACCGATGAGACCTTTTCCGTCTATGGGCAGAGTGGTCCATGCAGTGCTGAGCGCGCCCGCAGGATGCTTGGCGGCTGAATCTTTCGCGGCCGCCTTCCTTCCGCCGCCCGATTGCAGGTCGCGCAGGCCCTTGGCATAGCCGCGCCAAAACGCCCGCATCGACTCAGAGATGCCGTGTTGATCCTTGAGCGCGTCAGCTCGCCGTAGGAGGGCGCGGATCTCTTTATCCGACGCACTCACGCAGCACCTCTTGCGCCGAGGTTGAGGGCGTCAATCTCCCCGTTGAGCGCGCGGGCGCGCTCCGCGAATTCGACGGCCATCGGGTGTGCAGGCACTTCCTCGGTGTAGGCCTCGACGGTCGCGTCGGAGATGCCTGGCAGGCTGATGCTGCCTAGCTTCAGTGCCTTGTCGGCGAGCGGCACGCCCATGGCCTGCCATGTCGAAACGCCCAATGTGCCGCAGCGATAGAACGCTTGGCGGCGTCGGCCAATGGTTCGAATCCAGATGTCTACGTGCGCGGAACTGGAGACGGAGCGGGTCAGCGCCGCCCGGTTGTTGGTGGCGTGATTGATTTGAACGCGGGCCACGTCTTCAGCCCTCGAAGCTGGTCGCTTCGATCACCCGTTGATCGGCAGTACGCTGGGCAATGTCGAACGCCGCTGCCGCATTCGTCATGCGGAACTGCGCGAAGCGGAGGGCGCCTGTTTCTGACGGAGCTGGTTGACAGAGGGGGGCGCTTGGCGAGTAAGTGCGGCGGCCCGCTGTAAAGGCCGCGGTTGCTTGAGTTAATTGCTTGAATGCTCGGCGAAGCTGATCAGTTTCGGGGAAATCCATATCCATCTCCGTAGCAGATGGTCGAATTCTCACGAATGTGATTTATCGTGTCAACACGAACGTGACAATACGGGCCCCACAAGGAAGCGTGAATCGCGTTCGTGGGATCTCGATCTATCTGCGTGCTGCCCTGTTGACTGCTGCGAGCGCATCTCACTTCGACACGTCAGGAGCAGAATGCGATTCTTCGCCCCTAGGAGGTCTAAATGTCTGGTGCTGAATATCGAGTCACCCACCGCCTGGGTGAAAACGGAGTGCCACTGCTAGTGCTCACCCTTCGAATGGAGCACGAAGTGACGCTGGCCTATGACCAGATTCAGGATCTAGACCATGCCGTCAACAAGCGCCGCGAGGGCGAGAGCGTGCTCGACAAATGCGACGTTGAGGCATGGCTGGAGGAGATTCGACGCTTGGCATCATTCTTCAATGAGATTGATGGTGTTCCACATTGGGCGCTGTTTGAAATGCAGTCGGATTGGCGCGCGTTGCCGTTCAGGTACGCCGAAAAGATCCTTGATGACTTCAGTGCCTCGGTGAGAAACGGCATCACCTGCTACGTTTCAGGCAGCTATCCTGCTTACGAGGTGAGCATCAATTGGGGAAGCCGAACAATCCGTTTTCCGCTTTCGCGGAGCGAGATTCCGACTGCGGTGAGCGAGCTTCAGGCGTTGCAGGTCGCAGCCAAAGCCGTGGACGATGCAAAGACGGATGAGGCGAAAGATGCTGCGAAGGCTATCTACGATGGAGCGGCGGCGACCAGCGCGGTCGTTGGTGCTGCTCGAATTATCGGCACAGCGGCTGCAGGAGGGCTGATTGGCGGGCCGGTCGGTGCGGCTGTTGGTGTGATCGTCGGCGTTGTCGGTGCTGTTTTCGCTATCAAGGGACTAATCGACTCGGAAGATGAGCGGCGCGAGAAGCAGCGTGAAGCGGAGGAGAAGGCAATGCGGGCTGAGCGTCAACGCCAAACTCATGAAGCAGGCATCGAGTATGGGAAAGGCCTTGAATTGGGTGATCGCTTCAGGCGAACGGGCTGACTATCTCGTCCGCTTGCGAAGCAACTGTGCGCCGCCTGGAGGGGATCTGAACTATCTTGCAGGCATCAGCCTTTTCTGAGCGGCGCTTTGACGCAGGTCGGTTCAATAAGGCCTGCTGCTCAGCCGTCTTCCCACTTTCCGATCACTGTGCCTAGCGTACGAAATGGTTCGCGGATCGGTTCGTGCGAAGGATTCAGTGGTTGTAGCCATTGCCTGCCATCCTCGTTCTTATAAACCTTGAAAGTTGCTTCGTTCTCGCCTTCAAGCTTGGCGATGATTCGATCCCCGTTCATAGGGGACCGCTTCTCTGGATCCACGAAGATCAGGCATCCCTCTGGGTAGGTTCGAGTATTGCCATGGGGGGCAGTCATGCTGTCCCCTTTGACGCGTAGTACGTAGGTACTGCTGCTATGCGGCAAGGGACACGCAAGCCATTTCTCGGCATCACCCGGCTGAAGCAAATCACTAACTTCTCCCCAAGACCCGGCGCGGACCCATGAAATCAACGGGACCAAGCCTCGGACCTCCGGGCCGTCCTCGACGTTTGGGTCGTTGCCCCACGACCCTTTGCCTGTTTCGAGCCAAGAGCTGGAGGCGCGCAACGCCCGCGCCATTGAATTCAGCTCGCGCGGCTTGTCTCTCAGGCCTGATTCAAGATTACCGATAGTGCTTGTGGAGACGCCGGCGGCCGCAGCGAGCTGCTGCTGAGTCATGCCGCGCTGCTGGCGGGCCCACTTAATTCGTTCGCCGATGGTTTTCACATTTGTGATTAAGCCGCCGACTTGCATCACATTGGTGGTAAACGCATAATCACGAATGTGACAATGAAGGTTGAGCATGGAACCGTTGCCTGAGGGGATCGTCGCGTTGAATGAGGCTGTTGAAATTGCTGGCGGTGAGCGTCGTTTGGCGCAGCGCGTGGGGGCGTCGGATAGTGGCCCTTACATGTGGCGCAAGCGAAAGCGTGTCCCCGCCGAATATTGTCCCGGCATTGAGCGCGAGACCGGGGTGCGGTGTGAACGCCTGCGACGTGATGTGCCGTGGGGTGTCCTTCGAGGCACAGCGGCATCTGCTCGAGAGGGGCTTTATGTGGTCGTCTAGGCACTTCCGCTTCGATGGCTCGAATCTGCCGCGAACTACGAAAACCATCCCGACGCCGGCCGTATCACGTCTACGGCGGGCGCAAGGACGCGCTCGCACAGTTGCGCCATCGCGGCGCGTTGACGCAGCGCCTGCAGCCCTTGGGCGCCTGCGCTTGCAGTCGTTATCTCGATCCACGCCGCAATCGTCTCCCGGTTCAGGTCTGGTTCGACCTCCAGCAGTTGCACGAGCTGCTGCAGGAATTGCTCGATGGCGTCTATCCGTTCCGATAGCGTCGGGGCAGGGCTCGCATCCGCGAGGTTTCGGCTGTTTTTCACTGAGGTCTGCATGAGGATAAATATCTCAATCGACGCGGCGCACGGCTATGGCGCCGACGAACCTGTACCCAACAAGACCAAGGGCCACGACGTTGCTGTTGCCGCGTACGACACCGCGCACGGCTACGACGGTGGCATCCAGGCGCTGGCGAAGCGAATGGGCGTAAACGCCAACACGCTGACGCACAAGGTCAACATGGAGAACACCACGCATCACCTCACGCTGCGCGATGCGGTCGAGATGCAGTGGCAGAGCCGCAATTTCTCCATCCTGCACGCGATGGCCGACGAGCTGGGGCACACCTGTTCGCTCGCCACGCCCGCCTATTCCGAGGGCGATCCGATCGACACGATGATGCGCCTGCAGATGCAGTTCGCCGACTACGTGCAGGCACTCGGCGAGGCGTTGACGCGACGTGAGAACGGCGTTTCCAAGAATCAGATGCGCAAGGCGGAATACCACGCGGCCGAGACGGTTGCCGCAGTGGGGCACGCGCTGGCGATGCTTCGTGGCCTGATGCGGGAGGTACCGAAGGTATGAGCCTTGGGGGACAGGTCGGCCGGGGAGGGCGCGCGACGCAATGAGCATCAAGGTCATGTCGATGGTTTTTGATCGGTATCCATCAGGCGGCATGGAGCGATTGCTCGCGCTCGCGATGGCTGACCACGCCAGCGACGACGGCAGACGCATTTGGCCCTCAGTGGACGAGCTGGCCCGCAAGACCATGCAGAGCCGCAGTAGCGTGCAGCGGCAGATCCGCCGGATGGTTGCGACCGGTTGGTTGATTCAGGTCAAGACGGCCACGGGTCGGCCAGGCGTCACCAATGAGTACCGCATTTGCCCCGAGTGGATCGAGGGCGGCGAGGTGCCGATTCCGACGACGGGTGTCAACTTGACACCCCTCGATGACTCTCTCCCTCCTGAAGTTATGCACACGGGTGTCAATCTGACACCCCTGCCCGAACCCGAGAGGGGTGTCACCACGGACGAGAGGGGTGTCACCAGAGGCGAGAGGGGTGTCATAGCTGTGACACCCGAATCTTCAGAACCATCAATGAACCATACCCCCCTACCCCCCGGCGGGGGGCGGACGGGTTTGAAGAGCTTTGGACGATCTATCCGAACCACGCCAACCGCCTGAAGGCCGAGCGTCGCTATCGGCGGATGGCGCCGAGCGCCGCGCTACAGCAAACGATGCGCTCGGCCATCGAGGCCCAAAGGCTTAGCAAGAGGTGGACGAAGGACGATGGTCACTACGTTCTCGACTTTGCGAATTGGCTTCGCAATGAACGTTGGCGAGACGAGCCTCAAGTGCCAGGTGCTGCGGGGAGTGCGTGGCACGAGACGCGCAGCGGCATTGATGCCAAGGCGCGCGCGCTTGGGCTCGAACCATGGGATGAAGCGGCTTTCTCCACGGGCCGAGGCGAAAGCTATATCGTGTTTACAGCGCGAGTGAAGCGCGTCGCCCAAGGGGCAAGGGAGGTCGCATGCGCATGACGTTGAGCTTCGATGGCCGCGGCCTTGCCAGCGTGCAGGGCCAGCTTGCCAAGCTGTCGGGCCAGCAGGCCAAGCAAGCCTATGCCGAGGGGCTGAACGATGGCGGCTTCCGCGCGCGGCGCGAGTGGCAGGGCGAATTGCGCGACCAGTTCGACAGGCCCACGCCGTACATCCTCAAGAGCGTGTACGTGCGCAAGGCCACACCTGACCGCCTGAGCGTTGAGATTGAACCGACCTACTTCGGCGGCAAGGGTGTGGACCCGCAGAGGATTCTGCAGGCGCAGGAGTACGGCGGGCCACGCAACGACAAGCGCAGCGAGTCAGCGCTGCGCCGCATCGGCATCTTGCCGGCGGGCTATCAGACGGCCATCCCTGAGACACCGTTCCCCGGCAGTGACGACGGGCGTGGCAACGTGCGCGGCGGCTTCCTCGTGCGCCTGTTGTCCTACTTCCAAGCGCTGGGAGAGCAGGGCTACAAGGCCAACATGACGGACAGGCGCAAGGCCCGTCTGCACAAGGGCACCAAAGACCGGGAGGGCGTGCGCTTCTTCGTCACATACGGCCGTCTTCGCAGTGGCCCGACGCAGCACCTCGCGCCTGGCATCTGGGCGGCGACAGGCACGCAGGGCGGCGTCGTGCGCCCCGTGCTGATGTTCGTGCGCAATGGGTCGTACGAGTCGCGCATCAGCCGTCAGCGCGTGGCCGAGAGGGCAGGCCTGCAGCCGTACATCGAGCGTCGCATCCGCTACCGCGTCAGAAAGCTGGCAGGCGAATGAAGCTCAACGCTCCATCACGGCTGTGTCTTCATGCGGGACTGTGCCTCTTCCCGAATGCGGCTCAAACCGCTATGCACGATCTCGTGCTTGTAGCCCTCCGGTCCTCGCTTGTGGCTTGCCCACTGGCGCGCGCTGAAGTGAGCTTCGGCTGCTTTCTCGATCTTGTTCAACCGGTCGTTGATGTAGTTGACGAGCCGCGCATACGTGCACACACGCTGCGCACCTGCATCAAGCCCGAAGCATTCACGCCAGGGCCATACCCCTTCATCAATGTGGCGAGTTCATCGCATAGAGCGAGAACCCGCTGCCATTCGGAGATATCCATGTCTACGCCTACGTCCGTTGAGATGGTGGAAGTGATTTTTGTCAGCACGTCTCGCGGTGACGGTACGCCTGCGAACCCCACGCGCTCCGTGCTTCAGTACTGGTCGAAAGACGGGCGCCTGCTTGCGGATACGGACACGCTGTTCCATTGCCCGGAGTCGGCATCGTACATGGCGGCCGAGCGCTTGATGCAACTGCGACAAGCGGGGACGTCCAACGCGACAGAAGCAAGCGAGGTCGCACCTCATGCCGCATAAGACATCGAGCCGCGAACCCTCGCGCCCCATGCCCCATGGGGGTGCGGTAGCAAGGGGCGCGGGTCCTTCCGCAGAGGCGCTGGTTACGGGTAATTCGAACCGCGAACTTGGACTGTTCGGCGGTGTTGCTAAGGGGGTTAAGTGAAGGCAGTCGAAGTGATGAGACAGGCGATTTCGCAGGCCGAGTTCGGCGCGTGGGTCGGCATCAGCGAAGCGCGCGTGAGTCAGCTCATGGCCGAGGGCGTGCTCAAGCGCGGCGAGTCCGGCCATGAATGGCTCGTTGCGTACTGCGAGCGGATGCGCGACATCGCCGCCGGCCGCGCCTCGTCCGAGACGGGCGGGCTAGATCTCGTCCAGGAGCGCGCCGCCCTGGCGCGCGAGCAGCGACTCGGCATTGCCATCAAGAACGCTGTCGCCCGCGGCGAGTACGCGCCCATCTCGCTGCTCGCCGAGGTGCTGGCGACCGCGAGCCAATCCGTCTCCGAGCGCTTCGAGCAACTGCCCGGCCTGCTGCGCAAGGTCTGCCCCGAACTGCCCGATGCGGCGCGCGATCAGGTCATGACCGCCATTGCCGATGCGCGTAACCAGTGGGTGCGTGCAACGGCCCGCCTCGTGGCCGAAGCGGTGACGCCGCCCGATGACGACCTCGAAGAAGAGGACGATCCCCAGTGAGCCTGGCACCCACCGAGACGCAGCGCGCCGTCATCAAGGCGACCTTGACCGGCCTCGGGCCGCTCAAGATGGAGCGGCCCCAGCCGCTGAGCGCATGGGCCGAATCGAACTTCTATCTGTCGCCCGAAGCCAGCCACACGCAGGGCGAGTGGAAGGCATACCCGTTTCAGCGCGGCTGGATGGACGCCTTCAGCAACGACGACATCGAAGAGGTGACCGTCCGCAAGGCGAAGCGCGTCGGCTACACGAAGACCCTGCTCGCCTTCATGGCCTACAACGCAGCGCACCGCCGGCGCAAGCAAGCCTTGTGGATGCCGACCGACGACGACCGCGACAGCTTCGTAAAGTCCGAGATCGAGCCCATGCTGCGCGACGTGGGCGCCCTCAAGGCGGTGACGGTACCCGGCAAGGAAGACACGATGAAGCTCAAGAGCTTCTTCGGATCGGTGCTGCATCTGCTCGGCGGCAAGGCCGCGCGCGCCTATCGCCGCATCACGGTGGCCGTGGCGATCCTCGACGAAGCCTCGGCCTTCGATCAGAAGATCGAGAAATCGTCGGACCCGATCACGCTTGCGCGCGGCCGTCTCGAAGGCGCGCCGTTCCCGAAGCTCGTCGCCGGCAGCACCGTGCGCGTCAAGGACTTCGACCACATCGAATACCGCGAGAAGAACGCCGACGCGCGTATGCGATACAACATCGTTTGCCCGCACTGCGACGCCGAGCACCCGCTGCTGTGGGGTGGCAAGAAGGTACAGCACGGCTTCAAATGGGACGGCTACGACCATGACACGGTGCGGCATGTGTGCCCGCACTGCCACGAGTCGATTATCCAAGCCGACTACCTGCGCATCTGGGACAGCGCCGCCATGTGGGTCAGCGAGTGCGGCCGGTATCGCTACGACCACCATCTGCATGTGTGGACTGACGCGCAGGGTGTCGTCATCCGCGCGCCGCGCCATGTGGCCTTCGTCGAGATGTGGAGCGGCTACAGCCCGCAGCGCGCATGGTCCGACATCGTGCGCGAATTCCTGGAAGCCAAGACCAAGGCGAAGGCGGGCGACACCGCGCCGCTCGAAGGCTTCGTGAACGAAACGCTTGCGCAGTATTGGGAGGCCGTGGTCGAGCGCGCCGACGAACATGCGCTGTCGCGCCGCGCCGAGAACTATCGCCGCTTCACCGTGCCGTACGGCGGCCTCGTGCTGGTCACGGGCGTGGACGTGCAGGACAACCGATTCGAGGTGGTGACGTGGGCCATCGGTCGGGGCGAGGAAATGTGGTGCGTCGATTACAGCGTGATCTACGCGAACCCCGCCGATGAGCGCGATTGGTCGCACCTCGATGTCTACCGCAAGACCATCTTCCAGCACGACAGCGGGCAGGCGATGCGCATCGAAGCCATGGCCGTGGACACCGGCGGCCACTTCACGCACCAGGCCTACAACTACTGCCGCCAGCGCGAGCGGGAACGGGTGTTCGCGGTGCGCGGCGATCCGCAGCCCAGCAAGATGGTCAAGAGCAAGGCCACAGTGCAGGACGTGAATTGGGGCGGCAAGATCATCAAGAAGGGCGTGCGGCTCTGGTACGTGGGCACGGACACGGCGAAGGACTTGATCTACGGGCGCCTGTGCGTCGAGAAGAGAGGTGCCGGCTTCGTGCACTTCAGCAAGGACTTGCCGCAGGAGTTCTATACGCAGCTCACCTCTGAGGCGCGCGTGCCGCAGCGCGTGGCCGGTGGCGAAGCCTACCGGTGGATGAAGTCGCCAGGCGCGCGCAATGAAGCGTTGGACTGCACCGTCTACGCACTCTTCTGCACGCACATGCTCGGGCTGCACCTCTACACCGGAAAGATGTGGGAGCGGTTGGAGTCCATCGTGCAGCCGCCGAATGGCGATCTGTTTCGCGTGGAACAAGCGGAGGAGGTTTCACCGGCGGATGTTTCACGCGAAACGCAAGGACAGGCAGAGCTTGTGCAGCGGGCTGCCGCAGAGCCGAGCGCTGCGCCAGCTTGCTCGTCTCCCGAGATGGCCTTGCCCCCGCCGACGCCACCGCCACCGCCTGCAGCGAATGCTTCGAAGCCGGCACCGCGCCGAACCGTTCAGCGTCCAACCCGAAAGACCTATTCCGCACGAACATGGTGAACAACACGAACCGAAACGACATCGTTCTCGACATCCTCTCGCGCTTGCAAGATGCTCTCTCTGAAGCAAAGGGCGAGCTGACGCCCGAGCTTTTGAAAGGCGTCGAAGCAGACATTCGGGCGGACTGGGGCGGTGATCGCGTTTTCATCGCGAAGCGCTGCGGCGAGGGACATAGCAATCGCAATAGCCGGATCTTTCGAGACTACTTAGCTGGCGAGCGGGTGAAGCTGCTTTCGCGCCGCTACGAGCTTTCAGAGCGTCAGGTTCTGCGAATCGTCAAGTCGCCGGCGAGGTAGAGAGGAGCGCTGCAAGACCTGGCGTACTACGTGTCAGTGGGAACAAGCCTGCGAATGGCTATTTGAAGAATCGAGGAAAGGTGGCCCCCGGGTTACTCCCAATCGCCAGCGCGGAACCCGAACTTATACAGAATGTAAGCTGTGCTAAAACCTGATTGGGATAGTCCATACCGTTGTTGGCCTCCAAATGAAAATACTTTCCTTCCGAATTCAGAATTTTCGTTCGATTGTGGATACAGGACGAATTGAGTTGTCGTCTGACGGTGTGACCGCACTTGTTGGGCAGAATGAGTCTGGTAAGTCTGCCGTACTCGATGCTCTGTCTTGCACCTTTTCATCCGGAGGAGTATTGACCGATGAAGATTGCAGATACGGGGAGAGTCTTCCCGTTATAAATATTGAAACTCAGTCCGAGGCAGGGGAATTGGAGAACTTCGCTCTCGGAATAAAAGATGAATCCATAAAGGCTCAGCTTTTAAAAAGGTTGAAGCCTGTAGGTGGTAAGTTGAACTGGCGTTTTTTTGGATTTCTTAATGATTCAAAAATACCTAAAATAAGCTATATATTTGAAAATCTTGATCTTCATCATTTTGAATTCGAGTCTGAAGATACCGACGAGGAGTCAGCTTCGGATGCTGAAGTAAGGCAGCGAAAAGAATTGGCGAAATTCAAGAGTTCGATTCACGCGAATTCGCCGACTTTTGTTCTCTTTGATGAAGAGACGGGTTTATTGCCGAATCGCATCGACATATCGCTTGATGGCGAAATGAAAGGAGATGGATCAAGTGCTGCTGAAAACTTTTTGATAATTGCAGGCATTGATCTAAGTAAGCTTAAGAGCAGTGAGACAAAGGCGCAAACCGCTTTATTGAAAAGGGCCAACAAGAAGATTACTGACGATTTTCGGGCGTTTTGGAAGCAAAATATTGGCGAGACAAGTGGGATTGAATTGAGCTGCGCAATTCATCAATATCAAGCCGGAAAAGAGAAGCAAGGACAGTCCTTTCTGGAGTTTCTGATAAGCGACGGCGACAACATGCTGCACCCGAAGCAAAGAAGCCGAGGTACCCGTTGGTTTATCTCCTTTTTCCTTCAGCTGCGAGCGTCGGAGGAAGAGGGCTTCGATCACTTCTATTTGCTCGACGAACCTGGGGCAAATTTGCATGAGCGCGCGCAGTCTGATGTGATGGAGCTAATTGAGAAAATTAGCCCAAGAATTGGAGTTATGTACTCAACTCATAGCCCACATCTTATTCGACAAGATCGATTGCATCGAATAATTGCAGTGGAACGGGATCCCTCGGTAGAGGGGCATCCCACAAAATTAATTGGTGCTCACGCACTTGGGGCGGCAAACACGGATACATTGAGTCCAATTTATGTTGCGATGGGGGTTTCGCTTGCACGACAAACAGCAATTAAACAAAAGAGCAATGTTATTCTTGAGGAGTTGAGTGCTCAGTATTTTTTGCGATCTTTTTGGATTCTGAGTGGTTGCACAACCGAGGTGAATTTCCTCGCCGCCACGGGAGTTTCGAATGTCCCTATGTTGTGCAATCTGTTTTTGGGTTGGGGGCTCGAATACATTGTGGTAATCGATGACGAACCTTCTGCTCGAAGCGTTTTCAATCGATTGAAGCGAGATTTGTTCCTCGATGACGGTGTTTGGGCTAAGAGGCGGATTCTAAAAATCCCCGATTGCGATGGTATCGAAGATGTATTTGATCCGATCGACTATAAAGAGTTTGTTGCCAACGGTGCCACACTGAAGAGTGGGCAGAAAAATTCCGCCTGGGCTAAAGCGCACGGAGCAGCAAAAGCAATTGATGCACTCAAGTTTCTGCAAAGCGTTGAGTCTGGGGCGGTTGATTTGAAGGCGCTTCAGCCTGCCTCGGCAGATCGTATTTCAAAGCTCGTATTTGAAATTGAAGATCGTCTTAAAAACTATGCTGATAAGCCGCCAGCTGAGCGGATTAAATAGCATTGGCATTCGAGTAAGTTCATCCACGGCAAAGGTCTGTTCGCGACTTATGCTGTTATTAGCTATTGCCGACACCTGACACGTCTCGCCTTGCTGATGTCACCTAACCCCTTCGATAGTCCGGGTAACACTGACCAAAGGTCCGAACGTGCCCATCGATGCATCCAACAACGAGCCCATATCCATCATCTCCGGCGATACCGTCAAATGGACGCGAACCTTCGCCGGCTTTCCGCCCTCCGAAGGCTGGGCGTTGAACTACGAACTGCTCAACGCTCAGCACCGCTACGAAATCGCCGCAACGGCTGACGGCAACGCACACCGTGTCGTCGTTTCTGCCCAGACCACGCAGACCTATGCGCCGGGCTCCTATGACTGGCGAGCCCGCGTCACGAACGCCGATGAGGTCTACACCGTTGCCACCGGGCGGCTGACGGTCACACCTTCCTTTGGCGCGGCGGCCGATATCCGCTCGCACGCGCGGCGCACTCTGGAGGCCATTGAGGCGGTTCTCGAAGGCAGGGCCACCAGTGCGACAGCCGAATACGAAATCAACGGCCGGCGCCTGAAGTACATCCCGCTCGCCGAGTTGCATACCCTGCGCACGAAGTATCAACGCGAGGTCGCGGCGGAAGAGGGCAAGAGCGGACCGCGCGGCGTGTCGGGCCGCATCATGGTGAGATTCGGCCAATGAAGACGCCCGCCTTCCTGCGCCGCGTCTTCGGTGGCAAGTCCGCAGCGAAGAAGACACAGGTCCGCCGCTTCCAGGCCGCCCGCATCGACCGGCTTTCGGCCGACTGGATCGCAACCTACTCCAGCATCAACGAAGAGCTGCGAGGCGACCTCGACCGGCTGCGCGCGCGAGGTCGCGAGCTGCGCAACAACAACGACTATGCGCGTAAGTTCTGCGGAATGGTCGAAACCAACATGGTGGGGCCAGCCGGCTTCGTGATGCAGGCGCGCAGCGAGAACGCGCCCGGCAAGGCCGACAAGCTCGCCAATGACGCCATAGAGGCCGCGTTCGTGCGCTGGCAGGCCGTGTGTGATGTGACCGGGCGCCAGTCGCTGCGCGACATGTGCGAGACCCTTGTCGGAGGTCTGCCGAGCGATGGCGAGTTCCTGGTGCGCCTCGTGCGCGGGCCCGATGCCGGCAACGAATTCAACTTCGCGCTGCAGCTCATCGACGTGGATCGCATCGATACCACGTTCAATGGCATCGAGCCATCGACAGGCAACACCGTCATCATGGGCGTGGAGGTCAACGCCTGGCGTCGCACCGTGGCGATTCATATCTTCGAGGCGCACCCGAACGATGGCCCGCGCACTTCGCGTCGGCGTGTGCGCCTGCCTGCTGAGGACGTGATTCACGGCTTCAAGGTCGAGCGCGCCGAACAGGTTCGCGGCATCCCGTGGATGGCGCCGGGCATGCTGAGCCTGCACCACCTCGGCGGATTCATGCTCGCCGCAGTGCTGGCGGCCGAGCACGGCGCGAATCACTTCGGCTTCTTCACGCAGAACAACGATGCGACGCCGGGCGTCTTGCCTGTGGGCCAGCATGAAGAGGGCGAGGGCGGCGAGGTCATCACCACGAGTCAACCCGGTGTCTACGACACATTGCCGCCTGGCTACGACTTCAAGCCGCACGAGAGCAAGTATCCGAACGAGGTCTTCGGGCCTTTTGTGAAGACCGCGCTGCAGCGCGTCGCCAGCGGCTGGCGCGTGTCGT
The DNA here is from genome assembly GCF_056867935.1 of Variovorax sp. TLI9-5A. Lineage (NCBI taxonomy): Bacteria > Pseudomonadati > Pseudomonadota > Betaproteobacteria > Burkholderiales > Comamonadaceae > Variovorax > Variovorax sp. TLI9-5A. The sequence goes on along the minus strand of NZ_CP200310.1, from coordinate 6,542,073 downwards.
ATCACGCGCTCGCGAACGACCTCGAAGGCGTCAACTTCTCCAGCATCCGCAGCGGCACGCTCGACGAGCGCGACCGATGGTCTTCGGATCAGCAATGGTTCATCGACATCCTGCTCAAGCGCGTGCGCTCCGAATGGCTGGTGATGTCGCTGCTGTCGAATGCGATCACCATGCCCAACGGCAGCCCATTGCCGGCGACGAAGGTCGCGAAGTTCGCACCGCATGACTGGCTCGGCCGTCGTTGGGAATGGGTAGACCCGCTCAAGGACATGAACGCGCGCATTGCCGGCGTGGGCGCGGGGCTGGTGGCGCCGCAGGACTTGAGCGCGCAGATGGGCCGCGACTTCTACGACACCATGCTGAAGATCAAGGAGGCGCAAGACCTCGCGCAGCAGCTCGGCATCGTGCTGCCTGCCTACGCGGCGAAGAGCGTCGCATCGGCGCCGAAGTCCGCACCGAAGAGCCGACCCGCCGAAGCCGAACAGGAAGAAGAGGAGGACGAAGAAGTCACAGCCTAGTGACATCGCGCGCCTTATGAATGTCAGTGCTGCGCCGTTGCAATAGGCGCCATGACTTCAAGTCTTCCTCAAGCACTTCGCCAGCATCTGCCCACCGGGCAACTGAAGAGAGCCTTCGTTGTAGACCGCTCTTCCATCGACGAAGAAGCGCGCACCGTGAAGCTCGCATTCGCGAGCGAGACACCGGTTGATCGCGGCTATTTCGTCGAAGTGCTCGACCTTAGCCGCAAGTCAATGCGCACCGGCCGCCTCACGGCCGGCGCCAACCTCCTTTGCGACCACGACACACGGGATGTCGTCGCGGTCGTCGAGTCTGTGGAAATCGGTTCGGACAAGGTAGCCCGTGCCGTTGTGCGCTTCGGTCGAAGCGTGCGCGCAGAAGAAGTCTTCCGCGACGTGATCGACGGCATCCGCGTCAACGTCTCGGTGGGCTATCTCATCCACGAAGCAATCCTCGACGGCACCAAGGACGGGTACGACACCTATCGCGTGACCGACTGGGAGCCCTTCGAGCTGTCTCTGGTCAGCGTCCCTGCGGACGTGACTGTCGGTGTCGGCCGCAGTCTCGCCGCCGAGCCACTGCCCGTTCCTTCCCTTCCTTCCATTTCCACACCCTCCACGGAGAACCGCGCCATGACGACGCCCGAAGTCAAGCCGGCAGGCACCACCACGCCTGCCCCCACCATCGACACCACTGCGCAGCGCAACCACGCCGCCGAAATCAGCAAGATCGCCGCCGCCATGCCCGGCGGCGCCGAGCTGGCAATGCGCTCCATTCAAGCCGGTCACACGGTCGAGCAGTTCCAGGCCGAGGCGATCCGGTCGCTGTCGTCCAAGCCCGTGCCCACCGCCGACATCGGCCTCACCACGAAGGAAACGCGCCGCTTCAGCATGGTCCGCGCGCTGCATGCGCTGGCGAACCCCGGCGATGTCGCTGCTCGCAATGCAGCGGCCTTCGAGTTCGAATGCTCGAACGCAACCGCCGCCAAGCTTGGCAAGTCGGCGCGCGGCATCCTGATTCCGTTCGAAGTGCAAAAGCGCGACATGAACGTGGGCACGCCCTCGGCCGGTGGCAACCTCGTGGCCACCGACCTGATGTCGGGCGACTTCATCACCATCCTGCGCGATGCAATGGTGCTCAACACGCTGGGCGTGCGCTTCCTGTCGGGTCTGGTCGGAAACATCGCGATCCCGAAGCAAACCGGCTCCGGCAGTGCCTACTGGGTGGCCGAGGGCCAGCCGCCGGACGAGAGTGGCGCGGCCATCGGTCAGGTGGCGATGTCGCCGAAGACCGTCGGCGCCTTCACCGACATCAGCCGCAAGCTGCTGCTGCAGTCGAGCATCGATGTCGAGAGCTTCGTCTCGGCCGACCTCGCCATGGTGCTCGGCCTGGCAATCCAGCGCGCGGCCATTGCGGGCGGCAGTGTTGTGAACGAGCCGAGCGGCATCCTCGCGAAGATCGCGGCGGGCATCGCTGGCGGTGCCAACGGCGGCGCGCCGACCTGGGATCACGTCGTGGACCTCGAAACCGCCGTCTCGGTCGCGAATGCCGACGTGGGCACGCTGGCCTACCTGACGAACGCCAAGGTGCGCGGCAAGCTCAAGAAGACCTTCGTCGATGGCCCCGGCACCGGCGAGCGCGTGTGGCAAAAGGGCAGCGAGCCGCTCAACGGCTACCGCGCCGCCGTTACCAACGCCGTGCCGAGCAACATCACGAAGGGCACTGGCGACAACCTCTCGGCGCTCATCTTCGGCAACTTCGCCGACCTCGTGATCGGCATGTGGGGTGGCCTCGACCTGATGGTCGATCCGTACACGCACAGCACCACGGGCACGGTGCGCGTGACCGCGCTGCAGGACGTGGATGTCGGCGTGCGCAACGTCGAGAGCTTCGCCACCATGGAAGACGCGGAAACCGCTTAAGCCATGAGCTTCGCCGAAGACCTCTCCGTTTTCTTCAGCGACTTCGCGGTGGACGCCTCGTTCACCGTCGAAGGCGTGCGCAAGACCGCGCGTGTCCTCTTCGACCGTCCCTATGCGTCGCCTTTCGGAGGGCAGGTCGATGCGGATGCGCCTGCGTGCCAGGGCGCGAGCGATGCGCTCGCCGGCTTGCAGCGCGATGACGCGATCACCGTCGATGGCAAGCCCTTCGAGGTGGAGCGCGCGGAAGCGGACGGCACCGGCGTGACGAACCTCATCCTTCGCAGCGTCTGAGCATGTTCCTTCTCGAAATCAACATCTGCGACCGCCTGCGCGAGGTGCTTCCCGCGTGGGAAGTGATGGGCTACTCGACCGGCAGGGGCAACCGCGATGCCGGGGCGCTGGTGTCCGTCATGTTCGCCGCCGGCGCGATAGCCGATGTCAAAGAGGGCGCCGTCGCGCTGGCACCTGGCTGGAGTGTCCTGCTTTCGGTCAAGCGTGGCCCCGCTGCGGCGGCGCTGCTCGACACCAGCGTTTCGACGGTCGTCGAGAGCCTGCACAACTGGGCGCCCGGCAAGGCCGGCGGCCGGAGCTGGGGCGCGCTGAAGCTCGCGCGCTTCACTGCGCCGGACTTCGCAGACGGCGGGCTCATCGGCATCGAACTTCTCTTCTCCACGACCGGCCGCTACGTCGGCCAAGAGTGAAAGCAACCCACAGAACCACCATGGCAAACAAATTCGAAAAGAGTGAATACGTCATCCCGCGCGGTCGCGTGTTCTTCGACCCCATCGACGACGCCGACCAGATCACGGGCGAGCGCCACTTCGGCAACTGCCCCACGGTCACGCTGAGCATCTCGACCGAGAAGGCCCCCCACTACAGCGCCGAGGTCGGCCCCGGCGTAAAGGACGCGGATCGCGTCGTGCGCATCGACCGCACGGGCAAGGTGACGTGCGACAACATGAGCATCGACAACCGCGCGATGTTCATCTCGGGCGACAAGTCCACGACCACGCAAGAGGCCGGCTCGGTGGCGGCGGAAGCGCTGACTGTGATCCCCGGGCGCTTCTATCAGCTCGGGCGCACCGACGCGAACCCGGCCGGCGCGCGCAACGTGTCGGCCGTCGCCGTGACGCCCGGCGCCGGCGGCGATCCCTTCGTGCTGGGCACCGACTACACCATCGACGCGGCGCTCGGCCGCCTGCAGATCCTCGCAGACGGCGGCATCCCGGCGGGCGCGATCAAGGTCGCGTACACGAAGCCCGCCGCGACCTGGCAGACGATCAAGTCGAGCGAGAAGACGCTGCGCCGCGGTGCGCTGCGCGTCATCTCCAACATCACCGAAGGCGAGCAGAGCGACACCTACATGCCGCTCGTGACGCTCACGCCCACCGGCGACCTGTCGCTCGTGACCAGCGATGACGCCTACACCGCGATGGAATTCGATGTCGAGGTGCTGACCCCGCCCAACGGCGTGGCGATCTTCGTGGACGGCCGTCCGGTGGTCGCCTAACCCCTCCCTTCGCCGTCGCCGGCCTCCCGGCGGCGGCGACGCCTGGCGCTTCGCATGAGGCGCCACACGTCGCCGCATTGGCCTTCTTTTCTCTCCACTTCCCTAAAGGTTCCCCGTTGGGCTTCAAGCCGATTCAGATCGTCATCAACGCCAAGGACGATGCGTCCAAGGTGTTCGACCGGATTCAAGCGCGCCTTGCCGCCTTCGCGGCGGTCGTGCTCGGCTACTTCGGCATCCAGGCGTTTGCGGGCTGGGTGAAGGGCGGGGCGGACTTCGAGCAGGCGCTCAGCCGTGTGCAGGCCGCCACCGGCGCCACCGCAGCCGAGATGCGCCAACTGCGCAAGGCTGCACAGGAAGCCGCCGCAGATGCCCGCTATGGTTTCACCGAGCTGGAGTCGGCCGGTGCGTTGGAGAACCTGGCAAAAGCCGGCCTCAGCGTCAAGGATGCCATCGGCACCCTGCCGGCCGCGATGCAGCTCGCCCGTGCCGGCGATGTCGAGCTGGCGACCTCGGCCGAATACCTGACAAAGATCGTCAACGGGCTGGGTCTGTCCTTCGCCGATTCGGGCCGCGTGGCCGATGTGCTCGCCAAGGGCGCCAACGCGACGAACACCAGCGTGTCGGGCCTGGCGCAGGCACTGAGCTACGCGGCGCCGCTGGCGAACACCCTCGGGCTGAGCCTCGAATCCACGGTTGCGATCATCGGCAAGTTCGCCGACGCCGGCATCGACGCGAGCCGCGCCGGTACGGCGTTGAACAGCATCCTCGCGCAGTTCTCCGACCCGGCCAGCAAGTTCCGGACGGAACTGGCCGCCGCTGGCATCACGACGAACAACTTCGAGAAGATGCTGCACGAGCTGGCTGCGGCCGGCCCGGCCGGACAGCGCGCCATCGCGGCGGTGGGGCAGGAGGCCGGCCCGGCGCTGCGCGCGCTGCTGAATCAGGGCGTGGACAAGCTCGACGAGCTGACCAAGGCGCTGCAGGACGCCAAGGGCAGCGCCGCCGAGACGGCCGGCATCATGCAGGCGAATCTCAATGGCGCGCTCAACGGATTGCGCACCGCGTGGGATTCGACCGTCAACGCGCTGACCACGCCCATCCTGCCGGTGCTGAAGCAAGGCGTCGAGCAGTTGTCCGGCGCGCTGCGCTCGGCCGTGGCCGATGGCACGGTGGGCCGCTTCGGCACCGCCCTGGCGACGGCCTTCCAAAACGGCATCAAGTGGGTGCAGGCGTTCATCGTGAGTGTGGACGTGCCGGCTCTCGTGGCGAAGGCGCAGGCGCTGGCCGACCGCGCCGGCGCGTTCCTCGACAGCTTCGGGCAGAAGGCGCAGGCCACGGGCAACATCGTTCAGACCGTCTGGGGCGTCATGTCCGGTGGTGCGAATGTCGTTCTTGCCGCCATCTACAAGCTTGCCGAGGGCATGGCGAACGTGGTCGGCGCGGTGCAGCAAGGCATTGCGACCATCATTTCCGGCCTGGCGAAGATCACCTTCGGCGACCTGTCGGCTGCGTTCAAGCAGGCGGCCGAAGAGGTGCGCGTCTCGGCCGAGGCCACCGGTGCGGTGGCGGATGCCTTCGGCGAGAAGGCGGGCGAAGCCTTCGACCGCGCGGCCGAGGGTGCCGAGCAGGCGCGCGCCGGCTGGGCAGGGCTGACCGCCGACGCGGAGAAGACGACGACCGCAGCAGCGAGCGGCGCGGCGGCCTTCACGAACATGGCGGCCGAGATGAAGGCCGCCGGCGACGGCGCGCAGGAAGCCGGCCAGAAGGCCGCCAGCGCCGCCGAAACGCAGAAGGTGAAGGCAGAGGAAGCCCGGGCCACGGTCGAGCGACTGCGGGCCGAGTACGCGCAGGCTATCGAGACGAAGAATTTCGAGCTGGCGGTGCAGAAGCTTGACGAGCTGAAGAAGGCCAACAACGCGGCAGCCGATGCGGCCGGTGCTAACAAGAAGGCTCACGCCGATGCGGCGGCCGAAATTGCGGCGGCCTTCCAGCGCGCCGGCGTCCAGACGAAGACCGAGCTTGAAACCGTGGCGAAGGTCGCGCTGCGCGACTACGAATTGATCCGAGACAGCGGGCAAGCGACCGCCATCGGCCTCGGCGAGGCATGGAAGCGCGCCGCAGAGGCTGCCATCACCGCCGGCAACGGCGTGGCCCCGGGCTGGGTGTAGGCGCAGGCCGCAATGCGTGGCTTCGAGGTGACGCTCGACAGCGCCGGGCGCAACACACTGAAGCTCAAGGACGCACAGACCGACGCCACGCAAGCCGCCTACGGCCTGGCCGGTGCGCTGCGCGAAGTCACCAACGCTCGCGAGCGCGACATCGAGACGCGCGAGAAGGCCATCCAGTTGCAGGAGCGCGAGGTCGCACTCGAGAACAAGCGGCTTGGGCGCGACGCGGCTGGCTTCTCGACCGACAAGAACGGCAAGACGGTGAACGCAGGCAGTGACCTTGGCACCCTGACCGGCATCGCTGCGTTCCTGAAGAACGCCGGCGTCAAGGATGACGACACCGCACGGCGCATCGCACGCGAGTTCGCCGACGAGAAGGGCAATGTCCAGTTCTTCAACAACCCGGGCCAGAAGAAGTACGGCGGCGACGGCGGCACACTGAGCATGGCGCTGCTGAAGGCGGCCGAGAAGGTGACGTTCTTCGGCGACGGCGGCACGCCGACCTCGATCCCGAAGCCCGAATCGAATCGCACGGTGAACCTGCAGCTCAACCTCAACGGCCGGGACTATGGGCGCGTGAGCACCGATGCCGCCGGCGCCGACGCCATCGAGGGGCTGCTTGCGCAGCTCGGCGCCGCGCGCGGCACGTCGTCGCTCCGCCCGGGGAACTGACATGGCGGTAGCGAAGTTTCACACCCTTGCAGGCCTGCAGATCCCGCGCGGCATGGTCTGGTCCGACGAGTTCGCATGGAACGCCGTCGAGAAGAGCCTCGGTTATTCCGTCACGGGCGCCGCGCTCATCGATGCCGCCGTGCGCCTGGCGGGCCGGCCGATCACCTTGCAGGGCGAGGTCGAGGCCGGGTGGATCAAGCGCGGAGCGCTCAAGGCCCTGCAGGCGCTCAACGAATCGAACCCGGTCGGAGAACACGCGCTCGTGTTGGCCGATGGCCGCGCCTTCCGCGCGCAGTTTGCGCCTGGCGTCGCCGTCGAGGGCAAGCCGCTGGCGCGCCCCGAGCTGCCGGCCGAGGACTACCCCTATATCGCCACCGTGCGCCTCATCACTGTTTGAGTAATGACCATTCTCGAATCCGATATCAAGCTCGTCACCACGCAGGTGATGGATGACGTGCCCGAAGGCGGCGGTGCACCGACCTCGAAGGCCATCGAGGACGGTAAGAGCAACGCCATCTTCAAAGACATCTCCGCGGTGGACCGCGCGCGCGGCGACGTGTCCATCATGAAGATCGCGGCGACCATTCAGACCCTGAACACTGATACCGCCCTTGGCGGTCTGGTCATCATCTCGCGCCCGCCGGCCGACCCGAATGTGAGCCCGGCGCTGTTCTACACCGGCGACTTCTTCGACCGCCGCGCGAGCATCCAGAACCGCATCGAGGCCTACACGGCGCCCGGCGAAGAGTTCAACGGCTATCTGCTGTCGAACCATGTGCAGGGGCAGCGCTCGCTGCAGATCTTCCAGCGCCCTGGCGCCACGCCGCCGACCATCAACGGCACGCTGCAGATCAGCGGCGGCGGCAAGACCGAATACGTGCGCGTGTCCGATGTGTCGGTCGAACAGCGCACCTACAGCTACGGCACCGGCGGCGCGTTCGTGGACTACGCCGCGCAGGTCTGTATCTGCGAGCTGGTGGACGGGCTGAAGAACGACTACACCGGCTCGCCCGCAAGCCGGCTCTTCGAGCGCACCGCGACTGCGGCGGCGGTCAACAAGATGCTCGTGGCGGATGCCTCGAAGTTCTACGGCATCGCGAAGCTCGCGGCCAATGTGAACACGGGCGACCTGTCGGCCAGGGTCAACACCATCAACACGCAGCTCGTGCCGAGCGCGACCACCGAAATCCCGCTCGTGGATATGTCAGCCGCCGGCTCTTCGACCACGCTCGTGGCCTCCGGCTCGGGCACGGTGTCGCTGAACACGGGCGTCGCCTTCGGCCCGAATTCGATCATCACCTTGGGCAACCCCGTCTATCCCGGCTCGCTGGCCGTGGCGACCACAGCGGGCACGCTCACGGATGACGGCGGGCGCCTGAAGCTCGCCGCGCTGACCATCGGCAGCGTGAACTATGCCGGCGGCTCGATGACCCTCGCGAGCGATGCGCCAGCCATCACCGGCAACAAGACGATCACCTTCCGCCCGGCGGGTGCGCCCATCGAGCTGGCGGATTCGGCCTCCATCGTGGTGACGGCCGAGAGCCGCCGCATCAACTACCCGCTGACCATCCTTCCTCCGCCGGCGCCCGGCTCGTTGCGCGTGGCCTATCGTGCCGGCGGCAACTGGTACGAGCTGGCCGACGACGGCGGCGGACGCCTGTCGGGCACCAGCTCCAGCATCGGCAGCGGCACGGTGGATTTCGTGACGGGCACGGCCTTGCCGACGCTGGGCGCGTTGCCCGACGTGGGCAGTGAAGTCATCTTCACCTGGGCCGCGAAGGTCAATTACAAGGACCGCAGCGGCACCCTCGCTGCGGCCGTGTCGATCATGCTCGCGCTCGACAACCAAGCGGCGCAGGCCGGCACGGTGTCAGTGGACTGGAACGACGGCGCCGCGCGCCATGCGAGCGACAACGGCAGCGGCGCGCTCGCGGGCGATGCAACCGGCCCTGTGTCCTATGCGCTGAGCACCATCGAGGTCCGGCCCAACGTGCTGCCGGCGTCGGCCGTGGCCTTCACGGTCGGCTACAGCCACGGCGAGCCGGAGACGAAGAGCTTTCAGGCGCCAGCGCGCGACCTCGACGGCTCGGTCACGGTCAACCTCGGCAAGACCAACATCGCGCCGAAGTCGGTCGCGCTGAGCTGGAACCTCGTGCTTCAGTCCACCAACGGCGTGCCTGCCGAGCAGTGGGTGCCGCAGAACTTCGCCGCGATCAAGAGCGTGACCGACGACGGCGCGGGAAAGCTGCGCGACGCGCTCGGCATCGAGTTCGGGACCATCGACTACGCGACCGGCCTCGCCAAGTTCTTCCCCGAGGTCGTCTCCACCGTCACCGTGCCAGTCTGGGCCGTGACGCAGATCGGCGTGCTCGGCACGGTCCTTTCGCCGAACCTGCCCGGCGCTTACCGCAACACGCTCACGGGCTATCAGTACGTGGGCCTGGCCTCCACGTTGCCCTTCGACTCGACGGCGCTCGTGACGGTCGATTTCCGGGTGCTGAGCGCCGGCACCACGAAGAGCCAGGTGTTCAATCAGCCCAAGCTGTCGATCAAGCTGCTGCCCAACTTCAGCGAAGCGGGCGTGCCGGGCTCGGTGAACTTCACGCTCGGTGGCAAGACCTACTTCGACCGCGCCGGCAGTCTCTACACCGACCTCGACCCGGCCACCGGCGCGGCCTCGCTGGCGGGCTCCTACGACTACGCGACGAATGTCGCCTCGCTCACGACCTGGCCGGCGTCGGGCTCGACCTCGGTCGTCGTGAACAGCCTGCTGACGACGCTCGACGGCCAGCCCGTGGAGTACGTCGTCTTCCGCACGCCCGTGGCGCCGGTCAGTCCGGGCTCGTTCCAGCTCCTGGCGACGAAGCTCACGGGCGGCACGATCAACGTCACGGCCGACGCCTCGGGCTTCATCAACGGCGCGAACGTGCATGGCACCTACGACTACGCCACGGGCGTGGGCAAGGTGCGCTTCGGCGACTGGGTGACAGCCGCCGGGAACGAGGGCGCCATCTGGTATTCGGCGGATGCCGTGGGCAGTGACGGCAAGATCTGGAAGCCGGTCCCGGTGTTCGCCAGCACCATCCGATACAACGCCGTGGCCTACACGACGTTGCCCGTCGATGCGACGCTGCTCGGCCTCGATCCGGTGCGCCTGCCGGCCGATGGCCGCGTGCCGATCTTCCGCAAGGGTGAGCTCGTCGTCATTCACAACACCAGGCGTATGCCGGCGGCCGTGGTGTCGAACGGGCAGACGCTCGATGTCGGCCGCGTGCGCCTCTCGCGCGTGCGCATCGTGGGTGCGGACGGCGCGACCATCGAGACGGGGTACACGCGCAACCTCGATGCGGGCACGGTGACTTTCACAGACGTGTCGGGCTACGTGCAGCCGGTCGTTGTCGAGCATCGCATCGAAGACCTGCTGACCGTCTCCGATGTAGGCATCGACGGCCGCCTGACCTTCGCCGGGCGCGTGACGCACGACTACGCCGCCGGCGACAGCTACGTGAGCAGCGCGCTCCCGATGGGCGACGTGAAGGCGCGCGTGTCGCTGCTGTTCGATCAGCAAAGCTGGTCCGGCGCGTGGTCCGACAGCCTCATCGGCAGCCCTGCGGATGCGACGTTCAACGACATCGATTTCCCGATCACGGTCACGAACAAGGGCGCAGTCACTGAGCGGTGGCGCATCCAGATCAACACCGGCGGCACGACCTACAACCTGATCGGCGAGCACGTCGGCCAGATCGTGACCGGTCAGAGCATGGCCGTCGATTGCGCGCCCCTCGGCCCCTCTGGCGTGCCCTACATGACGATCCCGGCCGCCGGCTTCGGCGCAGGGTGGGCGGCAGGCCAGCTCATCCGTTTCAACACAGTGGCCGCGACTTTCCCCTTCGTACCGATTCGCACCGTGCAGATGGGCGCCGAGACGGTGTTCGATGACAGCTTCGAAATTCTGGTCCTCATTGGCGTGGACCGCCCCTAACCGACGACAGCAAGAGGACATTCATGGTTTCAGTAGTAGACACAAGCGTGAAGCACTTCGGCAGCTTCATGGGCGCGGCGATGCCGGTGCTGAACGGCGTCGCGGGCTCGATGGAGGCGCTTGTCTATGCGTGCCTCGTGACCGGCATCGACACGAAGGCGCTCGTGTCCCTGACGGTATCGGGCGGCATTGCCACGGCGGCCTATACGGGCTCGCATTCCGCGACGCCCGAGAGCGTCGTGCTGATCTCCGGCGTGACCGGAACGCTGACGGCGCTCAACGGTGAACAGAGGATCACCGCCAAGCCGAATGCCGGCTCGGTGCAGTTCGCCACGGCGGCGCCCGATGGCGTCGCCTCGGGCACGATCACCATGAAGATGGCGCCGCTCGGATGGTTGCGGCCCTTCAGCGGAACCAACCTCGGCGCCTACAAGAGCGCCGATCCGGCCAGCACCGGCATGTTTCTGCGCATGGATGACACCGGCACGCAGACCTGCCGCGTGGTCGGCTACGAGTCCATGAGCGACATCGCCACTGGCGTGGGTGCGTTCCCGCTCAACACCTTGATCCCCGGCGGTGGGGCATGGGGCAAGTCGGCGGTGGCCAACTCGAATCCCGTGGGGTGGCTGCTCATCGGTGACGGCAGAAGCTTCTTTCTGCACGTCTCTGCCTATCAGGGCAACGGTGTCAGCGGCTTCGACCGCTTCACCGTGGGTGCGCTGCGCGGCTTCGGCGACATGATTGCACTGCGGCCCAGCGGTGACCCCTACGCCTGCGCGCTCTCCGCGTACTGCGACCCGTCGAATCCCGGCAGCTGGGTGAGCTATCCCACGGGGGGCGTGTTCGACAACGCTTCCTCGCCGCAGCTCTATACGCCCCGGAATTACTCCGGGCTCGGCTCCGCGTATGCGATGGCCTCCTATCCGTACACCGGATTGGCGACGTCGGTCTCGGGACTGGACAGCACGTTCAGCTCGTTTCCGAGCCGGATCGATGGAAGGCTGAGGCTTTCGCGCAGGTATCTCCGGTCGTTCGATACGTCGTTCCAGGAGCCGCGATGCGAGGTGCCGGGTGTTCTCACGATCCCTCAGAGCACCGTCGCCGGGCAGATCAACCACCGCGACATCGTGCCGGCCACTGGCGAGCTGACCGGCCGCAAGCTGATGGCGCTGTCTGTGGGCACGGCCTACAGCTCCGACCCATCGGTCACGGGCAATGCAGGCGTGACCCTGATCGACATCACGGGGCCGTGGCGGTGAGCGTGGTTGTCTCGTTCGGGAGCTTCAGCTACGCCATCGACGTGGCCGACTCGGCCGCGCCGGCGCAGCGCTATTCGGCCTGGGCGCTGGCTCTGGGCGTTTCGGATTCCACGACGCTGCAGCCGCTCGATGGTGACGATGCGCCCTTTGTGGTCACGTTGGGCGCGTCGCCTTTCACGACAGGTTCCACGACTGCGATGTTCAGCAGTGAAGGCGGCTTCGCGCCCTACAAGAAGACGCCGACTACCACGAGTGCTGCGCTCTACACGCTCACCGGTGTTGACCGTATGTATGGCTTTGGAACCCGCTCGGAAGCCCTGATGACATTCCACCCCGGCGCCGATTGCCAATCCACCGGCGTGCTGTTCCAACGCGCCGGCGCGGCGTCGATCTTCAAGGGTCGCATCAAGCGCCTCGGGCAAGAGGTCAACCGGCTGGACTTCGCACTGCGCGTGGATGCCTCGGGTTGGGAGCTGGTGGTCGCACCGGTCGATGTGGTGCAGCCCGTGAAGTTGTTTCTCGGTCTTCCGCAGTGGGAGATGTACTCGCAGGACGTGGCCGTGGGCTCGGTGAAGTCGTTCACGTTCGTGCCGTCGAGCATCCAGCCTGCGCCGCTGGAGATGGCGGTTCGTTCGCCCGCCATTGTGGAAACCAGTGGCGCTGCGCCTCCCTACAGCGGCACGGCCATACGGCAGATTGCGCGGGGCCGTAAAGATCACCTGACCGGGCTGCTCGGGCAGGGCATCGGCCGGGTGCGCGGCAAGACGCTCGACTACGCCAACCCGGAGAACAAGCCCTATGTCTGCCGCGTGCGGCTGATGCGAGACATCGATGGCCTGCTGGTGCGCGAACTGTGGAGCAAGGCGGATGGAAGCTATGACTTCCAGTTCGTCGACGAGCTGCAGAGCTATTCGGTGCTCGCGTACTACCTCGACCACGGCAAGCGCGCCGTCGTTTCGGACGGTCTGACCCTTGCGAATGGCAAGGTGGAGCTGATGGCATGAACGTGCTCGCCATCAATGCCATGTTGGCCGGGCTGGTCGCGTACCTCGGAACGGGCGCGCGCTTCCTCGTGTGTGGAGGTGTGCAGCCGGGCGAGGGCGGTGCCATCGGCACGCTACTGGCTGCGGCCGTGCTCGCGCTGCCCGCCGGTGCCGTGGCGGATGGCCGGCTCGCGCTCGCGCAGGCCGACAGCGCCGGCGACCTGGCTGTCGCGACCGGTGTTGCGACATGGGGCCGGCTGGAGCTGGCGGATGGCACATGGGTGGCCGACTTCAGCATGAGTGGCCCGTCTGGTGCTGGGCAGGTCAAGCTCGTGGTGCAGAACCCGCCCGAGGGCGACCCCGAAGCGAAGCTTTATCAGGGCGGAACCTTCTTCATCGGCGAGGTGGTCATCGGTGGTTGACGACCTCGTTTTTCGGAAGGCGCCGCTCGACGGGCCGCCGAACATCCTCGTCTTCGGTGAACCCGACGAACCCACCGGCGGTGCGGCCTATGCGCTCGGGCGCATCCCGTTGCCGGGCTTCTTCGTGGCCGGTGGCGTGGTGGTCACGATGCCACCTCGTGCGACGGCCGCCGGCCGCATCCCGCTGCCGGTCTTCATGGTCGGCGGGGTGGCGAAGTACGCGAGTGCCGTCTCGCGCCCGCTGGTGGGCAGGGTGTCGAGCGGCTGGCAGGTCGCGAGGCAGATCGAGGGCACCGCCGTGGCGGGGCATCAAAGCGCCCAGCGTGCGCGCGTCGGGCGCGTGTCCACCTGGCAGAAGGCCGAACCAGCCTCGGCCAGCACTGCAACCGTGTGGCAGGACTCGCTTCGTGCGCGAGCTGCTGCGGCTGCAAGGTATCAGGCAGCTCGCCAGATCGAAGCCGCCGCAGACGCCCGCCATCAGGAAGCGGTGCGCGCCCGCTCGGGGGTCTCCGCGCGCTGGCAAGAGGCGCAGCGCCTGGCGCCGGCGCCGGTCGGCATCCGCTATCAGGAGGCCGAGCGCATGCGCCGTGGTGTGCGCGCGAGCTGGCAGGCGGCGCAGCGCGCACAAGGGCGCCATGCCACGCGCTTCGGTGCCGCCCTGCAGCTCGACGTGGGCCTCGTCTCGCGCTGGCAAGCGGCCATGTACCCGCAGCCGGGCCGCTCGGTCGTCGTGCCGCCCGCTGAAACCCCGTGCTACGAGCCCTCGACAACCCTCGTCTTCCGCGAGCGGCAGCAGCACGCCACCACGCTCATCTTTGTTTGCGAGCGGCACCGTCCGCCGCCCGGCACCGGCGAAACCGTCGTGGTGCCAGTCTTGGAGGTCTACACCGTGCAGAACAGCATCAGCCTCGTGCGCCTCGACAGCGGCGAGCCGCTTGAGGCTTTGGCTTTTTCGATGAGGCTCGATGCCGATTCGTGGACATGGCAATGGAGCGCGACGCTGCCGGGCGCGGCGTGGCCGGTCGTCCGGCGCGGCATTCACACGGCGCCCGTAGACATTCTCGCGACCGTCAACGGCGTGCCGTACAGGCTGACCGCGACCGGCTGCAATCGGGATCGGCGCTTTGCCGATAGCAAGGTGCAGGTTTCGGGCAAGGGCCGCGCGGCCATGCTCGACAGTCCCTATTCGCAGATCCTCAACCATGCAGCGGCCGACCCGCGCAGCATTGCACAGTTGCTCGACCTGGCGCTGACTTACAACGGCGTGGGCATTGGGTGGGGGATCGACTTCGGCCTCGTGGATTGGACTGTGCCCGGCGGGACGTGGGCCTTTCAGGGGAGCCACATCGGCGCCGTGCTCGACATTGCGAGCGCCGCCGGTGCCATCGTGCAGCCGCATGCGACCGATACGACGCTGCGCGTGCTGCCGCGCTACCCGGCCGCGCCGTGGCACTGGTCAACGCTCGCGCCCGACTTCGTACTGCCTGCTGCAGCGGTGGCCGTCGAGGGCATCCAGCCGCTCACGAAGCCGGAATACAACCGGGTCTTCGTGGCTGGCACCACGGGCGCCGGCGTGCTCGGGCAGGTCACGCGCAGTGGCACCGCCGGCGACAGCGTGGCCGACATGGTGACGCATGCACTCATGACGGATGTCGTCGGTGTGGCGCAGCGCGGACTTCCGATCCTCTCGAACACCGGCGCGCAGGCCGACGTGACGCTGAGTCTTCAGGTGCGGCCGGAAACGGGCGTCATCCAGCCCGGTGCGCTCGTGCAATACGAAGAAGGCGCCGAGACGTTCCTCGGCCTCGTACGCGGCGTCTCGGTGGATTGGCAGCGGCCCGTGCTGCGTCAGTCGGTCACCCTCGAAACGCATCTGGAGGCGTGAGCATGGCATCGACGAATCCCTATGCCGCGTTCCTGGCTCTGCTGCCGAGCTACCCGCTGCAGATTGCAACCATCACCGCCATCGATGGCGATGTTGCGCGGCTCGTGCTGCCTGGCGGCGGCGTGCTCACGGCGCGCGGCACCGGCGCTGTGGGCGACCAGGTCTTTGTGCGCGATGGCGTCATCGAGGGGCAAGCGCCCTCGATGCCCTTCGTTCAAGTCGAAATCTAACGAGAGAGAAAGAGGCATTTCATGGACGTGGGCGACATCGCCGGCAATCCGATCGCGCAACTTGCGTTTCTGGTCCTGTCGGCCGCCGGTGGATACAAGGTCTGGCGCGCACAGCAGCCGACCGAAGCGAAGGAGCGCGCCGACAGCGAGGGGCAGATTGCCGCGCTCGCGACCTGGCAGCAGCTTCTCGAAGGCGAGCGCGCCGCGCGCGTGAAGGCCGAAGAGCGCGCCGACAAGTTCGCGGCCGAGCGCAATCAAGCGCTGCAGGAGCTGTGGGAGATGAAAGGGCAGTTCAAGGTGATGAGCGAATCGCTCGCAGCGCAGGCCCTTGAGCTGGGTTCGCTGCGTGAGCTTGTCCGTCAACTGAAGGACCAACGCAATGCGCAGTGACTTTCACACCGATTCAGATCGCGCGCCGCTCGACGAACAGCCGCGCGTGCGCGTGCCGCACCAGTGGCGCCGGCTCTTCGAGACCTTGGGCGTCGTCGGCAGCCTGTTCCTCGGCGGCTTCGGCTCGGGCTACTTCTGGGCCACGCGCAATGCCGAAGCGCAGGTGCTGCGCCGGCGCGAAGACCACCTCGCGGAAATCGACAGGCTGCGTGAAGCCTTCGGCGACCGCCTCACATCCCTCGCTGGCCGCGTGAATCAGGCGGCTGGCACCGCGGCGAGCGCTGCGCAGACGGCGGGTGAAGCCGCCAGCACTGCGCAGACCGCCGCACAGACCGCCAACCAGGCCGCGAAGACTGCGGCAAAGGAAATGAAGAAACCATGATTGACATACAGACCCTTATCGACTGCACCGGAGCCACGCGCGCCAATGCCGAGCGCTATGTGGTGCACCTGGCCGATGGCATGAACCGCTTTCGCATTCACTCGGTCAATGCTATGGCGGGCTTTCTGGGGCAGCTCCAGATTGAGTCCGACGATCTGGCGAAGGTCGAAGAAGACCTCTACTACACGACGCCGGCGCGGCTGCGCGAGATCTTCCCGAGCCTGTTTGTGAAGGGCGGCTATCGGGCGGAGGACTACGTGTGCAACGCGCGAGGGCTGAGCATGCTGCGCTACAAGGGCTTCCATGGGCGTGGCCTGATTCAGCTCACATGGGAAGACGCCTACGTCGCGGCGGGGAGGGCGCTTGGCTTCGACTACCGCAGCAAGCCCGAGCTGCTGCTGCAGCCGCAGCATGCGGCGCTGTCGGCGTGCTGGTTCTTTGCCGAGTTCAAGGGCTGTCTGCCGGCGGCTGAGCGTGGCGATGTCTACGACATCACCGGGCGCGTCAACGGTCCGAAGCGGCTGAAGTTGGCCGAACGCAAGGCGGCCACCGCGCGCGCGTACAAGGTGCTGACGAAATGAACCTGATGCAAGCCCTGTTGGTAGCGCTCGGGCTGAGCGTGGCCGGCAATGCCGCGCTCGGCTGGGCGTGGGTGGGTGCGCGCGAGAAAACGGCTACCTCGGTCCTGCAGCGCGACGACGCGCGAGCCGCAGCTACGGCGTGCAGCGATGCGACCGACGATTTGCGCGCGTTGGCTGACAAGCTCGCGGCCGATGCAAAGCTCGTGCAGGCTGCGGCTCGCCTGGCTGCTCTCGATCGCCAGAAGCGCGCTCAAACAATCCTGATCACACCAGCGGCGGTGCCAGGCGACGCCTGTGCGAGCGCGCAGGTGCGGATCGACGGATGGCTGAAGATGAGGGCGAGCCAATGATGCGGCGCGTGCTTCTATCGACCTTCCTAGGGCTTTGCGTAGTGTTCACAGCCTGCGGATCGTCGTCACCGCAATCGCTAAAGGTGCCAATCCCGGTCGAGTGCCGGGCGCAGGCGCCGGCAAGGCCGGCGATGCCCACGGAAGCGCTGCCGCCCGGCGTTGACCTTGATCGCTTTGTAGCCGCAGCAATGGCCGAAATTGAACTTCGGGAAGGTTATGAGGGTGAGCTAACGGCAATCGTCAATCATTGCACGACCCCTTTCGGTCGCAAGTAGCTCTACTACAAAACAAGCGTGCCGCACGCGGATCATCTACTCGCCTATCGTAGCTTGAAGCCATTTCTCCATTTCGGTCACGCACAGACACTCATTATTTCCTGAGTCCTGCTTCGCTCCCATTTGTGCCATTCCGATTACTCGATATAAGTCATCAACTAGCGGGCCTCCGCTATTGCCTTGCCTTATAAGTGTATTTATTTCAATGCGCTCAAAAGTATTTCTCTTGAGATGTCCGATTACTTTGCCTTCATCGAAGGCATATTCGCGTTTCGAAATATGCCAGTTTGGAAATCCAAGTAAGTGGACGTCGTCATGCTTTCGTGCCTGCGCCCCAAAGGATGAGAAGTTTTCGAGGAATTTGGGCTTTTCTTTTACGAAATCCAGAAGGGCTATGTCCCGGTATTTGTCAAATGCTAATACTTTCATTGGCCATTCTCCCATTGTGGGAGGATGCTTCAAGGTGAGTTTTGCGCCGGGGAGTAAATGATAGTAAGGGCCTTCGTCGGTAGGGGCCGCCAGCGTTTCGTCATACCGTAAGACGTGGTCGCATGTAACTATTCCATATTCACCAAATGAGAAGGCCGTGCCTCTGCTGTGAAGCATTTCGCCTGAGGCCTTATCTGTTGCTTCGAGGTCTAAGACAAATACCGCTGAATTGGCATCTTTTGCCGTGCGGACGACAGAAACCACGGGAAGCGGGTGAACTTTAAAGTGAGGTGGCTGAATTGAAGATTCTTTTAAAAGTTCATTGAATTTTTCGGCGAGCCGGTTATAGAGTACATCGTCACTGGAGCGGACCGATTTGAGATATAGAAGCTTTCCTCGCAAGAGGTTGTAAAGGGGTGGGCGCCCCCCATCTCGTCTCTGACGAAGGTAAGGTTTTGTCTTCCAAACTTCTTCGGCGGCGGAGTATCCGTATTTTTTCCAAGCATTCAAGGCACCTCTGATTTCATCAACGAACCTTCGCCGAACGTTCGGGAATTGGTTGATTGTTAGGCCGGTGACCTCTTTTCTACGCGATGGGCCGCTAATACGGACTTTCTCCTCATTAATAGTGAAGCCGTGCTCTGTGATGGCAGCCTTCAATTCGGCGCCAAGCTGAAGCTCTGCGCCATCGAAGTCACAAATGGCAGAAGGGAGTCGGCTATGCGATGGTTTTTTAAAGGAAAAGGTGATGTCGTCGCAATAGCGGCTGTAGCGCGCACCATTCCGTCTGGCCAGGTCGACTAATTGGCGATCCAAGCCTCTGCATATAAGATTGGAAATGAACGGAGATGTAGGAGCGCCCTGGGGAAGCGTTCCCTCTAGGCACGTCATTTGAGCCAGTACGGTTGCAACCGAAAAGTGATAGTTGAAAGGAAATTTCATCCACATGCCACGCACTCTTTTGAACGTGATTGATGGAAAGAAATCCTTTAAATCTATATTTAGTACAAACGTTGTTTTAGGGCTGCAGTGCTCTTTAGCATTGGTTACGATGCTTCGATCGGCAACAAATCCATGCACGCAAGACCGAAATTCCGGCGCTTTGGTGACTAAGTAGTCAAGTAGCTTTTTCTGAAGATGCTTGAGCTTTTTGTTCGGAGCACTAATAATCCGTTGTCCGCCACTCTTTTTGTTTATCAGGAATGTCTGATATTTAACGGCCGGATAGAGAAGTGCCTGAATCTCTGTGTAGGATTTTCCGAAAACCTCCTGAGCCATTGAGTCCGGGAGAATTTTAGATAAATCAAAATCAAGAAGCCCTTCTGATTTTGGCATCAAAACTTTCCAGAATTTAGAGATATAGGTGTCGCCTCGCCTGCTTTTCCCAATACCCTAGCGATATCGTAAGGTTAATAGAACGTACGGCGAGCATATAGGGTTGCCGTATCACAATGCCAGTCGTTAACGCTGGCAACTTTAAGTCTCGGAGCGAGGCGACGAGTTGATTCTAAGGCGTAGCCAATTTTTTTGGGTGCGGGCTATCATCGTCGCGTGCTCTTTCAGCAAGCTCAACAACAACCCTGCGCATTGTTGTTTCGCTTGACGACTAGTAACTGGGCGTTGGGAGGTGGCGAGAAGCCCGTTGTCCCGCGCAAGCAACAAGCCATTGAAGATCAACGGTTTGTTGGCGCCTCAACAGAAATCGAACCTGTTCAGATCCTGGAGGCTTCTTGCCCAGCCCATCGTTTGACAGCTCGCTTCAGCGCCTTTTGCTCCCCGTGGGAGGGCATCAGGTGAGTTCGGATCAACTCAAGTTGTGCGAGGTTTGCGGGGGCCAAGAATTTGGCGGAGTCGATCAAGAACTGTTCGGCTTCAGTGAGATGCTGGCGCATTGGCCCCGCTTCCATCAGTAGCCTTTCGAGCGCGTCTTGTCGTTGCAGTTCGACCCCGGGGGCTCCCAAAACGTCTCTCAGCCAAGGCAGAACGCTATGCAAGATTCGTCGTTCATGGGCAAGCACGTTCGAGGATAGGAGAACCGCTGAACCCTCAAGCCGGCCAATCGTCATGAGAGTCACAGCTGCACGTCCAGTACCTCCCTTTGCTTCGGCGTCAATGGATGTTCGAATGTCTCCGTCTAGCCTGGCAACGCCCGTCAACTGCGCCCAGAAGCGATCTTTGCTTTGAAAGTCTTGATAGAACTCGCGCATCCTTGCTGCGGCTTCTTTGACCACAGGGAGCAAGCGCTGTGCGCGCTCGGTGAGACTTGCGCGTTGTGCGAGTAGGTCCACTAGCACGCGCTCCCGCGCTTGCTCGTCGAACCGCCGCTCCAGTAGTGCCACCACCTCTTTAAATTTGACGCCGAAATCACGTTCACCGCACATGTGCCCGCAGTTGGTTTCGTCGCCCTCGGTGTTGGTGATGAGGTAACCAAAGCGATGTTCCCTAGTGCATCGGTTCAGTCCGCAGGTGGCCCATGTCTGCTTGGACTCAGGCAATTCATACTTGCCCAAGATTTGGCCAAACTCGTGTGATTTAATTTCTAAGTTTGCTTTGTACCGAGGGCGCTGCTGGAAGGCATCAATGGAGTCAAACTGAATGACAACGTCCGCCACTGGCGACTTGGGGCGTATTTCACCAAGAGGTTGATCTTCGAGGGGGCGGCCGGTTGCCAAGACTGCTTTAGGGCGAGGCGGTGGGTGCATATTGGACCTTTCAACATGCGCCTGCGGCTTTGTAACAGCCGTTGACCCCGATACCTGGGGTTTATATAATCACAGGCGCTTCAACAAGATCGGTGCTCACCTCATCCGCCAAGATTCGCGGTGATCACCCCGAAGCCCATAAACCGCCTCCGCAAGCGCAGGCGGTTTTTTTATGGGCTTTGGGATTATCGGCTGTTCATGCATCCAGTGGTGTGCTTATGTACAGATATGTCATGCGTATTTCTGACCTATAGGTCATTAGTGCTCGTGAGGAGGGCGGCCATGCGGCTTTGCGTCGGAACCCTGCCCGGGGCATCAAAGGCGCGAGGAGTTGCGAAAGGTGTTGAGGTCGCGCGGCTCGCAAATGACCTCAGGCAACGTGGCCGGACGGCCTTTCCAGGCATCCCGTCTTGCAGTGAAGTCCGTAGTCAGTTGAGGTTGCCGAGCGTGGGAACGGGGTTCTGCGAGCCTGCGTGGGGCCGAGGCCCGCATGCTCCGGATATTCCCATGGATGCACGAGAGCCTGCATAGCTGTTGCGTTGTGCCATGGATTGAAAATCCGCGTGTCGGTGGTTCGATTCCGCCCCAGGCCACCAAATTTCTGCGTCCCTCGAAGGCGCAACCTAAAAAGCCCCAAGTAAATCAACAGCTTGGGGCTTTTTTGTGCCCGCCGTCATCTGACAACTCGGGGTTGGCTGCAGCCGCTGTAGAGGATCTGACACGTCGCGTCGTGGCATTGCACCGTCGCCGCGCCTGCGGCTTCGGGCACTGTGTTGCGCGCCGCCACGCCAAATCGCGACTTGCTTGAGGCCAGAGCGACGCATCCATTCGCATAGGCGGAGATGATTTCGCACTGTTTTGCACCCTGTTCAAGGCAGCCCTTCATCGCCGCCTCCTCGGCTTCTTTCTTGCTGGCTCTGTCGCGTGAAGCAGCCGAGAACTTCGTGACGTGCGTATTCATAGCGATTGCGCCCCACCGTGAGACCCAGGCAATGCCAGGCACCTTGGATGCTGAGTTCACCCGCGCCGGCTGCGGCTGCGCTCGCGCTACAGCGCCGCCGTTGTGCGTGAGATCGAGCGGCTGCTGCTCACGCACCTGCACAGCGTGGCGCCGTCGAGCCTGCTGGGCGAAGCGCTGCACTACCTGCACGGGCAGTGGCCCAAGCTCGTGAGGTTCCTGGACAACGGAGCCTGGCCACTGGACTCCAACCCGGTGGAGAACGCCATCCGGCCCTTCGTTGTCGGAAAGCGCAGTTGGTTGTTCGCTGACACCGTGGGCGGTGCCAATGCCAGCGCCAACCTGTACTCGGTGATCGAGACAGCCAAGGCCAACAACGTCGAGCCCTATCGGCACCTCGTCGCCTTGTTCAAGAAGCTGCCGCTGGCGCAGATCGTCGACGACTACGAGGCGCTACTGCTCTGGAACATCGAGCTCGGCGGACTGTAGACCGCCCTGCGCACATTGGTTCCGGCACCACGCGCAAGGGCGTGCGCGCTTACGTTCACTCCAACTACCCGCGAGACCGACTCAGCTCCGTCAACAAATTGTTCAAAGCGGGAATCTGATTCAGTCTCATGAAATAGGAAGGGATTTCCATTATGGAAATATTTTCCATAAATTTCTTATGATCGCCCCCGGTCAGCCCCGCCGCAGCGGACGCGGCCGGCCAGCATCGGCAGAGCGCTCGCACTCTGCGCCATCGATCAGAACGAGGAGACTCCCTTGGAACTTGCCAAATCATTGACTCTCAAGCTCGCCTTGGCGGCGGCCGTGACGCTGGCCGTGACTGCATGCGGCGGAGGAAGCGGAGGCGGGGAGGGGGGCCGCTCATGGCCCTTCCCCTGTCGCCGGCGGCACCGAGCAATCCGCCCCAGCCTGCGGGCGAGACACCGGTTCAGCCGACGGACCCGGTCGCCGAAGCCCCCGACGACAGCTTCGACACCTACTACAACGTCTGCAGGGGAACGAATCCCAAGTGCTACAACGACTGGGGCGCCTTTGCTTCGACGCCGGACCGGGTGCTGGTCTATTCGCGCACCGCGGGGCCGCGTCACGCCGTGCTGGGCACGCCGATGGCTGCGGGTTTGAACCCGGTGATGAATCCGGACAACGTGATGCAGGCGGGCCTGGTTCGCATGCTGTCGGCCGAGGGCATCACGGTCGACTGGACGGAAGACGTCGCGGTCCTCGGCAGCCGCATCAACAACTACAAGGCGATCATCTTCGCGAGCTCGAACCGCGACACGCTGTGGAACGGCGCGGTCAGCACGAGCCAGGACGCCGCACGCACCGCGCTGCGCAACTACATGCGCCGCGGCGGCGGCTTCGTCGGCTTGCACAACGCTTTCGGCGCGGAATACAACTGGCCCTACTACGAAGGCCTGCTCGGCAACGCGAACTTCTACAACCACGGGCCGAACCGCGCCGGTGATGTCGAAATCGTCTCGGACGACCCGTCGACGAAGGATGTGCCCAAGCGCTTCTCCTTCCAGGACGAGTGGTACAACCTCATGCCCTTCCCCACGAAGGTGAAGTTTCTGGCCAAGGTCGACACCTCGACGCTGAAGCCGCTGACGGCGGCGCCGCATCCGGGCCATGCGGACTTCCATCCGGTCGCCTGGTGCCAGTACTACGACGGCGGCCGCGCATGGCTCACGACCCTGGGGCACAACGCCCACTCGTTCACCGCCGACCTCTCGGGCGTGGGTGCCATCGAGTTCCAGAAGCTCGTGGTCCAGGGCGTCAAGTCGGCCATGGGCCTGACGCCTTTCTGCACTGAGTAACGAACTCCCGAGGCCGGCTTCGCGCACCGCGTGCATTGCGCGCGGTGCCTGCCGCCTCGCGCATTTCCGTCCTTTCCCGAAAACCACAGAGTAGAGACATCCATGAAACAAAGATCATTGGTCACGCTGCTGGTCTCCTGCGGCGTGCTCGCCTCCCCCTTGTTGATCGGCGCCTGCGGCGGCTCGAGCGGCGGCAATGCGCCGGTGCTGCCGATCAGCCCGGCCCCCGCGCCGCCACCGGCATCGAGCGCGCCGCCACCTGCGTCGCCGCCGGTGGCCGCCGCGCCCGCGGCCGACCTGTTGGACTGCTGCACGGCCGGCGACAAGGACTTTCCCAAGGTCGGGGGCAACCTTGGCAACCAGAACTACTCCAGCCTGCGCAAGATCAACAAAGGCCTCGTCGGTCAGCTGGGCGGCGCCTGGGTCAACCAGATCGAGGGCGGCATGACCACCGGCACCAACCAGAGCACGACGGTGGCTGTCGACGGCGTCATCTACATCGAGTCCGCGCTGGGCAACGTGATCGCGGTGGACGGCAAGACCGGCCTCACGAAGTGGAAATGGACCACGCCCTACGGTGCCATCACCCGCCGCGGGGTGGCCGTCGCCAAGGACCTGGGCCTGGTGTTCACCGTCGCCACCGGCAATCGCCTGGTAGCGCTGCGAACGGACACCGGCGCCATCGCCTGGATCAAGCAGTACCCGAGCAGCAGCACCGACCCCGACTACCAGGGCGCGCTGCAGAAGGTGGCGCTCGTCTATCACGACAAGCGGCTCTACCTCGGCACCAACGACGGCAACCGCGGCGCCGCGTTCTCCGCCGATGCCTTGACGGGCAAGGTGCTGACCTCGTTCTGGGGCGTGCCGCGCGCCGGCGAGATCGGCTACGACACCTGGGGCGGCGCTGCCGAATCGGAACGCACCGGTGCGACCCCGTGGATCCATCCCGCGGTGGATCCCGAACTGGGCCTGGTCTACTGGACCTTCGGCAACGTGCGCGGCGGTTCGTCGCAGAACGGCTCCACGCGCCCTGGCCTGAATCTCTTCGCCAATTCGATCGTTGCGCTGGACCTCAAGACCGGCGAATACAAGTGGCACTTCCAGTCCGTGCACCACGACATCTGGGACATGGACAACGTGATGTCCCCCGTGCTTGCCGATGTGAAGATCGACGGGAAAGACCGCAAGGTCGTGATCTACGGCAGCAAGACGGGCATGTACTACATCCTCGACCGCAAGGACGGCAGCGCGCCGCTGGGCATCGATGAAGTGCCCGTGAAGCAGGACCCCCGCCAGGCCAGCTGGCCGACCCAGCCCTTCCCGCGCCAGGGTGCCTGGACCGAGACCTGCATCGTGGACCAGCCGCTGGGCACGGCGATCCCCGGCGACCCCAACCGCGCGGTCCCGAACTACGTGAAGGGCTGCCTCTACGACGCGCACTGGGACGTGCCGATCCTCTCCATTCCGGGACACGGCGGCGGTGCCAACTGGAACCACCAGTCCTTCAGCCAGCGCACGGGCCTGGTCTACACGGGCATGGGCTATGTGTCGGCGGCGCACTCGCTCACCGAATCGAGCAACGGCCTGCGTCCGCCGGGCACCTACATGACCGGTGCGGTCGTGGCGGTCGATCCGAGCACCAACCTCGTGAAGTGGAAGAAGCAGATGCCGTATTCGCTGGCGCACGGCAACGGCATCCTGAGCACGGCCTCCGACCTGCTGTTCATCGGACAGCCCGACGGCAACCTGCTGGCCCTGGATGCGCATGACGGCAGCGAACTGTGGCGCTTCCAGACCGGTGCCGCGATCAGTGCCAGCCCGGTCTCCTACGAGATCGATGGCGAGCAGTACATCGCGGTGTTCTCGGGCGGCACAGGCATTCCGTACGGCGATTCGGCACCGCGCGGCGACCGTCTGTGGGCGTTCAAGGTCGGCGGCTCCGTCGCGCCCGCGCCCACGCCGGTACCGCCTGTCGTGCGCCGGCCGGTGTCGGGTTCGGCGGTGGAAGGCGCGGTATTGCCGACCCCGAACACGGTGTTCCTGGCGCGCGTGCAGACCGCCGCGAACGAGCCGGGCACCACCGAATCGACGGCCGTGAATGCCATGACGCCGACCTTCATGCGCGTGCCGGCGAACACCACCGTGACCTTCACCAACCCGGGGACCAATGCGAACACGCACTGCGCCACGCAGTTCTTCGAAGGCAGGTTCGACTTCAGGCTGGCTCCGGGCCAGTCCGCGACCCACACCTTCGACACGCCGGGCGAATACTTCTACAACGACTGCCATAGCCCGCGCCCGACGGGCAAGATCGTCGTGTACTGATCCCGTTTCCTAACCCCCAACCACTGAAGGAGCAATGCGATGAAATGGTGCAAGCCTGAGTTCGAAGAGTTGCGTTTCGGCTTCGAGATCACGATGTACATCTCCGCGCGCTGAGCGCGGCCCCCGACGGCACCGGCTTCGCGCCCGTGCCGTCTTTTTCTTGTGCCCCATGAAGATTCTGGTTCTTGGCTCGGGAGCGGGCGGTGGCTTCCCTCAATGGAATTGCAACTGCCGCCTGTGCGCCGGCCAGCGAACCGGGCAGGTCCGGGCCCTTCCTCGCACGCAGAGTTCGATTGCCGTGTCGGCCGACGGCGAACGCTGGGCGCTGCTGAACGCGTCGCCTGACATCGGCGCACAGTTGCGCGCCTCGCCGGCGCTGTGGCCTCGCCATGGCCTGCGCGACTCCGCGATCGAGGCCGTGGTGCTGATGGATTCGCAGATCGACCATGCCGCGGGGCTTCTGAGCCTGCGCGAGGGATCGCGGCTGCAGCTCTACTGCACGCCCGAGTCCCATGAAGACCTCACCGGCAGCCTGCCATTGTTGAAGGCACTCGAAAGCTACAGCGGCGTGAGCTGGCACCCGATGCCGCTCGAGCCCGGCGGCGGTGCGTGGCACGAGATCGCCGGCCTGCGCCTGCAGGCGGTGCCGGTTCCCGGCAAGGCGCCCCCTTACTCGCCGCGCCGGCAGGACGAGGCGCGAAGCGACAACGCGGCCGTGCTGATCGAAGACCCGGCCAGCGGCAGGCGCGTGTTCTATGCACCAGGCCTCGCACGGGTCGGCGAGGCCGAGCGCCGGTGCCTCGACGGCTGCGACACCGTGCTGGTCGACGGCACCTTCTGGCGCGAGGACGAGATGGTCGCGGCGGGCCTCGGCAAGAAGCACGCCGCCGACATGGGCCATCTGCCGCAGTGCGACGGACCGCACGGCCCGGGCATGCTGAGCGCGCTGGACGCCTGCGCCGCGCGCAGGAAAGTGCTCATCCACATCAACAACAGCAACCCGATCCTCGACGAAGACGGGCCGGAACGCGCCGAGCTCGTGCGCCGCGGCATCGAGGTGGCCTTCGACGGCATGGAACTGGAGATCTGACGCGTGACGCACCAGCAACAACAGATGCAGCAGGAGCCTTGGCCGCCGCAGGTCTTCGAGTCGCAGCTGCGCGCGATGGAGTTGCGCTATCACAGCCATCATCCGTTCAACCGGCGGCTCAACGCCGGCGAACTGCAACCCTTCCAGGTCCGGGGCTGGGTGGCGAACCGGTTCTACTACCAGTGCCGCATTCCCGTGAAGGACGCGGCGATCCTCTCCAATTGCGACGACCGCGCAACGCGCAGGCGCTGGGTGGTGAGGATGCTCGACCACGACGGGCACGGCGACCACGAAGGCCCCCACGCCGGCGGCGTCGAGATATGGACACGCCTGGGCCTCGCGACCGGCCTTCGGCGCGATGTGCTGGAGTCGCACGTGCTCGTCCTGCCGGGCGTGCGCTTCGCCGTGGATGCGTACGTCAACTTCGCGCGCACGGCGCCCTGGCAGGAGGCCGTGATCTCCTCGCTGACGGAGATGTTCGCGCCGCGCATCCACAAGGACCGGCTCGCGGGCTGGCCCACGCACTATCCATGGATCGACACCTCGGGCCTGGACTATTTCCGCAGCCGCATCCCGCTGGCCGACCGCGATGTCGAGCACGGCCTGGAAGTGGCGATGCAGTGGTGCACCACGCGCGAACGACAGGCCCGTGCCCTGCAGATCCTGGGCTTCAAGCTCGACATCCTCTGGGCCATGCTCGACGCCATCGAGAAGGCCTATCCCGACGACCTTGCGAAAGAGCAGCAGCCATGAGCGCATGGACCGACAGCGCGCAGCCGGCACTCGGCACGATGTACAGGATGCAATGGGAAGAGGCGCAGCAGTGCCATGTGCTGCTGTTCCCCGAGGGCATGATCAGGCTGAACCAGCCGGCGACGCAGATCCTGAAGCGCTGCGACGGCAAGACCTCGATCGCGGCGCTCGTGGCCGACCTGGAAAGCACCTTCGGCGAACCCGATCTGCGTGCCGACGTGATCGAGTTCCTGGAGCAGGCCCGTGGACGCCACTGGATCCGTTGAGCGCGGCCGTGCGGCCGCTGTGAAACCGCCGCTGTGGCTGCTCGCGGAACTGACCTATCGCTGCCCGCTGCACTGCGCCTTCTGTTCGAATCCCGTGGACTACACGCGCTATGGCAACGAACTCGACACGGGTGAATGGATTCGCGTGTTCCGCGAGGCGCGCGCCATGGGGGCCGTCCAGCTGGGGTTCTCGGGCGGCGAGCCGCTGGTGCGCGAGGACCTCGAGGAGCTCGTCGCCGCCGCGCACCAGCTCGGCTTCTACACCAACCTGATCACCTCGGGCGTGGGCCTTGTGCCGCAGCGCGCCGAGGCGCTGAAGAAGGCCGGCCTCGATCACATCCAGCTGTCGTTCCAGGACTCCACCCGCGAGCTGAACGACTTCCTGAGTTCCACGCGCACCTTCGACCTGAAGCAGCGCGTGGCCCGCACGATCAAGGACTTGGGCTATCCGATGGTGCTGAACTGCGTGATGCACCGCTACAACCTGCCGCATGTCGGTCGCATCATCGAGATGGCCGAGTCCATGGGGGCGGATTTCCTGGAGCTGGCCAACGTGCAGTACTACGGCTGGGCATGGCGCAACCGCGAGATGCTGATGCCTTCCCGCTCGGCGCTGGCGGGCGCCGAAGCGGTGGTCGAGGCGCACCGGCCGCGTCTGGAGGGACGCATGAAGATCCTCTGGGTGGTGCCCGACTATGCCGAGGGAAAGCCCAAACCCTGCATGGCCGGCTGGGGCAGCGTGTTCCTGGTGGTGGCGCCCGACGGCGTGGCCCTGCCGTGCCACAGCGCGCGGATGCTGCCCGGGCTGGAGTTCCCCAACATTCGCGAGCACGCCATTCGCAGCATCTGGCACGACAGTCCGGCCTTCGGCGCCTACCGCGGCACTGGCTGGATGAGCAGCACCTGCGCAAGCTGCGACGACCGGGAAATGGACCATGGCGGCTGCCGCTGCCAGGCCTTTCTCCTGACCGGCGATGCGGCCGCCACCGACCCGGTCTGCCCGAAGAGTCCGCGCCACGCGCAGGTCGAGGCCATGGTCACGGCCGCGGCGGGCGTGGGCGACAACGGCGGCACGCCGATCCGTTTCGTGCCCGGCGCGAGGCGGTCGGGCGAACTGGTCTTTCGCACGGACGCCAATGCACGGGCGCAGGGCTGAGCGGAGCCCCGTGTGACGGAGGGTTCTCGCCCGATCGTTCACCGGCTGCCGCTGGACGGCGGACATGTCATGCATGTCGAGGAGCATGGCGATCCGGCGGGCCTGCCGGCGCTCGTGCTCCACGGCGGACCGGGCTCGGGCAGCTCGCCGGTGTTGCGCCGCGAGTTCGATGCGCGGCGCTACCGCATCATCTGCCCCGACCAGCGAGGGTCGGGTCGCAGCACGCCGGCAGGCGCGATCACGGCCAACACGCTCGCCGATCTGCTTGACGATCTGCGGCGACTGCGCGATCACTTCCGCATCGAGCGCTGGCTCGTGGTGGGCGGCTCCTGGGGCGCCACGCTCGCGTTGGCCCATGCGCTGGACCAGCCCGGCGCCGTGGCGGGGCTGCTGCTGAGGAACGTGTTCCTGGCGCGCGGCGGCGACATCCACGGTTTCTTCGCGCAGGCGGTACGCCACGGTGACCCCGAATGGCGTGCGTTGTGGAACGAGGCGTGGCGGCGGCAGTGTCCAATCACCGACGTGATCGCGCAGGTCCTGGCGCACGGAACGCCGGAACGCCAGTACCGGATCGCCGCGCTCTGGTTCGGGTGGGAGCAACGCATGGCCACGGGAAGGCCCGCGCCGCAGCCCGACGATGCCACGCTGCAGCGGCTGGTGGCGCGCTACCGCGTGCAGGCTCATTACCTGAGGCATGGATGCTGGCTGCGCGCGCCCCCGCTCCTCGAGCGCTGCGCCGCGTTGCCCACGGTCCCTACGCTGATCGTGCATGGCACGCAGGACCGCCTGTGCCCGCCGCAGGGCGCCCGGGCGCTGGCGCATGCGTTGCAGGGGCGCGCCATCCTGCGGTGGGCGGCGGGCGCCGGCCACGACCCCACGAACCCGGCCATCGCCGCAGCCATGCGGCGGGCGTTGCACGACTATGCGATCACGCAGGCCTTCAGCGGCGCGGGAGACCCTACGCCCGGCATGCGGGTCAGCGCAAGCGCTGGCTGAGCGGATCGCCGATCAGGACCACCCGGGCGTCCTTGCGCCGCGCCCACAGCCGTTCGTTGCCGTTGCCATCGTCTGCAACGAAGAGCACCGAATCGCCCAGCCGGCGGAAACCCTGCGGCATCGCATGGCGCGCGCCCGACGCGATGTCCGCCACGGCGCGGGTGCCCGCTGGC
Source organism: Variovorax sp. TLI9-5A (assembly GCF_056867935.1). Taxonomy (NCBI): domain Bacteria; kingdom Pseudomonadati; phylum Pseudomonadota; class Betaproteobacteria; order Burkholderiales; family Comamonadaceae; genus Variovorax; species Variovorax sp. TLI9-5A. Next base: position 6,511,869 of record NZ_CP200310.1, on the reverse strand, counting down.
GTGCCGTCGCTGGTCCACGGTTCGACGCCGCTGGCGCTGCCGCCGTTGGCGGAGAACCAGAGGCGAGGGCCGACGACCGAGAAGCGCGCGGGCGATCCGTTCTGCGCACCCGCCGCGATGTCCTTGACCAGGACGGTCCCTGCGGCCGTCCCGTCGCTGCGCCAGAGTTCCGCGCCCGAGGCGCCGTCGGTCGCGGCGAAGTAGAGCCGGCCGCCCATGGCCGTGATCGGGCTGGAAATGGCGCCGGAGGGTCCCGGGCGGATGTCCTTCACCAGCGTGGTCCCGCCCTCGGTGCCGTCGGTCTTCCAGAGCTCGAGGCCGTGCACGCCGTCGTCGGCGGCGAAGTACAGGGCGCGACCGAGCGCCCTGAGGTGCATCGGGCGGGAGGGCTCGGGACCGGGCCGGATGTCTTTCACCATGCGTGTGCCGCGTGCCGTGCCGTCGCTCTTCCACAGCTCGATCCCGTGCAGGCCGTCGTGGGCGGTGAAATACAGTTCGTCGCCCACCGCCATCAGGTTCTGGATGCCTGCGTCCTCGGGGCCGGGGCGGATGTCCTTCACCAGGCGCGTGCTCTCGGGCGTGCCTTCGCTGACCCAGAGTTCGTGACCGTGCTCGCGCGTGGTCGCGGTGAAGAACAGGCGTTGGCCGGCCACCGTGAGCTGGCGCGCCAGCGCGCGCGGGCCGGCCTCGATCGAGGACACGCGCACCGTGGTGGGCGCGGTGCCCGACGTCTTCCACAGCTGGAACCCCGAACGCCCGTCGTTGGCCACGAAGTACAGCGCATCGCGAAACACCGTCAGCTCGCTCGGCAGCGCGCCTTCTTCGCCCGGCTGGAGGTCGATCACCAGGGCGGTGCCCGCGACGGTGCCGTCGGTGCGCCAGAGCTCGATCCCGTGCACGCCATCGGTGGCGGCGGTGTAGACATGGCCCTTGAACGCCGTCTGGCCGGCGGGGAAGGCGCCCCGAAAGCCCGGGCGGAGGTCCTTGAGCATCGCGGTGCCCGCGCGGCTGCCGTCCGTGACCCAGAGCTCCTGCCCGCTTTCGGCATGGAAGGCGCTGAAGATCATTTTTCCGCCCAGCGGCGTCAGCCCCGTGGGCGAAACGAAAGCCAGCGGCTGGCGCTGCTCGGGCAGCACCTCGCGCTCGGGGTCCTGCGCGGCCGCGGGCAGCTGCGTCAGGAACGCGAGCATCCAGAGACCAACGAACCGATGCCGCAGCGAGCCGGGAGAACCAGGCATTGCCACCGCCTCAGCCCCCGAACCATCGCGCGGGTGCGATGACCAGCTGCGGGAATGCGACCATCACGAACAGGATCGCGAACTCGGCAATCATGAAGGGCACCACGCCGCGCGTGACGTCGTCCATCGAGATCTTCCCGACGCCGGCCACCACGTTCAGCACCGTGCCCACCGGCGGGGTGACCAGTCCGATGGAGTTGTTGATGATGAACAGCACGCCGAAGTACACGGGATCTATCCCCGCGGCCTTGACGATCGGCATCAGCACCGGCGTGAGGATCAGGATGGTCGGCGTCATGTCCATCGCCGTGCCCACGACCATGACGAGCACCATGATCGCCGCCATCAGCAGGACCGGATTGCCCATGAAGGGCTGCAGCAGGCCGACGACCTTCGACGGCAGGTCGGCCACGGTGATGAGCCAGGCGCTCACCATGGCCGCGGCGATCAGGAACATCACGATGGCGCTGGTCTTGGCCGCGCTCACGAAGATGCCGTAGAGATCCTTCCACGTGATTTCCCGGTACACCACCGTCGACACGAACAGCGCGTAGGCGGCAGCCACCACGGCCGCTTCGGTCGGCGTGAACACGCCCATGCGCAGGCCCACGAGGATGATCACGGGCAGCATGAGCGCCCACAGCGCCTTGCGGAACGCCGAAACGATCTCGGCCGAGGACTTGCGCGGCGGCGGAACGATCTTCTCGCGCCGCACGAGCCACGCCCAGGTGATCCACAGGGCACCGCCGATGAGCAGGCCGGGCACGATCGCCGCGAGGAACAACTTGGAGATCGACACGTTGGCCGCCACGCCGAAGATCACGAGGCCGATGCTCGGGGGGATCACCGGGCCGATCACGCCGGTGGCCGCGATGAGGCCACCCGCGCGTGCCTTGTCGTGCCCCGCGCTCACCATCATCGGCAGCAGCAGCGCGGTCAGCGCGGCGGCATCGGCCACGGCCGAGCCGGACAGCGCCGAGAGCAGGCAGCCGGCCATGATGGTCACGTAGCCCAGGCCCCCCTTCACATGGCCCACCAGCGCGAGCGCGAAATCGACGATGCGCTTGGACAGTCCGCCGACGTTCATGATCTCGCCGGCGAGCATGAAGAAGGGGACGGCGAGCAATGGGAAGCTGTCGGCGCCGCCGATCACGTTCTGCGCAAGGATCTGCGCATCGAACAGGTCGAGATGCCACATCAGCGCCACGCCGCTGGCGAGCAGCGAGAACGCGATGGGAATGCCCATCGCCATGGCCAGCAGCAGGGTGCCCACGAAGACGAGGATGGTCATCGGCGCGCTCCCTGCGCTTCGTCCTTCGCACCGAGGATCTGCTGCAGCTGCACGGCTTCCTCCGACTCCTGGATCATCACGAGGTCGCTCTCGGCGATGCGCCCGGTGAGCAGGCGCAGCAGGTCGAGCGCCAGGATCAGGCCGGCGAGCACCGAGAAGACCACGCCCGAGGCATAGACGATGGCCATCGACGCGCCGGTGACGGGCGCGGTCACGTCCCAGTTGATGCGCGCCTGCGCGACGCTGCCCTGGAACAGCAGCCAGACGATGTAGAGCATGACGACGTGCCCGACGGCCAGGCAGGCCTTCTTGCCCAGGGGCGGCAACTTCTGCACCACCATGTCCACGCCCAGGTGCCCGTGCTCCTTCAGGGCGACCACGGCGCCCAGGAAGGTCATCCAGATGAAGAGCCAGCGAGACACTTCTTCGGACACGGTAATGCCCGAGTTGAAGCCGTAGCGCAGCACGACGTTGCCGAAGACGAGCACGACCATCACCGCGAGCGCGGCCGCGATCAGCGCCTCGATGCCGCGGCAGCACCGGTCGATCCAGCGGCTCATGCGGCGGCCTGCGCTTCGGTCTGCCTGTGCATCTCCACCAGCGCGCGCAGGGCGGCCAGGTACGACTGGGGGCCCAAGCCCTGGATGGTGCCCTTGACCGCCGGCGAGATGATCGAGTGGGCGCGCCAGGTTTCGCGCGCGGCGATGTTGGACATGTGCACCTCGATGGTCGGGAACGGCATGGCCTTGATCGCATCGTGCAGCGGCACGCCGTGCTGCGTGAGTCCGGCGGGGTTGACCAGCGCGCCCTGCGCGTCGTCGATGTGCGCGTGAAGGAAGTCGATCAGGTCGCCTTCGTGGTTCGACTGGAGGGTCTCCAGCGTCACGCCGAGTTCGCCGGCCAGCGCCTGCAGCCGCGCGTTGATCTCGGCGAGCGTGGTCTTGCCGTAGATGTGGGGTTCGCGGCGTCCGAACAGGTTCAGGTTGGGGCCGTGGAGGACGAGGATCTTCATGGAGGTGGCGCGTGCAGCGGTCATTGTTTGCGGATGCGGGCGAGCTCGTCGTTGTAGAGCTTGACGATGGCGGGGTCGTACTGGGCAGCGAACTTGTCGATCGCGGGCTTGGCGATCTCGCGCATGCGCACCTGCTCAGCCGCACTCACCTCGTTGAACTGGGCGCCCTTGGCCTGCAGCTCGCCGACGGCCTTCTGGGCCGCCGCGCGGCTGACCTGGCGCTGGTAGCCGCGCGCTTCATCGGCAGCCTCATGCATCATCTTCTGCTCGGCAGGGGTGAGCGAGTCCCAGAATTTCTTGCTGACGAGGACGATGTTGGCGGCATACACGTGATTCGTCGCACTGACGAACTTCTGCACCTCGAAGAACTTGTTCGACAGGATCACCGAATAGGGGTTCTCCTGGCCATCGACCGCCTTCGATTCGAGAGCCCCATAGAGTTCGGCGAACGGCATCGGCACCGGATTGGCCTTGAAGGACTTGAAGGTCTCCAGGAATACGGGGTTGGGAATGACGCGGATCTTCAGGCCTTCGAGGTCCTCGGGCCTGCCGATGGGCCGCTTGCTGTTGGTGACGTTGCGAAACCCCAGGTCCCAGTAGCCGAGGGCCACGAGGCCTTTCTCGGGCAGCTTGGCGATGAGTGCCTGGCCCAGGGGACCGTCGAGCAGGGCGTCGGCCTGGGCGAAGCTGCTGACGGAAAAGGGGAAGTCGACCAGGCCGAACTCCTTGACGATGCCCGCGAGCGACGTGGTGGCCGGCGCCGACATCTGCTGGACGCCGCCTTGCAGGGCGGACTGCTGCTGCATTTCGTTGCCGAGCTGGGAGGCCGGGAACTCCTGCACCTTCATCTTGCCGCCGCTCTTGGCCGCGAGCAGTTCGGCGAAGCGCTTCACGCCGAAGCTCACCGGATGGTCGGCATTGTTGAGGTGGCCGAAGCGGATCACCCGTTCCTGTTGGGCCCAGGTCGGGGCGACAAGGCCGATGCACAGGCCGGCGACGGCAAGCGTACGTAGAAGTTTCACGGAAGGTCTCCAGAGGAAGGCAGAAGGACTGATTGCGGCGATTCTGGGTTTTCCGGAAAATCTTTCCATTATGGAAATCCCTTCCCGCGATCTGATAGAGTGATGCCGTCGAGACAGGCGGCTGGCCGCGATTGAACCGGGAGACATCAAATGAGCGAGATGCTGGGACGCAGCTTCAAAGTGTTGGAATACCTGGCGGAACACCCGCAGGGTGTTGCACTGTCCACGGTGGCCAGTGAATTGAAGATTCCCCTGAGCGCATCGCACCGACTGCTCACGGAACTGATTCGTTGTGGCTACGTGCGACAGAACCTGGTCGATGGCCACTATGTGCTGACCATCAAGCTCGTCTCTGTCGGCCTGTCGTTCCTGAGCAATTCGGGCATCGTGGATGTGGCCCAGCCGCTGCTGGACCAGCTCGCGGCCGCCTCGGGCGAACTGGTGCGCCTGGCGGTGGTCGACGGCGAAGACCTGACTTTCGTGGCCAAGGCGCAAGGGGCCACGCATGGGCTGCGCTACGACCCGGACATGGGCCTGTCGGTGATGCTGTCGTGCAGCGCCGCGGGGCATGCCTGGCTCTCGACGATGAGCGAGGACGATGCGATGGCCCTGGTGGCCAAGAAGGGGCTGGGCAAGCCGGAGGACTTCGGCCCGAAGGCGCCCACCACGCTCAAGGCGGTGATGGCCTACGTGAAGGCGGCCCGCCAGCGCGGCTTCAGCATGATCAACGAGGTCTTCGCGCCGGGAATGACCGCCATGGCCGCCCCGGTCTTCTCCGTCAACGGCGCGGTGATCGGCGTGGTCACCATCGCGGGGCCGGCCGTCAGGCTGACTCCGCAGCGGATGGAAGCGCTGGGGCCGGCGCTGCTCGGCACGGCCGAGGAAGTCGCACGCGCCAGTGGCGCATCGGCGCTGTTCAAGAAGAGAGCCTGACAACCCCAACGAGGAGACAACCGCCATGAAGAAGGATCCGATTCGCAAGCTGTTCCTGGCCGCTGTGGCCGCCACGGCTGTGCTTGCCGCGCCAGGTGCGGTCGCACAGGTCAAGGAGCGCACGCTCAAGTTCGCGTTCCAGAACCAGACCGGCCATCCGCAGGCACAGGGCGCGCAGAAGTTCGCCGATCTGGTGGCCGCCAAGTCGGGCGGCAAGATCGCCGTCAAGCTGTTCGCGGGGGGCGTGCTCGGCGGCGACCTGCAGACCGTGTCGGCGCTGCAGGGCGGCACGGTCGAGCTCACGGTGCTGAATGCGGGCATCCTCTCGGCGCAGGTGAAGGAGTTCGCGGCCTACGATTTCCCGTTCCTGTTCAACAGCGGCAAGGAAGCCGATGCGGTCACCGACGGTCCTTTCGGCCAGAAGCTCATGGCCAAGCTGGAGGACAAGGGACTGCACGGGCTGGGCTATTGGGACCTCGGGTTTCGCAACGTCACCAACAGCAAGCGGCCGATCACGAAGGCGGACGACATCGCAGGCCTGAAGATTCGCGTGATCCAGTCGCCGATCTACATCGACATGTTCGCCGCGCTGGGCGCCAACGCCACGCCGTTGCCGTTCCCGGAGCTGTATTCCGCCCTCGAGCAGAAGGCGGTCGACGGCCAGGAGAACCCGAACACCACCATCCTGTCGTCCAAGTTCGCCGAGGTGCAAAAGCACATCACCCAGACCCGGCACATCTACAACCCGCAGGCGCTGCTGGTCAGCAAGAAAACATGGGATGGCATGAGCGCCGAGGAAAAGAAGATCCTCGCCGAAGCCTCGGCCGAGGCGACGCTGTTCCAGCGCCAGGCTTCGCGCGGCGCTGCCGACAGCGCGCTCGATGCGTTGAGGACAGCAGGAATGACCGTGTCGGAATTGCCTCCCGATGAGATGGCAAAGCTGCGCGCCAAGGTCAAGCCGGTGATCGACAAGTACTCGGCGTCCGTGGGCGAGGCCACCGTCCAGGAGTTGATGGCGGAAATCGCGAAGGTGCGGAAGTAGCCGACGCGACAGATGGCGAACGTGCGTATTTGGTCCTTGCCAGGGGCAATCTCCGTTCCTACCGCGATCCCCCTCTGCGGAACCCAGCCGATCTAACGAGTGCGATCGTGTTGATTGATAGTCTCCATCCTCGAACCAACGCCCGTTTCTGTTGCCTTTCTACGACCGTACCCCGATCCGTACCCTGAGAAATTTGTAACTTCGCAGAAGGCGCATGGGCGAGATAGTCCATCAGCGGTCGCAGGGTTCGTTCATGAAGCCGCTGACGAGAGCGGTGATTGCGGGAGCATATCCAAGACTCGGGAGCTCTCGCGCAGCCAGTCCATATCTAGTTCGCCAAACTCTCCCGCAGAACTCCACGCAGAGAACTGATCGTGCCATCCGCAACCTCGATGCGCCGATGTAGCGCCTCGTTGATCAGCCGGACCAGCGCGCCGAGTTCGGAGCGCGTCGGGCAGAGCTCTTCGCAGTCGTTCACCTGCAGCGGCGCGATGAGCTTCTCGAGGCATGCGTATGCGCTGTGCACGTCGCGGATGCTGGTGATGTCGTCGCCTGCCTGCAGCGCGAATGCTTCGGGGCCGTCTTGAGGAGGGAATGACTTCGACGATGCACCGGAGGGCGCAGCGGGTTCCTCGTTGGAATGAGGGAGCGAGGATGTGCGCGTGAATGCGCGAGCGGATCTAGCCATGAATGGCCTCCAAGAGCTTCGGTTTGCTAAAACCGCCGCTCCCGAGACCAATCGAGGGCGGCGACTCGACGGGTTGGTCTACCGGGAAGCTCTTGCGAGAACCGGCCGGGCTCGCGCCCGCCCATCGAGCCGCCAAAACTGGAGGCACGAACGACAAAGCCGCAGACCCTGCGGGGAAACTGCGGCTTTCGTCGCAGAGCTTCAACGGGAGACCAATCCCGATCACGTCTTCTTGTGATGTGACGGGCGCAGTATAGCCAGCAGGCCTTTTGCCTCCGCCGATCACGGCCCAGCGTGACATTTGGGAACGTTCTTCACGATCGCGATGTGCGCCACACCGTGCAGCCAGGCGTTGGAAGGGCATCAGGGCAGCTTCTTGTCCTTCAGGAGATGAAAGAAATGAATTTCCCCCAATCCACGCTCAAGCTGGTTGCCGCAGGCTTCCTTGCCGCCGGCGCCTTGTTCGCCGCCGCATCCGCCAACGCGGGCACGAGCTGGTCTGTCGGCATCAACGTACCCGGCGTGGTCGTGAGCGAGCCCGCACCGGTCTACTACGAGCCGGCGCCGGTGTACTCGCGGCCGGCCCCGACCTACTACCAGCCGGCCCCGGTGTATTCCGCTCCGGCGCCTGTCTACTACGAGTCCGGACCCAGCTGGGAAGAACGGCGTGCGCAGCGCTGGGAAGAGCGCCGCGAGTGGCGCCGCCGCCAGTGGGAGCGCGAGCAGCACCGCCGCTACTACGAAGACCGCTATTGAGATTGAGTGAGCGCGCGGCCGCCGACGCGGCCATGCGCCTCAGTCGAGCACCAGTTGCGTCTGCGTGACGACCGCGCACAGCTTGCCGTCCGCATTGGTGATCGAGGTCTGCCACACCTGGGTCGTGCGCCCGCGATGCAGCGCCACGCTGGTGCCGGTGACCGTGGTGCCCACGCGCGCTCCCGCGATGAACTTGGTGCTCGAATCGGTGGTCGTCGTGCGCTTGCCCTCGGGCAGGTTGACGATGGTGCCGACCGCGCCCAGGGTGTCCGCGAAGGCCATGTAGGCGCCGCCGTGGAGGATGCCGCCGGCGGTGCACAGGTCGGCCCGCACCGCCATCTGCGCGACCACGCGCTCGGGCGCCAGTTCGGTGAGCCGCACGCCCATGAGGCCGGGGAAGATGGTGTCCAGCAGCTTCTGCATCGCGGCGATGTCGGGCATGAGTGTCTCCTTGCTTCCTGCCTGTCCTGAGGGATGACGGCTCAGCCCGCCGCCGTCGCGCGCCGCAGCGCCGCGCGCGCCAGCAGACGTGTCGAGTCCAGCGTCGGCAGCGATGAGTTGCCGTCGTTCAGCACCAGCGGCAGCTCGGTGCAGCCCAGCACCACGGCATCGCAGCCGCGTGCCTTCAGCCCGTCGATCATCCGCCGCAGCACGTCGGTGGACTCGGGCCTGATCACGCCGCGCACCAGCTCGTCCATGATGATGCGGCCCATCTCCGAGCGCTCCTCGGCGCTTGGCCGCACGGCCTCGAGCCCGGCTGCTGACAGCGCCTGCGGATAGACCTCGCTGTTCACCAGCCAGTGCGTGCCCAGCACGCCCACACTGCGGAAGCCGCGTGACACGGCCTCTGCCGCAACGACCTCGGCAATGTGCAGCCAGGGCCGCGGCGACCGCGCAAGCACCAGGTGCATTGCCTGGTGGATGGTGTTGTCTGGGCAGATCAGGAAGTCTGCGCCGGCGGCCGCGAGCTTGCCCGCCGACGACAGCATCAGTTGCGCGACGCCGTCCAGGTCGCCGCGGTCCAGGCAATCCACGTACGCGGCGAGCGAGTGCGTGTGCATCGAAACCTCGGGGTGCGCATGAGCCTGGCCCATGTGGCTGGCGCCTTCGACGCACAGCGTGCGATAGCAGAGTGCAGCGCCTTCGGCCGAACAGCCGACGATGCCGATGTGCAGTGGCATGGAAGAAGTCTCCGGAAGGAAAGTGGCAGCAAACGACGCGGACGATGTTCTCACGCCCTGCGCGACACCGCCACGCCCGCATGGCGGTCGAGCCGCAGCGTCAGCAGCGTCGCGATGGCCATCAGCAGGCCGACCACGTACCAGGCGTGGTGGAAATCGACCAGCTCCACCGCCGGCGCGCCGCGCAGCGCCTGCGATGCGCCGAGCACCATCGCGCCCAGCGCAACGCCGAGCGCGAGCGACACCTGCTGCAGCATGGTGCCGAGCGTGCTGGCGCCAGCCCGGGTTTCGTCGGGTACGTCGGCAAAGGCCAGCGTGTTGATGGCGGTGAAGTTCATTGAGCGCGCCATGCCCGCCACGAAGAGCAGCACGCACATCCACGGCAGCGGGTCGCCGGGCGACAGCAGCCCGCAGCCGAACAGCGTGGCGGCGCAGATCGTGCCGTTCACCGTCAGCACGCGGCGAAAGCCGAAGCGCCGCAGCACCGCCGTCGTCGCGCTCTTCATCACGAGGTTGCCGGCCATGTACACCAGCAGCATCGAACCGGCCTGGAAGGCGCTCATGCCGAAGCCGATCTGGAACATCAACGGCAGCAGGAAGGGCGATGCGTTGATCGCGACGCGCGAGATGAAGCCGGCCGTCGCAGTGGCCAGCGCGTAGGTCGGCACCGCCAGCGCGCGCAGGTCGAGCAAAGGCGCCGCCACACGGCGCGCATGGTGCACGGCGGCAATGGTGGCCACCACGCCGGCGGCCAGCAGGCCGAGCGTGACGGCCGAGCCTGGCTGCGGTCCGCCCAGCCGCGTGAGGCCCTCGACCAGCGCGGCCAGCGCGATGGCGGTGAGCACGAAGCCGGTGGCGTCGAAGCGCACCGGCGCCGCGTCGGCCCTACGCGGAAAGAGCCGCATGATCAGCCACAGGCCCGCGAGGCCCAGCGGCACGTTCAGCAAGAAGATCCAGTGCCACGACGCATGCGTGGCGATGAGTCCGCCCAGCGGCGGCCCGATCACCGGCGCGATGAGCCCTGGCCAGGTGATGGTGCCGATGGCCTCGATCAGCCGGTGCTTCGGCGTTTCGCGCAGCACCACCAGCCGGCCCACAGGCGACATGAAGGCGGCGGCCGCGCCCTGCACCACGCGCGCCACGACAAAGAATTCGAAGCTCGGCGCGAGCCCGCAGGCGAGCGAGGCGAGGGTGAAGGTGCCGACCGCCAGCGCGAACACCCGCCGCGCGCCGAAGCGCTCCGCGCACCAGCCGGCCGCGGGCACCAGCGCCGCCATTGCGATCAGGTAGACCGTCACGCCCAGGCTCGCGTCCAGCGCGCCGATGCCGAAGGCCGCGCCGATGGCCGGCAGCGCCGTCACGATGACGGTGGCGTCCAGCGTCTCCATGAAGAAGGCGGCCGCCACGGTGAGCGCGATGCGCCTGGAGGCGCTTTCCGTGGCCGCGGCCGGCTGGGCGTTGTCGTTCATGCGCCGAGTCTGACACCGCCTGGCGTCTAGGGTTTACCCGGAGTTAACGATCCGGAAGGTCGGACGCGGCCGGTCGGCGGCATCCGGATCGTCGGCGTGCCGCACTTCGCACCGTCATAAAAAGCCTCATGAAATCAACGGCTTAGAGTGCGCGCCGGCCCCTGCCGGCCGTGGCATGTTGATTGCTGAACCACCGGCCGGCCGCGCGCCCCCGACGTGGGGCCCGGTCACGAACCTGGAGACAAACCAATGAGCACCCCCATGGAACACCAGACCGCCCCCAAGCCCTTCTACAAATCCCTGTACTTCCAGGTCATCACGGCCATCGTGCTCGGGGTGCTCCTGGGCCACTTCTATCCCGACACCGGCGCTTCGATGAAGCCGCTGGGCGACGGCTTCATCAAGCTGATCAAGATGATCATCGCGCCGATCATCTTCTGCACGGTGGTGGTCGGCATCGCCGGCATGGAGGACATGAAGAAGGTCGGCAAGACCGGCGGCATGGCGCTGCTGTATTTCGAGATCGTCAGCAGCATCGCGCTCATCGTGGGCCTGGTGCTGGTGAACGTGCTCAAGCCCGGCGCGGGCATGAACGTCGACGTGAGCCTGCTCGACACCAAGAGCATCGCGGCCTACACCGGCCCGGGCAAGATGCAGAGCACCACCGACTTCCTGCTCAACATCATTCCGAACACGGTGGTCGACGCCTTCGCCAAGGGCGAGATCCTGCAGGTGCTGCTGATCGCGGTGCTGTTCGGCTTCGCGCTGCACCGCTTCGGCGGCCGCGGCACGCTGGTGTTCGACGTGATCGAGAAGGGCTCGCACGTGCTCTTCGTGATCGTCGGCTACATCATGAAGGTCGCGCCCATCGGCGCCTTCGGCGCGATGGCCTTCACCATCGGCAAGTACGGCGTGAGCTCGCTGCTGCAGCTCGGCCAGCTGATGGCCACCTTCTACGCCACGTGCCTGCTGTTCATCTTCGTGGTGCTGGGGCTCATCGCGCGATTCCACGGCTTCAGCATCTGGAAGTTCATCAAGTACATCAAGGAAGAGCTGCTGATCGTGCTGGGCACGTCGTCCAGCGAATCGGTGCTGCCGCGCATGATGGCCAAGATGGAGAACCTGGGCGCGAAGAAGTCGGTGGTCGGCCTCGTGATTCCGACCGGCTATTCGTTCAACCTTGACGGCACTTCCATCTACCTGACGATGGCGGCCGTGTTCATCGCGCAGGCGACCAACACCGACATGACGCTGACGCAGCAGCTCACGCTGCTGGCGGTGCTGCTGCTGACCTCGAAGGGCGCGGCCGGCGTGACGGGCAGCGGCTTCATCGTGCTGGCGGCCACGCTGTCGGCGGTGGGACATGTGCCGGTGGCGGGGCTGGCGCTCATTCTTGGCATCGACCGCTTCATGTCGGAAGCCCGCGCGCTCACCAACCTGATCGGCAACGGCGTCGCCACCCTGGTGGTCGCCAAGTGGACCGGCGACCTCGACACCGTGCGCATGAACCAGCACCTGAACCAGGAAAGCACGGCCGAGGCCGACGAGCCCGAGCGCGTGCTCGACGCCACCGAGACGCACATGCCGGCCGGTAGCGCGCGCCAGGCTTCCTGATCTTTTTTCCGCTCCCTCCGGCCCCGCCCCGGGGCCATCGGGCTGCCACTAATGCGGGCGGCCCGGCCTTGTGCAATAACGGGCCCATGAATCCAAGGGAGCCGGCCCGGCGTCTAGACCCACATCCCGACCAGGCGACGAGGGGGTGGCGCGGCCTGCCCCGCTGGGGCGGCGCGCTGGCCCTGGTGGCCGTGGCCGCCTTCGCGGGCTACCAGGTCGCCATGCAGGCCGGCCTGACCCGGCTGCGCGAAGCGGCCGACCACCGGCTCGACATGCTCGCCACGGGCCTCGACGCCGACCTGGCCCGCTTCGACTACCTGCCGGCGCTGCTGGAGATGACGCCCCTGGTGCCGGCGCTGCTCGGCACGGCGACGGACACGCGCCTGCGCGACTCGGTCAACCGCTATCTCGAAGGCGTCAACGCCGCGGCTGGCGCGGAGATGCTCTACGTGCTCGACGCCTCCGGCACCTCGCTGGCCGCTTCCGACTGGGACAAGCCCGGCACCACCGTGGGCCAGGACCTGTCGTTCCGGCCCTACGTGATCGACGCGCTGGGGCAGGGCCGGGGCCGCTTCTATGGCGTGGGCATCACCAGCAAGAAGCCGGGCTACTACCTTTCGTATGCGTTGCGACGAGGGCAGGCTTCGCGCGGCGTGGTGGCCGTGAAGATCAATCTCGAGGAGGCCGAGCGCGCCTGGCGCAAGCTGCCGGGCGACGTGGCGCTGATCGACCAGCGTGGCGTGGTCATTCTCTCGACGCGCGAGGACATCAAGTTCAGGCCGCTGCTGCCGCTTGATGCCCTGCAGCGCGCCGAAGTGCTGCGCTCGCGCCCCTACGGCGAGGCCGCGCTGCAGCCGCTGCAATGGACGCAGAAGGAGGCGCTGGACCGTGACGTGCAGGTGATCTCGCTCGACGGCGTTGACCAGCTCGCCTCCGCCCGAACCCTGCGCGGCGCGCCGTGGCAGCTGGTGGTGCTCGACAACCTCGCGCCGCTGCATGTGGCGGCGCGCAACGCGGCCATCACCGCCAGCCTCGCGATGACGGTGCTGCTGCTGGTGGCCGTGGCGCTGTGGCAGCGCCGCCGCGCGGTGCGCCAGAAGCTGGCCAACCAGGCCGCGCTGCAGGCGGCGCACGACACGCTCGAATCGACCGTGGCCGCGCGCACCGCGCAACTGCGCGCGGCGCAGGGCGAGCTGGTGCATGCCGGCAAGATGGCCGCGCTGGGCCAGATGTCGGCCGGCGTGGTGCACGAGCTCAACCAGCCGCTCACGGCCATGCGCACGCTCTCGGAAAGCGCAGCCATCCTGCTCGACAAGAACCGCCTCGACGACGTGCGCGGCAACCTGGAGCGCATCCGAAGCATGGTCGACCGGCTCGCGCGGCTGACTTCGCAGCTGCGCACCTTCGCCTACAAGAGCGAGCTGCCGCTGGCGCCCGTGCTGCTGTCGCACGCGATCGCCGACGCGCAGGTGATCGTGGCCGAGGCTTCGCGCAAGCAGCGCGTTTCCATCGAGGTCGACGTGAAGCCCGCCACGCTGAGCGTGATGGCCGAGGAGGCCGCGCTCGGCAGCGTGCTCGCCAACCTGATGCGCAACGCCATCGACGCGATGCAGGACGCGCCGGTGCGCAAGCTGCGCATGGAAGCGCGGCCGAAGGAGGGCCGCGTGCTGCTTTCGGTGACCGACACCGGGCCCGGCATCCGCCCGGACATCCTGCAGCGCCTGTTCGAACCCTTCGTCACCGGCAAGGCGGCGGGGTCGGGTCTGGGACTGGGGCTCGTGATCTCGGCACAATTGGTGCGGTCCATGGACGGCACGCTGCGCGCGGCCAACCTGGACGGCGGCGGGGCATGCTTCGTCATCGACCTGCCGGCGGCCATTGCCGTGATCCATGACAGCAGCAGCAACCCGCCGGTTTCCGACGCCCTTTCCATTGCACAACAGGAGTGATCCCCAAGTGAGCGAAGCCCCTGCCATCCGGGTGATGCTGATCGAGGACGACGAAGACGTCCGCGTCAGCACCACCCAGGTGCTGACCCTGGCCGGTTTCGAAGTCGAATCCTTTCCCAGCGCCGAGCGTGCTCGCCCGCACATCTCCCTCGGCGTGCCGGCCGTGGTCATCAGCGACGTGCGCCTGCCGGGCCTCAGCGGCACCGAGTGGCTGCCCGAACTGCGCGGCGTCGACCCCGAGCTGCCGGTGATCCTGGTCACCGGCCATGGCCACATCGCGATGGCCGTGCAGGCCATGCGCGAGGGCGCCTACGACTTCATCGAGAAGCCCTTCAGCTCCGAGCGGCTGGTGGCCATCGTGCGCCACGCCATCGAGCGCCGCCAGCTCAGCCTGCAGGTGCGCGCGCTGCGCGACGCGCTGGAGAACTGGCAGGGCATCCAGTCGGTGCTGATCGGCCGCTCGGCGCAGATGCAGCAGGTGCGCCAGACGGTGAAGACGCTGGCCGAGACCTCCGCCGACGTGCTGGTGTACGGCGAGACCGGCACCGGCAAGGAGCTCGTCGCGCGCTGCCTGCACGACCACAGCGCGCGCCGCCGGCAGCATTTCGTGCCGCTCAATTGCGGCGGCCTGCCCGAGTCGCTGGCCGAGAGCGAGCTGTTCGGCCACGAGGCCGGCGCCTTTACCGGCGCCAGCCGCATGCGCGTGGGCAAGTTCGAATACGCCAGCGGCGGCACGCTCTTCCTCGACGAGATCGAAAGCATGCCGATGGCGGTGCAGATCAAGCTGCTGCGCGCGTTGCAGGAACGCAGCATCGAGCGCATCGGCTCCAACAAGACCATTCCCTTCGATTGCCGCGTGGTGGCCGCGAGCAAGGACGACCTGAAGGCCATGAGCGACCAGCAGAAGTTCAGGGCCGACCTGTACTACCGCCTGGGCGTGGCCTTCATCGAGCTGCCGCCCCTGCGCGAGCGGCGGGAAGACATCCCGCTGCTCTTCGAGCACTTCACGCTGCAGGCCGCGAGCCGCTACGAGCGTCCCGCGCCGCTGCTGAGCAACGCGCAGCTCGCCGACCTGATGGCCTATGCGTGGCCCGGCAACGTGCGCGAGCTGCGCAACGTGGCCGACCGCTTCGTGCTGGGGCTGCTGGGCGAGCGCCTGACGCAGACGCACGGCGGCGCCGGCGGGGCGCAGGGCGTGCCCGCATTGCCGCAGGGGCTGCCCCAGCAGGTGGAATCCTTCGAGCGGGCGGTGATCGTCGAGGAACTGCGGCGCCAGCGCGGCGACCAGCCGGCGACGGCCGCTGCGCTGGGCATCGCGCGCCAGACGCTGCACGACAAGGTGCGCAAGCTGGGCCTGACGGTTGACGAGTTCAAGTAGGCGAAGAGGCGTGCGTCAGGCCCGGAACTGGTAGCTAGTGCTCCTCACGACGTGCAGCGGCAGTGAAATGCCCGCTGCCGTCGGCTTGTTGCTTGATGCACCAGGCGTGCTTGCGGTGCTTGTCTGGCTGCATCCAGGTGTAGCTCCGTTGTCGCACCCTGCAGACGCATCAAAGTCCACGAATTGCTCTGCTTCCGAGACTGATAACAGCACTGAGCTATCTATTGTGGCGGGGAGACGAGCCTGTCCAGCATCTTTCCTGCCTTGACGCCACATGCGCTGCACCATCGCGCAAACAACAGGACATCAACGAAGTTCTCGCCTCGCTCGAGCTTTGACACGTATGACTGTCCTACGCCCAACATCTCTGCCAATTGGGCCTGAGTAAGCCCCGCCTTTTCCCTCACGTCGCGCATCAGGGTGCGCAGCGCTTCGTATTCAGCGTGATAGAGGGAAATGGACATCCATCCATCGTCAAGTCCATTTCGGAATAGTCGTAAATCGACTTTTCAAGATAGGATTCGACCTGTCCAGGGACGATTCCAAAAATCTTCAGCCACATATGACTTCTGTGACCTGGAAGAGGCCAACTGCTTCCGGCTGGTGGGCGTACGCGCGTCGACGGCTCAGCACCGCCGGCGTCCGCACCCCTGGAGAAACAACCCGAGGAGAGATCAGCATGACCAACTTCGTCCGTGGGCGCCGGAACTGCGAATCCGCCCCAACTACCCCAAATACGGCGTCTCCAGCGGCCGCGGCACAGGAGACGTCGCAGTCTGGGCGCTTAGGAGCTATATGCAATCGGCTCGTTGCTGAGAACGTGATCAGGAGCCGAGTCGTGGTCTCTCCCACCGCAGAGCAATGTGACAAGGGTAGGGAGCGCGAAAACCTGGTCGCGCGGTCTTGTTTCCCTCTCTTGGAGCCCTGAGAGTGCGACACGAGCCGACAGCGCTCAACTCGAGGAGGAATTCCTGTGCACTTTGCGGCTGCCAGGCCCGAATCCAGAATTCTTCAGGTACATATGACTGAATCGAGCACTGGCTTTGCCTGCTCGAGTAGCTGTTTATCGCCTCCGAGTCGGCCCTGCTGGCTTGTTCAGCACTGCTTGATTCTTGCGTCGCGGGACGCCGCCCTCCGACGTAGGTGGATTCGTGACCGTGATCCCTTCGAAGAGCACTGGCAATGTCGTCCCAAGGCAGTAGCAAAGCGTCGCCAGTGTCATCAACGACGGGTTGATATGGCCGCCCTCGAGCTTGGAGATTCGCGACCGCTCGATTTCTGCGTCGTAAGCCAACGCCACTTGGGTCTTGTTCGCGGCGACTCTGAGCTGCTTGAGGTTTTTCCCGAGAGCGCGGGTTATCGGATTCGGTAGCGGCGCAACGGGGGCAGCAGATTGGACTTTCTTTGCTCGATCAGCATTTCTCATCCTCAAGGAGGGTCGAGAAATGTGCATCTCAAGGAAACGTCTTATACGACACATGTAAAAATGTATGTGTCGTATAAGACGCAATCCGAAGATTCCTAAGGCACGCCAGACACCCGGCTTAACTCGAACTTTCCCCATTCATTCACCAAGGAGATCAGCATGACCAACTTCATCCACTGCCGCGGCTGCGGCCACCAGATCCACGAAACCGCACCCTCGTGCCCCAAATGCGGAGCGCCCCAGTCCGTGGCAGCCACGTCAGCGACGCCGAGCGCTGCCGCCACCGCCCCCGGCCCCTACGGTTCGATCCCCTGGTTCCGCCAGCGCTGGGCACTCGTCTGCATGTTCCTGGTGTTCCCACCCGCTGCCGTGGTCATCGCCTGGAGCGGGGAGATCTACTACCTCGTCGGCACGACCATCAAAACCTTCCCCAAGAACGTCAAGGTCGTCATGACCATCATGACCGCGCTGCTCCTGATCGCTCTGGCCTCCGACGAGGAAGCCTTCCAGGGCTTCGCGGGGCTGGTGCTTGTCGGCGGCGCCATCGGCCTGTCGCTGAGGAAGTGACCAAAGGCCGCTTCTCACCCCCATTTCCTGAGTCACCATGAAGAAAATACTCAAGGCGCTTGCTGCGCCGTGCATGGCCCTGGCCGCGTTGTTTCTGGCCGCTTGCGGTTCCTCGACCCTGGAGTTCCGAAACTCGGAGCTCGTCCAGGGCAAGTTCTATCGCAGCGGTGCCAACAAACCCTTCAGCGGCAAGATCACCAACGTCCCGAGCCACCTGATTCTCGTGCGCAAGGAGTTCGAGGTCGTCTCCAAGGTGCCTGCCGCCGTGCTGGGAATTGCCGCTCCAGGCTTCCCGCACAACACCATGGGCCAAGTCTGCGATGTCCGCATCGACGACGGCATCCCGGACGGTGCTGCGACCTGCACCACGGACGCCGGGAAATTCCTGTCCCACGAAATGGAGTTCGACCGCGGCGTGCTCACGGGGGAGTTCAAGTTCTACTTCCCGGGCACGAACAAACCCAAGGCCGTGGTGCACACCGACCACGGCGTCCTGGACGGTCGGACCATCGTCTACGGCCCGGAGAGCGGCCGGGAAGTACTCAACGTGACCTTCAAGCAGGGCAAGCTCGCCAGGACTGAAGAAATCTTCGATGACCGGTCCGGCAAGCTGGTGCGCCGCACCCCGGTCGAAGACGGGGTCATCACGGGTGAGATCGTCGAGTACGTCAAGCATGGCACCCAGCTCGCCTACCGGGCACAGGTGCAGATGGGCTTGTTGAACGGCGTCGAAGAGCGGTACGAATTCGAGACGGGTTTGCTCGAGTCCCGTCAGCACTGGGCCCTGGGCCAACTCCATGGCGAGGTGGTGCGCCTGAAGCGCGATCCCAAGACCGAAAGGATGGTGAATCAGCCGTACGTTGCGGCGCGCTACGAGAACGGCAAGGCGGTTTACGCGGCGGGTCCAGGTGAAGAGTACATCCCCGACGTGGAGCGGATCGCGGAAGAGGCGCGGCAGGAGAAGATCCGAGCCTGCGTCAAGGAGCAGCGTGAGGAGTTGGCCCGAGGGGGCAGGGAGGTCATCACCGATTCTGAAATCGGTCAGTTGCAGGCGCAGTGCCACCACGCGATCAAGTCCTGACCTTGGTCCTGCTGCGCGATCTGAGGATGAAACGTGGTTGATGCGTTTCACCTCGTGATAGCCATTTCAAGCTAAGCCGCCATCGAGCGGCTTTTTTATTCCCGCTTCTGCTTTGCCTGGCCCCGACAGGCCGGGCGCTATGCCGGATGTCCATCCAGGTGTAGCGCAGCTCGATTACCCGAACTCAACACCAAGCCCGGCACGACCTCCAGGTCGTCCGGGCTTTTTGCCATCTGGTCGCTGCCTCTGCGTCTCTATCTCCGCGCGGTCGATTTCTTCCTCTTCATTCACCCATTCATTCACTCACTCACTCACTCACTCGCAAAGGAGCTTCTTCATCTTGTCCTATCTTCAATGTCCCAACTGCGGCTCCGATCGCATCGAAGCCCGCGACATCGCCCAACGCACCGGCGGCACCCTCGGCGGCCTGACCGGCGCCGCGGGCGGCATCGTCGGTGCACTTCGAGGTGCCCGTACCGGCTTCACGGTCGGCATGGCCGCTGGTCCTGTCGGCGGCAGCCTCGGCACCGTGATCGGTGTCGTCCTCGGCGGCCTCGGCGGTGGTGCCCTGGGCACCGAGGTCGGCGCCATCTTCGGCCGCGTCATCGACGACCGGGTCCTGAACAACTGCCGGTGCACCGCCTGCGGCCATGCCTTCAGTGGCCGACGCGGCGCATCCGAAGGTCCCTGGTCACCACCGGACTCATCCCCCATGTCGTCATCGCCGTACAGACCCGCCGGTCCGTCCTCGACGGGTGACCCCTACGACGACCCCGATGACCTGGACTGACTTCTTCGAATCTTTCCTCCTTCATTTCCTTCATTTCCTTCACTCCCTTCATTTCCTTTCTCTCTCTTCTTGTCTTCTTCCCCATGGCACACCTCATCGAACAAATGGCCTACGTCGGCGACACCCCCTGGCATCGCCTGGGCCACCGACTCCCCTCCCGGCAACCCCTCGAAGTCTGGGCCCAACAAGCCGGCATGGACTGGACCATCCAGGAGGCCCCCGTGCGCTACATGACCGGGAGCACAGCGGACGAAGAGTCTCTGCAGACCCTGGAATCCTTCGCCGAGCAGAAGGTGCTCTACCGCAGCGACACCCGTGTAGCCCTGTCGGTCGTCTCCAGCCGCTACCAGGTCGTGCAGCCTCGCGAGGTCCTGGAGTTCTATCGCGACCTCACCGAGATCGGTGGCTACGAGATGGAGACCGCTGGCGTCCTCAAGGGTGGGCGCAAGGTCTGGGCCCTGGCGCGCACCGGCCAGCAGGCCGTGCTCAAAGGCAACGACACCGTCAACGGCTATCTCCTGCTGGCGACCTCCTGCGACGGCACCCTGGCCACCAGCGTGACGCCGACCACCGTGCGGGTCGTCTGCAGCAACACCCTGACCCTGGCGCTGGAGGGCACCAGCAACGTCATCCGCGTGCCCCACAGCACCAGCTTCGACGCGGATGCCGTCAAGCGCCAATTGGACATCGCCATCGGCCAGTGGGACGACTTCATGTACCGCATGAAGCAACTGTCCGAGCGCAAGGTCAAGAGCTTCGAGGCCCGGCAGTACATCGAGCGCGTGCTCTACGGGCCCGCAGAGCTGGAGCGGGTCGACGGCGTTGTCGCGCAGGCTGGACCTCATGCCGATCAACCTCCCGAGCCTCCTGCCCCACGTGGCTGGGCCGCCAGGAAGGTCCTGGAGCTGTACGAGGGCAAGGGCCGCGGCGCCGAGCTGCGCGCAGCCAAGGGCACGACCTGGGGCCTGCTGAGTGCGATGACGGAATTCGTCGATCACGAGCGCCGTGCCCGCAGCCAGGAGTACCGGCTCGACAGCGCCTGGTTCGGGCAAGGCGCAGCCTTGAAGCAGCGAGCTCTGGAGCAAGCGCTTGAACTCGCCAGGTGAAGTAGCCGTTAGCCGATCTCGATCTCACTCCTCAACCTCAACGCATCGAGCCCTGCCTCCCACCTCTGTGGGGCGCAGGGCTCTTTGCTTTGGAACACCTCTCCACCGGAGATAACCATGCATTCTTTACACCCCAACACACAACGCCTCCCGACAGCGCACCTCCATGCGCCAAGTCCCACGCCGGAGCGTTGGCCCAACATGCCCGAAGCCGGCATCTCAACCCTGGAGGCCGCTGCAGCCGTGGGTTGCGATCCCTTCAAATCCCCCGTGCGGCTCTGGATGGAGAAGACCGGGCGCCAGGATCTGCTGCAGCCGCAGCCGTCTTGGCAGGTGAAGCCCGACAGTGCCGCTTACTGGCACCGCCTGCTCGAACCCATCGTGGCCGCGCACTACACGCTGCGCCGCGGGCATCAGGTCCGCCGCATGCGGGGCCTGCTGAGGCATCTGGAACACACCTGGATGCTCGCGTACCTCGGCCGTGAGGTCGTTGGCCATCCGGGTGTCCAGCTGCTGGAATGCCGGTGCGTCGGCCTTGCGGAGGCGGATCACTGGAAGCAGGGCCTTCCCGGCTACGTGCGCATCCAGATGCTGCATCAACTGGGCGTCACCGGTGCCCAGGCCATCGACGTCGCAGCCTTGATCGGTGGAGAGGACTTGCGCATTCACCGGGTCGAGCGCGACGAGGTGGAGATCGCCCGCCTCATCGAGGCCGAGCGCGAGTTCTGGCGTTGTGTCGAGCTGGAGCAGGCCCCAGCCGCCAAGCAGCAAGCCCTGTAAGCATCCCCGTTCAGCTGGCCTGCCAGAACCTCCACCACCGGCGTTGGGTCGCGGCCCGCAGTTCGAGCGGGCGCAGGTCGAGGTTGTCGTAGTTGGATGCCGGCGCTCCTGCACGCCGGCGCATCTCCGATTCGAACTCGTGGGCCATGCCGCGCGCATGCCGCTCGCCCTGCAGGGCCTTGCGCCGCCATTCGAGCGCCTGCGCTCCCAGCTCCTCGTCCGACAGCGTTTGCATCTGTCTTGTTGTCATGACGGTGATTGTGCCGCGTTCGCGCGTTGCCGCCTGTCCTCCCTCTCAGACCTCCCTTTTCTGAAGTCCTCACTTCAACGAATCACATCCCTCTCATCATGACCCACCTTTTCTCGCTGATCGGAGCCTCCTCTGGCAAGGCCGCCCCGATCCTCGATCCTCACATCGGCCGAACGCTGCGGGTCGCCGCCCGTCACCTGCCCTGGGTGGTGGCGCGCCAGATCCACGCGCAGCACCAGGACATTGCTCCTCTTTCTGTTTTTCCTTCTTCTTCTTCTTCTTCTTCTTCTTCTTCTTCTTGCGCTTCTGGTCCAGGCACGCCAGGGCAGGCACCTGAAGCATCGCTCGCGAGCATCGAGCTCGACGCGTTCTGCTGGCGCCTGGACGTCACCGACAGCAATGTCGCCGCTGCTCAAACCCTGGGTTGGGGCGTCATGCGCGACCTCCTGGTGCTCGCTGGCCGTCAGGCCTGCGAGGCGCTCGAGCTGTGTCCGGACCATGCCGCGCTGCCGCGCGAACTGGGCTTCGAGGTCTTCGAATGGCCCTGACCCTCATTGCTCACACCCATCGGAGAACCTGACATGGGATACATCGTCTACCGGGCGACCAGGGACCAGGCGGTGCACGACGAACTGGCCAATGTCGGTGCTTCGTCCACCGTGCTGGCGCACCGCGCCATCGGCAATCGGCTGTGGTTCCTGGCGCAGACGCGCAGCGGTGAACACGCCGGGCGCAAATGGATTGGCCTGACCCTGATCGACAGCCGCCGTGGCCAGGTGGCCGTCAAGTGCATGGACGAGACCGTCGGTCCGTACTACTTCGACTGTCCTTTGGCCTTCATCGACCGTGCCGATGCCCCTGTGGGGCCCCATGCGGGTCCGTGGCGGGAGAAGGTCAAGGCGTTCCACGCGAACCGTACTGCCAGGCGTGCAGCCATCCGCCAGGGACTGCGCGTCATGTACGACGGGCAGGTCTACGAGCTATGCCGCAGTCTGGGCCGCCGGGGCTGGGAGGTCCTGAGCGAGGACGGGGTGATCCTGCGCATGAAGGCCAGGCAGCTGTGGCAGGCGACGCTGTTGCCGGAACCGGGGGTGGCTTCGAAGCCGGGTCAAGCGACGGAGGCGAGGGCGCCCGCATGAGCCGATCACACTCTCAGACCAACGTCGAGTTCATGGTGGAACTGATGGAGTTCAGCGCCCACGGGGCGTTGATCCAGGTCTTCGTGCTGCAGGCGCTGGCTTACTACGCCCAGCGGGTGGCCGCGGCCGATCCCGAAGTGCTGGACACCCGCTGGGTCAACGGCCACGCCTGGCACGGCTGCGCCATCGAGGTGCAGCAAAAGCTCAAGCGCCACCTCCAGGAGTGAGCCTCAAGGCACTCCTTCGTCTTGCGACGCCGATTCATTTCCAACTCCCGCGCCCCCTGAGCCACCGTCTTTCCTGAGCCCTTGAGACAGGGCCGACGAGGACGGGAGGCGGGGGAGGGCGCGCGCATCTCAGGCAGGTCGCGATCGGGATCGCGGCCCCATTCCTCTAAGGAGAACACCTTGGTCACCACGATGTTTCGGGGTGGGCCGATGCTGCGCGCCTCATCGGCAGCACCCGCCGGA
Organism: Variovorax sp. TLI9-5A; assembly: GCF_056867935.1. Lineage (NCBI taxonomy): Bacteria > Pseudomonadati > Pseudomonadota > Betaproteobacteria > Burkholderiales > Comamonadaceae > Variovorax > Variovorax sp. TLI9-5A. The sequence goes on along the minus strand of NZ_CP200310.1, from coordinate 6,488,687 downwards.
CCCTTTATCTATCACTTCACCCGCGTCAGCCGCAACGCCAAGACGGGCCCGATGGCCGTCACCACGACGAGTGCGAACACGTGCCCTGCGGGCTGCAGTCTTCGGCACAGCGGCTGCTATGCGGAGAACGGGCCCTTGGCCTTGCATTGGCGGGCTGTCTCCGCAGGAGCGCGAGGCGGCACCTTCGATGAACTGTTGGCGCAGATCCGGACGCTGCGGCGCCATGCACTGTGGCGGCACAACCAGGCGGGCGACCTGACGCCCAGTGCGCCGGGAGTGATCGACGCGAACCTGCTTTCTGGATTGGCCATGGCCAACCGGGGGCGGCGTGGATTCACCTACACGCACTATCCGCCGACGCGGGCGAACCGCACTGCGATTCGTCGGGCCAACGAGCTCGGCTTCACCGTGAACCTGAGCGCGGAGACGTTGGTGCAGGCGGATGGTTATGCGGCGCTGGAAGTGGCTCCCGTGGTGGTGGTCTTGCCCATGGGAGCCACCAAGCCGACTCGCACGCCGGGTGGACGCCCGGTCATCGTGTGCCCGGCCCGTGTGGGCAACACAGACTGTCTGAACTGCGGGATCTGTCAGCAGTGCGATCGGTCGGTGATTGTGGGGTTTCCGGCGCACGGGGCGAGGGCCAGGCGCGTGGAGAGGATTCTTCTTGAGGGGAGAGCCTCATGAGAAGGGCGGAAGCAGAACCAACCGAAGGAGCGCAATCCGAGGTGGACGCGGCCGCTTGCGATGAGGAGTTTCTCAAACGAGTGGATCGCGCGATGTTCGCTCGAAAGCAAGCCGATCCCTATCGCCTGGACGATGTGGAGCGCGCCGTGCAGGAAGAAAGCCGCTTGGCCAGCCTGACGAACGCGTACGGAATTGATCGGTCGAGTGACCGGGGTCGCAATCAAACGGGTTGAGAACAAGTATGGGCACTTCTCCAAGGAGCGAATCCTTGGAGAAGTGCCCAGGATTTCAGTCCATTGTTTTTTACCAGCTTCGCAGCAGGTGAGAGAAGTCGTCTGTTAGGGGCGACTGATGATGCGGCGCGGCATGACGGCTGACGTCGATGTTGTCCCTGGGTTATCCACAAAGATTCCCACAGACTCATGGAATAACTTCCCGCCAAAAGGTCGCTTCCACCGCGCGGATCTGCTGAGGTATGCATCCTGAATCAGAGGCGAGCGCCGCAAAGGGCATGAGTTGCGTCGCAGCCCGGACAGGCCGCGGCAACCACATGTTCCTGTAGCGTGTGATCGCCGCCCCGTCGAAACAGTCGAAGCGAACTTTCCCGCAAACCTTGCTCATCCGTATTTCTTTTGCATCCGTGCGTCGTGCTGGCCAACGTCGATGGGCAGTTGGGGCATCGACGACAGCTGCACATACTGGACGTGCTTCCAACGCGCAATGCGTGCGCGTCCCGACGCACAGAGCATTTGCAGGGCACTGTGGCGGCGCGGGCGTCCCCAATCGGTCGGGCAAATCCGCGGCAGGTCTGCAGGTCGGACGATCTCGCCGCGCTGGTTCGCCTCCCAGATCACTTGTTCGAGCCACTGTCCGTCGTGTATTGCCTGCGTTTGCGTCGACGTCAGAATGAGCATGTTCGTGAATTGGCGTGTGTACCACTGCACGATCAGTTCCGCATGATAGAGCGTCTCGGCGCCAATCAGTCCCGGCAGGTCGTTGAAGATGTGGATGATGCAGGCGTAGCGTGCCACTCGCTCGGGGATCTTGGCGGCATAACCTCCCAAGCCATGAAGAGCGCCACCGGGGGTCGCCATCGGAATGACGCGCCTGTAGAGGTCATTGAAAAACGCCTGCCCGCTAGCAGCGAAGCCGAGGGCACGTCGTGAGCCGTCCCCCTGTTTTCTCGAGCGGATGCGTTCTTCCAGAAGGTCGGTCGCGCGGGACTGATACCGCGCGATCGCCTCGTACGATTTCGGGCCAGTATGGAGGGAATGCGTTGCCTTGACCGGCGTCAGGTAGGCCCAGTCCATGCGCGCAAAGAAACCCGTTCCCTGAGCGTCATGGCCACGGCGGGCCAGATAGCGCAGAGTAGGCGCGGGCTGGGTCAGAAGCAGGGCACTCATTCGCGGGCCATACGCCGTCGTCGAATCGTCCGTCGTGTCCGAGCGCATCGTGTCGCCATCCCATAGCGAATTCAGCAGATCGAGATCCCGGCCAATCGAGCCGTTCAAGATATGCCCGGCGTCCATCGAAGCGAGCAAGCCCGAGGGCCAGGCAGCCAGGTTGCGGCGCAGTGCAGTCGGAGTGACGTTGTCGTAAAGCATCTTCATGCGCGGCTGCGCTTTCGGGCGAGCACGCAGGTAGCGTGCAATCTCGGCCTCCACCTCGTCAGTTTCCTGCCCCTCGTCAAGCTGGCGACGCAACTGGGAACGCGCACGCGCCAATTTCTCCTTCCAGATGAAAGTCTTGGCTTCGAATTGGTGCTGCTCTTCAGTTCCCAGATCCATCTTCTCCTGGACCTTCTCCAGGGGATGCAGGAATGGCTTGGCTGCAGTGCTCTTGCCTTCCCCCGATGCCGCGACGCCCACACAGATCACGGAGGTGGAGGAGGGAGGAAGATCGGGGCGCTGCACATCGGCGACATCTTGCACTACCGCTGCTGCGCAAGTCAGCGCTGCAATCGTCGTCAGTTCGACCGACGTGCCGGTGTTCAAGCTGTGCTCCAAGGCGGAAGAAGCGATGAATGGGCCTGTGACGTCGACAGGGTAGGGATCATGGAGAAAGGGGTGCATCAATCAATTCCTGGTTGAGGTAAAAAAACAAGCGGTCTTGCGACTGCTCCGAGGCGGGAGACCGCTGTCGGGCTGCGAAATTTAGGGGCTGGAGAAAAATGTTCCTACGCCCTCAGCTCAGAAAAAGTAGCCAGCGATAGCTGATCACCCAATCCCGTATCTGGCGAGCGCGTCTGGCCTTCACTCTGGCCGGATGCCTCCGTCAGAAGCCGTTCGCGCAGGGCTTGTGTCAAATGCCCCCGCACCAGGAACCAAGTCGACAGGCTGCAGCCCTCCAAACAAAGGTCGATGAACCCTTCCTGGATCCCTTGATTTGAGTGATCAGCTCACAAAACGGTGTGTGCGAGAGCTGATGCAGTTCCAAGTCGGGACTAGCGATCCCAAAATGCGATCCGTCAGGCGGGCACCGGTCGTCGCGCATGGCCGACCAGCCGCTGTGTCGTTACCAAGTCAACGAAAGGATGACGAAGAAAACCGCGCGTGTGCGATTCGCTTGTGAGTCTTCTTTCCAAGGAAGACGGCCATTGATCGAGGAGTAGAGATCAGGTTTGTATGTTATTGAGAAAGTTCACCTATCCAAGAAGCATTGGAGGCATCAACTGGAGAGACGAACACATGAAGCTACGACGTAGCTCTGAATGAAAGCAAAGACCAATCAACAAGACAGAGATGAAGCCGCCTGCGAAAGGCGAAAAGAAGAGAGATAGAAGGCAAAGAGTAAGGAAGGAAAAAAGAGGAGAGAAGCAAAGACAGGAGAAAAAATACCGAAGCAAGGAGATGGTGTGAGCGCCATCGTGTCCTGGTGCAGAGGAAGGAAAGATGTCAGCCCATGCAGTGGGACTGACGGGAAGACAGTAGGTGTGATCGCTCCCTTTGGGGAGTCGAAGATGGAGAGAAAGATGATGGAAAAGAACGAGACCGAGCAGAAGGTTTATCCGAGCAAGATCTACGAAAGCCCAGTGTCCAAGCGCTATGCGTACATCACGGGCCATGACGCACAGGGTCGACGCACGCAGCAGATCGTCCTCAGCAAGGAGCACGACTACGCGCAGGATGTGAAGGATGCCGTGCGCGCCGTGCACGAGGTTGTTCAGTCCGAGAAGGCCGTATTCGCTCTGGGGCAAGGGCGCCTGGCGCATGTGGTGCTTCGTCCCTCCATGGAGGGAGGCCGCCTTTTGCGTGCCTTGCAGCTGCCTTTTGAAGATATCGAGGCAACGCTGCCGCAGCACCGCATCAATCCGTTGTTCACGTTGCTGTACCAGTGCCGTGACAAGCACGTGCCTGATGCGATTTGCTTGACCAGCTGGAAGTCGTTGTTCGATAGTGAAGCACAAGCGCTTCACGGGGCGTTGACGGCCCTTGTGGAGGACTTGCGCACTGGATGGAAGAGCGCGGAGGTCAAGCGCACTCTCGAGTCGGCTCGTCGCCGCTCGGACAAGCGTTGGAAATCCATGCGAGAGGCGATTACCGAATCTTTTCAGGATTGCTCCAAGCTCCTGGCGGTCCGGGTCGACCTGCACTTCCATATGACTACGGACCTGTATCCCCTCGCGCCGCAGGTGTCTGAGGCGCAGGCATACGCGTGTATGGTGAAGTTCGAGCGCTACCTACGCGAGCGTCACCCTGTTGTGCGATACATGTGGACGCTGGAGTACGGCACGCAGACTGGTTTTCATTTTCATGTTCTGGTGCTGCTCAACGGTCACCTGGTCCAGGACGGGGTCGGGGTCTGCAAGACGATGGGCGAGCACTGGCAGAACGTGATCACCGAGGATGGAGGGCGTTACTTCAACTGCAATGCAAATGAGTACCGAAAACCGGGACTGGGCATGGTCCATGCCCGCAATTCCCTCGAGATGGAGGCTCTGGTGAAGGATGTGGCTTGGTACTTGACGAAGACCGACTTCTGGATGCGCTACAACGCTGCAGGCAAGACATTCGTGATCAGCCAGCGCTACCGTCAGCCCTCGCCTGGGGGCGCGAAACGGGAGTCGCGCAAGGGTGTGGCTGATGCCGAAGGGATGGGTTCATTCAGGAAGCTGCTTTGAGTTTGGGATAGTGCTCAGAGGTTGCGAGATCTCCCATTCATGCTGATGAACGGCAAGACCTGCCCGCTGGAAAGGCAGATCTTTAATGCTTGGTCTTTGAACTTCGACGCAAGGGATGGCTGCCGTCACATCCCCGAAGGACTAGTGGTTCGAGAGCTTCGAACGGTTAGTGCGTTTGGCACAAGAGTTGAGGCGAAATGCTTCGTTCGTTCGCGGATCGACTTTTATCTGGCTGAGGATATCTTGCGAGCGAGCGTCTATCGAACACGAGATCTTGAGCTTGTGCTTGATCACGAACTTACTCAAGCATACTGCGATCGTATCTGCCGCTTCCGACCTGCTTTTCCACTTGCCAGCAGGCGCCTTGCTGCGCAAAAGCATGATGGCCAGGCGTCGAACAATTCGCATGGGCTTGTTGCGAGCATGGCGAATACGTCCACCACGAGCGCAGGAAAGTTTCGATGCCTCATCGCATTGCTGGTGCAGGACCTTGAGCTCATCGTAGCGAAGGCAGTGCGCCGTGGCTTCCTCAAGCATCGTCCGGAGGGGCTTGGGGAAGGGGCCGCTTGCCAAGGCGCAATAGATCGCGGCTTGTTCCAGTACGCCTGTCAGATCGCGCATGCGTTTGGCCACGGTTTTTTGCTTCCGCGACTTGGACGTCGCAAGGCACTGCAAATGGCGCTCAAAGAAGCTCGGCTTCATGATCGCCGCTTCGCCTGAACAGGGCGAACCGAGCGCGTTGAGGCGCACGTTCGAGGTGCCGTCGCACGTTTGCGGCGTGGCGGTGAGGTGCTTCGAGCTCATCCGCATTTGCGAACCCAAGATCCAAGTGCGTTGTGCGCAGCAGCGGGGAATACTCGGAGCCCCTGCGAGGGCAGTCGCAATCGAGCGCACGTCGGCGTCAACCAGCCTGGCCGTGACGTGATCGCGAAGTTGCTCATAGGTCAGCGGGAGTTCAAGCTCGGCGTAGCGCCTAGACACCTCCTGCTCGACAGCTGCTACGGGCATGAAAGAAGCGAAGCTGGGGTGTTTCACTTGCTGCCCTCCTTTGCGGCCTCGATCGAGCCAACATGAGTTCCGGGCAGCTGTGCTGCATCCGCGGCAGTCTTGCCCGCATTCGGGTGCGGGATGCAGCTACCAGGAAGGCAGATAGGGCATGGAGGAGCCGCGTCGTGATCGCGGAAGCCGGCGGTCGGCTTGGTGTTAAGGACACTCTTGAAGAAGGAATTCTTCTGAAAAACCCGCTGCCCGCGAGTACGCTGGGAGTGCGGAAAAAGCCGCGGTGAAAACTGAATCGGATTGGACATGAAGTGCGTCGCTGGTTGTTGTTGAACACAGGACGCACTGTTCCGAAACGGGGCTGTTTTTCTCAGGGGTGAGCTAGCACGCACCCCTTGGTCTGCCGGTAGACCACTCCCCACGCAACCCCGTTAGGGGAAAATTGATACCGAGCTCAGTTGGTCTTCTTGAGCCGCCCTGCGAGGGACGGGATGAGCTCAAGACGATCAGGCATCAGCTTGATCCATCCTCTGATGGTGTTCTCGGCGTCTTTGAGACAGTCAGCACCGAATTCTTTCATGAGGTCGGATTCCACAGCGAGTATCGCGCTCGCTTGACTCGGCCAAGGCGCTTGGGCGCGGACGATCGCGTGTGCTCTGTCTTTTAGCTGGTTGGTTTTTGTATGGCGCTTGGAACCAGCTGCAGCCGCAACCGATGTCTTGTACATCGCCACAATGGAATCTGAGAATACCGCCTCGTCACTACGGTTAGTGATTACTACCGTGCCGGCATAGAAGTTGGCTTGACACAGAAACTCCCATGCCATGTCGCGATCCTGGGCTTCCGCTTCCAGTGCCGCCATGGCGGCGGTTGCGTAGACGCAAGACAGATGAATGAACGCGACGTCGGACTCTACCTTCTGTTGATCCTGGAAAAGGGCGTTGACGATCTCGTACAGCGCCGAGGGAAAGTCCAGTAGCGAGGGAAGATTCGCGTGCTGAATGCAGAACTTCTTGGCCGGTTCGAACACCTGCTCTTTGAACTCGTTGTCTGCGGCGTCCGGTTTGCTCTTCTTGTACTCCCCCTCCAGCATGGACATGTGCGATGTGTATCGCTTCAGAATGCGATGAAAGTGCTCTGGATAGTCCGAAATCTGAGTAGACATTTCTTGGCTTTATGTTCTTGCTTTATTCGTGGATTGCGATGGCCGAGCAGACTCGGGCTTCCTGCGAAGTGATATCTCAAAGGAGGCTGCGTTTGGCGATCCTGCTTGACCCAGCTTAAGTATCGTAATGGACCGCAAGAGATGACCTTGGAAATCGCGTGCATGACACCTGCAACTGGCTACTGTGCCAGCATTCCCGCGCCCTATGCGACGGAGATCTGGGACGGGCGCTGGAAGGTCGTCACTCGCTGAGCCGAAAGCCGATGGGCCGGCCCGCCGACCCCGCGCCGCCAGGGTGCACTGGACGGCCGGCGGGCGGCCCCGGCTAAGATCCGCCCCACAGAGACGACAGACGCCGCACCACACAGACGCCATGGCCACAAGCAGCCTTCAGGAACGCAAGCAACGAGAGCTGGAGCAACGCCGCAAGGACATTCTGAAGGTGGTGCGCAAAATGATCGTCAAGAGCGGTGCCCGCGAGATCACCATGCGCAAGGTGGCGGAAGAGTCGGGCTTCTCCAACACCGTGGTCTACGCGCTCTTCGGCGACAAGGCCACCATGATCACCAGCGCGATTGACGACGACCTGATCCGCCTGCACAAGCTGATGCGGGCGGCGGTGGCCACCGCCGCCACCGCGCTGGAGCGCATCCGCCTGGCCTGCCATGCCTACGTCGAGAACGGGCTGAAGCATCCCGACCAGTATTTCCTGGTGTTCATGGAGCGCCGTCCGGCCGCGCCCATCGAGACTTCCACGCTGACTTTCGGCGATCCCGAGCATGACCCCTACGCCTTCGTCTGCGGCCTCATCGCGCAGCTGGTGGAAGAGGGCTACGTGGCGGCCGACGAGAAGCAGCTCGCCGTGGCCACGCAGATCATCTGGGAAGGTATGCACGGCATGACCTCGCTGCGTGTGTCCACCGGCGACGACCCGTGGATCGAGCGGCTGGACGCCGCGCCGCACCTCGACCTGCTGCTGGACATCCTGCTGTTGGGCATCGTGCAGCGCTTTCCGGGCAGCAAGTCGGCGGCTGCGATCAAGTTGCTGTCGTCTCCGGGCACGCGCTGAGCGACAGGCGCTTCAGCGCACCAGCAGCTTCATCATCCGCTCGAAGGTCTTGCCGTAGGGCGGCTTGAACAGGCCCAGGCCGTTCAGCGCCGACTGATGAAAGATTGGCTTCATCTTCGAGAAGGTGCGAAAGCCATCCTCCCCGTGATAGGCGCCCATGCCGCTGGCGCCGACGCCGCCGAAGGGCAGGTCGTCCTGCGCGACGTGTAGAAGGGTGTCGTTGATCGACACGCCGCCGGTCACCGTGTTCTGCATCACCCGCTCGATGGTCGTCCGATTCTTCTCGAACAGGTAGAGCGCGAGCGGGCGCGGATGCGCGTTGACGTACGCGATGGCCTCGTCGATGTCGCGATAGGGCAGCACCGGCAGCAGCGGGCCGAAGATTTCCTCCTGCATCACGCGCATGCCGTCGTTCACGCCGGTCAGCAGCACCGGCGGAAAGCGACGGGTCGCGGGGTCGGCGGGCATGTCCGACAGCGGCACCGCAGCCGCGCCCGACTGCTGCGCCCGCGCCGCCAGCTCCTGCAGCCGCGCGAAGTGGCGCGGGCTCACGATGCTCGTGTAGTCGACGTTGGTGGCCAGCGCCGGATACATCGAGGCGAACACGCGCCGTGCGCTCTCGGCAAAGCGCTGCTGCTGGCCTTCGGGCACCAGCACGTAGTCGGGCGCGATGCAGGTCTGGCCCGCGTTCAGCGTCTTGCCGACCAGGATGCGCTCGACCGCTTTGTCGAAGTTCGCCTCGGGCCCGACGATCGCGGGCGACTTGCCGCCCAGCTCCAGCGTCACCGGCGTGAGGTGCTCGCTCGCGGCGCGCATCACATGGTGGCCCACTGCGGTCGAGCCTGTGAACAGCAGGTGGTCGAAGGGCAGGCTGGAGAAGGCGCGCGCGGTTTCGGCGTCGCCGTTGACGACCGCGATCTCGTCTTCGGCGAAGTCCTTGCGCACCAGTCCGGCGAACAGCTCTGCGAAGCGGGGCGTGAACTCCGACTGCTTCACCATCAGCCGGTTGCCGGCCGCCAGCGCCGCGGTCATCGGCCCCACCGCGAGGTACAACGGATAGTTCCACGGCACCACGATGCCCACCACGCCCAGCGGCTGAGGCATGAGCCGCGACGAGGCGGGCTTGAACCACAGGCCGGTGGAACGGCGGCGTACGCGCATCCAGCCCTTGCCGTGCGCGAGCGCATGCTGCAGGCCCTCGATGGAGGGGAACACCTCGGCGAGCTCGGTTTCCTGCGATGCGCGGTGATGGAAGTCGGCGCTGATGGCCGCCGCGATCTCGCGCCGGTTGTCCTTCACCAGCGCACGCAGGCGCTTGAGGCGGTCGGCGCGCTCGCTCCACGGCGGCGTCTGCGCGCGCAGGCTCGCTGCGCGCATGGTGTCGAAGGTCTGTCGCATGTGCTCGTGTGTCATGTTCTTTGCTTAAACCTCAGCCCGCCTGCTGGTACACCGGCCAGTGGTCCTGCACCCTGCCGCCGCGCAGCGTGACCAGGTCGCCGAACTGCAGCAGCACACCCTCGGCGATGGCGGGTCGCAGGAACACCTGGTCGTCCACCTTCAGGCTGGTGGCCGGCGAGCCGTTCACGTTCTCCTGGTTGGCACTGTGCCCGAGGATGCCGTTGAATTGCAGCCCCCTGGGCGACTCGTACTCGCCCAGCCACCAGCCGCCGTAGATGTAGTAAGTCTGGCGCTGGTTCACGTCCCACCACGAGAAGACTTTCGACTTGCCGTCCAGCGCGGGAATCTCCACCGGCCCCGTGGCCTTGACCACCGGCGTGGCGATGAAGGCGGCCGGCACGTGTTCGGCCAGCGTCTCGATGTCGTAGTGCGTGGGCTTGAGCAGTGCGGTGCCGGTGCTGACCTCGGTGCTCAGCTTCTCGGCCTCGTGCAGCTTGTAGCTCGGGCTGCCGCCCGTGTTGAGCGTGAGGCCGTCTTTCCAGAGCGCGGGGTATTGGCCGCGTACATGGTCGACGAAGCCCTGGTAGATCGCCATCGCCTTCGCCAGCAGCTCCTGCGGCGTGCCCAGCGCCTTCGGCACGCCGAAGCCCACGTGCGCGTCGTAGCCCATGAAGCCGGCGAACTCTAGCTGGCGCGGGTTGGCCGCGATCATGTCGAGCATGCGGCCCAGCGTGGCGTTGTCGGCCACGCCACCGCGGTGCAGGCCCACGTCGATCTCGATGTTGATGCGCATCCGCGTGCCCAGCCCCGTGGCCAGCGCCAGGTACTGCTGCAGCCGCTCCGGCGTGTCGATCAGCCACTGCAGCTGGCGCGACGCGTCGAAGGGCCCCTTGTGCTGCGCGTAGAACAGCTCTGCAGAGCGCACCGGCAGCGGCTTGCCCATGAGGATGTCGAAGTCCGGAAAGATCCGCGCGTCGGTGTTCAAGAAGGGCTGGTGGAAGGACATCAGCCGCTTCGTGCCCGAGCGCTTCGCCACGTAGTCGATCAGCGCCTGCGATGGCAGCGACTTCTCGACGATGCGGTAGTGCTTGCCGCCCTGGCGCAGGCTCTGCGTTACCAGGTCGATGTTGCGGTCCATGCGGTCGAGGTCGATGACCATGCAGGGGCGCATCGGGCCGTTCTTCTTCAGCTCCTCGTTGAGCGCAGCGAAGTAGCCCTCGTGCGGCGCGCCGTTGTCGCGTGGACGCAGCGCCAGCGTGCCCGCCGCGCCCACGGCCGCCACACCCACCGTGCCCAGCAAAATCTTTCTTCTTCTCTTGCCGCTCATGTCGTGACTCCGAACAGTTGACGCAGGTAGGGGTTGAGCATGCGCCCCTGCGGATCGAGCTTCGCGCGCAGCGCCAGGAAGTCGTTCCAGCGCGGGTACAGGGTAGCGAGCTGCGCGGGGCCCAGGTCATGGAGCTTGCCCCAGTGCGGACGGCCCCGGTACTTGCGGTAGATGGGGCCGATCTCGGAGAGCAGGTAGTCGTAGGGCTCGCCCTGCGCCGCATGCACGGCGATGGAGCAGCTGTCGCGCTCGTGGAAAGGGCTCAGCCACGCGTCGTCGGCCTTCACGAAGCGGAACTCCAGCGGAAAGAACACGTCGTCACGGCGCTCCAGCGCGCTGATGACTTCGCGCACGCAGGCGATGCCGTCCTCGCGCGGTACGTGGCATTCGGTCTCGTTGAACTTCGTCGGGCGCTGCGTGGACAGCAGCTTCCACGAGCGGTTCTTCGCTTCCTCGGTCTGCTCGCCGTCGATCAGCTTGTTGGCCACCCAGCGGCGCAGCGAGGGGAACGAGCCCAGCCAGTCGCGCAGCCGGCGCAGGTCGCGCAGCATGTCTTCGTCGGCTGAAGGCGGCTGCACGGTGTCGGCGCCGGTGTAGAGGTCGTTCACGATGCCCGCCGCGTAGCCCGTGTGCGGCAGCACGTAGAACTCGAAGTTGCGATGCTTCTCGGCCAATGCCGGTGCCTCGTCGAGCATGGCCTGCAGCGGTTTCAGGAACACGCGGCGATGCAGGTTGAAGGCCGGCAGCACGCGCACCGTGGCCTGCGTGAGCACACCCAGGCTGCCGAGCGACACGCGAGCGGCGGCGAGCAGTTCGGGGTTGCGCTGCTCGCTGCATTCGAGCACCTCGCCCTGCGGCGTCATCAGGCGCAGCGCGATCACGTCCGCATGCAGAGCGGGCAGCGTGCGGCCGGTGCCGTGCGTGGCGGTGGCGATGGCGCCGGCGAAGGACTGCGTGTCGATGTCCGGCAGGTTGCGCAGCCCGAAGCCCTGCGCATCGAGCTGGCGCGACAGCAGCGCAAGGCGCGCACCGGCCTGCAGCGTGACGGTCTGCGCCTGCGCGTCGACCGACACCAGCTCCGACATGCGATCGAGCGAGACCATCGTGGCATCGGTGGGCACCAGCGGCGTGAAGGAATGGCCGGCGCCCACGCAGCGCACGCCGCCGGGGCCGGCCTTGCGCAGCACGTCGGCGAGCTCGGCTTCGTTGCCCGGTGTCTCGATGGAGCGGGGCACGCAGCGCTGGATGCCCGACCAGTTCGTCCAGGCGATGGGCTGCGATGCGGGAGATGAAGCTGCCGCGGGCGCGGCCGCATCGGTTGCCGCGCGGGCTTGCAGGCCGTGGCTCGCGAGTGCGGTGGCCACCGCGATGCCCGCGCCGGCCTTCAGCACCGTGCGGCGGCCTTCGCTGTCCACGCTGGATGCGTCGTCGTTCATTGGCGTTCGTCCTTTCCCTGGCTCATGAATCCGATCAGCGCGCGCATGTCGCCCGTGCTGCAGTCCGCGCACAGGCCCTTCGGCGGCATGGCGTTGAAGCCTTCCATCGCATGCTTCACGAGCTGGTCCATGCCCTTGTCCAGCCGTGGCTTCCACTGCGCGACGGAGCCGGTCAGCGGCGCCTTGGCGTCGACGGAGGTGTGGCAGGCCGCGCAGGAGCGCTGGTAGATCGCGCGCAGGGCCGGGTCTGGCGGCAGCAGCGATTCGGCACGCTGCGCGTCGGACCCGGTGGATGCCCGCGCCTGCTCTTCCTTGCAGGCAGAGATACCTATGAGCAGCAGGGCCGCGAGGCCGAGGCGGATGAAGAAGGCAACTCTCACGTGGATGTTTCCCTGTTCGCTCTTCAGAAGCTGTGGCGGATGCCGATGGTGGTGCCGGTCTGCGTGTGGGCCACCGTGGGGCTCTGCCCATTGATGCCCACGAGCTGCGCGCCCACCAGTCCGCCGCGATAGACGGAGCGGTCGATTTCCGCATAGAGCATCGTGCGCTTCGACAGCGCATAGCCCGCCACCAGCTGGAACTGCCGCGCCGAGCCGTCGAAGTCGGCGGTGTAGCCGCGCTGCCGCGTGAACCACACGTTGGCAGCGAGCGTGAGCAGGGGAGTCGGCTTGTAGGTGACGCCGCCGAGGATCATGCGGCGCTTGCTGAAGCCGCCGGGGATGCTCGGGTCCACCACCTGTGCAGGCGAGATGATGCCCAGGCCCGCGAGGTCGACCGGACCGAACGGCCCGTTGGCGAAGGAGGTGAAGTCGTTGTCGCGCCGGTTCTGGATGTAGCCGGCCTGCACCGAGAGCGAGTCGCCGATCACGAACTGCGCGCCTGCCGTGTGGATGTCGAACTTCGCGCGCGAGTTGTCGTCGACGGTGCGCATCCACGCGCCACTGAGCTTGACCGGACCCTTCTCCGGTACATAGGCCGCGCCCACGCCGTACTGGCTGCCGCGCCGTCCGCCGCCGCCGGGGCGCTCGCCCTCGCCGATGGCGTACTGCGCAAGCAGCACCACGTCGCCGAGCTGCGCGCCGTAGTGGATCATGTTGTTGGTCTTGCTCGCGGCCAGCAGCGTGTGCTCGGGCTTGAAGGCGTTGAAGTAGTCGGCCCAGAGGTTGGAGCCGTAGGCCAGCGAGGCGGCCTCCATGGCCACGTTGTACTGGCGCCCGAAGGTGAGCTGCCCCCACGAGGACGACTGCAGGCCGACGTACGAGATCTGGAAGTAGGTGGTGTCGTCGGGCGTGAGCTTGCCGTCGCGGATGTCGAAGCGGCTTTCCATCTGGAACAGTGCCTGCAGGCCGCCGCCGAGGTCCTCGGCGCCCTTCACGCCCCAGAAGCTGTCCGAGAGGCCACCGCCGCTGCGGGTCATGCGCAGCCTCGACCGGGTGCTGGCCGGCGTGCCGTCGGGTGCGTAGTCGGTGGAGTTGGTTTCGTAGCGCAGGCTCGCGTCCACGGTGCCGTAGAGCGTGAGGCTGCTCTGTGCCCATGCGCCGCCCGCGCACAGCGGCACGGCCAGCGCCGCGCCCAGCGCGGCGGCTGTTCTTCGTCTCTTCATGTTGTCTCCTTCATCTGCCCAGACCGAGTGGGGGCGCGGCCTGCTCGTTGGCGGGCTCGTCGCCGGAAGTGCACCGTGTTTCCGGCGCGGAGCGGATATTAGAACGATGTTCTTGAAAAAGCCAATGTTTTATTTGGAACCGTCGTTCTTGTGGCTTGGGCTGGCGGAAGAATGCTGCAGGCGCACAAAAGCATCGCGCCCCGGATTCGGGGCGCGATGCTTTTCAGAAGAGGAAGGAAAGAGCGGCTTCGGCCGCCGCCGTCAGAACGGCTCGACCGGCAGCGCGCGCTTGTGCGCGCTCTTGCGATGCGTGGAGAGGATGATCCGGCGGGCCTCGGCCGACACCGGCTTGCCTTCGAGGAAGTCGTCGATCTGCTCGTAGGTCACGCCGAAGGCGTCCTCGTCGGGCTTGCCGGGCACCAGCGATTCGAGGTCGGCGGTGGGCACCTTGTAGACCAGCGCGTCGGGCGCGCCCAGCAGCTGGGCCACCGCGCGCACGCGGCGCTTGTTGAGGCCGGTCAGCGGCGTGATGTCGGCCGCGCCGTCGCCGAACTTGGTGAAGAAGCCCATCAGCGCCTCGGCCGCGTGGTCGGTGCCGATGACGATGCCGTCGTGCGCGCCGGCCACCGCGAACTGCGCGATCATGCGCTGGCGCGCCTTGATGTTGCCCAGCACGAAGTCTTCGTGCGCCGCGTCGCGGAACGTCAGGTCGCCGGCCTTCAGCGCTGCGAGCATGCCGTCGGCGGCGGGGCGGATGTCCACCGTGATGGTGCGGTCGGGCTTCATCACCGCGAGCGAGGCCTGCGCCTCGGCCTCGTCCTTCTGCACGCCATAGGGCAGGCGCATCGCGATGAAGGTGGCGTCGTAACCGGTGGCGCGCAGCTTCTCGACCGCGCGCTGGGCGAGGCAGCCGGCGGTCAGCGAATCCACGCCGCCGCTGATGCCCAGCACCAGCGTCTTCAGGCCGGTCTGCTTCAGGTAGCGTGCGAGAAAGTCGACGCGTCGCTCCAGCTCGCGGGCTGCATCGAAGACGGGCGCGACGTGCAGCGCCGCGATGATTTCGCGCTGCGTGTCGTCGACGGGGGACAGATCTGCACTCATGGTGTGGAAGGACGTGTGAAGTGAATCAGAAATCGACCAGGCTGAGACCGATGCTCAGCACCGTGCGCTTGCGGTTGTAGTCCACCAGCGTGTCGCCGTAGCCCGAGAACAGCTGCGTGTGGAAGCGCAGGTTGCTCTTGGTCGGGTCGCCGATGGCCTTGAGCCATTCGAGGCGGATCGAGCCACGGCCGCTGTCGCGCAGGTTGTTGCGCACGGTCACGGCGAGCTGGTTGTCGCGGTTGAGGTTCCAGCGCCCGGTGATCTCGGCGCGGCCGATGTAGTCGGCGATGTCGGGGTTGTCGTCCTTCGCGGCGCTTTCGGAGATGCGCTTCCAGATGCGGCCGGTGACGGTGAAGCGGTCATCCAGCTCGGCGCCGCCCATCAGGTACACGCGGTTCCAGCTGCGCGACAGCGGCAGGCTCTGGCCGTTCGACTGGTGCACGATGCCCAGGCCCGAATAGCGCCAGCGCCACCCGCCGGGCAGCTTGAAGTCGGTCGGGTAGACGTACATCAGCTCCGGTTCGTGGTCGGTGGTGCGGAAGGGCCGCGAGATGGCGCCGTTGAACAACTGCCAGGTCGACTGCTGGCTGTAGGCGAACCACAGCGAGTCTTTCTTGACCGGGTCGTTCTGCGTGAGCATGCCCTGCGCGAGCTTGGTGCGCACCGACAGGCCGATGCGCATCTCGTTGGCCTGGTAGGCCACCGGGTCGGCGGTGTGGCCGGCCGAGGGCGAGGTCGGCGTCTCGGGCTTCCTGGTGGCGGCCGAGACCGACACGTTGAGCGGGCGATAGCCGCGGAAGCCGAAGGTGCCGCAGTCGGTGGCGTTCTCCAGTTCCCAGAAGCGCGAGAGCGCCGAGTACTGGCGGTCGCGGCAGCCCTCGGTGGTGGCCACCGAGACCACGCGCGTGGCGGGAACAGTTCCGTCGACCGGCGGCTGCGTGCTCGCGAGCACCGGTGGCGCAGGAGGCACCGCCGCGGCGGGCAGCGTCTGCTGCTGCGCCCAGCGGTCGAAGCAGGCCAGGCGCGCCTCGTTGTTGGCGCCCAGCGCGGCGCACTGCTGCCAGGTGAGTTGCGAGTCGGCCAGCGGGCTCGCGGGCTTGTCCACGGCCTGCGCATGGGCCATGCCGGCCGCGCCGCCGAGGCATGCGGCCACGGCCGCGAGCGTGTTGAATCTGAAGCGAGATCGCGAGAGGGTGGTCTTCTTCGTCATTGCTTCCTTCCTTCCTGTGACGCCGGTGGCGCCGTCTTGCTGAGCACGAACGGGTGCGTGCTCTCGTCGGCCGCATTGCGCCACGTGCCCCTGAACTCGCGCCCGCACGATCCGGTCTGCAGCTTGCCCGACCACACGCCGCTGATGGCGCGGCCGTCCTGCGACTCGTCGATGGAGAGGGCGCCTTCGTCGTCCACGTCGCCCGCGAGCTGCGCGACCGTGGCCTTCGCGGCGTTGGCGCCGTTGCGCGTGATGGTGCCGCGCACGCCGTCGTAGTCGGGGTGCTTGCCCAGCTGCACGACGGCCACTGCGGGCAGGTTGTCGAAGCGCGCTTCCCAGTTGCCGTAGAGCGATTCCAGCGGCAGGTCGCGCGCGTCGGCGGGGCAGTCGGCGCTGCCGCCGCGCATCGAGGCGCAGCCCGACAGCACGACGAGCGCGCCGGCCAGCAGCGCGGCGGTTGCGGTGGTCTTCTTCGTCATCATCATCTTCGTCGTCGTCATGACCCCGCGGCGGCGGCAGCGGCCTTGGCCGCGCTGTCCTGCGCCTTGCGCGCGAACTCGGCGCGCAGCGCCTTGAGCTTCTCGCGCGGGTCTTCCTTGGTGGTGGTCTTGTCCAGGCCCATCTCGGCGATGAAGCGGCTGGGCACGCAGGGCACCATCTCGCGGCCCTGCTTGCGCTTCTTGGTCCAGCTCACGGCCAGGCTGCGCTGCGCGCGCGTGATGCCCACGTACATCAGGCGGCGCTCTTCCTGCAGGCGCTGCAGTGTGTCTTCGCTCACCTGCTGCTGGCGGCCGTTGTCGTCGTCGAGCTTGAAGGGCAGCAGGCCCTCGCTCACGCCGATCAGCATCACGTGCGGCCATTCGAGGCCCTTGGAGGCGTGCAGCGTGGAGAGCGTGACCACGTCCTGGTCCTGCTCGCGCTCGCTGATGGTGGACAGCAGCGAGATGGTCTGCGCCACCTCGAGCAGGCTCTTGCGCTCGCTCTCGATGCCGCCGCTGTCGGCGCCCGAGGTGTCGTCGAGCGTGCCGCCGGCGCGCTGCGACATCCAGTCGACGAACTCCAGCACGTTGGTCCAGCGCGATGCCGCGGCGGCCTCGCTGTCCTCGCCGTCGTAGAGGTGCTTCTCGTAGTCGATCTCCTTCAGCCAGTCGAGCATGAAGGTGCGCGAGTCCTCGGCGCCCATGGTGCGGCGCGCGCGGTATTCGAGGTCGTTGATGTAGCGGCCGAACTCGTGGATGCCCTCGAGCGTGCGCTTGGGCATCACGCTGGGCAGCGAGGGGCTGAACAGCGCCTCGAACAGGCTCAGCTTGTACTGGCTTGCGAAGGTGCCGAGGCTGGCGAGCGTGGTGTGGCCGATGCCGCGCTTGGGCGTGGTGATGGCGCGCAGGAACGCCGGGTCGTCGTCGTTGTTGACCCACAGGCGGAACCAGCCGCACAGGTCCTTGATCTCGGCGCGGTCGAAGAAGCTCTGGCCGCCCGAGACCTTGTACGGAATCTGCGCCTTGCGCAGCGCCTGCTCGAACACGCGCGCCTGGTGGTTGGCGCGGTAGAGGATGGCGAAGTCGCGGTACTCCTTGTACTGCTTGCCTTGCGTGGTGGCCTCTCCCGCGCGGATGCTCACGATGCGCGCGACCGCGCGCTCGGCCTCGTGCACCTCGCTGTCGGCATCGACAATGCGCACCGGCTCGCCTTCGCCGAGCTCGGAGAACAGCGTCTTCGGAAAGAGCTTCGGATTCGGGCCGATCACGTTGTTGGCCGCGCGCAGGATGGCGCTTGTGGAGCGGTAGTTCTGCTCCAGCTTGATGACCTTGAGCTTTGGGTAGTCGACCGGCAGCTTGCGCAGGTTGTCCAGCGTGGCGCCGCGCCAGCCGTAGATGGACTGGTCATCGTCGCCCACGGCGGTGAAGTGGCCGCGCTCGCCGGCCAGCGCCTTGAGCACGTCGTACTGGGTGGCGTTGGTGTCCTGGTATTCGTCCACCAGGATGTGGCCCATCATCGCCTGCCACTTGGCGCGCACCTCGGGAAACTCGTAGAGCAGCTTCAGCGGCATGCCGATGAGGTCGTCGAAGTCCACGCTCTGGTAGGCCAGCAGCCGCTCTTCGTAGCGGGCCATGATCTTCGCGGTGATGCGCTCGTTGTCGTCGGCCGCCTGGGCCTCGGCCTGCGCCGCGTTCAGGCCCATGTTCTTCCACTTGCTGATGGTCCACTGCCAGATGCGGGCGGTGGCCGCGTCGGTGGTGCCGCCTGCGTCCTTCAGGATCTTGGTGACGTCGTCGCTGTCGAGGATGCTGAAGGCCTTCTTCAGGCCGAGCACGGCGCCGTCCTCGCGCATCATGCGCACGCCCAGCGCGTGGAAGGTGCACACCACCACCTTGCGCGCGTCCTTGCCGATCAGGTGCTTCGCGCGCTCGCGCATTTCGGCGGCGGCCTTGTTGGTGAAGGTGATGGCCGCGATGCGCTGCGGCTCGATGCCCGACTGGATGAGCCTCCCGATCTTGTGGGTGATGACCCGCGTCTTGCCCGAGCCCGCGCCTGCGAGCACCAGGCAGGGACCGCTCATGTAGTTGACCGCTTCGAGCTGTGCGGGATTGAGACCGTGAGACATGGGAGAAAAAGAGAACCGAAGGAACCGGAAGAGCCAAGAGAAACGCCGTGGGGAACGGCTGGCGCAAAGCGGCCAATGATACGGGGCCGGCCTTCCCGGGGTTGTAGGCCACGGACGCCGATCCGGCCCACCGGCGGTGGGCAACGACAATGGGGCGGTGCTGCCTGTATTCCTTGTTACTTTCCCTTTCTTTGCGCTGATCGCGGCCGGCTACGGCGCGGCGCGCGCCCGCATCCTGCCGCTGGACGCCATTCCCGGCCTCAACACCTTCGTGCTGTATTTCGCGCTGCCGTGCATGCTGCTGCGCTTCGGCGCGGGCACACCCATCGGGCAACTGCTGGACGGCAGCGTTGCACTGGTTTGGGGCATCTGCGCGCTGGCCGTGGTGGCTGGCGTGGTGGCATTCACGCGCAACGTGCGCGTGGGCTGGAACGACGCGGCCTTCGGCGCGCTGGTGGCGGCGTTTCCGAACACCGGCTTCATGGGCGTGCCGCTCCTGGTGGCCATTCTTGGCGCTCAGGCGGCAGGGCCGATCATCATCACGATCGCCTTCGACCTGGTGGTGACCTCGTCGCTGTGCATCGCGCTCTCGCGGCTCGACGGCGCGGTGGGGCCGGGCGTCGCCGCGCGGCATGGCGCGATGCTGGCCGCGCGCAAGGCGCTGCGCGGGATTCTCGTGAACCCGATGCCGTGGTCGATCCTGCTGGGCGTGCTGCTGTCGGCCGCGCGTTGGCCGCTGCCGGGGCCCGTCGAGCGCACCATCGCCATGCTGGCCGACGCGGCCTCGCCGGTGGCGCTCTTCACCATCGGCGCGGTGCTGGCCCGCTCGGCGCTGCTGGCGCGCGAGCACGATGCCAGCGCGGCCGTGGCCGAGGCCATGGGCGCCACCGGCCGCATGTCTGCGTCCAGGGCGCCCAAGGCGCCGTGGAGCGACGTGCTGCCGGTGGTAGCGGTGAAGCTGCTCGCGCACCCGCTGCTGGTGTGGGGCCTGGGGCTGGGCGCGATCGCGCTGGGGTTGCCGCTCTCGCATGCGGCGCTCGTCACGATCGTGCTGGTCGCCGCGCTGCCGAGCGCGAGCAATGTGTCGATGCTTGCTGAGCGCTTCGGCGCGGACAACGGGCGCATCGCGCGCATCATCCTGTGGACGACGGTGATCGCCTTCCTGAGCTTTCCACTCGCGGTGAGCGCGCTACGGGGTTAGGACTCCGAGCTTGAACGGATCGGCATCGGCGAGGCGCTCGCACTTCGAGAAGTCGCGGCCCTGCGTGCCGTCGCAGTAATAGGTGTTGTAGACGCGGCCGAAGAGCGTGGGGCTCGCGGTGAAGAGCACGCCATGGTCGGGCTGCCAGTTGTCCTTGGCGTCCTTGGGAGCGGAGGGCAATGCGCTGGTCTCCACGGGCCTGGCGGCGGAAGAGGCCGACGTGGGCGTGAACTCGGCCAGCGTCTTGTGGGTTTCCTCGCCGCGCCAGCGTATTGCCAGCTCGGCGGCGGTGGGGCGCTGCGCCACTGGCAGCAAGATGCCGTTGACCTGCAGGCCGTAGCCGAAGCGATGGGTCTTGCCGGCCAGGAAGGCATAGGCGCAGGCCGCCATGCACTGGCCGCGCACCTCGGTCTGCACGCCGCTCGCGCGGATTGCGTCGGCAAATGCGCCGGCCGCTTCGGCGGTGCCGCCGAACGAGTCCTCGAAGACCACGGTATGAACTGCTCCGCTGCCGAGCTGCTCGGTGAACTCCTTGATCATGGTGCCATCGAGCATGCCCGACACCACGAGACGGCTGCCCTGCAGCTCCAGCTCGGCGGCAGGGGCGCAGGGCACGGCGAAGGCAAGGGCGAGGCCGGTCAGGCTCGATGCCAGCGAGAGGGACCAACCAGAACGGGACGGCGGTTTCACGGCGACCTACCTTTGCGACCAGTGAGCGAGGCAGTTTGGAGTGCGCGTTCCACGGCGGGTTCGCGTCTTTACAGCTTGAACAGCACCGGGGGGCGCCGTCAACACATTTTTCACAAATTTTCGGTAGTTCCGGGCATGTCGTAAGACATAGCTATCGGCTACCACTTCAGATGAATGCTTGGGTTTGCAGATGCGCTGCTACAGTGTTCACAAGTCAAAGATGTGAATGGGGCGCGCGATGGCAATTCTGGTTCGCATCCTTCTGTGGCTGGCCTGGCTTTCAGCCGTGGGCTGGTTCTGGCACGTCGGCAAGTTCGGCACCGCGACCGCGATCGCACTCGCGGCGCTCAGCCTCGTGGTGTTCGCATGGCCCGTGAGCGTTGCGCGGCGCAGGCACAACGAGCTGCGCTATGTCGACATGGGCAAGGAACCGACCGGCTACCACTGAAACCGCGGTTTCAGGCCTGCGGCGTCAGATGCTGTGCGGGTCGACGTCGATCAGCCAGCGGATCACGCCCTTGCCCTCCGGCGTTCGCCGCAGCTCGTGCAGCAGCGGCTGCCACGCCGCAAGCAGCTTCTGCAGCGCGGCCCGCGAGGGGCTCTCGATCAGCATCTGCGCCCGCTCCACGTTCGCCACGCGCTGGATCGCCAGCGGCACCGCCGGATAGCGCGTGACCAGGTCGGCGCCCGGCAGCGCCTCGGCCTGGTCGGCCGCCGTGTTCAGGAAGCCCTGTGCCACCGACTGCTCGCGCGCGTCGGCCCGCAGCAGCGCCTGGAAGGCGAAAGGCGGCATGCCGGCGGCGCGGCGTTCGTCGAGCTGCTGGGCGGCGAAGGCGGTGTAGTCGTGCTTGCGCAGCGCCATGAAAAGCGGGTGTTGCGCGTGATGCGTCTGTATCCACATCTCCGCCGTCGCGCCCTGCGCCGCGAGGTACGCGGCGTCGCGGCCCGCGCGGCCGGCCGACTGCATCAGCAGGCTGAAGAGCCGTTCAGGCGCGCGGAAGTCGCTGGAGAACAGCGCGCCATCGGGGTTCACCGCCGCTACCAGCGTGATGCGGCGGAAGTCGTGGCCCTTGGCGATCATCTGCGTGCCCACCAGCACGTCGACCTCGCCCGCGTGCACGGCGGCGAGCTGCGATTCGAGCGCGCCCTGCTTCTTCGTGCTGTCGGCGTCGATGCGCGCGATGCGCACCGCGCTGCCATCGGGGTGCTTCACCGACGAGAACAGTTCGGCCAGATGCTCCTCGAGCCGCTCGGTGCCGCGGCCCACCGGCGCGATGTCGGGGTTGCCGCAGGCCGGGCAGGCGCGCGGCACGCGCTCGGTAAAGCCGCAGTGGTGGCAGCGCAGCGTGCGGTCGATCTTGTGGAAAACGCGGTACGCGCTGCAGTGCGGGCATTCGCTCTTCCAGCCGCAGTCGCCGCAGGCCAGCACCGGCGAATAGCCGCGCCGGTTGAGAAAGATCATGCTCTGCTCGCCGCGCGCGATGCGCTGGCCGATGGCGTCGAGCAGCGCGCCCGAGATCACCGTCTTCGGCGGCTGCAGGTTCATGTCGACCAGCCGCACCGCCGGCAGCTCGCCCGCGCCGATGCGCGAGGGCATGGCCAGCCGCACATAGCGCCCGCCAGGGTCTTCGCCCTCGGCGGGGCGGCTCTGGTGCCAGCTCTCGAGCGAGGGCGTGGCAGAGCCCAGGATCACCTTGGCCTTCTCGCGCTGGCCGCGCCACACGGCGAGGTCGCGTGCCGAATAGCGCGCGCCTTCCTGCTGCTTGTAGCTCGGGTCGTGCTCCTCGTCGACCACGATCAGCTTCAACGCCGGTATCGACGCGAACACCGCCATGCGCGTGCCCAGCACGATGCGCGCCGCGCCGCTGTGCGCCGCCAGCCAGCTCGCCAGGCGCTGCGGGTTGGTCATGCCGCTGTGCAGCGACACCACCGCCTCGTCGCCGAAGCGCGCCTTGAAGCGGGCTTCGAGCTGCGGCGTGAGGTTGATCTCGGGCACCATCACCAGCGCTTGCGCCTCGGGCTCGCGCGCGAGCAGGTCGGCCACGCAGCGCAGGTAAACCTCGGTCTTGCCGCTGCCGGTGCTGCCGGCCAGCAGGAAGGTGCCTGTTCCCTCCTCGATGCGCGCCAGCACGGCGGTCTGCTCGGCGCTCAGCGCCACCGGGTTCGACGACTCGGCCGTCTGCGCCACCGGCCCGGCAGCGCTCTTGCGCTTGAGCCGACGCGCGAGCTGCGTCGTCGACAGGTCGCGCAGCTGCGGCGGCAGGGCGGCCAGCGCGATCTCGCCGATCGAGCGCTGGTAATAGCGCGCGGCAAAGGCCACGAGATCGCGCCAGCCTTCGTCCAGCGGCGCCAGCGCATCGAGCGCCGCGCCCACGGGCTTGAGCGCCATGTCGGGCTCGGCGCCCACCAGCGACACCGGCTCGTTCCAGACCACGCCCAGCACCTCGCGCTTGCCCAGCGGAACACGCACCAGCGTGCCGGGCGGCATCGGCTTGGCGCTGGCGTAGCTCAGCAGGTCGCCGAGCGCGGCGTGCGCGGGCGTCTGCACGGCGATGTCGAGCCGCCACGGCAGCGCTGGCGGGGCGCCGTTCGTCGGCTGGATGGGCTCGTCGAGGGGCAGGCCGGCTGTGGAGATGGGTGATCCTTCTTGGAGCGGGTTGTTAAAAAGTCTTTGAGCAAGGGCGCTTAAGTCGTTGATTTTTCAGCGCTTTGGCCCTCATCCAGAGTTCCTGTGGATAACTTTGTTGACAAGCGGGCTGGACTCGCTGCCAAGCCTTGAAAATCAAGGCTCCGGCTGGATTGCCCGGAAAAAAAGCAAAGTTCAAACTCTATATAAATCAATGACTTAGCTTTGCTATCTCTTTGGAAGCAAGGAAGATGGGTAACCCGGAAATCTTGCGCACTGCAACACGTGTTTTGTGCATAAGTGCGGATGCATATACTGTTTTTGCGCTTGACAAACGGCTGCGGGCCAACTTCTCAGGGCCGCCGTGCCTGCCCCGACCGGTTCTGGCCGATAACAATTTCAGCCACGCATCGCCCGCGACTTCGCGTGCACCGCGGCCACCAGCGCCGCCACGTGCTCCGGCGGCGTGAACTGGCTGATGCCGTGGCCCAGGTTGAAGATGTGCGTCGGGCCCTGGGCCGTGCGGTCGGCGTGCGGCTTGCCGAAGGCTTCCAGCACCTTGGCCACCTCGGCCTCGATCTGCGCGGGCGGCGCGAACAGCACGTTCGGGTCGATGTTGCCCTGCAGCGCCTTGGCCTTGCCGTCCGTGCCCTCTGCGACCCGGCGGCGCGCGGCGCCCAGGTTCACCGTCCAGTCGACGCCCAGCACCTCGCAGTCGAGCGCGCGCATGTCGTCCAGCCACAGGCCGCCGCCCTTGGTGAACACGATGCGCGGCACCGGCTGGCCGTCGGCGCCGGTGCGCTTGAGGCCGGCCAGCACGCGGGCCGTGTAGGCGAGGCTGAATTCCTGGAACGCTCCGTCGGCCAGCACGCCGCCCCAGCTGTCGAACACCATCACGGCCTGCGCGCCGGCGTCGATCTGGGCGTTGAGGTACGCGGCCACCGAATCGGCATTCACCGCCAGCACGCGGTGCATGAGGTCGGGGCGGCCGTAGAGCATGCTCTTCACCAGCCGGTAGTCGCTCGAGCCGGCGCCTTCCACCATGTAGCAGGCCAGCGTCCACGGGCTGCCCGAGAAGCCGATCAG
This sequence comes from Variovorax sp. TLI9-5A, assembly GCF_056867935.1. Taxonomy (NCBI): domain Bacteria; kingdom Pseudomonadati; phylum Pseudomonadota; class Betaproteobacteria; order Burkholderiales; family Comamonadaceae; genus Variovorax; species Variovorax sp. TLI9-5A. The sequence continues at coordinate 6,464,367 of NZ_CP200310.1, read as the reverse complement.
CGGCACCCGGCCGTTCAGTGCCTTGCGGATGGATGCCACGGCGTCGAACACATAGCGCAGCTTTTCCATGTCGGGCACTTCGAGCGCCGCCACCGCCGCCTCGTCGCGCACCGGGCGCGCGAAGCGCGGGCCTTCGCCGGCCTCGAACGACAGGCCCAGGCCCATCGCGTCGGGCACCGTCAGGATGTCGGAGAAAAGAATGGCCGCGTCCAGCGGATAGCGCTCCAGCGGCTGCAGCGTGACTTCGGTGGCGTAGTCGGTGTTGGTGGCCAGCCCCATGAAGCTGCCCGCCTTGGCGCGGGTGGCGACGTACTCCGGCAGGTAGCGGCCGGCCTGGCGCATCAGCCAGACGGGCGTGTGGTCGGTGGCCTGGCGCCAGCAGGCACGCAGGAAAGTGTCGTTTTGCAGGGGGGCGAAAGGCATTCCCCCATTGTCGCAGGCACCCCGGCTCGCTGGTTCAGCCTCGCGCCGCCGTCACCGCCGCGCGCAGGCCGAGCAGGTAGCTGTCCACGCCAAAGCCGCAGATCTGTCCTTTCACGATCTCGGCGAACACCGAGTGATGGCGGAACGCCTCGCGCGCGTGGATGTTCGACATGTGCAGTTCGACGACGGGCACCGTGAGGATCGCCAGCGCGTCGCGGATGCCGTAGCTGTAGTGCGTCCATGCGCCGGCGTTGATCAGCACCGCGTCCACGCCGTCGGTGAAGGCGCGATGGATGCGCTCGCACATCTCGCCCTCGCTGTTGGTCTGGAAGCTCTCGACCTCGGCTCCCAGCTCCTTGCCGAGTGCCTGCAATTGCGCGTCGATCTCGGCCAGCGTCACCGTGCCGTATTGCTTGGCGTCGCGCTTGCCGAACATGTTGTGGTTGATGCCGTGCAGCATGAGGATCTTCATGTGGCTGTCTCCAGTCGTCGGGTCAGACCAGGGGGATGGTCATGCGGTCGATGAGGCTGCGCGTGTCGGGCCGCACGCCGCGCCACCACAGGAAGGCTTCCGCCGCCTGTTCCACGAGCATGCCGACGCCGTCGGCCAGCTTCGGCACGCCGGCGTTCTGCGCCAGGCGCAGGAAGGGCGTCAGGCCCTTGCCGTAGGCGAGTTCGTAGGCCAGCCTCGCACCCTGCAGCGCCTGCGCGGGCAGGGGCGGCAGTTCGGCCCTGAGGCTCGCGGACGTGCCGTTGATGACGATGTCGAATTGCTCGCCCGCCAGATCGCCGTAGCCGCAGCCTTGCACGTGGCCGTGCCCGGCAAACTGCTTTGCCAGGTCGACGGCCTTGGCCTCCGTGCGGTTCGCCAGCACCACCACGGCCGGTTGTTGCGCGAGAAACGGCTGCAGTGCGCCACGTACCGCACCGCCCGCGCCGAGCACCAGCATGCGCGCGCCCTCGAGCGGGAAGCCGAGGTTGCGCTGGATGTCGTTGGTCAGGCCCACGCCGTCGAAGTTGTCGGCAAGGATGCGCTCGCCATCGAACTTGAGCGCGTTGGTGGCGCCGGCGAGCTCGGCGCGTTCGAGCCGCTCGGTGGCCAGTGCATAGGCCTGCAGCTTGAACGGGGCGGTGACGTTCATTCCGCGTCCGCCCGCCTTGCGGAATGCGTGCACGTCGTCGGCGAAGCGCTCCAGCGAGCCTTCTATCGCGCTGTACTCGATGTCCTGGCCGGTCGCCTGCGCGAAGCTGCCATGGATCATCGGCGACTTGGTGTGTCCTATCGGGTTGCCGATCACGGCGTACTTGTCGGTCATGGCTGCTTCCTTACTTGCTGTAGAGCACGCCGTCGGCCTGCATCTCGGCGATCTGCGCGGCGTCGAAGCCGAGGCTCGCGGCGATTTCCGCGTTGTGCTCGCCCAGTTCGGGCGCCACCTGCGTGACCGAGGTGTCGCAGCCCGACATGTGGAAGGGCAGGTTCGGCAGGCGGATCTTTCCGAGCACCGGATGTTCCTGCTCGACCACCATGCCGCGCGCACGGATCTGCGGATCGGCCAGCACTTCGTCGATGCGCTGGACCTTGGCGGCCGGCACGTCGATGCCGTCCAGCATCTTCAGCACCTGCGCGACCGGCCGTGCAGCAACCCACGGCTTCACCACTTCGAGGATCTCGGCGCGATGTGCATTGCGCCCGGCCGAAGCGTGCAGCCGCATGTCGCTGCCGAAACCCGCGGGGCCGCCGTTCTGCTCGACCAGCGCGGCAAAGCGCTTCCAGGCGTCGTCCACCTGCGCGGCGATCACAAGGTCGCCGTCCTGCGCGCGGAACACGCCGTAGAGCGTGGAATTGGGCATGTCGTGCCCGGTCTGCACCGGCACTTCCTGGCCATTGGAGAGCGTGTAGCACTGCACCGCGTACTCGTGCATGGACACCAGCGTGTCGTACAGCGCCATGTCGATGTGCTGCCCGCGGCCGGACTTCACCCGCCCCAGCAGCGCCGCGTTGATTGCGGCGACCGCGTGGATGCCGGTGTACATGTCGCCCAGCGAGATGCGCAGCAGCGGCGGTGCTTCGCCCGGGTTGCCGACCATCTGCATGATGCCGCTCTTCGCTTCCGCGATGAGGCCGAAGCCGGCGCGGTGCGAGTCGGGGCCGGTATGGCCGTAGGCCGAGATCGAGCAGTACACCAGGCCGGGGTTGGTCTCGGCGAGCTCGGCATAGCCCAGGCCCAGCTTGTCTAGGGCGCCGGGGCGGTAGTTCTCGACGAACACGTCGGCGCTGTCGACCAGTTTCTTCATCAAGGCCCGGCCGCGTGGGTCCTTCGTGTTCACGCTGAGCCCCTTCTTGCCCATGTTCTGCTGCAGGAAATAGCCGCTGTGGTCGCCGACGAACCACGCGTGCTGGCGCCCGGCGTCGCCCGTGCCGGGGCGCTCGACCTTGATGACTTCCGCACCGAGCGCGGCAAGGCAGCGGCCGACATAGGGGCCGGCCAGGAAGTGGCTGTAGTCGATGACGCGCAGGCCAGCCAGCGGCAGCGCCTGTTTCGGTGACGCGCTCATGCCGGCTTCCTCGGCACCATCACGCGGTGCTCGCCCTTTTGCACGACCTCGTCGCGCTGGTTGATGAGTTCGGACGGCAGCACAAGGATGCCCCAGCCCGGCTTGCTCTTCGACTCGCGCTTGCTGCCGACGTGGAACTTCACGCGCACCGTGTCGCCGAGCTTGATGGGGGCCACGAAGCTCCATTCCCAGCCGAGCGACATGCCCGGCATGAAGCGCATGTCGCTCTTCGTCTTGAGCCCGTCGGCCACCGACAGGCCGAACAGTCCGTGCGCCACGCGGGTGCCGAAGGGCGTGGTGCGCGCATAGGCTTCGTCGGTGTGAACGGGGGTGTGGTCGCCAGTGAGGTCGGCATACGCCATCACGCGCGCCTCCGTCACTTCATAGGGCGGACTGATGCACTCCTGGCCGACGACGGCGTCGTCCCAGTACTTGTCTTCGATGGTCAAGGCGGTCATGGATGGATGTCTCTCTCTATGTATCGGGTTGGCGGTTCTTCAGGCGCGGGGATCGATGGCGAGCGCGCGTGCCACGGCGCCGGCGCTGGCCTGGATGAATTCGACGGCCAGGCCGTCCGGCAGGCGCAGCCAGTTGCGGCCCTGCGGCATTTCGGTCACGCCGAAGGCCTGCGCGGCGGCGAGTGCGGCCTCGAGGTCTTCGCACATCACGCCGAGATGGCCGAGGCGGCCTTCAGGCCCTGCGTAGTCGGGCTTGGCCATGAACTGCATGCCGCCGAGGGTCCAGTACTGCACCGGCTCTTCGAGCGTGCCCTGCACTTCGCGCATCGTCATGCCGCAGACGTCGTGGAAGAACCTGATGTGCCAGTGGATGTCCTTCACCCAGATGGCGACGTGCTCCACATAGGCGCGCGGCGTGCTCATTTCGCCTCCATGCGGCGCTCGATGCCCTTGATGGCCGCAACCAGCGTCCGGTTCACAGGCGTCGGCACGTTGTGCTCGATACCGCCGCGCACCACCGCGCCGTTGATGAAATCGATCTCGGTGATGGAGCCTTTCTCCAGGCTTTGCAGCATCGAGGTCTTGAATTCGTAGGGCAGGCCTTCGGCAGCCATCACCCATGCATCGCGAGGCGATTTGATCGACAGCTTCACGCCGATGGCCTGCGCGACGGCCATGGCTTCGGCCACCGCGGCGATGGCCGTGGCCTCGATCTCGGGCACTGCGTAGAGGCTGCCGTAGACCTGACCCGTGATGCCGCTCAGCGCGCCGGTCGAGACGTTGATGAGCAGCTTGTCCCACATCACGCCCATGATGTTGTCGCTGACCTCGCAAGGCAGACCGGCACGCTCGAACTCGGCTGCGATGGCCCGGGCGCGTCCGCTCACGCTGCCGTCGAGCTCGCCGATCACGGTGCGCTTGCCGCGTGTGCCCGCAATGATGTGGCCCGGGCCGAGCAGAACGCCGCCGACGTAGGTCTTGCCGGCCAGCACATGCGCGCGGCCGGCGACGTCGGCCAGGATCTCTTCGTGGCCCAGGCCGTTCTGCAGCGACATCAGCGCGGTGTCGGGTCCGATGATCGACCGCGCGCCTTCGATGGCCGAGCGTGTGTGGAACGACTTGACCAGCACGATCATCAGGTCGGCTGGCGGCAGGCCCTCGGTGCTTGTCGATGCGCGCACCTTGACGCGGCGCTCCGAGTCGCCGTCCTTCATCAGGAGGCCGTCGCGATTGATGGCGTCGACGTGCGCCTGGAACGGGTCGATGAGCGTGACGTCCGACCCGCCGGCGGCGAGCGTGCCACCGATGGCGCAGCCGAGGGCGCCAGCGCCCAGGAAATAGATTTTCATGCCTGTCTTTCGAAGGGCTGTCTCGAAGGGATGCCCTGACGATAGGTTTCGAGGAACATTTCGTCCATGACATGGGTTGAATGGTCTACATTCCGTTTTGAAATGAATGCGGACGACGACAACCTCGATGCGAGCGCGGGCTTGCTCAGCCTCAAGCTGCTGCGCCTGTTCGACCTGATCTACACCACGCAGAGCGTGACGCGCGCGGCCGACCAGCTCGGCCAGAGCCAGCCCACGGTGAGCAACTGGCTGGGCCGGCTGCGCAGGCACCTGGGCGACGAGCTGTTCGTGCGCACCGCGGCAGGCATGCAGCCGACACCGCGCGCGCAAGAGCTGATCGTTCCCGCGCGTGAGGCGCTCGCAGCGTTGCGCCGCGTGACCGCGCCGCCGGAAGTGTTCGATCCGTCGAGCTCCACACGGCGCTTTCGCATCTGCATGACGGATGCCAGCCACATCACGCTGCTGCCGCAACTGCTGGCGCACGTACGCGCCGTGGGCCCCGGCATTCGCCTGGAGGCTGCGCGCATCGACGAGCAGACCGGGCAGGCGCTGCAGTCCGGCCAGGCCGACCTCGCGATCGGGCTGGTGCCATGGCTCGAATCGGGCTTCTATCAACAGGTGCTGTATCCGCAGGATTGGGTGTGCCTGGTGAATGCACGGCATCCGCGCGTCGGCGCGAAGGGCATGGGCCTGCGCGACTACAAGGCCGAGGCGCACATCGGCATCGTCGGCGGCACGGGTGTGCAGTTGCTGGAGGCGGCGCTGCTGCGGCATCGTGTGGAACGACGCATCCTGCTGGAACTGCCGGGCTTCCTGGGCCTGGCCGCCATCGTCTCGACCACCGACCTCATTGCCACCGTGCCCCGCCAGATCGGCGAGACGCTGGCCCGCACCAACGGGCTCGCGGTGTTCGACTGCCCTGTTCCCGTGCCTCCCTTCACCGTCAAGCAGCACTGGCATGCGCGCTACAACCAGGACCCCGCGAATCGCTGGCTTCGCGGCCTGTGCGAGGGGCTCTTTGCCAGGAAGTCCAAGGTTCGCAAACAAGAGGAAGGCCGCAGAGCCTAGTGCGCAAGCATCGCCTGAGCCGTTACGCCCCTGGCCTCGCGCTGCTGGAACGCGCGGGGCCTCGCTGCAGCGCTCGAGCCGTGGAGGGCGCCCGCAAGCGCTTCCGCAGGACAGGCACGCGGGGGCGCGACATCATCGGTGTCTCCACCCGGGACACCGTGGGTGCTGCGCTCCCGGTCCACGCACGGTACGCGCTGGATCAACGCACGGGCTTCTCGCCGAACACCTCGGCCATGAGGCCGATCAGCCACCGCAGGCCTGGATCGCCGTCGCGCGCCGCCGCCCACAGCAGCGACACCTCGTAGGCCGGTGTTTCGAAAGGCAGAGGCCTCACCGCGAGCCCGAGCGTGTCGCGCCACGTGGCTGCGGCGAAGGTGGGCACGGTGGTAATGGCGGGCATCTGCCGCACGATGAAGGGGCTGGTCGCGAAGTTGCGGCTGGAGAAGACCACCTTGCGCGCATGCCCTTGCTCGCGCAGCAGTTCGTCGACTAGGCCTCTGAGGTCGGCGCTGAACGAGGTCAGCAGGTGCGGGTGACGCAGGTACTCCTGCAGCGTGATGCGCTTGCCGCGCACCTTCACCAGCGCCGGGTTGTAGACGCAGACGAAGTGCCAGCCGAACAGCGCGCGCTGCCGGTGCCACGCGGCGCAGTCGGTGAAGACGCCCACCGCCAGTTCGATCTCGGCCGCGTCGAGCATCGCCGGCGCGTTGGTGCGCTCGGCCGCGCGCGCCACCAGGCGCACGCCCGGTGCCTCTTCGGAAAGCCGCTGCATCAGCCGGGGCATCAGCGCCACTTCGAGCGCATCGCTCAGGCCGATGCGGAACACGCGCTCGGCCTTCGCCGGGTCGAACGCCGGCCGGGCATGCAGCGCCTGCTGCAGCGACAGCAGCAGCGGCTCGATGACGCGCGCGAGCTCCAGCGCACGCGGCGTGGGCGTCATGCCGTGCGAGGTGCGCACGAACAGCTCGTCGCCCAGCGCGGTGCGCAGGCGCTTGAGCGCGCCGCTCAGTGCCGGCTGGCCGATGAACAGCCGCTGCGCCGCGCGCGTGACGCTGCGTTCGTGCAGCAGCGCGTGGAACACCAGCAGCAGGTTCAGGTCGAGCCGCCTGAAATCACTTTCGTTGATGTATTCCATGGTTCCAAACGATTTGAATGATAGGCCCGGCGTTCCTAACCTGAAGGCTCTTTCTCTCTTTCCTTCTTTCATCGGACATTCAAAGGAGTCGTCATGGCCTTGGAACAGCAGCAGACAGTGGTGGTGGTCGGTGGCTCGTCGGGCGTGGGCCTCGAGACCGTGCGGCGCATGGTGGCCACCGGCGCGCGCGTGATCGCGGCCGGCCGGGACAACGGCAAGCTGCAGGAAGCGATCGCCGGCATGGGCGCGAACGTGAGCGGCGCAGCCTTCGACGCCTGCGACCGCGGCGCGCTCGATGCCTTCTTCGACAACACCGGCCCCGTCGATCACCTGGTGCTGACGCTCAGCGGCGGGGAGGGCGCGGGCGAGTTCGCGCAGCTCGATCTTCAATCGTTGCGCCGCGGCTTCGAGGCCAAGTTCTGGCCGCAGCTCGAAGCGGCCCAGGCCGGCGCGCGCGTGCTGCGCAAGGGCGGCAGCCTGACTTTCGTGACGGCGATCTCCGCGCGCAACTCGCTGCCCGGCACTTCGGGGCTGGCGGCGATCAACGGCGCGATCGAGGCGATGGTGGGCAGCCTGGCGCGCGAGCTGAGGCCCAGCCGGGTGAATGCCGTGTCGCCTGGGCTGGTCGACACGCCCTGGTGGAACCGCGTGCCCGCCGCGATGAAGGACGACCTGTTCCGCCAGCAGGTCGAGATGCTGCCCGTCGGCCGCGTGGGCCGGCCGCAGGACGTGGCGCATGCGATCCAGTTCCTGATCGAGAACGGCTATACGACGGGGACCGTCATCGAGTGCGATGGGGGGCTGCGGCTGGTGTGACGTGACGGGCGCGCCGGCTCGCACAACGAAAAGTTTTGTTGAAAAAACAGCGGCAGATACAGAGCGATACGCAGGACCGGGTGAATGGCGGTTCGAGGGGCGACATTGGGACCTGTCAGCCCTTTCACCACCTTCAGTCACTCAGGAAATCCAATGTCAACGTCGTTCCAACTGCCCCGCAGAAGCTTCCTCGCCGCAACGGCCCTCGGTGCCGCGGCCGCCCAGCTCGCAGCGCTCACGCCGGCCTTCGCGCAGGCCGCGACGGGCTCGTCTTCCAGGCGCCTCGAGCCGCTCAAGAGCATCGATGCGGGCACGCTCGGCATCGGCTACTACGAGGCGGGCCCGGCCGATGGCGCGCCGGTGATCCTGCTGCATGGCTGGCCCTACGACATCCACATGTTCGTCGACGTGGCGCCTGCGCTCGCGGCGGCGGGCTTCCGCGTCATCGTGCCGTACCTGCGCGGCTACGGCACTACGCGCTTCCTGTCGGCGGACACGCCGCGCAACGGGCAGCAGTCGGTGGTTGCCGTCGACATCATCGCGCTGATGGATGCGCTGAAGATCCAGGTTGCGACCGTCGCCGGCTGCGACTGGGGCGCGCGCACGGCCTGCATCATGGCGGCGCTGTGGCCGGAGCGCGTGAAGGCGCTGGTCTCGGTGAGCGGCTACCTCATCGGCAGCCAGGAGGCCGGCAAGGTGCCGCTGCCGCCGCAGGCCGAGCTGCAGTGGTGGTACCAGTATTACTTCGCGACCGAGCGCGGTCGTGCGGGCTACGAGAAGAACCGCCACGACTTCGCCAGGCTGATCTGGCAGACGGCATCGCCCAGGTGGAACTTCGACGCGGCCACCTTCGACCGCAGCGCGGTGGCGCTCGACAACCCCGACCACGTGGCGATCACGGTTCACAACTACCGCTGGCGACTTGGCCTCGTCGAAGGCGAGGCGAAGTACCAGGCGCTCGAGAACCGGCTCGCCAAGGCGCCGGTGATCGCCGTGCCCACCATCACGCTCGAAGGCGATGCCAACGGCGCGCCGCATCCGGAGCCCAGCGCCTATGCGAAGAAGTTCTCGGGGCGCTACGAGCATCGGCTGGTCAGCGGCGGCATCGGCCACAACCTGCCGCAGGAAGCGCCCAAGGCCTTCACGAAGGCCGTGATCGACGCTGCGCGAGGCTGATGAAGCCTGGAGCTCAGGAGCAATCGCCATGTGGAACATCCATCAGGCCTACATTGACGGCGCTTTCGTGCCCGTGCGGGGCAGCGAGCAGCTGGAAATCCTCAACCCGGCCACCGGCCAGCCCATCGGCACCGTGACGCTGGCGAACCGAGACGACGCGAAGCGCGCCATCGAAGCCGCGAGCCGGGCGCAGCCAGTGTTGGCGGCCAGTACCAAGGCGCAGCGCATCGACATGCTCAGGCGCCTCGAGGCCGCCATGCTGGCGCGCACCGAGCAGATCTGCGACGCCACCATCGAGGAGTACGGCGGCCCGCTGGCCCGTTCGCGATGGGTCAGCAACTACGCCTCGCAATGTTTTGCCGACACGGCGCGGATGCTGGAGGGCTACGAGTTCGAGCGCCGCATGGGCGACGCCATCGTGCGCATGGAGCCGGTCGGCGTCGCCGGCCTCATTGCGCCCTGGAACAGCACGGCCGGGAGCATCTGCAGCAAGCTGGCTTCGGCCATCGCCGCGGGCTGCGCGTCGGTGATCAAGCCCAGCGAGTTCAGTCCGCTGCAGGCGCGGGTCGTGACCGAGGCGCTGCACGAGGCTGGCCTGCCGGCGGGCGCGGTCAACGTACTGCTGGGGCGCGGCGGCGACGTGGGCGATGAGATCGCCACTCATCCGGCCATCGCCAAGATCTCGTTCACCGGCTCCACGGCCACCGGCAAGCTCATCGCACGCGCGGGCCTGGACACGCTCAAGCGCGTGAGTCTCGCGCTGTCGGGCAAGTCGGCCACCGTGGTGCTGGACGATGCCGACCTGCCGACGGTGCTGCCCATGGCGCTGGGCGCGGCCTTCATGAACAACGGCCAGGCCTGCGTGGCGGGCACGCGCCTGCTGATTCCGAACGCGCAGATGGCGCGGGCCATCGAGGGCCTGCGCGCGGCGGCGGCTGGCATGCGCGTGGGCGATCCGCGCGACCCCGCCACCGCGGTCGGGCCGCTGGCGAGCAAGGCGCAGTTCGAGCGCGTGCAGCACTACATCCGCCGGGGGATCGAGCAGGGCGCGACGCTCGTGACTGGCGGCGAGGGGCGCCCGGAAGGCTTCGACAGGGGCTGGTTCGTGCGCCCCACCGTGTTCGCGGGCGTGCGCAACGACATGGACATCGCTCGCGAGGAGATCTTCGGGCCGGTGCTCTCGGTGATCGGCTACGACGGCGAGGACGAAGCGGTGGAGATCGCGAACGACTCGCCATACGGCCTGCAGGCGTATGTCTTCTCCTCGCAGCAGCAGCGCGCGTTGAGCGTGGCTTCGAGGCTGCGCGCAGGCACGGTACTGGTCAACCGCGTCACGCCCGAGCTGAGTGCGCCCTTCGGCGGCGTGAAGCAGTCGGGCATCGGCAGGGAGTTCGGGCTCTTCGGCATGGAGGCCTTCCTGGAGCCGAAGACCGTGGCCGTGGCGCAGCCCGGCTGAGATCGCGCCCGATGGCGCGGATGGGGCAGGCGTTATCCTGCCCCATGCTCCTGACAGACTCCGTGCCCTCCGCGCTCCCCCGATCAGCAAAGGCGAGCGCTGGCAAGAGGCCGCCGAAGCCCTGGGCGTGGCTCGGCTTCGTTCTCTTCGTGTACATCGCGATCTGCGCATGCCCTGCATTCGCGCAGGCCAAGGCCAGTCTGGTGCCCGTGCCGCCGATGAAGACGCGCGTGATCGATCTCACCAACACGTTGAGCGTGGGCGATGCCGACGGGCTGCGCCAGGAAATCGCCGAGCTCGAGAGCAGCACGCAGGCGCAGCTTGCGGTGCTGATCGTGCCGACGACGGGGCAGGAGGCGATCGAGCAGTACGCCACGCGCGTGTTCGCGCGCTGGAAGCTGGGCCGCAAGGACGAGGACGACGGCGTGCTGGTGCTCGTTGCGCTGAAAGACCGGAAGATGCGCATCGAGGTCGGCAAGGGCCTGGAGGGCACGATCACCGACATCCAGGCGGCTGCGATCATCGACAAGCAGATGGCACCGCGCTTTCGTGGCGGCGACTACGCGGGCGGCATGCAAGCCGCGGTGCGGGCGCTGTCGGAGCTGATCGCCGCGCCGGCGGCGCCGGCATGGCCCGACACGCTCGCGTCGGACACCGCGTCCGCGCCGCAGCCGATGGATGAGGAGGCAGCGCGCGAACCGGCTGCAGGCGGCGGAGGCCTCACGCCAGAAGGAAAGGCCTTCCTCGGCGTCATGCTGTGGAGCATCGGCGTGGGGGCATGGCACGGTCTCGGCGCGGGGCCCCTCGTCGGCACGCGGCGCCGCAACGCGCGGCCTCCTTCGCGCGGCAAGCGTTCGGGCAAGCGCGGGCGCCGCATCCAGCGTCCCGAGCCCTGGGCCGAGTCGCTGCAGGAGATCGAGCCTGAAGCGCCCCGCCGGCCGCGCGACTGGCGGCTCGTGCTCGGCCTGGTCGGCGCGGGTCCGGTGGGCGGGGCCGCCATGCTGCTGAACCCTTTCATGGCGGGGGTCCTGGCGATTCCGGCGCTCTTCCTGTACGGCCTGGGGTATCTCTGCGGACGCGTGAAGGAAGTGGCCTATGTGCTCGGCAGCATCGCCGCGGTGATCGCGGCGCTGGTGTGCATCGCCTTCATGGTCGGCGGCGACGTGTTCTGGCCGGGCTTCCTGTGGGCGCTGGGCATCGGCGGCGTGGGCCTCCTGGTCACGGTCATCGTCTTCGGCATCCGCAACACCTGGCGGGACGGCAGCGCGCTCGGCTTCGTGATCCGGTGGATCGTCGTGCTGGGGGTGGTCGGCACGGTGGTGGTGATCACCGAGCCCGGCCCGTTGCCCGACGAGACATGGATTCCGACCGCGATCGCGACCGTCCTCGCGCTGCTGTTCATGTTCGTCTTCCCGACCTTCGCCACGGGAAGTGGCGACGGGGACAGCGGCTGGAGCAGCGGCTCGTCGAGCAGCAGCAGTTCGTCGTCGGACAGCTCCTCGTCCGGCGGTGGCGGCTCCAGCAGCGGAGGCGGGGCCTCGGGCAGCTGGTAGCGGCCGATCAGACCACCGGCACGCGCCTGGCGTCGGCCGGGTTCACGTTGCGGCGGTAAAGCACCAGCGTGGCGATCAGGCCGCAGACGGCGGCGCCCGTCATCCACAGGCCCGGCGCGCCCTTGTCGCCGGTCATCTCGATCAGGCCGGTGGCAATGGCCGGCGTGAAGCCGCCGAAGATCGCGGTGGCCAGGCTGTAGGCCAGCGAGAAGCCGGCGGTACGCACGTTGACCGGCATCACCTCGGTGAGCGCAACCACCATCGCGCCGTTGTAGCTCGCGTAGAGGAAGGACAGCCACAGCTCCACTTCGAGCATTCGCGCGAAGCTGGGCGCGCCCACCAGCCACTTGAGGGCCGGGTAGGCGGTGAGGATGGTCAGCACCGTGAACAGGATCAGCAGCGGCTTGCGGCCCACGCGGTCGGACAGCGCGCCCATGACCGGCAGCCAGAAGAAGTTGGAGATGGCCACGCACAGCGTGACGATCAGCGCGTCGGTGGTGCTCAGGTGCAGCACGGCCTTGCCGAAGGTGGGCGTGTAGACGGTGATCAGGTAGAACGACACGGTGGTCATCGACACCAGCATCATCCCGGCGATCACCAGGCCCCAGTTGGCGACCATCGAGCGGAAGATCTCGCGCGCGTCGGGGCGGTGCTTGCGCGCCATGAACTCCTCGGTCTCCTGCAGCGAGCGGCGGATGATGAACAGCACCGGCACGATCAGGCAGCCCACGAAGAAGGGAATGCGCCAGTAGAAGTCGCCGATCTCCTGCGGCGTGAAGGTCACGTTGAGCCAGTAGCCCAGCGCCGCCGCCACGACGATGGCCACCTGCTGGCTGGCCGACTGCCAGCTCACGTAGAAGCCCTTGTGGCCCGGCGTTGCCATCTCCGACAGGTACACCGACACGCCGCCGAGCTCCACGCCGGCCGAGAAGCCCTGCAGCAGCCGGCCGATGAGCACCAGCAGCGGCGCCGCGAGGCCGATGGTCGCGTACGAAGGCACGCAGGCGATCAGCAGCGTGCCGACGGCCATCAGCGCGAGCGTGACGATCAGGCCCTGGCGGCGGCCCACGCGGTCGACGTATGCGCCCAGGAAGATCGCTCCCAGCGGCCGCATCAGGAAGCCGGCGCCGAAGGTCATGAAGGTCAGCATCAGCGATGCGAACTCGTTGCCCGACGGGAAGAAGGCCTTCGAGATCTGCGTGGCGTAGAAGCCGAACAGGAAGAAGTCGAACATCTCCATGAAGTTGCCGCCGGTCACGCGCAGGACGGTGGCGAACTTGGAGGAGGAAGCGGTGGAGGCGTGGGCAGCGGTGCCCTTTTGCGCGGCGCTGGGCGCAGGATTCATCTTGTTGTCCCCTTGGGCAGTACTGGCGATGTGCTCGCCCAAGGGTAGTACCGGCTCCCCGACCGCAACCTGACTACGGCGGTCAGGTAGCTGTCACTCGCCGCCGCAGTGGCCGCGTCTGGTCGCGCGTCCAGGCCTCGTTCAGGCCTTGTATTTGATCGAGCAGCCGTAGGGCCGCGTGGTGGCCGCCGAGATCGGCCTGCCGCCGAAGGCCTCGCCCAGGGCCTGGTTCACGTAGTTGGTCGCGGTCTTGATGTCGTCCACCCGCGCCGAGGCGATGCTGTCGATGCCGCCCGCGTACACCAGCGTGCCCTTGGGGTCGATGATGAAGATGTGCGGCGTGGTGCGCGCGCCGTAGACCTGGCCGATGAGGCCGTCCTCGTCCATCAGCACGGCGGTGGGCGCGGCCTTCTGCGACTTCATCCAGGCGTCGAGCGCGTCGGGCTTCAGGTAGTCGGTGGCGGCGCGCTCGGTGGAATTTATGGCCAGCCACACCACGCCCTTGTCGGTCGCGGCCTTCTGCGTGGCGGGCATGTTGCCGCTGCCGTAGTGCTTGCGCACGAAGGGGCAGCCGGGGTTGGTCCATTCGAGCACCACGAACTTGCCCGCGAAGTCGGAGAGCTTGTGCTTGGCGCCGGTGGTGTCGACGGCGACGAAATCGGGCGCCTGCTGGCCCACGATGGGGGCTGCGGCGGCGTTGCTGCCCATCAGGAAGGTGGCGCCCAGCGCCACGGCTGCGGCGACGACGGCACGGCGGGAGGCCCGGCTCAGGGCGGCGCGGGCGTTGCGCGCGGCGCGGAAGGAACGCGAGTCGGCGGTTGGCGAGAGAGACATGGCCAGCTTGAACTCCAAAACAAAATTCCAAACAACAACTGCAGCTTAGAACGGTTTCTTCAAGTGCTTGTGACAACCCATGTCACGCCGGTGGTCAAAGCGCGGCGATGGCGGCGCGGACTTCGTCCTTGCCCAGTATCTCCGTCAGCACGACCGGCGGCTTGCCCGGTGCCTGCAGCACGTACACCGGCACGCCGCTGCGGCCCAGCGCGGTGAGCGCGGCGGTGATGGCGGGGTCGCGCCGGGTCCAGTCGGCGCGCAGCATCGCGACCTTCTTGGCGTCGAAGTCGGCCAGCACCTGCTCGTCGGACAGGGTGCTCTTCTTGTTGTACTGGCAGGTCACGCACCATGCGGCGGTGAAATCGATGAACACCGGCCGGCCCGCGTCCGACAGCTGCGCCACGCGTTCGGCGGACCAGGGCTGCCAGCGCTGGCCGGTCGTGTCCTTCGTGCCGGCCGAGGCCAGCTTCGCCGGCTCCACCACCTGCAGCACGTTGTGGCCGATGGCGGCGGTGAGCACCACGGTGAACGCGATCAGCACGCTCGCGATCACGAGCCGCGTGCGCCCGCGCAGCGTGAACGCCCAGACGATGGCGGCCATGCACACCAGGAGCGCGAGCAGCGTGCCCGCGCCGTCGATGCCGCTTTGCTGGCCCAGCACCCACACCAGCCACGCCACGGTGGCGAACATCGGGAAGGCCAGCAGGCGGCGCAGCGTGCCCATCCACGGGCCGGGCTTGGGCAGCAGGTAGGCTACGGCGGGCACGAAGCCGGCCACAAGATACGGCAACGCCAAGCCGAAGCCCAGCGCCGCGAACAGCAGCAGCGCCTGCGCGGCCGGCAGTCCGATGGCGAAGCCCAGCGAGGCGCCCATGAACGGCGCGGAACAGGGCGATGCGATCACCACGGCGAGCACGCCCGAGAGGAAGTCGTTGGCCAGCGGATGCTTGGCCTGCGCGCTGCACACCGAAGAGGGCGCGGCGCGGCCGAACTCGAACACTCCCGCGAGGTTCAGCCCGATCAGCGTGAAAAGTGCGGCAAGAGCAGCCACCACCCCCGGCGACTGCAGCTGGAAGCCCCAGCCCAGCCCGGCGCCCGCCGCGCGCAGCGCCAGCATGCCGCCGCCGAGCGCGAGGAAGGACAGCATCACGCCGCCCGTGTAGGCCAGCCCGGCCTTGCGGTGCGCGCTGGCGTTGCCCGCCTGCCGCGCGAAGCCCAGCACCTTGATCGCGAGGATCGGGAACACGCAGGGCATCAGGTTCAGCAGCAGGCCGCCGAGCAGGGCGCCCAGCAGCGCGGCCAGGAAGGTGGTGGTGGAGGGAGCGGGCAGATCGCTCGCCTTGGCGGCACCGGCGTTGGCCGCATTGGCCGCGAGCGCGGCCTGCAGCGCCGGCGACACCTCGGCGGCGCGCGGCGCGGCGGCCGTGGGCCAGGCGCCCGACACCGGCGCCTCGGCGCGCCACGCCATCGGCTGGCCGGCCTGCCGGTCGGCCTCGGGCAGCGTCACCACCAACGGCATGACGGTGGGGCTGGCGCTGCGCTGGTCGGCCAGCGGCACGGTGGCGGTCCAGGTGTCGCCCTGCCAGGATTGGGTCCAGTCCTTGCCGGAGACGGCCGCGGTGCGGATCACCTCGGGGGTCTCGGGGAAGAACTCCAGCGTCTTGCCCTGTGCGGCGGCGGGCAGGCCCTCCAGCCGCACCTTCAGGCTGTGGCCGTCGACCTCGACGGCGCCCGGCTTGGCCAGCGGCTGGGGCCGGGCGGCGAGGGCGGTGTCGAACTCCGCCTTGTGCAGCGCGGTCGAGCCCTGCAGCGGCAGGGCCAGCGTGAAGGTGCCTTCCTCGGGAATGCATTCCTTGCGGCAGACCAGCCAGGAGGCCTTGAGCTGGATGTCCATCGCCGGCGTGCCGCCCAGCGCCACCGGCGGCTTGTAGAGCGTGGACACCTCCAGCGGCACCGGCAGCAGCACGATGTTCTCGTAGCCGTAGTTGGCGAGGCTGCCGACCGGGATCTTCTTCGGCGCCGGCCATGCAATTTCGCCGGTCGAGACGCCCGCCGGCAGCGTCCACGTCATCTCGGTGGGCAGGCCGGAATCGCCGGCGTTCTTCCAGTAGGTGTGCCACTCGGGCTGGTGCGCGATCTGCAGGCCGACCCACACCGGGGCGCCGGGCGTCACGCCGTCGGGGGCGTGGGCGATGAGTTCGGCGCGCACATGGGGGGTGGTGACCACGGCGCCCGGCCTGGATGCCAGTTCGGGCGTCGATTGCGCCATGGCCGGCATGCTGGCTGCGGCTGTTGCTATCAGAAGCGTAGCGAATTGGATGCGCGGGAAGATCATGCCGTCAGTCGGAGCATTCAATGGGGGCGAAGTTCCAGGGCGGCTCAGGCGGCTGCGGAGGCCCAGCCCAGCACCACGCGCCGGCTGCTCGCGCTCTTCTTCTCTATCTTGGTGATCACCACAGCCCCGATTTCGGCGGTGTTTGCAACATGCGTGCCGCCGCAGGGCTGGAAGTCGATCGCTGCCTCGCCTTCGCCCGTGCCGCCGATGCGGATGGTGCGAACCGTGCCCGTGCCGCGCGGCGGCTGCACGCTCATGCTCTTGACCAGCGCGGGGTTGGCGTCGAGCTCCTCGTCGGTGATGGCGCCCACCGTCAGCGGGTGGGCCGCCTCGACCAGCCGGGCGAGGCCGGCGGTCAGCGAGTCCTTGTCCAGCGGTTCGGTCATGTGGAAGTCGAGCCGTGCGTACTCGGGGGTGATGGAGCAGCCGTTCACCGGCTGCGGCACCAGGTGGCACAGGAGGTGGGTGGCGGTATGGAAGCGCATCAGGCGGTGGCGGCGCTCCCAGTCGATGCGGGCGGTGAGCGCGTCGCCGGGCTTCAGCGCGGCCAAAAGTTCCTCTTGCCCGGGGGCCGGCACGTGGATGAACTCGTCGGTGGGCTGGCCTTCCGCGTCCTTGGCCTTGCGGGTGTCGGCGATGACGACTTCGCGGCCGTCGGCCAGGGCCAGCACGCCGCTGTCTCCAGCCTGTCCGCCGCCCAGCGGGTAGAACACCGTGCGGTCGAGCACGATGCCGGCATCGTCGATGCGCAGCACGCGGGCGTCGCAGCTGCGCAGGTAGGCGTCGGCGCGGAACAGGTCGTCGGTCATCCGGCGATGGTAGCGGCGATGCGCGAATGAGGTGCGCCCACGCCAGAAAGCGCCCACGGCCGACACTCCCCGGTGGGCCGGCCTGTGGAAGATATGTGCCGCAGGCGGCACGCCGCCTCCACGGCGCCGCATCACTGCCGCATGAAGGAACACGCATGGAACGACAGCAGCAAGCATTCACCCGCATCGCGCCCTCCTGGCCCAAAGTCACCGCCGTGACCTTGGCCGCCGCGCTGCTCGCCGCCGGCTGCGGCGAGGCTGCCAAGCTCGCGCCCGAGCTGACGACCGGCCCGCGCCCGCAGCTGGCCGAGCCGAACAAGACCCTGATTCCCACCGTCAACGTCGCCCCCGCCATCGGCTGGACCGACACCGCGACGCCCGTTCCCGCCGAGGGCCTGAAGGTGACGGCGCTGGCGCGCGGCCTCGACCACCCGCGCTGGGTCTACACGCTGCCCAACGGCGACATCCTGGTGGCCGAGAGCAACAAGCCGCCCAAGCCCGCCGACAGCAGCGACGGCGGCAGCGGCCCCGTCGCCGCGATTCGCAACTGGGTCATGGGCAAGGTCATGGGCCGCGCCGGCGCGGGCGTGCCCAGCGCCGACCGCATCACCTTGCTGCGCGACGCCGACGGCGACGGACAGGCCGATGTGAAGCAGGTGTTCATGAGCAAGCTGCGCTCGCCCTACGGCATGGTGCTGGTGGGCAACGAGCTTTTCGTCGCCAACGCCGACGCGCTGGTGAAGGTGCCTTACACCGAGGGCCAGACCTCCATCGACGCCAGCCCCACGCTGGTGACGCAGCTGCCCGCCGGCATCAACCACCACTGGACCAAGAACGTGATCGCCAACGCCGACGGCAGCAAGCTCTACGTGACCGTCGGCTCCAACAGCAACATCGGCGAGAACGGCCTGCCGGCCGAGGAGGGCCGCGCCGCCATCTGGGAGGTCGACACGAAGACCGGCGAGAAGCGCCTCTTCGCCAGCGGCCTGCGCAACCCCAACGGCATGGGCTGGGAGCCCGACACCCAGGTGCTGTGGACCGTGGTGAACGAGCGCGACGAGATCGGCAGCGACCTCGTGCCCGACTACCTCACTTCGGTGAAGGACGGCGCCTTCTACGGCTGGCCCTGGAGTTACTACGGCGGCGTGGTCGACGCGCGCGTCACGCCGCAGAACCCGCAGATGGTGGCCAAGGCCATCGCGCCCGACTACGCGCTGGGCTCGCACGTCGCGCCGCTGGGCATGGTGTTCTCGCGCCCCGGCGGCATGCCGGAGCAGTTCGCCAGCGGCGTCTTCATCGGCGAGCACGGCTCGTGGAACCGCAAGCCCAAGTCGGGCTACAAGGTGGTGTTCGTGCCCTTCATCGGCGGCAAGCCCAGCGGGCCGCCCATCGACGTGCTGACCGGCTTCCTGAGCGCCGACGAGAAGGCGCAGGGCCGCCCGGTGGGCGTGGCGCTCGACAAGGGCGGCGCGCTGATCGTGGCGGACGACGTGGGCAACACCGTGTGGCGGGTGTCGAAGGCGAAGTAGTTTCCCTTCAGCGCCGCGGCCGGGCGATGCGGTAGAGCCGGTGCCGCCGCAGCGCGTGGCCCTCGGGCACCAGCGGGTGGTCGAAGGCGCCGTCCAAGTCTTCCGTCATGCCGATGCGCTGCATCACCGCCGCCGAGCGAGTGTTGTTCCATGCGGTGAAGGCGACGATCTCGTTCAGCCCGAGCCGTCCGAAGCCCACCTGCAGCGCGGCGCGCGCCGCCTCGCTCGCGTAGCCGTGGCCCCACCACTTGCGCGCGAAGCGCCAGCCGATCTCCACGCAGGGCGAGAAGGGCAGCTCGGCCATCGGAGAGTTGAGCCCGGTGAAGCCCATGAACTCGCCCGATTCCTTGTGCTCCACGGCCCAGAAGCCCCAGCCGTTCCCGGCGATGCGCGAGCGCGTGCGCGCGACCGCCGCGTCGCTGTCGGCGCGCGTGGGCAGCGGCAGCAGAAACTCCATCACCAGCGGGTCGCCCGCGAGCTCGAAGAAGGGGGCGAGATCGCTGTCGCGCCATTGGCGCAGACGCAGGCGGGGCGTGTCGAATTCGATGATGTCGGCGGTCATGCCGCCGATTGTGCTGGCTCAGAATCCGGCCAGCACCACCTTGCCCTGCGCCTTGCCGCTCTCGATGAGCGCGTGGGCCTTGCGCAGGTTCGCGGCGTTGATGGTGCCGAAGCTCGCGTTCGCCGTGGTGCGGATGCGGCCGGCGTCGACCAGCGCGGCCACCTCGGCCAGCAGCGCGCCCTGCTCGGCGATGTCGGGCGTCTCGAAGCGCGAGCGCGCGAACATCATTTCCCAGTGCAGCGAGATGCACTTGGTCTTCAGCGGCATCGCGTCGAGCACCTTCATGTCGTCGATCACCGCGAGTTGGCCCTGGGGCTTCAGGCTTTCGATGATCTGCGCGTAGTGCTGGTCGGTCTGCGTGAGGCTGGCGACCATGTCGACCTCGCCGATGCCGGCGGCCGTCAGCTCGGCGGCCAGCGGCTTCGAGTGGTCGATGACCGCGTGCGCGCCCAGCTCCAGGCACCAGGCACGCGTCTCGGCGCGCGAGGCGGTGGCGATCACGCGCAGCTTGGTCAGCTGGCGCGCGAGCTGGATGAGGATGGAGCCCACGCCGCCGGCACCGCCGGTGACCAGCAGCGTCTGGCCTTCGCCGCCGCCCTTGGGCACGCGCAGGCGGTCGAACAGCAGTTCGTAGGCGGTGATGGTGGTCAGCGGCAGCGCGGCGGCCTGCGAATCGTCGAGGCTCCTGGGCGCGACAGCGGCGATGCGCTCGTCCACCGCATGCAGTTCGGCGTTGGTGCCGGGGCGGATGATCGAGCCCGAGTAGTACACGCGGTCGCCGGGCTTGAAGTTCTTCACGCCGGCGCCGATGGCCTCGACCGTGCCCACGGCGTCCCAGCCCAGCACCTTGGCCTGGCCGGCCTCGGGCGCGGCGTTCTTGCGGACCTTGGTGTCCACGGGGTTGACCGACACCGCCTTCACGCGCACCAGCAGGTCGCGCGCGCCGGGGACGGGCGCGGGCAGTTCAAGGTCCTGCAGCGATTCGGGGTTGTCGATGGGGAGGGGCTGGTAGTAGCCGACGGCTTTCATCATGGCGAATGCACCTTTCAGTAACGATGACTGAACTGTAGGATCGCAAGGCTGGTTTGATAAGTAGGCCGAAATAAGCAACAGTTTCAAATGAAAATTGAAAATATCTCCGATCTGCAGGTGCTGGTGCATACGGCGCGGGCGGGCACGCTCACCGCGGCGGCGCATGCGCTGGGGATCACGCCGGCGGCTGCCAGCGCCACGCTCAAGCGGCTGGAGGCGCAGCTCGGGGCGCGGTTGTTCGAGCGGTCTACGCGGGCGATGCGGCTTACTCCTCAAGGGCAGACGCTGCTCGACTACGCGGTGCGGGCTTTCGAGTTGCTCGACGAGGGGGAGTCGCTGGTCACTGCCGATCGCGGGGAGCTGGTCGGCACCCTTCGTGTGGCTTCGCCTTCGGACCTGACGCGCAGCACGCTGCTGCCTTGGTTCGACGAGTTTCTGGCGCTGCATCCGGGGGTGCAGCTGTCGCTGTCGGTGGGGGATCGGCCGCTGGACGTGATGCGCGACGAGGTCGACGTGGCGCTGCGTTATGGCGCGCTGGCGGATTCGCGACTGGTGGCTCGGCCGTTTGCGTTGACCAATCCGCTGCTCACTGCTTCACCTGACTATCTGCGGAGGCATCCGGCGCCTCGGGTGCCGCAGGATCTGGTGCATCACAACTGCCTGATCTTCAATCGGTCGGGTCGGAGGCACCGGGTGTGGCGGTTTGCCCAGAACGGGCAGTGGACGGAGGTGCGGGTGAATGGGAATCGCAGTGTGGACGATGCTTCGCTGGCTCGGGAGTGGACTGTGGCGGGGTATGGGATTTCGTTGAAGTCTGCGTTGGATGTGCGGGACGACATTCGGGAAGGGCGGCTCGTGCGGTTGCTTGTTGATTGGGAGACTGAGCCTTATCCGTTGCATGCTTTGCTGCCGAGTGGGAGGTTTGTGCCGGCTCGGGTTCGGGCTTTCGTCGAATTTCTTGCTCTCAAATTCGAGGCTTTGCTGGCTTCGGGGTGAGGTTGTTTCCCGGGGCCGGGACTCGCCCCGGCGGGCGACCTACTTTTCTTTGCTTCGCCAAAGAAAAGTAGGCAAAAGAAAGGCGACCCCACTGTCTGCGACCCCTTCGCTGCGCTACGGGGCAACCTGCGGTGCTCGCGTTTCGCGGGGTCTCGCCCAAACTCGCTTCGCTCAGACAAGGGCGAGCCCTGATCCGCGAAACGCTGCGCTCCTCGGCGCAGCCAGAGGGGAGGGGGCCCCACTCGGGCCTTTGCTTCGCTCGGCCTTCGGATTGGCTCCCTCTCCCGCTTGCGGGAGAGGGTTGGGGTGAGGGCGGCGGCGCTCGATGTCGCCGTGCGCCCTCTACTTCCTCAAATCATCGGCGTCACCGCCCCATCCATCGCCACGATGGCGCCCGTCACATAACTCGCCTTCGGCGACGCGAGGAACAGCACCGTGTTGGCCACTTCCTCCGGAGTCGCGATGCGGCCCAGCGGCAGCCGTGCCTTGGCGCGCTCCAGCGCTTCGTCGGTGCCGATGCCCTGCAGCTTGGCGTCGGCTTTCATGCCTTCCTGCAGGCGCTCGGTGAGCGTGAGGCCGGGGTTCACCGCGTTCACGCGCACGCCCTTGGCGGCGTAGGCGGCGGCCATGCCGGCGCTGACGAGCATGAGGGCGGCGTTGGCTGCTCCGCCGGCCATGTGGACGGGGCTTGCGACTTTGCCGCCCTGGCCGATGACGTTGACGATGGCGCCGCGGCCGCGCTGGCCCATGCGCTTGACCACCGGGTCGATCATGTGGATGTAGGTGAAGTACTTGGCGTCCATGGCGTCGTGCCACGACGCAGCGGTGAGGTCGTCGGGCGGGGTGCGGCGGGCGGCGCCTGCGGAATTGACGAGGACGTCGACGGGGCCGAAGGCTTTTTCGGCGGCGTCGAGGGCGGCTACGGCGCTGGCGGGGGCCTTGAGGTCGGCTGCATGGATGGAGACGCGGGCTTCGGCTTGGGGGAAGGATTCGGCGAGGGTCTTGCGGCCCTGTTCGAGGTTGGCGAGGTCGCGCGAGACGAGGCTGACGCGGGCGCCTTCGCGCAGGAAGCCCAGTGCGCAGGCGAGGCCGATGCCCTTGCTGCCGCCGGTGATGAGTACGTGCTGGTCCTGGAGCTGGAGGTCCATGAAGCGGGTCCTTGGTGGATGGGGTGTGGCGATTCAATCACCGCCGCGAAACCCCTGCACGCGCCCGGCTGGATGGGCCTCGGGCTCTCAGCGCTTCTTCGTCGCGTGCTGTTGCGGTTCGGGTTCGAGCGCGCCGGGTGTGGTGTCTATGGCGTCGCGCAGGTGGCCGTTGTTGTCGTGGTGCACGAGCAGCTGCCGCGTGCGCTGCCAGTTCGACAGGCGCGCGGGTGGCACTTCGATGTAGGTGGCCAGTGCGGAGAGAGATGACTTCTCCCTCGTGGGCGGCGCCTCGCGGCGTTGCTGGCGGCGGCGCCATGGCGCCATCACCAGCATCGACGCCAGGATGGCGCAGATCATCAGGCCGTACAGGCTCAGCAGGTGCAGCACCTCGGGTTGGGAGCGCGCGCCGAGCACGTAGGGCCACGCGTACCAGACGGCGCAGAACCAGATCGCGATGGTGATGGCGGGGCGCAGCAGGCGCAGCCACAGGTACATGGCGAGCGCGCGCTGCGGCGAGCGGCCGCTGCCGAAGGCGCGCAGCGGGATGCGCGCGGCATCGATGATGGGCTCGTCCACCTCGGGCTGGCCCCAGGAGCGGCGACGGTCCGGCGGCGCGGCGTCGTTGTGCGTGTCGGGCGGATGGCTGGAGGGGAACACGGACTCATGGGACATCGGAAACTCCTCGGTCGGGGCTGGTCCACACCGCGCGTTTGCCCCGGCGGCGTAGCAGGGCTTTGGGAACCGCGATGACGGTGGTCGCCATCGTGATGGTCCAGAAGGCGATCGGATACCAGATGGTTCCGGCGAAGTAGCGCATCAGGTCGCGGTCATAGCGGCGGTCGATCCACAGGCTCAGCAGCATCTGCAGGATGCAGGTCATGGCCAGCAGCGTGCCCTGCCAGTGAGGCAGCAGCGCCGAATGCCAGGACGAGTCGTGCGGCAGGAAGGGCCGCACCAGGCTGATGAGCAGCACCAGCGCCATCGCGTAGGCCCAGAAGATGCTCGTCATGTACTCGAAATACACGGGCCACATGCGCCAGTGGCGCGGCCGCAGGATGTGCGAGGTGCAGCGCAGCATGGTCTGGATGCCGCCGATGGCCCAGCGCAGGCGTTGCTTCCAGAGACCGCGCAAGGTCTCGGGCATCAAGATCCAGCACAGCGCGCGCGGCTCGAAGCGCAGCTGCCAGCCGGCGATCTGCAGCTTCCAGCTCATGTCGATGTCCTCGGTGAGCACGTCGGGGCTCCAGAAGCCGACGTCGATCACCGCGCGGCGGCGGAACATGGCGAGCACGCCCGACACGGTGAAGAGCGTGCCCACCAGCTGCTGCGAGCGCTTGATGAGGCCGATGATCGAGGAGAACTCGCCCACCTGCATGCGCCCCAGCAGCGTGGTGCGGGTGCGGATGCGCGGGTTGCCGGTGACCGCGCCGATGCGCTCGGAGGCCAGCATCGGCAGCAGCATCCACGCGATGGCGTCCTCGTCGATCAGCGCATCGCCGTCGATGCCGAGGATGTACTCGCCGCGCGCGAGCTGGCAGGCGGTGTTCAGGCCGACGGCCTTGCCCTGGTTGCTGGCGTTGTGGATCACGCGCAGGCGCCCGTACTCCTTCGTCATCTCGTCGAGCAGCTCGCCGGTGCCGTCGGTGCTGCCGTCGTTCACCGCGATGACCTCGCAGTACGGGTAGCGCGTGCGCATCAGCTGCTCGATCACCTCGCGCAGGTGCGGCGCCTCGTTGAAGCAGGGCACCACCACCGTGACCAGCGGACGCGAGGGCAGCAGGTCGAGCGGGTTGACGTCCACGTCGCGGCTGCGCTCGAACACCCACGCATGCGAGAGGCCGCCCGCCATCCAGACGTAGGCCATGAAGAACGGGTAGTAGAAGACGAAGCCGAACAACAGCGAGGGCAGCGTCTGCGCGAGGAATTGCAGGGAGGGGCTCATTGCGGCCTTGCTCCTTGCGGCGGGCTCGGTGGCGTTTCGGTCTCGGCCGGCGTGCGCAGCGCGCGCGGCAGCAGGGTGCGCACCGAGATCGCGCGGCGCACGGTGTCCAGCCCGGGCCGGTCGTTGAGGAAGTCGTCGGGGTAGTAGCCCAGGTGGCGCACGCCGGCGCGCTGCAACAGCGTCCACTGGCGCGTGAGTTCCGCGTCGGGCACGGGCTTGCCGGTGCGCCAGTCGCGCGCCTGCAGCTCGAACACCGTGCCGTCGAGGCCACGCGGCGTGTCGGCGGCGCGCCGGGCCAGCCGTGCGAGCCAGCCGTCCGCATCGGCCTCGCGCTCCATGCGCGGCATGGCCATGAGCGCGACGTAGTCGTAGGCGGCGAGCGAGGCTTCGTAGTTCTGCGCAAACCACTGCTCGGCCTGCGGCTCGAGCACTGGCCGGGCGTAGAGGTTGCGCGCGGTCTCCAGCGCCGGGCGCCAGGCGCCCACGCGCGCGGCGAGTTCCTGCGTGAACTCGATCAGGTAGCGCGTCTTGGCCGTGGTCCAGCGCGCCATCAGCTGCGGATCGGCGCGGATCGCCGCCACGTCGGCCGGCAGGCCCCATCGCGCATAGGTGGCCAGCGCGGCGGGGCTCGCGTCCTCGTCGTCGGAGAGCATCGCGTCGTCGTGGAACAGCAGGCCCTCGAAGAAGCAGTGGCGGCCGAGGTCTTCGTAGATGTCGCCGACCAGCGTGCGCACCGCAGGGTCGAAGGGCGTGAGGCGGTGGTAGCGGTCGGCGGGCATCTTGCCGCCCTGCGCCACGACGGTGTGCGTGGCGAGCGGGTTCGATGCCGGCAGCCGGAAGGCCGTGACCGGCATCCAGGCGTAGACCTTCACGCCGGCGCGGCTGCGCAGCTGCCAGGCCGCGCGGCCGAACAGGTCGGCGCGCATCGGCAGGTGGCGGGTGGGAAAGTACAGCGCGTCGGCCACGCCGTCGCCGTCGGGGTCGGCATAAGCCTGCAGGAACACCGCGCGCGGGCGCACGGCGGCCACGCGGTCGATCAGCGCCGAGAGGTTGCGCTCCTGCTGCGCTGGGTCGGGGTCGTACACGTAGTCGAGGTCCACGTGCATCACGCGGTTGACCGGGCGCACCTCGCCGCCCACGGGGCTGCGCAGCATCTGCGCGTAGTCGGGCGCCTGGTTGTCATAGGCCGCGAGCGCGCGGCGGATGCGGTCGAGCGGTACCCCGGGCGTGTTCGAGCCGTCGTCCAGCGTGAGGGTGACGGGCATGCCCGCGCGCGCGGATGCCTTCAGCGCCGCCTCGTTGTAGGCGCCGTAGGGCCAGACCATGGCGCGCACCCTGGCGCCGGTGTGTTTCTCGATGAGTTCGCGGCTGCGGCGCAGGTCGGCCTCGATGCGCTGCACGTAGGCCGCGTTCTCCTCGTAGCGGCCGGTCTTCGGGTCGTAGCGGTGCGTGGCCGCGGCCGGCAGCAGGTTGCCCTGCGGGTTGGCGAGGATGCCGGTGTGCATCGCGTCGCTGTGGCTCGCGAATTCGACGAGGCCGGAGCGCGCCATCTCGGCGGCCTCGCGCCACAGCAGGAAGTTCTCGCGCGGCGCGGGCCTGTCGCCCCACTGCACCAGCTGGCCCTCGGGCACTTCGAGCCAGCTCGTCACCAGCGCCATCACCGCCGGGTAGTTGTAGCGCCTGAGCAGCGGAAACACCTTGGTGTAGGCGCTGCGGTAGCCGTCGTCGAAGGTCAGCAGCACCGGCTTGGGCGGCAGCGGCTTGCCGCCGGCGCGCGCGTCGACGATCTGCTGCAGGCTCACCGGGTGATGGCCGCTGTATTGCAGCCAGGCGAAGAACTCGGCGAAGGTGCGCTCGTCCACCGCCGTTTCGTCGGGCGATGTCTCGAAGCTCGCGCGCACGTCGGTGCGCACGTCGTGGAAGGAGATCACGCGAAAGCTCAGGCCGTCGTCGGGATCGGCGGCCGGCAGCGGCTGCGCGGCGGCGGCGCACGACAGCGCCAGCGTCAGCCAGAACAGGGCCGCGTGCAGCAGGCGTGTGAATGGAGGCTTCGTCGTTCTTCGCATCAGGGCAGGGGCGTCGAGAGGTTGAGGAAGACGCCGCGCTGTCGCTCGCGCACGCCGTCGTAGGGGTGGCCGGAGATGCTCAGGCCGTAGCGCAGCGTGAGGGCGGGCCCCAGGTTCCAGCGGTGCTCGTAGCGCAGCGTCCACATCGGGCCGCTGCCGAAGCCGGCCTGGCGGTAGCTGCCGCCGGCGAGCTCGACGGCCTGGAAGAACTGGCGGTCGTCGCGCTTCCAGTTGAGCCATTGCGCGCGCACCGAAAGCTGCACGCTGCTGTCGCTCGAGGGATTGAAGTAGGGCGCGTTGGCGACGGCGCGGCCGTGGCTCGCGTCGGCGCCCAGGCGCGTCTCGAGCTGGAAGCGCGGCGTGCTGATCCAGCGCTCGCGCCAGCCGATGTCCACGCCGTCGCGCAGGTTGCCGTCGCTGAAGTCCAGCCGCTGCCACTTCAGGTCGAAGCGGCGCGATTCGTCCACCACGTAGCCCACGCTCGCGCCGAACTCGTGCGCGCCGATGCCGGCCACGCGCGCCTTCCACGGCAGCTCCTTGCTGTCGCCGTCGTAGGTGGCCGACAGCCGCCATGCGTCGCCCGCGCGGTAGTCGAGGCGGCCGGCCGCGCTGTTGCGGTAGGGGCCGGCGTTCGCGTGCTGCAGCATGCCTTCGGCCAGCCAGCGCCCTTGCTGCCAGCTCAGGCCGAGGCCGCCGCGTGCCCAGTTCGCGTTGCCGATGTCGGTGCTGCCACGTCCCAGCGTCTGGTCGTAGAACACGCGCCACCGGTCGTCGATGAGGCCCGAGCTGAGCCGGCTGTCGATGCGCCATTCGCGGTTGGCGATGGCCGCGCCGCCGGAGGAGGCCTCGGCGTCCACCTCCAGGCGCGGGCCCACCTGCGCGCGGCGCCGGCGTTCCATCTCGCGCACCTGCACCGAGTCGGGCAGGTCGGCCGCGAGCGACCCGGCGCGCCGGCGGGCTTCGCCGAATTCGCCGGCGTCGAGCAGTGCTTCGACGAGTCCGGTGCGCCCGTCGGTGTCGTAGGGCGAGTTGGCCGCCAGTGCCTCGAAGCGCGCGAGCGCGGCCTCGGGGTGCTCGCGCAGGCGTTCGGTGAGGGCCGCGCCGTGGGCGTAGCCGGCGTTGAGCGGCGCTTCCCGCGTCAGCACCGAAAAGCTCCGCTGAGCGAGCGCCGGCCGGTCGGTGTAGAGCTGAGTCAGCCCGCGCAGGCCGCTCAGCTCGGTGTACTCGCCGTTGGGGCGGCCGGCCTCGGGAGCAAGGCGCAGCAGCGCGGGCGTGTGCCGCTCCAGCCGCTGCAGCAGCGCCTCGGCCTCCTCGAAGCGGCCCGTGTCCTGGTAGGCGTAGATCAGGCCGATGTAGATCGGGTCGGGCATCGGCAGGCCGGCACCGGCGCGCGCCACCGCCGCTTCGTACAGCGGCACGGCTTCGGCCGAGCGGCGCTCCTGGGCGAAGGCGCGCGCCGCGGCCGCGAGGCCGTGGAACGGCAGCTGCGTGCCCGTGGCGCGCATCGCGTCGTACAGCGCGATGGCCTCGGCCGGACGGCCGCGCTCGACCAGCGCGAGCAGCCGGTCGGACAGCAGGTGCACGCGCAGGTTGCGCCATGCCTCGGCATCTCCCGCGTCCACGGCCTTCGGAGCCGCTTCGTCGATCCGCGCCAGCGAGGCCTCCTGGTCCGCGAGCACGCGGTCGAGTTCGACGACGCGTTCCGCGCCCAGGCGCTGGTCGCGCGCCTTGATCGCCCAGCGCAGTCGCTGCGCCAGCGCCTCCTGCTGCAGGGTGGAGAGCGCCAGCGGCGAGAAGCTGCCGGGCGTGGCGCGCTCGGCGGCCTGCGCGTCCTCGAAGGCGCTCGATGCGGCGCCGCTGGCCGCGAGCAGGAAGTCGGCCTCGCGGCGCAGGTCGGGGCGGCCGGGCCGCAACGCGGCGGCCTCGGTGTAGGCGCCGAGCGCTTGCAGCAGATTCTTGTCCGCGCGCGCCAGCGCGCCGCGCAGTTCCAGCAGCGCGACGCGGTCGTCGACCTGCGTGGGCATCGGCTGCGACAGCGCGCGGTACAGCGCCTGCGCGCCGGCGATGTCGCCAGTGCCGAGGCGCCACCAGGCCTCGTGGATGCGCGGCTCGCGCGCATCGGGCTGCCGCGCGCGCCAGACGCCGATCGCTTCGCCCTGCAGCCCGGCGTCATGGATGCGTCTGGCGGCCACTGCGAGCGGGCCGAGGGCATAGGTCTGCAGCATCGATGGCGTGAACTCGCGGCCCAGCGCCACGGCCTCTTCGTACTGGCCGTCGGCGGAAGCGATGGCGATGGCGTCGGAGGCCGCGCGGCGGCGCGCGTCGCTGTCGATGGGCAAGGCCAGCCATGCCTTCAGCTGGCGCAGCGCCTCGGCGCCGCTGACGCGGCCTTCGCGGTGCGCGACGATCAGCGCGTCGTGCTGGCGCGCGTCATAGGGCGCGCCATGGAATGCGGGACTCCGGTCGACGGCCGCGGGCAAGGCGGGCGACGACGCTTGTTGCGCGAGCGCGGCCGGCACGCCGAAGGCCAGCGTGCACGCCAGTGGAAGAGGGGGAAATTTCTTCTGCGCAGACTGCGCGAATCGACGAAGCAACGAGCAGGCCGGCGCCGTGGTGCGCGTGGCCATGCCCGTGCCTCCAGTTATTTTCTGGATGAACACCTTGCTCCCTTGGAAATCCTGAAGAGACCCCCCGGCGACCCATGACGACGCCACAAAGGACCGGGGTGCCGATGTGACAGGTCGGCAACCCCGCTCAGAGAATCAAATCTGGAATCACTTTAGATATCATTGTTAACAAGGGCAAACGAAAGATTCAGTATTCGGTTCTATGTGTGAACAGATTCGCGTTTTGGGCGCCTGCGGCTATCGCTTTTGTCGGACAGTCGCCCAAATCGTTTGCGCTCGTCCGGCCTTGGCCCGGCCTAAGATCGAGTGATGAACGCTCCCCAGGCCCCCTTGCCATCGCTCCCCCGCTTCTGGTCGCAGCTCACCACGCGCGACTTCGCCGCGCTCGACGCGGCGGCCACCGTCGCGGTGCTGCCGCTGGGCGCGACCGAGCAGCACGGCCCGCACCTGCCGCTGGGCGTGGACACGGTGCTGGCCGAGGGCATCGTGGCTGCGTCGCTACCGCTGCTGCCGGCCTGGTTGCCGGTGCTGTTCCTGCCCACCCAGCAGATCGGCCTGAGCCCGGAGCACGCGCGCTTCGCTGGCACGCTCACGCTGTCGGCCGAAACGCTGATCCGCATGTGGAAGGAAATCGGCGCGGGCGTGGCGCGCGCAGGGGTGAAGAAGCTGGTGCTCTTCAACGCGCACGGCGGCCACGTGGGCGCGATGGACATCGTGGCGCGCGAGTTGCGCGCCGAGCACGGCCTCATCGTCTACAGCGTGAGCTGGTTCAATCTGCCGCTGGGCGACGCGGGTGCGCAGTTCAGCGCGCACGAGCACCGCTTCGGCGTGCACGCGGGCGAGATCGAGACTTCGATGATGCTGGCGCTGACGCCGCAGCTGGTGCGCATGGGCGAGGCGCAGGATTTCGACTCCACCTCGCGGCAGCGCGCGGCCGACTACGCGATCCTCGGCAACGGCAAGAGCGCCAAGCTCGGGTGGGCCATCGAGGACTACAACCCCCACGGCGCCGCCGGCAACGCCGCCGCCGCCACGGCGGCGCATGGCCAGGCGGTGGTCGACGAGGCAGCGCGCCAGCTTGCGCTGCTGCTGGAAGAGGTATCGCGGCTGCCGCTGGAAACCGCCAATACCGGGCCGCTGCCCTGATCGCCGGTCAGGCGGCCGCCAGCACTTCGGCGAACATGCCCGAATCGACATTGCCGCCGCTCAGGCACACGCCCACTGTCTTGCCGCGCCAGCGTTCCTGCTGCTGAAGCGCCGCAGCCAGCGCGGCCGCGCCGGCACCCTCGGCCACGTTGTGCGTGTCGCTGAAGAGGATGCGCATGGCCTGTGCGATCTCGTCGTCGGTGACCGTCACCACGTCGTCGGCCTCGCGCAATATCACTTCCACCGATTCGGGCACCGGCGTGCGGCACGCCATGCCGTCGGCCAGCCGCGTGGTGACGGGCGACTCGACCGGCTTGCCGGCGCGGAAGGAATCGCGGTACGCCGTGGCATGCGCCGAGACCACGCCGATGAGCTTCGTCGACACGCCGCAATGCGCGCGTGCCGCCGCAGCCCCGGCGAAGCCAGAGCCCAGCCCGATGGGCACGAACAGCACGTCGGGCGGCGTGGCCGAGAGCGCCTCGAAGAATTCGACGTACGCCGTCGACACGCCGCGCACCAGCTCGCGATGGAACGAGGGGACGCGGTGCAGGCCGTCGCGCTCGGCGAGTGCGGCCGCGTGTTCGGCAGCCGCCTGGAAGTCGTCGCCATGCTCCACCAGCGTGACGCCCAGCGCACGCATCGCGGCGTTCTTCTCGGTCGAGTTGCCGTGCGGCACCACGATGGTCGCGCCCAGCCCGTGGCGCCTTGCTGCGAAGCCGACCGACTGGCCGTGGTTGCCGCGCGTGGCGCTGATGGCGTGGCGCACGCCCGGCTGCTCGCGCGCCAGGGTCTCGAAGTAGGTCAGCCCGCCGCGGATCTTGAAGGCGCCGGCCGGCGTGTGGTTCTCGTGCTTGGCCCACACGGTGGCGCCCAGGCGCTGCGAGAGCAGCGGCCAGGCGTACTGCGGCGTGGGCGGCATGGCCGCGCGCACGGTGCGCTGCGCGGTTTCGATCTCTTCGCGGGTGAATCTCATCGGGCCTCCTGGCTCCTCTTCATTTGCGCTCGGTCAGTGCCACGCGCACGGCCAGGGCAGCGAGCACGCTGCCCATGATGTAGCGCTGCGCGCGCAGCCAGCCGGCGCTTTGCGACAGCACGGCGGTGATGCCAGCCGCGCAGACGATCATCACGGTGTTGACCGCCGCGCTGGCCGTCATCTGCGCAATGCCCAGCTGCATGCTCTGCAGCAGCACCGAGCCGCGCTCGGGGTGGATGAACTGCGGGAAGAACGAGAGATAGAACATCGCCACCTTCGGGTTCAGCAGGTTCGTGAGAAAGCCCATGCGGAACAGCTTGCCCGGCGGATCGGCCGGCAGCGCGCGTGCCTCGAAGGGCGCGCTGCCGCCAGGCTTCACCGCCTGCCATGCGAGCCACAGCAGGTAGGCCGCGCCCGCGATGCGGATCGCGTCGAAGGCCAGCGGCACCGCCAGCAGCAGCGCGGTGAGGCCGAGCGCCGCCGCGAACAGGTGAACAAGGAACGCCAGCAGCACACCGCCCAGCGAGATCAGCCCGGCGCGCCGGCCCTGCACCAGCGTGCGCGAGACGCAATAGATCATGTTCGGCCCCGGCGTGAGCGCCAGCAGCAGCGAGGCGAGGGCGAAGAGGGCGATTTCGGCGAGGCTCAGCATGTCAGAGTCCTTGGGATTCGAGGGTGACGCTGCCGCGCGGCGTGTCGAGCACGGCAATGAGGTTGGGCGGGCCGGCATCGATGTCCATGCCCGTCATGCCGATGGCCGACAGCGCGGCCGCCAAGGCCGGCGCGCGCGGATGCACGGCGCGCAGCGAGCGCAGCACGAGGCCCGATGCCGGCATGGCGTCGGTGGGATGCACCGCGCCCCACTGGATCAGCGTGGGCAGCGTGCCGTAGAAGAGCCGCTGGCCGTCGTCGCGCACCGTGATCTGCCATTCGAGCCGGCCGGCGGGCGTGTCGCGCGAGGCTTCGAGAAGCTGGCCGCGGTCGATGTGCGCGTGCTCCTCCCGCGCGAGCGCGCGCGTCGCCGCATGCGCGTCGGGCACGCGCGCCGCGAAGTGGATCAGCCTCGGGCCGTGGCGCTCGAGCCCGGCCTGCAGCGCCGCGTCGTCCAGGTCGAACCAGCGGCGTGTCTTGGGCCGAGAGGGATGCTTGCCCGGCTCGATCGCGATGATCTCCGCGTACGCCGCCGGAAAGGCGTCGCCCGAAACGTTCAGCAGCCGGTTGTGCGTGCCCATCAGCGGATGCGAGCCGCCGGGCGCGGGCGTGACGCCGAGCGTGGCCTCGCACCACGCCACGCCCTCGGCGAGCGAGGCTGCGGCGATCACCAGGTGGTCGAGCTGCGCGTGCATGGCGGGGGCTTCCTTTTCTTCGGTCGCTCAGAGCGTGACGCTGCCGTCCACGCAGGTCACGGCGTCGCCGCCGACCCAGATCCTGCCTTCGGCGTCGCGCTCGATGTAGACGCGGCCCGCGCGGCCCAGGCACTGGCCTTGCGCCGCAAGGTAGCGCTCGGGCATGTGGCCGTCGGCGATCAGCCACTCGGCCAGGCTCGCGTTGAGACTGCCGGTGACCGGGTCTTCCTGCACGCCGATGGGCTCGGCGAAGGCGCGCACTTCCAGGTCGATGCGGGTGCCGTCCTCGTTCGGAACCGCGGGCCGGTTGCCGAAGGCGCGCGCCTCGCGGTTCGAGCGGCCGATGAGCAGCGAGGTGTCGTGCGCCGCGGGCACGCCCGCCACGCCGGCCTTCACGCCCAGCTCCTTCAGCGCGCGGTGGTCGGGCTGCAGCGCCAGCACCGCGTCGGCGTCGTTCACCAGCAGGCCGAACCAGACCGGGCCGTTGTCCAGCACCTGCGCCGCGATCACCTGCTGCGCCTTCAGGCCCAGCGCGCCCGCCACCTTGGCCAGCAGCGCGGGGCTGGGCGAGCTGCGCTTGAGCGGCGGCGCGGCAAAGGCCAGGCGGCTGCCGTCACGGCGCAGCGGCACCAGGCCCGCGCCGCATTGCTGCACCACCATGCCCGCCGCCTTGGGCTTGCCGCCGGCCTGCAGCCACGCATGGCAACTGCCGATGGTCGGGTGGCCGGCAAAGGGCAGCTCGCCGCCGGGCGTGAAGATGCGCACGCGGTAGTCGGCGGCCGGATCGGTGGGCGGCAGCAGGAAGGTCGTCTCGGACAGGTTGGTCCATTGCGCAAAGCGCTGCATGGCGGCGTCGTCGAGGTCCTGGCCGTCGATCACCACCGCGAGCGGATTGCCGTAGTAGGCGGTGGCTGTGAAGACGTCGACTTGCTTGAAGGGGCGGGATTTCATCGGATTCATTCGAGGGGGAGGTCGAGCACGCCGCGCGTGCCCGGGCGGGAAAGCAACTCTGAATACCAGCGTTCGACGTTCGGCCAGTTCGGCCTGCGGTATTCGGCAGCCGGCAGGTTGAACCAGCGGTGCGCCTCGCAGCCGACCGGGATGTCGGCCATGGTGAAGCGCTGGCCGGCCATGTACGGCTGGCTCGCAAGATGCGCGTCGAGCATCGAGAACAGCGCTTCGCTGTCGCGGACGGACGCCTCGATGAGCGCGCTCTGGCGCTCCGACGGCGGCGTGCGCACCCACTGGATGAAGGCGTCGCGGCTCGCGCGGTTGAGCGTGGTCTGCTGCCAGTCCATCCAGCGCTCGGCGTCGAAGCGCGCAGACAGCTCGGCCGGATAGAGGCTGCCGTGCGAATGCTTCGCGCAGAGGTAGCGCACGATCACGTTCGATTCCCACAGCGTGACGCGCTCGGCGCCCTCGCCGTCGTCGATGGTGGGCACCATCGCGTTCGGATTGAGCGCGAGGTATTCGGGCGTCTGCACCACGCCGAACTTGCCGCCGGCCTCGGTGCGCTGGAAATCGAGCCCGAGCTCCTGCGCGCACCACACGACCTTGCGGACGTTGATCGAGCTGATGCGGCCCCAGATGTTGAGCATGGTCGGTTTCTTTCTTGTTTGTCGTTTCTTGGCCCCGGCCTGCCTCAGCGCGGCGCCGGGCGGTCGAGGAAGAGCAGGCGCACCGCCAGCCCCAGCATCACGGCCGCCAGCAGGCCGCTCTGGAACCTTGCCGCGCCGGGCCGGCTGTTCAGCCAGCGCCCGACCTGGCCGCTGCACGCGCCCAGCAGCGTGTTGAATGCCAGCGCGGCCATCGACAGCACCACGCCGAGCTGCACGAGCTGCAGCGGCACGCTGCCGCGCGCCGGGTCGACGAACTGCGGCAGGAACACCATGAAGAACAGCAGCGCCTTCGGGTTGACGAGGTTGTTCAGCAGCGCCATGCGCACGATGCGGCCGAAGCCCGCGGGCCTGGCCTGCGCGCCCATTCGAAAGCCGCCGCCGCTGCGCAGCGCCTGCACCGCGAGCCACACCAGGTACAGCGCGCCCGCATAGCGCAGCACGTCGAACGAGGGCGGCCACGCCGCCACCAGCGCGGTGACGCCGGTGGCCGCGAACAGCGTGTGCACCAGGTCGGCCGCAGAGATTCCGATCGCCGCCGCAAAACCGCCGCGCGGGCCATGGGCCACCCCGTGCGAGAGCACGAAAGCCATGTTCGGGCCGGGCGACAGGAACAGCGCCAGAACCGCGAGCAGGAAGAGCGACAGCGTTGCAAGGCCGATCAAGGGAGGCTCCTGGTTTGTGCTTTCAGACCTGTGCGGCGGCCAGCTTCTTGTCGCCGAGCAGCACCAGCTCTTCGCGCAGCGTCTGCGCCAGCGCGGCGATGGCGGTGTCGATCTCTTCCACGCTGGCCGTCACGAACGACAGGCGCAGCGTGCGCGGATCGCCTTCGCCGGCGTAGAAGGGCGCACCGGGCACGAAGGCCACGTTGCGCTCCACCGCCTTGGGCAGCAGCTTCACGGTGTCCACGCCCTCGGGCAGGCGCGCCCACAGGAACATGCCGCCCTTGGGCGCGTTGAACTTCACGTCCAGGCCGGCCATCTCGCGCTTGAGCGCGGCGATCATCGCGTCGCGCTGGCGCTTGTAGAGGGCGCGGATGGTGGGCACGTGGGTGTCGAGGAACTTGTCCTTCATCACGGCCGAGACCATGCGCTGCGTGAAGATCGGCGTGTGCAGGTCGACCGCCTGCTTGGCCTGCAGCAGCTTCGGGTAGATGGACTTGGGCGCCACCAGGAAGCCCAGGCGCAGGCCGGGCGCCAGCACCTTCGAGAACGAGCCCAGGTAGATCACGCCCTCGGGGTTGCGCGCGGCCAGCGGCAGCGGCGGGGCTTCGTCGAACCAGAGTTCGCCGTAGGGGTTGTCTTCCACGATGGGCAGGCCGGCGGCGGCAGCGGCGGCCGACACGGCGGCGCGGCGCTCTTCCGTCATGGTGCGGCCGGTGGGGTTCTGGAAGTTGGGCAGCAGGTAGATGAAGCGCGCGTCTTTCGCCTTCTGCACGAGATCGTCGACGATCACGCCCTCGTCGTCGCTGGCCACGCCCACCGGGTGCGGCTCCATCGGGCCGAAGGCCTGCAGCGCGCCGAGGTAGGTGGGCGTCTCCACCAGCACCTTGCTGCCCGGATCGATCAGCACCTTGGCCACGAGGTCCAGGCCCTGCTGCGAGCCGGTGGTGATTAGCACCTGCGAGGCATCGACGTCCCACGGCAGCATGTCGGCCACCGCCTGGCGCAGCGGCGCATAGCCTTCGCTGGCCGCGTACTGCAGTGCGGCCTGGCCGTCGTTGTGCAGCACCTCGGCGCAGGCGTCGCCGAAGGCCTGGATCGGGAAGGTCTTGGGCGAGGGCAGGCCGCCGGCCAGGCTGATGATGCCGGGGCGCTCGGTGACCTTGAGGATTTCACGCAGCACCGAGGGATTCATCTTGGCGGCGCGGGCGGCGAGTTTCCAGTTCATGGCTTTCTTCTTTCAGGCGGTGAGGTGAGATTCGGTTGAAGGGTAAAGCGGGGGGCGGTGGCTCAGTCCGGCTGCATGTCGCCACGGTATACGACATGGATTTTGTTGCCGTCCGGGTCGCGCAGGTAGGCGCCGTAATAGCCATGGCCATAGCGTGGGCGGGGGCCCGGCGCGCCTTCGTCGCGGCCGCCGTGGCGCAGGGCCGCCTCGTGGGCGGCATTCACGGCTTCGGCCGAGGCCGCGCGGAACGCGACCATGCTGCCGTTGCCGACGCTGGCGGGTTCGCCGTCCAGCGGGATGTACACATAGAAGCGCGGCAGCGCCTGGCCGGGCACGACCCAGCAGGCCGCTTCGGGGCCGCCGTCGGGCGTGACGGGGCGGCGCTTCAGCCCGAGCGGGGCGAGCAGCGCGTCGTAGAAGGCGGCGGCGCGCGGCAGGTCCGTGCAGCCGACGGTGACGTGGCTGAACATCGTCAGCTCCTTGCGCGACCGACGGCGCCGGCGGGCAGCGGGGCGGCTGCGGGCGCGGCCGCCGGTTGCGACAGCCGCTTGCCGATGAGCACCGTGGCCACCACTGCGGCCGCGAAGGCCAGCGTGACCACGTCCAGCGGCTCGCCCAGGATCGGGATCGACGCGAGGATCGACAGGAAGGGCTGCAGCAGCTGCGTCTGGCTCACCCGCAGAGCGCCGCCCAGGGCCAGGCCGCGATACCAGGCGAAGAAGCCGATCCACATCGAGAACATGCCGACGTAGACGAAGCCCAGCCAGGAGGCGGTGGCGATCGGCTGCGTGGGCCACAGCATCAGCGTGGCCGGCAGGGTGACGGGCAGCGCCATCACGCACACCCAGCAGATCACGCGCTCGGCGCCCAGCGAGGGCGTGACCTGCGCGCCGTAGATGTAGCCCAGCGAGGCGGCGACGACCGCGCCCACAAGCAGCAGGTCGGCCCATTCGAAGCCGAAGCCGTGTCCGCTCTGGCTGGCGCGCAGCACCGAGAACACCACCACCAGCAGGCTGCCCGCGATGGCGCAGAGCCAGAAGCCCAGCCGCGCGCGCTGGTGCAGCACCCAGGCCGCGACGGCGGCCGTGACCAGCGGCAGCAGGGCCGTCACCACCGCCGCATGGCTGGCCGTGACCACGCGCAGCGCGAAGGCCAGCAGCAGCGGGAAACCGATGGCGTTGCCCAGCACCGCCATGCCCAGCGGCTTCCATTGGTGCGCGGCCGGGCGCGGCGAGCGCGTCACCAGCAGGAAGACGGCCGACAGCACGCCCGCCAGCGCCGCGCGCCCGACGGTGACGAACCACGGCGACAACTGCGGCGCATCCTGCGATCCGGTGGCCAGGCGCGTCATCGGCAGCGTGATGGCGAACATCGCCACGCCCAGCACGCCCAGCCACATGCCGAGCGTTTCGTCCTTGATGCTCCTCATACGCCCACCATCCACCAGGCGGTGAGCACGAGCACGAGTCCCATTGCGCGGTTGAACCACAGCAGCCGCGAGCCCTTGGCCAGCCATTCGCGCAGCAACGCACCGACCAGCGCATAGGCGAAGTTGCTGGCGAAGGCGTAGGCCAGCATCACGGGCGCCACGATGGCGAAGCGGTGCAGCGCGTCGGGCTGCCCGGCGATCCAGCCGGCCACCAGCGTGAGCGCCAGCAGCCAGGCCTTGATGTTCACGAACTGCAGCATCACGCCCTGGCCGAAGCCCACCGAGAGGCTCTTGCCGTCGGCCTTGCCGAGCGTGGCGCTGCCGCTGAGCTTCCATGCCAGCCACAGCAGGTAGCCGATGCCCAGCGCCTTGATGGCCAGCCTCAGCGAGGGCATTGCCACCACCAGCGCGCCGATGCCCGCGGCGCACAGCGCCAGCAGCAGGGTCCAGCCCACGGGCACCGCGACCACGAAGCGCATGGCGCGCGGCAGGCCGCCGTTGGCCGCCAGGGCGGTGGAAAGCGTGGTGTTGGGGCCGGGCGAGAAGCTCATCGCCGTGGCCAGCACCAGCAGCGCGGTGAATTCTTGCCAGTTCATGACACACACTCTAAACTTGCGACCATTACAGTTCCAGTACAGATGATCGAACAATCAGGCAATCTGTATTGGTCACCCCTTCGACACAGAAGCCAGGGAATCCGGCACAGCCCGGACGACGCATGCTCACACGCACCTCCACACAGTCGCTGACGGGGCAGCTCGCCGACCGCCTGGCCGAGCGCATTCGCACCCGGCTGCTGCCGCCCGGCGCGCGGCTGCCCTCGGTGCGCGAATGCGCGCGGCAGCAGGGCGTGAGCCCGTACACCGTGGTCGCGGCCTATGACCAGCTGCTGGCACAGGGGCTGGTCGAGGCCCGGCGCCAGCGCGGCTTCTATGTGCGCGACTCCGCCCCGGCACAGGACGGCCGTTCGACGAACGGCGCGGACGCCAACGGCGCGATGGGCGTGCCCGCGGCGATCGCGGTGCAGATGATGGCCTCGCGCGTGCCGGCCGATGCCAGCTCGCTGATCCGCAGCATGTTCCACCGCCCGAGCGACAAGCCGCAGCCGGGCATGGGCGTGTTCCCGCCCGACTGGATGGCCTCCACCTTCATGCCCACGGCCGTGCGGCGCATGACCAATACAGCCGCGCTGCAGGAGCTGTCGCTGCAGTACGGCGAGCCCGCCGGCGACATGAGCCTGCGGCGCAGCCTCTCGCAGAAGCTGGTGGGCATCAACGTGCCGGCCTCGCCGGAGCAGATCGTGACCACCGTCGGCGCCACCCACGCGCTGGATATCGTGAGCCGCACCCTGCTGCGCGCGGGCGATCCGGTGATGGTCGAGGAGCCGGGCTGGGCGCTGGAATTCGCGCGGCTGGAGGCGCTGGGCATGCGCATCCTGCCGGTGCCGCGCCGCGCCGACGGGCCCGACCTGGAAGTGATGGCGCAGTACTGCAAGCTGCACAGCCCCAAGCTCTTCGTCAGCGTGAGCGTGCTGCACAACCCCACCGGCTACAGCCTCACGCCGGGCAGCGCGCACCGCGTGCTCAAGCTGGCCAACGAGCACGGCTTCCACATCGTCGAGGACGACACCTACAGCCACCTCGCGCCCGAGCACGCCACCCGGCTGAGCGCGCTCGACGGGCTGCAGCGCACCATCTACGTCAGCGGCTTCGCGAAGATCCTGGCGCCCAACTGGCGCATCGGCTTCCTGGCCGCGCCGCCCGACCTGAAGGAGCGGCTGCTCGAAACCAAGCTGCTGGCCACGCTCACCTCGCCCACGCTGTTCGAGCGGGCCTTGTCGTGGTGCATCGACCAGGGGCAGCTGCGCCGGCACTCGGAGCGCGTGCGCATCCGGCTCGACGGCGCCCGGGGCCGGGCAGTGAAGCTGGCCATGGCGCACGGCTGTACCTTCGCCTCGGAACCGGCGGGGCTGTTCGGCTGGGTCGACACCGGCGTGGACACCGACGCGCTCACCCAGCGCATGCTCGACCAGGGCTACCTGCTGGCGCCGGGCTCGCTCTTCCACGCGCGCCGGCCGCCGAGCACCATGATGCGGATCAACTTCGCGACCTCGCAGGACGCGGCCTTCTGGAAAGTCTTCGGCAAGGTTAGAAGCGAGCTCTGACGGACGCTAAAAGCCCGGAGGCTTGGAGTAAGCTGGCAACACAAGAAAACCCATACCCAGCACCCAGGAGACCTCCCGCATGAGCAACGCCAGCAAGCCCTTCGACTTCAGCCAGTTCGTTCCCGGATTCGACTTCCTGAAGAACCTCGCCGGCGGCGCGGCGTCGGGCGCCGGTTCGGTGCCGGGCATCCCGAGTCTCGCGAGCTGGGTGGCGCCCACGCTGAGCGTGGAGGAGGTCGACAAGCGCATCCAGGAACTCAAGACGGTGCAGTACTGGCTCGAACAGAACGGCCATGCCCTCAAGGCCACCATCCAGGCGCTGGAAGTGCAGAAGATGACGCTGTCGACGCTGCGCGGCATGAACGTGCGCATGGAAGACATCGCCAGCGCGTTCACCCGGCAGGCGACCGCGGCGGCGGCTCCCGCGCCTGTCCAGGCCGCGCCGGAGCCCGAACCCGAGGAAATCGAGGACGAAGAGGCGCTCGAGGAGGAAGTTGAAGAAGCTCCGGCGCCGAAGAAACCAAGCCGCAAGCCGGCCGCCTCCAAAGCGAAAGCCGCGGCGGCCGATGGCGCGGGCGTGGTCGACCCGATGCAGTGGTGGGGCTCGCTCACCGAACAGTTCCAGCAGATTGCCAGCACGGCGCTGCAGGACGCGGCCCAGCTGAAGGTGCCGGCCATGGCCCAGCCGCTGGCAGACGCGGTCGGCTCGGTCATCGGCAAGCCGGCGGCGTCTCGCAAGACAGCCGCAACTGCAAAGAAGACGACGGCCCCGGCCGCGAAGAAAAAGACGTCCACCGCCGCCCGGAAGCGAACCTCCGGCCGGCGCTGACGTCTTACGACACACATCCATTTGTTGAACAGAACGGGTTGGCACGCATCATGAAGTTGTTTCCCTCCGGACATGCCACCCATCCGCAATGGCGAATGGCGGCGGGCCTCGTGCTCGCCCAGCTGCGGGCGCAGATGGCGCTGCCCGACTACGCCTCCGCGCCGACGCTGGGGCTGCTCTACATCACCGATCACTACGCGAGCGACGCGCAGGACATCCTCGACCACCTGAGCGCCGAGTTGCCCGAAGTGACCGATTGGTCGGGCACGGTCGGCATCGGCGTCTCGGCCAACAACGCCGAGTACTTCGACGAGCCCGGCATGACGCTGATGCTCTGCGCCCTGCCGAGCGACCAGTACCGCGTGTTCTCCGGCGTCGCGCCGCTGGGCAATTCGGAAATGAGCGGTTTCGAGGCGCACACGGCGCTGGTGCACGCAGACCCGGCCACGCCCGACCTCGCCGAGCTGATCGGCGAGATGGCCGGGCGCACCGACACCGGCTACCTGTTCGGCGGCCTGTCTTCCGGGCGCGGCGGCGCGCTGCAGTTCGCCATCGGCGGCAACGGCAACATCCGCGGGCACGGCGCCGCAGGCGGCGTGTTCTCGGGCGGGCTCTCGGGCGTGGTGTTCGGCGAGGGCGTGCGGCTGGTGTCGCGCGTCACCCAGGGCTGCCAGCCGCTGCGCTCGGGCGCGGTCCGCGAACGCGAGATCACCGAGGCCGACGGCAACCTGCTGCTGAAGCTCGACGGCGAGCCGGCGCTCGACGTTCTGCTGGCCGACCTGCAGGTGTCGCTCGAACGCCCGCAGGAAGCCATCGACGCGGTGCGCAACACGCTGGTCGGCCTGGCCGACGCCGGCAGCGACGGCATCCGCCGCACCGGCGACCTGGGCGCCGACGTGCTCGTGCGCCACATCATCGGGCTCGACCCCACGCGCCGCGGCATCGCCATCGCCGACACAGCGGAAGCCGGCATGCGCCTGACCTTCTGCCGCCGCAACGCCCAGGCCGCGCGCGCCGACCTGATGCGCATCTGCGCGGAAATTCGCGAGGAGCTGGAGCCCGAGGAGCAGACGCTGGCCACCGCGCGCGCGGTGGCTGCCGGCGAGGCCGAGGCGGCGCCGCACCCGGCTCGGCGCATCGCGGGGGCCGTGTACGTGAGCTGCTCCGGTCGCGGCGGTCCGCATTTCGGCGCGCCTGGGGCTGAGCTGCAGATCGTGCGGCATGCGTTGGGCGATGTGCCGCTGGTGGGTTTTTTCGCCGCGGGGGAGATCGCTCGCCATCACCTGTACGGCTATACCGGGGTTTTGACGGTGTTTACCGCACCCGACTGACTCGGCGCCCGACGCGAAAAAGCGACGGGCGAGTTTCCGGCGGAAGGATGCGTCGCTAGAATCCGCCCGCTTTCTTGAATCTCTGCTGCTGCAAGAAAGAGCCAACCGCGCATTGC
Source organism: Variovorax sp. TLI9-5A (assembly GCF_056867935.1). NCBI lineage: Bacteria > Pseudomonadati > Pseudomonadota > Betaproteobacteria > Burkholderiales > Comamonadaceae > Variovorax > Variovorax sp. TLI9-5A. Next base: position 6,422,312 of record NZ_CP200310.1, on the reverse strand, counting down.
ATCGTTTGCGAGCGCGGTCGATCTTTTTCGCCTCGCCACGCAAAGTGCGACGAGGCAGGAAACCGACCTGGTTTCCGAAATGGAACAGCAGCCATGAGCGATCCTCGTTTCTCGAGACTCCAGCGTGCCTTCTCGCGCGCTGGCATTGCCGTCGACTACCGCGACGGCGTCTATCACCTGCACCACGAAGCCTCCGAGGCGACGGTACTCCTGCCGCCCAGCCTTCCGCTGGAAGAAAAAGCGGTGAATCAATTGCTGGCATTCGCCAGCGTGCGTTCGCCCGATGGCGAGAAGGGCGTGTGCAAGGCCTGTGCGACGCCCGACTTTCATCCGGGCTCCGTTGCTCCGGTCGGCAGCGTTGTCGCGACCGATGCGGACTTCGTCATTCCCGCAGCCGTGGGCACCGACATCAACTGCGGCATGCGGCTGCTGACCACCGGGCTCACGCTCGACCAGATGGCGCCGCACAAGACGCGGCTGGTCGCGCGGCTCACGCGCAGCCTGCTCGACAACGGGCGCGATGTGCCGGTGCACACGGCGGCGTTCAAGGCGCTGTTCGACGTGGGGCCGTCGGCCTTTCTCGAGGCAGTGCGGGACGGAGGGCTGTGGTCTTCGTGCGACCGCGAACGGATGCAGGACGAGCTCGATGCCTGCATCGGCCTTGCTACCTTCGGCGGCAGCGCTCGGCACGCGCCCGAGGCCTACACCGGGGTCCGCCACGAGGTTTTCCGTGATCCCTGTCTCGGCACGCCGGGCAGCGGCAATCATTTCGTGGAGCTGCAGGTGGTCGACCATGTCCTGGACCGGCATGAGGCCTATCGCGCGGGCCTCAAGGCGGGCGACGTAGTCGTGATGATCCACAGCGGCTCGCGCGACATCGGGTTCCATGTGGGCGGCCGCTGGATGGACCGTGCCCGCAACGAATGGCCCAAGGGCCTGCGTCATCCGAAGAGCGGCCTGTATGGCTTGGCGGGACCGCTGGCCGACGAATATCTGGAGGCCATGGGCGTCGCGGCCCGCTATGCGTGGGTCAACCGGGTCGTGCTGGCCGAACTGGTGCGCAAGGACTTCGCGGAACTGCTCGGCGCCACGTCGTCGAGGCTGGTGGTGGACGTGCCGCACAACGTGGTGCTGCGCGAGCATGGCATGAACATCCACCGCAAGGGAGCGACACCGGCGAACGCGGGCGATCTGGCGTTGATTCCCGGCTCGATGGGCGACTACTCGTATCTGGCGTCCGGGCTGGGGCATGAAGACTGGCTCTGGTCGTGCAGCCACGGCGCAGGCCGGCGGATGCGCCGGCAGGAGGTTCGCGCGATGCGGCCCGCGCCCGCCGACAACAAGGCCAGCTGGCAATGCGTGACCTTGCGCGAGGAGCGCCGGATCGAGGAGGCGCCGCAGGCCTACAAGCCGATCGGCGCGGTGATTGACGCACAGGAACGTGCGGGGCTGATCCGCTGCGCGGTGCGGCTCAGGCCCTGGATCACGTTCAAGGCATGATCGGGGTTTGCCGGTTCGTCAGCCCAGTGCAGGCTGCGGGATGCTGGGCTTGGGCGCCGGCATCCCCGTGAACGCGAAATCCACCTCCGGCGCCAGCCCGCTCACGATCCGCGCGATCGACTTGCCCGAGCCGCAGGCGTGCGTCCAGCCCAGGGTGCCGTGGCCGGTGTTGAGGAACAGATTCGGCAGCTTGGTCTTGCCGATCAGCGGCACGTTGCTCGGCGTGGCGGGGCGCAGGCCGGTCCAGAACTGGGCTTGCGTGGTGTCGCCGGCGCCCGGGAAGAGCTCCTCGACGCGGCGCACGATGGCCTCGCAGCGCACGCGGTTCAGGTCACGGTCGTAGCCGTTGAGTTCGGCCGTGCCGGCGATGCGCAGGCGGTCGCCCGAGGCCGAGGTGTAGCGCGAGAACACGAGCTTGAACTCGTCGTCGGTCAGCGAGACCTGGTGCGCCTTCGAGGCGTCCTTGACGGGCAGCGTCACCGAGTAGCCCTTGGCCGGGTAGATCGGCAGGCGGATACCTAGCGGCGCGGCGTACAGCGGGCTCAGCGAACCCATGGCCAGCACGAAGGCGTCGCCGCGGATGCGCTGGAAGCGGCCTTCGCTGTCGGTGGCCTCGACGTGGTCGATGCTGCCGCCGGCCTCGCGCAGCGCAGTCACGGTATGGCTCATCAGGAACTTCACGCCCGCGGCGGCGGCCAAGCCCACGAGTTCGCGCGCGAATCGGTTGGCGTCGCCGGATTCGTCCTCGGCCGTGTAGGTGGCACCGGCCAGCTTCGGGCGGATGTGGGCGAGGGCGGGCTCGATCTTCACGGCCTCGTCGGCCGAGATGACCTGGCGCTCGCAGCCTAGGGCGCGCATCTGCTCGGCGGGGGCGAGGGCGCCGTCGAACTCTTTTTGCGTCGTATAGAAGTGCAGGATGCCCTGGGTGCGCTGGTCGTAGCTGAGGCCGGTGTCGCGGCGCAACTGTTGCAACATCGAGCGGCTGTATGTGCCCAGACGAACGATCTGTTCGATGTTATGACGCGTACGCGCCGGCGTGCATTCGCGCAGGAACTGCAGGCCCCAGAGCCACTGGCGCATGTCGGCGCGCATGCGGAAGAGCAGCGGGGCGTCTTCCTTGCCCAGCCATTGCAGCACCTTAAGCGGCGCGCTGGGGTTGGCCCAGGGTTCTGCGTGGCTGACGGAGATCTGCCCGCCGTTGGCGAAGCTGGTTTCGGCGGCCGGGGTGGCCTGCCGGTCGATCACGGTCACTTCGTGGCCGAGTTGCTGGAGGTAGTAAGCCGAAGTCACGCCGAGCAGGCCGGCGCCGAGAACGATCACGCGCATTTCAAGTACCTTTGAGGTTGCAGCGCTTGAACGGCGGGCGAGGGTGAATACTATTGGATTAATAGTAGGCAGCCGGACGACCGCTGTCCAAGTTGCCGCTCCCCCTGTCCTCGGTACCTGAGAGATTCATTCGTTGCGCCTTTGCAACGAATTTGCTCCTTCGGCGCGCCACGCTTGGTGACGACTCTCCAGACGGCGTTCTGATCTGATGCAGTACTGACCCCTTGCCGAAATACCAAGACTTCGTCGGGCCGACCTGAGCGTTTATGGGAGTTTGCGCCTTCGGTAGGGCCACCGAGAGTGGCCCGCTCTCCTGCAGTATCGAGACTCATTGTAAACACGCTGGCGGGTTAGCGGTAACGTCCTGTGTCTTTGCTCGTTGGCCCAATGGGATAATCACTGGTTAAGGTTCATTGCCGGAAGGCGATGACTTTCTAACATTCAGGGGATCCCATGATCTTGGTTACCGGCGGCGCTGGCTTCATTGGCGCCAATTTCGTACTCGACTGGATCGCGAACAGCGACGAGCCCGTCGTCAATCTCGACAAGCTGACCTACGCCGGCAACCTCGAGACCCTCGCATCGCTCAAGGGCAACCCGAAGCACATCTTCGTGCAGGGCGACATCGGCGACAGCGCCCTGATCGACCGCCTCCTGGCTGAGCACAAGCCGCGCGCCGTGGTGAACTTCGCCGCCGAATCGCACGTGGACCGCTCGATCCACGGCCCCGAAGATTTCGTGCAGACCAACGTGCTCGGAACCTTCCGCCTGCTCGAATCGGTACGCGGCTTCTGGAGCGCGCTGCCGGCCGATCAGAAGTCGGCCTTCCGCTTCCTGCACGTCTCGACCGACGAGGTCTACGGCTCGCTCTCCAAGACCGACCCGGCCTTCACCGAAGAGAACAAGTACGAGCCCAACAGCCCCTACTCGGCCAGCAAGGCCGCCAGCGACCACCTTGTGCGCGCCTGGCACCACACCTACGGCCTGCCGGTGCTGACCACCAACTGCTCGAACAACTACGGCCCGTTCCACTTCCCCGAGAAGCTCATCCCCCTGATGATCGTCAACGCGCTGGCCGGCAAGAACCTGCCCGTGTACGGTGACGGCATGCAGGTGCGCGACTGGCTCTACGTGAAGGATCACTGCAGCGCCCTTCGCCGCGTGCTCGAGGCCGGCAAGCTCGGCGAGACCTACAACGTGGGCGGCTGGAACGAGAAGCCCAACATCGAGATCGTCAACACCGTGTGCGCCCTGCTCGACGAACTGCGCCCCCGCGCCGACGGCAAGCCGTACAAGGAACAGATCACCTACGTCACCGACCGCCCCGGCCACGACCGCCGCTACGCCATCGACGCGCGCAAGCTCGAGGCCGAGCTTGGCTGGAAGCCCGCCGAAACCTTCGACACCGGCATCCGCAAGACCGTCGAGTGGTATCTCGCGAACAGCGAGTGGGTGCGCAACGTGCAAAGCGGTGCGTACCGCGAGTGGGTCGAGAAGCAGTACGACAGCAACGCGAAGGCCGCCGAATGAAGCTGCTGCTGCTGGGCAAGGGCGGACAGGTCGGCTGGGAGTTGCAGCGTAGCCTGGCGCCGCTCGGTGAACTGGTCGCGCTCGATTTCGACAGCACCGATTTCCACGCGGACTTCAGCCGGCCCGAGGAGCTCGCCGACACCGTGCTCAAGGTGCGCCCCGACGTGATCGTCAATGCAGCGGCGCACACCGCCGTCGACAAGGCCGAGAGCGAGCCCGAGTTCGCGCGAAAGCTCAATGCCACCTCGCCCGGCGTCGTAGCCGAAGCGGCGCAGAAGATCGGCGCGCTGATGGTCCACTACTCGACCGACTACGTCTTCGACGGCAGCGGCACCACGCCGTGGAAGGAAGTCGATGCGACCGGCCCCCTCAGCGTGTACGGACAGACCAAGCTCGAAGGTGAGCAGCTAGTGGCGCAGCACTGCGCGAAGCACCTGATCTTTCGCACGAGCTGGGTGTATGCGGCCCGTGGCGGCAACTTCGCCAAGACCATGCTCCGGCTGGCGAAGGAGCGCGAGAAGCTGACTGTCATCGACGACCAGTTCGGTGCGCCCACGGGTGCGGAGCTGCTGGCTGACGTGACGGCGCACGCCATTAGGGCGACGCTGCAGGATCCCTCCAAGGTCGGCCTCTATCACGCGATCGCCGGTGGCGAGACGACGTGGTACGGCTACGCGCGCTTCGTGCTCGAAATGGCGCAGCAGGCCGGTGTCGAACTCAAGGCTGGGCCCGGCGCCGTCGAGCCCGTGCCGACCAGCGCATTCCCGACGCCTGCGAAGCGCCCGCACAACTCGCGCCTTAATACCAGCAAGCTGCAGACGACGTTCGGGCTGCGCCTGCCGCCATGGCAGGAAGGCGTCGCGCGCATGCTGCGCGAGATCCTTTGAAGAATCCCACGAGAAGAGAAAGCATGACCAAGACGACGCAACGCAAGGGCATCATCCTGGCCGGTGGTTCGGGCACGCGCCTGCATCCGGCCACGCTGGCAATGAGCAAGCAGCTCCTGCCCGTGTACGACAAGCCGATGATCTATTACCCGCTCAGCACCCTCATGCTGGGTGGCATGCGCGACATCCTGATCATCAGCACGCCGCAGGACACGCCTCGCTTTCAGCAGTTGCTTGGCGACGGCAGCCAGTGGGGCATCAACCTGCAGTATGCGGTGCAGCCGAGTCCGGACGGGCTCGCGCAGGCGTTCATCATCGGGGACAAATTCGTAGGAAATTCGTCGAGCGCGCTGGTGCTGGGCGACAACATCTTCTACGGCCATGACCTTGCTCACCTGCTGTCAGGCGCCGATTCGCAGCAGAACGGCGCGACCGTCTTTGCCTACCACGTGCATGACCCGGAGCGTTACGGCGTGGTCGCATTCGATGCGGCAGGAAAAGCCAGCAGCATCGAGGAAAAACCGGCGAAGCCCAAGAGCAGCTATGCGGTGACAGGCCTGTACTTCTACGACAACCAGGTCGTCGACATTGCCAAGTCGGTGAAACCGAGCGCGCGTGGCGAGCTGGAGATCACTGCGGTGAACCAAGCCTACCTCGACCTAGGCCAACTCAATGTGCAGATCATGCAGCGCGGCTATGCGTGGCTGGATACCGGGACGCATGAGAGCTTGCTCGAAGCCGGGCAGTTCATTGCAACCCTGGAACATCGCCAAGGCTTGAAGATTGCTTGCCCAGAAGAGATCGCGTGGCGCAACGGTTTCATCGATCGGGAGCAATTGGCAAAGCTGGCTGCGCCGTTGCAGAAGAACGGCTATGGCAAGTACCTGAATCACCTGCTGGCTGAGGAGGTGCGCTCGTGAAAGTGACACCGACTGCGATTCCTGAGGTGCTGATCATCGAGCCGAAGGTCTTCGGCGACGCACGTGGCTTTTTCTACGAGAGCTTCAACGGCAAAGCCTTCGACGAGGCTGTCGGGCGGCATGTGGAGTTCGTTCAGGACAACCATTCCCGCTCGACCAGGGGCGTGCTGCGGGGATTGCATTACCAGATCCAGCAGCCGCAAGGCAAGCTGGTGCGCGTGGCGCGTGGCGCGGTGTTCGACGTGGCTGTGGACATCCGCAAGTCGTCGCCGACCTTCGGGGAATGGGTGGGCGTGGAGCTTAGCGAGGACAACCATAGGCAATTGTGGGTGCCGCCTGGTTTTGCGCATGGCTTCGTGGTAACCAGCGAATCGGCAGACTTTCTTTATAAGACCACTGAGTTCTACGCGCCCGCCCACGAGCGCTGCATCGCCTGGAACGATCCGGCGCTGGGTATCGTCTGGCCAGACTTGGGTCTCGCGCCGCAGCTGTCCGCCAAGGACAGGGGCGGCGTCTGTCTTAGCGAGGCTGAGACTTTCTGATGGATCAATGCAGCGTCTCCCTACCCCAAATGATCGTCGGCGGGTGGCGTAAGCGGCCGCTGGTCGCGGCTTGGGTCCAGCGCGAGGTAATCATCGGCCGCTGGGTGGGCTACGCGCTCATCGCGGGTCTTGCCGGCCTTCCGATGCAGGTCATCGAGCGCAACAGCCTCTGATAACACCAGCGCGGGCGCGTGCCCGCGCGTCCCGAATAGATATTGCAATGCACAAGTCAGCGCTGAGTTATGGAAAGTTGTTCTTCGATGTATACGCCGCTGGTCTCGACCAAGGCCTAGTCGTTGATATTGGTGCCCAGGATGTCAACGGCAGCTTGAAGGACGTATGTCCACCACAGCTCGACTACTGCGGCGTGGATTTCGTCGCGGCCAAGGGGGTTGATATCGTCATCACCGATCCCTATCACCTACCGTTCGAGGACGGCAGCGTCGACATAGTGGTCTGCAGTTCCTGCTTCGAGCATTCTGAGATGTTCTGGCTGCTCTATCTCGAGATCCTGCGCATCCTCAAGCCCACCGGGCTGCTCTACCTTAACGTTCCTAGCAATGGTTACGTGCATCGGTACCCGGTAGACGCCTGGCGCTTCTACCCCGACTCTGGGCGCGCATTGGTCACTTGGGGCCAACGCAGCGGCTTCGATCCTATGCTCCTGGAGTCCTTCATCGGCGACATGGCCGGCACGACGGAAGAGGGCGAGGGCTGGAACGACTTCGTGGCCGTCTTCCTCAAGTCGGCCACCAATCAGCAGCTGTATCCCCGGCGCATGATGGAGCTGAGCAAGGCCTTCAGCAATGGATTACGCGCCGGCTCGGAGGAGTTCATCAATCCTTTCGAACGCAGCCAAGACCAACGCATCATCACCGAGCTGCGTAGCGCGCTCGTCACGCGAATGGGCGAGCATGCCGCCGAGCAAGAGCGCGCCGCCCAGTCGAGGCAGCAGATCCAGGGCGAGCTTGACACTGCCCGGCGAGCCCACGCCGAGGCGCTTGACCAATCCAGCCGGCTGGCGGTCGAACTCCAGCAGGCGCGCGCGGACCTGCTTCAGCAGCAGCACGACCTGCGCCTGCAGCAGCACGAGCTGCAGCAAATCCGGTCGACCGTTAGCTGGAAGATCACCAGCCCTCTGCGCCGCATCCGTTCCCTGCTGAGATCGCGAGGAAAGATGTGAGCGGCTATCGCGTACTTTTGCTCGATACCAAGCGCAGCAATCCCAACCATTACATCTGCCTGGGCTTGGCCCAGGCGCTGCGCCAGTCACCGTCCGTGGAATCGGTCTTCAAGGCTGATCCGGGCGACGCCATCGCCTTGGCGCGTGAAAACCGTTGTAACTTGTTCTTTGCCTTTGACGGCGAGGAGCTTGATCCGCTGATCTGCGCCCGCCTCGCCGCCCAGTGTGGTAGCTCGGTGCTCTGGGTCACGGAAGATCCCTACGAGATCGTCGTCAACGTCGCCAACGCAGCGCTGTTCGACTTGGTCTTCACCAACGACTCCGGCAGCGTCGCCGCCTATGGCGCCAAAGGTCGGCATCTGCCCTTGGCCGCTTCCACCGAATTCCACTGGCGCGATGTGCTGCCGGCCGAGGCTGACATGCGCTACGACGTCTTCTTCGCCGGCACGGCTTGGCCCAATCGCGTGGAGCTAGTGCGCGACCTGCTGACCAGCTGCGAGAACGCGCCGCTCCGAACCAAGATCGCATTGCCTACTAATGCGCATCTGCCCAAATTCGAGTTGCCCATACCTCTTAGCCAGATGGATTGGCGCACCTCGCCTGTGGACTTTGCTCGCATGGCGAACATGAGCGTGGCCACTCTGGTGCTGCCGCGCGTCTTCTCATCTTCCGGCGAGAACGAATTCGCGGAGACACCGCCGCCGCGCTTGTTCGAGGCCGCCTTGGCTGGGACCGTGCAGCTGGTGCACTCCAAGATCGCCGAAGCCGCCGAGTATTTCGCCTTGGGCGAGGACTTCCTCTACTTCGACGATGTCGTCCAGTTGCGTGAGCAGATCGACCGGCTCAAGGCCGAGCCAGACTATCGCCATTCCGTTGCATCGAGTGCGCAGCAGCGCGCCGCGCGGCTTCACCGCTACGAGAACCGGGTCGCGACCGTCCTGAAAGAGCTCGACACGTTGCGATCCGAGATGGCCCCCGCCGCGCCCATCGAGGTGGCCGCAGCCATGGTGCCCGCGACGCTGCCCCGGATGCTGCTGGTGGCTCACAACGTCACTTTGCGCGGCAACTTTGGCGGCGTCGAGGTCTACCTGCGCCAGCTCGCCCACGAACTCGATGACCGCTACGAAGCCCTCTTCTGGTTGCCCAGCGTGGTAGGCGAGCCGCCCGGCGCCGTCGTTACCGATGCCGCCGGCAACCTAATCGAGGATTACCGCTTCAGCCAGCCCATCACCGCTTGGATGTTGTCCTGCCCCGAACGCGAGTCCGCGTTCGCGCGGGCCTTGGTCAACTTGCGGATCGAGGTCGTGCACTTCCACCATCTGCTGGGCCATGTGCCCAGCATGATCGAGGTGGCTCGTGCCGTGGGCGTGCCCAGCGCACTGACGTTCCACGATTACTACACCGTTTGCCATAACTTCACCCTGGTGTCCTTTAAGGGCCGCTACTGCGCGCCCGACACTATTGCGCCCGAGCATTGCGACGTTTGCCTTTGGAACGGCCACCATGTGCTGCCCGGCGGCCAGTCGGTGCGGCGCGCCTTCTGGGACCGGATGCTCGGCCTGGTCGACATGCTGGTCTTCAATACTGCCGGCGCCCTGGCGCTGGCGGGCGACATTTTCCCGGCCGTCGCGCGGCACCGCGGCACGCACATCGTGCCGGTGCCGGTGGAGGATGAGCCGGCGCCGCCGTCTGAGCGCTCCAGCGCGGCAGACACCACTTTCCGGGTTGCCGTTATCGGCAACTTCGCCGGCCACAAGGGCAGCGACGTCATCACCCGCGTGATACCTCTATTCGAGAACATCGGCGTGGAGTTCCATGTGTTCGGCCGGGTCGAACCAAGGCACGGGTGGATGCTTGACCGTGAACGTTTTCCCTACGTGCATGTGCATGGCGGCTACCAACCGGGCGAACTGCCGGAAGCCGCGCGCGACTGCCACGTGTCTTTGCACTTGTCCATCTGGCCCGAGACCTACTGTCTCACGCTGTCTGAAGCCTGGGACCTGGGTCTGGTGCCCATCGTGTCGGACATCGGTGCGCTGGCCGAACGTGTCACCCATGACGTCAACGGCCTGAAGGTGCCGGTCGATTCGGAAGGCGACCTGGTGCAGGCCATCCGCCGACTGATGGAAACTCCTGGCTTGCTGCACCGGCTGCGCCAAGGCGCGGCCAACGCGCCCATCGCCCGAATGGCCACTCACGCGGAGCAACTCCACGCGCTCTATCAGGACATGCTGGCGATGGCACCGATGGCGCTGGATAAGCCGGTTGTCCCGCTGGCCGACGGCTACCAACCGCCTGTGAAGCCGCTTCTGCACCGTACTTGGGCGCTCGTCGAGGCACCCCCAGCGCCGGACCTACCATCGCCGCCACCCCCACCATCTTTCTATCGGCGCCTGCGCGGGCTAGGCCGCCGGGCGGTCGAGCATTTCCGGCGCAAAGGCGCCGTCTCGGCCATTGGTGCCGCGGTTCGCTTGATCCGGAGGAAGCTATGAGCCATCCGCCCAAAGTCTTGGTCGCTAGCGCTTCGCCCGATCGGGTCAACCACAACGCTGTGCTCCGCCAGTACGTGGCGCGCGGCTTCATGGAGGTGCTCGGTCCGTCGCAGGTGATCGAGTCATCCTTCGACCGTTCGGAAGCCGCAGCACGCGAATTCTCGCCCGATGTTGTACTGGTCTTCGGTTCATGCATGCCCGGCGTCTGTGACTACACGCGCTTGCGCCGCTACTGTGATCAGCGCGGCGCGGCCCTTTTCTTCTGGCTGCATGACGACCCCTACGAATTCGACTTCAACTACAAGATCCTGCCCTATGCCGACGCGGTCTTCTCCAATGACCGCTGGGCCGTGTCGCATATCGACCATCCTCATGCCCTGCACCTGCCGCTGGCGGCCGATCGTCTCGCACATTTCTGCCCCTTGGGCGCGCAGCGCGCGCGCGACCTGTTCTTCTGCGGCGCCGCTTTCCCCAACCGCGTGCAACTGCTGCGCGACCTGCAGACGCCCTTGGGCGGCATGCATGTGGAGGTGTTCGGCCCCGACTGGCCGGCCGATCTTTCCTTCGCTCAGGCTGGCCGGCTGGCCAATGAGGCCTTGCCCGCCTATTACGCAGCGTCGCTCGTCACCCTGAATGTTGGCCGGCGCTTCAACCTAGCCAACGCCAAGTACCAGCTCGACGCCAGCACGCCCGGCCCGCGTACCTTTGAAGCCGCCATGGCCGGCGCTGTCCAGTGCCTGTTCGTCGAGGGGGCGGAGATCGAAGACTACTTCGTGCCAGGCCAGGAAATCCTGCTGTTCGACACGCCGGATGAACTGCGCCTGCTGATCGAAGAGTTGCGCGATGTGCCGGCCCGCCGCGAAAGCATATCCGCTGCAGCGCAGGCCCGCGCCATGCGCGACCACACCTATGCCTCCCGGGCCAGCACGATCTGCGCCCTCTATACGGCATTGCTGGAACAGGCAGGTTGATGAATCTTTGGAATATGGCCTATGGCCTGATGGGCATGGGCCTGTTCACTGCGCTTATGTTGCTGGCGGCTATGCCGTTGCTGCGCGGCCAGTTGCTGCCGCGTTTGCGCACGGCCCCTGGCTTGATCGAGCTGCAGTGTTATGGGGCCGTGGTCACAGTCGTCTATCTCGGTTTGGCCGGCGTGGTGATCGCGCTGCTGCCGGTGCCGGCTAAGCGGACGGTGGCGTGGCTGGCCCTGATCTTGCCCTTCATCGCGGCATGGCGCGCTGGCCGGCGTCCGGCGAGCCACAGCGCCGCCGACGGGCAGGGCTTCTACTTGCGCGCGGTGCTGTTCTTCACCGTACTGCTATTGGGCATCGCCAGCTTCAACTGGCCCCTGCCCACCAAGTTGCCCGACGGCGCGTACGTGAACAAAGAAAACGTAAGCTCGGTGCGCATCCAGCGCTTTACCGGCAACCTGCCGGCTGACAACGTAGTGTCCTTTGTCGCCATGGAGTACATGGCGCGCAACATCTCCTTTGTCGGCAACGCGCCGATACTCCCCGGCCAGCAGGTGACCAACCGTCCGGTGCTGGCGGCCCTGGTCGCGCTTCCTATACGACTGGTTTTGCGGCCAACGCGCGCGCTGCCAGAACTGCCACGCTTCGACTATGTGGACGATCGGTGGCCGGATTTCCGCGTGTTGGTGCGCGATGAGCGCCTGTTCGCGGTCTACCTGGGTGTGCTAGTACTACTCAACGGACTGATGCTGCTGGGAGCTGGCGCTTTGGTCAGCCGCGCCTGCGGCGCCAGCACGCAGGCGCGCTGGCTGTGCGTGCTGCTCTACTGCAGCAGCCCATACTTCCTGATCCAGACGCTCTTCACCTGGCCCAAGGCCCTAGCGGGCTTTTTTGTCTTGCTGGCTGCCACCGCCTGGTGGTGGCACCGGCGGCCGGCCTTGGCCGGCGCCTTGGTCGGGCTGGCCTATTTGTCGCATCCCTATGCCATCGGCTACGCGGCGATCGGCGTGGCTGCTATGGCGTTGTGCGGCCCCGGCCGTTTCGCCCAGCGCTTCAAGGCTGCGGTTTTACTGGCCGCAGCTTTTGCCGCCGTGGTGTTGCCCTGGTGGGTGTGGACCTACGTCGTCACTGACCTGCCCTCGGATCTCGTGACGCAAAACATGCTGGTCGGTCAAACCGATCCCTTCGCCATCGCCTGGATGCGGGTGTCTAACATCGCCAATGCGCTGCTGCCTGTGCACCTGACGAATCCCAGCGCGCTCTTTACCGAGAGCTTCGTTCAAAGCGCCCGCAATGTCACCGGCGCGGTGGGTACGCTGGCCGTCGCCGCTTGGCTGATGGCCCGCGTGAGCCGTCCTGCAGGGCCGGCAGCCGGTAGCCCGCCGGCGCCGGTCTCCATGTTGGTGGTGTTCGCCATCGCCTCGGCCATGCTGGCCATGGTCTTCAGCATGCCGGCCGTGCCCGCCATCCATGGCGCGCAACCGCTGGCCGCGCTGATGCTGTGCGCCGCCGTGCATGCTGTATGCGGCACCGGCCTGCGCTGGGCGGTCTGGCTGCTGTGGGCCCAGATCTTGATCAATCTGCTGATGTGGGGCTGCTACTTCCAAAGCGTGCTCTCGCTGCCCGCGCTGTGAGCTGATATATGCCTTTGCTTCGCCATCAAATTTCAACACCATTGCCATGACTGAAAAAGTTTTCCCCAGGGTCATCGCCGTGGATTTGGACGGGACCTTAGTAAGGTCGGACATGTTGGTGGAGAGTGTGTTCCTGTTCCTGCGTACTCATCCGCTGCGTCTCTTCGAAATGCTGACTTGGCTGTTCGGCGGCAAGGCTGCATTCAAGCGACGCTTGGCTGACGCTGTACTGCCCGATGCCAGCAGCTTGCCCTACAACCAAGCCCTGGTGCACTGGCTCCGGCTGCAACGCGAGGAGGGTTCCATGCTGGTGCTGGCCACCGCCTCCGACCACCGCATCGCCGACAAAATCGCTGCCCACTTGGGCATCTTCGAGGTAGTGATGGGCACAGACGGCCGCAACTTGGCTTCTGACCATAAGCGCGACGCCTTGGTCCAACGCTTCGGCGCGGGCAGTTTCGAGTATGTTGGCAACTCCAAGGCCGACATGGCGGTGTGGCGCCAGGCCCGGCTGGCGCATGTGGCGGATCCCGAGATCGGCGTAATGCGGCGAGTGCAGGCCCTGCCTCATTTCGGCGAAATCTTTGATGACCGCAAGCCCTACGCGCGCAGCATGGCCAAGGCCATGCGACTGCACCAGTGGGCTAAAAATCTGCTGATCTTCGTGCCTTTGATTGCCGGTCACCACTTGTTTGACCTGCGCCTGTTGGGCCAGTGCGCCGTGGCTTTCCTGTGCTTTTGCGCATGCGCGTCCAGCGTTTATCTGCTGAACGACATGCTCGACCTGCAGGACGACCGGCAGCACCGAACCAAGCGCAACCGTCCGTTGGCGGCTGGAACATTCCCGATGTTCCATGCCATGCTCTGGATTCCCGCGCTGCTCTTCATTTCCTTTGGCGCCGCACTTGTCTTGCTGCCAATCAAGTTTTCGCTGGTGCTGCTGGGCTACTACGTGTTGACTCTGGCCTACTCGTTGGTGCTGAAGCGGGCAGTGATGATCGACGTGGTCGTGCTGGCGATGCTCTACACGACGCGGGTGGTGGCGGGCACCGTAGCTATGTCGCTTAAGCCGACCTTCTGGATCCTGGCGTTCTGCATGTTTATTTTTCTCAGCCTGGCCTTGGTCAAGCGCTATACCGAGCTGTACGAGGCTCGCGAAAAGGGCATACAGCAAAAGGCTCCTGGCAGGGGCTACGTCGCATCGGACTTTGAATTGCTGGCGTCATTGGGTGGTTCGGCCGGGTACCTGTCGGTGCTGGTGCTGGCGCTCTATATCAACGATCCCCAGTCGCACATACTCTATCGACACCCGCACTGGCTTTGGGCCGCGTGTCCGCTGCTGCTGTTCTGGCTGAGCCGCGTCTGGATCATTGCCCATCGCGGCGAGATGCACGATGACCCCATCGTGTTTGCCTTGCGCGACCGCATGAGCCGATGGGTCTGCGTCTGCTTCATCGCGATTTTCGGAATCTCGGCGCTTTGATGCCGACGCTTGGCTCATGGGGGCGATATCCTCGCCACCCCCAGACCCCACATCCTGTCGCCTGGCCTTTCGAGATCGAAAGTGCCCTCTCGCATCTGCGAAGCCAAGGGGTCGAGTCGACCCTCGGCTATGGTTGCGGGCGCAGCTATGGAGACTCCTGCCTCGCCCAGTCCGATCATGTGGTTGCCTTGGCGGGAATGGACCGTCTGATCGCCGCCGACTGGCAGTCCGGCGTCGTGACGGCGCAAGCCGGGGTCACGCTGGACGGACTCATCCAGGTCGGCTTGCCGAATGGCTGGTTCTTGCCGGTCACGCCCGGGACCAAGTTCGTGACTTTGGGCGGCGCCGTGGCGAACGACGTACATGGCAAGAACCACCATGTGATGGGGACCTTCGGGCGGCATGTGCGCCGGATTGTTCTGTACCGGTCCGACACCGGTGTGTGCGAATGCTCTCCCACGATCAATACAGAGCTGTTCAATGCGACCGTCGGTGGGTTAGGCTTGACCGGCATCATCCTTGAGGTGGAGCTTCAACTGCGCGCTGTGCGCTCCAGCGACATCTCGCAGACATGCATCAAGTTCGGCAATCTCGACGAGTTTTTTGCGTTGTCTGCGCAGCACGATTCCAAGTACGAGTACACCGTGTCGTGGGTCGATTGCCTGGCCGGCGGCAAGAGTGCCGGCCGCGGTCACTACATCGGCGGAAATCATGCGACCGAAGGCGAGCTCGAAGTGGCGCGCCACAAGGCCAAGCGCATGCCCGTCGACCCTCCTTTCTCGCTGGTCAATACCTTGACCTTGAAGGCGTTCAACACCCTGTACTACCAGCGTCAAGTGCGCAAGGTCGTGGAAACACGGGTCGACTACGACCCTTTTTTCTATCCGTTGGACAAGCTGCTGCAGTGGAATCGGATGTACGGCAAGGCTGGTTTCCAGCAGTACCAGTGCGTGATTCCCCCCGAATCCGGACGCGATGCGGTCGCCGCCATTCTTCGGGAGACATCGCTCAATGGCGCGGGGTCGTTTCTCGCGGTGCTCAAGCAGTGCGCAGACATTAGGTCTCCGGGCTTGCTGTCGTTTCCCAAGGCAGGCGTTTCGCTGGCGCTGGATTTCGCCCAGCATGACGCGCTCAACATCCGCTTGTTTGCTCGGCTCGACGCTCTCGTGCACGAGGCGAGGGGGCGGCTTTATCCGGCGAAGGATGCGCACATGAGTGCCCATCATTTTCAGCAGGCGTATCCCGCATGGACCCGGCTGGAATCGCTGCGCGACCCCATGCTCATGTCGCGTTTCTGGCGACGTGTGACTTCTTGAATGGCTTGATCATGAAGAAAAAAAACGTACTTATCATCGGCGCCAGCTCCGGCATTGCCGAAGCGGTGGCGCGGCGCTACGCGGGGCAGGGCAGCAACTTCGTGCTGGTTGCGCGCAATCAGGCAAAGCTGGATGTCATCGCCGCCGATCTGATCGCACGCGGCGCGACCGGAGTGCAGACGAGGGTTTGGCAAGGACACGACACCGCGTCGTTGCCCGAGATCGCAAGCTTTGCCTGGCGCACGCTGGGCACCGTTGACCTCGCACTCGTTGCGCACGGCACCTTGCCGGATCAGGCCCGGGCTCAACGCGATCTGCCCTATGCGGTGGAGCAGTTTCGCACCAACGGCGAAAGTGCCGTGGCCTGTATGCTCGCCGTGGCAGGGCATTTCGAGGCGCAAGGCAATGGCGTGCTGGCCGTTATCGGCTCGGTCGCGGGCGATCGTGGCCGTCAAAGCAACTACGTCTATGGCGCTGCAAAGGCGGCAGTGGACGCTTTCGCTTCGGGTCTGCGCGCGCAACTCTTCAAGAAGGGCGTGCATGTGTTGACGATCAAGCCCGGTTTCGTTGCCACGCCTATGACAGCCGAACTCGACTTGCCGGCAGCACTCACTGCAACGCCCGATCGCGTGGCGGCCGACATCGAGAAGGCAGTCAACTCGCGTCGCAATGTTCTCTACACACCGTGGTTCTGGGCTTTGATCATGCTGATCATCCGGCTCGTGCCGACTGCGATATTCAAGCGCTTGAGCCTGTAGCCGTGGCGATGACGCATGACGCATGACGCATGACGATTTGCCCGTTAGAACTGGATGGCGCTTTCGTCGAGAGCTTGTGCGCACTCAGCCAGCCTTGAGTTCGCATGCCTTCGAGGTCTGCGCTGAACCGTTTTTTCTTGCGTCTCCATAGAAATATTTCCATGAATAAGATTGTTTTACCTGGCGGCGCTGGCCTGGTCGGTCAAAATCTTGTCGCCCGTTTGCGCGCAAAGGGCTACTCGAACATCGTTGTAGTGGACAAGCACAAAGAGAATCTGGCAACGCTCAAGAGCGTGCAGCCCGACGTTGTGGTCGAGTTTGCAGACCTGTCGAAACCCGGCGATTGGCAACGCCACTTCGAAGATACCTCGGTGGTGGTGATGTTGCAGGCCCAGATCGGTGGCATCCACTACCAGGAATTCGTCGATAACAACGTGACTTCCACTCGCCTCATCCTGGAGGAAGTCCGCAAGAACAAGGTCCCTCAACTGATCCACATCAGTTCCTCTGTAGTCGAGTCGGTGGCCGACGATTTCTACACGAGGTCGAAAAAAGAGCAGGAAGAAATGGTCCTCGCGAGCGGTATCGAATGCCCCGTCCTTCGGCCTACGCTGATGTTCGGCTGGTTCGACCGCAAGCATCTTGGCTGGCTGTCGCGCTTCATGGCCAAGCAACCGGTGTTTCCCGTGCCGGGCGACGGGCGTTTTATGCGGCAACCGCTTTACGTCGGTGACTTCTGCAACGTGATCATCAGTTGCATCGAGAACAACGTCCGGCAAGGCATCTTCAATATCTCGGGGCATGAAAAGGTCGACTACATCGACATCATTCGCGAGATCAAGCGAGCCACCAAGGCCAAGGCGAAGATCGTCAAGATTCCCTACGGGCTGTTCTACAGCTTGCTGTGGGTCTGGGCTTTGTTCGACAGAAATCCTCCTTTCACGACGCAGCAGTTGCAGGCACTGGTTGCCAAGGACGAATTCGAGGTCATCGACTGGCCCGGGATGTTCGGTGTGCGAAGCACGCCGTTCGCCGAAGCGATCAATGAAACCTTCAACGATCCCGTCTACAGCAACGTCGTTCTGGACTTCTAGGCCATGACAGAGCCACAAAAACCACAACGTATCGCCGTGCTCGGCGCCGGGCCCATGGGGCTGGCAGTGGCCTACCAACTCGTGCTCGACGGCCATCGCCCGGTGATATTCGAAGCCGATGATCGGGTGGGCGGGATGACTGCAGCCTTCGATTTCAGCGGGTTGCAGATCGAGCGCTACTACCACTTCCACTGCATTTCGGACAGTGCGTTCCTGCAAGTTCTCGACGAACTGGGGCTGTCCGGAAAAATGAACTGGGTCGCGACCAAGATGGGCTACTGGTATCAGAACCGGTTGCAGCCTTGGGGCAATCCGATGGCCTTGCTGACATTCAAGGGGCTCGGATGGATTGCGAAGTTCCGCTACGGATTGCATGCGTTCCTCTCGACGAAGCGGAATGACTGGAAGCCGTTGGATCATGTGGAGGCAACGGGCTGGATCAAGCGCTGGGTCGGCAAGGAAGCGTACGAAGTGCTTTGGCGGCGGTTGTTCGACTACAAGTTCTACGACTACACCTCCAACCTGTCGGCGGCATGGATCTGGAGCCGCATCCGTCGCATCGGACGTTCGCGCTACAACTTGTTCAAGGAGAAGCTGGGCTATCTGGAGGGAGGGTCGCAAACCTTGCTCGACGCACTGAAGTCGGCGATCGTGACCCGTGGCGGGGAGCTTCGGCTGTCGACCCCGGCGTCCGAGGTGGTCGTCGAGCAGGGCGAGGTCAAAGGCGTCAAAACCGCGGCGGGCTTCGAAGCCTTCGACAAGGTCGTAAGCACGGTTCCCCTGCCTTATGTGCCACGGTTGATCCCCGGCCTTCCGGCATCGACCGCCGAGGCATTTGCCGCGCTCAAGAACATTGCGGTGGTTTGTGTGATCGCAAAGCTGAAAAAGCCGCTCACCGAAAACTTCTGGCTCAACATCAACGACCCGGATATGGACATCCCGGGCCTGGTGGAGTACAGCAACCTTCGGCCGCTCGATCCCCATGTGCTGTATGTGCCGTTCTATATGCCTGGAGAGCATCCGAAGTTCAAGGACGCCGATGAAGTCTTCCTCGACAAGGTCAGGAAGTACTGCATGAAGATCAATCCGGACCTCGCGCCGGAGGATTTCGTCGACATGCGGGCCAGTCGCTATCGCTACGCGCAGCCGATTTGCGATCCTGGCTATCTTGATCGCCTGCCCCCTGCGAAGCTGCCGGTCAAGGGCCTGTGGGTCGCGGATACGTCCTACTATTACCCCGAAGACCGCGGCATTTCGGAAAGCATCGGCTTCGGGCGGAAGCTTGCCAAGGCTGCCGTCGCCGGGGCCGACATGCCGGCATGCTGAATAGACAGTTCATCCGATTCCTGGTCGCGGGCGGGATTGCCGCCGCTGCGAACTATGGATCGCGCTTCCTGTTCAGCACCTGGCTGAGCTATGGTCCGGCGATCGTGCTGGCGTATCTGGTTGGAATGGGGGTGGCGTTCGTCCTCATGCGCCAGCATGTGTTCTCCGCCACGGGCACCGCATTGGGGCCGCAGGTCGTCAAGTTTGTCGCAGTCAACCTTTTGGCGGTTGTGCAGACACTGGTCATCAGCCTGGTCCTTGCGCGCTGGGTGCTGCCGAGCCTCGGCATCGTGGCCCATGCCGAGGCCATCGCTCATCTGGCGGGAGTCCTCGTTCCTGTGGTGACCAGCTATTTCGGCCATCGAATGCTGACATTCAGGAAAACGTGAGCACACCGGACGTCGAGTCGAAGGCGTTGCCGGGCAAGACGATGTCCCGGCTGCTGCGTTGGATGATCCTGTTTGTGCTCCTGGGCGCCACCTTGAGCCTGGGCGGCATGATCTGGAGCGGCTGGAATGAGGTTACGCACGCGCTTGCGCGCCTGGGCATTCTCTTGCTGGTTGGCACGGCGGTCATTGCCAGCCTTGCATATGTGATTCGATTCTTGCGATGGCACGTGGCCCTTCGGTGCTTGGGGCATCGTGTTCCGCGGCGAATCAATTTTGCAATCTACCTCTCGGGTTTGGCTCTCACCACGTCCCCGGGCAAGCTGGGGGAGACCATTCGGTCCTTGTTTCTGCGGCCGTTGGGTGTGCCGGTGACCAAGAGCCTAGGGGCTTTCCTTGCAGATCGCTTGTCCGACGTTGTTGGTGTGTGCCTGCTTGGGGCTGTTGCGGGCTTACTTGCACGAGGCACGCTGAATGTTGCTGGCTTCGTCTTGGGAGGCGTCCTTGCGGGGAGCTTTGCATTTCGTTGCCTCGTTCGAACGCCGCCGCTGTTTGACCGCGCAATGGCGATTGCCGGCAGATGGGGGCTTGCGCCTGGTCGTGCTGCTGTAGAGGCGCTTGCATCCTGGGCACAGATCTGGACATTCCGCAACGCAACATTGTTTGCAGTTATGGCGTCGTTGGCCTATGGGATCCAAGCGGCAGTGTTCTTTGCCCTCAGCAACTCATTGCGGTTGCCGTTGCAGCCGTCGGTCGCCTTGGAGATCTTTGTTAATGCCACACTCTTCGGTGCTGCGACCATGGTGCCGGGAGGGCTTGGCACCATGGAGGCATCACTTGTTTTGCAATTGATGGGTCATGGCATACAAAAAGCCGATGCGGTCGCCATAGCGATAGCAACCCGATGCGTCACGCTTTGGTGCGGCGTTTTCATCGGCCTGATCGCCTTCGCGGGTGTTTGCCTGCGCGCGGGGCCGAAGGATCCTCCTTCGACCCTAAAACTGGCGATGGACCGGACGGCGCCAGACCAAAACCATATGACTTGAGCGAAGTCTTGTGATTCGCCGGAGCAGGGGCTGGGCGCTCAGCGCTCTACGATCCGTCCGTGCTCGAGATGGAGCACCCGGTTGCATTCCTTCGCAATCAGTTCAGGCGAATGAGATGCCAACACCAAAATGCCGGACTTCGACACCACGTCCCGCATGCGCTGCTCGGCCTTTTCCGTGAAGGCCGCATCACCCACGGAGAGCCATTCGTCCATCAGCAGGATGTCGGCTTCGACGCTGGTCGAGATCGAGAATGCGAGGCGCATCATCATGCCGGTCGAGTAGGTGCGAACGGGCATGTTGACGTACTCGCCCAGGCCGCTGAACTCGCAGATCTCGGGTGTAAGCCGATCGATCTCTTTCTTGCTCATGCCCATCACGAGACCGCGAAGCATGATGTTCTCGACGCCGGTCGCGTCCATTTCGATGCCGAGGGCGGGGTCGATCAGGCTGGCCACCGTGCCCTGGCGGGTCAGCTCGCCCGAAGACGGTTCATAGACGCCCGCCAGCGTACGCAGCAGCGTGGACTTGCCGGCACCGTTGTGGCCGATCAGGCCGAGCCGGTCGCCGCTTTTCAATTCGATGTTCAGGCCGCTGAGCGCCTGCACCACAGTGACCCCGGTTTCCTTGCCGAAGCGTCCGCCGGTGACCGAAGCCGCGATCGTCTTCTTGAGCGACGCCGAGCCTGCGCCATAGATCGGGAAGCTGACCGAAACGTTCTTGAGTGAAATGAATGCCATGGATCAGAGCCAGTAGACGACGCGGCGGCGGTATTTGACGAACAGCGTGCTCGCCACGGAGAGGCACAGCACGGTCCAGAAGCCGATGCCGATCCAGCTGTGGAGATGGGCTTCGCCACCCATGAGTGGAGTGCGTAGAAGGTCGAGCATCTGTGCGAAAGGATTCCACAGGACGTATTTGGCGCGACCAGGAAGGTTCTCGGGCAGCCAGAACACGGGGGTCAGGAACATCAGCATCTGCATGACGCTGGTGACGATCTGGGTCACGTCGCGGTAGCGGGTGCAGATGAGTCCCAGCAACAGCCCGAGTGCGTGCGCGTTGACCACCAGGATGAGGAAAGCGGGAATGACCAGAAGGACCGACCAAGAAAGCGAGATGCCGGCCCAGAGTGCCACGGGGATGTAAAGAACGATCTGATGGGCGAACTGGATCAGGTTGCGGGCAAGAGCCCGCCACACGAAGAGGCTGATCGGAAAGTAGCCCTGCTTCAGGTAGTTGGACGACCCTACGAAGGCATTGCAGGCGTCAGTGACTATGGTGGAGAACAGGCCCCAGAAGATCACGCCGAGTGCCAGATGGGGGAAGAACTTGTCGAGATGCGTGCCGAAGAGCGAGGCATACAGCGGCCCCATACCGCCAATCATGACGCCCATACTCAGCGTAAGCCACAGCGGCCCCAGCATCGAGCGTCGATAACGCAGGACGATATCGAACCATGCGAGGGTCCACCAGATGTCCGTGCGGCGTGTGCCTTCCCACCAGTCGGCCAGCGCGCTGCGGTGAAGGTTGGAATGAACTTGGCTCATGTGCGTCGATACGAGACCTTGGGGGCGGACAGCGGCGTCTTCGCCCGGACAACTCCAGGCTGCCACTGGACAAGCACGAGCGTCTTGCCGGGGGCGCCGGAGGGCGGCCTCATTTTCTATCCTTTGTGTGAACCGTGCGATTTTACCGGGGGAGGTTAACAGGGTGTGTCGATGACCTGCGGGAGGCGCCGCACCAGGTTGAAAGGGGGCGCGAAGATGATCGCCCGCTGGACGGCACCGAGCCCTCGCTCCTCCTTCGAGCCGCATGTACAGGGCATATATCGGCGGCCTGCCGCATGCCTTCAACATCATCGACGGCTGCAACGGGTTCGCGGGCACGGTAGCTGTGCTGGTGTGCCTGATCGGCGCCACCTTCGGCTTCCTGGTGTGGAACCATCCGCACGGCAACACCTTTGCCGGCGACGGCGGGGCCTATGGTCATCGCGGTGGCGGAGGTCAAGCTGGTGCAGCGCCATCGTGTGGTGTCGCCGCGGTTCCCGATACTGCTGATCTATTGCGTCCTTTGAGCTCAAGCTGAAAGCTTGTTCCTGGCGGGTCAACCATCTGTTGGAGCACATCCTGGGTCAGGAACAAGTGGTCCTTGTTGGTCACGACTATCAGGTCGCCGGTTCCGCATGCCTGACCGCGTTCGACGGCCCGTTGCAGCAACGGGAGTCACCAATTTCATGAATGGCTTAGAAAGGCCAATTGCTCAATTTGCGGGCAGCCCTCGGGTCACCCCCGACGCCTGGTGAAACAACCGCCGTCGATCTTCGTGGGGGGTGCGAAGATAATCCCCTCCCACGCGACTGCCGGCGCATTGCTTCGGTGCCGCCACGTTTTCCTGGGATCCCCCAACAGGCCACGCTTCATTCGCCTCGCGACTTCGCAATCTATGAAATCTGTCTATCGATTCTTCCTCGGCTTGGCCGGACTCTGGCAAGGCCCCGGAATGATGGGGCGTGTGCAGCGGGCATGGCGAATGTTCAAGAAGTCGGGCTGGCCGGGCATCCGGTGGGAGCTGGGCCGGCGTTTCGGGGGCTACAACGACTACACGAAGTGGGTGCAGCGCTACGACACCCTGACGCCCGAGTTGCGCGAGAAGATCGTTCAACGGGTGGCAGCCATGAAAGACCGGCCGCTGATCTCGGTCGTGATGCCCACCTACAACCCCAACCCGGCCTGGCTGCGCGAAGCCATCGAGTCGGTGCGCGGCCAGATCTACCCGAACTGGGAGCTCTGCATCGCTGACGACGCATCCCCTTCGGCAGAGGTGCGCGAGATCCTCAAGTCTTACAGCGAGAGCGACCCGCGCATCAAGGTCGTGTTCCGTCCGAAGAACGGCCATATTTCGGCCGCCTCCAACAGCGCGCTCGAACTGGTTTCTGGTCCCTGGGTCGCGCTCATGGATCACGACGATCTGCTGCCAGCCCATGCGCTTTTTTGGGTGGCCGATTGCATCGCGGCCCATCCTGACGTGAAGCTGATCTATTCGGACGAAGACAAGGCCGACGAGGGCGGCCACCGTTTCGGGCCGTATTTCAAGTCCGACTGGAACGTCGATCTCTTCCGTTCGCAGAACATGTTCAGCCATCTGGGCGTGCTCTCGACCGAGCTCATGCGCTCGGTTGGCGGCTTCCGCGTGGGCATGGAGGGCTCGCAGGACTGGGACCTGGTGCTGCGCTGCATGGAGCGGGTCGAGCCCAGCCAGATCCGCCACATTCCGCGCGTGCTGTACCACTGGCGCGTTCACGTCGAAAGCACTGCCAAATCGATGAACGCCAAGCCTTACGCCGCCATCGCGGGCGAGCGGGCGCTGAACGAGCATTTCGAGCGCACGGGAGTGCGGGCCACCGCCGAGCATCTCGATTTCGGCTACCGCGTGCATTACGCCTTGCCCGATGTCTTACCGTTGGTTTCCGTGATCATTCCGACGCGCAACGCCTTGCAGCTCACGCGGCAGTGCGTCCAGTCGATCCTGGAGAAGACCAGTTATCCGAACTACGAAATCATCATCGTCGACAACGGCTCCGACGACGCAGACACCCTGGCCTGGTTCAAGCGCATCGCCGCGGAGACGCCGAAGGTCCGCGTGCTGCGCGACGACCGCGACTTCAACTACGCGGCGCTGAACAATGGCGCGGTGGCGGTGGCCAACGGCGAGATCGTGGCGCTGGTCAACAACGACATCGAAGTCATCACGCCAGACTGGCTCAGCGAGATGGCGAGCCTCGCGCTGCAGCCGGGTGTGGGAGCGGTGGGCGCGCGGCTGTGGTTCCCGAACAGGACGCTGCAGCATGCGGGCGTGATCCTCGGCGTGGGCGGCATCGCCGCCCATTCGCACCGCCGCATGCCGATGGGCCGCGAAGGCTATGCCGGCCGCGCGGCGCTGATCCAGACGCTCTCGGCGGTCACCGCGGCCTGCCTCGTGATTCGCAAGAGCCACTACCTGGAGGTCGGCGGGCTCGACGAAGTGCATCTGAAGGAGTCCTTCAACGACATCGACTTCTGCCTGCGTCTGCGCGAAGCGGGCCTGCGCAACGTGTGGACGCCTTACGCAGAGCTGTTCCACCATGAGTCCGCCACCCGCGCCAAGGACGTTTCGCCTCAGAAACAAGCCCAGTTCCAGGAAGAGGCCGCCTACATGCACCAGCGCTGGGGCGACCTGATCCAGAACGACCCCGCCTACAGCCCCAACCTCATGCTGGCCCGGGAGGACTTCAGCTACGCCTGGCCGCCCCGCGTGGCGCCGGTCTGATCGAGGTCTGATGACGCTCGAAGTCTCCGTCGCCCTCTGCACCCGCAACGGCGCGCGCTACCTTCCCGAACAGGTCCGCAGCATCTGCGCGCAGGAGCCCCCGCCGCGTGAAATCGTGCTGTCCGACGACGCATCCACCGACGACACGCTGGCCGTGGTGCGCGACACCCTCGCGCAGTGCGGCATGGCCGACCGCATCGCGCTGCGCGTGTTCAGCAACTCGCCGCCGCTGGGCGTCACCCGCAATTTCGAGCAGGCGGTGCGCGCCTGCAGCCACGAGCTCATCGCGCTGTGCGACCAGGACGACGTCTGGCACCCGGGGCGGCTGGCGCGCATGGTCGCGCAGTTCGAGGCTCGGCCCGATCTGCTGCTGCTCCATACCGACGCGCGCCTGGTCGACGGCGATCTGAAGCCGCTGGGCTCAACGCTCTTCCATGCGCTTGAGGTGCAGCCGTCCGAACTGGAGGCCATCGCGAGCGGCGAGGCCTTCGGCGTGCTGCTGAGGCGCAACCTGGTGACGGGCGCGACGACGATGTTCCGCAGGACCTTGCTCGAGGCGGCGCTGCCGTTCGCGCCCGAGTGGGTGCACGACGAGTGGCTCGCCGCGGTGGCCGCGGCCACCGGCCGCATGGACGTGCTGCCCGAGCCGACCATCGACTACCGCCAGCACGGCAACAACCAGATCGGCGCGCGGCGGCTGACGCTGTCCGAGAAGATCGCCAAGGCCTTCGTGGAGCGAGGCGACAAGCACGTGGCGCGGCTGCGCCGGGCCGAGGCGCTGCTGCGGCGGCTGCAGCAACTCGGCGACAAGGTGAGGCCGGGCTGCCTGGATGCGCAGCGCGACAAGGTCGCGCACCAGCGTTTCCGTGCCGGGCTGCCGGCGGCGCGCCCGCTGCGCCTGCTGCCGATCCTCGTCGAGGCGGCACGCGGCCGCTATGCGCGTTTCGGCCGTGGCAAGCAGGCCATCGTGCAGGACGTTTTCGAGCGCGGCTGACCGTCCCGGCTGAAGGGCCGGCTAGCGGCCCTGCAGTCGCAGGTATCGCCAGAACGAGGCCGACAGCCACACCTTCAGCAGGCTGGTCACGTGCCAGTACAGGTACTTCCTGCTGCGGTGGCTCTCGCGCTGCGCGTCGTGCCGGGCTAGCAGGTTCTCGCCGACCTGCAGCTTCCAGCCCGCCAGCCGGGTGCGGGCGCAGATGTCGAAGTCCTCGCCGTACATGAAGAACTTCTCGTCGAAGCCGCCGACCTGCCGGTAGGCCTTGCTGCGAAACAGCATGAACAGCCCCGGAATCCACGCCGGCACCGTCGGGCGAACATAGCCGGGCTTCTTTCTTCCTACGATTTCCAGCGGCGTGAGCAGCGCCCGATGGGGTTCCGGCTCGGTCTTGCCGGGCTCCAGGATGCGCGGCGTGAGCAGGCCGGCGTCGGCTGAAGCCTGTGCGAGCAGCGGCGACAGCACGTCGTTGTCGAAGCGGATGTCGGGGTTGAGCACCAGGAACCACTCCGTGTCGCACCGCTCGAAGGCCTGGTTGTGATTGGCGCCGAAGCCCTTGGGGCTCGCGTTCTCGATCCGCTCCACCTCGAAGCCCCAGCTGCGGCCGGCAAGCACGTCGGCCTCGGGAATGTTCAATGTGAGCAAAACCTTGTCGATGACGGCGCGGCTGTGCGCATCCAGCTGCTCGAGCAGCGGCAGCACCAGCGCGAGCTGGCCGTGGCTCACGATCGAAATGGTGATGGGGAGGCGGGGGGAGGGGAGCGTGGGCATGGTCTAATTTCGCCCGGGAATTCTAGGGTTCCCCAACCCCCACACATGATTGCTCTGATCGTCATCAGTTTCTTCGTCGCCGCCTTCTCGGTCCAGGTGTTCATGCGACGTGCGCGGCGGCACGCCCGCCTCTATGGCGCCGACATGCCCCAGCGCTTCCACAAGGGCCATGTGCCACGCCTGGGCGGTGCGGGCATCCTGCTGGGCATGGGCGCGGCCTGGCTGGCCGCCGGCATCACCGGCACCGATCCGTTCAACGTCTCGTGGCCCGTCACGACTTCGATGCTCACGCTGGTGTGCATCCTGCCGGCGGTGCTGGGCGGCATCGTCGAAGACGTCACCCAGCGCGTGAAGGTGCGCTACCGGCTGGGGCTGACCATCGGCTCGGCGCTGCTGGTGTGCTGGCTGCTGGGGCTGGGCGTGGCGCGCACCGGCTTCGAGACGGTCGACGGCTGGCTCGCGATGGTTCCCTTTGCCACCGTGATATTCGCGGCCCTGGCCATCGGCGGCCTGCCGCATGCCTTCAACATCATCGACGGCTACAACGGGCTCGCGGGCACGGTCGCCGTGCTGGTCTGCCTGGCGATCTCCCACGTGGCGCTGCAGGTCGGCGACCGGCAACTGGCGGCCATGGTGATCTGCCTGGTCGGCGCCACCTTCGGCTTCCTGGTTTGGAACTACCCGCGCGGCAAGATCTTCGCCGGCGATGGCGGGGCCTACGTCTGGGGCATGGTCATCGCCGTGGCCTGCGTGACGCTGGTGCAGCGGCACCGCGTGGTGTCGCCCTGGTTCCCGATGCTGCTGCTGATCTACCCGGTGTGGGAGACACTGTTCTCCATCTACCGCAAGCTGGCGCGCGGCCAGTCGCCCGGCACGGCCGACGCGCTGCACTTCCACCAGCTGATCTTCCGCCGCATCGTGCGCGTGGCCTTCGCGGACGACGAGGCCCGGCAGCTCCTGGCGCGAAACAACCGCACCTCGCCCTACCTGTGGATGTTCGCCGCCCTGTCGGTGGTGCCGGCGGTGCTGTTCTGGAACAACACCATCGTGCTGATGTTCTTCTGCCTGCTGTTCGTCACTACCTACGTGGGTGCGTACCTGATGATCGTGCGCTTCAAGGTCCCGCGCTGGCTGCGGCCGTGAACAGGCACACCCCCAGGCTTCGCGCACTTCGTGTCGCTGCGCCAACCCCCTTGCAGGGGCAACACCGGTGGCCCGGCAAAGCCGGTTCCACGGTGCTCCCGCGCAGTCAGCCGGCTGTCACCGGGATTGCGCGAGAATTTGAGCTTCACCTGATCGTCCACCGCTTCGGAGCCTGACCGCCCATGACCGACCCCGTCCTCAACATCCCCCCGCGCGACAAGGCCGAGATCCTGGCCCAGGCGCTGCCGTACATCCGCAAGTTCCATGGCAAGACCATCGTCATCAAGTACGGCGGCAATGCCATGACCGACCCGGCGCTGCAGGCCGACTTCGCCGAAGACGTGGTGCTGCTCAAGCTGGTGGGCATGAACCCGGTGGTGGTGCACGGCGGCGGCCCGCAGATCGAGGCGGCGCTCAACCGCCTGGGCAAGAAGGGCAGCTTCATCCAGGGCATGCGCGTGACCGACGCCGAGACCATGGAAGTCGTCGAATGGGTGCTGGCCGGCGAGGTGCAGCAGGACATCGTGGGCCTGATCAACCAGGCCGGCGGCAAGGCCGTGGGTCTCACGGGGCGCGACGGCGGTCTGATCCGCGCGCAGAAGCTCAAGATGGCCGACCGCAACGACCCCAACGTGCACCACGACGTCGGCCAGGTCGGCGACATCGTCTCCATCGACCCCAGCGTGGTGAAGGCGCTGCAGGACGACGCCTTCATCCCGGTGGTCAGCCCCATCGGCTTCGGCGAGGAGAACGAGAGCTACAACATCAACGCCGACGTCGTCGCCGGCAAGCTCGCCACCGTGCTCAAGGCAGAGAAGCTCATGCTCCTGACCAACACGCCCGGCGTGCTCGACAAGGACGGCAAGCTGCTCACCAACCTTAGCGCCCGCGAAATCGACGACCTGTTCGCCGACGGCACCATCTCGGGCGGCATGCTGCCCAAGATCGAAGGCGCGCTCGATGCGGCCAAGAGCGGCGTGAACGCGGTGCACATCATCGACGGCCGCGTGCCGCATGCGATGCTGCTGGAGATTCTGACGGACCAGGCCTACGGCACGATGATCCGCGCCCGTTGAGCCGGGCGTGGGCGCGTGCTAACTGCGCTGTGCGAGAATCAATTGATTACATCTTTGCACGCGCTCCCATGCAGAACGAAGAGACGACCAGTGCTTCCGGCGTAGAGACTCCTGCGGAAACGACCACTCCCCCGGCGCGCAAGCGCCCGAAGCCGGGTGAGCGGCGCGTGCAGATCCTGCAGGCGCTCGCCTCCATGCTGGAGCAGCCGGGTGCCGAGCGGGTCACCACCGCCGCGCTGGCCGCGCGGCTCGAAGTGAGCGAAGCCGCGCTGTATCGCCATTTCGCGAGCAAGGCCCAGATGTTCGAGGGCCTGATCGACTTCATCGAGCAGAGCGTCTTCACGCTGGTCAACCAGATCCTCGAGCGCGAGGGCGCCACCGGCGCACAGCAGGCCGCCAAGATCCTCACGCTGCTGGTGCAGTTCGCCGAGCGCAACCCTGGCATGACCCGCGTCATGGTGGGCGATGCGCTGGTCTACGAAAACGAGCGCCTGCAGCAGCGCATGAACCAGTTCTTCGACAAGATCGAAGCCACGCTGCGCCAGGTGCTGCGCGGTGCCGCCGCGGCCGACGGCTCGGCCACGCCCAGCGTCGACGCCCAGGTGCGCGCCGCGGCACTCACGGCCTTCGTGGTGGGGCAGCTGCAGCGCTTCGCGCGCTCGGGCTTCCGCCGCGCGCCTTCCGAGCACCTCGAAGCGACGATCGCGCTGATCGTCTGACGCGGGGTACCCTGCAGCGGGCCGGCCGGCTCGCCTTGGGCCTTCGAGCGGCGTAGCATCTGCCAGTCCCTTGCTGCCGCCCCTTGGCGGCAAGCCAATGTTGCGCGGTTGCCTCCATGGAGGGCGCATGAGCCATGGCGCAGTCGATCGTCTGCTGGAGCCTCGCTTGCCGCGGGTGTCCGCACGTGCCTGACGCGGCGCACAGCCACGGCCTGCGGACCATCCTCCTGACGGCGCTAGCCATGCTCGCATTCGCCGCCAACTCCTTGCTGTGCCGGCTCGCGTTGCAGCACAAGGGCATCGACCCGGCGAGCTTCGGCAGCGTCAGGCTCGTGGCGGGTGCGCTCATGCTGGGGCTCATCGTGCGATTCAGGGCTCAGCCGCCAGCTTCGCCGGCTCGTGCCGACTGGCTGGCCGCCGTCATGCTGTTCGGCTACGTCGCCTTCTTTTCCTTCGCCTACCTCAGCCTGCCTGCGGGCACTGGCGCGCTGATCCTGTTCGGCGCGGTCCAGCTGACGATGCTTGGCGTGGGCCTGCGTTCAGGCAGCGAGCGCTTCGGGGTGCTCGCATGGTGCGGCTTTGCCCTGGCGGTGGGCGGGCTCGTCTACCTGGTGTCGCCGGGGATCGCCGCGCCGCCGCCGTTGGGTGCCGTGCTGATGGCCGTCGCGGGCGTGGCATGGGGCGTGTATTCGCTGCGCGGCCGCGGCGTGGCCGACCCGCTGGCCGCCACCGCGCGCAACTTCACGCGGGCGGTGCCGCTGGCACTCGCGCTGAGCTTGGTGTTCGCGGCCAGCGCCCACGCGGATGCGACCGGCCTCGCGCTCGCCGTCGCTTCCGGCGCACTGACCTCGGGGTTCGGCTATGTGATCTGGTACGCGGCGCTGGGCCGTCTTGGCGCCATGCGCGCGGCCACCGTGCAGCTGTCGGTGCCGCTGCTGGCGGCCTTCGGCGGCGTGTTGTTCCTGTCGGAGGCGATAACGCCGCGCCTTGCCGCGGCCTCCGTCGCGATCCTGGGCGGCATCGCGCTCGTGCTGAGCCAGAAGTCTCGGGCAGGCGCTCGCCGGTAGCCGGCGTCAGCGTCTACGCGACGGCCACGCCGACCTTGGCTCCCGCCGCGACGATCTCCCCCCACGTCGCGTCGTCCACCCAGATCCCGTCCTTGCGCCGCGCCGCGCGCGCCTTGCGCTCCGGCTCACCCGCGATCTGCACTTCGTCGAAGCCCTGCCCGGGCGGGCTCTGCCGCAGCCAGCCGACGAACTCACGGGCTTCCTCGTCGAAGGATTTCTGCGTGCCCAGCCGCGCAGGGTCGATCAGCACCGTGAGCATGCCGTTGAGCACCGTGCGTGCCGTGTCCGCCGGCCGGTGCCAGGTGCCGCCGCCGGTGAGCGCGCCGCCCAGCAGCTCGCAGGCCACCGCCATGCCGTAGCCCTTGTGCTCGCCGAAGGTCATGAGCGCGCCGAAGAGGCCGTTGCCCTGCGGCACCACCACCACGCCTGGGTCGTTGGTGGGCGCGCCGTTCTCGTCGATCAGGTAGCCGTCGGGCACGCGTTCGCCCTTGTTGTGCGCCACGCGCATTTTCCCCTGCGCCACGCGGCTGGTCGCGTAGTCGAGCACGAAGGGCTCGGCGCCCGAAAGCGGAATGCCGATGCAGCACGGGTTGGTGCCGAAGCGCCCGTCGCCGCCGCCCCAGGGCGCGACCACCGGCCGCGAGAGCACGTTGACGAAGTGCATCGAAACCAGCCCCTGCGCCGTCGCCATCTCCGCGAAGTGTCCGATGCGCCCCAGGTGGTGCGCATGCGCCAGCGTGAAGATGCAGCTGCCGTGCTGCTTCGCCCGCGCGATGCCCAGCTCCATCGCCTGCACGCCGACGATCTGGCCGTAGCCGTGCTGGCCGTCCAGGCCCATCAGCGTGCCGATGTCGAGGTTCACGCGCACCGCTGCGTTCGGCTTCAGGCCGCCCTCGGCCACGGCGTCGACATATCGGGGCAGCATGCCCACGCCGTGCGAGTCGTGGCCGCTCAGGTTGGCCAGCACGAGGTTGGCGGCCACCTGCTGCGCCTCGGCGGGCGAGCTTCCAGCGGCTTCGAGGATGCGGGCGACGGTGGCCTGCAGGTGGTCGGCCTTGAGCGTGTGGGACATGGATCAGGCTCCTTTCGCGTTCAGCGTGATGGCGTAGAGCGACGTGGTCGCGCAGATGAAGAGGCGGTTGCGCTTGGGACCGCCGAAGCACACGTTGGCCACGCGCTCGGGCAGCAGGATCTTGCCCAGCAGCGTGCCGTCGGGGTGGTAGGCGTGCACGCCGTCGAGCGCGCTGGTCCAGATGCGGCCTTCGGTGTCGAGGCGGAAGCCGTCGAAGAGGCCGCTGGTGCATTCGGCGAAGACTTCTCCGCCGCTCAAGGTGCGGCCGTCGGCTCCGAGCTTGAACTTGCGGATGTGCCTGGGGCCGTCCGCCGCGTGGCTCGCGCCGGTGTCGGCGATGTACAGCAGCGACTCGTCGGGCGAGAACGCAAGCCCGTTGGGCTTCACGAAGTCGTCCGCCATGAGCTCGACCTCGCCGCCAGCCGGATCGACGCGGTAGACATGGCACGCGCCGATCTCGCTGTCGGCCTTCAGGCCCTCGTAGTCGGAAAGAATGCCGTAGCTCGGGTCGGTGAACCACACGGCACCGTCCGAGTGCACCACCACGTCGTTGGGCGAGTTCAGCCGCTTGCCCTTCCAATGCGACGCCAGCACGGTGGTCGTGCCGTCGTGCTCGGTGCGCGTGACGCGCCGCGTGAGGTGCTCGCAGCTCACCAGCTGGCCCTGGCGGTCGACCGTGTTGCCGTTCGTGTTGTTCGACGGCTCGCGGAAGGTGCCCACGGTGCCGTTGACCTCGTCGAAGCGCAGCATGCGGTTGTTCGGAATGTCCGACCACACCAGCGTGCGGTGCGCCGCGAACCAGGCGGGGCCCTCGCACCAGCGCGCGCCGGTCCACAGGCGCTGCACGCGCTCGGGGCCGGGAATGCAGCCCTTGAAGCGCGGGTCCAGCTGCTCGAAGCCTGTGCCTTCCAGGAAGCCGAAGGGGAGAGTCACCATGCCGTTCCTCGTCGATGGTTCAGTTCACATCACCGCGCCGACCTGCCACGGCACGAACTCGTTCTGGCCGTAGCCGTGCTGCTCGCTCTTCGAGTGCGCGCCCGAGGCGGTCGCGAGCACCAGTTCGAAGATGCGCTGGCCCATCTCCTGGATCGACGCCGTGCCGTCCACGATCTCGCCGCAGTTGATGTCCATGTCTTCCTCCTGCCGCTGCCACAGCGCCGAGTTGGTGGCGAGCTTGAGCGAGGGCGAGGGCGCGCAGCCATACGCCGAGCCGCGCCCCGTGGTGAAGCAGATCAGGTTGGCGCCGCCGGCCACCTGGCCCGTGGCGCTCACAGGGTCGTAGCCCGGCGTATCCATGTAGACGAAGCCGCGCGCGGTGACGGGCTCCGCATACTCGTACACAGCCTCCAGGTTGCTGGTGCCGCCCTTGGCGACCGCGCCCAGCGACTTCTCGAGGATGGTGGTGAGGCCGCCCGCCTTGTTGCCGGGCGAGGGGTTGTTGTTCATCTCGCCTTCGTTGATGGCGGTGTAGTGCTCCCACCACTTGATGCGGTCCACCAGCTTCTGGCCCACTTCGCGCTTCACCGCGCGGCGCGTCAGCAGGTGCTCGGCGCCGTACACCTCGGGCGTTTCGCTGAGGATGGCGGTGCCGCCATGCGCCACCAGCAAGTCGACCGCCGCGCCCAGCGCCGGGTTGGCGCTGATGCCCGAGTAGCCGTCGGAGCCACCGCACTGCAGCCCGATGGTGATGTGCGCCGCGCTGCAGGGCTCGCGCTTCACCGCGTTGGCGCGCGGCAGCATCTCGTTGATGAGCGCCACGCCCTTCTCGACCGTCTTGCGCGTGCCGCCCGTGTCCTGGATGTTGAAGGTGCGGAAGTTCTCGCCCTCGGCCAGGTGCCCGGTCGCGAGCCAGGCGTTGATCTGGTTCGCCTCGCAGCCCAGGCCGACCACCAGCACGCCCGCGAAGTTCGGGTGCGTGGCGTAGCCCGTGAGCGTGCGCTCCAGGATCTGCATGCCCATGCCCTGCGTGTCCATGCCGCAGCCGGTGCCGTGCGTGAGCGCGACCACGCCGTCCACGTTGGGGAATGCCGCCAGCGCCTGCGGATTGGTCTTGCGCGAGAAGTGGTCGGCGATGGCGCGCGCGGCCGTGGCCGAGCAGTTCACGCTGGTCAGCACGCCGATGTAGTTGCGCGTTGCCACGCGGCCGTCTGCACGCTTGATGCCCATGAAGGTGGCTTCGCGCTTCGCGGGCGCGGGCTTCACGTCGGCGCCGAAGGCGTAGTCGCGTTCGAAATCTCCCTTGTCGGGCCCCATGTCGAGGTTCTGCGTGTGCACGTGCTCGCCGGCGGCGATGGGCTTGCTCGCGAAGCCGATGATCTGGTTGTAGCGGCGCACCGGCTCGCCCTGCGCGATGTCGCGCATCGCGATCTTGTGGCCCGGCGGGATCAGGCCGCGCACGGCCACGCCTTCGATGGCGGTGCCGCCGAGCAATTGGGAGCGCGCGATGACGACGTCGTCGGCGGGATGGAGTCGGATGTAGGGTGTCATCGTGGTCGTTCTGTATCTGTTCAGGAGGCCTTGGTGCGGCGCCAGCTCGCGCTGAACCGCTGATGGAACTTGTCCATGTGCTCGTGCATGGCGCTGCGCGCGGCGGCGGGGTCGCGCGCGGCGATCGCTTCGAGGATCAGCTCGTGCTCGCCGATGGCGACCTGCCACGACTCCATGGTCTCGAAGTAATCGATCATCCGGGCGAAGATCGGCCCGTGCCGCGACTCCCAGAAGCCCTGCACCGTCTCGGTCAGCACCACGTTGTCGCAGGCGTTGACGATGGCCAGGTGGAAGGCGCGGTCGCCCTCGTGCGGCACCTCGTTGCGCGCGGCCAGCTCGCGCATCATCCGGATGGCGCGGCGCATGGCGTCCACGTCCTTGCGCTTGCCGTACTGGGCCGCGGTGGCGGCGGTCTCGCCCTCCACCATGCGGCGCGCGCGGATGATCTCCAGCGGGCCCCATTCGATGCCGGCCGCACCGTTGGGCGGCGGGGGCGTGCGGCCCGATCGGTCGAGCACGTAAACGCCCGAGCCCGTGCGCACCTCGACCCAGCCTTCCACTTCCAGCGCGATCAGCGCCTCGCGCACCGACGGCCGGCTCACGCCCAGCTGCCGGGCCAGGTCGCGCTCGGCGGGAATGCGCGCGCCCACCGCGAATTCGCCCTTGCCGATGAGCTCGCGCAACTGTTCGGCTATCTGGCGGTAGAGGCGCTGGGGTTCGAGGGTCTGGATCGGCACGGGAGGGGCGGGGAGAGAAGGGGAGGCGAAAGGAGTTAAGGGTTGTCCTGAATTGGCCAAGTGGTAAGGCCAATTCAGAATACGCCAGATCGCCCGCACCATCATCGGGCCAAACCCGAGGAGAGCTCGATGAGACTGAAGGGGAAGACCGCGCTGGTCACGGCGGCCGGCCAGGGCATAGGCCACGCCAGCGTACTGGCCATGGCCGCCGAGGGCGCGCGGGTCTGGGCCACCGACGTCAACGAGAAGCTCCTCGAACGCTACGCGGGCGTGCCCAACGTCACCGCGCTGAAGCTCGACGTGCTCGACAAGGCCGCCATCGGCGCGCTGGTGGCGAAGCTGCCGGCGCTCGACATCCTCTTCAACTGCGCGGGCGTGGTGCACAACGGCACCATCGAGCAGGCCACCGACGACGAGCTGCTCTTCGCCTGCAGCCTCAACGTGCGTGCCCAGATGTGGACCATCCAGGCCGTGCTGCCCGGCATGCTGGAGGCCGGGCGCGGCAGCATCATCAACATGGCCAGCGTCTGCTCCAGCATGAAGGGGCTGCCCAACCGTTTTGTCTACGGCACCACCAAGGCGGCGGTGCTGGGCCTCACCAAGAGCGTGGCGGCCGACTACGTGGCCCGTGGCATCCGCTGCAATGCGGTGTGCCCCGGCACGGTCGACACGCCCTCGCTCGGCGACCGCATCAATGCCAATGCCGACCCCGAGGCCGCGCGCCGCGCCTTCATCGCGCGACAGCCCATGGGGCGGCTCGCGCAGGCCGGGGAAATCGCGCCGGTGGTCGTGTTCCTCGCCAGCGACGAATCGGTCTTCGCCACAGGCCAGGCCTTCACCGTCGACGGGGGCATCACGATATGAACCAGCTCGACTTCAAGGGCCGCCACGCGGTCGTCACCGGTGGGGCCACGGGGCTGGGCTTCGGCATCGCGCAGCGGCTGGTCGCCTCGGGCGGCAGCGTCACGCTGTGGGACCGCGACGAGGAAGCCGCCCGGAAGGCCGCCCAGTCGCTCGGTGGCAGCGGCAAGGCCTTCGCGCTGAAGGTCGACGTGTCGCAGCAGCCCTCGGTCGCCAAGGGCGTGGCCGCCACGCTGGCGCATGCGCCGCGCATCGACGCGCTGGTCAACAGCGCCGGCATCACCGGGCCCAACACCAAGCTGTGGGACTATCCGGTGGACGACTGGCGCCAGGTGATGGAAGTCAACATCAACGGCGTGTTCCTGTGCTGCCGCGAGGTGGTCGCGCAGATGCGCAGGCAGGGCGACCGGGGCTACGGCCGCATCGTCAACATCGCCTCGGTGGCTGGCAAGGACGGCAACCCCAACGCCAGTGCCTACAGCGCGAGCAAGGCGGCCGTCATCGGCATCACCAAGTCGCTCGGCAAGGAACTGGCCGACACCGGCATCCGCGTGAACTGCGTGACGCCCGCGGCGGTGAAGACGGCCATCTTCGACCAGATGACGCCCGAGCACATCGCCTTCATGCTCTCGAAGATTCCCATGGGCCGCTTCGGCACCGTGGAAGAGGTGGCCGCGATGGTCGGCTGGCTCTGCACGGAAGACTGCTCGTTCTCCACCGGTGCCGTGTTCGACCTGTCGGGCGGCCGCTCCACCTACTGACCGGGCAAGACCGGTTCATCTCATCTCATCTCACCCCACCGATTTCCGGATTCCAACGCACTGAAAGGAAAACATGAAACTCGTCCGCTACGGCAACCCCGGCAAGGAAAAACCCGGCCTCATCGATGACAACGGCCAGCTGCGCGACCTGAGCGCCATCGTCAAGGACATCGGCCCCGACCAGCTCGGCGACGCCGCGCTGGCCAAGCTGCGCAAGCAGAAGGTCGACAAGCTGCCGCTGGTCAAGGGCAAGCCGCGCTTCGGCTGCCCGGTGGCGAACGTGGGCAAGTTCATCGCCATCGGCCTGAACTACGCGGATCACGCGGCCGAATCCGGCCTGCCGGTGCCCAAGGAGCCGGTGGTGTTCACCAAGGCCAACAGCTGCGTGCAGGGCCCGAACGACCCGGTGATGCTGCCCAAGGGCTCGGTCAAGACCGACTGGGAAGTCGAGCTCGGCGTGGTCATCGGCACCCGCGCGCGCTACGTATCGCAGAAGAGCGCGCTCGACTACGTGGCCGGCTACTGCACCATCAACGACATCAGCGAGCGCGAATACCAGATCGAGCGCGGCGGCACTTGGGACAAGGGCAAGGGCTGCGACACCTTCGGCCCCATCGGCCCCTGGCTGGTGACGCGCGACGACGTGCCCAACCCGCAGAAGCTGGCGATGTGGCTCGACCTGAACGGCCAGCGCGTGCAGACCGGCAGCACCAAGACCATGATCTTCACCGTGGCGAAGATCGTGAGCTACGTGAGCCAGTTCATGACGCTGATGCCGGGCGACATCATCACCACCGGCACGCCCCCCGGCGTGGGCATGGGCATGAAGCCGCCGCTCTTCCTGAAGAAGGGCGACGTGATGACGCTGGGCATCGAAGGCCTGGGCGACCAGCGCCAGGAAGTGATCCCCTTCAAGCTCTGAGCCCCGCCGGCTCCAGACCGTGGCGCGCTCATTCGCGTGAGCCGCGCCTGTCTGCGATCATCCGGCGCATGCAGGTGCCTCCCGTCCATCGCTGCCAGGTCTTCGGCTCCCCGTGGGAGGGTGTGTACGGCACGTCGATCGACAGCGCGATGCACTACGGCCGCCACTGGCACGCGACCTACGGGTTGGGCCTGCTGGAACAGGGCGCACAGAGCTCGGCCAGCGGACGCGGCAAGGTCGACGCCTACGCGGGCGACCTCATCACCACCAACCCCGGCGAGGTGCACGACGGGCAGCCGCTGGGCGGGCCTTCGCGGCAATGGCGCATGGTGTACCTGGACCCGGGCGTGATGGCGAGCATCAAGGGCGATGCCGGGCCGGAGGTCGAGTTCACGCGGCCCGTGCTCAAGGACGCGCGGCTGCGCCACACGCTGCGGCGCCTGTTCGCGCGGCTCGATGCATGGCGTGCCAATGCTGCCGATGTGGAGACGCTGGCTTGCGAGGAGTCGCTGGTCGAGGTCTGCGGCCTGCTGCTCGAAGCGCATTCCACGACAGCGCCGTCGTCGGGGCCTGCAGCCGGCGGCGACATGCGCCGCCTGCGCGAACGTCTGGCCGACAACCTGCACGAGGCGCCGAAACTTTCCAACCTCGCCGAGATGGCCGGTCTCAGCCGCTACCAGGTGCTGCGCCGCTTCGAGAAAACCTATGGCGTGCCGCCGCATGCCTGGCTGCTGCTGCAGCGCGCCGAGCGTGCGCGTGGCCTGATCCGCCGGGGCGAGAACCTGGCCGACGCCGCCGTCGCCAGCGGCTTCGCCGACCAGAGCCACATGACCCGCATCTTCGCGCGCCACTTCGGCTTCACGCCCGGCGCGTGGCAGCGGGCCTGCCGCCGGGGCTGATCAGCGCAGTACGCGGATCAGCTCGTCGTACACCAGCCGCACACGTGCCGGCACCGGCGCGCGCTGCGCGCGGTAGACGTAGATCGGCCACGGCTCGGGCGCCTCGGCCTGCAGCACCGGTACCAGAGCGCCGCTTTCGATGGCGGGCTCGGCCAGCGAGCCGATCAGCTGCGCGAAGCCCAGGCCCGCGAGCACCGCCGCGCATTCGGTGTCGAAGTCGTCGGTGACGAAGGCCGGCGAGGTCACGGCCAGCTGCCGGTCCTTGCGGAAGATCATCGACCACGGCCGGCCCGACTTGCGGTCGATCAGCGCGGTGAGCGGCATCGCGGCGAGCGCGTCGATGGTCTTCGGCACGCCGGTGCGCGCGATCAGCGAGGGGGCCGCCACTACGTGCAGCGCCATCTTCCCGACCGGCCGCGCGATGAAGCGCGCGTCGCGCAACGGCCCCACGCGCACGCCGATGTCGATCTGCTCGCCGACCACGTCGGCATGCGCTTCCGAGACGCGCAGGTCCAGCACGAGGCCCGGGTGCGCGGCGAGCATCGGTGCCAGCGCGCGCGGAATGAGCTGGCGCCCGAAGATGCCCGGCGCCGTGACGCGCACCGTGCCCTCGTGCTGCGAGAGCGCGCGGCGGTCGGTGCGATGGAACAGCTCGTCGACGCCGCTCAGCGCGGGGCGGGCCCGCTCCAGCAGCTGCCGGCCGAAGTCGGTGAGCTGCACGCCGCGCGTGCTGCGGTGAAAGAGCGGCTCGCCCAGCTCGTCCTCCAGCTCGCGCACCGCGCGCGTCACCACCTGCGGCGACACCGACAGCCGCGCGGCCGCATCGCGGAAGTTGGCGGCATCGGCGGCGGCGCAGAACACGCGCAGGGCTTCGAGGCGGTTGGACACTGGGTATTCCTTTTCTGGGAATTCTGAAGTCGCGAGAGTTTCATTTACGGGAACGCGTGGATTTTCCACACTGCATGCACTTCTTCAAACCTCCCGTTCAAGCCAACCGAAAGGAACTCTCATGACATCCGTTCAAGACAACATCAAGGGCAAGGTCGCCATCGTCACCGGCGCGAGCAGCGGCCTCGGCGAATCGACCGCCCGCCACCTGGCGGCGCGCGGCGCGAAGGTGGTGCTGGCGGCACGCCGCACCGACCGGCTCGACAAGCTCGTCGCCGAGATCCGCGAAGCCGGCGGCGAGGCCATCGCCGTGGCCACCGACGTGGCGAAGCGCGCCGACCTCGAGAAGCTCGCCGCCGCCACCGTCGAGGCCTTCGGCCGCATCGACGTGCTGGTCAACAACGCGGGCGTGATGCCGCTGTCGCCGCTGCACAAGCTCAAGGTCGACGAGTGGGACCGCACCATCGACGTCAACATCAAGGGCGTGCTCTACGGCATTGCCGCGGTGCTGCCGCGCATGCAGGCGCAGGGCAGCGGGCACATCGTCAATGTCGCGTCCATCGCCGGGCTGAAGGTGTTCACGCCCATCGGCACCGTCTACAGCGCAACCAAGCACGCGGTGCGCGCCATCTCCGAGGGCCTGCGCGTGGAAGTGGGCAACAGCGGCGTGCGAGTGACCATCGTGTCGCCCGGCGCGGTCGAGTCGGAACTCAAGCTCGGCAGTACCGACGCCGAGAGCGCCGCCGGCGTGAAGGCGTTCTACGAGGCCAACCAGATCCCGGCTGACTCGGTGGCGCGCGCCGTCGTTTACGCGGTGGAACAGCCGGCCGACGTGGACATCAATGAGGTCGTGCTGCGGCCGGTGTCGCAGGAGTTCTGAGCCCGGGGCCGCAGACCGGCCCCTGAAGGAAAGAGAAGACAGATGCGGGACGGACCCTATGGCGGTCCGTTCCGCCTCAATTAACCTTCAACAACTGAAGGTCAATTTGCGGACGAAGGTGCAAAGACCTGCAAAATAGAACGACCGTTCGTTTTTGCATGGAAATTCCACGATGACCGCAACAGCCGTTCCCGCCAAGCCCGCGCGCGCCGCCCAGAAGGGGCAGCAGACCAAGGCCGTCATCGTCGACGCCGCGCTGGCCCTGGCCGCGCAGATCGGGCTCGAAGGGCTGTCGATCGGCGCCGTGGCCGAAATCACCAAGATGAGCAAGTCGGGCGTCTTCGCCCACTTCGGCTCGCGCGAAGAGCTCCAGATCTCGGTGGTGCGCGAATACCACGCCCGCTTCGAGCAGGAGGTGTTCTTCCCCGCACTGAAGGCGCCGCGCGGCCTGCCGCGCCTGCGCGCCATGTTCGCCAACTGGATGAAGCGCACCTCGACCGAGATCGACTCGGGCTGCATCTACATCAGCGGCGCCTCCGAATTCGACGACCGCCCGGGCCCGGTGCGCGACGCGCTGGTCGAGTCGGTCAGCATCTGGCAGGCGGCAGTGCTGCGCGTCATCGTGCAGTCGCAGAGCGAAGGCCACCTGCGCGCGGACGCCGACGAGCGCCAGGTGGCGTTCGAGATCCACGGCCTCATCCTCGCGCTGCACTACGAAGCCCGCTTCCTGCAGGTGCCCGGCTCCATCGGCCGCGCCAACGTCGGCTTCGACAACATCCTCGCGCGCGCCGCCACGCCCGACGCGCCCAAGCCCGAAGCGGCCGCCGCGCCGGCGGGCCGCCGACTCAAGACCGTGCGCTGACCCGGCGCGCGGCCCGTTCCCGAATTTCGTTTTCCTTTTTCTTTTTCTATCTAGCTTCGACCAGGAGAGTTCCGGATGCCTACCTACAACCCCCCCGTACGCGACATGCAGTTCGTGCTGCACGAAGTGCTCAACGTCGCCGAGGAGCTCAAGGCGCTTCCGGCCCATGCCGAGACCGACGCCGACACCATCAACGCGGTGATCGAAGAAGCCGGCAAGTTCGCCGCCGAAGTGACCTTCCCGCTGAACATCAGCGGCGACGAGGAAGGCTGCACGCTCGACAAGACCACGCATGAAGTCAAGACGCCCAAGGGCTTCAAGGACGCCTACGCCAAGTACGTCGAAGGCGGCTGGCCCGCGCTGTCCTGCGACCCGGCCTTCGGTGGCCAGGGCCTGCCCTTCGTGGTGAACCAGTGCCTGTTCGAGATGCTCAACAGCGCCAACCAGGCCTGGACCATGTACCCCGGCCTCTCGCACGGTGCCTACGAGGCGCTCGCCGCGCACGGCACCGACGAGCAGAAGAAGACCTACCTGCCCAAGCTCACCAGCGGCGAGTGGACCGGCACCATGTGCCTGACCGAACCCCATTGCGGCACCGACCTCGGCCTGCTGCGCACCAAGGCCGAGCCGCAGCCCGACGGCACCTACCGCATCACCGGCAACAAG
Organism: Variovorax sp. TLI9-5A; assembly: GCF_056867935.1. Classification (NCBI taxonomy): domain Bacteria; kingdom Pseudomonadati; phylum Pseudomonadota; class Betaproteobacteria; order Burkholderiales; family Comamonadaceae; genus Variovorax; species Variovorax sp. TLI9-5A. The sequence continues at coordinate 6,380,808 of NZ_CP200310.1, read as the reverse complement.
ATCTTCATCTCGGCCGGCGAGCACGACATGACCAGCAACATCATTCACCTGGTGCTGGCCCGCCTGCCGGACGCGCCCAAGGGCAGCAAGGGCATCAGCCTGTTCGTGGTGCCGAAGTTCAAGGTCAAGGCCGACGGATCGCTGGGCGAGCGCAACCCGATCTTCTGCGCCGGCCTCGAGCACAAGATGGGCATCCACGGCAACGCCACCGCGCAGATCGTGATCGAAGGCGCCACCGGCACGCTGGTGGGCGAGCCCAACAAGGGCCTGGCCGCGATGTTCGTGATGATGAACGCCGCGCGCCTGGGCGTGGGCAACCAGTCGCTGGGCCTGACCGAAGTGGCCTACCAGAACGCACTGGCCTATGCCAAGGACCGCATCCAGATGCGTTCGCTCTCCGGCGTGAAGGCCAAGGACAAGGAAGCCGACCCCATCATCGTGCACCCCGACGTGCGCAAGATGCTGCTCACCGCCAAGGCCTATGCCGAAGGCGGCCGCGCGCTGCAAATTTTCTGCACGCTGCTGCTCGACAAGGAGCACAACCACCCCGACGAGAAGGTGCGCAAGGACTCGGGTGAGTTGGTCGCGCTGCTGACCCCCATCGTCAAGGCCTTCATCACCGACAACGGCCACATTTCCACCAACGCCTGCATGCAGGTGTTCGGCGGCCACGGCTTCATCAAGGAATGGGGCATGGAGCAGTTCGTGCGCGACAACCGCATCAACATGATCTATGAAGGCACCAACACCATCCAGTCGCTGGACCTGCTGGGCCGTAAGGTGCTGGGCAACAACGGCGCCTCGCTGAAGAAGTTCGGCAAGCTGGTTGCGAAGCTGGTGGAAGAAGAGGGCGTCAACGAGAAGATGGCCGAGTTCATCAACCCCATCGCGGGCCTGGGCGATCAGCTCACCAAGTTCACGACCGAGATCGGCTTCAAGGGCTTCCAGAACCCCGACGAAGTGGGCGCCGCTGCTGTCGACTACCTGCGCGTGGCCGGCCACTTCGTGTTCGGCTACCTGTTCGCCCGCATGGCGCAGGTCGCGCTGCGCGAGATCGCCGCCGGCAACACCGACCCGTTCTACGTCGCCAAGCTGCAGACCGCGCGCTTCTACTTCGCCAAGCTGTTCCCCGAGACCGCGACGCTGATGCGCACCGCGCGCGCCGGCAGCAAGGTGCTGATGGACACCGACGCGGCACTGGCCTGAAGCAACAAGCCCTTTGCCTTTTCCTTCACTTCGCCGGGAGACACGCATGAAGAAAACATTCGCCGCCGTTCTGTTCGCCGTCACCGCAGTCTCGGCCATGGCCCAGGTCACGCCGGTCGGCCTGTGGCGCAACGTTGACGACAAGACCGGTGAGGTCAAAGCGGAGATTCGCATCGACGAATCGAACGGCGCGCTGCTCGGCCGCATCGAAAAGGCACTGGGCAAGGACGCCAAGCCCGGCGCCACCTGCGACGAATGCAGCGACGACCGCAAGGGCAAGCCCATGGTGGGCCTGGACATCATCCGCGGCGGCAAGAAGGCCGAAGGCAAGGAAGTCTGGGAAGGCGGCAAGATCCTCGACCCCGAGAACGGCAAGGAATACCGCGCGAGCTACACGCCCGTCGATGGCGGCAAGAAGCTCGAAGTGCGCGGCTACCTGGGCCCCTTCTGGCGCACTCAAACCTGGAACCGTGTGCAGTAACAAGCCTGCGCGCAACCAATCCAAGAAATACCAAGCAACATGTCCCGATTTCAAGTGAAGAAGGTCGCCGTGCTCGGCGCCGGCGTGATGGGCGCGCAGATTGCGGCCCACCTCGTCAACGTGCGCGTGCCTGTCGTGCTGTTCGACCTGGCCGCAAAAGACGCGACCGGAGCTGTCGCTCAAGGTGCGGCGAAGAACGGCATCGTCACGCGCGCCATCGACAACCTCAAGAAGCTCAAGCCCGCGCCGCTCGGCGACGTGGCCGATGCCGGCCTGATCGAACAGGCCAACTACGAAGACGACCTTGCCAAGCTCGGCGAGTGCGACCTCGTCATCGAAGCCATTGCCGAGCGCATGGACTGGAAGCTCGATCTCTACAAGAAGATCGCGCCCCACGTTGCCAAGCATTCGATCCTGGCCTCGAACACCTCGGGCCTGTCGATCACCAAGCTCAGCGAGGCACTGCCTGAAGCGCTGAAGCCGCGCTTCTGCGGCATTCACTTCTTCAACCCGCCGCGCTACATGTTCCTGGTGGAGCTGATCAACACGCCCACCACGCAGCCGCAGGTGCTCGACGACCTCGAAGCCTTCGTCACCAGCACGCTGGGCAAGGGTGTGGTGCGCGCGCACGACACGCCCAACTTCATCGCCAACCGTGTCGGCATCGCCGGCATGCTGGCCACGTTGAAGGAAGTCGAGAAGTTCGGCTTGACGCCCGACGTGGTGGACGACCTCACCGGCAAGAAGCTGGGCCGCGCAAGCTCGGGCACCTTCCGCACCGCCGACGTGGTGGGCCTCGACACGATGGCCCACGTCGTGAAGACGCTGCAGGACAACCTCAACGCAGAGACCGATCCGTTCTACGCCAACTTCGCGACGCCGCCCGTGCTTGCCAAGCTGCTGGAGCTGGGCAACCTGGGCCAGAAGACCAAGGCCGGCTTCTTCAAGAAGGTCGGCCGCGACATCCTGCGCTTCGACCTGAAAAGCGGCGAGTACGTGCCCGCCGGCGCCAAGGCCGACGAGGTGTATGGCCGCATGCTGAAGAAGCCCGCGGGCGAACGCCTGAAGCTGCTGCGCGAGAGCGAAGGGCCGCAAGGCCAGTTCCTCTGGGCCATCCTGCGCGACGGCTTCCACTACGCCGCCGTGCACCTGGGCGACATCGCCGAGAGCGCGCGCGACATCGACTTCGCCATGCGCTGGGGCTTCGGCATGAAGCAGGGCCCGTTCGAGCTGTGGCAGGAAGCCGGCTGGGCGCAGGTCGCCAAGTGGGTGCAGGAAGACATCGACGCCGGCAAGGCGCTGAGCAGCGCACCGCTGCCCAAGTGGGTGTTCGAAGGCCCGGTGGCCGAGGCCGGCGGCGTGCACACGCCCGAGGGCTCGTGGAGCGCATCGCAGAACAAGTTCGTGCCGCAGCGCAGGCTGCCGGTGCATGACCGCCAGCTGTTCCCCGAGAGCGTGCTCGGCGCCAACGCGGCCGATGCCAATACCGCCGGCACCACCATCAGCGACGAAGGCGACGTGCGCGTCTGGACGCTCGATGGCGAAGTGCTCATCGCCAGCATCCATTCGAAGATGCACGCCATCAGTCCCGACGTGGCCGAGGCGCTGGGTGCGGCGGTCGAACTGGCCGAGGCCGAATACAAGGGCCTGGTGATCTGGTCGCCCGACGAGGTGTTCTCGGTCGGCGCCGACCTGCAGGCGATGCTGCCGGCCTTCGTGGTCGCGGGTATCGGCGCGGTCGAAGGTGCCGAGGAAGAGCTGCAGAACGTGATGCTCAAGATCCGCTACGCCAACGTGCCGGTGATCTCGGCCGTGCGCGGCATGGCGCTGGGCGGCGGCTGCGAGCTGGCCATCCACTCGGCCAGGCGCGTGGCCGCGATGGAAAGCTACATCGGCCTTGTCGAAGTCGGCGTGGGCCTGATCCCCGGCGCGGGCGGCCTGACCTACATCGCGCGTCGTGCCGCGGAGAACGCAGCGGCCTCCACGGGTAGCGACCTGCTGCCGTTCCTCACCGAAGGCTTCACTGCTGCGGCGATGGCGAAGGTCGGCACCGGTGCGCTCGATTCGAAGAAGCTGGGCTACCTGCTCGACAGCGACGTGATCGTGCCGAACAAGGACGAGCTGCTGTACGTGGCGCTGCAGCAGGCCAAGGCCATGGCCGACGCCGGCTACCGCCCACCGCTGCGCCGCACTTTCCGCGTGGCGGGCCGCAGCGGCGCCGCGACCATCAAGGGCCAGCTGGTGAACATGCGCGACGGCGGCTTCATCAGCGCGCACGACTTCCACATCGCCAGCCTGATCGCGAACGTGGTCACCGGCGGCGACGTGGACGCGGGTTCGCTCGTGACCGAGGAATACCTGATGACGCTGGAACGCAAGGCGTTCTGCTCGCTCATCGTGCATCCCAAGACGCAGGAGCGGATCATGGGAATGCTGAGCACGGGGAAGCCGGTGCGCAACTGACGCGAGCGATGCCCCTCTTCTCCTTCCCCCTCTGGGGAAGGCCGGGATGGGGGCAAGCAGCCTATGCAAAACCAATCTACTCCCAAATCACAGCAGAACGCCCGCGCTCTGCGACGCGAGATGACGGATTCCGAGCGCAAGCTCTGGAGCGGCCTGCGCAGCGAGCAACTGGGAGTGAAGTTCCGCCGCCAACGTCCGATCGGCCCGTACTTCGCAGACTTCGCATGTCTCGAAGCAAAGCTGATCGTCGAGTTGGACGGCGGGCAGCACGCCGAAGCTGTCGCATACGACGAGAAGCGCACACGCTTCATCGAAGCTCAGGGTTATCGCGTGCTTCGCTTCTGGAATCACGAAGTGCTGACCCAGACCGATGCCGTGCGCCAGCGAATCCTGCAGGCGCTGCAGGAAGACAGCCCTCACCCCAACCCTCTCCCGCAAGCGGGAGAGGGAGCAAGACAAGACATCAGGAATCCAAAGCCATGAAACAAGTCCAAGACGCCTACATCGTCTCCGCCACCCGCACCCCCATCGGCAAGTCGCACCGCGGCTACTTCCGCAACTACCGTCCCGACGACCTGCTGGCCACCACGCTGCGCGCCGCGCTGGCCGCCGTGCCCAGCCTCGACCCGAAGGCCATCGAAGACATCATCTGCGGCTGCGCGATTCCCGAGTCGCAGCAGGGCCTGAACGTCGCGCGCATCGGCGCGGTGCTGGCGGGCCTGCCGACCAGCGTGGGCGGCATCACCGTCAACCGCTTCTGCGCCTCGGGCCTGTCGGCCGTGCAGATGGCGGCCGATCGCATCCGCGTCGGCGAGGCCGATGTGATGATCGCAGCCGGTGTCGAAAGCATGAGCATGGTGCCGATGATGGGCAACTCGCCCTCGCTGTCGCCCTCGATCTTCGAGCGCGAAGGCGACGTGGGCATTGCCTATGGCATGGGCCTCACGGCCGAGAAGGTTGCGCAGCAGTGGAAGGTGAGCCGCGAGGCGCAGGACGAGTTCGCGCTCGCCTCGCACCAGAAGGCGCTGGCCGCGCAGAAGGCCGGCAAGTTCGCCGACGAGATCACGCCCATCGAGGTGACCGATCGCACGCCGAACCTGGAGACCGGCGAGTCGATTGCCAAGACCCGCACCGTCGACCTCGACGAAGGCGCGCGCCCCGACACCAGCATCGAAGGCCTCGCCAAGCTGCGCACCGTGTTCGCCGCGCGCGGCACGGTCACGGCCGGCAACAGCTCGCAGACCTCGGACGGCGCCGGCGCGCTGATCCTGGCCAGCGAAAAGGCCGTGAAGCAGTACGGCCTCACGCCACTCGCACGCTTCGTGAGCTTCGCCAGCAAGGGCGTGCCCCCGCACATCATGGGCATCGGCCCGATCGAGGCCATTCCCGCCGCGCTGCGCTATGCCGGCCTGAAGCACGAGGACATCGACTGGTTCGAGCTCAACGAAGCCTTCGCCGCGCAATCGCTGGCCGTCATCAACACGCTGGGGCTCGATCCGTCGAAGGTCAACCCGATGGGCGGCGCGATCGCGCTGGGCCACCCGCTGGGCGCCACCGGCGCCATCCGCTCGGCCACCGTGGTGCATGCGCTGCGCCGCGAGAACCTGAAGTACGGCATGGTCACGATGTGCGTTGGCATGGGCCAGGGCGCCGCAGGGATCTTCGAAAGGGTCTGACCTACAGCAAGGTACCGTCCCGAGTGCCGGCACAACGAAGGAGACAGCTTCATGCAGACGCAGCAGCAGCTTCCGGTCGCCGGCGGCGCACAGCAACTGGCGGTGCGCCGCTATGAATCCGCCGGCACGCCGCGCGCGAGCGTGGTGATCGGCGGCGCGATGGGGGTGCGCCAGTCCTTCTACGAACCCTTCGCGCAATGGCTCTCGCAGCAGGGCCTGCGCGTCTGGACCTTCGACTACCGGGGCTCGGGCGACTCGCGCGGCAATGTGCCGCTGCGCGAGGTCGATGCCGACCTGTTCGACTGGGCGCGCGACTACGAAACGGTGATCGATGCCGCCAAGGCCGCATTGCCCGACGAGCCGCTCTACCTGCTGGGCCACAGCCTCGGCGCGCAGCTGCCGGGCTTCCTGCAGCGGCCCGAGCAGGTCGACGGGCTCGTGAGTATCGCGGCCGGCAGCGGCTACTGGCGCGAGAACGCGCCGAAGCTCAAGCGCACCATCCTCTACTTCTGGTTCGTGCTGGTGCCGCTGGTCACGCGGCTTTTCGGCTACTTCCCGGGCCGCAAGCTCAGGAAGGTGGGCGACCTGCCGCGCGGCGTGATCCTGCAATGGCGGCGCTGGTGCCTCAATCCTCGCTACAGCGTCGGAGCCGAAGGCGAGCTCGCGGCGCGCAGCTACAGCCGCGTGCGCTTCCCGGTGCTCGCGCTGTCGATGACCGACGACGAACTCATGACGCTCGCAGGCACGAAGAGCCTCGTGAGCCTCTATGCCGGCGCGCCGAGCGCGGTCGAGCGCATCGCTCCGGCCGATGTGCAGGCGCGTCGCATCGGCCACTTCGGCTTCTTCCGCGAGCAGTTCAGCCAGAGCCTCTGGCCGAGCACAGTGGACAAGCTGCACCGGCTCGCATCGCTTACTGCGGTGCAGCACGCCAACGTCCCGCACACGACTGCGTGACGCGTGCCACCGGAGGCACACTGCCGATCATGACGACGAGCACGCACCCCTTCGACAAGGCCCTGAAGATCCACCACAGCGACATCCGCGTGGGGCACTTCACGGGCACCACCAGCCCCGACTACTGGAACATGGTCGGGCCCTTCGGCGGCACCACTGCGGCGCTCGCGCTGCAGTCGGTGATGCAGCACCCCGACGTGCTGGGCACGCCGATCGCGATCACGGTCAACTACGCGGCGGCGCTCGAAGCCGGCGCGTTCGACATCCAGGCCACGGCCGTGCGCACCAATCGCTCGACGCAGCACTGGACGGTGCAGATCACGCAGGCCGGTGCCGGCGGCGCGCCCAACATGACGACCACCGCCACGGTGGTGACGGCCGCGCGCCGCGAGACCTGGGGCGAGAGCGACATGCCGATGCCCGAGTCGCCAAGGCCCGAGACGGTCGAGCGCATGAGCATCGGCCCCTCGGGCGTGGCATGGATCAACCAGTACGAGATGCGCCCCTTCAGCGGCGGCATTCCCGCGAAGTGGGACGAGAGCCTGAAGCACAGCGAGACCCGCATCTGGCTGCGCGACGCCGAGCCCAGGCCGCTGGACTTCGCTTCGCTCGCGGCGATGAGCGACATGTTCTACCCGCGTGTCTGGCTGCGCCGCGCGAAGCACGTGCCCGCTGGCACGGTGTCGATCACCACCTACTTCCACGCCGGACCGCAGCAACTCGCCGAGGTCGGCACGGGCTACCTGCTGGGCCGTGCCGCGGGGCAGCAGTTCTTCAACGGCTTCTTCGACCAGACGGCGCATCTGTGGAGCGAGAAGGGCGTGCTGCTGGCCACCTCGAACCAGATCGTCTACTACAAGGAATAGCACCATGGCCGCCCTGCAGAAAGCCGCTCTCATCGTCGGCGCCGGCGACGCCACCGGCGGCGCCATCGCCCGCCGCTTTGCGCGCGAAGGCTTCGCCACCTGCGTCACGCGGCGCAGTCTCGACAAGCTGCAGCCGCTGGTGGCGCAGATCGAGGCCGAGGGTGGCCGCGCCCATGCCTTCGCATGCGACGCGCGCAAGGAAGAGGAAGTGGTCGCGCTCGTCGAGCAGATCGAATCGACCATCGGGCCCATCGGGGTGATGGTGTTCAACATTGGCGCCAACGTGCCCGAGAGCATCCTCAGCGAAACCGCGCGCAAGTACTTCAAGGTGTGGGAGATGGCCTGCTTCTCGGGCTTTCTCAATGGCCGTGAAGTTGCGAAGCGCATGGTGGCGCGCGAGGTTCCCGAGGGCGGCCATCGCGGCACGATCATCTTCACCGGCGCCACGGCCTCGCTGCGCGGCGCGGCGAACTTCGGCGCCTTCTCGGGCGCGAAGATGGCGCTGCGCGCACTGGCCCAGTCGATGGCGCGCGAGCTCGGGCCGCTGGGCATCCACGTGGCGCACGTGGTGGTCGACGGTGCCATCGACACCGAGTTCATCCGCAGCAACTTCCCCGAGCGCTATGCGCTGAAGGAAAGCGACGGCATCCTGAATCCCGACCACATCGCCGACACCTACTGGATGCTTCACTCGCAGCCTCGCGATGCCTGGACGCACGAGCTCGACTTGCGCCCATGGTCCGAGAAATTCTGAGAAGGAGACAAGCGCCATGACGAAATCCGTCGACTTCTATTTCGATTTCGGCAGCCCCGCCGCCTACCTGGCCGCGACGCAGCTGCCGCACGTGTGCGCCGACACCGGCGCGCAGCTGGTGTGGAAGCCCATGCTGCTCGGCGGCGTGTTTCAGGCCACGGGCAACCACTCGCCGGCCGAGATCAAGCCCAAGGGCCCGTACATGACGGCGGACCTCCAGCGCTTTGCACGGCGCTACGGTGTGCCCTTCGCGCACAACCCGCACTTTCCGATCAACACGCTGCTGCTGATGCGCGGCGCCACCGGCATCCAGATGAAGGAGCCCGACCGCTTCGGCGCATATGTCGACGCGGTCTACCACGCGATGTGGGTGGAGCCCCGGAACATGAACGACCCGGCGACCGTCGGCGCCGTCTTGCAGAATGCGGGCTTCGACGCGCCCGCGCTGCTCGCGCTGGCCGGTGCGCAGGAAACCAAGGACCGGCTCAAGGCCGTCACGCAGGAAGCGGTGGAGCGCGGCGTGTTCGGCGCGCCCACCATGTTCGTCGGCGACGAAATGTTCTGGGGCCAGGACCGGCTCGATTTCGTACGCGAAGCACTCGACGCCGCCTGAGGGCGGCACCACCCGTTTCATTCAAGGATCTTTCTATGAGCGACATCCTCGTCCACACCGAAGCCGGTGTGATGACCATCACCTTCAACCGCGTCGACAAGAAGAACTCGATCACCAGCGGCATGTATGCCGAGCTGGCCGACGCGCTGGCTGCGGCCGAGACCGATGCGGCGGTGCGCTGCGTGCTGATCCAGGGCGACCCGACGATCTTCAGCGCGGGCAACGACATCGGCGACTTCCTCAATGCGCCGCCCGCCACGCAGGAGTCGCCGGTTTTCCGCTTCCTGCGCGGCATCGCTACCTTTCCGAAGCCGCTGGTCGCGTCGGTGTGCGGCCCGGCCGTGGGCATCGGCACCACGATGCTGTTCCACTGCGACCTGGTCTACGCGGGCGACAACGCCGCCTTCTCGATGCCCTTCGTGAACCTGGGCCTGTGCCCCGAGGCGGCCTCGAGCCTGCTGGTGCCCCAGATGCTGGGCTACCACCGCGCGGCCGAGGCGCTGCTGCTGGGCGAGCCCTTCATGGCCGAGGCCGCGCTCGAGGTGGGCCTGGTCAACCGCGTGGTGCCGCCGACCGAGGCCAACGCCATCGCTCAGGCGCAGGCGCGCAAGCTCGCGGCCAAGCCGCTGAGCGCGCTGGTGGAAACCAAGCGCCTGCTGAAGAAGGGCCAGATGCCCGCCGTGCTCGAACGCATGGGCGAGGAGGGCGCGAGCTTCGGGCGCATGCTGCGCGAGCCGGCTGCGAAGGAGGCTTTTGGCGCGTTCATGGAGAAACGCAAGCCGGATTTCTCCAAGGTCTGACAAGGGTCTGTGAGGCGTCTTCCGGGGCTTGCGCGCGTACACTGTCGGGCGTGCAAGATACGGGGACAAGAACGCTCGCAACGCCCAGCCAATGGGCGGATGATGCTACTGAAAAAGTAGCATCCGGCATCTCGCGCAGGCGTACTTTCGGTTTGCTGGCGGGCGCCCTGGCGGCGCCGTCGCTGGTGCTGGCGCGCGTCAGGCCGCTGCGCATCGGCATCATCGGTTCATGGTCGGGCCCCTATGCGGGCGGCGGGCGGCAGTTCGATGCCGGCATGTCCGTCTGGCTGGCCGACCGCAACCAGCACGTCGCGGGCCGGCCGGTCGAGCTCCTGCGGCGCGACGTGCCCGGCAGCGCACCCGACCAGGCGCGCCGCCACGCGCTCGACCTCGTCGAAAGCGAGCGCGTCGACCTGCTCGCGGGCCTGGACTTCAGCTCCAACGCCTACGCCGTCGGCAACGTCGCCGCACAGGCCAGGCTGCCGCTGGTGGTGATGAACGCGGCGTCGTCGGGCATCACCGCGCGCTGCCCGTATGCGGTGCGGGTGTCCTTCACCATCGGGCAGGTCACGCTGCCGCTGGCGCGATGGGCGCTGCAGCAGGGGCTGCGCGACGTCTGCACGGTGGTGGCCGACTACGCCTCGGGCGTCGATGCCGAAAGCGCCTTCGTCTCGGGCTTCACCGCGGGCGGCGGCCGGATCGGCGCGATGCTGAGGGTGCCGCTGGCCACGCTGGACTACTCGGCCTACATGCTGCGGCTGCGCGAACTCAAGCCGCAGGCGGTGTTCTTCTTCCTGCCCTCGGGGCAGATGCCGGCTACCTTCCTCAAGTTCTGGCGCGACAGGGGCATGGCCGACACCGGCATCCGCCTGCTGGCCACCGGCGACGCCACCGACGACCACTACCTGGAAGGCATCGGCGAACTGGCCGATGGCCTCGTCACCAGCCACCACTATTCGTTCGCCCACGATTCGCCGGTCAACCGCAAGTTCACGGGCATCTTCGAGACGGAATACGGCAGCCACCTGCGGCCGGGCTACTTCGCGGTCGCGGCCCACGACGCGCTCGCGGCCATCGACGCGGCCATGACGGCTGCGTCTTCCGGGCGCGGCAACCCCAGCGGGGAACGGCTGGTGGATGCCTTCCGGGGGGTGAAGCTGGAGAGCCCGCGAGGCCCGATCGAGATCGACGCCCACACCCGCGACATCGTGCAGACCGTTTACATCCGCCGCGTCGAGCGGCGCGACGGGCGCTGGGTCAACCGCGAGTTCGAGCGCTTCGAGCGGGTGCGCGACCCGGGCGTCTGAGCCCCGGGGGCGTTGCTCAGGGCTGCTGTTCGATGGGCCGTGGGCGACCGTTGTCGTCGATGGCCACGTAGGTGAAGGTGGCCTGCGTCACCTTGATGTACTCGCCCTGCGCCCGGAAGCGCTCGGCAAACACTTCGACGGTCACCGTGACCGAGGTACGCCCGATGCGCACCAGCTTCGAATAGAACGACAGGATGTCGCCCAGGCGCACCGGCTGCTTGAAGATGAACTCGTTGACCGCCACCGTGGCCTGCCGGCCCTTGGCGTAGCGCGCGGGGATCACCGAGCCGGCCAGGTCGCACTGCGCCATGACCCAGCCGCCGAAGATGTCGCCGTTGGCGTTGCAGTCGGCCGGCATCGGAATGACCTTGAGCACCAGCTCCATGTCGGTGGGCAGGCTCTTGAGGATGGCGGCAGCGGCAGCGCTGGAAGTATCTGACATGGGCACAATCTGGAACAAACAAGCAACCACGATTGTCTCCCATGCGCCGCAGCGGCGAAGCCCTTCCCCCTCCCACTCCGTCTCCGGCCACCCGCCGGAGCGCAGCGACCGTTCCGACTGGGCGACGCTGCGCCGCCTGCTTCCCTACCTCTGGCAGTACAAGTGGCGGGTGGCCGCCGCGCTGGCCTTCATGGTGGGCGCCAAGGTGGCCAACGTCGGCGTGCCGGTGCTGCTGAAGAACCTGGTCGACACGATGACGCCCAAGCCCGACATGGCACAGGCGCTGCTCATCGTGCCCATCGGGCTGCTGCTGGCCTACGGGCTGCTGCGCTTCTCGACCTCGCTCTTCGGCGAGCTGCGCGAGCTGATCTTCGCCAAGGCCACCGAGGGCACGGCCCGGCAGATCGCGCTGGAGGTGTTCCGCCACCTGCATTCGCTGAGCCTGCGCTTCCACCTGGAGCGCCAGACCGGCGGCATGACGCGCGACATCGAGCGCGGCACGCGCGGCGTGCATTCACTCATATCGATGTCGCTCTACAGCATCGTGCCCACCATCATCGAGCTGGTGCTGGTGCTCACCATCCTGGGCGTGAAGTTCGATTCGCTCTTCGTCTGGATCACGGCGGCGGCGCTGGTGCTGTACATCGTCTTCACTGTCACGGTGACCGAGTGGCGCACGCAGTTCCGCAAGACCATGAACGAGCTCGATTCGGTGGCGCAGAGCCGCGCGGTCGATTCGCTGCTGAACTACGAGACCGTCAAGTACTTCAACAACGAAGAGTTCGAGGCCGGCCGCTACGACGCCAGCCTCGACCGCTACCGCAAGGCCGCCATCAAGAGCCAGCGCACGCTGAGCATGCTCAACACCGGCCAGCAGGCGCTCATCGCCATCAGCCTGGTGCTGATGCTGTGGCGCGCCACCTCGGGCGTGGTCGATGGGCGCATGACGCTGGGCGACCTGGTGATGGTCAACGCCTTCATGATCCAGCTCTACATTCCGCTCAATTTCCTGGGCGTGATCTACCGCGAGATCAAGCAGAGCCTGACCGACCTCGACAAGATGTTCGTGCTGATGGAAAAGGAGCGCGAGGTGCGCGATGCACCCGGCTCGCAGCCGCTGGCCGGCGCCGACGCCACCGTGCGCTTCGAGGACGTGAGCTTCGCCTACGAGCCCGCACGGCCCATCCTGAAGCACGTGAGCTTCGAGATTCCCGCCGGCAAGACGGTGGCCGTGGTCGGCCCCTCGGGCTCGGGCAAGTCGACGCTCGCGCGGCTGCTCTACCGCTTCTATGACGTGCAGCAGGGCCGCATCACCATCGGCGGCGAGGACATCCGCGAAGTGACGCAATCGAGCGTGCGCCACGCCATCGGCATCGTTCCGCAGGACACGGTGCTCTTCAACGACACGGTCGAATACAACATCGCCTACGGCCGCCCCGGCGCCACGCGCGAAGAGGTGGAAGCCGCTGCGCGCGCCGCGCGCATCCACGACTTCATCGTGGCCACGCCCAAGGGCTACGACACGACCGTAGGCGAGCGCGGCCTGAAACTCTCGGGCGGGGAGAAGCAGCGAGTGGCCATTGCGCGCACGCTGCTGAAGAACCCGCCGATCGTGATCTTCGACGAGGCCACCTCGGCGCTGGACTCGGCCAACGAGCGCGCCATCCAGTCGGAGCTCAAGAGCGCCGCGCAGGACAAGACCACGCTGGTCATCGCGCACCGCCTGTCGACGGTGGTCGATGCGCACGAGATCCTGGTGCTGGAGTCGGGCGTGATCGTCGAGCGCGGCACGCATGCCCAGCTGCTTGCGAAGCAGGGCCGCTACGCCCAGATGTGGGCTTTGCAGAAGAGCGAAGCAACTCCATTGATGTAGCGCGATCATCCATTCCCTTTTATCGATCTCAGGAGTTCAGACGTGTCGACCAAGATTCCCCTGCTGGTGCTCAGCGGCCTCTCGAGTGCCCACCAGGCCCAGATTGCCGAGGTCTATGACATGACCTACGCCTTCGACCCCGCCCTGCGCGCGGCCGCCATCGCCGAGCACGGCAAGAAGTTCCGCGCGGTGCTGACCATCGGCGTGATCGGCATCACGCCCGAGGAAATCGCGGCGATGCCGGCGCTGGAGCTGATCTGCTGCATGGGCGCGGGCTACGAGGGCGTGCCGCTCGAAGTGACGCGCGCTCGCGGCATCGCGACGGCCAACGGCGCGGGCACCAACGACGACTGCGTGGCCGACCATGCCTTCGGCCTGCTGATCGGCATTGTTCGCGAATTCCGCAAGCTCGACCGGCTGTGCCGCGAAGGCGTGTGGCGCGAGGCCATTCCGCAGCCGCCGAACGTGTCGGGCAAGAAGCTGGGCATCCTCGGGATGGGCACCATCGGGCAGAAGATCGCGAAGCGCGCCGCGGCCTTCGACATGGAGGTCGGCTATCACAACCGCAAGCCGAAGGAGGGCGTGACGCAGCGCTACTTCGACGACCTGAAGTCGCTGGCCTCGTGGGCCGACTTTCTCGTGCTGGCCGCGCCGGGCGGCCCGGCCACGAAGCACCTGGTCAATGCCGAAGTGCTCGACGCGCTGGGGCCGCAGGGCTACCTGGTGAGCATCGGGCGCGGCAGCGTGGTCGATACCGAGGCTCTGGCGGCCGCGCTGCGGGAGAACCGCATCGCCGGTGCCGGCCTCGACGTGTACGAGAGCGAGCCGAAGCGGCCCGAGCAACTGATCGGCCTCGACAACGTACTGCTGACGCCGCACATGGCCGGCTGGTCGCCCGAGGCGACGCAGAAGTCGGTGGACCACTTCCTCGCGAATGCCGAGGGGCACTTCGCGGGGCGGGGCGTGGTCACGCCGATCTGAAGCTTCGGCTCGTCGTCAGCCCAGTGCTGGCGGCCGGTGCGCCGCCCAGCCGCATGCCTGGTCGTAGGCATGCCCCAGCCGCAGCACGTCGAGATCCGAATGGATCGGCCCCGCGAGTTGCAGCCCCATCGGCAGCCCGCCTTCGCCGAAGCCCGCACGCACGTTCAGTGTCGGCAGACCCGCCAGCGTGAAGGGCGTGACGATCTCCATCCAGCGGTGATAGGTGTCGCTCTTCACGTCGCCCACGCCGGCCGGCCAGTGCAGTTCGGCATCGAAGGGAAAGACCTGCGCGGTCGGCGCCAGCACGAAGTCGAAGCGCTCGAAGAGCTTGAGGAAGGCGCGGTACACGTTCGAGCGGTACACGGAAGCCTGGTACAGCGAGGCCGCGTCGAGATGGCGGCTTTGCTCGATCTCCCATTGCGCCTCGGGCTTGAGCTGCGCGAACAGCTTCGGATCGCTCAGGTAGGCGCCCAGCTTGCCGCCCACCAGCAGCTGCCGCAGGCGCAGCCACGCGCTCCAGTTGTGCTCGCGCGGCACGTCGAGCGTGCAGGGCTCCACCTCGCAGCCGATGTCGCGGAAGGTGCCCAGCGCCTTCTCGCCGAGCTCGCGGATGCCGGGCTCCAGCGGCAGGTCGGGCCAGATGCTGCCGAGCCAGCCGATGCGCAGTCCCTTGCCGTCGCCTTCGAGTTTCAGCTCATCGGCCGGGGGCAGTGCGTGCGGCGACGACAGCGGCACGCGTGCGTCGAAGCCCGCCTGCACGGCCAGCAGCCGCGCCGCGTCTTCCACCGTGCGCGCCATCGGGCCTTCGCAGCCCAGCTGCTGGAAGAAGAGTTCCTCGTCGGGGTTGCCCGGCACGCGTCCGCGCGAGGGGCGCATGCCGATCACGTTGTTGAAGGCGGCCGGGTTGCGCAGCGAGCCCATCATGTCGCTGCCGTCCGCCACGGGCAGCATGCCCAGGGCCAGCGCCACCGCGGCGCCGCCGCTGCTGCCGCCCGCGCTGCGCTCGGGGGCGTAGGCATTGCGGGTGATGCCGAACACCGTGTTGTAGGTGTGCGAGCCGAGGCCGAACTCGGGCGTGTTGGTCTTGCCGATGACGACGGCGCCGGCCGCCCTGGCGCGCGCCACGTGCAGGCTGTCGCTGCGGGCCGGCGAGCGCGGCGACAGCGGGGAGCCCATGGAAGTCGGCAGGCCGGCGGCGTGGCTCAGGTCCTTCACCGCGAGCGGAAAACCGTGCATCCAGCCGCGCCGTTCGCCGCGTGCCAGCTCTGCGTCGCGCTCGTCGGCCTCGGCCAGCGACTGCGCCGGATCGCGCGGCGACACGATGGCATTGAAGCGCGGGTTCAGTGCCTCGATGCGGGCCAGCGAGGCCTGCATCAGCTCTCGGCAGGACACGTCGCGCGCGGCGATGCGGCGGGAGAGTTCGGTGGCGCTGAGTTCGAGCAGGTCGGCTGAAGGCATGGCGAGTGCGGGAAAAGGAGGGGGCGCCCAGTATGGCGCGGCGCTCGCATAATCGCCGCGTATGGAAACCAAGTGGCTCGAAGACTTCATCAGTTTGGCGGAAACCCGCAGCTTCAGCCGCTCGGCGCAATTGAGGCATGTGACGCAGCCGGCGTTTTCCCGCCGCATCCAGGCGCTCGAAGGCTGGGCCGGCACCGACCTGGTCGACCGCAGTTCGTACCCCACGCGGCTCACGCCCGCGGGCCAGACGCTCTACAGCCAGGCCATCGAGATGCTGCAATCACTGCAGAGCACCCGGGCCATGCTGCGCGGGCACTCGGCCGCCGGGCAGGACGTGATCGAGATCGCGGTGCCGCACACACTGGCATTCACCTTCTTTCCCTCGTGGGTGACCAGCCTGCGGGAGCACTTCGGGCCCATCAAGAGCCGGCTGATCGCGCTCAACGTGCATGACGCGGTGCTGCGGCTCGTCGAAGGCAGCTGCGACCTGCTGATCGCCTACCACCACCCTTCGCAGCCGCTGCAGCTCGACGCCAACAAGTACGAGATGGTCAGCCTCGGCGAGGAAACCGTGGCCCCCTGGGTCAAGGCCGATGCCGAGGGCGCGCCGCGCTACCGCCTGCCGGGCCGGCCCGGCCAGCCGCTGCCCTACCTGGGCTATGCGCCGGGCGCCTACCTGGGCCGCGTGGTCGACCAGCTGCTGAAGGAATCGGGCACCGCCATCCACCTCGACCGGGTCTACGAGACCGACATGGCCGAGGGCCTGAAGGTCATGGCGCTCGAAGGCCATGGCATCGCCTTCCTGCCGCAGAGCGCGGTGCGCAAGGAGATCAAGGCGCGCAAGCTGGTGAGCGCGCTGCCGCCAGAGATCGACAGCCTGGAAGCGACCATGGAAATCCGCGCCTACCGCGAGCGGCCCGGTGCGCCGGTGCCGGTCAAGGCCGGCGCCAGCCGTGCCGCCAGCAAGGCCGCGGCCGCTGACAGCCTGCAACCCAAACGCACCGCCGATGCGCTATGGTCTTACCTGGTCGGCACCCAGCCGCACCGCTGACAACGGAGATTTGTGCACCGCACAATCTATAAATGCCGCGCATAGGACTCCCCGCAAACGGCATTGGCGCCCCGAACCCGGCGCCTCTACAGTCGCGGCTGCTTTTAGTCGCTGTCACAGCAACATCTCCGGCACGCGCCCTACGCGTGCTTTTTTTTAAGCCGAGGAACCTGTATGAGCTCCAATTTCAGGACTGAACACGACTTCCTCGGCGACAAGCAGATTCCCGCCGCCGCCTACTGGGGCGTGCACACGGCGCGCGCGGTCGAGAACTTTCCCATTTCCGGCACGCGCATCTCGGCCATGCCCGACCTGGTGCGAGCGCTGGCCTACGTGAAGAAGGCCGCAACCCGCGCCAATGCCGACCTCGGCGCTATCGACCGCGATCGCGCGGCGGCCATCATCCTGGCCTGCGACGACATCGTGGACGGCAAGCTGCTCGACGAGTTCGTGGTCGACGTCATCCAGGGCGGCGCGGGCACCTCGACCAACATGAATGCCAACGAGGTCATCTGCAACCTCGCGCTCGAGAAGCTGGGCCACGAGAAGGCGCGCTACGACGTGCTTCACCCCAACGACCACGTCAACGCTTCGCAGAGCACCAACGACGTGTACCCCACCGCGGTGCGCCTGGCGCTGTGGTTCGCCATCGGCCGGCTGCTCGAATCGATGGCATCGCTGCGCCGCGCCTTCGAGGCCAAGGCGCTCGAATTCAAGGACATCCTCAAGATCGGCCGCACCCAGCTGCAGGACGCGGTGCCCATGACGCTGGGCCAGGAGTTCCTGACCTACGCGATCATGATCGGGGAAGACGAAGCCCGCCTGGGCGAGGCGCGCGCGCTCATCGAGGAAATCAATCTCGGCGCCACCGCCATCGGCACCGGCATCAACGCGCCCCACGGCTACGCGAACCTCGCCTGCCAGTACCTCGCAGAGCAGACCGGCGTGCCGCTCAAGCAGGCCGCCAACCTCATCGAGGCCACGCAGGACACGGGCGCCTTCGTGCAGCTGTCGGGCGTGCTCAAGCGCGTGGCGACCAAGCTCAGCAAGACCTGCAACGACCTGCGCCTGCTGTCCAGCGGCCCGCAGGCCGGCTTCGGCGAGATCCGGCTGCCGGCTCGGCAGGCGGGCTCGTCGATCATGCCGGGCAAGGTCAACCCGGTGATCCCGGAAGTCATGAACCAGGTGGCCTTCGAGGTCATCGGCAACGACATCACCGTCACGCTGGCATCCGAAGCGGGCCAGCTGCAGCTCAACGCCTTCGAGCCGATCATGGGTTGGAGCCTCTTCAAGAGCATCCAGCACCTGAGCCGGGCCTGCACCACGCTGCAACACAACTGCGTCGAGGGCATCGAGGCGAATCGCGAATTCCTGGCGAAGAGGGTGCGCGAGTCGGTCACGCTGGTCACCGCGCTCAACCCGCTCATCGGCTATGAGAAGGCCGCGCTCATCGCGAAGACGGCGCTCGCCACCGGCGGGCCCATCGACCTGGTGGCCGAGTCGCTGGGCATCATGACCCGCGCCGAGATGGACGCGCTGCTGGTGCCCGAGAACCTCACGCAGCCCGTGCGTCTGTCGGCCGCGCCGGTGCCGGCGGCTGCCGAGCCGAGCGGCGCAGCTTCGGGCACAAAGGCTGCTTAGTGAAAGTCGGACAATGCCAGGAGGCAGGATCGCACCATGCTGGCGCCGCTGTGCGCATGGCCGGTGCAAGGTGTGTGTGTATGCACCGGGTTGGTCCGGGTATCACGCAAAATGCGAATGTCTAGAATTTAGTTGTATCTGTTTCAGTCACCCTCAGGAGTTTTCCGTATGAAAAAACAAGTATTGGCATTGGCGGTTGCGGCACTGGCCGCTGGCGGCGCGATGGCGCAAGCCAACGACACGCTGGCCAAGATCAAGGCTTCCGGCGTCATCACCGAAGGCGTGCGTGAATCTTCCGGCCTGTCGTACACGCTGGGCAATGGCCAATACACGGGCTTCCATTACGACGTCTGCGCAAACATCATCAAGGACCTCGAGAAGGCCGCCGGCAAGAAGCTCGAAGTCAAGTACCAGCCCGTGACCTCGCAGAACCGCATTCCGCTCGTGCAGAACGGCACCGTGGACATCGAGTGCGGCTCCACCACCAACAACGCCACCCGCCAGAAGGACGTGGCTTTCGGCGTGACCACCTACGTCGAAGAAACCAAGATCGTCGTCAAGGCCAACTCGGGCATCAACTCGCTGGCCGACCTGAAGGACAAGACGGTCGCCACCACCACCGGCACCACGCCGCTGCAGACCGTGCGCAAGCAGAAGCGCGCCGAGAACCTGACCTTCAAGGAGGTCTACGGCAAGGACCACTCCGACAGCTTCCTGCTGCTCGAAACCGGCCGTGCCGACGCCTTCGTGATGGACGGCTCGATTCTGGCTGCCCTGGCCGCCAAGTCGAAGTCGCCCAAGGACTACAAGATCCTGCCCGACGTGCTGGCCGTGGAACCCATCGCCATCATGATCCGCAAGGACGACCCCGCCTTCAAGAAGGCCGTGGACGACAGCATCAAGGCACAGGCCAAGTCGGGCGAGCTCGCCAAGCTGTACGACAAGTGGTTCCTGAAGCCGATTCCCCCGGCTGGCGTGACCATCGGCCTGCCGCTGGGTGAAGCCACCAAGAACGCCTGGGCCAACCCGAACGACAAGCCCGCCGAAGACTACGTCACCAAGGAATAAACGCCGCGTCGCTGCGTGATGACGCCCACCTTTCGCGGTGGGCGTTTCTTTTCAAGGGACTGGTTTTCGTAGAGACGGTGAAGAAGGAGTAAACACAAATGGGCAACTGGGATTGGCAGGTTTTCCTGCAGGACCCCGGGGGGAATATCCGAGCTACCTGCAATGGATGCTCTCGGCGTGGGGCTGGACCGTGTCGGTCGCGCTGCTGGCGCTGATAGTGGCACTGGTGCTGGGCTCGCTGGTCGGCATCATCCGCACGCTGCCCGACAGCCCGTGGCTGGTGCGGCTGGGCAATGCATGGGTCGAGCTCTTCCGCAACATCCCGCTGCTGGTGCAGATCTTCCTCTGGTACCACGTGATCCCGGCGCTCATCCCCGTCATGAAGGGCGTGCCGAGCTTCATCCTCGTGGTGCTCGCGCTGGGCTTCTTCACCTCGGCGCGTATCGCCGAGCAGGTGCGCTCGGGCATCCAGGCGCTGCCCAAGGGCCAGCGCTACGCGGGCATGGCGGTGGGCTTCACCACTGCGCAGTACTACCGCTACGTGATCCTGCCCATGGCCTACCGCATCATCATCCCGCCGCTCACGAGCGAGACGATGAACATCTTCAAGAACTCGTCCGTCGCGTTCGCCGTGTCGGTCGCCGAACTCACCATGTTCGCCATGCAGGCGCAGGAAGAAACCTCGCGCGGCATCGAGGTCTACCTCGCGGTGACGGCGTGCTACGTAGTCTCGGCCCTCATCATCAACCGCCTCATGGCGTTCATCGAGAAGAAGACCCGCGTGCCGGGCTTCATCGTCTCGGCCGGCGGTGGCGGAGGACACTGAAATGATGAATCTCGACCTGTCCTTCTACAACTGGGACGTCATCAGCAACTTCGTCGTCAAGGGCTTCTACTTCAGCGTCACGCTGACGGTGGTGGCCACCATCGGCGGCGTGGTCTTCGGCACGATCCTGGCGCTCATGCGCCTGTCGGGCAAGAAGTGGCTCGATGCGCCCGCAGCCCTGTACGTCAACGGCATGCGAAGCATCCCGCTGGTGATGGTGATCCTGTGGTTCTTCCTGCTGGTGCCGGCGTCGTTCTATTCGCTGTTCGGCTCGGTGGGCTCCAACTACCGCTCCGAGATCTCGGCCGTGATCACCTTCGTCGCGTTCGAGGCCGCCTACTTCAGCGAGATCATGCGCGCGGGCATCCAGTCGATCCCGCGCGGCCAGATCAACGCCGGCCAGGCCGTGGGCATGACCTACGGCCAGAACATGCGCCTGGTGGTGCTGCCGCAGGCCTTTCGCAACATGCTGCCCGTGCTGCTCACGCAGACCATCATCCTGTTTCAGGACACCTCGCTGGTCTACGCCATCGGCGCCTACGACATGCTCAAGGGCTTCGAGACCGCCGGCAAGAACTTCGGCCGTCCGATCGAGGCCTACCTGCTCGCGGCCGTCGTCTACTTCGTCATGTGCTACGCCCTTTCTTGGCTGGTGAAACGCCTGCACAAGAAAATCGCCATCATCCGCTGACAGTTTGAGTGGCTAACCGGAGAAAGAAATGTCCGAAAAAATGATCGAAATCAAGAACGTATCGAAGTGGTACGGCCCGGTGCAGGTGCTCAACGACTGCTCCGTCAACATCTCCAAGGGTGACGTGGTCGTGGTGTGCGGCCCGTCGGGTTCCGGCAAGTCCACGCTCATCAAGACCGTGAACGCGCTCGAGCCCTTCCAGAAGGGCGAGATCACCGTCAACGGCATTCCGCTGCACGACCCCAAGACCAACCTGCCCAAGCTGCGCTCCAAGGTCGGCATGGTGTTCCAGCACTTCGAGCTGTTCCCGCACCTGTCGGTGACCGAGAACCTCACGATCGCCCAGATCAAGGTACTGGGCCGCACGCCCGACGAAGCCAAGACCCGCGGCCTGAAGATGCTCGACCGCGTGGGCCTGATGGCGCACAAGGACAAGTTCCCGGGCCAGCTCTCCGGTGGCCAGCAGCAGCGCGTGGCCATCGCCCGTGCGCTGTCGATGGACCCCATCGTCATGCTGTTCGACGAACCCACCTCGGCGCTCGACCCCGAGATGGTCGGCGAAGTGCTCGACGTGATGGTGAGCCTGGCCAAGGAAGGCATGACCATGATGGTGGTCACGCACGAAATGGCCTTCGCCCGCAAGGTCGCCAGCCGCGTGATCTTCATCGACGTGGGCGGCCGCATCCTGGAAGACTGCCCGAAGGACGAGTTCTTCGGCCATCCGGAAAACCGCCAGCCGCGCACCAAGGACTTCCTGAACAAGATCCTGCAGCACTGAACTTCTGTGCAAGAAAGACAGAGCCACGTTGTTTTGCAGCGTGGCTTTTTTCATTGCGTCATAACTTTTTCGATTCCCAGCCTTCGACTGCTGGCTGCTTCCGATGGAACTTCGCCAACTCCGCTATTTCGTGAAAGTCTGCGAGCTGCGCAGCATGGGCCGTGCAGCCATCGAGCTCGGCGTGGTGACGTCGGCGCTGAGTCAACAGATCAGCCGCCTGGAGAGCGAGCTCAGCACCCGGTTGCTTCAGCGCAGCAGCACCGGCGTCATTCCCACCGACGCTGGCGTGGCCTTCCTGCAGCAGGCGCAGCTGACGCTGCGCCATGCCGACGAGGCGGTGCGCGCGGCGCAGCAGGCACGCCTGTCCGGCCATGTGAGCGTGGGTCTGGCGCCGACCACGGCCTCCGTGCTCGGGTTGCCGCTGATCCGGGAAATGCGCGCGCGCTACCCCGACGTGCGACTGCATCTGGTGGAGTCGCTTTCGGGCAACTTGGCCAGCATGTTGCAGGCCCGCCAGCTCGATCTGGCCGTGCTGTTCGAGACCACCACACCGCGCCGCTGGAGCATCGAGCCGCTGCTCGATGAAAAGCTGTTCGTCCTCGCCGCCGCCGGCCTGGCGCAGCGCCCCGTGGGCCCCAAGGTGCGGCTGGCCCAGCTTGCCGGTGTGCCGCTGATCATGCCCAGCGCCGGCCATGGCCTGCGCGCCACCCTCACGGCTGCATTTGCCCGTGCACGCATCGTGCCCTCGGTGGTTGCCGAGATCGACGGCCTGGCGCTGCTGATGGATGCCGTGCGCGCCGGCCTGGGCGCCACCATCCAGCCCGGTGCCGCCATCGCGCGGCAGCCGGCGGACGATGTGCTCAGCAGCCAGATCGCCGACAACCACGTGGGCCGGCGAAGCCTGCTGGTCAGCCTGTCGGACGACGAACTGTCGCCGGCCGCGCTCGCGACCCGGGTGGTGATGGCCGACACCGCGCGCACGCTGGTGCGCGAGGGCCGCTGGGCCGGCGCGAGTCTTCTCGAAAACTGAACACCTGTTGCCCGATCGGGCCTGTCGCCTGAAGGGCCGGCTGCCTAAAGTCTCCTGACCCACAAGGAGACAAGAAGTGAGCGATGAACAGGTCGATGTCCTGGTCGTAGGCGGCGGCAATGCCGCGCTATGCGCCGCGCTGATGGCGCGCGAGGCCGGCGCCAGCGTGCTGCTGCTCGAAGCTGCGCCCAAGGCATGGCGCGGCGGCAATTCGCAGCACACGCGCAACCTGCGCTGCATGCACGACGCGCCGCAGGACGTGCTTGTGGATGCCTACCCCGAGGAGGAATACTGGCAGGACCTGCTCAAGGTGACCGGCGGCCTGACCGACGAACACCTGGCCCGGCTGGTGATCCGTGCTTCGTCGAATTGCCGCGACTGGATGCGCAGCCACGGCGTGCATTTTCAGCCGCCGCTGTCGGGCGCGTTGCACGTGGCGCGAACCAACGCCTTTTTCATGGGCGGCGGCAAGGCGCTGGTGAATGCCTACTACCGCAGTGCCGAGCGCCTTGGCGTGCGGATTCGCTACGAGACGCCCGTGGCCTCGGTGGAACTCGACGGCCGGCGCTTCGCTGCGGTACGCACCGAAAGCGGCGAACGGATTGCCGCAAGAAGCTGCGTGCTCGCAGCCGGCGGGTTCGAGTCGAACCGTGAATGGCTACGCGAAGCGTGGGGCCGAAACGAACGCGGCGAATGGCCGGCGGACAACTTCCTGATCCGCGGAACCCGTTTCAACCAGGGCGTGCTGCTCAGGCAATTGATCGATGCCGGTGCGGACGCCATCGGCGATCCTTCGCAGGGCCACATGGTGGCCATCGATGCCCGCGCGCCGCTCTACGACGGCGGCATCTGCACGCGCATCGATTGCGTGTCGCTCGGCGTGGTCGTCAATCGCGAGGCTCGGCGCTTCTACGACGAGGGCGAAGACTTCTGGCCCAAGCGCTATGCCATCTGGGGACGGCTGGTCGCCCAGCAGCCTGGACAGATGGCCTATTCCATCATCGACCAGAAGGCGGTGGGCCGCTTCATGCCGCCGGTGTTTCCGGGCACGGTCGCCGACACGCTGCCTGAGCTGGCACGCCGGTTGGGCCTGGACGAGGCGACCTTTCTGCGCACCATCGCCGACTACAACGCCGCCTGCCGTGTCGGCCGCTTCGACCACACGGCTCTCGACGACTGCCACACCGAAGGACTGTTGCCCGCCAAGACCCACTGGGCGCGGCCCATCGACACCGCGCCGTTCCATGGCTACCCGCTGCGCCCGGGCATCACCTTCACCTACCTCGGCTTGAAGGTGGACGACACCAGCGCCGTGCGTTTCGGCGACAAGCCCAGCCCCAATCTCTTCGTGGCTGGCGAAATGATGGCCGGCAACGTGCTCGGCAAGGGCTACACCGCCGGCGTCGGCATGAGCATCGGGACCGCCTTCGGCCGCATCGCCGGCACGCGGGCCGCGGCCGCCGTCCTGAAGCAGAAGGAGTCCCGCCATGCAAACGCTTGAAGCCTTGGCTCGCGAGGCGGAATCGCTCGCGGACGGTCCGCGCCGCGTCATCCCCATTCTTTCGGGCGCCGAGACGGAGGTCGGCCGGCAGATGCAGATCTGCAATGCCTGCCGCTACTGCGAAGGCTTCTGTGCCGTGTTCCCTGCAATGACGCGCCGGCTCGAATTCGGCAAGGCCGACATCCACTACCTGGCCAATCTTTGCCACAACTGCGGTGCCTGCCTGCATGCCTGCCAGTACGCGCCGCCGCACGAGTTTGCGGTCAACGTGCCGCAGGCCATGGCGGAGGTGCGCGGCCAGACCTATCTGGACTACGCCTGGCCGCCCGCGCTCGGCGTGCTCTACAAGCGCAACGGGCTCACGCTTTCGCTGGCCCTGGCCGGCGCGCTGGCGCTGTTCCTGGTGCTCGCCGTGGCGATGAATGGCCGGCTGTGGGGATCGGCGCCAGGCGAAAACTTCTACAGCGTGTTTCCGCACAACCTGCTGGTGGGCCTGTTCGCCCCGGTGTTCCTGTTTGCGATGCTCGCGCTGGCCCTGGGCGTGCGGCGTTTCTGGCGCGACGTCACGCCCGCCACCAGCGGCGCCCCCCTGAACGGGCCCGCCGCGGCGGAAGCCGCCGACGCCGCGCTGCGCCTCAAGTATCTGGACGGCGGCCATGGCGACGGTTGCCACAACGAAGACGACGCCTACACGCTGGCACGCCGGCGCTTTCACCATCTCACCTTCTACGGCTTCATGCTGTGCTTTGCGGCGACCGGCGTGGCCACGGTCTATCACTACGCATTCGGCTGGGCCGCGCCCTACGCCTTGCCCAGCCTGCCGAAACTGCTTGGCGTGGCCGGCGGCATCAGCCTGATGCTCGGCACCGCCGGCCTGTGGCACCTGAACCGCAAGCGGCATCCGCTGCACGGCGACCTCGCTCAGAAGCCGATGGACCTGGGCTTCATCGCGCTGCTGTTCCTTACGAGCGCCAGCGGCCTGGCGCTGTGGCTCGGCCGCGGCACCCCCGCGCTGGCGCTGCTGCTGTGCCTGCACCTGGGTGCCGTGATGGCGCTGTTCGCCACCATGCCCTACGGCAAGTTCGGCCACGGCATCTTCCGGTGCGCCGCACTGCTGCGCCATGCCGTCGAGAAGCGCCTGCCGAATCCCGTCGGCCTCGGCGCGGACTGATCACTCACACAAAAACCCAAGGAGACCCCGATGAACAAGCGACAACTTCTGCAAGCCACGGCCCTGGCCACCACTTTTTTCCTGGCAGGGCATGCGCATGCCCAGGACTTTCCGCCGAAAAAGCCCGTCACCCTGGTGGTCGGCTTCGCCCCTGGCGGCGCGGCGGACGCCGCCGCGCGCTTGATCGCCAGGAAGCTCGGCGAAGACATCGGCCAGACGGTGATCGTCGACAACAAGGCGGGCGCCGGCGGCAACATCGCGCACCAGTACGTTGCCAACGGGCCAGCCGACGGATCGATGCTGCTGCTCGGTTCCGTCGGACCGCTGACCATCGCACCGCACGTGATGAAGGTGAGCTACGACCCGTTCAAGGATCTGGCCGCGGTTTCCGGCGGCGTCAACTTCCCCAACGTGTTGGTGGTGCACAAGGGCGTGGGCGCGAAGACCCTGGCCGAGTTCGTGGCCCTGTCGAAAAAGAAACCCGGCAGCATCGACTTCGCCTCCACCGGTGCCGGCTCCGCATCGCATCTGGCCGGAGAATTGTTCAACCAGCGAGCCGGCATCGACATGGTGCATGTGCCCTACAAAGGCGGCGCCCCGGCCCTGCAGGACTTGCTGGGCCAGCGCATCGCCTCGTATTTTTCGGCGCCGCCGACTGCATTGCCCCAGATCGAGGCCGGCAATCTGATTCCGCTGGCCAGCACGGGCCTGACCCGTCCGGCCTACATGCCCAATATCCCGACGGTGGCGGAGTCGGGCTACCCGGGCTTCGAAGCCCTGAATTGGTACGCCTTCGTGGCGCCAGGCAAGACACCGGCGGCCCTCCTGGAGCGCTGGAACCATGCCATCGTCAAGGTGTTGGCCGATCCCGGTGTGAAGGAGGCACTGAACAAGCATGGCTTGACGCCGCAGCCGACCACCCGTGCCGAGCTCAGCGACTTCATGAGAAAAGAGGATGCCAAATGGAGTGCCATCGTGAAGGACCGCAAGATCACCGCGAACTGAACGCCGGCACCGGCTCACTGAAAGCAGGCTTCTTTCTTTCGGCCGGGCGATGTCTCCTGATTGCGGGTTTTCCCTGATCTTTGAGCCTGTCGATTTTCTGCAGGCTCATCCGACGTGCTATCGAGGGTCGTCCTCGATTTCCTTCAGGAGCAATCAATCATGGCTACCAACACAGTCCGTCTGCACCGCGTCCTTCGCACCACGCCCGACAAGGTCTATCGCGCATTCGTCCAGCCCGGCGCCTTCGAGCGCTGGCTGCCGCCGTTCGGATTCGTCGGCAAGGTCCACGCGATGGAGCCGGTGGTGGGCGGCGCGTGGCGCATGTCTTTCACCAACTTCGGCACTGGCAACGGCCATTCGTTCGGCGGCAAATACCTCGAGCTCGTTCCCGGCAAGCGCATCGCCTACGACGCGGCCTTCGACGACGCGAACCTTCCGGGCACGATGAAGACGACCGTGGTCCTGACCGAAGTGTCCTGCGGCACCGACGTCTCGATCGTGCAGGAAGGCATTCCCGAAATGATCCCGACCGAGATGTGCTACCTGGGGTGGCAGGAGTCGCTCGTGTCGCTGGCTCAACTGGTGGAGCCGAACATTCCGGGCTGAAGGCTCCGTGCGGCGGAGCAGGGGCGATCTGGAACGGGGCCCTCAAGGCAACCGCGAAATCCTCTGCGTCAACAGATCGAAGAACCCCTGCGCGTCGCCCTCCGCGATCCAGTTCACGTTCGCAGGCTTCTTCAGCCCGCCATACCAGTCGACCACCGTCTGCCCGAAGCCGAGCCCTTCGCGGCTGTCGACCTCCACGTTCACCTTGCGGCCCCTGAAGAGCGAAGGCTGCAGCAGATACGCAACGACGGTGGCGTCGTGCACCGGGCCGCCCGGCAGGCCGTAGTACTGCATGTCGTGCTGCACGTAGGCGTCGAGGATGTCGGCCACGGTCCGTCCGGCCTGGTTGCCCAGGCCGCGCAACCTAGCGATGCGCTCGGGGCTCGTGAGCACCTTGTGCGTGAGGTCCAGCGGCAGCATGGTGATGGGCACGCCGCTCTTCAGCACGATCTCGGCCGCGTGCGGATCGGCGAACACGTTGAACTCCGCCGTGGGCGTGATGTTGCCGCCGTTGAAATGCGCACCGCCCATGAGCACCAGCTCGCGCAGGCCGCGCGTGATGTCGGGCGCCTGCGTCAGCGCCAGCGCGAGGTTGGTCTCGGGGCCGAGCATTGCGAGTGTCACGCTCTTCTCGGGCGCGGCGCGCAGAGTGCGGATGAGGTAGTCGACCGCGTTGCCATCGGCCAGCGGCTGGCTGGGCTCATGCACCTTCACGCCGGTGATGCCTTCGCTGCCGTGGATGTCAGCCGCGTAGATCGGTGTGCGCAGCAGCGGGCGCGGCGCGCCTGCGTAGATGGCGATGTCGGGCCGCTTGGCCCACTCGCGCGCCAGCCGCGCGTTGCGCGAGGTCTTGGCAAGCTGCACGTTGCCGGCCACGGTGGTCAGCGCTTGAATCTTCAGCTGCTCGGGCGAGGCCATGGCGAAGAGCAGCGCGATCACGTCGTCGGCACCGGGATCGGTGTCGATGATGAGCGTGTGCGTCGTTGCCGGCGTGGCGTCGGCGGCGTGGGCCTTCGGGGTGATGAGGCTGGCAGTCAAGAGGGCAACAAGTCCGAGAAGAAGAATCGGGAAGATTGTCGCGGCGATGCGCGATGACAGAGACGATGGTGTTGCTGCGGCAGCCCTGGAATGCATGAAGAAACCTCCTTGAAGGCGCTGAAGAAGAGCGCGCCTTTCAAGTCAGTCTGCCAGAGCAACACGCGGCACGGACACCTGATCGCGAGGGCATTTTCGACTGCCGCGCGAGCACCCGCAACGGCGCGCATACCAAGGCGTTAGCGCCTGCGCATGGCCGAAACGGAAAGTGCGCAAAGCACGGCGTGGAGGTTTCACTCGCCGTGCGCGAGGCCGCGCGCCGCGTGTTGCGAAAACGCCGCTTTGCTCAGCCCTTGTTCGAATCAGGTAGCAGCCGCCGCGCGAAGAAGCCCAGTATCTCGTCGCGCGCCGCCAGCGTCGGCTGCCCCGCCTCGTCGATCAGGTGCGCCGTCACCACACTGTGCGGGCTCGCCACCACCTGCGCGAAGAAGGGCGGCGTGTCGGTGCTGGCCGCGCTGTCGGGCAGCACACGCGCAACGAAACGGTCGCCCAGTGCCTGCGAGAAGGCCGCGAAGCGTTGTGCCCTGCAGTGCTTGTCGCCCTCGAAGCGGTAGGCCATCACAGTCAGGTCGTCGCGCTCCAGCCGCTCGCGCACAGAGGCCAGCTCCTCGGGCGCCATGTTCATCGCGTCCGGCTTGTCCATCGGCAGCGAAGGTTGGCACATCACCGGCGCGAGCATCGCGGGCTCCAGCATCATCGAAAGCGCGAAGTTGCCGGTGAAGCACATGCCGATGGCGCCCGTGCCGGGCCCGCCGCACTCGGCATGCGCGAGCCGCGCGAGCGCGCGCAGCCACTGCGTGACAGGGCTCGACTCGTTGGCCGCGAAGGCGCGGAACTCCGCGCTGACGCAGGCGCGCTTGAAGACCGCGATGCCTTCTTCCGCGCCGGGCACCGCGCCGTCTCGACCGAAGAGCGAGGGCATGTAGACGGTGAAACCCGCATCGCGCACCCAGCGGGCGAAGCGCGCCACATGCGGGCTGATGCCGGGCATCTCGGTCATCACGATCACGGCCGGGCCCGTGCCCATGACGTAGACCTTCTTCTCGATGCCGTCGAGCGTGATCTGGCGCGGGGCGAAGTCGTCGAGCGGATCGTCTTCAGTCATGGAGCGTTGCTGGGTCATGGGGTCCTTTGCCGTTCAGGCTGTGCGAAAGCCGGGAAGCTTGTATTGGACATTCGGCCTCGCCAGAATGGCAGTGTCCAATTCGACTCCTTTGAGGCCTTATCGGCCAACCACCCCGATGCATGACTTCACCGTGCTGGTGCTGCCCGGCGCCTTCAATTCCAGCGTGGCAGTCACGATGGACATCCTCGGCGCTGCAGAAGCGATGGCCCCGCGCGCAGGTGTTGCACCACCCCGTTGGCGGGTTTGCTCGGTGCACGGCGGCCCCGTGCAGCTGCGCGCCGGCATGAGCCTGGACACCACGCGCCTGCCCGTGCGCCCCCGCGACGATCGCTCCACCTGGGTGGTGCCGGGGCTCGGCCTCAACACACCCGGCGAAATCCGCCAGTGCCTCGAGAGCGATGACGCAGCCAAGGCCATCACAGGCCTCGCACGCCACGCCAAGGCAGGCGGGCAGGTCGCGGCCTCGTGCTCGGCCGTGTTCCTGCTGAACGCCGCCGGCCTGCTCCAGGGCCGCCGCGCGACGGTTTCATGGTGGTACGCACCGCTGCTCGCACGCATGGCGCCAGGCTGCACCGTCGATGCCGACCGCATGGTGTGCTCCGACGGCCCCGTCGTCACCGCAGGCGCCGCCTTCGCGCAGACCGACCTGATGCTGCACCTGCTGCGCGAGCGCTGCGGCAGCGCGCTCACCGATCTGGTCTCGCGCATGCTGCTGATCGACGGCCGCCAGGCGCAGGCGCCGTTCATCGCGGCGGAGGTGCTGGCCAGCGGCAACGATCTGGTGGCGCGGCTCGCGGCGCGGGTCGAATCAGCCTTGCCCGATGCGCCCGCAGTGAGCGAGCTGGCGCGCGAGTTCTGCATGTCGGAGCGCACGCTCTCGCGGCACATCCACAAGGCCACCGGCAAGAGCACGCAGGCGCTGGTGCAGAGCGTGAGGCTGCGGCGTGCCCGCGCGCTGCTCGAATCCAGCCGCATGACGGTCGAGCAAGTGGCGGGGGCAGTGGGCTATCAAGACGCCACGGCATTGCGGCGCCTGATGAAGAAGGTGGCTGGCGCGAACCCCAGCCGCTACCGCGCCTGAGCAGCAGGCGCGGCAGTCCTGGCCGAGGTCGTTACTTCTTGCGCGCGGCGATGGCCTGCTCGGCCTTCGCCACCAGGTCCGCGCCGATGGTCGACTTCCACTTGTCGTACACCGGCCGCGTCGCCTTCACGAACTCGGCGCGCTCGGCGGGCGTGAGGCTGGTCACGGTCACGCCCATGCCGGCGATGTCCTTGAGCACGGGCTTGTCGGCTTCCACCAGGCCCTTGCGCGCGATGACGATCTCTTCCTTGCCCGCGTCGATGGCGGCCTGGCGCACGATGGCCTGGTCGGCCGGCGTCCACGAAGCCCAGATTTCCTTGTTGACCACGAACACCAGCGGGTCGGCCACGTAGCCCCAGGTGGTCACGAACTTCTGGCCCACGGTCTGCATCTTGAGCACCGTGAACAGGAAGAGCGGGTTCTCCTGGCCGTCGACCGCGCCGCTGGCCAGCGCGGGCTGCGCGTCGGCCCAGCTCATCTGCGTGGGGTTGGCGCCCAGCGCGGTAAACATGTCGGAGTAGATGGGCGAGCCCACCACGCGGATCTTCATGCCCTTGATGTCGGCCGGCGACTTGATCGGCTTCTTCGAGTTGGTGATCTCGCGGAAGCCGTTCTCGCCCCAGGCCAGCGGCACCACGCCGGCCTTGTCGAGGGTCTTGAACATGTCCTTGCCGACCTCGCCCTGCGTGAGCGCGTCGATGGCCGCGTAGTCGGGCATCAGGAAGGGCATGGAGAACAGGTTGAGCTGCTTGACCTGCGGCGACCAGTTGATGGTCGAGCCCACGGCCATGTCGATCACGCCCTGGCGCAGCGCGCTGAACTCGCGCGTCTGGTCGCCCTGAATGAGCGACACGCCCGGGTACAGCTTGATGTTGATGCGGCCCTGCGTGCGCTCCTTGACGAGGTCGGCCCAGATCTTCCCGGCCTGGCCCCACGGCGTGGGCGGGCCCAGCACCAGCGACATCTTGTACTCGGGCTTGTAGGCGGCCTGCGCCATGGCGCCGGACGAGAACATGCCCAGGGCAGTGGCTGCGGCGGCAAGGCCCAGCAGGGTGCGGCGGAATTTCATGATCAAGGCTCTCCTAATAATGGTTCTGCGACGGGACGGACGAAACAAAGAAGCAAATCAGTAGCCGAGCTTGCGCGGCAGCCAGAGCGCGAGTTCGGGGAAGATGATGACCAGCACCATCACCACGAACATCGAGAACAGCATCCAGCCCACCCAGCGCACGGTCTCCTCCATGCGCACCTTCGCGATGCGGCACGACACCATGAGGTTGACCGCCAGCGGTGGCGTGAACTGGCCCAGCGCCACCTTCAGCGTGAGGATCACGCCGAACCACACCGGGTCCCACTTGTAGTACTGCACGATGGGCAGCAGCAGCGGCACGAAGATCAGGAAGATCGACACGCCGTCGAGGAACATGCCCACGGTGATGAGCAGCAAGATCAGCAGCGCCAGGATGCCGTACTCGCCCAGCCCCGAGTTCACGATGGCGCGCGTCACCGGATCGATCACCCCCAGCGTCGACAGCGAATACGCGAAGATGCCCGCCAGCGACACCACCAGCAAGATCACCGCCGAGAGCTCGCCCGACTCGCGCAAGATGACGAACAGGTCGCGCACCTTGATGGTCCGGTGGATGAACATGCCCACGAAGAGGCCGTAGAACACCGCGACCACAGCCGCCTCGGTGGGCGTGAACCAGCCCGCGCGCATGCCGCCCAGGATGAGCACCGGCGCCGCCAGCCCCCAGGTCGCTTCGCGAAAGCTCTTCCAGAAGGGCGGGCGCGGCAGCGTGGCTTCGAGTGCGCCCATCTTGTGCTTGCGTGCCAGCAGCACGGCCGGAATCATCAGCGCCAGGCCGGCCAGCACACCGGGCACCATGCCGGCCGCGAACAGCGCCGGCACCGAGGCGCCGGGCACCAGCACCGAGTAGACGATGAAGGCGACCGAAGGCGGAATCAAGATGTCGGTGGCCGCCGCAGCACCCACCACGCTCGCGGAGAACGCGGCCGGGTAGCCAGCGCGCGACATGGCCGCGATCATCACAGCGCCCACTGCCGCCGCATTGGCCGGGCCCGAGCCCGAGATGCCGCCGAGGAACATCGCCACCGCAATCGCCACCAGCGGCAGCATGCCGGGGCCGCGCCCCACGATGGCAATGGCAAAGTTGACCAGGCGCAGCGCCACGCCCGAGCGGTCGAAGATGGAACCGACCAGCACGAACATCGGAATGGCCAACAGCGGATATTTGCCAAGGCCCGCATAGAAGTTCTGCGGCACGGCCAGCAGGCCGAACCACTGGGCGTCGCTGTTGGCGAGCGCGATGCAGGCGGCGCCCGCCAGGCCCAGCGCGGCGCCGATGGGCACGCCCACCAGCATCATCACGACGAAGGCGACGAAGAGCAGGGTGGCTATCACGATGCGTTGCCCTTGCTGTCCGAGTCGTAGTTCGTCTCGCGCCCGCGCCGGATCATGAGGCCCACGGCCCGCAGCGCGATGGCGAAGGACACGATGGGCAGCCAGATCGAATACCACCAGGCAGGCAGGCCAATGCCGGGTGTCGTCTCCTCGAAGCGGTAGTCGTCCCACACCATGCGGATGCTGAGCGCGCCGATGAGCGTGAAGAGCACGGCGATCATCAGCGCGCCGAACTGCGCCAGCCGCTTGCGCCGCGCCATCGAGCCGCTCTCGGAGAAGTACTCGATGCGGATGTGCCGGTCGCGCGCCACGGCGGCCGAGCCGGCCACCAGCGCCAGCATGATCATCAGGAACACCGAGAACTCTTCCGTCCAGGCGAAGGAAGAATCGGTGAAGTAGCGGACGATGACGTTGGCAAAGGTGATGAGCGCTAGTGCGCCCATGATGATGACCGTGAGCCAGTCCTCGATGGCAAGGGGAACCTTGGTCGGTTCGTCTGCGGCTTCGATGTCGGGGGGAAGGGGGCTGGCGGCGTCCAGCGTGGGGCCGGACTCGGGTGGAGTTGTCATCGCAGGATGGTCAGTGAGGCACGCACGAACGCCATGTCACCGGGCGGACGCCGGGACGCGTTCCGTACACCTCGACAGGGAAACTGTTACCGATGCTAGGGGGTCCATGACCATTCATGTATCGGGGGTTTCCTTAGCCGGTGGGCTTGGAGCTGGCTCCTGGAGCGGCTTTCGGGGCGTGTGCGCATTGGCGCCATAGCAGTCGTTAGCTTGAGAAATCAGAATGCGCGATCTGTGCGAATGGTTTTAACTGGACCTGTCGAAGGTTCCCGATCGAGCAAACAGTCAATAAACGCGCCGAGGAGTGCCGGTCGATGCTGCCTGCTCGGGTAGTAGATAAACAGGCCGGGGCGTGAAATCGACCAGTCCGCGAGGACTTGAACCAGGCGCCCCTGGGCCAGGTGCTCGCCCACGCCATCCCTCTCGAAGTGATAGGCAATGCCCAGCCCATTCACCGCAGCAGCCACGCCGATGTCAGCATGGTTGGTGACGACTGGGCCGTCGACCGCGACTTCGAGTCGCTTACCCCTTTTCTCGAATTCCCAGCGATAGTGCCTGCCGTCCATCTGGAGCCGCCAGTTGATGCATGCGTGTTCATGCAGATCAGAAGGCGTCTTGGGCATTCCCCGGCGCGCAAGGTATTCGGGAGATGCCACGGCAACCATGTGCAAGTCCGGCGTGAGGCGAATAGCGACCATGTCTTTCTCGAGCCGTCCACCCACGCGGATACCCGCATCGAAGCGGCCACCGACGATATCTGCCAGCGCGTCATCAACCACGATGTCGAGCACCACGTCGGGGTAGATCTGATGAAAGCGTGAAAGCCTGGGCGCGATGATGGTCCTCGCTGCAATTCCCAGCGTGTTGATTCGAAGCGTGCCAGAGGTCTGGCCTGCAGCCTCGGTGGCTTCGGAGACTGCGGCATCCATCTCTCGGAACAACGGGGCGATGCGCTTGTAGAGCAACTCGCCGCTGGCCGAGGGCGCGACGCTTCGCGTGGTGCGATTCAGAAGCCGGGCTCCGATCCGGCCCTCGAGTTGTCGAATGGTCTGGCTGAGTGCGGAAGGTGACAAGCCCAGATGCTCTGCTGCCCGGGCAAAGCTCGCCCGCTCGACAACTGCAACGAAGGCTTTTAGCTCGGCGAACTCGAAGCCACGCATTATGTATTTCTTTCTTCACAGTGAATCTGGATTCTAAGGTATTCACTATAGGTGCCACGCCGCGCATCCTTGGGCCTTCACCAACTGCCGGAGATGAGGACACATGAACACCTTGAACCTTCCCGAACCGATTGCCGCGTACTTTGCGGCCGAACACAACCCCGAAGCGTTGGCGAAATGCTTCACGACGCATGCCGTCATGAAAGATGACGGTCACACCTACACCGGCATCGACGCCATCAAGACGTTCATGGCCGAGGCTTCCGCCAAATACGGCGCGACGACCGTCCCGTTCGACCTCCAGCAAGAGGACGGCTCCAATGTCGTGCGCGCCAACGTCACGGGCAACTTTCCGGGCAGCCCCGTCGTTCTGTCCTACCGTTTTCAACTGGCACGCGGTCTGATCACATCGCTGGAGGTGTCCGCATGACCCCGTTTCTCACACTGCAGGGCCGGCGGGCGCTCATCACCGGAGGTACGTTAGGTGCCGGCGCAGCGACCGTGGCGCTCTTCCAGGAATTGGGCGCGCGCGTGCTGACAACGGCTCGCACCAAGCCCTCAAACTTTTCCAGTGACGCATTTGTCGAAGCCGACCTGACCACCGAGAAGGGGGTTCATGCCGTCGTCGATGCCGTGCACCAAAAACTCGGTGGGCTCGACATTCTTGTGAACGTTCTAGGCGGCTCTTCCGCACCCTCGGGTGGGTTCGCTGCGCTCGATGACACGGAATGGGGCAAGGAGTTCGGGCTGAATCTCTTTCCGGCGGTCAGGCTCGACCGTGCGTTGATCCCCGGCATGGTCGCTCAGGGCAGCGGCGTCGTCATCCACGTCACGTCGATCCAGAACCGCCTGCCGCTACCGGAGGCGACCACGGCCTACGCTTCAGCCAAGGCCGCGCTCAATACCTACAGCAAGAGTATCTCCAAGGAGGTCTCTCCGAAAGGGGTGAGAGTGGTTCGAGTGTCACCCGGCTGGATTGCCAGTCCGATTGCCAATGGTCTCGCGCAGCGCATCGCCGAGGAGGCCGGCATTGGCTACGAGGAAGCGGTGCAGGTCATCATGAAGTCGCTTGGCGGGATACCGTTGGGACGACCGGCCGACCCGAAAGAGGTGGCCGACCTGATCGCCTTCCTGGCATCAGACCGGGCAGCGTCCATCACCGGGACTGAGCATGTGATCGACGGCGGCACGATTCCTACGACGTGATACGTCGCGCGACAAGAGATGACTTGCGGTCGTGAACGGCGAGTGATCGCTGCACAACTG
This sequence comes from Variovorax sp. TLI9-5A, assembly GCF_056867935.1. Taxonomy (NCBI): domain Bacteria; kingdom Pseudomonadati; phylum Pseudomonadota; class Betaproteobacteria; order Burkholderiales; family Comamonadaceae; genus Variovorax; species Variovorax sp. TLI9-5A. Next base: position 6,344,844 of record NZ_CP200310.1, on the reverse strand, counting down.
CCGCTCGGCTTCTAACAAACCAGCAATGAATTGCGAGCGCAGCGCTGTCGCATATCTATCCTCCGACAGAGGTCGACCCCCTGCGGATGATCCGAACCCAAGCAGGTCGCCTCGCCGCTGTTCTTCAGTTGTCTCAAACTGCCTTGAGGTGACATGGATAGCATTGGCGATGCGATATGCGAGCTTGCCCAAGGACCAATACGGATGTCGATGAATGGGCACGTGCCATTCGCCCAGCCGGACAGGTTCACCAAAGTAGAAGTACCACACGGCCAGCAGCGCGCCATCAAGCTCGCCAAATGTGACGAGAAAGTCGTCCTTGCCGGGACCAGGGGCGCAGTCCCAGCAACTAAAGAGAATGCCTTCGGAGCTTTCTGCCAAGGTGGAGTGGTGGTTGCCCTCGACATGGAGCGAGAACCGATCTGGTGATATCTCCGTGACGACGACGCCACGTTCGGAGAGGTACTTCATTGAAGACGACAAGGACATCGGGTTCTCACGTTTGTTCTTAGGTCCAGGCTTCACTTCGCCACCTTGGCTCAGAGACCGCAAGCACTGTGCTCTATTGTTGCTGCACTGAATGCGATGGCAACTATCAGTCGTGAGAGATCGCCACTGGCTGCATTTCCCTTTGCGCTTGCGATCAGTTCGGCGTGGAAAAACATGTCTGCGACCGAGGCAGAGCTCACAAGCCGCTCGTCGACAACTGAAGCGCCTAGATGGCTGGCTCAGTAGTCAAACCAAAATACCATTCGCGAAAAGCTTCCATGCATCTCGATGCTTTTCATCATGTCCATTGCAAGTTGAAAGTCGGTGGATAAGTGGGACGTTTGAATCCCCGAGAATTCGAGAGCACTCTTCAACTCATGGAGCCGAAGCCAGCCAGGATATGCGTACTGTGGCGCTGATATCCATTCCCCGGTGTAATCCAATGCATGGCTTCGCTTTGACTCTAGGCATTCAGTGGCCAGCTCTCGTGAAATCGTCGCCGTGCCCCAACCGTCGGCTTCCTCGACGGTATCCACAATGACTCGTCCATAGTGCGCCACCGCCATCGATGAAGCCGGGTCCGGGAAACCTCTTGCAGGGATAAAGCAGGGTTTCTCCCACATCCCCGCTAACGCAATGAACGTCTCGGTGTCACGTGGTGGGGAAAAGTACGCAATCCCGCTCGGACTAGAGAACGAGTCGGAATCAGACGACTCTATGACCAGTTCGATATCCAGACCCATCAAGTTCCTCCTGCGCGTTGTGTTTGATGTTGTAGGCAAGCAAGCCGCTTGCGTCAGAGATGGTTGGCTTCTACATCCGTCGAATCTTGGCCGATTACGGCGACCGACAGCATTAACCGCATTTTGCTGCAGCGCTTGAGCGATTTGCTCAGCATGGAACACATGGCAACCGCCGAGGCCGACTCCCCACAAACCTCAACCAAGCCGAGATCCCACCATCGAGAAGGCTTCGGCTGTTCAACCTTAAAGCCCTCGTTTCCCAGAGCGGGCCGCGAAACGCGGCCCGCAGACCAGCTCCTACCCGCCAGCCTCAGGCGCCTCACGCCGCGCCTTCTCACTCATCTGAAACAACTCCCCCGCCTTCCGAGCCATCTCAGCCGCAAGCCAAAGCAGATTGTTCAGTTGCCGAGGCCCATCCCCACTGCACCAGTCGATCTCTTCCCCGTGACAGACCCACAGTAGAGCTTCAAGCTGAGAGAGTGTGTTTTCAAGAAGATCCGCCGGGTCTTGTTGGGCGGTTTCTGCGGAAGCTACCGGCGTAGTTGGCCGGGCTATAGTCTTGGTAGCCATTTTTGTGCGGTTCCTCCAAGGGGTGTGCACGAACTTGGTTAGACGGCTGGGGTGCTCGCTACACCTCGGCCGTCGCCTTTTGATACCTCGCATCTGCATCGCTGCTTTCGCACCGACAACCTGCCGCGAGGCAAGCAGCCTTCAAACATCTCGGTGGTGGCTTGGTGCGTGGGCCTTTCTGCTCCCCTTGGCGGGGTATCGAGTGACAGGGGCATTCACTCTAGAGAAGAACCCGGCAAAGTAGCTGCTGCTACAGCACGAAGTCGCGGAGACTGCCAACAAATGCAGCTTCCGCAATGCGCCGAGCGCAGACCTCGGGAGCCGCGCCGTGCCAGTCAGCAACGGCGCTCACCGCTCAGGCCGATGGGGTGCCTTGCGCAGCGAATGCGAAGGGACTTCCCCAATCCTGAGACGGTGTCGAGGCACCAAGATTGACGTTGCGGAAGTCGTCAACCTATACGGAAAGGGGAAGTCATGACGGAGATTACACAAGCCTCGATCACCCGGGTAGGGGTTGATCTGTCCAAGCGTGTCTATCAGGTGCATGCGGTGGATCAAGCGGGCACGCGAGTACTGGCCAAAGCGATGTCGCCAGATCGCTTCTTCGCGTGGTGCGCCAGCTTGCTTGCGGGCTGCACGGTGGCAATGGAGGCGTGCGGCGGTGCGCATCACGTGGCCCGCAGGCTGAGACTGCTGGGGCTGGATGCCCGGCTCATCGCGTGCCATCTGGTCACGCCATACCGCATGGCCGGCAAGAGCGGCAAGAACGACGCCAACGACGCTGCCGCGATCTGCGAGGCCGCCAGCCGACCACACATGCGCTTCGTTGCGGTCAAGAGCGCCGAGCAGCAGGCTCACCTGGTGGTGCACCGGTTGCGTGAAGGCTACAAGAAGGAGCGCACCGCCTGCATCAACCAGATCCGTGGCTTGCTCACCGAGTTCGGCTTGGTATTTGCGCAAAGCCCCGAGAAGCTGCGTGCAGTTCTGCCCCAAGTCCTGGAGGATGCGAGCAACGAGCTGCCCGGCGTCGTGCGCCTGGCTGTGCAGCGCGCGCACGAGCACTGGATCGCGCTGGACAAGCAGCTGCAGTGGTGTGACGAGCGTATCGCCGCGCACGTGCAAAACGACGACAACGCCCAGAAGGCGGCAACGTTGATCGGCATCGGGCCGATCACTGCCAGTGCGTTGGTGGCCAGCGTGGTCGACTTCAAGCAGTTCGACAACGCGCACCAGTTCGGCGCCTGGTTGGGGCTGACGCCCAGTCAGCATTCCAGCGGCGGCAAAGCCAATCTGGGGCGCATCACCAAACGCGGTGACGAGTACTTGCGAACGTTGCTGATCCAGGGCGCCAAGTCGGCCGTGTTCAGCGCGGCCAAACGCAGCGACCCCATCAGCCGATGGTTGCTGGCGCTCACGGCGCGCTCGGGCTGGCAGAAGGCTGCCGTCGCACTGGCCAACAAGAACGCGCGCATCCTGTGGGCCATGTTCACGCGCGGCACCACGTTCGATGCGCACCATGTGTCGCAGATGCCCTGTGCGCGACAAGCACCCGCCAAAGCCGTGGTGGTGCCCGCGTTGTAGCCATTTACTCATTCGCTCTTTCCAGTTGTTCAACCAGGACGTGCGCTCGAAGATGTTCCACAGGTCAGACCGGCAGCAGGGGAACTCGTTTTATTTCGTGTGGCACTTGACCACGTGCAGCGAATGGAGTCCTGCTGAGCGGCTCGTATCTGGGGCCTCGGCCATCAGCCGACACAAGCCCGTCTGTAGATGTGCAGTCTGTCCATTCATGGCGACCTCTTCTCTCACCGCACGCCTGCTTTGAACGACGACGAAGACCGCTTGGCAGGAACAGAAAAACCCATGAACAGTTGTTGACGTCGCGGGAAGTCCCTGTAGAAATAAAGGAGGAGGCCGAAGGCCGGGGGACATTCGCGGAGCAAGGTACCCCGTCGGCCTGAGCGCCCCCCGGATACGAACGGGAGGCTCAGTCCATCCAGGCCCGAGCCCGGTCCAGATGCTCCCGGCACTCGCGCACCATGCGTTCCAGCAGTTCCGCGCAAGTCGGAATGTCGTCGATCAGCCCGATGCACTGCCCGGCCGAGACCACGCCGCCCTGCACCTCGCCCGACTCCAGCGCAGCACGCCCACGCGCACCGGCCACCAGCGGGCGCACGTCCTCGAACTCGCAGCCACCCGGGCGGTTCTCGGTCGCCACGACCTCTTCGGAGATCGCGTTGCGGAACACGCGCGCCGTGTTGTGCAGGGTGCGGAACATCAGTTTCGTGTCGCGCTCGGTCGCCTCGACCAGCGCCTGCTTGATGTTGTCGTGAATCGGCGCTTCCTTCGTCACGCAGAAGCGCGTGCCCATATTGATGCCCTCGGCGCCCAGCGCCAGCGCGGCGGCCATGCCGCGCCCGTCGGCGATGCCGCCCGAGGCGATGATCGGAATGCGCAGCTTGCGCGCCGCCACCGGCAGCAGCACGAGGCCGGGCACGTCGTCCTCGCCCGGATGGCCCGCGCATTCGAAGCCGTCGACCGACACCGCGTCGACGCCATTGCGCTCGGCCGAGAGCGCATGGCGCACCGAGGTGCACTTGTGGACGATCTTCACGCCGTGCTCCTTCAGCGCCGCGATGAAGTCCTTCGGGCTGTTGCCCGCGGTCTCGACGATCTTCACGCCGCTGTCGATGATGGCCTGCACGTACTCCGCATAAGGCGGCGGCTTCACCGCCGGCAGGATCGTGAGGTTCACGCCGAAGGGCTTGTCGGTCATCGTGCGCGTGCGCTCGATCTCGCGGCGCAGGTCGTCGGGCGTGGGCTGCGTCAGCGCGGTAAGAATGCCGAGGCCCCCGGCGTTCGACACGGCCGACGCCAGCTCGGCGCGGCCCACCCATTGCATGCCGCCCTGGATGATCGGGTAGCGGATGCCCAGCAGTTCGGTGATGCGGGTCTTCATCGTCGCGGCCTCTCCCTTACACGGCCTTCACCAGTTCCGGCACAGCCGTGAACAGGTCGGCCACGAGGCCGTAGTCGGCCACCGAGAAGATCGGCGCCTCTTCGTCCTTGTTGATCGCCACGATCACCTTGGAATCCTTCATGCCGGCCAGATGCTGGATCGCGCCCGAGATACCGGCTGCGATGTAGAGCTGCGGCGCAACGATCTTGCCCGTCTGGCCCACCTGCCAGTCGTTGGGGGCATAGCCCGCATCGACGGCTGCACGGCTGGCGCCGAGGCCCGCGTTCAGCTTGTCCGCCAGAGGTGCCATCACCTCGGTGAACTTCTCCGCGCTGCCCAGTGCACGGCCGCCCGAGACGATGATCTTGGCGGCAGTCAGTTCGGGACGCTCGCTCTTGGTCACCTCGCGGCCCACGAAGCTGCTCTTGCCGCTGTCAGCCACGCCTGCAGCCGTTTCCACGGCTGCGCTGCCACCGGTGGCTGCAGCCGCATCGAAGCCGGTCGTGCGAACGGTGATCACCTTGGTCGCATCACTGCTCTGCACGGTGGCAATCGCGTTGCCCGCGTAGATCGGACGCTCGAAGGTGTCCGCGCTCACCACGGCGGTGATGTCGCTGATCTGGGCCACGTCCAGTTTCGCAGCCACGCGCGGTGCGACGTTCTTGCCGTTGGCGGTCGAGGGGAACAGGATGTGGCTGTAGTTGCCTGCAATCGCGAGCACTTGGGCGGCGACGTTTTCGGCGAGGTTTTCAGCGAGGCTCGGGCTGTCTGCGGCGATGACCTTGGAAACGCCTGCGATCTGGGCGGCTGCCTTGGCTGCTTCGGCAGCATTGGCACCGGCCACAAGCACGTGGACGTCGCCGCCGCAGGCCAGCGCTGCGGTCACGGTGTTGAGGGTGGCCGGCTTGATGCTGGCGTGGTCGTGTTCGGCAATAACAAGTGCGGTCATGTTCAGATCACCTTCGCTTCGTTCTTCAGTTTGTCCACCAGCGTTGCAACGTCGGGCACCTTGATGCCGGCGCCACGCTTCGGCGGCTCGGCGACCTTCAGGGTCTTCAGGCGCGGCTTCACGTCCACGCCCAGGTCCTCGGGCTTGACCGTGTCCAGCTGCTTCTTCTTGGCCTTCATGATGTTCGGCAGCGTCACATAGCGCGGCTCGTTCAGGCGCAGGTCGGTGGTGATGACCGCAGGCAGCGTGAGGGAGACCGTTTCCAGGCCGCCGTCGACTTCACGGGTGACCGTTGCTTTGTCACCGGCGACTTCGACCTTGGAGGCGAAGGTGGCTTGGGGAAGATCAGCCAGGGCAGCCAGCATCTGGCCGGTCTGGTTGGCATCGTCGTCGATGGCCTGCTTGCCGAGGATGATGAGAGACGGCTGTTCCTTGTCGACCAGCGCCTTCAGCAGCTTGGCCACGGCCAGGGGCTGCAGTTCTTCAGCGGTCTCCACCAGGATGCCACGATCGGCGCCGATGGCCATGGCGGTGCGCAGGGTTTCCTGGCACTTGGCATCGCCGCACGAAACGGCGATCACTTCGGTGACCACGCCCTTTTCCTTCAGCCGCACCGCTTCTTCAACGGCGATCTCGTCGAAGGGGTTCATGCTCATCTTGACGTTGGCAATGTCCACTCCGGTGCCGTCGCTCTTCACGCGCACCTTCACGTTGTAATCGACGACCCTTTTCACGGGCACCAGAACCTTCATGGCTGTTCCTTTGAATGACGAAGAAGAGAAGAAGAAATGAATGGATGAGCGGAGGGCTTACTCGAGCTTCGCGCCCGACTGCTTGATCAGGCGCTCCCACACCGGGCGCTCGGCCTTCCAGGCGGTGGCGAAGAGCTCGGGCGAGCTTTCCTTGATCTCGAAGCCCATGGCCGCCACGCGCTCGCGCACGTCGGGCTGCTGCGTGGCCTTGCGCACTTCCTCGGCGATGCGGTCCACGATGGGCTTGGGCGTCTTTGTGGGCGCCGCGATGGCGAGCCAGCCGGTCACGCGGTAGGCCTCGTCCTTCAGGCCCTGCTCGGCCAGCGTGGGTACGTTGGGCAGGGTGCTCATGCGGCGCTCGCCGCTCACGCCGATGGCGCGGATCTTTCCGGAATCGATGTGCGGCTTGGCCACCAGCGCGCTGGCGTAGGCCATCTGGATCTGGCCGCCGATCAGGTCCTGCATCATCGGTGCCTCGCCCTTGTAGGCGACGTGGCTCATGTCCGACTGCGTCGACAGGCTCATGTGCGCGCCGGCCAGGTGCGGATAGGCGCCCACGCCGTAGGAGCCATAAGCCACCTTGCCCTTGTTGGCGATGACGTACTTCAGCAGCTCCGGTCCGGTCTTCGCCGGCACGCTGGGGTGCACCACCAGCACCAGCGGCGCCGACGCGATCTGGTAGACCAGCGTGAGGTCGCGCGCCGTGTCGTAGGGCAGCTTCTCGTAGAGGAACTCGTTGGTCATGAGCGAATTGCTCAGCCCCAGCACGATGGTGTAGCCGTCGGGCGCGGCCTTGGCGACCGCATCGGTGCCGATGATGCCGGCCGCGCCGGGCTTGTTGTCGATGATGACGGGCTGGCCCATGCCGGCCGACATCTTCTGGCCGATCACGCGTGCGAGCACGTCGGTGGCGCCGCCGGCGGCGAAGGGCACGACCATGCGGATGGGCTTGTTCGGGTAGCTGGCCTGTGCCTGCGCCTGCGTGCCTAGCAGGGCGACGGAAGCGGTGGCGCACAGCAGCAGCAGCGCGCGGCGGGTCGGAAGGCGGAAGGTCGTCATGGCTTGTCTCTGTCTATGGTTTCTGAAAAAGGTCACTGCGCGGCGATGCGCGTCTTGAAGGGCAGGGGCTCCAGCGCCTTGCGCAGCCGCTCCTGCAGCGGCGCGGCCAGCGCGCCCGCCGCAGCGCTGTCGATCTGCACGCGCACGAGGCTCTCGCCTTCGGTCTTTACGACGGGCAGGGCAGCTTCTGGCACGCCCAGCTCGGCGCAGGCCTCGGCGACGGCCGCGTTCACCACGTGCAGCGCGGCCATCGCGCGCAGCTCGGGCTTGTAGATCTTCCCGACGTTGGTCATCGGCATGGTGCCGATCACCGACACCCACTTGGGCCGCGCCGGGGCCTCGTCCACGCGCGCCGAGGTGAAGGCCAGCAGCTCTTCTTCGGTCGCCGATGCGCCGGGCACCAGCGTCGCGAAGATCACGGGCAGTTCGCCCGCGTAGGCGTCGGGCGCGCCCACTGCGGCGCACAGCTGCACGGCAGGGTGCGCGCCCAGCGCGTCTTCGATGGTCTTGGGGTCGATGTTGTGGCCGCTGCGGATGATCAGGTCCTTCGAGCGGCCGGTGAGGTTGAGACGCTCCTGGTCGTCGATCCAGCCCAGGTCGCCGGTGGCGAGCCAGCCGTCGGCGGTGAAGGCCTTGGCGTTGTCGGCCGGGTCGACGAAGCCCGAGAACACGTTGGGCGACTTGAAGAGCACCATGCCCTGCTCGCCGCGCGGCATCTCGCGGTCGCTGGCGTTGCCGTTCTCGTCGAGCGCCACCACGCGCATCTGCATGTAGGGCAGGCGAAAGCCCACGCAGCCGGCGGGCCCGTCGACGCCCGGCGGCGTGATGGTCGAGATGCCGGCCATCTCCGTCATGCCCAGGCTCTCGTGCACGTGCAGGCCGAAGAGGCGCTCGAAGCGCGCGGCCAGCTCGGGCGCGAGCACGGCGGCGCCGGTGCGGCAGTAGGTGATGGAGGAAATGTCCGCGCCGTCCAGCGGCACGTTGGCCAGCGCCGCGAGCACGGTGGGCACGGCCGACAGCGAGGTCGGGCGGTACTTGGCCACCAGCTTCCAGTAGTTGGCCAGCACCTCCTTGTTGCGCAGCAGCGAGGGCGTGGGAATGATCACTTCCACGCCCGCCGACAGCGACGACAGCGAGGCCGGCAGCACGCCCGCCACGTGGAACAGCGGATAGCCGTTGATGGAAATGCCGTTCTCGTTCATGCCCGCCACCTGCACGCTGGCCCATGCGGTGAACACCTGCGCGCCGTGGCTGTGGCGCGCGAGCTTGGGCGCGCCCGTGGTGCCGCCGGTGTGGAAGTAGGCGGCGATGTCGGTGGGTGCGATGTCGCGGCCGCTCACGAGGCGGTCGTCGGGTTGCGCGGCGCGCAGCACGTCGAACTCGGCGACGCCTTCGGGCAGTACACCCGCAGTACCCGGCGTCTCGTCATGCGGTGCCACGCGCAGCACGGTAGTGAGCGTGGGCACCTGGCCGCGCAGGCGCATTGCCTTCGACCACATGCCCGATTCGGCGTCGGAGCCGTAGGCGATCAGCACCTTGGCGCGGCCGGCGGTCATGAGCGCGACCAGCTTCTCGTCGGTGAGCAGCGGGTTCAGCGGCTGCACGATGCCGGCCGCCTCGCCGCCCCAGAGCGCCAGGTGGTACTCCAGGCAGCCAGGCAGCAGCACCGCCACCGCGTCGTCGGGGCCCACGCCCAGCGTGTGCAGCATGTTCGCGGTCTGGTGGAGGCGCGCGAGCAGTTCGGCGTACGACCAGCGAATGGGCTCGTCGGCCGGGTTGCCGGTGCGCAGGAAGGTCAGCGCGGTCTTGTCGCCGAAGGCATGGCCCGCGTTGCGGAAGATTTCGTAGGTGCTGCGCGCCGTGAGCGCCTGCTCCAGCGGCGTCTCTTCGAGCTTGTGGATGTCGGCGAGGCTGCGAACGGGAAGGGCGGGGTGGAACGGTGCGCCGACCGGGGTGCTGTAGTTGTTTTCGTATTTCTGCGTCATGTCTTTGTCTCCTTGATGCTGTCGCCCTGCCGGCCCGGTTGTTCTACTGGTTCGTGATGTGGTTGTCGCGAATGACCTTGCCCCAGCGCTCGAAATCCTCGCGCATGCGCACGCCCGTCTGCTCGGGCGTGCGGTAGGCCGCGAAGGTGCCGACGCTCTGCAGCTTCTCCTGCACTGCCTTGTCGGCCAGCGCCTTCTTCAGCTCGGCGCTCATGCGCTCGACGATGTCCTTGGGCGTGCCGGCCGGTGCCAGCAGGCCGCCCCACGAGGTGGCGTCGAAGCCGGGAAAGCCCTGCTCGGCCACCGTCTTCACGTCGGGCAGCAGGCTCACGCGCTGGCCGGAGCCGACCGCGATGGCGCGCAGCTTGCCGGCCTTGACGTGCGGCAGCACGCCCACGAGGTCGGAGAACATCGCGGGCACCTGGCCGCCGATCAGGTCGGTCACGGCCGGCGCGCTGCCGCGATAGGGCACGTGCTGCATGTCGAACTTGCCGATGGTCTTGAGCTGCTCGGTCGTCAGGTGGCCGAAGCTGCCGGCGCCCGCGCTGGTGTAGTTGAGCTTGCCGCCCTCGGCCTTGGCCTTGGCGATCAGGCCCTGCACGCCGGTCACATCGGGCAGCGACTTCGGGTTGACCACCAGCACGATCGGCAGGTCGTAGATGCTGCCCACCGGCGTGAAGTTCTTGAAGATGTCGTAGCCGGTGGGGCCGTACAGGTGCGAGGCCAGCAGCGTCGGCGTGGCCAGCGTCACGAAGGTATAGCCGTCGGCCGGAGCGCGTGCCGCGGTGGCCGCGCCCACGGTGCCCGAGGCGCCACTGCGGTTGTCGATGACGATGCTCTGGCCGAGCGAGGCCGACATCTTCTGCGCCACGATGCGCGAGGCCACGTCGGTGGGGCCGCCGGGCGGGAAGGGCACGATCAGCGTGATCGGCTTGGCGGGCCAGGCCTGGGCGAAGGCTGCGCCGGTGACGAGGGGCAGGGCGAGTGCGAGGAGCGCGCGGCGAACGGGACTGCGAAGGGAGCTGCGAAGAGAGAGGGATGCCATTGAGTCTTGTCTACTTTGGAAATTCGGACGCCTGTCTTCTTCAGACGACGCCACTCGTTTTCAGCGCCGCCAGCTTTTCATCCGACAGGCCGAGCAGGGACTGCAGCACGTCGTGCGTGCCTTCGCCCAGCGTGGGCGGCGCGCTGCGCACCGGCAGGCGTTCGCCGTCGAAGCGGTAGGGCGGCGCGAGCACGTTGACGGTGCCGGCCACCGGGTGCGGCTGCGTGGTCACCAGGCCGGCTTCGGTGGCGCGCTTCGATTGCAGCGCCTCCAGCAGCCCCAGCACCTCGCCGCACGGAATGCCCGCTGCGGTGAGCTTCGCGAGCAGGTCGGCGCGCTGGCGCTTGGCCAGCTCGGCGTGCAGCTCGGGCAGCAGCGCGGCGCGGTTGGCCGAGCGCAGGATGTTGGTCTTGAAGCGCTCGTCGGCCGCGAGGTCGGGCCGCTCGATCACCTCGGTGCAGAAGCGCGCGAACTGCGAGTTGTTGCCCACGGTGATGACCAGCGGGCCGTCGGCCGCGTCGAACACGCCGTAGGGCACGATCGACGGATGCGAGTTGCCGTAGCGCGGCGGGTCTTCGCCCATGAGCAGCGCTTCGAGGCCGTAATAGGCGGTGATCATCAGGCCGCAGTCGAAGAGCGCCATCTCCACGTGGCGGCCCTTGCCTGTCTTTTCGCGCTGGTAGAGCGCCGCCAGGATGGCCTGCGCCGAATACATGCCGGTGAACAGGTCGACGGCGGCCACACCGAACTTCAGCGGCGGCTGGTTCGCCTCGCCGTTGAGCGCCATCAGGCCGGCCTCGCCCTGCACCACGAGGTCGTAGCCGGGGCGCACGGCCTCGGGGCCGGTGCGGTCGTAGCCCGAGATCGAGCAGTAGATGAGGCCCGGCTGTTCCTTGCTGAGCTGCTCGTAGCCCAGGCCCAGCTTGTCGATGCCGCCGTACTTGAAGTTCTGGATCACCACGTCGCACTGCTTGGCGAGATCGCGCGCGAGCTGCTGGCCCTCGGGCGTCTGCAGGTCGAGCGTGACGGAGCGCTTGTTGCGGTTCACGCTGTTGAAGTAGGCGGTTTCGGTCTTGCCCACGCGCAGGCCCCAGTCGCGCGTGTCGTCGCCACGGCCCGGGTGCTCCACCTTGATGACTTCGGCGCCCATGTCGGCCAGCACCATGCCGCACCAGGGGCCCGCGAGGATGCGGGACAGATCGAGAACGCGCACGCCGGCAAGCGGCAGCGATGAATTGGGCAAAGGCATGAAATCAGCTCCCTGGAAACGAGAAAGCCCCGCACGGCGTGCGAGGCGCAAAGGCGGGTCGGGCAGCCCGCGTCAGGATGCGTCCTGCTTCCGGCCGCGCAGCGCCGCGAAGTCGGCCTTGCGCTTGCCGAGGAAGGCGCCGATGCCTTCGGCGGCTTCGGCGTCCGCCTGCGACTCGACCATGAACACGGCCTCGGCGTCGAGTTGCTCTTCCAGCGTGGCGCGGTGCGCCTGGCGGCACAGCGACTTGATTCGGGCACTGGCGCGCTCGGGTCCGTTCGCCACCTTCGCAGCGAGTGCGATGGCCTCGGCCAGCGCGGCGCCCTTGTCGGTGAGGCGGTTGACCGCACCCAGCGCGTTCAGTCGCTCGGCCGTCATGCGGTCGCCGGTGAGGCACAGCTCGGTCAGCAGCTGGCGCGAGACGAACTCCGCGAGGAAGGCGGTGGCGCCGCCATCGGGCGTGAGGCCGACCTTGACGTAGGCCACGGTGAAGAAGGCGTCGCGCGCCGACACCAGCATGTCGCAGGCCAGCGCCATCGACAGGCCCGCGCCGGCAGCGCCGCCCTCGACGGCCGCGATCACCGGCTTGCCGCAGTCGCGAATGGCGCGGATCAGACCGTGCAGGCCTTCGAGCTTCTCGCGGCGCTCCGACGCGGGCAGCTCTCGGCGCCTGGCCAGCAGGTTGAGGTCGCCGCCCGAGCAGAAGAAGTCGCCCGCGCCGGTGAAGACGATGGCGCCCACTTCGGGGTCGTTCTGCGCGTCGGCCAGCGCGGCCGAGAGCTCGGCGTACAGCGTCGGCGTGATCGCGTTGCGCGAGGCGGGGTTGCTGTTGGTCAGGATGCGGACCGCGCCTTCCTGCGAGATCAGTACCGTCTTGCTGTTCTCGGTGCTCATGCCGCAACCTCCTTGCCGGACTCTTTGCCCAGGGCGATGTAACGCTGCAGGTGGTGGTCTTCGTCGCCGAGCTGGTGGTCGATCATCACCAGGCGCTTGGCGTAGTGGGGCAGGGGCAGCTCCCAGGTCATGCCAATGCCACCGTGCATCTGGATGCTTTCTTCCGCCACCAGCGCACCGATGCGGCCGATGCTGAACTTGGCGGCCGACAGCGCGCGCTCGCGCGTGAGGCGGTCGCCGGTGTCGATGGCGGCCGCCGCGTTGATGACGGCCGAGCGGGCCTGTTCGATCTCCAGCAGCAGGTCGGCCATGCGGTGCTGCAGCGCCTGGAAGCTGCCGATCAGCATGCCGAACTGCTTGCGGGTGCGCAGGTATTCCAGCGTGGCGGCCTTGGCGGCTTCCATCGCGCCCAGTGCCTCGGCGCACAGCGCGAGCACGCCGCGGCCGATGGCGCGCTCCAGCGTGGCATGGCCCTGGCCTTCGGCGCCGAGCAGCGCGTCGGCGCCCAGCTTCACGCCGTCGAATGCGAGTTCGGCGACGCGGCCGCCGTCGATGGCGGGGCAGCCGCGCACCGTGAGGCCGGCCGTCTTCGCGGGCACGAGGAACAGCGAGATGCCGGCCTCGTCGTCCACGTTGCCCGAGGTGCGTGCCGAGACCAGGAACAGGTCGGCCTGCTCGCCCTGCGGCACCACGGCCTTGGCGCCGTGCAGCACCCAGCCGTCGCCGGAGCGTTCTGCCTTGGTGGCCACGCGCGTGCGTTCGTAGTGCGTGTCGGCCTCGTCGTGCGCGAAGGCCGCCACGGTCACGCCGTTGATGATGTCGCCGAGCTTTTCCTTCTGCGCATCGCTGCCGGCGGCGCTGATCGCCTCGCCGACCATCACCGCGCCCAGCAGCGGCTCGACCACGAGGCCGCGACCCAGTGCCTCGAAGACCACGGCGATGTCGAAGCCGCCGCCGCCGAAGCCGCCATCGGCCTCGCTGAACAGCGCGCCGATCACGCCCAGTTCGGCGAACTGCTGGAAGATTTCCTTGCTGAAACCGTGCTCCGACTTGGCGATACGGTCGCGCGCATCGAAGGCGTACTGCTCGCTGATGAAGCGGTTCAGGCTGTCGGCGAGCATGCGCCGGTCTTCGGTGTGTTCGAAGTTCATGGCATGTCTCCTTTACAGACCAAGAATCATCTTGCTGATGATGTTCTTCTGGATTTCGTTCGAGCCACCGAAGATCGACAGCTTGCGGTTGTTGAAGTAGCGCGAGGCGGCGGCCGATGCGTAGTCGGGGCCGAAGGTCTCGCCGGTGTAGCCGTCCTTCAGCGCCTCGGCGATGAAGGGGCGGCCATAGACGCCCATCGCGCGGCGGGCCAGCGAAGAAATCTCCTGGCGGATCTCTGTGCCGCGGATCTTCAGCATCGAGCTTTCCGCGCCGGGCACGCCGCCGCCTGCCACCGCCGCGATCACGCGCAGGTTGGTGGTCTTCATGTTCTCCAGGTCGATCTCGACACGCGCCATGCGCGCGGCGAAGGCAGGGTCTTCCGCCAGCGGCTTGCCGTTCTTCGTTTGCGTGGCCGCGATGCCCTTGAGCTGCTCCAGGGCTGCCACCGAGAAGCCCACGCCCGCGATGTTGGTGCGCTCGTAGGTCAGCAGGTATTTGGCGCAGGTCCAGCCCTTGTTCTCCTCGCCCACGAGGTTCTCGGCGGGCACGCGCACGTCGGAGAAGAACACTTCGTTGACTTCATGCTCGCCGTCGAGCGTGATGATGGGGCGCACTTCCACGCCGGGCGAGGTCATGTCGATCAGCAGGAAGCTGATGCCTTCCTGCTTCTTCGCCTCGCGGTTGGTGCGCACCAGGCAGAAGATCATGTTGGCGTGCTGGCCCAGCGTGGTCCAGGTCTTCTGGCCGTTCACGATGAAGTGGTCGCCCTGCGCGTCGATGCCGCGCACGGCGGTGGTCTTCACGGCGGCGAGGTCGGAGCCCGCGCCGGGTTCCGAATAGCCCTGGCACCACCAGTCGGCGCCGTTGAGGATGCGCGGCAGCCAGTGCTTCTTCTGCGCCTCGTTGCCGTACTTGATCAGCACCGGGCCGAGCATGTTCACGCCGAATGGAACGATGCGCGGCGCGAAGGCCAGGGCGCATTCGTTCTCGAAGATGAACTTCTCCACCGCCGTCCAGCCCGGGCCGCCGTACTGCTCGGGCCAGTGGTTGGCGAGCCAGCCGCGCTCGTTGAGGATGGCGTGCCATTCCTGCATGTCGGCCTTTTCGAGGATCTTGCCGCCGCGCACTTTCTCGGACAGCCGCACCGGCAGCTTGGCCGCCAGGAAGGCGCGCACCTCGCTGCGGAAGGCTTCTTCTTCGGTCGTGAAGTTCAGGTCCATGTTGTATCTCTCGGTTTCGTTTGGACGTATTCATCGGGAACACCGCGGAACCGGCTTTGCCGGGCCGCAGGTGTTGCCCCCGGAAGGGGGTTGGCGAAGCGACACGAAGTGCGCGCAGCCTGGGGGAGAGTCGTTCAGTAGATTTCGAACAGGCCGGCAGCGCCCATGCCGCCGGCGATGCACATCGTGACCACCGCGTACTTCGCGCCGCGGCGCTTGCCTTCGATGAGCACGTGGCCCGCGAGGCGCGCGCCGGTCATGCCGAAGGGGTGGCCGATGGAGATCGCGCCGCCGTTCACGTTCAGGCGCTCCGACGGAATGCCCAGCCGCTCCTGGCAGTAGATGGACTGCGAGGCGAAGGCTTCGTTGAGCTCCCACAGGTCGATGTCCTGCACCTTCAGGCCGTGGCGCGCGAGCAGCTTGGGCACGGCGAAGACCGGGCCGATGCCCATCTCGTCGGGCTCGCAGCCGGCCAGCGCGAGGCCACGGAAGGCGCCCAGCGGCTTGAGGTTGGCGCGCTCGGCGTCCTTGGCTTCCATCAGCACGCAGGCCGATGCGCCGTCCGACAGCTGCGAGGCGTTGCCGGCGGTGATGAACTTGTCTTCGCCCATCACGGGCTTCAGCTTGGCGAGCGCTTCGTAGGTGGTGCCGCGGCGGTTGCAGTTGTCTTCGGTGGCCGTCACTTCGCGGTAGCTGACTTCCTTCGTCTCCTTGTCGGTGACGGCCATCGTGGTGGTGCACGAGACGATCTCGTCCTTGTAGCGGCCGGCGATCTGCGCTTCTTCGGTTCGGCGCTGGCTCTCGGCGGAGAAGCGGTCCTGCGCCTCGCGGCTGATGTTGTAGCGCTTGGCGACGATGTCGGCCGTTTCGATCATCGCCATGTACAGCTCGGGCTTGTGCTCGACGATCCACGGGTCCATGCCGCTGTCGCCGGAGTCGGTGGCGCTGCGCGAGCGGATCTGCGAGATGCTTTCGACGCCGCCCGCGATCATGGCCGGCGCGCCGTCCACCACGATGCGGCCCGCGGCCATGGCAATCGCCTGCAGGCCGGAGGCGCAGAAGCGGTTCACCGTGGTGCCGGCGATGGAGATCGGCAGGCCCGCGCGGATGATGGCCTGGCGCGCCACGTTGCGGCCGGTGGTGCCCTCGGGGTAGCCGCAGCCGAGGATCGCGTCCTCGATCAGCGCGGGGTCGAGCCCGGAGCGCTCCACCGCCGCCTTTACGGCGAAGGCAGCCAGCGTGGGGCCGGGGGTGATGTTGAATTCGCCGCGGTGCGCCTTGGTGAGCGGGGTGCGGGCGGTGGAAACGATGACGGCTTCACGCATGGGGTGTCTCCTGGACGGCTGACTCTGTGATTACTCGGATTGATTGAGGCTGGCGAAATCGGCGCCGCGCTCCACCAGCTGCACCAGCAGCGGCGAGGGCTTCCAGAAGATCGGGTCTTCCTTCGCGAATTCGCGGATGTCTGCGAGCACCTTGGGCAGGCCCACGGTGTCGGCGTACTTCATCGGGCCGCCGCGATGGCGCGGGAAGCCGTAGCCGTAGAGGAAGGTCACGTCCACGTCGAGCGGGCGCAGCGCGATGCGCTGGAGCACGACGTTGGCGCCTTCGTTGATCATCGCGGCCATGTAGCGGCGCATGATTTCCTCTTCCGTGAAGGTGCGCGGCTTGATGCCGGCGCGCTCGCGCTCGGCGTCGATGATGGCCAGCACTTCGGGGTCGGGCTGGCCGGTGCGGGCGCCTTCGGGGTACAGGTAGTAGCCGCGCTGCGTCTTCTGGCCGAACCAGCCGCGCTCGCAGATGCGGTCGGCCACCTGCACGTAGCGCGCCTGCGGATCGCGCGTGGCGGCCTTGCGCTTGCGCGTGGCCCAGCCGATGTCGCCGCCCGCGAGGTCCGACACCTGGAAGGGGCCCATCGGGTAGCCGAAGTTGCGCACCGCCTCGTCGATCTGGTACGGAGACGCGCCGTCTTCCATCATGTGGTCGGCGGCCTGGCGGTACACGGCCAGGATGCGGTTGCCGATGAAGCCGTCGCACACGCCGGCGCGCACCGGCACCTTCTTGAGCTTCTTGGCCAGTTCGAAACCGGTGGCGACCACGTCGGCGCTCACCTTGGCGGGCACCACGATCTCCAGCAGCTTCATGATGTTGGCGGGCGAGAAGAAGTGCAGGCCCACCACGTCCTGCGGGCGCGAGATGCTGGCGGCGATCTCGTCGATGTCGAGGTACGAAGTGTTGGTGGCGATCACCGCGCCGCGCTTGCACACGCGGTCGAGTTCGGCGAACACGGCCTTCTTCACGCCCATTTCCTCGAACACGGCTTCCACCACGATGTCGACCTTGGCGAGCGCGTCGTAGCTCGTGGAGCCGGAGAAGCGCGCCATGACGGCCGCCTTGGCCTCGGCCGTCATGCGGCCCTTGGCGATGAGGCCGTCGTACACCTTCTCGACGTTGGCGCGGCCGCGCGCGAGCTGCGTGTCGTCGCGCTCGATCATGGTCACGGGCAGGCCCGCGTCGAGCATGGCCACCGCGATGCCCGCGCCCATGGTGCCGCCGCCGACGATGCCGGCGGAGTCGAGCGTGCGGGGCCTGGCGGCCTTGGTCTCGGGCGCCTTCAGCACTTCGCGCTCTGCGAAGAAAGCGTGGATCAGGCCGGCGCGCTGCGGGCTGTCGATGCACTGCAGGAACAGCTTGCGCTCCAGCGCCATGCCTTCGTCGAAGGGCAGGGTGAGCGCGGCTTCGACGGCCTCCACGATCTTCATCGGCGAGAACAGGCCGCGGCTCTTCCTGGCGGTGTCGGCGCGCGCGGCCTCGAGCGCGGCGCGGCTGGCTTCCTTGTCGGCCAGCGCGCCGGCCTCGCGCGTGCGGCGCACCGGGGACTTGGCGGCGACCAGTTCCTGCGCGTAGGAGATGCCTTCGGCGCGCGCGTCGGCGTCCGTGGCCAGGCGGTCGACGAGGCCGAGCGACAGCGCTTCCTTCGCGCCGGCATGGCGGCCGCTGAGCATGAGTTCGATGGCGGGCTTCACGCCGATCAGGCGCGGCGCGCGCTGCGTGCCGCCCGAGCCGGGCAGGAGGCCCAGCGCCACTTCGGGCAGGCCCAGCTTCGCGGTGGGCGAGGCGATGCGGTAGTGCGCCGACAGCGCCACTTCCAGCCCGCCGCCGAGCGCGGCGCCGTGGATGGCGGCGACGACCGGCTTGGTGCAGTTCTCGATCTTCAGGCACACCTCGGGCAGCGAGGGCGGCTGAGGCGTCTTGCCGAACTTGCGGATGTCCGCGCCGGCGATGAAGTTGCGGCCTGCGCCGACGAGCAGCACGGCCTGCGCGCCGCTGTCGGCTTCCGCGGCGTCGATGGCGGCCGCGAGGCCGCGGCGCACGTCCACGCCCAGGGCGTTGACGGGCGGGTTGTCGATGGTCACCACGAACACGTCGCCAAGACGTTCGAAGGTGACGGGACCGGTGGACGTGGAGGGGCTGGGAGTTGGGGTGGCCATGTGCGTGTCGCTTGTCTCTTGCGTTGCGGACCGGTCGGGTCCGAGGCTCTGGGGTGAACCCCGCATTCTTGGTCCGCATCACTGCTTTGACAATTGCATAGCCGGTTGACAGACTGTCAAAGGATTTTTGACACAATCGGCCCATGGACCTCCAGTCGCTCACCCTGTTGGTGGAAATCCTCGATGCCGGCAACCTGAGCGCGGCGGCGCGCCGGCTCAAGATGACCCGCGCCAACGTCAGCTACCACCTGAACCAGCTCGAACGCTCGGTGGGCGCCCAACTGGTG
Source organism: Variovorax sp. TLI9-5A (assembly GCF_056867935.1). Classification (NCBI taxonomy): domain Bacteria; kingdom Pseudomonadati; phylum Pseudomonadota; class Betaproteobacteria; order Burkholderiales; family Comamonadaceae; genus Variovorax; species Variovorax sp. TLI9-5A. The sequence continues at coordinate 6,326,000 of NZ_CP200310.1, read as the reverse complement.
CGGCGCACCACCCGGCGCGCCGAGCCGACCGAGATCGGCCTGCGCCTGTACCAGCACGGCATCGCCATCCAGGCCGAGCTGCTGGCGGCGCGCGAATCGGTCACCACGCTGGGCCAGGGCCTGCAGGGCCGCGTGCGCCTGAGCGTGCCCAGCGGCTACGGGCAGCTGGTCATGGCCGACTGGCTGATCGACTTCAAGCGCCAGTACCCCGGCATCGTGCTCGACGTGGTGTTCGAGAACCGCATCGAGGACCTGCTGCGCGACGAGGTCGACATCGCCATCCGCGTGATTCCCGAGCCGCCGCAGAACCTGGTGGCGCGCGGCATGGGCCCCGTGCGCTACGTGGCCTGCGCTTCCACTGAATACGCCGCGAAGAACCCGCTGCCGGTGCAGCTCGACGCGCTGCAGGGCGCGCCGGTGGTCACGGCCGCCGTCATCGGCCGGCAGCTGCGCGTGTCGGCCTACCAGGGGGAGACGCGACGCGAGGTGATCCTGGAGCCGACGCTCATCTCCGAGAACTTCCTGTTCCTGCGCCAGGCCATCCTCGCCGGCCTGGGCATCGGCCTCGTGCCCGACTACGTGGTACAGGAAGACGTGCGCCGGGGCGACGTGGTGACCACGCTCGACGACTGGCGCCTCTCCATCTTCGGCACGCAGATGTTCATGCTCTACATGCCCAACCGCCAGCACACGCGGGCGATCCGGACGTTCATCGACTTCGTGCTGGAGCGCGTGAGGGGGCCGGGCTATGAGGGCCCGGAGGCGCAGTAGATCAGGAGGGCTGCCACGCCGATCAGAAGCCAGGTGAGGAAGCCCACGATGCTGCCCAGATCCGCGTTGATGACGATGCGTCCGCTGGGCGCCTGCACCCACTTGGCTGTCATCGCTTCGACGCCTTCCTCGTGCTGCTCGACGACCACGCGCCCCAGCGTGGCGACCGGAACGACGACGAGTCCGGTGAGGTAGCCGATCAGGTGCATCGCGGCCTCCGCGACGGGCTGCAGCACCAGTTCGACCACCGGCCGGATCAGAGCTTCGGCAAGACCTTCAAGGGGCATCGGTTCTTTACGGACTGCTGGTGGTTGGGCTGGTCTTGTAGATGGCTATGGCTGCCGCCGGTCGGCCTGCTCGCTCTCGTAATACCGAGCCTTGTCCACATACATAGCCCGGTCCGCCCGCTGCATCGCAGCCTCCAGCGCCTCGTCGCCATGGCAGGTCGCCAGCCCGATGGCCAGGCTCAGGGCGTGGCCGCTCTGGCCGGCGTGGAACTGGTTGTTCATCTCCAGCAGCGTGAGGATGCGCTCGCGCATCGCCTCGGCGCCGCGCTCGTCGGTCATGGGCAGCAGCACGGCGAATTCGTCGCCTCCGATGCGCGCGGGCCAGGCGGGGAGGTCGACGGCCTTGTCCAGCACCTCGCCCATGCGCCGCAGCAGCGAGTCGCCCGCCGCGTGGCCTTCCTGGTCGTTGACTTGCTTCAGGCCGTTGAGGTCGATGGCCACGATCGACACCGGCCACGGGCCCTTGCGCGAGAGGCGGTTGAGCTCCTCGGTGTAGTAGGTGCGGTTGCACAGCTGCGTGAGCACGTCGTGCTTGCCGAGGTATTCGAGGTAGGCCTCCGCCTTCTTGCGCGCAGTGATGTCGACCAGCGACACCAGCACGAGGTCCCAGGTGTCGAGGCGGTCGTCCTGCACCGCGAACTGCATGTGGATGTTGAGCACCTCGCCCGACAGCGAGTAGTTGAGCACCTCGCGGTGCTGCACGGTCTTGCCGTTCCACAGGTCCTGCAGCTGCTCGGCGAAGGACTCGCGCATCTCGTCGCGGAAGATGCGCGAGAGGTTGCCCAGCAGGGTCTGCAGGTCGGGCGCGCCGAACATGCGCAGCGTCTCGTGGTTCACGTCGATGACGCGGATCTCCTGCATGCAGCGCGTCACGAAGTCGGGGTGCACCTTGATGAAGGTGGCGAAGTCGGTGATGCCGCGCGAGCGGATGGTCTCCAGCAGCGCGCGCACGGCGCTGAAGTCTTCCACCCACAACGACACCGGCGAGCGGTCGAAGAGGCTGCGCGCGTATGTCGCGCTCTCGTCGCGCAGGCGCTGCGCGGCCACGCGCTCGGTGACGTCGTCCAGCGCCACCAGCACGCGGCTCCAGCTGTCTTCGTAGCCCGGCAGCACGCGGGCGCGCACGCGCACGTCGAGCCGGCGGCCGTCGAGCGCGTAGTTGACGGTCTCGCTCTCGAAGCTGAGCTGGCCGCGCCAGAGCTGGTCGAGCTCGTGCACCACGGTGGCCGACATGTCGCCGCGAAACACGCGGTCGAGCGCGCCGAGCAGCGTCTGTTCGCTGTCGGCGCCGAAGAGCTTGAGCGTGTGCTGGTTGACCCGCAGCACCTTCAGCAGCGCCATGCATTCGCTCACCCGGCCCGGATCGGCCGACAGGTGCGCCACCAGGTCGGTGACGCCCTCGGCGCGCCAGCCGTCGAGCTTGCGCTTGAGGTCGCCGTAGTCCTCGATCCAGAGGGAGACCGGCGCCAGGTCGAACATGGCGTCGAGGTCGCCGGCGGCGGAAGGTGATGCCGGCGTGGAGCCGGAGGTGGCGGCGGGCAGGGCCATCGATGAAGCTTTCAGGGAAGCGGCGCGGTCATGGCTGACGGGCGCCGACGGACTGAGTTCTTAATTATTAACCGCAGCCGACCCGGCTCAGCGGCTGTAGAGGCCCACCACGCTCTGGCCGCCCAGCGCGCGGCCCTTGAGCGCGGCCAGCAGCGCGTCACGGCCGAGGCCTGCGGGCAGGCTGCCCGGCGCGAGCTCGGTGGCGATCACGGTCATGACGTAGTGGTGCGGGCGGTCGCCCACCGGCGGGCACATGCCGCGGTAGGCGGCGGCGCCGGCCACGTTCGGGCCCATGGTGAAGTCGAAGTTGGAGCCGGCCTGACCCTCGCCCGCCTTGAGCTCGCCCCGCTCGGCCGCGATGTTGTAGGCCACCCAGTGCGACACGCCCAGGCCGGCCGCGCCGTCGGGGTCGAACACCAGCACGGCGACCGACTTGGTCTTGGCCGGCAGGTTGCTCCAGGCCACCGGCGGCGAGACGTTCTTGCCGCCGCAGTCGCCCGCGCCCGCGTGCTCGGCCGGGATGGTGCCGTTGTCGGCGAAGGCGCTGGAGGTGACCTTCATGCCCGTGGAGCCCTTGCCGACGGGCGAGGACATGCCCGCGCAGCCCGCCAGGAGGCCGGCCAGCGCGAGCGCCGCGGCGGGCAGGGCCAGATGCGGGAGAGTGCGGAATCGGGTGTTGCAGTTGCGCATGTCTTTTTCTCCTGAACGTTGTCCTGTCTGTCTTCTGTTCTCTTCTCTTGTCTTCAACCGGCCGCGCCAGGCCACACGCTGCCGTCGGCCTTCGCGTGCACGGCCACCGGCGCGAGCCGCGCGCCGCGGCAGGGGCCGCCCACGCACTTGCCGGTGTCGGGCTCGAAGATGGCGCCGTGCCGCGCGCACATCAGAAAGCGGCCTGAACTTTCCAGCACCTGGCCTTCGAAATCAAGCGGGCCTCCCGCATGGGGGCACTGGTTGAGATAGCCGTACACCTCGCCTTGCCACCGCACGGCGAAGGCCCTGGCGCCATCGGGCGCGGTGAACAGCGCGGCGAGGCCGCCTTCGGCGAGCGCCGGGGCTATGGGCAAGGGTTGCTGCTGCTCTGTGATGCTCATGCCGGACAGTATCTCCTGCACGGCGGGGCAGGGCAGTCCGCATGCCCGACCCCGCGTAGGCCCACGGCACACTTTCTGCTGCAATCGCCCCATGAACGATGCTCCCCAGAACGGCGCCGCGGCACTCGTGGCGCAGCCGCTGACGCCCGAGGCCTTCGCGCCCTTCGGTACCGTGATCGCGGCGCCTGCAGCCGACAGTGCGGGCGAGGGCCGGCCGATCAACGCAGGCAACGCGCGTCGCTTCGACCTGCTCGACGACATGCGGCTGGACGCCGAAGGCGGCCGCCCGATGCTGGCGCTGTTCCGCGCGCAGTCGCGGCACTTTCCGCACGAGGTCTCGGAGATGGAGCGCCACGCTCTCGGCAGCCAGACCTTCGTGCCGCTGGGCGAAAGGCGCTTCGTGATCGTGGTCGCCCGCGCGGGGGAAGCGCCTGTGTCGGCACAGCAGCTCTCCGCTTTCGTCACCGACGGGCGCCAGGGCATCGTGCTCGCGCCGGGCACCTGGCATCACGCGCTGCTGGCGGTGGACGGGGGCGACTTCGTGGTCATCGAGCGCGCCGCAAGCGGTGTCGATTGCGACATCTGCCACCTTCGCCAGGCCGGCAGCGTGCGGCTCTGAAGCCCCGGTTTCAGCCCGCGATCCGCTGCGCCAGCGCGATCAGCGACCGGTCCGACCCCGCAGGCCCGAGCAGCGAAACGCCCAGCGGCGCGCCCTCGCGCGAGGCCAGCGGCATCGACAGCTGCGGAAAGCCCGCCAGCCCCGCGATGCACAGCATGCGGATCGCGCGGTTGCGGTAGTCCTCCAGCGCGGCCTCGCTGTCGCTGCGCAGCGGTGCGATGTCGGGCATGGTCGGCATCAGCAGCACGCCGTCGGTGCCGAGCAGCGCGGCCAGGTGCTCGCGGAACGCGGCGCGGAAGACGCGGGCGGTGGCGACCTGCGCGTCGGTGACCTCGCGCGACCAGGCGAAGCGCTCGGCCACGCCCGGCCCCAGCGGTGGTGCGTAGCGTTCGATGAGCGGGCCGTCGGTGAGCCAGGCTTCGCGCGACTGCAGGTAGCGGAAGTTCCAGTACATCGTGTCGAAGGATTCCAGCGCCGCCGTGGTGCCCGTGGCGGGGCCGAGGAGGGCCTGCACGCGGTCGGCCGCGGCCTGCAGCGCGTCGGCGGCCACCGGCTCGGCCAGCGCCCAGACGTCGTCGGGCCGCAGCAGCCGCACGCGCTCGGGCAGCGGCGCGGCGTCGGCTTCGAGCAGCACGTCGGCCACGCGCGCGAAGGTGCCGATGTCGCGCGCGAACCAGCCGCAGGTGTCGAAGCTGGGCGCGAGGTCGAGCGCGCCTTCGAGGCTCACGCGGCCGTGCGTGGGGCGCAGGCCGTACAGGCCGCAGTGGTTGGCCGGCGCGCGCACCGAGCCGCCGGTGTCGGTGCCCAGCGCGAAGTCGCACAGGCGGGACGACACGGCAGAGGCCGAGCCCGAAGACGAGCCGCCCGTGATGCGCAGCGGTGCGGCGCCGTTGACGGGCGCGCCGAAGTGCGCGTTGTTGCCGTTCATCGAGAACGCGAGCTCGTCCGTCACCGTCTTGCCGGCAAAGCGCGCGCCGGCATCGAGCAGCTTCTGCACGGTCGGCGCGGTGCGCGTCTTGATGCCAGACATCGCCAGCACGATGGGGTTGCCGCCGCCCGTGGGATAGCCGGCAACGTCGAACAGGTCCTTCGCGGCGAAGCTCAGGTCGGCGAGAGGGCCGGTGGCGGCGCGCGGTACGGGGGCGTCGGGGTAGGGGACGAAGGCGTGGGCGGGGTCGTGCAGGGGCATGGCGATGAATGATGTCGATGAGGAGGCTGGCTGTCAGGAGGCGGGCACCGGCGAGAGCACGGGGGCCATGGCCGCTGCCGCATCGGTGCGGATGCAGCGCACGCGATGGCCCGGCGCGAGCTCTGCCGCTGGAGGCTGGGCGGCACGGCAGGCCTCGTCGGCCAGCGCGCATCGCTCGGCGAAGGCGCAGCCGGGCGGCAGCGCGGAGAGGTCGGGCGGCGCGCCGCCGATGGTTTCCAGCCGCGTGCCGCGCGCCAGCGCGCCATGCGCGCGGCTCTTGAGCAGCGCGATGGTGTACGGATGGCGCGGCGAGCGGATCAACTCGCGCGCCGTGCCTTCCTCGACGATGCGCCCCGCGTACATCACGGCGATGCGGTCGGCCACCTCGACGGCGGCGCCGATGTCGTGCGTGACGAAGATCACCGACAGGCCCAGGTCGCGCTGCAGTTCGCGCAGCAGCAGCAGGATCTGGATCTGCACCGTGGCGTCGAGCGCGGTGGTGGGCTCGTCGGCCAGCAGCAGCTGGGGGTTGCAGGCCAGCGCCAGCGCGATCATGGCGCGCTGGCGCATGCCGCCCGACATCTCGTGCGGATAGGCCTGCAGGCGCCGCTCGGGGCTCGGAATGCGCACGCGCTCGAAGAGCGCCAGGGCGCGCCGCCATGCCTCGGCCTGCGTGACCGGCTCGTGCCGGCGGATCGACTCGGCGATCTGCGCGCCCACCGGGTACACCGGGTCGAGCGCCAGCAGCGGCTCCTGGAAGATCATCGACGCGACCTTGCCGCGAAAGCCCGCCAGCTCGCGCTGCGACATCGCGAGCACGTCGCGCCCGTCCACCTGCACCGTGCCGCCCATGCGGGTGCGGCGCTCGGGGTGCAGGCGCAGCAGGGTGCGCAGGGTCACGCTCTTGCCCGAGCCCGATTCGCCGATCAGCGCGACGACCTCGCCGCGCTGCACTTCGAGGCTCACGCCGCTGACGGCCTGCACCGGCTTGCGGCCGCCGTCGAAGCTGACGCTGAGGTCGCGCAGGCGCACCATCGGTTCGTTGCTCATGCTGCCTGCCTCCGGGGTTGGATGGCCATCGGATGCCCGCTGCCCGCCTCGTGGACCAGGCAGCTCGCCGCGTGCCGCGAGCCGATGGCGATGCGCTCGGGCACCACGCTGGCGCACACCGGCGCGGCCAGCGCGCAGCGCGGATGAAAGCGGCAACCCGATGGCGGATCGATGGGGTTGGGCGGATCGCCCGCGAGCGCCGCTTCTTCCGTGCGATGGTCGGGGTCCATCGACGGCATGGAGGACAGCAGCGCACGCGTGTACGGATGCGCGGGCGCTTCGTAGAGCGCGTCGGCCGGACCGATCTCGGCCACCTGGCCCAGGTACATCACCATCACGCGGTCGCTCACGTAGCGCACCACGTTGAGGTCGTGGCTGATGAAGACGTAGGTCAGGCCGAACTCGGCCTTCAGGTCGAGCAGCAGGTTGATGACCTGCGCCTCCACCGACTTGTCGAGCGCGGAGACCGCCTCGTCGAGGATCACCATGCGCGGCTGCAGCGCCAGCGCCCGCGCGATGTTCACGCGCTGCCGCTGGCCGCCGGAGAGCTCGTGCGGATAGCGCTCGGCAAAGCGCTGCGGCGCCAGCCCGACGCGCGCGAGCAGGTCGCGCGCGCGCTCCACCGATTCGCGCCGGGGCACGCCGTGCACGCGGGGCCCGAAGGCGATCGAGTCCTCGACGGTGAGGCGCGGGTTCAGCGAGGCGTAGCTGTCCTGGAAGACCATCTGCACCTGGCGGCGGAACTCCTTCAGCGGCAGGTCGCGCCCGCCCACCTCGCGGCCGTCGAACACCACCTCGCCGCGCGTGGGCTCCATCAGCTGCATCAGCAGGCGCGCGGTGGTCGACTTGCCGCAGCCCGATTCGCCGACCACGCCCAGCGTCTCGCCCTTGAGCACTTCGAAGTCGACGCCGTCCACGGCGCGCACCATGCCGCCACCGCGGCCCAGCGGGTCTTTCTTGAGCGGGAAGTGCTTGACCAGGCCGGTGACGGTGAGCAGCGGCTGACCGGGGCCGCCGATGTCGATGGGTTTTTCCATTCTTCCCATTCTTTTTCCCCTAGCCGCCCTTGTTGTCCATCGCCGAGCGCAGCCCGTCGGAGAGGAGGTTGAAGGAGATCGAGGTGACGAAGATCATCACGCCCGGCAGCGCGGCCACCCAGGGCTGCACGTAGATGGCAGTGCGCAGCGTGTTGAGCATCAGGCCCCACTCGGGCTCCGGCGGCTTCACGCCCAGGCCCAGGAACGACAGGCCCGAGGCCAGGATCATCGATACCGCGATCAGGCTGGTGGCGTACACGAAGATCGGCCCGAGCACGTTGCCCAGCACGTGCACCCGCACGATGGTGAAGGCCCCGGCGCCCGAGGCCCGCGCCGCCTCCACGTAGTCGCGCGTGCGCACCTGCGTGGTCACGCTCTCGGCCACCCGCGCGATCTGCGGAATGAAAACGATGGTCAGCGAGATCAGCGAATTGACCACCCCCGCGCCCAGGGTGCCCGACAGCGCGATGGCCAGCAGCACCGAGGGAAAGGCATAGAACACGTCGATGGTGCGCATGACGAGCGTGTTGGTCAGGCCGCCCGCGTAGCCCGCGACGATGCCGATCACCGTGCCCAGCACGAAGGCGCAAAGCACCGGCGTGATGCCGATGAAGAGCGACAGCCGCGCACCGACGATCAGGCGCGAGAGCATGTTGCGGCCCAGCTCGTCGCTGCCCAGCGGCAGGCCTTCGGTGCCGATGGGCTTGAGGCGCTTGAGCATCGACGACTGATAAGGGTCCGACGGCGCGAGCCAGGGGCCGAAGATGGCGAGCGCGATCAGCAGCAGCACGACGACGGCGGCACCGACGGCCACGGGGTCGCGCCGCAGGCGCAGCCAGACCGAGGCCCAGTAGCCGCGCGAGCGCTGCTGCGCCGGCAGGGGCTCGGCCGCGATGGCGGAAGAGGCGGGAAGCACGGAGGACATGGTGTGGGGCTCTTTTCTTTTTCTCTTCTCTTCTTCTCTTTTCCTGTGGCTCTTCAGGCCCGCGCGATGCGCGGATCGAGCAGGGTCTGCAGCACGTCGACCAGCAGGTTCAGCACGACGAAGAACAGCGCCAGCACCAGGATCGTGCCTTGCAGCAGCGGCAGGTCGCGCTGGAAGATGGCGGAGTTCAGCAGGAAGCCGGTGCCGGGCCAGGAGAACACCGTCTCGATCAGGATCGAGCCGCCCAGCAGGTAGCCCAGCTGCAGCCCCATCACCGCCAGCGCCGTGGGCGCCGCGTTCTTCACCACGTGGCGGAACACGCCGGCGTGCGTGAGTCCCTTGGCGCGCAGGCCCGTGATGAATTCCTGCTCGAGGATGTCGGCCACCAGCGCGCGCACCGTTCGCGCGACGATGCCCATGGGAATCACCGACATGGTGAGCGCCGGAAGCAGCAGGAACTGCAGGTGCGCCCAGTCCCAGGCCCAGTCGTCCGAGCCGCTGGGCCCTGCTCCCGTGGCCGGCAGCCACATGAGCTGAGACGAGAACACGATCACCATCACCATGCCCAGCCAGTAGTGAGGCACGCTCACGCCCAGCACCGAGAACACCGATGCCGCCCGGTCGACCCAGGAGCCGCGGAAGTAGCCCGCCACGAAGCCGAAGAGGCAGCCCAGCACGAAGCCGATGAAGGTGGCCACCACCGCGAGCCGCAGCGTGTTGCCCACGGCGGTGAACACCTCGCCGGCCACCGCGCGGTTGCTGGCGATCGACACGCCCAGGTCGCCGTGCAGCGCGCGCCACAGCCACATGGCGAACTGCTCGGGCAGCGAGCGGTTGAAGCCGTACAGCTCGCGCAGCTGCGCCTGCAGCTCGGCGGAGGCGTCGGGCGGCAGTATCGACACCAGCGGATCGCCCGGCGCGATGTGCACGAGCAGGAAGCACACGAGCGCCACGCCGATCATGATCGGCAAGGCGTAGAGCACGCGGCGCAGCAGGTAGGCGAGCATCGGGGGCTCGTCAGTCCATGCTCATCGTGGCGATGTCGATGAACCAGCTCCTGGGCTGCACCACGTTCTTCACCTTGGCGGAGATGGCGCGCGGGCCCACGTCGTGCGCGATCCACAAGAAGGGCGCGTCGTCCACGATGTGGGCGTGCAGCTTCGCCAGCGCGGCATCGCGCGCCTTCTCGTCGAAGCTGGTGCGCGCGTCGGCCACCAGCTTGTCGACCTCGGGGCTGCCGTAGTAGCCCCAGTTGTTCGACACCGGCGGGAAGGCCTTGGTGCTCACGAAGCGCACCATCGCGAAGAACGGGTCCATGGCCGCGAAGCTGATGTTGACCGCGTTGGCGCCGTTGGCCGAGGGGTCCTTCGCGCCCTTGCGCCAGTTGGTGAAGAGCGTGTTCCATTCGATCACGTCGAACTGCACGTCGAAGTAGCACTGCTTGAGCGACTGCTGCGCGAACTCGTTCATCGGCAGCGGCTGCATCTGGCCCGAGCCCGATGCCGAGATCTGCACCTTCACCTTGATCGGCTTGGCGGCCGAGTAGCCGGCCTGCGTCATCAGCGCCTGCGCGGCCTTCACGTCGTACTTGATGTCGAAGGTGGGCTTGCCGAACCACGGGTGGCCCGGCGGCACCGTGCCCTTGGGCTCGGCCATCATGCCGCCCAGCAGCTGCTTCATGCCGCCGCGGTCGATGCACAGGTTGGCGGCCTGGCGCACGCGCTTGTCGAGCCAGGGCGAGCCTTCGGCGAACGAGAGCTGCCAGGGCCACACGTGGGGCTGCGCGTTCGAATAGATCTTGAAGCCGCGCTGCGTGATCTGCGCCATGGCGTCGGGCGCGGGCGCCTCGATCCAGTCGACCTGGCCGCCCAGCAGCGCAGCGGTGCGCGCATTGGCCTCGGGCATGGGCAGCAGCACGACCTTGTCGATCTTCGGCACGCGCCTGGCGTCCCAGTACGCCTTGTTGGCGGCCAGCTCCAGCCGTTCGCGCGCCACGAAGCGCGTGACCTTGAACGGGCCCGAGCCGGCGGGGTCGGCGGCGAAGGCGGTCCAGGCGGCCTTGGCCTTGTCGGCGGGCGTGGCGCCGGCGGCCGCGTCGAACTTCTTCTGCCAGTGGGCGGGCGAGGCCATGAACAGGTTCGTGAGGTTGATCGGCAGGAAGGCGTCGGGCTCGCTGGTGGTGAATTCGACCGTCGTGTCGTCGACCTTGCGCGCCGACCTGAGCGTGGGCATGCGCGAGGCCGTCACGCCGACCTGGCTGGGGTCGAATTGCACGGCCTCCTTGTCGAGCACCTTCTGCACGTTCCAGACGACCGCATCGGCGTTGAAGGCCGAGCCGTCGTGGAACTTCACGCCGGGGCGCAGCTTGAAGACCCACTTGGTCTTGTCCTTGGCATCGACCGCCCAGGAGACGGCCAGGCCTGGAATCAGCACGCTGGGCGCGTCGGCCTTCGACAGGTCCCACTGCGTGAGCGAGTCGTAGATCGGGATGCCGGTGAAGCGGTTGCCCTCGAAGCCCTGGTCGGGCTGGCCCAGCGTGCGCGGAATGTCGGCCGCCGTCATGGCGATGCGCAGCGTTTTCTCCTGTGCCATCGCGTGGGGCGCGGCAAGCATCGTGGCGGCGAGCGCCGCGCAGGCGGCCAGGGGTTTCAGGAACAGGGCGGGGGCGGCACGCTTCACATGGAACTCCGGTGAATGGATGGACGAGAGATTCGTCCGGGAGAACCGGTCAAGCACGACATGTGCCAGCCGGCACGGGTAGCCGCTCGTGCGCACCTTTTGCCTCGCATGGAAAAATTCCTGCATTCCCGCGAACCGTTTGGCGGGCTCGATGCCTCTTCATGTCCGAGGGTCTTCCTCAACACTCAAGAAGGATCGAAGGAACCACCATGCTCTACGCAAAGAATCTGCCCGGCTGGGAACGCGCGCTGCGCATCGTCATGGGCCTCGCCGGCCTCGCTTTCGCCGCCATCGGCTGGAGCACCGCCGGCTTCGGGCTCGCGGTGGCCATCGCCCTCATGGGCGCCATGCTCGCGCTGACCGGCCTGTTCGGCTTCTGCCCGATGTGCGCCATGGCCGGGCGCAAGCTCGACGGAAAAGGGCGCTGAACCATGGCCTCCGGCACCGACCGCACCGGCCTGATCCACGCCGCGCAGACCGGCGACCCGGCCGCCATCGCCAGCCTGCTCGCGGTCTGCCAGGCCGACGCGCGCCGCTACGCCTGGCGGCACTGCCAGGCCAGCGACGTCGACGACGCGGTGCAGGAGTCGCTGCTGGTCATCGTGCGCAAGGTCCGGGGGCTGAAGGCCGCGGCGGCGTTCTCGTCGTGGCTCTTCACCGTGATCCGGCGCGAATGCCTGAGGCTGCAGCGTGCGATGTTCCGCCACGACCCGCACGACGATGAGGTCGCCGAGCGGCAGCTGGCCAGCCGGGGCGATGCCGCGCTGCGGCTGGACCTGACCCACGCGCTGGAATCGCTGCCCGCGCACTATCTCGAAGTGGTGCTGCTGCGCGATTTCGAGGAGCTGACCATCGCGGAAATCGCCGAGCGGCTCGGCGAACCGGCGAGCGCCGTGAAGAGCCGGCTGCACCGCGCCCGTTCGCTGGTGCGGGAGTACCTTCTGGGGGCCGATGCGACAATCGGCCCGCAATGACAGACACCCTCACGATCACCCGCCCCGACGACTGGCACCTGCACGTGCGCGATGGCGCCGCCCTCGAAGCCGTCGTTCCCCACAGCGCCCGCCAGTTCGGCCGCGCACTGATCATGCCGAACCTGCGCCCCCCCGTGACCACCGCCGCGCAGGCCGTGGCCTACCGCGACCGCATCCGCGCCGCCGTCCCCGAAGGCACCGGCTTCGAGCCGGTGATGTCGCTCTATCTCACCGACAACCTGCCCGCCGAGGAAATCGCGCTGGCAGCCGTTGCCGGCGTGCGCGCGCTCAAGCTCTACCCGGCCGGCGCCACCACCAACAGCGATGCCGGCGTGACCGACATCCGCAAGACCTACAAGACGCTGGAAGCCATGCAGAAGCACGGCCTGCTGCTGCTGGTGCACGGCGAGGTGACCGACCCGGCCATCGACCTGTTCGACCGCGAGGCCGTGTTCGTCGACCGCGTGATGATCCCGCTGCGCCGCGACTTCCCCGAGCTCAAGGTGGTGTTCGAGCACCTGACCACGAAGGAAGGCGCCCACTACGTGCGCGACGCCGGCCGCTTCACGGCCGCCACCATCACGGCGCACCACCTGCTGTACAACCGCAACGCCATCTTCACCGGCGGCATCCGCCCGCACTACTACTGCCTGCCCGTGCTCAAGCGCGAGACGCACCGCGTGGCGCTGGTCGAGGCGGCCACCAGCGGCAGCGACCGCTTCTTCCTGGGCACCGACAGCGCGCCGCACCCAGCGCACCTGAAGGAGCACGCGCTGGGCTGCGCGGGCTGCTACACCGCGCTCACCGCCATCGAGCTCTACGCAGAGGCCTTCGACAACGCTGGCGCGCTCGACAAGCTCGAAGGTTTCGCGAGCTTCCACGGCCCAGATTTCTACGATCTGCCGCGCCACACCGACACCATCACCCTCAAGCGCGAGAGCTGGACCGTGCCCGAGACCGTGCCCTACGGCGACGCCACGCTCAAGCCGCTGCGCGGCGGCGAGACCGTCAACTGGAAGCTGGCATGACGGTCCCCACGCTGCGCGTGATGCTGCTGATCGATGCCGACAACGTGTCGGCCGAAGTCATCGAGCAGGCGGTGCAGCGCACCATGGACGAATACGGCGCCATCCACGTGCGCCGGGCGTACTGCAACGCCGAGATGGCGGTGAACCGGCAGGCGCTCTTCAAGCGCCTCTCGGTGCGGCCGATGGTGAACCTGTCGGCCGGCAAGAACAGCACCGACATCGCGCTGTCGGTCGATGCCATCGACCTCGCCATCGCCGAGCGTCCCGACGTGGCGGTGCTGGTGTCTTCCGACTCCGACTTCGCGCCGCTGGTGATCCGCCTGCGCGAGAAGGGCTGCCGCGTCTGCGGCATCGGCCAGCAGGGCAAGACGGGCGAGGAAACCATCGGCATCTACGACGCCTTCACCGACATCGCGCACAACGCGGTCGCCAAGCCGGCAGCGCGCACGGTGCCCGCGAAGAAGACGGCCGCTGCCAAGACCACGCGCGCCAAGGCAGCGCCCGCAGCGAAGAAGACTCCGGCGAAGACGGCGCGCAAGACCGCGGCGAAGGCCGCCAGCAAGGCCGAGCCTCCGCAGGAACTGCGACAACAGCCGCAGCCATCGGAGGCAGCCGAGTTCATCCTCCAGGCAGCTCCCGCGCTGCGCAGCGGCAAGGACGTGCCGCTCAACGACGTGGCCAAGGCCCTGCGCACCGCCGGCCTGCTCGGCAAGAACAGCAGCTCGCTCAAGCTCTTCGAGAAGCTTCCGGCCGAGTTCGCGCTGATGCAGCACCCGGACCGCATCCGCTGGACCGGCGCCCCCGCGCCTTGACCCTGCCGGCGATCGACTGGGCGCAGCCCTGGCTCGCGCCCTATCGCGCCGATGGCGAGGCTGCGGCGCAGACCGTTGCGCGCAACGATGGCTGCGTGGCGGCCGCGCTGCGGGGCATCAGGTCCGGATCGGCACCCGACTTCGTGAGGCAGCACGAGCTGCCCGCCGGGCAGGCCTACGAGGCCCACATCTTCCGGACCCGCACGGTCCCGACCCGTGACAACCTGCACGACTTCTTCAACGGCCTGGTTTGGCTCGCCTTTCCCCAGGCGAAGCGCCGCCTGAACGAACTGCAGGCCGGCGAGATCGCCCGAGACGGTGTCGGTGCCACGCGTGGTGCGCTGCGCGACGCGCTGACGCTGTTCGACGAGAACGGTGCACTGCTCGACGCGCCGCCGGCGCTGTGGCGGGCGCTGGCCGCGCGCGACTGGCACGCGCTGTTCATCAGCCGGCGCGGGCTATGGAGCGAGGCGCGGCTGGTGCTCTTCGGCCATGCGCTGCTCGAAAAGCTGGTTACGCCGCGCAAGCCGATCACCGCGCACGTTCTGCTGCCGGCGGACGGCGAAAGCGGCTCTGCGCCGCTCGACGATGCCTCGGTGGCGGGCATGCTCGATCCGCTTCGGCTCCAACACAAGCCCTTCGTGCCGCTGCCGGTGCTCGGCGTGCCCGGCTGGTGCGCGGACAACGAGGTAGCGCGGTTCTATGACGATCCGCAGGTGTTCAGGCCCTTGGCCGGTCGGGGAATACCGGGAGCCTAGAACTTTTGCTCCTATCATGGCTCCACCCGGCTGCCGCCGACCGGAGCTCCCAGAACACACACAACACCCAGGGCTTCCATGCCGCGAACCGCCTGAAAAACGGCTTGGACACGGCTTGAAGGGGGCCTCGGGGCCCTCATCTGGGTGGCAGATTTCCCCACGGAGAATTCAACTTGAAACGTATCCTTCTGTTTGTCCTGACCAACGTGATGGTCGTCGCGGTGCTCGGCGTGGTCGCCAGCCTGCTCGGCGTCAATCGCTTCCTCACGGCCAACGGGCTCAACCTGGGCGCGTTGCTCGGCTTCGCGCTGGTGATGGGTTTCGGCGGCGCGATCATCTCGCTGCTCATCAGCAAGCCCATGGCAAAGTGGACCACCGGGCTGCACATGATCGACAACCCCCAGTCGCCCGACGAGGCCTGGATCGTCGGCACCGTGCGCAAGTTCGCCGACAAGGCCGGCATCGGCATGCCCGAGGTCGGCATCTTCGAAGGCGAGCCCAATGCCTTCGCGACTGGCGCGTTCAAGAACTCCTCGCTGGTGGCGGTGTCCACCGGCCTGCTGCAGAACATGACGCGCGAAGAGGTCGAGGCCGTCATCGGCCACGAGGTGGCGCACATCGCAAACGGCGACATGGTCACCATGACGCTGATCCAGGGTGTGATGAACACCTTCGTCGTGTTCCTGTCGCGCGTGATCGGCTATGCCGTCGACAGCTTCCTGCGCCGCGGCGACGACCGTTCCTCGGGGCCCGGCATCGGCTACTACGTGAGCACCATCGTGCTCGACATCGTGCTCGGCTTCGCCGCCGCGATGGTAGTGGCCTGGTTCTCGCGCCACCGCGAGTTCCGCGCCGACGCCGGCGCCGCCGCGCTCATGGGCCAGAAGCAGCCGATGATCAACGCGCTCGCCCGACTGGGCGGCCTGCCGGCCGGCGAACTGCCGAAGGCGGTGGAAGCCATGGGCATCACGGGCAGCATCGGCAAGCTGTTCGCCACGCACCCGCCGATCGAAGAGCGCATTGCGGCGCTGCAGAACGCGCAGCGTTGAACGGTCCGCAAGGCACTGAAAAACAAAAAGGGGCTGGTCGATTGACCAGCCCCTTTTTCGTTCGACGACGCGAGTGAGTGGTGTGCGCTCAGAGGTTGAGTGTCGAGATGGCCGCCATGCCTTGCTTGATGTTGTTGCGCGCGGCACCTTCCACCGACATGCGCAGGCGGGTCGTGCCCACGAGCGAATCGAACGCGCCACCCGTGTAGGTCGACTTGATGACCTGGCGCATCGCCACCGATTTGTCGGAGGTCTTGATGAGCGTCCAGCCCGCTTCCATGTCGACCGTGAACGCGGCGCCGAAAGAGGGCTTGGTCAGCTTGGAGATCGCGACCGACAGCTCGTAGTCCCCGCTCTTGCCTTTGACGATCTCCTTGAACAGGGCCGACTGGGTGATCGATTTCTCGATGGCGGCGCGCAGGTCGTCATCGGCGATGTCCGAACTCCACATGGGATTCGTCTCGTTGCCGCCACCGGTCTTGACCGAGAGCGAATAAGGCAGCTTCTTGCTCGATGCGGTGGGGGGAGCCGTCATGGCATCGCGATTGGCCGGGGAGGCGCAACCTGCGAGGACGACGACAACGGCGAGGGTGGCCAGCGCAGCGGCGCGGCGAAAGGCTTGATTGATCATTTCTGCTTTTCCGATGCTTTGAAGATGTTGCCGACCACTTCGTCCACCATTTCCGGTGGCGAAAGGCGGGTCAGCGAGGTGTGGAGCGAATTGCCGGTGGCCAGCGGGAAGTCGGACTTCGGATCCCGTACCGTGACGGTGAGCTCCATCAGGTACATGGTGATGTCCCACCACCATTTGTCGACGTAGGTCACGACGGCGTCGACCTGTTCGGATGGCTTGCTGTCGTCGACAACCTCAAGCCCGCGCTTGCGCAGGTTGCCGGTGATGAGTTCCTGGACCGTGCCGTCCTCACCTCCGAGCTTCTTGACCTGCACAACGCGCAGCTTGTCGAGGTTTGCCGAGGGATCGACGGTGGCAGTTGCGCGATTGACCGCGCATCCGCTCGCGAAGATCGAAACGGCCACGGCTGCGAACAGCAGCCGGATGACTCTTTTCAATTTTTTTCTCCTCCGCCCGAAATTGGGCCGGAGGAATGTAACTGAAATGTATGAAAAAGTTTCGGGAGCGCTGGTGCCGGCGGCCGAACCGTGAAATCAGTCCTGTGCGCTGGTGCTGTCCGGCGTCGGGGCCGCGGTTTCGTCGGCAGCCGTAGCCTGTGCGGCGGTGGCGGCTTGCGCTGCCGCTGCCTGCTCGCTGCGCGCACGCTGCAGCGTGCGCGTCACTTCGCCAGGGTTCATGCCATACATGTCCGCGAACTCCTTCTCGCTGCGCCCGCTGGCCTCGAAGGCGCGCAGCAGGGCCTCGCGTTTGGCGGCCTGTTCCGCGAGCAGGGCGAGGGCTTCGTCGAGCACGGCGTTGTTGTTCGCGTCGCGCGAGCGCACCAGCACGGCGTAAGCCTCGCGGTCGAGGCCCGAGGCTTCGACGGCGCGGGCCAGCCGGGCCACGAGCTGCGGGCGCAGGTCTTCGCCGGTGCGCTGCGAGCGGCGGCGGTGCAGTTCGAGGATGGCGTGGTGCACGTGCTCGGGCGCAACGGGCTCGGCGACGTTGCCGTCGAGGTCGTGGCGCGGATGGCCGGCGGCCACGCTTTCGAGATAGCGGGTGGAGCGCGCGTGCAGGCCCATCGCGACCTTCAGGTCTTCGGCCTTGAAGTCGTCGGGGTGGCGGGCGATCAGTTCCTCGTACACGCCGAGCTTGAGCGGGAGGAAGCGCGCGCCGAAGAGGTTCGGGTACAGCTCGAACAGGCGTTCGAGCGCCGGGTGCACCTTGCGTTGCGGGCGCGCCGGTTGTTGCTGCTTCTGTTGCGTCGACTGTTGCTGCTGGCCCTGCGCCTGCTGCGCCTGCTGCGGCTTCTTCGGCTTGCGCTGTTGCTGCTGATGCCGTTGCTGCGGGCGCTGCCTTGCCTGCGCGGGAGCGGAGGAGGCGCCGGCGGCAGCTTCGTCAGGCGCGGTCGTCGCGCCGTCCGTGCCGGCGCGCAGGGCCTGCAGCTGTTGTGCCATGTCGAGGCGCTCGCCACGGGGGCGGCGCGACTTGTTGTTCGGGTTGGCGGTGGTTGCTTCGGTCATTCTGGAGATTCGGCGCGAGGGCGCGAAAGCAGGAAGGAATTCAGTGAAATGCGCTCGCGCATGCGGCGCGGCGGACGGAATGGGGTGCTGGGCGCATTGTCGTTTCTGTGGTCGTCGTCGTCGTCAGCCTGCCGCCGCCGAAGCGCGTGCGGCCTGGCGGCCGATCAGCAGCCGGAAAGGCAGCAGCATGAGTACGCCCACGGCCAGCTTCACCGCGAGGTCGCCCAGCGCCCAGGTGAACCACGGGCCTTCGGTGCCCGCGAAGGCGATGCCCCAGAACACGATGCTGTCGAGCACCGCGGCGATCACCGTGGCGACCAGCGGCGCGCGCCACCAGAGGCCGCGGCGCAGGCGGTCGAAGACGCCGATGTCGAGCAGCTGCGATGCGATGAAGGCCAGCCCCGAGGCGGCCGCGATGCGCACCGGCGCCAACAGCAGCGACACGCCCACCGCCACCGCGAAGCCCACCCACGCCACGCGCCGCGCCATGCCGGGGCCGAAGCGCCGGTTGACGAGATCGCTCACGAGGTAGGCCACCGGATAGGTGAAGGCGCCCCAGGTCAGCCAGTCGTTGATGGCGAACTGCACGAGGATGTTGGAGGCGAGCACCACGGCGGCCATCGCCAGCGTGGCGGCGATCAGGTGGCCGGGCGTGGGGCGCTCGAAGCGGAAGGACGACTGCTGCATCAGACGCTCGCGGTGCGTTCGCGCTCCGACTCGGCCAGCACGCTGCGCGCCACGGCCTCGGCCACCTTGATGCCGTCCACGCCGGCCGACAGGATGCCGCCCGCGTAGCTCGCGCCTTCACCGGCGGGGTACAGGCCGCGCACGTTGAGGCTCTGGAAGTCGTCGCCGCGCGTGATCTTGATGGGCGACGAGGTGCGCGTCTCGACGCCGGTGAGCACCGCGTCGTGCGTGTCGAAGCCCTTGATCTTGCGGCCGAAGGCGGGGAAGGCCTCGCGCATCGCCTCGATGGCGTAGGCGGGCAGGGCCTTGTGCAGGTCGGTCGGCGTCACACCCGGCTTGTACGAGGGGATCACGCTGCCGAGCTCGGTGGAGGGCTTGCCGGCGATGAAGTCGCCCACCAGCTGGCCGGGCGCGCGGTAGTCGCCGCCGCCGAGCACGAAGGCGTTGCTTTCGAGCTCTCGCTGCAGGGCGATGCCGGCGAGCGCGTCGCCCGGGTAGTCGCGCGGGTCGATGCCCACCACGATGCCCGCGTTGGCGTTGCGCTCGTTGCGCGAGTACTGGCTCATGCCGTTGGTGACCACGCGGCCCGGTTCGCTGGTGGCTGCGACCACGGTGCCGCCGGGGCACATGCAGAAGCTGTAGACCGAGCGGCCGTTGCTCGCGTGATGCACCAGCTTGTAGTCGGCCGCGCCCAGCAGCGGGTGGCCGGCATGGCGGCCCCAGCGCGCGCGGTCGATCAGGCCTTGCGGATGCTCCACGCGGAAGCCGATGGAGAAGGGCTTGGCCTCGATGTGCACGCCGCGCTTGTGCAGCATCTCGAAGGTATCGCGCGAGCTGTGGCCCAGCGCCATCACCACGTGGTCGGCGCGCAGTTCGCTGCTCTGGCCGGTGGCCTGGTCGAGCACGGTGAGCCCACGCAGATGGCCGTCCTCGATGTGCACGTCGGTCACGCGCTGCTCGAAGCGGATCTCGCCGCCCAGCGCCACGATCTGCTCGCGGATGTTCTCCACCACCTTCACCAGCTTGAAGGTGCCGATGTGCGGATGCGCGACGTAAAGAATTTCTGGCGGCGCGCCGGCCTTCACGAACTCTTCCATCACCTTGCGGCCGAGGAAGCGCGGGTCCTTGATCTGGCTGTAGAGCTTGCCGTCCGAGAAGGTGCCGGCGCCGCCTTCGCCGAACTGCACGTTCGACTCGGGGTTGAGCACGCTCTTGCGCCACAGGCCCCAGGTGTCGCGGGTGCGCTGGCGCACGGTCTTGCCGCGTTCGAGCACGATGGGCCTGAAGCCCATCTTCGCGAGCATCAGCGCCGCGAAGATGCCGCAGGGGCCGAAGCCGATCACCACGGGCCGCGTCGGCAGGCCTTCGGGCGCGCTGGCAGGCGGCGTGTAGCGCATGTCGGGCGCGCTCTGGATGTGCGGATGGCCCGCGTGCTTCGCGAGCAGGGCGGCTTCGAGCTTCGCGTCCGACAGTTGCACGTCGCAGATGTAGACGGTGAGCAGCTCGACCTTGCGGGCGTCGAAGCTGCGCTTGTAGACGTTGTGGGAGGCGATCGCCTCGGTCGGGACGCCGAGCGTCCTGGCGATCAGCGCGGCCAGCGCCTCGGGCGCGTGGTCGAGCGGGAGTTTGAGTTCGGAGATTCTCAGCATGGCGTGGGGCTTGTAGTTATCAAGCAGACCACGGATTTTAAGCGCCAGGGGTGCTATGAAAGGGATAGCGGGTCAGGCGGGAAGGAAGCCTTCGACCGACAGATAGCGCTCCCCCGTGTCGTAGTTAAAGCCCAGCACCACCGCATCGGGCGCCAGCGAGGGCAGCTTCTGCGCGATGGCCGCGAGCGTCGCGCCCGAGGAGATGCCGACCAGGATGCCTTCCTCGCGAGCGCAGCGGCGCGCCATTTCGCGGGCGGGCTCCGCGTCCACCTGCAGCACGCCGTCGAGCAGCGAGGTGTCGAGGTTCTTCGGGATGAAGCCCGCGCCGATGCCCTGGATCGGGTGCGGCGAAGGCTGGCCGCCCGAGATGACCGGCGAAGCCACAGGCTCCACGGCAAACACCTGCAGCTTCGGCCACTTCTTCTTCAGCACCTTCGCCACGCCGGTGATGTGGCCGCCCGTGCCCACGCCGGTGATGAGCACGTCGATGCCGTCAGGAAAATCGGCCGCGATTTCCTCGGCCGTGGTGCGCACGTGCACGTCGACGTTTGCGGGGTTGTTGAACTGCTGCGGCATCCACGCGCCGGGCGTGCCGGCCACGATTTCCTCGGCGCGGGCAATGGAGCCCTTCATGCCGTTGGCGCGCGGCGTGAGGTCGAAGGTGGCGCCGTAGGCCAGCATCAGGCGGCGGCGCTCCACCGACATGCTGTCGGGCATCACCAGGATCAGCTTGTAGCCCTTGACGGCCGCCACCATGGCCAGGCCGATGCCGGTGTTGCCCGAGGTGGGCTCGACGATGGTGCCGCCGGGCTTGAGCGCGCCGCTCTTCTCGGCGTCTTCCACCATCGAGAGCGCGATGCGGTCCTTGATCGAGCCGCCGGGGTTGGCGCGCTCGGACTTGATCCAGACCTGCTGCTTCGCATTGCCGAACAGGCGGTTGATGCGGATGTGCGGCGTGTTGCCGATGGTCTGGAGGATGTTCTGGGCCTTCATGGATGCAATCTCCTTGGATCGATGCGTTTGTCGGACGGACAGCGCGCATTGTGAGACCAGCCCGAAAGCGCGCCCGGGCACAGGCGATAATCCACCCCGTGAAGCACGCCAGACCGCCGCTGGTGCAAGTGCCGAAAGGCCGCACTGGAGGAACGTCCGGACTGCACAGGACAGCGCAGGAGTTAACGACTCTCCACCGTGAGGTGAGGATCAGAGCAACAGAGACGAGCCGATTGAGTTCGGGTGAAACGGGCAATCTCTGCGCGCAGCAACACCAAGTAGGCCAGTATCGAGGTGGTTCCGCTGAGCTGGCGGGTAGGTGGCATCGAGCCGTCTGGTGACAGGCGGCCCAGAGTAATGGCGGTCACGCCGCAGGTTCCGCAAGGGGCCTGCGGTGCACAGAATCCGGCTTATCGGCGAGCTTCACACTTTTCTTCCTTCCCCTTTTTCGCGTTTTTGCGCCTTCGGCCCCGGCCCGGGCGGGCGCAAGCCTTGCCGCCAGCAGGGATTGGTAATTACCCGTATAATTGATAGCATGCTAATTAATAGCAGGCTATCGTGAGCAACCCAACCACCCCCCAACCGACGCGCGAACAGGCGCTGATGCGGCTCGGCACGTCGCTGGCGGTGCTGCAGCGCGGCTACCGCGCCTCGGCGGACAAGGCGGTGGCCCATGTGGGCGTGTCGCAGACGCTGGCCTACCCGATCGTGATGCTCGGGCGCATGAACGGCGACGTGCGCCAGGGCGTGCTGGCCGAGGCACTGGGCATCGAGGGGCCGTCGCTGGTGCGTTCGGTCGACCAGCTGGTGGAAGCCGGCCTTGTCGAACGCCGCGAAGACCCGGCCGACCGCCGTGCCAAGACACTCCATCTCACCGAAGCCGGCAAGGCTGCCTGCGCACCCATCGAGGCCGCGCTCACGCTGATGCGCGCATCGCTCTTCGAGGGCGTTTCCGACGAAGACGTCGCCGCCTGCCTGCGCGTGTTCGCCGTGCTGGAGGAGCGCATGGGCGTGCGCTCGATGCAGAGCCCCCCGCCGTCTTCCGCGCCGGCACAGGAAGGGCGGGGGTAGATGTCCGCGTTCTCTCTTCCGCGCTTCAGCCGCGCGGAGCTTCTCTTTTCCGGCAAGAGCTTCGCGGCCGCCATGCTGGCGATGTACCTCGCCAGCCGCGCCGGCCTGCCGCGTCCGTTCTGGGCGCTCATGACCACCTACATCGTCGCCCATCCGCTGGCCGGCGCGGTGCGTTCCAAGGCGGTCTACCGTTTCCTCGGCACGCTCATCGGCAGCACCGCCACCGTGCTGCTGGTGCCGGCGCTGTCCAACGCGCCCGAGCTGCTCACGCTGGTGCTCGCGCTGTGGGTGGGGCTTTGCCTGTGCATCTCGCTCTTCGACCGCACGCCGCGCTCCTACGTCTTCATGCTCGCGGGCTACACGGCGGCGCTGATCGGCTTTCCGTCGGTGCAGACGCCGCTCGCGCTGTTCGACACCGCCGTGGCCCGCGTGGAAGAAATCGGCCTGGGCATCTTCTGCGCCACGCTGGTCCACAGCCTCGTGCTGCCTGCGGGGCTCGCGCCGACCGTGCTGGGCCTGCTCGACCGCACGCTGCAGGACGCGCGCAAGTGGCTGGGCGATCTCTTCCAGCCCGCCGGCCGCAGCGGCGGTAACGGTGCCGACCCCAGGCGCCTGGACGACGACCGCCGCCGCCTCGCCGGCGACATCACCCAGCTGCGCCTGCTCTCCACCCACGTGCCCTTCGACACCACGCACCTGCGCTGGACCGCCGGTGCCATCCGCGCGATGCAGGACCGCGTCGCCGCGCTCACGCCCGCGCTTTCGGCTGTCGAAGACCGCCTGCTGGCGCTGGAACAGGCCGAAGGCGCCATCGCTCCCGACGTGGCCGCAGTGCTCGCCAAGGCCGCGCAGTGGCTGCGCGAAGAAGCCGATGCCTCCGGCAATGCGGCGACCCGCGGCGGCCGCCTGCAGGACCTGCGCCGCGCCATCGACGCATTGAGCGCCACGCCGCCGACCGCCGAGCCGCAGACCCGCTGGGGCCGCGCCCTGCGCATCGGCCTCGCAGGCCGCCTCGAAGAGCTCGTCGACGGCTGGACCGCCTGCGCCCAGTTGCGCCAGGACATCGACGAAGGCCTGAAGGGGGCGCCGCTGCGCCGCACGGCCGCGCTCGGCAGCCGCGTGCTGCACCGCGACTACGGCATGGCGCTGCTGTCGGCGCTTGCCGCCGTCATCGCCATCTGCCTGTGCGGCGCGTTCTGGATCGTCACCGGCTGGCCCATGGGCTCGGCCGCGACCATGATGGCCGCCGTCTTCTGCTGCTTCTTCGCCACCATGGACGACCCGGTGCCGGCGATCCACGGCTTCCTGAAGTGGACGCTGTGGTCCATCCCGATCTCGGCTGTCTACGTGCTGGTGCTCATGCCCACGGTGCAGGACTTCGGCATGCTGGTGCTCATCTGCGCGCCGCTCTTCCTGGTGCTGGGCTTTTACCTGCCGCGCCCCACGCATTTCATGCCCGCGATGGCGCTGATCTTCGGCGTGGCCGGCACGCTCGCGATGCACGACACCGCCAGTGCCGATCTCGTGAGCTTTCTCAACAGCATGGTCGGCCAGATCGTCGGCGTGGTCGTCGCGGCGCGCGTCACGCGGCTGGTGCGTTCGGTGGGCGCCGACTGGAGCGCGCGGCGCATCCAGCGCGCCACCTGGCGCGAGCTGGGCGACATGGCCGCGTCTTCGCAACCGCAGTACGCGCAGAGCGACGCCTACGCCGTGCGCATGCTCGACCGCATCGGCCTGCTCGCGCCGCGCATCGCGCAGGCCGGCGGCACCGTCGAGGGCGTGGCCGCCAACGACGCGCTGCGCGACCTGCGCATGGGCGCCGACATCGCCGTGCTGCAGCGCGTGCGCGCCCAACTGCCGCTGGCCACTTCGGCCGCGCTGCTGGGCGGCATCTCGCGCTTCTTCCGTCAGCGCGCGGAGGGCCGCATGAACCCGCGCCCGCCGGGCCTGCTGCCGCAGATCGACGAGGCGCTCGACGCGGTGCTCGCCGCGCGTGACACCGCTTCTTCCGCCGCATCGCGCTCGGCCGTCACCGCGCTGGTGGGGCTGCGCCGCAACCTCTTTCCCGACGCGCCGCCGATGCTTGCGAGCGCGACACCCATCACCCGACAAGGAGCTTCCGCATGATCGGCGAAGCCAGCTTCTACGGCCTGTACCTGCCCTGGATCATGGTGCTCGCGCTCGCGGCACTGCTCGTGCTGTGGGGCGTGCGCCGCCTGCTCGCGGCCACCGGCGCCTACCGCTGGGTGTGGCATCCGGCCCTCTTCGACATGGCGCTCTACCTGCTGCTGCTCTACGCGCTCAGCCGCGCCAGCGCCTACCTCCAATGACAACAACGAGATTCCAATGAAAGCCGCCCGAACTCCCGACGACAGCAATCCGTGGGCCCAGCGCCTGGGCCGCGTCCTCATCACCCTGGCCGTGGTGGCCGCCGCCGTGTGGGCCGGCCTGCGCCTGTGGGACCACTACGAACTCGCGCCGTGGACGCGCGACGGCCGCGTGCGCGCCAACGTCGTGCAGATCGCGCCCGACGTGTCGGGCCTGGTCACCGCCGTGCCCATCCACGACAACCAACCGGTGGCGGCCGGCACGCTGCTCTTCGAAGTGGATCGCGCGCGCTACGACCTCGCCGTGCGCCAGGCCCAGGCCGCGCTCGCCGCGCAGCGCGCCGTGAGCGCGCAGGCCCAGCGCGAGAACGCGCGCAACACCGGCCTCGACGAGCTGGTGTCGAAGGAGTCCCGCGAACAGGCCCGCTCGCGCGTCGAGCAGATGCAGGCGGCGGTCGCGCAGGCCGAAGTGGCGCTCGACTCGGCCCGCCTCAACCTGCAGCGCGCCCAGGTGCGCGCGCCGGCCGATGGCCTCGTCACCAACCTCGACCTGCGCCAGGGCAGCTACGCTGCGGCGGGCCGGCCGGTGCTTGCGCTGGTCGATGCGCAGTCCTTCTACGTCGAAGGCTATTTCGAGGAAACCAAGCTGCCGCGCATCCACCTCGGCGACCGCGTGCGCGTCACCCCCATGGGCGGCGGCGCGGTGCTCGAAGGCTCGGTCGAGAGCGTGGCCGCCGGCATCGCCGACCACGACCGCTCCACCAGCGCCAACCTGCTGCCCAGCGTGAACCCGACCTTCAACTGGGTGCGGCTGGCACAGCGCATTCCGGTGCGCGTGAAGCTCGAC
Organism: Variovorax sp. TLI9-5A; assembly: GCF_056867935.1. Classification (NCBI taxonomy): domain Bacteria; kingdom Pseudomonadati; phylum Pseudomonadota; class Betaproteobacteria; order Burkholderiales; family Comamonadaceae; genus Variovorax; species Variovorax sp. TLI9-5A. The sequence continues at coordinate 6,300,473 of NZ_CP200310.1, read as the reverse complement.
CCGCTGCCGCAGGGTGCGCGCCTCGTCGCGGGCCAGACGGTCACGGTTCAGGTGCTGGAGAACAAGCCGGCCCAGAAAACAGCGGCCGCCACCGCCGCGCCGCAGAAGGGATGAACCACATGACCGGCTTCGCATTCCGCATTGCCTCGCTGGCCGCTGCCGCCGCGCTCGCGGCCTGCTCGGCGGTCGGCCCCGACTACCACCAGCCGCCCGAGGCGCTGGCCAGCCAGGCCGCCGCCGGCAAGCCCTTCGCCGAGGCACCCGCCAACGCCGCGCCGCTGCCCGCGCACTGGTGGCGCCTGTATCACGACCCGCTGCTCGACAAGCTGGTCGAGCAGGCGCTGGCCCACAACACCGACCTGCGCCAGGCCGTTGCCAACCTGGAGCGCGAGCGCGCCATCGAGGACGAAACCTCCGGCGCCAAGTACCCCACCATCGGCGTCAACGGCGGCCCTTCGTTCGGCCACGTCTCGGGCCTGTCGCTGCTGCAGAAGGGCTACGAGCCGCCGAGCACCTTCAACTACAGCGCGGGTGCATCGCTGTCCTACCAGGTCGACCTGTTCGGCCAGATTCGCCGCGCCATCGAGGCCTCGCAGGCCAGCACGCAGTCCGCTGAAGCCGCGCTCGACCTGGTTCGCGTGAATGTCGCGGCCGGCACCGCGCGCGCTTACGCCGAGGCCTGCTCCACCGGCCTGCGGCTGCAGATCGCGCAGAAGTCCGTCTCGCTGCAGCAGGACGCCGTCAACGTCACCGACCGCCTGCAGCATGCGGGCCGCGCCGGCGCCATCGACGCGAACCGCGCACGCGCGCAGCTGCAGCAGCTCAACGCGGCGCTGCCGCCGCTGAAGGCCGAGCGCCAGGGCGCGCTCTACCGCCTCGCCACGCTCACGGGCGCGCTGCCGCAGGACTTTCCGCGCGAGGTGGCCGACTGCACCGTGCCGCCGCGCGTGGCCGGCGTGCTGCCGGTGGGCGACGGTGCCGCGCTGCTGCGCCGCCGCCCCGACATCCGCCAGGCCGAACGCAGCCTCGCCGCATCGACCGCGCGCATCGGCGTGGCCACGGCGGAGCTCTATCCGAAGGTCACGCTGGGGCTCTCTGGCTCGTCGGTGGGCCATGCCGACGGCTTCGGCCGCAAGGACACCTTCGCCTGGAGCCTGGGCCCGCTGATCTCCTGGACCATTCCCAACACCGGCGTCGCGCAGGCCCGCATCGCGCAGGCCGAGGCCGGCACGCGCGCAGCGCTCGCGAAGTTCGACGGCACCGTGCTCACCGCGCTGCGCGAGACCGAGACCGCGCTCGCCACCTACGCACGCGAGCTCGACCGCCGCGCCGCGCTGCAGGCCTCGCGCGACGAGAGCGCCAAGGTCGCCGCGCAGGCGCGCCAGCTCTACCAGAACGGCCGCACCGCATACCTCGACGCGCTCGACGCCGAGCGCTCGCTGGCCGCCAGCGAAGCCGCGCTCGCGGCCAGCGAGGCGCAACTGGCCGACGACCAGGTGGTGCTGTTCATGGCGCTCGGCGGCGGCTGGGAGCCTGACGAAACCCATCTCGCGCAGGGCTCGACGCCGGCCAGCATCAGGCAATGACACCGACATCCGCGCAATCACCACGCCGTCCGCACGCGCCGCTGTGGCTGCTCGCGCTGGTCACTTTCAGCGGCACGCTGGCCATGCACATCTTCGTGCCCGCGCTACCCATCGCCGCGAAGAGCCTCGGTGCCGGCATCGGGCAGATGCAGATGACGGTGAGCCTCTACATCCTCGGCCTCGCACTGGGCCAGCTGGTGTACGGCCCGCTGGCCGACCGCTTCGGGCGGCGGCCCGTGCTGCTGTGCGGGCTGGGCATCTACTGCGTGGCGGGCCTTGCCGCCGCGCTCGCGCCCGAGGTGCATTCGCTCATCGCGGCGCGGCTGTTCCAGGCGGTGGGCGGCTGCGCGGGGCTCGTGCTGGGCCGCAGCATCGTGCGCGACACGGCCGAGCCGCAGGAGGCCACGCGCCGCCTCGCGCTGATGAACCTGATGGTCACCGTTGGCCCCAGCCTCGCGCCGCTGATCGGCGGTGCGCTTGCCACGGCACTGGGCTGGCGCTCCATCTTCTACGCGCTCTTCGGCCTGGGCGTGGTGGGCTTCCTCTTCACCTGGCGCATGCTGCCCGAGACCGGCGCGCCTGGCGCCGCCGTGAACGCGCGCGAACTCGGGCGCAACTACCGCAAGCTGCTGGCCTCGCCGGCCTTCCTCGGCTTCTCCGTCGGCGGCGGCTGCGCCACCACGTCGATGTACGCCTTCATCGCCTCGGCGCCCTTCATCTTCGTCGACCAGCTGCACCGGCCGGCGCACGAGGCGGGCATCTACCTCGCGATCCTGGTGTCGGGCGTGTGGCTCGGCAGCTTCCTCACCAGCCACCTGATCTCGCGCGTGCGCGTCGACCGGCTCATGATCCGCTCGAACGCGCTGAGCGTGGCCGCGGCCTTCGTGCTGCTCGGCGCGGCGCTCGCCGGCCGTCTCTCGGTGCCGCTGATCGTCGCCTGCATGTTCCTCTTCACTGTCGGCGTGGGCATGGCCTCGCCGCCCGCGCTCACACAGGCGATCAGCGTCAACCCGCAGGTCATCGGCTCGGCCTCGGGCCTCTACGGCTTCACGCAGATGGCCGTGGGCGCGCTGTGCACCGCGCTCGCGGGCATGGGGCACAGCAACCCGGCGCTGGCCTCGGCCATCGTGCTGGCGGGGGCTGGCATCGTGGCGCAGCTGTCTTTCGCGATCGCGCTGCGCACGCAGAAGCGCGCGGCTGCTGCTGCAGCTGCTGCAACAAGCCTCAGCGCGTGAACAGCCACCCGCCCTTGGGCTGGCGCACCAGCTCGTGGCGCTTGACGGCGCGCTCCTCGCCGTCGTCGCCCACGTAGACCACCTCGAAGCGCAGCAGCTTGGGCGTGACCATCTTCCAATTCTGGATGCGCTTCACCGTCACGCAGGCGGTCTTGTCGTGGTACTGCATCTCCGCCATCGGGCCGCCCTGAAAGCCGGTGCCGTCGAACAGACGCCCGGGCGCTGCAAAGGGGTTGAGCACCGCGCCGTTGCGCGCGGTGATGCAGCCTTCGGTGCGCACGAAGGATTCGATGGTAGGCGACGCGCTGCGCACCACCTTGCCCACGGCCGGGCTCGGCGGCTTGCTGGCGATGGCCTCGCGGATGCGCTCGACCTGCTCCTCGGTGATGGGTGCGAGGCCGTCCTTCGACACCACGGCCGGTGGCGGTGCCGGCGGTGGTGCCGGCGGCGCGGGCGTGAGGTAGGTGCAACCCGTCACCAGTGCCAGCGGCACGGTGCAGGCGAGGGCGGCGCCCGGTGTTCCGAACTTCATGACTCAGTCTCTCCCTGAGGGCGGCCCCTGGAGGCCGCGGGCTGAAAATTGCGGGCCGCATGAATGCGGTGCATCGTCGTTGTCGTCCTCTGTCTTCTCTTCTCGACGGCTTTTCTTCTTCTTCGTTCTTGCTGTTGTTTTCAGAAGCGTTCGTGGGGTGCAAGGTAGCGCCACTGGCCCGGCTGAAGCCCCGCCAGCGGCACGCGGCCGATGCGGATGCGCCGCATCGCCAGGATGCGCAGGTTCACGCCGTCGCAGATGTGGGCGATCTGCCCCGGCCGCGCGCCCTTGAGCGCGAAGCGCAGGCCGGTCTGCTCGTCGGTCTGCCGGCCGATGCTCACGCGCGCCGGCGAGCGTTCGAGCCGCGCCAGCACCTCTGGGCTCACCGGGCCGGCCACGTCCACCATCACTTCGTGCTCGAGGATGGCGGCGTCTTCCTGCAGCTTGCGTTCGATGCGGAATTCCTGCGTGAACGCGACCAGCCCGCTGGCGCCTGTTTCCAGCGGCGTCATGCAGCGCTGGCCTTTCGCATGCGCCGGCAGGAAGCGCAGTCCGGCGCGCTCGGGTTCGTGGTGGTTTCCGGCGATCAGCAGGCGGTGCGCGGTGTCGGTAGCCATGCCGGCAGGCTTGTACAGAAGAAGTGTGACGGGCACCACGGGCTCGGGCCTGGCGCCGGCCTCGATCTCGACCTGCTGGTGCGGCAGCACGCGCGACTGGGGCAGCATCTGCGGCACGCCATCCACGCGCACCGCGCCGTTCTCTATCAGCAGCTCGGCTTCGCGGCGGGATACGCCGGCGAGCGCGGCCACGCGCTTGGCGAGGCGGATGCCTTCGTCTTCGGCGGGAGCGCTCGCGTTCATCGGGCCGCCAGTTGACGGATACGCGCCACGTGCGCGGCCAGCGAACGCGCAGCCACCGGCCACATGCGCTCCGGCACGTCGTCGTAGGCCAGCGGCAGCCAGTCGTCGGGCGTGCCTTCGGGCAGCTTCCGCATCGCGGCGGCGATCTTGGCCTCGCGCTTCAGGCGGTGCGCCTTCAGCATGCCGATGGCGGTGCGCGCGAAGCCGATCACGTAGCCGTGCGCGGGCAGGATGAACCCGATGCCGCCGGCCTCGCAGGCCGCATCGAGCATGTCCAGCGAATCGAGGTAGGCCGTCATGTCGCCATCGGGCGGATCGATCACGGTGGTGCTGCCGTTGAGGATGTGATCGCCGGAAAGCAGCAGGCCGTCTTCCTCCAGCACCAGGCACAGATGGTTGGCCGCATGGCCGGGCGTGTGGATCACGCGCAGCGTGTGCGTGACGGCCTCTCCCGATTCGGTGGTGCCCGAGAGCACGAGGCGTTCGCCGTCGGCCAGCTCACGCTCGGGCGCGAAGCGGGCGGTGGCGCGCGCCGTGGGCTTCGATGCCAGCCCGAGGATCGGCGGCTTGCTGCCGTTCTTGCACAGCGCCTGCAGCGGTGCCGCGCCCGGCGAGTGGTCGGCATGCGAGTGCGTGCAGACGATCATGCGGATGTCGCCATGCGTGGCGCGCCACAGCCGGCCGATGTGGTCGAAGTCGTTCGGGCCCGGGTCGATCACGATGTAGCCCGTGGCCGCATCGCCCACGATGTAGCTGTTGGTGCCGGGGCCGGTCATGATGCTGGCGTTGGGCGCTGTCAGGCGCATCACGTTCTTCAGCAATGGCACCGGGGTTGCGCTCTGCCAGTCGAGCGCGTGCAGCACCTGGCCGTCGGGGCACACCAGGGCGAGCTCGCCGTACGGCGATTCGTGCTCCATGTAGCGCGCGTCCTCGCCCTTGAGCAGGCCGGCGCGCGGGCAACTGGTCCACAGCGGCGCCTCGCCGGCGCAGGCGGCGAGCAATGCGTCGACGGTGGCATAGGTGGCCATGCGCTGCAGCGTGCGCACGGTCGGGAAGATCATGAAGAAGCTGCCGGCCTCGTGGCGCGCGAGCGCATCGGCGGGGCGCACCCAGCAGGGCTCGAACTGCTCGCTCTCGTCGGCCGTGGGCACCTGTCCCTCGGGCATGCGCGCCACCAGAAAGGGCACGTCGAAGCGGCGGGGCAGGTCGCGGTCGGTCATCCAGTGCGCGAAGGTGAAGACGCGGTCGGAGTCGAGCACCAGGCCGCGCGCGGCGCACTGGTCGGCGAAGGCGGTGCCGGCGGTGTCGCGGCGGTCCATCGCTGCCACCTCGTCGGCACTCACGGGCAGCCCGTCGGCCTGGCGGTGCGCGAGCAGGATGCCCAGCTCCTCGAAGGCCTCGCGGATGGCGGCGATGGCCTGCGTGCGCTGCACGCGGCTTTGCGTGGGGCGGCGCGTGGCGATGCGCTTGGCGGCCTCGTCGGCTTCGTCGATGTGGCCGCCGGGAAACACGTAGGCACCGGGCGCGAAGCTGGCGGTGGCGGAACGGCGGGTCATGAGCACTTCGATGCCGGCGGCGCTGTCGCGCAGCAGCAGCACCGTGGCGGCCGGGCGCAGGGGCGCGGGCTCGCGTGGGGCGTGTAGTTGTTGGGTGGAACGGACCATGGGTCGATTATCGGGAGCAGGCGCGATACCTGCATGTCGCGCATAAGCTCATATGGAATCGGACATCAGCCGCGCGCCACAATGCGCGGCTGCACCGTCTGCATTGAAGACAAAAGACTGAACGACCGAAAGACTGCCATGGCTCATTCTCCATTCACCCGATTCGCTCGCCACACGTTGCTGCTGGCAGCGGCTTCGTTTGCGGCGCCCGCCGCCTTCGCCCAGCACGCCGCGCACGACTGGCCGCAGCAACCCGTCACGCTGATCATGGGATTCCCGGCCGGCTCGGGCGTGGACGTGGTGGCCCGCGCCATCCAGGAGCCGCTGGCCAGGCAATTGGGCAAGCCGGTGATCATCGACTACAAGTCGGGCGCTGCCGGCAACATCGCCAGCGACTACGTGGCCCATTCGAAGCCCGACGGCTACACACTCTCGTTCGGCACCGCCGCCACCCACGGCAGCAACGCCGCGCTCTACAAGAAGCTGCCCTTCGACGTGGAGGCCGACTTCGTGCCGGTGGCCCCGGTGCTCGACGTGTCGAACGTGCTCACCATCAATCCCGACGTGATCAACGTCAAGACCTTGAAGGAATTCGTCGAGCTGGTCAAGGCCAACCCCGGCAAGTACAACTATGCGTCTACAGGCAACGGCGCCGGCACGCACATGGCCTTTGCCGAGTTCAACTCGCGCCTGGGCCTGACGATGGTGCACGTGCCGTACAAGGGCGGCCCCGAGGCCATCACCTCGGTGGTGCGCGGCGAGACCTGCTGCATCATGAACCAGGTGCAGACCGTGCTGCCGCACTACAAGGCCGGCAAGGTGCGCCTGCTGGGCGTGACCACCGCGGCGGCAGTGCCCGCGGTGAAGGAGGTGCCCACCATCGCGTCGAGCGGCCTGCCCGGTACCAAGGGCTTCGACAGCTCGATCTGGTTCGGCATCTTCGCGCCCAAGGGCACCGACCCGCAGATCGTCGACAAGCTCAACGCCGCCGTGAAGGCCGTGCTGGAGACCCCCGAGATCCGCGAGCGCTTCGAGAGCCAGGGCAACACCGTGCGCATCGAGTCGCCGGCACAGTTCAAGAAGACCGTGCACGACAACCGTGTGAAGTGGGCCGAGGTTGCGAAGGCGGCGAACATCAGCATCGATTGACGGTTGCGTTCAGGGCGCGTGCACAGGCCGCCGGGTACTCCCCTCCGCGAATGTCCCCCGGCCTGCGGCCTCCTCCTTTATTTCGCTGCGGGGAGCACCCGACGCCCTGCGCACGGAGCACGCTGTCGGGTCGGTGCCGGCACGAGTGCGCTGCCGATCAGAGCGTCTTCGTCAGCGTGAGGATGAAGCGCGCCTTGTTCGGCGAGTAGTAGGTCGTGCCGAAGGTGCCGAAGCCGTAGTCCACGCCCGGGTTGCTCACGGCGAGGTACGAGTTCTTCTTGTTGGCGCCCTGGACCGAGCCGGTCAGCGACAGGCCGTTGCCGAAGTCGTAGCTCGCGCCGATGTTGTAGTCGACGTAGCTCTTGTAGCCCAGGCTGCGGATGTCGCTGGACATGTTGGTGAAGCCCACGGCGGCCTTCAGCGTGACCTTGGGCACGATCTCCTTGCTGTACGACAGGTTCAGGTAGCCCGTGTTCGTGCCCTTCAGGCCCGAGCCGGCCTTGTTGCCCGCGTAGCCGAAGTAGTCCTTCGACACGGTGTGCGAGTACTTGGCGGTGAAGGAGCCGAAGCTGTCGTTCGCGTAGGTGGCGCCGACGTACAGCTCGGTGGTGTTGCCCGACGAGTTGCCCGGATAGATGTAGGTGAGCGCACCGACGTCCATGTCCAGCGGGCCGGCCTTGAACTTGTAGCCGCCGTACACGTCCATCTCGATGCTGTTGCCCTTGAGCCAGTTGACGCTGGAGTTCCAGTTGCCCACGTAGAAGCCGCTGTCGCCGAAGGCGTAGTCCAGGCCGCCCTGGATGGCCGGCTTGAAGCCCTTGGTCTTGGCGTAGTCGTTCTTGCCGATCATGTCCTGGTCCTGGCCGCGGAACTTGTAGTTCGTGGTGAGCGAGACGTTGCCCGTGAGGGCCGGTGCCGCCGCTGCGTCCGGGCTCGCTTGCGCGAACGCGGCACCGGGCGATGCAATGACGGTGGCAGCCAGGGCAGGGAGGGCGAGCGCCGTCGACACGGCGCGGATCGATCTGTTCATCGGGAAGAGGCTTCGAAAGAAGCTCGCGAATTGAGGAGACCGCGAGCGTAGAAGGCAGCATCTCAAGGCCGTATAAAGAACGCACGGTGCGGTGCAAAAAATTCGCAAAGTGCCGTGGCCTGGCGTTGCCGCCGCTTGCGGGCAGAATCGGACGCGCCGCGCCTGGCACGTCGAACCGGCGCCCTCCAATCACCTCTTCAGCGTGAACACCGTGTCCCTGGAAACTGGCGAACATGACCGTCGGCTGGACGAACCGCTGTTGCGTTCGCTCCATGCCCTGCTGGCCGAGGCCAGCGTCTCGCAGGCGGCGGCGAAGTTGGGCGTCGCGCAATCCGCGCTGAGCCGCCACCTCAAGGTGCTGCGCCAGCTGACGGGCGACGAACTGTTGATACGGGTGGGCAACCGCATGGTGCTCACCGAGCGGGCGCAGGCTCTCGTCGCGCCCACCCGGCGCATCCTGGCCGACATGTCGCTGCTCACTTCGGAGGCCGGGCCCGTCGAACCCCGCGAGCTTCGCCAGAGCTTTCGCATCGCAACCTACGACTTCCTGCCGCGGCGCTTCTTCGCGGACATCGTCGAACGCGTGGGCCGGCAGGCGCCCGAATGCGATGTGGTCGTGCGCGGGCTGGGGTCCCACTTCGAGCACTACCGGCAACTCGCGGACGGCGAGGTCGACATGGTCATCTCCATCTGGCCCGAACTGCCGGGCCACCTGCGCGCGGCGAGCCTGCTGACCGAACCCATGGTGTGCCTGATGCGCAGGGACCATCCGCTGGCGGGCCGGCCGATGACGCTGGACGACTACCGCCGCGCGCGGCACCTGTCCTCGCTGGAGCACGTCCCGGGACAGGGCTCCATCGTGGATGTGCAGCTCGCGGAACTCGGCGTTTCGGTGCACACGGCGATGCGTACCCAGTTTCTCGGCATGGCGCCCGCGATCCTCGCGCGCTCCGACCTCATCTTCTCGACCGGGCGGCTGCTGGCCGAAGACTTTGCGGAGCAGTACCCGCTGGCGCTCGTGCCGTTCCCCGCCAGGATCAAGCCGCACCGCTACCGCCTGGTCTGGCACGAACGAACGCACAAGAACCGGGCCATGGCGTGGATGCGCGGCGAGCTGATTGCAGCCGCCCGCGAACTGGCCCAGCGCCCCAGGTCATGACAGCGGCGTCATAACCTGCTGCACATCGCGGCGCTGGGCGGCACCGGCGGCCGTGGATAAGGTGGCGGCACACATTCCAATCCAACCGACACCGCGCCGCCCATGTCCCACGCCGTTTCCTCCGCGCCGCTCTCGCCCGGGCTGCTTGCCCGGGTCGCCCGGCTTCCCAAGGTCGACCTGCACTTCCACATGGCCGGCACCCTGCGCCCGGCAACCCTCGCCCGGCTCGCGAGCAAGTACGACCTGCCCCTGCCGAGACCGGTCGAGACGCTCTACACCTACCGCGACTTCTACGACTTCATCGATGTGCTGCGCATCGCCGCGCAGGCGGTGCGCACCAGCGAGGACTTCGAATGCGTGGCCTACGAAGCCGTGGAGGACGCGGCGCGCAGCAGCAACGCGCGCCATGTCGAGATGTCTTTCAACCCGCAGTACTTCATGCCCACCGGGGTGACGTACCGGGTGCAGGTCGAGGGCCTGGCCGCCGGGCTGCAGGCGGCGCAGCGCGACTTCGGCTGCTCCGGCCTGCTGATCGCCTCTCTCGACCGCGGCCTGCCGCTGGACAGCGCCGAGCGCGCGATGGACGACATCGTCGGCCTTCGTTCCGACACGGTCGTCGGCGTGGGCCTGGACGGCCCCGAACGCGAAGGTCCTCCGGCGAAGTTCGCGGCCCTGTTCCAGCGTGCCGGCCGCGCCGGCCTGCGGCGCACAGCCCATGTCTGCGAAGACAACCAGACGCTGGAGGAGGCGCCGCCCTCCAACGTGGACGCATGCATCGAGCTCCTGGGCTGCGACCGGCTCGACCATGGCTACAACCTTCTGGCCAGCGACGACGCCCTGCGGCGCGCCCGCGGGCGTGGCGTGTACTTCTGCGTCTGCGGCGTCACCAGCGTGGTGCGGCGCCAGCGCCAGCGCATCGAGGGGGTGAAGCGCATGGTCGATGCCGGCCTGCCCGTCACCCTCAACACCGACGACCCCGCCATGTTCCACACCGACCTCGCGCACTCCTACGCCACCGTGCTGGAAGGCTGCGGCTGGGGATGGGAGCAGGCGCGCGCCTTCAGCCTTGCGGGGGTGGACGCCTGCTGGCTCGACGAACCGGCCAGGCGGGCGCTGCGCGCCGAGTTCGAGCGGGAGATCGCCGTGCTCGAAGGCACGCCGGCCGCAACGCAATGAGCCCCCGAAATCAATCGAAGCCGAAAGCAAGGAACCGTGATGCGACCCGCAACAGCTGAACGAACCCGCCGCCGCAGACTGCTCGCGGCACTCGCACTCGCCGCATTCGTGGCCTCGGCACCGCCGGCCACGGCCGAGGGCGCATGGCCCGCGCACGCCATCACCCTCATCGTGCCCTACAGCGCCGGCGGCAATGTGGACGTCATGGCACGGTGGATCGGACCCGAGCTGTCCACGCGCCTCGGCCAGCCGGTGATCATCGAAAACGTCTCTGGCGCCGGAGGCGTCATCGGCACCGAGAAGGCGGTGCGCGCCAGGCCTGACGGCTACACCCTGCTTCTGTCGGTCGAGAGCACCGTCGTCATCGCGAAGATGGTCACGCCCTCCACCGTGCGCTACGACGGCCTGGCTGACCTGGTGCCCGTCACCCTGCTGGGCTCCCAGCCTCTGGCGCTGGTGGGCAAGCCGGCGATGCAGCCGAAGACGACCGAAGCGCTGTACGCTGAGCTGAAGTCGGCGCCCGGCAAGTACAGCTACGCCAGCTCCGGCGTCGGCACCTCGCTGCACCTGGGCGGCGAGCTGCTCAAGCAGCAGGGTGGCGTCGACGTCGTGCATGTGCCCTACCGCACAGGCGTGCAGATCATCAGCGACCTCAGCGGCAACCAGCTGGATCTTGCCGTGCTGCCCCTGTCCATGGTGATGCAGCACGCACGGGCGGGAAAGCTGCGCGTGTACGGCGTGATGTCGGACAAGCCCTCGGCAGCCATGCCCGAGGCACTGCCGCTGGCGAGCGTGCCGGCATGGCGCGGTGCGAACGTGTCCGTGTGGCAGGGCATCTTCGCGCCCAGGGGAACACCGCCGCAAATCGTCGAGCAGGTGAACGCCGCGCTGGTTCAGGTTCTGGCGAACCCCGGCGTGCGAAAGAATTTCGAGGACGGCGGCGTCACCCCCATCGGTATCGGCCCGAAGGAATTCGCCGCGTTCCTGAAGACCGAGGAGACAAAGTTCGGCGCGATCGTCACGAAGGGAGGCATCAAGGCCGAATGAGGCGGCGCGCGGGCATCGTCATCGCGACGACTCCCGCCACCACGCACGCCAGCCCGGCCCACGCCGTGGGCGCCAGCCGCTCGCCCAGGAACGCCACGCCGATCAGCACCCCGACGGGCACGCGCAGATAGGCCTGCGCGGCGGTCGACATCGGCCCCAGCGTCCTGATGAGCCGGAAGTAGATCGTGAAGGCCAGCGCCGTGGAGAGCACCGCGAGCGCCAGCACCGCTGCCATCGACGCGGCCGATGGCGCAAGCGTCCACGGCCTGTCGACAAGGATGCTCACGGGCAGCAGCATGGCCGCGCCACTCAGCAGCGAACCGGCGGCTGGCACCATCGGGTCCAGGCCCTTGAACACGCGGCCGAACATCGCGGCGCAACCGTAGCAGACGGAGGCCGCCACCAGGGCGAGTTGCGCGAGCAGCGAATGCCCGAGCCCGTTCAGCGCCTCGAAGCCCACGATCAGGCAGATACCCGCGAGGCCCGCACCCACGCCGAACAGGCGGCGCAGCGTGGGCCTGTCGGAGCCGCCGAGGCCCAGCCCCAGCAGGAAGATGAAGATCGGCGATGTCGAGTTGAGGATGGTCGCCAAGCCTGCATCGACGCTGCGCTCCGCCCACGCGATGAGCGTGAACGGCAGCACGCTGTTCAGGCAGGCCTGCAGCACGAAGCGGCCCCACGTCGCGGGCTCCTTCGGCAGCTTCACGCCGCGCATGCGAAGCACCGCGAGCAGCAGCAAGCCGGCAATGAGCGTGCGCGCCGCGATCAGCGTGACGGGCGGGATCGTCGCCACGCCGATCTTGATGAAGGTGTACGAAGCGCCCCAGCAGGTGGCGAGCACCGCGAGCAGCGCCCATTCGAAGGCCGGGTTGGCGCGGGGCTTGTCGATGCAGGAGGGTGTGGATGCGTGCATGGTGCGCCGATCATTCCCCCGCCGGCGCCGCCACACTTCGGCCGCGGGCGAAGCGTGGATGCCCCAGCGCGCTGTCAGTGCTCGTGCGCGTGCGGCTTGCTGCCGCTCGTGCCGCCGTTCAGCAGCGTCGCCAGGTCCACTTCCTGCTCGGCCGCAGCGCCCGCGATCACGCGCTGCTCCAGCTCGTCGAGGTGCTCCAGCGCCACTTCCAATGCCTTGTCGAGCGACTTGCCCGTGGCCAGCGCCTCGATGATCTGCTCATGCTCGCGCGGTGCGCAGCTCGCTGCCTCGGCGGAGTCGTACAGCGCCTTGTAGAGCTCGGTGTTCGAAATCAGCCGCCTGATGTACGACAGCAGCTCCTCGCTCCGCGCCATCTCCGCAAGCAGCAGGTGGAAGTCGCCCGCCAGCCGGACCGCGTCCTCGCGCCGGCCTTCCTTGAAGGCCTTCTGCTCCGCCTGCACGTGCTTGCGCAGCGAGGCCACCTGCTCGCGCGAGAGATTGCCGAAGAGCGTGGTCACCAGCCCCGCTTCCACGATGCGGCGCGCGCGGTAGATGCCGCGCATGTCGTCGATGGAGGGGTTGGGCACGAAGGCGCCACGGTTGTGTTCCAGCACCAGCCGCTTTTCCGAGCCCAGCCGCGCCAGCGCCTTGCGCACCGCGCCGCGCGTGCAGCCCAGCGCCTCGGCCAGCGCGCGTTCGCGCAGCGGCGTGCCGGGGCGCAGCTTGCCGCTGAGCAAGGCCTTGGAGACGGCGCCGTAGACGCGTTCGTCCACGTTCGCGTCGTCGGCTTCCGTGAGTTCGGGGGAGGGGGCGGTCGCTGGGGATTTGCGGGCGGCGGAGGGCATAGGCAGCCGGATTATTGCCTGCGTGCCACCCCTCAGGGAAAGCCCCCGGATTGACTCGGCCCCGTGTGCTCCGTACCATCCGCCTCCGTTTGGTTAACCAAATTAATTTTTATGGTTAACCAAAATCACAGAAAATCCCAACCCGAGACAAGAATCGAGGCCTCCATGAAATCCGCCAAATGGCTTGCCGCACTGCCGGTCGCCGCCTTCTTCAGCGGAGGATGGCTGTCCTCCGTCGCCCCCACCTTCGTGCTCGGCATGCCCTTCCTGATGGTGTGGAACGTCAGCTGGCTGGTGCTGACCTCGCTGATCATGGTGGTCATCGACCGCGCCGAAGGCGACATCGACGCGCCTTCTTCTTCCACTGGAGACGCGCGATGAACGCGGCACTCGGCATCATTGCCCTGTTCGTCGTCGGCGCGCTGGCGCTCGCCGTGCTCGCGCGGCGCGGCCGCACCATGAGCCTGGAGCAATGGGCGCTCGGCGGGCGCGGGCTGGGCGCCATCATGGTGTTCCTGCTGATGGCAGGCGAGTCGTTCTCCACCTTCACCTTCCTGGGCGCGAGCGGCTGGTCTTACAGCAAGGGCACGCCGGCCTTCTACATCCTGGCCTACGGCGGCCTGGCCTACCTGATGGCCTTCTGGATGCTGCCGGCCATCTGGCGCTACGCCACGGCGAACAAGCTGGTGTCGTTCTCGGACTTCTTCGCTCACAAGTACGACAGCCGCGCGCTGGGCGTGCTGGTGTCCATCGTGGCGCTCATGGGCATGGTCGCGCTGCTCACCATCCAGCTGCGCGGGCTCGGCATCATCGTGTCGGAGGCCTCGTACGGCTCCATCGCGCCGCAGGTGGCGATCTGGATCGGCACGCTGGTCATGGTCAGCTACATCCTGTTCTCGGGCATCCACGGCTCGGCCAGCATCGCCATCGTGAAGGACATCCTCATCCTCGCGCTCGCCGTGTTCCTCGGCATCTACCTGCCGTGGCACTACTACGGCGGCGTCACGCCGATGTTCACCGCCATCCAGGCGGCGAACCCCAGCTTCTTCGAGTTCCCGAAAGAGGGCCTGAACCTCACCTGGTACAACTCGACCATCCTGCTGACGGCGCTGGGCTATTACCTCTACCCGTTCAACCTCACCTCGGTGTACGCCGCCAAGAGCGCGAGCGCGGTGCGCCGCAACACCATCCTGATGCCGCTTTACCAGGTGGTCATCGCCTTCCTGTTCCTCGTGGGCTTCGCGGCCATCCTGCAGGTGCCGGGGCTCAAGGGCTCCGACGTCGACCTGGCCCTCTTCGGCCTGGTGAAGCACACCTTCGACCCGTGGTTCGTCGGCGTGATCGGCGGCACCGGCGTGCTCACCGCGCTCGTGCCGGGCTCGATGATTTTGCTCACAGCATCCACCGTGATCGGCAAGAACGTCTACAAGGAAGGCTTCGCGCCCAACGCCACCGACAGGCAGGTGTCGCGCGTGGCGCGCGGCGTGCTGCCGGTGTTCGCGCTGGTGGCGGTCTACTTCGTGCTGCGCGGCGGCACCACCATCGTGTCGGTGGCCATCTTCGCTTCGAGCCTGCTCACGCAGTTGCTGCCCTCGCTGCTTTTCAGCCTCATGAAGAAGCCCTTCGGCAACAGGCATGCGGCCTTCGCCGGCATCCTGGCGGGTGGCGCGGTGCTCGGCTTCATGATGACCACCGGCTCCAACCTGGGTACGCTGTTCCCGGCCGCGCCGGTCGTGTTCAAGTCGCTCAACACCGGGCTCGTGGCGCTGGCGACGAATGCGCTGGTGTTCGTCGTGGTGGCGCTGCTCACCCCGAACACGACCCGCCGCGCCATCGCCGCCCAACCGGCTTGATGCCCAGACAAAGATAGAGAAACGGACCGCCCCACATGCCATCGCTCCTGATCCGCAACGTGCGCCCCTTGGGCGCCTCCCCCGTCGACGTGCTGGTGCAGGACGACCGCATCGCCGCGATCGGCCCGGAGCTTGCCGCTCCGGCCGGCGCGGCCGTCGAGGAAGGCCACGGCGCCTTGCTGCTGCCCGGCCTCGTCGAAGGCCACACCCACCTCGACAAGACCATGTGGGGCATGGACTGGTACCGCAACGAAGTCGGCACGAACCTCATCGACAAGATCGAGAACGAGCGCGCCTTCCGCCACGCCAGCGGGCACGACGCGGCCGCGCAGTCGTTGGTGCTGGCCAAGGCATTCCTCGCGCTCGGCACCACGCGGCTGCGCACGCACGTCGACGTCGACACCCAGGCCGGCCTGCGCCATCTCGAAGGCACCATCCGCACGCGCGAGGCGCTGCGCAAGCTGCAGCAGATCCAGATCGTCGCGTTCCCGCAGTCGGGCCTGCTTGGCCGGCGCGGCACGGCCGAGCTGCTCGACCAGTCGCTGGCGATGGGCGCCGACGTGCTCGGCGGCCTCGACCCCTGCGCCATCGACGGCGACCCGGTCAAGTCGCTCGACGTGCTGTTCGGCATCGCCCACAGGCACCAGCGCCCGATCGACATCCACCTGCACGAGCCTGGCGCCATGGGCGCCTTCTCGCTCGACCTGATCCTGCAGCGCACAGAAGCGCTGGGCATGCAGGGCAAGGTGGCCATCAGCCATGGCTTCTGCCTCGGCGACGTGAGCGAACGCGAGCGCGAGACGCTGCTCGCGCGAATGGCCAAGCTCGGCGTGGTGCTCGTCACCAGCGCGCCGCCTTCGCGCACCGTGCCGCCGCTCATCGCCTGCAGGCAGGCCGGCGTGACCGTGCTCGGCGGCAACGACGGCATCCGCGATACCTGGTCGCCCTACGGCAACCCCGACATGCTGGAGCGCGCCATGATCATCGGCCTGCGCTACAACCTGCGCCGCGACGACGAGATCGCCGTGGCGCTCGACACCGTCACCCACTCGGGCGCGCGCGGCTGCGGCTTCGAAGCCTAC
Source organism: Variovorax sp. TLI9-5A (assembly GCF_056867935.1). Taxonomy (NCBI): domain Bacteria; kingdom Pseudomonadati; phylum Pseudomonadota; class Betaproteobacteria; order Burkholderiales; family Comamonadaceae; genus Variovorax; species Variovorax sp. TLI9-5A. Next base: position 6,284,342 of record NZ_CP200310.1, on the reverse strand, counting down.
GGGCTCGAAGCGGGCTGCCGCGCCGACCTGGTGCTGGTCGACGCGCAGACCGTCGCGCACGCCGTGGTCTCGCGCCCCGTGCGCAAGCTGGTGGTGGCAGGCGGTTGCATCGTGGCGCGCAACGGCGTGCTGCTGGCGGATGTGGCGTCTCTGTGAGGGCTGGGCGCAGTCGTGACGGAGGCATCGCCTTCGCGATCGTCATCGTGCTGGTGGCGCTGAACCTGCGCGCCTTTCTCACTTCGAGCAGCCCGCTGCTCGAACCCATCCGCCTCGCGACCGGCATCGGCTTCCATGCGGTGGCGCTGCTCACCGTGCTGCCGATGTTCGCGATGGGCGCCACTTCGCTCTTGGGCGCGGCGGTCGGCCAGCGCATCGGCGCCCGCGGCGGCGTCGCGCTCGGGCTGGCGGCCATCGCCCTGGCTTGCGCAAGCCGATACGTGGCTGGTGGCGCGGCAGCTCTGCTGTGGAGCGCCGCGCTCGCCGGCGCCGGCGTGGGCCTGGTGCAGGCGCTGATGCCCGGCGTGGTGAAGCAGGCGTATCCGGCGCGCATCGGCGTGATGACGGGGCTGTACTCCGCCGCCATCATGGGCGGCGGCGGCCTCGGCGCCATGGCCAGCCCGTGGGTGGCGCACGCATTCGGCGGCGCGCAGCCCGACTGGCATGCGGGCCTGTCGATCTGGTCGCTGCTCGCCGTCTTCGCGCTGCTGTACTGGCTTAACATGCGGCGCATGGAATTCACTGCCGACGCGCCAAGGCAGGGCCTCTCGTGGCTGCGCTGCTTCGCCAGCCGCCGTGCATGGCTGCTGGCCGCGTGCTTCGGCCTCATCAACGGCGGCTACACCAGCCTCGTCGCGTGGCTGCCGCACTTCTATGCACAACAAGGATGGACCGCGCAGCAGGGCGGATCGGTGCTCGCGCTGATGACCGCCGCGCAGGTGGTTTCAGCACTCGCGATGCCAACCATCGCCCGCAGTCGCGGCCGTGATCTGCGCCCCTGGCTGGTGCTCATGTTGGTCGCGCAGCTCGCAGGCTTCTGCGCGTTGAGCTTCGAACTGCCAGTGCCAGCCGTAGCCGTGGCTGTCGTGCTGGGCTTCGGCCTCGGCGGCGCGTTCTCGCTGTGCATGGTGCTCGCGCTCGATCACCTGCCCGACCCGGCGCAGGCCGGCGCGCTTGCGGGCTTCATGCAAGGCGTCGGCTTCATGATCGCCGCGCTCGCGCCCTTCGTCACCGGCTGGGTGCGCGAGCACATCGGCGGCTTCACGCTCGCATGGGCCTACCTCGCAGCGGTGGTGGTGGCGCTGCTGCCGCTCATGCTGCGTTTCGATCCGCGTCGCTATGCCGCCGCTACCGCGGGCCTGTTCGATTCGCGCGCCGCGCATTCCGGTGCACCATCTCTCACCGCGCTGGACGGCGCGGCCACCAGAAAGGTCTGAACAGGATGTACCAGGAACACTTCATGCAGCGGGCGCTGGCCCTTTCTGCCCAGGCTCTGCAGGAGCCCGGCACCGAGCCCTTCGGCGCCGTCGTCGTGAAGGACGGCGTGATCGTCGGCGAAGGCTTCAACCACTCCGTCGCGCACCATGACCCTACCTCGCACGGCGAGGTCGAGGCCATCCGCGATGCTTGCCGCAAGCTAGGCACCGTGAACCTGTCGGGCTGCGAGCTCTACACCTCGTGCGAGCCCTGTGCGATGTGCGTGGCGGCGATGCACATCGCGGGTATTGCGAAGCTTTACTACGCGGCTTCGCTCGCGCAGTCCGGCGAGGCGTTTGAAGGAGTGACCGTGGCAGCGCGGCATCCGATCGATGTGGAGGCGCTGCGCATCGAGGCAGGCGCGCCGTTCGAGCGGCGCCGGCTGCCCGCCGAGCAGAAGATGGATGGCGAAGCCGTGCGAATCCTGGCGGCGTGGGCCGCGCCGCGCAGGGCTGCCTGACGTACCTGCGGCGCCTATGTCTTGAGCGCGTTCACGACCGCATCGAAGAACGGAACCGCTGGAATGCCGGTCGCCGTCGGGTTGGTTTGTGCTCCCCAGACGACGATCACGACCTTTTCCTTGCGGTTGATGTAGATCTGCTGACCCATGATCCCGACCGCGAAGAATGCGCCGTCCACCGCGGACTGGCTGCTCTTGTTGGTGGGTATCCACCACATGTAGCCGTAGTCCGACGCGGTGCCGGTGCTCAGCACCTTGGGAGAGCCCGCTTCCGAGACCCATCCCGTGGGCAGCAGTTGCTGCCCGGCGGCAAAGCCGTCGTTCATGACGAACATGCCGAAGCGCCCGTAGTCGCGCAAGGTCGCGCTGATGCCGCCGGCCGCGAACTCGATGCCGTCCGGCGAGTCCAGCCACCAGTTGGCCTGTGCTTCCATGCCGAACTTCGACCAGACCTTCTCGGACAGGTACTGCGCCAGCGGCTTCTTGACCGCGTTGTAGACGATCTCGCCGGTCACCCGCGCTTCACCGGTGCTGTAGTTGTACACGGAGCCCGGTGTGGCCACGCGAGGCAGTTTGCTCATGAGGTCCATGGCCGAACCCGGCTTCTGGCTGAGCTGTGCCTCCAGCAACTGACGGCGATCGGATGCAGGGTCGGTGTAGGTCTCGTTCCATTTCACGCCCGAGGCCATCATCAGCACATTGCGTACCGTGACGCCATCGTAGGCGGTCCCCGCCAACCGGGGCACGTACTTGACCACCTGGTCGTCGAGGCTGGCGATGTAGCCGTCCTTTACCGCCAGGCCGACCAGTGTCGACGTGATCGACTTGGCCACCGACATGGACATCCAGCGGGTCTTCTGCGTGTTGCCGTACTGGTAGGTTTCATTGGCGATCTTGCCGTCCTTCAGGATCAGCAAGCCGGCCACGCGGTTGGCGGCCATGAAGTCGGCCATGCTGTAGGTCGCGCCGCCAGTCGAGAAGCTCAGCTGGGTCAACTGGGAGGCGGCCGCAGGCAGCGCGAAGGGTGTGCCGCCGGGCTCGATCGTCCGTGTCGGGAACAGCCGGTCGGTGTTGCGGTATGTGTTGACGGCGAGTTCTGGAGACAGGGTTCCGTCGTAGATCTGGCGGACCGTGCCGATGGCCTCGGACGCATGCGGATAGCCGCTGCCGCTGCCCGGGTTGCCGCCGCCACTGGCAGGAGGAGGTGCCACGACGATGGGCAGGACCGCACCGCCTCCACCACCACCTCCGCCGCCACCACCGCAGGCCGCGAGCAGCACCGCGGCCGCAAGCAGGGGAACCGACAACGCAGCGCGCACCGGGCGCGCAAGCACGAACACCCTCCGGACTCCTTGATCCACGCGAACCTCCTCGTTTGTGTGCCGCGCATGATCGCACTCATGCGCCTTGCAGCCAAATCACGGTCTTCAGGATTCACGACGATGTTGTTACTCCCCGCTGTGCGCTCCTCTGAATAGAGTGCTCCCACGGCGCCACGCGAAGCGCGCCGCAGCAAGGAGCTGGCAATGATCTTCACGAGAAGCGAAGAAGGCACCGAAAGCCAAACCTCACCCCGCGTCGCACGCGCACTCGAAACCTATCGCAGCGTCATCGCATGCCACGACCACATCGCGTGTGGCAGCGGCGTTCACACACTTACCGCCGTATTGATGCTGCCTTGCTACCAGTCCGAATTCCGCAACCTCGCGCTCGCGATGACCCCGGAAGAAGAGCGCGAACTAAGGTACGCGCTCGATTCGATTTGCGAGACCGCGGCGTGAAGACGACTACCTTCGCAGCAAGTTTTGCCGCGCAAGGTTTCATTGCGAAAGCTTGCGCGGTTTGCGGAATTACAGAGTTGGATTGAACGGGATTCCACTCGTAGCGGCAAACGCCCGAGGCGCCCAGACTCCGCTTCCCCGGCCGGGAAGTCATTTCATGGAAATCATTTCTCTTGAAAGGAGTTGGCTATGGCGGAAACGCAGAAATTCACCATCCTCTCGTTCGTAGGCGGTGGCATACGAGGGCTGATGTCGGTGTCGGTACTGAACAAGATTTACCAGAAGTACCCGCAGATCATCGCCAACAGCGACCTCATCGCGGGGTGCTCCACCGGCTCGATCATCACGAGCGAGCTGTTGGCGGGCAAGTCGCCGCAGGACCTCATCGATCTCTTCACCAGCCAGAACGGCGAGATCGGGTTCTACGAAAAGATGAACACCGACCCGAAGCGGCCCGCGTACCCCATCGACGAGGTCTACGCCTCGCAGGTCGCGCTGCATGGCACCACGAAGGTCCAGGACATCGTCACGAGGAAAGTGCTGTTCGTCACCTTCAACGTCGGCGGGCTCGAGGTGAAGAACTCGGTGCAGACGGCCATACCCTGGCAGCCGGTCATGTACACCAACATGATCCCCGACCATGGCGACGTGGAGATCGCCAAGGCGGCCACATCCAGCGGTGCGATGCCGGGGCAGCTGGGCTCGTTCGAAGGCAACGTCGACGGCTGCTTCTTCAACCACGACCCGACGGTCGCGGCGATTGCGCTGGCGGTGAAGGCGGGCCATGCGCTTGAAGACATCGCGGCCATCACCATCGGCACCGGCTACATGCCCGACTGGATCGCCAGCGACACCCACGAGTGGGGCGCCGACCAGTGGATGAACGGCGTGGCGAACCCCTTCAACAATTCGCCGCCGTTCCTCATGAACCAGACGAAGTCGTCGCCTGTGCTCGACATGAGCCTGAATGGCACTTCGACCGAGCTCATGCCGATGCTGGCCAAGATGCTGCTGGGCGATCGCTACACCAACATCAACCCGACGCTGCCCTTTTTCGTGCCGGAGAACACGGTCTACCCGCAGGCCCTGCAGCTGCTGCAGGACAAGGGCGCCAACGCGGACACCGCGTATGCCGAGGCCCTGGTGCGGAAGTACTGGGTCGAACACGCGCTCGGCTGAGCACTGAGCACCACCTGCAAGCAGGAAAACGCATTCCAGGAAAGGAGAAACGACGATGTCGATCACCGCAACAGGTGCTGCAGCGCCAGCACCCGTATCCTCACCCGCGATTCCCATCGAGAAGCTGGACCTCGGTCCGTACAACATCCAGTACCTGCCCGATGGCCACTACGTGCTGGACGTGAACGGCAACAGCCCCGCCAAGGGCGCAGGGGTCATCGGCTACACGCTCAAGCTGCCGCAGGCCGGCAACCAGCAATGGCTGTTCGTTCCCTCGCCCCAGGCGCCGGGCTGGTGGTATCTGCAGACGCAGATGGGCACCGGGTTCGTCCTCACGCTGCAGCCTGGTTCCACGGTTGTGCCCACGCCCGTCGTGATGATGCCCGTCGACCTGGCCAGTGCAGACAGGCAGCTCTGGAGCCTGCTCTCCACCGAGGAGCCTGGCTACTGGTACATCCAGAGCAAGCTCGGGGCGAGCAACTCGCACGCGCCGCTGGTCATCGGGCTCACCGACAACAAGGTGGAATCCAGCGCCGTGGCCGGCCCCATCAGCTTCACCGGGTTCCGCGCGCAGGCCTGGGGGTTCAGGCCCGTGGGCAACGCGGGCTGAAGGGAAGCAAGCGTGAAGGGAGCTCAGTCCCAGGCCGGCGACAGACCGGCCGGGTCTGTCAGGCGCTCATTGCGCTCGAGCGCCGCGATCTGCGCCATCTCGGCGTCCGACAGCTTCAGCTGCAGCGCCTTCAGGTTGCCCTCGAGGTTCGCGCGCTTGGTGGACGACGGAATCACCGCGTAGCCCAGCTGCATCGCCCACGCCAGTACCACCTGCGCCGTGGTCGCGCCGTGCGCCTTGGCAATCGCTTCGACAACCGGGTCGCTCAGCACCTTGCCGTAAGCCAGCGTCATGTAAGACGTGATGTGAATGCCCTGGCTCTTCGCGAACTCGGCCACCTTGCGGTTCTGCAGATACGGGTGCAGCTCGATCTGGTTGGTTGCGATCTGCTCCGCGCCCACGGCCGCAATGGCTTCCTTCATCAGCGCGATGTTGAAGTTAGACACGCCAATGTGCTTCGTGAGCCCCTGTGCCTTGGCCTCGGCCAGCGCGCCCATGAACTCGGCTACTGGCACTGCGTTGCCGGGTGAGGGCCAGTGGATGAGCGTGAGGTCGACATGGTCTGTGCGCAGCTTGGCGAGGCTGTCTTTCAGGCTGGGCACCAGCTTGTCTTTGGCGTAGTTGTCGGTCCAGATCTTGGTGGTGATGAAGAGGCTGCTGCGGGCCACGCCGCTTTCGGCAATGGCCTGGCCCACCTCGGCTTCGTTGCCGTAGATCTGCGCCGTGTCGATGGCGCGGTAGCCCACGTCGAGGCCGTTCTTCACCGAGTCGATCACCACCTGGCCCTTCAGGCGGAAGGTGCCGAGGCCGAAGGCGGGAATGGTGTTGTTGTTCGTGTTCATGATGTGTGTTGTCCTTGTGCGTTGAAAAAAAGAGGGGAGGTTCAGTGGCCGACCGGCACCGGCCCTGAAGCGCGAACCGGAATGCCTGCACGCCGATCAAGCGTGCCGCTCCACTGCGTGAGGGCCAGAGAGACAAGCACCACCAGTGCGCCAATCCACGGCGTGTGCATCAGCCCAAGGTGCGTCACGATCAGCCCCCCGGCCCATGCCGCGCCGGCAATGCCCAGGTTGAAAGCCGCGATGTTCAGGCCCGAGGCCACGTCCACCGCCTGCGGCGTGAAGCGTTCGGCCTGCTTCACCACATACACCTGCAGCCCCGGCACGTTGCCGAAAGCCACCGCGCCCCACATCAGCACCGCCAGCAGGGCCAGCCACTTGTGCGGCGCCGCGAAGTTGAACACCAGCAGCACCGCGGCCAGCAGCGCGAAGATGACCTTCAGCGCCGGAATCGGGCCCATGCGGTCGGCCAGCTTGCCGCCCCAGATGTTGCCCACCGCCACCGAGATGCCGTACACCAGCATCACCCAGCCCACAGCGCCGGCGCTGAAGCCAGACACGTCGGTAAGGATCGGCGCGAGAAACGTGAACGGAATGAACGAGCCGCCATAGCCGATGGCCGTCTTCGCATACACCAGCAACAGGCGCGGCTCGGCCAGCACCTTGGCCTGCTGCGCCAACGAGGCCGGCGGTGTGTGGCGGATGTTGGAGGGCACGAAGACCCAACTGCCGATGAAGGCGATAACGCCCAGCGCCGACACGGCCAGGAAAGTCTCGCGCCAGCCGAAGTGCTGCCCGATGAACGTGCCCAGCGGCACGCCAGTGACCAGCGCCACCGTGAGGCCCGTGAACATGATCGCGATGGCGCTCGCTGCCTTTTCCTTCGGCACCAGGCCGGTGGCAATCGTCGAGCCGATGGAGAAGAACACCCCGTGCGCCAGCCCCGTGAGCACGCGGGCGGCAATCAGCGACTCATAGCTCGGGGCCTTCCACGCCAGCAGATTGCCGACCGTGAATAGCGCCATCAGTCCGAGCAGCAGCGCCTTGCGCGGCAGCTTGCCTGTGAGCGCGGTGAGCACCGGCGCGCCGATGGCGACGCCCAGTGCGTAGAGGCTGACCAGCAGGCCGGCGGAGGGGAGGCCGATGTGGAGGTCGGCTGCGACTGTGGGGATGAGGCCAACGATGACGAACTCTGTCGTTCCGATGGCGAAGGCGCTGAGGGTTAGCGCCAGTAGGGCGATGGGCATGAGGGCACTCCTTCTGGGATGGGAAGGAGTGTCTTGCGGTTATCTTTGCGGATAAACAGCAGATAGATCAGAAAATAGTTGCTTCGAAAGCAAGGATCGAATTCGCCCTTCCCTTATGTCCTAGAGCGGCTCATTGATCGCGAGTTTGAAATTCACTCGAGCCTGGTGCTCTAACAGGGCTTCGCTCAAAGGGGTGATATTCCCCTTGTTGATGCTTTGCCCAGCTGCCTTCGATAGCTCGGCCGCAATTTCGGACTGCATATCAACATCTCTCGGATTGACGTGGACGCGGTGGCTGCTGTCTAAGGTGAAGATGCCTAGCTCAAAGGCTTTGTCGTGCATTAAGCAAAGGCAGAGTCCATTACCTAGGTGCCCCCGCAGCATCTCATTGTCTGACCAGCGAGCGATGTGAGACGCTACAAGAAAACGCTGATCTGACACGTAGCACCCTGGAAAGCAACAGCGATATCCGTAGAGTTTCTTTAATTGTCTGGAGAACTCCGCTTGGCCGATTCGGCTTTTGATAACTGACAACTGCCAACCTGTCTCAACAGTGATGTTTGCAGTTGACTCCTGGACTATTTGATCCGGTGCGGGGTTGTCGAAGAGTGCTTCGAAAAGTTGAGAATCAATTTCGGAAAGGTACGCACCATTGAGGCATTGCAAGCGTCCTGATTGCTTCACGAAGAAAAGATGCTTCTTTTTTGCGTTTCCAAGTAATCGATTTGCTGTGAAGTACGCCTCTAGCTGCTCTCGCCGTTCAGTAAAAAGCGAGGACAAGTTGATGGGCCTGTGAAATCGCGTGTAGTCCGCGAGGTCCGCCCGGTAGAACGAGCTGGCGTAAGACCAATCGCCGGCTTCAGGTGGGCGTTCTGTGGTTTCAAAGCCGCTACTACTCGCTCTTGAGTAGCCAACGAAGAAGGCTTGGGGACTCGTGCCGCGCAGGTGAACAACGATGTCGCCCTCTCGGATTGCTTTCACCTTCTCCCAAAACGGCCATCGCCCGCCGTTTGTTTTTTCGGTTGGAGCCCAGACGCAATTCGGAAAACCCCAGGCTCCGCCACCGTGAGCTGCGACGCGAGACATCTCCAAATAGATCATCTCCACCTCCTCGGAGAGAAATGTTTGTTGACGATTGTGCATCCGCTCGCGCGGACCCGTGTGGCTTGGCATCGATATACTGCGCGCAGTCGCACTGACAAGTGCGACCGGGTTTGGAAGCCCGCTGAAACTCTGCGACGAAAGCCGCACCGCACATGGTCTGCGGCTTTTTCGTTCGCGCGCCAGTTTTTGGCGGCTCGGACGGGAGGGCGCGAGCCCTGCCGGTTTCTTGCAAGAGTTTCCCGGTCTTCCAACCCGTTCGAGCTGCCGCCCTCGTTTGGAAGCGGGTGCGGCGGTTGTAGCAAACCGAAATTCTTGGAGGCCTCTCATGGCTCAAGCTGCTCCCGCACCGGCGCAATCTCGCGATTGCCCCACATCCCCCAACCTCGACGACCTCGCCCTACAAGCCTGCGACGACGCCGACAACCTCAACGACGTGATGCGCGCCTACGCCGCGCTCAGGAAGCTCGTCGACACCAGCGCCCTGAACGACAGCGAGGAGCTCACCCCCAGCCGCACCGAACTGAGCGCCTTGCTCGGTGTGCTCAACGACGCGCTGACGGCGCGCATTGACGCCATCAACCTCGCGGCCGGCGCGGTGCGCGAAGCGCTGCAAGGGCGCAAGCCGGGCCTCGCGTGAGGTAGCTGGCGGCGAGGAGTCCGTCGTTCATTCGGGCGGCCGGTCTGGCCGGCTGCCTCTTCCCGCTCGGACTGCGCGGTGAAGCTCGGATGTGCGCGGGCCCATCGAAGTCGTTCCCGATGCCGCGCCAGAGGCTGCGGCCGTTAAGCGCCGTGGATCACCAGCATGATCCAGAAGGTCACCCACAGCGCGCCGGCTCCAAGCAGATACATGCCCAGCAGAAAGGCCGCCAGATAGCCGATGCGTTGCCAGATTCGAGGGGTGCTCGGAACGAAGCGCCAATAGATCCAGACCGCCCAGGCAAACAGGATCGCGGCGGTGATCGGAGCGATGTTCTCGAAGAGTAGATGGAACTTGCGTTCGTTCAGCGCCCCCACAGCCACGAACATTGCAGGCATCGCGAGGAACCATATCAGCACGTTGAGCAGAAGACGTGCCCAGACCTTGATCATCGAATTGCTCCTCCCTTGAAGAAATGCTCCGGCACTGGTGTGTCCCGGCTCGGAGCTTGATGCGGACGCATTGAGATCGAGAGCGCGCAGCCTGGGCTGCTTCAAATGCGCAACGCTCACTGCTGCTTGAGCGATGCCGCAGGGCCTTCAATCCACTTACAGCATGAGCGTGTCTTGGCGCAAGCTGGTTGAACCGTGGCTTGCAGCTTGTCCAGGCGCTCGAGGCGTCTTGTCGGCGGGTTTTCGAGTTCATCGACATGGGTTTCCACTTCAAAAGAAGTCCCGTCGCTGAGCGTTTTCAGAAGACCGGCGATTTCGGCAAGGCGGAGATGTGCTTTTCTCGACGAATCGGCATCGCCCTTGATCGTGTACGCAAGGATGTCGGCGCGGTATATGCCGTGCGTCGCTCTGCGTGTGTCCTTCTGCTCGATGAACCAGTTTGTCAGAGAGATGACCTGTTCCGACCCCAGGCGCGTGCTGGTCGGCGCGAACTGCACTTCGCGTTCGAGCCCACCAAAAGAACATGCGATGGCCCCTTTGAAGGCGATAGTGCAGATGAGAGCGACGCTCGCACACAACCATCTTCCGCGAGGCAGCGTGGACTCGAGTTGCTCTTTCATCTTTGCGAGGCCGTAGGTTTGTAGAGAGGGTCACCCTTTTGGCACGGGCATTCGTGTGGGCAGGCTGGAAGGAAATCGATATCGACGCGCTTCACCAGGTCGCTTCCTTCTGGGGCCGGGATGGCGGCGACATACCCTTTGGTGGGCAAGTGGACTTCGCGCACGTCGAATTGCAAGTCTTCCCTGAGCACCCTTGCGACATTCCTGGCGCGTTTCACACCTAGATTGCTTGCGTCGTGCTCGCCGAATGCCGCTTGCGTAGAAAGAAAAAGCGACTCGCGATTCGGATACTGCAATCGGAGCATGGCCGTCCAATTGGCGAGCTTGAGAACCTCCTTCGCCGGAACAGTCGCCGAGTTCCGCTCGAACACGACGCCGATGCTTCTGCTCGGGCTGCAAGCCCATGTGGCTGGCGCAAGCAGAACAGCAAGAGATGCCAAGAGGTATCTCGGAAAGGTTTGCCACCGTCTTTTCATTTCGAAGCTTTCGGATCGACTCCAAGTATGTAAGCGGCAATGCTGTCCGCATTTACTCGAAGCGCTTGCAGATTCTGGCTGTTGACCTGTCCTCTCGATTTGGCGGTTCCGTACCAAGTGTCGTTCGAGCTGAAGGTGTCGTCGAAGTGCGTGACCTCATGAATCAGGGTCAGGAGTCGGGAGTCGCCATCGCGGACTTTGTCTGTGCCGAAAATGATTCGGTTGTCGTTCTCGAACTCGCAAAACGGCAGCGCAATCGCAATGGTGTGAGTCGCGACGTCTGGCTTGCATACCGCGGCCACGGTACCCACCCCGTTGTCCATGACACAGGTGAGTAGCTTGCCGCCTGCCGTGAAGCGAACAAAGTTCTTAGGCTCCAATCCTCTAAGTACGCGAACGCATGCAATCAAGCCTTTGTGAAGATGTTCGCGTGTGCTCTGGTCGGCGATTCCAAACCACGTCATCACGCGGGCTTGGGCTTGCTCGTCCCAGCGCTCCAGTTCGGGCAGGCGTTGCTTCGCGATGTAGTCGACCGCCATATCTCGCAACTTCATCATCAAGGTGGCGAAGGTCTTGTTGGTCATGTTTGGGCAGATTCTCTCTGTCTGTTCGGCCTCCGGCGGATGCGTGACACCCTCATCAACAACTTTCTTGAAGGCTGCCATTTCTAAACCCGCTGTGGTGCGCTCCGCAGGAGCCATGACCGCCAAGCTGCGCATGGTTCCGTCCGCAATCCAGTCGTCATCGTCACACTCCGCCGACTGCTGGGATACGGAAAGCAGCGGTTGCGGTATCGGGCAGTGGCATACCACCACGTCTCCCTCCAGCGCTATCTCCGATATGAACTGCGGCCGCCGCGGCCCTCCCGCCTTGGCGATGATGCCAACGCTATTGCATCCTTCGCAGTACGCCCTGCCACCAATCAGCGCGGGCCGATGCCCGAAGAAATCGACCATCGGGCCGTCGTAGGGCAGCACCCTCCCACCAGCGGCCGGCGGATCACCGACCAAGACAACTCTGCGCATCATCCTGAAACCTCCCTTGTTGAGTCGGGGAGTTGTAGAGCGATGCGCGTGTTGACACTGTGGACCAAAGTCAACCGGCTCCAGATTTTTCACGCTGGATAAAGTTTTTGAATCCGAAGATGCGTCGCTTGCACCGGATAACACCGACGGCAGTGCAAGCTATCGCGCTTTGAGCGAGCTATGCGATCTGGGATTTCGATCTTTTTCCTGTTCTTCGCCTTGTCGGCCGCCGTTGCGGACGCGGCCTTGTCTTCTTCGCCAGCGAAGTACCAGCCCGGCTCCGATGAGGTGCTTGCTGCATTGGCGCATCGCTCCGGGTTGACCGAAGACGCTCTGCGCGGTCGCCTCTCCAACTGCGATGCCAGCCAGTATGCGATGAACATCTGTGCGTACCGCGATGCTGTAGCGGCGGACCTGGCTCTCCAGCACGCTGTCTCCAACAAGGCAGAGCAGTTGCCAGGCTGCAAGGACTGGCTCGGAGCCAGGATTGCCCGTTGGGTGACCGAGCGTGATCGAGGCTGCAAACGCAGTGCCGCCAAGACCTACGGTGGCGGATCGCTCGAGCCGATGGCCATGTCCATGTGCGTTCAGCACGAGAACGAGCGGATGGCGATGAAGATCGAGCGCCAGCGCAGCTGCGATCGCTAAGTACTTCTGAGGCCCTTCACGCAGGGGTAGGCTAAAGCCCTCGCATCAACGCTCCAAACCATCGGGCCGACCGGGATTGCAGCCCGGTAGTTTCGAGGTCTTCAAGTTCGGATATAGCTGTATGGCCGCAAAGTCGTTGGCTACAAGGTCTGCACTTTTTCTCTCTTGGTCGCTATGTGAACGCTGCTCGACTTCGATGGGCACGGGAAAGAGTGCCTTCAACGCACGCGTCGTGTTGTCCGCTCGCATTCTTGCGAGCCGCATCGCGTCTTCCGAAGTTCTGCCCGGCAACTTGACAGTCGCGCCTGCTTCTACGCCGGCGCTTTCATAAACTGCAAACATCGCGTCGGCACGACTGACCCAATCCGCCAGCCGCTCGATCTGGGCTTGGTCGAGCTCGGCAGAACCATCTGCAAACGTCAAAGTGATCTGAATGATTCGCTGGCATGCAGCGACGTGGCCGCAAGCGGTGAGCAGGGTCAGTATGAGAAGCCGCTTGGCTCGGATAGAAAACTTCACCCCGGACCTGAGTTCGCGCAGCAATGCTCCCGATGAACTACGGCTGGTCAGCTCGCGATCGAGGGAAGTCATGCGGTCCCAAAGAGCTTCGTCACCGCGGTGCCGGTGGTTTGTAAAGTGGATCCTCTCTTTGACAAGGGCATTCGTGGGGACATGCAGGCAAGAATTCGATGTCCACGCCAAGAACGCCTGGCGGCCTCTCTCCTCTCAGATTCGTTACCGAGGAAGGAGCAAGTACATGAGCTCGTTCCGGGAGGCGCACCTTTGCCTCTTCGAGCCCAAGGTTGTCCCGGAGAACGCGAGCGATGTTGTGCGCACGTTCCATGCCCAGGCCGTCGGGCGAATGCTCTCCGGGCTCGGTAGACGCATGGAGTGTGATGGACCCGTGATTCGGATACCTCACACGAAGATCGGCGATCCAGTTCGCAACGCGCGACACCTGCGCGGCAGACACGGCGGCGGAATTTCGGTCGAAGTACACGTAAGCAACCTTGATCGGACTGCATGCGCTGGCGAAGGTGGGAGCCAACATTGCGAGGGCTGCACCCAGTTGCCAGGCGGTCTGCCAGCCGTTTGGCCGGCGCCTTCCCGTGCGGTGCCTTGGATGCAGGCTGCGAATTTCTCGATCCATTCAATACCCCTGAGTTGATGACCCCGGAGGTGTACGTGGGCATGGCCGAAACCACTGTTGTCTATCGTCAATCGACGACTCGTATTTCACGATCCGGCTCGGATTCGATGGAAAGACGTGCGCCTCAGAAAAATTTCGCACCCCCTGCATCCAAACCCGCCCCTGCCGTGTAGACCCCTCAGCAGCGAGGAGCTGCTGACCTTCTACAACCCAGGAGAAATTCCATGCACACCTCTCGTCCCGCCCGTTCGCTCGCCGTTCTCGGCGCCGTCAGCGCCACCGCTGCGGTGCTCACCGCCTGCGGCTCGATGTCGATGACCCCCGCCTTCAACCAGTCCAGCCTGCCCCCCACCATCCAGGTGCCGGCCGGCAACAAGGTCGCGATGGAAACCGTGGGCAAGGGCGACATCACCTACGAATGCCGCGACAAGGCCAATGCCCCGGGCCAGACCGAGTGGGTGTTCGTCGGCCCCGACGCCAAGCTGATGGACCGCAGCGGCAAGCAGGTGGGCAAGTACTACGGCCCGCCGGCCACCTGGGAATCGAACGACGGTTCGAAGCTCACGGCCACGCAGCTGGCGGTCGCGCCCTCGGGCCCGACCAGCCTGCCGTACCAGCTGGTGAAGGCCAACCCGGCCACGGGCAGCGGCGCGATGACGGGCGTCACCTACATCCAGCGCGTGGCGCTGCAAGGCGGCGTGGCGCCCACGACGGTGGCCTGCACGCCGGCCACCAAGGGCCAGAAGCAGATCGTGCAGTACCAGGCCGACTACATCTTCTGGAAGGCGTCCTGACCGGGGGGCGATTCGGCGGCGGGGCCGCGGGCTCCACTACCATCGGGCCGTGCAGAACCCGCCACCCATTTCGCCCTTCGACTACGACGCTGCTCTCATGGCCTGCGCACGCGGTGACCGTCAGGCCCTGCAGCAGCTCTACCAGCGCGAGAGCCGCTACCTGCTGGGCGTGGCGCTGCGCATCGTTCGCCAGCGCCAGCAGGCCGAAGACGTACTGCACGACGCCTTCATCAGCATCTGGCAGCGCGCGGAAACCTTCAACCCGGCGCGCGGCGAGGGCCGGGGCTGGATCTACAGCGTGGTGCGCAATGCAGCCCTGAACATGGTGCGCAGCAGCGCACGCCAGGTGGACGTGAGCGAAGACGTGGCGGAGGCCATCGACGACCAGACCGCGCTTGCGGCTTACGCCTCGTCCGCCGATCCGTTCGAGCTGCGCGCCGACCTCGGCAGGCTCGAGGGCTGCCTGGGCGGGCTGGAGCCGGCGCGGCGCGACTGCATCCTCTATGCGTATGTGGAGGGCTGCTCGCATGGCGAGATCGCCGAGCGGCTGCAGACGCCGCTGGGCACTGTCAAGGCCTGGATCCAGCGCGGCATGCGCGCGCTGCGGGAGTGCATGGCATGAGCGGCACCGCTTCCTCCAGCCTCGGCAACTTCGATGACATCGACGCGCTGGCCGGCGAGTACGTGCTGGGCACGCTGTCGGCCAACGCGCGCGCGGCGGTCGAAGCCCGCATGCGCGACGAGCCCGCGCTGCGAGAGGCGGTGCAGGCATGGGAGGCACGGCTGCTGCCGCTGGCTTCGCTCGCGGCGCCGGTCGATCCTTCACCCGCGCTGTGGTCGCGCATCGAGCGCACGCTGGGCAGCGCTGCTGCCGCCGCACCGAAGGCCGGGCAGCCGGCGCGTGCATCGGGCTTCGCGAGCTGGTGGAACAACCTGCAGCTCTGGCGCGGCCTGGCTGCGGGCGGCTTTGCGGCCGCCGCGCTGATGGTGGCGGTACTCGTCACCCGGCCGTTGCCCACGCCGCAGTACATGGTGGTGCTGGTCGCCCCGCAGGACAAGTCGCCCGGCTGGGTGATCCAGACCACGTCGTCGCGCCAGCTGAGCCTGGTGCCGCTGGGCACGATCGAGGTGCCGCCGCAGAAGACGCTGCAGTTCTGGACCAAGGCCGATCAATGGCGCGGCCCGGTGTCGCTGGGGCTGGTCAAGCAGGGCCAGACGCTGCGCATTCCGATCGACAAGCTGCCGCCGCTGGAGCCGAACCAGCTGTTCGAACTCACGCTGGAGCCCGAGAACGGCTCACCCATCGACAGGCCGACCGGGCCGATCCAGTTCATCGGGCGCGCGGTCAAGGTGTTGTAGCGTCGGTCTTCCTGCTGGCCGCCACGGCAGCAGCAAGGCCGATGCTTCCCACCACCATGCACAGCGCAAAGATCACCCCACGCGCGTGCACCGAATCCGCAAACGCCCCCACGACCAGCCCCGCCAGCGGCTGCGTCAGGTTGTTCAGCAGCACGATCACCCCGGTGGTCTTGCCGTAGTCGTGCGCCGGAATGATCCGCTGCCTGTGGATGCGGATGTAGATGCTGAACATCTTGTCGAACCCGACCACGAGCAGGAAGCCGGCCGCGTAGCCCCAATGGCTGGCGCTGGCGGCGGTGAGCAGGCCGCCGCAGAAGATCAGCGCGTAGGCGGTGACGCCCATGCGCCTGAGCGGGATCGACCCGCGGATGATCGCCAGCAGGATCGCGATGGTGGCGACGGCCCCGAGGGGCTGCAGCGTCGCGTAGTAGGTGGCCGAGCGCTGGTGCAGCCCGGTGACCATCGCGGCGGATGAGGCGAGGGTGGTGCCGAGCATCAGGTTCACGCCCGAGGTGAGCATGGTCAGCCGAAGCAGGCCCGGCAGTCTCAGCACGTGGCCGAGCGCGGTCGCGATGGGCCGCAGGATGTGGCCCGGCTCGCCCTGCGGTTCGTGCAGCTGCATGGGGTTACCGCGGCGCCAGTACGAGGTCGCGACGTCGGCCAGCAGGAAGAAGCCGGCCGCCGCGCCGACCACCGCCTGCCACGGCCACAGCGCGAACAGCGCAGCCGCCACCAGCGGGCCGAGCACGGTGCCGGTCTGTTCGGCGGTCTGGGCGTAGGCCAGCACCTTGTCGAAGCGGTTGCCGTTGGCGATCTGCGGCAGGATCACCTCGCGCGCCATCACGCCCTGCGTGGTGAGCACGCCGCACACCGCCGAGAGGCCCACCAGCCAGCCGATGCCGCCCATGGCTTCGTTGGCCAGCACGCCGAGCACGCAGACCAGCGCGCGAAGAATCTGGCTGCCGCGCAGCAGCTTCAGCGGCGACACCCGGTCGCACAGCGCGCCGCAGATGGGAAACGAGAGAAACCGCGGCAGCGTCTCCGCCGCGAAGGCATAGCCCGACCACGCCACGTCCTGCGTCACCTGGAACACGACCAGTGGCACGAGGAACAGCAGGATCTGGTCGGCGAGCCTGGAGAGGAAGAGCGAGAAGAGAAAGGCCGGGAACTTCATCGCGCCGCAGTCACGGCGCGAGCCTGCGCAGACCCCGAGGGGAGAAGGGTGAGGGGCGCGAGGAACGCTGCACTGGCGGGCATGCGCTGAAGATAATCGAAACCATGATCGCACTCGACTGCTACTACAGCCTCTCCTCCCCCTGGGCCTACCTCGGCGGCCCGCAACTTCAAGACATCGTGCGCCGCCACCACGTGCGGCTCGTGCTCAAACCCTACGACTTCCAGGCCGTGGTGCCGCAGACCGGCGGCATTCCGCTGAAGACCCGGCCCGAGCCGCGCCGCACGTACCACGCGCTCGAGCTCGCGCGCTGGAGCGACTACCTCGGCATGCCCATGAACCTGGAGCCCGCGCACTACCCGAAGGGCGCGCCGACCGACCCCAACTGGAACAAGTACCCGGGCTGGATGGTGATCGCCGCGCAACTCAAGGGCCTCGATGCCCAGCCGCTGTCGCACGCGCTGCTGCGCGCGCTGTGGGCCGAGGAGCGCGACACGTCGAAGGCCGAGGTGCGCATCGCCGTGGCCGATGAGAACGGCTACGACGGCGCCTCGCTGCAGGCGATGGAGCAGTCGGCGGAAGTGCTGGCGGTGTACCGCGCCAACAGTGCCGAAGCGGTGGAAGCGGGCGTGTTCGGCGCGCCGACTTTCATCCTGAATGGCGAACGCTTCTGGGGACAGGACCGGCTCGCGTTCCTCGACCGGGCGCTGGACAAGCTGCGCGCGGCGGGCTGAGGCCCACCTTTGCCGCTACAGCCCGACTGACGACCGCGGCAGCAGCGCCGGTATCAGCTTGCGGTTCATCCGCTCGCGCCACCAGCGCAGCGCCTGCCCCTGCGCGCCGGTCTTCCACGCCAGCCAGAAGGCCTCGGGCGGGCGTGGCTCTTCTGTCGGCAGCTCGACCAGCGTGCCTCGCTTGAGCTCGTTCACGATGCAGGCGCGCGGCAGGAAGCCGTGGCCCAGGCCGGCCACCTGGCAGGCGATCTTCGCGGGCATCGAGGGCACGGTGATGCGCGGCTGTCCGGCCAGCAGGCCGACGGTGCGCTCCGAGAGCGTGCGTGCGCTGTCGCCCACCACGATGGCGTTGCACTCCAGCAGGTCGCCGCGCTGCAGCGGCCGGCCCAGTCGCGTGAGCGGGTGCGAAGGCGCGACGCAGAAGGCGAAGTCGAGGCTGCCCACGGTCACGGCCTGGTAGCCGCCGCCGGCCGGACCGTCGCCGGCGGCGATGACGATGTCGGCGCGGCCCTCGCGCAGCGCCTCCCAGCTGCCGGTGAGCGCCTCGCAGCCGATGCGCAGCCGCGTGCCGCAGCGCAGGTCTTCGAAAGCACGGATGTCGTCGATGAGGGCCTGTGTGGGAATGAGCGAGTCGTGCACCAGCCGGATTTCCGACTCGTAGCCGGTGGCGATCTGGCGCATGCGCGATTCGAGATCGCTCGCGGCGCCGAGAAGCCAGCGGCCTTCCTTGAGCATTTCCTCTCCGGCGGCGGTGAGGCTCACGCGCGGGCCGTTGCGCTCGAAGAGGAGCATGCCCAACTGCTCTTCCAGCTTGCCCACGGCGTAGGAGATGGTGGAGGGCACCTTGTTGAGATGCGAGGCGGCTGCGGCGAAGGAGCCGTGGCGCGCGATGGCGTCGACGATCTCGATGGCTTCCAGGCTGAGCTTGAGCATGTGGTGGCCCTCAAGAGGGTGGAGAAGGTGAAGAAGGGGTGGAAAAGGAATGTTCGAAAAATTCGATCATTGGCGATGAAAAGTTTCGTCGATGACGACCATTGGGGCCTCGATGATTCGTTCCGTGCCAAGGAGATTTCTCTCCGGAGGCGATTGTGAATCAGATCGAACATTCAACCAACCCGTAGGAGTTTTTCACATGTCCATCAAAGCCACCCCCACCGCCGGTTCCAAGCTGCTGACCCCCACCGATCACACGCTGGTGATGATCGACTTCCAGTCGCAGATGGCCTTCGCCACGCATTCGATCGACGCCGTGAACCTGCGCAACAACGCCGCGCTGGTGGCGCAGGCGGCGGCCGGCTTCGGCGTGTCGACCATCCTCACGACTGTGGCCGAGAAGAGTTTTTCGGGCCCGATGTTCAGCGAGATCACCGACGCCTTCCCGGGCCAGAAGATGCTGGACCGCACCTCGATGAACACCTGGGAAGACGCCGCCGTGATCGAGCGCGTGAACCAGATCGGCAAGCCGCGCATCGTGCTGTCGGGCCTGTGGACCAGCGTGTGCATCGTTGGCCCGGCGCTCTCGGCACTCGACCAGGGCTTCGAGGTGTACGTGATCGCCGACGCCTGCGGCGACGTGTCGACCGAGGCGCACAACCGCGCGATGGAGCGCATGGTGCAGGCCGGCGCGCAGCCGATGACCTCGCTGCAATACCTGCTGGAGCTGCAGCGCGACTGGGCCCGTGGCGAGACCTACGAGCTGACGACCGGCATCGCGAAGAAGGTGGGCGGCGCCTACGGCCTGGGCGTGACCTACGCCAAGACCATGTTCGGCGCCCACGAAGGCTGATCGAGGCACGAATAAACCTACTGCGCGCCCCGATCTCGCACCTGCGGTCCTCGCCGTACCTGGGTACGGCTGCGGTCCTCGGCGCGACCTCGGAGCGCTCGCTACGGTTTCTTCGCGCCTCGCGTCGCGCTTTCGATAACTTCGTCAAGGACAAGCTGACCATGAAGACCTACGTTGTTTCCCTCGCGCTCGGCCTGCTGGTCGGCGTGATCTACGCACTCTTCCAGGTGCGCTCGCCGGCGCCGCCGGTCATCGCCCTGGTGGGGCTTCTCGGGATCCTGCTCGGCGAGCAGATCCCGCCGCTCATCAAGAGCGTGATCAAGCCCGATGCGGTGGCCACCTCGTGGCTGCACCACCAGGTCAAGCCGCACGTGTTCGGCGAACTGCCGAAGTGCGCGCAGCCGACGGCGGTGAACACCGCCGAAGCCCGGTCTTCCGGCAGGCGCGACGCATGAAGCCGTCCGCAGACCCCAGCCGCCGGCGCCTCCTTGGCTCTCTCGGAGCGCTCGGCGCCACCCTCGCAGCTCCCGGCCTTGCGGTCGCTTCCTTCTCCGACACCATGTCCACCCACACCGAAACCCCAGACCTGATCCTGCACAACGGCCGCTTCACCACGCTGGACCGCGCCAACCCGGTGGCCGATGCAGTGGCCATCAAGGATGGCCGCTTCACCCGCGTGGGCCGCGCCGAAGACGTGCTGCCGCTGGCCGGCGGCGCCACCCGCGTGATCGACCTGCAGGGCAAGCGCGTGCTGCCGGGGCTGATAGACAACCACCTGCACATCATCCGCGGCGGCCTGAACTACAACATGGAGCTGCGCTGGGACGGCGTGCGCAGCCTGGCCGATGCCATGGGCATGCTCAGGCGCCAGGTGGCGGTCACGCCCGCGCCGCAGTGGGTGCGCGTGGTGGGCGGCTTCACCGAGCACCAGTTCGCCGAGAAGCGCCTGCCGACCATCGAGGAACTGAACGCGGTGGCGCCGGACACGCCGGTCTTCATCCTGCACCTGTACGACCGTGCGCTGCTCAACGGCGCCGCGCTGCGCGCCGTGGGCTACACCAAGGACACGCCCGCGCCGCCCGGCGGCGAGATCGTGCGCGACAGCGCCGGCAACCCCACCGGCCTGCTGCTGGCCAAGCCGAACGCGGCCATCCTCTACGCCACGCTGGCCAAGGGCCCGAAGCTGCCCTTCGACTACCAGCTCAATTCCACGCGCCACTTCATGCGCGAGCTCAACCGCCTGGGCGTGACCGGCGCCATCGACGCGGGCGGCGGCAACCAGAACTACCCCGACGACTACGAAGTCATCCGCAAGCTCGCCGACGACGGCCAGCTCACCATCCGCCTGGCCTACAACCTGTTCACGCAGAAGCCCAAGCAGGAGAAGGAAGACTTCCTGAACTGGACCGCCAACTCCAGGTACAAGCAGGGCGACGACTACTTCCGCCACAACGGCGCGGGCGAGATGCTGGTGTTCTCGGCCGCCGACTTCGAGGACTTCCGCCAGCCGCGCCCCGAGATGGCGCCCGAGATGGAAGGCGAGCTCGAAGGCGTGGTGCGCATCCTGGCGCAGAACCGCTGGCCGTGGCGCATGCACGCCACTTACGACGAGACCATCAGCCGCTCGCTCGACGTGTTCGAGAAGGTCGACAAGGACACGCCGCTGGCCGGCCTGAACTGGTTCTTCGACCATGCCGAGACCATCTCGGAGAAGTCGATGGACCGCATTGCCGCGCTGGGCGGCGGCGTGGCGGTGCAGCACCGCATGGCCTACCAGGGCGAGTATTTCGTGGAGCGCTACGGCGCCGCCGCGGCCGAGGCCACGCCGCCGGTCAAGCGCATGCTGGAGCGCGGCCTGAAGGTTTCGGCCGGCACCGATGCGACCCGCGTGGCCTCGTACAACCCGTGGGTGTCGCTGTCGTGGCTGGTCACTGGCAAGACGGTGGGCGGCCTGCAGATCACGCCGCAGCGCAACCTGCTCGACCGCGAGCAGGCGCTGCGCATGTGGACCGAGAACGTCACCTGGTTCTCGAACGAGGAGGGCAAGAAGGGCCGCATCCAGGCCGGCCAGCTCGCCGACCTGGTGGTGCCCGACCGCGACTTCTTCGCCTGCCCCGAATCGGACATTGCAGACACGACCGCGCTGCTGACCATGGTGGGCGGCAAGGTGGTCTGGGGCGCCGGCGCCTTCGCCGCGCACGACGAGGGCTCGGTGCCCCCGGCCATGCCCGACTGGTCGCCCGCGCGCACCTTCGGCGGCTACGCCGGCTGGGCCGACAAGAAGGAGGGGGCGCCGCTGCAGAAGGTCATGCGCAATGCAGCCATGTCCTGCGCCTGCGCCAACAACTGCAACGTGCACGGCCACAGCCACGCCACGGCCTGGAGCAGCAAGCTGCCCGTTGGCGACCTGAAGAGCTTCTGGGGCGCTCTCGGCTGCGCCTGCTGGGCGGTGTGAGGAGGATGACGATGCGCTGGACAACCGCACCCCTGCTGCGCTGGATCGCCTTGCTGCTGCTGTGCGCCGCCTACCTGCAGGGCGGCCTGAACAAGGCGATGGACTTCGACGCGGCCCTGGCCGAGATGAACCACTTCGGCCTTTCGCCCGCCGGCCCGCTGGCCGTGGCTGTCATCGTGCTGGAGCTGGGCGCCTCGGCGCTCATCCTCACCGGCCGCCTGCGCTGGCTCGGCGCGCTGGCGCTCGGCGGCTTCACGCTGATGGCGACTTTCGTGGCGCTGCGCTTCTGGCAGATGCCAGTGGGGCAGGAGCGCTTCATGGCGGCAAACTCCTTCTTCGAGCATCTGGGCCTGGTCGGCGGCTTCCTGCTCGTCGCCTGGCACGACCTGAAGGAGCGTGCACATGTCTGAAACCTCGCAAGGCACGACCGCGCCTGCGGCGCAACCCGGCGCCTTCGCGCCGCTGCGCCAGCCGGTCTTCGCGGTGCTCTGGGCCGCCACCGTGCTCGGCAACATCGGCAGCTTCATGCGCGACGTGGCCAGCTCGTGGCTGGTGACCGACCTGTCGGCCAGCCCGACGGCGGTGGCGCTGATCCAGACGGCGGCCACGCTGCCGATCTTCCTGCTGGCGATTCCGGCCGGCGTGCTGTCGGACATCCTCGACCGGCGGCGCTTCCTGATCTTCGTGCAGCTGGTGCTCGCGGCGGTCAGCGGCGCGCTGCTGGTGCTCTCGCACACCGGCTCGCTCACGGTGGAGTACCTGATCGCGCTGACCTTCGTGGGCGGCATCGGCGCGGCGCTGATGGGGCCGACCTGGCAATCGATCGTGCCCGAGCTGGTGCCGCGTTCCGACCTGAAGGGCGCCGTGGCGCTGAACTCGCTGGGCATCAACATCGCGCGTTCCATCGGGCCGGCGGCGGGCGGGCTCATTCTTGCGAGCTTCGGCGCGGCGGCCACCTACGGCGTCGACGTGCTGAGCTACGTGTTCGTGATCGCGGCGCTGCTGTGGTGGAAGCGCCCGCCGGCGGAAGACACGGCGCTCACGGAGAACTTCCTCGGCGCCTTCCGTGCCGGCCTGCGCTACACCCGCGCCAGCAAGGAGCTGCACGTGGTGCTGCTGCGCGCGGCGGTGTTCTTCCTGTTCGCAAGCTCGGTATGGGCGCTGCTGCCGCTGGTGGCGCGGCAGATGCTCGGCGGCTCGGCCGGCTTCTACGGCGTGCTGCTCGGCGCGGTGGGCGCGGGCGCCATCGGCGGCGCGCTGGTGATGCCGAGGCTGCGCGCCCGGCTCGACGCCGACGGAATGATGCTGCTGGCCTCGCTGCTCACGGCTGCCGTGATGGGCAGCCTGGTCTTCGCCCCGCCGAAGTGGCTGGCGATCGTGCTGCTGCTGGTGCTGGGCCTGGGCTGGATCGTGGCGCTGACCACGCTCAACGGCGTGGCGCAGTCGATCCTGCCGAACTGGGTGCGTGGACGCGGACTGGCCGTGTACCTGACGGTGTTCAACGGCGCGATGGCGGCCGGCAGCCTGGGCTGGGGCCTGGTGGCGCACCAGATCGGCGTGCCCATGACGCTGGTGGCCGGTGCCGTGGGGCTGGTGGTGGCTGGCCTGGTCTTCCACCGCGTGCGGCTGCCGGCCGGCGAGGCCGATCTGCAGGCATCGAACCACTGGCCGGAGCCCTTGCTGGCCGAGCCGGTGGCGCACGACCGCGGGCCGGTGATGATCCAGGTCGAGTACCGCATCCGCAAGGAAGACCGCCCCGCGTTCCTGGCCGTGATGAAGCGCCTGTCGCTGGAGCGCCGCCGCGACGGCGCCTATGCCTGGGGCGTGCACGAGCACACGGCCGACGCGCAGCGGGTGATGGAGTGGTTCCTCGTCGAGTCGTGGGCTGAGCATCTGCGCCAGCACCACCGCGTATCGCACGCCGACGCGGACCTGCAGAGCGAGGCGCTGCGCTTCCACATCGGGCCGGGCAAGCCCGAGGTGCATCACTTTCTCGCGATCTGATTTTTTTCTTCCCTTCCTTCCCTCCTTCTTTTTTCTTTCTTTCATTCCACTGGAAAACCATGACCACTCTCACACTGCGCGACGGCACCGAGCTCTACTACAAGGACTGGGGCTCGGGCCAGCCCATTCTCTTCAGCCACGGTTGGCCGCTCAGCGCCGACATGTGGGACGCCCAGATGCTGTTCTTCGCGGAACGCGGCTACCGCGTGATCGCGTTCGACCGCCGCGGCTTCGGCCGCTCGAGCCAGCCGTGGACGGGCTATGACTACGACACCTTCGCCGACGACATCGCGGAGCTGATCGAGAAGCTCGACCTGAAGGACGTGATCCTCGCTGGCTTCTCTATGGGCGGCGGCGACGTGACACGCTACATCGCGCGCAAGGGCAGCGCGCGCGTGGCCAGGCTGGCGCTCATCAGCGCCGTGACGCCGCTGTTCATGAAGACGGCCGACCACCCCGTGGGCCCCGACGCCTCGCTGTTCGCAGGCATCCGTGCCGGACTGGCCGCCGACCGCCCGCAGTTCCTCGACGACTTCAGCACGCTCTTCTACGGCACCAACCGACCCGGCGCCAAGGTATCGCAGGGCGTCTTCAAGCAGACGCTGCAGATCGCGCTGCAGGCCTCGATCAAGGCCACCATCGACTGCGTGACCGCGTTCTCGGAAACCGACTTCCGCCCCGACATGGCGAAGATCGACGTGCCCACGCTCGTGATCCACGGCGACGACGACCAGGTCGTGCCCTTCGAGGCCACCGGCAAGCTTGCGGCCGAGATGATCAAGGGCAGCCAGCTCAAGGTCTACGCGGGTGCGCCGCACGCTACCTGCACCACGCACGCCGACCAGGTGAATGCCGATCTGCTGGCGTTCATCCGGGCCTGATCGTTCGTAGGACGCCTGTGGCGTCCATGGCGTCTGCGGCGCATGCACTGACGCCTCTTGCCCCACCCGAGACCATCTTCATGACCACGCCTGCGCTACCCGTCGTTCAAGACAATCCATCGAAGCACCGTTTCGAATTCGCATCGCAAGGCGAACGCGCGGTCGCGATCTACACCCTTGCGGGCGACGTCATCACTTTCGTGCACACCCTGGTGCCCGAGGCGCTGCAAGGCCAGGGCGTCGCCAGGCAACTGGTGCTCGCTGGCCTGGCGTCCGCGCGCGAGCGTGGCCTGCGCGTCATTCCGCAGTGCCCCGTGTTCGCCGCCTACATGCGCACGCACCCCGAGACGCACGACCTGCTGGCCGACGAAGGCCGCACACTGCTCGGTCTCTGAAGCAGGCGGCGCCTGGGGGCGAGCCACTTCGCGGCGCTGCAGGGCAGGGCTTTGGCCTCCGGTCGCCAGGGGCGATGCCCGTGGCGATAATCCCCGGATGCGAATCCGCTTTACCAAGATGCAGGGAGCCGGCAACGATTTCGTCGTGCTGGACGAAACGCGCGGCACGCTGGGCCTCAGCGCCGCTCAATACCGCTTCCTGGCCGACCGCCACTTCGGCGTCGGCGCCGACCAGATCCTCACCGTGCGGCCCTCGCCGGGTGAAGGCATCGATTTCCAGTACGTCATCCACAACTCCGACGGCGGCGAGGTGGAGCAGTGCGGCAACGGCGCGCGCTGCTTCATGCGCTTCGTCAGCGAACACCACCTGACCGAGAAGAGGCAGGTGCGCGTCCAGACCCTCTCCGGCGTCATCGAACCCCGCATGGGCGCCGACGGCCGCGTGACGGTCGACATGGGCGCTCCCGTCTTCGAACCCGCCCGCGTGCCCTTCGACCCCGCCGGGCTCGACCCGCAGCCCGAGGGCGCGTGGCACAAGTGGCACCTGGCCCTCGGCACCCGCGCCGGCAGTGCTATTGTTTCGGTAGCGGTGCTGTCGATGGGCAATCCGCACGCGGTGCAGGTGGTCGACAACGTCGACACCGCCCCGGTGGCCGAGCAGGGCCCGCAGATCGAGCACCACCCGCGCTTTCCGCAGCGGGTGAATGCCGGGTTCATGCAGGTGGTCGACCGATCCAACATCAGGCTGCGGGTGTTCGAGCGCGGCGCCGGCGAAACGCTGGCCTGCGGCACCGGCGCCTGCGCGGCGGTGGTGGCGGGCATCCGCCTCGGGCTGCTGGAGCGCCGCGTGGACGTGCAGACGCACGGCGGCGTTCTCACGATCGAGTGGCAGGGGGAGGGCCAGCCGGTGCTGATGACCGGGCCGGCCGTCACGGTCTTCGAGGGAGACATCGAGGTGCCGGAGCTGCCATGACCAACTTCACGAGCAACAACAACGACGCCAACGCCATGAACCCGATCACCGAAGACGACATCGCCAACTACCTGGCGAACACGCCCGACTTCTTCGAGCGCCATGCCCAGCTGCTGGCGCAGGTGCAGCTCACCAGCCCGCACGGCAACCGCGCCGTGAGCCTGCAGGAGCGGCAGGCCGAGATGCTGCGCGAGAAGATCAAGGCGCTGGAGCATCGCCTGATGGACATGATGCGCCACGGCACCGAGAACGTCGTGATCGCCGACCGCCTGCAGCGCTGGACCACGGGCCTGCTGACCACGCGCGACCCGCGCAGCCTGCCGTACCGCATCGCGGTCGACCTGCAGTCGCTCTTCCTGGTGCCGCAGACGGCCATCAAGGTGTGGGACTGCGGCAGCGAATACCTCAACGAGGCCTACGCCCAGTGGGTGAGCGACGACGTGAAGGCGCTGGCCACCTCGCTGACCTCGCCCTACTGCGGGCTCAATTCGGGCTTCGAGGCCTCCAGCTGGCTGCCCGAGCCGCAAGCCGCGATGTCGATCGCGCTGATTCCGCTGCGCCCCGGCCCGGAGTCGCCGGCCTTCGGCCTGCTGGTGCTGGCCTCGCCCGACGCGCAGCGCTTCAACGCCGAGATGGGCACCGACTTCCTGGAGCGCATCGCCGAGCTGGCCTCGGGCGCGCTTTCGCGGCTGCGTCCTTGAAACGTCCGCGCTGGTTGAGGCGGCCCTGGCAGGTCGTGCTGGCCTTCGGGCTGGTGGTTGTTGCGCTGGCTTATGCGGCCATCGGCACGTTCATCTGGCGGCATTCCGAAGACTTGCTCGCGAATCCGCCGCGGCAGCAGGCCGATGCGGCGCTGGTGCTCGGCAGTCGCGCCTACCTCGACGGCAAGCCGCACCCGTGCCTGACCGGGCGGGTCGATACGGCCCTGGCGCTGGCGAAGGCCGGGCTGGTCAGGCAACTGGCTTTCTCGGGCGGCGTGGATTCCGAGGACAGCCGCATCGAAGCCATCACGATGGGGGAACACGCGTTCGCCTCGGGCTTCTCGGGGCCGATGCTGCTGGAGCCCGCGTCGACTTCCACGCGGCTGAACCTGTCGCTGTCGCGCCCGCTGCTGCTGGCGGCCGGTGTGCGCAGGGTGGTCATCGTGTCGGAGCCTTTCCATCTGTGGCGCGTCGAGCGTCTCGTGAAGATGAGCGGCTTCGACCGGAGCTTCGACGTGCAGTACGCGGCGGCGCCGACCTCGTGCTGGCAGGCGCTCGGCCCCTTCTCCAAGGGCGCATTGCGCGAGCCCGCGGCCATCATCAACAATGCCGCCCATGGCTACTTGTTCTAGTGCGCCCCCAGGCTTCGCGCACTTCGTGTCGCTTCGCCAACCCCCTCGCCGGGGGCAATACCTGCAGCCCGGCAAAGCCGGTTCCGCGGTATTCCTGAGCCATACCCTGCGCTGAGCAAATGGACTGGATCGAGAAATACCTGGAGCATGTGCGCGTCGAGCGCCAGCTCGCGGCGCGCACAGTCGAGCTCTATGCTTTCCACCTGCAGTCCCTGCGCGAGCACGCCGCCGAGGCGAAGCTGCCGCTGGACCGGGTGCAGACCGCCCACATCCGCCGCTGGATGGCGCAGCTGCACAGCGCTGGGCGCGAGCCGCGCGGCATCGCGCTGGTGCTGTCGTGCTGGCGCAGCTTCTACCGCTGGCTGGGGCACGAAGGGCTGGTCGGCTTCAACCCGGTGCAGGACGTGCACGCGCCCAAGGCCGGCCGGCCGCTGCCCAAGGCGCTGGGCGTGGACGACGCGGTGCGGCTCGCCGAGCTGTACGACCCCGAGGCCGACCCGTGGACCGAGGCGCGCGACGGCGCCATCGTCGAAGTGCTCTACGGCTGCGGCCTG
Source organism: Variovorax sp. TLI9-5A (assembly GCF_056867935.1). Classification (NCBI taxonomy): domain Bacteria; kingdom Pseudomonadati; phylum Pseudomonadota; class Betaproteobacteria; order Burkholderiales; family Comamonadaceae; genus Variovorax; species Variovorax sp. TLI9-5A. The sequence continues at coordinate 6,256,199 of NZ_CP200310.1, read as the reverse complement.
CGCGTGAGCGAGCTGACCGGCCTTGACGCGCAGGCCAGCGGCACGGCGCGCGGCTGGGTCGACCTGGACGCCATGGAGGCCAGCGTGCTCGGCAAGGGCAGCAAGCGGCGCATCGTTCCTATGGGCAGCAAGGCGGCCGAGGCGCTGCGCGACTGGCTCGCGGTGCGCGGCGACTGCCCCGGGCTGACGACGGCCCGGCTGCGCGACCCGCAGGCGGCGGCCGCGCTCTTCATCAGCGCCAAGGGCATGCGGATGTCGTCGCAGGCGGTGTGGAAGCTGCTGCGCGAGCGCAGCCGCAAGGCAGGCCTTGCGGCGCCTGTGCATCCGCACATGCTGCGCCATTCCTTCGCGAGCCACGTGCTGCAGTCCAGCAGCGACCTGCGCGCGGTGCAGGAACTGCTGGGCCACGCCAACATCGCGACCACGCAGGTCTACACGCGGCTGGATTTCCAGCACCTGGCCAAGGTGTACGACGCGGCGCATCCGCGCGCCAAGGCCCGCGAAGACAAAGACAAGTAAGCAACAAGAAACAATGAAAACTCTTCGCCTCAAACCCGGCAAGGAGCGCTCGCTGCAGCGCCGCCATCCCTGGGTGTTCGAATCCGCCATCGCGCGCGGCGGCGCCGATTCCGGCGAAACGGTGCGCGTCGAGTCGCACGATGGCGCCTTCCTCGCGTGGGCTGCGTTCAGCCCCGCTTCCAAGATCCGCGCGCGGGCCTGGAGCTTCGTCGAGACGCAGCGCATCGACGCGGCGTTCCTCGCTTCGCTGTGTGCACGTGCCGTGAATGCGCGCGGCCTGTTCGATCTGCAGAGCGACGGCGTGCGGCTGATCCATGGCGAGGCCGACGGCCTGCCGGGGCTGATCGTCGACCGCTATGGCGACACGCTGGTGGCGCAGTTCCTCTCGGCCGGCGTGGAGCGCTGGAAGGGCGCGCTGGCCGATGCGCTGCTCGAGGCCACGGGCCTCACGAAGCTCTACGAGCGCTCCGACGCCAGCGGCCGCGAGCGCGAGGGGCTGAAGCCGGTCACGGGCTGGCTGCGCGGCGAAGGACCGACCGAGATCGTCATCCGCGAGCATGGCTGGAAGCTGTCGCTGGACATCGCCACCGGCCACAAGACCGGCTTCTACCTCGACCAGCGCGACAGCCGCCAGCGTTTTGCCGAACTGGCGCAGCACCGGCGCTTCAGGCGCGTGCTGAACTGCTTCTGCTACACGGGCGGATTCACGGTGGCGGCGCTGGCGGGGCTCAAGGCCGCGGGCGCGCTCGAGGGTGCGCAGCTGGTGTCGGTCGATTCCTCGCTGCCGGCGCTGGAGCGGGCGCGCGGGCACCTGGCGCTCAACGGCTTCGAGGGGCAGGGCATCGAGACCGAGTTCCTCGACGCCAACGTCAACACCGTGCTGCGCGAGTTCATCGACCAGGGCCGCACCTTCGACGCCATCGTGCTCGACCCGCCCAAGTTCGCTCCCACGGTGGCGCATGCCGAGCGCGCCGCGCGGGCCTACAAGGACATCAACCGCCTTGCGCTCAAGATCCTGGAGCCGGGCGGGGTGCTGCTGACCTTCTCGTGCTCCGGCGGCATCAGCGCCGACCTGTTCCACAAGATCGTGGCCTCGGCGGGGCTCGACGCGGGCGTGGACGGCTACATCGCCGAGCGGCTTGGCGCGGCGCCAGACCATCCGATGACCATCGAGTTCCCGGAAGGCGAGTACCTGAAGGGGCTGGTGGTGGTCAGGAAGCCCGCCTGAAGCGGGCTTGACCCTGCCGCCAACGCAACTCAGTGGCATTGGCTAAACTGCCGGGCCGCGCCTTTCACGGCCCCCATTTCCTGTTTTCCGCTTCCGGAGCACTTTCCCCATGGCCCTCATTCCCGCGACCATCCTCACCGGCTTTCTCGGCTCGGGCAAGACCACGCTGCTCAAACGCATCCTGACCGAGGCCCATGGCCAGAAGATCGCGGTCATCGAGAACGAGTTCGGCGAGGAGAACATCGACAGCGACATCCTCGTGACCGAGTCGAAGGAGCAGATCGTGCAGATGAGCAACGGCTGCGTCTGCTGCACCATCCGCGAAGACCTGCGCGAGGCGCTGCAGCTGCTGGCCGCCAAGAAGCGCCAGGGCCTGCTCGATTTCGACCGCGTGGTGATCGAGACCACCGGCCTGGCCGACCCCGGCCCCGTGGCCCAGACCTTCTTCATGGACGACGAGATCGCCGAGAGCTACCTGCTCGACTCGATCCTCACGCTGGTCGACGCCAAGCATGCGCCGCAGCAGCTCAACGACCGCCAGGAAGCGCGCCGCCAGGTGGGTTTTGCCGATCAGATCTTCATCAGCAAGAGCGAACTGGTGTCGGCCGAGGAAACCGAGGCGCTGATTCACCGCCTGAAGCACATGAATCCGCGCGCGCCGCAGCAGAAGGCGCATTTCGGCGACGTGCCGCTGAAGGACATCTTCGACCTGCGCGGCTTCAACCTGAACGCCAAGCTCGACATCGACCCCGACTTCCTCAAGGAAGACGACCACGATCATCACGACCATGACCACGCGCATGGCGAGCACTGCGACCATCCCTCGCACAAGCACGAGGGAGGCCACGGCCACCATCACCACACGGACGACGACGTCAAGAGCTTCGTCTACAAGGCCGACCGCGCCTTCGACCCGGCCAAGCTGGAAGACTTCCTGGGCGCGATCGTCAACATCTACGGCCCGCGCATGCTGCGCTACAAGGGCGTGCTGAACATGAAGGGCACCGAGCGCAAGGTGATCTTCCAGGGTGTGCACCAGCTCATGGGCAGCGACCTGGGCCCGGAATGGGGCAAGGACGAGGCGCGCCAGAGCCGCATGGTGTTCATTGGCATCGAGCTGCCGCGCGAGATCCTGGAACAAGGTCTCGAGCAGTGCCTGGTCTGACCTGAAGAGCCGCTGAAGGCTTCCTGAAGCAAGAACAAAAACGGCGCTGACCCGCGAGGCCAGCGCCGTTTTTCGTTGGGGCAGGGCGGCTTACTTGCCCGAGCCGTCCATGCCGGGCGCAGCGCCCAGCGGCTTGCCATTGACCTTCAGGTTGCCTTCGCTGAACTCCACCTGGGCGGTGACGTCGTCGCCGTCGCGCTTCACGAAGCCGCTTTGCTCGCCCTGTTCGACCAGGCCGGCCACCATTTCGGGCGGGGGCGTCTGGCCGCTCTCGGCGCCGGTCTCGGCCAGCTTCTCGAGCCACTTCATGGGCAGCCGCGCGTGGGCCTTGAGAACGCCGCGCTTCATCATCAGTGCCGTGCCCGGCAGCTGCAGGTCTTCGTCGGTCACGCCGGCCATGCCGGCCGAGTAGCCGAGTTCGGCGCGCTTGCCGTCGATTTCGACCAGCAGCTTGTCGATGCCGGCCTCGGGCGCGTACTTGGCCATGGCCTTGAGGTCGGGCGCGAGCTGTTCGGCCAGCGCCTGCATGGCGGCCTGGGAGGCCTTGCTGCCGCCCTTGCCGCAGCCGTTGATGGCGGCGGACTGCATCCAGGCGTCGGCCAGCTTCCTGTAGCCGGCGCCGTGGATGCGGCGTGCGCCGCTGGTCAGCTCGAACCTGTCGATCTTTGTCTCGCCGATCTTGCCGGTGCCCTTGAGGGTGCCGGTGGAGGCGTAGAGGCCGTCCTTGATGCCGGCTTCGCCCACGAGGTCGATGCCCTGCAGCACGACGGCGGGTAGCGCCTTCGGCGGCTCGGAGCCGTCCTCGGCGGCCTTCTTGCGCACGGCGAATTCGAGGCTGTCGAGCCGGCCTTCGCTCTTGCCGGTGGCCAGGAACCAGCCGGCGCTGCTGTCCATGTCGGCCTTGGCGGTCAGCTTGCCCATCTTCATGGTGATGCCGCTGCGCACGTCGTTGAAGTCGAGGCCGGGCATGCTGAGGTCGTAGCGGGCCTGGGTGCGCGCGGCGTTGACTTCCATGCGGACCTTCATGCCCTGCCAGTCGAGACGGCCCTTGCCGTCCTCGGCCAGCTTGGCGGGGGCGACCGTCAGGTCGGAAGTGAAGGCGCCGTCGAAGCCGACCCTGGTGCGGGCCGACAGGGGCTTGGCCTCGCCGAACAGCTTCTTCGCCTCGGCCTGCGCCTTGTCGTCGAGCACCAGTTCGCTGTCGATGGTGGCGGCCGCCAGGGTGCCGCCGGCCAGCGGGCCGTGGCGGATGGTGTCGCGGAAGGTCAGGCGCAGCTGCTTGGGCGGCTTGATGGCGGAGCCGCCGTCTTCCTCGGCGTCTTCTTCTTCTTCCTTTTCCTCCTGGCCGGCGGCGGGCTGGCTGGCAGCCTGGTTGGCGGCGGCAGCGTCGGCCGCGCAGCCGATCTCCAGCGTGACGGTGCTGACGGCGCCCAGGAAGCCGCGCTCGTACTTGCGCTCGGTCACGCGCACCAGCGCGGTCTGCTTCGGCAATTCGTCCAGCGCGGTGTCGTAGCGCGACTTGATCTGAGACCCGGCCCACCAGGTGCTGCCGCCGTAGGCAACGGCGATGGCCGCGGCCAGGACTCCCAAAACTGCTTTCTTGTTCAAGGCTTGTGCTTTCTTGTGTCTGTCTTGCGATTGATCGGAATGATCGGATAGGCCCCCTGCGCCATATGGACAAAGGCCGGGGCCCGCGCGCCGCCCCCTCCGGCGGCGCCGGGCGATGCTAACGGAGTCGCACAGCACGCCGGAACATGTCCCGCGGCTTCGAGTTCTCTATACAATCGCGCGCCTGTTTCGCAAGCCACGTCCTGCTCCCATGGACAAGATGTGACTTCCGGCACGGGGCGCCGTACGTTTCTGGCGGGCTTTCGGGGGTATAACCCCGGGGTTCGCCACTTGGCGGGCACCCCGACAACGGGAGCCTGTGCGGCCGGAGGTCGCAAGGGGCTCCGATGGGAGGAGACACCCAGTGAAAGCGCGTTCCAGTTCGTCAAAGGAGCCAGTCACCGTGAAGAAACCCGCCGCCAAGGCCACGCCAGCAACCAAGCCCGCCGCTAAAAAGGCGCCGGCTGCGAAGCAGGCTGTATCCGCGGCCAGGAAGGTTTCCACGGTTCCCGCGACCAAGGAGAAAAGCGCCCCGTCCAAGAAGCCCGCAGCACCACCGGCCAAGGCCGAGACCGCTGCGACCAAGAAGTCCGCCAAGCCTGCAACTGCCGCCACGAAGACCGCGGGCGCGGGCCCATCGTCATCCAAACCCGTCGGCCGTCCTGCGGCTGTTTCCTCTGTCCCCCCGATCCCCATGAAAAAAACGGCTGCCGCCTCCACTTCCGCCCCGGCGACACCCTCGATGCCCGCTCAAACCGCCACGCCCGCTCCCGCCGCGCGTGGTGGCCGCGTGTCCCGGCTGTCGCAACTGACCGTCCCCTCGATGCCGCAGTCGGTGGCATCGACGGCCGCCAAGTCCACTTTCTCGCAGAGCCATTCCAATGCGCTGGTGCCTCCGCCGCCCCTCGCCATCAAGAAAGACCCAAAACTGGCCAACAACTGGAAGACCAAGTCGCCCGCCGAACTGAGTGATGCCGAAGTCATCGCCATGCCGGACGACGAGTACATGAACGAAAAGCAGATGGCGTTCTTCCGCCTGAAGCTCGAAGAACTCAAGCGCGGCATCCTCGAGAACGCCGGCGAGACCACCGAGCACCTGCGTGAAGACACGGTGGTCGTGCCCGACCCGGCCGACCGCGCCACCATCGAGGAAGAACACGCCCTCGAGCTGCGCACCCGCGACCGCGAGCGCAAGCTGCTCAAGAAGATCGAGCAGTCGATCCAGCGCATCGACGCCGGCGACTACGGCTACTGCGACGAGACCGGCGAGCCCATCGGCGTCGGTCGCCTGCTGGCCCGCCCGACGGCCACGCTGTCGCTCGAGGCGCAGCAGCGCCGCGAACTCAAGCAGAAGATGTTCGGGGATTGAAACGAGACCAGGGTAGATAAAAGCCAGTCTCTTCGATAGCCTTCGCCGAATGCCAAAGGAAGAATCGGGGCGCCTTTTTTCGAAGGTGGCCAAGTTTGTCCGCAATCCTCTGAAGGATTGGTCGGAGCTGGATGCGCCTTCCTCCGCGAGTTCGGCCTCGGACTCCTCGCTGCCCGCGCAGACTTACAGCCGGGAAATGCTCAAGGAGATGATCGAGCGGCGCCAGCGCAACGATTTCGTTCGCCGGCGTGAGTTCGACATGCTGCGCAAGCTGCGCCAGCGCGAGGCCGCCGCGCACGCCTTCGAGGCGACGGTCACGCCGTCTTCCTTCAACGCCAACAGCTCCTCCGAGAGATCGGAAGGCCGCGCGCTCACGCTCAAGAAGATCGACGAGATCGAGCAGCAGATGTCGCAGCAGTGGTGGAAGGGGCGCGGGCCGAACGGCGAGGCGCTGGTCAACCCGCCGCCCGATGCCGGCGCCGAAACCCTGCCGCCGGTGGACACCGACGAGCTGCTGTCGGAGCCCGCTGCGCCCTCCCTGGCGGTGGAGGTTGCCCGCAGCGGTGGCGAGGCCGCTGCCGCTGCTCCGGCAGTGGCTGCCGTGCCGCTGCTGTCGTCGCGCCTTGCGCACGACGGCGCGCTCGAGGAGGCGGTGATCCGCTTCGCCCACGGCGACGACATCGGCGCCGAGGCCATCCTGCTGCAGGCGCTGGCTTCCCCTCCCGACAGCGTGTCGCCCGTCGAAAGCGCGTCCGACGCAGCCTCCGAGCGCGACGACAACCGCTGGCGGGCGCTCTTCGACCTGTACCGTGCCACCGGCGATGCCGCCAAGTTCGCCGCCGCCCGCATGCGCTATGCGCAGCGCATGCGGCGCATGGGGCCCGACTGGGTCTCGCTGGAAGAACTGGCGCGCAGCGTCAAGGCGGTCACCGCGAGCGAGGAAGCTGCCGGCGTCTCCGAAAGCGGCGCTCAGGCCGACTGGACCTGCCCCGCGCGCCTGGCGCGCGACGGCCTCATGGACCTCACCCGCGCGCTGTCGAAGGCAGGCTCGGTGTGGACGCTCGACTGGCGCGGCCTGCATGCCATCGAGCCCGAAGCTGCCGCACCGCTGCGCGTGCTCTTCACCCACTGGGCCGATTCGCCGGTGCAGCTGCGCTTCATGGGCTCGGCGCAGCTGCTGGCCGTGCTGTCGGAGGCGGCGCCCAACAACGAGCGCGGCACCGACGACATCTGGTGGCAGCTGCACCTGGCGGCGCTGCGCATGATGCATCTGCCCGACGACTTCGAATTGGTGGCGCTCAACTACTGCATCACCTACGAGGTGTCGCCGCCAGCTTGGGCAGACCCGAAGGGCGAGTGCACCACGCTGGCCGCGCCGCCGGCGAGCCGGCCCAGCTCGGTATGGTCGCTGCTGTCGGTCGGTGGTGATTCGGAAAGCTTTCCTTCCACCGACAGCGGTTTTGCCGCGCTGGCGGGCGACCTGCGGGGCGAGTCGCTGTCGAACTGGCAGCGGCTGGACAACGACCTGCGCCACACCACGGCGCCCGTCATCTCGTGCGCGGCGTTGCTGCGCATGGACCTTGCCGCGGCGGGCACGCTGCTGAGCTGGGTGCGCACGCGCGATGCCAACGGCGAGCGCGTGCAGTTCGTCGATGCGCACCGGCTCATCGCGGCGCTGTTCAACCTGGTAGGCATTGCCGATCACGCCACGGTGGCTGTTAGGAAAAACTGAAATTCGCACCGCCTTGCGGCGGTTGCATTGCCGGCGCGCACCCCCAGATGGCTGCGATGGAACAGTTTCACGGCACCACCATCGTGAGCGTGCGCCGCAAGACCCCCCAGGGCGACCAGGTCGCCATCGGCGGGGACGGGCAGGTCACTCTCGGCAACATCGTCATCAAGGGCACGGCGCGCAAGGTGCGCCGCCTCTATCACGGCAAGGTGCTCGCAGGCTTTGCCGGCGCCACGGCCGACGCCTTCACGCTCTTCGAGCGCTTCGAAGCCAAGCTCGAGAAGCACCAGGGGCACCTGACTCGCGCCGCGGTCGAGCTCACCAAGGACTGGCGCACCGACCGCGTGCTGCGCAAGCTCGAAGCCATGCTTGCCGTGGCCGACGCCACCACCTCCCTCATCATCACCGGCAACGGCGACGTGCTGGAGCCCGAAGACGGCGTGATCGCCATCGGCTCGGGCGGTGCTTATGCCCAGTCGGCGGCCAAGGCGCTGATCGAGAACACCGAGCTTTCGGCCGAGCAGATCGTGCGCAAATCGCTGGCGATCGCCGGAGAAATCTGCATTTACACGAACATGAACCACACGGTGGAAGCGCTCTGACCATGTCCATGACCCCCCAGGAGATCGTTTCCGAGCTCGACAACCACATCGTCGGCCAGCCGGCGGCCAAGCGCGCCGTGGCCATCGCCCTGCGCAACCGCTGGCGCCGCCAGCAGGTCGACGACAAGCTGCGCCACGAGATCACGCCGAAGAACATCCTCATGATCGGCCCCACGGGCGTGGGCAAGACCGAGATCGCCCGCCGCCTCGCGCGCCTGGCCGACGCGCCCTTCATCAAGGTCGAGGCCACCAAGTTCACCGAGGTGGGCTACGTGGGCAAGGACGTCGATTCGATCATCCGCGACCTCGCCGAGATCGCCGTCAAGCAGACCCGCGAGGCGGAGAGCGTGAAGGTGCGCGCGCGAGCCGAGGACGCGGCCGAGGAGCGCATCCTCGACGTGCTGCTGCCTCCCGCGCGCGGTGCCGACGGTGCTGCCGCCGACACCGGCAACGCCACCCGCCAGGCCTTCCGCAAGAAGCTGCGCGAGCACCAGCTCGACGACAAGGAAATCGAACTCGACCTCGCCGAGACCCGCGCGCCGCTCGAAATCATGGGCCCGGCCGGCATGGAGGAAATGACCGAGCAGCTGCGCGGCATGTTCGGCCAGCTCGGCGGCGGCAAGCGCAAGATGCGCAAGCTCAAGATCGCCGAAGCGCTGCGCCTCTTGACCGACGAGGAAGCCGCCAAGCTGGTCAACGAGGACGAGATCCGCACGCAGGCGATCGCCAATGCCGAGCAGAACGGCATCGTCTTCATCGACGAGATCGACAAGGTCGCCACCCGCAGCGAAGCCCAGGGCTCCGACGTGTCGCGCCAGGGCGTGCAGCGCGACCTGCTGCCGCTGGTGGAGGGCACGGCTGTCAGCACCAAGTACGGCGTCGTGCGCACCGACCACATGCTGTTCATTGCGAGCGGCGCCTTCCACCTGAGCAAGCCCAGCGACCTCATTCCCGAGCTCCAGGGGCGCTTTCCGATCCGCGTGGAGCTGCAGTCGCTCTCAGTGGCGGACTTCGAGAGCATCCTCACGCAGACTCGCGCCTCGCTGGTGAAGCAGTACCAGGCGCTGCTCGCCACCGAGGGTGTGACGCTCGAATTCACACCCGAGGGCGTGAACCGGCTGGCCACCATCGCCTTCGAGGTGAACGAGCGCACCGAGAACATCGGCGCGCGCCGCCTGTCGACCGTGATGGAGCGCCTGCTGGATGAGGTAAGCTTCGACGCGACCCGCCTCGAAGGGCAATCGATCCGCATCGATGCCGCTTATGTCGACCAGCGCCTTGCGGCACTAAGTCACGACGAAGACCTTTCGCGCTTCATCCTCTGAAGCTGCTTCTCTCTCCCCCTGTAACGGGGGAATCCTTCACGCATCACTTTCACTGCGTGAGCTAAGTACTTCATTTTCAACGAAATTCGCCGATTCCAAGGATTTGGAATCGGCGCTAAGTCGTTGATTCCATTACAAAAAATAGCCCAAACGGCCAGTTGCTTCCGAAGTGTTTCCTGCTACAGTGCAAAAAAGTGCAGTTAAGTGGGAAAAAGTGCGGGTAGTGCCCCTTTCGGGTGCCGCAGCACTCCCAACACAGGGGTTTCGTGGTCGTGTTTCAAGGCGCTTCATCGCTCAGTCTGGATGCCAAGGGGCGGCTCTCCGTGCCGACCCGGCATCGTGACGTCCTGAGCGCGACCGCAGGCGGCCAGCTCACGATCACCAAGCATCCGCACGGATGCCTGATGGTGTTCCCCGTCCCGAATGGGAAAAATTCCGCGAGCGCATCGCCGCGCTGCCGATGTCGGCGCAGTGGTGGAAGCGCGTCTTCCTGGGCAACGCCATGGACGTCGAGATGGACGGCACCGGCCGCATCCTCGTGTCGCCCGAGCTGCGCGCGGCCACCGGCATCACGCGCGAGACGCTGCTGCTGGGCATGGGCAACCACTTCGAACTCTGGGACAAAGCCACCTACGAGGCCAAGGAGGCCGAGGCCACCCAGGGCGAGATGCCGGACGTATTCCAGGACTTCGCGTTCTGAGGGGCACCGTGAATACGCCCTGGACCCACACGACCGTCTTGCTCGGCGAGGCGGTGGAAGCTCTTCTATCCGGCAGCACTGCAGCTGCCGGCACCTACGTGGACGCCACCTTCGGACGGGGAGGGCACGCGCGCGCGATCCTCGCGCGGCTGGCGCCGGAAGGCAGGCTCATCGCATTCGACAAGGATGCGGAAGCAGTGGCCGAAGCAGCGCGCATCTCGGATGCGCGTTTTTCCATCCGCCACCAGGGATTCCGCTCGATCGGCGAACTGCCCGATGCGAGCGTCGCCGGCCTGCTCATGGACCTGGGCGTGAGCTCGCCGCAGATCGACAACCCGGTGCGCGGTTTCAGTTTTCGTTTCGACGGCCCGCTCGACATGCGCATGGACACCACGCGCGGCGAGAGCGTGGCCGAGTGGCTGGCAACGGCCGAACTCCAGCAGATTGCAGAGGTGATCCGTGACTATGGCGAAGAACGGTTTGCTGTTCAGATTGCAAAGGCGATTGTTGCTCGCCGACAAGAACGGGGCCCAATTTCAACCACCACCGAACTGGCCGAGCTCGTGGCTGGCACGGTCAAAACCCGCGAGCCGGGCCAGAACCCTGCAACGCGCACATTTCAGGCTTTTCGGATTTTCATCAACGCCGAGCTTGAAGAGCTGCAACAGGCGCTAGAAGCCAGCCTCTCCGTTCTGAAGCCCGGCGGACGGCTCGCGGTCATCAGCTTCCATTCGCTGGAAGACCGCATCGTCAAGCAGTTCATCGCGAAGCACTCCAAGGAGGTCTACGACCGCCGCGCGCCGTTTGCCGCGCCCAAGGTCATGAAGCTGCGCGCGCTGGAGCGCATCAAGCCCTCCGAAGCCGAGGTGAGCGGGAACCCGCGAGCGCGAAGTGCCATTCTTCGCGTGGCAGAACGTACCGGGGCCGACTGACATGGCCCGTGTAAATCTGCTCCTCCTGCTGGCCGTCATCGCGACGGCTTTGTACCTTGTGCACACGCAGTACCTGTCGCGCCAGCTCTACACCGAGCTCGACCGCGTGCAGCAAGACGCCCGTCGCCTCGAGACCGAGCGCGACCGCCTGCAGGTCGAGAAGCGCGCGCAAGCCACGCCGCTGCGCGTGGAGAAGCTTGCCAAGGAGCAGCTGCAGATGCGCACCACCTCGCCGGCGATCACGCAGTACGTGCGCCCCGACGGCTCGGTGATCCCCGCCGTCGCGCCGGTGGCGCCCATGCCTGCCGCCACGACCAAGCCGGCAGCAAAGCCGGCGACCAAGCCGGCCACGGCAGCGAGGGCCGCACGATGAGCCGAGGCAACCGCAGCGTGCGCTACACCACCAGCCCCTTGCTCGCGAGCAAGACGCCGGTGTGGCGCAGCAAGCTCATCGTCGCTGGCATCGCCTTCGGCTTCCTGGTACTGGCCGGTCGCGCGGCCTACGTGCAGGTCATCGGCAACAGCTTCTTCCAGCGGCAGGGCGAGGTGCGCTTCGCGCGCACGCTGGAACTGCCGGCCAACCGAGGCCGCATCCTCGACCGCAACGGGCTCATCCTCGCCTCCAGCGTGGTCGCGCCCAGCATCTGGGCCATTCCGGAAGACATCGAGCGCGACGACCCCGAGGTGCGCGCCAAGCTCAAGCAGGTGGCCAAGCTGCTCGAGATGCCGCAGAAGGACTTCGACAAGAAGCTGGAAGACGAGGACAAGACCTTCGTCTGGATCAAGCGTCAGGTCGACGAGCCCATCGCCAAGCAGATCGCGGCCATGAACCTCAAGGGCATCTACCAGCGCAAGGAATACAAGCGCCAGTACCCCGAGGGCGAGGCTGCAGCGCACGTGGTGGGCTTCACCAACGTGGAAGACAACGGCCAGGAAGGCATCGAGCTGGCCTTCAACAAGGACCTGGCCGGCAAGGCCGGTTCGCGCCGCGTCATCAAGGACCGCCTGGGCCGCGTGGTCGAGGGGGTGGGCGAGACCGTGCCGCCGCTGGACGGTAAGGACATCCAGCTCAGCGTCGACAGCAAGGTGCAGTTCTTCGCCTACCAGAAGCTGCGCGACGCCGTGACCGCGCGCAAGGCCAAGGCCGGCAGCGTGGTGGTGCTCGATTCCGTCACCGGCGAGGTGCTGGCGCTGGCCAACTACCCGAGCTACGTGCCCGACAAGCGCCAGAACCTCACCGGCGAGCAGCTGCGCAACCGCGCGATCACCGACACCTTCGAGCCTGGCTCGACCATGAAGCCGATCACGGTGGGCATGGCGCTGGAAGCCGGCCGCGTGAAGCCATCGACGCTGATCGAGACCGGCCCCGGCCGCTACCAGATCGGCGGCTTCACCATCAGCGACACGCACAACTACGGCACGCTGACGGTCGAGGGCGTGATCCAGAAGTCGAGCAACGTCGGCGCGCTCAAGATCGCCCAGAAGATGACCCCGCACGAGATGTGGGACACCTACACCGCGCTCGGCTACGGCCAGAAGCCGCAGATCCAGTTCCCCGGCGCCGTCACGGGCCGGCTGCGCCCCTGGAAGACCTGGAAGCCGGTCGAGCAGGCCACCATGGCCTACGGCTACGGCCTGTCGGCTTCGCTGTTCCAGATGGCGCATTCGTACACCGCGTTCGCGCATGATGGCTCGCTGATTCCGGTGACCATCCTGAAGAACTCCGAGCCGCCGGTCGGCGTGCGCGTGTTCTCGCCCTCCAACGCGCTCGCGGTGCGCAAGATGCTGCAGATGGCCGCCGGCCCCGGCGGCACCGGCACGCGCGCGCAGACGGTGGGCTACTCGGTGGGCGGCAAGTCCGGCACGGCCCACAAGCAGGTCGGCAAGGGCTACGCCAGCAACAAGTACCGCGCCTGGTTCACCGGCATGGCGCCTATCGAGAAGCCGCGCATCATCGTCGCGGTGATGATCGACGAGCCCAGCGACGGGCAGTATTTCGGCGGCCTGGCGGCCGCTCCCGTGTTCAGCGAGGTCGTGCAGCAGACGCTGCGCATGATGAACGTACCGCCCGATCTGGCGGTCAAACCGCTTGTGATGACGCAGGGCGTCGACGAGAGCTTCTGAACATGCTGACCTTCACTTCCCCCCAACTGGTCGCCGCCTGGCTGAAGGAGCGCGCGCCGCAGGCCGCGCTGCACGCCGACAGCCGCGCCGTGGGCGCGGGCGACGTCTTCATCGCCTGGCCGGGCGCCGCCACCGACGGCCGCAGGCACGTGGCGGCCGCGCTGGCGCAGGGCGCCGCCGTGTGCCTGGTGGAGCACGAGGGCGTCGAGCCCTTCGGCTTCGACCAGGACGAATACCGCGAGCGCATCGTGAGCTACCCCGGCCTGAAGGCCGCGACCGGCCCGATCGCCTCGGCCTTCTACGACAACCCCTCGGCCCTGCTCGAAGTGCTTGCGGTGACGGGCACCAACGGCAAGACCTCCACCGCCTGGTGGCTGGCCGAATCGCTTTCCACGCTGCGCGCGGCGGGCGGCGTGCGCGTGATGAAGCCCGACGGCACCATGCAGCGCGATGCGCCGTCGCCCTGCGCGGTGATGGGCACGCTGGGCATCGGCGTGCCGCCTGAGCTGACCTACACCGGCCTCACCACGCCCGACCCGGTGATGATGCAGCGCGAGCTGCGCGCGCTGGTCGCGAACGGCTTCGGCGCCTGCGCCATCGAGGCCTCGTCCATCGGCATCGCCGAGCGCCGCCTCGACGGTGCGCAGATCGCGGTGGCCGTGTTCACCAACTTCACGCAGGACCACCTCGACTACCACGGCAGCATGGACGCCTACTGGCAGGCCAAGGCCGAGCTGTTCCGTTGGCCCGGCCTGCGCGCGGCGGTGATCAACATCGACGACACGCACGGCGCCAGCCTGTGCGCGAACCTGATCGACGCCGGCATCGGCGCGCTCGACGTCTGGACCGTCTCGGCCGCCGGCAAGCCGGCCCGCCTCGTGGCGCGCGACATCGGCTACGACGCTCAGGGCCTGCAGTTCTCGGTGGCGGAGCACGGCACGGCTTCCGTGGAGCGCCTGTCGACCGGGCTCATCGGCCAGTACAACGTCTCGAACCTGCTGGGCGTGCTCGGCACGCTGCGCGCGCTGGGCCTCACGCTGGCGCAAGCCGTGGCCGCCTGCGCCAACCTCACCAGCGTGCCCGGCCGCATGGACCGCGCGGGCACCGGCGAAGGCGCCCCGCTGGCCGTGGTCGACTACGCCCACACGCCCGATGCGCTCGACAAGGCGCTGATCGGCCTGCGCCCGCTGGCAAAGCAGCGCGGCGGCGCGCTGTGGTGCCTGTTCGGCTGCGGCGGCGACCGCGACCCGATCAAGCGCCCGATGATGGCCGCCGTCGCAGAGCGCCAGGCCGACCGCGTGATCGTCACCAGCGACAACCCGCGCAGCGAAAAGCCCGACGCGATCATCAGCCAGGTGCTGCGAGGTTTCTCGCGCCCCGACGCGGCGCAGGTGCAGCCCGACCGCGCAGCCGCCATTGCCGACGCGATCGCGCAGGCCGCCCCGCAAGATGTCGTGCTGATCGCCGGCAAGGGCCACGAGGCCTGGCAGGAAATCGCCGGCCAGCGCATCGAGTTCTCGGACAAGACCCATGCGCTGCAGGCGCTGGCAAAGAGGGGAGCAGCGGCATGACCGGCATCACGACGCCCCTCGACATCACCTTGTCCCGGATCCAGCAATGGATTCCGGGTTCGCGGCTGGTGGGCGACGGCTCCATCGTCATCGCCCGCGTGCACACCGACACGCGCACGCTCGCGCCCGGCGACCTGTTCGTCGCGCTCAAGGGCGAGCGCTTCGACGCCAACGATTTCCTGGCCGACGCGAAGAAGCAGGGCGCCGTGGCCGCCATCGCGCACCACGGGCTGGAGGCCGCGGGCCTCGCCGGCCTCGAGGTGCCCGACTCGCTGGCCGCGCTCGGCGCCCTCGGCGCAGGCTGGCGCGCGCAGTTCGACCTGCCGCTGATCGCCGTGACCGGCAGCAACGGCAAGACCACGGTCACGCAGATGATCGCGGCCGTACTCTTCGCCTTCCGCGCCGAGCGCTCGCTCGCCACGGCCGGCAACTTCAACAACGAGATCGGCGTGCCGCTCACGCTGCTGCGCCTGCGCGCGCAGCACCAGCGCGCGGTGCTCGAGCTGGGCATGAACCACCCGGGCGAGATCGCGCGGCTGGCCGCCATCTCGCGCCCGACCATCGCGCTGGTCAACAACGCGCAGCGCGAGCACCAGGAGTTCATGGCCACCGTCGAGGCGGTGGCCGTCGAGAACGCCGCCGTGTTCGCTGTGCTGCCGGAAGACGGCACGGCCATCTTCCCCTACGGCGACGAGTTCACCTCGCTGTGGACCGACATGGCGCACGACGGCGGCTCGCGCCGCTGCCTGACCTTCGGCGAGCACGAGGACGCCGACGTCTCGCTGCAGCAGGCCGAATGGAAGCAGGGCGCCTGGGCCGTGAGCATCCGCACGCCGGTTGGCGACTTCGATGCGCGCCTGCGCATCGCGGGCCGGCACAACGTCGTCAACGCGCTCGCCGCCACCGCCTGCGCGCTCGCGGCCGGCGTGTCGCTGGAAACCATCGGCGTCGGCCTGTCGGCCTTCGAGCCGGTCAAGGGCCGCTCGCGCGCCAGCGAGATCGAGCTGTCCGGCGGCCGTGCGATCACGCTGGTCGACGACAGCTACAACGCCAACCCCGATTCCGTGATCGCCGCCATCGACGTGCTCGCGGCCCTGCCGGGCCCGCGCCTGCTGGTGCTGGGCGACATGGGCGAGGTGGGCGACCGCTCGCCGGAGTTCCACGCCGAGGTCGGCGAGCACGCCCGCGAGCGCGGCATCGAGTCCGTCTACACGCTGGGCGACGCGACGGCGCACACCGTCGCCGCCTTCGCCGGTGCCGACGGACGCCATTTCAAGGAGTTCGAGGCGCTGAGCGCGGCCGTGCTCGCGCGCCTGCCGCAAGTCGGCAGCGTGCTCGTCAAGGGATCGCGCTTCATGAAGATGGAGCGCGTGGTGCAGGTCGTCGAGCAGGCACAACAACAACCACAACAACAAAAGGAGGCCGGTCATGACGCATGAGCCGCGCGAAACCACATGCTGCTGACCCTCGCTCAATGGCTGCAGACGCTGTCGCCCGAGTTCGGGTTCCTGCGCATCTTCCAGTACCTCACCTTCCGCGCGCTGATGGCCGCGCTGACGGCGCTCGTGGTCGGCCTGGTGGCCGGGCCGTACGTGATCCGCCGCCTCACGGCGCTCAAGATCGGCCAGCCGGTGCGCGGCTACGGCATGGAGACGCACCTCACCAAGAGCGGCACGCCCACCATGGGCGGCGTGCTGGTGCTGTTCGCCATCGCCTTCGCCACGCTGCTGTGGTTCGACATCTCCAACAGGTTCGTGTGGATCGTGCTGTGGGTCACCATGGGCTTCGGCGCCATCGGCTGGGTGGACGACTGGCGCAAGGTGGTGCGCAAGGACCCGGAAGGCATGCGCTCGCGCGAGAAGTATTTCTGGCAGTCGGTGGTGGGCCTGATCGCGGCCTTCTACCTGCTCTTCAGCATCTCGGAAAGCTCCAACTGGCGCGTGGTGCAACTGTTCTTCGCGTGGGTGCAGTCGGGCTTCGACCTCGACTTCCCGCCCAAGATCAACCTGCTGGTGCCTTTCTTCAAGGAAGTGAGTTATCCGTTGGGCGGCATCGGCTTCGTGATCCTCACCTACCTGGTGATCGTGGGCGCGAGCAACGCTGTGAACCTGACCGACGGCCTCGACGGCCTGGCGATCATGCCGGTGGTGATGGTGGGCTCGGCGCTGGGCGTGTTCGCCTACGTCACGGGCAGCGCGGTGTACTCCAAGTACCTGCTGTTCCCCAACATCCCCGGCTCGGGCGAGCTACTGGTGTTCTGCTCGGCCATGGCCGGCGCGGGGCTCGCGTTCCTGTGGTTCAACACGCATCCGGCGCAGGTCTTCATGGGCGACGTGGGCGCGCTGGCGCTGGGCGGCGCGCTGGGCACCATCGCGGTCATCGTGCGCCAGGAGATCGTGTTCTTCATCATGGGCGGCATCTTCGTGGTCGAGGCGATCTCGGTGATGGCGCAGGTCACGTACTTCAAGTACACGAAGAAGCGCTTCGGCGAAGGCCGGCGCGTGCTCAAGATGGCGCCGCTGCACCACCACTTCGAGAAGAGCGGCTGGCGCGAGACGCAGGTCGTGGTGCGCTTCTGGATCATCACGATGCTGCTGTGCCTCGTGGGCCTTTCGACGCTGAAGCTGCGGTGAAAGAAAAAGAAGAAAAGCATGCGGCACCTGAAAGACCTCCCCGTCCTCATCCTCGGCCTCGGCGCGTCCGGGCTGGCGATGGCGCGCTGGTGCGCGCGGCACGGTGCGGTCGTGACCGTGGCCGACACGCGCGAGGCGCCGGCGCTGCTTCCGAAGCTGCGCGAGGAACTGCCCGGCGTGAACTTCGTCGGCGGGTCGTTCTCGGCCGCGCTGGTCGAGGGCACGCCGATCCGCGCCGTGTACCGCTCGCCGGGCCTGTCGCCCGCGACCATCGCGCCGGTGGCGGATGCGGCGCGCGCCGTGGGCCTGCCGGTCGGCGGCGAGCTGGATCTTTTCGCGCGTGCACTGCTGGATCTGCGCACGGTGGAAGCACCGGTGGTCGAAGCCGAGCCGGAGCCGGAGGCTGTCGTTGCTGCGGAAGCCGAGCCGGTTGCCGAAGCTCCCGCCGTGCCCGAAGCACAGGCGGAGCTGGCGCTGGAAGAGCCCGCGCCTGCCGAGGCCGAGGTTCCGGTCGAGCCTGCAGAAGCGCCTGCGCCAGTAGAAGCAGCGGAAGCCGCTGAAGCCCAACCCGAGCCGGCCACCCCCGCGATGGCCGAAGCGATGCCGCGCGATCCATCGATCAGCGTTGCGGTGTCGCCGCCGCAGGAAGGCGAAGTGGCGGTGCCAGCCGAGGCCGCTGCGGAACCAGCGTCCGAAGCAGCGCCCGCGCCTGAGTCGGCGCCGGAAACCGCCGAACCAACTGCCGCCGAAGAAGCGCCGGAAGCCCTCGCTGCCGAAGCGCCCGAAGCTCCGGCAACGGCGCCCGCGACCATTTCACGCCTGCCCACCACCGGCAAGCCCTACGTCCCGACGGCAGCCAAGGAAGCCGCGGAGTTCGTCGCGCGCATCGCCGAGCTCTCCGCCACCAATCCGGCCTCTGCTGCCGTCGAGGAAGAACCTTCGCCGCAGCTCGAGCTGGCACCGCCCGTCGAGCCCGAGGCGCCCAAGGGCTACACGCCCGCGGTGCTCGCCATCACCGGCACCAACGGCAAGACGACGGTCACCTCGCTCACCGGCCAGCTGGTCGAGCGCGCGGGCAAGACCGTGGCCGTGGCCGGCAACATCGGCCCGACGCTGCTCGACACGCTCTCGGCGCACATGGATGCCGAGACGCTGCCCGACGTGTGGGTGCTGGAGCTGTCCAGCTTCCAGCTCGATGGCGTGCAGGGCTTCGAGCCCACGGCCGCGACGGTGCTCAACCTCACGCAGGACCACCTGGACTGGCACGGCGACATGGCGTCGTACGGCGCGGCCAAGGCGCGCATCTTCGGCGCGCACGGGCTCATGATCCTCAACCGAGACGATGCCGGCGTGATGGCCATGCTGCCCGCGCCCGTCAAGGTCAAGCTGCAGCGTCCGCAGATCCGCACGCACGTCACTTTCGGTTCCGCGATGCCGCTGCGCCCGGGCGACTACGGCATCGAGCGCGTCAACGGCATGGCCTGGCTGGTGCGTGCGCTGGAGGCCGACGAAACGCAGAAGCGCAAGCGCGGCGCCGTGGTCGAGGAAGAAATCTTCCTGCAGCGGCTGATGCCCGCCGACGCGCTGCGCATTCGCGGCCGCCACAACGCCATGAACGCGCTTGCCGCCCTGGCGCTGGCCAGCGCCGCCGGCTGCCCGCTGAATGCAATGCTCTACGGCCTGCGCGAGTACCAGGGCGAGCCGCACCGCGTGGAGCCGGTCGCGATCATCGACGAGGTCGAGTACTTCGACGACAGCAAGGGCACCAACGTGGGCGCCACTGCCGCCGCGCTGACCGGCCTGGGCGAGGAACGCCGCGTGGTCGTCATCCTCGGTGGCGAAGGCAAGGGGCAGGACTTCGAGCCGCTGGCCGCGCCCGTTCGCCAGTACGCGCGCGCCGTGGTGCTCATCGGCCGCGACGCGCCGCTCATCGAGGCCGCGCTGGCATCGACCGGCGTCTCGCTGCTGCATGCCGCTTCGATGGACGAAGCCGTGAAGCTCGCGTCCGCGCGCGCCAACCCCGGCGATGCCGTGCTGCTGTCACCGGCCTGTGCGAGCTTCGACATGTTCAAGGACTACGCGCACCGCGCCGAGGTGTTCCGCGAGGCCGTGCAGGCCTACGAGGACAGCCCGCGCGGCCTGGGCGACTCGACGACGCAGGAGCAGGTTTGAACTCTGCCGCATCAGGCGCCACGCCCAACCCATCCACCAGCCGTTTCGGCGGCTGGTTCAGGCGCGCGCGCAGCGGGATCGACTCGCTGCCCGTGCACCTGCCCGTGCGGCTGGGCGGCGCCGGCATCGCGCAGACAAAAGCCACGCCGATGCGCGTGCTGGGCTTCGACCAGGCGCTGGTCTGGGTCACGGTGGCGCTGCTGACCTGGGGCCTGATCATGGTGTATTCGGCCTCCATCGCGCTGCCCGACAACCCGCGCTTCGCGCGCGCCGGCTACAGCGCCTCGTACTTCCTCACGCGGCATGCGGCATCGGTGGTGTTCGCCTTCATCGCCGCGCTGCTGACCTTCCAGATCCCGATGAAGACCTGGGAGCGCGCCGCGCCCTGGCTCTTCGTGGCCTCGCTGCTGCTGCTGGTGGCGGTGCTCATTCCGCACATCGGCATCAACGTGAACGGCGCGCGCCGCTGGCTGCCGATGGGCTTCATGCGCTTCCAGCCCTCGGAGCTGGCCAAGCTGGCGATGGTGCTCTACGCCGCCAGCTACATGGTGCGCAAGATGGAGATCAAGGAGCGCTTCTTCCGCGCCGTGCTGCCAATGGGCGTGGCGGTGGTGGTGGTCGGCATGCTGGTGATGGCCGAGCCCGACATGGGCGCCTTCATGGTGATCGCCGTGATCGCCATGGGCATCCTGTTCCTGGGCGGCGTGAACGCGCGCATGTTCTTCCTGATCGCCGCGCTGGTGGTGGTCGCCTTCGGCACCATCGTCGCGAGCAGCCCGTGGCGCCGCGAGCGCATCTTCGCGTACCTCGATCCGTGGAGCGAGGAGCACGCGCTGGGCAAGGGCTACCAACTGTCGCACTCGCTGATCGCCATCGGGCGCGGCGAGATCTTCGGCGTGGGCCTGGGCGGCAGCGTCGAGAAGCTGCACTGGCTGCCCGAGGCGCACACCGACTTCCTGCTGGCCGTGATCGGCGAGGAATTCGGCCTCGTCGGCGTGCTGCTGATCATCGGCCTGTTCCTGTGGCTCACGCGCCGCATCATGCACATCGGCCGCCAGGCCATCGCGCTCGACCGCGTGTTCTCGGGCCTCGTGGCCCAGGGCGTGGGCGTGTGGCTGGGCTTCCAGACCTTCATCAACATGGGCGTGAATCTCGGCGCGCTGCCGACCAAGGGCCTGACCCTGCCGCTGATGAGCTTCGGCGGTTCGGCCATCCTGATGAACCTGGTGGCGCTGGCGATCGTGCTGCGCATCGACTACGAGAACCGCGTGCTCATGAGGGGAGGTCGCGTATGACGACGCGCACCGCACTCGTCATGGCCGGCGGCACCGGCGGCCACATCTTCCCCGGACTCGCGGTGGCCGAGGCCCTGCGCGAGCGCGGCTGGAAGGTGCACTGGCTCGGCGCTCCCGGCAGCATGGAAGAAAAACTGGTGCCGCCGCGCGGCTTCGCCTTCGAGCCCGTGCAGTTCGGCGGCGTGCGCGGCAAGGGCCCGTTGACGCTGTTCCTGCTGCCGCTGAAGCTGCTGCGCGCCTTCTGGCAGAGCCTGGGCGTGGTGCGCCGCGTGAAGCCCGACGTGCTGGTGGGCCTGGGTGGCTACATCACCTTCCCGGGCGGAATGATGGGCGTGCTGGTCGGCAAGCCGCTGGTGCTGCACGAGCAGAACTCGGTGGCCGGCCTTGCCAACAAGGTGCTGGCAGGCGTGGCCGACCGCGTGTTCACCGCCTTCCCCAATGTGCTGAAGAAGGCGCAATGGGTGGGCAACCCGCTGCGCGCAGCGTTCACATCCAAGCCGGAGCCGGCAGAGCGCTTCGCGGGCCGCACCGGGCCGCTGAAGCTCCTGGTGGTGGGTGGCAGCCTCGGCGCGCGCGGCCTCAACACCGTGGTGCCGCAGGCGCTGGCCCGCATCGACCCGGCCGCGCGCCCGCAGGTGCTGCACCAGAGCGGCGCCAAGCAGATCGACGAGTTGCGCGCCAACTACGAGGCCGCCGGCGTCGAGGGCGAGCTCACGCCCTTCATCGAAGACACGGCGCAGGCTTATGCGGACGCCGACATGATCGTCGCGCGCGCCGGTGCCAGCACCGTCACAGAAATCGCGGCCGTCGGCGCAGCAGCGCTGTTCGTGCCTTTCCCCTCGGCGGTCGACGACCACCAGACCACCAACGCGCGCTTCCTCGTGGACGCGGGCGGCGGCTGGCTGGTGCAGCAGGCCGACCTCACTCCTGAATTGCTGGCTGACTTGCTACAGAAAACCGGGCGCGACGCGCTGATAGAGAAGGCCGCGAAGGCCAAGACCATGCAGAAGACGGAGGCCGTCGAGGCGGTCGTCCAGGCTTGCGAGGAGCTTGCAAGATGAAGCACGCGATTCGTCACATCCACTTCGTGGGCATCGGCGGCTCCGGCATGAGCGGCATCGCCGAGGTGCTGCTCAACCTGGGCTACAAGATTTCCGGCTCCGACCTGGCCGACAGCGCCACGCTGCGCCGGCTCGCGGGCCTGGGCATCGGCACCTTCGTGGGCCATGCGGCGGCGCACATCGAGGGCGCGGACGCGGTCGTCACCTCCACCGCCGTGCAGCCGGACAACCCCGAGGTGCTGGCTGCGCGCGAAAAGCGCATTCCGGTGGTGCCGCGCGCGCTGATGCTGGCCGAGCTGATGCGCCTGAAGCAGGGCATCGCGATTGCCGGCACGCACGGCAAGACCACCACCACCAGCCTGGTGGCGAGCGTGCTCGCGGCCGCCGGGCTCGATCCGACCTTCGTGATCGGCGGTCGCCTCAACAGCGCCGGCGCCAACGCGCAGCTCGGCAGCGGCGACTACATCGTGGTGGAAGCCGACGAGTCGGACGCCTCGTTCCTGAACCTGCTGCCGGTGATGGCGGTGGTCACGAACATCGATGCCGACCACATGGAAACCTACGGGCACGACTTCGCGAAGCTCAAGAAGGCTTTCGTCGACTTCCTGCACCGCATGCCGTTCTACGGCGTGGCCATTCTCTGCACCGACGATCCGGCGGTGCGCGAGATCGTGGCCGACGTGACCTGCCCGGTCACCAGCTACGGTTTCGGCGAGGACGCCCAGGTGCGCGCCATCGACGTGCGCGCCGTCGGCGGCCAGATGCACTTCACCGCGCAGCGCCGCAACGGCGTGACGCTGCCTGACCTGCCCATCGTTCTGAACCTGCCGGGCGAGCACAACGTGCTCAATGCGCTGTCGGTGATCGCGGTGGCGGTCGAGCTCGGCATTTCGGACGAGGCGGTGCAGCGCGGGCTGGCCGGCTTCAAGGGCGTGGGCCGCCGCTTCCAGAGCTACGGCGAAGTGCCTGTTCAGGGCGAGGGCGCCTCGGGCACCTTCACCGTGATCGACGACTATGGCCATCACCCCGTGGAGATGGCCGCCACCATCGCGGCCGCGCGCGGCGCCTTCCCCGGCCGCCGGCTGGTGCTGGCCTTCCAGCCGCACCGCTACACCCGCACGCGCGACTGCTTCGAGGACTTCGTGAAGGTCATCGGCACGGCCGACGCGGTGCTGCTCGGCGAGGTCTACGCCGCCGGCGAGGCGCCCATCGTGGCGGCCGACGGCCGCACGCTGGCGCGCGCGCTGCGCGTGGCGGGCAAGGTCGAGCCGGTGTTCGTCGACGACATCGCCGCCATGCCACGCACCATTCTCGACAACGCCCGCCCGGGCGACGTGGTGCTCTCGATGGGCGCGGGCTCCATCGGCGCGGTGCCTGCCAAGGTGGTCGAGCTCGGCGCGGCCGGTGCCGCAACCGGCGCCGCCGCCCCTTCAACATCCGAGCGCGCTTCGCGCAAAGGGAGGGCCTCATGAGCCTTCAGGACCCCAAACTCTTCGGCAAGGTTGCCGTGCTGTTCGGCGGCAGTTCCGCCGAACGCGAAATCTCCCTGATGTCGGGCACCGGCGTGCTAGACGCGCTGCGCTCGCGCGGCGTGGACGCGCATGCCTTCGATCCGTCGCAGCGAGACCTGTCTGAACTCAAGAGCGAAGGCTTCGCGCGCTGCTTCGTGGCGCTGCACGGCCGCCACGGCGAGGACGGCACCGTGCAGGGCGCGCTAGAGCTGCTCGGCATTCCCTACACCGGCTCGGGCGTGATGGCCTCGAGCGTGGCGATGGACAAGGTCATGACCAAGCGCATCTGGCAGGCCGACGGCCTGCCCACGCCCAAGTACGTGCGCCTGGCCTTCGACCAGCAAAGCCGCGAGCAGATCATGGCCGTGCCCGACGTGCTCGGCCTGCCTGTGATCGTGAAGCCGCCGCGCGAGGGCTCGTCCATCGGCGTGACGAAGGTGCAGGGCCCGAACGACGTGGACAGGCAGATGCAGGCCGCGGTGGCGCTGTCGGCCAGGTACGACGCCGACGTGCTGTGCGAGGAATTCATCGAGGGCGAGGAAGTGACCTGCGCCGTGCTCGGCCACGGGCTCGACGCGCGCGCGCTGCCGGTGGTGCGCATCGCCGCGCCCGAGGGCGCCTACGACTACCAGAACAAGTACTTCACCGACGACGTGAAGTACCAGTGCCCGAGCGGCCTGCCCGAGGCCGAGGAACGCGAGATCCAGCGCATCACGCTGGCCGCCTACCGCACGCTCGGCTGCCGCGGCTGGGGCCGCGCCGACGTGATGATCCGCGCGAGCGACCGCAAGCCCTTCCTGCTGGAGATGAACACCTCGCCCGGCATGACCAGCCATTCGCTGGTGCCGATGTCCGCGCGCGCCGCTGGCATCCCGTACGAGGAGCTGTGCCTGCGGGTGCTGGCTTCCGCCACGCTGGACGCAACGGGAGGCTCGCTATAGCCATGGCCGACAGCATCCCAGCGCCCTTCGACGTCAAGCTCATGAACATCGTCGCGAACATTGCCTTCGCGATGGTGGCGCTCATGCTGCTTGCGGCGGGCGCGTGGTGGGTGCTGCGCCAGCCCTTCTTCCCCATCGCCGGCATCAAGGTGGACGGCGAGGTCACCCACAACAACGCGGTCACGCTGCGCGCCAACGTGGCGCCGCAGCTGTCGGGCAACTTCTTCACCATCGACCTGGCCCGCGCGCGCGCGGCCTTCGAGTCGGTGCCGTGGGTGCGCAGCGCGGTGGTGCGCCGCGAGTTCCCTAACAAGCTGCGCGTGACGCTGACCGAGCAGGTGCCGGTGGCCAACTGGGGCGACGAGGCGGGCTCGAAGCTGATCAACGGCTTCGGCGACGTGTTCGAGGCCAACGTGGCGGAGGTGGACGACAACCTGCCGCGCCTGGACGGCCCGATCGAGCAGGCCGGCCAGGTGCTGGGCATGTACCGCGTGCTGCAGCCGCAGTTCCAGCCTTACGACCTGAGCATCGACGAGCTTTCGCTGTCGAGCCGGGGCAGCTGGAAGGTGGTGCTGGACAGCGGCGCGGAGATCGAGCTCGGCCGCGGCCAGAGCGAAGAGGTGACGGCCCGTGTGCAGCGCTTCCTGAAGACCGTGACCCAGGTCGCGGGCCAGTACCGCCGCACCATGGCCGACGTCGAAGGCGCGGACCTGCGCCACAACGACGCGTATGCCCTGCGGCTGCGCGGCGTCACCACGGTCTCGCCCGAGGCCCCAAGAAAAATCAAGTAGCGAATACCGAGGAATCGAGGACATATCCCAATGCCCAAAGAATACAAAGACCTGGTCGTAGGACTCGACATCGGCACCGCCAAGGTGATGGTGGTCGTGGCAGAGGTGCTGCCCGGCGGCGAGCTGAAGCTGGCCGGCCTCGGCATCGCGCCGAGCAATGGCCTGAAGCGCGGCGTGGTGGTGAACATCGATGCCACCGTGCAGAGCATCCAGCAGGCGCTGAAAGAGGCCGAGCTGATGGCCGACTGCAAGATCAGCCGCGTCTACACCGGCATCACCGGCAGCCACATCCGCGGCATCAATTCGAGCGGCATGGTGGCGGTGAAGGACAAGGAAGTGACGCCCGCCGACGTGGCACGCGTGGTGGAGACGGCGCGCGCCATCAACATCTCCAGCGACCAGCGCCTCTTGCTGGTGGAGCCGCAGGAGTTCGTGATCGACGGCCAGGACGTGAAGGAGCCGATCGGCATGAGCGGCATGCGGCTCGAGGCCAAGGTGCACATCGTGACCGGTGCGCAGAGCGCGGCCGAGAACATCATCAAGTGCGTGCGCCGCTGCGGCCTGGAAGTCGACCAGCTGATGCTGAACCCGCTGGCCTCGAGCCAGGCGGTGCTGACCGAAGACGAGCGTGAGCTGGGCGTGGTGCTGGTCGACATCGGCGCGGGCACGACCGACGTGGCGATCTTCACCAATGGCGCGATCCGCCATACGGCGGTGATCCCGATCGCGGGCGACCTCATCACCAGCGACATCGCGATGGCGCTGCGCACGCCGACCAAGGACGCGGAAGACATCAAGGTCGAGAACGGCTTCGCCAAGCAGTTGCTGGCCGACCCCGATACGCAGGTGGAAGTGCCGGGCCTGGGCGACCGCGGCCCGCGCATGCTGAGCAAGCAGGCGCTGGCCGGCGTGATCGAGCCGCGCATCGAGGAGATCTTCTCGCTGGTGCAGCAGGTGGTGCGCGAGTCGGGCTACGAAGAAGTGCTGTCGTCGGGCGTGGTGCTCACGGGTGGCAGCGCCGTGATGCCGGGCATGGTGGAGCTTGGCGAGGACATCTTCCTCAAGCCGGTGCGCCGCGGCATCCCGAAGTATTCGAGCGCGCTGTCGGACATGGTCGCGCAGCCTCGCGCCGCGACGGTGATGGGGCTGCTCGAGGAGGCACGCTTCGCACGCATGCGCGGCTTCAAGGTCGCGCAGAAGAATGGGTCGGTAAAGACTGCATTCGGACGTTTCAAGGACTTCATCGTGGGGAATTTCTAGCCATGATCAAGTCTCCACTCTGGCTCGCGCGCGGCAGCCCCCCGATGCATTTCAACGAGCGATGGCGACGAACAGGTCCACCATCGCGACGGTCTCATCGTTGATCCCGTCAATACACAAGAAATATTCACAGACACATAACGGCAACTGCAAGATTCAAGGAGTTAAAAATGACCATCGAAATGATCGAAGTCGAAGAGTTCAACCAGGGCACGCAGATCAAGGTGATCGGTGTCGGCGGTGGCGGCGGCAATGCGGTAGCCCACATGATGGAGCGTGGCGTGCAGGGCGTTCAGTTCGTTTGCGCGAACACCGACGCACAGGCCCTGCAGCGCAGCAACGCACACAAGATCATCCAGCTGGGCACCAGCGGCCTGGGCGCCGGCAGCAAGCCCGAGAAGGGCCGTGACGCGGCCGAGGCAGCGGTGGACGACATCCGCACCGCCATCGACGGTGCGCACATGCTGTTCATCACCGCCGGCATGGGCGGCGGCACCGGCACCGGCGCCGCTCCCGTGATCGCACGCGTGGCCAAGGAAATGGGCATCCTCACCGTGGGTGTGGTGACCAAGCCCTTCGACTGGGAAGGCGGTCGCCGGATGACCAACGCCGATGCCGGCCTGGCCGAACTCGAAGCCAATGTCGACTCGCTGATCGTGGTGCTCAACGAGAAGCTGCTCGACGTGCTGGGCGAGGACGTCACGCAGGAAGAAGCCTTCGCGCAGGCCAACGACGTACTGAAGAACGCCGTGGGCGGCATCTCGGAAATCATCAACGAGTACGGCGGCGTGAACGTCGACTTCGAAGACGTGCGCACCGTGATGGGCGAGCCCGGCAAGGCCATGATGGGCACCGCTGCCGCAGCCGGCCCTGACCGCGCGCGCATCGCCGCCGAACAGGCCGTGGCCTGCCCGCTGCTCGAAGGCATCGACCTCTCGGGCGCCAAGGGCGTGCTGGTGCTGGTGACGGCGTCGAAGGGCTCGCTGAAGCTGAACGAGTCGAAGCTCGCGATGAACACCATCCGCGCCTACGCTTCGCCGGACGCGCACGTGATCTACGGTGCCGCCTACGACGACAGCCTGGGCGACGAGATGCGCGTCACCGTGGTGGCCACCGGCCTGTCACGCGCCGACGCACGCCGTCAGCAGCCGACGCTGGAAGTGATCCGCACCGGCACCGACAACATCCCGTTCACCGTGCCGACGCTCGGTGGCGTGGGTCACGCCGGCGGCACGGGCGGCAGCCAGCCCAACTACGACGGCATGGCCGTTCCCAGCGTGTGGCGCACCAACCGCACGATGGCCGCGGCGAAGGTGGACGCGCTGTCCTCGGGCGGCATGGACGACTTCGAGATCCCGGCCTTCCTGCGCCGCCAGGCAGACTGACTCGCCCCCAGGCTGCGCGCACTTCGTGTCGCTTCGCCAACCCCCTACCGGGGGCAACACCAGAGGCCCAGCAAAGCCGGTTCCTCGGTGTTTCGCGAAGCGGCCATCCGGACGCAGAGGGCACGAGAGGGCGTAAGGGGCACAGGGACGACCTGAAAGGGACGTCTGCTGGCTCTAGGCGCTGCGCTCGCCTCGTGCCCTTTGCGTCCATTTAGGGCCAATTCGAAGGAATTGCATAGAACCCATGTCTATCGGTGCCATAGCGAGGGGCATAGGCCGCCACGCCCGTCGCGCGCCTAAAATCCCGGCCGTGCTGCAACAACGAACCCTCAAGTCCATCAGCCGCGCCGTGGGCGTGGGGCTCCACAGCGGCCAGCGCGTGGAGCTGACGCTGCGGCCGGCACCGGCCGACACGGGCATCGTGTTCCGCCGCGTCGACCTGCCCGAGCCGGCCGAGATCCGCATGACCGCCGAGTCGGTCACCGACACGCGCCTGGCGTCCACGGTCTCCACCGGCGGCGCCAAGGTGCAGACCGTCGAACACATCATGTCGGCCTGCGCGGGACTGGGCATCGACAACCTCTATATCGACATCACGGCCGATGAAGTGCCGATCCTCGACGGATCGGCATCGTCCTTCGTGTTCCTGTTGCAGAGCGCGGGCATCGCGCTGCAGAAGGCGCCGCGCCGCTTCATCCGCGTGACCCGCAAGGTCGAGGTGCGCGAAGGCGAGGGCGCCAACGAGAAGTGGGCGAGCCTGGAGCCCTACCACGGCTACAAGCTGAGCTTCGAGATCGACTTCGACCATCGCGTCGTCAACTCCACCGGCCAGCGCGTGGAGTTCGACCTCGGCACCGGCTCCTACAGCCGCGACATCGCGCGCGCCCGCACCTTCGGTTTCACGAAGGAAGTCGAGTACATGCGCAGCAAGGGCCTCGCGCTCGGCGGCGGCCTCGACAACGCCATCGTGATGGACGACACCAAGGTGCTGAACGAAGGCGGCCTGCGCTACGACGACGAGTTCGTGAAGCACAAGATCCTCGACGCGATGGGCGACCTGTACATCATCGGCAAGCCGCTCCTGGCCGCCTACACCGCGTTCCGTTCGGGCCATGCGCTCAACAACAAGCTGCTGCGCGAGCTGCTCTCGCACAGCGACGCCTACGAGGTCGTGACCTTCGAGGACGAGAAGCGCGCCCCGCGCGGTTTCGGCGAAGTCGCGCGGGCCTGGTAGGCCGCTCGCTCCTCTCACATGCTTCTGTTTCGCTGGGCCATCCTGCTGCTTCTGCTGGTGGCGGGCGTGTGCTTCGCGTTCTACGCGGGCACGGGGCAGGTCAAGTACCGCCGCATCGGCTGGATCGTGCTGAAGTGGACGTTGCTGGCGGCTTTCGGTTTCTTTGCGGTGTTGATCGCGGAGCGGGTCGCGTAGCCAGGTTCACCCCCAGGCTGTGCGCACTTCGTGTCGCTTCGCCAACCCCCTTCCGGGGGCAACACCGGTGGCCCGGCAAAGCCGGTTCCACGGTGTTCCGCAGACTCAACTCTCAGGCCGCCAGCGCCTGCAACGCTTGCACCTGCCGCGCCAGCAGCGGCCCCTTGCGATGTGCAGGCACCAGCAGCATCACCGTATCCCCCAGTGCCTTCGGCCGTCCCCAGGGCGCATGCAGCTTGCCTTGCGCGAGCAGCGGTGCGACGAGCCGCTCGCGGCCCATCAGCACGCCTTCGCCATCCAGCGCCGCCTGCAGCGCGAGGCTGTAGAGCGAGAAGTCCGGCCCTGCCGCGAGTGCCTCGACTTCGCCGGCTGTGGAGCCGGGCCGCACGGCCTGCAGCCAGCGCTGCCAGTCGTCGCGCCAGACGGTGTCGTGCAGGCCGCCGCAGCGCTGCAGCAGCTGCGCAAGGTCTTCGAGCGTGCGCGGACGGCCGCTGGGCAAAGGCTCGCGTAGGCGCGGGCTGCATACGGGCAGCAGCCGGTCGCGCACCAGCGGGATCGCCTGTGCGCCGGCCGCGCTCTCGATGCGCTCGCCGGCGCGCGCATAGAACAGGCCCAGATCGAAGGGCTCGCGGCGGAAGTTCGGCGGCTGCTCCAGCGCGGTCACAGACACCTGCACGCCGGGCAGCTCCGCCTTCAGCCGTGAAAGTCGCGGCGACAGCCACAGCTGCGCCACGGCCGGCAGCGCGGCCACCTGCAGCGTGCTGCGGCGCGCTGCAGTCTGGGTCTCGTGGCGTAGCGCCTGAACGGCCAGGCCGAGCTGGTCGACGGCTGCGCTGAGGGCAGGCAAGGCGCGCCGCCCGTGCGCGCTGAGGCGGATGCCCTGGCTGTGGCGCTCGAAGAGCGCGCCGCCGGCCCAGGTCTCCAGCGCCTTGATCTGCTGCGCGACGGCCGCCGGCGTGACGAAGAGTTCTTCTGCCGCGCGCGCGAAGCTGCCATGGCGGGCTGCCGCCTCGAAGGCGCGCACGGCGGTGTGCGGCGGCAGGCGGGGGCGCGGCGGTGCGAGCGGCATCGGAGGAGTCCTTCAGGCCAAGTTTCAGGCCAAGTTTTTCTACGGCTCGGGGCCAGATTATCCGGTTTGCCCCGACGCGAATGGCGGGCGACGATGCGGCCATCCCCTTTCATAGCGAGATCCGCCACATGCCTGCCGCCGCTTTGCAACGCCGCCCCTGGGTTCCCGCTGCCAGCGAGGACCACGTGCTTTCCATCGCCGCCGATGCCGCCTCCCGCGACGCCGCAGGCGTGGCCGCCGAGATCGAACGGCTGGTGGCCGACAACCACCGCATCCACGATGTGGACGGGCTGAACCTCAACCCCGCCACCAACGTGATGAACCCCGCTGCCGAGGCGCTGCTGTCGCGCGGGCTCGGTTCGCGTCCCTCGCTCGGCTATCCCGGCGACAAGTACGAGATGGGGCTGGAGGCCATCGAGCGCATCGAAGTTGTCGCCGCCGAGCTGGCGGCCGAGGTGTTCGGTTCGAAGTTCGCCGAGGTGCGCGTGAGCTCGGGCGCGCTGTCGAATCTCTACGTCTTCATGGCGACCTGCCAGCCTGGCGACACCATCGTCGTGCCGCCGCCCAGCATCGGCGGCCACGTCACGCACCATGCGGCGGGCGCCGCTGGGCTCTATGGCCTGAAGCCGGTTTCCGCGCCGGTGGATGCCGATGGCTACACGGTCGACATCGCCGCGCTGGCGAAGCTGGTGCGCGAGGCGAAGCCGAAGCTCATCACCATCGGCGGCAGCCTGAACCTGTTTCCGCACCCGGTGCCCGAGATCCGCGAGATCGCCGACAGCGTGGGCGCGAAGCTGCTGTTCGACGCGGCGCATCTCTCGGGCATGGTGGCCGGCAAGGCGTGGCCGCAGCCGCTCGAGCAGGGCGCGCATGCGATCACCATGAGCACCTACAAGAGCCTGGGCGGGCCGGCGGGCGGGCTGATCGTGTCGAACGACGCGGCGCTGATGGAGCGAATCGACGCCATCGCCTATCCCGGTCTCACGGCCAACTCGGATGCGGGCCGCACGGCTGCCCTGGCCCGTGGCCTGCTCGACTGGAAGGTGCACGGCACCGCATATGCGGCCGCAATGCGCGAGACCGCGCAGGCACTGGCGCGTGAACTCGATGCGCGAGGGTTACCCGTGTTCGCGAAGGCGCGCGGCTTCACGCAATCGCATCAGTTCGCGCTGGAGGCGGCGCGTTGGGGCGGCGGCCAGAGTGCGGCGAAGAAGCTCGCGCAGGGCGGTCTGCTAGCCTGCGGCATTGGCTTGCCGATCGCGCCCGTGGAAGGCGACATCAACGGCCTGCGGCTCGGCGTGCCCGAGATCGTGCGGCTGGGCTTCACGCCCGGGGACATGCCGCAGCTCGCAGGCTGGATCGCACGCGCTCTCAATGGCGATGCGGCATCGGTGGCCGCTGAAGTGCGCGAGCGCCGCAGGCAGCTCGGCGAACTGCGCTACATCGTGCGCTGACGGCGCCTCTTCGGCTCAGCGCGAGCGCCCCTGCCGGTAGGTGCCGGCGGGGACCGTCGCATGGGTCTTCGATGCCTCGGCCGCTTCCGCAATCCGCGCCATCGAACGCCCGACCTGCGCATGCGTGATGGCGATGCCCAGTGCATCCGCCGCGTCGGCGCCCGGCAGGCCGGGCAGGTCGAGCAGCCGCCGCACCATCTCCTGCACCTGCGCCTTCGCGGCCTGGCCATGGCCGGCCACCGCCTTCTTCATCTGTAGCGCCGTGTACTCGGCCACCGAGAGGTTGTTGTTGACCAGCGCGGTCACGCACGCGCCGCGCGCCTGCCCCAGCAGCAGCGTGGACTGCGGGTTCACGTTGACGAAGATGATTTCCACCGCCGATGCATCGGGCTGGTAGCGCGTGGTGATCTCCGCGATGCCGTCGAACAGCACCTTCAGCCGCGCCGGCAGGTTGTTGCCGGTGCCCAGGTGGCGGGTGCTGATGGTGCCGCTGGCTACGTAGCGCAGCGCATGGCCGTCCACGTCGACCACGCCGAAGCCGGTGGTCTGCAAGCCGGGGTCGATGCCGAGAATGCGCATGAAAGGAAGCGTAAAGGCCTAAGCCCGGGAAAAGATTGTCAAAAGAGTTGCGAGCAGAGGGGCTAAAGCCGGCTGATCGTGGGCAGAATGCGCCCCGGTCCGTACCGTCCGCCCCGCCACGCGCGGGGCGCGCCATTCAAGGAAGCGAATGTGAATGTAGTCGACTCCTCCGCGCAGCAGCAACTGGACGAGGTGCAAGCCTTGATCGCGCGCCTGCAGATGCACCCCGCCGAGCGCGCGAGCGCCAGCTTCCGCCGCATCGAGCTGCTCGACGACCTGGGCCGCCGCAAGGAAGCGCTGGCCGCGAGCGCCCGTCTGCTCGACGAGTTCGCGGCGAAGCCCGAGCCTGGCGTGGTCGTGCCCTGCTGCCAGACGCTGCGCCTGCTGGCGCACATGCTGCGCCAGATGCACCGCCCCGCCGACGCGCTCGCCATGCTCGACCGCCTGATCGCGGCGCACGGCCAGCGCGCCGAGCCCGAGATCCGCGAGCACATCGCCCACGCGCTCTACCAGCGCACATGGTGGATCGACGAGCCCGCCGCGCGCTGCGAGGCCTGCGACGCCATGAGCGAGCTGCTCGACAGCCAGCCCGATGCCGCCTTCGACACCTGGCGCGTGGAGGCCCGGCTGCTCAAGGCCGAGGTCGAGCATCACCGCGGCTTGCCGCAGGATGCGCTCGCCACGCTGGAGGAGGCGATCGAACGTTTCGACGGCAGCACCGACCCCGGCGTGGTGCTGCGCGTGGCGCGCGCGCGCCTGGCCTCGGTGCTGAACCTGCGCGAACTGGCGCAGCATGCGCAGGCGCAGGTGATGTGCCTCGCGGTGGCCGACCAGATCGAGGCCGGCCTGGCCCATGCGGCGCCCGAACTGCGCATCGAGGGCGTGCGCGCGCTGACGCTCTTCTTCGACGGTTTCGGCATCGACGAGCATGCGAATCGCGCGGAGCTGGTCGGCTGGCTGCTCGACCGCTATGGCCACGATGCCTCGCCGCAGGTGCGGCGCATGGCGGTGCGCCGCGCCTACGACTGGTCGGCGGGCCTGCGCGAGTCGGACGATGGCGAGGCCGCGCTGGCCGCCTGCGAGCGGCTGCTTGCCACTTTCGGCGCCGACACCGACGCCGTGGTGCATCGCACCGTGGCGAGCGCGCTGCTCAACAAGGGCTTCGTGCTGCTCGAACGGCTGGGCCGGGCCGAGGAGGCGCTGGAGGTCTACCAGCAGCTCGCCAGGCAGCTGCAGGGCACGCTCACGGCCGAGCTGCAGGACACGCTTGCCAAGGCCACCGCCGGCCGCCAGGCCTGCCTGAAGAAGCTGCGCAAGGCCGATGCCGAAGGCAACCTGCCGGAGCTGCCGGCCGAAGTGCGCGACGAGGTGCGGGACAAGGTCAGGCAGGGCCGCAAGCACGGCGACGCAGGCGAGTCGCGCGAGGCCATCGCGCTGTTCGACGAGGTGCTGGCCGCGCATGCCGCGTCGCCGCACCCGGAGCTGCGCCGCCAGTGCGCGCGGGCGCTGGTCCACAAGGCCTTCTGCCTGGTGGCGCTGGAGCGCTTCGACGAGGTGATCGCCGCCGCCGACGCCATGGACGCGCGCTACGGCGCAGACCCTTCCACCGAGATGCAGGAGACCGTCGCGCTGTGCCTGCAATACAAGAGCACAGCGCTCGACCGCCTGGGCCGGCATGACGACGAGATGCGCGTGCACGACGAGATCGTCGCGCGCTGGGGCAATTCCGAGCTGCCCGACCTGCGCGGTCGCGTGGTGGGCGCGCTGTTCCGCAAAGGCGCCACGCTGCGCCAGGCACGCCAGCTCGAAGCCGCGGTGGCCTGCTACGACGAGGCCATCGCGCGCACCAGCAGCGCGAGGGAAGGCACGCTGCAGCTCTGGGCCGCCAAGTCGATGATCAACAAGGCCAAGGCGCTCGACAAGCTGGGCGACCCTGCCGGGCAGATCAAGGCCTATCGCGCTCTCATAGCCCGCTTCGGCGATTCGGGCGATGCCGCGCTGCGCGAGCGCGTGGTCAACGCCTGTGAATGGCTCGCCGAGGCTGAAGGCCGCCAGGGGCGCGTGGAGGCGCAGCGCGCGGCCCTCGAAGCCGCGCTGGGCCGTTTCGGCACCGCGCTGTCGGCCGAGCAGCGCACGCGCCTCGCGCGCGAGCTGCAGGCGCTGAAGGCCAAGGCGCTGGGCCGAAAGGCAAAGGAAGTCTTCGGCCGCGTGGTGCGGCGCAAGGCCTGAGGCCGCCACCCAACCCGATCCGTCTCAGGCTTTTTTCCAGGAATACCGTGGAACCGGCTTTGCCGGGCCACCGGTATTGCCCCTGCAAGGGGGTTGGCGAAGCGACACGAAGTGCGCGCAGCCTGGGGGTTAGCCAAGTTCACGCGTTGAAGTACCAGCGGATGGAGTGGAAGAAGATCGGCGCCGCGAAGCACAGCGCATCGACGCGATCCAGCAGCCCGTTGGCGCCGGTCACGCCCGCATCCTTGCGGCCCCAGTTCGGAATGCCCCGGTCGCGCTTGAGCGCCTTCATCACCAAGTGCCCCATCGAGCCCGAGATGCAGGCGATGACCGACACCGCCAGCGCCTGCCCGAACCTGAAGGGCGTGATGAACGAGAACAGCGCGCCCACCAGGCTCGCCACCGCGATGCCGATGGCCCAGCTGGTCCAGTTGAAGCTGCGGCTCACGTTGGGCGCGAAGGGCTCGCGCTGCATGCGCCGCGAGATCAGGTGTTGCACCAGCACCGAGGTCTGCACCACGAACACCAGGAAGAACACGAGGAACGCGCTCTTGCCCTCGTAGCCCGGAAAGCTCAGCAGCAGCAGCGCCGGCACGTGGCTCATGCCGTAGACGCAGACCATGATGCCCCACTGCAGCTTGGCGTTGCGCTCCAGGAACTGGCTCGGGTCGTTGGCCAGCGCGCTGGCCACCGGGATCGCGAGGAACACGTACACCGGGATGAACACGGTGAACAGGTCGAAGCGCGCCGTGGCCACCAGCCAGAACTGGATCGGCAGCACCACGAAGAAGGCGAGGATCAGGCTGCGGTGGTCCCCGCGCCGCGTGGGTGAGAGCGTGATGAACTCGCGCAGCGCGAAGAAGGAGATGAGCGCGAACAGCACCGTGGCCACGGTCTCGCCGAGCGCCCAGCCGATCCAGAAGACCAGCACCATGAACCAGGTGGTGCCCAGCAGCTTGCGGAAGTGCGCCAGCTCGGCCTGCCAGGCGGCGTCGTGCACTGGGTTGCGCTTTTCCCTGAAGCCCAGGAAGAGGGCGGCGGTGCTCGCGATCGCGAGCACGCCGAAGATGATGAGAAAGAGCGCCGCGACCTGCTGGGTCGGGCTGAGGCTGCGCAGGAACTGGTTCATGTCGTCGTCAGACGTCGCGCAAGGCGATCACGGCGGCGCGCGCCCGCTCGAGGAAGGGGCGGCGCTCTTCGTCCTGCTCCACGCGGATCGGCGCGCCGAAGGTGACGGAGCACAGGATCGGCACCGGCACGATCTCGCCCTTGGGCATGACGCGCTGCACGTTGTCGATCCACGCCGGAACCAGCACCACCTCGGGGAACATGGTGGCCAGCGTGTAGAGGCCCGACTTGAACTTCTGGGGCTCGCCGGTATGGCCGCGCGTGCCCTCGGGAAAGATGATGATCGAGTCGCCGCTGCGCAGTGCTTCGACAAGCGGAGCGAGCGGGTCGGGGGCAGGGGCAGTCGGTGCAGGCGCGGGTTCGGGCGCCGCGGGCGGTGGTGGTTCAGGTGGCGGCGCAGGCGGTGGGGCAGGGGGCTCGGGCAAGTCGAGCTGACCTTGCGCGCCGGGTACGGTCTCGGCGGGCGGTGCCGGCGGGGTCAGGGGCAGCAGCGGCTCCATCGAGGGCTCGATGCGTTCGTCCAGTGTTCGGGCGACGGGGTGTGCGGCGGGCGCCGGTGGCGGCGCTTCGGGAGCAGCAGATGCTGCCGGTGCAGCGGCAGGCGCGCTCGTGGCCTGCCGCTCCACATACACCGCGTTGAACACCTCCGTCGTGATCCAGCGCTTGACCGGCGTGTTGGCCCAGTAGTCGCGCGCCGCGATGGGCCGCGTGATGCTGCGCAGTTCTTCCGGCAGCGCCGCCCAGATCATCACCAGGTCGGCGTGGCTCTGGTGGTTGGCGAAGTAGATGCGCTGCTCGGCCTTGGGCGGACAGCCGTACCAGCGCGCCTGCGCGCCCGTGAGCAAGCGGACGATCCCAAGAAGCAGCCAACCCGTGAGCTTTGCCAGCATATGGGCGCGATGATACGGGTCATGCGATGGCGTTTCGATCCTCTTTCACTGGCGTGGGCGGTGGCCCTGTTTCTCGTATTGCTGCTGCTGGCCACCGTCGGCGCGCACTGGGGCTGGCTGCGCAGCTTCTTCGGCGACGTGCTGGCCGTGGTGTGGGTGTACTTCGTGTTCAAGACCGCGATCGGCGCGCGCGTGCTGCCGCTGGCACTGGCCGCGCTGGGCGTGGGCCTTGCCGTCGAACTCGGGCAGTACCTCGCGGCGGCGTGGCACCTGCACATTCCGAACCGCGCGCTGCGCATCGTGCTCGGCAGCACGGCCGACTGGTGGGACGTGCTGGCCTACACCATCGGCTTTGCGGCCGTGCTGGCCATCGAGGGCCTGCGCGGCGGGCTCGTCAGGGCAGCTCGGCCGCTGGCATCCGAGCCATGACCGTCGATGCGCGTCCGCTCAGGTAGGGCGAGCCGGTGCGCCGCTCGAAGAACTTGGGGCTGGGCAGCATCACCGCGAGGCGCGCGGCCTCGCCGGTGCCCAGGCGCGAGGCCGGCTTGCGGAAGTAGTACTGCGAGGCCGCCTCGGCGCCGAACACGCCTTGGCCCCACTCGACGTTGTTCAGATAGATCTCCAGGATGCGCCGCTTGTCGAGCAGCACTTCGAGCAGCGTGGCCAGCACCAGCTCCTGCCCCTTGCGCAGCATGGTGCGCTCGCCCGACAGCAGCAGGTTTTTCGCGAGCTGCTGCGTGATGGTCGAGCCGCCGCGCAGCTGCACGGGCCGCACCGGCTTGCCGCGCGCCACGGCACGCGCGGCGCGCTTGGCGGCCAGCTCTTCGGCCCTGGCATTGCGCTGGCGTGCGCGCTCGATGGCTTCCCATTCCACGCCGTTGTGGTCGACGAAGCCGGCGTCCTCGCTCGCGATGACCGCTCGCTTGAGCGTGTCGTTGATCTGCGCGTAGGGCACCCACTCCTGTCGCCAGCCACCACCGCGGCCTTCATGAACGGCGATCTGGAAAGCCTCGGAGCGCTGGAAGGCGGTGCTCTGCGGATCGATCACAGCCATCGCCGCGATGCGCACCACGAAGAACAACTGCAGTGCCACGCCCGCCACCGCGAGGCAGGCGATGAGGCGCAGCACGGCCTTCATTTATTTCAGCTCGGTGCGGATCTCGGCCAGCACCTGCGCCGAAGGCGGCCGCACGCCGCGCCAGATCTCGAAGGACTCGGCCGCCTGCTCGACCAGCATGCCGAGCCCGTCGCGCGCCACCGCGCCGTGCGCCTTGGCCCAGGCCATGAAGCCCGCAGCAGCCGGACCGTACATCATGTCGACCGCGAGCCCGCCCTCGCGCAGCACGCTGGCTTTGACCGGCACCGCGTCGCCGGCGAGGCTGGAGGCGGTGGCGTTGA
Source organism: Variovorax sp. TLI9-5A (assembly GCF_056867935.1). Classification (NCBI taxonomy): domain Bacteria; kingdom Pseudomonadati; phylum Pseudomonadota; class Betaproteobacteria; order Burkholderiales; family Comamonadaceae; genus Variovorax; species Variovorax sp. TLI9-5A. Next base: position 6,218,099 of record NZ_CP200310.1, on the reverse strand, counting down.
CCACCACGTCGAAGGCGCCCGGCACTTCGTCGAGCGCCCAGGCTTCGAGCGAGGCGCCATGGCGCAGCGCGATGGCCGCATGGCGGCGCACCAGCTCGACGGCTTTGTCCACTGTGCGGTTCGCGACCACGACGCGCGAGGCGCCCGCGTCGAGCAACGGGCCCAGCACGCCGGCAGCGGCGCCGCCCGCGCCGATCAGCAGCAGCGCCTTGCCCTCGAGCGGTACGCCCGCGTTGCGCACGATGTCGTTGACCAGCCCGATGCCGTCGGTGTTGTCCGCATGGATGGCGCCATCGGCCTCGAAGCGCAGCGTGTTCACCGCCTGCGCGAGCAGGGCGCGTTCGCTGGTGTGCTGCGCGAGCGCGGCGGCCTCGAACTTGAAGGGCACGGTGATGTTGCAGCCGCGCGCGGCGTCGCCGCGTTCTGCGGCTTCGCTTCGGAAGGCCGCGATGCCTTCGGCGAAGGCGCCGAGCGGAATCAGCCGCCGGCCGTACTCGATCTGCTGGCCGCAGAGCTGCGCGAAGCGCGCGTGGATGCGGGGCGAGCGGCTGTGCTCGACGGGGTTGCCCATGACGCAGTACAGGTCCATGGTGTCTGCCTTCCTTGGTTGCGCCTGCCCTTTTCGTGCGGCTGCTGGCTGCTTGGGGATTCCGGTTACTGCGAGGAGAGTTCGACCGAGCCGTCGTGCGCGAAGCGGAAGTGCGGCCGGATCACGATCTGGTCCGCGTGCTCCTTGCGCATCGCGTCGGTGAAGGTGCCGAAGTTGCCGACGCTCGCGACGATGGCCTGGGCGCGCTTGTCCAGCATGGGAGTGCCCGAGCTCTCGTCGACCACTGTCGAGAGCAGGCGGCCGTCGAAGTTGACGGTGATGGTCATCGTGAGCTCGCCGTAGAGCTTCTTGCCGGCCAGCGTCGGGAAGTTGGCCGTGCCCTGGGCTTCCACCCGGCGGCGCAGCGAATCGACGTAGGTGGCGAAGGCGGCCTCGCGCGTGAAGGGGCTCAGGAAGCGCTTCTTGGGGCGCGCGTTTTCCTCGTTCACGCGGCGCTCGATCTCGGCCAGCAGGTTGATCATCTGGCGGCGCTTCTCCTCCTGCGCCTTGGCCTCGGCCGGGTCGCCAGGGTTGCGCGGGTCGGGTGCGGGCATCGCGGCCAGGTCGCGCTTGAGCTGGGTGAGCATCTGCATCTGCTCGGCCTGCATGGCGTCGACCTTGCGCTGCGCGTCCTCGAACGAGTCGCCCACGGTGGTGAAGCTCGACGGCGGCAGCGGGCTGGTGGCGCGGCCCTTGTCGAGGTCGCCGCCGCCCGCGAGCGAGGTCTGCGCGCGCAGCCGGGCGGCGGGGTCGGGCTTGTCGTTGGTCTTGGTGTTGACCAGGATCACTTCGAGCGGCGTGTCGCTGAAGACCTTGTTGAAGGATTCGGGATCGACGAAGCGCACCGTGAGCAGCGCCGCGTGCACAACGACCGACACGCCCAGAGCGATCTGCAGCGTGCTGAGGTCCTTGAAGTTCATTCTCTAGACTCCTCCAGGGGCCGCATATCTCCGGACGATCCGCCGGGGTTCATGCTGGCGTGTTTTCTTCGGGGGCTGCCTCGCTGTCGTTCAGGTCGACGGCAATGGCGATCGGGCCTGCGACCACTTCTTCTTCCCCGTCGTCGCTTTCCTCTTCGGCGGCGGCATCGCCGGCCTTCGGCGTGTCGAGGCGTTCGAGCACCGTACCGCTCACGTCGAGGGCGATCTCGTCGATCTCGCCGAGCTTCACGCGCAGGCGCGCGCCGCGTTCCTGCTGTCCGGCCACGGGGAACACCAGCGGCAGCGTGTCGGCACGCACCAGCGCGCCGTTGGGCAGGTCCTTGATGACGGTGGCCTCCAGCTCGGCGATGCCCTGCTGCTGCAGGTACTTCAGCGTCCAGAAGCGCTCCATGCCGCCCTGGTAGGCGTTGTACGCGGCGTAGGCCGCGTCGAAGCCAGAGAGGATGGAGAACAGGTCGGCGTCCTTTGGCTTGAAGGGCGCGGCCAGCGCGGCGGTCTTGCCGTGGCGCGCGGCGGCGATGATCTGCCACTGGTTCACCAGGTCGGTGTAGCGGCGCAGCGGCGAGGTGCTCCAGGCGTAGCTCTTCACGCCCAGGCCGGCGTGCGGCAGCGCGCGCGTGCCCATGCGCACCTTGATGCCGGGCGCGAGGCTGGCCTGGCTGCGGTAGAGCCCCGGCACGCCGAGTTCGCCGAGCCAGCCGCCCCAGCTGCTGTTGGCCAGGATCATCGCCTCGGACACGATCAGGTCGAGCGGCGCGCCGCGCTGGCGCGTGCTGATCTGCACCTGCTCGCTGCCGGTGGGCTCCGCGCCGTCGTTGCCGACGAGGCGGAAGTTGTAGTCGGGCCGGTTGAAGTTCTCGGGCTTGCCGCGCACCACCTCGCGCTGCGCCTTCAACTGCTTCGCGAGGCGGAACAGGAACGAGAGAGGCGCGCGCATGCGGGTCGCGGCTTCGGGCGTGTTGTCGGCGTCGAAGGTGGCGTCTTCCAGCCACTGCTGCGTGACGACGGTGTCGAGCTGGTCGTGGCGAAGGTTGGCCACGATGGGCACGCGCTCCAGCCTGGTTTCGGTGCCCTGCAGCTCCAGCGTGGCTTCGTCGAAGCGCGCGTAGAGCGACACGGCCGGGCGGTCGCCGCCTTCGAGCAGCGTGTAGGTGTCGACCACCTCGTCGGGCAGCATCGTGATCTTGTAGCCCGGCATGTAGACCGTGGACATGCGCGCACGCGCCACGTTGTCGATGGGGCTGCCCGGCGTCAGCGCCAGCGCCGGCGCGGCGATGTGGATGCCGACCGTGACGGTGCCCGAGCCCAGGCCCTGCACCGAGAGCGCGTCGTCGATCTCGGTGGTCTGCGAGTCGTCGATGGAGAAGGCCTGCACGCCCTCGGCCAGCGGCAGGTCGTCGGCGATGGCGGGCGCCGCGAGCGCCGGGAAGCCGGTGCCCTTGGGGAAGTTCTCGAACAGGAAGCGCCGCCAGTGGAACTGGTAGGGCGAGTCGATCGCGCCGGCGCGCTCCAGCAGGTCGAGCGGCGCACGCTGCGTGGCGCGCGCCGCCTCGACCACGGCCTTGTATTCGGCGGCGTTCTTGTCGGGGCGGAAGAGAATCTTGTAGAGCTGCTCGCGCACGGGCGCCGGGCACACGCCCTCGGCCAGCTGCGCGGCCCATTCGGCGATCTGCGCCTGGATGGCCTTCTTCTTCTCGATGGCGGCCAGCGCCTGCTGGACGATCTCTGCCGGAGCCTTCTTGAACCGGCCCTTGCCGGCGCGGCGGAAATAGTGCGGCGCCTCGAACAGCGCGAACAGGGCGGCGGCCTGCTGGGCGAGCGAGGGCTTCTCGCTGAAATACTCGGCGGCCAGCTCGGCGAAGCCGAATTCGCCCTCGGGCGCGAACTCCCAGGCGAGGTCGAGGTCCATGCCGGCGGCGAGCGAGCGCCCCTCGGCGATCAGGTCGGCGGGCGACGGTTTCTCGAAACGCAGGACGATGTTGGCGCCCTTGACCTTGACGCGCTTGCCGGTGTCGAGCTCGACCTGCGCCGATGCTTCGGCCTCCGACAGCACGCGGCCGCCGAGGTACTTGCCGGCTTCTTCAAACAATACAAACATCCGTCGATTGTCCCACGCAGAATTGGGCTCTCCCCCAGGCTTGCCCACTTCGTGTGGCCTCCTTCCCCCTTCCCGGGGGCGACACCGGCAGCCCGGCGAAGCCGGTTCTGCGGTGTCCCTGGAAATTCAAACGGGGTTGATGAAGGCCATCACGTCGTCGAGGTGGGCCTTCTCGAAATCGGACAGGGCGTGGTCGCCGCCCTCGAGCAGCTTGATGTTGCTGTCGGGGTAGCGTGCGGACATCTCGTGCCAGTCGAGTGCCTCGTCGCCCTTGGCGATGATGGCGAACACGCGCTCGGGCCGCGTGAGCGGGCCGACTTCCATCGCGCGAAGCTCGTGGATGTATTCGGGGCGGAAGTAGAAATGCTCGGCCGGATCGTGCCAGGCGGTCTGGTCGCCGATGTAGCGCATGAGGTCGCGCGCGGGGTGTACCGCCGGGTTGAGCAGCACCGCGCGGCAGCGCGTCATGCCGGCCACGTAGGTGGCGTAGTAGCCGCCGAGCGAGGAGCCCACCACCGCCATCGACTTGCGCGGCCAGTGCGCGATGCCCTTCATCACCATGTCGATCGCGTCGTGCGGCGACGGCGGCAACTGCGGGCACCACCATTGCAGGTTCGGATGCCGCCGCGCGACGCGGTCCGCGACGACCCGGGCCTTGGTCGAACGCGGCGAGGAGCGGAAACCGTGCAGGTAGAGCAGGTGAGTGGTTTGCGGGTCCATGCGAGAAAAAGAAGGGAGGTGCGGCGGCCGCACCTCGCTTGCCGGGACCAGGTAATTCTGCATGAGGTCTGTTCTCGCGAGGCCGCTTCCAACATACAAAAAACCCGGCTGTACGGGTTCTTCGGTAAAGCCATAGCTTACTGAGCCCCGGTTCGCGCCGGCGTTGTGCATCCCCTTGCCGGGGGCGTGCCATGCATTTGGAATTCGAAAGTATTCAGGCTGTGGCCGCCGCAGCTTGAATGACCTACATTCCGGCTACTTCATCTGCGCAGGAAGGTGCGAACGATCCCGGCAAAAAAGCGGCGAGAGTTTCGTGCAGCCCCTTTGCCGGGCATATCCCATGAACGGGGGATGCGCGCGCGGATTCCCGGTGCGTGCCGAGGCTTATGCTCTGCCCATGAACATTGAGGCTCAGGACGACGCGACGCTACGCCGCTGGGGCGTGCTCGTGGTCGAGGACGATAGCCGCGCGCGCGCGTTTTTCGAGGCGAGCGTGCAGCGCAGCCCGCGCCTTTTCTGGCTCGGCAGCGCGGGCACGGTGCAGGAAGCACTGGGCTGGCTCTCGCGCACCACCACCATTCCCGACGTATTGCTGGTCGACCTCGGCATGCCCGACGGTACCGGGCTCGACGTGATCCGCGAGGCCGTCTCGCGCTTTCCGGGCTGCGAGCCGCTGGTGGTGTCGGTCTTCGGCGACGAGGAAAACGTTCTCGCGAGCATCGAGGCCGGCGCCGTGGGCTACATCCATAAGGACGCCGCGCCCGAGGACATCGCGCAGACCATCGTCGAGATGAAGGCCGGCGCCTCGCCGATCTCGCCCATGATCGCGCGCCGAGTGCTCGCCAAGTACCGCAGCCTGCAGACCGCGGTGCCCCCCGGCACCACGCCGGGCACGGCGCCCGAGGCCGCCGCCGAGGAGGCCGACCGCGGCCTGCTCTCGGCGCGCGAGCACGAGGTGCTCACGCTGATCGCGCGCGGTTTCTCCTATGCCGAGATCGCCCGGCTCAAGGGCCTGAGCGTGCACACGGTGCAGACCCACATCAAGAACCTCTACGGAAAGCTCGCGGTGCATTCCAAGAGCGAGGCGGTCTTCGAGGCGACGCGTCTCGGCCTGTTGTCTCATCCGGGCTGAGCGCAGATGCGAGCGAACTGGGTGTCGCTGGTGATGCCATGGCTGGCGATGCTCCTGATGGGGCTCGCCGGCGTTTCGGGTGTTTCCGTCGCGTCCGCCGCCGAGGCGCCGATCGAACTGCGACAGGGCACCGTGACGACCACGATCGACGGCGTCACGCGCACGGAACCGGTCGAGCTTTCGTACCACTGGGACCGGCAGCACAACGGACGCCCCGGCACTGCCAGCTTCGACCTGCCGTTCACGCTCGAGGCCGAGCCCGAGACACCCTGGGGCATCTTCATCCCGCGCGCGGGCAACGTCTTCGAGGTGCAGCTCAACGACGCGCTGCTGCAGACCTACGGCGACCTGAAGCGCGGCAACGACGCGGACTACGCCAAGGCGCCCATCTACGTGCCGGTGCCCGGCAAGCTGCTGCGCAAGGGCGACAACCTGCTGCAGATCCGCCTGCATGCCGATACCGCCCGTCTCGCGGGGCTGTCGCAGGTGGTCATCGGGCCGGCCGCGTCGGTGCGCAACGAGCTCTTCGAGGGTGCCAACGCATGGCGTTTCACCGGCACGATGCTGCTGATGGCTTTCAGCCTGATCGTCGGCGGCATCGCGCTGGCGTTGTGGCTCACGCAGGTCGACGTCGACGCCAGCGGCGTGCAGCGGCGCGTGGCCATCTACTTCTGGGCCGCGCTGGCGCAGTTCTGCTGGGCGGTGCGCGTGGCCGACGGGCTGATCGCCGAGCCGCCGCTGTCCTGGGGGTCGTGGGGCGTGCTGATGGCGGCCCTCTATGCCGGCTGGGCCGCTGCTTCCATGATGTTCGTCTACCACCTCGCGGGCTGGGCGAACGAGCGCAGCCACCGCTGGCTGCGCTGGCCGGTGGTGGGCGTCGTGGCCGGAACGGTGCTGTTCAGCGCGCTGTCGCTGCAGCGGGACGAGCCGGCATGGTTCACCGGCTGGCTCGCCGTCGAACTCGTCTTCATCGCCGCCTTCGTCGGCGCCTTCGCGGTCGCCACGCTGCGCACCCCGAGCGACGACCGCCTGCTGGTTGCGGGTGCGGCGCTGGTCACAGTGGCCTTCGGTGCGCGTGACTGGCTGGTGATCCGCCTGAGCGATGCCTATGGCGAGACCACCTGGGTGCGCTATTCGTCGGTGTTCTTCGGCGCGGCGCTGCTCCTCATCGTGCTGCGACGCTTTCGGGCCGCGACCCTGCAGGCGCGGGGCTCGGTCGCGGCCCTGGCCGAGCGGGTGGCGCAGCGCGAGCGCGAGCTGGCGGCCACCTATGCCGAGCTCGAAGCTGCGGCGCAGGTGCAGGCGCGCACCCACGAGCGCGAGCGCATCCTGCGCGAGATGCACGACGGCGTGGGTTCGCACATCAGCTCGGCGATCCGCCAGCTGCAGTCGGGCCAGAGCAGCTCTGGCGACCTGCTGCGCACGCTGCGCGATTCGCTGGACCAGCTCAAGCTGCAGATCGATTCCATCCACCTGCCGCCGGGTGACGTGGGCGCGCTGCTCGCGGCGGCGCGCTACCGGCTGGAGCCCCGGCTGGCGTCCTCGGGCATCGAGTTCGAATGGGCGGTGGACGAGGTGGAGCCGGTGGAGGGGCTGGACGCGCACGGCATGCGGCAGCTGCAGTTCCTGCTGTTCGAGTCGATCTCCAACGTGCTGCGGCATGCCGAGGCCACCGTGCTGCGCTTCGAGGCCGGCATGAAGGGCAAGACGGTGCAGCTGCGGGTGATCGACAACGGCAAGGGCTTCGACACCGCCAAGCTCATGCCGCGATCGCTGGCGGAGCGCTCAGGGGCCATCGGGGCCCGGCTGACGGTCGAAAGCCGACCCGGGCGCACGGTCGTTCAGCTCGAATTCGGTTGAGGGGGCCGGCGGGGCTGGGATAATCCGCCCTCATGTCCGCCGTGTTCAATCAGCCCTCCCTGGCGCGTCGAATTGCGCCCATCTTCCAGGGCTTCGACGGCTTTCTGGCCTTCGCCGTGCTGCTGCTCGCCTTTGCCGGGCTGCTCACCATGTATTCATCGGGCTACGACCACGGAACCCGTTTCGTCGACCACGGCCGCAACATGCTCCTGGCCGGCTTCATCATGTTCGTGGTGGCGCAGGTGCCGCCGCAGCGGCTGATGCTGGCGGCCGTGCCGCTCTACACGATGGGCGTGGCGCTGCTGGTGGCGGTGGCGCTCTTCGGCATCACCAAGAAGGGCGCCCAGCGCTGGATCAACGTGGGCGTGGTGATCCAGCCCAGCGAAATCCTGAAGATCGCGATGCCGCTGATGCTGGCCTGGTGGTTCCAGCGGCGCGAAGGCCAGCTGCGGCCGCTCGATTTCGTGGTGGCAACGATGCTGCTGGCGGTGCCGGTGGGGCTCATCATGAAGCAGCCCGACCTGGGCACCTCGCTGCTGGTGCTGGCGGCGGGGCTGTCGGTGATCTTCTTCGCCGGGCTGCCCTGGAAGCTGATCGTGCCGCCGGTGGTGATCGGCGCGGTGGCCATCACGCTCATCGTGAGCTTCGAGTCGCGGCTGTGCGCTGACGGCGTCGACTGGCGGGTGCTGCACGACTACCAGAAGCAGCGCGTGTGCACGCTGCTCGACCCGAGCAAGGACCCGCTGGGCAAGGGCTTCCACATCATCCAGGGAATGATCGCCATCGGCTCGGGCGGCGTGGGCGGCAAGGGCTTCATGCAGGGCACGCAGACGCACCTCGAATTCATTCCCGAGCGCACCACCGACTTCATCTTCGCCGCCTATTCCGAGGAATTCGGGCTCATGGGCAACCTGGCGCTGATCTCGGCCTTCATCCTGCTGATCTTCCGGGGGCTGGTCATCGCGGCCAACGCCGGGACGCTGTTCTCGCGCCTGCTGGCGGGGGCGGTGACGATGATCTTCTTCACCTACGCCTTCGTGAACATGGGCATGGTCAGCGGCATCCTGCCGGTGGTGGGGGTGCCGCTGCCCTTCATCAGCTACGGCGGCACGGCCATGGTCACGCTGGGGCTGGGGCTGGGCATCCTGATGTCCATCGCCCGGGCGAGGAGGCTCGCCCAGAACTGAGCGCGGATGGGGGGCGAGCCATAGAATCCCGAAATGATCTCTCGCGAACCCACCATCGAGCGCCTCGCCACGGCGCAACAGCTCCTTCTCACGCCGTTCGGGCTCGACGAATCGCACCTGAGCAAGGCCCTGGCCGAGATCACCGCGCACCGGGTGGACGACGCCGACCTGTACTTCCAGTACACCCGAAGCGAGGGCTGGAGCCTCGAGGAAGGCATCGTCAAGACCGGCAGCTTCAGCATCGACCAGGGCGTCGGCGTGCGCGCGGTCAGCGGCGAGAAGACCGCTTTTGCCTATTCCGACGACATTTCCGAGGCCTCGCTGCTCGACGCGGCGCGCACCGTGCGCTCCATTTCCTCCGCCGGCCGTGCCGGCAAGGTGAAGACGGCGGCCCGCAAGATCGCCTCCAGCCGCTCCCTCTACCAGGGCATCGACCCCATCGCCACGCTCGACAGCACCGCCAAGGTGAAGCTGCTCGAGAAGGTCGAGAAGCTCGCCCGCTCGCGCGATCCGCGCGTGGCGCAGGTGATGGCGGGGCTGGCGAGCGAATACGACGTGGTGCTCGTGGCCCGCGCCGACGGCACGCTGGCCGCCGACGTGCGGCCTCTGGTGCGCCTCTCGGTCACGGTGATCGCCGAGCAGAATGGCCGCCGCGAGATCGGCTCCGGCGGCGGCGGCGGGCGCTTCGGCCTGGCCTACTTCACCGACGAGCAGATCGCCGAGTACGTCGACCACGCCGTGAAGGCGGCGCTGACCAACCTCGACGCGCGCCCGGCTCCGGCCGGCGAGATGACGGTGGTGCTCGGTTCCGGCTGGCCCGGCATCCTGCTGCACGAAGCCATCGGCCACGGCCTGGAGGGCGACTTCAACCGCAAGGGCTCGAGCGCGTTCTCGGGCCGCATCGGCCAGCGCGTGGCTGCCAAGGGCGTGACGGTGCTCGACGACGGCACCATCGCCGACCGCCGCGGCTCGCTCAACGTGGACGACGAGGGCAACGCCAGCCAGCGCAACGTGCTGATCGAGGACGGCATCCTCAAGGGCTACATCCAGGACGCGCTCAACGCGCGCCTCATGAAGGTCAAGCCCACCGGCAACGGCCGCCGCGAAAGCTACGCCCATGTGCCGATGCCGCGCATGACCAACACCTACATGCTCGGCGGCGACAAGGACCCGAAGGAAATCGTCGCGAGCATCAAGAAGGGCCTCTACGCCACCAACTTCGGCGGCGGGCAGGTCGACATCACGAGCGGCAAGTTCGTGTTTTCGGCCAGCGAGGCCTACTGGGTCGAGAACGGCAAGATCCAGTACCCGGTGAAGGGCGCGACCATCGTGGGCAACGGCCCCGACGCACTCACCCGCGTGACCATGATCGGCAACGACATGGCGCTCGACTCGGGCGTGGGTACCTGCGGCAAGGAAGGCCAGAGCGTGCCGGTCGGCGTCGGCCAGCCGACCCTGCGCATCGACGGCCTCACAGTAGGTGGAACGGCTTAGGACTTTCGGCACTTGTCGACTGTTTCCACCCGTTGCTAAGCTTCGCTCCTTTTTTTGCGAAGAACGCATTCAAGGAGCATCTCGATGGGGAACAGGATCAATTCGCCCGCTGTTCTGTGGGCCGTGACCGCCGTGGTGGCGCTGGCCACCGCGGGTTGCGCATCCCGCGGCGGCTCGGGCAGCCAGCCCGCGGCGGCGCCCGCACCCGCTGCAGCTGCTCCGGCACCCGCAGCGCGTGGTGGTTCCAAGGCCGGCATGGATGCCCAGGGCAACGTGGTCGACTCGTCCAAGGTCGAGGCCGGCAGCGGCAAGACCGTCAAGGGACTGAATGGCTATGAGGGCGAGATCACCGGCAACCCGGCGCGCAACAGCAAGTTCGCGCGCCTGCAGATCGGCATGAGCGCCCGGCAGGTCACCGACATCGCCGGCCAGCCGACCGACCAGGGCGCCTACGTGACCGGCAAGGCTTTCATTCCCTTCTATTTCGGCAGCGACCGCCATCGTTTCGAGATGACCTACAAGGGCCAGGGCCGCCTGATCTTCGCGGGCGGCGGCATGGGGGATTTCTCCTCCGGCAACCTGATCTGGATCATCCACAACCCCAACGAATCGGGCTACCGGTAAACAACAGCGAGCCCGGTCCCTTGACCGGGTTTTGCTTTTCCGTGCTACATTGCCACCCCATGTCCGCTGTCCGCGCTTACTTTTTTGCCTACTTTTGGTTCCCGGTTTCCGGCGGACGAGAGGCGAGCGCGTAAACAGCACACACGAATACCCTCCTCAAACCGCCGGTGGCCTCAAGCCCCGGCGGTTTTTTCTTGCCCCCTCGATTCCAACTCCAGCAGCACACAAGGAAGAAGCACCATGAGCACGAACAACTCCCCCACCAGCGACAGCTGGTATGCGCGCGTCGAAAAAACCAGCAAGACCGACGACGAACGCATCAAGGACATCAACGTGCTCCCCCCTCCAGAACACCTCATCCGCTTCTTCCCAATCCGCGGCACCGCGGTCGAGACGCTGATCGAGGACACCCGCCGGCGCATCCACAACATCATGGCCGGCAAGGACGACCGGCTGCTGGTGATCATGGGCCCCTGCTCGATCCACGACCCGGCCGCCGCGCTCGAATACGCGCGCCGCCTGAAGGTCGAGCGCGAGAAGTACGCCGGCACGCTGGAGATCGTGATGCGGGTGTACTTCGAGAAGCCGCGCACCACGGTCGGCTGGAAGGGGCTCATCAACGACCCGTACCTGGACGAGAGCTTCCGCATCGACGAGGGCCTGCGCATCGCGCGCCAGCTGCTGATCGACATCAACCGCCTGGGCCTGCCGGCGGGCAGCGAATTCCTCGACGTGATCTCGCCGCAGTACATCGGCGACCTGATTTCCTGGGGCGCCATCGGCGCGCGCACCACCGAGAGCCAGGTGCACCGCGAACTCGCCTCGGGCCTGTCGGCGCCCATCGGCTTCAAGAACGGCACGGACGGCAACATCCGCATCGCCACCGACGCCATCCAGGCGGCGGCGCGCGGCCACCACTTTCTCTCGGTGCACAAGAACGGCCAGGTCGCGATCGTGCAGACCAACGGCAATCGCGACTGCCACGTGATCCTGCGCGGCGGAAAGGCGCCCAACTACGACGCCGCCAGCGTCGAGGCCGCCTGCAAGGACCTCGAGGCCGCCAAGCTGCCGCCCACGCTGATGGTCGATTGCAGCCACGCCAACAGCTCCAAGCAGCACCAGAAGCAGATCGGCGTGGCGAAGGACATCGCCGGGCAGATCGCGGACGGCTCCAGGCGCGTCTTCGGCGTGATGGTCGAGAGCCACCTGCAGTCGGGCGCCCAGAAGTTCACGCCGGGCAAGGACCAGCTCTCGGGCCTCGAATACGGCAAGAGCATCACCGACGCCTGCCTGGGCTGGGAAGACTCGGTGCAGGTGCTGGACACGCTCTCGCAGGCGGTCAAGCGCCGCCGGGGCTGAGCAGGCGCTAGAGCAATCCGGCCAGGTCGGGCCAGTGGTGCCGCATCGACGCAGCCTCGTCGCTGTCGGGCGGTACCAAGGAAAAATCGGCGAAATCGAAGCCTGGCCCGACCATGCAGGCGACCAGCGTGCAATCGCCCGAACTGTGGCCCTGGATCGGCTGCGCCGCCTGCCATTGGCCGGCGGGCACCACGTGCTGGGGGCGAGTGCCGTGGATGTCGACCGGGCCCAGCCGCGTGTGGGCCGGCGCGGTCCGCATCGCGGCGTCGCAGGTCCACAGCGCGAGCGGCACGCCTTCCAGGTGCACCCAGACTTCGTCGGACAGCACCCGATGCCAGCGCGAATGCTGGCCCGCCTCGAGCAGGTAGTAGATGCTGGTCAGCGCGCTGCGCGGCGGGCGTCCATCGGCCGGGGTGACGCTCGACGCGGAGCGGAACACCTCGGCGTACCAGCCGCCTTCGGGATGCGGCTGAAGCTTCAGCGTCTCGACCAGTTCGCGGGCTCGGGCGATGGGCATGGCGGTCATGATGCGGCTGCCGCGCGCAGGGCGGCAAGCAGTTTGTCGTGCACGCCGCCGAAGCCGCCGTTGCTCATGCAGACGATGTGATCGCCCGGCCGGGCCGCGGCGACGATCTGCTTCACCAGAGGCTCGATGGCCCCGGCGACCTGGGCGCGCTCGCCCATCGGCGCGAGTGCGGCGGCGACGTCCCAGTCGAGTCCGGCCGTGTGGCAGAACGACAGGTCGGCCGATTCCAGGCTCCATGGCAGCTGCGCGGCCATCACGCCCAGCTTCATCGTGTTGCTGCGCGGTTCGAAGGCGGCGAGGATGCGCTCACTTTTCCTGCCGGCGTCGTCCAGCTTCCTGCGCAGGCCGTCGAGCGTGGTGCGGATCGCGGTGGGGTGGTGTGCGAAGTCGTCGTAGACCGTGATCGCGCCGTCGCTGCCTTCGACCGTGCCGCGCAGCTCCATGCGCCGGCGCACGTTGCGAAAGCTGCCGAGCGCCCGGGCCGCGTCAGCCGGCGCCACGCCCACATGCTCGGCCGCGGCAATGGCGGCCAGCGCATTCATCTGGTTGTGCAGGCCGGAAAGCTCCCACTCGACCCGCCCGACCACCTCGCCGCGCAGCAGCACGTCGAAGGCGTCGTGGGGGCCGCGCGCCTGCCATTCGCCACCCGCGCCGAAACGCGCGAGCTCGCTCCAGCAGCCCTGGGCCAGCACGCGTTGAAGGCTTTCTTCGGTGGCGTTCACCACCAGCCGGCCGGTGCCCGGCACGGTGCGCACGAGGTGATGGAACTGGCGCTCGATGGCGGCGAGGTCGTCGAAGATGTCCGCGTGATCGAACTCCAGGTTGTTCAGCACGGCGGTGCGCGGGCGGTAGTGCACGAACTTGCTGCGCTTGTCGAAGAAGGCCGTGTCGTATTCGTCTGCCTCGATCACGAACGCGGGGCCGTCGCCCAGCCGCGCCGAGACGCCGAAGTCCAGCGGCACGCCGCCGACCAGGAAGCCGGGCGCCTTGCCGCCCTTTTCCAGGACCCACGCGAGCATCGAGGTGGTGGTCGTCTTGCCGTGGGTGCCGGCCACTGCCAGCACATGGCGGCCCAGCAGGACGTGCTCGGCCAGCCACTGCGGGCCGCTGGTGTAGGGCTTGCCGGCGTCGAGGATGGCTTCCATCAGCGGGAACTTGGGGCTTCCGTCAGCCAGCCGGGCGCGGGACACCACGTTGCCGACCACGAACATGTCGGGTGCCAGGGAGAGCTGGTCGGCGCCGAAGCCCTCGATCAGGTCGATGCCGAGGGCGCGCAGCTGGTCGCTCATCGGCGGGTACACGCCGGCGTCGCAGCCCGTGACCCGATGGCCGGCTTCGCGCGCGAGGGCGGCCACTCCGCCCATGAAAGTGCCGCAGATACCCAGGATATGAATGTGCATCGGTCGATTCTAGGTAAGCGGTGTGTTCGCCCTCGGCGGGGCCGCGCGTTTGTCCCGCGCTTCGTACTGATGTTCATGTGAGGGGCGCCTACTGCGGGCAAAATGCCCCGATGGACACGTCCAAGCGTGAAATCGCCGCCGCAGCAGCCCGCCTCGTCGTCGAGGAGGGGCTCGAATACGGTCCGGCCAAGCGGCGGGCCCTGCGCGACCTGGGCCTTTCGACGCGCACCGCGCTGCCGAACAACGACGAGGTCGAGGCCGAGGTGCGCGAGTACATCGAGCTCTTTTGCGCCGACACGCAACCCCAGGAATTGCATGCGTTGCGCCTGCTCGCGCTCGAGTGGATGGAGCGCATGGCCGCCTTCCGGCCCCATGTGGGCGGTGCCGTCTGGCATGGAACGGCCACCCGGCTGTCAGACATTTATATTCAGTTGTTCTGCGATGATCCCAAATCGGCCGAGATAGCCCTGATCGATCACCATGTGGACTACGAGCCGCGCATGGTGACCGGCTTTCACGGCGAGCAGGTCGAAGCCCTGAGCGTGCATGCGCCGAGCCGCGCGCTCGGCGAGGAAATCGGCGTGCACCTGCTGGTGTACGACCTCGACGACCTGCGCGGGGCCCTGAAGCCCGATGCCCAGGGGCGCGTGCCGCGCGGCGACCTGCCCGCATTGCGCCGACTGATTGAACGAGAAAAGGACAAGTGAATGACTTCTTCGCCCACCCGACGCGGCATGCTCTATGCCGGCGTGGCGGCAGCGGCTGCGGCCGCCGGGCTTGGCGGCGCCTGGTGGAAGGAGCGTGGCGGCAGCCTTGGTGCGGGCGGTGGAGAGATGCTCGACGCGGCCTTCTGGGCCCAGAGCTTCGAGCGCCCGGAGGGCGGTGACCTCGCCCTGTCGAGCCTGCGCGGCAAGCCGCTGCTGCTGAACTTCTGGGCGACCTGGTGTCCGCCCTGCGTCGAGGAAATGCCGATGATCGACGCCTTTTTCCGTCAAAATGGCGCGAACGGATGGCAAGTGGTCGGTTTGGCCATCGATCAGCCAAGCGCGGTGCGCAAGTTCCTGCAACGCACTCCGGTCACCTACCCAACCGGCCTGGCCGGCCTGCAGGGCACGGAACTGGTCAAGAATCTGGGCAACACGGGTGGCGGGTTGCCCTTCACGCTGGTCCTGAACGCGAACGGCTCGGTGGCCGCCCGTAAAATGGGCAAGCTCGAAACGAGCGACCTGGACACTTGGCGGCGTGAACTGGTTCATGGTTAGAATCAGTTGCTTACGCTGGCGTTAGACGCCGAACGCCGAAAATCACCGATTTTCGAACAAGTTATATCCTGAAGACCGGCACAGCCGGCACTGGAGTCCCATGGATCTGCGCAAACTCAAGACACTGATCGATCTGGTGTCCGAATCGAATATTTCCGAACTGGAAATCACGGAAACCGAAGGCAAGGTTCGCATTGTCAAGGGCGGCGGCGCCGCTCCGGTGCAGTATGTGCAAACCCTGGCAGCGCCTCAGGCCGCTGCCGCCGCGCCGGCCGCAGCCGCCGGTGCCGTGGCGGCACCGGCCGTTGCCAGCGCTGCGGCGGCCGAAGCCGCGCCGTCGGGCCATGCGGTGAAGTCGCCGATGGTCGGCACCTTCTACCGCTCGTCGAGCCCTGGCGCCGCCGCGTTCGTCGAGGTCGGCAGCAAGGTCAACGAGGGCGACACCCTCTGCATCATCGAGGCGATGAAGATCCTCAACGAAATCGAGGCCGACAAGTCCGGCACCATCACCCAGATCCTCGGCGAAAACGGCCAGGCGGTCGAATACGGACAGCCGCTGTTCATCATCGAGTAAGCATGTTCAAGAAGATTCTGGTTGCGAACCGGGGGGCTCGCGCCTCGGCGCGGACGGGCGAAGGCCGTCAAATTGCCCTGGCACGCGCCGCGTGCGGGCGATGCAGCCGCGGGGGTGCACATGTTTAAGAAGATCCTGGTTGCCAATCGCGGCGAAATCGCCCTCCGGATTCAGCGCGCCTGCAGCGAGCTCGGCATCAAGGCCGTGATGGTCTATTCGGAAGCCGACCGCGACGCGAAGTACATCAAGCTCGCGGAAGAGGCTGTCTGCATCGGCCCGGCCCCCTCGGCGCAGAGCTATCTCAACATGCCGGCGATCATCTCGGCGGCCGAGGTGACGGACGCCGAGGCGATCCACCCCGGCTACGGCTTCCTGAGCGAGAACGCCAACTTCGCCGAGCGCGTGGAGCAAAGCGGCTTCCAGTTCATCGGCCCGACGCCCGACAACATCCGCACCATGGGCGACAAGGTGTCGGCCAAGCAGGCGATGATCAAGGCCGGCGTGCCCTGCGTGCCCGGCTCCGAAGGCGAGCTTTCGGACGACGCCGCTACCAACAAGCGCATCGCGCGCGCGATCGGCTACCCGGTCATCATCAAGGCGGCGGGCGGCGGCGGTGGCCGCGGCATGCGCGTGGTGCACACCGAGGCCGCGCTGGTCAACGCGATCCAGATGACGAAGGCGGAGGCCGGCGCGGCCTTCAACAATCCGGCCGTGTACATGGAGAAGTTCCTCCAGAACCCGCGCCACATCGAGATCCAGGTGCTGGCCGACAAGCACAAGAACGCCGTCTACCTTGGCGAG
This sequence comes from Variovorax sp. TLI9-5A, assembly GCF_056867935.1. Classification (NCBI taxonomy): domain Bacteria; kingdom Pseudomonadati; phylum Pseudomonadota; class Betaproteobacteria; order Burkholderiales; family Comamonadaceae; genus Variovorax; species Variovorax sp. TLI9-5A. Next base: position 6,201,532 of record NZ_CP200310.1, on the reverse strand, counting down.
CGCGACTGCTCCATGCAGCGCCGCCACCAGAAGGTGATCGAGGAGTCTCCCGCGCCCGGCATCCCGCGCAAGCTGATCGAGAAGATCGGCGAGCGTTGCGCCGCAGCGTGCAAGAAGATCGGCTACCGCGGCGCCGGCACCTTCGAGTTCCTGTACGAAAACGGCGAGTTCTACTTCATCGAGATGAACACGCGCGTGCAGGTGGAGCACCCGGTGACCGAGTTCACCACCGGTATCGACATCGTCAAGACGCAGATCATGGTCGCGGCCGGCGAGAAGCTGCCGTTCACGCAGCGCCAGATCCAGATGCACGGCCACGCCATCGAGTGCCGCATCAACGCCGAAGACGCCTGGAAGTTCACGCCGTCGCCCGGCCGCATCACCATGTGGCATCCGCCGGGCGGCCCGGGCGTTCGCGTCGACTCGCACGCCTACACCAACTACTTCGTGCCGCCGAACTACGACTCGATGATCGGCAAGATCATCGTCTACGGCGACACGCGCGAGCAGGCCATGGCCCGCATGCGCACTGCGCTGAACGAGACGGTGATCGAAGGCATCCAGACCAACATCCCGCTGCACCGCGAGCTGATGGTCGACGCCAAGTTCATGAGCGGCGGCACCAACATCCACTACCTCGAAGAGTGGCTGGCCGCACACAAGCGCTGACACGGAAAGCGAAAGCGCGATGTTCGAACTCCGCCTGATGGCGCCTGAAGACCGGGTCGAGACGCTGTGCGAAGCGCTCGATGCGCTCGACGCATTGAGCGTGTCGGTGGAAGACGCCGACGCGCAGACCGATGCCGAGCAGGCGCTGTTCGGCGAGCCGGGCATGCCGCCGCCCAAGGAGGGCTGGCAGCGTTCGCGCGTGATCGCGCTCTTTCCCGACGAGGCGCAGGCCAAGGACGCCGCTTCGGTGCTCGCGCTGCAGGATTTCTTCGACGAAGGCTGCGAGGTGCTCGGCATCGCGACGGTGCCCGAGCAGGACTGGGTGCGCCTGACGCAATCGCAGTTCGCGCCCGTCGAAGTCACGCCCGAGTTCTGGATCGTGCCGACTTGGCACGAACCGCCCGAGCAGGCGAAGCAGGTCATCAGGCTCGACCCGGGCCTGGCCTTCGGCACCGGCACGCATCCGACCACGCGCATGTGCCTGCGCTGGATCGCGACGCGCGGCGAGGGCGCCCTGGCTGGCAAGCGCGTGCTCGACTACGGCTGCGGTTCCGGCATCCTGGCGATCGGCGCCGCGAAGTTCGGCTCGACGGACATCGACGCCGTCGACATCGACGAAGCAGCGGTCTCCTCGACCGTGCTCAACGCCGAAGCCAACGGCGTGAAGCTGAAGGCCGGCCTGCCCGACGCTGCCAGGGGCGAGTACGACATCGTGCTGGCCAACATCCTGGCCACGCCGCTCAAACTGCTCGCGCCGCTGCTGCGCGGCCATGTGAAGGCGGGCGGATCGCTCGTCATGGCCGGCATCCTCGAGCGGCAGGCCGACGAACTCAAAGAAGCCTACGCGCCGTACGCGGCGCTCGAAGTCAGCGACAGCGAGGACGGCTGGATCCTCATGACCGCTCGCTGCTGAGCTGCCGGCGGAACGCCCGGCCGGCTTCTTGCGTGGCTCTTGCGTGGCCCTGAGCCCCTCGCATGGCGAGGGCTCAACCCTACAATCGCCCGGTCATGAGTCTCGTCACGCGCTGCCCCGCCTGCACCACCACCTTCAAGGTGGTGCGCGACCAGCTTCGCATCTCGGATGGCTGGGTGCGCTGCGGCCGCTGCAGCAATGTGTTCGACGCGACGCTCGACCTGCACGAGACATCCGAAGGGGCTGGCGGCGCTGCGGTCGCGCCTGGTGGGTCGCCAGCAGTGCAGGGCAGTGGCTTCATGCCGGGGCTGGTCGAGCAGCCTGCTGCGGAGCCGGCGCCTCCGTCGCCTGAGCCCCCTGCGCCACCATCGCCTCCTCCTGTGCCGGAGGAGCCCTCGCTCTCGGCCGAACCTGCGGAGCAGGAATCTCCGTCGTCATCCGCCGAGGATGCGGACTTCTTCGACGACGAGCCCGAGCATCAGCGCCAGCGCAAGGATTGGCTGACGGACGACGAGCGCCTGCTTCCGCCGGATGCCCTGGTGCTCGACCACACACCGCAGACAGTGCCGCCGCCGGTGCAGCCGCTGGCTCCTCCGCCAGCGTCGCCGCTGCCCGCGTTCTCGCTGACCCTGCCCGAACACGGCATCGCCGCCGACGAGCCGTGGTCCGACCTCGACGCCACGCAGCCGGCCTGGAAGCCGCCGCCGAGCACGCTGCCGCCGTTTCCGAACATCGACCTGAATCTTGCGTCTCCGCCGCCCGCGCCGCCACCACCGGCGCCGCCGCTTCCGGTCACCCCGCGCGTCATCAAGACGCGCGCGCTCATCCAGCGCGCGAGCGATGACGGCGCTGATGCCGATGGCGCGGCGGGCGAGCGCGAGCAGCTGGAGAAAGAACACGACCAGGTGCAGATGCAGAAGGCGCTGCGCCGTGCACGCATCAAGTCGGACAAGATCGCAAGCGCCAAGGCGCGCGAGGAGCGTGCGGCCGCGAAGGCGCCGGTTGTTGTGGTGCGTGAAGATACGGCAAGCGGAGACGAGCCCGATCCCGCGCTTTCCCCGATCTTCGAGCCGCCACTGGGTCATCCCTTCGCGGAAGACGATGAGCCCCTGGAGAAGGCGCCGAGCTTCTGGCGCCGCAAGAGCGTGCGCGTGATGCTGGTTCTGCTGGCGTTGCTTGCGGCGCTACTGCTCGTCCTGCAGATCGTTCGCCACGAACGCGACGGTATCGTCGCGCGCCAGCCCAACCTGCGGCCGGCGCTCACGGCGCTGTGCCAGTACACGGGCTGCGAACTCGGCGCGCTGCGCCAGATCGGCGACATCGTGATCGAAGGCGCGGCCTTCGCGCGCGAGAAGAGCGGCGGCAACGACTACCGCCTGAGCTTCACGCTGCGCAACGGCGCCACTGTGCCGCTCGCGATGCCGGCCGTCGAGCTCTCGCTGCTCGACACGCAGGAACGCGCCGTGGTGCGCCGCGTGCTGATGCCGGCGGACTACGGCGCTCCGTCGGTGCTGCCAGCGCGCGCGGATCGTGCTGCCTCGTTGCCCTTGACCTTGTCTGCCTCCGAAGCGGCTGCGCTGCCGCCTGTCGCGGGTTATCGCGTCGAGGCTTTCTATCCCTGAGCCGAGCGCGTGCACGCATGCGTCCTACTCTTTTTCATCCACCACTCACCACACCAACGGCTAACCATGGCAGCAGTGATTTGCGGTTCCCTCGCATTCGACACCATCATGACTTTCGAGGGCCGGTTCGCCGACCAGATCCTTCCTGACCAGCTGCACATCCTCAATGTGTCGTTCCTGGTGCCGACGCTACGCCGCGACTTCGGCGGCTGCGCTGGCAACATCGCCTACAGCCTCAATGCGCTAGGCGGCACGGCGCTGCCGATGGCCACGCTAGGCAGCGATGGCGCCACGTACCTCGAGCGCATGCGCTCGCTGGGCATCAGCACGGAGTTCGTGCGCCAGCTCGACGACACCTTCACCGCGCAGGCGATGATCATGAGCGACGTCGACAACAACCAGATCACCGCCTTCCACCCCGGCGCGATGCAGCAGGCGCACGTCACCAAGGTGGCGGCGCGCGAGGACATCAAGCTCGGCATCATCGCCCCCGATGGCCGCGACGCGATGCTGCAGCACGCGGAGCAGTTCGCCGCCGCGGGCATCCCCTTCGTGTTCGATCCGGGCCAGGGGCTGCCGATGTTCGACGGCGAGGCGCTGCGCCATTTCGTCGATCTGGCGAGCTGGGTGGTGGTGAATGACTACGAAGGAAAGATGCTGTCGCAGCGCACCGGCTGGAGCCTTGCGGAAATCTCCAGGCGCGTGCGCGGTCTGGTGGTCACGCTCGCGGCAGAGGGCTGCGAGATCTGGACCGACGGAGAGCGCGAGCACGTGCCGGGCGTGGTGGCCACCGAGGTGGTCGAGCCCACGGGCTGCGGCGACGCATGGCGTGGCGCGCTGCTCTTCGGTCTGGAAAAGGGCTGGCCGCTCGCGCAGTGCGCGGCGCTGGGCAACAAGGTCGGCGCGATCAAGATCGCTCAGCGTGGCCCGCAGAACTACGAGATCGATCGCAAGGCGCTGGGCGTCTGATCTTCTCTTTGAAAGAGCGCTGAAAGGGCGATCAGGGGCGATAAAAAAGCCCGGCACCGTGAGGTGCCGGGCTTTTTGCCTTCAAGGCCGCTGAGAAACTCAGGGCTTGCTGGCCGTGGGGAACGGCCATGCTGCCTGGGGATTCAGCGTCGTTTGCGCCGCAGGGGCAGGCGCTACGGCGGCAGCCTTGGCAGGGGCAGCGGCCTTGGGGGCCTTCTTCGCAGCAGGCTTCTTGGCAGCAGGCTTTTTCGCGGCTTTCTTGGCCGCAGCCTTTTTTGCAGGGGCCTTCTTGGCGGCAGCCTTCTTCGCAGGCGCCTTCTTGGCAGCGGCCTTCTTCGCCGGGGCCTTCTTGGCAGCAGCCTTCTTCGCAGGCGCCTTCTTCGCTACGGCCTTCTTGGCAGGAGCCTTCTTGGCAGCGGCCTTCTTCGCCGGTGCTGCCTTCTTCGCTGCTACCTTCTTTGCCGGAGCCTTCTTGGCAGCGACCTTCTTGGCCGGTGCCTTCTTGGCGGCTACCTTCTTTGCCGGAGCCTTCTTGGCGGCCACGGCCTTCTTTGCCGGAGCCTTCTTTGCAGCGGCTTTCTTAGCCGGAGCTTTCTTTGCAGTTGCCATTTCTATTTCTCCTTGATCAAGTTGAAAAAATCAACCTATTGAAGCACTCCACGCACGTTGGGTAACGTGAAGCGATTCATGGTGTTGGAATCTTTGCTCCAGCACCATGAACACCTGAGCCCTCGTCCATGCCGCGCTCTTCGGCGCGATCGGTGGCAAGGGCAATTCTTGAATTCATTAATTCTTGTCGAAAGATTCAATCCCAGGAGAGCGCGCCACCCGACTGGTATTCGATCACGCGGGTTTCGAAGAAATTGCGCTCTTTCTTCAGGTCAATCATTTCGCTCATCCACGGGAACGGATTTTCTTCGTTCGGGAAGAGCGTTTCGAGGCCGATCTGCTGTGCACGCCGGTTGGCGATGTAGCGCAGGTAGCCCTTGAACATGGAGGCGTTCATGCCGAGCACGCCACGGGGCATCGTGTCTTCGGCGTATTTGTATTCGAGCTCGACGGCGCGCAGGAAGAGCGCCTTGATCTCCGCCTTGAACTCCGCCGTCCAGAGGCCGGGGTTCTCGAGCTTGAGCTGGTTGATCAGGTCGATGCCGAAATTGCAGTGCATCGACTCGTCGCGCAGGATGTACTGGTACTGCTCGGCGGCACCGGTCATCTTGTTCTGGCGGCCCAGCGCGAGGATCTGCGTGAAGCCGACGTAGAAGAAGAGACCTTCCATCAGGCAGGCGAACACGATGAGCGACTTGAGCAGCTTCTGGTCGGCCTCGGGCGTGCCGGTGTGGAAGTTGGGGTCGCTGATGGCATCGATGAACGGGATCAGGAACTGGTCCTTCTCGCGGATCGATGGCACTTCGTTGTAGGCGTTGAAGATCTCGCTCTCGTCCAGGCCGAGCGACTCGACGATGTACTGGTACGCGTGCGTGTGGATCGCTTCCTCGAAGGCCTGACGCAGAAGGAACTGGCGGCATTCGGGCGCCGTGATGTGGCGGTAGGTGCCCAGCACGATGTTGTTGGCGGCCAGCGAGTCGGCGGTCACGAAAAAGCCGAGGTTGCGCTTGACGATGCGGCGTTCGTCTTCGCTCAGGCCGTTCGGGTCTTTCCAGAGCGCGATGTCGCGCGTCATGTTCACTTCCTGCGGCATCCAGTGGTTGGCGCAGGTGGCGAGGTACTTTTCCCACGCCCACTTGTACTTGAACGGCACCAGCTGGTTGACGTCGGTCTGGCCGTTGATGATGCGCTTGTCGGAAGCCTTGACGCGCTGCGTGGATTGGGCGGCGACTGCAGGCGTTGAGGCTGCGGCAGCGGCGGTGGCAACCGGGCGCACCTGAGCGCCGTCATCGAGCGTGCTGAAGGTGCGGAGGGCGGGTTGCGCGATAGAAGACGAAGCCGGAGCGTCCACCGAACGGCCTGCGGGCAATCCGCCGGTCGATGCGTTGTGGTGCTGCAAACCTTGTTGCATATCCTTTGGTAAGGAGGGCTTGACTTCTTCGTCCCAGGTCAACATAGAAAAATCCAATGCTCAAATTATCGGAGTAACGATGTGAGTTGCAAAGTGCTCGTTCACATCGCACGCCATTTATGTGGTTGTTATGTTGCTCGCATGCATCGCGCGATGTCAGTCAATGCCTTGATTGATTGAACGTCGCGCGATTTCGCATGCACCTCACTGACTCACTGTCGCGAGCATCGACGCGTTGATCGACGCATTTATTGGCACGCTTCGCAGGTCGGATCGTCCACACCGCAGAACGCGATGTCGGTCGCGGGAATCGCGTTCATCTGTGCTTTTGCTGCTGCAGCAGCGGCTTCGAGCGCGCTCATGCCCGAAGGTGCATCGCTGCCCGACGACACCGCGTTGAGGCGGCCCGACTGCACCGTCGACTTCTCGGCGTGCGTCGCGCTCTGCGTGCGCAGGTAGTACGTGGTCTTCAGGCCGCGCACCCATGCGAGCTTGTAGGTGTCGTCGAGCTTCTTGCCCGATGCGCCGGCCATGTAGATGTTCAGCGACTGCGCCTGGTCGATCCACTTCTGGCGACGTGCTGCGGCTTCCACCAGCCACGTGGTCTCGATCTCGAACGCGGTGGCGTAGAGCGCCTTCACGTCCTGCGGCACGCGGTCGATGGGGCGCAGCGAGCCGTCAAAGTGCTTCAGGTCCATCACCATCACGTCGTCCCACAGGCCCAGGCGCTTGAGGTCGCGCACCAGGTAGTGGTTGATCACGGTGAACTCGCCCGACAGGTTCGACTTGACCGACAGGTTGCCGAAGCAGGGCTCGATCGAAGCGTCCACGCCGATGATGTTCGAGATGGTCGCGGTCGGGGCGATGGCCACGCAGTTCGAATTGCGCATGCCGTCGGCCTTGATCTTCGAGCGCAGCGCGTCCCAGTCGAGGGTGGCCGAGCGGTCGACCTCGACGTAGCCGCCGCGTGCCTTCTCCAGCAGGTCGAGCGAGTCGATCGGCAGCACGCCCTTGTCCCACAGCGAGCCCTTGTAGCTCGAGTACTTGCCGCGTTCGCGCGCCAGCTCGGTCGAGGCCCAGTAGGCGTGGTAGCAGATGGCTTCCATCGACTCGTCGGCGAACTGCACGGCTTCCTGCGAGGCGTAGGGAATGCGAAGTTCGTACAGCGCGTCCTGGAAGCCCATCAGGCCCAGGCCGACCGGACGGTGGCGCAGGTTCGAGTCGCGCGCCTTCTTCACGGCGTAGTAGTTGATGTCGATCACGTTGTCGAGCATGCGCATCGCCGTGGAGATCGTCTTCTTCAGCTTCTCCTGGTCGACCTTGCCGTCCTTCAGGTGCTGCAGCAGGTTCACCGAACCCAGGTTGCACACGGCGGTTTCGGTGTCGCTGGTGTTCAGCGTGATCTCGGTGCAGAGGTTCGACGAGTGAACCACGCCGGCGTGCTGCTGCGGCGAGCGCACGTTGCAGGCGTCCTTGAACGTGATCCAGGGGTGGCCGGTCTCGAACAGCATCGTGAGCATCTTGCGCCACAGGTCGGTCGCCTGGATGGTGCGGCTCGGCTTGATCTCGCCGCGGGCGGCCTTCTCTTCGTAGGCGACGTAGGCCTTCTCGAACTCGGCGCCGAACAGGTCGTGCAGGTCGGGCACGTTGGAGGGCGAGAACAGCGTCCAGGTGCCCTTTTCCATCACGCGGCGCATGAACAGGTCGGGGATCCAGTTGGCCGTGTTCATGTCGTGCGTGCGGCGGCGATCGTCGCCGGTGTTCTTGCGCAGCTCCAGGAACTCCTCGATGTCGAGGTGCCAGGTTTCCAGGTACGTGCAGACGGCGCCCTTGCGCTTGCCGCCCTGGTTCACGGCCACGGCCGTGTCGTTCACCACCTTCAGGAAGGGCACCACACCCTGCGATTCGCCGTTCGTGCCCTTGATGTGGCTGCCGAGCGCGCGAACGCGGGTCCAGTCGTTGCCCAGGCCGCCGGCGAACTTCGACAGCAGCGCGTTTTCCTTGATCGACTCGTAGATGCCGTCCAGGTCGTCGGGCACGGTGGTCAGGTAGCAGCTCGACAGCTGCGAGCGCAGCGTGCCGGCGTTGAACAGCGTGGGCGTGCTCGACATGAAGTCGAACGACGAGAGCACTTCATAGAACTCGATGGCGCGGGCTTCGCGGTCGATTTCGTTCAGCGACAGGCCCATGGCCACGCGCATGAAGAAAGCCTGCGGCAGCTCGATGCGGGTCTTGCGCACGTGCAGGAAGTAGCGGTCGTACAGGGTCTGCAGGCCGAGGTAGTCGAACTGGTTGTCGCGTTCGGCCTTCAGCGCCGCGCCCAGGCGGGGCAGGTCGTACTGCAGCAGCTTCTCGTCGAGCAGGTCGTTGTCCACGCCCTTCTTGATGAACTGCGGGAAGTAGTCGGCGTACGCGGTGGCGCGCTCGGCCGGCATCACTTCGCGGCCGACGATCTCCTTGAAGATCGTGTGCAGCAGCAGGCGCGCGGTGGCGAAGGTGTAGTCGGGGTCCTTCTCGATCAGCGTGCGGGCCGCCAGGATCGAGGCCTTGTAGACCTCGTCGAGCGGCACGCCGTCGTACAGGTTGCGCATCGTCTCGGCGACGATGGGGGCGGCCGTGATGCTGTCGCCCAGACCTTCGCAGGCCGACTCGATCAGGCTCTTGAGCTCGTTCAGGTCGAGCGCGACCAGCTCGCCCTTGTCCAGCACGTGCAGCGCGGGAGCGGCCGGCACTTCCTGCTCGCCCTGCTTCGAGCGCTCCTGCGTGCGGCGTTCGCGGTACAGCACGTAGGCGCGGGCGATCTCATGGTGGCCGCCGCGCATCAGGCCGAGTTCGACCTGGTCCTGCACGTCCTCGATGTGGAAGGTGCCGCCGCCCGGACGCGAACGCACCAGCGCGCGGATCACGCCCTGCGTGAGCGTGTCGACCGTTTCGCGCACGCTGGCCGAGGCCGCGCCCTGGGTGCCGTGCACGGCCAGGAAGGCCTTCATCATCGCGATGGCGATCTTGTTCGGCTCGAAGGGAACGACGGCGCCGTTGCGGCGGATGATCTGGTAGTGGGCCAGGTTCTGGCTGGTGGGGGAGCCAGCAGTGTCTCGCTGCTGTTGCAATGGCGTGGAGGGAACGGCACGCGGGGTCGATTGGGGGTTCAGGGCTGTTTGCATTCGCTTCCTCTCGGTTGGCAATTCTTGTTGGATGGCGGCACCTGGGCCGGCGCCGCACCGGTGTACGGGACCGGACGGAGGACACTATATCTAGGGTGCAGGGGGCATACAACCCACTAGATGTAGCGTTTTCCAATGGATACAAGGATTGCCGGTATTACTTCCGCAATAGAACACCTGCAGAGATGCCCCATGAATACTGGCCTATGGTCCCGCAACCCGCATGGGCCGTGGCTTGCAGGCCGATTTGGGCCTGCAGGGCGCATGGTTGCTGCATTGCGCGCCTGAAACTTTCTCTTTGCTGCGGCGCGGGAGCGGCGCATCGCAAGGCGTTGCGCGATTGAAAAAAATTAGCGCCGGATCACCTGCTCGGGAAACATCTGTGGATTCCAGCCGAGCTGTTCGCGCAGCAAGCGCCAGTCGAAGCCGGTGCCCGGGTCCTGCTTGCGGCCCGGCGCGATGTGCTCGTGGCCGGCGATGTGCGCGACAGGAAAGTGCTGCGCGACGGCGGCGCACAGGCTGGCGAGCGTCTCGTATTGCGGCTCCTCGAAGGGCTGGCCTTCCAGGCCCTCGAGCTCGATGCCGATGGAGTCGTCGTTGCAGTTGCCGCGGCCGCGCCAGGACGACACGCCCGCATGCCAGGCGCGGTCGTCGCAGCTCACGAACTGCCAGAGTTCGCCGTTGCGCCGCACGTAGAAATGCGACGAAACCTCCAGCCCGCGAATCGACTGGAAGTAGGGGTGCGCGTCCCAGTCGAGCCGGTTGGTGAAGAGCCGCTGCACCGCATCGCCGCCGTACTCGCCGGGTGGCAGGCTGATCGAGTGCAGCACGATGAGGTCGATCTGAGCGCCCTGCGGCCGGGGCCCGAAATTGGGTGAGGGCAGCGCCTTCGCGAAGCGGTACCAGCCGGCCTGCCAGAGTGCGTCGCCGGGCGCCGCGGGGGCTTCTTCACTCGTCGGCATGGCTGCTGCTCGCGCCATCGTCGCCGTTGGGCGTGGTGATGCCCAGCCGCGCGATGCGGTAGCGGATCTGGCGCAGGCTCATGCCGAGCCGTGCGGCGGCCGCGGTGCGGTTGAAGCCGCTCTCGTGCAGCGCGCGCACGAGAATTTCGCGCTCCTGCTGGTCGAGGTAGGCCTGCAGGTCGGAAGGCAGCGGCGGCGGTGCGGCCTTGGGAGGTGCCACCACTGGTGCGCTCGGCGCCGGTGCCGGTGCCGGCACCGCCAGTGCTTCGGCACCGATGGGCGACAGCGGCGCCGGCGCGGAAGACGCAGCGGCTTCGGCCGCGGCCGTGAAGCCGCCCATCAAATCCAGATGCAGCTCGTCGCCATCGTTCAGCGCCACCGCGCGGTGCAGCAGGTTTTCGAGTTCGCGCACGTTGCCGTTCAGCGGATGCTGCGCGAGGCGGCGCAGCAGCTCGTCGGACAGGTGCGGCACCGGCAGGCCCCCGTCCTGTGCGATGCGCGAGAGCAGCGCGCTGCACAGCGCGGGCAAGTCCTCGCGGCGGTCGCGCAGCGCGGGCACCGCGATCTCGATCACGTTGAGGCGGTAGAAAAGGTCTTGCCGGAAGCGCCCGGCCTGCACCTCGGAGTGCAGGTCCTTGTGGGTGGCGCTGACGATGCGCACGTCGACGGCATCTTCCTGCGTCGAGCCGATCGAGCGCACGCTGCGCTCCTGGATCGCGCGCAGGAGCTTCGACTGCATGGCCAGCGGCAGGTCGCCGATCTCGTCGAGAAAGAGCGTGCCGCCGCGCGCGGCCTGGAAGTAGCCGTCGCGGTCCTGCGAGGAGCCGGTGTAGGAGCCCTTCTTCGCGCCGAAGAACTCGGCCTCGAGCAGGTTCTCGGGAATCGCGCCGCAGTTCACCGCGACGAATGGGCCTTCGCTGCGCTGGCTGCAGGCATGCACCGCGCGCGCGACCAGCTCCTTGCCGGTGCCCGATTCGCCGCGTACCAGCACCGGCGCCATGCCGCGCGCCACCTTGGCGATGCGCGACTTGACCAGCCGCATCGGCTCCGATTCGCCCACCAGCCGGTCGAGCGCGGCGATGCCGGTGCCGGATGTGGGCGCCGCAATTTCGCTGCCTGCACTGCCGGAGTTCGCGGGTGCGGTCTGAGCGGGTTTGGCCACCGGCTGCGGCGCCGACCGCGCCTGCACGGCGGAAGCCACGACCGCGCGGAACTGCTTCAGGTCGACCGGCTTGGTGAGGTAGTCGAAGGCGCCGGCCTTCAGCGCTTCGACCGCGTTCTCGGCGGAGCCGTAGGCCGTCATCACCACGCAGCGCTCGCTGCGCTGGTCTTTCTGGATGCGGTGGATGATCTCCATGCCCTGTCCGTCGGGCAGCCGCATGTCGGTGATCACCGCGTCGAAGCGCGCGGCCTCCAGGTGCTGCCAGGCTTCCGAGACGCTGCCCGCCGCCTCCACGCGATAGCCTTCGCGCAGCAGCGTCAGTTCGTACAGCGTGCGCAGGTCGGGCTCGTCGTCGATGACCAGGATCTGCGCCGGCCGCTGGGTGGAAGAAGAGGGGGAGGTGCTCACGGGCGCTATTGTGTCAGCCGGTTTTCGCTGGGGGCAAAGCTGACGAAGAATTCGTTGCCCTCGGGCCCGCCCGGCACCAGCGCGCGGCGTTCGTAGCCGATGGTGGCCCCGTGCCGCCGGCAAAGCTCGCGGCACAGGAAGAGACCCAGTCCGCTGGAGCGGCTTTCGGAGGAGAAGAAGGGCTCGAACAGGTGCCGCTGCACCGCGGGTTCGAGCGGCGCGCCGTCGCTCCATACCATCAGGCTCGGCCGGGCGACGCCGCTTCGCTGCATCGCGGTCAGCACCTGGATCGCGCCTTCGCGCGTGCTGGCGTAACGCGATGCGTTGTCCAGCAGGTTCACGATCAGCCGGCGCAGGTGCTCGGCGTCGAAGCGCACTTCGCTCGCGGGTGCGTCGAGCGACATCAGCACGCCCTTGCGCTGCGTCTGGCGCACCCATTCCTCGGCCAGCACCTGCACCGCCGGGTCGAGCACCAGCTGCTCGCCGAGTGAGAGTACGCGCTGCTGGCGCGCGCGGGAAACGTCGAGCACGTCGTCCACGATGCGCGCGAGGCGCTGCGCGTTGTGCTGAACCATGCTCGTGAGCTTGCGGTGCGCCGGGTCGGTCAGGTCTTCGTTGAGCAGCGCGCTGGCCTGCGTGATGGCGGCCAGCGGATTGCGGATCTCGTGGGCCACGGCCGCCGACATGCGGCCCATCGCCGCCAGCTTCTCGGTGCGGATGCGGGCCTCGAGCTCGCGCAGGTCCTGCAGGAACATCACGCACAGGCTGTCCGCGCGCTTCTCGCTGGTGGGCGTGAGCCGTGTGCGCACGCGCACCTCGCGCGCCGCGCCGCGCGCCTGCGCCACGGGGATTTCCTCGGTCTGCGGCGCCCGGCGCGCGAAGGTCTGGCGCGCCAGAGCTGCGAGTGCATGCCAGGCCGGCTGGGCATGCAGCGGGAAGGGCAGCGTCAGCCTGGCCAGGCCCTGGCCGAGGATGGCGTCGGCCGCCGGGTTCGCCGCGTGCACCAGGCCTTCGGCGTCGATCACCAGCACGCCTTCGCTCAGCGTCTCGATCACCAGGTCATTGACCTGCGCCTGCATCTGCGCGCTGCTGCGGTTGCGCTGCGCCACCGCTTCCTCGCGTGCGAGCCGGCGGGCCATTTCGTGGGCGAGCAGCGCCACCACGAAGAAGCCGGTGCCAGTGAGCGCCGCCTGCACGAAGCGCGGCGACGAATCGACCGGCTGCTGCAGCCAGTGCCAGCCCGCGTCGGCCAGCAGCAGCAGCGTGACGGTGGCGGTGGTGCCCAGGCTCACGATCATGCTGCCCAGCACCGCGCTCATGAGCACCGGCAGCGCGAAGAGCGGCGTGTAGTTGACGTTGCCGCCCTGCAGCACCTGCAGAGCGGTGAAGGCCGCCAGGTCGATGCCGATGGTCATCAGCCACGGCGTGGTGAAGCCGCGGATCGGCGGCTGGAAGCGCGAGTAGCGCATGCCCAGCCAGGTCGCGGCCAAGTAGAGGGCTGAGACCGCGATGGCTGCCGTCTGCATCGTCTGCCCGATCGCGAAGGCTACGCCCTGCAGCAGCACCAGCACCAGCGCGACGAAGCAGCGCGCGCCCATGAAGCCGCGCCAGAGCCGGACCAGCGCCGAACTGTCGCCCGGGCCCTGGTCGAGCACGTCCCAGTCTGTGACCGGCTCGCCGCGCGACCAGAGGGGCGTGCTCATTGCTGCGTGGCGGCTTCGCGGTGCGCGGTGCTGCAGTAGACCGCGCCGCCGGGGCCGGCGATGGCTTCGGTTGCCGGCAGGTGCAGGCCGCAATGGGCGCAGCGCACCATGGCCTGCGGCGCTCCGGCCGGCGCGGGCGTGCGCTGCTGCGCCTGCTTGGCCGCGCGCTCGCGCATGGCGTCCTGCATTTCTTCGCGCCGGTTCTTGCGCCAGAGCCAGATCGCGACCCAGAGCACCGCGAGGACGAGGAGGTATTTCATTTCAGACGGGAGGGCGTGCCAGCACGACTTCGAGCACGAAGCGCGAACCCACGTAGGCCAGCAGCAGCAGCGCCGAGCCGGCGTACAGCACGCGGCGAGCGGTGCGGCCGCGCCAGCCGAAGCGGGCCCGGCCGATCAGCAGGATCGCGAAGGTGAGCCAGGCGAGCACGGAGAAAGTGGTCTTGTGGTCCCACTTCCAGACGCGGCCGGCGGCGCCGTACAGCTGCTCGCTGAACAGCAGGCCGGCCAGCAGCGTGGCCGACAGCAGCACGAAGCCGGCGGTGACGAAGCGGAAGGTGAGCCGTTCGAGCGTGAGCAGCGGCACGCCGCCCTGAGGCTCGGCGGCGGCGGCCAGGCGGATCTGCTTTTCTGCGCGGGTGATCAGCCAGGCATGCACCACGGCCGCGCCGAACAACCCGTACGACGCGATGCCCAGCGCCAGGTGCAGCGGCAGCCACGGCGAGGCCGTCACGTGCAGCGGCGTGCCCGGAAACAGGATGGCCAGCAGCACGGCGGCCGCGCCCAGCCAGGCGAGCGCACGCCGCACCTTCAGCTGCGGATACATGCGGCTTTCGACCGCATAGACCGTGAGCACCAGCCACGCCGTGACCGACAGCGCGGGCGCGAAACCGAAGCGCGGCTCGCTGCCGATGAGGCCGTGGGCCAGCACCGCGGCATGCAGCAGCCATGCGATTCCGAGTGCCCATTGGGCTGATTGGCGGCTGAATCTGGCGCCGGCGGCGGCGACAAAACCGTAGGCAACCGCTGTGGCGATGCCCAGCGCCACGCCGAGCGGGGAGGGGATCGCTAAAATCATCGGCCGGAGTTTAGCGTCTCGCTCTTGCGTTCCCGGCGCCCGGCTTCAAGTTCTTTCCCGTCTCCCAGGCTTCTCATCCGGCCCGCACCGCAGCGGGCAGCAAGGCATCCCCCTCATGGCCACCGCCCTCACAGAAAAGTTCTCCCGCCTCGTCAAGACGATGAGCGGCCAGGCCCGCATCACCGAAAGCAACGTGCAGGACATGCTGCGCGAGGTGCGCATGGCGCTGCTGGAAGCCGACGTGGCGCTGCCCGTGGTGCGCGACTTCGTCGCCCGCGTGAAGGAAAAAGCGCTCGGCCAGGAAGTGCTGGGCTCGCTCAAGCCGGGCCAGGCGCTGGTCGGCATCGTCAACCGCGAACTCGCCGCCACCATGGGCGAGGGCGTCTCGGACATCAACCTCGCGGCCCAGCCGCCGGCGGTGATCCTGATGGCCGGCCTGCAGGGCGCCGGCAAGACCACCACCACCGCCAAGCTGGCCAAGCACCTGATCGAGAAGCGCAAGAAGAAGGTGCTCACGGTGTCGGGCGACGTGTATCGCCCCGCCGCCATCGAGCAGCTCAAGACTGTGACGAAGCAGGCCGGTGCCGAGTGGTTCCCGAGCACGCCCGACCAGAAGCCGCTGGACATCGCGCGCGCCGCGCTCGACCACGCCAAGCGCCACTATTTCGACGTGCTGCTGGTCGACACGGCCGGCCGCCTGGCCATCGACGAAGTGCTGATGGCCGAAATCAAACAGCTGCACGCCGCGCTCGACCCGGTCGAAACCCTGTTCGTGGTCGATGCCATGCAGGGCCAGGACGCGATCAACACCGCCAGGGCCTTCAAGGAAGCGCTGCCGCTCACCGGCATCATCCTGACCAAGACCGACGGCGACTCGCGTGGCGGCGCGGCGCTGTCGGTGCGCCAGGTCACGGGCGTGCCGATCAAGTTCGCCGGCGTGAGCGAGAAGATCGACGGCCTGGAAGTGTTCGACGCCGAGCGCCATGCGGGCCGCATCCTCGGCATGGGCGACATCGTCGCGCTGGTCGAGCAGGTCACGGCTGGCGTCGACGTGGCGGCGGCGCAGAAGCTCGCCGCCAAGGTCAAGAGCGGCGCGGGCTTCGACCTCAACGACTTTCTCGGCCAGTTGCAGCAGATGAAGCAGATGGGCGGGCTCTCCAGCCTCATGGACAAGCTGCCCACGCAGATGGCCGCCAAGGCCAGCGAGGCCGACCTGAGCCGTGCCGAGCGCGACATCCGCCGCAAGGAAGGCATCATCAACAGCATGACGCCGCTGGAGCGCCGCAAGCCCGAGCTGCTGAAGGCCACGCGCAAGCGCCGCATTGCCGCTGGTGCCGGCGTACAGGTCCAGGAAGTGAACCGCCTGCTCAACGAGTTCGAGCAGATGCAGGGCATGATGAAGAAGATGAAGGGCGGCGGCCTCATGAAGATGATGAAGCGCATGGGCGGCATGAAGGGCCTGGGTGGAATGGGTGGTCCCGGCGGCCCGAAGCTGCCGTTCTGAGCGGCGCGCTCCACGCACACATATATATAGAGGGCCCGCCGGTGCGAACCGGCGGGCCCTCTGTCTTTCAGGTCTGAACCTCGTAGACCGTCTCGTGCGCTTCCACCGGCGCCGGCAGCTCCCAGCGGTGCAGCATGCGCTCGATGCCCGCGTTCGACAGCGTGGTGTCGCGCTCGCGGTTGCGGCGCATCAGCTCCGGGTGCGGCACTTCCAGGTACACCAGCTCGATGTGCGCGTGGTAGGCCCACAGCAGGTCGAGCGTCTTGGTGCGCATCTGCTGGCTCAGGTGCGTGGCGTTCCAGACGAAGCGCTCCTGCCTGCGCAGCAGCGCCTTCGCCTGATCGACCGCATGGTGCGCGGCGAGCCCGTCGTTCTCGCCGTGCTTCAGGCCGAGTTCGGCGCGGGCATCGTCGAAGGACACCACGGGCCAGTCCTTGCGATGTTGCGCCACCCAGTGGTTCTTGCCGCTGGCGGGCAGGCCGCACATCACCGTCACCTGTGAGCCGGCGTTCTGGAACAGCGGGTAGTCGGGGCTGGTGTCGGCGCCGCGGAAGTAGGCCAGGCGCGTGTGGGCGTCGGCCATCTTCCTCGGGCCGCTCCAGCAGCCTTCCTCCTGCGCCAGCTGCTCGAAGAGCGCGATGTCGGCCATGCTGTCCGCGCGCTTCTCGTAGTGGCGCCCGAGCATGTCGCAGCGCGCCACGCAGCACAGGTCGGGCAGGCTCAGCTCCCACGAGAGCTTGTGAACCAGCCACTCAGGCCGAACGCCCTTGCGCGAGGCGAAGGCGTGGAACGGCACCTGGTGCACCGCGATGATCCGGCACACCGCCTCGCGCAGCGCGAAGGGCACGCGGGCCTTCCACATCAGAACGCGCACGTCGACCGAGCCCCGGCGCGAGTGGCCCGGCTGGCCGATGCGGCCGCTGGCTTCGTCGATCACCGTGGTGTCGGGCTTGGCGATGTCGTGCAGCAGGCAGGCCATGAACAGCACGAAGCGGCCGTCGGCATCGGCGCGGCGGTAGTGCTCGTCCTGCATCAGGGCGTCGAGCACCATGCGCGTGTGGATTCCGACGTTGCCTTCGGCGTGGTAGTACGGGTCCTGCGGCGTCTCTTCGAGGCACAGCAGGGCCGGCAGCAGGTCGCAGCATTGCGCCCAGTCGGTGTCCTTGCCGGGCTCGGGCACCAGGGCGCGCAGATCGTCGAAGTTCATCGCTTCCTCCCCGTGGTTGTCAGCCCGGCCGGGTCGCGCAAGGTGCGCAGGCCCAGGTCCTGCCATGTCACCAGCGGCGTCGGCGCGTAGAGGTCCACGCCTGGCGCGAGCTGGTTGGGCAGCACCGGCCGGCGGCTGTGGTGCGAGCCCGAGTCGAGGATGGTCTGGACGAAATCCGGGCGCACCCACTTGTAGCGGCCCGTCACCCGGCGGTCCGACTCGGTCTTGAGGTACAGGCCCTCGGCGAGGTCGGACAGGTCGGTCTGCTGCCGCACCAGGTCGAGCGGCTGGCCTTCCTGCGCCACGGCGGCCTCGAAGGCGGGCTTCCAGTCCGCGCTGCGTGCCAGCGAGGGCCGCACCAGCGTCTGCAATGCCTTCGCGCTGCGTGGCATTTCGCCTTCGTAGAGCACGGGCACCGGCAGCACCGGGCTTCCGGCGAGCAGCGCATGCCGCGCCGGCGTCGACAAAAAGCACTGCGCCTGCCGGTCGTAGAGATCGAACTCGAGGAAGAAGGCCGGCAGCCGGTCGTACCAGCAGCTGTGCTTGGCGAAGCACCACTCGCCGTACATCACGTAGCGGTCTTCGAGCCGCTCCAGCAGTGCCGCTTCATGCGCGGCAGCCCAGTGCTTGAACAGGTTGAACTGGCGCTCGCCCGCGCCGCCCGCGAGATAGTGGCCGCGCGACTGCAGCAGCAGCTCGCCGGCGGAGGTGAACGATACGGCTGCATTGGCGCCATCGAGCTTTTCCTCGATGACGACGTGCATGCCTTGCAGTTCCGACAGCGGCGTCTGGCCGTCGTCGCTGTCCCCGGCCTGCAGCCGGGAGCCTTCCAGGTGCGCAGTACGCGGGTACTTGAGCAGCGGGATCGATGAAAGAGAAGAGGAGGAAGAGGAAACACGTTGGTTCTCCGGATGCGAATCAGGAAAGACCGACAACGTGCGGGAGCGAAGCTGGGAGCTGGAAAGCGGGGAACGGATTGCGGTCAGCGGAAAGCGCAGCTTGGCGCCCGACATGACCAGCAATGAAGCGGCGTTGTCGGCGTCAGAGGGTGATGACGGCGAGACGGGGCACTTGGCGCTCCTGTGGATCGAGGAGATCCGTGGGTGGATGAAAAAGAAGTGCGCGATTCTAGCGATGCGCGCGCCATGAAAAAAGCCGGCGCAGCGGCCGGCTTCTTTCGGGGGCTGAGTTTCAGCTTCAGCGCATCAGGCTGCAGCCAGAGCCGCAGGGCGGGCGAGACGCAGCGCGTGCATCCAGGCGCGGCGCAGCACGGCCGGCGAACGCGATTCCTCGGGAATCAGCAGGTAGCCGCGGTCGCGCAGCGTGGTGCCCAGCGCGATCTGGCTGGTCAGCACGGTCAGCGGGATCGCCAGCAGCAGCGGCAGGCCGACAGGCATGAGCCAGATCAGAGCGCTCGGGTCGATCATCGCGACGCCGACGGCCAGCATCGCGATCACCAGCGTCATGGGCGCCAGCTGCGATGCAGCGACCTTCCACGGCACGGCGGCGGCTTCACGCGGGGGCGACTTCCAGTCGAGCTTGATGCCGGTGAGGGCGACCAGCACGAAGAGCGAGTGGGCCAGCATGCGGACGGGCGCCTGCACGATGGCGAGCACGCTTTCCATCACCGAGCTCTTCACCAGGCCCCACACACCGCCGTACTGGCGTTGCTCGCCGCGCATCAGCACGGCGGCGATGCCCAGCACGCGAGGCAGGAACAGCAGGCACAGGGTCCAGATCCACAGGCCGGCCAGTTCGGCGGGCAGCACGCTCCAGCTCGAGACCAGGCTCGAACCGCTCAGCCACAGGGCCGTGCCCAGCGTCAGGAACGCGAGCCACAGCGGAGCGGAGACGTAGGCCATGGTGCCGGTCACGAACATCGCGCGGTGCACGGAGTGGATGCCGGGCTCGGCCATCAGGCGGGCGTTCTGCAGGTTGCCCTGGCACCAGCGGCGGTCGCGCTGCAGCTCGGCCAGCAGGTCCGGCGGTTGCTGCTCGTAGCTGCCGACCAGGTCGGACACCAGCCACACGTGATAGCCGGCACGGCGCATCAGCGCGGCTTCGACGAAGTCGTGCGACATGATGCCGCCCGACATGCCGCCGGTGCCCTTGATCGGGGCCAGCGCGCAGTGCTTCATGAAGGGCTCGACGCGGATGATCGCGTTGTGGCCCCAGTAGTGCGATTCGCCCAGCTGCCAGAACTGCATGCCCAGCGTGAACAGGCGGCCCGTCACGCGGGAAGCGAACTGCTGTGCGCGGGCGTGCAGCGTGACGTGGCCGATGGCCTGCGTCGCGGTCTGGATGATGCCGGCGGTGGGGTTGGCTTCCATCAGCTTGACCATCGAGGTCAGGCAGTCGCCGCTCATCACCGAGTCGGCGTCGAGCACGACCATGTAGCGGTAGTCCTTGCCCCAGCGGCGGCAGAAGTCGGCGACGTTGCCGGCCTTGCGGTGCGTGCGGCGGGTGCGCAGGCGGTAGTACACCTCGACCTGCGGCTGGTTCGGGCTCTCGGCGAGCGCGGCGCGCAGGTCTTCCCAGGCGGCGCGCTCGGCGGCGGCGGTCTCGGGGTTGTAGCTGTCGGACAGCACGAACACGTCGAACTGCTTCGCGTGGCCGGTGGCCGCGACCGATTCGCAGGTGGCGCGCAGGCCGGCGAACACGGTGGCCACGTCCTCGTTGCAGATCGGCATGATGATCGCGGTGCGTGCCTCTGGGTTCATCGGGTGGTGGGCCACCTGCTTCGCCGAGAGGGAGTGCTTGTCACCGCGCACGGAGACGTAGAAGCCCATGAGCGCGGTCACGAAGCCGGTGACGACCCAGCCCGACAGCAGGCCGTACAGGCCGATCTGGCCGTATTCGAGCCAGAGGTTGTCGTAGTCGGGCTGCACGCTGGCGAAGAGCGACGACGCGATCACGGTGCTCAGCAGCGTGAGCATCATGAAGGCGAAGCGGCGGCGGGCTGCGGCGCGCTGCCAGGGCTGCTTCGCTTCGTTGGCGGGGTGAGCGCCGGCTTCGGCGTCACGGCCCGCGCCGAGCTTGACCAGCGCGGCAGTGCCGAGGCTGTTCCAGAAACCGCGCCAGGGGCGGGGCGTCATGGAGCCGCGGTTGACCGGGGGGGCGGTGACCGAGTTGGGATGGCGTTCTTCGCGAACCGGGCTCCGGCGCGAGAAATCGGTATCGGCCAGCACATTCAGTTGGGAGAAGTCGTTCGGCTTCATGTGATTTACCAACGTTGCTTGTCGAGGGAAGGGGTGTCGCCAATGGCAGGAAAGCGCTTGATCACGCAATCCGGTTCAGCGCCGCCGGCGCTTGCGAGCGCGGCCAGCGAATGACCCACGGCGCGGGGCCGCGAGGGGGAAAACTGCTTTTGACGCAGGCCGTCGCGCTGCTGGCGCAGTGCGAAAGATGGGCTGGTAAGTGCTGTCATGCCTGTACAGGGGCAAACCCTGTGCCAGGCTGGGAAAATGCTTTCAAATCAACAACTTGGAGCGATCCGAAGGCATTTTTCGGGGCCCGAGGCCGCCGGATGGCCTCAAAACCCCTGTTTTTGTCGCCGAATCCCGACAAGCCGCGAGGGCGGGTAGGGATAGGCCATATAAATCAACGACTTAGCAGCGTCGCTACTCGGCGACAGCATCTCCACCG
The DNA here is from genome assembly GCF_056867935.1 of Variovorax sp. TLI9-5A. NCBI lineage: Bacteria > Pseudomonadati > Pseudomonadota > Betaproteobacteria > Burkholderiales > Comamonadaceae > Variovorax > Variovorax sp. TLI9-5A. The sequence continues at coordinate 6,180,507 of NZ_CP200310.1, read as the reverse complement.
CCAGCGACAGCGTCGGCCTTGAAGTGGCCCGGAGTGAGCTCGTGCTTCTGCAAAAGCCGGTAGAACTCGGTGCGGTTGCGGTCAGCCAGGCGGGCCGCGTCGGCCACGTTGCCGTCCGTCAGTTTCAGCAGGCCGACGAGGTAGTCGCGCTCGAAACGCTGCTTGGCCTCGGCGTAGGTCTGCACCTCCACCGTCGGCACGCGCAGCGCCCGCTGCACCAGCGCCAGCGGGATCAGCGGCGAACTCGACAGCGCGCAGACCTGCTCCACCACGTTGTAGAGCTGTCGCACGTTGCCCGGCCAGGCGGCCATGGTCAGCGCCTTCAGCGCCTCGGGCGCGAAGCCCGAGAGCCGCTTGCCGTACTTGGCCGACAGGCGCTGCAGGAAGTGATTGGCCAGCAGCGGGATGTCTTCGCGGCGTGCCGACAGCGGCGGCAGCGTGAGCGTCACCACGTTCAGCCTGTAGTACAGGTCCTCGCGGAACTGGCCCGCCTCCATTGCGGCGTCGAGGTCGCGGTGGGTGGCCGAGACGATGCGCACGTCGACCTGGATCGACTGGCTCGCGCCCAGCGGCCGCACCGCGCGCTCCTGCAGCACGCGCAGCAGCTTGACCTGCAGCGCAGGCGGCATGTCTCCGATTTCATCGAGCAGCAGCGTGCCGCCGTCGGCCTGCTGGAACAGGCCTTTGTGATTCGCGTGGGCGTCGGTGAACGCGCCCTTCATGTGGCCGAAGAGTTCCGATTCGAGCAGCGCCTCGGGAATGGCGCCGCAGTTGACCGCCACGAAGGGCTTGTCGGCGCGCGCGCTGGCCTTGTGGATGGCGCGCGCCAGCATTTCCTTGCCAGCGCCCGAGTCGCCGCGCAGCAGCACAGAGGCGTCCGACTTGGCGACCATGCGCGCTTCGGCCAGCAGCTCGGCCATGCGGTTGCTGCGGCTCACGATCTCGGAGCGCCAGCTGTCGTCGCCGGCCTTGCTCGGCGTGGCGGCGGGGGCGCCGAGCGCCAGCGCCTGTGCGATCTTCTCGAGCAGCTCGCGCCCGTCGTAGGGCTTGGTGAGGTAGGTGAAGACGCCGCGCGCCGTGGCTTCCACCGCGTCGGGAATGGTGCCATGCGCGGTCAGCAGAATCACCGGCAGCGAGGGATGGCGCTTGCGGATCTCGTCGAAGAGCTGCAGGCCATCGCGCCCTGGCAGGCGCACGTCGCTCAGCACCAGTTGCGGATGCTCGATTTCGAGCTGCGTGAGCGCTGTCTCGGCCGAGGTGACGGCCGTGACCTGGTAGCCCGCCGAGCTCAGCCGCATCGAGAGCAGCCGCAGCATGTCCGGGTCGTCATCGACCACGAGGAGGCGGGCGCCAGTAGTGCTCATTGATTGGGCTTGCTTGCGTTGGGCGGCGCGGCAGGCACGGCCGACGCCGGGTTGTTGGGCCGCGCGAAGCTGCGCTCGATGGCGCGCAAGGCTTCGATGCGGTCGTTCAGCTGGTCGATGCGGCGCTGGCTGTCGCGCAGTTGCTGCACCTGCTTGTCGCGGTCGTCTTCCACGCGGCGCTGCTCCACGTAGCGGGCGGCGAGCGCGCGCGCCAGCGGCTGCAGCGCCTGCGCCTCGGGCGCGGGGTTGGCGATCACCCGCTGCAGCAGGCCCAGCGCGCGCGCCAGGTCGGCCGGCACGCGGGTCTGCGAGAGCAACAGCGCCAGCTGCATCTGCGCGGTGGGCGAATCGCCGGGGTCGCCCACGCGGGCGATCTCGGCGTTCAGGTCGGCGCCGTTGAGCGGGCGCACCTTGTCGGCGTACGTCAGCATCGACGACACCGGCCCCTGCGTCAGCATCGTGAAGAGCGAAGCGGCGGGCTGCGTGGCCGGCGCCTTGGGTTCGGCCTCCACCGGCATCACGCGCGGCACGACCGGGGGCGGCGGCAGCGCGTCGGCCTCCGCGGGCGGCTTGGGCTGCGAGGCGCAGGCGGCCAGCAGCAGGACGAAAGGCACGGTCATCGCCCCGACGAAGGAGGAACGGCGGACGAACGGAAAAGACATGGGTCGAAGAAAGGACGCGAGGCGTTCGGACAGTATTTGGAGGGGGTGCCGGGGAGGTCAGGCCGTGCGCGGCAGCTCGATGCGGAAGTGGGCACCGGGACCGCCGGGCTGCAGAGTGATGCGGCCCCCGTGGGCTGCAATGTACTCCTGCACGATGGAAAGTCCGATGCCCGTGCCCTTCACCGTGTGCTCGGGCTGGCGCTCGCCGCGGAAGAAGGGTTCGAAGATCCGGTCCCGGTCGCCCTCGGCGATGCCCGGGCCGGCGTCGTTCACGTCGATGTGCACCGCCTCGGGCGTGCCCGACACCGCCAGCGTGATGACACCACCCGTTACCGAAAAGCGGATGGCGTTGCTCAGCAGGTTGGCGATGGCGGTGCCGAGCTTGGCGCGGTCGACCGTGACGGCGATCGGCTCGCCCTCGGCGCGCACGCGCAGGCCGTGCGACTGCCACTGCAGGCGCTGGGCCTCGATCTGCTCCTCGATCAGCGGCAGTAGTTCCGTGCGCTCGCGGCGCAGCTCGCGCGCCTCGAAGGCGGCGGCGTTGAAGCGCAGCAGCGCCTCGATCTGGCCCTGCAGCGCGACGGTGTTCTGCTGCAGGATCTGCGCGACTTCGAGCTGCGCCGGGTTCAGCGGCCCGGTCACGCCGTCTTCGAGCAGCGACACGCCCTCGCGCAGCGCGGCCAGCGGCGTCTTCAGCTCGTGCGACACATGGCGCAGGAAGCGGGCCTTGTCGGCGTCGAGCTCGGTCAGGCGCAGCCGCAGCCATTCGAGTTGCTGCGACACGCGCCGCACGTCGGCCGGGCCGCGGATGTCGATGGGCTCGTCGAGCCGGTTCTGGCCGAGGCCGACGATGGCCTGCTCCAGCCGCTTGAAGGGCCGCGCGAGCCAGATGCCGAAGGCCAGCGCCAGCGCCGCGGCCAGCACGCTGGCGGCCACCACCTCGCGCATCAGCCGGCGGCGCGCGTTCTCGATGCGCCTGGCCAGCGCGTCGTTCTGCGTCTCGATGAGGAACTGCGCCTGCTGCGCCAGGTTGGTGTTGAGCGCGTCGAGTTCGCGGAACTGCATCGCCATTGTGCTCTCGCGGGTGAGCGCGCTGTCGGCGCTGCCGCTCATCAGCCCCTCGATCACGCCGAGCTGGGTGCGCCACATCTCGATGCCGGCGGGCGGCAGGCCGTTCTTCTCCAGCCGGTCCAGCACTTGGTGCGCCTCGCGCGCCGCTTCGTCGAAGCGGCGGCGCAGCACCGCATCGTTCAGCACCAGTGACTGGCGCCCCGCGCGCTCCATCGCCGCGCTGCGCTCGGCCAGAGACTGCGACGCGCCCGACAGGCGCAGCGCGCGCGCGGCCGCGTCGCGGCTTTGGGTCATGAGCACGTCGTACTGCAGCACCGAGCGCAGCGCCACGCCGACCAGCAGTGCGGTGATCAGCAGGAAGGCGAAGAGCAGGAGCTGCTGGAACGAGCCCCGTATGGATGGCCGCTTCGCCATCAGTGGTGCGCGAGCGCCATCGGCGATTCGTTCGTCACGATTTCGCCGCGCAGCGTGTACGCCAGCGAGCGCGTGATGCGCAGGTCGGCCATCCGTCCGACGAGGCGCGCATCACCCTCGAAGTTGACGACGCGGTTGCAGGCGGTGCGGCCCATGAGCTCGTTCGCGTCCTTGCGCGAGGCGCCTTCCACCAGCACGCGCTGCGTGGTGCCGACCAGGGCCTGGCCGAAGCGCTTGACGTTGGCGTCGATCACGGACTGCAGCGTGTGCAGGCGCGCGAGCTTCACCTCGTGCGGCGTGTCGTCGTGCAGCGCGGCGGCGGGCGTGCCGGGGCGCGGGCTGAAGATGAAGCTGAAGCTGGCGTCGAACTGGCAGTCGTCGATCAGCTTCATCATCTTGTTGAAGTCGTCGTCGCTCTCGCCGGGGAAGCCGACGATGAAGTCGCTGCTCAGCGCGAGTTCGGGGCGGATGGCGCGCAGCTTGCGCACCGTGCTCTTGTATTCCATGGCGGTGTAGCCGCGCTTCATCGCCATCAGGATGCGGTCGCTGCCGTGCTGCACCGGCAGGTGCAGGTGGCTCACCAGCTGAGGCACCTTCGCGTAGGCCTCGATGAGGCGCGGCGTGAACTCGTTCGGATGGCTGGTGGTGTAGCGGATGCGCTCGATGCCGGGGATCTCGGCGACGTACTCGATGAGCAGCGCGAAGTCGGCGATCTCGGCCGTGTCGCCCATCCTGCCGCGATAGGCATTCACGTTCTGGCCCAGCAGCGTGATCTCGCGCACGCCCTGGTCGGCCAGGCCGGCGATCTCGACCAGCACGTCGTCGAGCGGGCGGTTCACTTCCTCGCCACGGGTGTAAGGCACCACGCAGTAGCTGCAGTACTTGGAGCAGCCCTCCATGATCGACACGAACGCGGTCGCGCCCTCGACGCGCGCGGGCGGCAGGTGGTCGAACTTCTCGATCTCGGGGAAGCTGATGTCCACCTGCGGGCGGTCCAGCCGCTCGCGGTCGTTCAGCATCTCGGGCAGGCGGTGCAGCGTCTGCGGGCCGAACACGATGTCGACGTAGGGCGCGCGCGCGATGATGGCCTGGCCCTCCTGGCTGGCCACGCAGCCGCCTACGCCGATCTTCACGCCCTTGGCCTTCAGGTGCTTCACGCGGCCGAGGTCGGAGAACACCTTCTCCTGCGCCTTCTCGCGCACCGAGCAGGTGTTGAACAGGATGAGGTCGGCCTCGTCCACGTTCTGCGTGGGCTCGTAGCCCTGGGCGGCGTTGAGCACGTCGGCCATCTTGTCCGAGTCGTACTCGTTCATCTGGCAGCCGAAGGTCTTGATGAATACTTTTTTCATGGGGAGCTCTCTCTCGTGGCCCTGCGCGAAGGTGTGGGCACGGCGGCAAGGCGCGCGGGAGTCCGCCGCGCCGGCCGTTCTTTCTTGCTTGCTTACTGCGTGTTGACGGTGTCGTTCGAGGTGAACGGCCAGATGTTCAGGAATGGCTTGTCCAGCGATTCGCGGCTGGCGGTGGCTTCGTCGGGCGTGAGGATCCACACCTCGCGCAGCAGCCCGGCGGCGTCGCGCGTGTAGTTGACGAGGTACTTCTGCCCGACGATGGCACCGGGCATCACCAGCATGTTCTGCCCGCTGCGGATGCGGGCGCCTGCGCCCAGGCGGTCAGGCCTGCCGTCGAGCTCGACGTCGGGCGCGTTGGTCACCATGAACTTGCCGCGCAGGGTGCCGATGGGGAAGGTGCGGCCGCCCACGAGCGACTCGTTCTGGGTCTGGGGACGGGGGACTTCGTCCTGCGCGCTGGCGGCAATCGGGAAAAGGCCTGCGGCCGCAATGGCTGCTGTGCAAAGCGCTATGAAAGTGAGAGCATTCGTGGATTGTTTCTTGCAGCGGTTCATGGGGTTTATCCAGAGGCTGTGGACCGGCGATTTTAGCGAGGGGGTCTTCTTCGCTCTGGCCAGCCACAGCAGGTAGTGCGACTTTCGGTTGACCTGCTTTACATTTCTTTACGGTGACCATGAACACCAGGAGTCGGCCGCTGATCCAATAGTCGCTGTCAGCCCAAAGTGCACAAGAACCCATGAAGAAAAATGTCGCCGTCGCCCTTGCGGGCGTGTTGATCGTAGCCGTCGCGGGCGGGTGGTGGAGCATGTCCGCAGACAAGTTCGCCGCGAAGAACGCCAAGGCCCCGGCCGCTGGCGGCGCACCGGCGGGCGGTGGCGCTCCGGCGCTCGTGACGCTGGCCACGGCGAAGAAGCAGGACGTGCCCGTGACCGTGCAGGTCAACGGCAGCGTGGTGTCCCTCAACAGCGTCGACCTGCGCCCGCAGGTGACCAACACGGTGAGCGCGGTGCACGTGAAGGAAGGCCAGTTCGTCAAGGCCGGCCAGCTGCTCTTCTCGCTCGACGACCGCAACGACCAGGCCAACCTCGCGCGCGCGAGGGCGCAGCAGCAGAAGGACGAGGCCACGCTGGCCGACCTGGAGCGCCAGTACAGGCGCAGCCAGGAACTGGTGGCGCAGAACTTCATCGCCAAGAGCGCGGCCGACGCCACGCTCTCGCAGCTCGAGGCGCAGCGCGCGGCGGTGGCCGCCGACCGCGCGGCCGTGCAGTCGGCGCAGGTGGCGCTGGGCTATGCCACGCTGCGCGCGCCCATCGCGGGGCGCATCGGCGCGGTCAACATCTACCCGGGCACGCTGGTGCAGCCGACGCTGTCGCTGGTGACCGTGACCCAGCTCGACCCGATCGCCGTGAGCTTCCCCGTGCCCGAAGGCAACCTGCAAGATTTGCTGGAGGCCGCGCGCTCGCGCTCCAAGGTCGAGGCCGCTGTCACCGGCCGCAAGGAGCCGCTGACCGGCACGCTCGATTTCGTCGACAACACCGTCGATCCGCAGATCGGCACGGTGCGCGCCAAGGCCGTGTTCGCCAACGCCGACCAGAGCCTGTGGCCGGGGCAGTTCGTGGGCACGCGCATCACGGTGCGCACGCTCAACGGCGTCACGGTCGTGCCGGCCGCGGCGCTGATGATGCTGTCCGACGGCGCCTCGCTCTACGTGGTCGACGAGGCGAAGACCGCCACGCGCCGCAAGGTGAAGGCGCTGCACACCTTCGGCACGCAGGTGGCCGTGAGCGGCCTCGAGCCCGGTGAGCAGGTGGTGATCGAGGGCAGCCAGAACGTGCGCCCGGGCGGCAAGGTGCGCGTGGATGCGAAGGCGCCTGCCACTGCGCCAGGCGCTCCGGCGAAGGGCACCACGGGCGTCACGCCCGGCAGCGCCGCGTCCACCGACGGCACCGACATCAAGCCGCCGCGCCAGGAACGCGCATGAACATTTCGGAGCTCTGCATCCGACGTCCGGCGATGACGGTGCTGCTGTCCGCCGCCGTGGTGGTCATCGGCATCTTCGCGTACTTCAGCATCCCCGTCGCCGCGCTGCCCAGCTACAACACGCCGGTCATCAACGTCAACGCGCAGCTGCCGGGCGCCAGTCCGGACACCATGGCGTCTTCGGTGGCGTTGCCGCTGGAGAAGCAGTTCTCGACCATCCCCGGCCTGCAGACCATCAGCTCGGTGAACACGCAGGGCGTGACCTCGCTCACGCTCGAGTTCGTGAGCAGCCGCGACATCGACGCCGCCGCCGTCGACGTGCAGGCCGCGCTGCTGCGCGCCCAGCGCCAGCTGCCGCAGGAGCTGACACAGCTGCCCTCGTACCGCAAGGTGAATCCGGCCGACGCGCCGGTGCTGTTCATCGCGCTGATCTCGCCGTCGATGAATCCGTCGGAGCTCAACGACTACGCCGAGAACCTGATCTCGCCCACGCTCTCGACCATCGACGGCGTGGCGCAGGTGGGCGTGTATGGCCGCAAGGCCTTCGCAGTGCGCATCAAGGCCAACGCCGACCTGCTCAACGCGCGCAACATCACGCTCGACGAACTCGCCAAGGCGGTGAACTCGGCCAACGCCAACACGCCGGTCGGCGTGCTCGACGGCCCGCGCCAGACACTCACCATCCAGGCCAACCGCCAGCTCATGAAGGCGGCCGACTTCGCCAAGCTGATCGTCGGCCAGCGCAACGGCGCGCCGGTGCGGCTGGACGAAGTCGCCACCATCGAAGACAGCTTCGAGTCGGTCAAGACCGCCAGCAGCTTCAACGGGCAGGACTCGATTTCGCTCGCCGTGCAGCGCCAGCCCAACGCCAACACCGTGCAGGTGGTGGACGCGGTGCGCGCGCTCATCCCGCGTTTCAAGGCCGAGCTGCCGCAGTCGGTCGAGATCCAGATGGTGAACGACCGCTCCATCTCCATCCGCGAGGCGGTGCACGACGTGCAGCTCACGCTGCTGGGCACCATCGCGCTGGTGGTGCTGGTGATCTTCCTGTTCCTGCACCGGCTGGTGGCCACGCTGATTCCGGCCGCGACCATTCCGATTTCGCTGATCGGCGCGGTGGCGCTGCTCTACGCCTTCGGCTACAGCCTCGACAACATCTCGCTGCTCGGTATCACGCTGGCAGTGGGCCTAGTGGTGGACGACGCCATCGTGGTGCTCGAGAACATCATGCGCTACGTGGAGAAGGGCATGGACCCGTTCGCGGCGGCGCTGCGCGGCGCGCGCGAGGTGGGCTTCACCATCGTGTCGATCTCGATCTCGCTGGTGGCCGTGTTCATCCCGATCTTCTTCATGCCGGGCGTGATCGGCCTGCTGTTCCACGAGTTCGCCGTGGTGGTCGCGTTGGCGGTGCTGGTGTCGGCGGTGGTGTCGCTCACGCTGGTGCCGATGCTCGCGAGCCGGCTGCTCAAGCAGGTGCCGCGCAAGGAAGGCGCGCTCGACCACGAGGAAGAGCACCCCGAGCCCGGCACTGCCATCGGCCGTGCCTTCGAGCGCGGCTACCGCGCGGTGCACGCGACCTACATGCGCACGCTCGACTGGACGCTGGTGCACCGCAAGGTGATGCTGCTGGCGGCGGCGCTGACCTTCGTCATCACCGGCTGGCTCTTCGCCACCATCCCGAAGGGCTTCTTCCCCGAGGAAGACATCGGCCAGATCCAGATCACGACCGAGGCCGCCGAAGACATCTCCTTCACCGCCATGAAGGCGCTGCAGGACCGCGTGGCCGCAGCGCTCAAGGATGACCCGAGCGTCGACTACGTGAGCTCCTTCGTCGGCGTGGGCGGCCCCACCGCCACGCAGAACTCGGGCCGCCTGTTCGCCGTGCTCAAGCCGCGCAGCGAGCGTCCGCAGATGTCGAAGGTGCTCGAATCGCTGCGCCAGCGCTTCCGCGAGATTCCGGGCATCGCCGTCTACATGCAGCCGGTGCAGAACCTGCGACTGGGCGGGCGCCAGAGCAAGGCGCGCTTCCAGTACACGCTGCAGAGCGTGAACGCGGGCGAGATGGTGCCCTGGGCCACGCGCCTCATGGAGCGCATGCGCGCCGACCCCGACTTCCGCGACGTGACCAGCGACTCGCAGAACCGCGGCCTGCAGGCCACGCTCGACATCGACCGCGACAAGGCCGGCGTGCTCGGCGTGGCGGTGGGCGACCTGCGCACCGCGCTCTACAACGCCTACGGCGACCGCCAGATCGGCAGCATCTACGGCGCGAGCAATACCTACCAGGTGATCCTCTCGGCCGCCGACGACGACCGGCAGTTCGAGGAAGACGTCTCGCGCCTGTCGGTGCGCAGCACCACCGGCAAGCTGGTGCCGCTGTCGGCCTTCTCGACCGTCAAGCGCACCGTGGGGCCGACGGCGGTGAATCACCAGGGCCAGCTGCAGGCGGTGACGGTGTCGTTCAACCTCGCGCCCGACGTGCCGCTGGGCAACGCGACCGCGAAGATCGACCGCTTCAAGGACGAGCTGAAGATGCCGCAGTCGATCATCACCACCTACGGCGGCGACGCAGCGGTGTTCCAGAGCTCGCAGTCGAGCCAGGCCGTGCTGCTGGTGCTGGCGGTGCTGGTCATCTACGTGCTGCTGGGTGTGCTCTACGAGAGCTACATCCACCCGATCACCATCCTGGCGGGCCTGCCCTCGGCCGCGGTGGGCGCGCTGATCTCGCTGAAGCTCTTCGGCTTCGACCTCACGCTCATTGCCACCATCGGCATCCTGCTCTTGATCGGCATCGTGAAGAAGAACGCGATCATGATGATCGACTTCGCCCTGGAGGCCCAGCGCACCGAGGGCATGAAGCCGGTGGATGCGATCCGCGAAGCCTGCCGCCTGCGTTTCCGCCCGATCCTGATGACCACGCTGGCAGCGCTCATGGGCGCGCTGCCTCTGGCGCTGGGCCTTGGCGCCGGTGCCGAACTGCGCCAGCCGCTGGGCGTGGCGGTGGTCGGCGGGCTGATCTTCTCGCAGGTGATCACGCTGTACATCACGCCGGCGATCTACCTCGCGCTGGACCGCTACAGCGGTACGGGGCCGATGGTCGACCTGCCGGGCGAGGCGCAGGCCGAGGCCTCGCACTCGCAGGGCTCCCAGCACTCGCACGCCTGAAGCCGGGGCCGGGCGCTGGCTCCGGGCCCGCGCCTTCTCAGGTTCTCAGGTCGTGGTTTCGTCCAGCGCGCCGTCCACCAGGTGGGCGGTGTCGCTCCAGCCCACGAGGCTGAAGCCTCCAGGCGTCCACAGCATGCGGTTGATGGCAGCGTTGCCGAGCTGCCAGGTGCGCGGCGCCTGCAGTTCCTGGCGGGTGGCGGCGCGGTAGAGCACGTCCATCACGCCGCCGTGCGCGACCAGCACCACCAGTTCGCCCGGATGGCGCGCCGCCAGCTCGGCGGCCACGCCGGTCACGCGGTCGCGAAAGGTCAGCAGGCTTTCGCCGCCCTCGGGCTCGAATTCGGGATCGCGCTCGCGCCAGAGCTTGGCCTGCACCGGCAGCGTGGCCTCGATCTCCGCGAAGCTCATACCCTCGAAGGTTCCGAAGGCCCGTTCGCGCAGGCGCGGTTCGGGCTGCACGGCCAGGCCGTGGGGCTCGGCGATGGCCTGGGCGGTCTGCCAGGCGCGAGAGAGGTCGCTGGCATAAACGACGCCGATGGGCTCGTCGGCCAGCGCCGCGCCCGCGCGCCGCGCCTGCCAGATGCCGGTGGCGTTGAGCTCGATGTCGAGCTGGCCCTGGATGCGGGTGTCGACGTTCCAGGCGGTCTCGCCGTGGCGGACGGCGATCAGGCGGGTGGGTTCTTCCATCCGGGGAATTCTAGAAGGCGCTACTTGTGGCTATTTCTTGGCCTGCTGCCCCGTCTGCAGCTCGATGTTGACCCGGCGCTCGCCCTGCGGCGGGTTCGGGAAACCCTGCAGCGCGGCCTGGAACATCACCGGCAGGATCGCCGCGCTCGACGTATACGGGCCGTCGTTGCGCGCACGGGTCTCGTAGACCACGCGGTTGGAGCCCGTCTCGCGCAGCACGATGCTCACTTCGCGCTCGTACCAGGGGTTGGCCGGCGGCGCGAACACCGGGCCGCCATACCAGCCGCCGCCGTACCAGCGCCGGCCGTAGTAGCCATAGCCGCCGTAGCCGTAGCCCCAGGGGCCGTTGTAGAGCCACGGGTCGGCCCAGGGCGAGAGGCCGGCCGTCACGCGTGCGCCGATCTGCGCGGTGTACTGGGGCTTGGCGTCGTCGCGGCGCAAGCCGACCTGGGCAAGCGCCGCGCCGGCCATGGCTTCGAGTGATTCCTGCCGCGCGCCGTCGGCCTGCTGCGAGGGCAGGCGGTCGAAGCGGTAGGTGGCGCCGGGCGCCACGGCGCCGATGGAAGAGAAGCTCTTCACGTCGCTGTCGACCACCCAGGAGGTGGCGCAGCCCGTCAGGCTGGCGGCGAGAAGAAGAGCCGAGAACGCAGATTTCATGAGGGTCTCCGGGCACGGGGTGCCCCAAATTCCCCTGGGTTGCCCGTTCAGCCCTGGACGATGCGCAGGGCGGCAGGTGCCTGGGAGAGCAGATCGAAGGAAGGCGGGTCGAAGGCTTTGTCGCCCTCGTCGTCCGCCACGCCGGTCGCCTTCAGACCCTTGAAGTCGTGCCGCGTTCCGTCGAGCAGGTGCGATGGCACCACGTTCTGCAGCGCGGTGAACATGTTCTCCACGCGGCCGGGATACTTCCTGTCCCATTCGCGCAGCATTTCTCCTACCTGCTTGCGCTGCAGGTTCTCCTGGCTGCCGCACAGCGTGCAGGGAATGATCGGAAATTCGCGGTGCTGGGCCCAGCGGATGGTGTCCTTCTCGGACACGTAGGCCAGCGGACGGATCACGACATGCCTGCCGTCGTCGCTCACCAGCTTGGGCGGCATGCTCTTGAGCTTGCCGGCGAAGAACATGTTGAGGAAGAAGGTCTGCAGCATGTCGTCGCGGTGGTGGCCCAGCGCGACCTTGGTGGCGCCCAGCTCGTCGGCCACCCGGTAAAGAATGCCGCGGCGCAGCCGGCTGCACAGGCCGCAGGTGGTCTTGCCCTCGGGAATCACGCGCTTGACGATGCTGTAGGTGTCCTGGTTCTCGATGTGGAAGTCCACGCCCAGCTCGCTCAGGTACTTGGGCAGCACCTCCTCGGGAAAGCCGGGCTGCTTCTGGTCGAGGTTGACCGCGACGATGTCGAAGTGGATCGGCGCGCGCGCCTTCAGCTTCAGCAGGATGTCGAGCAGCGCATAGCTGTCCTTGCCGCCCGAGACGCACACCATGACCTTGTCGCCCTCCTCGATCATGTTGTAGTCGACGATGGCCTTGCCGACCTCGCGGCACAGCCGCTTCTCGAGCTTGTGCGTCTCGCGCTCGATCTTCATGGAATTGGCGGCAGAGGGGGCGGTGGCGTCGGCGGCGGCGGGCGCCTCGTCGATCCAGACGGCGTTCATGGGCAGGCTGCTTCGGGGAGTCGGGGGAAGGGGGTGATTGTCCCCGATCCCCATTTCGCCCGCCATTACCCGCCGACCAGCCCGTTTCCGGACATGGGCGAAACCGGGAAGGCCGTGCGCATCGCCTCCACGAAGAGCCGCAGCCTTGCCGGGTAAAAGCGCGCGTACGGGTACACCACGTACACCGGCGCGGGCGTCCCGCGCCACTGCGGCGCCAGGTGCACCAGCCGGCCCGCCTGCAGTTCCTCGGTCAGCATCCAGGCCGACGACACCCCGACGCCCACGCCCAGCACGGCCGCGCTGCGCAGGGCGTAGAGGCTGTCGGTGATCATGCGCGGACGTATCGGCACCCGGTACACCTCGCCCGTGCCTTCGTGCGTGAACACGACTTCGGTCCGGTAGAAATTGCGCGCGGCCAGCCAGGGCAGGGCTTCGAGCTCGCGGGGATGCGCCGGCGGTGGCGAGCCCGCGCCGAAAAGCGACGGCGCCCCCACGGCGATGCGCGGCACCTCGAAGAGCCGGATCGCCACGGCGTTGGGGTCCGTCACCTCGCCGACGCGGATCGCGCAGTCCACGCCTTCGGCGATGAAGTCGGGTGTCTCGTCGTGCGGGCTGTCGTGCAGCAGCCATTCGACCGTCACCTGCGGATGGCGCTGCAGGTAGGCCGCCAGCGGGCCGACCAGCAACTGCTGGCCGAAGGCGTGCGGCGCCACCACGCGCAGCCGGCCCTCGGGTTGGTCGCCCACGCCGCGCAGCTCGGCCTCGAAGGCGCTCCAGCTCAGGATCAGCTCCCTGGCGCGGTCGAAGCAGCGCTCGCCGTCCTCGGTGAGCTTCATTGCGTGGGTGGAGCGCTGCAGCAGCCGCACGCCCAGCGAGCGTTCGAGCGCCTGCAGGCGGCGGCTCACGGTGGGCTGGGTGGTGCCCATCCGGGCCGCGGCGGCCGACAGGCTGCCGGCCTCGACGATGCGCACGAAGGTCTGCATCAGCTCGATGCGGTCGGCCGTGGGCGGTGACGGAAGAGGAAGAGGCGTTTCCATACGTCAAGCGTATATCAATTGTTCGATGCTCAGGGCTACCTTCGGAGGAGGTTGGCCCGCAAACTCCGGCCCTGACTTCTCGAAACCAAGGGTTTACACCATGTCTTCCATTCAAAATGCGCATGAAAAGCTGCCAAGCTCGCTGATCCTGCTGCTGGCCGCCAGTGCCGGCTTCGGCGTGGCCGCGCTGTACTACAGCCAGCCCATGCTGGGGGTGCTGGGCCCCGACATCGGCGCCTCGGCGCGTTCGGTGGGTTTCGTGCCCACGCTCACTCAACTCGGCTATGCGCTGGGCATCCTGCTGCTCGCGCCGCTGGGCGACCGTTTCGACCGGCGCCGCATCATCCTCGCGAAGGCCTCGGTGCTGGTGCTCGCGCTGCTGGGCGCGGCGCTCTCGCCCTCGGTCGCGCCGCTGCTGGTGGCCAGCCTCGTCATCGGCCTGGCGGCGACGCTGGCGCAGGATGTGGTGCCGGCGGCCGCCACGCTGGCGCCCGAGGCGCACCGCGGCCGGATCGTCGGCACGGTGATGACCGGGCTGCTGCTGGGCATCCTGCTGTCGCGCGTGCTCGCCGGCTTCGTGGCCGAGCACTTCGGCTGGCGCGCGATGTTCGTCGTCGCGGCCGCGAGCATTGCGTTCATCGGCGTGGCGGCGGCGCGCGGCCTGCCGCGCCTGCGCCCGACAACGCACCTGGGCTACGGCGCCTTGCTGGGCTCGCTGGCCGGGCTGTGGAAGCGCCATGGCGCGCTGCGCCGCGCCGCCTTCGCGCAGGCTCTTCTGTCGGTGGGCTTCAGCGCCTTCTGGTCGACGCTGGCCGTGATGCTCCACGGCGCGCCCTTCCACCTGGGCAGCGCCGCCGCCGGCGCCTTCGGGCTCGCCGGCGCGGCGGGTGCGCTGGCCGCGCCCATCGCCGGGCGCCTCGCGGACCGTCGCGGCCCCGAACTGGTGATCCGCATGGGCGCCGCACTGGTCGCCGTCTCGTTCGCCGCGATGCTGTTCGCGCCGCTGCTGGCGACGCCCGCCGCGCGGCTGGGGCTGATCGTGGTTGCCGCCATCGGCTTCGACTTCGGCCTGCAGGCCGCGCTGATCGCGCACCAGACGGTGGTCTACGGCATCGACCCCGGCGCGCGCAGCCGGCTCAACGCGGTGTTCTTCACGGGCGTGTTCGTCGGCATGGCCACCGGCTCCGCGCTCGGCGCCCTGGCGCTGGCGCAGTGGGGATGGTCCGGCGTGGCGGCGATGGCCTCGGTGTCGGCGCTCGGCGCGCTGGCAGTGCGCATGTGGCCGGCCGGCTCGAAGAAGAAGGCCGCCGTGGCCTGTGGCTCGGCGGCCTGAGGAAGTTCAGCGTTCGAGCTGCTTCACCACTGCCCGGCTTCCATGCGGATCGCCACTTCGCAGTCGTCGAAGATCTCCAGCTTGGCGATCTTCACGCGCACGCCCAGCACGCCGGGCAGCTGCAGCAGCCGCTGCACCAGCTTGCCGATCAGGCTTTCGAGCAGGTTGACGTGCTCGGCGGTGCACTCGTCGATGATGATGCGGCGCACCTTGCGGTAGTCCAGCACGTGGAAGATGTCGTCGTCCTGAGGCAGCAGCGGCTGGGGGCCGAGGTTGAGTTCGGCGTCGACCAGGATCGGCTGGGGCGCCTTCTTCTCCTGCTCGAGGATGCCCAGGGTGGCGTCGAAGCGCAGGCCCTGGAGGGTGAGTGTCTGGTGGCCGTGCGAGGGTGTGGACATGATGGATGGGCTCACATGAGCGAGAAATCGCGCTCGAATTTCATCAGGTGCTGGCCGCCGTCCACCAACAGCGTGGTGCCGGTGATCGAGCGGTTCTCCAGCGCGAACTTCACCGTGGCGGCCACGTCGTCAGGTGTGGACGAGCGGCCCAGCGGCGAGAGCTTGTGCAGCTGGGCGAACTTGTCGTCGTCCAGCATGTGGCTCGCCAGCGTGAGGCCGGGTGCCACGCCCACCACGCGCACGCGCGGCGCAAGGGCCAGCGCCAGCATGGGCGTCGCGGCTTCGAGCGCGGCCTTGGAAAGCGTGTAGCTCAGGAAGTCGGGGTTCGGGTTCCAGAGCTTCTGGTCGAGCAGGTGGACGACGGCGCCGTGGGCATCGCGCGCGGTCACGTGCTCGTGCAGTGCCTGCGCCAGCAGGATCGCCGCGCCGGTGTTGCTGCGCGCATGGCGCTCCATGAGCGCGTAGCCGAAGGTGGCGGCCTCGTCGTGCTCGAAGAGGGCGGCGCTGTGCACCACCGCATCGACGCTGCGAAAGCGCGCCACCACGCGGGGCAGCAGCGCGCGCGTGGCCTGTTCGTCGTCGAGGTCGGCCGAGAACAGGGCCGAGTCGCCCGAGAGCGCGGCGCAGTCGGCAACCGTCTGCTCGGCCTCGGCGCGCGAGTTCCGGTAATGCACCGCCACCTGCCAGCCACCCGCGGCCAGCGCCAGCGCGATCTCGCGGCCCAGCCTTCGCCCGGCGCCCGTGACGAGAACGGTGCGGCGGGAGGTGGAATGCTGGGGGGCTGCGGGGCTCATGCGGGCAGGGGGAGGGAGAATGGCGCTGTGACGACAAAGACGACCCCCAGCAGTTTACCCACCGCCCTCGACCACCTCATCGCGCGTTCCGTCGAGCGCGCGGGTGGGTGGATAGGCTTCGACCGCTTCATGGCCCTCGCGCTCTATGCGCCCGGCCTCGGCTACTACGCCAACACATCGGCCAAGTTCGGGCACATGCCTTCCTCGGGCAGCGACTTCGTGACCGCGCCTGAACTCACGCCCATGTTCGGCCAGACGCTGGCGGCGCAAGTCGCCGAGGCGCTGGAGAAGACCGGGACCGATACGGTCTGGGAATTCGGTGCGGGCTCCGGTGCGTTGGCTGTGCAGCTGCTGCATGCGCTCGACGAGATGGGGCGCACCGACGTGCGCTACCGCATCGTCGACCTGTCGGGGACCTTGAGGGAGCGGCAGCAGCAGGCGCTTGCGGGGCATGCGGGGCGCGTTGAATGGCTCAACGAACTGCCTGAATCCATGCAGGGGGTTGTTGTCGGGAATGAAGTGCTCGATGCGATGCCGGTGCAGTTGTTGGCGCGTGTGGGTGGGAAGTGGTTCGAGCGGGGCGTGGTGCGTAACGCTTCGGACGATGGGTGGGCGTGGGCCGATCGTGTGACTGAACTGCGGCCGCCGGTTGATGTGCCCGGAGAGCACGACTACCTCACGGAGATTCATCCGCAGGCCAAGGCGTTTGTTGCGACGCTGGCGGATCGGTTGGAGAAGGGGGCGGCTTTTCTCATCGACTACGGGTTTCCCGAGGCTGAGTACTACCACCCGCAGAGGCATATGGGGACTGTGATGTGTCATCGGGGGCACAAGGCTGATGGGGACCCTTTGTCCGATGTTGGGTACAAGGACATCACTGCGCATGTGGACTTCACCGGGGTTGCGCTGGCTGGGCAGGATGCTGGGCTGGCTGTGCTGGGGTATACGAGTCAGGCGCGGTTTCTGCTGAATTGCGGACTACTTGGTTTGATGGAGAAGGGGACTGTTGCTGAGAGGGGGATGGCGGCTCGGTTGATTCATGAGCATGAGATGGGGGAGTTGTTCAAGGTTGTGGGGTTTGCTGTGGGGGAGGCTTGGGAGGCGATGGGGTTCAGGGAGGGGGATCGCAGTCATGCGCTTTGAGTGACTGTTGGTGCTTTGCTTCCCGGGGCCGGGCCGAGACCCGGCCCCGGAAAGCAAACCCTCATCACCCCTAAAAACAAAGTCATAAGCTAGCAACAAAGAGTTCGTTGGCGATCCAAATCCCGCCCCCTACATTCCCGGCATGACAGCCGCCCCCACCAGCGAGGTAAATGCTCCTTCGCAGCACTTCGAAGTGCGCCCTTTCGATGCCCCGGTCGGCGCCGAGGTAGTAGGCCTGGACATCTCGAAGCCCATCAACACCGAAGACTTCACCCGCCTCCACAAGGCCCACCTCGACCATCACGTCCTGATCTTCCGCAACCAGCAGATCACCCCCCAGGAACACATCGACTTCAGCCGCCGCTTCGGCCCCCTGGAGATCCACGTCCTCCACCAGTTCCAGCTGAAGAACCACCCCGAGATCCTGATCGTCTCCAACATCAAGGAGAACGGCGAGCCCATCGGCCTCGGCGATGCAGGCGTCTACTGGCACTCCGACATCTCCTACAAGCCCAAACCAAGCCTCGGCTCGCTGCTGCACGCCCAGGAACTGCCGAGCGAAGGCGGCGACACGCTCTTCGCCGACCAGCATCTGGCTTGGGAGTCGCTGAGCCCCGAGCTGCAGCAGCGCATCCTGCCGCTGAAGGCCGAGCACAGCTACCTCGCCAAGTACGAGGAGCTGCGCGCGAAGAACCCATGGCGGCCGAAGCTCTCGCAGGCGCAGATCGACCAGGTCGCGCCCGCCGTGCAACCGGTGGTGCGCACGCATCCGGAAACGGGGCGCAAGGCGCTCTTCGTCAGCGAGCATTTCACGACGCGCATCGTCGGGCTGCCCAAGGAAGAAAGCGACGCGCTGCTCGCAGAGCTGTTTGCGCACAGCGTGAAGCCCGAGTTCGTGTATCGCCACCAGTGGGCGCCGCACGACCTGGTGTTCTGGGACAACCGCTCGCTGATGCACCTGGCAGCGGGCACGCCCGATCACCTGCGCCGGCGCCTCAACCGCACCACCATCGTCGGCGACACGCCTTTCTGACTCCTTCCTTCCCAGCCTCCTTCCAATGAACCGTTTCACCCGCAAAGCCGCCGCGCTCGCCGCCGGCCTTGGCCTCCTGGCCGGCAGTCTTTCCGCGCATGCAGCAGAAGGCCAGATCCGCATCGCCGAGCAGTTCGGCATCGTCTACCTGCTGCTCAATGTGGCGCAGGAGCAGAAGCTCATCGAGAAGCACGCGAAGGCTGCAGGTATCGACGCCAAGGTCGAGTGGGTCAAGCTCTCGGGCGGCTCGGCGGTGAACGACGCGCTGCTGTCGGGCAACATCGAGATCGCGGGCGCCGGCGTGGGCCCGCTGCTCACGCTGTGGGACCGCACCAAGGGCAAGCAGAACGTGAAGGGCGTGGCCTCGCTGGGCAACTTCCCGTACTACCTGGTGAGCAACAACCCGAACGTGAAGACGATCGCCGACTTCACGGACAAGGACCGCATCGCGCTGCCCGCCGTGGGCGTGTCGGTGCAGTCGCGCGTGCTGCAGTTCGCCTCGGCCAAGCTGTGGGGCGACAAGGAGTTCAACAAGCTCGACAGGATCAGCGTGGCGCTGCCGCACCCCGATGCGGCTGCGGCCATCATCAAGGGCGGCACGGAGATCTCGGCGCACTTCGGCAATCCGCCGTTCCAGGAGCAGGAGCTCGCGGGCAATCCGAATGCGCGCATCGTGCTCAACTCGTACCAGGTGCTGGGCGGGCCGTCGTCGGCGACGGTGCTCTACGCGACGGAGAAATTCCGCAGCGAGAACCCGAAGACGTACAAGGCCTTCGTCGACGCGCTCGACGAGGCGGCGAAGTTCGTCACGGCCAATCCTGAAAAGGCGGCCGACATCTACCTGAAGGTGAGCAACGCGAAGCTCGACCGCGAGCTGCTGCTGAAGATCATCAAGAACCCCGAGGTGCAGTTCAAGACCACGCCGCAGAACACCTATCCGCTGGCGGAGTTCATGCACCGCGTGGGCGCGATCAAGAACAAGCCGGCTTCGGTGAAGGACTATTTCTTCGACGACGCGCAGAACGTGTCGGGGAACTGATGAGCGGCACGGCGGCGGTCCTCGATTCGCGGGGTGACTCCCTCTCCCATCGGGAGAGGGCAGGGGTGAGGGGGGAGCCTCTGGCATCGCCACCGGCCCTCACCCCAACCCTCTCCCGCGAGCGGGAGAGGGAGATGGAGAGGGGGCAAGACGGCGCGCCGCTGCTGCAGGTCGACAACGTCAGCCTCGAATACCGCACCCCCGAGCGCGTGGTCCGCGCCACGCACCGCGTGAGCTTCGACGTCCATGCCGCCGACCGCTTCGTGCTGCTCGGCCCCTCGGGCTGTGGCAAGTCCACGCTGCTGAAGGCAGTGGCGGGCTTCATCCCACCGGTCGAGGGCGAGATCCGCCTCGACGGAAGGCGCGTGGCGCAGCCCGGCCCCGACCGCATCGTCGTGTTCCAGGAATTCGACCAGCTGCCGCCGTGGAAGACGGTGAAGCAGAACGTGATGTTCCCGCTGCTGGCCTCGCGCACGCTCGGGAAGAAGGAAGCGGCCGAGCGCGCGCTGCACTACCTCGACAAGGTCGGCCTGTCGAAGTTCGCTGACGTGCATCCGCACCAGCTCTCGGGCGGCATGAAGCAGCGCGTGGCGATCGCCCGCGCGCTGGCGATGCAGCCTCGCGTACTGCTGATGGACGAGCCTTTCGCCGCGCTCGATGCGCTCACCCGCCGCAGGATGCAGCAGGAGCTGCTCGAGCTGTGGGACGAGGTGCGCTTCACGCTGCTGTTCGTCACCCATTCCATCGAGGAGGCGCTGGTGGTGGGCAACCGCATCGCGCTGCTGTCGCCGCATCCGGGGCGCATGCGCGCCGAGATCAATAGCCACGCCTTCACACTCGATAGCCTGGGCGGCGCCGAATTCCAGGGCACGGCGCAGCGCATCCACGACATGCTGTTCGAAGAGGAGGCCGTCGCATGAGCGCCGTCGTGCCGCCGGTCCGCCCCGAGTACGAGCGCACGCTGGAGCCCTTCATCGAGGTGCCGGTGGAGCGTTCGCTGCCGCTGGGCGAGCGCATCTGGTCGCAGGCCTGGCTGCGCAAGGGGCTGATCCTCGCCGTCATCGCCGTGCTGTGGGAGCTGGCGGCGCGGCGGCAGAACAACGACCTGCTGCTGCCCACCTTCACCGCCACCGCGGCG
This sequence comes from Variovorax sp. TLI9-5A, assembly GCF_056867935.1. Classification (NCBI taxonomy): domain Bacteria; kingdom Pseudomonadati; phylum Pseudomonadota; class Betaproteobacteria; order Burkholderiales; family Comamonadaceae; genus Variovorax; species Variovorax sp. TLI9-5A. The sequence goes on along the minus strand of NZ_CP200310.1, from coordinate 6,160,251 downwards.
GCGCTGTTCGAGGGGCTTGCCAGCGGCGAGCTGATCGAGAAGGTGCGCATCTCGCTGGCCGTGCTGCTGCAGGGCTACGTCGCTGGCGTGCTGCTGGCTTTCGCGCTCACCACGCTGGCAGTGTCGACGCGCATCGGCCGCGACCTGCTGGACACGCTCACGTCGATGTTCAACCCGCTGCCGGCCATCGCGCTGCTGCCGCTGGCGCTGCTGTGGTTCGGGCTGGGGCGCGGCAGCCTCGTGTTCGTGCTGATCCATTCGGTGCTGTGGCCGCTGGCGCTCAACACCTACGCGGGCTTCCAGGGCGTGCCCGACACGCTGCGCATGGCCGGACGCAACTACGGGCTCCGGGGGCTGCGCTACGTGCTGCAGATACTGGTGCCGGCGGCGCTGCCGTCGATCCTGTCGGGGCTGAAGATCGGCTGGGCCTTCGCGTGGCGCACGCTGATCGCGGCGGAGCTGGTGTTCGGGGCGTCCTCGGGCAAGGGCGGCCTGGGCTGGTACATCTTCCAGAACCGCAACGAGCTCTATACCGACCGCGTGTTCGCTGGGCTCGCGCTGGTGGTGTTGATCGGCCTGCTGGTCGAGAGCCTGGGCTTCAGGACGCTGGAGCGGCTGACGGTGCGCCGCTGGGGGCAGCAGCGCTAGGTAGCTGGCTAGCCGCCGGGCTTCTTCGCGCCAGTGGCCTGCCGCAGCGCGCGCAGCTCGCTGTTGAGGAACTCGTTGGCGTCGCGCACCGTACCGTTGGTGAGCTTCACCTTGTAGGCCTGCCCCGTCATCTCCGAGCGCGAGGCGCAGCGCTCGATGAAGTCCTCGGCCGTGACCAGTTCCTTTTTGAAGTAGTCGTACTTCGCCTGCATGTGCTTGGCGGCGTCGGAGGCGTTGTACTCGCTGCCATTGCGCAGGAAGATCATCGAGCTCATCCTCGAGACGCGCTGGATAAGCGTGTCGATCAGCTTGTCTTCGGTGTCGGAGGGCGTGGCGTGGGCCAGCAGGGCCGAGGCGCCGAGCACGAGGGCGAGCAGGGCTGTGCGCAGGTGGGTGAAAGAAGCCATTTGTCGTAGTTCGTGGCAATTTCCGGGCCATGCTAGGGCTGGCGGCCCCGCTGTGTCAAACAGGGTCCGGCTCGGGTCTAATTGCAGGTTTTGGCAAGCGTTTCCAACTCTTTCATGAGCTCCTCCTCTTCCGACCTCTCGCCGATCGCCCAAGCGCTGGCCGATGCCGCCGCCGCCAAGTCGATGCACTACTTCCGCACGCCGCTGGACATCATCACCAAGGCGGACGAAAGCCCCGTCACGCTGGCCGACCGCGCCGCCGAGACGGCCATGCGCGAGATCCTCGCCGCGCGCGCCCCGGCGGACGGCATCTACGGCGAAGAGCACGGCCCCGAGCGGCTCGATGCCGAGCGCGTCTGGGTGCTCGACCCCATCGACGGCACGCGCAGCTTCATCACCGGCTCGCCGCTGTGGGGCACGCTGATCGGCGTGCTGCAGGGCGGGCGCGTGGTGCTGGGCATGATCGACATGCCGGTGCTCAAGGAGCGCTGGGTCGGCGTGGCGGGCAAGGGCGCCAGCCGCGACGGCCAGCCGGTGCGCGCGAGCGGCTGCACCGAAGTGGCCAAGGCCCGCATCGTCACCACCTCGCCCGACATCTTCGCGCCGGCCGACTGGAGCGCCTTCGACAAACTCAGCCGCCAGTGCGCGATGCGCCGCTTCGGCGGCGACTGCTACGGCTATGCCCAGCTGGCTGGCGGCACCATCGACCTCGTGGTCGAGACCGGCCTGCAGCCCTACGACTACCTCGGCCCGGCGGGCCTGATCGAGGCGGCCGGCGGCGTGGTCACCGACTGGCAGGGCCAGCCGCTGGGGCTGAAGTCCGACGGCCGGGTGATCGCGGCGGCCACGCCCGAACTCCATCGGCAAGCGATGGCGATTCTCTCGGCCTAGACTGTCGCCCATATGTTCCGCTGGCTGATCGTCGTCGTCCTCGCGCTGGTGCTCATGAGCGGCCTGACCGCCTGGCTGCGCCGCTTCGGCTTCGGACGGCTGCCCGGCGATTTCGAGTTCCGCGCCTTCGGCCGCGAGTGGCAGCTGCCGATCGCCAGCACCATCGTGCTCAGCATGATCGCGGCGCTGGTGGCGCGCCTCCTGTAGACAGAGCAGAGAACCAAACAAGGAAAAGACGAACCGCAATGAGAGCCTGCGTAGACATCGGCGGCACCAAGGTGGCCGTGAGCCTTTCCGCTTCGAGCGACGCGCCGCTGGTCGGCCGCCGCAGCGAACCCACGGCCAAGACCGGCGACAACGACGCGGTGGCGGTGCAGATCATGCGGATGATCGACGAGATCTGTGCGGAGCAGGGCGTCGACCCCGCCACCATCGACCGTGTGGGCGTGTCGTCGACGGGGCCCTTCGAGCTGCGCGACGGGCTGGTCGAACTCGCCACGCCCAACATCTGCGGCGGTATCGCCGGGCCATCGCGCGGCCTGCCCAATTCATGGATGACCGCGATCATCGAGGCGCCGCTGGTCAAGCGCTTCGGCAACGTCCGCGTCGAGAACGATGCCGTGGCAGCGCTGGAGGCCGAACGCCACTGGGGCGCGCTCAAGGGCCTGGACAACTGCGCCTATGCCACCTGGAGCACCGGCGTGGGCGTGGGCCTGTGCGTCGACGGCAAGGCCCTGCGCGGCAAGAACGGGAATGCCGGTCACGCGGGACACAGCTTCGTGGTCGACGATGCCACCGGGGCGCTGTGCGGTTGCGGCAACTTCGGCGACGTCGAGGCGCTCGTCGGGGGGAATTCGATCGGCCACCGTTTCGGACAATCCGCCGCCGACCTGTTTTCCGCTGCGTCTGCCGGCGACCCCAAGGCTCTGGAAACGGCGGAAGCCCTGTGCCGTGTGTTCGGCCGGATGCTCTACAACATGGTCATCATCCTCGACCTGCAGCGCATCAGCCTTGGCGGCAGCGTGTTCTGGCACCACCGCGACTTCGTGCTGCCCCGCCTCCAGGCGCAGATCGACGGCAAGCTGCTGCCGCTCACGCGCGGTGTGATGCTCGTGCCAGCCGGCCTGGGCGACAAGGTCGGCGACTACGCGGCGCTCGCGCTGCTCGACTGACCGGACAACAGACAGACAGGCAAGCAACCCACGCACCCGGGCGAACCATGACCCCCCTGCCTCGCCGCCGCTCGTTCGCCTACCTGCTGTGGGTGGTGGGCGGTTTCATCGGCGCGCACCGCTTCTATCTGGGCAGCTACCTGGGCGGCGCGGGGCAACTGGCGCTTCTGGTGTACGGAGTCGCCGGCCTGCCGGGCAGCCGCTTCTGCCTGGCGGTGCTGCTGCCGTGGATGCTGTTCGACCTCTGGTGGATTCATCGGCGCATGAACCAGCTGCAGGCGCAGGGTCCGGCCGAGGAAGACGACGCCCCGTCGGCGTCAGCGCGCCACGCTTCCCGCCGCCCCGCCCCGAGGGAGGCCGGCAAGGATTTCGACCTCTCCGCCCTCGCCGAAGCCAACAAGCTGCAGGAGCGCTTCGTGGCCGCCGCCGAGGCGGGGGACTGGACGCAGGCCGTCGCCATCGGCGAGCAGATCGTCGCTGCCACGCGCCGCGTGTTCAAGGGCCCGCATCAGAACCTCGCCATGACCCTTTGCATGCTCGGCCAAGCCTGCTACCAGATCGACGCCTTCGACAAGGCGCGCGCCAGCCTCGAGGAGAGCCTGTCCATCGGGCGCAAGCTCGGCATGCCCGCGGAGGACATGGACGTCGCCCGCAAGGCGCTGGACCTGACGCTGGTGGGCATCGAGCAGCGCAAGGCCCGTGGCGCGACCACCGACGAGCAGGGCGTGCTGCTGAACCTGCTCGAAGACCGCGAGGCCCGCTACCGCGATGCGCTCGCCCAGGGCGACCTGCAAAGCGCCGAGAAACTCTGCGCGCAGGCCATCGCCGCCAGCCGCCGCCTGCATGGCGGGGCGCATCGCAGCGTGGTGCTGCACCTGTCCAGCCATGCCGAGCTGTGCCGCCGGCTGCGCTGGAACGAGAAGGCCCAGGCCTCGGCCGACGAGGCCCTGGCCGTGGCCGCCGAGCTCGGGCTGGACGACAGCTGGCGGCGCGGGCCGACCAACACGCTGGCGCTGCTGCATGCCGCGGCCGGTCGCGCCGACGAGGCGGAGGCGCTCTACAAGAAGACCATCGCCATGGCGGTGGCCGAGGCCGGGGGCGGCTCCAGCGACGGCGTGGTGCGCGCCTTCAACAACCTCGCGTTCCTCTATGCCGAATCGGGCCAGGAGGCGAAGGCCGAGCTCTGCTACGCCCGTGCCCTGGTGCACCTCGACAAGCTCCCGCCGGGCGAGGGCGACGCCGAGCTGCATTCCGACATGCTCAACAACTTCGCGAGCCTGTTCATGGCGCGGCGCGACTTCGCCCGCGCGCGGGAGCTGTTCGAGCGTTCGCTCGACATCCAGCAGCGCAGCTGCCGCGGCATCTCGTCGTCGGCCGCCAACGCGCACAACGACCTGGGCCTGATCGCGCAGGAAGAGGGCGAGCTGCGCCAGGCGCTGGTGCATTTCAAGCGCACGCTGCTGCTCAACCAGATCTGCGCGCCCGACCACTTCAGGAACATCGACAACGCGCAGCGCAACATCGACAGCGTGAGCATCGCGCTCGCGGCGGTGGCGCGCGCCGCCCGCATGGAGCCCAGCACTTGAGCATCGGCGCCGCCTTCTACGCCCTCGACCGCTACCGGCTGCGCGCGCTGGTGATCGATCCGTCCACCGTCTCCGGCTTCCTGCACTCGCCCGCCGCGCAGGGCGGTCCCCACGACAGCCAGACGGTGGAGCAGGCCTGGGACGTGGTGCGCACGCTGATGCCCGAGGTGGTCGACGGCGAGGAGCTCGACGGCACCGACGGCCTGGGCTGCATTTACCTCACGGCCGCCCACGTGGAGCGCGCGGCGGCGCGGCTCGCTCAGTGCGACGTGGCGGCGCTGGTGGGCCGCTTCACGGGCGAGCCGGCGAAGTTCGGCGAGCTGTACTGGGCCAAGGTCTGGCAGGAAGGCGCCCAGGACCTCGCGGGCTTCATGGACGGCGTCAAGCGCTTCTTCGCCGGCGCGGCCGCAAGGCGCGACGCCGTCGTGTTCTACATCGTCTGAATCGCGCCGAAGCGCCGGCGGCTAGCGCGGCGGCTGCACCGCCGACACGATCTCGCCCAGCCGCTGCAGCCCCGCGTCCACTGCCTTCGAATACGGCCAGCCGCAGTTGATGCGCAGGTAGTTGTCAAAGCGCCCCGAGTTCGAGAACTGCGCGCCAGGCGCCACCAGCATCTGCTCGCGCAGCGCGGCGTCGAACACGTTCACCGACGAGCGCTGCTGCGGCAGCTCCACCCACAGCTGCAGCCCGCCGCGCGGCAGGTTCAGCCGCGTGCCCGCCGGGAAGTAGCGGGCGATGGCGTCGGCCGTCTGGTCGCGCTGCATGTGCAGCCGCTCGCGCAGCCGGCGCAGGTGGCGGTCGTAGCGCCCGCCCGCGATGAACTCGCCCGCGGCGATCTGCGCCAGCGCCTCGTTGTTGCGGGTCTGCGCGTACTTGAGCATCTCCACCTGCGCGTGCCAGCGCCCGGCCGTGATCCAGCCCAGCCGCAGCCCCGGCGCCAGCACCTTGTGCAGCGAGGCGCAATAGATCACGTTGCCGGTGCGGTCCCACGACTTCAGCGCACGCAGCGGCGAATCGGTTTCCACCAGGTCGCTGTAGGTGTCGTCCTCGACCAGCGCGATGCCGTGGCTCTCGCACAGGTGCGCGAGCCGCTGCTTGTGGCTGTCGGGCATCACGCTGCCGATGGGGTTCTGCAGGTGCGGCACCACCACCACGGCCTTGATGTCGTCGTAGGTGTGGATGGCCAGGTCCAGCGCCTCCAGCGAGATGCCGGTCTGCGGGCTGGTCGGGATCTCGAGCGCGCGCAGGCCCAGGCTTTCGAGCACCTGCAGCAGGCCGTAGAAGGTGGGCGACTCAACGGCCACCGTGTCGCCGGGCTTGGCGATGGCGCGCAGCGCGAGGTTCAGCGCCTCGATGCAGCCGTTGGTGACGAGCACCTCGTCGGGCGCCACCGTCATGCCCACGCGCAGGCTGCGCTGCGCGACGGCCTCGCGGAACTGCTCGTGGCCCTTCTGCGACGATGCTGTGGTCAGCAGTTCGGGCCGTTGGCGCAGCGCGCGTGTCATCGAGTTGCGCAGGGCCTCTGCGGGATACAGCTCGGGGGCCGCGCGGGCGATCGCGAAGTTGAGCTTCACGCCCGTGTGCCGCCCGCGCGCCATGAAGTTGGCCATGCGCTCGCGCATGCTCACGAACTGGGCCGGATCGGGTGGCACGTCGGCCGTCGGCTCTTCCATCGGCGCGATGGCCAGCCGCTGCGGCCGCCGCACGAAATACCCGGAGCGGTCGCGCGCCTCGACCCAGCCGTCGCTTTCCATGGCGCGGCAGACCTGCAGCGCGGTCGACAGGCTGATGTCGTGCAGCCGCATCAGGCTGCGCAGCGAGGGCAGCTTGTCGCCCTGCTTGAGCGAGCCGGTGTGGATCGCATCCACGTAGTGCGCGGAAAGCTGGCGGTAGAGCGGTAGCGAGTCCATGGATCGATGTTCCCCGCATCGGGCATCCAAAAACAGATGCAGTTGCCTGGGGAAACGACCATAACAGATGCGTTCGCAGCCCTGCTGTTCCGGTCGCAATAGCCATGGCGTGTGCCTGTTTTTCAGGCAGCAGGATTCCTACGATGAAGCCTCATCCAACCGACCTACGCCGCCATAGTCGCCATCGCCGCCATGATCACCACACTCTCCCAAGCGCCCGATTCCATCGTTCTCGAACCCGGACAGTCCCTGCGCACCTCGGTCGAGGCCGGCGCCTGGCTCCAGTTGGCCGAGGGCCGCGCCCGGGTGGTGTCGCCGCCGGGCTGGTTTGGCGAGACGGTGTTCATGAGCGAGACGCCGCTCGAAGAGGGCGACATCCACCGCCTGCCGCACGGAGGGTGGATCGAGGTGTCGGCGCTGACGCCGGTGCACCTGCGCGTGCATGCGCCCATGGCTGCGAGGGCGGCCGCTCCCGCGCAGGCGCGGCCGGTGATGCGCTTCGTGCGGCTGCTGACCGGCTGGTGACCGATCGGTGAGGGGGTCAGCGCTCGCTGGCCGCCTCGCGCAGCGCTTCGAGAAAGCTGCGCCGCCACCAGTGGATGTCCTGTTCGCGGATGCGCGACAGCAGCTTCTGGTGCCGTTCGCGCCGCTCCTCCAGCGGCATCTGCAGCGCCTGCTGCACCGTCTCGGCGGTGCCGTGGGTGTCGTAGGGGTTCACCAGCAGCGCTTCCTTCAGCTGCTCGGCGGCGCCGGCGAAGCGCGACAGCACCAGCACGCCCGGGTCGGCCGGGTCCTGCGCCGCGATGTATTCCTTGGCGACGAGGTTCATGCCGTCGCGCAGCGGCGTCACCAGCCCCACGGCCGCTGCGCGGCACAACCCCGGCACCCGCTTGCGCGCCACCATGCGGTGGATGTAGCGCACCGGCATCCAGTCGAGCTCGCCGTAGTCGCCGTTGATGGCGCCGCACAGCGACTCGAGTTCGCGCCGGATGTCGGCATACGCGTCGACCGTCTCGCGCGTGGGCGAGGCGATCTGGATCAGCGTGGCGCTGCGCCGGTTCTCGGGGTAGTTCGCCAGCAGTTCGCGGAACGAACGCACCCGCTGCGGAATGCCCTTCGAATAATCGAGCCGATCGATGCCCAGCAGCAGCCGGCGGCTCGAATACTCGCGCTTCATGGTCTCGTACATGTCGCGCGATTCCTTCGCGTGCGTGAGTGCCGCGAACTCGTCCACGTCGATGCCGATGGGAAAGGCCGCGCTTCGCACCGTCTGCCCGTAGGCGCGGTACATGTCGTTGCCCAGGTACTCGCCACGGGCCTCGTTGCGCACGTAGTGCTCGAAGTGCTGCACGTCCTGCTGCGCCTGGAAGCCGATCAGGTCGTACGAGAACAGCGAGCGCATCAGCCATTCGTGCTGCGGGATGGCCGCGGTGATGATCTGCGGCGGCAGCGGAATGTGCAGGAAGAAGCCGATGCGCTGCCTGCAGCCCATGGCGCGCAGCTCGGCTGCCAGCGGGATCAGGTGGTAGTCGTGCACCCAGATGATGTCGTCTTCCTTCAGCAGCGGCAGCAGCTTGCGTGCGAACAGCTGGTTCACGCGCCGGTAGCCGCCGATGAAGCCGGCGTCGAAGTGCGCCAGGTCGAGCCGGTTGTGGAACACCGGCCACAGCACGTCGTTGCTGTAGCCGAGGTAGTAGCTGTCGTGGTCTTCGCGGCTCAGGTCGATGGTGGCCAGCGTTACCTTGCCGGCCTGCTGCCGGTGCAGTTCGCCTTCGCCCGTGGGGCCGCCTTCGATGACCTGTCCGCTCCAGCCGAACCACAGGCCGCCGCTTTGCTGCAGGCTTTCGCCGAGCGCCACGGCCAGTCCGCCGGCGGCCGGCTTGCGTGGGTCCGCCACGCGGTTTGAAACGACGACCAGACGGCTCATATGCACGAATCCCAGGGAGCGGACAGGCGCACGGCCGCGTTGATGATGCCGACCATCGAATAGGTCTGCGGAAAGTTGCCCCACATCTCGCCCGTGACCGGGTGCGTGTCTTCCGACAGCAGTCCCAGCGGGTTGCGCGCCGCGAGCATGGTCTCGAAGATCTGGCGCGCCTCGGCCTTGCGGCCGATCTTGGCAAGTGCGTCGATGCGCCAGAAGGTGCAGATGTTGAACGCGGTCTCGGGCTTGCCGAAATCGTCGGCGGCCTCGTAGCGGCGCATGTAGGGGCCGTCGCACAGCGACTTTTCCATTGCGTCGACCGTCGAGATGAAGCGCGGGTCGCGTGCGTCGATCAGGCCCACTTCCACCATCAGCAGGATGCTCGCGTCGAGCTCGTGCCCGCCGAAGCTCTCCGCAAAGGCCTGGCGCTCTTCGCACCACGACTTGGCGAGGATCTCTTCCTTCATGCGCGCGGCATGGCCATGCCAGTAGGCGGCGCGCTCGGGCAGGTGCAGCGCGCGGGCGATCTTGCTGAGCCGGTCGCAGGCCGCCCAGCTCATCAGCGCCGAGCTGGTGTGCACGCGTGCGCGCGTGCGCAGCTCCCACATGCCAGCGTCGGGCGTGCCGTAGACGCGCACCGCCTGTTCGCCCACCGCCTCGAGGTGCGGAAACTCCGCGAGCCCCGCGCGGCTGAGCAGCCGGTGATCGTGAAAGGCCTGCGCCGCGCCGAGCACGATGTTGCCGTACACGTCGTGCTGGAAATGCTCTTGTGCCTGGTTACCCACGCGTACCGGGCCCATGCCGCGATAGCCCGCCAGGTTCTCGACAAAAGACTCGGGCAGCTCGCGCTCCAGCCCGATGCCGTACAGCGGCTGGATGTGCTCGCCGTGCGAGCCGATCACCACGTTGCCCAGCCAGCGAAGGTAGTCCTCCATGGTGCCCACCTCGCTCAGCGAGTTGAGCGCGCGCACCACGAAGAAGGCGTCGCGCAGCCAGCAGTAGCGGTAGTCCCAGTTGCGCTGGCTGCCCGGCGCCTCGGGAATGCTGGTGGTCATGGCCGCGACGATGGCGCCGGTGTCCTCGTACAGCGAGAGCTTCAGCGTGATGGCCGCGCGGATCACCGCCTCCTGGTACTCGAAGGGGATGGCCAGGCGCTTGCTCCAGGTGCGCCAGTAGGAGATGGTTTCCTGCTCGAACTTGCGCGCGGTGTCGGCAATGCCGTCGAGCAGCGTCTCGTCCACGCCGAACATGAAGTTGTATTCGCGCGAGAGCACGAAGGGCTGGCGCGAGAGGATGTGCGAGATCGATGCGTCGGTGTTCAGCCGCAGCGTCACGTCGGGCCCGACGTAGCGGATGTGGTTGCTGCCGCGCGTGACCTCCACCGGCGCCGAGGCGCCCCACTGGAAGCGCGGGTCGAGCGACACGCGGATGCGCGGCGCGCCGGCAATCGGCCGCACGCGGCGCACGATCATCAGCGGGCGGAAGTAGCGCGAGCGGCTGTAGAAGCGCGGCGCGAAGTCGGTGATCTCGATGCCCTGCCCCGCGCTGTCGAAGAGCTGCGTGCGCAGCACGGCCGTGTTCGGTTCGTACCACTGCTTCGCTTCGGCGAAGTCCTCGATGTCGATGCTCCAGGCGCCGGCGTCTTCACCGGGGTGCAGAAGGGCGTTGAACACCGGGTCGCCGTCGAAGCGCGGCAGGCAGCACCACACGGCACGGCCGCGCGCGTCGATGAGTGCGCTGTAGGCGCAGTTGCCGATCACGCCCACGTTCAGCGATGGATCGGCCGGCGGCGCGAAGCCGCGCGGGCCCGGTGCGGCAGCGGCCGCCGCGTCGACCGGGGCCTTGTCATCGGGGCCGGCGGCACCGGCCAGCGCGGCACCCGCGCGGTCGTCGGGGGCCTTCGACAGTTGTTGTTCTTCTTGTGCGCTCATTCGGGGCTCCTCGGAGATTTCGTGTTCTTGACGGCCGGCTTGCTGTCGCGTGCCGCGAGCAGGTCGCGTGCCTGCACCAGCCATTCGTAGACGGCCAGCGGCGATTCGAGGCGGTGCAGCGCCAGGCTCGGGCCGGAGCCGACCTTGACTGCGATGCCGCCGCGCGGCTGCACCACGGCAAAGCCGCTCTCGTCGGTGGTGTCGTCGCCGAGAAAGACGGGCACGCGGCCGGCGAAGGGCGCCTCGGCCATGAAGGCGTCGATGGCGATGCCCTTGTTGATGCCCGCGGGCTTCACTTCGAAGACGAACTTGCCGTGCATCAGCTCCAGCATCGGGTCGTGCGCGATGGCGCGCGACATCGCATCCCGGCACACCGCCTCGAGCTGCGGCGCGAGCCGGTAGTGCAGGGCGATGGCCGCGTGCTTGCGCTCCACCAGCAGGCCTTCGTGCACGCGCGCGAGTTCGTTGGCGATATCGAGGATGGGCACGAGGTCGGGCGCGCGCTGTTCCTGCATGTGGCCCGCGGCATCGCGGCGCTGCACGCCGTGCTCGCCGGCCGCGGGCAGCCGCAGCGGCGCGAGAAAACGGTCGATGGAATCGATCTGGCGACCCGACACCACGGCGAGCGCGCCGCCGAGCTGGTCGCGCAGGTCGTCCAGCAGGGGCACGAGGGCCGGTGGAATCTCGATGGCTTCAGGCGTGGGCGCAAGCCCGACCAGCGTACCGTCGAAGTCGAGAAAGAGGGCTGAGTCCCGGCCCAACGGAGGAGGCAACTGCGAGTTGCTGGAGGACTTTGGCATCGGGGAAAACCTTAACACGCGTCGCGCGCGGCGCATGTCGGCCAAAGCCCAATGTGCCCGGATCCGCTCCGCAGCGGGCGGGATCGGTCGGTCAGTGCGCGGGCGAGGGACCCGGCGCCAGCTCGGCGAGCGCGCGCAGCAGCATCGCCGGGTTCACCGGCTTGAACAGCACCGGAATGCCCGAGGCCCGCACGCGCTGCAGCCGCTCGGGCGAGGTCTCGCCCGTCACCAGCAGCAGCGGCGCCTGCAGCCCGAAGCGGCGCTGCAGGCGCAGGCCCACGTCGAGGCCGTTCTCGCCGTCGCAGAGGCGGTAGTCGCACATCAAAAGAGAGAAGGGGCGCTCGTGCGCGTCGGGGCGGCCCAGCAGCTCGGCGGCCTCGGCCTCGCTCGCGACGGCGTCCAGAGCGAGGTCGTGGGCCTGGAAGAGGCCGGCCATGGCTTCGCGGATTTCCGCCTCGTCGTCGATCAGCAGGACGCGGCCGTGCACGGCCTGCGCGGCGCGGCCCCGGTTGGTCAGGCCGGTGCCGGACATCGCCGCTTCCCCTGTCTCCGCCGCGGCCGGCAATTCGAGGCGGAAGCGGCTGCCACGGCCAGGCCGCGACTGCAGCCGCACCGGATGTGCGAGCAGGCGCGAGAGCCTCTGCACGATCGACAGGCCGATGCCCAGCCCCTGCGCGCGGTCGCGGCCCGGGTTGTCTATCTGGTAGTACTCCTCGAAGACGCGCTCCTGCTGCTCGGGCGCGATGCCGATGCCGGTGTCGAACACTTCGACCCACACCATGCCGCCGCGCAAACGGGCCCGTACCGCGACGCCGCCGCGCGTCGTGTACTTCAGCGCGTTGTCGACGAGGTTGGAAAGCATGCGGTACAGCAGCTGCGCATCGCTGAGCACCCACAGGCCGCTGGCGCGCACCCTCAGCTGCAGCTGGCGCTGCTCGGCCCGCGCCGCGAACATGTGGTTGAGGGAGCGGAAGAGCGCGTCCAGCGACACCGGCGCGATGGCCGGCGTGACCACGCCGGCGTCGAGGCGCGACACGTCGAGCATGGTGTCCAGCGAATTGCCCAGCGCGTCCACCGCGCGCATCAGCTGCCGCGCGTTGCGCCCGCCATGGTGCTCGCGCAGCTCGTTCTCCAGCGCGGCGCCGAAGAGGGCGATGGCATGCAGCGGCTGGCGCAGGTCGTGGCTGGCGGTGGCGAGGAAGCGCGTCTTCTCGGCGCTGGCACGCTCGGCCGCGGCGATCTGCCTGCCGAGCTGGCCGGCCAGCGCCTCGTTCTCGAAGCGCAGTACCAGCGAGTCGGTCAGCAGCCTGTGCTGCTGGTTGCTCACGCGCAGCGTGAACAGCAGGTAGCCCAGGCTGAAGAGCGCGAGGAAGAAGTGTAGGGCGTCGCCCTGCCAGGCCAGCGCGACGATCAGGCTCAGCATCATCGGCAGCGTGTAGCCATACAGCGCCGGCTTGAGCGGCCACAGCAACTGCATGGCCCGCGCGCAGCTGCCGATGATGACCACCGTGATGACCGAGGTCACAGGCAGGTCGCCGGGCGAGATGAAGAGCAGCGGCGCGCTGGCCATGGCCGCGCCCACCACGGTGACGGTGCGCGAATGCCGGCGCGCCCAGCGCCTTGTGTCGGCCAGGGGCACGCCGGGGTGCCAGCGCGGCATCAGGAAGAGGAAGAGACCGAGCGAGAGATGCGCCGCCATCCACACAAGAATCCAGGTGCGGGGCTCGTGCAGGTACATGGCCGTGCCCAGCGCCGCGCCCAGGCCGAAGTGCACGAACACCGACGCGTTGTAGGCCGCGTACACCGATGCCACGTGCTCGCGCAGCACGCGCAGGCCCAGCTCGTCCGGCCCGGGCAGGCGCGGGAAATCGGCGGATTCGTGTGACGGCTTTGGCGCGGTGGCATTCACCCGGCCGATGCTATCGGCCGGGTTCGCGCATGGAAGTGTCGTAAGTCATGCCCCGGGCGGGCTGGCTTCAGTCGACCTCAAGCCTGGCCCGGCGACGCCGAGACGGCCTCGACGCGGGCCCGGTGGATGGCCTCGCCGATCTTCGGGCCGGTGGCGCCGGACTGCTGGGCGGCCTTGGCCACCACGTCGGTGGGTACGGCAGCCGCGGTCTTCAATACAAGGAGCAGGCGGCTGCGCTGCGGATAGAAGGCGCTGCTGTCGGCGTCGGGGTCGAAGTCGGGGCGGCTGCGCGCATCGCACTCGCAAGCCAGCAGCGCCTCGGCGAAGCGCTCGGGCTTGCGGAAGGCATCGCAGCGCTCCAGCAGGCGCACCAGCCCAGCGGCGTCGAGCGCGCCGCTGCCGTCGATGTGGCCGTGCTCGCGCGCCACCACCTCGGCCAACTCGCGGATGTCCACGGGCACGCGCCAGCGCTCGCACGCCGCCTGAAGCGAGGCCACGCTGCGCTTGCTGTTGCCGAAGCCCCCGGTCAGGCAGGCGAAGCGCACGGCCAGCGATGCCTTCAGCCGCGCGGCGGTGTCGATCGCCCGCAACGTCCACGCGCCTGCATCGATCTCCGGCAGCAGCACGGCCAGCGCGCCGCATTCGCGCAGCACGTCGAACATGCGCGAGGGGCGCGTTTCCATCAGGCCGCGCGAGAGCTCCTGCCATACGCGCTCGGCCACCAGCGCATCGGCCTCGCCGGCCGCGACCATCTCGCGCATCAGCGCCATGGTTTCGGGGGCGACGCTGAAATCGTCGAAGCGGGCGGCGAAGCGCGCCACGCGCAGGATGCGCACCGGGTCTTCGCGGAAGGCGTCGGTCACGTGGCGCAGCACCTTGTCACGCAGGTCGCGCTGGCCGTGGAAGGGGTCGGCCAGGGTCTCGGGCGTGGGGTCGAAACGGCCGTCGGCGCTCACCAGTTCGGCGGGCAGCGCGATGGCGTTGACGGTCAGGTCGCGGCGCGCCAGGTCCTGTTCGAGCGTGACGTCGGGCGCGGCATGCACGGTGAAGCCGCGGTAACCCGGCGCGCTCTTGCGCTCGGTGCGGGCGAGCGCGTATTCCTCGCGCGTCTCGGGATGCAGGAACACCGGAAAGTCGCGCCCCACGGGCAGATACCCGCGCGCCACCATCTCCTCGGGCGTGGCGCCCACCACCAGCCAGTCGTGGTCGGACACCGGACGCTGCAGCAGGCGGTCGCGCAGTGCGCCACCGACGAGAAAAATTTTCATGGCCGCAGTTTAGGGATACTCCCCCCTGTAAAAAATAGAACGGTCGTTCGATAATCCGCGGCGCAGACCGGGCAATCGTTCGTCATTCGGGCGATCTTCAGCGGCGGTCACAGCCGGCGCCCGCATCCGCAGAGGGATATTCAACCAAAAGGATTCACATCATGAAGAAAAGAATGATTGCACTGGCAGCTCTGGGCGCTCTGGCGTCGGGCAGTGCCATGGCGCAACAGGCCGGCGACTGGGTCGTCGGCGCAGGATGGTTCCATCTGTCTCCGCAGGATTCGAGCAAGCCGCTGACCGTGACCTCGCCCGTCCAGAGCGTTCTGGCCGGTTCGGGCGCCAGCGTGAGCGATTCCGACACCCTGGGCCTCAACGCCACCTACTTCATCGACAGCCACTGGGCGGTGGAAGGTGTGTTCGGCGTGCCGCCCAAGTTCAAGCTCAACGGCACCGGCACCCTCGGCCGCGTGGGCCAGCTCGGCGAGGCCCGCCAGTGGAGCCCGACGATCCTGGGCAAGTACTTCTTCAACGAAGGCAACGACGCCTTCCGTCCCTTCGTGGGCCTGGGCGCCACCTATGTCTGGTACAGCGACGTCAAGCTGACCCCGAACCTGCAGAGCGCGCTAGCCTCGCAGTTCCACCAGTCGCCCTTTGCGGTCAACACCACGGCCAAGCTGGACAGCAAGTTCGCGCCGGTCATCAACGTGGGCGCGGCCTACCAGTTCGACAAGCACTGGGGCGTCGCCTTCTCGGTCTCCTACATCCCGCTGAAGACCAAGGCCAAGCTGACGACCACCTCGGTCTACGGCCTGCCGGTTGCCACCAGTGAAGCCAGCCTTAAGCTGAATCCGATCGTCACCTACGTGTCGGCAACCTACAGGTTCTGAACCGGGCTCGCCCCCAGGCTGCGCGCACTTCGTGTCGCTACGCCAACCCCCTACCGGGGGCAACACCTGCGGCCCGGCAAAGCCGGTTCCGCGGTGTTCCGCGACTTGCATCCTTCTCTTTGAGCACCTTGCGGTCTTCCCGAGACCCTAGCGCCCCGTGCGGTAGGGCTCTTCGAACTGCAGGAAATCCTTCTCCGCCAGCCCCGCGTCGATCCAGGCCTTCACGCCCGGCAGCGCCTGCACGCGCTCGATGTAGGCCGTGATCTGCGGCGGCACCGGCAGGCCGTAGGTCCTGATGCGCGTGCCCACGGGCGCGAAGTAGGCGTCGGCGATGCCGAACTCGCGCCCGAACAGCATCGGGCCGCCATGGGCCTCGAGCAGGCCGCTCCACATCTGCACGATGCGCGCGAGGTCGCTGGCGACTTCGGGCACTTCCTTCATCAGCCGCGCGCCCACCTCGGGCAGCGAGGCTTCGAGGTTCATGCCGCAATGGTTGCGCAGGCCGCCGAAGCCGGAATGCATCTCGGCGCAGACGCTGCGCGCGCGTGCACGGTCGGCCGCGGCCCCGGGCCACAGGTGCTTCTCGGGGAAGGTCTCGGCGAGGTATTCGGCGATGGCCAGCGTGTCCCAGATGACGAGGCCGCCGTCTTCCACCAGCACCGGCACCTTGGCCACCGGGTTCAGCGCGCCGATGGTGTTCTTGAATTGCGAGTCGGCCTCGAAGGAATCGAAGCGCACCGCAACCTCCTCGAAGTCGATGCCGGCCTGCTTCATCAGCACCCAGGGCCGCATGGACCACGACGAGTAATTCTTGTTGCCGACGTAGAGCTTGCGCATGAGAGGGTCTCCGGTCCGTTGCGGGTTCTGAAAAAAGCCTTAGATGCTAGCCGTGCGCCGCGCGGCGATTGATGCCGAACAAGGCCGGAATTGATGCGAGGGGACGTTCAGTGACAGGGAGCGTCGTCGTCCTTGGCGCCGTTGCCGCTCTTCGGCGCGCCGGCCACCCGCTCGATCAGGCTCACGAGGCGTGGCACCAGCGCCAGCACGAAGAGCGCCAGCAGCGCGCTCACCACGGCGGTCACCTCGCGGCCCAGCCCGCAGGCCATGCCGATGGCGGCCGTCATCCACAGGCCCGCGGCGGTGGTCAGGCCCTGTACGTGGCTCTCGTCCTTGCCCTGCTTGAGGATGGTGCCGGCGCACAGGAAGCCCACGCCGGCCACCAGCCCCTGGATCACGCGGCTCATGTCGGCCGGCACGATGCCGGTCTGCTGCGGGATCAGCACGAACATCGCCGAGCCGATGGCCACCAGCATGTGGGTGCGCACGCCGGCCGCCTTGCCCTGCTGCTCGCGCTCGAAGCCGAGCACGAAGCCCAGCGCGGCCGCCAGCGTCAAGCGCAGCACGATGCGCGTGAGCTGGGCGACGTCGCCCACGTCCGAGAACTCGGACGCGAGGGTGTCGAGGACCTCGTCGCGCCAGCTCATTTCCGCATTTCGGTCAGGCCGCTGGCTTCTTCAGGGAAGGTCCTTGTTCGGCTCGGGCTCGGAAGCATCGCGCGGGCCCACGCGGCCCAGGCGCTCCTTCAGCGACTGCGGCCGGCCGCTGATGATGGCGGCGTAGTTGGTGGTGTTGGCCAGCACCTTCTTCACGTAGTCGCGCGTCTCGTTGAAGGGCACGTTCTCGGCCCAGATGGCGGCGTCGAGCACCGGGCCGTTGCGCCAGCTGCGCGGACGGCCCGGGCCGGCGTTGTAGGCGGCTGCCGCCAGCGCCATCGAACCATCGAAGTCGTCGAGCGCAAGCTTCAGGTAATTGGTGCCGATGGTGATGTTGGTCTCGCGGTCGTTGATCTGGCTGGGCGAGAAGTCGGTCATGCCGATCTTGCGGGCCGTCCAGCGCGCGGTGGCGGGCATGACCTGCATCAGGCCCGAGGCGCCGACTCCGGAGCGCGCGTCCATGATGAAGCGGCTTTCCTGGCGGATCAGGCCGTAGACGTAGGCCGGGTCGAGGCCGATGTCCTGGCTCTTGCGCAGCACCGTGTCGTGGAATGGCATCGGGAAGCGCTGCTCCACGTCGACCACGCCCTTGGTGCGCTCGCTGGTGTTGATGCAGCGGTCCCACACCTCGCGCTGGCAGGCGAAGTCGGCCGCGGCCAGCAGCGCGCGGTCGTCCATGCCGCCCTTGTCGTGCAGGTTGGTGGCGTAGTTCCACTCGCGCGTGCCCTCGGAGCGCAGGCCGATGGCGATGGCGTAGAGGCCGCGCGCCAGCGACGGGTTGTTGCGCGCGGCGGCTTTCTCTTCGGGCGTGAGCGGGGCGGGGCGCGTGGGCACCACGGTGCGCTGGCCCAGTTCCTCGAGCGCCAGCATCTCGTAGAAGCCGCGCGAGCCGGCGATGCTCTGGTAGAGCTCGCGGGCCTGGGCGCGGCGTTCGTCGCCGCCGGAATTGGCCAGGCCGCGCGCCTTCCAGTAGACCCAGGTGGGGTCGAGCTGTGCGGTCTCGCTCATCGCGTTGATGGCGGGCACCACCTCCTTCCACTGGCCGGCGCGCAGCGCGGCGCGCACGCGCCAGCCGAGCATGTCGTCGGAGAGGTCGCTGTTCTTCGTGACGTTGGCGAAATAGCTGCCGGCCTGCGGCCAGAGCTTGATGGCGGAGGCGCGGCCGATGGTGCCCCAGAGCCAGTTGCGCTCCTCGGCGGAAAGCATCGGCCCCCACTTGCTGTCGAGTTGCGAGGCGGCCAGCTCGGGGTCGGCGATGGCGATCTTGATGAGGGCCAGCACCACCAGCTCCTTGCGCGACTTGGCGGCCACGAAGGCGCGGCCGGTCAGGAACTTGGCCGAGCTCGCGTTGAGCTCCTCGAAGAGCGGCAGCGCGTCGGGCGCGGCGATGGTGACGGCGGCGCGCGCGGCCTGCGGGCGGTTGGCCTCCATGGCCAGGCGGGCCTTCTTCCAGACGTCGTTGGTCGACATCAGGCGGGCGGCGGTCATGCGGTCGGCGGCGGTGAGGCAGCCGTCGTCCAGGTCTTTCTGCGCGAACCAGTTGCGTCGTACCTCGTCGGCCTGCGCCTGCGTGGCGGTGCCGGTGCGCAGTGTGTCGACCAGGATCGCGTAGCAGCGCACCTGCGCGTCGTCACCCATGCGGAAGCCGTCGAGCGAGGCGGAGAAGTTGTCCCAGTCGCGGCGCTGGCCGGTCAGCAGCAGCCAGTCGTTGCGCAGGCGGTCTTCCTGGTAGGTGCCGGGGTAGCGGGCGTAGAAGTCCTGCACCTCGTTGGGGACGGCTTCCTGCAGGCGGGCCTTGAGCTCCCAGTAGGCGGCCCAGGGTTCGAGCGCATGGCCGCGGGCCTGCGGCAGCAGGGCCGTCAGCCGGGCCTTGTCGCCGCGCTGGAAGGCCTGCTTCATCTGGATCAGGACGTCGTCATTGGTGTTGCTCTGGGCCGCTACGGGCTGCTGCGAGAGCAGTGCGGCGAGGGCGAGGACCGCGGAAAAAACCAGTGCGGGAGCAGCAGTGCGTGGACGGCTGTGCGGTTGGGCGCGCTTGGATGCCAAAATGCTTGGGAACTGCATCGGGGGATTATGGACAAGTCAAAGGGTGCCGACACTTCGGCAACGGCGAGTTTTCTTAAGGAACAGTTGAGAAAGGCACTCATCGAGCAACGTCTTGCGATGCCCGACCGGCTGACACGCGCCGACCTGCTGCAGCGCGTCATGCGGATCTGGCTGGTGGGCCGGCCCGACACCGTGATCGGCGCCTACTGGCCGATCAAGGGCGAGTTCGATCCGCTGCCCGCACTGCACCGCTGGAAGGAAGACGGCGAGCTGATGGAAGAGCCGCAGCGCCGCCGCATCGGACTGCCGGTGATCGACAAAGTTCACAAGACCCTGACCTTCCACGCCTGGTATCCGGGCTGCCAGATGGAAGAGGATGCCTACGGCATTCCCAAGCCCAAGGACACCGAGCTGATCGTGCCCACCCTGCTGTTCGTGCCCTGCGTGGGCTACAGCGCGGGCGGCTACCGGCTGGGCTACGGCGGCGGCTTCTATGACCGGACGCTGGCGGCGCTGGAGCCCCGGCCCTTCACGGTGGGGCTGGGCTTCACCAACGGTTTCGTCCCGGACTTCGAGCCCGAGGCGCACGACCTGCCTTTGGACGCCATCCTGAACGACAACGGCGTCGTCTGGCCTGTTACCTGACTCTCCCCCAGGCTGCGCGCACTTCGTGTCGCTGCGCCAACCCCCTTCCGGGGGCAACACCTGCGGCCCGGCAAAGCCGGTTCCGCGGTAGCACTGGGCTCGCCCCCCAGGTTTCGCGCACTTCGTGTGCTACGCCCACCCCCTCCGGGGGCAACACCTGCGGCCCGGCAAAGCCGGTTCCGCGGTGTTCCTGGAAAGGGTCGGCTCGTCGCCCTTCCTGTCCTCTTGAATCTCAGTCGATGTCGTCGACGGTGTCCGGGTCGGGCACTTCGCCGATGGTCTCGCGCGTGGTCACGGCCTGCAGCTGCAGCCAGTCGCAGAAGGCCCTGATCTCCGGGCGCTGCACGCTGCGCGGGCCGGCGATCAGCCAGTAGGACATCGGCGAATCCATGCGGTGCTGCGGCAGCACCTCGACCAGGTCGCCGTTGGCCAGGCTTTCGGCGATCAGCGAGCTGCGCGCCAGCGTCACGCCCTGGCCGGTGAGCGCGGCCTGCACCATCTGGTAGGCGTAGTTGAAGTAGAGCCAGCGCTTGGGCTGGGCGCGCTCCAGTCCGTTCACCTCGAACCAGCGGCGCCAGGTCAGCCATTCCAGGTGCGTGCGGTGCGCGTCGCCGGCCTCGATGAGCGTGAACCGGGTCATGTCTTCCGGCGTCTTGATGGGCGGGCTGCTCTTCAGCAGCCAGGGGCTGGCCACCGGCGTCAGAGTTTCGCCGAACAGGCGCACCGCGCCCGAGGGCATGGCCTCGCGCGGACCGTAGCGCAGGGCGATGTCCACGTCGGCCACGTCGAGGTCGACCGCCACGTCGCTGGCGTCGATGCGGATGTCGATCTCGGGGTTGTCGCGCTGGAAGGCTTCCAGCCGCGGGATCAGCCACATCGACGCGAACGAGGCAAAAGTGGTCAGCGACACGCTCTGGCGCCCCGCGCTCTGGCGGATCTGGCGCACGGCGGTGTCGATGCGCGGCAGCGACTGCTGCACCGCCAGCAGCAGCAGGGCGCCCGCGCTGGTGAGCTCCACGGCGCGTGTATGGCGCAGGAACAGGGCCACGCCCACTTCCTCTTCCAGCGACTGGATCTGGCGGCTCACGGCCGATTGGGTCAGCGCCATTTCCTCGGCGGCGGCCCGGAAGTTCAGGTGGCGGGCCACCGCCTCGAAGGCGCGCAGGTGCCCGGCGGAGATCGGCCGGGAGCGCAGATGGGTCTGGGAATGTTGCATGGGTGTGAATCCGGTGCGGCTCGCCGTCAGTCAATTGATGCGAAACCAGCATCAGTAGGCTACCTCGTTTTCATTGGACCGCCAACGCCGTAGAAACGATCATTCATTCCCGAACTGCGCTATTGCCACTTTCTGTCAAGCGCCTCGGCAAAGCCCCAAGGAGTTACACCATGTCCACCGCCGTCTGCACCACCGAATCGCTCTCGTCCCTCTCCGTCCCGGCTCGCGCCGCCACCGTTCCGCCGGCCGTTCGCCGCGGCGCATGGCAGATCGCCCCCGGCGAGGCGATGAGCCTGAAGGCGCGGGCGGCCAGCATCCTGCGCGTGAAGCAGGGCCGGGTGTGGATCACGCCCGATGCCACGCTCGCCAACCCCAGCGAAGACCTGGTGCTCGCCCCCGGCGAGTCGCTGATGGTGGCCGCGGGCCAGCGCATCGTGATGGAGGCGTGGGATGGCTACGGAGCCACCTACAGCTGGGACAACGTCTGATCGTTCCCAGTCCTCCGGGTGCTGAGAAAGGCGGCTTCGGCCGCCTTTTCCTTTTGGGGCGCTGTACGGGCAGCTTCCCCCGTGGTTTTCCGGCCTTTCAGCCGTTGATGTCGAAGCTGGGCATCAGTGCCAGGAAGTGCCGCAGCGCAGCTTCCCCTTTCAGCGCGTGCACTCCCGCCATGAGGTGGGGCCCCTCGCATTCGGCCAGTCCCATGCCGAAGCCGCCGTACCTGCGCACCGACAGCGGAGCCTCGTAGACCACCCTGACGTCGACGTGACGCGGGTCTTCCTTGATTCGCTGCATCAGCTTGCTCACGGCGTCCGCCGGGCCTTCGAGGTGCTGGCAGAAGCGCATGCCGTCGAACACCAGCAGCCCGGTGATGTTGTTCCGGGCATTCTGGGTGCGAGCCCGCGAGACGATTTGCCCCACCGTTTGCGGAGGCAGGCTCTGGGTGAGCATGCTGCAGTAGAGAATCTCGTGGAGGGGCGTTGCGTCTTCGGTCATTCGGTCGGAACAGGAGGGGCCGTCGAGTGTAGGCGGCACGCACAAGCCCGCGAAATGTAAAAAGACACAGGCCTGGCGCCTATAGTGAAGCGTGAAATACGAGGACTACCCTGTTGCTGCAGCCCCTCCGGGGGGGATGAATCCGTGCGACCAATGCGCGTTGCGGCGTCTCGAGGCGTTCCTGCCCTGTTCGCCGGAAGAGTTGAAGACCATCCAGTCCTTCCGCGTGGGCGCCCGGCGCGTGTCGGCGGGCGGCTCGATCATCGAGGAGCACCGGCGCAGCCCGCAGCTGTTCACCATCTATGCCGGCTGGGCCTTCCGCTACAAGACGCTGAGCGACGGCCGCAGGCAGATACTGAGCTTCATGCTGCCCGGCGACTTCCTCGGCCTGCAGGACGAGTTCGCCGACGGCCTGACGCATGGCGTCGAGGCGGTCACCGACGTCACGCTGTGCGCCTTCTCGCGCGAGCGGCTCTGGGAGCTGTTCCACGCTCAGCCCAAGCTGGGCTACGACATCACCTGGCTGGCGGCGCGCGAGGAGAAGATGGTCGACGACAACCTCGTCACCACCGGCCGGCGCAATGCCGGCGAACGGGTGGCAATGCTGCTGATGCACCTGTACCGCCGTGCGCAGCGCGTGGGCATGGTGCGCGACGGCTGGGTGGAGTTTCCGTTCAGCCAGCAGCACATCGCCGACGCGCTGGGGCTGTCGCTGGTGCACACCAACAAGACGCTGCGGCGGCTGCAGCGCCTGGGACTGCACCGCATCGACTCCGGCTGGCTGCGCATCATGGAGCCGCATGCGCTGGAAACGCTGGGCGACTACTTCGAGCGCCCGATGCGGCCGACGCCGCTGATCTGACCCGGAGTTCCCCGTTCGCCTTCAGCGCGCCGCCACCAGCTCGCGCAGATCGTCCTGATAGGCCTGCAGCCGGCGCACCGCCTGCGTGCGCTGGCTGGCGCTCGTGCCGTTGTGCATGGCCGCGGTGTTGCGGCAGCCTTCCTGCAGCAGGGCCTGCTGACGGTCGCGCCAGGGGCCGGGCGGCGGCTCGGCGACACGCTGGATGTAGTCGTGCAGCGCCGCGCGCGCCTCGGCGGGCGGGGTCTTGCTGGCGATGAAGCCGCGCAGCAGCTTGAGTGCCTCCTGCTGGCGCTTGCGGCGCTCCGAATCGGCCAGCTTCGGGTCGAACACCGACTGCGCGACCTGCTGCTTCAGCAGATCGCGCTGCTCGCCGGTGAGCCGGCCATAGAAGTCCTCGGTGCGGTCGAGGAACTGGTCGTAGCGCTTCTCCTGCACCTGCGCGGGCGTGCGGTCGAGCCAGTCCTTGCGGTATTCGGCGTTGTTCTTGGCGTACTTGCGCTCCAGCTGCTGCAGCTGCGCCTCGCTCAGGCTCAGCGCCAGCTCGGTGCCGGCGGGCTCGGCGCGCTCGGTCACGGCCAGCAGGCGTTCGCGGATGCGGTCGGCCATGGTGCAGACCTGTTCAGGCGTTATTTCGCCCGGCGCCATCGCCTGGGCCTCCTTCAGCAGCGAGGCCAGGCGCGGCAACTCGTTCTGCCGGTGCCAGGCCAGCAGCTGGGCGAGTTCGTCGCGCACTTTCGGGGTCTGGGCGCCGTCGAAGTCCAGGTAGCCGTCGAGCCACCAGTAGCTCACCGTGGGCAGGTTGTTGTAGGCCAGCTGGATCGCGCTGCAGGCGCCCAGGGCGGCCGCCACCAGCAGCGCACCGATAATTCGCGCCACTGCCGCGCAAGGCGCGCAACGAATCCGGGAAGAAAAACGCATGAATCAGACTCCGCAGCAAGACAGCAACCCAGGGCCGGTCGACGTCGTCATCATGGCCGCCGGCAAGGGCACGCGCATGAAGAGCAGACTGCCCAAAGTGTTGCACCGATTGGGCGGCCGCGCCCTGCTGGCGCATGTGGCGGGTACCGCCGCGCGCATCGGGGCGCGCGGCGTGGTGGTCGTCACCGGCCACGGCGCGGACCAGGTCGAGGCCTCCATGGCCGGCGGCATCGGCAACGCCAGCCTGCGCTTCGCGCGCCAGGAGCCGCAGCTGGGCACCGGCCACGCGGTGCAGCAGGCCGCGCCGCTGCTGGCGGACGACGGCACGGTGGTCGTGCTCTCGGGCGACGTGCCTCTCATCGGCGAAGAAACCCTGCGCGCCCTCGTCGCCGCCAGTGCCGGCAACAAGCTGGCGCTGCTGACCATCGAGTTCGACGACCCCACGGGCTACGGCCGGGTCATCCGCTCGGCCGGCAGCGGCGAGGTGCGGGGCAACTTACGGGGCGAAGTGCAGGCCGTGGTCGAGCACAAGGACGCCACCGAGGCCCAGCGCGCGGTGCGCGAGATCTACAGCGGCGTGATGGCCGTGCCCGCGCGCCTGCTCAAGGGTTGGCTGGCCCGGCTGGACAACAACAACGCCCAGGGCGAGTACTACCTGACCGACGTGGTGAAGCTCGCGGCCGCCGACGGCGTGCCCGTGGTCGCGCACATCACCAACGACGCGCTGCAGGTAGCCGGCATCAACAGCCCGGCACAGCTCGCGGCGCTGGAGCGCGCATGGCAGCTGCGCCAGGCGAACGCGCTGATGGAGCAGGGCGTGCGCCTGGCCGACCCGGCGCGCTTCGACCTGCGCGGCACGCTCGAATGCGCGGGCGACGTGGAGATCGACGTCAACTGCGTCTTCGAGGGCGCGGTGTCGCTGGGCGAGGGCGTGCGCATCGGCGCGAACTGCGTGATCGCCAATGCGCGCATCGAGGCCGGTGCGGTGATCCATCCCTTCACCCACATCGAGGGCGAGAAGGCCGGCGTCACCGTCGGCGCGGGCTCGCTCATCGGCCCCTTCGCGCGGCTGCGGCCGGGCGCACAGTTGGGCGCCGAGGTGCACATCGGCAACTTCGTGGAAGTGAAGAACTCCACGCTGGCCGCCGGCGCCAAGGCCAATCACCTGGCCTACCTGGGCGACGCCACCGTGGGCGAGCGCGTGAACTACGGCGCGGGCAGCATCACCGCCAACTACGACGGCGCCAACAAGCACCGCACCGTGATCGGCGACGACGTGCACGTGGGCAGCAACTGCGTGCTGGTGGCGCCCATCACCATCGGCGCGGGCGGCACCATCGGCGGCGGCTCGACCATCAACAAGTCGACCGAGCCGGGCGCGCTCACCGTGGCGCGCAGCAAGGCGGTGAGCTTCCCGAACTGGAAGCGGCCTCAAAAGAAGCCGAAGGCCTGAGGGTCTTCTTCATGCCTTGGGTGCCAGAGGCACCCTGGGCTCGAACTTCGCGCGCTTCAGGCTGAAGAAGGCCTTGACGTTGCGCACGTTCGCATCGGCCGTGAACAGGCGCTGCGTGAGGGCGCCGTAGTCCTGCATGTCGCGCGCCGCCACCACCAGAATGAAGTCCGGACCGGGCGACACGCGCCAGCACTGCTGAACCGCGTCGTCGGCGATCACCCGCGTCTCGAAGGCGTCGAGCGAGGCGGCGTCCTGCCGGTCGAGCGAGATCTCGATCACCGCCTGCAGGCCGTGGCCCAGCACCGTGGCGAGCCGGTCGGGTGACAGCAGCGCGACCTGGCGCTCGATCAGGCCGACCTCGCGCAGCCGCTGCACGCGGCGCAGGCAGGTGGGCGGGGAGATGCCCACGTCGGAGGCAAGGCGCTGGTTGGTCTGCGAGGCGTCGCGCTGCAAAGCATCCAGCAGGCGCAGGTCGGTTGAATCCAGCGAGATAGATTCCATATTCGATGAAATTATGGAATAAAACTCCAATCTCACAAAATGAAGAAATAAAAGTCCGAAATCAATTGAATTTCGAATGCATATTTCTTTCGCGCCTTCCTACCATCGAGTCCTTCTACATTCAAAGGCAGCTCACCATGTGCGGCATCGTCGGGGCAGCGTCCCATCGCAACATCGTTCCGGTCCTCGTGCAGGGCCTCCAGCGGCTCGAATACCGCGGCTATGACTCCTGCGGCGTGGCGGTGCATGCCGGCGGCCTGACGCGGGCGCGCACCACCTCGCGCGTGGCCGACCTTGTGGCGCAGGTGCGCGACGACAAGGTCGAGGGCCTCACCGGCATCGCCCACACGCGCTGGGCTACGCACGGCGCGCCGGCGGTGCACAACGCGCATCCGCACTTCAGCCACGGCCCCGGCGCCGACGCGCAGGCCGCGCGGCCCGGCCGTATCGCGCTGGTGCACAACGGCATCATCGAGAACCACGAGACGCTGCGCGCCGCGCTCGAAGCCAAGGGCTACGTCTTCGAGAGCCAGACCGACACCGAGGTCATCGCCCACCTGGTCGACAGCCTCTACGACGGCGACCTGTTCGAGGCCGTGAAGGCCGCCGTGCTGCAGCTGCACGGCGCCTACGCCATCGCCGTGATCTGCCGCGACGAGCCGCAGCGCGTGGTCGGCGCGCGCGCGGGCTCGCCGCTGATCCTGGGCGCGGGTAAGGACGGCGCCGAGAACTTCCTGGCCAGCGACGCGATGGCCCTGGCCGGCGTGACCGACCAGATCGTCTACCTGGAAGAGGGCGACGTGGTCGACGTGCAGCCGGGCAAGTACTGGATCGTCGACAAGAACCACAAGCCGGTCACCCGCCAGGTGCGCACTGTGCTCGCCCACAGCGGCGCGGCCGAACTGGGCCCGTACCGCCACTACATGCAGAAGGAAATCTTCGAGCAGCCGCGCGCCATCGGCGACACGCTCGAGGGGGTGGAAGGCATCGTGCCCGAGCTGTTCGACGGCATCGGCCAGGACGGCGCCACCGGTGCCAGTGCCTACCGGGTCTTCCAGGACATCGACAAGATCCTGATCCTCGCCTGCGGCACCAGCTACTACAGCGGCTGCACCGCCAAGTACTGGCTCGAAGGCATCGCGAAGATCTCCACGCAGGTCGAGATCGCGAGCGAATACCGCTATCGCGAATCCGTGCCCGACCCGAAGACGCTGGTCGTCACCATCAGCCAGTCGGGCGAGACGGCCGACACGCTGGCCGCGCTGAAGCATGCGCGCTCGCTGGGCATGGAGCAGACGCTGACCATCTGCAACGTCGCCACCAGCGCGATGGTGCGCGAATGCAAGCTGGCGTACATCACGCGCGCCGGCGTGGAGATCGGCGTGGCCTCGACCAAGGCCTTCACCACGCAGCTGGCGGGGCTCTTCCTGCTCACGCTCGCCATCGCGCAGGCCAAGGGCCGGCTGAGCGATGCCGACGAGGCACGCTACCTGAAGGAGATGCGCCACCTGCCCGTCGCGCTGCAGTCGGTGCTGGCGCTGGAGCCGCAGATCATCGGCTGGGCCGAAGACTTCGCGCGCAAGGACAACGCGCTGTTCCTCGGCCGCGGGCTGCACTACCCGATCGCCCTGGAAGGCGCGCTCAAGCTCAAGGAAGTGACCTACATCCACGCCGAGGCTTATGCCGCCGGCGAACTCAAGCACGGCCCGCTCGCGCTGGTGACGAGCGAGATGCCCGTGGTGGCCGTCGCGCCCAACGACGCGCTGCTCGAAAAGCTCAAGAGCAACCTGCAGGAAGTGCGCGCCCGCGGCGGCGTGCTCTACGTGCTGGCCGACGGCGACACGAAGATCAGGAGCGGCGACGGTCTGCACGTGATCCGCATGCCCGAGCACTACGGCGCGCTCTCGCCGATCCTGCATGTGGTGCCGCTGCAGCTGCTGGCGTATCACACCGCCTGCGCGCGGGGGACCGATGTGGACAAGCCGCGCAATCTGGCTAAGAGCGTGACTGTGGAGTGATCCGGAGACAGCGCATTAAAGTCCGAGACAACTACCGGTCGCCGGCCGGGTTCGGCTAGTTCGATGTGCTTCCCAGGCGTCGCCATGCCTCGGCATCTAAACAACGCGCGGTAAGCCCGCCGACCGGCGGGAGTGCAAATGGGATGGCGTGCCGCTAACATCGCCCCGCCCGTTTGTTGCTGAAGGTAAGAAAAATGCCCGCGATGCCGCTCGTTACCTGTCTACGCCTTGCCGTGTTCGTCCTCGTGCCGTTCGCGCTCGCTTCGTGCGGCGGCGGTGGGGGTGGCGGTGGCTTCTCCTTCTTTCCCTTGTCTCCCGGCGGCAACAATCCGCCGCCCGCGGCCGACGCGAAGTACACGGTGGGCGGCAGCGTCAGCGGCCTGCTCGGCAGCGGGCTCGTGCTGCAACTGGCCGGCTCGGCCGACGTGGCCGTGGCCGCCGACGGCGCTTTTGTCTTCAGCGAGAAACTCGCCAAAGGCACGAGCTACGCGGTCAGCGTCAAGCAGCAGCCCTCGACGCCTTTGCAGACCTGCACGGTGAACAACCCGTCCGGCACCATCGGGGATGCCGACATCGCCAACGTGGCGGTGGTTTGCGCCACCACGGCCCAGAAGGTGAGCGTCGCCGTCACGGGCCTCGATGTGGCCGGCGGGCTGGTACTGCAGAACAACGCGGGCGACGACCTCGCCGTGAGCGCCGACGGCACCTTCAGCTTCACGACGCCGGTGGCGGTCGGCGCCGACTACGGCGTGACGGTAAAGACGCAACCCACCGCGCTCCAGGTGTGCATCGCGAAGCAGGCCTTCGGCACAGTGACCACGGCGCCCGTTGCCACCGTGACGATCGCCTGCACGACGCCCGGTGCCGATCGATTCGCCTTCACCGCCGACGAGGGGACGGGAACTGTGTCGATGTACACCGTTGGCGGCGATGGCAGCCTCACGAATGTCGGAAGCTTCCCCACGGACGGGACCCCGCAGCATGTGACCACGCACCCATCGAAGCCGTACATCTACGCCAGCAACATCTCGGGTGCCACCAGGGGCGTCATCCAGTACACCATCGACACCACCATCGTTCCCACGGGCACGCTGACACAGCGGCGCACCATCACTGCCGGTGTCGGGACGAAGCCGTACTTCGTCGGTATCGCACCCAACGGCCAGCATGCCTACGTGATCGGGGACGGGATGCTGCACAGCCTGGACGTCGATGCCAACACCGGCGACCTCACCGGCGGCACCGCCGTCGCCGGAGGCACCAGCCGCAAGATCGGCCTGGACCCCCAAGGCCGCTTCGCGTTCGTAGTGGTCAACGGCACCTCGTTGGCTACGTTCCGCCTGGACCCGGCCACAGGCGAGCCGATCTCTCCGCCCGCGTCGGTCGTGCTGCCCTCCAACAGCGGACTCACCGACATTGCCATCGAGCCCACGGGCCGCTTCGCCTATGCCAACGTCGGCAACAACCCCGGCACGCTGCTCGCCTACTCTATCGACGCGACCACGGGCGCGCTGACCCAGATCGGCTCGGTCCCCGCTGGCGACACGCCCTTTGGCATGGCGATCGATCCGAGCGGCCGCTTCCTGTACGCGGCGAACAGAAACTCCAACAACGTCTCGGCGTACAGCATCGACCCACGAACCGGCGCGCTCACGCCAGTGCCGGGCCAGCCTTTCGCGGCGGGCAACGTGCCCAACTCCGTGACCGTGGACCGCACGGGCCGCTTCGCCTATACGGCCAACCAGGCCAGCAACACGATCACCCTCTTCACGATCGACAGGACGACCGGCTCGCTCGGTACAGGGGTCAGCCTCCCGTCCACGGGCGGCGGGCCGCAATTCCTCGCGCTCTCCAAATAGAGGCGCCCGCAGCCTGTACAGGGAAAGGATCGCGCTTGGCGGGTAGGACCCTGCAGGCGGCTTCCCCTCACCGTGCTCTCTCCTAAGGCTGGTCGGTTCCTCGGCTGGATAGCGCGGACCTGGAATCTGCGCTGCCCTGGCGCTGGCCCAAACGACGCTTTCGCCCGCCGGCAGGGTGTCGATCGGCACGGTGTAGATCGGGTCGTCGAAGGCCGTCTTGGCGGCGATGAAAGACCGACCACCCTTGCACCCGGAACGCCGCGCTGCCCGGCGACCCGGTACCTGTCTTGCCGTGCACGGTCCAACGGCCAGGATTGACTCCGAGGAAACGGGGCGCCGAAACATGCTGGCAGATCCAGGCTCCGCCACGCTGAAGACTCTTGCCTATGTGGAGCGCTCCGCCATGAACTCCACGAACGCCCGCACCCGCGAGGGCAGCAGCCGCGCATGCGGATAGATCAGGCTCACCGGCCGTGAGCGCCCCGCGTAGGGCTGCAGCACCTCGACCAGTTCGCCGCGCGCCAGATCCTTCTCGACGACGAAGCCGTAGGCCTGGAACAGCCCCGCGCCGGCCCTGGCCAGCGTTACGCCCGCGAGCACGTCTTCGGCGCAGCTGTAGTTGCCGGCGGAGAGGATCTCCTTCTCGCGCCCGTTGTCCGTGAACAGCCATGGAATCTGCCGCCCGCTGCTGGGCAGGTCGAACTGGATGCACTCGTGCCGCGCGAGGTCGTCCAGCGTCAGTGGCTGCCCTGCTCGGCGCAGGTAGGCCGGGCTCGCGACCACCACGAGCTTCGCGTCTTCCAAGTGGCGCGCCACCATCGTCGAATCGGGCTGGGCGCGAAAGCGGATCGCGACGTCGAAGTTTTCCTCGTGCAGGTCGATGTTGCGGTTGCTGATGTGCGCCTCGACCTTGATCAGCGGATAGCGCTCGCGGAACTCGGGCAGCAGCGGCAGCAGGCGGTGATGCCCATAGGTGGTGGGCGCGCTGATGCGCAGCGTGCCCGAAGGCTGCACTTGCTCGCCGGTGAGCTTGTGCTCGGCTTCCGCCAGCTGGTGCAGGGCAGCGCGGCACTGCTCGAAATACTCCCGCCCGCCTTCGGTGAGCCGGATGCTGCGCGTGGAGCGCACGAAGAGGCGCACGCCCAGACGCTTCTCCAGCCGCGCGATGGAGCGGCTCACCGCCGCCGGCGTGACGCCCGCCGCGTTGGCGGCCGCGGTGAAGCTGCCGGCCTCTGCAGCCAGGCAGAACAGCTCGATGCTGCCCAGGAGCACGTCGTCGAATTGGCGTTGCATATTGATTACATGGAGTATCAAGACAAGTGTAGTCGCGTGTGTTTATTGCTCTTCGAGTCATTAATAAAGTTATGTCCAACCGGTGGCGAAACCTGAGATCCGCACCGGCCCTTCCGAACTTTTTCTGAAACCGAACCTGATCGAGGACCACTATGAGCAAGTCTGAAAACACCGTCGTCATCACCGGCGCCACCAGCGGCATCGGCCTGGGCCTGGCCGAGGCCTTCCTGCGCGAGGGCTACAACGTCGTGGGCACTGGCCGCACCGAACAGCGCCTGCAGGCCGCGGCCGAAGGGCTGAACGCGGGCGCGCGCTTCCTGGGTGTGGCGGGCGACGTCGGCCGGCCGGAGTCGGCGCGTGAACTGTTCGCGCAGGCCATCGCGCGCTACGGCCATGTCGACGTGCTGGTGAACAACGCCGGCATCTTCACCGCCAAGCCCTTCGTGCAGTTCACGCCGCAGGAGATCGACGAGAACATCTCGACCAACCTGAAGGGTGTGCTCTACGCCTCGCAGGAGGCGGCGAAGCACATGAGCGGGCGGCGCGGCGGCAGGATCATCAACATCACCGCCGCGCTCGCGATGCAGCCCCACAGCGGCGTGCCGGCGCTGCTGGCGGTGGCGCTGAAGGGCGGCATCAACGAGGCCACGCGCGCACTGGCCCTCGAACTCGCGCCGCACGGCATCACGGTGAACGCGGTGGCGCCCGGCATCATCGACACGCCGATGCACGGCGCCGACAACCACACGGCGCTCGCCGGCCTGCATCCGCTGGGCCGTATCGGCACCACGAGCGACATCAATGAAGCCGTGCTCTACCTCGCCCGCGCCGGCTTCGTGACCGGCACCGTACTGCCGGTGGACGGCGGCTTCAGCGCCGGGCGCTGAGCACCGAGCGCGAAGGAGATACGGCCATGCCATTCGTCAGCATCCGCCTCACCCGCGAGGGCACCACCGCCGAGCAGAAGGCGCAGCTCATCCGCGAAGTCACCGACACCCTCGAACGCGTGCTGCACAAGCCGCCGGAGTGGACGCACATCGCCATCGAGGAGGTCGACACCGACAACTGGGGCTTCGGCGGGCACACGACCACCGCAATCCGCCAGGGGCTGGTTCCCGTGCCCGGCACCCGGCCGAAGGACGTCGGCTAGCTGGAACTTTCGGCGGACAAGGGACTGAAATTCATAGCTCTTGGCTATGGATTCAATGCACTCAATTGGATTGATGGAAGGGCTACCCGAACCTAGACTGATTCGGCTCCACCCCACCGAGCGACCCGACAACCAAAGGAGATCCCCTTGTCCGATGAAGCCAAATGCCCGTTCCCGGGCCATGCAACCACCGGCACTGCACGCCGCGGCGCGACGAACACGGACTGGTGGCCCAACCAGCTCGATCTGAAGCTGCTGCACCAGCACTCCGCCAAGGCCAACCCCATGGGCGAGGCCTTCGACTACGCCAAGGAGTTCAAGACCCTCGACCTCGACGCCGTCGTCAAGGACCTCCACGCGCTGATGACCGACTCGCAGGACTGGTGGCCCGCCGACTACGGCCACTACGGCCCGCTGTTCATCCGCATGGCCTGGCACTCGGCCGGCACCTACCGCACCTTCGACGGCCGCGGCGGCGGCGGCGCGGGTGCGCAGCGTTTCGCGCCGCTCAACAGCTGGCCGGACAACGGCAACCTCGACAAGGCGCGCCGCCTGCTGTGGCCGATCAAGCAGAAGTACGGCCGCAAGCTCTCGTGGGCCGACCTGATGATCCTCACCGGCAACGTCGCGCTGGAGTCCATGGGCTTCAAGACCTTCGGCTTCGCCGGCGGCCGCCCCGATATCTGGGAGCCGGAAGACGACGTCAATTGGGGCGCCGAGAACAAATGGCTGGGCGATGAGCGCTACAGCGGCGACCGCGAGCTCGCCAACCCGCTGGCCGCCGTGCAGATGGGCCTGATCTACGTGAACCCCGAAGGCCCCAACGGCAACCCCGACCCGCTGAAATCGGCCCGCGACATCCGCGAGACCTTCGCGCGCATGGCAATGAACGACGAGGAAACCGTGGCGCTCACCGCCGGCGGCCACACCTTCGGCAAGGCACACGGCGCTGGCGACCCGACGAAGGTCGGCGCCGAACCGGAAGGCGCCGACATCGAGGAACTCGGCCTGGGCTGGAAGAACAGCTTCGAGAGCGGCATCGGCGTGCACGCCACCACAAGCGGCATCGAAGGCGCCTGGACCCCCACGCCGACCAAGTGGGACAACAGCTACTTCGAGACGCTGTTCGGCTACGAATGGGAACTCACCAAGAGCCCGGCCGGCGCGCACCAGTGGAAGCCCAAGGGCGACACCGGCAACGGCACCGTGCCCGACGCGCACGACCCGTCGCGCCGCCACGCCCCGATGATGACCACGGCCGACATGGCCATGCGCATGGACCCGGCCTACGAGAAGATCTCGCGCCGCTACATGGCCAACCCGCAGGAGTTCGCCGACGCCTTCGCCCGCGCCTGGTTCAAGCTCACGCACCGCGACATGGGCCCGCGCGCCCGCTACCTCGGCAAGCTGGTGCCGAAGGAAGAGCTGATCTGGCAGGACCCGATCCCCGCCGTGGACCACCAACTGGTCGACGACAAGGACACTGCCGCGCTCAAGGCCAAGGTGCTGGCCTCGGGCCTGAGCATCGGCCAGCTCGTGCGCACCGCCTGGGCCTCGGCCTCGACCTTCCGCGGCAGCGACAAGCGCGGCGGCGCCAACGGCGCGCGCATCCGCCTCGCGCCGCAGAAGGACTGGGAAGTGAACCAGCCGGCCGAGCTGTCGAAGGTGCTGTCGGTGCTCGAAGGCATCCAGAAGGAGTTCAACGGCGCGCAGGCCGGCGGCAAGAAGAAGATCTCGCTGGCCGACCTGATCGTGCTGGCCGGCAACGCCGCGGTCGAGGCCGCCGCGAAGAAGGGCGGCCAGGACGTGACCGTGCCCTTCTCGCCGGGACGCATGGACGCCTCGCAGGAACAGACCGACGTCGAGTCCTTCGCGCCGCTGGAGCCGCTGGCCGACGGCTTCCGCAACTACCTGCGCAAGGGCACCAACCCAGCAGCCACCGCCGACCTGCTGCTCGACAAGGCGCAGCTGCTGCGCCTGAGCGCGCCCGAGATGACGGTGCTGGTCGGCGGCCTGCGCGTGCTGAACGGGAACTTCGGGCAGTCGCCCAACGGCGTCTTCACCAAGCGGCCGGAGACCCTGAGCAACGACTTCTTCGTGAACCTGCTCGACATGCGCACCGGCTGGAAGAAGTCGGCCGCGGATGCCAACGTGCTCGAAGGACGCGACCGCACCAGCGGCGAGGCGAAGTGGACCGCGACCACCGCCGATCTGGTGTTCGGCTCGAACTCGCAGCTGCGCGCCCTCTCGGAGGTCTACGGCTCCAGCGATGCGCAGCAGGTGTTCGTGCGCGACTTCGTGGCCGCGTGGGCCAAGGTGATGGACCTCGATCGCTTCGACCTCAGGTGATCGAGCGCGCACGGGTGGCCGGCCCTGGCCGGCCCCCGTCGCATACGGCAGTGCATGAAGCCCCGGCCCGAAGCAGGCCGGGGCTCATCAGCAAAAGAATGACAGCAGGAGACAACCATGCTCGTCGTGAAGAAGAAGGAAGAGAAGGCGCCCGCCGCATCGATGGAGTTCTTCCAGCTCGGGCAGTGGCTGCATCTGCTCGAGCAGATGGACATCATCCTGGCGACCGTGCAGGGCGACGACTCCACCCCCATCCTGCGCCGCTTCGGCCCGCGCAGGCGCAACGCCATCGTGCGCCGCCTGATGCTGGAGCGCAGCCGCCTCGTCAGGGAGATGGAAGCCTTCGGCCAGGAATCGCTCCTGCGCTTTGCCCAAGGCAATCCCATACAGGGCACCTCGGGCACCTCCGGCACCTCACCCTCGCGCCGCCATCTGGACGTCGAGTTCAAGCTGCTCGGCGAGGCCTTCGACCAATGCTCGAAAGACCTCTCACCCGACACGCAGGCCGCGCTGAGAAAGTGGTTGCTCGCGCGCTCGCACATGCACCAGGAGCACGCGAGGTTTCTGGAGACTTATTGACGGGCAGGGCGTGGGAAGGCTGGTACCGTTGCCGGCAACGCATCCACCATCAGGAGCCTTGCATGAAACCCCAGCCCATCGAATACGCAGCTGCTTCCGAGGAAGTGCGCGCCGTCTTCGACGACATCAAGACCACGCGCAACGTGCCCGACGTCAACAACTTCTGGAAGTACCTCGCCAACGACCCCGCCACGCTCAGGCGCACCTGGAGCAGCCTGAAGGAAGTGATGGCGCCCGGCGCGCTCGACCCGGTGGTGAAGGAGATGGTCTACCTTGCCGTGAGCGTCACCAACAGCTGCGGCTACTGCATCGCGAGCCATCACGCCGGCGCCGAGAAGGCCGGCATGACGCCCGCGATGTTCGCCGAGCTCATGGCCGTGGTCGGCATGGCCAACGAGACCAACCGGCTCGTGAACGGCTACCGCGTGCCCATCGATCCCGCGTTCGACAAGTAAGCAGGCCGCAGGGCGCGCTCAGCCGATCGTCATCAGGCTCGCGTTGCCGCCCGCCGCCGCGGTGTTGGTGCTGATCGCGCGCTCCACCACCAGGCTTTCGAGCGGAATGCGCGCGTCGCCCGGCGCGAAGCCGCGCACGCCGACGATCGGGCCCGGCCTCGCGGCGATGCGCCGCATCACTTCCGACAGCCCCTGCGCATCGCCGTGATGCAGCGCGGCATCGAACACCACCGTGTCCGAAGACCAGTCGTTCGCAACCGCCACGCACTGCTGCACCTCGGCCGGCAGCGAGGCACGCAGGCTTTGCGCCGCTGCATCGGCGGGCCAGATCGCGCTGCTGCCCACCGCCAGCACGGCCGCGAGCTGCGCCAGCCGGTCCGCTTCCGCATCGGCCAGGCACAGCACCGCCTCGCGCGGCTCCAGCCTGTAGACATTGCGCTCGCCGGTCGGCCCGGCCAGCGTGCGCGAGCTGCCAGAGCGCGATTGCGCCGCGAAGAGCGCGCATTGCGCCGAGAGCGCAGGCCGCCCGGTGGCATCGGCCCACCGGGCCAGCGCCGACAGCGCCGGGTGCGAAGCCGGCGCGGCATCGGCCACCGCGCGTGCCATCGCATCGTCCGGCCGTGCCGACAGCATGCGCAGCATGTACAGCGGTCCACCCGCCTTCGGCCCCGTGCCCGACAGGCCCTCGCCGCCGAAAGGCTGCACGCCCACCACGGCGCCCACGATGTTGCGGTTCACGTAGACGTTGCCCGCCTTCGCGTTCTCCACCACCTGCGCGATGGTCTCGTCGATGCGCGTGTGCACGCCCAGCGTCAGCCCGTAGCCGGTGCCGTTGATCTGCCCAACCAGCGCACCGAGGTCGCGGCGGCGGTAGCGCACGAGGTGCAGCACCGGCCCGAACACTTCGCGCTGCAGCTCGGCGATGCCGTCGAGCTCGATCAGCGTGGGCATCACGTAGGTGCCGTGGCGCGTGTCCTGCCCATGTTCGCGGCCCTGGCGGAAGACCGCGTGGCCGCGCGTGCGCATCGCCTCGACGTGGCGCTCGATGCCGTCGCGAGCCTCGGCGTCGATCACCGGACCCACGTCCACCGCGAGCCGCGCGGGGTTGCCGATGGCGGCCTCGGCCATCGCGCCCTTGAGCATCGCGACCACGCGGTCGGCCGCTTCTTCCTGCACGCAGAGCACGCGCAGGGCGGAGCAGCGCTGGCCGGCGCTGTCGAAGGCGGAGGCCATCACGTCGGCCACCACCTGTTCAACCAGCGCGGAGGAGTCGACGATCATCGCGTTCTGCCCGCCGGTCTCGGCGATGAGCGGCACCGGTGCACCGTGCACGCCCAGGCGCTGCGACAGCGTCTTCTGCAGGATGCGCGCGACCTCGGTGGAGCCGGTGAACATCACGCCCTGCACGCGCGCATCGGCCACCAGCGCGGCGCCCACCGTCTCGCCGCGGCCGGGCAGCAGCTGCGCCGCCGCGCGGGGAACGCCGGCTTCCCACAGCACGCGCACCGCCTCGGCCGCGACCAGCGGCGTCTGCTCGGCCGGCTTGGCCAGCACCGGGTTGCCCGCCGCCAGCGCAGCCGCCACCTGGCCGGTGAAGATCGCCAGCGGAAAGTTCCACGGGCTGATGCAGGCCATGGGGCCGAGCGCGCGGTGCGTGTCGTTGGAGAAATCGCCGCGCGCCTGCGCCGCGTAGTAGCGCAGGAAGTCCACCGCCTCGCGCACTTCAGCGATGGCGTTGGCGTACGTCTTTCCGGCCTCGCGCGTCAGCAGCCCGAGCAGGCGGGGCATGCCCTGTTCGAGCTTGTCGGCGGCGCGTTCGAGCAGCGTGGCGCGTTCGGCGGGCGGCGTGGCGGCCCATGCCGGCGCGAAGGCGTGGGCCTGCGCGATGGCCGATTCGACATCGGCGAGCGTGGCTTCCTGGACCTGCCCGACGATGTCGCGGTGGTCGGCGGGGTTCAGCACGTTCGCCGTCTCGCCAGCGGACGCGGCTTCGGCCAGCATCGGCGCCGCGCGCCACTGCTCCTCCGCGCTCTCGTTCAGCACATGGCCCAGCGCGCGCAGGCTGTCGTCGCTCGCAAGGTCGAGCCCGCGCGAGTTGGCGCGCTGCGTTCCGTACAGCGTAGCCGGCAGCGGGATGGCCGGATGCGGCAGGCCCGTCGTGCCTTCCTGCACCGCCATGTGCTCCACCGTCGCGACCGGGTCTTCCACCAGCGTTTCCAGCGAAATCGTCGGGTCCGCGATGCGGTTCACGAAGGAGGTGTTCGCGCCGTTCTCCAGCAGCCGGCGCACGAGGTACGCCAGCAGCGTCTCGTGCGTGCCCACCGGCGCGTAGATGCGGCACGGCCGCGCGAGCGGCCCCACCACCTGCTCGTAAAGCGGCTCGCCCATGCCGTGCAGGCACTGGAACTCGTACTGCCCCGGCCTGTAGCGCGAGGGCCCGGCCATCGTGTAGATGGCGGCGAGCGTGTGCGCGTTGTGCGTGGCGAACTGCGGGTACACGGCCTCGGGCGCGTCGAGCAGCTTGCGCGCGCAGGCGAGGTACGACACGTCGGTGTAGGCCTTGCGCGTGTAGACCGGGTAGCCGTCGAGGCCGTCGAGCTGCGCGCGCTTGATCTCGCTGTCCCAGTAGGCCCCCTTCACCAGCCGCACCATCAGCCGGTGGCCGCTGCGGCGCGCGAGGTCGATCACGAAATCGATCACGAAGGGGCAGCGCTTCTGGTAGGCCTGCACCACGAAGCCGATGCCGTTCCAGTCCGCGAGCCCGGGCTCGAAGCACAAGCGCTCCAGCAGGTCGAGAGAGAGCTCCAGTCGGTCGGCTTCCTCCGCGTCGATGTTCAGGCCGATGTCGTACTGCCGCGCCAGCAGCGCGAGTTCGCGCAGCACCGGGTACAGCTCGGCCATCACGCGCGAATGCTGCGCGCGGCTGTAGCGCGGGTGCAGCGCCGACAGCTTGATGGAAATGCCCGGGCCCTCGTACACCCCGCGCCGCGCCGACGCCTTGCCGATCGCATGGATGGCCTGCTCGTACGCGACGCGGTAGCGCTGCGCATCCTCCATGGTCAGCGCCGC
Organism: Variovorax sp. TLI9-5A; assembly: GCF_056867935.1. Lineage (NCBI taxonomy): Bacteria > Pseudomonadati > Pseudomonadota > Betaproteobacteria > Burkholderiales > Comamonadaceae > Variovorax > Variovorax sp. TLI9-5A. The sequence continues at coordinate 6,122,019 of NZ_CP200310.1, read as the reverse complement.
CTCGCCGAGCATGTCGTACGAATAGCGGAAGCCCTGCGCCTCCAGTTCGCGCGCGTTGGCCAGCGCCTGCCCGATGGTCTCGCCGGTGACGAACTGCTCGCCCATCATCCGCATCGCCATGTCCACGCCCTTGCGGATCAGCGGCTCGCCGCCCTTGCCGATCAGCCGCGTGAGCACGGTCGACAGGCTGGCCTCGCTGTGGGTTGCCACCAGCTTGCCGGTGAGCAGCAGGCCCCAGGTCGCCGCGTTGACGAACACCGAGGGGCTGCGGCCCGCGTGCGACTGCCACTGGCCGTGCGCGATCTTGTCGCGGATCAGCGCGTCTCGCGTGCCCGCATCGGGAATGCGCAGCAGCGCCTCGGCCAGGCACATCAGCGCCACGCCTTCCTGCGACGACAGCGCGTATTCCTGAAGGAGCCCTTGCACGAGGCCGGCGCGGCCGCCCGAGCTTTTCCGCTCGCGCAGCTGCCGGGCGATGCGGTAGGCGAGTTCCTGCGCCTCTTCCGCCTGGCCTTCGGGCAGCCGGGCCTGCGCGAGCAGGGGCGGCAGTGCCTGCGGTTCGGGGCGGCGGCAGGCCGCGGTGATGCGGGCGCGCAGCGGCGAAGGGTCGGATGGCAGTCCGTCGGCGAAGGCCGCGAAGGAAGAGGGCAGGGGGTCGGGGTTCATGGCGGTCCGTGGTGGGGTTTGTTGGATGATCCGCGTCCTGTTGCCGAATTTGTGTTCGAAGAGAAGCGCTTCGGCAGAGCAAATCGCTATGTAAAGCTGCGGTGCAAGTCAGCTTCGCTGGATGCGGCGGGCAGAGAATCCGCTTCCATTCCGTTCCATCCCGGGAGTCGCAAGAACATGCTCAGCCACAGACGGTTCCTTTCCCTGGCCCTCGCCGTCGCATGCATCACGCCATGGCCTGCGGATGCGGCAACGGCCGATGCGTCTACCTGCCTGAATTCGGCCGCTGCCGATTGCTTCCGCAGCTTCGCGCCGCCGGGGGCCGGCGGCGCGCTGCATTACTACTCGTCGCTCGATCCAGACGCTCCCGCCGGGCCGACCCGCGCGCTCATCGCCATGCACGGCCATTCGCGCGATGCCAACAAGACATTCGAAGCCGCGCTGCGCACCCTTCGCAACGCCGATGCTCTCGGCGACACGCTGGTGATCGCGCCGCTCTTCCAGGTCGCGGCCGACAAGGCGGTGGCCGGCCGCTGCAACACAGTGGGAGTGCCTGTCGCGCAACCCGGAGACCTGCTGTGGACCTGCGGCTCCTGGCTCGAAGGCGCGCGCTCGGCCTCGGGCAACCGCGTCGGGTCCTTCGCCGTGATGGACGCGCTGGTGGCCGACATCGCGCAGCGCTGGCCCAGCCTGCGCACCATCACCGTCGCGGGCTTCTCGGCCGGCGGGCAATTCGTGCAGCGCTACATCGCCTTCACGCAGCACGACGGCAAGCCGGCCATGCGCTACGTGGTCGCTGACCCGAGCACCTGGCTCTACTTCGACCCGGTGCGCCCGCAGTTCTCCGCCGACGGCGCTTCCGTGACCGGCTTCGCCGTGCCCGACGACGCAGCATGTCCGCAGATGAACCGCTGGAAATACGGCACCGACGACCTGCCCGCCTGGCTCGGCCGCACCGCAGCACAAGCACGCCAGCAGTACGCGCAGGCCGACATCAGCTATCTGGAAGGCGCGCTCGACAGCAACGATGCCAAGGGCACCGCGTACCGCGTGCTCGACAAATCATGCGCTGCTCTTGCGCAAGGCTCGTTCCGCATGCAGCGCGGCCTGGCCTATGCGGAGTACGACCGCAAGCTGCTTGCGCCGGACAAGCGCCGTGAGGTCGTGGTGGTGCCGGGCTGCGCGCACGATGTGGCCTGCGTGTTTCCCTCCGAGGCCGCGCGCGCTGCGCTGGTCGGGCCGTCGCGCTGACCGGAGGAGCCTGCCGGCGGGCTTGACGTGATTTCCTTTATGGTGGACATTTCATCCAATATGAAGGAAATCAAGGAATCGGCCGAGGCGGAAACCCCGTCCGGCCTCAACGACCGAATCGCCCAGCGTGTGCGAGACCTGCGCGCGGCAAGGGGCCTCTCGCTCGATGCGCTCGCCACGCACTGCGGCGTGAGCCGCTCGATGATCTCGCTCATCGAGCGCGGCGAAAGCAGCCCCACCGCCGTGGTGCTCGAAAAGCTCGCGACCGGCCTCGGCGTGTCGCTGGCTTCGCTGTTCGAGGCGCCGGCGCCGGCTGCCGATCCGGTCTCGCGGCTGGCCGACCAACTGCAGTGGCGCGATCCGCACTCCGGCTACCTGCGCAGAAACGTGTCGCCCAGCGGCTTCGCGTCGCCGATCCAGATCGTCGAGGTGGAGTTTCCGCCCGGCGCGCGTGTGGCCTACGAGACCTCGGCGCGCGAGCCACTCATCCACCAGCAGGTGTGGGTGCTCGATGGAGTCATCGAACTCACGGTGGGCGACGAGCAGCACCGGCTCGCCACCGGCGACTGTCTGGCGATGGTGCTCGACCGCCCGACCAGCTATCACAACCCCTCGCGCAAGAGCACCCGCTACGCCGTGGTGATCGCGACCGCCCCTTCTTCCTGGAGATGAGCATGACGACCGTTTCCGCCGGCACCGCCCCGGCCATCCGCCTGCTGGACACCATTTCCGAAGCGCAGCTGCGCGACCTTTCCGCCGTGCTGGCCGATTGCGTCGATGGCGGCGCCTCGGTGAGCTTCATGCACCCGCTGAGCGAGGAGCGCGCGCAGGCCTTCTGGCGCAACGTGGCCGCCGGCGTGGACAGCGGCGAACGCGCGCTGCTGGTGGCGGAGGACGAGGAAGGCATCCTCGGCACGGTGCAGGTGGTGCTCGCGCAGCCCGAGAACCAGCCGCACCGCGGCGAGGTCGCCAAGATGCTCGTGCACCGCCGCGCGCGCCGCCGCGGCGTCGGCGGGCTGCTGATGAAGGCGGCCGAACGGGTGGCGCGTGAGCGCGGCAAGACGCTGCTGGTGCTCGACACGTCGAGTGCCGACGCCGAGCGGCTCTACGAACGCTCGGGCTGGGTGCGGGTGGGAACGATCCCCGGCTTCGCGCTGCTGCCGCAGGGCGAGCCTTGCGACACCACCTTCTTCTACCGCGAGCTGAAGTGAAGGCCGGCGCGACGCACGGCCGCTTCGACGAGCTACTGCGGCAGGCGCAGGCCAGCCTGCTCGTCGGTTGGGATCTGTCCTTCGGCGGCCGCATCACCACGGCGCCGCCGCCATGGCATTTCGAGCGCACCGTCGAAGCGCACGCGCGCCGGTCGCCCGACCTGCTCGACATGGGCACGGGCGGCGGCGAATGGCTCAGCCGCCTGGCCTTCCGTCCGCCGCGCACCGTGGCAACCGAGGGATGGGCGCCCAACGTCGCCGTCGCGCGCGAACGGCTGGCGCCGCTGGGCGTTGAAGTGGTCGAGGTCGAGGGCGCGGACGACAACGCATCGCAGCAGGATGGCGCCGGGCAGGCGCGCCTGCCGCACTTGCCCTTTGCTGATGCCTCGTTCCGCCTCGTCGTCAATCGGCACGAGTCCTTCGTGCCGTCCGAGGTCCATCGCATCCTCGCGGCGGGCGGGCGCTTCGTCACCCAGCAGGTCGCGTCCGACTTCAACGCCGACTGCTACGCGTTGCTCGGCCTGTCGATGCCCACGCAGCCGCGCTGGAAGCTCGACACCGCCGTCGCGCAGCTGGAGCGCGCAGGCTTCGCCGTGGAGGACGGCGCGGAGGGCGCCAAGCTGATCGCCTTCGCCGACATCGACGCCTTCGCGTGGTACCTGAAGCAGGTGCCCTATGTCTGCCCCGAATTCGGCGTCGACGCGTGCCGGCCCGCGCTGGAGCACCTGCACCGCCGCATCGAAGGCGGCGAACTGCTTTCGATGCGACAGAAGCTGTTCTGGCTGAGCGCCCTCAGGCCGGCCTGAGGGGCGGCTGCGTGCGGCGGGCCGGTTCAGAGAAAGGGCAGCGTGTCCGCGAGCATGTGCGCGAACACCACCGGCCAGAGCCAGCCGGTGCGCAGGTAGAACACGCCGAACACGATGCCGACCACCGCCAGCGACAGCGCGCCGTGCGGCCCCTGGTAGAGGTGGTACAGCACCCGCACCAGCACGCTCACGCCCAGCGCGAAGGAGGCGCCGTGGTGGCGCAGGCCCTTCTGCAGATAGCCCAGCAGGAAGATCTCTTCGTACAGGCCGTTGACTACCGACAGCGCGAGGACCATCGCCATCGAAGGCCGCGCCGCTTCCATCATGCGTTCAATAGGCTGCGTGGCCGCGCCGTCGGCGAGCGGTGAAAGCACGATCACGGAAGCCAGCAGGGCAGCGAGGTACAGCAGCGCCCCCACGCCGCAGCCCTTCAGCGAAGGCGAGGGCAGCAGGTCGCGCACCGCATAGCCCCGGCTGCGCAGAATGAGCAGGGCGATCGGGCCAACGAACAGCTCGAAGGCCACGATGCCGAAGAGCGAGGCGTCGTCGAATGAAGCGTCGCGGAAGCCGGCGCTCACCGACCACAGCGAGCCGATGATGAACCAGCCGAAGCACAGTGCCACGATGCCCAGTGCTTCCAGGGGCGTGGCGGTCGGCGGAGAGGAGGGCTGCTTCATGCGCGTCGGATGGAGTCGGTGAACGCGCACATGCCGGCTGGCACGCAACGCCGGCCGGCATGTTAAGGGCAACGGGGCGGCCTACCGCGCGCCGAAAGCCGCGTTCTCGAACAGATCCTTGAACTCGCGCGGCTGCGAGCGCCAGTACTGGTGGGGCGCCTTCACCCGCGCGCCCAGCTCGGCAGCCGCATGCCACGGCCAGCGCGGGTCATAGAGGATCGCGCGCGCCAGCGACACCGCATCGGCCTGGCCGTTGGCGATGATGGCTTCGGCGTGCGCGGGTTCTGTGATGAGCCCCACCGCGATGGTCGGCAGCCCGACCTCGGCCTTGATGCGTTGCGCGAACGGCACCTGGTAGCCAGCGCCCAGCGTGATCGACTGCTGCGGCGACACGCCGCCGCTGGACACATGGATGGCCGCGCAGCCGCGTGCCTGGAGCGCTTGCGAGAAGGCGACGGTGCTGTCCAGGTCCCAGCCGCCGGGCACCCAGTCGCTGGCCGACACGCGCACCCACACCGGCCGGTCGGCGGGGAATACCTCGCGCACCGCGTCGAAGACTTCGAGCGGAAAGCGCAGTCGGTTCTCCAGGCTGCCGCCGTATTCGTCCTCGCGGTGGTTGGCGATGGGCGAGAGGAACTGGTGCAGCAGGTAGCCGTGCGCCGCATGGATCTCGATGCCGTCGAGGCCCAGCCGTGCTGCGCGGCGGGCGGCGGCCACGAAGGCCTCGCGCACGCGGGCCAGCCCGGCCGCGTCGAGCGCGATCGGCGGGTCTTCGCCGGGTGCGTGTGGCACGGCCGAAGGCGCCCAGGCCTTCCAGCCGCCGGGTTCGCCGGGGCGGATCTGCTTGCCGCCTTCCCACGGCGCGCGGCTCGAAGCCTTGCGCCCCGCGTGGCCGAGCTGGATTGCGACTTTGACCGGCGAGTGCGCGCGCATCGCGTGGAGTACCCTGGCCAGCCCTTCTTCGTTGGCATCGGAGTACAGCCCGAGGTCGCCGGGCGAGATGCGCCCTTCGGCCTCCACCGCCGTCGCCTCGATGATCAGCAGCCCCGCGCCGGAGAGCGCCAGATGGCCCAGATGGATCAGGTGCCAGTCGCCCGGCGTGCCTTCGGTGGCGGAGTACTGGCACATCGGCGCGATGACGATGCGGTTGTCGATCTGGAGGGGGCCGAGCCGAAGAGGCTCGAAAAGATGGCTTCGGGGGCTGCTGTCGCTGATGCTCATGAGGGTGTGGCTCCACAGGTCCGGTAATTCTGCTGCGGAGGCGCGATCGGTGCAGCCACTGCGGCGGAAGCCTTGCGGCTCGATGCGGTATGGATCAGCAGCGCGGCGATCACCATCGCCATGCCGGCGGCCTCGCCCACCGTGGGCAGCCTGCCCATTGCCGCGCTCATCAGCAGCGCCGACACCGGCACGAAGTTGAGGAACGCCGTGCCCGTGACGGCACCGAGCGCACGCACGCCGTAGTTGAAAGCCAGCACCGAGATGGCTGAAGGCACCACGCCCACGAAAAGCAGCGCGTGCCATGACAGGCGCAGGCCCTCCGCGCTCGGCACTGCGGACCAGCCCAGCAGCGAAGCGCCGACGGCCGCCGCCAGCAGCACGGGCCACGAGGCCAGCACCGTGAGCGCGGTGTACTCGATCACGTCGAGTTCCGGAAAGCGCGTGGTGCCGCGCGTGTACCAGACCCAGCCCAGCGTGCCGCCGAAAGCGATCGCGTCGCCGAGGAGCGTGCTCGATCCGCTCGCCGATCCTGCGCCCCCGAGCAGCAGCCCCGAGACCGTCGCCACGCCCAGCAGCGCCAGCGCGCTGGTCAGCAGGGTGGTTCGCGATGGGCGCACGCCGTCGAGCACCCAGCGCACGAGTTGCGTGGTCATGGGTGTGGTGGCGATGATGACCGCTCCATGCGAAGGCACCGAATGCGCGAGCCCCACCAGCAGCATGACGCTGAACACGCCGAAGCCCGCGGCGCCGCGCAGCGCCAGCGGTCCCGCATGCTGGCGCAGCTTGCGCCATGGGGCGGCGCCGCGCGGCAGGACCAGCAGCACGAAGAGCAGCGCCGACAGCGTGTAGCGGATCAGCGTGAACCACACGGGTTCGACATGGTGGAGCACGCCCTTGCTCACGAGGAACAGGGAACCCCACCCGGAGGTGGCGAGCAGCAGCGCGGCGGTGCCGGCGATGCGTTGGCGACGGGACATGGGAAACCAGCCTTTTCTTGCGATGAATCGATGTCCCGAGAATCGGCGCCGAAGGCCGGAATTTCCATTCGCATCTTTGGACAGGGGGCTCCAAAAAAGCGAACGGACGCATCCGGCGCCGGCGCTCACAATCGGCAGCCATGGAGCTCTACCAACTCAAGACCTTCGTCGCCATCGCCCGCGAGGGCAGCCTGACCCGGGCCGCCGAGCGCGTGTTCACCAGCGCGCCGGCAGTCAGCGCCCAGCTCAAGGCGCTGGAGGACGAACTCGGCGTGAAGCTGTTCGAGCGCACGCCTCGCGGCATGTCGCTCACCGAGGCGGGCGTGAGCCTGCTCGATGAGGCCGAGCGTACGTTGGCTTCCGCGATGCGCATGCGCTCGGCGGCCGACCAGCTGCGCGGGGCGGCGCAGGGTGTGGTGCGCTTCGGCACGGTCGTCGATCCGGTCGCGCTGCGGCTGGGCGAGGTGCTGGTGAAGCTGGCGCAGCGGCATCCGCAGGTGGCGCTGCAGCTGAGGCAGGGGCTGTCGTACGAGACGCTGTCGGCCGTGCAGCGCGGCGACCTCGACTGTGCCTACGTGCTCAGCGACGCAGAGCACCTCGAGGGGCTGGAGCTGCGCCGCCTCGGCGCGGTCGACCTTGTGGTGGCGCTGCCGCCGCCCGTGGCCGAAGCCAACCCGGAACTGTCGCTCGACGAGATCACCAGCCTGCCATGGGTGGGCACGCCGCCTTCATGCATCCTGCGCGTGCATCTCGAGAAGCTCTTCGCGGGCGCGGGCCGCGAATACCGCCAGGGCCGCACGGCCGATGGCGAGAGCGCGATTCGCAGCATGGTCGCGAGCGGCATGGGCGCGGGGCTGATGCGCCTCGACCAGGCGGAGCAGGGCGAGCGCAACGGCGAGCTCGCGATATGGAAGGGATGGCGTTCGCATACGTGGCTGTGCTGGGTTGCGCCGGCTGGCGCGCGCAGGCCCGTTGCGGTCGAGGCGGTGAGAGAAGCAGTGATGGACGCCTGGGCCTGAGGTCGCGTTCGTCCGAGCGCGGGTTGCTCGGCAAGACGAACGACGGTCAGCCACCGGTCAGGCTGCGCGCAAATCCCATGGATCGACGGGATGGCGGGCCGTGCCCCGGCCTGTCATCATTCGCGGCTGCATGAATCACGACCCGAAGAATCCACTTGCAGATCTGTTGAACCGCGCCAGGCAGGCCCTGGCGGACCCGGCGGGCGTGCTGCCCTCTGCGGCACCGGCCACCGCCGAGGCGGGGTGCGTGGTCTTCTTCGCCATCGGCGAGGACAACAGCCGGGCCCGCGTGGCCTCGGGCCGGGGCGCCGACATCGACGCCGCATGGCGCGCCGCAGCCGACGCCATCACCACGCAGGCCAGGCGCGGCCCGCAGCCGCCGCAGCGACTGCGCGCCGAGGTCGTCGACAAGGTCGTGCCCATGAGCTGGGGCGAGCTGCAGACAAGGCTGGCGCAGACCAAGCGCAACTATTTCAACGAGGGCATCGCCTTCGATGCTCGCTTCGAGTTCGCCTTGCTCGCGCAGGAAATGCACGGCAGCGCGGTGCTCTACAACGGCGACGTGGAGCACGCAGAGCCCAACACCGGCAACCTGCGGCTGCACACCAAGCGGCGCTTCGGCCGCGAGCTCGACTTTCCTTCGGACGACGCGGCGCCGGTGTGGTGCTTCACCACGCGGGCCGTGTACGTCGATGCCAATGGCGCGTGGCCCATCACCGCCGAAGGGCAGGCCGCGGGCTTTCGCGAACTGGGCGACTGGAACGCGCGGCAGGTGCATGCGCTGATCGACGACGCGGGCAACTACCTCGCCGCGCAGGTCAAGCCCACAGGCGAGTTCCACTACGGCTGGTTCCCCTGCTTCGACCGCACCATTCCCACCTATAACACGCTGCGCCACGCAAGCTCGACCTACGCGATGCTCGAAGCGTGGGAGCTCACGCGCAACGACACGCTCAAGGCCGCCATCGACCGCTCGCTGGCCTTCCTTGCCGGTACGCTGATCCGCCCGGCCAACCTGCCCGACGGCACGCGCGCGGCCTACCTGCTGGACATCGGCAGCGAGATCAAGCTCGGCGGCAATGCCGTGTGCCTGCTCGCGCTGGTCAAGTACACCGAGCTCACTGGGGACGAGCGATACCTGCCGCTGCTGGAGCAGCTCGCGCTCGGCATCCGCCACATGCAGGACCCGGAGACCGGCAGCTTCGTGCACGTGCTCAATGCGCCCGCGCTCGACGTGAAGGACAAGTTCCGGGTCATCTACTACGACGGCGAGGCTGCCTTCGGGCTGATGCGCCTGTACGGCCTCACGCGCGACGCGCGCTGGCTCGCGGTGGTCGAGAAGGCCTTCGAGCACTTCATTGCCGCCGAGCACTGGCGCGCGCACGACCACTGGCTGAGCTACTGCGTCAACGAGCTCACGCGCTACAGGCCCGAGCTGCGCTACTACCGCTTCGGCCTGCAGAACGTGGCGGGCTATCTCGACTTCGTGCTGGAGCGCATCACCACCTTCCCCACGCTGCTCGAACTGATGATGGCCGCGCGCGACATGGTGCTGCGGCTGGAGGCCGACCCCGAGCTGCGCCCCCTGCTGGCCGGGCTCGACCGCGACAGGTTCGACCGCGCGCTCGAATACCGCGCGCGCTACCTCGCCAACGGCCACTTCTGGCCCGAGCTGGCGATGTTCTTCCGCAATCCGGCGCGCATCGCCGGATCGTTCTTCATCAAGCACCACAGCTTTCGCGTGCGCATCGACGACGTGGAGCACTACCTCTCGGGCTACGTGGCGTACCACCGCATGCTGAAGGCGGGCGAGGGCGCAGCAGCGGTTGATGCCGCCGGCAGCGCCACCGGCACCGTCGCATGGGGCGGCGACGTGAACCTCTCGCGCCGCCAGCACTACCGGCTGAAGGACCTCGGCGGCGCGCACCGGATGCTCGGCGACATCGCCGCGTTGCGCGAAGCCGACCTCGGCATCGTCAACCTCGAATGCGTTGTCGCCACCGTCGGCGAGCAGGGGGTGGACAAGGGCGAGGCCGGCCCGTACTACTACCGTGCCCGACCCGAGATGCTCGCGGTGCTGACCGAGGCCGGCATCGGCATGGTCGCCACCGCCAACAACCACAGCGGCGACTACGGCCCCGAGGCACTGATGGAGCAGCAGGCCCTGCTGCAGGTCGCGGGCATCGCCCACGCCGGCACCGGCCGCACCCTGGAGGCCGCGCTGCGCCCGGCCTTCCGCCGCGCGGGCGGCGTGCGCGTGGCGCTTTTCTCCCTCGACGCCACGCAGCCGCGCTTTGCCGCCAGCGCCGAGCGCGCGGGCGCCGCGTGGCTGCCGCTCGAGGACCCCGCCGCCTGGACCGCCACGCTCACGCCGCGCATCGAGGCCGCGCGCCGCGAGGCCGATGTGGTGCTGGTGGCGGTGCACTGGGGCGCCAACCTCGAGACCGAACCCACGCAGGCCGAGATCGCCGTCGGCCATGCCATCGTCGATGCCGGGGCGGACGCGGTGCTCGGCACGTCGGCGCACGTGCTGCAGGGCATCGAGACCTACAAGGGCAGGCCGATCCTGCACGACGCCGGCGACCTGCTGTTCGATTCGGTGCGCAACGACTTCGCCGACTCCGGCGTCTTCACGCTGAAGCTGAGCCCACGCGGCGTGGAGGAGGTGATGTTCACGCCCGTGGGCGTGGGCTTCGGCTTCTCGCGGCAGCTCGAAGGCGACGAGGCGCGGGCGCTGAGCGAACGCTTCGCCGTGCAGTGCGGCGCGCTCGGCACGCAGATGAGCCAGCTGCCGGGCGGGCGTTGCACGGTGCGCCTGTCGCCGCCCGAGCGGCCCGCGTTCCATGCGGACCCGGCCAGTGCCGGCGCGCCGGCCTTCCAGCCTGCCCGCGCCATTGCGGCCCTGCCCGAGCCTCGGCCGGAGTGGCTGGTGGATGCGGTGCCCGAAGAAGCACGCATCGCGCCGCTGCAGTTCGGGCCGTTGCGCCTGGTCGGGCTGCGCTGCGTGCCGCGGCAGATCGTCGGGCGGCGCATGCTGTGGGTCGAATCGTTCTGGAGCGTCGACGCACCCGTCGCCGCCGACCTGCGCCTGCACTTCCGCGCGCTGCCGATGCGCAGCACCCGCATGCCGGCGTGGGGCGAGGGCATGGACCACGACCCCTGCGACTGGATGTGGCCCACCAGCCGCTGGGAACCCGGGCGCATCTACCGCGACCGCTATGGCCTGCGGCCGCCGCGCGCGGGTCTGCTCGAAAGCGACGTGCTGCAACTCGCGGTGAGCGTGCGCGGCGAATGGCCCGAGCTCCCGCCGGCACGGCGTCTCGCGCTATGGTGCGGGCTGCGCGTGCCGGAGATGCCCACGCCGTTGCCGCAGCGCCCCGCGCCCGTGCTCGCGGCCGACCGCCCCGGCGCCAGCCCCGAGCCGGTCTGGACGGCCGAACAGCTGCAACAGGCAACGGGCGGCCGGTGGCTTGTGGAGCCGCCGCCGGGCTGGTTCGCCAACTCGGTGGTGCGCGGGCCGGTGCACATGGGGCTGCTGCCGAAGCCTTCGCTCTTCATCGCGTCCGACTTCCGCACGCTGGCCGTGCACGAGAGCTACAGCAAGCCGCGCGCCGAAAACTGGGACCGGCATCTCGAACTGCCCCGGCTGTATTCCGCACTGGCCGGCGCCGTGGTCGCGCGCCCGGTCGAAGGGCTCGACGCGGCCTTCCCGCTGCTGCAGGTGGAAGACCCCATCGCCGCGATGATCGCCATGGGCCGCGCCGCGCGCGAACGCTACAAGGGCCTGCTGGTGGGCGTGACCGGCACGGTGGGCAAGTCGTCCACCATCGCGATGGTGCGCGACCTGCTGCCCGAGCGTGCGCGCGTTCACACCACCATCGACAACTACAACTCGCGCGTCGGCGTGCCCGCCATGCTGGCGAATCTCGGCCCCGACGTGGACGTGTGCATCCTCGAAATGGCGCAGAGCAGCCTGTGGATGGACCGTGGGCCCATCTCGCTGGTGGCCCGGCCGCACGTGGCGATCGTCACCGAGATCGGCCTTTCCCAGACCCGCCAGGCATCGACGCTCGAACTCACGGCCGCGTACAAGTCGCGCATCTTCCTCGGACTGGAGCCCGGCGGCGTGGCCATCGTGCCCGACCACATTCCATGCCTGCGCCAGGTGGTCGACACCGCGGCGCTGACGGCCGGCGCGATCTGGGTGGTGGGCAGCGGGCCGGACGCCAACGTGCGACTGATCGACACCCGGCCCGAGCCCGGCGGCGGATGCCGGGTGCGCGTTGCCGTGCCGGGGCGCACCTTCGAGTACCTGTTCCCGGTCGAGAGCGCGGGGCTGGTGCGCAATTCGCTGCTCGCGTTCGCGGCGCTGCTGGCCATGGGCTTCGACGGCGAAGCCGCCTGCGCGCGCATGCCGCATGTTCGCCTGCCGGCCTCGGTGATGCAGGTGCGCGCGCTGCGCACGCAGGCCGGCGTGCAGGCCACGCTGATCGACGACAGCTGGAACGCCGAGGTCATGTCGATGCGCAACGCCATGGAGTTCGTGCGCACCTGGCAGCGCGCCGACAGCGGCCCGGTGCTGCGCAAGATCGGCGTGCTGGGGCGCATCGTCAATCTCGGCAAGGATGCCGAGGCCATGCACCGCAGCCTGGCGGCGCCGCTGCTGGCCTCGGGCATCCAGCACCTGGTGACGCACGGCGACGAGATGCGCTGGCTGCGCGAGGAGGTACCGGGTGAACTGCTCGGCCCGCATTTCGACGACGCCGCGCAGCTCGCGGGCTACCTGGGCGGCGTGCTGCGCAATGGCGACCTCGTGCTGGTGAAGGGCGATCGCGTCGGCTGCGACTTCGGCAGCATCCCGGAGCTCCTGCAAAGACTATGAAGCTGCTGCACACGCTTCGAAGACTGCGCTTCGTGCTGCTGTTCGTGGCGCTGGCGCAGACCGCTTGCGCCCAGCGCACCGGGCCCGATGTGCCGCGCGTCTTCGCCGCCGGCGCCGACGACGTGCTGTACTGGAACCAGCCCGCCGACCGTGCCCGCTGCCCCGACCGCAACGGTTTCCTGTGGGTACAGACCGCCGAGGGGCCGTCGTGCATCCGCTACTTCGCGAGCGACGACATCGATGGCGCGCGCATCGCCATCGTGCAGTTCTCGGGCGACCGCGACGGCGTGATGGACCAGGCGCCCACGCGCATTCCCGAGAACACCGAAGAGCTGCGCACGCTCGACGCGCAGCGCAGCCGCGACCGCGCGGGCGTGCCGTGGATCTTCGTGGCGCGGCCCGGCACCTACGGCTCCTCGGGCGATCACCGCAAGCGCCGCCAGCTCGTCGAGTTCCATGCGCTCGATGCCGCGCTCGACGCGCTCATGCAGCGCCACCGGCTGCAGCGCATCGTCATCGTCGGCCACAGCGGCGGCGCCACGGCTGGCGCCGCGCTGCTCACGATGGGACGCACGCGCGTGGCCTGCGCGGTGCTCACATCGGGCGCCTACGGGCTGCTGGAGCGCGCCCGCATGCTGGGCCGATCGAAGGACGGCCGCACCGACACCACCGGCAGCACGCAGTTCTACGACCCGCTCGACCATGTGAGCGGCATCGTGCGCGACCCGGCGCGGCGCATCGTGCTGATCGGCAACCGCGAGGACAGGAACACGCCCTACGCGCTGCAGGAGCGCTTCGCCGACACGGTCGCCAAGGCCGGCCACCGCATCGAGTTGCGCACCCACGCGACCGAGCCGCCCGACTTTCACGACCTCAAGGACCGCATCGCGCTGCACACCGCCTCGCAGTGCGCGCGCGAGGCACTCTTTCCCTGATCACCGGACACATGAGCAATCGAGAACAGAAAAGCAGCATCGCCTCGCGCGAATACGGCCGCATGCCTGACGGCCGCACGGTCACCGAATACACGCTCGACAACGGCCTGGGGCTGAGCCTGAGCGCCATCAACGTCGGCGGCATCGTCACCGCGCTGCGCGTGCCCGACCGGCATGGGCGCAGCGGCAGCGTGGTGCTGGGCCTGCCGTCGCTGGCCGACTACCTGGGACCGCATCCGCACCTCGGAACCATCGTCGGCCGCTATGCGAACCGCATCGCGGACGGGCGCTTCACGCTCGATGGCAAGGAGCATCAGCTGGGCCTGAACAACGCCCCGAACTCCCTGCACGGCGGCGCGACGGGCTTCGGCAAGCGCTACTGGGAGATCGTGCCCCTTTCGGCGCAGCAGACAGGAGGCGACGCCATCGCCATCGAACTGAGCTACACCAGCGCCGACGGCGAGGAGGGCTACCCGGGAGAAGTGCGGCTCACGCTGCGCTACACGCTGAGCACCAGGGCGAACACATGGCGCATCGACTACAGCGCCATCGCCGACAGTCCCACCGTGCTGAACCTGAGCCACCACGACTACTTCAACCTCGCGGGCAGCGGCTCAGTGATGGATCACCGCCTGATGCTCGCCGCGAGCCGTTACTGCCCGGTCGATGCGACGCTGATTCCGCTGGGGACAGCCGACGTCGGCGGAACCCCCTTCGACTTCCGCACCGCGACCCGCATCGGCGAGCGCATCCGCGAAGGCCACGAGCAGCTGATGCGGGCCCATGGCTATGACCACAACTGGGTGCTGGACCGTGCCCACGCCGAACAGGGCCTCGCGCTCGCGGCCCGGCTGGAACATGAGGATTCCGGCCGTGTGATGGAAGTGCACACCAGCGAGCCCGGCGTGCAGTTCTATTCGGGCAACTTCCTCGACGGCAGCCTCTTCGGCAGCGCGGGCGCGAGCCTGCGGCAGGGAGACGGGCTGTGCCTGGAGACGCAGCATTTCCCCGATTCGCCGAACCAGCCGGAATTTCCGTCGACGGTGCTGCGGCCGGGGGAGCGCTTTCACAGCGCGACGGAGCATCGGTTCAGCCTGCTGGGCTGAGGCGGTCGGTCAGCTCCGCTCCCTAGCCTCGCTGCGGATGATCTGGTGCAGCGTGCGCAGCAGCACCTCGGGCTGCACCGGCTTGAACATCACGACCAGGCCGCTGGCATAGGCCGCGCGCACGCGCTCGGGGTCGGTGTCGCCGGTGACGAGGATGGTGGGCACGCGGCGGCCTGCGAGCTGGCGCAGCTCGGCCGTCGCCTGGATGCCGTCCTGCGGGTCGGCCAGGCGGAAGTCGATGATGAAGGCGTCGAAGCCATCGGGCGTGGCCCGCACCTGCGCGCAGGCGTCGGCCACGCGGCTGGTGATCTCGATGCGCTCGCAGTACGGGGCCAGCCACATGCGCACGGCTTCGCCCACGGGCTGCTCGTCGTCGAGCAGCAGCACGCGCGGAGGCACGAGCGGAAGTTCGGTGGCGTCCGCGCTGGAGGTGTCTGGGGCGGCGGCAGGTGCCGGGAGCGCCGCCGGGGCTGCAGGCGGCCGGCGCGGCAGGTCGACCCAGAACACGCTGCCGCGGTCCTGCCGCGAGCGCACGCCGATCTCGCCGCTGAGCAGATCGACCAGCCGCTTGACGATGGCCAGCCCGATGCCCAGCCCGCGCGCCACGTCGCGCTGCGGATTGTCGACCTGGTAGAACTCGTCGAACACATGGGGCAGGTGCTCGGGTGCGATGCCCAGGCCGGTGTCCCACACGGCCAGGCGCAGGCGGTCGCCGCGCGGCCGCGCGCTCACGAGGATGCCGCCGCTTCGCGTGTACTTGAGCGCGTTGTCGACGAAGTTGGTCAGCACGCGCAGCAGCAGGTCGGGGTCGGTCTGCAGCCACTCGGGCGCGGTGTGGAAGCGCAGCGACAGGCCCGCCTGCTGGGCCCGGGGCTCGAAGAGCTGCGCGAGCCGCAGGAAGAGCGGGTCCACCGCGATCTCCATGGGCCGGGGCACCACGGTGCCCGCGTCGATCTTGGAGATGTCGAGCATCGCGTTGAGCAGGCCGCTCACCGCGTCGGTCGCCTGCACCACGCGGCCGGCCACGGGGGCGAGCGGGTGGTCCGCGAGGTCGCGCTCCAGCGAGCGCGAGAACAGCGCCAGCGCATGCACCGGCTGGCGCAGGTCATGGCTGGCCGATGCGAAGAAGCGGCTGCGCTCGCGGTTCAGGCGCTGCAGCTCGAAGGACTGGCGCATCAGCTGCTCGCTCAGCAGCTCCTTGTCGATCTGGTCCGACAGGCTGCGCCGGATGAGCTGGTGCTGCGACAGCGCATAACGAGCCATCGAGCCGCCGAACAGCAGGCCGACCACGCAGGCGAACCAGCCGTCGGTGCCCCCCATCCACGCGAAGCGCGTGACCACGCCCAGCGTGAGCGGAATCGTGACCACCGGGACCATCGCACGCCAGGTGGCGATCACCGGCACCGAACCCATCAGCACCGCGAACATGCCCAGCAGCAGGATCAGGATGCGCGTGGGCGATTCGGTGCCGGGCGGCATCAGCGCCCAGGGCGCCAGCGTCCACATGGCCATGTAGGTGCCCAGCGGCAGCATGAAGCGCCATGCGCCGTCGGGCTGGCGCAGCGTGAATTCGGGCTCGGGATAGAGGCGTGCGTTCCAGCGCATGAACACCAGCCGGAGGCTGAGCAGCGCGCAGGTCGCGATGCCCCAGGTCAGCGCGCCTGGGCCGCGCGTCATCCAGAAGAACACCCCCGCCATCGCGATGGCCGCCGCGAGCGCCGTCAGCACCGTGGGCGGACCCATCACGAACATGCGCCGCAGCAGGCGTTCGCGGACCAGCTGGGCATGGGAGTCGGCAATGCCGGGCGGGGCAACGGTGCCCGCGAGCGTGCCCTCGGGCACGGAGGAGGTTGCTCCCTGCGTACTCATGGGCGGCAGTGTAAGGGGGCGATGTGTGCTGCCGGAGTCAGTAGAGGCTGTAGTGGTAGTCGTAGCTGCGCAGCCATAGCCTCGGCTTTTTCGGCTCGTCGAAGCTCAGCTGCAGCAGGTTGCGCGGGTGGGCCGTGTCGATCAGCACCTGCGCTTCGGTCTCGGGCGAGTCGGCCTGCGAGAGGGCGAAGCGCTTGAAGACGCTGGTCAGCGCGGCTTCGGCCGTCTGCGGCCTGTAGTCGTCGTCCAGCAGCAGTTCGGGCTCGGCGATGCGTTCCTGATGCAGCCAGTACCAGACGCCCTCGTTCGGCGTCGCGGGTTGTGCGCCGGGGTTGCCCTGGTCGCCGGTGATGTTGGGCGGCTCGTTGGGGACCACGCCCTCCGGGTCCCAGGCGAGGGCGCCGAGGCCGTCGCCGATCTCCACGAACACCGCCACGCTGCGGCGGTAGCGGGCGAGGACGGAGGGAGGCAGCAGGGCCTCGAAGCCGCCATTGCTGCTGTCGTAGCCCCCGAGGCCGAGCAGCAGGCCCTCGGCTGTCTGCAGGCGATGGGGCGGCAGGAAGTACGAGTTGTCGATCCGGATGTCAGCCTCGGCCAGCAATGTGCGCAGAGGCGATGGCAGTGCGGTGCCGAGGCGGGCTTCGGCTTCGAGCAGGGCGGCTTCGGCAGTGGTGCCGGCGGGCAGGAGAGCCTCGCTTGGTTCCACCAGCCCGGAGAGATCGGCGAAGGCGCGTATGCGCTCGACCAGGGGCTTGCCCTGATCGTAGAGAGGGTGAGAGATCCGGGCCATGTCGAGCACGGACCAGCGCCGCTTGAACGAAGCGGCTTTGCCCTGCGCATCGACGTGCGAGCCGCGCAGCTCGAGTTGCCTGAGCCCGGCGGGCAGATCGAACACCACCGAGGGCCGCTTCTTCAGTCCCGGCAGCGTTGCCGTGTGCTCCAGCCTCGCGATGATCTTGCCGTCCGCCAGCACATCGGCAGTCACCTGTTCACCGACCTGGAGCCAGGGATGGATGCCTGCCTGCCCCTTCGTCGCTCGCTGCGGCGGCGTGTCTCCCGCGAAGAGCCTGGAAAGAAGATTGCCGATGTAAGAAGAAAGAAGCGCTGGCATGTGCGATGTGTGGATGTCGTCGCCGAAAAGGCGATGCGCGGGTGTCGCGATGAAAGACGCCGAGTATCGTTTCACGAAACTCCCGCACGCACTTCACCTCGACTTCACCGCGCGTGGGCACACTGCGTCCCGACAGCGGTTCGGCGCTGGTAGAGGCAAAAAGAAGGAGGGGGAACAACACCGCTCAGGGACCGCCTCGATGCCAGCCGCTGTCGCCATTCACCCGGCGTGTTCAAGGCCTTGCGGCCTTGAACACTGCCACCCCCAACGCTCCAAAGCTGCCGCCGTCAGGCCTTCGACGACAGGCGCCGCCGCGCCTTGACCGCAGACGCCAGCCCTTCGAGCACCGGCACCGTCTGCGCGAAGCCGATGCAGGCATCGGTGATCGACACGCCGTGCTTCAGCGGCACGCCCGGCTTCAGGTCCTGCCGTCCTTCTTCCAGGTGGCTCTCGATCATGATGCCCGTGATGCGCCGCTCGCCGCCCGCGATCTGCGCCGCCACGTCTTCGGCCACCACGATCTGGCGCTGATGCTGCTTGCTGCTGTTGCCGTGCGAGACGTCGATCATCACCTGAGGCCGCAGGCCGTTGGCCAGCAGGGCCTCGCAGCTCGAGGCGACGTCCGCGGCCGAGTAGTTCGGCGCCTTGCCGCCGCGCAGGATCACGTGGCAGTCGTCGTTGCCGCGCGTCTCGAAGATCGCCGACATGCCCATCTTGGTCATGCCCATGAAGGCATGCGGCGCGCGGGCCGCGAGGATGGCGTCGGCCGCGACCTTCACGCTGCCGTCGGTGCCGTTCTTGAAGCCCACCGGACAGCTCAGGCCCGAGGCCAGCTGCCGGTGGCTCTGGCTCTCGGTGGTGCGCGCGCCGATGGCGCCCCAGGCGATCAGGTCGGCGATGAACTGCGGGCTCAGCAGGTCGAGAAACTCGGTGCCGGTCGGCAGGCCCAGCGTGGTGAGCTCCAGCAGCAGGCGGCGCGCGCGCTCCAGGCCTTCGTTGATCGCGAAGCTGCCGTCCAGGTGCGGGTCGTTGATGTAGCCCTTCCAGCCGACGGTGGTGCGAGGCTTCTCGAAATAGGCGCGCATCACGATGAGCAGGTCGTCCTGCAGCGAGTCGGCGACCTTCTTCAGGCGCAGCGCGTACTCGATGGCCTGGTCGTGGTCGTGGATGGAACATGGGCCGACCACCACCACCAGCCGGTCGTCGCGGCCGTGCAGCACGTCGGCGATCTCCGCACGGCTGCGCTCGACCAGCGCCAGCGTGTTGTCGCGCACCGGCACGCGCTCCTGCAGCAGCGCGGGCGTGATGAGCGGACGGACCGCCCCGATGCGCACGTCGTCGATGCGGGTGGTGTCGAGCGTGCTGTCGCGGGAGCCGATTTCGGCGTCGTGGAGGGGGTCGTCGAGGCGGGACATGGTCGTGGGTATGGTTTGCGATGGGCTGCCCGATTGTCCTCTCACCGCGCCGGGGCGATTTCCGCCGGAACGACGCCAACGTCCACGCCGACGCCGTTCCTTCCTGCTTTTTTCTCAGCCCGCGAACAGCGCGGCCGGCAGGCCGGGGCTGTCGATGCGCACCCTGAAGAGTCCACCCGCCAGCGGCTCGGCCGCTTCTTGCCCGGGCGTGAGGCTGTTGCGCGCGGTCGTGATGTAGAGCGTGCGCATGTCGGCGTCGCCGAAGGCGCAGTCGGTGACATGGCTCGCGGGAATCGCGACGCGGCACAGCTCGGCCGCGCTCACCGGGTCGTGGCAGGTGACGCAGGAGCCGCCCCAGTGCGCGATCCACAGGCGCCCGGCGGCGTCTGTGGTCATGCCGTCGGGCAGGCCGTCGGGCTTGGGAAAGCGGTGCCACACGCGGCGGTTCGACACGGTGCCCGCTTCCATGTCGAAGTCGTAGGCGTACAGGTTGTTGAGCACCGTGTTGTTGAAGTACATGGTGCGGCCGTCGCCCGACCAGGTCGGGCCGTTGGTCACCTCGAAGCCGTCGTCGTGCTTCGTGCAGCGGCCGTCGGCGTCGTAGCGGTAGAGCGCGCCGGTGGGTGCCTTGCAGTCGAAGTCCATGCTGCCGGCCCAGAAACGGCCGCGCGCGTCGCACTTGCCGTCGTTGAAGCGGTTGCCGGCGCGTTCGGGCTCGGGCTGGTGCAGGTAGTGCGGCTTCGCCTCGTCGCCGGGCGCGGTGGTGTCGAAGAGCGCGAAGCCGCGGCGCAGCGTGATGAACAGGCCTGGTTCCGATGCGCGCTCGGCGATCGCGGTGATCTCCTCGTCGAAATTCCAGGTGCGCTGTGCGCCGGTGGCTGGGTCGTAGCGGAAGAGGCGCGGCGTGAGGATGTCGATCCAGTACAGCGCCTGCTCGCGCTGCGACCACATGGTGCCTTCGCCCAGGTTGGCGCCTGCCGGCCAGATGCACTCGGCCTGGCCGATGACGGAAGGAGAGGGAACGGGGCTGCTTGTCTCATTGCTCATTGGTCTTCTTTCCTGTTCGTGTCTGTCTTCTTGACGCGGCGGATCGTATCAAGGCATATTGATAACTGAAATTGAAAATCACGGCATCGATTGATATGCATATTGCAATGTATTGAGATGCCCACCCCGGAGACTTTTCTTGAATTCCCCCAGCTTTCCATCCATCCCAGCCTCAAGGGCCGCACCGTGTTCGTCACCGGCGGCGGCAGCGGCATCGGCGCGGCCATCGTCTCCGCGTTTGCCGAACAGGGCGCGCGCGTGGCCTTCGTCGACATCGCCGAAGGTGCCAGCGTGGCACTCGCGCAGCAGATCGAAAAGGCCGGCCATGCCGCGCCGTGGTGGCGCGCCTGCGACGTGCGCGACATCGCCGCGCTGCAGAAAGCCATTGCCGATGCGGCCGCCGAGCTCGGCGACTTCGCGGTGCTGGTCAACAACGTGGCGAGCGACGACCGCCACACGCTCGAATCGGTCACGCCCGACTACTACGACAACCGCATGGCCATCAACGAGCGGCCCGCGCTCTTCGCCATCCAGTCGGTGGTGCCGGGCATGCGCAAACTGGGCTTCGGCTCGGTGGTCAACCTGGGCTCCACCGGCTGGCAGACCAAGGGCTCGGGCTACCCCTGCTACGCGATCGCCAAGTCGTCGGTGAATGGCCTCACGCGCGGCCTCGCGGTGGACCTGGGCCGCGACCGCATCCGCATCAACACCGTGTCGCCGGGCTGGGTGATGACCGAGCGGCAGGTCAAGTTGTGGCTCGACGACGAGGGCGAACAGGCCCTCAAGCGCAACCAGTGCCTGCCCGACAAGCTGATGCCCGAGGACATCGCGCGCATGGTGCTGTTCCTCGCTTCGGACGACGCCAGGATGTGCACGGCGCAGGAATTCACCGTGGATGCCGGCTGGACCTGAAGCCGAGACGGGGCGTCTCGCCCCTCAGTCGATCTCCATCTCCAGCTTGCGCCCGTAGACGCTGACGCTCGCCGTCTTCAGCGCCTTCATCATCACCTTCGCCGCGGGCGATAGCAGCCGGTCGGTGCGCGTGATGATGCCGAAGGCGTCCATGTGGCAGGGCATGTCCAGCGGCAGCAGCGACACGATGCCGTGCGAGGCGTAGTAGCGCGCCACGTCGGTCGCGAGCACGGCCACCATGTCGCTTTGCTGCAGCATGCGCGTGATGAAGAGCAGCGCCGGGCTCTCGATGGTGTTGATGGGCGGCGCAAGGCCTTCCTCCTGGAACATCAGCTCGAAGCGGTGGCGCAGCACGCTGCCCGCGGGCGGCACGATCCAGCCGGCGCCGACCACGTCGCGCAGCGTGAGGCCGCTCACGCCCAACAGCGGATGGCCGGGGCGCACCAGCGCGCACACGGGTTCCTCGCTCAGCGCCTCGTAGCGCAGCTGCGACTTGTCGTGCTCGGCGAAGAGGCGCGCCACCAGGATGTCGAGCTTGCCCTGCTCCAGCCGCTCGATCAGCACCGGGCTGGTTTCGATCTCCAGCGACACGCGCAGGTCGGGGTGCTCGCGCTTCACCATCGCCACCGCCGGCGGCATCAGCGTGAGGCCCGGCGCGGTGATGGCGCCCACGCTCACCTGGCCGAAGCGGCCGGCTTTCAGCGCGGTGAGTTCGTCGTGCGCCTGGTTGAGGCTCGCGAGCGCGACGCGGGCGTGGCGGATCATGGTCTCGCCGTACCAGGTCGGGCGCATGCCGCGCGGCAGGCGCTCGAACAGCGGCACCTCCAGGACGTCTTCCAGGTCCTTCAGCAGCTTGGAGGCGGCCGGCTGCGTCATGTTGAGCACCTGCGCCGCGCGATGGATGTTGCCCTCCTCGGACAGCGCCACGAGCAGCAGCAGCTGCCGGGTCTTGAGGCGGGCGCGGATGAACCAGTGGTTGTAGTTGGTCATGGCTCCGGGCTTTAAACAAAGGACTGACCGGGTTTTCCAGAATCCGGCGATCGATATCCATTTTGCTTAAAAAACGATTGGATTGATATCAAATCTGTTTCTAGACTCTGGCATTCCAAGAACAACAGAGACAAGGTCCAGGCCCCGGTGATCCACGGCGAGCTTCATCAGAACGTGCGGCAGTACATCAACGGCCGCTGGGAAACCAGCGCGACCACCGGTGTGAGCGCCAATCCCTCGGACACCAGCGAAGTGGTGGCCGAGTACGCACGTGCCGATCGCCGCCAGGCCGAGGCCGCCATCCGCGCCGCCACGGAAGCCTTTCCCCACTGGAGCCACAGCACGCCGCAGCGGCGCGCCGACGTGCTCGACCGCATCGGCACCGAGCTGCTCTCCCGCAAGGACGACCTGGGCATGCTGCTGGCGCGCGAGGAGGGCAAGACGCTGGTCGAGGCGGTGGCCGAGGTGGCCCGCGCCGGACAGATATTCAAATTCTTCGCCGGGGAGGCGCTGCGTGGCGGTGGAGGCGAGAACGTCGCCTCGGTGCGCGCGGGCGTGCAGGTCGATGTCACACGCGAGCCGGTGGGCGTGGTGGGGCTCATCACGCCGTGGAACTCGCCCTTCGTGGTGCCCGCATGGAAGATCGCGCCCGCGCTGGCCCATGGCAACAGCGTGGTGTTCAAGCCGGCCGAGCTGGTGTCGGGCTGCGGCTGGGCGCTGGCCGAGATCATCAGCCGCGCCGCATTGCCGGCCGGCGCTTTCAACCTCGTGATGGGCAGCGGCCGTGAAGCGGGGCAGGCGCTGGTCGACAGCCCGCTGGTCGACGCACTGAGTTTCACCGGCTCCATGGCCAACGGCGAGCGCATCCTGCAGGCGGCCGCCACGCGGCGCGCCAAGGTGCAGCTTGAGACGGGCGGCAAGAACGCGCTGGTGGTGCTGGCCGATGCCGACCTCGACCGCGCCGTCGATTGCGCGGTGCAGGGCGCGTATTTTTCCGCCGGCCAGCGCTGCACTGCGTCGAGCCGGCTCATCGTCGAGTCGGCGGTGCACGACGCCTTCGTGGCGAAGCTGCGCCAGCGCCTGAAGACGCTGAAGATCGGCCACGCGCTGGAGCGCGGCGTCGACATCGGCCCGGTGGCCGACGAAGACCGGCTCGCGCAAGATCTCGCCTGGGTCGACGTGGCGCGGGAAGAGGGCGCCGAACACGTCTGGGGCGGCGAAGCGCTTGAGCGCGCCACCGCCGGCCACTACATGAGCCCCGCGCTTTTTCTCGCCAAGCCTTCGCACCGCATCGCGCGCGAGGAGATCTTCGGCCCGCTGGCCTGCGTGCTGCGCGCCGACGACTACGACGAGGCGCTGGCGCTGTGCAACGACACGCCCTTCGGCCTGTGCGCGGGCATCTGCACCAATTCGCTGAAGCACGCGATGCATTTCAGGCGCCATGCCGTGGTCGGCATGACGATGGTCAATCTGCCGACCGCGGGGGTGGACTTCCACGTGCCCTTCGGCGGCCGCAAGGGGTCGGGCTACGGGCCGCGCGAACAAGGGCGCCACGCCGCGGAGTTCTACACGACGGTGAAGACCGGCTACATGCTGGCCTGAACCGGACGGGGTTCTTTCAGTTTCGTTTTTCATCACCCACGCCAACCGGCATTCCTCGAATCATCAAGAAGGAGACATCCCATGACCATGAATCGCCGCACCCTCAACACCGCCCTGGCCGCCGCCGCGCTCGGCGGGCTGCTGCCCGCTTCCGTGCTCGCGCAGAAGAAGCTCGTGCTCGGCTTCGCGCAGGTGGGCGCCGAGAGCGAATGGCGCACCGCCAACACCGAGTCGATCAAGTCCTCCGCCAAGGACGCGGGCATCGAGCTCAAGTTCTCCGACGCGCAGCAGAAGCAGGAAAACCAGATCAAGGCCATCCGCTCGTATATCGCGCAGAAGGTGGACGTGATCGCCTTCTCGCCGGTGGTCGAGTCGGGCTGGGAAACGGTGCTGCGCGAGGCCAAGGCCGCCAAGATCCCGGTGGTGCTGACCGACCGCTCCGTCAACACCAAGGACGACTCGCTCTACGTGACCTTCATGGGCTCCGACTTCACCGAGGAAGGCCGCAAGGCGGGCCGCTGGCTGGTCGAGAAGATGAAGGACCAGAAGGGCGAAGTGAACATCGTCGAGCTGCAGGGCACCGTGGGCTCGGCCCCGGCCATCGACCGCAAGAAGGGCTTCGAGGAAATCATCAAGGCCGACCCGAAGTTCAAGATCATCCGCTCGCAGACCGGCGACTTCACCCGCGCCAAGGGCAAGGAAGTGATGGAAGCCTTCCTGAAGGCCGAGGGCAAGAAGATCAATGTGCTGTACGCGCACAACGACGACATGGCCATCGGCGCGATCCAGGCCATCGAGGAAGCCGGCCTGAAGCCCGCGAAGGACATCATGATCATCTCCATCGACGGCGTGAAGGGCGCCTTCGAGGCCATGATCGCCGGCAAGCTCAACGTGTCGGTCGAATGCAGCCCGCTGCTCGGGCCGCAGCTGATGCAGGCCGTGAAAGACATCAAGGACGGCAAGACGCTGCCCAAGCGCATCGTGACGGTCGAGGGCATCTTCCCGATGGAAGTTGCCGCGAAAGAGTTTCCCAATCGCAAGTACTGAGAGCCCACACCCATGAAACGCAAATTCCTCAAAGCCTCTCTCGCGGGCATCGCGTTCGCCATCGTCGGCTTCACGCCGCTGGCCAACGCGCAGGACAAGGGCCTGATCGCCATCTCGATGCCCACCAAGTCGTCGGCCCGCTGGATTGCCGACGGCGCCAACATGGTCAAGTACTTCAAGGACAAGGGCTACAAGACCGACCTGCAGTACGCCGACGACGACATCCCGAACCAGCTCGCGCAGATCGAGAACATGGTGACGAAGGGCTCGAAGGTGCTCGTCATCGCGGCCATCGACGGAACCACGCTGTCCGACGTTCTGCAGAAGGCCGCCGACAAGGGCGTGAAGGTCATCGCGTACGACCGGCTCATCAAGGGTTCGAAGAACGTCGACTACTACGCGACCTTCGACAACTTCCAGGTCGGCGTGCTGCAGGCGCAGTCGATCGAGGCGGCGCTGGGCCTGAAGAGCGGCAAGGGGCCGTTCAACATCGAGCTCTTCGGTGGCTCGCCCGACGACAACAACGCCTTCTTCTTCTACAACGGCGCGATGTCGGTGCTCGACCCGTACATCAAGAGCGGCAAGCTGGTGGTGCGCAGCAAGCAGATGGGCATGGACAAGGTCGGCACGCTGCGCTGGGACGGCGCAGTGGCGCAGGCGCGCATGGACAACCTGCTGTCGGCCTTCTACACCAAGGACCGCGTCGACGCGGTGCTTTCGCCGTACGACGGCCTCTCGATCGGCATTCTCTCGTCGCTCAAGGGCGTGGGCTACGGCTCGGGCTCGCAGCCGATGCCCGTCGTGTCGGGACAGGATGCCGAGGTGCCCTCGGTCAAGTCGATCCTGCGCAAGGAGCAGACCTCCACCGTGTTCAAGGACACGCGCGAGCTGGCCAAGGTGACGGTGGCCATGGTGGACGCGATGCTCTCGGGCAAGACGCCCGAGGTGAACGACACCAAGACCTACAACAACGGCATCAAGGTCGTGCCGTCGTATCTGCTGAAGCCGGTGAGCGTGGATGCGTCGAACTGGAAGCAGGTGCTGGTCGACAGCGGCTACTACAAGGAAAGCCAGATCAAGTGAGCATGGACGGCAGCAGTGTCAGCCGTGATGGCGCCGGCGGCGGCGCCATCCTGGAGATGCGTGGCATCACGAAGACGTTTCCCGGCGTGAAGGCGCTGAGCAACGTCAACCTCAGCGTGCGCGCGGGGGAGATCCACGCGGTGGTCGGCGAGAACGGCGCGGGCAAGTCGACGCTCATGAAGGTGCTCAGCGGCGTCTACCCGTGCGACTCGTACACCGGCGAGATCCGCTTCGAGGGCGAGGAGCGCCGCTTCAGGGGCATCGCCGACAGCGAGAAGCTCGGCATCATCATCATCCACCAGGAGCTGGCGCTGGTGCCGCTGCTGTCCATCGCCGAGAACATCTTCCTCGGCAACGAGATCGCCAGCGGCGCCGGCGTGATCGACTGGTTCGCCGCCTATGCGAGAACGCGCGAGCTGCTCGCCAAGGTGGGCCTGAAGGAGCCGCCGACCACGCTGGTGACCGACCTGGGCGTGGGAAAGCAGCAGCTGGTGGAAATCGCCAAGGCGCTGGCCAAGGAGGTGAAGCTGCTGATCCTCGACGAGCCCACCGCCAGCTTGAACGAGAACGACAGCGATGCGCTGCTGATGCTGCTGCTGGAGCTCAAGCGCCAGGGCATCGCGTCGATCCTCATCTCGCACAAGCTCAACGAGATCGCCAAGGTGGCCGACTCGATCACGGTGCTGCGCGACGGCGCGACCGTCGAGACCATGGACTGCCGCGGCCAGCCCATCAGCGAGGACCGCATCATCCGCGGCATGGTGGGGCGCGACATGGCGCACCGCTATCCGCAGCGCGATCCGAAGATCGGAGAAACCGTGTTCGAAGTGCGCGACTGGCGCGTTCACCATGCGCTGCACGCCGACCGCGAGCAGATCAAGGGCGTGAGCCTCAACGTGCGAAAGGGCGAGATCGTCGGCATCGCCGGCCTCATGGGCGCGGGCCGCACCGAGCTGGCCATGAGCGTCTTCGGCCGCTCCTACGGCCAGCGAATCAGCGGCTCGGTCTTCATGCACGGCAAGCAGGTGGACGTGAGCACGGTGCGCAAGGCCATCGACCACGGCATCGCCTACGTCACGGAAGACCGCAAGGGGCTGGGGCTGGTGCTGGAAGAGGACATCCGCAAGAACATCAGCCTCGCGAACCTCGATGCGATCGCCGACAGGTCGGTGATCGACCACGGGCGCGAGTTCAAGGTGGCCAACGAGTACCGCAAGGCGCTCAACATCCGCTGCTCGGGCATCGAGCAGCTGGTGGTCAACCTTTCAGGCGGCAACCAGCAGAAGGTGGTGCTGAGCAAGTGGCTCTTCACGAAGCCCGAGCTGCTGATCCTCGACGAGCCCACGCGCGGCATCGACGTGGGCGCCAAGTACGAGATCTACACCATCATCGACAGGCTTGCCAGCGAGGGCAAGGGCATTCTCATGATTTCTTCCGAACTGCCGGAGCTGCTCGGCATGTGCGACCGCATCTACGTGATGAACGAGGGGCGCTTCGTCGCCGAATTTCCGGCTGCTGAAGCCTCGCAGGAGCGCATCATGCATGCCATCGTGAGTTCGGGGAGTTCCGTCCATGTCCCAGCCTGAAGTCAACGCGGTGAAGCCGGCCGTGCCGGTGCAGGAGGGCGCGGCCGCGAAGCTGCATGCCGGCTTCCTGAAGAACAACCTGCGCGAATACGGCATGCTGATCTCGCTGGTCGCGATCATGGTGCTGTTCCAGGTGCTGACCGACGGCACGCTGCTGCGGCCGCTGAACCTCACCAACCTGCTGCTGCAGAACAGCTACGTGGTCATCATGGCGCTGGGCATGCTGCTGGTGATTGTGGCGGGGCACATCGACCTGTCGGTGGGCTCGGTGTGCGGCTTCATCGGTGCGCTGGCGGCGGTGCTGATGGTGGAGTACGACTGGCACTTCGTGCCGACGGCGCTGGTGAGCATCCTCGCGGGCGCGGTCATCGGCGCGGCGCAGGGCTGGTTCGTGGCCTTCCGCAAGATCCCGTCGTTCATCGTCACGCTCGCGGGCATGCTGGTGTTCAAGGGGCTCACGCTGGCGCTGCTGGCGGGGCAGTCGGTGGGGCCGTTCCCGGTGGAGTTCCAGCGGCTGAGCTCCGGCTTCATTCCCGATCCGCTGGGCGGAGACACCTTGCGCACCACATCGCTGATCGTCGGCGCGCTGGCCGCGGCAGCGCTGGTGTTCTTCAAGATGCGTGGGCGCGCCAAGCTGGCGGCGCATGGCATGGAGCAGGAGCCTTACGCTTTCTTCCTCGTGAAGAACCTGTTCTTCGCGGCCATCATCCTGTTCTTCAGCTACCTGCTGTCCACCTACAAGGGCCTGCCCAACGTGCTGATCGTGATGGCGGTGCTGATCGTGGTGTACGACTTCGTCACCAACCGCACCACCGTCGGCCGGCGCATCTACGCGCTGGGCGGCAACGAGAAGGCGGCGCGGCTGTCGGGTGTGAAGACGCAGCGGCTGGCCTTCCTCACCTTCGTGAACATGGGCGCGCTCGCGGCGCTGGCCGGCCTCGTGTTCGCGGCGCGGCTCAACACGGCCACGCCCAAGGCCGGCCTGGGTTTCGAGCTCGACGTGATCGCGGCCTGCTTCATCGGCGGCGCCTCGGCCTCGGGCGGCGTTGGCCGGGTGATGGGCGCGGTGATCGGCGCCTTCATCATGGGCGTGATGAACAACGGCATGTCGATCCTCGGCATCGGCATCGACTACCAGCAGGTCATCAAGGGACTGGTGCTGCTGGCGGCGGTGTTCATCGACGTCTACAACAAGAACAAATAACGGACGGCACATGGCAGACGCAAGCGCCAGCCCCGTACTCCAGCTCAGGGGCATCCACAAGCAGTTCGGAGGCATCCCGGTTCTGCGCGATGTGCGCCTGGATCTCTACCCGGGCGAGATCCACGCTCTCATGGGGCAGAACGGCGCGGGCAAGTCGACGCTGATCAAGGTGCTGACGGGCGTGCTGCCTTCGAGCGGCGGCGAGATGCTGCTCGATGGCAAGCCGATCCGCGCGCATTCGCCGCTGGAGGCACAGAAGCTCGGCATCAGCACCGTCTACCAGGAAGTGAACCTGTGCCCGAACCTCTCGGTGGCGGAGAACGTGTTCGCCGGGCGCTATCCGCGCAAGGGCGCGGCGCAGGGTTTCCGCATCGACTGGGCCGCGGTGAACCGGCGCGCCGAGGAACTGCTGGCGCGCATCGGGCTCGACATCGACGTGACGCGGCTGCTGTCGGGCTACTCGGTGGCGGTGCAGCAGATGGTGGCCATTGCGCGTGCGCTGGGCGTGTCGTCGAAGGTGCTGATCCTCGACGAGCCCACCTCCAGCCTCGACGACGACGAGGTCGAGAAGCTGTTCGAGGTACTGCGGCGGCTTCGCGCCGAAGGGTTGGCGATCGTCTTCGTGACGCACTTCCTCAACCAGATGTACGCGGTGTCGGACCGCATCACCGTGCTGCGCAACGGCGCATGGATCGGCGAGTGGCGCGCTGCCGACCTGGGGCCGCAGGCGCTGATCGCCGCGATGCTTGGGCGTGAGCTCGCGGCACAGTCGGCCCGGCCGGCCGCGCTGCCCGCGTTCGACGAGGCCGCGCCTGCGCTGCTGCAGATCGAGGGGCTCGGGCAGGCGGGCCAGCTGCAGGCGACCGACCTGCGCGTGCGCGCGGGCGAGGTCGTCGGCATCGCGGGCCTGCTGGGTGCGGGCCGCACGGAACTCGCGCGGCTGCTGTTCGGGTTGGAGACGCCGGATCGCGGCGTGCTCAAGGTCGATGGCCGCAGCGTCAGCTTCTCGAATCCGGCCGACGCGATCCGCGAAGGCCTTGCGCTGTGCCCGGAGGAACGCAAGACCGATGGCATCGTCGCCGAGCTGTCGGTGCGCGAGAACATCGCGCTGGCCCTGCAGGCGCGGCTGGGCACGAAGCGCTTTCTCTCGCACGCGGAGCAGACGGCGATGGCCGAGCGCTTCGTCGCCTCGCTGGGCATCAAGACCGCGAGCGTGGAGACGCCCATCGGGCTGCTGTCGGGCGGCAACCAGCAGAAGGCCATGATCGCGCGCTGGCTCGCGACCGAGCCGCGCCTGCTGATCCTCGACGAGCCCACGCGCGGCATCGACGTGGCGGCCAAGCAGGAGATCATGGAAGAGATCCTGCGGCTCGCGAAGGCCGGCATGGCGGTGATCTTCATCTCCTCGGAGATGAGCGAGGTGGTGCGCGTGGCGCATCGCATCGTGGTGCTGCGCGACAGGAAGAAGGTGGGCGAGCTGCCGGGCGGCTCGACCGAGGACGAGGTGTACGAAATGATTGCGGCGACGTGATGGCGACCCTGTTTTCGTGTTGTCCCCTCTCCCGCTTGCGGGAGAGGGCTAGGGTGAGGGCATCGGCTTTCGAAAAGCAAGGTGCTCCGGTTCAGGCCACACCCTCACCCCAACCCTCTCCCGCAAGCGGGAGAGGGGGCAAGACCGCCTCGGTGGAGCAACTGTCATGACCAACGCCGAAAACAATCGCCTGGCGGCGGTGATGAGCCACCGCCTCGCATGGCCCGTCGTCACGCTGTTGCTGCTGCTGGCGGTGAACACCGTGTTCAACGCCAGCTTCCTCCACCTCGAATGGCGCGATGGGCATCTGTACGGCAGCCTGGTCGACATCCTGAACCGCGCCGCACCGCTGGTGCTGGTGTCGCTCGGCATGACACTGGTGATCGCCACCCGCGGCATCGACATCTCGGTGGGCGCGGTGGTGGCCATCGCGGCGGCGCTGGCGGCGTGGATGATCGGCGGCTCGGTGGCCAACGACGTGAGCCGCTTCCCGATGCCGCTCGCCATCCTCGCGGCCATCGGCATCGCGCTGGTGTGCGGTCTGTGGAACGGCCTGCTGGTGGCGAAGGTCGGCATGCAGCCGATCATCGCGACGCTGATCCTGATGGTGGCGGGGCGAGGCATCGCGCAGCTGATCGCCGACGGGCAGATCATCACCATCTACTACAAGCCCTTCTTCTTCCTCGGCAGCGGCTACCTCCTGGGGCTGCCTTTCTCGCTGTTCATCGTGGCGGCGGTGTTCGTGCTGCTGTACCTGGCGATCACGCGCACGGCGCTGGGGCTCTTCATCCAGGCGGTGGGCATCAACCCGACGGCGGCGCGCGTCGCGGGCGTGCAGGCGCGGCGGCTGATCGTCGGGGCGTATGCGTTCTGCGGGGCCTGCGCGGGCGTGGCGGGGTTGCTGATCAGCTCCAACGTGAAGAGCGCGGATGGCAACAACGCGGGGCAGCTCATCGAGCTCGATGCCATCCTTGCCGTGACGCTGGGCGGCACCGCGCTGACGGGCGGGCGCTTCAGCCTGGTGGGCAGCGTGATCGGCGCGCTGATCATCCAGACGCTGACCTACGCGATCTATTCGCTGGGCGTGCCGCCGGAGATCAACCTGGTCGTGAAGGCCGGCGTGGTGTTCGTGGTGATGCTGCTGCAGTCGCCGGAGTTCAGGTCGCAGGTGCGCACGCTGGTGCAGCGGCCGGTGCATGAAGGAGCGCGGCCATGAGCGCGGTGATCGATACGGCGGCCTCGCCACAGTCTTCTCCTGTGCGCGGGAGAGGGGGCAGCAAGAGGCTCAATCCGAAGTACCTGCCGCTGGCGGCGACGATTTCGCTGTTCGTGCTGGTGGCCACGCTGGGGTCGGTGTTCTACGACGGCTTCTTCTCCGCGCAGGTGTTCCTCAACCTGCTGATCGACAACGCCTTCCTCATCGTCGTGGCGGTGGGCATGACCTTCGTGATCCTCTCGGGCGGCATCGACCTGTCGGTGGGCTCGGTGATCGCGCTCACCACCATGGTGTCGGCCTCGCTGGTGGAGAAGCACGGCTGGAGCCCGGGCATCGTGATTCCGCTGGTGCTCGCGATGGGCACGGCATTCGGCGCGTTCATGGGCGTGCTCATCGAGCGCTTCAGGCTGCAGCCCTTCATCGTCACGCTGGCTGGCATGTTCCTGGCGCGGGGGCTGTGCTATCTCATCAGCATCGACTCGATCAGCATCACCAACGAGTTCTACTCCGAGGTCTCGCAGATCCGCATTCCGGTGTGGGGCGAGGCTTCGGTGTCGATCAGCGCGGTGATCGCCATCGTGGTGCTGCTGGCGGCGATCTTCATCGCGCACTGCACCCCGTTCGGGCGCGCGGTGTACGCTATCGGCGGCAGCGAGCAGTCGGCGGTGCTCATGGGGCTGCCGGTGCGCCGCACGCTGGTCGGCGTGTACACGCTGTCGGGCTTCTGCTCGGCGCTGGCGGGCGTGATCTTCACCTTCTACATGCTCTCGGGCTACGGCCTGCACGCGATGGGGCTGGAGCTCGATGCCATCGCCGCAGTGGTGATCGGCGGCACGCTGCTCACCGGCGGCGTGGGCTACGTGGCGGGCACGCTCTTCGGCGTGCTGATGCTCGGGATCATCCAGACGCTCATTTCCTTCGACGGCACGCTGAGCTCGTGGTGGACGCGCATCGTCGTCGGCGCGCTGCTGTTCGTGTTCTGCCTGCTGCAGCGCTTCTTCACCTCGCGCACGCCACGGCGCTGACTTTCTTTTTCTCTTCCCCTCAGGACAACTCGCATGCCGGACACCCCTCCGAAGAAACTGCGCTCGAGCGAATGGTTCGGCTCGGCTGACAAGAACGGCTTCATGTACCGAAGCTGGATGAAGAACCAGGGCATTCCGGACCATGAATTCGACGGCCGGCCGATCATCGGCATCTGCAATACCTGGTCGGAGCTCACGCCCTGCAACGCGCACTTCCGCAAGATCGCCGAGCACGTGAAGCGCGGCATCTCGGAGGCGGGCGGCTTTCCGGTGGAGTTCCCGGTGTTCTCCAACGGCGAATCGAACCTGCGGCCCACCGCGATGCTCACGCGCAACCTCGCGAGCATGGACGTGGAAGAGGCCATCCGCGGCAACCCTGTCGATGCGGTGGTGCTGCTCACTGGCTGCGACAAGACCACGCCCGCGCTGCTGATGGGCGCGGCGAGCTGCGACATACCGGCCATCGTGGTGACGGGCGGGCCGATGCTCAACGGCAAGCTCGAAGGCAAGAACATCGGCTCGGGTACGGCCGTGTGGCAGCTGCACGAGTCGCTGAAGGCGGGCGAGATCAACCTGCACCAGTTCCTCTCGGCCGAGGGCGGCATGTCGCGCTCGGCCGGCACCTGCAACACCATGGGCACGGCCTCGACCATGGCCTGCATGGCCGAGGCGCTGGGCGCCTCGCTGCCGCACAACGCGGCGATACCGGCGGTGGATGCGCGGCGCTATGTGCTCGCGCAGATGTCGGGCATGCGCGCGGTGGAGATGGCGAAGGAGGGGCTCACGCTGTCGAAGATCCTCACGCGCGAGGCCTTCGAGAACGCGATCCGCGTGAACGCGGCCATCGGCGGCTCGACCAACGCGGTGATCCATCTGAAGGCGATCGCGGGGCGCATCGGCGTCGAGCTGGAGCTGGAGGACTGGACGCGCATCGGCAGCCACACGCCGACCATCGTCGACCTGATGCCCTCGGGGCGCTTCCTGATGGAGGAGTTCTACTACGCGGGCGGTCTGCCGGCCGTGCTGCGCCGGCTGGGCGAGAACGGGCTGCTGCCGCATCCCGATGCGCTGACGGTGAACGGCCAGTCGATCTGGGACAACGTGCGCGAGGCGCCCAGCCTCGACGACGAGGTGATCCGCCCGCTCGACAAGCCGCTGATCGCCGATGGCGGCATCCGCATCCTGCGAGGCAACCTGTCGCCGCGCGGCGCGGTGCTCAAACCCTCGGCGGCGTCGCCGGAGCTGCTGAAACATCGGGGCAGGGCGGTGGTGTTCGAGAACCTGGAGCACTACAAGGAGCGCATCGTCGACGAAAACCTGGACGTCGATGCGAGCTGCGTGCTGGTGCTCAAGAACTGTGGTCCCAAGGGCTATCCGGGCATGGCCGAGGTCGGCAACATGGGGCTGCCGCCGAAGCTGCTGCGCCAGGGCATCAAGGACATGGTGCGCATCTCGGACGCTCGCATGAGCGGCACGGCCTACGGCACGGTGGTGCTGCACGTCGCGCCTGAGGCGGCCGACGGCGGTCCGCTGGCGGCCGTGCGCGACGGCGACTGGATCGAGCTCGACTGCGACGCGGGGCGCCTGCACCTGGACATCAGCGACGAGGAACTGGCCGCGCGGCTGGCTTCGCTCTCGGCTTCGGACGCGCAGCCGATGAGCACGCGCGGCGGCGGTTACCAGAAGCTCTACGTCAATCACGTGCTGCAGGCCGACGAGGGCTGCGACTTCGACTTCCTGGTCGGCTGCCGCGGCGCGGCCGTTCCCCGCCATTCACACTGACTTACTCCGAAACACCATGACTCCCAGATACCGCGGCATCTTCCCGGTGGTGCCCACCACCTTCACCGAGCAGGGCGCGCTCGACATCGAAAGCCAGAAGCGCTGCGTCGACTTCATGATCGACGCGGGCTCGGACGGGCTTTGCATCCTCGCGAACTTCTCCGAGCAGTTCGTGCTCTCCGACGACGAGCGCGAAGTGCTGACCCGCAGCATCCTCGAACATGTGAAGGGCCGCGTTCCGGTGATCGTGACCACCACGCACTACAGCACCAAGGTGTGCGCCGAACGCAGCCGCCGTGCGCAGGACATGGGCGCGGCGATGCTGATGGTGATGCCGCCGTACCACGGCGCGACCTTTCGCGTACCGGAGCCGCAGATCTACGAGTTCTATGCGCGGCTGTCGGATGCGGTGAGCATTCCGATCATGATCCAGGACGCGCCGGCCAGCGGCACGGTGCTGTCGGCGCCGTTCCTTGCGCGCATGGCGAAGGAGATCGAGCAGGTGGCGTACTTCAAGATCGAGACGGCGGGCGCCGCATCGAAGCTGCGGGAGCTGATCCGCCTGGGCGGTGACGCCATCGAGGGGCCATGGGACGGCGAGGAAGCCATCACGCTGATGCCCGATCTCGACGCCGGAGCGACCGGGTCGATGACGGGGGGCGGCTATCCGGACGGCATCCGCCCGATCATCGAGGCGCACCGCTCGGGCGACCGCGACAAGGCCTTCGCGCTGTACCAGCAGTGGCTGCCGCTCATCAACTACGAGAACCGCCAGGCGGGTTTGCTGGCGTGCAAGTCGCTGATGAAGGAGGGCGGCGTGATCGCCTGCGAGGCTCCGCGCCACCCCTTGCCGGCCATGCACCCCGACACGCGTGCCGGCCTGATCGAGACCGCGAAGCGGCTCGATCCGATGGTGCTGCGCTGGGGGAGGTAGGGGAGGGAAGAGAGGGAAGGAGGAAGCGAAGGCCGCTCAGGCCTTGGCTTCGGGGGCGTCGTTCTTTTCGAGTTCGCTGACCTGCAGCGACAGATCGAAAAGCTTGGACTTGCTGGCGTAGTAGCGGTCGAGGCGCCACTCCTTCAGGATGTCCATGGCGAGCTGGAAGCTCTTGTAGTCGAGTTCGTAGAGGGTAATGAGTTCGAAGCTGCGTTCGGACTCCAGAGCCAACACGAGCTGGGCCAGGATCTTGGCCGAATCGTTGGCCGGGTCCGTTTCGATGAATCGGCGAGCGACCTTGATGGCATTCATGAGAAAGGGTTCCTCGGTGGGCAGGGACCGGGAACTATAGCTAGCATGCCGTGGGCTTTTGTGACAGAAATATGACAATAGGGGCATCGCCATCCGAGTGGAAATGGCGATGCCCCTGTGGGGAAAGACTGCTAATCAGCGCATGGGAGCCGGCATCGGCCGGGGCATGGGCATCGGTTGCGGCATGGGCTGCGGTTCCATCACAGGCGGGGGCACCGGCACCATGGTGGTGGTGACGGATTCGCGGATCAGCCCGCCGCCCATCACGCTGCCATCGACGTTGGCCGTGGTGTTGCCGCTGCTGCCGAGCACGCGGGCCTCGCAGGCTGCGCGGTCGGACGGCTGTTGCTGCAGGCCGCAGCGCGCGAGCGCGTTGGCGCGGTAGTCCGGGGCGCTGGTCAGGCCGCCGCGCGCGGCAGCCTGGCGTGCGGCGCCGGCTTCGCGGATGCAGGCCGCGCGGTCTTGCTGGTTGTGGCCGCAGACGGCCAGTTCCCGTTCGTAGGTGCCGGAGGATTCGCCGCGCTTGGGCGGGGCGGCCGACGCGGCCGTGGAAACTGCCATTGCCCCGACGGCGAGCATGGTGAAGAGCATCGAACGCGTGTTGCTTTTCATGGATGACTCCTTGAGGTGAGCTGGATAACCAGGGAGAAATTGGACTGCCCGGACAGGACCGGGTTCATTCAACGCGCGGGCACGGTCTGGGGCGGCAGGGGCGTCACGGTTTCGCGGATCACGCCGCCGCCCATCACGCTGCCTTCGGTGGTGGTGCGCGGGCCGCCCTTGATGCGGGCTTCGCAATCGGGCTGTTCCGCGGCTGGTAATTCGCTGCAGCGGGCGAGCGAGTTGACCTGCTCCCGCGCGGGGCTGGGGCTGGTGAGGCCGCCGCGCCCTGCTTCCTGGCGCGCGGCACCGGCTTCGCGCAGGCAGGCGGCACGGTCCTGCTGCACGCCGTCGCAGGTGGCGCGTTCCTTCTGCATGCGGGCATCGCTGCCCGGTGCCTGTGCGCCGGCCGTCTGCGCGCCGAAGACGATGAAGCCGCCGGCGGCGAGAACGGCCGTGGCGGAAAGAACGGAACGAAGGGTTTTTCTCATGCGGGCTCCTCTGTGAAGGCACGCCCTCCAGGAGGTGCGTGACTGGAGCCCCAGTGTGCTGTGGGAGGTGGCCGGCGGTCTGTGGGACAGCCGCACGCCGCCAACCGGGCCGGACGCGCCCCAGCGTGTGGGACATGTCCGGCAAGCGCGGCTTCAGCCTGCTGCGATCCGCTGAGCTAGGTGAGCGAGCGCTTCCTCGACCTGGTCGACCAGGATCAGCGAGAGATCGCCCGGCTGCAGGCGCGCCAGCGCGGCATCGATGGCCACGAACTCGCCGCGGATCTCGTCGATGTAGCGCGTGCGCGCCGCGCCCTGCAGGCCCTGGCGCAGCAGCGCCATGACTTCGCCGTCGGCGCGGCCGCGCTGGGCCGCGTCCTGGTAGAGGATCACGTCGTCGAAGGCTTCGCCGAGGATGGCCGTCTGGTCGCGGATGTCGGAGTCGCGCCGGTCGCCCGCGCCGCTGATGACCACCGAGCGCTTCTTCGCCGGCATGGTGTCCACGGCCGACACCAGCGCGCGCATGGCGTCGGTGTTGTGGCCGTAGTCGGCGATCACGGTCGCGCCGCGGTAGTCCATGACGTTGAAGCGCCCGGGCACGCCGGCCGCGTCGTTCATGAAGCTCGCGAGGCCGCTGCGGATGGTGTCCCAGTCGAGGCCCACGGCCCAGGCCGCGGCCACGGCGGCCATCACGTTGTCGACCTGGAAGCCGATGCTGCCGCCGCGCGTGATGGGCACGTCGCGCAGCGCGATGCGTTCGCGCCAGGAGCCTTCGGCGGCCACGAGCGTGTCCTGGTCGACGTACACGGTGCGCTTGCCCTGGGCGCGGTGCGTGGCCATCACCGGGTGCATGCGGTCGGCGGTGAAGAAGATGACGTGGCCGGGGCAGCCCGCAGCCATGGCGGCGACGTTCGGGTCGGCAGCGTTGAGCACCGCGTAGCCGTCGGGCGCCACGTTGCGCACGATCACGCGCTTGAGCACCGCGAGGTCTTCCACGGTGGTGATGTAGTTCAGGCCCAGGTGGTCGCCGCTGCCGATGTTGGTGACCACGGCCACCTGGCAGCGGTCGAAGCCGAGGCCCTCGCGCAGCACGCCGCCGCGGGCGACCTCGAACACGGCCGCGTCCACGTCGGGGTGCATCAGCACGTTGCGCGCGCTCTTGGGGCCGCTGCAGTCGCCGCTGTCGGTCTGGCGGCCGTCGACGTACACGCCGTCGGTGTTGGTCATGCCGGTGCGCAGGCCGCTCGATGCGAGCAGGTGGTTGACGAGGCGCGCGGTGGTGGTCTTGCCGTTGGTGCCGGTGACGGCCACCACGGGAATGCGGCCGTCGTCGCCGTGGGCGAAGAGAGTGTCCATCACCGCCTCGCCGACCGCGCGGCCACGGCCGAACGAAGGCGAGATGTGCATGCGCAGGCCGGGCGCGGCGTTCACTTCGACTACGCCGCCGTGCTGCTCCTCGAGCGGGCGCAGCACGTTCTCGCAGACCATGTCGACGCCGCAGATGTGCAGGCCGACCATCTGCGCCGCATCGACGGCACGTGCCGCCACTTCGGGGTGGACGGTGTCGGTCACGTCGGTGGCGGTACCGCCGGTGGACAGATTGGCGTTGTTGCGCAGCACCACGCGCTGGCCGCGCGCGGGCATGCTGTCGGGCGTGAGGCCCTGCGATTCGAGCCGGCCGATGGCGATGTCGTCCAGGCGGATCTTGGTGAGCGAGGTGGCGTGGCCCTCGCCGCGGCGCGGGTCGAGGTTCACGGTGTCGACCAGCTGGCGCACCGTGGAGCTGCCGTCGCCGATGACTTGCGGCGGATCGCGGCGCGCGGCGGCCACGAGGCGGTCGCCCACCACCAGCAGGCGGAAGTCGAAGCCAGGCAGGAATTTCTCGACCATCACCTCGCCGTAGACGGCGGCCGAGTCGTAGGCCGCGAACAGCTCATCGCGCGAGTTGATGTTGACTGTGACGCCCTTGCCCTGGTTGCCATCCTGCGGCTTCACCACGACCGGCAGGCCGATTTCGTTGGCGGCGGCCCAGCCGTCTTCTGCGCTGGTCACGGGGCGGCCCAGCGGCACCGGCACGCCGGCGGCGTTGAGCAGCTGCTTGGTCAGTTCCTTGTCCTGTGCGATCGATTCGGCCACGCCGCTGGTGCTGTCGACCTCGGCGGCCTGGATGCGGCGCTGCTTGGAACCCCAGCCGAACTGCACCAGGCTGCCGCGCGTGAGGCGGCGAAACGGAATGCCGCGTGCCACGGCGGCATCGACGATGGAGCCGGTGCTCGGGCCCAGGCGCTCGGATTCGTCGAGGTCGCGCAGTTCGGTGATGGCGGCTTCGGCGTCGAAGGGCGTGTCGTTCTGGGCGGCGACGATCAGCTCTTCGGCCAGCTCGGCGGCGCGGCGGCCCACGGCCTCCTCGCTGTACTGGAACACGACCTGGTAGACGCCTTCTTCCACGGTGGGCGAGGTGTGGCCGAAGTTGACGGCGCAGCCGGCCTGGGCCTGCAGCGCGACGGCGGCGTTTTCCAGCACGTGGGCCAGCGCCAGCGGCTGGCCCAGCACCATCGGGTGCAGTTCGCCGATGGTCGGGAAGCGGGCGCGCAGGCGGTCTTCGAAACCGCTCAGCTTGCTGATGGCGTTCTCGTCGCCCTGGCAGGCCACGACCGCCTCGATGGCGGTATGGCGGCTCCAGAGATTGGGCCCGCGAAGGGCTCGGGTGCGGGTGACTTTCATGGGCTGCGAGAGCTGGCTGCTGTCTGGCGAGGCGGAAGCCTCAGGCAAATTGAGTTTGGGGTTGGAGGGGCTGGGTCTGCGAGAGCTGCAGCGAGGCCAGCGCGGCCTGCAGGTCGGCCTCGAAGGCTTCGACGCCGGCGCCGATCAGGTTCAGCGGAATGCCCATGGCCCAGGCCGCGGCCACGGCGGCCAGCAGGCTTTCGAGGCTCACGCCGGCATGGGTGGCGCGCCACACGGTCAGCCGGCCGAGGCCCGGCAGGAACGATTCGCTGCTGCCGTTGGCCAGCACCACGCGATCCTGACGGACCAGCACCGCCTTGCCGCCGGCGGCCTGGTGCGCGGTGAGATCGGCCGCCTGCGCGTCGGCCGAATAGAGGATGACGGCACCGTCGCACAGCGGCGCGAGGCCGGCCACGCGCGGGTCGGCGGCATTCAGCACGGCCGTGCCCTCGGGCAGCACCACGTCGACCTGGGTGCGCAGCACCTTGACCATCTGGTCGCTCTCGGTGATGTCGTAGTCGGCCAGCGCTTCGCAGCCTTCGAGGTCGGTGACGATGCCGACTTCGCAGCGGTCGTACGAGAGGCCGTCGCGCAGGATGGTCCCGGCGCCGTTCTCGATCACCACGGCCTGTACGGCGCGGTTCACCAGCAGGCGGTGGCCGGCTTCCCAGTTGGCGCTGTCGCGCGCGTCGACGCGGCGGCGTTCGAGGAACAGTCCGTCGCGGCAAGCCAGGCCGGTGTGGCGCCCGCCCAGGTTGATGAGCCAGGCCACCAGGCGCGCCAGCACGGCGGTGTCGCGCGAGCCGGCCACGCCGACCACGGGAATGCGCCCGGGCGCGTCGTTGGGGAACAGGTGGTCGCAGATCGCGCGGCCCACCGGGCGCGGCGAGCCGACGGCCGGCTTCAGGTGCATCAGCAGGCCGGGGCCGGCGTTGACTTCGACGATCGCACCGCCCTGCGGGCCGAGCGGCCGGGAAATATCCTGCGCCACGAGGTCGATGCCGGCGATGTCCAGGCCCACCACGCGGGCGGCCAGCACGGCGGCATGCGCCACCTCGGGATGCACCAGGTCGGTGCAGTCGTTGGCCATGTTGCCGTTGCGCTGGATCGTGACCACGCGGCCGGCGGCCGGCACGGCGTCGGCGCTCAGGTCCTGGCGCTTGAGCTCGAGCTGCAGCTTGGCGTCGGTGTCGATCAGGATCACGTCGAGCGGGAACTCTTCCTCGGCGCCGCGGCGCGGGTCGCTGTTGAGCTGCTTGTCGATGAGCTCGCGCACGCTGGCCTGGCCGTCGCCGGTCACGGTGATGATCTCGCCGCGCGCGGCCGCCACCACCTCGCCGCCCACCACCAGCAGGCGGTGCTCGTGGCCGCGGATGAAGCGCTCGACCATCACGTCGCTGCCCTCGGGCTCGGCGACCGCGAAGGCGGCCAGGACTTCCTCGCGGGTCGTCAGCTCGAGCGAAACGCCGCGGCCGTGGTTGGCGTCCGACGGCTTCACGACCACGGGCAGGCCGATGTCCTCGGCGGCTTCCCAGGCCTCTTCGGCATTGGCGACCACCTGGCCCTCGGGCACGGGCACGCCGCAACTCGCGAGCAGGGACTTGGTCAGCTCCTTGTCGCTGGCGATCGATTCGCCGATGGCGCTGGTGTAGTCGGTCTCGGCGGTCCAGATGCGCTGCTGGTTGGCGCCGTAGCCCAGCTGCACCAGGTTGCCGCTGTTAAGCCGCATGTGGGGAATGCCGCGGTCGGTGGCGGCGGCCACGATGGCGGCGGTGCTCGGGCCGAGGTAGCAGTCTTCCACCTTGGCCTTGACCGCATCGACGGCCTTCTGCACGTCGGCGGCGGTGAACGGGTCGTTGTTGATGGCCGCCATCAGCAGGCGGTGGCCCTCGGCCAGCGCCACGCGGGCGACCTGCTCGTCACGCGCGCGGAACACCATGCGGTAGACGCCGTGCTCCGAGGTGCTGCGGGTCTGCCCGAAGCCGGTCGGCATGCCCGCCAGGTTCAGGAGTTCGATGACGACGTGCTCCAGCACGTGGCCCGACCAGGTGCCTTCGGTCAGGCGCTGGATGAAGCCGCCGCGCTCGCCGACGCCGCAGTGGTGCTCGATGAGCGCCGGCAGCAGGGTGGTCAGGCGGTCGGTGAAGCCGTCGATCTTGTTGGAGGGGAAGTCCTCGAGCTGGCCCAGGTCGAGCCAGACTTCGAGTACGGGACGGTAGGTCCAGAGGTTGGGGCCGCGCAAATAATTGATGCGCAGCAGTCGGATGTCGTCGAAACGGGTCATGCAAACGTTCGATGTGCTTTGGCCGAGCACCACGGCGCCTTCAAGCGCGCCCATGGCTATCGGTCAGAATCGGCGCCCGACCTGGGGCGCCATGACGCGGTCCAAGAGGCCCGCGACGGGCAAGAGTCAAAGAAACACAATGCAACATCACGATCCAGTCGGCACCCGGGAGGGCGAAACAGAAGCGGCATCAGCACAAGCACTGAAAAACCGCCTCGCAGTCGCGGAAAACGTTCTGGTAACACTGACGGTTGACCTCGACGACCAACTTCGCTTCGCCTCCGCATTAGTCGCCTTGACTGACCGGAGGCTGATTGCCGTCGACCCGAACGCCCAGTCCGAAGGGCAGTGGCGTGAGTGGCCGCTAACCGACGAGGCCCTGGAACTGCGCGTTTCCGACCACGCCGGCGTCGGCACCCTCGACCTCGTGGGCGCCTCGGGCCGGCTGGGCCGCTGGCGCTACACCCTGGCCGGTCAGGTCGCGGCGCTGCGGCTGATGAAGCTGTTCGGCCAGCGCATGGCGGGTGGTGTCGCCAAGGAGACACCCGAGGCCGTCGAGACCGCCGACGGCGAGGAGTCCGCCGACACCGAACTCCAGACCCCGCCCTCCACCTGGGTGCTGCTGCGCCTCGGCCGCTTCGCCAAGCCCTACCGCAAGCAGCTGATCGCAGGGTTTCTGCTGACCCTGATTTCCACCGCCGCCACGCTGGTGCCGCCGTACCTGACCATCCCGCTGATGGACGACATCCTGATCCCGTTCCAGAACGGGCAGAAGATCGACACCATGCGCGTCGGCCTGTACCTCGGCGGCCTGCTGATCGCGGCGCTGGTCGGCTGGGGGCTGGGCTGGGCGC
Organism: Variovorax sp. TLI9-5A; assembly: GCF_056867935.1. Classification (NCBI taxonomy): domain Bacteria; kingdom Pseudomonadati; phylum Pseudomonadota; class Betaproteobacteria; order Burkholderiales; family Comamonadaceae; genus Variovorax; species Variovorax sp. TLI9-5A. Next base: position 6,079,652 of record NZ_CP200310.1, on the reverse strand, counting down.
GCACCTACCTGCTGGCGCTGGTGTCCGAGCGCATCGGCGCGGACCTGCGCACCACCACCTACGAGCACCTGCTGACCCTGCCGCTGGACTATTTCGGCGGCAAGCGCACCGGCGACCTGATGGCGCGCATCGGCTCCGAAACCGACCGCATCAACGTTTTCCTGTCTTTGCACGCGCTCGATTTTGCCAACGACGTGCTGATGATCGTGATGACCGCGGTCATTCTGATCTCCATCAACCCGCTGCTGGCCGTGGTCACTCTGGTGCCGCTGCCCTTCATCGCCTGGATGATCCACGTCGTGCGCGACCGCCTGCGCACCGGCTTCGAGAAGATCGACCGCGTCTGGTCCGAAGTGACCAACGTGCTGGCCGACACCATCCCCGGCATCCGCGTGGTGAAGGCCTTCGCGCAGGAGCGCCGCGAGGCCGAGCGCTTCCGCGTCGCCAACGTCTACAACCTGCAGGTCAACGACAAGCTCAACCGCACCTGGTCGCTGTTCACGCCGACCGTGTCGCTGCTCACCGAAATCGGCCTGCTCGTGGTCTGGGCCTTCGGCATCTGGCAGGTGGCGCGCGGCAGCATCACGGTGGGTGTGCTCACCGCATTCATCGCCTACATCGGGCGCTTCTACACCCGGCTCGACTCCATGAGCCGCATCGTCTCGGTCACGCAGAAGGCCGCGGCGGGCGCCAAGCGCATCTTCGACATCCTCGATCACGTGAGCAACGTGCCCGAACCTGCGAACCCGGTGAAGGTGGAGCGCGTGCAGGGCCGCATCGAGATGAGCGGGCTGGGCTTCCGCTACGGCTCGCGCGCGGTCATCCACGACCTCGACCTGACCATCGAGCCCGGCGAGATGATCGGCCTCGTGGGCCACAGCGGCTCGGGCAAGAGCACGCTGGTCAACCTGATCTGCCGCTTCTACGACGTGACCGACGGCGCCATCAAGGTCGACGGCACCGACATCCGCCGCTTCGCCGTGGCCGACTACCGCCGCCACGTGGGGCTGGTACTGCAGGAGCCGTTCCTGTTCTTCGGCACCATCGCGCAGAACATCGCCTACGGCAAGCCCGACGCCACGCGCGAGGAAATCGTGGCCGCCGCGCGCGCCGCGCATGCGCACGACTTCATCCTGCGCCTGCCGCATGGCTACGACTCGCTGGTGGGCGAGCGCGGGCAGGGCCTGTCGGGCGGCGAGCGCCAGCGCATCAGCATCGCGCGCGCGCTGCTCATCGACCCGCGCATCCTGATCCTCGACGAGGCGACCTCGGCCGTGGACACCGAGACCGAGAAGGAAATCCAGAAAGCGCTCGACAACCTCGTGCAGGGCCGCACCACCATCGCCATCGCGCACCGCCTGTCGACGCTGCGCAAGGCCGACCGGCTTGTGGTCATGGACCGCGGCGAGGTCGTCGAAGTCGGCCCGCACGACGCCCTGATGGCGAAGCAGGGCGCCTACTGGCGGCTCTACCAGGCGCAGCTGCGCCAGGGCGACGACGACGCGAGCGAAGGTGCCGCCGACGAGCGCGCCAACGCGCAGGCCCCGGTGGCCATCGCCCACGCAGCCCATCCCGCGGGGGACGCATGACCAGCAACACCAACAACAACGACTTTCAACTTGAGCGCGACGCTTTCGGCCACCTCGTGCTGATCAATGCGCAGGGCGAGCGCCACGTCGGCATCGTGCCCGTGCGGGCCTTTCCGCTGAGCGCGCCCGGCCACGGCATCTCGCTGGTCGGCAGTGAAGGGCGCGAGCTGGTCTGGATCGACAGCGTCGACCAGCTGCCGGCGCAGGCCCGCACGCTGCTCGAAGAAGACTTGGCAGTGCGCGACTTCGCGCCCACGCTGCTGAAGCTGCACGGTGTATCGAGCTTCGGCGTGCCCAGCACCTGGACCATCAGCACCGACCGGGGTGAAACCAGCTTCGTGCTCAAGGCCGAGGAGGACATCCGCCGGCTCGAAGGCGGCGCGCTGCTGATCGCAAGCGCGCACGGCGTGCAGTTCCGCATTCCCGATGTGAAGACGCTGGACCGGGCATCTCGGAAGCTGCTGGAGCGCTTCCTCTAGCCCGGTCTAGCCCATCTAGCCCAAAGAAAAAGAGGCCCGAAGGCCTCTTTGCGTGGAGCACCGGGGAAGCCGGTCAATCCAGCAGGTCGGAATACTCGCCGCGCTCGTAGGAGTCGGCAGTCTTCCACGGCAGCGTCTTCGGCGCCGGGATGGACGAGGCGGTCATCACGTTGAGCGACGTGCCGTGCGCGTTGCGCTGCTCGATCTTGCGGGCATAGCGGCCGACCGTGTCCCACTCGATGCGCAGCGTACTTTCGCCCTGCTGCAGCTCGTAGCGCTGCACGCCCTTGCCTGCAGTGCCAAGCGACTTCATGCGCGGCAGGCTGGCGGGGTCGATGAGCCAGTAGGCATTAGCCCACGAGCCGCCGTAGCCCACGTTCCCGTAGTTGGCCTTGTCGACTTCGATCAGCTTGCGCTGCTGGCGAAGCACCATGTTCACCAGCACCTTGCCTGCCGGATCGCGGCTCAGCCACAGCGGCGCGGCCGTGTTGTCGGCGTGCGAATGGCCGATGTGCACCTTGGCCTCGCTGGCCTCGTGGTCGTGGTCGGCGCGCAGCGCGGGCGGCAGCTCGCGTTCGATCCACACCGTGTCGGCGCGGCGGAACATCAGGTCGGCATAGCGGCTTTCGCGCTGCACGCCGTCCTTGCCGATCGTCATCACATGGTGCTGGATGCGCAGGTTCTGGTCGGGTGCTTCGGCATCGCCGGCGGCGCTGGCTGCCAGCGGAAGGACCGCGAGGGCCGTTGCCGCAAGCAGCCTCTTGAGTGCCAAGGATGCGATCACAGGCCCGCCGCTTCCTTGACCTTGTTGAACACCTTGGTGTTCTCCACGGTGCCCTTGAAGATCTTGGAACCGGCGCCGCCCGCGAACAGCATCACGTCGCCGCCGCCGTGCGTCTCGGCTCCGGGCGAACCGAGGTTGATGCCGACTTCCTGCAGGAAGTTGTCGTCGGTGGTGTCCATCGCGGTCTGGTCGTCGCGAACGGGTCCGCGCGCGGGGGCGATCCACGGTTTCTTGGAGTCTTCTGAGTTCACCTTGCTGTCATTGATCTTCTTGGCAATGCTGTCCGGCGTCGCGGTGGGGTCGTTCGCTTCTCCGTAGGAGATCGAACCGGGCCGGCCACCGTTGCCGAACACCAGCGTGGTGTAGGGGTTGCCATCCGCAGCCTTCGCGAGCTTGCCGTCGGCGTAGCTGTTGACCTTGCCGAGGATCGGATTGCCGATCTTCGGATAGCCGTTGAAGGCGATCGCGTGGTCATGGTCGGCGGTGACCACCACCAGAGTGTTCTTCAGGCCCGGGTCCTTCTTGTTCATGAAGTCGAGCGCGGTCTGGATGGCCGTGTCGAAGGCCAGCGTGTCTTCCAGCGCGCGCTTGGCGTTGGTGCCGTGCAGCGCGTGGTCGATGCGGCCGCCTTCCACCATCAGGAAGAAGCCCTTGTCGTTCTTGCTGAGCACGCCGAGCGCCTTCTCGGTCATGTCCGACAGGCTGGGCTGGTCGAGGAGCGGCTGCTTGACGCGGTCGAGCTCGTAGGCCATCTCGCTCGACGAGAACAAGCCCAGCAGCTTGCCCGTGGCAGCCGTGTCGACCGCCTTAAGCTTGGTGCCGGTGTCTACATATGTGTAACCCTTGGCCGTCATTGCGGTCACGAGGTTCACGCCGTCGGTGCGCTTGCTGCTCGACAAGACAGAGACCGGCAGGTAATTGCGCTGGCCGCCGCCGAGCAGCACGTCCACGCCGTCGAGCAGCTTGGGGTTGTAGTTGGCATGGCCCGGCACGCTCTGCTCGGCAATGGTGTTGTAGCCATTGCGGTTGCAGATGTGCGCATAGGTCGTTGCCGGCGTGGCATGGCCGACGCGCGTGGTCGATACCGCGCCCACCGAGCGGCCCTTGGCCTTGGCGAGTTCAAGCAGCGTGTCGACGGCCTTGCCGTTGGTGGGCGGGCAGGTCGTGTCGTCGCTGTTGCCGTTGATGTACTGCTTGCCGGTGCTATCCACCGCAGTGGTGTCGCTGGACATCGAGATGACTTCGTTGCGCATCTTCACGCCGGTCATGTAGGCGGCCATCGAGGGCGCGCTGTCGGTGGTCTGGCCGTCGAGCGAGAAGGTCTTCACGCGCGCGGCGTAGGGCAGCGACTGCATGACGAGGTTGGCGCGCTCGGGGCTCACCAGCGAGCCGGGCTGGGCGGCCAGCTGCTTCTCGCCCTTGTAGATGCGCGCGGCGGTCACGGTGACCGGGCCCATGCCGTCGCCGAGGAAGAAGATGACGTTCTTGGCTTCGCCGGCGGCGTGCGCGGTGCCGGCCAGGGTGCCGGCGGCGGTGCAGACGAGGGCGGCGGCCAGGCGGGTGTTGCGGGTGATGCGGTTCATGGTCGTGTTCATGGTTGTGTTCGTCGATGAGCGCTCGCTGCCCTTCACAGGCCGACCGCCTTCTTGATGAGGCCGAACACGTCGGTGTTGGTGATCACGCCGGAGAAGTTGTCGGCGCCCAGGCCCTGGGCACCGAGGAACACGTCGGCGCCGCCGTGGGTTTCGGAATCGCTGGCCGCATCCATCGGCACCACGGCTTCCTGCCTGTAGTCCTTGCTCTCCAGCTCGGCGTCGGAGATCGGGCCGCGGGTGGCGAGGCGGCGCGGGCCGTTGCCGAAACCGATGATGGTGTAGGGGTTGCCGTCCACGTCCTTGCTGGTCTTGCTGGTGTCGACGTAGTCCTTCACGAGGCCCAGCACGCCGGGCTTGCCGGCTTCGGTCTTGCCGGTACGCGCGGCGTAGCCGTTGAGCTGCAGCGTGTGGTCGTGGTCGGCCGTGACCACCACCAGCGTGTTCTTCAGGCCCGGGTCGATGGCCTGCATCTTGTCGAGCGCGAGCTTGATGGCGTCGTCGAAGGCACCAGTGTCTTGCAGCGCGCGGCGGGCGTTGGTGGCGTGCAGGGCGTGGTCGATGCGCCCGCCTTCCACCATCAGGAAGAAGCCCTTCTTGCGCGCGGCCAGCGCGTCGATGGCCTTGCCGGTCATCTCGGCCAGGCTCGGCTCCTTGGTGGCGTCGCGGTCGAGGTCGTACGCCATGTGGCTCTTGGTGAAGAGGCCGGCGATCTTGGTGGCGCCGTCGGCCGGCAGCTTGTCGAACTCGGTCTTGTTCGCGGCGAAGCTGTACTTCGCGGCCTTCAGCTCGGCGATGAGGTTGCGCTTGTCGTTGCGCTTGCCGCCGTCTTCCTTGGCGGTGAAGTAGTCGGTGCCGCCGCCGAAGAACACGTCGACGCCGTCGCCCAGCTTGCCGTTGTAGCCGGCGCCGCCCGGCACGAGCGCGGCGGCGATGGTGTTCTCGGCGTCGCGGTGACACACGTGCGAGTACGTGGCGGCGGGCGTGGCGTGGGTGATGCGGGTGGTGGTGACCACGCCGGTTGCGTAGCCCTTGGCCTTGCTCTGCTCCAGCAGTGTTTCAACGGCCTGGCCGTTGCCCGAGGGGCAGGTGCTGTCGAAGTTGACGTGGTAGACCTTGCCCGAGGCGTCGGTGGCCTTGGTCTCGGCGCTCATCGAGATGACTTCGTTGTTCATCTTCACGCCGGTCATGTAGGCCGACATGGAGGGCGCGCTGTCGGTGACCTGGGCGTCGTTCGAATAGGTGTGGACGAAGGCCGTTTCGGGCAGCGTGTCCATCGTGAGGTCACCGTCTTCGCCGACCTTGTAGATGCGCGCGGCGGTCATGGTGGTGATGCCCATGCCGTCGCCCAGGAAGAACAGGACGTTCCTGGGTGCCTGCGCCGTCGGCGGGGGCGTGGTGGTCGAGGGTGGAATGAACGGCAGCACGATGCCGTTGTTGTTGCTGCCGCCGCAAGCGGACAGCAAAAGCGAGACGCCCAGCAGCGCTGGGGCAATGAAGCGTTGGGTCATGATTCCCTCGGGTGGTTGTTTGACCGGTGCACCGGGCGTGCACCATTTCTGGAGGTGAAATCTAAAGACGTCAGATGACCCGGCCGTGACGAGTTGAAAGCCGAATGAAAGTTCGCTGATCCCTCGGAAATAAATGCCCGGACTGTCTTCGGCATTTCATGTGCGTCGGGCAGGCGGCGCGGCGAACTACGGCAGTTGCGCGAAGCTGACGGAAAATCGCCTATTTGGACTACGGCGGCATGCACCGCCGCCGACGGATATGCCCCTGCACACCACCGCCCTCGTTCTGTTCTCCGGCGGCCAGGATTCGACCACCTGCCTCGCCGATGCGCTCTCGAAGTACCAGCGCGTCGAAACCCTGGGCTTCGACTACGGGCAGCGCCACCGCGTCGAGCTCGACGTGCGCGGCACCATCCTCGCGAAGATGCGCGAGCGCTTTCCCGACTGGGCGCCGCGCCTGGGCGAAGACCACGTGCTCACGCTCGCAGCGCTGGCGCAGCTCGGGGGCTCGTCGCTGACCGAGGAGGTCGCCTTCGCGATGCAGGCCGACGGCCTGCCCAACACCTTCGTACCCGGGCGCAACCTGCTGTTTCTCACGCTCGCGGGCGCGCTGGCCTACAGGCGCGGGCTGCAGGTGATCGTCACCGGCGTCTGCGAAACCGACTTCTCGGGCTACCCGGACTGCCGCGACGACACCATGAAGGCCATGCAGCTCGCGCTGTCGCTCGGGCTGGAGCGCCGCCTCGTCATCGAGACGCCGCTCATGTGGATCGACAAGGCCGAGACCTGGCAGCTGGCGCACCGCCTGGGCGGCAAGCCGCTGGTCGACCTGATCGTCGACGAGACGCACACTTGCTACCTGGGCGACCGCGTGCACCGCCAGGACTGGGGCTACGGCTGCGGCGAATGCCCCGCCTGCGAGCTGCGCAGGAAGGGCTGGGAGCGCTACGCCGCGGCGGGCTGAACCGCCGAGGTGTTCAGGCGGTAGCGCGCGCCGCCTTCCTTTCCTTCTTCCTGCGGCACCAGCGTCCAGCGCTGGTTGTGGAAGTCGCCCACCGCCGCGCGGTGCGCTATCGAAACCATCGCGCCGCCCGCCGCCTTCACCGTGTCCGCGAGGCGCTTGTAGAGCACGCTCTCGGCGTGCGCGTCGAGCGCGCTCGTGACCTCGTCGGCGAAGAGCCACGCCGGTTTCTTCAGCAGCACCCGGGCGATGGCCAGCCGCTGCTGCTCGCCGCCCGAAAGCTTCTGGCTCCAGGCGTCGCTGTCGTCGAGACGGTTCACCAGCTCGGGGAGCAGGGCGTCGTCCAGGGCCTGGCGCAACTGGTCGTCGCTGAAGTTCGCGGCCGGGTTGGGATAGGTCAGCGCGTCGCGCAGCTTGCCGTCGGGTACGTAGGGACGCTGCGGCATGAACGCGACGTTCTCGGGCATCTCCAGCTTGCCCTTGGAGAAGGGCCAGATGCCGGCGAAGGAGCGGAAGAGGGTCGACTTGCCGCTGCCGGAAGGACCTTGCAGCAGGACGCTGTCGCCGGGCTTCACGGAGAGCGCTGCGGCTGCGAGGAGAGGGATGCCGTTGGGGAGGGCGACGGCGAGGTCGTCGGTGTGCAGGTTCTCCGATGGCGCACGCTCTAGTGCGTCGCTGCGGGCCGCGTGGGCAACCATGCCGTCGTCGAAGCTGGTCAGACGGTCGGTGGTGGCGCGCCATTCGGCCACGCCGTTGTAGTTGTCGACGAACCAGCTGAGCGATTCCTGCACCTTGCCGAAGGCGGAGCCGATCTGCATCAGGTGCCCGAGCTGGAATGCACCGCCGAAGTACTGCTGCGCCGCGACGATGAACGGAAAGATCACCGCCGCCTGCCCGAAGAACGAGGTGAAGGTGACGAGGTTCTTCTGCTGCTTGATCAGCAGCAGATAGTTGCGCAGCACGTCGCCGAAGCGCAGGTCGAGTTGGCCGCGCTCGACCTTCTCGCCATGGTCCAGCGCGATGGCTTCGCTGTACTCGCGCACTCGCACAAGGTGGTGCCGGAAATCGGCCTCGTAGCGCTGCTGCTTGAAGTTGAGCCCGATCAGCGGGCGGCCGATGAAATGCGTGACGACGGTGCCCACGATGGAGTACCCAAGCGCCAGCCAGACCATCGCGCCGACGATCTGGTAGGTCGTGCCGCCGGCGGTGAACGAGAAGTTGCCCGACAGCGTCCAGAGCAGTCCGATGAAGCTCATGAGCGTGACGACCGCGTTCAGCAGGCCCATCGACAGCGTCATCGTGGCGCTGGTGAAGAGCTGCATGTCTTCCTGGATACGCTGGTCGGGGTTGTCCGGCGCGTGGCCGTCCTTGTTGGTGTAGCGCGCGAGTTCCAGGTGATAGAAGGTGCGGTCCGCCATCCAGCGCGACATGTAGCTGCGCGTCATCCATGTGCGCCAGCGCAGCTGCAGCAGCTGCGTGATGTAGAACTTGAGCACCTGCACCGCGATGTTGAAGAAGGCGATCCAGCCGAACACCCGCACCTCGCGCCAGAAGGCCACCACGTCCTTGTTCTGCAGCGCGTCGTAGAAACGCCCGTACCACTGGTTGCCGAGCACGGCCACATATACATAGAAGAGATTGAGGGCAACGATCGCAATCAGCATCGCGCGGGCCCGCCATTTCTCCTCTGATTTGAAATAAGGCGCCGCGAGCCTGAAAACGCGGTGCAGAACCTCGATGAACGAGCCAGCGCGAGCTGTGACTGTTAGAGACATTCGGGTTTCCTCGCAGGCGCTCGCGCGCCGGTCATAGTGAGGAGACCATCGTAGACAAATGTTTCTTAAACCGGCCTGAAACCGGCTCCGGCCCTCGAAAAGGGCCCGTCAGCGCAACAGCACCCGCGCGGCTGTCGTCAGGAAGTGGGCCAGCGGCGGCGTCTGCAGGCCCTTGATCTTCGCTTCCTCGTCCCATAGCCGCAGCCGCACCGCGTCGCCGGCCCACTGGTGGGTGGCGAAGCGCTCGGCGGCTTCGGCGTCCATCGCGCCGCCCTGCAGAGCAAGGCTGCGCACGGAATCGGGAGAAAGCCTGGAGAAATAGTCGGGCTGTGTGGCACACAGGTAGCGCTTGGCGTCCACATGCAGCCGGATCGGCTCGCGCACTTCGACGTCGAAGGCGCCGCGCAGCAAGGGCAGGGCGATGTACTGGTGCCGGTCGTCGATGCCCAGCTGGGTAGGAGAGTGCGAAAGCGTCTGGTGCTCGGCGATCAGCAGGTGGCCCAGGTCATGCAGCAGCGCGGCCGTGACCAGCGAATCGCTCGCGCCGGCCTGCTCGGCGAGCCAGGCGCATTGCAGCGCATGTTCCAGCTGCGACACGGGCTCGCCCGCGTACGCGATTCCGCCGCGTTCGGCGAACAGGCGGGCGATCTCGGCGAGGTCGAGTGTCATGGAAGTGAAGCGGAACGAGCGACGCGAAAACACAGGGCAATAAGTCCGCGAGTCTGCCGTGGCGCGGTGACAGGTGGATGACGAGGCCGTTGCAAGGCGGCCTGCGGTTGTCGATCTCTAGCCCGTTTTTGGGGATTTGGGTTTTTTTGAGGCATCTGACAAATCACTGTCACATGCCGCTGCCAGCATCGCCCCCATTCGTCGCCGAGTGGAGTTTGCGTACTTTCGCTTGCCCGTTCGTGGTTCCGCCTGGCCTCCCTTCTTTCCCTCCACTTTCTTTTCCCAAGGAACCTCCCCATGCTGCTTCGTTCCATCCGCTGGGCCGCCATGCCCGCCGCCCTGCTCTCGCTGGCCTTCGCCGCATCGGCCCAGGGCCGCACCGAACTGCTGGTCTACACCGCGCTCGAAGCCGACCAGGTGCAGGCCTACAAGGCCGCGTTCGAAAAGGAGAACCCGAGCATCGAACTGAAGTTCGTGCGCGACTCGACCGGTATCGTCACCGCCAAGCTGCTCGCCGAAAAGGCCAACCCGCAGGCCGACGTGGTGTGGGGCCTGGCCGCCACCTCGCTGATGCTGCTCGACAAGGAAGGCATGCTCCAGCCCTACGCGCCCAAGGGCCTGGACGCCATCAAGGCCAACATGCGCGATCCGGCCAACCCGCCCAAGTGGGTGGGCATGGACGTGTGGTCGTCGGCCATCTGCTTCAACACCGCCGAAGCCCAGAAGAAGAGCCTGCCCAAGCCCACCAGCTGGGCCGACCTGACCAACCCCGTCTACAAGGGCCAGATCACCATGCCCAACCCGGCCGCCTCGGGCACGGGCTACCTGATGGTGTCGGGCTGGATCCAGATGATGGGTGAGGAGAAGGCGTGGAAGTACATGGACGCGCTGCACCAGAACATCGGCATCTACAGCCAGTCGGGCAGCAAGCCCTGCCGCCAGGCCGGCGCCGGCGAGTTCGCGCTGGGCATGTCCTTCGAATACCGCGCCAACAAGACCAAGCGCGACGGCGCTCCCATCGACATCGTGCTGCCCAAGGAAGGCCTGGGCTGGGACATGGAAGCCACCGGCATCATGAAGACCAGCAAGAAGCAGGACGCCGCCAAGGCGCTCGCCGACTGGGCCGTGACCAAGCAGGCCAACGAGCTGTATGCCAAGAACTTCGCCGTGCTCGCGCTGCCGGGCGTGCAGGAGAAGCTCGAGTTCGTGCCGGGCGACGTCGAAAAGCTGCTGGCCAAGAACGACTTCAACTGGGCTGCCGCCAACCGCGAGCGCATCCTGACGGAATGGTCGAAGCGCTACGAATCGAAGTCGGAAAAGAAGCCGCTTTGATCCTGTCGTTGAAGCCAAGCAGTACCCGGTCATGACGAGCAGCAGCTTTCTTTCCCTTCGCGGCATCGGCAAGTCCTTTGGCGCCACACGCGTGCTCGACGGCATCGATCTCGACATCGAGCCCGGCGAGTTCGTGTGCCTGCTCGGCCCCTCGGGCTGCGGCAAGACCACGCTGCTGCGCATCGTCTGCGGCATCGAGCGTGCCGACAGCGGCCAGATCCTGCTCGGCGGCCAGGACATCGCGGGCCTGCCGCCCGCGGCGCGCGGCTTCGGGGTGGTGTTCCAGTCGTACGCGCTGTTTCCCAACCTGACGGCCGCGCAGAACATCGCCTACGGCCTGCATCCGACCGGCGCGCTGGCCCGCGAGATGGCCAAGCGCTCGCGCGAGATGCTCGACCTCGTCGGGCTGGCCGCGCATGCCGACAAGTACCCGGTGCAGCTCTCGGGCGGCCAGCAGCAGCGCATCGCACTGGCGCGCGCGCTGGCGCCCAACCCGCGCCTGCTGCTGCTGGACGAGCCGCTCTCCGCGCTCGACGCGCAGGTGCGCGCCACGCTGCGCAGCGAAATCCGCGCGCTGCAGAAGCGCCTGGGCATCGTCACCATCATGGTCACGCACGACCAGGAAGAAGCCCTCTCGATGGCCGACCGCGTGGTGCTCATGCACAACGGCCGCATCGAGCAGGCCGGCACGCCCGACGAGCTCTATCGCCAGCCGCGCACCCGCTTCGTGGCGGGCTTCGTGGGCCGCATGAACATGCTGCCCGCCACCGTGCTGGCCGACGGCAAGGTGCGCGTGCGCGACAGCGAGCTGCTGTGCGCGCCCGGCAACCTCAGCATCGGCTCGCAGGCCACGGTGGGCATCCGCCCCGAGCACGTGGTGGTGAAGCGCTTCGGCACCGAGCTCGGCGCCAACAGCTTCGTTGCGCGCCTGCTCGACACCGAGTTCTTCGGCAACCGTACCTCCGCCCGGCTGGCCTGCGAGCCGCTGGGCATCGAGATCGAAGCAGAGCTGCCCGCCGACGCCCGCAGCGGCGGCGACGAGCCGCTGGTGCCAAGCAGCATGGTGCACATCCAGCTGCCATTGGACGCGCTTTCAGTCCTGGCGCATTGAGCATGAGCAGTTCTCCCGACGCCATCGCCGCAGCGCCGGTGATGGCGACGCGCCGTACCGGGTTCGACCGCGAGCGCTGGCTGACCGGCGCGGCCGTGCTGCTGGTCGTGCTGCTGCTGGTGGTGATCGTCGCGCTGCCGGTCGGCGCGCTGGTCGGCCAGAGCTTCTTCGACCGCGAGGGCGCCTTCGTGGGCCTCGCCAACTTCGCTCGCTACTTCGAGAACCCCGCGCTGGTGCAGTCCGCATTCAACAGCGTGGGGCTCGCGGCGATCAGCGCCGTGATCTGCACCGGCATCGCCTATGTCTATGCCTACGGGCTTACGTTGTCGTGCATGCCGGCCAAGGGCCTGCTGCGCGCGGTGGCGCTGATGCCGCTGCTCGCACCCTCGCTGCTGCCTGCGATCAGCCTCGTCTACCTGTTCGGCAACCAGGGCCTGTTCAAGGGGCTGCTGGGCGACCTTTCCATCTACGGCCCGCTGGGCATCGTGCTCGGCTCGGTGTTCTGGACGCTGCCGCATGCGCTGCTGATCCTCACCACCGCCATGGCCACCTCCGACGGCCGGCTCTACGAGGCGGCGCAGACGCTGGGCGCCTCGCGCTGGCGCATCTTCCGCACGGTGACGGTGCCGTCCTCGCGCTACGGCCTCATCGTGGCGGCGATGGTGGTGTTCGTGCTGGTGGTCACCGACTTCGGCGTGCCGAAGGTGGTGGGCGGCCAGACGGGCGTGCTCGCCACCGACATCTACAAGCAGGTGGTTGGCCAGCAGAACTTCCAGATGGGCGCGGTGGTCGGCCTCGTGCTGCTGATACCCGCCGTGCTGTCCTTCATCGTGGAGCGCCACGTGCGCGGCAAGCAGGCGGCGGCGCTCTCGGCGCGCGCCACGCCCTACCAGCCCGAGCCCGTGAAGTCGCGCGACCGCGCGCTGCTGGCGTTCTGTGTGCTGACGGCCCTCGCCATCCTCGTGATGATCGGCATGGCGGTGTTCGCATCGCTGGCCACCTACTGGCCGTACAACCTCGTGCCGTCGTTCAAGAACTACGACTTCAGCAACATGGACGGCGGCGGCTGGGGCAGCTACTTCAACTCGTTGCGCATGGCCGTGTGCGCGGCGGTGGCGGGCGCGCTCGTCACCTTCGTGTCGGCCTACTTCGTCGAGAAGCCGCGCCATTTCGGCCTGCTGCGCGAGCTGCTCAACCTGCTGGCCAACCTGCCGCTCGCGGTGCCGGGGCTGGTGTTGGGGGTGGGCTACATCTTCTTCTTCATCTCGCCGTCGAACCCGCTGCGTGCCATCTACGGCAGCATGACCATCCTCGTGGTGTGCACGGTGGCGCACTTCTTCTCGGTGGCGCACCTGACTTCGCTCACGGCGCTGCGCCAGCTCGACCGCGAGTACGAACTGGTGTCGGAGTCGATGGGCGTGCCGTTCTGGCGCACGCTGTGGCGCGTTCACCTGCCGGTGGCGCTGCCCACCGTGCTCAACGTGGGCGGCTACTTCTTCGTGAACGCGATGACCACGGTGTCTGCCGTCGTGTTCCTCTATTCACCGCAGACCACGCTCGCCGCCATCGCCGTGCTCAACATGGACGACGCCGGCGACGTCGCACCCGCCGCCGCCATGGCCTCGCTGATCATGCTCACCGCCGCCATCGGCCGGGGCCTGTTCGCGCTGGCGGGGCATTGGGCAATAAAGCGCACCCAGGCCTGGAGACATCGTTGACAAGCGCAACCCCGCGAGCAAAGAACTCCGACAGCTTCGACCTCATCGTGGTCGGCGCCGGCATCGTCGGCCTGGCCCATGCCTACACCGCCGCGCAGCGCGGCCTCAAGGTCTGCGTGATCGAACGCGACACCGCTGCCATCGGCGCGTCGATCCGCAACTTCGGCTTCATCACCATCACCGGCCAGGCACCGGGCGACATGTGGCGCCGCGCCATGCATGCGCGCGGCGTGTGGAACGAAGTCGCGCCGCAGGCCGGCATCGAGATCGTGCACCGCAACCTGTGGCTCGCGGCCTATCGCCCCGAGGCGCACGACGTGCTCGAAGCCTTCATGCGCACGCCGATGGGCAAGGGCTGCGAGCTGCTCTATGCCGCCGACGCACAGGCCAAGGCGCCCGCATTGAGCCTCGCCGATGCGCACTCCGTGCTTTTCAGCCCGCACGAGTTGCGCGTCGAGTCGCGCACCGCCATCGGCCTGCTCACGAAGTGGCTGGCCGAGGCGCACGGCGTGACCTTCCGCTTCGGCGAAGCCGTGCACGAAGTCGAAGCTCCACGCGTGCGTACCTCGCGCGGCACGCTGCACGCCGAGCGCGTGGTGGTCTGCACCAACACCGACCTGCACGGCCTCTTCGCCGATCGCATCGCCGCGCAAGAGCTCACGCTGTGCCGCCTGCAGATGCTGCGCGTGAAGCCCGAGGCAGGGTTCCGCCTGCCGGGCTCGGTGATGATGGACCTGAGCCTCGTGCGCTACGAGGGCTACAGCACGCTGCCCAAAGCCGCCGCGCTGCGCGCGCGCCTCGAGCAGGAAGAGACCGCGTCGCTCGCGCATGGCATCCACCTGATCGTGGTGCAGAGCGCCGACGGCTCGCTGGTGGTCGGCGACTCGCATCACTACGCCGACGCGCCCGAGCCCTTCGCGATGGAGGAGGTCGACCAGCTCATCCTGCGCCACCTGCGCAGCACGCTGAACCTCGAAACCGCGCAGGTCACCGAGCGCTGGACCGGCGTGTACCCGTCGTCGAAGACCACGCCCTGCCTGATCGACGCGCCCGACGATGCCACGCGGCTGGTGCTGGTCACCAGCGGCAGTGGCGCGAGCACTGGCTTCGGCATCGCGCACGACGTCTTCAGCGCATGGTGACGGTTGCGCAGCCGTTGTCTTTCTTTCCACTCTTTCGATCCTTGCCGCCATGAACGCCCACAACCACTCCCAACTCAAGGCCGTCGTCTTCGACTGGGCCGGCACCATCCTCGATTTCGGCTCCTGCGCACCCATGGGCGCCTTCGTGAAACTGTTCGAGCAGTTCGGCGTCGACATCACCATCGCCGAGGCACGCGGTCCGATGGGCATGGCGAAGTGGGACCACATCAAGGCACTGGGCACGCTGCCGCGCATCGCTGCGCAGTGGGAAGCGAGGCACGGTCATGCCTTCAACGACGCCGACGTCGACAGGCTCTATGAAGTGTTCACGCCGATGAACGCCGCCAGTGCACGCGACCATGCCGACTTCATCCCCGGTGCGCTCGACGCCGTGAAGGCGGCGCGCGACCGCGGCCTGAAGATCGGCTCCACCACCGGCTACAACCGCCCGATCATGGAAGTGGTCGTGCCCATCGCGGCAGCCGGCGGCTACGCGCCCGACAACCTCGTGTGCGCCGGCGATCTCGCCGAAGGCCGCCCGTCGCCGCTCATGATGTACCGCTGCTTCGCCGACCTGGGCGTGTGGCCGCCGCACACCGTGGTGAAGGTCGACGACACCGGCGTCGGCCTGCAGGAAGGCCTCAACGCCGGCACCTGGGCCGTGGGCCTCGCGGTCAGCGGCAACGCCAACGGCCTCACGCTGGCCGAATGGCAGGCGCTCGACGAAGGCCAGCAGCAGGAGCGCCGCGTACGCGCCACCGCCGACCTCGAAGCCGCTGGCGCGCACTACGTGATCGACAGCGTGGCCGACCTGCCGCGGGTGCTGGAAGACATCGAGCATCGTCTGCAGCGCGGCGAGCGGCCCATCACTCTCACTGCCTGAACACCGGAAAGAAAGCGGCAGCGTCCGACTTGACGCGCCCCAGCGCGGGCCTAGCATGGCCCGCATGCGAAGCGCTGCCTTTGTCCTTCTCTTCTGCCTCGGCCTGCTGACGGCCGCGTGCGACGACAAGCCGACGAAGCCGGGCGTGCCCACGCCGAAGGCTTTGGCGAGCCTCGTCGCATCTGCGACGTACACGCGCTGACACTGAGCCGAAGCAGTGTCCAAGGTGGCCCACCGCGCCACCAGGTTCTTCGCATGTCTCGTGTTTTCGCGTTGCGGGGTATCCTCGCCGCGGAGAGAAAAATGAAGACAAGCGAGACAACCATCCACCAGCCCGACTCCCGCTATGCCATGGTCCGCCTGGGCCTCACGCTGCTGATCATGACCGTCGGCAGCAGCGGCATGTACGTGGTGTCGGTGATGTTGCCGGCGGTCGAGACCGAGTTCGGCATCGCGCGCGCCGATGCCTCGCTGCCCTACACGCTGCTGATGCTGGGTTTCGGTTTCGGCGGCGTGCTGATGGGCAAGCTCGCCGACCGCATCGGCGTGATGAAGCCGCTGCTCATGGGGGCTGTGTTCCTGGGCGCGGGCTATATCGCCACGGGCTTGTCGGGCGGCATCGTCGGCTTCACCGTCGCGCAGGCACTGCTTGTCGGCCTGCTCGGCAGCTCGGTAGCCTTCGCGCCGCTGGTGGCCGACACCTCGCTGTGGTTCGTCAAGCGGCGCGGCATCGCGGTGGCGGTGTGCGCCAGCGGCAACTACCTGGCGGGCGCGGTGTGGCCGCCGATCGCGCAGCACTTCGTGGAGACCGTCGGCTGGCGCCAGACCTACATCGGCATGGGCATCTTCTGCGGCGTGACCATGGCGCTGCTGGCGATGTTCTTCCGCGCGCGGCCGCCGGCATTGGTCGTTGCACCGCCGGCCAACACGGCAGCGGGCGCGGCTGCAGTGCGCGACATGACCCGCCCCTTCGGCCTGAGCATCGGCACCGCACAGGGCCTGCTGTGCGTGGCCGGCGTGGCCTGCTGCGTGGCCATGGCGATGCCGCAGGTGCACATCGTGGCCTACTGCGGCGACTTGGGCTACGGACCGGCGCAGGGCGCGATCATGCTGTCGCTGATGCTGGGCTTCGGCATAGTCAGCCGGCTGGTGTCGGGCGCCATCTGCGACCGCATCGGCGGGCTGCGCACGCTGCTGCTGGGCGGCGTGCTGCAGTGCGTGGCGCTGCTTTTGTTCCTGCCCTTCGACGGGCTGGTGCCGCTCTACGTGATCTCGGCGCTGTTCGGGCTGTTCCAGGGCGGCATCGTGCCTTCCTACGCGATCATCGTTCGCGAGCACTTTCCGCCGAAGGAAGCGGGCGGACGCGTGGGCACGGTGCTGATGTTCACGCTCTTCGGCATGGCGCTGGGCGGCTGGATGTCGGGCAAGGTGTTCGACCTCACGGGCAGCTACCACGCGGCCTTCATCAACGGCATCGGCTGGAACCTGGTGAACGTGAGCATCGCGTCCTTCCTGCTGTTCAGGACGCTTCGGCGATCAGGCGGCCGAGTGTTCGCATTGCCCGCTCGCTGACCGCGTCCCACGGGTGGCCGTAGTTCAGCCGCAGGCAGTTGGCGAAGGCGCGCGTGGCCGAGAAGATCGGCCCCGGCGCGACGCTGATGCCGAGTTCCAGCGCCTTGCGGTGTATCTCCAGCGCGTCCGCGCCCGCCGGTAGTTCGACCCAGAGGAAGTAGCCGCCCAGCGGCCGCGTGGCGCGCGTGCCCTCCGGAAAGTAGTGCCCCACGGCCTGCGCGAAGGTGGCCTGCTGCATCGCCAGCGTCTGGCGCAGCTTGCGCAGGTGCCTGTCGAGGCCGCCTTTCTCCAGATAGCTCGCAAGCGCCAGCTGCGCCGGCGCCGAGGTGCTCAGCGTGCTCGTGAGCTTCTGTCGTGCGACCTTGCGCGCGAAGCGGCCGGCCGAAGTCCAGCCGATGCGATAGCCCGGCGCGAGGCACTTCGAGAACGACGAGCAGTGCAGAACCAGCCCCTGCGTGTCGAAGGCCTTGGCCGGCGGCGGGCGCCGTTCGCCGAAGTACAGCTCGGCGTACACGTCGTCCTCGATCAGCGGCAGCCCGTGCCGCGCGAGCAGTTCCACCAGCGCCTTCTTCTTCGCGTCGGGCATCAGGCTGCCCAGCGGGTTCTGGAAGGTGGTCATGAGCCAGCAGGCGGCCGGCTTGTGCGCCGCGATGGCCAGCTCCAGCGCCTCCAGGTCGATGCCGTCGCCGGGATGCGTCGGCACTTCGACGGCGCGCAGGCCCATGCGTTCCAGCGCCTGCAGCGCGGCGTAGAAGGTGGGCGACTCGACGATCACCGTGTCGCCCGGCCGCGTCACCGCCGAGAGGCAGAGGTTCAGCGCCTCCAGCGCGCCGTTGGTGACGACGATCTCGTCGGCCGGCACCTGCATGCCGTCGGCCAGGTAGCGCAGCGCGATCTGCCGGCGCAGCGCCGCGCTGCCGGGCGTGAGGTCGTCCACCGTGCTCCACGGGTCGAGCGACCTCGCGCTGGCGGCCATGAACTGCCCCAGCCGCGCCAGCGGAAACAGCAGCGGGCTCGGAAAGGCCGAGCCGAAGGGCACGACCTTGCGCGACATGCTGGCTTCGAGGATGTCGAACACCTGGTCGCTCACGTCGAGCGACTTGGGCTCGCCCGCGGGGCGCGAGGTGAGGGTGGATTCGGGCGGTGCGTCGCGCAACCCGCCGCCAGCCACGTAGTAGCCCGAGCGGTCGCGCGCCCGCACCAGGCCTCGTGCTTCGAGCAGGTAGTAGGCCTGGAACACGGTGGAGGCGCTCACGCCGCGGCTGCTGCCGGTGTGGCGTACCGAGGGCAGGCGGTCGCCGGTCTTCAGGGTGCCGTTGCGGATCGAGGCCTCGATGTCGGCGGCCAGGGCTTCGTACCTTTTCATCGGCTTCATCGCTGGGTGGGGTTCTTTCGGAGGCACTTTATCTGCACCGGTCAATTGGTGCGGATCTGCATCTGTTTTTTCCGGTCGGCCTGGTCCACACTCGACCCCATGTCGAATCTCTTGCGCGCGCTGCGCGCCGTTCTCTGGAGTTTCATCGGGCTGGGTGGCCGCCGCGCCGACGCTGAGCGGCGCACCTCGCAGGTCGGCATCCTGCCGCTGATCGGCGTCGCGGTGGTGATGGTGCTGCTGCTGATCGCGGGGCTGATCACGCTGGCGCATTTCGCTGCCGGCACATGAGGCGAGCGCTCAAACTCCTCGGACTCGGCCTGCTGCTCGCCGTGCAGGCCGTGGCGAACGCGGCCGCGCCGGCCACCGTGCCCGACACCATCGAGCAGCGCGTGGCCGCCTGCATCGCCTGCCACGGCCGGGAGGGCGCGACCACCAACGCCGGCTACTTTCCGCGCCTGGCGGGCAAGCCGGCCGGCTACCTGTTCAACCAGCTCGTGAGCTTCCGCGACGGCCGCCGCTTCAACAGCGACATGGCCTACATGGTGCAGCACCTGTCGGACGCCTACCTGCGCGAGATGGCCGAGTATTTCGCCGGGCTGCAGCTGCCTTACCCGCCCGTTTCCTCCGTGAGCGACGCGACGCCAGAGCAGCTGCAGCGCGGCCGCCAGCTCGTGCGCGAAGGCGATGCGGCACGTGGCATTCCGGCCTGCGTGCAATGCCACGGCGCGGCGCTCACGGGCGTGCAGCCGGCCATTCCGGGGCTGCTGGGGCTGCCGCGGCTCTACGTGTCGTCGCAGCTCGGCGCCTGGCTCACCAACGAGCGCCACGCGATGGCGCCCGACTGCATGGCCGACATCGGCCGGCGCATGAGCACCGCCGACATCAACGCCGTCGCGAGCTGGCTCGCCGTGCAGCCGATGCCGGCCGACACCAGGCCCGCAGCCTCGCTGCCCGCACCGCTGCCCGTGAAATGCGGCGGCATGCCCGCGAAGTGAGGGAGCGGAGCCCATGAAACTGCGACACCTCGGCTGGCTGCTGCTTGCGCTCATCGTGCTCGGCGCCGCAGCCGCCGGCACCATCGTGGCGATGAACCTGCGCAGCGAGGACCCGCTGCCCGCGCAGGCCGAAGCCTTCCAGTCCTCGCCGCAACTGGTCGAGCGCGGGCGCTACCTCGCGCTGGCCGGCAACTGCGCAGGCTGCCACACCACGCGCGGCGGCGAGCCCTACGCGGGCGGGATGCCCATCGAGACGCCTTTCGGCACCGTCTATTCGAGCAACCTCACGCCCGACGACAAGGCCGGCATCGGCGGCTGGAGCAGCGCGCATTTCTGGCGCGCGATGCACAACGGCCGCAGCAAGGACGGCCGGCTGCTGTACCCCGCCTTCCCGTACCCCAGCTTCACGCAGGTGACACGCGAGGACTCCGACGCGATCTACGCCTACCTGCGCACCGTGCCGCCCTCGGCGGTGGCCAACAGGGAACACAGGCTGAGATTCCCCTACGACACGCAGGCCGCGCTGGCCGTGTGGCGCGCGCTCTCGTTCAAGCCCGAGCCGTTCGTGGCCAATGCCGGCAAGCCCGCCGAATGGAACCGGGGCGCCTACCTGGTCAACGGCCTGGGCCACTGCATCGCCTGCCACGGCAGCCGCAATTCGCTGGGCGCGACCGAGACGAAGCTGGGGCTCTCGGGCGGCCTGATCGCCGTCGAGAACTGGTATGCACCCTCGCTCACTGATCCGCACGAGGCCGGCGTGGCCGACTGGCCCGCGGCCGATGTGGTGGCGCTGCTCAAGAACGGCGTGGCGCCGCGCGGCTCGGTGATGGGGCCGATGGCCGACGTGGTGTTCAGCAGCACGCAATATCTGAGCGAGGCCGACCTGACGGCCATGGCGAGCTACCTCAAGGACTTGCCCGATGCAGCGAAGGCCGAAGCCCCGGCTACCGCCGCGACGAAAGCTCCGATCCGCCGCGACGCCGGCACCATGGCACGCGGCGCGAAGATCTACGACCAGCGCTGCGCCTACTGCCACGGCGACCAGGGGCAGGGCGCGGCGGGTGCCTATCCGCCGCTGGCGGGCAATCGCGCGGTGAACATGGCGCGGCCGACCAACCTGATCCAGGTGATCGCGCACGGCGGGTTCCTTCCCTCGACCTCGGGCAATCCGCGCCCTTATGGCATGCCGCCCTTCGGCCAGACGCTGGACGCTGCCGAGGTCGCGGCCGTGCTCACCTACGTGCGCGGCTCGTGGGGCAACGACAGCCCGCCGGTCACGCAGCTCGACACCATGCGGCGCTGATCGAGCGGTCGTTCGGTCAGATGTTCGTGCTGGATGGAATCCGGCTCGGCAGCAGGTGCTCGTAAGGCCGCGCGCGCGTGGCGTTGCGCTGGCCGATGGTTGCTTCGATGCCGGCGAGCGCATTGCGGAAGCGCTCCAGCGGCCCGCCTTGCCCGACGATGGCCGGGTCCAGCAGCACCGGCAGGTGTGGAAAGACGTTGTCCTTGTACTCGCCAAGCGGTCGGTAGTACACCCCACCGAGGATGTGGAACAGCAGGATCTGCTCCTGCGCCGCCAGCCGCGAGGGCAGCATCTGCGACCAGCTCGCCTCGTTCTGGGCTGCGCTGCTCGTCGGCGCCGGCGTGCCTTCGGTGCCCGCGCTGAAGGGCGCATAGGTCATCACCGAATACTGCGGGAAGTTCACCGCCGCGTGCTGCGCGCTGGCGTTGAAGATGATGGCGGTGAGCACGTCGATGAGCTGAGCGCGCGTGGTGATCGCTCGGAAGCCGTGCACCTTGCCGCTGGTCGCCAGTTCGGTGGCCCAGGCCTTGAGTTCGTAGTCGCCCGTCACGTCGGCGTCGCTCAGATAGTAGGTGGCCACGTAGTCGCCGACCCATTGCGCGATCGCATTCCACACCAGCAGCGCGTCGTCGCGGTACGGGTAGTCGGGCAGCGCCGTCGCGTCGTCCACGCCGCGCGTGCGCAGGTCGTTGGGCAGCATCATGCGGTCGTAGAAGTCGTAGGCCAGCCGGTCGCGTCCGCACTGCTGCTGCAGCGTCTCGATGGGCGCGGCGAGGATCACGTCGCCCGTGGTCAGCGGCGCCATGATGATCAGCGTCGCGGCCTCGTTGATGAACATCGCGCCTTCCAGGTGCGGCGACAGCAGCCGGCTCAGCGGATGCGCGGTCGCGAGCTGGCGCTGCGTGGCCATCGCGAAGGCTTCCGACATCAGGTGCGTGCGGCCCAGGTGCACGAACATCTCGTGGTAGTTGAAGTCGGCCACCTGCACCACGGTCTTGGCCGACTGCCAGGCCCAGTAGGCTTCGGTGTTGGCGGTGTCGTCCACACGCAGGAAGATCGCGCTCGCCGCCGGGTCCTGCCCGCACTGGATGGCGACCGGCACCAGCGAACGGCCGGTCTTCGGCCGCGCGAACAGCGCGATGGGCGCATGAATGTAGCCCGTGCCCGTGAGCGGCTTGACCTGCGCTCCGGCCGGCGCCATGTCGCCCAGGCCCTCGTAGTCGAGGATGTAGAGCCGGCCCGACGAGGCCGCGTCGGCAAGGCTGTCGCTCACGCCCATCACCTGCCGGTACTGCGCGTCGCTCAGCGGGAACTTGGCCGGCAGCGCGGTCGCGCGCTGGATCAGCATCGGGTTGGGGCCGGACACGCGCATCGAGGCGAACAGGTCGTTGTCGTGCAGCAGTTGCGCGATGGCCGGCTTCTCGATGGTGACGAACAGCGCGTCGTACTGCGCCACCGTCTTCGGCCCGTTCAGCGCGCCCAGCGGGCCTTGCGAGAGTAGGTCGTGGTGAATCTGCTTGAGCTGTGTCGCGATGTCGCCCGCGGTGCCCGTGAGCGTGCCGAGCAGCGTCAGCACGGCGGCAGGCAGCGTCGTCAGTCCGCCGTTGGCGGCCAGCAGCTGGTCGAAGCTGGCCTGCAGGCTGGCAAGCCGCGCGCGCAGGTTGTCCAGCGACTGCAGGCTGCCCGAGGCCAGCGCGCTGGTGGCGAAGGAAGCGGTGAAGTTGGTGACGGCTTCCAGCGCCTTCGAGATCGTCTTGAGCTGATGCTCCAGCGCCGGCAGTTCGGTGGCAGGGACCACCGCGCCCATCGGCACGCCGGCCAGGTTGATGTGCGATTCGGTCCAGAGATAGGTCGCCTGCCGCCCCACGAGTTCGAGCCGCCGCAGCGTGGCGCTGATCGGGTCGATCTTCTGCGGCAACGTGGGCTTTGGCACCGGCAGGGCTGCCGATGCGGTGGATGTATTGCCGGCCAGCAGGGCCAGGCCGCCCGCCGAGGCGGACCATTTGAGGATGTCTCTGCGCTTCATCGGGAGTTCCCTGTTGTTGTGAGTCTGGGGAAGGCCGACGGAAGGCTCGGCCGCCGAATCGAACGGTCGTTCTATTCGGTGGGCGGATTCTGAGGAGAGGCTCAGGCGTTGGCAATCAGGGTTGCTGCCTATCCCGAGGCGCGTGCCCCGCAACGCCTGGTCAGGGCACCGTCAGGCCGTATGTGGGTGACGCGCGGCTTCGTACAGCGTGTGCGCCAGGTCGCGATGCCTTGCCAGCAGCGGTGCCAGCTCGAGTCCAGTGAATGCACCGCCGCGGATGCGCACCACGCCGCCGATCATGCTCAGCGACACCGGGCCCGGCGTGCAGAACACCAGTGCCGCCACCGGGTCGTGCCCCGCGCCCGCGTGCGCGACGCCGCGCATGTCGAAGGCCACGATGTCCGCCGACATGCCGGGCGCGATGGCGCCGATGTCGTCACGGCCCAGCACCCGCGCGCCGCCCAGCGTGGCGATCTCCAATGCCTCGCGTGCCGTCATCGCCGCCGGTCCATAGCCCACGCGCTGCAGCAGCATGGCCTGGCGCGCCTCGCCCAGCATGTGGGCGCCGTCGTTCGACGCGCTGCCATCCACGCCCAGCCCCACTGGCACGCCCGCGCGGCGCATCGCCCCGATGGGCGCGATGCCAGAGGCCAGCCGCATGTTGGAGCACGGGCAGTGCGCCACGCCCGTGCCGGTACGGCCGAAGAGCGCGATGCCGGCTTCGTCGAGCTTCACGCAGTGCGCATGCCACACGTCGCGGCCGACCCAGCCCAGGTCCTCGGCGTACTCGGCCGGCGTCATGCCGAACTTCTCGCGCGAGTAGGCCACGTCGTTGTCGTTCTCGGCCAGGTGCGTGTGCAGCGACACGCCGCGCTCGCGCGCGAGTTCGGCCGACAGGCGCATCAGGTCGCGCGACACGGAGAAAGGCGAGCAGGGCGCGAGCACGATGCGGCGCATCGAGTGGCGCGACGCGTCGTGCCAGCGGCCGATGAGCCGTTCGCTGTCGCGCAGGATCGCTTCCTCGGTCTCGACCACCTCGTCGGGCGGCAGGCCACCGGCGCTGCGGCCCACGCTCATGCTCCCGCGCGCCGCGTGGAAGCGCATGCCCATCGTGTCGGCCGCCTCGATCGAATCGTCGAGCCGCGAGCCGTTGGGAAACAGGTAGAGATGGTCGCTGGTGGTGGTGCAGCCCGAGAGCATCAGCTCGGCCATCGCGGTCTGCGTCGACACGCGGATCATCTCGGGCGTGATGCGCGCCCACAGCAGGTACAGGCTGGTGAGCCAGCCGAAGAGCTCGGCGTCCTGCGCCTCGGGTACCGCGCGCGTGAGGCTCTGGTACATGTGGTGGTGCGTGTTGACCAGGCCGGGCATCACCACGTGGCCACGCATGTCGATGGCCTCGGCCTTGCCGTCGCGCAGGGCTTCGAGGTACGCGATGGGCAGCTCGGCCGTCGGGCCTGCCCAGGCGATCGCGGGGCCATCGCACACCACGGCGCCGTCGGCGATCTCGCGCCGGGTGGCGTCCATGGTGACGAGGATGTCGGCGTGTCGGAGGATCAGCATGGCGGCATTCTTGCCCCCGCTCGGGGCCGAGGCAAGCGCGTCGCGAGGCGGCCGCTCAGGACTCGTTGCTGATCCCGCTCGACACATGCCCCGCCGGCACATGCCGCGAGGCCGCATCCACATGCCCCGTCTGGTCATCGAAGAAGAAATCGGGCTCGAACTCGCGCAGGAACTCGCCCTTGGGCAGGCCACCGAGGAACATCGCCTCGTCGACGCGGATGTTCCACTTCATCAGCGTGCGGATGGCGCGCTCGTGCGCGGGTGCGCTGCGCGCGGTGACCAGCGCGGTGCGGATGCGCATCTTCGCGTTGCCGGCCATCTGCAGGCGGTGCAGCGCCATCAGCAGCGGCTTGAACGGGCCTTCGGGCAGGGGCAGGTCGGCCTTGCTGAGCTCGTGGGCCTGGAATGCGTCGAGGCCCTGGGCCTGGAACACGCGCTCGGCCTCGTCGGAGAACAGCACGGCGTCGCCGTCGAAGGCGATGCGCACTTCGTTCGGCCATGCGTCGCTGGCTTTCACCGACTCGACCAGTACGCGCGCGGCGGGAAACCCGGCGTTGAGCGCCTCGCGCACGTCCTGCGCATTGACCGACAGGAACAGGTGCGCGCGCAGCGGGCGCAGGTAGCCGAAGGGCGGGCGGCCCTGTGTGAACACGCCGCGCTGCAGCCGGATGTCGGCTGCAGCGCTCGACTTGAAGATGCGCATGCCCGAGACCGGGTCGTTGCGCGACAGGATCACCACTTCGACGCGCTGCACGCCGTCTTCGTTGAAGCGCAGCAGCTTGCGGATCAGCGAGTAGGCGATGCCCGGTGCTGCCGGCACGTCGATGCGGTCGAGCTGCAGCTTCATGTAGCCCTCGTTGTCGCCGGCCTCGAAGACCTTGTTCTCTTCTTCGAGGTTGAACAGGGCGCGCGAGGAGATCGCGACCACGAGCTTGTCTTCGAGGGTTACGGGCATGGTGCGTGCGTCCTGCTCTGCGGGCTTGCTGCCGTCGTCACTTGACGAACTGGTTGAGCTGGATGATCGGCAGCATCACCGCCAGCACGATCAGCATCACCACCCCGCCCATCGCCACGATCAGCAGCGGCTCGAGGATGGTGGCGAGGTGCATTGCGCGGCGCTGCACTTCGGCGCCGAGCTGGTTGGCAGCGCGCTGCAGCATCAGCGGCAGGGTGCCGGTCTGTTCGCCCAGGCGCGCGAACATCGACACCAGGCCCGGAAAGCGTTTCTTCTGCGCGAGTGCCGAGGCCAGCGGCGCGCCTTCGCGTACCAGCACCAGCGCGTCGAGCGCGTCGGCGCGCATCGCGCGGTTGCCCAGCGTTTCGGAAGCGGCCTGCAGCGCGCGCAGGATCGGCACGCCGGCCGTGGCCAGCATGGCGAGCGTGCTCGCGAAGCGTGCCGCGTTGTAGCCGCGCGCGAGCTTGCCCACCAGCGGCAGCTTGAGCCATGCGGCGTCGAATTTCAGGCGCAGCGCCTCCTGCGCCAGCGCGAGCCGCGTGCCGATGGCCGCGAGCACCACGGCGGCCAGCATCCACCAGCCGTAGTTGCGCACGCCGGCGCTCAGCGACAGCATCACGGTGGTGAGGAAAGGCAGCGAGCGCTTGGTGCCCGCGAAGACCTGCGCCACCTGCGGCACCACGTAGCTCACGAGGAAGATCACGATCACGATCGCCACCAGCGTGACGATGGCCGGATAGAGAGCAGCGCCGATCAGCTTCTGCTGCAGTGCCTGGCGCTCTTCCAGGTCGTCGGCGAGGCGGTCGAGCACGAGGCCGAGGTTGCCGCTCTGCTCGCCGGCGCCGATCACGGCCGTGTAGATGGGCGAGAACTCGCGCGGATGCGCCGAGAGAGCACGCGCGAACGGCGAGCCCGCGTTGACCTCGGCGCGCAACGACGCGACGAGGTTGCGCTGAGGCTCGGATTCGGCTTCGTCGGTCAGCGCCGTGAGCGCACGCTCCAGCGGCAGGCCCGACGAGACGAGGCCCGCGAGTTGCCGCGTCCACACGGCGAGCCCGGTCGAGTTGAACACGCGCTTGCCGCCGCCCAGCCAGCGGCCGAGGCCGCTGCGCTGGCCGCCGCCGCTGGCATGCTCGCTGCCAACCGGCTTGACCGACAGCGGAATGAGCGCCTGCGCTCGCAGCAGGCTGCGCGCGCTGCGGGCGGTGTCGGCCTCCAGCACGCCTTCACGCGACTGGCCGCTGGCGTCGATGGCTTCGAATGCGTAGGCGGGCATCTCGGTTCTTCGCTACTCGCGCGTGACGCGCAGCAGCTCGGCGCGCGAGGTGATGCCGGCCTGCACCAGCCGTTCGCCATCCTCGCGCATCGAGCGCAGGCCGCCGCGTTCGCCGGCCGCGAAGAGCTGGCTCTCGGCCGCCTTGCTGTGGATGAGCGCCTGCACTTCGTCGTCCGCCACCAGCAGTTCGAAGATGCCGGTGCGGCCCTGGTAGCCGGTCTGGCCGCAGGCGTCGCAGCCCGCGCCGCCGCACGAGGTGCAGACCTTGCGCACGAGGCGCTGCGCGAGCACGCCCAGGAGCGACGAGCTCAGCAGGAAGGGCTCCACGCCCATGTCGGTGAGGCGGGTGACGGCGCTGACGGAGTCGTTGGTGTGCAGCGTGGCCAGCACGAGGTGGCCGGTCAGCGAGGCCTGAATGGCGATCTGCGCGGTTTCGAAGTCGCGGATTTCGCCGATCATGATCACGTCCGGGTCCTGCCGCAGTATGGCGCGCAGGGCCTTGGCGAAGGTGAGTTCGATCTTGGCGTTGATTTGCGTCTGGCCTACGCCCGGCAGCTCGTACTCGATCGGGTCTTCCACCGTCATGATGTTGCTGCGGGTGGCGTCGAGCCGGGCCAGCGCGGCATACAGCGTGGTGGTCTTGCCCGAGCCGGTCGGGCCGGTCACGAGGATGATGCCGTGCGGCTGCGCGATCAGCTTCTCGAAGCGCTCCAGCGTGTCGCCCTGCATGCCCACGGATTCGAGCGTGAGCTTCGATTCGCTCTTGTCCAGGAGGCGCAGCACCGCGCGTTCGCCGTGCGCGCTCGGCAGCGTCGACACCCGCACGTCGACTGCGCGCGTGCCGATGCGCAGCGAGATGCGCCCGTCCTGCGGCAGCCGCTTCTCGGAAATGTCGAGGTCGGCCATGATCTTCAGGCGCGAGATCAGCGCCGCGTGCAGCGCGCGGTTCGGCTGCACCACCTCGCGCAGTGTGCCGTCGATGCGAAAGCGCACGGACGAGGTGCGCTCGTAGGGCTCGATGTGGATGTCGCTCGCACCGTCGCGCGCGGCCTGCGTGAGCAGCGCGTTCAGCATGCGGATGATGGGCGCGTCGCCAGCGCTTGCCAGCAAGTCTTCGACCGCGGGCAGCTCCTGCATCATGCGCGAGAGGTCGGCGTCGTTCTGCACCTCGCTCACCACCGCGGCGGCGCTCGACTCGCCCTGCGCGTAGGCCGCGCTGATGCGCTGCGCCAGAGGGCCGTCGGCGAGCACCTCGAAGGCCTGAACGCCGTACTTGCGCGAGACCTCGCCGACCGCGCTGCGCGCCGGGTGGCTCGACATCCACAGTGTGTAGCGGCCGTCGTCGGTCTCCTCGAGCAGCAACTGCTGGCTGCGTGCGAAGGCGTAGGGCAGGGGATAGCGCATGGACATCAGGTCAGTATCAAGGCATTTCCCGCGAGCTCACCGGGTCGGCGGTGGGAGGCAGGGCGCCGCGCAGGGGGCTGGGCGCCAGCTTGCGGGTATCGGCTGCCGGCTGCGGCGGCGGAATCAGCTGAGTGCCTTCGAGGCGCGAACCGCCGCGCGCGGCGGTGGAGGCCGATGAGGCCGACGGGGCCGCCGAGGTGGGCGCCAGAGGGCGCGACGGCGGCGCCAGTTCGGGCAGGATGTTCGAGCCGCTCACGCCGCGCAGCATCACGTTGGAAGTGTCGGGCTGCGAGCGTTGCTGCATGCCGCGGATCTCGTCGTAGCGGTCGAACGAGAAGGCCTCGGTGGCGGTAGCGTCGCGCATCACGGCAGGGCGCAGGAACATCATGAGGTTGATCTTCTCGCGCGAGCGGGCCTGGCTCTTGAACAGGTTTCCGAGCACGGGAATGTCGCCCGCGAGCGGCACCTTCTCGACCGTGTTGTTGTAGGTGTCCGACAGCAGGCCGCCGAGCATCACGAGGCCGCCGTCTTCCACCAGCACGCTGGATTCGATCGAGCGCTTGTTGGTGGTGGGGCCGTTCTGGTTGTTGACCGTGTTCGCGTCGACCGTGGAAGTCTCCTGGAAGATCGTCAGCTTCACCGTGCCGTTCTCGTTGATGGTCGGGCGCACGCGCAGCGTGAGGCCCACGTCCTTGCGCTCGACGGTGGTGAACGGGTTGACGCCGACCGAGCCCGAGGTGCTGGCGTACTGGCCGGTCACGAAGGGCACGTTCTGGCCGATGACGATCTTGGCTTCCTCGTTGTCCAGCGTCAGCAGGTTGGGCTTGGACAGCACGTTGGCGTCCTTGTCGCTGTCGAAGAAGCTGGCGATCGCGCCCAGGATGTACTGGCCGCCGATCTTGCCGGCGATGCCGAGGTTCATGCCAGGCGTGATCGCGCCTGCCAGGCCTGAGGCATTGCGCGTGGCCAGCGCCTGGGTCAGCGTCAGCAGGTTGGCGCCCGCCACGGAAGAATTGGTGCCGATCACCGCATTGCCGCCCAGCGCGCTTTGCCACTGCACGCCGAACTTGGCGGCGGCCGTGTCGCTCACCTCGACGATCAGCGCCTCGATCATGACCTGCGCGCGCCGGCCGTCGAGCCTGTCGATCACCGCGCGCATCTGGCGGTATTGCGGCTCGGGCGCGGTAATGATCAGCGAGTTGGTCGACGGGTCGGCCTGGATCTGGCCGCCGGTGGAAGGCTGGTTGGCGTTGTTGAGCGGCGCGCTCGCGGCGGCCGAGGACCCGGACTGGCTGCCGCTGTTCAGGTTCACCTGCATGGCCTGCGGCGCGCTCTGCTGCGGCACGGCGCTGGCCGTGGCGCCTGGCGTGCCCGGCGTGGTGTTCAGCTGGTTGGCTGCCATCGCCGCGCGCAGCGTGGCCGCGAGGCGCACTGCGTCGGCATTCTTCAGGTAGACCACGTAGATGTTGCCGGCCGCGCCGTTGCTGCTCTCGGCGGCGGGGCGGTCGAGCTTGTCGACCAGCGTGCGGATCAGCGCCACGCGCGCCGGGTTGGCCGCGCGGATGATCAGCGAGTTGCTGCGCGGGTCGGCCATGAGGGTGGTGCGGAACGACGCATCGGCCCCGCCCGGGGCAGCCGCCGCGCCTGGCGCGCCCGAGCCGCCGCCGTCGACCAGCCTCTGCACCAGCGGCACCATGTCGGTGGCGACCGAGTGCTTGAGCTGGATGATCTCGATGTCGGAGGCGTTCGGCACGTCGAGCGACGCGATGATGCGTGCCAGCCGGCGCATGTTGTCGGCGTAGTCGGTGATCACGAGCGAGTTGTTGCCCGGGTTCACGTTGATGGTGTTGTTCGGCGGGATCAGCGGGCGCAGCACCGGCAGCAGGTTGTTCGGCGATTCGTAGTTGAGCCTGAAGATCTGCGTGACGATCTGGTTGCTGCCGCTGGACGCCGTGGCGCTGATGGAGGTGTTGACGGTGCTGCTCTGCAGCTTGGCGTCGGCCTCGGGCACTACCTTGTAGAGGCCGTCGGCCTCCACCACCGCGAAGCCCTGCAGGCGCAGCGCCGAGGCGAACTGGTTGAATGCCGCCGCCGGCTGGATCGCGCGGTCGGTGACGAGGTTCATCGTGCCCTTCACGCGCGGGTCGACCACCACGTCGCGGCCGGTGACCACCGCCATGGTGCGGGCCACGGCCTCGATGTCGGCGTTGGAGAAGTTCAGCGTGATCGGCTCGCCGCGGCGCGGCGCGTCGCCGGTCTGCGCGAACGCGGCGGGCGCGGCCTGCAGGAACGTGGCGGCGATCAGCACGCGCACGGCGAGCGCGACGGTGCCGGTCGAAAACAGTGGCTTCATCATGAGGATCAACCCAGGGTGATGATCGAACGCGCGTTCTCGCGTCGTCCGATGATGTTCAACAAATTGGAAAGAGCGTCTTCGCGGCCGGGCGCCGCACTGGCTTCGCCATTGAAGCGGAAGGAAGTGCCGGTCCAGCTGCCGCTGCCGTTCAGCTCGAGGCTGCCCTCGCGCGTGCTCAGCAGCAGCGTGGGGCGGCTGCCGCCTTCGAGCGTGAGCCGGTAGCTGCCCATGGGCCGCAGGGTCGACAGGCTGGAGGAAACGTCGGTGGCGTCGAGCGTGGCCTGGCCGGCGATGCGCAGTGCGGGGCCGTCCCACTGCATCGAGAAGGCCTTGGTGTTCAGGTCGAGCGCGCCCTCGAGCTTGAGCGTGTTCCACGGCGCGCCCAGCCCCATGAGCAGGGTGGCGGGCCAGCGCGAGCGGCTGTCCTGCCAGGTGAGCTGCATGCCGCCGGCACGCGGGCTGGCCTTGAGTTCGAGCGGCTGCGCGGCGCAGCACGGAAGGTCGAGGCTGGCGGCGATGCCGTTCCAGCTCGGGCGCATGCGCCAGTGCAGCAGGCCGGGCAGCGACACCGCCTGCATGCCGCCCGCGCCGCTGGCGAGCACCACGGCGGCCGTGCCGTTCCAGACGGTGCCGCGAGGGTTGGCCAGCACGAGGCGGCCCTGGCTCCAGCTCGACAGCGCCGCCGACAGCCAGCGCGCCGGCGCGAACATCACCACCGCCAGCAGCACGCCGGCGGCGGCGCCGAGCAGGGCCCAGCGCCAGCCGCGGCGTGGTCGGGTTTCGGGGATCGGAGGGCGGCTCAGCATGCGGGTCGTCTGCTGTTCCTCATCGCGCTGCCGGCAGCGCCATGACGACGGTGCCGTCCCAGCGGACCTGCGGCGTCTTCGGCGCGTCCTTGGCGCCGGACGACGACGATGGTGCCGGCGTCGAGGCCGGCGCGCGGGTCAGGTGGACTTCGCGCGGCACCGCATGGGCATTGCCCCGGGCCTGGCCCAGCCATTGGGCGACGGTGGCGGCGGGCGCGGCGCGCAGCGACACGGTGGCGGCGCCGTCGCCGCCCGATGCCATGAGCTGCGCGTTGCTCGTGCCCAGGCTCTCGCGCACGGAGGTTTCGAGCGCGCGCATCGCGTCGTCGCGGTTCAGCCGGGGCTGCGACTGCAGGGCCTTCGCGCGGGCCTGGAGGGTGGCCATCTGCTGCAGCTGCGCATCGAGCTGTGCGTGTTCGGCCGGAGCCGCCGACAGGGTACGCAGTGCGGGAGCGAGCGCGATCCACCAGAGCAGGGCCAGCGCCACGAGGGGCGCGGCGGCGTAGACCATGCGGCGCTCGCGCACTTCCAGGGTGGCCCACCGGGCCTTGAGCTGTTCGCTGAAATTCATCGGTTGGCCTCGGCCTGTACCAGCAGGAGGTCGCCCTCGGTGCGCACGTTGTAGCCGCGTGGCGCCATCGCGCCGGTGATCTGTGAGACCTCCGATGGCTGCAGCCCGAGGCCGCGCAGGCGCAACTGGCCGGCGCTGTAGTCGACGGCGCTCGGCACCTTGCCGGGCGGCAGGACGGCGGCGAGCGCGCCGACCATGGGTTCGAAGTCGCTGTTCGCCACGTCGCCCACGGCCTGCTGCAGCGAGGCAACCTCGCGCTGCATCTGCACCGGCGCGTCGACCACGATCTTCACGGAGGGGAAGGTCTGGGTCAGCATCGCCTTGGCGGCCTGGCGTTTCGATTCGAGCGCGTTGCGCTCTTTCCAGGCCCAGGCATTGAGGCCAATGAGCTGGGTCAGCAGCAATGCGACCACGCCCCATCGTGCGGCGCGCCACTCGGGTGCATAGCGCAGCGTCTGCACCACCGAGGCGAACTTCTTGCCGGCGCGCGCGCGGCCGGTGACGGCGAGGTCGAACTGCGCGAGTTCCCAAGGCGTGCGAGCGGCCTGCAGCCAGCGCTGCGGCGACTGCACGATGGGCACGCGGCGCTGCAGAACATATTCGGCGGCCTCGGCCACGGCGGGCTCGGTGGAGATGACGGCGGTGTCCATCGGCAGGCCGTCCGACAGCGCCAGCCCCGCGCCGGCAAGCGGCAGCGAGACCACGCCGTCGGCGTCGCACACCGTGAGCTGTGGCGTCTCGGGTTCGCCGGTGACCAGCAGCATCGGCGGGCCGTCGGCGGGCTGCGGCGTGAATTCGGGAACGATGCGCACCACGCGCCGGCCGGCCGCTTCGAGCCCCTGCACGACGCTGCGCAGCCAGATACGGTTGCAGGCCGCGACCCACACCGGCGCGCCGGCCTTGGCATCGGGTTCGAGCGCGAAGTGCAGGGCCTCGGGCTCGTCGAGCAGGTGTTCTTCGAGCAGGCCGTCGAGCACGGCGCGCAGCTTGGAGGCGCTGCCCATGCTGCCCTTGGGCAGTGTGACGCGATGCCAGGAGAGCGCTGCCGACGGAATGCCGAGCATGACCTCCGTGCTCGAGGGCAGCAGCGCCAGCAACGCCCGGCCCTGGTTGCGCAATGCAATGCCGTCGTCGCCTGCCTGGGCCCAGTCGTACTCGCCCGCGGCATCGGCCGGAGGGAGGGGGGCAATGAGCAGCAGGGGAGTCATGTGGATCTTGGAAAAGCCGGTGATTGTAGGTGCGCGTCTGACACGGTGGCGCTCTGTTTTTAATAGCGTATCACGCAGATGTGACGCGCATTAGAGGGCTTTTTGGCTACAAATAATGCATCGAAATCAGGGTTTGACCGGAGAGTTCGTTGCGCCGGCGCCGCGCGTGCGCCAGATCGTCGTCACCGTGACACCGCTTCGTTGTAGCAACGAACGTTCCTCCACATAGGTGCGATCGAGCCGCAGCTTGCCGTAGACCTCGAAGAACTGGGTGCCCACGCCGTGCTGGGCTGCGTTGAAGGGGGCGCTGCCGCTGGGCAGGGCGGCGTTGGCGGCGGCAATGTCCTTGAAGAAGGCGCGCGAGCGGCGGTCCACCAGCTGGCGCGCGCTGGCGATGTTGAGCGATTCCATGCTGGCGCTGATGGCCTCGGCGCTCGCCGTGTTGAGGTTGAGCGTGGTCTTCACCGGCAGGATCGTCACGTAGGGTTCGAGCGCCGCGGCCGTCGAGGCCGACAGGCCCAGCCACACCAGCTGTGAGACCTGCTGCGGCATCAGCGGCGCGGCGCTGGAATCGCCGCCGCTGCTGCTGCCATCGGCCGAAGTGCCGGTGGCAAGCGCGGCGGTGAGGCCGGTGGTCATCAGGCTGAGCTCCGACACGGGCAGGCCCAGCAGGTTGAACAGTCGGGTGAAAGTGGCGACGGCCGCCGGCACCGGCTTGCCGTTGTCGACCAGCGAGAGCACGTTGAGCTTGGACTGCGCATCGACGATGCGGCCAGAGAGAAATGCGTCGGGCAGCCCTTCGAGGTTGTCGCTCGCCACGTTCTTCTCGGCTGAGAGGAAGCTGGTGAGCCGAGCCTCTTCCAGCGGAACGGCCCAGGGCTCGCCCAGGTGGTCGGGGCCGCCTGCGCGGCCGTCTTCGCCGAGGATGAGGCGCGACCAGTCGAGCGCGCCGATCAGCACCCAGGCCGCCTGCACGCGCGCTCGCTCGGCGCCTTCGACTTCGGCAGAGCGCCATTGCTGCCACAGTGCGGCGGCGGCGAAGGTGGCCACGAGCATCACGGTCAGCATCGCGGCTAGCAGGGCGGCGCCGCGCTGGCGCAGCCGCCTGGTTTTTCTTGCGGGCGTCGGCGTCATGACGATTTCGGCGCTCCGACGGTCGGCTTGACCCAGTCGCGCGTGAGCGTGCCCGAGAGGCCTTCGCCGGGCGGCAGCGTGATGACGAGGCGTACGCCGTCCGGCATGGCGACGACGGGGCCCGAGGGGTTGTTGGGGTTGGGCTGGGTGACGGGCAGCTGGCTGGCAGGCACCCAGCTGTTGTCGCGGAAGAAGAAGATCTGCCAGCTGTTGGCTGGCACCAGCGCAACGTCGCTGTAGCCGCCGTTCGAGCCGGCGCCGCCGTCCTGCGCCCAGGCGGCCGCGAGGTTCCAGGCCTGCTGCCATTCACCGCGCGTGGTGAAGGGCAGCGATTGCCAGCGCCGCCAGCGCACGCCGTCGGGGCCTGATTTCAGTGTCCACGCCACCACCTGCACCGAGGGGGCCGTGTCGTCGCTGCCGCGGCGCGTGAGCCGCAGCACCCGGCCATCCCAGTCGATGGGCCGCGTCTGCGCGAGCGTGGTCACGGCGTCGAGGTCGGCGCCCCATTGCGCCAGCGTGGCCTGCAGCGTGAGCACGGCATCGGCGCGTTGCTGGTTCTGCGTGGTGGCGCGCGACATGCTGTCGAGCCCGCGCCAGCTCACGAGCGAGAGCAGCGCCATCACTGCGATGGCCACGAGCAGTTCGATGAGCGTGAAGCCGCGCGCGGTGCGGGTGCCAGCGTGTTGCCGCATCAGCATCGCTCAGTACCTCCCCACCACGGTGGAGATGCGCAGGATGGGGGCATTGGCCTCGTCGCGCACCTGCACGTCGACGCGCCGGAAGTTCGGGTTCAGCGTCGGGATGGTCGAGGTGGTCACGTTGAACGAGATGCCGGCCTGCAGGCAGATCGAGCCCGAGTCGCCCACCGCCGGCATCTGGCGCGAGAGGCGGGCCTTGGTGAGTTCGTTCTCGGCGCACAGGTCGGCCAGCACCAGATCGGACTGGCGCTGCGCATTGCGGGTGAGCGACATGGTGGCCTGCGAGCCTGCAGCCAGTGCGATCGCGACGATGCCGAGCGCGATCAGCACCTCGATCAGCGTGAAGCCGCCGATGCGAGAGAGCGAGCGCGATGCGGGAGGGCGCCGCGTTTTTCTCATTGAACCGCCGAGACGGTGAAGGGGCGCACCCCGTCGGTAGAGATGCGCAGGGCGCGCGCTGGCGGGCCGGCGGAATAGAGCATGACCTGCTGCGCCGCGATGATCGGGTCGGGTCCGAGCTGCAGCGCGGGAATCAGCGTGCCATTGGCGAGCGAGACCTGGGCGGTGATGCCTTCGGCGGCCCAGCCGTCGGGCAGCGAGCCAGGTAGCAGTCCGTCGAACCTGAAGCTGCCTTCGACCGGCCGCCACCGCACCACGATGCCGCTGGCGCGCGACTGGGCGCGGGCCGATTCGAGCAGTGCCGCGAGGCGGTCGGCTTCGCGGTCGAGGTTGGCGGCGTTGGTGTCGCGGATGGCGAAGCTCACGGCAGCGGTGGCGATCGCGATGATGGCGATCACCACGATCAGCTCCAGCAGCGTGAAGCCGCCGGAACGGGGTGGGCGAAGGCGTGGGTGCGGGTTGCGGGGCTGCTGGGAACCCGTGCCGCCGCTGCTACTGCCAGCTGCCGATGTCGGCATTCTTGCCCTCGCCGCCGCTCTGGCCGTCGGCGCCGAACGAGAGCACGTCGATCTCGCCCTTGATGCCCGGGTTCAGGTACTGGTAGGGATGGCCCCAGGGGTCGTTGGGCAGCTTCTCGACGTAGGGCTTCCAGTTGGGGGCGGCCGGGCCGGTGGTCGGGCGCGTGAGCAGCGCCTGCAGTCCCTGTTCGGCGGTGGGGTAGCGCTGGTTGTCCAGGCGGTAGAGCTTGAGCGCCTGCATCAGGTTGTTGATGTCGGTCCGGGCGGCCGTCACGCGGGCGTCGTCGGCCCGCTCGATCACGTTCGGGACGATGAGTGCCGCCAGCACGCCGATGATGACCAGCACCACCATCAATTCGATCAGCGTGAAGCCGCGTTGGGCGGTACGGGTAGCGGCACGGAGGAATTTGTTCATAGCTTGGGCAGACATGATTCGGAAGGCGCGCTGCATGATAATCCGCGGCCATGACAAGTCCTTACTCCGCCGCCCGCTGGCATGCCCCACTTGCAACGACGGGGCTTTGGGCGCTGGCGGCCGGTGCCGCGGTGTTCTGGGCGCTTCGGCTTGCGTCGCCGACCGATGCCGTCGCGGCTGCCGCGACGATGCCCCGGCCCTCGGTGGCGGCGGACTCCGACTCGGTGGCGCGCCTCCTGGGTGTGCTGCCCGAGTCCCGCACGGCGCCTGTGGCCCCTGAGGCCGCCAGCCGCTTTGCGCTGTCCGGCGTGGTGGCCGATCCTTCCAGGCAAGGGGCGGCGCTGATTTCCATCGACGGCAAGCCGCCGCGGCCGTTCCGCGTCGGCTCGACCGTCGGCGAGAGCTATGTGCTGCAGTCGGTGGGGCTGCGCTCGGCGACCATCGGCATGCATGCCGATGGACCGGCGGCGTTCACGCTGCAATTGCCGGTGCGTGCGCCGATCAGTGTTTCCAGCCCTGTGTTGGCGGCAACTCCGGTGACCGCCGTTCCGCCCGCGACGATGCCCGCCATGGCTGCTCCTCCGCAGATACCGCCGCAACAGCAGATGCAGCCTCCGCCTCCACCGCCCGGTGGCTCGCTGTTGCAACAGCAACAACCGGGCGCCATGGCTGCGCCGCCGCAACAGCAACAGGCGGCTGCGCAGTAGCCTCTTCGGAGTTTCGGATCGCTGAAGCGAAGCCGGCCTTGCGCCGGCTTCTGCTTTTTCAGGCCTGCAGGAAGAGCCGGTACGCCGGGTTGGCCGTTTCCTCGACGTAGGGATAGCCCAGCGTCTTGAGGAAGGCGTCGAACTCTGCGGATTCGTCGGCGGGCACCTGCAGGCCGACGAGGATGCGGCCGTAGTCCGCGCCCTGGTTGCGGTAGTGGAACAGGCTGATGTTCCAGCTCGGCTGCATCAGGCTCAGGAACTTGAGCAGAGCGCCCGGGCGCTCGGGGAACACGAAGCGCAGCAGGCGCTCGTCGTGCGCGAGGCCGGTGCGTCCACCCACCAGATGCCGCAGATGCTCCTTGGCGAGTTCGTCGTGCGTGAGGTCGAGCGCATCGAAGCCGTGCGCGTCGAAGGCGCGTGCGATGACCGCCGATTCGCCGCGCGTCGAGGTCGTGAGGCCGACGAACACATGCGCCTTGGCGGCGTCGCTTATGCGGTAGTTGAACTCGGTCACGTTGCGCAGCGCGCCGCCGCCGGTGCCCGGGGCTTCCGAATCGCTTGCCGGCATCTCGCCGATCAGTTCGCAGAAGCGGCGGAAGCTGCCGCGCTCCTCGGGCATGGTGACGGCGAACAATGCCTCGCGCTCCTCGCCGACCTCGGCGCGTTCGGCGACGAAACGCAGCCGGTCGAAATTCATGTTCGCGCCGCAGAGGATTGCCGCATAGGTTTCACCGTGGCGGCCGTGCTGCGCGACGTACTCCTTGATGGCCGCGACCGCCAGCGCGCCCGCCGGCTCGACGATGCTGCGCGTGTCCACGAAGATGTCCTTGATGGCGGCGCACACGGCATCGGTGTCGACGGCGATGTAGTCGTCGACCAGGTCGCTGGCGATGCGGAAGGTTTCCTCGCCGACGAGCTTGACGGCCGTGCCGTCCGAGAACAGGCCGACGTCGGGAAGGTTCACGCGCTGGTGGGCTGCGACCGATTGCATCATCGCGTCGGAGTCGTTCATCTGCACGCCGATCACCTTGATCTCGGGACGCACGGCCTTGATGTAGTTGGCCACGCCGGAGATGAGACCGCCGCCGCCGATCGCGACGAACACCGCATCGAGCGGGCCCTGGTGCTGCCGCAGGATTTCCATGGCGATGGTGCCCTGGCCGGCGATGACATCGGGATCGTCGAAGGGATGCACGAAGGTCAGGTTTTGCTTTGTCTGCAATTCGAGCGCGTACAGATAAGCATCCGAATAGCTGTCGCCGTGCAGCACGATTTCTCCGCCGAAACCACGCACTGCATCGATTTTGAGTTTTGGCGTGGTGACCGGCATCACGATCACGGCGCGAGTGCCGAGCTTGCGCGCACCCAATGCAACACCTTGTGCGTGATTGCCGGCTGATGCGCAAATCACGCCGCTTGCCAATTGCTCAGCACTCAGATGCGCCATCTTGTTATAGGCGCCACGTAGCTTGAAGCTGAAAACCGGTTGCTGGTCTTCGCGCTTGAGCAGCACGGTATTGCCGAGCCGTTCGCTGAGTGCGCGAGCCTTTTCGAGTGCGGACTCGACCGCAACGTCGTAGACACGGGCGTTGAGAATTTTTCTGAGATAGTCGGCGGGCGTCAGTGCCTGATTCGCGGGTGCATTTCGCACGATTTTTTTCATGGGAGTTTTCATTTGCTAACCGTCGATGATAAGAGGCATCGGGATTGCATGCGAGTTATGGCATGGACACAAATGTCATAAACCTCTTCAACAAGGCCCCAGCTGCAAATGATTCGGGATTTTTTGGACGCACCTATCCCGCGATTCATACGACCGCCAATCAAATTACAAATGAGCAAAATCTGTTATCAATTTCTGTCAGCGACCTTTCGAAGGGGCTGATGCAAGCGGAAGCCGCGCGCGTTCAGCGAAAGGAAATTGGGCGTGCCACGTGGCAGGTAATGGGCAACAGATTGCGTGCGCACATCGTTCCGTTGCTGGGTGAGGTGCCCGCGCTGTCGTTTGCGACTGCCGATGCGCAACGCTTGATCGATCACCTTGGAGAGCAGGGCTTCACCAGCACGACCATCGCCCAGTACCTGGTACTGCTGCGCAAGGTCGTGATGCATGGCGTTCACATCGGCGTGCTTCGCGATGCGCCTGCATTTCCGAAGGTCAAGGTGCGCAGCCAGCCGCGTGGCAGCTTCAGCGTTGGGGAGTACCGCACGATCATCAAGACCGCGCGCAGTTTGCGCGGGCACTCGCACCCGGTGCTCGATCAACTCGCGGCGGGCGAGCGCTTCTGGATTGCGCGCGAGTTGCTTGTGATGCCGGATGAGCTGCCATGGCTGGTCCGCTGGATGGTGAACACCTTCGTGCGCCCGAGTGACATCAAGCTCATGAAGCACAAGCACATCGAGATCGTGCGCGGCAAGCACGTCTATCTGCGGATGAACCTGCCGGAGACCAAGCGGCACAGCCAGCCCATCGTGAGCTTGTGTCCCGCCGTGCGGGTTTATGAATGCCTGCTCGCCTATCGCGAGGAGCATGGACATGGCGGCGCGGAAGACTATGTCTTCATGCCGCAGTTGAAGAACCGCGAGCACGCGCTGGCGGTGCTCAACTTCTTCTTTCACTGG
Source organism: Variovorax sp. TLI9-5A (assembly GCF_056867935.1). Taxonomy (NCBI): domain Bacteria; kingdom Pseudomonadati; phylum Pseudomonadota; class Betaproteobacteria; order Burkholderiales; family Comamonadaceae; genus Variovorax; species Variovorax sp. TLI9-5A. The sequence goes on along the minus strand of NZ_CP200310.1, from coordinate 6,040,203 downwards.
GTGCTCGAAAAGGCGAGGCTCGAGAAGGGACCGCTGGGTCAATCGAGAACCCTGTATTGCCTGCGCCACACCGCGATCACGTTGCGGCTGCTGTATGGGCAGGGAATCGACATGCTGACCTTGGCGCGCAACGCGCGCACGAGCGTCAACATGGTCGAGCGTTTCTACGCGTCGGTACTGAGCGGAGAAATGAATGTGGGATTGCTGCAGAGCCGGCGAAGCCGGACGAACTGAAACGGAACGGGCAGAACGGCAAAAAGCCGCCCGGCGCGAGCCGGGCGACTTGAGGCTTGGTTGCCGCTTCGAACTGGCAGGAGCCAGCATCGGGGTCAGGCAAAGAACTTGAAGAGTTCGACGCTCAGAATGCGTGGCGAATGCCGAAGTCGTAGCCCGTCGACGTCTTCGGCTTGAACACGTTCTCGGAGACCTTGTAGAAGCCGGGGCCGCCTACCGTCAGCGATGCGCCGTTCTTGTTGCTGACACGAGCGATGGTCGCGTACAGAGCCGTTCGCTTCGATAGGTTGTGCACATAACCCAGCGCGAGCTTGTTCGCCTTTGGATCGGGGTTGTTCAAGCCAAACGGATTGAACGGCTGGTTGTAGTCGTACTTGACGGCCGAGTAAGCAGCACGGATGAGCCCCGGGCCGACGGGCACGGTCACGCCGAGCAGGTAGCCGTTCAGATCCACGTCCGCGCGGGCTCCGATGATGGGCGTGATTGCATAGTCCCGCGAGTTCTTGGCGCGCGACAGTTCGCCGAACAGCTTCACGGGACCGAAGTCATACGAAGCGCCCAGGTTGAACGTCTTCACGTAGTCCGTGGTGCCTGCGTAGTACTGATCGGCGACCGTGCTGTTGCCATAGGACACCGCCAGGTCCAGCGGGCCGTTCGCATAGCCGAAGCGACCACCGATGTAGCGTCCGGCGCGGCTCTTCGAGGTATTGCTGTCCTTTGGCGTGAATCCGCCGTTGCTGTACTTGTCGTTCTCGTGGAACGCGTACATCACCTGACCATAGAAGCCACCCAGGTTCGGCGGCAGGAAGTAGCCGATCGAGTTGCTGGCGCGGGCATAGTTCTGGTTGCCCCCGAAACCGCCGGTATCCTTGGCACCATAGGTCTCGGCGTTGTAGCCATTGGCAGTGTTGATCAGGTTGGCGCCGACGCCGTTGGTGCCGAACGGATCGAACACCGTGTCGTTCCAGAACGTCGGGGTGTAGTCGCGGCCCAGGCGGATTTCGCCGAAACCACCCGACAGGCTCACGGTCGAGCGACGGGCGAAGGTCGAAACGCCGGAGGCGCCGTCGTCATTGGTGATCGGGGCTTCGAGCCAGAAGCTGGCGGCAAGTCCGCCGCCCAGGTCTTCCGTTCCGCGGAAACCCAGCCGGCTGGTGTTGTAGCCCGAGTGGGCCAGGGCCGTACGGCTGACCTTGACGCTGCCCCGGTTCGTGTAGGTGGGAGCGCCGAAGCTGTTGGCCAGAACGGTGGGCTTCAGGTCACGCGAACTGGACGAGTAACCGCTGATCGACGCGTCGACCACACCAAACAGCGTGACGGACGACTGAGCCGAGGCAACACCGGCAACAGCCAGGGCAGCCAGAGCAACTGCCCTTTTCGAGCGAAAACTAGAGTGGTGACGGGGCCGGCGGGGTGGTTCGGGCAAGAAAAAGCCCCGAGCTTTGCAGCTCGGGGCTAAATCCACCAATTGGAAGGGTGGAGGAGACAACTGGGTGCGCATACGTTTGCGCAATGAAATAAAGTATATCGACTGTTTGTTGCGTTGCAACAAGCGAGTGACGCTTTTCCCACACATAAATGGATGCTGGCGTGCATTTTGCCCGGCATCCCAGACCTGGAAACCCGAAAACCATGGAATGCACAGTAAGTTGGACCGGCGACGCCGGCATGCGATCGGCCATGGGCTTCGTTGCCGAGACGGGCAGCGGCCACGTCCTGATGATGGATGGCGCCCCCGACGCCGCGAAGCCCGAGAACGGTGGCCAGAACCTGGCGGCACGGCCGATGGAGACCGTTCTGGCCGGCACCGGCGGCTGCACCGCCTATGACGTGGTGCTGATCCTGAAGCGCGGGCGGCACCGCGTCGAGCGCTGCAGCGTCAAGCTGACCAGCGAGCGCGCCGAGCAGGATCCCAAGGTCTTCACCAAGATCCATATGCATTTCACCGTGGCGGGCAAGGGAATTCCGGCCTCCGCCGTGGAGCGGGCGATCGCGCTGAGCCACGACACCTATTGCTCCGCCAGCATCATGCTGGCGAAAACGGCCGAGATCACAACAAGTTTCGACCTGATCGAAACCTGAGCCCGGAGCGGTCTAGATGCGGTGCGCCAGCGTGGTCATCACGCGGGAAGCCACGCGCATCAGCGCCTTGGCCGGTGCCGGAAGCTCTGCCGCGCCCGCATCGACAGCCTGCGAGGCGTGGCGAGCTTCGTCGATCTTCATCTGCTCCACCACTGCCCTGGATGCGCTGTCGCCTGACGGGAGGCGATCGAGGTGGCTGTCCAGGTGGGCTTCCACCTGACGCTCGGTTTCCGCGACGAATCCCAGGCTCAGGGGATCGCCGAGGCGGCCCGCAACAATGCCCAGGCTGAACGCTCCCGCGTACCAGAGCGGATTCAGGATCGAGGGGCGTGCGCCCAGTTCGTCCAGCCGCTGCCGGGTCCATGCCAGATGATCGGTTTCTTCATGCGCCGCCTCGATGAAGTGCGCGCGCAATGCCGGATCACGCGCCACAGCCGCCTGGGCCGTGTAAAGAGCCTGTGCACAAACCTCGCCGACATGGTTCACCCGCATCAGCGCGCCGGCCTCCCGGCGTTCTGCCTCGCTCATTTCTCCTTGTGCCTGCGATGAGGCCGGGGTCGCCCTTGTAGCATGGGGGCGGGCAAAAAGCGTACGCAAAGCGGCGTCTGCTGCGGTCAGAACGGGGTCGATCATGAACGTCATGTGCCTATTTGAACGCACATGCGAAATGCCCCTGTCTGGTCCTCATGATTTTCACATCGTGGTGTTTTGAGGGGCCTAAGTTCTTTGTTGCAAGCGTGCAACGAAACGCGCGGGCCATCCAAGATTTCGGGCGATTTGTTTTGCCCTGCCGCAGCGGCTCTGGTGCAATAGCATCAACTTCCCAAAAGGAGGTTGGCCCGGGGTCCGGTGGGAGCACAAAAGTGCCAGTCACGGTGAGCCCTTCGCACCGGAGCCCTATGTTTAACCTTGGAGAAACTTGCAATGAAAAAATCTCTAGTTGCTCTGGCTGCCCTGGCTGTTGCCGGTGTTGCCTCGGCTCAGTCGTCCGTCACGCTGTTTGGTGTGGTCGACGCGTCGATCAGCGGCTACTCGAACACCGCGCGCGACAACCGCGCGACCGTTTTCCCCAACGCTTTCGGCATTCCCGTCTACCTGAACCAAGGTTCGGTCAAGACCAGCCGTCGTGAACTGGCTAACTCGGCTTACAACTCCAGCCGTCTGGGCTTCCGTGGTACGGAAGACCTGGGTGGTGGCCTGGCAGCCAGCTTCTGGCTCGAAGCCCCGATCAACAACGACGACGGCAGCCAAGGTGTTGCAACGTTCGCTCGTCGTTCGACCGTGAGCCTGTCGGGTGGTTTCGGTGAAATCCGTCTGGGTCGTGACTACACCCCGACGTTCTGGAACGACACCGTGTTCGACCCGTTCGGCACCAACGGCGTTGGTACCAACCTGATCTCGACGGCAAACACCGGCTTCGGCGGCTTCGGTACGCCCGCAGCCTCCGTTGGCTCGTTCGCTAACGTTGGTTCGAGCAACTACGTTCGCGCCAGCAACACCGTCGGCTACTTCCTGCCGCCGAACCTGGGTGGCTTCTATGGCCAGTTCCAGTACGGCTTCGCCGAGAAGACCAAGTACAACTCGGGCATCTTCACGCCTGACGTTGCCAACAGCCAGCGTCAAGGCCGTTACATCGGCGGCCGCTTCGGCTACGCAAACGGTCCTCTGGACGTTGCACTGGCTTACGGCAGCAGCACGGTTGGCGACAACTACTACGCTGGCACGACCACCAAGGTCAACACCCTGAACCTGGGCGCTTCGTATGACTTCGGTCCCGTGAAGCTGTTCGGTGAACTGTCGAAGGCCAAGAACAAGATCGACTACGAAGTGACGCCTCTCCTGGGCGGCCGTCCTGACATCGATCTGACCGGCTACCTGCTCGGCGTGACCGTGCCGGTCGGCGCTGGCCTGATCCGCGCTTCGTGGTCGCACGTCAAGTACGACACGAACACGCCTGCCACGCTGTTCGCTGTGAACACGCCTGATCCCAAGGCCAACAAGATCGCTCTGGGCTACGTGCACAACCTGTCGAAGCGCACGGCTCTGTACGCAACGATCGCTCGCGTCAGCAACAAGAACGGTGCTGGCCTGACGGTTGGCGGCCCGGCCTTCTACAACAACGCAGCTGGCGCCTTCACCCCGAAGAGCTCCACCGGCTACGACTTCGGTATCCGTCACGCTTTCTAATCTGACGCTGGCGCAAGCCAGCTTCGATTGAAAAGTCAAAAGCCACTCGACGAAAGTCGAGTGGCTTTTTTTCGTCCGGGCACCCTTGGTAAAACCACAAGCCGCACCCCCGGGGAATCACCGTGCGGGCACGCACCTTGCACTGCTAGCATGCCCGTTCACTTTGCTTGCTGAATGATCGCCTTTGTACTGCGCCGCCTGATCCAGGCCGTGATCGTGATGATCGCGGTCGCGTTCATCGCCTTCCTTCTTTTCCAATACGTCGGCGACCCCGTCGTGTTCCTTCTGGGACAGGACGCCAAGCCCGAGCAGATCCGCGAACTGCGCGCCGCATTGGGGCTCGACCAACCCTTCTTCGTGCAGTTCTGGCACTTTCTCGTGAATGCTGCCCAGGGCGAGTTCGGCCTGAGCCTGCGCCAGGGCGCCAAAGTCTCGCGCCTGATCGGCGAACGCTTCCCGGCCACGCTCGAGCTCGCGCTCGTGGCCGCCGTGCTGGCGCTCTTCATCGGCATTCCGATGGGCGTGTACACCGCGCTGCGCCGGGGCACCTTCATGAGCCAGGTATTCATGACCGTGTCGCTGCTCGGCGTGTCGCTGCCGACCTTCCTCATCGGCATCCTGCTGATCCTCGTCTTCGCGGTCACGCTGGGCTGGTTCCCGAGCTTCGGCCGGGGCGACACCGTGAAGTTCGGCTGGTGGACCAGCGGCCTCTTCAGCGCCGACGGCTGGCAGCACATCGTGTTGCCAGCGGTGACGCTGGCGATCTTCCAGCTCACGCTGATCATGCGGCTGGTGCGCGCCGAGATGCTGGAGGTGCTGCGCACCGACTACATCAAGTTCGCGCGCGCACGCGGCCTGTCGAACCGCGCGATCCATTTCGGCCATGCGCTCAAGAACACGCTGGTGCCCGTGATGACCATCACCGGCTTGCAGCTCGGTGGCCTCATCGCCTTCGCGATCATCACCGAGTCGGTGTTCCAGTGGCCCGGCATGGGCCTGCTCTTCATCCAGGCCGTGACCTTCGCCGACATCCCGGTGATGGCCGCCTACCTGTGCCTCATCGCGCTGATCTTCGTGGTGATCAACCTCGTGGTCGACCTGCTGTATTTCGTGGTCGATCCGCGCCTGCGCGTCGGCAAGGCGGGAGGCCACTGAGATGACGACGACAGCAGCTGTGGCTCCGCGCCTCAAGGCTTCCGGCCGCGCGTTCGCGCACATCGCCAGCTACTACCCCGAGATCACCGCCTTCCGCCGCGACCTGCACGCCCACCCCGAGCTCGGCTTCGAGGAGGTCTACACCTCCGGCCGCGTGCGCGAGGCCCTGCGCGCCTGCGGCGTCGACGAGATCCACGAAGGCATCGGCAAGACCGGCGTGGTCGGCATCATCCGCGGCCGCTCGACGGCCAGCGGCCGCATGATCGGCCTGCGCGCCGACATGGATGCGCTGCCCATGCGCGAGGACAACGACTTCGCCTGGCGCTCAGCCTGCGACGGCCTGATGCACGGCTGCGGCCACGACGGCCACACCGCGATGCTGGTCGGCGCCGCGCGCTACCTCGCCGAGACGCGCGACTTCGACGGCACCGCGGTGCTCATCTTCCAACCCGGCGAGGAAGGCTTCGCCGGCGCGCGCGTGATGATCGAGGACGGCCTGTTCGACCGCTTCCCGGTCGACGCCGTCTACGCGATGCACAACTGGCCCGCCATGCCGGCCGGCACCGTCGGCATCAACCGCGGCGCGATGATGGCCGCGGCCGACCGCATCACCATCGAGATCAAGGGCAAGGGCGGCCATGGTGCGCATGCCTACCAGACCATCGACCCTGTGATCGTCGCGGCCCACATCATCACTGCGGCCCAGTCCATCATCTCGCGCAACGTGCGCCCCATCGACGCCGCGGTCATCAGCATCTGCGCGATGCAGGCCGGCGACCTCGGCGCGATGAGCGTGGTGCCCGGCGAGGCCACGCTGGTCGGCACCGTGCGCACCTTCAGCTCGCGCGTGCAGGCGCAGGTCGAGCAGCGCCTGAACGAGCTGTGCTCGGCCATCGCCTCCGGCTTCGGCGCGACCGCCAGCGTCAAGTACGAGCGCATCTACCCGGCCACCATCAATACTTCGCCCGAGGCCATGTTCGCGGCCGACGTGGCCGAGTCGCTGGTCGGCGCGCGCAATGTCGAGCGCAGCATGGAGCCCAGCATGGGCGCCGAAGACTTCTCCTTCATGCTGCAGAAGAAGGCCGGCGCCTACCTGCGCATCGGCCAGGACGTGCGCAACGGCGCCTACCTGCACAACAGCCGCTACGACTTCAACGACGAGATCCTGCCGCTCGGGGCCGCGCTGCATGCCGGCCTGATCGAGCAGGGCATGCCGCTTGCCGCTACCCGCGGTGCGCAGCCAGGGAAAGCAGCCGCCACCGCGGCGACGTGATTTGTTCGATTCCAACCCGAGGAGTGTTCCCATGAGTTTCATCAAGAAGAATGTGGCCGCGGCCGCCGTTTTGTGCGCCCTGAGCGCCGTCAGCATGGTCGCCGGCGCGCAGACCATCCGCATCGCGAACCAGGGGGACGCGCTATCGCTGGACCCGCACTCGCTCAACGAGTCGCTGCAGCTGAGCGTCACCGCCAACGTCTATGAAACCCTCGTGGGACGCAACAAGGACCTGACCCTGGCGCCGCTGCTGGCCACCAGCTGGAAGCAGACCTCGCCCAACGTCTGGCGCTTCGAACTGCGCAAGGGCGTGGTGTTCCATGACGGCACGCCGTTCACCGCCGACGACGTGGTCTTCAGCTTCGCGCGCGCCCAGGGCGACGGCTCCGACCTGCGCGCCACGCTCAGCGACATCAAGGCCGTGCGCAAGGTCGGCGACCTCGCCGTCGAGATCGAGACCAACGGCCCCTTCCCGATCCTGCCCGACGTGATCTCGCTGACGATGATCATGAGCAAGAAATGGTGCGAGGAGAACCAGGCCACCAAGCCCGTCGACCGCCGCAAGGGCATCGAGAACACGGCTTCTTTCAAGGCCAACGGCACCGGCCCGTTCCGCGTGCGCGAGCGCCAGCCGAACGTGCGCACCGTGTTCACGCGCAACGGCACCTACTGGGGCAAGATCGAAGGCAACGCGCAGGAGATCGTCTTCACGCCCATCGCCAACCCCGCCACCCGCGTGGCCGCGCTGGTCTCCGGCGAAGTCGACGTGATGGAGCCCGTGCCGGTGCAGGACATCGCCCGCATCAACGCCGCGCCCAACGCCCGCGTCATCACCGGCCCCGAGCTGCGCACCATCTTCCTGGGCATGGACCAGAAGCGCGACGAGCTGCAGTACTCGAACATCAAGGGCAAGAACCCGTTCAAGGACAAGCGCGTGCGCCAGGCCTTCTACCAGGCCATCGACATCGCCGGCATCCAGCGCACCGTGATGCGCGGCGCCTCGCGTCCCACCGGCCTGCTGGTCGGCCCCGGCATCAACGGCTGGAGCGCCGAGCAGGACAAGCGCCTGCCCTTCGACGTCGAAGCCGCCAAGAAGCTGCTGACCGAGGCTGGCTACCCCAACGGCTTCGAGGTGTCGCTGAACTGCCCGAACGACCGCTACGTGAACGACGGCCAGGTCTGCCAGAGCGTGGCCTCCAACCTCGCGAAGATCGGCGTCAAGATCAACCTCGTGGCCGAGACCAAGGGCACCTACTTCCCGAAGGTGCTGCGCCGCGACACCAGCTTCTACATGCTGGGCTGGACCCCGACCACCTATGACGCGCACAACGCGCTGAGCTCGCTCACCGCCTGCCCCGACGACAAGGGCACCGGCCAGTTCAACCTGGGCGCGTATTGCAACCCCAAGCTCGACGAGCTGACCAAGAAGATCCAGTCGGAAACCGACAAGACCAAGCGCAACGAGATGATCAAGGAGGCGTTCAAGATCCACGCCGACGACATCGGCCACCTGCCGCTGCATCAGCAGTCGCTGGCCTGGGGCGTGAGCAAGAAGGTCGAGCTGGTGCAACTGGCCGACAACTTCATGTACTTCAAGTGGATGAGCATCAAGCCCTGATCCAGCCGGCCGCCTGCGGACTGACCAGGGCGGCCTGACCATGGGCCCGCTTCTTGCGGGCCCATTCCTTTTGCCTCACGATGAAAAATAACCCCCACGCTCCCCTTGCTGCGCAAGGTCCGCTGCCCCCCGGGAGGGCCGCTTTTCCTCTTGGGGCGGCCCGGCGATGAAAAAAACACTTGCCCGTTGGCTCGACAGCGATGTCGGCTACAGCTTCCGTACATCGCCCGTGGCCATGGCTGCGGCGGTGATCGCGCTCGTCTGCGTGTTCTGCGCGGTGTTCGCAGGATGGGTCTCGCCGCACAACCCCTTCGACCTCGCGACCCTCGAACTCGGTGACGCGCGCCTGCCGCCGGCATGGAGCGCCGAAGGCTCTTCCAAATATCTATTGGGTACCGACGACCAGGGCCGCGACATCCTCTCGGCCGTGATCTACGGCGCGCGCATCTCGCTGATCGTCGGCCTCGTTTCGGTGGTGCTGTCGGTGGCCGTCGGCGTGGTGCTGGGGCTGCTCGCCGGCTTCTTCGGCGGCTGGCTCGACTCCTTCCTCATGCGCGTGTGCGACGTGATGCTGTCGTTCCCGCCCATCCTGGTCGCGCTGCTCATCGCGGGCGTCGGCCGTGCGCTCTTTCCGGGTGCGCACGAGTCGCTCGCCTTCGGCGTGCTGATCATCTCCATCTCGCTGACCGGCTGGGTGCAGTACGCGCGCACGGTGCGCGGCTCCACGCTGGTGGAGCGCAACAAGGAATACGTGCAGGCCGCGCGCGTCACCGGCGTGGCGCCGCTGCGCATCATGCTGCGCCACGTGCTGCCCAACGTGATGGGGCCTGTGATGGTGCTGGCCACGATCCAGGTGGCGACGGCGATCATCACCGAGGCCACGCTGTCGTTCCTCGGCGTCGGCGTGCCGCCCACTTCGCCTTCGCTGGGCACGCTCATCAGCATCGGCAACCAGTACCTGTTCTCGGGCGAATGGTGGATCACGGTGTTCCCGGGCCTGATGCTGGTGCTTATCGCGCTCAGCGTGAACCTGCTGGGCGACTGGCTGCGCGACGCGCTGAACCCCCGGCTGCGATGAAAGAGGTAGCGTCATGAGCCTGTTGCAAGTCAAAGACCTCGTCGTCGAATTTCCCCATCGCCGCGGCACGCTGCGCGCGCTCGACCGCATTTCCTTCGACATCGCACCCGGAGAAATCCTCGGCGTGGTGGGCGAATCGGGCGCCGGCAAGTCGCTCACCGGCGCGGCCATCATCGGCCTGCTGGAGCCGCCGGGCCGGGTGGCCGGCGGCGAGATACTGCTTGAGGGCCAGCGCATCGACAACCTCGGCTTCGAGGCGATGCGCCCCATTCGCGGCCGCAAGATCGGCGCGATCTTCCAGGATCCGCTGACCTCGCTGAACCCGCTCTACACCGTGGGCCGCCAGCTGGTGGAAACCATTCGCGCGCACCTGCCGGTGAACGAGGCCGAGGCGCGCAAGCGCGCCATCGGCCTGCTGCAGGACACCGGCATCCCGGCCGCCGAGCAGCGCATCGATCACTTCCCGCACCAGTTCTCCGGCGGCATGCGCCAGCGCGTGGTGATCGCGCTCGCGCTCGCGGCCGAGCCCAAGCTCATCGTGGCCGACGAGCCGACCACGGCGCTCGACGTGTCGATCCAGGCGCAGATCATCCAGTTGCTCAAGCAGGTCTGCAAGGAACGTGGCGCGGCGGTGATGCTGATCACGCACGACATGGGCGTGATCGCCGAGACCTGCGACCGCGTGGCCGTGATGTATGCGGGCCGCATCGCCGAGATCGGCCCGGTGCACGAAGTCATCCACCAGCCCGCGCATCCCTACACCTCGGGACTGATGGCCTCGATTCCCGACATGACCAGCGACCGCGAGCGGCTCAACCAGATCGATGGCGCGATGCCGCGGCTCAATGCCATTCCCACCGGCTGCGCCTACAACCCGCGCTGCCCGCGCACCTTCGCGCGCTGCCTGGTCGAACGGCCCGAGCTCATGCATGCCGGCGCCACGCGCGCCGCCTGCTGGCTGCACGATGCGGCCGATCCGCATGCGGGCCAGGCCGAGATCGCCGCGAAGCACCACGACGCGATGGCGGCCGGCGAGCGCGCCACGCCCGAGGCGGCGGAGAGCATCGTGGAGGTGACGCGATGAGCGCCGCAGCAAGCACCGTGGCGAGCGAACCGCTCGTCGTCGCCCACGACCTCGCGCGTACCTTCGACGTCTCTCCGCCCTGGCTCAACCGCGTGCTCGAACGCAAGCCGCGCGTCCTGCTGCATGCGGTCGACGGCGTGAGCTTCTCCATCGAGCGCGGCAAGACGCTGGCGCTGGTGGGCGAGTCGGGCTGCGGCAAGAGCACCGTGGCGCGCCTGCTGGTGGGGCTCTACGCGCCCACGCGCGGCGGCCTGAAGTTCGACGGGCAGGACGCGCACGCCGCCTTCAAGACCGCCGAAGGCCGCAAGCTGCGCCGCCGGATCCAGATGATCTTCCAGGACCCCTACGCGAGTCTCAACCCGCGCTGGATCGTGGAAGACATCATCGGCGAGCCGCTGCGAGAGCACGACATCCTGAGCGACAAGGCCGCGCTGCGCGAGCGCGTGGGCGAGCTGCTGAAGTCGGTAGGCCTCTCGCCGCTGGACATGAGCAAGTACCCGCACCAGTTCTCGGGCGGCCAGCGCCAGCGCATCTCCATCGCGCGCGCGCTCGCCACGCAACCCGAGTTCCTGGTGTGCGACGAGCCCACCTCCGCGCTCGACGTGAGCGTGCAGGCGCAGGTGCTCAACATCATGAAGGACCTGCAGCGCGAGCAGGGCCTGACCTACCTCTTCATCTCGCACAACCTCGCCGTGGTGCGCCACGTGGCCGACCAGGTCGGCGTGATGTACCTGGGACGGCTGGTCGAGGTGGCGGACAAGCGGGACCTGTTCTCGACGCCGCGTCACCCGTACACCCGCATGCTGCTGGACGCCATCCCGCAGATGAAGCAGACCGGCCGCGCCCGCACCCCGGTGCAGGGCGAGGTGCCGAACCCGCTGAACCCGCCCGCGGGCTGCGCCTTTCATCCGCGCTGCCCGCATGCGAACGCGCGCTGCTCGGCGGAGCGGCCGAAGCTGTCGAGCATCGGGGGCGTGCAGGTGGCTTGCCATGCGGTGGAAGAAGGGCGGCTGTGACCGGTGCCGGCGTCGTCGGCTGGCCTGAAGATTTCCCTTACCGACCGCACCTTCGCTTCTGCTCGCTGGGTAACGAGAACGTCGCGGAGGTGATGCAGAGCTTCCGCCTCGCGTGCGAGCGGCTCGGCTACACCACCAGCGTCGAGGCGGTGCCGAGCGTGGATAACGCCGACATCAACCTGTTCTTCTTCGCGATGGGGCTCTCGCTGCCATCCGACGAAGACCTGCCGCCCAACGCCATCGTCGTCAACTTCGAGCCTGCGTTGCCCGAGCTGCTGGAGCGCATGCCCGGCTACCGGCGCCTGCTCGAACGCGCCTACGTGTGGGAATACAGCCTGGAGAACATGGCGCATCAACAGGCGCTGGGCATCTTCAGGTCCGACTACGTGCCGCTGAGCTTCGAGCCCCTGGCCACGCCGGTGGTGCCAGAGGCGCAGGTGCTGGACGACGCGCAACAGGACATCGATGTCATCTTCTTCGGCGAGACGACGCCCCGGCGCCTGCAGGTGCTGGAAGCGCTGAAGGCCGCCGGACTGCGCGTGGTCCATCCCTTCGGCAAGCCGTGGACGCCCGCGCAGCGCGATGCCCTACTGCCACGAGCCAAGGTCGGCCTGAACATGCGCAAGGACGACAGCACGGCCACCGCTGAGCTGCCGCGCCTGTCGATACTGCTTCGCCATCGCAAGGCGGTGGTGTCGGAGCTGTACCCCCATTCGGAGATACCGGCTGTGCTCAGGGATGCCGTCGAGGGCTGCGCGAAGGAAGAGCTCGTCGATCGGGTGCGCGCGCTGGTGGCCGATGTCCCGAGACGGCGCGAACTGGAAAGGGCAGGTCCGCGTGCGCTGGAAAGCCTGCCGCCACAGCACACGATCCTGGACGCCGCGATGCGCCGCTATCTCGCCGCCGCATCGCAGCGGCTCGCGAGCCGCCGGGCAGTGGCGGCCACCGAGCACGTCTCGCGGGTGTCCGTCCTGATGGTCACCCGGAACAACGCCGCCGGGGCGGCGGATTCGCTCTCCTCGATGGCCGCGCAGACCCTGGCGCCTCATCGCATCATCGTGATCGACGACGCCTCCACCGACGACACGGTGGCCGTGATCCGCGAGCGGATGAACGCCGATCCGCGCCTTGCCGGGCTCCGGCTGCTGCAGGCTCCGGCGCCGATGGGCTGGGCCGCCGCCGCGCAATGGGGGCTGTCGCAGGCGGAAGGCGACTGGCTCGCCCTGTGGTCGCCCGCCATGCACGCGGAAGTGAACCGGCTCCAGGTGCAGGCCGCGTTCCTGCAGGGCTCGCCGGCGGTCGGGGCCATGGGCGCCTGGCAATCTCTCGGCGATGCCGGGGTCAGGCGCCTGCCGGAGATGCATGCGCAGATCCTCGCCGGCCTGTTGGCCCACATGCCCCGGGAGCAGCCTTTGCAGATGGGCAGCCTGATGCTCTCGCTGCCGCGCCTCCGACAGCTCGGCCTGGGTTTCGACGCCACCCTAGGCCGATTCGCATGGATGGGCCTGCTGATCGCGCTCGCCGCCGACGGCGCCCTGCTGGCCAACCTGGACGTGGTGCTGGGTCGGGAAGCGGACATCGCGCCGGAGGCTCCCACGGAAGCCGACGTCGTCGCGCTCTTCCACGTTCGTGAACGCCTGCTCCCGCTGGTCTTTCCGGACCTGCCATCGGCCGATGCGCGCCGGCTGGCAAGGCTCTATGGTCAGCAGTGGGCCCCCAAAGCCTCCGACGCCAGGGCGCTGCTGCGCGAAATGGCACTGGCGTGCGAACGGCACGAAGATGCCCACGCCGTCACCACGCTGCGCCGCGAGTGCCTGCGCGTCCTCGATGTGTACGCCGCGAACCAGTGCCTCCCGCCGAGCTACGTCGGCGAGCTGATGCGCGAGCCGCTGCTGCGCGACTTCCTGGCCCCGCTGGGAGAGCGCATCCTGACCTTCGCGCCTGCGGAGACGCGGTCGGCTTCATGAAGAAAGTGTGCGCAAAGGCACTGCCTTGCGCCGGAAACTGTTGCAGAGTGCCGCCATGCCGATGATGACGACACTTGCAACTTCCGAACCGGGCCGCCGCGGCTTCCTGATGGGCACCGCGCTCGGCGCAACCGCCGTGCTGGCTTCGCTTGCCTGCAGCGCGCAGGCCGCGGGCGCTGCCACGCGCCGCATGCCGGTGATCTTCATCGGCCACGGCTCGCCGATGAACGCCATCACCGACAACGCCTTCACGCGCCGGCTGGCGGCGTGGGGCAGGGAGCTTCCCCGGCCGTCGGCGATCCTCAGCGTGTCGGCGCACTGGCTCAGCCGGGGCGCCACCGGCGTCGGCGTGCAGGAGAGGCCGAAGACGATCCACGACTTCGGCGGCTTTCCGCAGGCGCTGTTCGACATCGAGTACCCCGCGCCGGGCCATCCGGCGCTGGCCCGCGAGGCCGTCGGTGCGGTGAAGCAGGCGCCGGTGATCGCTACTGACCAGTGGGGCCTGGACCACGGCACCTGGACGGTGCTGAAGCACCTCTACCCGAAGGCCGACGTGCCGGTGTTCCAGCTCAGCATCGACTACGACAAGCCGGCCGCATTCCACTATGCGGTGGGACGCGACCTGGCCGCGCTGCGCGACAAGGGCGTGCTGGTGATGGGCAGCGGCAACGTGGTGCACAACCTGCGCGCCACCGACCGTGGAACGCCGGATGGCCCGAGCGCCAGCCGGCCATGGGCGCAGTCCTTCGACGATGCCGTGAAGTCGGCGTTGGCGGGCCGTGACGACCGGGCGCTGGTCGACTACGCGAAGCTGGAAGGCGCGGCCACCGCCGTGGCGATGCCCGATCACTACTACCCCTTTCTCTACGCGCTGGGCGCGGCGGGCAGCAGCGAGCGAGCGAAGACGGTCTACGAGGGGTTCCAGTCGGGCACGCTCAGCATGCGTTGCCTGCAGTTCGGCTGAGCGGGCCGGGAAAAGGGCGGGGGCTTACTGCTCCTCGCCCCATGAGAAGCCGTCGCGCGCGATCATCGCGCTCGATGCGCTCGGCCCCCAGGTGCCAGCCGCGTAGGGGCGCGGGCCGCCGTCCGATTCCCAGTTGTCGATCAGCGGCTCGACCCAGCGCCATGCCTCTTCCTGCTCGTCGCTGCGCACGAACAGGTTCAGGCGGCCGTCGATCACGTCGAGCAGCAGGCGCTCGTAGGCGCCCACGCGCTCGGAGCCGAAGCGCTTGTCGAAGTCCAGGTCGAGCTGCACCGGCGCGAGTTGCGCGGCCGCGCTCTGGTTGCCGTTGCTGCGCTGGCGGTTGTCCTGGGCCTGCGCGAGCATGTGCAGCTCCAGCCCGTCCTTGGGCTGCAGGTTGATCACCAGCTTGTTGACGTTGCCGGCCGGCGCGCGGTAGATGGCGTGCGGCGTGGGCCTGAAGTTGACCTCGATGCGTGCGTCGCGCGAGGCCAGGCGCTTGCCGGTGCGGATGTAGAAGGGCACGCCGGCCCAGCGCCAGTTGGCGATCTCGGTGCGCAGCGCCACGAAGGTCTCGGTGCGGCTGTCGGGGTTCACGCCCGGCTCGTCGCGGTAGCCCTGCACCCGCTCGCCGTAGGCCGTGCCGGCGGTGTACTGGCCGCGCACCGCGTGCAGGCCCAGGCTCTCGGGCGTCCAGGGCTTGAGTGCCCGCAGCACCTTGAGCTTCTCGTCGCGGATGGCGTCGGCGTGCGAGTTGATGGGCGGCTCCATGGCCACGGCGCACAGCAGCTGCAGCGCGTGGTTCTGCACCATGTCGCGCAGCGCGCCGGTCTGGTCGTAGAAGGCGCCGCGCTTTTCCACGCCAAGGTCTTCGGCGATGGTGATCTGGATGTTGGCGATGTGCTCGCGGCGCCAGATGGGCTCGAACAGCGCATTGCCGAAGCGCATCGCGAACAGGTTCTGCACCGAGGGCTTGCCGAGGTAGTGGTCGATGCGGAAGACCTGCTTCTCCTCGAGCACCTTGCCCACGGCCGAGTTGATGGCGCGGTTGGAGGCCAGGTCGTGGCCCAGCGGCTTCTCCAGCACGATGCGGGTTCGGGGGCCGTTCAGGCCGGCCGCGGCGATCTGCTCGACCACCTGGGTGAAGAGCGCGGGGGCGGTGGCCACGTACATCACGACCGTCTTGGCGTCGCGCTGATTGAGCAGGCCGGCCAGGCGGGCGTAGTCGTCGGGCTTGGAGAGGTCCATGCGCAGGTAGTGCAGCATGGAGGCGAATTTCTTGAATTCCTCGGGCGAGGGCCGCTTGGCGCCTTCGACGGCACTGAAGCGCGACTGGATCAGTTCCCGGTACTGGTCGTCCGACAGGTCGTCTCGCGCCACGCCGACGATGCGCCCGTCGGGTGGCAGGCTGCCGTGGCGGAATGCCTGGAACAGCGCGGGCATCAGCTTGCGCCACGCGAGATCGCCAGTACCGCCGAACAGAACGAGATCGAAGCTCATGAGAAAACTTTCCTTCCTTGTCTGAATGCCTGGCCAGGCTGCCCTGGTCGCGGCCCTGGTCGCCACCCTGGTCGAGAAAGCGACTGCGCCAGCCACGATGGTACTTGTACGGATTCGCCCGGCCTGTACTAAAGCTACGCTGCCTGACGGCCGCGAGGCCTTTTTTATTGCTCAGAGGAAGAGAGACCAGATGAAAAAGAACAAGGTTTTTGCCGCAGCGGCGCTGCTGAGCCTGTCGGCCGCGGCTTCGGCCCAGACCGTCAACGTGATCTGCTCGGTGCAGGCCGAATGGTGCAGCGTGATCTCCACGGTCTATGCCCGCACCACCGGCGTGCGCATCAACATGGCGCTCAAGGGCTCGGGCGAGGCCCTGGCCCAGCTGATCGCGGAGAAGGACAACCCCAAGACCGACGTCTGGTTCGGCGGCACCGGCGACCCGCACCTGCAGGCGGCCGAACAGGGGCTCACCCTCGAATACAAGTCGCCCACGCTGCCGCAGTTGCACCCGTGGGCGCAGCAACAGGCCAAGCAGTCGGGCTACAAGACCGTCGGCATCTACTCCGGCCCGCTGGGCTTCGGCTACAACCCCGAGCTGCTGGCCAAGAAGAAGCTGCCCGTGCCCAAGACCTGGGCCGACCTGCTCAAGCCCGAATACAAGGGCGACATCCAGGTGGCCAACCCGGCCTCCAGCGGCACGGCCTACACCATGATCGCCACGCTGGTGCAGCTCATGGGCGAGGACAAGGCTTTCGACTACCTCAAGGCGCTGCACAGGAACGTCGGCCAGTACACCCGCTCGGGCACCGGCCCGATCAAGGCGGTGGCGCGCGGCGAGACGGCCGTGTCGATCAGCTTCGTGCACGACGGCCCCGGCGAGAAGATGCAGGGCTTTCCGGTCGAGACCATCACGCCCAGCGACGGCACCGGCGCCGAGATCGGCTCCATGAGCATCGTCAAGGGCGCGCGCAACCTCGACGCCGCCAAGAAGTTCTACGAGTGGGCGCTGACGCCCGCCGCGCAGGAACTGGGCGCCGCCAACAAGCAGTTCCAGCTGCCGAGCAACGTGAATGCAAAGCTCGATCCGCGCATTCCCGATTTCAAGAAGATCAAGTTCATCAACTACGACTACGCCAAGTACGGCGCCAGCGCCGAGCGCCGCCGCCTGATCGCGCGCTGGGAGAAGGACGTCAACTCGCTGCCGCGCTAAGTGAAAGCGGGTTCCATCGACGCGGGCGTGCCGGCCAATCCGGCATCGCTCGCCGCGGCCCGGCGCTCGCAGCGCTGGATCCGGGCGTGGATCGCGCTGGGTTTCGCGGCCTACTTGCTGCTGCCCTGGTATGCGATCCAGGATTCGACCTGGTACGAAGCCGTTCCGCAGGTGTTCGGCCAGGGCGAGGGCGCCAACGGCCTGATGCAGGCGGCCACGCAGGGCCGTGTCTGGCTCTTCGTGGGACTGGCTGGCCTGCTGCTGTGCGCCGTGGGCGCGTGGCTTCCGGCCGGCAGGGCGCAGGGGCGCTGGCTGCTGGCCGGCGGGCTGGTCGGCGCGCTGGGGCTCGCCCTTGCGGGCTTCACCATCGGCGCGCGCGGCTGGAGCGTGGCCGCGCTCAACGCGCAGTTCGGCGAGCTGGCGGCCAACCAGTTCGGCATCGGCGCGGGCGGCTTCGTGGCGCTCACGGCGCTGGTGCTGCTGGCGGCCTTCGGCATCGCGCGGCTGGGGCTCTTCAAGGGTGACCTGTTCGTCTCGGCGGCGGTGGTCGGCTGCGGCGTGCTGATGGCGCTGTTCATCGCCTACCCGGTGAGCAAGGCGCTGTCGGGTGCGTTCTTCGATGAAGACGGGCAATGGTCGGTCGCCGCCTTCTTCGCGCGCGTGTTCACCGAGCGCATCTGGGGGCTGGGCTGCCTCGCGGGCGGGGTGCGCTGCGGCGTGGCCTGGAACACGTTGGTGCTGGCGCTGCTCACGGCGGCGGGCACCACCTTCCTCGGCACGCTGATGGCGCTGATGGCCGAGCGCGGCAGCAAGCGCGGACAGGGCGCGCTGCGGGTGCTGGCGCTGCTGCCGATCATCACGCCGCCCTTCGTGGTGGGCCTCGGCTTGATCCTGCTGTTTGGCCGCGCCGGCATCGTCAACCAGGTGCTGGAAAGTGCCTTCGGCATCGAGCCCACGCGCTGGTTCTACGGCATGCCGGGCGTGCTGGTGGCGCAGCTCTTCGCCTTCACGCCCATCGCCTTCATGATCATGCGCGGCGTGGTGCAGGGCATCGCGCCCAGCCTGGAGGAGGCCGCGCAGATGCTGCGCGCCGACCGCCGCAGGGCCTTCTTCACCATCACGCTGCCGCTCTTGAAGCCTGGGCTGGCCAACGCCTTCCTGGTGGGCTTCATCGAGAGCATTGCCGACTTCGGCAATCCGGTGGTGGTGGGCGGGCAGTTCTCGGTGCTGTCGACCGACATCTTCTTCGCTATCGTCGGCGCGCAGTACGACCAGGGCCGCGCGGCCTCGCTGGCCTGGGTGCTCACGCTCTTCGCGCTCGGCGTGTTCGCGCTGCAGCGCGGCCTGCTGGGCAAGCAGAACTACACGACCGTCAGCGGCAAAGGCGATGCCGGCATCCCGATGGCGCTGCCCGACGGCGTGCGCCGCACCATCCTGTGCATCGCGCTGCCGTGGATCGCGTTCACCGCCGTGGTCTACCTGTTCGCCTTCGCGGGCGGCTTCGTGCAGACCTGGGGCCGCGACTACACCTTCACGCTGAACCATTTCAAGACGGCGTTCTCGCTCGAATGGGGGCAGTTCGGGCTGGTGTGGGCCGGCACCGCGTGGAACTCGCTGCTCACCACGCTCAAGCTGGCGGGCATCTCGGCGCCCATCACCGCAGCGCTGGGCCTGCTCATCGCATGGCTGCTGGCGCGCAATGAGTTCAGGGGGCAGGGCCTCTTCGAGTTCGGCGCGCTGCTGGCCTTCGCGATTCCGGGCACGGTGCTGGGCGTGAGCTACATCCTGGCCTTCAACGTGCCGCCCTTCGAGCTCACGGGCACGGGGCTCATCATCGTGCTGTGCTTCATGTTCCGGAACCTGCCGGTGGGCGTACGGGCCGGCACTGCCGCTTTCAAGCAGCTCGACCGCTCGCTCGACGAAGCCTCGCTGATGCTGCGCGCCTCCACCTCGCAGACGCTCTTCAGGGTGGTGCTGCCGCTGCTGAAGCCCGCGCTGGTGGCCGCGCTGGTCTACAGCTTCGTGCGCGCCATGACCACGGTGAGCGCGGTGATCTTCCTGGTCACGGCCGAGAACGAACTCGCCACCACGTACATCATCGGCCGCGTGGGCAATGGCGACTACGGCATCGCGCTCGCTTACTGCACGGTGCTCATGATCCTGATGTCGCTGGCCATCGCGCTGGTGCAGTGGGTGGTGGGGGAGCGCAAGCTGGGGCGGCGAAAGGCGGGAACGACACCCGTGGTGCCCGCGCCCGTGCACTGAAACGAGAGAAGAATCCATGAGCAACGGCATCGAATTCCGCAACGTCACCAAGCGCTACGGCGCGGACAAGAACGCGCCGCTGGCCGTCAAGGGCATCAGCTTCGAAGTGCCGGTGGGCACGCTCACCACCATCCTCGGCCCCTCGGGCTGCGGCAAGACGACCACGCTGCGCATGATCGCGGGGCTCGAATCTCCCACTTCGGGATCGATCTTCATGGGCGGGCGCGACGTGACCACGCTGGGGCCGGCCGAGCGCAACGTGAGCATGATGTTCCAGAGCTACGCGCTGTTCCCGCACATGAGCGTGATCGAGAACGTGGCCTACGGCCTGCGCATGAGCGGCGTGAAGAAAGACGAGGCCACGGCGCGGGCGCGCGAGGCGCTGCGCGGCGTGGGCCTGGTCGGCTTCGACGAGCGGCTGCCCAGCGAGCTCTCGGGCGGCCAGCAGCAGCGGGTGGCGCTGGCGCGTGCGCTGGTGCTGGAGCCGGCGGTGCTGCTCTTCGACGAGCCGCTGTCGAACCTCGACGCCCGGCTGCGCCGCGAGATGCGCGAGGAAATCCGCGCGCTGCAGCAGCGGCTGAAGCTCACGGTGGCCTACGTCACGCACGACCAGAGCGAGGCGCTGGCGGTGAGCGACCAGATCATCGTCATGGACCACGGCGTGATCGCCCAGCGCGGCACGCCCGAGCAGCTCTACGGCCGGCCCGAGAGCGAGTTCGTCGCAGGTTTCATGGGCGAGGCGATGGTGTTCCCGGCGGTGGCCGAGGCCGACGGCAGCGTGGCGCTGGGCCCGCTGCGCCTGCAGCCGCGCTACGCGGTGGCGCCCGGCGCGGTGAAGGTGGCGGTGCGGCCGGAGGCATGGCAGATCGGTGCCACCGATGCTGGAGGCGGCTTGCCGGCCACGCTGCGCAAGGCAGCCTACCTCGGCAGCTTCTACGAATACGGCTTCGACACAGCCCTGGGGCCGGTCTTCGTGGTGTCGACCGACCTGTCCAGCCCGCTGGCGGCCGGCGCACAGGCCACCCTGTCCCTGGGAGCCCATGGCGTGAGCGTGGTGCCCGGCGCATGAAACAATGGCGTCATGAACGTGGTTTTCGACCTGGGCGCCGTGCTGTTCGCATGGGAGCCCACCCGGCTGGTACAGGCCCATCTCGCCCCACACGCACCCACTGAAGCCGCCGCGGCGGCCATGGGCCGCGCGCTTTTCCATCACGACGACTGGACCAGCTTCGACTGCGGCACCCGCACGCTGGCCGACTCCATCGCCCGCATGTCGGCCAGGCTGGCGCTGCCGCCCGAGCCGCTTTTCGCCATGCTCGACGGGCTGGGCGAACGGCTGGAGCCCATCGGCGTCACGGTCGAGATGCTCGAACAGCTGATCGCCCACCGCGACGTCGGGCAGCCGCTGAAGCTGTACTACCTGTCGAACATGCCCGCGCCTTACGCCCGCGCCATCGAGCGTCGGCATGCCTTCATGGGGCGCTTCGACGGCGGCGTGTTCTCGGGGGACGTGAAGTTTCTCAAGCCCGAGCGCGAGATATACGAGGTGCTGGCGACGCGCCATGCGCTCGACCCGGCGCAGACCGTGTTCATCGACGACTCGGCCGCCAACGTGGAGGCGGCGCGCGCCTTCGGCTGGCAGGCCATCCACTGCACCTCGCCGGCCATGCTGCCTTCGCAGCTGCAGCGCTACCTGCCGGTCAGCATCACCTTGCCGGTGTCGAACCCCAGGCTGCGGGCGTAGTCCAGCTCGGCCTGGAGCACCGCGTCTTCCAGGCGCGGGGCGCGAGAGAGCACCCACAGGTACTCGCGGTCGGGCGTGCCGACCAGCGACACCTGGTAGTCGCGGTCCAGCTTCAGGATCCAGTAGTCGCCCCAGACCATCGGCAGCCATCCCAGCCAGGCCGGGGCGAAGCGCACTTCGAGACGGCCCGCGCCGGGCTGGCCTGCCACCGGCACCACGCGGGCGGTGCCGACGGCCTCGTCGAAATTCCCGTCCTCCCGCAGGCAGCGGTTGCGCACCTGCACGGTGCCGTCGGGCTGCGGCGTGTATTCGGCGCTGACGGGGCCAGCGCATTGCTTCTGGAAGCGGTTCGGCAGTCGAGCCTGCTCGTGCCAGATGCCGGCATAGCGCTGCAGGTCGAGGGGCGCTACCACCTGCAGCGGCGCGCGCATCAGCGGGGCGCCATCGGCCGGGCCGGCAAGGCGGGCGCGGGTGGCGCTGCGTGCCGCGCCCATCGCGAACCAGGCGGCCACGCCTCCGACGACGAATGCCGTGGCCATCGCGCCTATCGCATGGCTGGTGCGGCGGTCGTCGAAAGGCTGGACGGCGGTGGCGCCGGGGCGCGGGCGTTGGGTCATGGGGGCACTCCTGAGGATGAAGACGTTCGGCGTAAGCCTCAGGCTAGCCAGGGGCGGTGCGCGTGGCCGTCAGCCACGGACCACAGGCCATGTAGGGCGCGGGGGCGGGAAGGCAGGTGGCTGCGGGAGCGCGGAAGTCCGACAACCCCACCGGCGGCAGGCCGATGGAGCCGCGCGGAAACCCGTGCTACGGTGCGCATGAAAACATCGGCCGGCGCGCAACTGCGTGCAGGTCTTGTCACAACCGGCACAGGATAATGATTTCATGAACCAACTCGATGCACTCCGCCAGTGGACCACCGTCGTCGCCGACACCGGTGACTTCAAACAGCTCAGCATTTCCAAGCCGCAGGACGCGACCACCAACCCGTCGCTGATCCTCAAGGCCGTGCAGAAGCCCGAGTACCGGCCTCTGCTCGACGAGACCGTGAAGAAGCACGCAGGCAAGCCGCTCGACGAGGTCATCGACCGCCTGCTGGTGCGCTTCGGCACCGAAATCCTCTCCATCATCCCGGGCCGCGTCTCCACCGAGGTCGACGCCCGCCTGTCCTTCGACACGGCCGCGACCGTCGCGCGCGGCGAGCGCATCGTGGCGCTGTACAAGGCCGAAGGAATCGACACCGAGAAGCGCCTGCTCATCAAGGTGGCCTCCACCTGGGAAGGCATCGAGGCCGCGCGCAAGCTCGAGCAGAAAGGCATCCGCACCAACCTGACGCTGCTGTTCTCCTTCGCGCAGGCCGTGGCCTGCGGCGCTGCGGGCGTGCAGCTGATCTCGCCCTTCGTGGGCCGCATCTACGACTGGTACAAGAAGTCGGCCGGCGCCAGCTGGAACGAAGCCGAAAGCTCCGGTGCCAACGACCCCGGCGTGAAGTCGGTGCGGCAGATCTACGCGTACTACAAGCAGCACGGCATCAAGACCGAAGTCATGGGCGCGAGCTTCCGCAATGTGGGCCAGATCAAGGCCCTGGCCGGCTGCGACCTGCTGACCATCAGCCCCGAGCTGCTGGCCGAGCTGGCCGCGAGCAACGAGCCGCTGCAGCATGCGCTGGACGCCAAGGCCACCGGCGCCGACATCGCCAAGGTCAGCTACGACGAGGCGGGCTTCCGCTTCGCGCTCAATGAAGACGCCATGGCCACCGAAAAGCTGGCCGAAGGCATCCGCGCCTTCGCGGCCGACGCCGTGAAGCTCGAAAAGCTCATGCAGGAAAGCGGCAAGTAAAGATGGCCATGACCCTTCGCTGCGACCGCGCGCCGGCCTGGGCGCAACTGCAGGCCGGCTTCGACACCGCGGGCCGCCAGTTCGACCTGCGCCATGCCTTCGTGGACGACGCCGGCCGCTTCGAGCGCTTCAGCCAGGAGGCGCCTCACGTGTTCGCCGACCTGTCGAAGAACCTGATCGACGCGCGCACCGAAGAGCTGCTCTTCAAGCTGGCCCGCGAATGCGGCCTCGAAGCGCACCGCGACGCCATGTTCGCCGGCGAGCACATCAACAACACCGAGGACCGCGCCGTGCTGCATACGCTGCTGCGCGCGCCGGCCGATGCGCCCACGGGCCCGAAGACGGCCAACGAGCTGCGCGAGGTGCACGCCACGCTCGACGCGATGCTGGCCTATGCCGAGAAAGTGCGCGCCGACCATACGATCACCGACGTGGTCAACATCGGCATCGGCGGCTCCGACCTCGGCCCGCAGATGGCAGTGCTGGCGCTGGCCGAGTTCGCCGCGCCGGGCAAGCGCTTCCACTTCGTTTCGAACGTCGATGGCCACGAGCTGGCAGGCGTGCTGCAGGGCCTGGCGCCCGAGCACACGCTGTTCCTCATCGCCTCGAAGACCTTCACCACGGCCGAGACGATGACGAACGCGCAGTCGGCCAAGCGCTGGTACGAGCAATCGGGCGGCACCGACATCGCGGGCCACTTCGCGGCGCTCACCACCAACGTGGAAGCGGCGAAGAAGTTCGGCATCGACACCACCTTCGGCTTCTGGGACTGGGTGGGCGGGCGCTATTCGCTGTGGTCGGCCATCGGCCTGCCGATCGCGCTGGCCATCGGCGCAGAGGGCTTCCGCCGGCTGCTCGCCGGCGCGCATGCGATGGACGAGCACTTCCGCACCGCGCCGCTTGAGCGCAACCTGCCGGTGCGTCTCGGGCTGCTCGATGTCTGGTATCGCAACTTCCACAAGTTCACGAGCCGCAGCATCGCGCCGTACCACAGCGCGTTGAAGCGCGTGCCGGCCTACCTGCAGCAGCTCGAGATGGAAAGCAACGGCAAGCAGGTCGACGCAGGCGGCAAGCCGCTGGCCTTCGGCACCTCGCCGGTGCTGTGGGGCGAGCCCGGCACCAATGGCCAGCACGCCTACTTCCAGATGCTGCACCAGGGCACCGACGTGACGCCGCTCGAGTTCGTGGCGGTGCGCGATGCCTCGCACGACCTCGAAGGCCACCACCCGAAGCTGCTGGCCAATGCGCTCGCGCAGGCACAGGCGCTGATGGTGGGCAAGCTCGACGAGGGCGGCCACAGGAACTTTCCGGGCAACCGGCCGAGCAGCTTCTTCGTGTTCGAGAAGCTCACGCCCGAGGCGCTGGGCGCCTTCCTCGCGATGTACGAGCATCGCGTGTTCACCAGCGGCGCGCTGTGGGGCATCAACAGCTTCGACCAGTGGGGCGTGGAGCTCGGCAAGGTGCTCGCAAAAGACATCGAACCGCGCCTCGCATCGGGCGATGTCACGGGGCTCGATGCTTCGACCGCAGGCCTGCTGAAGCGGCTCGGACGCTGATCCGGGGTCTTTTGTTTTAAGCCAGGCTATGGCTTCCGGCCGTATTTGCCGTTGAATGACGCGTCGATATGATGGCCCCGGGAAATTTCCCTGGGACCAATCACAAAAGAGGAGTCGATCAATGGATTTTCAAACAGCAGTCAAGACCTGCTTCAGCAAGTACGCCGATTTCAACGGCCGCGCATCGCGTTCCGAATACTGGTGGTTTGTGCTGGCCGAGGTGATCGTCCTGATCATCGCCAGCCTCATCCACCAGTACGTCTACGGCATCGCAGCCCTGGCCTTCCTGCTGCCCGCGCTGGCAGTGGGCGCCCGCCGCCTGCATGACATCGGCAAGAGCGGCTGGCTGCAGCTCCTGATGATCATCCCGATCGTCAACCTCGTGCTGATCTACTTCTACGTTCAGCCCTCGCAGCCCCAGCCCAACAACTACGGCGAAGCGCCGGCAGTCTCGGCCTGAGTCTTCCGGGTTTCCAATGCAAAAGGGCCGCGCAAGCGGCCCTTTTCTTTTTTGCCTTGCTTCGCGCGATGCGTCAGGCCGCCACCGCCTGTGCTTGCTCGCGCACGGGTGCGCCGCTCGCCATGCGCACGCACAGGTCGAAGGCCTGCTGCAGCCCCTCGATCTGCGCGATGCCCTTGCCCGCGATGTCGAAGGCGCTGCCGCTGGCCGAGGTGGCCACCGGCACCGGCAGGCCGCCGTGCAGCGTCACGCCCTGCTCGAAGCCCATGAGCTTCATCGCGATCTGGCCCTGGTCGTGGTACATCGACACCACCGCATCGACGTCGCCGCGCCGCGCGCCGATGAACACCGTGTCGGGCGAGAAGGGACCGCGCGCATCGAGGCCCTCGGCGCGCAGCTGCTCGATGGCGGGCGCGATGATCTCGATTTCTTCCATGCCGATGGAGCCGCCGTCGCCCGCGTGCGGGTTGAGCCCCGTCACCGCGATGCGCGGATGCGCCACGCCCGCGCGGCGCAGCGCGGCGGCGATGATCTTCACCGCGTCGCTCACGCCCTGCACCGTGATGTGGCTCGCCACGTCCTTCAGCGGAATGTGCGAGGTCACGCGCGAGGTCCACAGCGAGCCCGTGAGGTTGAACTCGCATACGAAGCCCGTCACCGCGAAGCGCTCCTGCATGTAGCGCAGCTCGTCCTCGTGCACCAGGCCGCCCAGGCGCAGCGAATGCTTGTTGAGCGGCGCGAAGAGGATGCCCTCGGCCTGCCCGCGCTGCACCGCCAGCGTGGCCAGCTCCAGCGCCTCGAACGAGGCGCGGCCCGACTGCTCGTTCGACTCGCCAAGCACAGGCTCGCGTCCTTCCATCCAGTCGCACGCGAGCAGGCTGGGACGGCCGTCCTCGAAGCGCAGCGCGTCGAGGCTGTCCACCCGCAGCGGGTTCAGCTTCTCGCCTGCGATGCGCTCGCCAGCCGCGAGCACCGCCGGATCGGCGATCAACAGCACGCGCGCGGCGTCGAGGTTGCGCTGGCGCGCCAGCAGCTTCACCGCCATCTCGGGGCCGACGCCGCTCGGGTCGCCGAGCAGCACGACGATGCGGGGCCTGGCGGAAGTCGCGCCTGAAGTCTTGGAGGGGAGGGACATGGTGTCGGTCGGATACGGTTGAAGGAAAGAGAGAAAGAGGAGGAACCGGCCGCTTCATTCGGCCTTGATGTTGGCGTCGCGCACGAGCTGGCCGTAGTGGTCGAACTCCTGCCTGTTCATCGCCGCGAAGGGTTCGCCGGTCAGCCCGCCGGGCTCGCCGCCCAGTGCCTTGATGCGCGTCTGTACGTCGGCCAGTTTCAGCGTGCGCGAGAGTTCGGCGCTCAGCCGCTCCACCGCGGGGCGCGGCGTGCCGGCCGTGACGTACAGGCCATACCAGGTGGACACGTCGGCGCCCTTGATGCCCTGCTCGGCCAGCGTCGGCACGTCGGGCAGTTCGGGCGAGCGCTGCGGCGCGCTCACCGCCAGCGCGCGGAACTTGCCGGCCTTGATCTGGCCCATGGCCGAGGAGGTGCTGTCGAACATCATGTCGACCTCGCCCGCGATGATGTCGACGTGCGCCTGCGAGCTGCCCTTGTAGGGCACGTGGATCGACTTCATGCCGGTGGCGAGGTTGAAGGCCTCGCCGCCCACGTGCTGCGTGCTGCCGATGCCCGAGGAGGCGTACTTGAAGCCGCCCGGCTTCGCGGCCATGGCCGCCACCAGGTCCTTCACCGACCTGTAGGGCGAGTTGGCCGACACCACCAGCACGTTGGGCATCACGGCGACCAGGCCGACGGGCTGCAGGTCCTTCAGCGGGTCGTACTTGAGCTTGAGGATGTGTGGGGCCACCGCCTGCGCCGTGTTTGTGGCCAGCAGCAGCGTGGCGCCGTCGGCAGGCGCGCGTGCCGTGAGCTCGCCCGCGATGGTGTTGGAGGCGCCCGGGCGGTTCTCGACCACCACCGGCTGCTTCAGCGCGGGCGAGAACTTGTCGGCCAGCACCCGCGCCAGGATGTCGGTGCCGCCGCCGGGCGAGGCGCCGACCATGATGCGCATCGGCTTGTCGGGGTAGGCCTGCTGCGCGCTGGACGCTGTTGCCGTCAGTAGCGCCATGGCCACCAGCCCTGCCGCGCGGGCGAAAAAGAGAGGCTTCATCGAGGTTGTCTCCTGCTTGTAGTGAGGGCAAGCGTACGGAGCATTGCCAGCTCGATCCAATCGAAAAAGCCCGGAGGTCCATATACTTTTGTGCATGACCCAAGGGCTTTCCGACGCCTCGCTGATGCTCCTCGTGCGGCCGCGCCAGCTGCTGCTGCTGGCCCGGCTCGATACCCATCGCCATCTCGGCCGGGCGGCCGAGGCGATGAACATCAGCCAGCCGGCGGCCACCAAGCTGCTGCAGCAGCTGGAGGATTCGCTGGGCGAGAAGCTCTTCGAGCGCCTGGCGCGCGGCATGGAGCCCACGCCCTACGGCGAGATCCTGATCCGCTATGCCCGCCGCGTGC
Source organism: Variovorax sp. TLI9-5A (assembly GCF_056867935.1). Classification (NCBI taxonomy): domain Bacteria; kingdom Pseudomonadati; phylum Pseudomonadota; class Betaproteobacteria; order Burkholderiales; family Comamonadaceae; genus Variovorax; species Variovorax sp. TLI9-5A. The sequence continues at coordinate 6,012,466 of NZ_CP200310.1, read as the reverse complement.
TCAGCGACTTCGGCACCGCCCGCGAGGAAATGCTGGCCCTGCGCTCCGGCCTGAGCGGCGCGCTGCGCGTGGGCAGCGTGCCGGGCGCGGTGCCGGGGTTGCTGGCGCCGGCGCTGGTGGAGTACCACCGCCGGCATCCGCAGGTGGCGGTGTCGGTGGTGGTCGAGACCAGCGACGTGATCCAGGCGCAGCTGGAGCAGGGCGACGTCGACTTCGTGCTGGGCCGCCTCACCGACGGCCACGACGAGGCGAAGTACGCGAGCGTGCCGCTTCTGGGCGAGTCGCAGGTGGTGGTGGTTCGCGCCGCCCACCCGGTGTTCGAGCGCGGCACCGTCACGCTGGCCGAGATGGCGGGCTGGTCGTGGGTGCTGCAGCCGCCGGGCTCGCCGCAGCGCGGGCGCTTCGAGGCGGCGATGCGGGAGGCGGGCATACGGGAGCGGCTGGACATCATCGAAACGGCATCGCCCATCGCCATCACGGCCTTGCTGGAGAACTCCGACATGGCGGCCGTGATGCCCGCCTCGCAAGCCGAACACTACGCCCGGCTGGGCGTGCTGCGGGTGGTGCCGGTGGAGCTGCCGGTGCGGGTGCCGCCGATCTGTCTCATCACCCGCGCCGACCGGGCGCTGTCGCCTGCGGCAGCGCAGCTGCGGCGGCAGCTATTGGGCAGCGCCTGAAACCTTTGGCTTGCGGTTTTCCATGCTGTATTGCGTTAACTAGGGAATTCACTAGCCAACTGGTGCATGAAAGTACTGGTGATGGCGGCGTCAGTACCAAAATCGCAGGCACGCTTCTCCAGAATTCCCGGCACGGCGACCCGACAAACAAGAGGGCGTCGCTCACCTCTAGGAGACAACATGAAGCGTTTTCTGAAAGCGGGCCTCGTCCTCGCACTCATCGGTACGGGCGTCGTCTCGCAGGCCGCCACCGAACTCGTGATCGCGACCGTGAACAACGGCCACATGATCGAGATGCAGAAGCTCACCCCCTTCTTCGAGAAGGCCAACCCCGACATCAAGCTCAAGTGGGTGACGCTCGAAGAGGGCACGCTGCGCCAGCGCGTGACCACCGACATTGCCACCAAGGGCGGCCAGTTCGACGTGATGACCATCGGCCTGTACGAGACGCCGATCTGGTCGAAGAAGGGCTGGCTCAAGCCCATCGCCACCGACGCCGCCTACGACGTGGACGACCTGCTGCCCGCCATCCGCGACGGTTTGTCGAACGAAGGCAAGCTCTACGCCGCTCCCTTCTACGGCGAGAGCTCGATGCTCATGTACCGCAAGGACCTCGCCGACAAGGTGGGCGTGAAATTCTCCGACCAGCCCACCTGGGCGCAGGTGAAAGAGTTCGCCGACAAGGCCAACGACCCGAAGGCCGGCGTGTACGGCATGTGCCTGCGCGGCAAGCCGGGCTGGGGCGACAACATGGCCTTCCTGACCACGCTGGTCAACACCAACGGCGGCCAGTGGTTCGACATGCAGTGGAAACCGCAGATCGACACCAAGCCCTGGAAGGACGCCATCACCTTCTACGTCGACCTGATGAAGAAGGACGGCCCTCCGGGAGCCTCGGCCAACAGCTTCAACGAGAACCTCGCGCTCTTCAACGAAGGCAAGTGCGCGGCCTGGGTGGACGCGACCATCGCGGCCTCGTTCATCAGCGACCCGAAGCAGTCGAAGGTGGCCGACAAGGTGGCCTTCGCGCAGGCGCCGACCGCCTCCACGCCGAAGGGCGCCAACTGGCTGTGGTCGTGGAACCTCGCCATTCCGGCCAGCTCGACCAAGGACGAGGCGGCGCAGAAGTTCATCAAGTGGGCCACCTCCAAGGAATACATCAACCTCGTGGCCAAGGAAACCGGCTGGGCCTCCGTGCCCACAGGCACGCGCAAGTCGACCTACGCGAACCCCGAGTTCCAGAAGGTCGCCAAGTTCGCAGCGGCAGAGAAGAAGGCGATCGACAGCGCGAACCTCACCGACAGCACCTTGCCGAAGTCGCCGTATGTCGGCGTGCAGTACGCGGCCATTCCTGAGTTCCAGGCCATCGGCGTGGCGGTGGGCCAGCAGATGAGCGCGGCGCTGTCGGGCAAGGTCACTGTGGACCAGGCGCTGAAGACTTCGCAGACCGCGGCCGAGCGTGAGATGAAGAAGGCCGGGTACTACAAGTAACCCGCTTCCTTCCCCTCTCCCCTCGGGGAGAGGGCCAGGGTGAGGGGGCGGCAGCGCGTGCGTCGTCGACGCCGCATGCCCTCACCCCAACCCTCTCCCGCAAGCGGGAGAGGGAGCAACAGCCCCCAGAGAGGACACAAAATGAAAAGACTCCTGCCCCGCGCCCTCATGGCGCCCGCGGTGCTAACGCTCTTCCTCTGGATGATCGTGCCGCTCGTGATGACGTTGTACTTCTCGTTCGTCAACTACAACCTCATGCAGCCCGGCGAGCGCACCTTCGCGGGCATCGAGAACTTTCACTACTTCATCACCGACCCCGACTTCTGGCCGGCCACATGGAACACGCTGCTGCTGATCGGCAGCGTGATCGTCATCACGGTGGTGCTCGGCGTGCTGCTCGCGCTGCTGGTGAACGAGCCCTTCCCGGGGCGCGGCATCGTGCGCGTGCTGCTGATCTCGCCCTTCTTCGTCATGCCCGCGGTCAACGCGCTGCTGTGGAAGCACATGATGATGAACCCCATCTACGGCATCCTGGCCGACGTCTGGCGCACCTTCGGCGCGCAGCCCATCGACTGGCTCACCGACGTGCCGCTGCTGTCGGTGATCATCATGGTGGCCTGGCAGTGGCTGCCCTTCGCCTGCCTGATCTTCATCACCTCGCTGCAGTCGCTCGACCGCGAGCAGATGGAGGCCGCGCGCATGGACGGCGCGAGCGCCATCCAGCGCTTCTTCTATCTCACCATTCCGCACCTCGCGCGCCCGATGGCGGTGGTGATCATGATCGAGATGATCTTCCTGCTCAGCGTGTTCGCGGAGATCGCCATCACCACCAACGGCGGCCCGGGCAACGAGAGCACGAACATGACCTACATGATCTTCAAGCAGTCGCTCATGAACTTCGACGTGGGCGTGGCCTCGGCGGGTGCGCTCTTCGCGGTGGTGCTGGCCAACATCGTGGCCGTGTTCCTCATCCGGATCATCGGCAAGAACCTCGACTGAGGAGCAACACGCCATGCAACAACAACAAGCCCCCAGCAACTTCCTGCCGCAGGCCATTCGCACCGTCGGCGCGTGGGCCGTCGCGCTGCTGCTGTTCTTCCCGCTCGGCTGGCTGTTCCTTACGGCCTTCAAGACGGAGCTGCAGGCCATCCATGTGCCGCCGCTCTTCGTCTTCGAGCCCACGCTCGACAACTTCGGCGAGGTGCAGCGCCGCAGCGACTACCTGCTGTATGCGCGCAATTCGCTCATCACCAGCCTGGGCTCGACCATCCTGGGCCTGCTGATCGCGGCGCCCGCCGCGTACTCGATGGCCTTCTTCCGCACGAAGAAGACGCGCGACATCCTGATGTGGATGCTCTCCACCAAGATGATGCCGGCCGTGGGCGCGCTGGTGCCGATCTACGTCATTGCGCAGACGGCGGGCATGCTGGACTCGCTCCCCGCGCTGACCATCGTGTTCACGCTGTCGAACCTGCCGATCATGGTGTGGATGCTCTACAGCGCCTACAAGGACATTCCGAACGAGATTCTCGAAGCGGCGCGCATGGACGGCGCCAGCCTCTGGACCGAGTTCCGCCACGTCGTGATGCCGCTGTCGGTGGGCGGGCTCGCATCCACCGGCCTGCTGTGCCTGGTGCTGAGCTGGAACGAGGCCTTCTGGGCGCTGAACCTCACCTCCGCCAAGGCCGGCACGCTGGCCACGCTCATCGCCTCGTACTCCAGCCCCGAGGGCCTGTTCTGGGCCAAGTTGTCGGCGGCTTCGCTGATGGCCATCGCGCCGATCGTGGTGTTCGGCTGGTTCAGTCAGAAGCAGCTCGTCCAAGGCCTGACCTTCGGCGCCGTGAAATGAACGCCACCCCCAGTCTTCGCGCACTGCGTGTCGCTTCGCCAACCCCCTCGAGGGGGCGCTGCCTGCGGCCCGGCAAAGCCGGTTCCGCGGCAGCCTGCGGATCGCGTCGCGCGCTTTCGAACAACGTCGGCGCATCGCTCGCCTGCCGGCAAAACATCAAGGAGTCGTGAATGGCCTACCTCGAACTCAAGAACATCAAGAAGAGCTTTGGTGAAGTCAACATCATCAAGGGCGTCGACCTGCAGATCCAGAAGGGCGAGTTCATCGTCTTCGTCGGGCCTTCGGGCTGCGGCAAGTCGACGCTGCTGCGGCTGATCGCGGGGCTGGAGCCGATCACCAGCGGCAACCTGCTGCTCGACGGCAAGGACATCACCTGGGCTCCCTCGGGCAAGCGCGATCTCGCGATGGTGTTCCAGAGCTACGCGCTCTATCCGCACATGAGCGTGTACGACAACATGTCCTTCGCGCTGAAGCTCGCGGGCGTGTCCAAGAGCGAGATCAAGACCAAGGTCGAGTACGCGGCGAAGACGCTGAACCTCACGCAGTACCTCGACCGCACGCCCAAGGACCTGTCGGGCGGCCAGCGCCAGCGCGTGGCCATCGGCCGTGCGATCGTGCGGGCGCCGAAGGTGTTCCTGTTCGATGAACCGCTGTCGAACCTCGACGCGGCGCTGCGCGGCAACACCCGCGTGGAGATCCACAAGCTGCACCGCGCGCTGGGCGCGACCACCATCTACGTGACGCACGACCAGGTGGAAGCCATGACGCTGGCCGACCGCGTGGTGGTGCTGAAGGATGGGCTGATCGAGCAGGTCGGCACGCCGCTGGAGCTGTACGACCGCCCGGCCAACCAGTTCGTGGCGCAGTTCATCGGCATGCCGTCGATGAACATGGTGGCGGCGAACGCCATTCCTTCCTTCTCCGCCGCCACCGGCGGGCGCCTGCCGGCCGACGGCTTCCTGGGTGTGCGCCCCGAGGGGCTGCGCGTGCATCCGAAGCAGGGCGCGCCGGTGTCGGACGTGCTGGGCCGCGTCGAGCTGATCGAGGCGCTGGGCGCCGACACGCTGATCCACGTCGACGTGGCCGGCGTGCCGCTGATCGCGCGGCAGAACGACCGCACGCCGCTGCAGGCCGGCGACGACGTGGCGGTGGAGCTCGACCCTTCGGTGCTGCATCTCTTCAACCGCGAAGGCCGCTCGGTCGCCGCGTGACCCCAACCATCTGTCCACCGTCTTTTCAACGGACCTTCTCGTGACCATTGCGCAAACTCCACCGGCTCTGTCCGAGTTCACGGTGCTCCATCTCGGCCTGGGCTCGTTCCACCGCGCCCACCAGGCCGTGTACCTGCAGCGGCTGATCGACGCGGGCGACACCCGCTGGTCGCTCTCGGGTGCCAACATCCGGCCGGACATGGCCGAGGTCGTCGCCGCGCTCGAGGCCCAGGGCGGGCGCTACACGCTCGAAACAGTCTCACCCGCGGGCGAGTACCGCTACGAGGAGATCGCCGCCATCCGCGAGGTGCTTCCCTGGGAGCCCTCGCTGGCACGCGTGATCGCGCGCGGCGCGGCGCCCTCGACGCGCATCGTGTCGTTCACCGTGACCGAGGCAGGCTACTACCTCGACGACAAGGGCAGGCTCGACCTGTCCTTCGGCGACCTCGCGGCCGACGTGGAGCGTGCGCGCCGCGGTGAAGGCGGCGAGACCGAAGGCAAGGGCGTGACCATCTACGGTGCCGTCTGCGCCATCCTGCGCGCGCGCAAGGCCGCGAACGCCGGGCCGCTCACGCTGCTGAACTGCGACAACCTGCGCCACAACGGGGACCGCTTCCGCGCCGGCCTGCTGGAGTTCATCGGCCTGGCGGGCGACGCCGACCTGCTGGCCTGGGTGAACGCGAACACCCGCTGCCCGAATGCGATGGTCGACCGCATCACGCCGCGCCCGCCGCCCGAGCTGCGCGCGCGCGTGAAGGCGGCCACGGGCCGCGATGACGCGGCCGCCATCACCGGCGAGAGCTTCATCCAGTGGGTGATCGAAGACAACTTCGCGGCCGGCCGCCCCGACTGGGGCCGCGTGGGCGTGGAGCTGGTCGAGTCGGTGCAGCCGTATGAAGAGGCCAAGATCCGCATCCTCAACGCCACGCACAGCTGCATTGCCTGGGCGGGCACGCTGATCGGGCTGGGCTTCATCCACGAGGGCACGCACGACGCGGCCATCCGCAAGATGGCTTTCGACTACGTCACCGACGACGTCATTCCCTGCCTGAGCCCGAGCCCGATCGACCTCGCGGCCTACCGCGACGTGGTGCTCGACCGCTTCGGCAACCCGGCCATCCGCGACACCAACCAGCGCGTGGCGGCGGACGGCTTCTCGAAGATCCCGGGCTTCATCGCTCCGACGGTGCGCGAGCGCCTCGCGGCCGGCCAGCCCGTCGAGAGCGTGGCGATGCTGCCCGCGCTGTTCCTGGCCTTCCTGCAGCGCTGGCACAAGGGCGCGCTGCCCTACGCCTACCAGGACCAGGGCATGGACGAGGCGGTGGCGCACGCCATCTGCGACGCGGCCGACCCGGTCGTCGCGCTGTGTTCCGACACGGGGCTGTGGGGCAACATCGCCGGCGACGCGCGGCTGATCGACGCGGTGCGCCGCGCGGGCGAGCGCGTCGCGCGCTTCGTGCAGGCGGCGGAGCGCAAGCCATGAGCGGCAGGCTGCAGGGCAGGCATGTGCTGCTGACCGGCGCGGGCGGCGGTATCGGCCTGGCCGTGGCCGCGGCCTGCATCGCCGAAGGCGCGCGCTGCACGGTGATCGACCGCGCGCCCGCCGCGCCCGAGGCCGTGCGCGCGCTGCAGCAGCGCCACCCCGACAGCCTCGCCTACATCGCGGCCGACGTGACCGACACGCAGGCCATCGCGCACATGCTGGCCGAGGCGCAGGTGGCCTTCGGGCCGGTCCACACGCTGTTCAACAACGCGGCGGTGTTCGACCTCGCGCCGCTGCTCGACAGCGACGAGGCTTCCTTCGACCGTCTGTTCGCGGTCAACGTGAAGGGCATGTTCTTCGTGATGCAGGCGGTGCTGCGCCACATGGTGGAGGCGGGCACGCAGGGCGCCTCGGTCATCAACATGGCCTCGCAGGCCGGGCGCCGCGGCGAGGCGCTGGTGTCGCACTACTGCGCGACCAAGGCGGCCGTCATCAGCTACACGCAGAGCGCCGCGCTGGCCATGGCGCCGCACGGCATCCGCGTCAACGGCATCGCCCCCGGTGTGGTCGACACGCCGATGTGGGACCATGTGGACAGCCTGTTCGCCAAGGCCGAAGGGCTGCCGCCCGGAGAGAAGAAGCGGCAGGTCGGCCTGGCGGTGCCGCTCGGACGCATGGGCGTGCCGGACGACATCGCGGGGGCGGCGGTGTTCCTCGCCAGCGACGAGGCGCGCTACATCACGGCGCAGACCCTCAACGTCGACGGCGGCAACGTCATGAGCTGAAGACCAGATGAACCACGACTTCCACCTGTACCTCGACAGCGCCGACATGGCCGAGCTGCAGGCCTGCCTGCCGCACCCGGTGGTGCACGGCGTGACGACCAACCCGACGCTGCTCAGGCGTGCAGGCATCGGCCGCGCCGAAGTGCCGGGCCTGCTGCGGCGCTGCATCGAGCTGGGCGCGCGGCAGGTGCAGGCGCAGGTGTATTCGCAGGATGCCGACGGCATGCTGGAGGACGCCCAGGCGCTGCTCGCGCACTTCGCGCCGGGCCAGCTGGTGGTGAAGATCCCGGCCACGCGCCAGGGCTTCGTGGCCGGCGCGCGGCTCATCGCGCAGGGCGTGCCCGTGACCTGGACTGCGGTGTACGCGCCCGAGCAGGCGCACTTCGCGTCGCAGCTGGGCGCCGCCTATGCCGCGCCGTACCTGGGCCGGCTGGAAGACTCCGGCGCCGACGGGCTGGGGCTGATTGCGCAGATGCAGGCGCTGGTCGCCCAGCGGCCAGCGTCGGGCACGCGGCTGCTGGTGGCGAGCATCCGCTCGCGCGAGGCCTATCTTTCGCTGTTGCGGATCGGCGTGGGGGCCATCACCATTCCGCCACGCCTGTTTTCCGAATTGCTCGACCATCCCGCCACGCTGGCAGCGGAAAGCGGCTTTCTCGCCGACCCGCGCGACCTGCCGGCCTGACCGCGCCAGAATCCAGACACCATGCGCATTGCACTCACGGGCGAAGCCCTCATCGATTTCACCGCCAGCGAGGCTGGCACCCTGGCGTTCCTCGGACACGAGGGAGGTTCGCCGCTGAACACGGCCGTGGCTTGCGCGCGGCTCGGGCAGCCCACGGGCTTTCTCACGCAGCTTTCCACCGACCTGTTCGGCGAGCGGCTGATGGGCTTCCTGCAGCGCAACGGCGTGGACACCAGCTTCATCCTGCGCAGCGGCGCGCCTTCGACGCTGGCCTTCGTCGAGCGAACGCCGCAGACCAACCGCTACGCCTTCTATACGCAAGGCAGCGCCGACGCCACCTGGGCGCCCGAGCCGCTGCCGCAGCTGCCGGCGGAGTGCCGCTTTTTGCACTTCGGCTCGATCTCGCTGCTGCAGGACCCGGCCGCCGCGCGCATCGCCGACCTGATCGCGGCGAACCGGGGGCAGCGCGTGATCGTGTTCGACCCGAACGTGCGGCCCAGCCTCATCACCGACATCGCCGCCTATCGCGAGCGCGTGAACGGCTGGTTCGGCATGGCCGACCTGGTCAAGCTCAGCGACGAGGACGCGGCGCTGCTCGCGCCCGGCCAGCCCGTCGATGCGCTGGCCTCCGAGTGCCTGAAGGCTGGCGCGCGCGCCGTGATCGTCACGCGCGGCGGCGACGGCGCGACGCTCTGGCGCGCGGGCCATGCACCGCTGAGCGTGGCGGCGCCGCGTGTCGCCGTGGTCGACACCATCGGCGCGGGCGACACCTTCACGGCGGGGCTTTCCGTGGCGCTGCTTTCGCACGGCATCGAGCGGCCGGAGCAGCTCGACGGGCTGAGCGACGAGAGCTGGAAGGCCGTGATGGGCTTCGCCGCCACCGCCGCCGCGCTGAATTGCACCCGCGAGGGTGCCGATCCGCCGACGCTGGAAGCGGTTCACGCCGCGCTGGCGAAGGCACAAAATACCGCTGTTGCTGCTGCTTCCCGGCCCTGAGCCGTGCTGCCATCATGACGACGTCCACCCGCAAGCGCTCGATTCCCCGCCAGCGCCAGCCCGAACTGGAGCGCGACTTCGCGCGCTCCCCCTCGCTGGGCTACGAGGCTCCCGAAGAAACCGGCGTGGTGCGCTGCCTCGCGCACGGCTTTCCGAGCCCGCTGGTGCGGTGGCACTTTCATGAAGAGTACGAGCTGCACCTGATCACCGAGACCTCGGGCAAGGCCTTCATCGGCGACTGGATCGGACCCTTCCAGCCGGGGCATCTGGTGCTGTGCGGGCCGAGGCTGCCGCACAACTGGATCTCGCTCGACGTGCCCGAGGGCGGCGCGGCGGGGCGCGACAGGGTGATCCAGTTCCGCCACGAGCCCATCGAGCACGCGGCGGCGCAGATTCCCGAGCTGCGCGAGGTGATGCAGCTGCTGGAGCGGGCGCGCCATGGCATCGAGTTCTTCGGCATGTCGCAGCAGGCGCAGGCGCACTGGGACCGCATCAAGGCCGCGCGCGGCGTGCGCCGGCTGGGCCTGTTCCTCGACTTCATGGCCGACTTGGCGCAATGCACCGACTACCGCCTGCTGTCGAGCGTGCAGATGCAGGGCGCGCAGGGCGCCGACGGCGACGCGCAGGTCGACCAGATCAACGGCATCGTCAACCGCATCACCAACAACATGGCCGAGCCGATCTCGATGTCGGACGTGGCGGCCGAGCTGGGCATGAGCGAGAGCCGATTCAGCCGCTTCTTCAGGCGCTCCACCGGCAACAGCTTCACCGACTTCGTCAACCGCGTGCGCATCAACAGCGCCTGCCACCTGCTGATGCAGACCGACCACTACGTGACCGACATCTGCTACCAGGTGGGCTTCAACAACGTGGCGAACTTCAACCGGCGCTTCCTTGAAATCAAGGGCATGACGCCGAGCGAGTTCCGCCGGCAGGCGGACACGCGCTTCGGCGGCGGCATCTCTTCCTAAGCTTCCCAAGCACGAAACCAGGGGGTCATCTTGTATCTTGGACTCGACCTCGGCACGTCCGAGCTCAAGGCGCTGCTGCTCGCCGACGATCACCGCATCGTGGGCGTGGCGCGCGCGCCGCTCACGGTCGAACGGCCGCAGCCGCTGTGGTCGGAGCAGGCGCCGCGGCAGTGGTGGCAGGCGCTCGAAGAGGTGATGGCGCAACTCAAGGCCTCGCACGGCGAGGCGCTCGCGTCGGTACGGGCCATCGGTCTGTCGGGCCAGATGCATGGCGCGACGCTGCTCGACGAAGCTGGCGAGGTGCTGCGCCCGGCGATCCTCTGGAACGACGGCCGCAGCGGTGCGCAGTGCGAGGCGCTCACGCGCGCCGTGCCGAGGCTCGGCGAGATCGCGGGCAACCTGGCGATGCCCGGCTTCACCGCGCCCAAGCTGCTGTGGGTGCGCGAGCACGAGCCCGAAATCTTCAGCCGCGTCGCACGCGTGCTGCTGCCGAAGGACTGGCTGCGCTTCATGCTCAGCGGCGAGGCGGTCAGCGAGATGTCGGATGCGGCAGGCACGCTGTGGCTGGACGTGGGCGCGCGCGACTGGTCCGACGAACTGCTCGCGGCCACGGGGCTCACGCGTGCGCACATGCCGAGGCTGGTCGAAGGCAGCGAGGTGTCGGCTCAGCTCAAGCCCGAGCTGGCGGCGCGCTGGGGCCTGAGCGATGGCGTGAAGATCGCGGGCGGTGCGGGCGACAACGCGGCCAGCGCGGTCGGCATGGGGCTGGTCGAGCCGGGGCAGGGCTTTGTCTCGCTGGGCACCTCGGGCGTGGTGTTCGTGTCGACCGACCGCTTCTTGCCGAACCCCGCGCAGGCAATGCACGCTTTCTGCCACGCCCTGCCGAAGCGCTGGCACCAGATGTCGGTGATGCTCTCCGCCGCGAGCGCGGTGAGCTGGGCGGCGAAGACTTTCAAGTTCGTCGACGAGGCCGCGCTGCTCGAAGCGGCCGCATCCATACCGTCGGCACGGCGCGAGCGTTGCCCGCTGTTCCTGCCGTACCTGTCAGGCGAACGCTCGCCGCACAACAACCCCAATGCCCAAGGCGTTCTCTTCGGGCTCACGCATGCACACGGACCGGCGGAAATCGCCTACGCCGTGGTCGAGGGCGTGAGCTTCGGCCTGCGCGACGGCTTTGACACCCTGCGGCTGCCGGCCGACATGCCGCTGCGCGAAATGGCGCTGGTGGGCGGCGGTGCACGCAGCGTTTGGTGGGGGCAGTTGCTGGCCGACATCTTCCAGGTTCCGCTCACGCTCTATGCGGGCAGCGAGACGGGCGGGGCGCTGGGTGCGGCGCGGCTGGCCTGGCTGGCGGATGGGGGCGAGGTGGCAGAGGTGTGCACGCTGCCGCCGGTGAAGCAGAAGCTGGTTCCGTCGACCGATGGAGCCGATGTCCACAGGACTAGGCATGCGCGCTTTCAGGCGCTCTACAAGGCGGTGCAGGCGCAATTCCAGTAGCAGAGCGATCACGACCGCCCATGAAAAAAGCCCGGCGCAAGCCGGGCTTCTTTCATTTCGCGAGACACCGCGGATCCGGCTCTGCCGGTCCGCAGGTGTCGCCCCCGGTAGGGGGTAGGCGTAGCGGACACGAAGTGCCGCGCAGCCTGGGGCGAGCCAGTTACATGCCCATGCCGCCCATGCCACCCATGCCGCCCATGTCGGGCATGCCGCCGCCAGCGGGGGCGTCGTCCTTCGGAGCGTCAGCCACCATGGCTTCGGTCGTCAGCAGCAGCGAGGACACCGAAGCGGCGTTCTGCAGTGCGGTGCGGGTGACCTTCGTCGGGTCCAGGATGCCCAGCTCGAGCATGTCGCCGTACGTGTCGTTGGCGGCATTGAAGCCGTAGTTGCCCTTGCCGGCCAGAACCGCGTTCACCACCACCGAGGCTTCGCCGCCGGCGTTGTTCACGATTTCGCGCAGGGGAGCTTCGATGGCCTTCAGCACCAGCTTGATGCCGGCGTCCTGATCGGCGTTGTCGCCCTTGATCTTGTCGCCCACGGCTTGCTTGGCACGCAGCAGAGCCACGCCGCCGCCGGCCACTACGCCTTCTTCCACTGCAGCGCGGGTAGCGTGCAGGGCGTCTTCGACGCGAGCCTTCTTTTCCTTCATTTCGACTTCGGTGGCGGCGCCAACCTTGATCACGGCAACACCGCCGGCCAGCTTGGCCACGCGCTCTTGCAGCTTTTCACGGTCGTAGTCGCTCGTGGCTTCCTCGATCTGCACGCGCACTTGCTTCACGCGGGCTTCGATGTCGGCAGCAGCGCCGGCGCCGTCGATGATGATGGTGTTTTCCTTGCCCACTTCGATGCGCTTGGCTTGGCCCAGGTCGGCCAGCGTCACCTTTTCGAGCGTCAGGCCCACTTCTTCAGCGATGACCTTGCCGCCCGTCAGGATGGCGATGTCTTCCAGCATGGCCTTGCGGCGGTCGCCGAAGCCAGGAGCCTTGACGGCCACGACCTTCAGGATGCCACGGATCGTGTTCACGACCAGCGTAGCCAGGGCTTCGCCCTCGACTTCTTCGGCAATGATCAGCAGCGGACGGCCGGCCTTGGCGACTTGTTCCAGCGTGGGGAGCAGGTCACGGATGTTGCTGATCTTCTTGTCGAACAGCAGCACGAAGGGGTTGTCCAGCAGCGCCGATTGCTTCTCGGGGTTGTTGATGAAGTAGGGCGACAGGTAGCCGCGGTCGAACTGCATGCCTTCGACGACGTCGAGTTCGCTCTCGAGCGACTTGCCGTCTTCCACGGTGATCACGCCTTCCTTGCCGACCTTGTCCATCGCGTCGGCGATGAGCTTGCCGATGGTTTCGTCGCTGTTGGCCGAGATCGAGCCGACTTGAGCGATTTCCTTCGACGTGGTGGTGGGCTTCGAAGCCTTCTTCAGCTCTTCGACCAGGGCCGTCACGGCCTTGTCGATGCCGCGCTTCAGGTCCATCGGGTTGATGCCCGCGGCCACGTACTTGAAGCCTTCGCGAACGATGGCTTGAGCCAGCACGGTAGCGGTCGTGGTGCCGTCACCAGCGTTGTCGCTGGTCTTGGAGGCCACTTCCTTCACGAGCTGGGCGCCCATGTTCTGCAGCTTGTCCTTCAGTTCGATTTCCTTGGCGACCGACACGCCGTCCTTGGTGACGGTGGGGGCGCCGAACGAGCGCTCGAGCACCACGTTACGGCCCTTGGGGCCCAGGGTCACCTTGACTGCGTTGGCCAGGATGTTCACACCCTCGACCATGCGTGCGCGGGCTTCACCGCCGAAGACTACGTCTTTTGCTGCCATGTTTGTTTACTCCGAGTGGGATGTTTGAATTACTTCTCGACGACTGCGAACAGGTCGTCTTCCTTCATGACCAGCAGTTCGTCGCCGCCGACCTTGACGGTCTGGCCGCTGTACTTGCCGAACAGGACGCGGTCGCCGACCTTCACGGTCAGTGCGGCCAGCTCGCCCTTGTCGTTGCGCTTGCCCGGGCCCACGGCCAGGACTTCACCCTGATCGGGCTTCTCGGCGGCTGCGTCGGGGATGACGATGCCGGAGGCAGTCTTGGTTTCGCTGTCAACACGCTTGACGATCACGCGATCGGCCAAAGGACGAAGTTTCATTGCATCTCCTGGATGTATGGATAAGAAACGGGTTTGTGGTCGGGTGCCGGACCGGAGCCCGGCAGCCCATCGGCTGGAAGCGAGGCCGTTGTTAGCACTCGTCAGCAGCGAGTGCTAATCATAAGGGCAATCGATGACGTTTCAAGGCCGGGTTGGCTGGCCGTTGTCGGTGCGGATGTCGGTTCTCAGCTAACTCGGAACTGCACGACCGTACTTTTCCGAGGGGTTGCTGCTGCCGCAGGCCGCTGGAAGACGCTGCTGAACGTGCATGAATGCGCCTTGATCGCCTAATTTTTGATCAAAATTTACCCGGATGAAATTCAATGGAGCGATGAATCTGCAGAATGATTGCCCTGGAGTAGGGCGGAGCCAATACAGCCCCTCATTTGTCAGCTAGACGCGGGTGCTGACGATGTGGCCAGCGCTTCAGGTCGTCGTCTTTTCCGGCCGGCCGGCCATGACGCTGGCTCAGTATTCCCGTATCACCGCCTTCAGCGTGCGCATGCCCTCGCCGACTGTGTTCGTTGCCATGGTGGTGCCGCTCCTCAGCCCATGTCGGGCTGGCCGTTGGACGCCATCAGCCCGCCATCCACCGGCATCGCGACGCCCGAGACAAAACTTGCATCGTCACTCGCCAGAAAGGCAACCACGGCCGCGATCTCCGAGGGATCGGCACCGCGCCCGAGCGGGATGCGCTCGGCGAACTTCGCCATCAGCGCGTTGTCGCCTTTCATGTCCTCGGTCATCGGCGTGAAGGTGAGGCTGGGGCACACGGCGTTCACCCGCACGCCGCTCTTGCCGTGGTCCAGCGCGAGAGCCTTGGTGAAGTTGACGATCGCGCCCTTTGACGCGTTGTAGAAACCCATGCCCCAGTCGCCGCCCAGGCCGGAGACCGAAGCGGTGTTCACGATGCAGCCCCTGCTGCGCACCAGATGCGGCATGGCCGCGCGGCAGCCGTGGAACACGCCGCCGGCGTTGACTGCCATGATCCGGTTCCAATCTTCCAGCGGCGGCTGCGTGACCGTGCCTTCGACCGCGATGCCGGCATTGTTGAAGAGCACGTGCAGCGCGCCGAAGCGCTCGATGGTCGCATCCACCAGTGCCTGCACCTGGCTGAAGCTGGACACATCGGTCAACTTCACCAGGGTGCGTTCGTCCGGCAACTCACGTGCCACATGCTGCAGCTTGGCAAGCGTGTCCCCCGCGAGCACCACGTTCGCGCCTTCCCGCGAAAAACGGTGCGCGGTGGCTTCGCCAATGCCGCTGCCAGCGCCGGTCACGATGACGACGCGATCCTTGAAACGTTGCATATCGATCCTCACGATCATGTGTCCGGGTGATGAAGAGACCGGCGTCCGGCGGCCTTCATCTATTTCGGTGGCGGGGCTGCAGGTGCTGGGGCGGGAACCGTCTGCGCGCCGCCCTGTACCTGCGCGGCCGGCGGCGTTGCCTCGTGCGAGGGGCCTTCGCCGCGCTTGTCCACGGCATAAAAGTAAAACAGGGCGCCGAGCATCACGAGGATGGCCACGGTCACGCTGAACACGAAGACGCGCTGGTTGTCGCGCCTGTCGTCCCTGGCTTGCTGTCTTCTCGATAGTTCGCTCATGGCATCTTTCCTTTCCTGCAATGGCGCGAATGAATGGAATGAGGGCGGATGGAAGAAGACATCCCCCGCAAGAGAAACGCTAGGACTTCGTACCGCGCGCCGTGTCGGACATCGACTGAGGTGGCTGTCGCGCAAAAGCGCCTCAGGCTCATTCATTGCCTTGTCCTGGGCATCGAACGGAAGTCCAGGCATTGTCGGGCGCCGCCTTGCGCCACCTCGCGCCGTCAATCGCGGCAATGGCAAATGTCCTGCACCCTGCGTCGTCGACGGATGGCGGCGCGACTGCCGCAGACGTCGAAGATTCCACACATGTTCAGAGTTTCAGAGTTTCAGAGTTCGAGGAGCCATCCATGTCAAAGAAGCCAAACCCTGCCAGGCAGTCCACGCATGAAGAACCCGAAGTCACGCAGGAGGAGTCGGTACCCAGCGATGGTCGCGACATCGAGGGCGAGCATCTGATGAAGGAAGTGACCAACAAGAAGCTCCACGACAAGGGCGAAGCCGAGCACAAGACACCCGGGAAGGTTGATGAGTCCGATACCGAACGGGACTCTCACTGAGCCGGCGGGTGCCATGAACTCCCGAGCCGCCGCCGGCTCGACGCGATGGCAGCGCTGCCGGCGATGGTTGCTGCCTCTGCTCGGCATTGCCGTCCTGGCCATGCTGCTATCCCATGTCCACAAGATCGACTGGGCCGGTGCCTGGCATGCGCTGCAACGATATTCGCCCTGGCTGCTGCTCGCGGTGCTCGGACTCGCCACGGTCAGCCATGCGCTCTACGGCTGCTTCGACCTTATCGGCAAGCATCATCTGCGCCACCGCTTGTCGTACTGGCGCACCTGGGCCATCGCCGTCACGAGCTATGCGTTCAACCTGAATCTCGGTTCGCTGGTCGGCGGCATCGGGATGCGTGCGCGTCTCTACGCACGCGCCGGCCTCGACGAAGCCACCGTCGCCCAGATCGTCGGGCTCAGCCTTGCGACCAACTGGCTTGGCTACGGGCTGCTGGCCGGCGGTCTTTTCGCGGCTGGCGTCATCGAGCCGCCCCGGCAGGCGCCCATCGGGGAGGGCGCGTTGCGCGCGCTCGGCGCGGCGATGATCCTGCTGACGCTGGGCTACGTGGTGGCGTGCGCCATCTCGCGCAAGCGCGAATGGGTGATCAGGGGCAGGCATCTTCATTTGCCAAGCGCGCGCATCGCTGCAACGCAGCTGCTGCTTTCCACTGCCAACTGGGCGCTCATGGGCACGGTCATGTACCTGCTGCTGGGGCAGAAGGTGCCCTACGCCACCACCCTGAGCGTGTTGCTCGCGGCGTCGATCGTCGGAGTGCTCACGCCGATCCCGGCCGGCTTGGGCGTGCTGGAGGCGGTGTATCTCGCTTTGCTGTCGGGTACGGTGAAGCAGGGCGCGCTGATGGGGGCCGTGCTGGCGTACCGGGCCTTGTACTACCTGGTCCCGCTGGCAGGCGGATTGGCGTTGTATCTGTTCCTCGAGCGCAACCTGCCCGCGCAGGAGGGCATCATGCCGCCGGTCGAAGCGTCGGCTGCGTGAGATCCCGACTGTCAAGGCCAAGGGGCAGGTCTGCTCAGAGCGATGTCGCACCAGCTCCAGCCTCGCGGTTCCTCCTACAGATGCGAGGGCAGCCAACCGACGAGCCGCGATGCGCGGCTTGCCTAACTTGGCGCGAAGTGCATTTCCCTTCCGATCTTTCCCGCTCTTCGCTCCATGTACGACCAGCCCTCCGACAACGACTTGCGGCACCTGCAGCTGCGGCACGGCAGCGACTTGGCGCTCAAGCATCTGGTGAACGCAGGGCTCGATGTGCTGCCCATGCCGGGCGCCGGCCAGACGCTGGCGCGCTGGCGCGTGCTGGCGGAAGTCGCGGCCCACGATCTCTCCCTGGTCAAGCTTTTCGAAGGCCATACGGACGCACTCGCGATCCAGGCCGAGCTCGGCAGCGTGCCGCCCGCATGCGAAGGCGCGCGATGGGCGACCTGGTGCGCCGAACCGCCGGATGCCCGGGTGATCGCCCAAGAGGACGGAGGCGCGGCCGTTCGCCTGAACGGCACCAAGGCCTGGTGCTCCGGTGCGGCCACTGTCACGCACGCCGTCGTGAGCTGCTGGAACCGCGACGGCGAGCCTTGCCTTGCCGCCATTGCCATGGATCAGCCGGGGGTACGCGTCACGGACGAGGGATGGCATGCGGTCGGTATGGCGGACAGCGCCAGCGTTGACGTCCGTTTCGACCACGCGGCGGCCATCGCGATCGGCCGGCCCGGCGACTACACGCGCCGCCCCGGCTTCTGGCAGGGCGGCGCGGGCATCGCCGCATGCTGGTTCGGCGGAGCTCTCGGCATCGCGCGAACGGTGCATGAACTCATGGGCAAGGCGCCGGACCCCCACCGGCTCGCGCATCTAGGCGCCATCGATGCGGCATTGACGCCCGCGGCCGCGCTGCTGCGCGAGACGGCCGAGTGGATCGACCGGCACCCGCGCGACGACGCCAGGCAGGTCGCCCTGCGCGCACGGCTGGCCGTGGAGCAGGCCGCCAACGAGGTCATGCGCCATGCGGGCAGGGCGCTAGGCGCGGGCCCGCTGTGCCGCAACCGGGCCTTCGCCCGGGCCATGGCCGACCTGCCGGTGTTTCTTCGCCAGAGCCACGCCGAACGCGATCTCGCCGCCCTCGGCACGCTCACTGCGCAAGGGGGCGGAAAGGAGTCTTCTTCATGGATGCTGTAGCCCGTTCCGCCATTCGCGGAGAAGGCACGACCGAGGCCGAGTGGAACGGCTGGCCAGGTCTGGCCGCGCTGCCCCGCACCGATGCGCGCACGCTGGTGCCGCGCAACGCCCGCGCTGTGGTGGTGGCTCCGCATCCCGACGACGAAGTGCTCTCGGTGGGTGGGCTGCTTGCGCAATTGGCGGATGCCGGTGTGCGGATCGAAGTCATCGCGGTGACCGACGGCACGGCAAGCCACGACGGCTCGACCGAGTGGCCTGTCCAGCGGCTGGCGACGCAGCGCCCGCTCGAATCCCGGCTCGCGCTCGAGCGCCTGGGGCTGCCTGTCGAGCCCGTGCGGCTGGGCCTGCCCGATGGCGGTCTGGCGGCCGTTCGCGGCACGCTGGCCGCGCGGCTCGTATCGCTGCTGCGGCCGCGCGACGTGGTGTTCACCACTTGGCGCCGCGATGGCCATCCTGATCACGAAGCCACAGGCCAGGCCTGTGCGCTTGCCTGCGCTGCTTCGGGAGCACGGCTGGCGGAAGTGCCCGTCTGGGGTTGGCACTGGTCGCATCCCGGCGACGGGCGCATGCCCTGGCAGCATGCGGTCCGCATCGACCTGGACGAAGAAGCCATCCGGCGCAAGCGCGCTGCCGTGCAGGCGTTCACGAGCCAGCTGCGCCGCGATGCATCCACCGGCGCCGGCCCGGTGCTGCGCGCCACCACCGTCGCGCGGGCGCGGCGTTCCTACGAGGTGGTGTTCCTGTGAGCGGCGGGCGCAGGTCGTATTTCGACGCGCTCTATGCAGCCAGCGAGGACCCTTACGCAGTGCGCCATCGCTGGTACGAGATCCGCAAGCGCACGGTGCTGCTGGCCGCGTTGCCCCAGGCCCGGTACCGGCGTGCCTACGAGCCGGGTTGCGGCACCGGCGAGTTGACGCAGGCGTTGTCGCAGCGCTGCGACAACCTGCTGGCGAGCGACTTCTCGCCGCATGCGCTGGAGATCGCGCGCAGACGCACCGGTGCGCTCGCCAACGTACGTCTGGAACGACAGACCTTGCCTGCGGAGTGGCCGCGCGATGCGGGTGGCTTCGACCTGATCGTCCTGAGCGAGCTCGGCTACTTCCTCGAGCGCGACGAGATGCGGCGCGTGGCCGAATGCTGCGGGGATTCGCTCGAAGCGGACGGCACGCTGGTCGCCTGCGACTGGCGCGCGGATTTCGCGCAGCGCAGTCTTTCCACGCACGAAGTGCATGCGGCGCTTTCGGCGCTCGGCCTGCCGCGCCTCGTGCTCCACGAGGAAGACGACTTCGTGCTGCAGGTGTGGGCACGCGATGGCCGCTCGGTGGCCGAGTACGAAGGCATCCGGTGATCGGCGCCATTGGCGTTCGAACGGAATCGCAGTGAAAGCAAAGTCATGGACAACGTGCTGGATCTGGTTCAGTGGCCAGCCTTCCTCGCGTCAATTGCCGCGGCTTGGCTGGTCGCATTTAGTACAAGACGGTGCCGAAACTGGGTGTTCTTGCTCAGCAACGCGCTGTTGAGCGCCGCGGGCGGAGAGGGTCCAGATGGGCAACAGGCAACAGTTGGATGGCTGCGGTCCGCGTGCATATGGGGCCCGGCGGTTCATAAGATGCCCAAGACCACGCCATCGCAACTGGCGAGTCACTCCTTGCTGCGCTGCCTGTCCACCTGCGCTTCCGCCTCGAGCCAGTCATCGGTTTCGCTGCCGGGGGCACCGCCGCGTCGCAGGTACGCGTCGTAGGCGGCCTTGCGGATCGCCTCTTCGCGACTGGGTTCGTCTGTGCCGGTCCGCTCGAGTTGGTTGTCCTGTCCAGGGGCACCTTGCGTCTTGTGCGCTTCCTTGCCCATGTGACTTCCCTCGGTGGGGCTGTCCTGCCCAATGGCTCTGTTCTGGTCGATGTTGACAGGCGACATAGGCGCGGTTTTGGGATCTCGCTTCATGATGACTCCTTGAAATTGAGGGCGTCTTATGGGGTTGAAGGAACTCGCATCGGGGCCAGTAGCGGCTGCGAAGCCGCCTCCAACTGCTGAACTACCACTTGGATCAGCGCATCCGCAAAGCCGCCCACGGCCCTCGCATCCTTGCGCGCGCTCGTGACCACGCGTGGTTTCGCGCTCCATGCCACACGAGCGCCAGATGCGATCAGTGCATTGACCAACGCAACGTCTTCGCTGCACGCCAGATATTTGAAGCCACCCGTTCGCCGGTAAGCAGCCGCGGATACACCCAGGTTGGCCCCGTGCACGTGCGCATGGTCTTCGTCATCCGTGTATGTCTGCCGAAAGTGCTCGGCCAGAAATCGGGCGTTCTCGCCATGAGGTGTCCAGTCGGCCACGCCGACAGTCCCGCACACTGCGTCACAGCGCAGTGAGAGCTGGTCGACGAGCCACGAAGAAGACACCACCGTGTCGGCATCGGTAAAGGCAAGCCAGCGGGCACCTCGTTCGAGAAGCGCCTGCGCTCCCACCGCACGTGCCATGCCGACGTTGCGTGCCCGGATGCTCACGGTCATTGCCCCGCCCGCTTGAGCGTGAACGCCGGTGGCGTCGCTGCATTCATCCAGCACCACGACGATTTCCACGGCTTCGCCGGTCAGATCGGGATGCCGGGCTGCGTTGCTCAGAGCGCGCAAACAGGCACGAATGCAACCTTCTTCGTTGTGCGCTGGTACGACAATACCGATCATTCGTCTCTCTCCATGGCATTCCTAAGACGGGATGAGACTGAACGGATCGCAACCCTGGATGCGTCAGCGCGCACGCGCTCCACTTGTAGGCTTGCTTGTATGCCCCTTGGCTCTGCACGATCTATCTGGTGAAGAGTGTGGAAAGCACCTTTTCCGCTGTTGGAGACATTGCCGGTGTCGACCTGCTCAAGCAGCGATGCATTGACTGGGTCGAACAGACAGAGTTGCGGCAAAAAAGCTGCCTCTTGCGCCAGCCGTATCGAACCCAAGCACCCTCAAGTCCGTTTCTTCCAAGACATAGTGATCGCAACTGCGGTGGTGGCAGCAGTGACATCCGGCTGCCGGCACCGCGAAATGCTCTTGTCCGACACCCCGAGGCCTCCTGGCCATCCACATTGCCCGGACTGGCAGGGGGCTACCTTCAGCCGAGGAGCATCCGATAACTCGAGAACAAGTAGATGCCGTTCCAGATGCCGTTCCGGTGGGACGTTCGCGAGGGCGGGAAGTCGAACACTGCCCGTGCTGGCCGGCTCGGCCGCGTATGCGCTCGCGAGTCTGCTGGGCGTTCAAAAGGGGCTTGGCCATGCGCCGGGCAAGGCCCCGGCGTTTTACGCCATCCTCGCCGCCGCGATGCCGATGGCCGCCGTGGCGTCACTTGCGACGGCCTGGTTCTGAGTGAGATGGGCCCTCAGGCCATTGCTTCCATCTCCGCCATCAGCTCTTCCTTGCGCTGCGCAAGCTGCTCGCGCATGGCGACAAGGTCGAGTCCACGCGTTGCGCGTGCCTTCACGAAGATCTCGTTGCGCTCTTCCTTCACGTGATGGTCGATGTACTCGCCGAGCACCTTCACCTTGGCGTCGAACTTCTCGTCGATCTCGGTCGCGTCCTGGATCTGCGCGATCAGTTCCTTGGCGCTGGCGTGCTCCACCTCGGCTTCGTCGAGCAGGTCGGTCTCGCTGATGGCTTCACGCAGAGCGGGATAGAAGATCTCTTCCTCGATCTGCGTGTGCACCTGCAGCTCCATGCAGATCTGCATCGCGAGCTCGCGTTTCTTGTCGGGTGCGCTGGCGGAGCGGGAGTGGGCGAGATCGTCGTAGGAAGTGAAGAGCTTCTTCACGTTCTTGTGGTCGGTGTCGAGAAGGCTGCAGGCATCGGGGGTTGCGCGGCGGGTCGTTGGCATCGTGGGCTCCATGCGTGGGTTGAGGGGTATCGGGAGAACCAGAAGTAAGCGGGAGTCCGCAAGATGGAGTGCGTGGCGCCTGCCCGACGTAGGAAGGCACCGGACGTGGCCGGCGGCGCACATCTTCCTGAGCAACAAGCCGAAACACCGGTGACGCTTGCGAGGTACGACAGCGTGAAGGTCGGTATCGCCCGGGCCCGTTCTGTGGCAGGTGCCTCCGGGAATGATCCACGACCCTGAGCGCCTGGACTCATTCCTTGCGCTGCTGCCGCGCGATGCCGCAGCGGTTCTGGCGCTTGCGCGAGCGCACGACGAACAGCTGAAAGCTCCGGGTGGGCTTCGCAACCGCCACGCGGGAAGTGGCCTTCCAGCGAAAACCTCACCGCGGACTTCGTCTATGTCCGGCTCCATGGCGACAAGGAAATCTACGCGAGCGGCTATGGCGACGCCGCACTTGACCGATGGAGCGCCCGCAGGACGTGTTCTGCTATCTCGACAAAGACACCAAGGTCCGCGCGCCCTATGACGCGGCGAATCTCGCGCGGCGACTGGGGAGCCTTCGGGCATGGCACCGACAGGGGGGCTTGTCGTACCGCCGGGCGTGAACCTGAAGGCCGAAGACGGGCACATGGAAGGGCTCATGTCCCCCGTCGGAGAGGCGATGCCATGCCTGAGCCCCACGTCGCGGACATGAGGAGCCTTCCTACAACTCGACGGTGTCACAACCGATCCGTGCGTTCTTTCAGCGGAGAGATACCTGAACTCTGGGCTCAGCAAACACACGAGTACCGGCGCTCTCCCAGCGGTGCCGGCAGGAGATTCATCATGGACGTCACTTCCAGCGCCAATGCCAACGTCATCTCGTCGGATCGCGTCGAGGGCACCAAGGTCTACAACCCCTCGGGCGACAAGCTCGGCACCATCGACGACCTCATGATCGACAAGCTCACGGGCCAGGTGCGCTACGCCGTCATGGAGTTCGGCGGCTTCCTCGGCATCGGCACCGACCGCTACCCCATTCCCTGGAACCTGCTCAAGTACGACACCTCGCAGGATGGCTATGTGGTGCCGATCGACAAGGTCATGCTCGAAGGGGCGCCGCGCTATGCCGAAGACCGGGTGCCGGACTATGACGACCGCTACAGCGCAAGCATCAACAAGTACTACGGCCTCTGAGGGAGCAGGGGAGTTCTCTTCAGCCGAGGAAAAACGCGTGGCTTCCAGTATTCCCGGCTCGCCCGGTACGTCCGGTTTGTACGGCGTGGCCGACCGGCTTCTCACCTTCGACTACCGCGGTTGGTTCGTCTCCTGTGGCACTCGGCGTACCGATCGCGGGGTCTATGAGCCCGTCGTTTTCTGCCGCTCAGGCAATTCGGATGAAGAGAACATCCGGCTTCCCGCGGATTCGGACAATGCCGCCTACGCCACGGAGGCCGAAGCGCTGCGTCATGGCGAACAGCAGGCCATGCGATGGATTCACGAGCGTAGTGGTGTACGAAGTGGCGCCTGAGGGCACTGCATACCGGACCATGCTGAAGGCGGATGGCGCATAGAACGGGTCGTTCATGACGAACTGCGGCCGGCGTTTTCCCGGTCGACGCCAGTACAGCCCGGCGGGCCCCACGCTTTCCAGGGCCGCGATTCGGTCCAGGCCGCGTGAGCGCCAAGTTCCGTGCGCCTGGCTGGATGTGTGCGTACATACGCCTTGGCTCCCTTGCTGGCGCGGCCTCGCGCTCAGATGAAGGGCACGCCTCCGGTCACCGCCACCGTGGCCCCGGATATATAGCTCGCCTGGTCGGAAGCAAGCAGTACGTACACCGCCTGCAGCTCCGCTGGCTGGCCTGGTCGCTTCATCGGCGTCTGCATGCCGAAGTTCTTCACTCTGTCGGGTGGCAGCGTCGATGGAATCAGCGGCGTCCAGAACGGGCCCGGCGCCACGCAGTTCACGCGGATGCCCTTTTCGGCCAGCAGTTGGGCCATGCCGCCGGACATGTTCTGGATCGCGCCCTTGGTCGCGGCGTAGGCCACCAGCGTGGCGTTGGGCTTGTCGGCGTTGACCGATGCCGTGCTGATGATGGCGCTGCCCGGCTTCATGCAGGCCGCCGCCGCCTTGCAGAGAAAGAAGTTGGCGTAGACGTTGGTGCGGAAGGTGCGGTCCAGCTCCTCCGCCGTGATCTCGGCCAGGTCCTTGTGCGCCATCTGGAAGGCCGCGTTGTTCACCAGGACGTCGAGCTTGCCGAAGCGCTCCATGGCGGTGTCCACCAGCTTCCTGCAATGGGACTCCTCGCGGATGTCGCCGGGCATGGCGACGCAGGTGCGGCCCTCCTTCTCGATGAGTTCGGCGGTGCGCCGGGCGTCAGATTCTTCCTCGGCAAGGTAGGAGATCAGCACGTCCGCACCTTCGCGCGCGAAGGCGAGCGCCACGGCGCGGCCTATGCCGCTGTCGCCGCCGGTGATGAGCGCGGCCTTTCCGACAAGCTTGCCGGAGCCGACGTATGAAGACTCGCCGAAGTCCGGCGGCGGTTCCATCCGCGATTCAAGGCCGGGCGGCGCCTGGCGAGGCGTGTCGAAAGGAGGCTTCGGGCCGGATTGCATGCGATGTGTCATGGCTTTCTCCAGACGGAATGAAACAGTGGTCTCATGGCTTGCGCTTTCGCCCGGCGGGCAGACGGATGCGCGAGCCGGGGGTGGTCGCGATGCCGAAGACCGTGTCGCACTGCTCCAGCAGCATCGCGTGGCGCCTGTCCGTCTGCGTGGCGGTGCAGTCCTTCGGAAGCGCCACCTCGAAGCCGCGCATGCGCGCGTCGGAGGCCGTGCTCAGCACGCACTGGTCGCTGGCCACGCCGCTCAAGATGAGGCGACGCGCCTGCAGAACGCCCAGCAGCTGTTCGAGCGGCGTGGCGACGAAGGCGGATTGCTGCGGCTTCAGCACGAAGTAGTCGTCGTGGTCAGGCGCGAGGCCGGCAGTGACGGTCGCCCCAAGGCCGCCGCCAGCCATCGACAGGTCCACCAGCGCGCTGAAGTCGGAACGCCAGCGGCCGCGGTTGTCGTTGGCGTAGATCACAGGCACGCCCCGTGCCTTGCATCGGCGCTTCAGGGCCGCGATGGCGGGCGCGACCGCCGCGGCGGCGGGCAGCAGCCTGTGGGCGTCGGGAAAGTCCCAGCAGCTGATCATGTCGATGATGAGCAGGGCGGTTTCACCGTTAGCCGCCTCGACCGCCAGCGCGCCGCGCGGCGGCGACGAACTGGCAGAGAGACGGCGAGGCGCGGCCATGCTCAAACCGGAAAGGTCTTGCGTGCAGTGAAGGACTCCGCGCCGCCGATGTTGTCCACGCCGCCACTGGTGGTGGGGCGGGTGCCGTCTCCGGTGCCCGTGACGCGGATGTTGTTGCTACTGCTCATGGCGTGCTCCCTGTCTGGAATGACGGATGACGGGAGGTCGTCCGGTGCCCCCAGTGTTAGCGGCGGCCGCACGCCCGAGTGAAGCAATCGCCGCCGCTGCAGGTCGGCGCTTTCTTACGTGAGCGGCGTGGGCTGCGGTTCAGGACCGTCGCTTGATGATGCTCAGCTTGCCGTCCCACTCGAGCACCGCGCTTTCGCCTTCTGCCAGCGGCATGCCGCCGGCCTGCTGACGCAGGGCTTCGTCCAGATCCTTACGAGGCCTTCGTGAACATCGAATCCAGCTTCGACACGACGAAGACGGACGGCCTACAGGCATCCTCATCTCTCTGGAGCGACGAGCCGATACGCAAGTGCATGTCTTGTGTCAACCTGACTTGCAGGCCGCTTAGCCGGCCTACCGTCACAGGCGTGCCAGCTTGGAGCACGCACCGCAGCACCAGAAGGAGAGCGGGTAGTTCCAGAAATCGGCTGGCCTCAAGCCAGCTCTTGGTCTGGCGATAGCGTCGTGACAGGGATCGCTAGAAATGCAGCGAAGCTGACGCCCACGAGGATGCCGACCGACGTGCGCAGACTGACCAGAGTCATTCGCCGCCTGCGGCCCGAGCGACCGCTGCTATCGTCAGCGGACATTCGCCGGGCAGCGGCTCGTCAGCCTGCCGAAGGCTCGGCGCCTGCAGGAAGCGTCCTCCTCATTTCGCCCGCCAGCGACAGCGCGGCGTTTGCAAGCGCTCCAACTTCTCGATCCGATCGAGCATCGCCCTTTGCTGGACCTCTTCTTTTGCCTTTGACAGGAACCCGCCCGCGACAAACCTGGACGCCTTCACCGACTCGCCGTCAAAGGCGAGTTTCACCGGACGCTGGCGTTCGTGCGCCTGTCGGCTTCCAGGACCCAGTTCAGGCAACGCCGCTTGAAGGATTCGAGATCGGTTTCAACCCAGGATCGTGGCAGGATCAACGTCAATCTGCAGCGATGCTTGCCGTCCAAGGTGACCTCGGCGCTGGCACATAGTCCGCCGTTCTCGATGGGCTGACGGACGCTGGAGCAGACCCAGAGTCCCAATCTTCCATCGTGGACAAGAAGCTCGCTCGCCATGGCGCTCTCCGAACAGCTTCCCACGGGTACGGCATCGGGATCGATGGTTGGCGCGAGCGGCAAGTCAGAAGACGCTAGCGCCCCAGCGGCGAGGCCGCGTAGGACGGTGCGCCGTCCTTGGTAGTCCTGGCCTGCACGCTTCGAAAACCGGGCAACTTGCACTGTGGCGGGCGAGGGCCAGGAGTGCGGGAACCACTTATTCCTCAAGGAAGCCCGCACCAGGGAGCATGATGGGGCCATGAACATCCAGCTCGGCTTCGAAATCGCCTACAAGTTTCCTCGGCCGACACCGATGATTCTGAATCTCAGCATCCACTATTCAAGAGCATCGGACCTCCTGCGCGCGGATCATCTGCTCACGCATCCGGCGGTGCCCACGACCGCTTACCGAGACCTGTTCGGGAACTGGTGCACGCGCCTGGTCGCTCCAGCGGGGCGCTTTGTATTGAGCACGGATGCCTTGGTCCGTGACAGCGGCTCGCCGGACGTCATTGCTCCGTCCGCTTCCCAGACGGCGGTGGAACACCTGCCCGAATCCACCTTGGTGTATCTGCTGGGCAGCCGTTACTGCGAAACCGACTTGCTGTCCGATTTTGCCTGGCAGCGTTTTGGGAGCGGGCCCAGCGGATGGGGGCGTGTGCAGGCGGTGTGCGATTTCGTGCACCGGCACATCGAGTTCGGCTATCAGCATGCTCGACGTACCCGTTCGGCCATGGAAGCTTTCAAGGAAGGGAAGGGCGTGTGCCGGGACTATGCGCACCTGGCCATTGCTCTGTGTCGCTGCCTGAACATTCCAGCGCGCTATTGCACCGGGTATCTGGGCGATGTCGGAACTGCGCCACCCTTCGGTCCAATGGACTTCGCAGGTTGGTTCGAGGCGTTCCTGGATGACCGTTGGTACACGTTCGACGCGCGCAACAACGTGCCGCGCATCGGCCGCGTGCTGATTGCGCAGGGACGAGATGCCAGCGACGTGGCGTTGTCCTGCACCTTCGGACCGGATCAGCTGGACGGTTTCAAGGTCTGGTGCGACGAAGTTCAATGAGCCCAGAAGGCACAGCCAATCTTCGCTGTGGTACCTGCCGTCGGCTGGGAGCGCGACGAGACGGGCTTGCAGGCGTTGTCTATCTCGGGCCGGCCAGCGACCATATCGTCGCGCCCAGACGCATCAGGTCGGTAGCTTCCTGTTGAACGCCTTCGCATGACATGTCCAGGTCCGCGACTTTCGCCGCGACCAGCGATACCGCCTCGTCTGCGGGAAGTGCCCCGCCAATGCGAGCCATCTCCACGATCTTGAGCATCACGTCCGTCTGGTTCATGGCTCAGGCACGTTCCTACTTCGGCTGCTGCTGGCGGCAGATGTTCACACCCGTGGTCGTCAGCTGAAGCGATCCGCTCAGCCATTCGAGCCAGGACAACGAGACCATATCGTCGATCGCCGCCTCGTCGATTTCGCCTGCACGCCGGTGGTGCAGCAGATCGGCCACGTGGGGCAGATCGGCGCGAAGCGCTTCCTGCCGGGGTAGGGAAAGAAGCGCCTGAGTCATGCTGATCCTTCATGCAAATGAAGCGAGTCAGCGTAACACCGGAACACCGCCTGCGGGGCACGAAATACCACGCGCCCCGAGATCACCTACACTAGGCATATTGATTGCGGCGTGCTCGTTGCCTCAATCCTTGATTGACACCTTGCGGCAGCCGCCTCCCGCACAGGCCTCAACTCTCCGACAAGGTGACCCATTTCCGCCTCCATCGGCGGAGCGTCATTCCCCTCAGCGAGCTTCATCGTCGGTCCGTTCAATAGAGAACATCCCACGGACCGTTCCCTCCCGTTTCCTTCACGGTTTCACTTCGTGCGCCTGACCGGTCCAACGCCGGCACGCGCCGCCTCGGCGCGCCCTCAGGGCAAGCGCTCGCTTTATCACATGCAGATTCCACAGGCCCACGAGGTGGGCAGATACCTCGTCACCCCAATGACCAAACTCACGGATACCGGGCAGTACGCTGCCTCGGTTTCCATCCGCCGTGGCATGCATGACCGGGTCTTCCGGCTCATTCCGCGTTTCGACAGCGCCGCGCGAGCGGCGCGCTATGCACTGATGCAAGGCCGTCATTTCGTGCTGAACAACCAGCTGGCCTGAGCATCCGGCCAATCACTGAAGGAGCGTCGTGGGCAAGGAAGAACTGATTGAAATGCAAGGCCGGGTGCAGGAGGTGCTGCCTGATTCGCGCTTTCGCGTCACTCTCGACAACGGGCACAGCCTGATCTGCTACTCGGGCGGAAAGATGCGCAAGCACCGCATCCGCGTGCTCGCAGGCGACAAAGTCTCGCTGGAGATGTCACCCTACGATCTCAACAAGGGGCGGATCACGTTCCGTCATCTGGAGCCTCGCACCCAGAGCGGCTCTTCGCTCGTGCGGCGCCCTGTTCGGTAGGCCTGCGCGCCGGCTCCCATCCATTTCATACCGAATCTCGGTTCACTCAAGAAAGCAAATCATGGACAACAAACTCTACGTCGGCAATCTCTCGTACACGGTGCGTGAAGACGCGCTGCAGCAACAATTTTCGGCCTTCGGTCATGTCTCCTCGGCCAAGGTCATGATGGAGCGCGATACCGGTCGCTCCAAGGGCTTTGGTTTCGTCGAGATGGGCTCGCCTGCGGAAGCGCAGGCCGCCATCGAAGGGCTCCATGGCAAGGAAATCGATGGTCGTGCACTGACCGTCAATCTGGCGCGTCCGATGGAGCCGCGCACCGGTGGCTTCGGCGGTGGCTATCGCAACTGAGCCACCATGACGATCGGCCCCTCTTTCGTCCCGGATTTGACGGAGGCAGACAGCGCGGAGTCGATTGCGCATGTTGCATTCCTGCGCAGCATCGAGCATGCGGTCTTTCCGCTGACCATCCTCAAGCCCGAGGAGGTTTCCTTCACGGGGGGCGCTGAAAGCGAAGAGTTGGGTCCTTCTGCAGAACGCAGGGTCGCAATCTCGCCCGGAAGACACGGCCGATCACCCATCGATCGTGATCAAGGACATCACCGAAGAAGGGCGCGCCGAACTGCGGCGCCGGCAGACCTTGGGGCCCTGGGAGTGGCAGAAGAAGTCGCGAGCCTGACAGGCATCGCGCCGCGACGGGCTCAGCTGTCTATCAGATGGCGCGCACGTTGAACTCTTGCCTGGCGGATGCGTCGCCCGCAGAGGCTCGGCTGCACGATCTCGATGGGCACGCCCATGTGCCTGGTGACGCTCCGGTCGTTAGTCGCCGGGGACGTACTCATCGCCCAGGGCGCGCGATGGCACGAACTGCCGCAGTGTGGTTGTTTCCCCTTCAGTCGGAATGCGCCGCGATACATCCCGATCGACGCCAGGTCTTTCCCGGTCCAGTCAGCTCGACATCGAACCTGCGCAAGACGCAAAGGGGCGTTGCGGAGCTTCACCTCAGTGCAACCTCAAAGAGGGAATCGATCAGGGGCCGCTTCCGGCGGCTGGAGAGGCAGCACAATGAGTAGCTGATCGACAGCTGCTCGTCGTCGATGGTGACCGCCGCCAGGCCCGGCAGCGGGATGAACTCCACCTGGGTGACGAAGGACACGCCCATTCCGTTGGCCACTGCATGCTGAATGGCTTCGCGGCTGTTGATTTCCATGGCGCAGTGCAGGTCCACATTCTGTTGCTGGCAGGCGCTTTCAACGCGATGCCGGGTCTTGGAGCCTGGCTCGCGCATGATGACCGTCTCGCCTTGGATGTCGCGGGTGGCGATGGACGCTCGCTTCGTCCATGCATGGCCCTTGGGCACCACTGCCACGATGCGCTCCGTGCGGTAGGGCTCGATGTGAAGTCCCTCGGCCGCCGCCGGCTCGACGACGATGCCGACGTCGATGCTGAAATCCTGCAGGCCCCGCAAGGTGGACTCCTCCGATCCGATGGACACGTTGACGTCCAGCGCAGGATGGGCCTCCTTGAAATTGCGCGCCAGCTCCATCGCGATGGGCGGCGACACCGCGCCCACGCGCACCAGCCCCACCTTGAGCTTGCGGGCGCTC
Source organism: Variovorax sp. TLI9-5A (assembly GCF_056867935.1). Classification (NCBI taxonomy): domain Bacteria; kingdom Pseudomonadati; phylum Pseudomonadota; class Betaproteobacteria; order Burkholderiales; family Comamonadaceae; genus Variovorax; species Variovorax sp. TLI9-5A. The sequence continues at coordinate 5,981,943 of NZ_CP200310.1, read as the reverse complement.
TGAAGGAAGAGCATGGCCTCCTCTTCCTGCCCGAACAGCCCCTGCGTGATGGCATAGAACCGCTCCCCTGCGGCAGTGAGCTTCACGCTGCGGCCGCTGCGCAGGAAGAGTTCCACGTTGAAGCGGGTCTCCAGTGACTTGACCTGGTCGGTCACGGTCGGCTGCCCGATGTGCAGGTACTGCGCCGCAGAGGTGAAACCACCGGTCTTCGCGACGGCATGGAAGCACCTGATCGATTTGTAGTACTGATGGAACATGGATTTGGCTTCAGGATCGCAAAGCCTCTCACAGGCACGGCCGCCCGCGAATGGGCGCTTTCCCCGGGGGCGATGCCGCCACGGGCTGTGTCCATCCATCGGTTTTCGACCATGCGCCCACCGGAAATGCGATTGGACGCAGCGACGGGCCGCTTCGACACTGCTTCCACCGACGAACGCGCGGCACAGCGCGACGCAGAAGCAGCCAAAAAAGCAACCACCCACACGAGACAGACCCGATGCCCCACGCATACCGCAATCCCGTATCCATCCACAGCGGCCAGGGCAGCCTGGAACGGCTGCCATCCATCCTCGCCGGCCGCCGCGTCGCTGTCGTCACCTTTCCCGAGGCGCGCGAACTGGGGCTGGTGGCGCGCCTCGAGAAACTGCTGGCCGGCTCGCTGGTCGAGGTGATCGACGACGTGCGCCCTAATCCCGACGTGGCGCACCTCGATGCGCTCTACGGCCGCTTCTGGAGGGCGCCCGGCGCCTGCGACGCGATCGTCGCCGTCGGCGGCGGCAGCGCCATCGACACTGCCAAGGCGCTGATGGTGGGCACCGCGAGCGGCCGCTTCGACGAACTGGTCGGCCTGCTGGCGAGCGGCAAGTCCTTCGAGCCCGCCAGCGTCAAACCGCTCATTGCGGTGCCGACGACGGCCGGCACCGGCAGCGAGGTGACGCCCTGGGCCACGATCTGGGATTCCGTCCGGCAGAAGAAATATTCGCTGCACCTGGAGTCCACCTGGCCCGAGGCGGCCATCGTGGACCCTGAGCTGATGCTCTCGGTGCCGGCGGGAACCACCGTGTCGACCGGGCTCGATGCGCTGTCCCACGCGCTGGAGTCGGTATGGAACGTGAACGCGAACCCTGTCTCCGACACCTTCGCCATCTCCGCCGTGCAGGACATCTTCGAATGCCTGCCTGCGCTGATGAAGGACCTTCGCAGCATCGACCTGCGCGAGCGCATGGCCATGGCCGCGCTCAAGGCGGGGCTTGCGTTCTCCAACACGAAGACGGCGCTGGCCCATTCGATCTCCTACGAGATGACGCTGCGCTACGGCCTGCCCCACGGCATTGCCTGCTCGTTCACGCTGCCGATCGTCCTCGAGAAAGCGTGGGCGCGGTCGCCCGATCGTGACCGCACGCTGCAGCGCCTGTTCGGCCCCGACCTGCGCGCTGGCGCCCTGCGCCTTCGCGGCTTCCTGCAGGAGCTGGGCGTGAAGACCGAGTTCGCGGACTATGGCGTGGCGGACGCCGAGGCCGAGGCCATGATTGCCCGCGCCATGGACGGCGCGCGCGGCAAGAACTTCATCGGCGCGGTGTCCGCCTAGCCGGTCGAAGCCCAGGAAGGTCGAGAGAAAAGCACCGGCGGCACAGCCGGTTTCACGGGTCCACGCCCGTCAAGAACAGGAGACAAGACATGCAAGTGGCAAACCAGGGTCTGCAGGCGGGTACCTACGTTCCGCCTCTCGAGAATTCGTTCAGGAAGGCGCAGTGGCGAATGCTGCTGGCCGCCATGTTCTGCTACCTCTTCTTCTACACGGGGCGGCAGACCTTCGGGTTCGCCATTCCCGGCCTGCAGCGCGAGTTCGGCCTGTCCAAGGAAGTCCTGGGCTGGGCTTCGGCCAGTCTCCTGTGGTGCTACGCCATCGGCCAGGCGATCAACGGCAACCTCGCGGACAAGTTCGGCGGCCGCCGGGTGATGACGGCCGGCGCCATCCTGTCCTGTGCGGCGAACTGGGTGGTGAGCTTCGCCGTCGGCTTCAAGTCGCTTGCCATCCCCTGGGGCATCAACGGCTACTTCCAGGCGCTCGGCTGGGCGCCGGGCAGCCGCCTGCTGTCGAACTGGTGGGGTACCGGCGAGCGCGGCAAGGTGTTCGGCTTCTACACCTTCGCGGCCGGGTGCGCGTCGATCCTGTCGTTCGTCACCTCCATCGTGGTCGTCAACGTGCTGCACCTGGACTGGCGCTGGATCTTCAGGCTGCCCGTGCTGCTGATGCTGGTGGGCGGCATCGCGTTCTACCTGATCGCACGGGAGCGCCCCGAGGACCTGGGCTTCAAGTCGCCCGACACCGGCATCGCCAATGCGGAGGACGCGAAGGCCGCCGCAGCGAACCACGCCGTGCCCGAGGAAAGCTCGTGGAGCCGCTACAAGGCCGTGCTCAGCAACCCGAAGCTGCTCATCGCGGCGCTCGCCATCGGCTTCCAGAACGCGGCGCGCTACGGGCTGATCGTCTGGGTGCCGGTGCACTTCCTCGGCAAGGACTGGAGCAAGATGGCCGACGGCATGATCGATCCGGCCTGGATCTCGGTGGCGCTGCCGGTAGGCATGGCCTTCGGCGCGCTGACCAACGGCTGGATTTCGGACCGCGTCTTCGGCTCGAAGCGCTACAAGGCCATCGTGCTGTACATGCTGCTGGGTGCGGCGGCCTCCGTCGGCATGTACCTGCTGCCCACGAGCATCGGCGGGCTGGCGCTTCTGTTCCTCGCAGGCTTCTTCGTCTATGGCCCCGCCTCTTCGTTCTGGGCGCTGTGCCCCGACCTCGTGGGTGCCAAGCGCTCGGGCACCGCCACCGGCGTCATGAACTTCTTCTCGTACCTGCTGGCGGGCCTCGGCGAGCCGCTGATCGGCCGGCTGCTGGACCACTCGGGCAGCACGTCGATGGTCTTCCCGATCGTCGCGGCCAGCTGCCTCATCAGCGCAGCCATCGCTGTCTTCATCCGCCGCTGAGGCGACTGCCCTGCCTTCCTTCTTCGATCCATCTCCACCAAGGAATCCTTGCCATGAAACCCGAATCGCTGGAAGTCAACGCCCGCAGCTACCGCTGGATGAGTCGCCCTGTCGTGGTCGTGTGCGTCGACGGCTGCGAGCCCGCGTACCTCGACGCGGCAATTGCCGCCGGCGTGGCCCCGTACTTCGACCGCATGAGGAAGTCCGGCGCCGACCTGCTGGCCGATTGCGTGGTGCCCTCGTTCACCAACCCCAACAACCTGTCCATCGTGACCGGCGTGCCGCCGGCCGTGCACGGCATCTGCGGCAACTACTTCTTCGACCGCGAGCTCGGCCAGGAAGTCATGATGAACGACCCCAAGTACCTGCGCGCCGGCACCGTGCTGGCCGCCTTCGCGGATGCCGGCGCCAAGGTCGCGGTGGTGACCGCCAAGGACAAGCTGCGCAAGCTCCTGGGCCACCGCATGAAGGGCATCTGCTTCTCGTCGGAGAAGTCCGACCAGGTGACGATGGAGGAGAACGGCATCGACAACGTGCTCGACATGGTCGGCATGCCCGTGCCCTCGGTGTACAGCGCCGAACTGTCGGAGTTCGTCTTCGCCGCCGGCGTCAAGCTCATGGAGTCGCGCCGCCCCGACCTCATGTACCTGTCGACCACCGACTATGTGCAGCACAAGGCCGCCCCCGGCAGCCCCGCCGCCAACGCCTTCTACGCCATGATGGACGGCTACCTCGCGCAGCTCGACGCCCTGGGCGCCACCATCGTCGTCACCGCCGACCACGGCATGAACGACAAGCACGACGCAGCCGGCGCGCCCAAGGTCATCTACCTGCAGGACGTGCTCGACGGCTGGTACGGCCAGGACGAGGCACGGGTCATCCTGCCGATCACCGACCCCTACGTGGTGCACCACGGCGCGCTCGGCTCCTTCGCCACCGTGTACGCGCCCGCTGAAGCCAGCGTGCCCGGCTGGATCGAGCGCATCAAGGGCATCCCCGGCATGGAGCTGGTGCTCTCGCGCAAGGACGCCGCCGAACGCTTTGAGCTGCCGCCCGATCGCATCGGCGACATCGTGGTGGTCAGCGAGCAGAGCACCGTCATCGGCACCTCGGCCAGCCGCCACGACCTCTCGGCGCTCGAAGTGCCGCTGCGCTCGCACGGCGGCGTCTCCGAGCAGCGCGTGCCGCTGATCTGCAACCGCCCGGTCACCGGCATTGCCGCCGGGCGCCGGCTGCGCAACTTCGATGCGCTGGACATCGCGCTGAACCACGCCCAGTAACGACAACGACTTCCGGAGCACTTCCCCATGAGCCAAGCCATCCTGAAGCCAGGCACCGTCCACCGCGAGGCCCTGCGCATTGCCGGCGAGCGCGTGCACCGCGACCGCACCATCGACGTCACCTACCCCTACACCGGCGAAGTCATCGCCACCGTGCCCAAGGCCACGCTGGAGGACGTGCGGGTGGCCTACAAGATCGCGCGCGACTACAAGCCCACGCTCACGCGCTACGAGCGCTACAAGATCCTGATGCGCGCGGGCGAGATCATCGCCTCGCGCCTGGACGAGATCTCGCGCGTCATCACCATGGAGTCGGGCCTGTGCCGCAAGGACTCGCTGTACGAAGTGGGCCGAGCCTCCGACGTGCTGCTGTTCGCCGCCAACCAGGCGCTGGTGGACGACGGCCAGGTGTTCTCCTGCGACCTCACCCACCACGGCAAGAGCCGCAAGGTCTACACGCTGCGCGAGCCGCTGCAGGGCGCCATCACCGCCATCACCCCGTTCAACCATCCGCTGAACCAGGTGATCCACAAGGTGGCGCCCTCCATTGCCACCAACAACCGCATGGTGCTCAAGCCCAGCGAGAAGACGCCGCTGACGGCCTTCATCCTGGCCGACATCCTGTACGAGGCGGGCCTGCCGCCGCAGATGCTGTCGGTGGTCACGGGCGACCCGAAGGAGATCGCCGACGAGATGCTCACCAGCGCCGACGTGGACCTGGTCACCTTCACCGGCGGCGTGGCCATCGGCAAGTACATCGCGGGCAAGGCGGTGTACAAGCGCCAGATCCTGGAGCTGGGCGGCAACGACCCGATCATCGTGATGGAGGATGCCGACGTCGAGGAGGCCGCGACGCTGGCGGCCAGCGGTTCGTACAAGAACTCGGGCCAGCGCTGCACGGCCATCAAGCGCATGCTGGTGCACGAGTCGGTGGCCGACCGGTTCGTCGAGCTGCTGGTGGCCAAGACGAAGGCGCTGAAGTACGGCGATCCGATGGACCCGGCCACGGACATGGGCACGGTGATCGACGAGGCGGCGGCGATCCAGTTCGAGTCGGTGGTCAACGAGGCCATCAAGGCGGGGGCGAGGCTGCTCTATGGCAACGAGCGCCGCGGTGCGCTGTACTCGCCCACGGTGCTCGACCATGTGGACCCGCAGATGACCGTTGCGAAGCACGAGACCTTCGGGCCGGTGTCGCCGGTGATCCGCTTCAGGAACATCGAGGAGGCGATCCGCATCTCCAACGGCACGGCCTATGGCCTGTCGTCGGCGGTGTGCACCAACCGCATGGACTACATCACGCGCTTCATCCGCGAGCTGAACGTGGGCAGCGTCAACGTGCGGGAGGTGCCGGGCTACCGCCTCGAGCTCACCCCCTTCGGCGGCATCAAGGACTCCGGCCTGGGCTACAAGGAAGGCGTGCTCGAGGCCATGAAGAGCTTCACCAACACCAAGACCTATTCGCTGCCCTGGTAGTTGCCGCCCCCTGGGCATCATGGGCATCGTCGCCCTGTGCGAGCTGGCCGCGGCGCTGAGGGTGATCGGTGCGGGCCTCGTCTCGTTTTTCGCGGGCCCGGTGGCCGATGTGGCGATGCGCGCTTCGCCGTGCTGGGCGTGATGCTGGCTTGATGCCGTTCCGGCCGATCAGAGCTTCGACATCGGAATCTGGAGATCGGCAAGCTGGCCCGCATCGACGCTCGCGCCGCGCTCGATCAGCCGCCGCGCAAAGCGCAGATCACGCGCCGCGTTCGGGCCCAGTGCGGCCACGACCTTGCCGGCATCGAGAAAGAACACGACAAAACTGTCGCTCTCCATGTCGCCGCGCACCACCCTGTGATGCTCCGGTGCCGGCATGCCGAATATCTGGAGATTGATGCCGTACTGGTCGGACCAGAACCAGGGAAGCGGCTGGTGATTGACAGCCATGCCCAGCGCGGAGCGCGCGGCCGCGATGCCTTGCTCCTGCGCGTTCTGCCAGGACTCCAGCCTCATCCGGCGACCGGCCCGTTCGCAATGCCAGACGGCGACATCGCCGGCGGCGAGGATGTTTGGGTCCGAGCTGCGGCACTGCGGGTCGACCACGATGCCGCCCTCGCACTGCAGGCCTGCCTCTCGCGCGAGTTCATCGTTCGCGATCAGGCCGATGCCGGCCAGCACCACGTCGCAGGCCAGCGTTCGCCCATCGACGAGCGTGGCGATCAGGCCGGTGCCGTCTGCTCCTTGCGCCAGGCGCTCGATGCCCGCGCCCAGTTCGACACGAACGCCATTCGAAACATGAAGCCGTTGAAGGTAGCCGGAGATTTCCGGCGGAACGGTGCGCTCGCAGAGGCGCTGCATTGCTTCCACGACCGTGACGTCGAGCCCTTTCCTGCGGGCGGTCGCGGCCACTTCGAGCCCGATCCATCCGCCGCCGATGACCAGCAGCCGCTTGTCCGGCGCAAGCGCGGCACCGAGCGCGGCGGCATCGTCGAGGTTGCGCAGCGTGAAGACGCCCGGCAGTTCCGATCCGAGCATGCCCGGCTTCCGCGCATGGCCGCCCGTGCAGAGGATCAGCTTGTCGTATCCGACGACGTCGCCGCTGCTCAGGTGCAGCTGCTTCGCCGACCTGTCGATGCGCGTCGCGCTCACGCGCGGGCGCCAGTCCACGTTCAGCGCGTCGAAGGCTTCGGGCTTCTGCAGGCGGGTCGTCTCCGGAAGGGCTTCGCCGGCGAGCACCGATTTCGACAGGGGAGGGCGCTCGTAGGGTCGATGCGCTTCGTCGCCGATCAGCACGATGTTGCCGCCGAAGCCCTCGCCGCGCAGCGTCTGCGCCGCCCATCCGCCGGCCTGGCCGGCACCGACGATCACGATCGTCTTCTCTTCCGCGCTCATCGCTTGTCCCGGTGCAGATCAGCCCAGCGACAGAAACACCCGCCCGCCCTCGATCTTCACGGGGTAGGAGCGGATCGCTTCGGTCACCGGCGCGCAGGTGGGGGCGCCGTTGCGCACGTCGAACTTGCCCTGGTGCAGCGGGCACTCGATCTCGTGGCCTTCCAGGAAGCCTTCGCACAGGCGGGCATGCCCGTGCGTGCAGATGTTGTCGGTGGCGTAGACATTGCCTTCGACGCTGTAGAGCGCGACTTCATTGCCGCCCACGAGGATGGCAATCACGTCGTCCGCCGGTACGTCGTCGACCGCGGCGGCGTCGGTCCATTGCTGCTCACTCATGGCGGTCCTCAGATCGGATAGATGACGGAGTTCGGGATCATTTCGCTGTCGTAGATGACCTGGCGCGAGGCGAACTTCAGGCCCTCTTCGGTGCGCACCACCACGTCGATGTAGCGGCCCACGCTGAAGACGCTCGAAAGCTCCGAGAGCTTGGTGCGGAAGACGGCGTAGTTGGCCTCCGACTCGATGCGCCCCGGCACGGCCTTCAGCACCACCGGCGCGCCCACCACGTGGCGCTGGTAGTAAGGGTCGTGGAAGAGGGTCTCGCGAATGCCGTAGACGCGGTCCTTCAGCATGCCCTTGCTCTCGAAGGAGAGCGTGGCGAGCGGAAAGCCGCGGTCGTGGTTCTCGCGCGGCTGCAGGCGGTAGACGCAGTCTTCCGTGAAGAACTCGGGCCAGAGTTCCCACTCGCTGGAGCTCACGGCCTGGGCGTAGCGGGCGTAGAGCTGGGAGAGTTCGAAGTAGTCCTGGAAGTCCATCTCAAGCCTCCATCACCTTGCGCCAGTACTCGTACATGCCCCGGATCAGTGTCTCGGTGACCATGTGGTCCGTGTCGCCGACCTCGCGGCCGCCGAGTTCGGCGAGCGTGCGGTGGAAGGGCTTCTGTTCGAAGCCCTTCTGCGAGAGCTCGATCACTTCGCCGTCGTCGGCCGACACGAAGCCCGCGGGGCCGAAGAGGTTGGCCTGGCGCAGGCGGCGCTGCGTCATCTCTGCCGTGTCGTCCTCGAAGCCGAAGTGCGTCCACACGAAGTCGAAGGCGCCGGGGCCGCTGGGCTGTATGTGCCGCGTCGAGATGCTGTTGACCTGCTGCTGCAGGATCACGCTCGGAAAGAGCGTCATCATCACCGCCGTCGGGCCGCCCCACCAGGGCTCGGGCACGATGTCGAGGAAGCGCGGGTCGTTGAGCTGCATGCTTTCCTTGAAGCTCGACACCTGTGTCACCTGCTCGGCCTTGCCGCTGGCGCCGCGCGTGGAGATCATGGCGGCGTGCCGGTGGTGCCGGTCCATCTTCAACTCCGACTTGTTGTCCGCGCGCCAGAGGCCGAAGGTCACGAACCAGGTGTGCAGCAGGCCCGGGTGGTACGGGTCCTTGATGTTCTCCTGCATGAGCTTCCAGTTGCCCGGAATGCGCTGGCGGTTGTAGCCGAGGATGGTGAGCTTGCGGCCGTTGAAGAGCCGGTCGAAGTAGCCCAGGATCTCCGGGCCCATGAAGTCTTCGAGCGATTCGATGTCGGGATCGAAGGCCGCGAAGACCACGCCGCCGCGCCTTGCCACCTTCAGCTTGTTGAGGCCGTGCTCGGCGGGCTTGAAGTCGGCCGGCATGCCGCCGTTGACCTTGCCGTCCTGCTTCACGCCACGGCGAAAGGGCACGCCCTGCAGGTCGCCTGCGAGCGTGTAGTTCCACTGGTGATAGGGGCAGGTGAAGCCGCCGTCCTTGCGGTTGCCGTGGCGCTCGCGGCAGAACTGCATGCCGCGATGGGCGCACACGTTCTCGACCACGCTGATCGAGTCTTCGGCGTCGCGCACCATGATCACCGAGCGCTCGCCCACCACCGTGCGCTTGAAGTCGCCTACCGCCGGAATCTCGGCCTCGAGGCCGACGTAGCTCCAGTGGTTGCGATAGAAGAAGCGCTCCAGCTCCTGGCGATGCAGGTCGGCCTCGGTGTAGGCCATGAAGGGAATGCGGCTGGTGCCCTGGCTTTCCCAGTGGATCTTCTGGGGGAAGACTGCCGATGCGGTGTCGTCCATGTCTGTGTCTCCTTCTTGCTGCCGTGGGAAAGGCGGCTTCGTCTCTCGTGGGTGAGTCGATGATCCTCATCCGGGCGCCATCGCTCAATAGAATGTGATCAATAGTTCATATTGATTTCAAGAATGTGAGACGCCGCCCATGGAGCTGAAGGACATCGATCTCAACCTCCTGGTCGTCTTCCAGCAGCTGCTCGTCGACCGCAGGGTCTCCAAGGTGGCGAGCAGCCTCGGCCTCTCGCAGCCGGGCGTGAGCAACGCGCTGGCGCGCCTGCGCAAGCTCACCGACGACCCGCTCTTCCTGCGCACGCCCAACGGCATGGAGCCCACGCCCTATGCGCAGCAGCTCGCGGAGCCGACGGCGCGCGCGCTGCAGGTCATCCATGAGGCGATGAACCAGAAGTCTTCGTTCGACCCGGCCACGTCGAAGCGCGCCTTCACCGTCGGCATGACGGACATCGGCGAGATCTACTTCCTGCCAAGGCTGATGAAGGAGATCGCGCGCGTCGCGCCCAACGTGTCGCTCAGCACCGTGCGCAACACGGCGGTCAACCTGCAGGACGAGATGGAGGCCGGCCACGTCAGCCTCGCGATCGGCCTGCTGCCGCAATTGAAGGCGGGCTACTTCCAGCGCAGGCTGTTCAGGCAGCACTATGTGTGCATGTTCAGGCGCGGCCATCCGCTCGACAACCGCAAGAAGGTGTCACTCGACGACTTCTCCGCCGCCGACCACGTCGTGGTGGTGTCGGACGGAACGGGCCACGGCAAGGCCGACGAATTCCTCGACCGCAAGAAGATCACGCGCAAGGTGGTGCTGACCGTGCCGCACTATGTGGCCGTGGGGCACATCCTCCATGACTCGGACCTCGTAGCGACCGTGCCCGAGAGACTCGCGCAGGCATTGGCTGGGCCCTTCGACCTGTCATACGTGCGCCATCCGGCGAAGCTGCCGGAGATCGCGATCAATCTGTTCTGGCACGGCCGCTTTCACAAGGACCCGGCGATCGCATGGCTGCGCTCGCTGATCATCGGGCTCTACGGCGAGGGTGCTCCGGGCTAGGGCGCGGGCTTCGCCGCTGCTAAAGCTGGTCCGTGGGCACGAACCAGGAAAACAGCAGCAGCTGCAGCCGGGTCAGCATGCTCGAATCGGGCTCGCTGTCGAGCACCTCGTTGTTGACATCGCCGGTGCCGACCCACTGCACGTTCTGTCCGTCGGGCTTGAGCGTGACGCGGTACACGCCCTCGATGTCGTCGAGCTGGTAGGCGAAGAGCAGCGCCTGTGTCAGGTCGAAGCTGCGCACGCGAACGCCGAATTCGGTGTTCAGCCGGGCGGAGCGCGGGTCGAGGTTCATGGAGCCGAGCAGCACCCATTGGCGGTCGACCAGCGCCAGCTTGGCATGCAGCCGCCCGCGCGCTTTCTTGAGCAGGGTGCGGAACTGGTCGCTGCGCTTGAGCTGCTGCGTGCTCACCTCGTACAGGTTCACGCCCAGCTTGAGCATGTCGACGCGGTAGCGGTTGTAGTTGATGTTGACCAGCGGCTCGTCGCTGTCGGCCAGCGAGTTGGTGATGACGGTGATGCTCACGCCCAGTTCACGCCCCATGCGGATGCGCTCCATGCCCTCGTCGCCGGGAATGAAGTAGGGCGAGATCACCACCACGTTCGAGCGCGCCGTGGCCAGCATCTCGTGGAAGCGCTGGGCCAGCGGCTCGGTGGGGTGGGCCATGACGCCCAGCGCCTTGTTGGGGCTGTCGGCGGAGGCGTGGGCTTCGGCGCGCATCCACTTGGCTTCGTCGATGTCGGCGAGCTGGGTGGCCAGCGGCGGGTCACCGAGCAGGTCGGTGACGGGCAGCGGGTCGGGCGGCGGTGCGTGGGCGGGGGAGGTGGCTTCCTCAAAGTCGTCCTTCAGCGCCTGCGGCGTGCGGCTGGTGCTGGCCACCCGCAGCAGGGGATAGACCACGTCGCTGTTCCAGTAGGTGTCGAAGATTGCGGCGGATTCGGGCACAACGGGGCCGGCCAGCAGCAGCTCGAAGTCGATGAAGTTCGCGCTTTCGCTGCGCAGGAAGTACTCGTCGGCGAGATTGCGCCCGCCCGCGATGGCCATGGCGCCGTCGGCCACGAACAGCTTGTTGTGCATGCGGTGGTTGAGCCGGCGGAAGTCGGAGAAGAACTCCAGCCAGCGCCCCGACGAGTGGTCGCGCGCATTCACGAAGGGGTTGAAGAGGCGCACCTCGGCATTGGGCTCGGCGGCCAGGCCGAGCAGGAGGCGGTCCATGCCGGCCGTGTAGAAGTCGTCGAGCAGCAGCCGCACGCGCACGCCGCGGCGCGCGGCGTTGCGCATCTCTCGCAACAGGAGGCGGCCGGTCTTGTCGTTTCCGAGCTGGTAGGTCTGGATATCTAGCGACGATCTGGCGCGCCTCATCAGCTCCAGCCGCGCGTCGAGCGCGAAAGAGGCCTCGATCAGCGGGCGCATGCTGCTCAGGCCGTCGGGCGGGGAGTTCAGGCTGATGGCTGCGCGGCCGAGTTCGGTGGCCGGCGAGGCCGCAATGGCCAGCGTGGGCGGCTCGGGCGTGCGCGGCGGAAGGCCGGCGCAGCCGGTGAGCGCCGCGGCAGCCACGAGCGCCATCAGCCGCAGAGCCGGACCGCGCAACGCGGGAAACAAAAAGGCAATGAGCTTGAGCATGAAGGCTGTCAACGCACGGGGAGAGAGTGCGGGCGGCATCGTAGCCGGTTCGCCTTCGGCCAGAAGACGCAATTTCGCAACGTAACGCCCTTCATCGAGGGCGGTGATTCCGGGAAGCGGAAATTTGTCACGCCTAAAATGCGAATCGTTCTTATTAATCCATATCGAGGAGCGGAGCGGGAATGAAGAGGTTGGTGGCGCGGCGCAAGGTCGCATCGGTGCTGGCGGGATGCCTGGCGATCTACACACAGCATCAGGTGCTGGCCCAGACGACGAATGCAGCGTCGCTGCCGGAAGTGCGGGTCGATGCAGGGGCCGAAGCCGAGACGGCGACATCGCAGGTGATCGGCTACCGCGCGAAGAATGCGGTCACCGCCACCAAGACGGATACGCCGCTGTCGGAAACGCCCCAGTCCGTGACAGTGGTCACCCGCGACCAGATGGTCGACCAGGGCGCGACCAACCTGCAGGACGCACTCACCTACGCCGCCGGCGTGCGTTCCGATGCCTACGGCATCGACTCCCGCTCGGACAGCTTCTCGGTGCGCGGCAGCGACCCGACCATCTACCTCGATGGACTGCAGACCTACTCCTCCGGCTGGTACACCGCCACCGCGCGGCCCGACCCCTACACCCTGGAGCGCCTCGAGGTGCTGCGCGGCCCCTCGGGCATGCTCTTCGGCGCGGGCACGGCGGGCGGGGTGGTCAACATGGTCAGCAAGCGGCCCCAGCAGGAGGCGTACCGCGAGGTGGGCGTGCAGCTCGGCTCCTTCGGCCGCAAGCAGATCCAGGCCGATCTCACCGGCCCGCTGACGGCGAACGGCGAATGGTCTTACCGGCTGGTGGCGCTGCAACGCAAGTCCGACACGCAGGTGGACTACGTCCCGGACGACCGCTCGCTCATCATGCCGTCGCTCACCTGGCGGCCGAATGCCGCGACTTCGCTGACGCTGCAGGCCCTGTGGCAAAAGGACAAGACCGGCAGCACCGCCCAGTTCTTCCCGTGGCAGGGCACGATCCTGCCGAACGTCAACGGCCCGCTGCGGTCCAGCCGCTTCATCGGCGAGCCGGGCGATGGCTACGACACCGAGCGCAAGACCTTCGGCTGGCTGTTCGAGCACAAGTTCGGCGACCAGTGGACCTTCCGGCAGAACTTCCGCGCGTCGCGCACCTTCAACGACTCGCACTACCACTACGCCGATTCGTTCTCCGAGCCCGGCGGCTGGTCGCTCGACCCCGTCGGCCAGCGCCTGCTCGGCCGCTACAACGACAAGTCGCTGGCCTGGACCAGCATGGCCGGCATCGACAACCACATCGAAGGTCATTTCGACACCGGCGCGGTGCGCCACACGCTGCTCGTGGGGGCCGAATACTCCCGCCAGCGCCAGGACAAGACCGAAGGCTCGGTCTACAGCACCATCGACGCCTATGCGCCGGTCTACGGCCTCGGCTACGTGCCGGTCACCGAGCTGGCGCGCAAGCCCCGCACCACCCAGCGCAATGCCGGCATCTACGTGCAGGACCAGATGAAGTGGAACAACTGGATCTTCGTTGCCGGGCTGCGCCATGACCGCAGCACGGCCGGCACGGCGGGCAGCGCGTCGGAGACGACCAGCGCCACCTCGCGCCGCCTGGGCGTGATGTACACGCTGCCCTCCGGCTGGTCGCCCTACCTGAGCTACACCGAATCCTTCACCCCGCAGGCGGGCACCGACGTCGACGGCAGGCTCTTCAAGCCGTTGCGCGGCGAGCAGGTGGAAGCCGGCGTCAAGTACCAGCCCAATGGGTCGGCGACGAGCTTCACGGCCTCGGTGTATTCGCTCAAGGAAAAGAACCGCACCGTCTTCGATAGCACCAACCCGAACTACGGCCGCCAGGTCGACGCGACGAAGAACAAGGGCGTGGAGTTCGAGCTCAAGACCACCCTGGCGCGCGATCTGGACCTGATCGCCAACTACACCTACATCGACGTCGACCACAAGCTCACCGACACGCCGCGCAACCAGGTTTCGGTGTGGGGCAAGTACCGCTTCTCCATTGCCGGCGTGCCGGGCTTCTCGGCCGGCGCCGGCGTGCGCTACATGAGCGGCTTTCGCGACGTCGAGAGCACTGGCGCAGGGCCGTACGTGTCTTCGGTCGCACTGCTCGACCTGATGCTCGCCTACGAGTCGGCCAAGTGGCGCTATGCCCTGAACATCAACAACGCCACCGACAAGACCTACTTCAGCACCTGCCTCGCGCGAGGCGACTGCTGGTACGGCGCACGCCGCAACATCGTCGCCAGCGCCACCTACCGTTTCTAGAACCCTCTCCCTCGACAGAACAGCCACGACATGAACAGCAGAAAGATCAAGACCTGGGCCTGGGTGCACAAGTGGAGCAGCCTTGTGTGCACCGTCTTCATGCTGCTGCTGTGCATCACCGGCCTGCCGCTGATCTTCCATCACGAGATCGGCCACCTGCTCGGCACCGAGGTCGAGGCGCCGAAGATGCCGGCGGGCACGCCGCACATCAGCCTCGATCGCGTGCTCGAGGTGGCGAAGGCCAAACACCCCGACCGCGTGGTGCAGTTCGCCTCGCAGCCCGAGGACGACGACGGCCTGTGGTTCGTCACGCTCACCCCCACGCCAGAGCCCACCGAGGACTTCAAGTCGGTCGCTGTCGACGCGCGCACGGGCGAGGTGCTTGCGCAGCCGAAGTTCGACGAGGGCTTCATGTACGTGATGTTCAAGCTGCACGTCGACCTCTTCGCGGGGCTGCCGGGCAAGCTGTTCCTGGGCTTCATGGGCCTGCTGCTGCTGGTGGCCATCGTCTCGGGCGTGGTGCTCTATTCGCCCTTCATGCGCAAGCTCGACTTCGGCACGGTGCGGCGCGAGAAGCGTCCGCGCCTGAAGTGGCTCGACCTGCACAACCTGCTGGGCATCGTCACGCTGGTGTGGGTGTTCGTGGTGGGGGCCACCGGCATGATCAACACTTGGGCCGATCTGGTCATCAAGTACTGGCAGTACGACCAGCTCAGCGCGCTCATGACGCCCTACAAGAACGAGCCCGTCGTGGCGGTGCACGAGCGCGCCTCGGTGCAGCGTTCGATGGAAGCCGCGATTCAGGCGACGCCCGGCATGAAGCTGTCGTTCATCGCGTTCCCGGGCACGTCGTTCTCGAGCCCGCATCACACGACCTTCTTCCTGCGCGGCAACGAGCCCTTCTCTTCCAAGCTCTTCCAGCCGGTGCTGGTCGACGCCAAGACGGCCGAGGTGACTGCGTCGCCCAAGCTGCCCTGGTATCTGTGGGCGCTGCTGGTATCGCAGCCGCTGCACTTCGGCGACTACGGCGGCATGCCGATGCAGATCATCTGGGCGCTGCTCGACATCGCGACCATCATCGTGCTGGGCAGCGGCCTCTACTTGTGGCTCAAGCGCGGCAACACCGTGCCGGCGGCCTCGAAGAAGGCCGAGGCGCATGCCGAGGTGCCGCAGCCGCAGCACGTGCCCGGCGGCGGCGCAGTGCAGCCCGAGCCCGCACCGGCGATGAAGGCGCAGGCATGAAGCACCATCAGCAACAGCATCACCACGGCCACCATCAGGGCTTCTGGCGCATGTGGGGCTGGCCCATCGTGCTGGGCCTGCTCACCACCTTCGGCCTGATCTCGGCGCTCTTCAGCGACGGCGGGCTGGGCGACATCCTGGCCTGGATCGCGCTGGGCATTCCGGTCGTGGTCGGCGCCTGGTATGGCTGGCGCAAGACACCGGCCGGCAACGGCAAGTCGTAGTTTTCCCTGAGAGTCGCGCCACAGCGACACGCGCGGCCGGTGCGCCAAAGCAGAATCGGCGCGATGAAGAACCTCGCGCCCGTTGCCTTCACCGCCGCCGGCCTGCTTCTGTTCGCCACGCCGACGGCTGCTCAGGCTCAGCAGATACCCCCAGCTGATCCGGGCGCGGGCAGCGGCAATGGTGCGAGCCTGCGCGAGATCACCGTGTCCGTGCCCCGTGGCGAGGTGGCGCCGTTCAACGTGCCCGGCTCGGTCGACCGCGTCGACGGCGACGAGATGCGCGACAGCCGCCTGCAGGTCAACCTGTCCGAAGGCCTCGGCGCGGTGCCGGGACTGCAGGTGCAGAACCGGCTGAACTACGCGCAGGACCTGCAGCTTTCCATCCGTGGCTTCGGCGCCCGCTCCACCTTCGGCGTGCGCGGCGTTCGGCTCTACGTCGACGGCATTCCCGCGACGCTGCCCGACGGCCAGGGCCAGACTTCGAACATCGACATCGGCTCGCTGGACCGCATCGAGGTGCTGCGCGGGCCGTTCTCCGCGCTCTACGGCAACTCCTCCGGCGGCGTGGTGCAGGCCTTCACCGCCTCGGGCGAGGGGCCGCCGCGCCTGTCCTATTCGCTTGCGGGCGGCAGCTTCGGCACCTGGCGGCAGTCGCTGCAGGTCAGCGGATCGCAGGCAGCGGTGGACTACCTGCTCGACGCGAGCCGCTTCCACACCGACGGCTGGCGCGAGCACAGCGCCGCGAAGCGCGACATCGCCAACGGCAAGCTCGGCATCGCGCTGGACAACGGCGACAAGCTCACGCTGGTGTTCAACAGCGTGCGCATAGCTGCGCAGGACCCGCTGGGTCTCACCGCCGACCAGTACGCCCTGGCGCCGCGCAACGCGCCGCTGGCCACGCAGTACGACACCCGCAAGACGGTCGAGCAGACGCAGGCCGGCCTGCTCTACGAGCACCGCATCGACGCCACGCAGGGGGTGCGGCTCATGGTCTACGGCGGCCAGCGCAAGACCACGCAGTTCCAGTCGATCCCGCCGTCGGCGCAGCAGAACCCGCTGCACGCGGGCGGCGTGATCGATCTCTCGCGCCAGTACGGCGGCGTCGACCTGCGCTGGAAAGCCGCGCTCACGCTGGCCGGCCGGCCCTTCGACATCGTCGCGGGCCTGGGCTACGACAGCCTGCGCGAAAAGCGCCGGGGTTATGAAAACTACCTCGGGCCGGTGTCGGCGCCGGTGCTCGGCGTGCAGGGGCGGCTGCGGCGCAACGAGCTCAACGAGGCCGGGAACCTCGATCCCTACGCGCAGGCCACCTGGCGCCTCACCGACCGCTGGACGCTCGAAGCCGGCGTGCGCCGCAGCAGCGTGCACTTCAATTCACAAGACCGCTACATCGTCGGCACCAACCGCGACGACAGCGGCAGCGCGCGCTACAGCAAGACCCTGCCCGTGGCCTCGCTGCGCTACCAGGCCACGGCGGACCTCGCGCTGTACGGCTCGATCGGCCGCGGCTTCGAGACGCCGACGCTGAACGAGCTTTCCTACCGCGCCAACGGCGCCAGCGGCCTCAACTTCGCTCTGCGCCCCTCGGTGAACGACAGCATCGAGATCGGCGCCAAGGCGCGGTTTTCCGGCGGCCTGCTGACGGCCGCGCTGTTCCAGACCCGTACGCGCGACGAGATCGTGACGGACACCAACCTCGGCGGCCGCGCGACCTTCCAGAACGCGGGCCGCACCAGGCGCAACGGCTTCGAGCTGGGCTGGCAGCACGAGACTGCGAACCACTGGCGCACACAGCTGGCCTACACATGGCTGGACGCGACGTATCGCGATGCCTTCTGTTCACCGTCGCCATGCGCGGCTGCGAACACCGTGGCGGCGGGTAATCGCATTCCGGGCATTGCGCGGCAATCGTTGTTTGTATCGCTGGGCTGGGTGCCGCCCGAGGGCTGGCGCGCCGGCGTCGAGATGCGCGCGCTGGGCCGAATGCAGGCCAACGACGTCAACACCGCGAGCGCGCCGGGCTATGCCGTCGCGGCGGTGTACGCCGGCTATCTGAAGAAATGGGAGCGTTGGGAGTTCAACGCCTTCGCGCGTGTCGACAACCTGTTCGACCGGCGCTACGTGGGCTCGGTCATCGTCAACGAGGGCAATGCGCGCTATTACGAGCCTGCGCCGGGCCGTAACTGGACGGTGGGTTTGAGCGGCGCTTACCGCTTCTGACCCACCGCCGCTTCTTGCTGCTTACTTGAGGCCGGCAGCTGCGCGCAGCGCTGGCGCCTGCGTCGTCGCTTCCCAGGTGAACTCGGGCTCCTCGCGGCCGAAGTGGCCGTAGGCGGCGGTCTTCTGGTAGATCGGGCGCAGCAGGTCGAGCATCTGGATGATGCCCTTCGGACGCAGGTCGAAGTGCTCGCGCACCAGGGCCGCGATCTTCTCGTCGGGGATCACGCCGGTGCCTTCGGTGTAGACCGTGATGTTCATCGGCTCGGCCACGCCGATGGCGTAGGCCACCTGGATCTGGCATTGGCGCGCAATGCCGGCGGCCACGATGTTCTTGGCCACGTAGCGCGCGGCGTAGGCGGCCGAGCGGTCGACCTTCGACGGGTCCTTGCCCGAGAACGCGCCGCCGCCGTGCGGGCATGCGCCGCCGTAGGTGTCGACGATGATCTTGCGGCCGGTGAGGCCGCAGTCACCCTGCGGGCCGCCGATGACGAAGCGGCCGGTCGGGTTGATCAGGTAGCGCGTGTCCTTGAGCCACTCCTTGGGCAGCACCGGCTTGATGATCTCTTCGATGATGGCTTCGTTGAACGAAGCCTTCATCTTGGTGGGCGTCTCGCTCTGGTCGGGGCTGTGCTGGGTGGAGAGCACCACGGTGTCGATGCTGTGGGGCTTGCCGTCCACGTAGCGCATCGTCACCTGGCTCTTGGCGTCGGGGCGCAGGAAGGGCAGGCGGCCGTCCTTGCGCAGCTGGGCCTGGCGCTCGACGAGGCGGTGCGCGTAGTAGATGGGCGCGGGCATCAGCTCGGGCGTTTCGTCGCAGGCGTAGCCGAACATCAGGCCCTGGTCGCCGGCGCCGGTGTTCAGGTGGTCGTCGCTGGCATGGTCCACGCCCTGGGCGATGTCGTTGGACTGCTTGTCGTAGCAGACCATCACGGCGCAGCCCTTGTAGTCGATGCCGTACTCGGTGTTGTCGTAGCCGATGCGCTTGATGGTGTCGCGCGCGACCTGGATGTAGTCGACGTGCGCGTTGGTCGTGATTTCGCCAGCGAGCACGACCAGGCCGGTGTTGGTCAGCGTCTCGGCGGCCACGCGGCTGCGGGGGTCCTGCTCGAAGATCGCGTCGAGGATGGCGTCCGAGATCTGGTCTGCGACCTTGTCGGGATGGCCTTCGGAGACGGATTCGGACGTGAAGAGGAAGTCGTTCGCCATTTGTTCAAAACTCCTTGAATTGACTTGGCGCGTTGCCAACTCTGCGGAGCTCTGGCGAACGCTTTAGCAGATGCCGATTTCTCGACCCGGCACAATTGCATTGCTGCGCTTGTGTTTGTCGCCCTGCAAGTTGTTCCGTAACTCGGCGACAATTTGCATTCTATTCGAGCCGCGCAATACCATGCGCGCGCGTCCGTGTTTTGACTCCCTCCCGTATTCGATGATCACCCTGTTCCGCCTGCTCGCCCGCGTGCCGATGCCGCTGATGCATCGGTTCGGTGCATTGCTGGGCTGGCTGGTCTGGTGGAGCGCGCCCGGCTATCGCCGCCGCTTCAAGGCCAATGCCGAGAGCGCGGGCTTCGCGCCCGATCAATACCGTCCCGCCATCGCCGCCGCCGGCAAGATGGCTTCCGAACTGCCCTGGCTCTGGCTGCGCCCGCATGGGCAGACCGTGCTGAACCGCGTGGTGCGCTGGGAGGGTGTGGAGGCCTTCGAGGCGGCCATGCAGGCGAAGAAGGGCGTGATCCTGGTCGCGCCGCATCTCGGCAGCTGGGAGATGTGCGGCCAGGCCATCGGCGAGCGCTTTCTGTCGACCTACGGGCCGATCACCGCGCTGTTCCGCCCGGCCCGCAAGAAATGGATGGCTGACCTGATCGCAGCCGGTTCGCGCGACCGGCCCGGCCTGCAGACCCTGCCCACCAACAACACCGGCGTGCGCGGCCTGATCCGCACGCTGCGCGGCGGCGGCTACACCGGCATCCTGCCCGACCAGGTGCCGCCGCTGGGGCAGGGCGTGTGGGCGCCCTTCCTCGGCCGGCCGGCCTACACCATGACCCTTCTTCCCCGACTTGCGCAGCAGACCGGCGCGGCCTGCTTTCTCAGCGTGTGCGAACGGCTGCCGCGCGGCGCGGGCTATGTGATCCGCTTCGAACCCATCGTCGGCACTGCGCTGACGGACCCATCGGCTTCCATCGAGGACGCCGCCGCCGCCATGAACGACGGCATCGGCCGGCTGATCCACAGCCTGCCGGGCCAGTACGTGTGGGACTACGCCCGCTACAAGGAGCCGCGCGCCGAGCGCGTGGTCGCCGCTGCAGGGGAAGCTGCATGAGCCTGGGTTCCCGACTCGGCATCGGCTTCATGCGCGTGATCGCGCCGCTGCCGCTGCCCGTGGTGCGCGGTTTCGGCGCGTTCCTCGGCCGCATCCTGCACACCGTCGCGGTGCCCCGGCGGCGCGTGGTCGACACCAACCTGGCGGTGTGCTTCCCCGAGAAGTCGGAGGCCGAGCGCCGCGCCATCGCGCGCGAGACCTTCGTCTACGTGGCGCAGTCCTGGCTCGACCGCGGCTGGCTCTGGCATGCGCCCGAGAAGCTGGTGGCGAGCCGGCTCAAGGTGGTGGGCGCGGCCTCGGAGATCCGCGAGATCGCCGATGGCGACGCGCCGATGATCCTGTTCGCGCCGCACTTCTACGGCCTCGACGCCGCGGCGACCGCGCTCACGATGCACACGTCGCGCCCCTCGGCCACCATCTACACGACCCAGCGAGATCCGATGATCGATGCCTGGATCCGCGAGGGCCGCACCCGCTTCGGCGACGTGGCGGCGCTCAACCGGGTGGACGGCATCAAGCCGGTCCTGCAGGGGCTGCGCAAGGGCGGCCTGCTGTACCTGCTGCCCGACATGGACTTCGGCCGCGACCAGACCATCTTCGTGCCCTTCTACGGCGTGCAGGCGGCCACCGTGCCGTCGCTGTCGCGCTTCGCACGGCTGGGCAAGGCCAAGGTGGTGCCGGTGGTGTCGAAGCTCACGCGCGACGGCTATGAAATCGAGATCCTGCCGACCTGGCAGAACTTTCCGACCGACGACGTGGAGGCCGACACCGCGCTCATGAACGAGCGGCTGCAGGGCTACATCGACACGATGCCGTCCCAGTATTACTGGGTGCACCGCCGGTTCAAGACCCGCCCGGAAGGCGAACCACCTATCTACTGATTCCGCTGCAGGAATCCCTCGATCTCGCGCGCTACCAGCTGCGGCTGCTCGTGCACGATCCAGTGGGTCGCGTTCGGCACCTTCCTGATCTCGAGCCTCGGCACGTATTCGTCGAGCCCTTCGAGCAGGCCCGGCAGCAGCGCCGCGTCGTCGAGCGCCCAGAACACGAAGGTGGGCACTTCCACCATCAGCCGCTCGCGCGGCAGCACGGGAATGCCGTCGACGGTCTGGCCCGGCAGCGGAGGCTTCATCGGCGTCACGCGGTAGAGATTGCAGGCGCCGGTGAGGCCCGCGCTCCAGACCTCGCGGTACTGCTGCTTCACTTCCTCGGTGAGCCAGCCGTGGCCATCGGGGCCGGCCTTCATCAGCAGGAAGAAGGGCCACATGCGCTTGAAGTCGTCTGCCGCGAGCAGCGCCTCGGCGTCGGGGCGCGCGAGGAAGTTCATGTAGGCGCTCGCCTGCTGCTGCGCCGGGCTGTTGCGCAGCTCGCGGGTGAAGGTGCCGGGGTGCGGCGAATTGATGATGACCAGCCTGCCGACCTGCTGCGGGAAGGCGTTGGCGTAGCCCCAGCCGAAGGCGCCGCCCCAGTCGTGGGCGACCAGCGCGGCCATGGTGCCGTCGGCGCTTTCGGTGGCGGCGAGCTGCTGGACGTCCTGGATCAGCAGGTGCGGCTTGTAGGCCGCCACGTCGGTCGGCGAACTCGACTTTTCGAAGCCGCGCAGGTTGGGCGCCACGCAGCGGTAGCCGCCATGGGCAGGGTCGGAGAAATACTCGAGCAGTTCGTCCCAGATGAACGCGGCCTCGGGGAATCCGTGGAGGAACACCATCAGCGGCCGGCCCGGCTTGCCGGCAGCGCGGCAGCTCAGGGTCGTGCCGTTGGGCAGGCTGCGTTGGAATGTCTCGATCATGCTTCTTGTCTCCTTCGGGTTGACTGTCGTCGCTATTGTTTTGATAGTGACCTGCGCAGATGGACGGCCGGTGCAGCCTGTTCTTGCCTCAGGCGTCTCCCGGCGGCGGCTCGGGCTCGACAGCCGGTGCGTCGGTGCCATCGGGGTGCACCCAGCGCCACAGCAGCGCCGCTGCCTCGCCCACGCCCTGCTTCTTCAGGGCCGAGAACAGTTTCACCTCGCCGCCGCCGGCGTTCAGTCGCGTAATGGACAGCACCTTTGCGCCCTCACTGCGGGTGAGCTTGTCGGCCTTGGTCAGCAGCACGAGGAACTTCAGGCCCTGCTGCACGCGCGGGCGGATCACGTCGAGCAGGATTTCGTCGAGCTCGGTCAGACCGTGGCGCGGATCGCACATGAGCACCACGCCGCGCAGGTTTTCGCGCGTCATCAGGTAGTTGCCCATCACGCGCTGCCAGCGCAGCTTGGCCTCGCGCGGCACGGCCGCGTAGCCGTAGCCAGGCAGGTCGGCGAGCACCGCGTCGTCGACTTTTTGCTTGCCGATGCCGAACAGGTTGATGTGCTGCGTGCGGCCCGGCGTCTTGGAGGCGAAGGCCAGGCGTGTCTGCTGGGTGAGGGTGTTGATGGCGGTCGACTTGCCCGCGTTGGAGCGGCCGACGAAGGCGATCTCGGGCAGTTCGAAGGGGGGCAGATGCTCCAGCTGGGGCGCGCTGGTGAGGAAGTGGGCGGTGTGCAGCCAGCCCAGCGCCATGCGCTCGCGTTCTGCGACCTGGGGGTCTGCGGCGGGCGCCGCGCGGGGAGGATAGGCAGCGGGCTTGGCGCGCGGGGAGGGCATCTACGGACTTTCGAAACAGGGCCCACATTGTAGAATCGTGAGGTTTTGCGCCATAAATTCGAAGCCCCCGATATGAAGTTGTTTGCCAATATTGTGCTTGCGGCCCTCGTGGGCATCGCATCCAGCGTGAGTTTTGCAGCCGATGAACACGCGGCCAATCCGAGTGCGGCAGCCGCAGCACCGGCCAAACCGGCCAAGCCGGACCCCGCCAAGGGGGACACGTTGTTCAACGCAACGCCGGCCAACAGCCAGAGCTGCGCTTCCTGCCACAACGCCGACGGCAACTCCGCCATCGCCGCCAACCCGAAGCTGGCGCAACAACATCCCGAATACATACTCAAGCAGCTGCAGGACTTCAAGTCCGGCGCCCGCAAGAGCGCGATCATGAAGCCGCTGGCCTCGGCGCTGTCGGAAGAAGACATGCGCAACATCGCCTGGTTCGTCGGCTCGAAGAAGGTCAAGCCGGGCTTCTCGAAGGACAAGGACACCATCGCGCTGGGTGAGAAGATCTACCGCGGCGGCATCGGGGACCGCCAGATCCCGGCCTGCGCCGGCTGCCACAGCCCCAACGGCGCCGGCATTCCGGCCCAGTACCCGCGCCTGGGCGGCCAGAACGCCGACTACACCGTGGCCCAGCTCACGGCCTTCCGTGACAACGTGCGCCTGAACAGCCTCCCCATGACCGGTGTTGCAGCCAAGCTCAACGACAGGGAAATCAAGGCGGTCGCCGACTACATTGCCGGTTTGCGTTGATGATGGCGCTCCCTGGAGCGTGACCAGCCGCCGATAACAAACCCAGACAAAGGGCGGGCCGATCCAGCAGGATGGCCCGCCTTTTTTGTTTTTTCTCCTTCTCTTCCTTCCTACTTTCGCCCGATGTCCGTCTCCACCCATGGCCTTCGCGTTCACCGCGGCCCGCAGGTGCTTCGCGCCGCGGTGGAGCTGCTGTCGTCGATGCGCTTCGCGATCGCGCTGCTCACCATCATCTGCATCGCGTCGATCATCGGCACGGTGCTCAAGCAGCATGAGCCGATCAACAACTACATCAATCAGTTCGGGCCGTTCTGGGCAGAGCTGTTCCGCGCTGCGCGGCTCGACTCGATCTACAGCGCCTGGTGGTTCCTGCTGATCCTGCTGTTCCTGGTGATCAGCACCACGCTGTGCATCGTGCGCAACACGCCGCGCATCCTGATCGACCTCAAGACCTTCAAGGAAGACATCCGCGCACAGAGCCTGAAGGCCTTCGGCCAGCGAGCGGAGAGCCGGCTGGGTGAAACGCCCGAGGCGGCGGCCAACCGCATCGGCCAGCTGCTGGTGAGCGGCGGCTGGAAGGTCAAGCTGCAGCAGCGCGAGGCCACCGACGGCAGCCGTGCCACCGCGGCGGGCTGGATGGTCGCGGCGCGCGCGGGCGGCGCCCACAAGCTGGGCTACATCGCGGCCCACAGCGCCATCGTGCTGGTGTGCATCGGCGGCCTGTTCGACGGCGACCTGGTGGTGCGCGCGCAGACCTGGTTCAACGGCAAGAGCGTGTTCACCGGCGGCGGCATGATCGCCGACGTGCCGCCCCAGCACCGGCTGTCGGCCAGCAACCCGACCTTCCGCGGCAACATCCTCGTGCCCGAGGGCGGGCAGGGCAGCGTGGCCATCCTGAACCAGTCCGACGGCGTGCTGCTGCAGGAGCTGCCGTTCTCCATCGAACTGAAGAAGTTCATCGTCGACTACTACTCGACCGGCATGCCCAAGCTCTTCGCGAGCGAGGTGGTGCTGCACGACCGCGAGACCGGCGAGCAGGTGCCCGCGCGCATCGAGGTCAACCACCCGGCCAGCTACAAGGGCGTGGAGATCTACCAGTCGAGCTTCGACGACGGTGGCTCCAAGGTGAAGCTCAAGGCTGTGCCGATGGCTGCCGCAGCCAAGCCCTTCGAGGTGGAGGGCGTCATCGGCGGGCCGAGCACCGAGATCACCAACGGCAAGGACAAGCTCACGCTCGAGTACGCCGCGCTGCGCGTGATCAACGTCGAGAACTTCGCCGACGCGAATGCCATGGGCAGCGGCGCCGACGTGCGCAAGGTCGACCTGCGCCACGACATCGAATCGCGCCTGGGCGCCGCCAACAAGACCAACAAGCCGAAGGTGCTGCGCAACATCGGCCCGAGCATCGGCTACAAGCTGCGCGACGCTTCCGGCCAGGCGCGCGAGTACCAGAACTACATGGTGCCGGTCGACACCGGCGACGGCCAGCCGGTGTTCCTGCTGGGCATGCGCGAGAAGCCCGAGGAGCCCTTCCGCTACCTGCGCGTGCCGGCCGACGATCAGGGCTCGATGGACGGCTTCGTGCGCATGCGCGCCGCCTTGGGCGACGCCGCCACGCGCGAGCGCGCCATCGAGCGCTACATCGCCAAGGCCACCGATCCCAAGCGCCCCGAAATGGCCGAGCAGCTGCGCGTGTCGGCCACCCGCGCGCTGGCGCTCTTCGCGGGCAGCGAGCGCGCCAAGGCCGACGCCGCCACCGTGGGCGGCTGGCAGGCGATTGCCGAGTTCATGGAAGCCAACGTGCCCGAGGCCGAGCGCGAGCGCGCCGGCGGGGTGCTGGTGCGCATCCTCAACGACGTGCTGTTCGAGGTGCTCAACCTGAGCCGCGAAGGCGCCGGACTCGCCGCATTGCCCAACGACGAGAAATCGCAGGCCTACCTGACGCAGGCCGTGCTCGCCATCAGCGACGCGCACTTCTACCCGGCCCCGGTCGCGATGATGATGACCGACTTCACCCAGGTGCAGGCCAGCGTGTTCCAGGTGGCGCGCGCTCCTGGCAAGAACATCGTCTATCTGGGCTGCCTGTTGCTGATCGTCGGCATTTTTGCCATGCTGTACGTGCGCGAGCGCCGCCTGTGGGTGTGGCTGACGCCCGATGGCAAGGCTTCCGAAGGCGATGCGGCCGCGTCGACGGCCGCCACGATGGCCTTCTCGGTCAATCGCAAGACCATCGACAGCGACCGCGAATTCGAGCATCTCAAACGCAAGCTGCTCGCCCTGAACAAATAAGACCCCGGGACAACATGAACACCACGACCCTCACGCTCAATGAAAGCTGGCTCTCGCGCCGCAACCTGTTCGACTGGGTGTTCGCGGCGCTGGTGCTGGCCGGCGGCCTGTTCGCCTTCGCGCGCTACGCAGGGTCGATGGACTACTACGAGAAGCCGATCCTCGTGGCCGCGATGGTCTCGCTGATCGGCATCTGCTGGTTCTGGCGGCCGCTGCGGGGGCTGGCCATCGTGGTGGCTGCGGCCTCGCTGCTGGCCATCGCGTCGTACCAGGGCGACCTGTCGCGCGCCGACTCGGTGTTCTGGCTCAAGTACTTCCTGTCGAGCCAGTCGGCCATCCTCTGGATGAGCGTGCTGTTCTTCATGAGTACGCTGTTCTACTGGCTCGGCTTCTTCGGCGGCAGGCAGTCGGACACCTTCGACGCGATCGGCTCGCGCCTCGCGTGGGCGGCGGTAACCATGGCGCTGATCGGCACCATGGTGCGCTGGTATGAAAGCCACCAGCTCGGCCCGGACATCGGCCACATCCCGGTGAGCAACCTGTACGAAGTGTTCGTGCTGTTCTGCTGGCTGACGGCCGCCTTCTACCTGTACTTCGAGGAGCGCTACGGCACGCGCGCGCTCGGCGCCTTCGTGATGCTGGTGGTCAGCGCGGCGGTGGGTTTCCTGCTCTGGTACACGATCGTGCGCGAGGCGCATGAAATCCAGCCGCTGGTGCCGGCCCTGCAGAGCTGGTGGATGAAGCTGCACGTGCCGGCCAACTTCATCGGCTACGGCACCTTCGCGCTCGCGGCCATGGTCGCCTTCGCCTACCTCATCAAGGAACAGGCCGACGAGACACGCTGGTACAAGCTCACGCCGATCTGGCTCTTGGGCGTGGCGCTGTGCTTCGTGCCGGTGGCGTTCCGCCAGCGCGTGCAGGAAGCCGGCGGCAGCTACTGGGTGATCTACGCCGGCATCTCGGCGCTGATCGCCGCGGGCATCCTGCTCGGTCGCAAGCGCATCGCTGCGCGGCTGCCGGCCAACGAGGTGCTCGACGATGTCATGTACAAGTCGATCACCGTCGGCTTCGCCTTCTTCACCATCGCCACTGTGCTGGGCGCCCTGTGGGCGGCCGACGCCTGGGGCGGCTACTGGAGCTGGGACCCGAAGGAAACCTGGGCGCTGATCGTGTGGCTCAACTACGCGGCCTGGCTGCACATGCGGCTCGTCAAGGGCCTGCGCGGCACCGTGGCGGCCTGGTGGGCGCTGGGCGGGCTGGCGGTGACGACCTTCGCCTTCCTGGGCGTGAACATGTTCCTGAGCGGGTTGCACAGCTACGGCACCCTGTGAGTGCAGGCCTGCGGGCTTTCGCGAAGAATTATTGAAACCGCGCGCTCCGGCGGCGCGTAACCAGATCAGGGTTTGCCACGAACTACCCTGAGCACAACGATTCCGCGAAAGGCCCGTCATGTCGTTCCAATCCCGTCCGATCCGCCGCAGCAGCAGTAACAACAGCGGCGGCAACGGCTTCATCCATCCGCTGTCCAGCGAAATCACGCCCCGCGAGGTCTACGAGGGCCGCCGCGACATGCTCAAGCTCATGGCCGGCGGCGCAGCGGGCGCCGCGCTGGCGGCCTTCGCCTCGCGCGAGGCCCTGGCGCAGACCGAGCGCCCCAACAAGCTCGCGCCGCTGCCTGGCGCGAAGTCGGCGGTGCCTGGCGCCATGTCGATGGAGAAAGTCACCGACTACAAGGACGCCTCCACCTACAACAACTTCTACGAGTTCGGCACCGACAAGGCCGACCCGGCCAAGAACGCCGGCACGCTGAAGACGCGGCCCTGGACCGTGGAGGTGGAAGGGCTGGTCAAGAAGCCGGGCAAGTACGGCATCGAGGACCTGCTCAAGCTCAGCGCGCAGGAAGAGCGCATCTACCGCCTGCGCTGCGTCGAAGGCTGGTCGATGGTGATTCCGTGGGTCGGCTACTCGCTGGCCGAGCTCATCAGGAAGGTCGAGCCGCAGGGCAACGCCAGGTTCGTCGAGTTCGTGACGCTGGCTGACCCCAAGACCATGCCCTTCGTGGGCTCGCGCGTGCTGGACTGGCCCTACACCGAGGGCCTGCGCATGGACGAGGCGATGCACCCGCTCACGCTGCTGGCCTTCGGCATGTACGGCGAGGTGCTGCCCAATCAGAACGGCGCGCCCGTGCGGCTGGTGGTGCCGTGGAAGTACGGCTTCAAGTCGGCCAAGTCGATCGTGAAGATCCGCTTCGTCGAGAAGGAGCCGAGCACCGCCTGGAACAAGGCCGCGGCCAACGAGTACGGCTTCTATTCGAACGTGAACCCCAACGTCGACCACCCGCGCTGGAGCCAGGCGACCGAGCGCCGCATCGGCGACGGCGGCGGCCTGTTCGCCAAGCGGCGCAAGACCGAGATGTTCAACGGCTACGAAGCACAGGTCGGCCAGCTCTACGCGGGCATGGACCTGAAGAAAAACTATTGAACCGGCTCCGGCGCGCGGCCATCGCCCCATGAACAAGCTGCTCATGCATCCGGCGACCAAGCCGGTCATCTTCCTGCTGTGCCTGCTGCCCTTCGCACGGCTGGCCTACGGCGCGTTCACGGACGGGCTGGGCGCCAACCCCGCCGAGTTCCTGATCCGCGCCACCGGCGACTGGACGCTGCGCTTCATCTGCATCGCGCTGGCGGTGACGCCGCTGCGCGTGATGAGCAAGTGGAACGCGCTCGCGCGCTACCGCCGCATGCTGGGTCTGTTCGCGTATTTCTACGTGGTGCTGCACCTGCTGTGCTACAGCTGGTTCGACATGGGCTTCGAGTGGGCCGACATCGCCAAGGACATCGCGAAGCGGCCGTTCATCCTGGTGGGCTTCTCGGCCTTCGTGCTGCTCACGCCGCTGGCGGCCACGTCGTTCAATCGCGCGATCAAGGCGATGGGCGCGAAGCGCTGGCAGATGCTGCACAAGCTGGTCTACCTGATCGCGGGGCTCGGCCTGCTGCACTTCTTCTGGATGCGCGCGGGCAAGAACAATTTCGCGGAAGTGTTCGTCTACGCCGCGATCATCGCGGTGCTGCTCGCGTGGCGCGTGTGGAACTTCGCGAGCAAGCGCGGCAAGGGAAAGCCGGCGTCGGCCGGCGCGGTGCGCACCGGTTGACGCCAGGAAGATCGATCAGCGATCAGCCGTCGATTTCGCTGCGCAGCTGGTCTTCCATCGTCTCGCGACGGCGGATCAGCTTCGCGCTCGCGCCGCTCACCAGCACCTCGGCGGCGCGGCCGCGCGTGTTGTAGTTGCTGGACATGCTCATGCAGTACGCGCCCGCCGACAGCACGGCCAGCAGGTCGCCGGACAGCACATTGAGCGCTCGGTCGCGGCCGAGCCAGTCGCCGCTCTCGCAGACCGGGCCGACCACGTCGTAGGTCGTGGCATTGCCCGCGCGGGTGCGCACCGGCACGATGCGCTGGAAGGCCTGGTACATCGCGGGGCGCGGCAGGTCGTTCATGGCTGCGTCGACGATGCAGAAGTTCTTGTCCTCGCCCGGCTTGGTGTAGAGCACCTCGGTGATGCACACGCCGGCGTTGCCGACCAGCGAGCGGCCCGGCTCGATCACCAGCTTGCGCCGGCCGAAGCCGCGCGCGTCGAGCTTGGCGAGCAGCTGCTGCCAGAGCGCATCGGCCGTGGGCGGCACCTCACCGTTGTAGTCGATGCCCAGGCCACCGCCGAAGTCCAGGTGATGGATCGGCACGCCGGCCGCTTCGATGGCTTCCACCAGGTCGAGCACGCGGTCGCAGGCGTCGAGGTAGGGCGAGGCTTCGGTGATCTGCGAGCCGATGTGGCAGTCGATACCCACCACTTCCAGCCCCGGCAGCCGCGCGGCATGCTTGTAGGCCTCGACAGCGCGGTCGTGCGCGATGCCGAACTTGTTGCCCTTGAGGCCGGTGGAAATGTAGGGATGCGTCTTCGGATCGACGTTCGGATTGATGCGGATGCTGATCGGTGCGCGCTTGCCTTCGGCCACCGCCACTTCGTTGAGCACGTCGAGCTCGGCTTCGCTCTCGACGTTGAAGCAGGCGATGTTCGCAGCGAGCGCCTGGCGCATTTCGGCGCGGGTCTTGCCGACGCCCGAGAAGATGATCTTCTTCGGATCGGCGCCCACGGCCAGCACGCGCGACAGTTCGCCGCCCGAGACGATGTCGAAGCCGCAGCCGGCCTCGGCGAACACGCGCAGCACGCCGAGCGAGGAATTGGCCTTCATCGCGTAGCAGATGAGGGCGTCGCGACCCTCGAAGCCGCGCTGGTAAGCGGCCAGGGCGTCCAGCATCCATTGCCTCGAGTAGACGAAGAGGGGAGTGCCATGTTCGCGGGCCAGCGCGTCGAGCGCGACGCCTTCGACGTGCAGCGTGCCGTCGCGTTCGGCGACGTGCGGTTGGCCGGGCAGGGAGATGTTGGTGCCGGAACTCACTTGCGTTGCTCCGTGCTGCTATTGCTGCTGCCTGCCGGTGCGCTGGCGGCGGCAGCCGGTGCGGGCGCCGCCTGGCTGGAGGACGACGATGAAGAGGAGCGCAGGCTGTCGGGCGTCATGAGCTCCGGCAGGGTGGCGCGCCCGGCGGCGGCCGGATCGGTGGGCAGGTACAGCGCGCCGCGCTGTCCGCAGGCGGCGACGAGCCCTGCAGTGCCCACGGCGAGGCAGACCATGAGCGCGGCGCGGACGCGGGTGCTCACTAGAATTTGGTGAACGTTCAACATGGCGAAATTGTAATGACCGACACCGAATACATGGATCGCGCCGAGGCTGCTCTTGCAGCCATCGAGCTGGGCTGCGACCGCATCAACGAAGCGACCGACGCGGACATCGACAACCAGAGGGTGGGCGGGATGATCACGATTTCATTCCGCAACGGCAGCCAGCTGATCGTGAACCTGCAGAAACCCTTGCAGGAGATCTGGCTTGCCGCGCGTTCGGGCGGCTATCACTACCGCCACGACGGCAAGGCCTGGGTGGACACCAAGACGGGCGAGGAATTCTTCGGCAACCTGTCGCGCGAGGCGACGCTGCAGGCGGGGCAGCCGCTGAACTTCGCGGCTCCCTGAACTCCTCTGCCGGCGACGCTCAGTTGCGGAACAGGTCGAGGATGCGGTTGCGCTCCTCGGGTGGTGGGGGGGCGCCGATCGGACCGCCCGCCGGGACTTCGACCGGCGCTGCCGGTGCGGACTCGACGCCCAGGCTCGCAACGCCGCGTCCCGGCGCATAGTCGTCGTAGTACCACTCGCCGCCGACGTTCACGATGCCCGGCGGCGGGTTGGCCGAGAGTTCGGTCACCGGCACGCCCTTGATCGCAGTCTCCATGTAGGTGATCCAGATCGGCAGGCTCAGGCCGCCGCCGGTCTCGCGGTCGCCCAGGTTGCGCGGCGTGTCGTAGCCGATCCACGAGATGGCCGTCATGGTGGGCTGGAAGCCGGCGAACCAGGCGTCGAGCGAGTCGTTGGTGGTGCCGGTCTTGCCGTAAAGGTCGGGGCGCTTGAGCATGGCCTGCGCCTTGGCCGCGGTGCCGCCGCGGGCGACGGAATTCAGCAGCGTGTCCATGATGAAGGCGTTGCGCTGCGGAATGACGCGCAGCGAATCGCTCAGGAGCGGCGGCTGCTTGTCGACCAGCACCTTGTCCTTGTGATCGGTGATGCGCGTGACGAGGTACGGATTGACGCGGTAGCCGCCATTGGCGAACACCGAGTAGCCCACCGCCATCTGCATCGGGGTGACCGAGCCTGCGCCCAGTGCCATCGGCAGGTAGGCCGGGTGCTTTTCCTTGTCGAAGCCGAAGTTGGTGATCCACTCCTGCGCATAGCGCGTGCCGATGGACTGCAGGATGCGGATCGACACGAGGTTCTTCGACTTCATCAGCGCGGTGCGCATCGACATCGGGCCGTCATAGCCGCCGCCGTAGTTCTTCGGCTCCCAAGGCTGTCCGCCGGTGGTGCCGGCGTCGAAGAAGAGCGGGCCGTCGTTGATGACAGTGGCGGGGGTGAACCCCTTTTCAAGCGCCGCGGAATAGATGAAGGGCTTGAAACTCGAGCCCGGCTGGCGCCAGGCCTGTGTCACGTGGTTGAACTTGTTCTTGCCGAAGTCGAAACCGCCGACCAGCGCCTTGATCGCGCCGTCGCGCGGGTCCATGGCGACGAAGGCGCCTTCGACCTCGGGCAGCTGCGTGATTTCCCAGGTGTTCTTGGGCGTCTTCACCACGCGGATGACTGCGCCGCGGCGGATCTTGATGTTCGGCGGAGCCTTGTCGGAGAGGCCGGACTGCGCGGGCTTGAGGCCGTCTCCCGTGATCTGCACCGGGTCGCCGTTGCCGCGCACCGCGTCGATCTGCTTGGCCGTGGCCTTGAGCACGACCGCCGCCATCACGTCGCCGTTGTCGGGGTGGTCGCTGAGCGCGTCGTCGACCGCTTCATCGAGGTCCTTGGGGTCGTTCGGCAGGTCGACGAACTTCTCGGGGCCGCGATAGATCTGGCGGCGCTCGTAATCCATGATGCCCTTGCGCAGCGCCTTGTAGGCCGCCGCCTGGTCGGCCGCGACCAGCGAGGTGTAGACCTTGAGGCCGCGCGTGTAGGTGCTGTCGCCGTACTGGGCGTACATCAGCTGGCGCACGGTTTCGGCCACGTATTCGGCGTGCAGGCGGTTCGGGTCGGCGGCGTCGCGCAGGTGCAGCTCTTCCTTCTTGGCTTCCGCAGCCTGTTCGGCGGTGATGAAGCCGGCTTCCTGCATGCGGTCGATCACGTAGAACTGGCGGCCGCGCGCGCGCTGCGGGTTGTTGACCGGGTTGTTCGCGCCCGGCGCCTTGGGAAGGCCTGCCAGCATCGCGGCCTGCGCGATCGTGAGTTCCTGCAAGGGTTTGCCGAAATAGGCCTCGGAAGCGGCGGCGAAGCCGTAGGCGCGGTTGCCGAGGTAGATCTGGTTCAGGTAGATCTCGAAGATCTGGTCCTTGG
Organism: Variovorax sp. TLI9-5A; assembly: GCF_056867935.1. Taxonomy (NCBI): domain Bacteria; kingdom Pseudomonadati; phylum Pseudomonadota; class Betaproteobacteria; order Burkholderiales; family Comamonadaceae; genus Variovorax; species Variovorax sp. TLI9-5A. The sequence goes on along the minus strand of NZ_CP200310.1, from coordinate 5,949,093 downwards.
TGAGCAGGTGCTCCAGCTTGAAGGTGAGCAGCACCTCGTAGATCTTGCGGGTGAGCGTTTTCTCGGAGCTCAGGTAGACGTTGCGCGCCACCTGCATCGTGATGGTCGATGCACCCTGGCTCTTCACGCGGTTCATGTTGGCCAGGCCGGCGCGCACCATGCCCTTGTAGTCGACCCCGCCGTGGTCGTAGAAGCGCGCGTCTTCGGCTGCCAGGACCGCGTCCTTCACGACCTTTGGAATGGCCGAGATCGGGGTGAGGTTGCGGCGCTCCTCGCCGAACTCGCCGATGAGGATGCCTTCGGCCGAGAACACCCGCAGCGGCAGCTTGGGCCGGTAGTCGGAGAGCTCGCTGATGTCAGGCAGGTTCGGGTACGCGACCGCGAGGGCCACGGCCACCACGCAAAGCACCGCCAGCACGCCGGCAAGCGCAATGCCGAAGCCCCAGAAGAAAAGGCGCAACAGCCATTTCAGCCAGGTCGGGCGCGTGGAGGAGGATTTCTTGGCTGGCCCTTTGGGGCTGGAAGTTTCTTGCATGAGGGGCCGCACAGAGTCACCCGACATTATAAAAAGCCGCCCCTTCCGAACGATCCGATCTTTACGGGGCTTGCATTGCCCTAATTCAAAAGTTACAAAATGCGGTTTTGCCGTCAGGTTTTGACAACGCTTGAGGAATTTGCCCTGCGGCGTTGCTTGGTTGCTGCTACGCCTGCTGCTAGCATGCAACCGAATTCAATTTTTTCTATTGGTTACAAATACAGGGGAAGAGGAACCTAACTTGGCTGCTCTTGGATCATTGTTTCGTCGTCAGAACGCTCCCCTGCTGGGGCTGGACGTAAGTTCGTCCAGCGTCAAGCTGGTCGAGCTCGGCCGTGAGGCCAGCGGCAAGCTGGTCCTGGAGCGCTGCGCCATCGAGCCCCTGGAACGCGGCTGGATCACCGACGGCAACGTCGAGAAGTTCGACGAGGTGGCGGAAGCCGTCCGTCGCGTCATCCGCAAGAGCGGCACGCGAACCCGCAACGTGGCGCTGGCGCTGCCGCCATCGGCCGTGATCACCAAGAAGATCATTCTTCCGGGCGGCATGAGTGAGCAGGAGCTCGAGATCCAGGTCGAATCCGAAGCCAACCAGTACATCCCGTTCTCGCTGGACGAAGTCAGCCTGGACTTCTGCGTGACGGGGCCGAGCACCACCTCCGCCGGCGACGTGGAAGTGCTGATCGCCGCATCGCGCAAGGAAAAGGTTCAGGACCGCGAAGGCCTGGCGGAAGCCGCCGGGCTGAAGGCGATGATCCTCGACGTCGAGTCCTATGCCTCGCGCCTGGCAACTGCCCGCCTGATCGAGCAATTGCCTGGCAAGGGTGTCGATTCGATCGTGGCGCTCTTTGAAGTGGGCGCCTTCACCACCAGCATGCAGGTGCTGCGCAACCAGGAAGTGCTGTACGACCGCGACCAGGCGTTCGGCGGCGCCCAGCTCACGCAGATGATCGTGCGCCAGTACGGCTTTTCCGCCGAGGAAGCCGAGGCGAAGAAGCGCAGCGGCGACCTGCCCGACGACTACGGCTCCGGCGTACTCAAGCCCTTCGTGGAAAGCATCGCGCAGGAAATCGCCCGCGCGCTCCAGTTCTTCTTCACCAGCACGCCGCACAACCGCGTCGACTACGTGTTGCTGGCTGGCGGATCGGCTTCGCTGCCGGGCCTGACCAACGCGGTGACGCGGCAGACCTCGTTCGCCTGCTCGCTGCTGAATCCCTTCGAGGGCATGGAAATCAGTTCGAACGTCCGCGAGAAGAAGGTCCGCCGCGAGGCCCCGTCCTATCTGACCTCGTGCGGCCTGGCGATGCGGAGGTTCCTGCAGTGATCCTCATCAATCTGCTTCCGCACCGCGAAGCTGCGCGCAAGCGCAGGCGCGAGGCGTTCTATGGCACCTTGGGTGCCGCGGCGATCCTGGGCGTCCTGATCGCCGGCTTGGGTTACCTATGGTTCGAGGCCCAGATCTCGGCGCAGCGATCGACGAACAGCTTTCTGCAGGCCGAGATCAAGAAGCTCGAAGTCGAGATCAAGGAAATCTCGACGCTGCAGGAAGAAATCGCCGCACTGCGTGCTCGCCAGCAGGCAGTCGAAGACTTGCAGGGCGACCGCAACCTGCCCGTCCACCTGCTCAACGAACTGGTCCGGCAACTGCCCGACGGCGTCTACCTGACCAACATGAAGCAGGACAACCAGACGGTCACGCTGCAAGGCATGGCGCAGTCGAACGAGCGGGTCTCGGAACTGCTGCGCAACCTCGGCAACAACAGCCCCTGGCTGGTGAAGCCGGAACTGGTCGAAATCACGTCGGCGAACGTGAACCTGAATCCTCGCGACCAGCGCCGCGTGGCCAACTTCACGATGCGCATTGGCCTGAAACGCCCCACCGATGCTCAGAAGGCCGCTGCCGAAAAGGCCTTGGCCGCAACGGCGCAGTCAAAGGGGTAACCGATCATGGCAAGCAATCGCCCCTCCCAGAAAATCGACGTCGCCGCCGCGCTGCAGCGCTTCGGCGACCAGTTCCGCGGACTCAATCCGAACGATCCTGCGGGATGGCCGCCGGTGCCCCGCTATGCGCTCTGCCTGGCCGTCACGGCGCTGGTGCTGGTCGCCCTCTGGTTCGTCTGGCTGACCAACTCGAACGACGAGCTCGAAAGCGAACGCGCAAAAGAAGTCACGCTCAAGGCCGACTACCAGAAGAAGGTGGCCCAAGCCGCCAACCTCGAGTTGCTGAAGAAGCAGCGCGAGCAGGTGCAGCAGTATGTGACCCTGCTCGAGAAGCAACTGCCCAGCAAGGCCGAAATGGATGCCCTGCTGTCGGACATCAACCAGGCGGGCCTTGGCCGCAGTCTCCAGTTCGAACTGTTCCGACCGGGGCAGGTGTCGGTCAAGGACTACTACGCCGAACTCCCGATTGCCGTTCGCGTGACCGGCCGATACCACGACATGGGTGCCTTCGCGGCCGACGTGGCAGGCCTGTCGCGGATCGTGACGCTGAACAACATCTCCGTCACCCCGCAGAAGGACAAAGACGTGCTGACGATGGACGCCACCGCGCGCACTTATCGCTACCTCGATGACGAAGAGCGGGCCGCGCAGAAGCGTGCCTCCGCACCGAAGGCGAAGAAATGAAGATCGTCGCCAAAGTACTTTGGCTGACGCTGGCAGCGTCGGCACTGAGCGCCTGCGATTCGGGCCAGGAAGACCTGCAACGCTGGATGGCCGAGCAGCGCGCCCAGGTGAAGCCCTCGGTGCCGCCCATTTCCGAGCCCAAGAAATTCACCCCGCAGGCCTATACCGAGGCCTCGGCCTTCGAGCCCTTCAACATCCTGAAGCTGACCCAGGCGCTGCGCCGCGAATCGAATCAACCGAGCACCTCGGAGCTGATCGCTCCCGAGTTGGCTCGGCGCAAGGAAGCGCTCGAAGCCTTCCCGCTCGACTCGATGGCCATGGTCGGCAGCATGAACCGCAACGGCCAGCCGGTGGCGCTGCTGCGTGTCGACAAGCTGCTCTACAAGGTGCGTGTCGGCGAATACCTGGGACTCAACTACGGGCGTATCACCCGTATCAACGAAACCGAAATCGCCTTGCGTGAAATCGTGCAAGACGCCGCCGGTGAATGGATCGAACGCGTAGCGACGCTGCAGCTGCAAGAGAGTGCGAAATGAACCAAAAGAAATCAAAGATGGCACAGTGGCTGCGCGCTGCCGGCCTGGGTCTGCTGGCCTTCGGCGCATTGGCCGTGGCTCATGCGCAAAACGCCATCGAGGCCGTGACGAGCTCCACGCAGTCGGGTGCGGAAGTCATCCGCATCGATCTTGCACAGCCGCTCACCGCGGTCCCCGCCGGATTCGCCGTGCAGACGCCGGCACGCATCGCGCTCGACTTCCCGGGCGTCACGAATGCCATCGGCCGCTCCGCCATTGAAGTGAACCAGGGCAACCTGCGCTCCGTGAACGTTGTCCAGGCCGGTGAACGCAGTCGCGTGGTGCTGAACCTGAAGCAGGCGACTGCATACAAGGCCGAGATCCAGGGCAAGTCTCTGCTGGTGATTCTCGAACCGGTAGCTGGCTCGGCGCTCGTCGCGCCAGCTTCCACGACCTTCGCGGAAAACCGCAATCGCGACACGCTGCCGTTGCGCGACGTCGATTTCCGCCTCGGTGCCGACAGCACGGGCCGGGTCATCGTCGATCTTCCGAACAACCAGGTGGGCGTGGATGTCAAGCAGCAAGGCAAGAGCCTTGTTGTGGAGTTCACGAAGTCGACGCTTCCCGAGGGGCTGCGTCGTCGTCTCGACGTGGCCGACTTCGGCACCCCGGTCCAGTTGATCACCTCGCAGCAATCGGGCGACCGCGTCCGCATGACGATCGACGCCAAGGGCGACTGGGAGCACAGCGCCTACCAGAGCGAAAACCAGTTCGTGGTCGAAGTCCGTGCCCGCAAGGTCGACCCGACCAAGCTGACGCAAGGCGTGGGCTACAACGGCGAGAAGCTGTCGCTCAACTTCCAGAACATCGAGATCCGCTCGCTGCTGCAGGTGATCGCCGACTTCACGAATTTCAACATCGTGACCTCGGATTCGGTGACCGGTGCGCTGACGCTGCGGCTGAAGGACGTTCCCTGGGATCAGGCTCTCGACATCATCATGCAGGCGAAGAACCTGGGCATGCGCAAGAACGGCAGCGTGCTGTGGATCGCGCCCAAGGATGAAATCAATGCCAAGGAAAAGCTCGAGTTCGAGGCCAAGGCAGCGATCGAGAATCTGGAGCCGCTGCGGACCCAGTCGTTCCAGCTCAACTACACCAAGGCGATCGCCATCGCGCAGGGGTTGACCGGCACGGGGGCTTCCTCTGGCGGTGGCGGCGGTAGCGGTACGACGACTCGAATCCTGAGCCCGCGCGGCAGCGTCATCGCCGAGTCGCGCACCAATCAGCTTTTCGTGTCGGATATTCCGTCGCGTCTGGCCCAGGTGACCGAGCTGATTCAGAAGCTGGACGTGCCGGTGCGTCAGGTGCTGATCGAAGCACGGATCGTGGAAGCGTCCGATACCTTCGGCAAGTCGCTGGGCGTGCGGTTGGGCGGCGGTATTGCCGGTGAGCGTGTCGCATCCTCCGGCGGCAATTCGGCCTTCGCCAATCTCGGTGTGATGCCGGTGGTGACGCCGGGCACCAACGGTGGCCGGAGTACCGCCAACACCACCTGGACCAACTCCAACTTCATCAACCTCCCCGCAGGCGATGCGGGTGGCACCGGCAACGCAGCAGGCACGTTCGCGATCTCGCTCTTCAACTCGAGCTTCTCGCGCATGCTGAACCTCGAAATCTCGGCGCTCGAGGCCGACGGCAAGGGCAAGCTGGTGTCCAGCCCCCGCGTGATCACGGCGGACCAGACCAAGGCGCTGATCGAGCAGGGCGAGGAAATCCCGTACCAGCAGGCCACGTCCAGCGGTGCGACCTCGATCTCATTCCGCAAGGCGGTGCTGAAGCTCGAAGTCACGCCCCAGATCACGCCCGAAGGCAACATCATCCTGACGCTGGACGTGAGCAAGGACGCCCGCGGCGTGAATACTTCGGCGGGTCCGGCGATCAACACCAAGCACGTGCAGACCGAGGTGCTGGTCGAGAACGGCGGCACGGTTGTCATCGGTGGTATCTTCGAGCTCACCGAAACCAATGACGAATCGCGCGTGCCGGTGCTGGGTGAAGTGCCCTACCTTGGGGCACTGTTCCGCAAGCGCGAACGCGTTGCCAACAAGACTGAAATGCTCGTCTTTATCACCCCGAAGATGATTACGGACCGCAACGCCGCGCGCTGACGCGCGGGCGTAGCAGCCACCGCGTGGCGGTCGCACTCGTCGGCTTGCCCGGCGCCGGAAAATCCGCAGTGGGCCGGCGCCTGGGGATGCGGCTGGACCTTCCTTTCGTAGATACCGACCACGTGATCGAGCAGCGCATCGGCTGCTCGATCCGCGATTATTTCGAGCGCGAGGGCGAAATCGCCTTCCGCGACCTCGAGCAGACGGTGATCGCCGACCTGGCCGCCAATGCCCACGGAATTCTGGCTACCGGCGGCGGTGCGGTGCTTCGGGAGGCCAACCGCAAGCAGTTGCGCGATCACTTCCATGTGATCTACCTGCGCTCCTCCCCTGAAGACCTTTTCCGGCGCCTGCGCCATGATGTCAAGCGGCCCCTGCTGCAGGTGGCCGACCCGCTGGGGCGGCTTCGGGAACTGCACGACGCGCGCGATCCGTTCTACCGGGAGACCGCCCACGACGTGGTCGATACCGGCCGGCCGACGATCGCGATGCTGGTGAACATCATCGTGATGCAGCTGGAGCTGGCGGGCATCGTCGAGCCGGGCGCCCACCCCGAAGAGCCCCCGGCCTGAGCCTGCCCAGCCGCAGCGCCTAAACTCGCTGCCCATGTCCCTGTCCGAACTCTCCGCTCCGCCAGAACGCGTCGACATCCAGCTCGGCGATCGCAGCTATCCGATTTTGATCGGCGCCGGCCTGCTGGACGACCCGCGGAGCTTCGATGCCACGCCTGCATCGGCCACGGCCCTGATCGTCAGCAACACCACGGTGGCGCCGCTCTACGCCAAGGCGTTGCAATCAGCCCTGGCGGGCCGTTTCCGGGCGGTTCACCTGCTCGAACTGCCTGACGGCGAGGCCTACAAGAACCTGCAGACGCTGAACCTGATCTTCGACGAGCTCCTCGGCCGGGGCAGCGACCGCAAGACCATGCTGTTCGCGCTGGGCGGCGGGGTGGTCGGCGACATGACCGGCTTCGCAGCCGCCAGTTACATGCGTGGCGTGCCCTTCGTGCAGGTGCCGACCACGCTGCTGGCCCAGGTGGATTCTTCGGTGGGCGGCAAGACGGCCATCAACCACCCGCTCGGCAAGAACATGATCGGTGCGTTCTATCAGCCGCAGCTCGTGGTCTGCGACCTGGCGACGCTCCAGACCCTGCCTCCGCGCGAACTCAGCGCCGGCCTGGCCGAAGTCATCAAGTACGGCCCGATCTACGACATGGCCTTCCTCGACTGGATCGAGGCGAACATCGAAGCCCTCGTCGTGAGGGAGCCGGCCGCGCTGGCCCACGCCGTCAAGCGCAGTTGCGAGATCAAGGCACTGGTGGTCGGGCAGGACGAGCGAGAGACGGGCCTGCGCGCGATCCTCAATTTCGGCCACACCTTCGGCCACGCGATCGAATCGGGCCTTGGCTATGGCGAATGGCTGCATGGCGAGGCGGTGGGCTGCGGCATGGTCATGGCGGCGCGGCTGTCGCAGCGGCTCGGCGGCGTCGATGCCGCCTTCGTCAAGCGGCTTACCCGGCTGATCGAGCGGGCCGGCCTGCCGATCGTCGGCCCGGCGCTGGGCGCCGACCGCTACCTGGAGCTGATGCGCGTCGACAAGAAATCGGAAGCCGGCGAAATCCGCTTCGTGGTGATCGACCGTCCCGGCTCCGCGGTGGTCCGCAGCGCGCCCGACGCGCTCGTGCGCGAAGTGCTTGCGCAGAGCTGCGCGGCGCAATGAGCCTCGCGGCCTACGCCTGCCAGCCCGCGCGTTCGCGCGGCCGTCGGCATGCGGAGCCGCCCGCGCCCACGCGCGATGCTTTCCAGCGCGATCGCGACCGGATCGTGCATTCCACCGCCTTCCGCCGGCTGGTCTACAAGACGCAGGTGTTCCTGAACCACGAGGGCGACCTGTTCCGCACCCGGCTCACGCATTCGCTAGAAGTGGCCCAGCTGGGGCGGTCGATCGCGCGGGCCCTGCGGATCAACGAGGACCTGGTCGAGGCGATCGCCCTGGCGCACGACCTTGGCCACACGCCCTTCGGCCACGCCGGGCAGGATGCGCTCAACGATTGCATGACCGGTCACGGCGGCTTCGAGCACAACCTGCAGAGCCTGCGCGTGGTCGATGCGCTTGAGCACCGCTATCCGCAGTACGACGGCCTGAATCTCAGCTTCGAGACCCGCGAGGGAATCCTCAAGCACTGCTCGCGCGCGAATGCCGAGCGGCTGGAGGCGGCCGAGCCCAACGGCGTCGCCCGGCGTTTTCTCGACCGCACCCAGCCGGGGCTGGAGGCCCAGCTGTGCAACCTGGCCGATGCCATCGCCTACAACGCCCATGACATCGACGACGGCGTGCGTTCGGGGCTCATCACCGTCGAGCAGCTGTCCGAGGTGGAGCTGTTCGAGCGCCATCGCCGCGAGGCGCTGGCCGAGCATCCGCAGCTCCAAGGCCGCCGCGTTCTCTACGAAACCATCCGCCGCATGCTGAGTGCGCAGGTCTACGACGTGATCGATGCGACTCGCGCGGCGCTCGAAGCGCTCGCGCCGGCCGATGCCGACGCCATACGCAAGGCCCCGCCGGTCGTCGCGTTCAGCGAGGTCATGCAGGCCCAGTCGGAAGACCTGAAACGCTTTCTCTTTCACAACCTCTACCGGCATCCCCAGGTCACGCAGACCACTGACCAGGCGAGGCAGGTGGTGCGGGAACTGTTCGAGGCGTATCTGGAGCGCGGCTCCGAGATGCCGGCCTCTTACGCCGAGCGGCAGGACAGGCATCGCGCCGTCGCCGACTACATCGCCGGCATGACCGACCGTTTCGCCGTGCGCGAGCATGAGCGGCTCACCGGCCGCCGGGGCATCGCATGAGCGGCCAGGCCGGGCGCCCCCGCATTCCCGCTGCCGCGCTGGCTGTCCTGCTGGGTGGCGTCAGCGGGGCCTTGCACCTGGGCAAGCTGCCGCCGGCGGTACCGGCGCTGCAGGCATCGCTGGGCATCGACCTGGTCGAGGCCGGGTTCCTGCTCTCGCTGGTGCAGGTTGCGAGCATGACGCTGGGGTTGCTGGTCGGACTGGCGGCCGACACTATCGGCCTTCGCCGCAGCATGCTGACGGGGCTGATCGTTCTGACGGTCGCCAGCCTGCTCGGCGGCGCGGCCGGCACCGGGCTGGGTGGCGGCGGGGAACATGCCGTGCGATGGCTGCTGGTGCTGCGCGCCATGGAAGGTGTCGGCTTCCTGCTGGCGGTGATGCCGGGGCCCGGGCTGATCCGCGCTTTGACGCCTCCGGGCGCCGACAAGGCTGCGCTGGGCCTTTGGGGCGCCTACATGCCGCTCGGCGTGGCCCTCGCTCTGCTGCTCGGACCGGCCCTGATCGCCTGGGGCGGCTGGGTGGACTGGTGGTGGGCGCTGTCGGCCGTGTCGGCCGGTGCGGCGCTCTGGCTCTGGATGGTGGTGCCCGCCGACCGGCTCCGTCCGTCCGCGGCGGGCCCGGCGGCCGGCGGATGGGCGTCGCGGCTGCGCGCCACCGTCGGCGCGCGCGCACCCTGGCTGGTCGCGCTGACCTTTGCCGTGTACTCGTCGCAATGGATGGCGGTGATCGGCTTCCTGCCCGCCATCTACGCGGGTGCAGGCGTGCCGGCCGCCTGGAATGCGGTGCTCACCGCGCTCGCGGCTGCGATGAACATCGTCGGCAACGTCGCCGGTGGGCGCTGGCTGCAGCGCGGGGTGGCGCCCGAGCGCCTGTTGCAGCTCGGTTTCCTGACGATGGCGCTCGGCGGCGTGGCTGCCTTTGCGCAGATGGGGCAGGGCGCCGATGCGCTGGGTTTGCCGCCCGCGCTGCGCTACATCGCCGTGTGTGCCTTCTCGCTGGGCGGCGGCATGGTGCCGGCCACGCTGTTCCTGCTGGGCGTGCGGCTCGCGCCCGGGCCGTCCACCGTGTCGACCACCGTCGGGCTGATGCAGCAGGCATCCTCGCTGGGCCAGTTCCTGGCGCCGCCCGCGGTCGCATGGCTGGCGCACCGCGTCGGCGGCTGGCACTGGACCTGGACGGCCACGCTGGCCTGCTCGCTGGTCGGCATGGCGATCGCGCGGCGCCTGGGGCGCATTCGCCCCGCTGCGGAGATGGCATGACGCTCCCGGCGACAATTGCAACCCTCCAGGCCGAAGCCGACACGCGGCGCTGGCTCGAGCGCGCGGTGATCGGTCTCAACCTGTGCCCCTTCGCGAAGGCCGTGCACGTGAAGGGGCAGATCCACTACGCGGTGTACGAGTCCGCCGAGGAGGCCGACCTGATGGACGCGCTGCTGGCCCAGGCTCGGGATCTCGTGGCGCTCGACGCCGCCGTGCGCGACACAACCCTTCTGATTGCACCGAACGCCTTGCCTGACTTTCTGGATTTCAACGACTTCACGGCACGCGCCGAGCGCCGGCTCGCGCGCGCCGGTTTCGACGGCGTGCTGCAACTCGCGAGCTTCCATCCGCGATTCCAGTTCGCCGGCACCGAGGCCGACGACATCGGCAACGCGACCAACCGCGCGCCGTACCCCACGCTGCATCTTCTGCGCGAGGACAGCGTGAGCCGCGCGGTCGAGGCCTTTCCCGAGGCGGAGGCGATCTTCGAGCGCAACATCGACACGCTCGAAGAGCTTGGGACGCAAGGCTGGGCCGAACTGGACGTCGGGCCGGGGAGCGCAAGGCCATGAACACGAAGACCGCACCCAAGACGAACAAGGCCGCCAAGGCCGATGCCGAACTGGCCGAGGTCCTGCGCCCCGGCCAGTCGGTCGAGCTGCTCAAGGAACTGCACATCCTGACCCGCGAGGGCCGGCTCAACCAGGATTCGCGGCGCAAGCTCAAGCAGGTCTACCACCTGTTCCAGTTCATCGAGCAGCTGCTGCGGGAGCTGCCGGAGGAGGGCGCGGGCGCCACGCTGGCGGATCATGGAGCGGGCAAGTCGTACCTGGGCTTCATCATCTACGACCTGTTCTTCCGGGCGCGGCAGGGCGGCAACGGCCATGTCTACGGCATCGAGACGCGCGGCGAGCTGGTCGAACGCTCGCGCGAGCTGGCGAAGCGACTGGGCTTCGAGCGCATGTCGTTCCTGAACCTCACGGTGGCCGAATCCGCGCAGTCGGGCGAGTTGCCGTCGCAGATCGACGTGGTCACCGCGCTGCATGCCTGCGACACCGCCACCGACGACGCCATCGCCTTCGGCCTGTCCAAGAAGGCGCGCTGCATGGTGCTGGTGCCCTGCTGCCAGGCCGAGGTGGCCGCCTGCCTGCGCGAGACCAAGGCGCTCGCGCTCTCGCGCACGCCGCTGGCCGAGCTGTGGCGCCATCCGCTGCACACGCGCGAGATCGGCAGCCAGGTCACCAACGTGCTGCGCTGCCTGTATCTGGAGGCCAACGGCTACAGCGTCACCGTCACCGAGCTGGTCGGCTGGGAGCACAGCATGAAGAACGAGCTGATCCTGGCGCGATACACCGGGCAGCGAAAGGCGAGCGCGGCCGCGCGGCTGCGCGAGCTGCTGGCGCAATTCGGGCTCGACAGGCTGGGCGACACGCGCTTCAGCCTCGCCTGACGCCGGCTCGCAGGCCGCCTGGCTCTCCATGGCCCGTCTTCCCCGTCTCACGCTGGCCGACGTGCCGCACCACGTGATCCAGCGCGGCAACAACCGCCAGCCGATCTTCACGGATCGCGCCGACCACGAGAAACTGCTCGCCCTGCTGGCCGAGAACGCCACGCGCTTCGGCATCGCGGTGCACGCCTACGTGCTGATGGACAACCATTTCCACTTGCTGGCCACGCCCGCCAGCGTCACCGGGCTGCCGCAGTTCATGCAGTCGGTGGGCCGGGCCTATGTGCGTTACTTCAACGACCGGCACGGCCGCAGCGGCACGCTGTGGGAAGGGCGCTACAGGTCGACGCTGATCCAGACCGAGCGCTACCTGCTCACCTGCATGGCCTATATCGACCTCAACCCGGTGCGGGCGGGCATGGTGGCCGATGCGCGCGACTTCCCGTGGTCCAGCCACGGCCACTACGCCGGCCTGCGGCACGACAAGCTGCTGACGCCGCACCCGCTGTACTGGCAGCTCGGCAACACGCCGTTCGCGCGGGAGGCCGCGTATGTCGAGTTGGTGCGTGCCGGCGTGCGCGCGGCCGACCAGACGGCGCTGACCGAAGCCACGTTGCGGGGCTGGGCGGCGGGCGACGAGGACTTTCTCGACAGCCTCCAAAAGTCGACCGACCGCCGCGTGGTCAAAGCCAAGGCTGGGCGGCCGCCTTCGACGTCTCAATCCTGACTTGAAAAGCCTCTTCAATCCATTGTCTGGATTAGCTCTTTTGCTCCTGTTTTTGATGTGTCCCTAATTTAATTCCTATCGAAAAGCTCAACATTTAAATGGAATCTGACCCCTATTAAAGTGTTTGGCATTCTTTGTGCAACGCAATATGCTCCCTTTCCCTGCGAAAACTGAAGGAGCGCGCCCATGACGACGGCTGCCGAGATCAAGCATCTCCAAGAACACGGTCTGTATTCCGGTGCCGACGAGCACGATGCCTGCGGCGTCGGCTTCGTTGCACACATCAAGGGCGAAAAGAGCCATGCCATCGTGCTGCAGGGCTTGAAGATTCTTGAAAACCTCGACCATCGCGGCGCAGTGGGCGCTGACAAGCTGATGGGCGACGGCGCAGGCATCCTGATCCAGCTGCCCGACCACCTGTACCGCGAAGAGATGGCAAAGCAGGGCGTCACGCTGCCCCCGCCGGGCGAATACGGCGTCGGCATGATCTTCCTGCCGAAGGAGCACGCCTCGCGCGAAGCCTGCGAACAGGAAATGGAACGGGCCATCAAGGCCGAAGGCCAGGTGCTGCTGGGCTGGCGCGACGTGCCGGTCAACCGCGACATGCCCATGTCGCCCACCGTGCGCGAAAAGGAACCGCTGCTGCGCCAGGTGTTCATCGGCCGCGGCAACGACGTGATCGTGCAGGACGCGCTGGAGCGCAAGCTCTACGTGATCCGCAAGACCGCCAGCGCCAACATCCAGCGCCTGAAGCTCAAGCACAGCAAGGAATACTATGTTCCCAGCATGTCCAGCCGCACCGTGGTCTACAAGGGCCTGCTGCTGGCCGACCAGGTCGGTACCTACTATCTCGACCTGCAGGACAAGCGTTGCGTCTCGGCCCTGGGCCTGGTGCACCAGCGCTTCTCGACCAACACCTTCCCCGAGTGGCCGCTGGCCCACCCGTACCGCTATGTCGCCCACAACGGCGAAATCAACACGGTCAAGGGCAACTACAACTGGATGAAGGCCCGCGAAGGCGTGATGTCGTCGCCGGTTCTGGGTGCCGACCTGCAGAAGCTCTACCCGATCAGCTTCGCCGGCCAGTCCGACACCGCCACCTTCGACAACTGCCTCGAGCTGCTGACAATGGCCGGCTACCCGATCAGCCAAGCCGTGATGATGATGATTCCCGAGCCCTGGGAACAGCACGCCACCATGGACCCGCGCCGCCGCGCGTTCTATGAGTACCACGCCGCCATGCTCGAGCCGTGGGACGGCCCGGCCTCCATCGTCTTCACCGACGGCCGCCAGATCGGCGCCACGCTCGACCGCAACGGCCTGCGTCCCTCGCGCTACTGCGTGACCGACGACGACCTGGTCATCATGGCGTCGGAGTCGGGCGTGCTGCCCGTGCCCGAGCAGAAGATCGTGCGCAAGTGGCGCCTGCAGCCCGGCAAGATGTTCCTGATCGACCTGGAGCAGGGCCGCATGATCGACGACGAGGAGGTCAAGGCCAACCTCGCCAACAGCAAGCCCTATAAGCAGTGGATCGAGAACCTGCGCATCAAGCTCGACAGCGTGAAGGCCGAGCCGGTCTCCGCGCCGCTCTCGCAGGTCGCGCTGCTCGACCGCCAGCAGGCCTTCGGCTACACCCAGGAAGACATCAAGTTCCTGATGAGCCCGATGGCACAGGCCGGCGAAGAAGGCATCGGCTCCATGGGCAACGACAGCCCGCTGGCCGTGCTCTCCAGCAAGAACAAGCCGCTGTACAACTACTTCAAGCAGCTGTTCGCGCAGGTGACCAACCCGCCGATCGACCCGATCCGCGAAGCGATCGTGATGTCACTGGTGTCCTTCATCGGCCCCAAGCCGAATCTGCTGGACATCAACCAGGTCAACCCGCCGATGCGGCTCGAAGTGAGCCAGCCGATCCTCGACTTCGCCGACATGGCGAAGCTGCGCGACATCGGCAAGTACACGCAGGGCAAGTTCAAGAGCTACGTGCTCGACATCACCTACCCGCTCGCCTGGGGCGACGAGGGCGTCGAAGCCAAGCTGGCCTCGCTGTGCGCGGAAGCGGTGGATGCCATCAAGGGCGGCCACAACATCCTGATCATCAGCGACCGCGGCGTGAGTCCGACGCAGGTGGCCATTCCCGCCGTGCTGGCCCTGTCGGCCGTGCACCAGTACCTCGTTCGCGAAGGCCTGCGCACCACGGCCGGCCTGGTGGTGGAGACCGGTTCGGCGCGCGAAGTGCATCACTTCGGCGTGCTCGCGGGTTACGGCGCGGAAGCCGTGCACCCCTACCTCGCCATGGAAACGCTGACGGCCATGCACGCCGACCTGCCGGGCGAGCTGAGCGCCGACAAGGCGGTCTACAACTACGTCAAGGCCATCGGCAAGGGCCTGTCGAAGATCATGTCGAAGATGGGTGTCAGCACCTACATGAGCTACTGCGGCGCGCAGCTGTTCGAAGCCATCGGCCTGAACAGCGAGACGGTGAGCAAGTACTTCACCGGCACCGCCAGCCGCGTGGAAGGCATCGGCGTCTTCGAGATCGCCGAGGAAGCCATCCGCATGCACAAGGCCGCCTTCGGTGACGACCCGGTGCTCGCCAACATGCTCGACGCCGGCGGCGAATACGCCTGGCGCACGCGCGGCGAGGAGCACATGTGGACGCCCGACGCCATCGCCAAGCTGCAGCACAGCACGCGCTCCAACAACTGGAACACGTACAAGGAATACGCGCAGCTCATCAACGACCAGAACCGCCGCCACCTCACGCTGCGCGGCCTGTTCGAGTTCAGGATCGACCCGGCCAAGGCCATTCCGGTCGACGAGGTCGAGCCCGCTGCCGAGATCGTCAAGCGCTTCGCCACCGGCGCGATGTCGCTGGGCTCCATCAGCACCGAGGCGCACTCGGTGCTGGCCGTGGCCATGAACCGCATCGGCGGCAAGAGCAACACCGGCGAAGGCGGTGAAGACCCGGCGCGTTATCGCAACGAGCTCAAGGGCATCCCGATCAAGCAGGGCGACACGCTGCGCAGCATCGTCGGCGCCGAGAACGTCGAGGTCGACCTGCCGCTGAAGGACGGCGACTCGCTGCGCTCGCGCATCAAGCAGGTCGCGTCGGGCCGCTTCGGCGTCACGGCCGAGTACCTGCACTCGGCCGACCAGATCCAGATCAAGATGGCCCAGGGCGCCAAGCCGGGCGAGGGCGGCCAGCTGCCGGGCGGCAAGGTCACGCAATACATCGGCAAGCAGCGCTATGCCGTGCCGGGCGTGGGCCTCATCTCTCCGCCGCCGCACCATGACATCTACTCGATCGAAGACCTGGCGCAGCTGATTCACGACCTGAAGAACACCGCGCCGCACGCCAGCATCAGCGTGAAGCTGGTGAGCGAGATCGGCGTGGGCACCATCGCCGCGGGCGTCGCCAAGTGCAAGAGCGACCACGTCGTGATCGCCGGCCATGACGGCGGCACGGGCGCCTCGCCCTGGTCGTCGATCAAGCACGCGGGCAGCCCGTGGGAAATCGGCCTGGCCGAGACGCAGCAGACGCTGGTGCTCAACCGCCTGCGCAGCCGCATCCGCGTGCAGGCCGACGGCCAGATGAAGACCGGCCGCGACGTCGCCATCGGCGCGCTGCTGGGCGCCGACGAGTTCGGCTTCGCCACCGCGCCGCTGGTGGTCGAGGGCTGCATCATGATGCGCAAGTGCCACCTGAACACCTGCCCGGTGGGCGTGGCCACGCAGGACCCGGTGCTGCGCAAGAAGTTCTCGGGCAAGCCCGAGCACGTCGTCAACTACTTCTTCTTCGTTGCCGAAGAAGTGCGCCAGATCATGGCCCAGCTCGGCATCCGCAAGTTCGACGACCTGATCGGCCGCGCCGACCTGCTCGACATGCGCAAGGGCATCGAGCACTGGAAGGCCTCGGGCCTTGATTTCAGCCGTCTCTTCGCGCTGCCGAACGTGCCGGCCGACGTGCCGCGCTTTCACGTCGAGAACCAGGACCACGGCCTGGACAAGGCGCTGGATGTCAAGCTCATCGAGAAGTCGCGTCCCGCCATCGAAAAGGGCGAGAAGGTGCAGTTCATCGAGGTGGCGCGCAACGTCAACCGCTCGGTGGGCGCGATGCTCTCGGGCGCGCTGACCAAGGTGCACCCGCAGGGCCTGCCCGACGACTCGATCCGCATCCAGCTCGAAGGCACGGGCGGCCAGTCGTTCGGCGCCTTCCTGGCACGCGGCATCACGCTGTACCTGATCGGCGACGCCAACGACTACACCGGCAAGGGCCTCTCGGGCGGCCGCGTGGTGGTGCGTCCCAGCCTCGACTTCCGCGGCGAGGCCGCGCGCAACACCATCGTCGGCAACACCGCGCTGTACGGCGCGACCACCGGCGAGGCCTACCTGTGCGGCGTGGCCGGCGAGCGCTTCGCGGTGCGCCTGTCGGGCGCCACGGCGGTCATCGAAGGCACCGGCGACCACGGCTGCGAATACATGACCGGCGGCACGGTGGCCGTGCTCGGCAAGACGGGCCGCAACTTCGCGGCCGGCATGAGCGGCGGCGTCGCCTTCGTCTACGACGAGGACGGCCAGTTCGCCACGCGCTGCAACCTCTCGATGGTCTCCCTCGAGAAGGTGCTGACCTCGGCCGAGCAGACCGCCAGCGTGCACCGCAAGATCTGGCACGGCGGCGAGACCGACGAGGCCCAGCTGAAGAAGCTGCTCGAGGAGCACCACCGCTGGACCGGCAGCAAGCGCGCGCGCGAGCTGCTGGACAACTGGGCCGTGGCGCGCACGAAGTTCGTGAAGGTGTTCCCGAACGAATACAAGCGCGCACTCGCCGAGCTGCACGACCGCAAGGTCGAGCTCACGAGCAGCGGCAACAACGCGCACATCGGCCTCGAGCCGCATGCGCTGACGGCCCCCGCACCGCAAACGGCCCCGGCTTCGGTCTGAGCGCCCACGAGTACAGAGAACAAAGGAAAGCACGATGGGAAAGATCACCGGCTTCATGGAGCATGAGCGCATCGAAGAGGGCTACAAGCCTGTCTCCGACCGCCTCAAGCACTACAAGGAATTCGTCGTCGGCCTGAATGCCGAACAGGCCAAGGTGCAGGGCGCGCGCTGCATGGACTGCGGCACGCCGTTCTGCAACAGCGGCTGCCCGGTCAACAACATCATTCCGGACTTCAACGACCTCGTGTACCGCAACGACTGGCAGAACGCCTTCGCGGTGCTGGAGTCGACCAACAACTTCCCCGAGTTCACCGGCCGCATCTGCCCCGCGCCCTGCGAGGCTGCCTGCGTGCTGAACGTGAACGACGACGCGGTCGGCATCAAGTCGCTGGAACACGCAATCATCGACCGCGCCTGGGACGAAGGCTGGGTGGCGCCGCGCGCCGCCAAGCACAAGACCGGCAAGAAGGTTGCGGTGGTGGGTTCGGGTCCGGCCGGCATGGCGGCGGCCCAGCAGCTGGCGCGCGCCGGCCACGACGTGACGCTCTTCGAGAAGAACGACCGCATCGGCGGCCTGCTGCGCTACGGCATCCCCGACTTCAAGATGGAGAAGTCGCACATCGACCGCCGCGTCGAGCAGATGAAGGCCGAAGGCGTGGTGTTCCGCACCGGCGTGATGGTCGGCGCCGCGAAGGACCCGCTGGGCAAGGGTTCCAAGGTCACGAACCTGGCCAAGGAAACCGTCACGCCCGAACAGCTGCAGAAGGAGTTCGACGCAGTGCTGCTGACCGGCGGCGCCGAGCAGTCGCGCGACCTGCCCGTGCCGGGCCGCGATCTCGACGGCATCCACTTCGCGATGGAGTTCCTGCCGCAGCAGAACCGCGTCAACGCGGGCGACAAGGTCAAGGGCCAGCTGCGCGCCGATGGCAAGCACGTCATCGTCATCGGTGGCGGCGACACCGGCTCCGACTGCGTGGGCACCAGCAACCGCCACGGCGCGGCCAGCGTCACGCAGTTCGAACTGATGCCGCAGCCGCCCGAGGAAGAAAACCGTCCGCTGACCTGGCCGTACTGGCCGATCAAGCTGCGCACCAGCTCCAGCCATGAAGAAGGCTGCGAACGCGAGTTCGCGATCTCCACCAAGGAATTCATCGGCGAGAAGGGAAAAGTCACTGGCCTGAAGACCGTTCGCGTCGAATGGAAGGACGGCAAGATGCAGGAAGTCGCCGGCAGCGAGCAGGTGCTCAAGGCCGACCTCGTGCTGCTGGCCATGGGCTTCGTGAGCCCCGTGGCCACCGTGCTCGACGCCTTCGGCGTGGAAAAGGATGCGCGCGGCAACGCCAAGGCGACGGTCGATTTCATCGGCGGCTATGCCACCAACGTTCCGAAGGTCTTTGCGGCCGGCGACATCCGCCGCGGACAGTCGCTGGTGGTGTGGGCGATTCGCGAGGGCCGCCAGGCAGCTCGCTCCGTGGACGAGTTCCTGATGGGCTTCAGCGACCTGCCTCGCTGAGGAGAGGGTTCAAGAAGGTTCTCGTCGCGCAAGGCCGTTGTCCACGGCTTCCTGACGAGGGTCTGACGGTCGCCTCGCTGAATTTTGTTTCAGTTTCGCGGGGCCGGCCACGGCCCCGTTATCATCCGCGTCAAACCGCATGCCGGGATGCTTGAAAGAGCGCCCCGGCTTTTTTATTGAGATGGACACCGCCACACCGCTGCCACATCCCTTCGTAGAGTTTCGCGACGTCAAGTTCGGCTATGGTGCCCGCACCATCCTCGACGGCGTCTCGTTCGCCGTACCGCGCGGCAAGGTGACGGCGCTGATGGGAGCATCGGGCGGCGGCAAGACCACCGTGCTGCGCCTTATCGGCGGACAGCAGAAGGCGCAACGCGGCGAGGTGCTCTTCGACGGCAGCGACGTCGGCAAGCTCGATGCGGTCGCCCTCTACGCTGCGCGGCGGCGCATGGGCATGCTGTTCCAGTTCGGCGCGCTCTTCACCGACATGAGCGTGTTCGACAACGTGGCGTTTCCGCTGCGCGAGCACACCCAGCTGTCCGAAGCGCTGGTGCGCGACGTGGTGCTCATGAAGCTCGACGCCGTCGGCCTGCGCGGTGCGCGCGACCTGATGCCCAGCGAGGTGTCGGGCGGCATGGCGCGGCGCGTGGCGCTGGCGCGGGCCATTGCGCTCGACCCCGATCTCGTGATGTACGACGAGCCCTTCGCCGGCCTCGACCCGATCTCGCTCGGCACGGCCGCGCGCCTGATCCGCCAACTGAACGACGCGCTGGGGCTCACCAGCATCATCGTGTCGCACGATCTGGAGGAAACCTTCCGCATCGCCGATCACGTGATCATCCTGGCCAACGGCGGCATCGCCGCGCAGGGCGCGCCCGCCGAAGTGCGCGAAAGCGCCGATCCGCTGGTTCATCAGTTCGTGAATGCGCTGCCCGACGGGCCGGTGCATTTCCATTACCCGGGCGTCAGCATCGAAGACGACTTCGGCAACGTCGAAGGGGGACGCTCATGACTTGGTGGAAGCCCGCCGACGCCGGCTTTGCCACGCGTAGCCATCTGGCCAACCTGGGCTATGGCGCGAAGCTCTTCATGCGCCTGGTCGGACCGGGCGCGCAGATCATGCGCCGCTTCGGGCTGGTGCGCGACCAGATCCATTTCCTGGGCAACTACTCGCTGGCGATCATCGGCGTGTCGGGCCTGTTCGTGGGCTTCGTGCTCGGGCTGCAGATGTACTACGCGCTGCAGCGCTACGGCTCTTCCGAAGCGCTCGGCCTGCTGGTTGCGCTGAGTCTTGTGCGCGAGCTCGGACCCGTGGTGGCGGCGCTGCTGTTCACCGGCCGCGCCGGCACGTCGCTGACAGCCGAGATCGGCCTCATGAAGGCCGACGAGCAGTTGAGCGCCATGGAGATGATGGCCATCGACCCGGTGCAGCGCGTGCTCGCGCCGCGCTTCTGGGCCGGGGTCATCACCATGCCGCTGCTGGCGGCGGTGTTCAGTGCGGTCGGCATCATGGGCGGATACGTGGTGGGCGTGCTGATGCTGGGCGTGGACCCAGGCGCGTTCTGGGGCCAGATGCAGGGCGGCGTCGACGTGTGGCGCGACGTCGGCAACGGCGTCATCAAGAGCATCGTCTTCGGCTTCACAGTGACCTTCATCGCACTGCTGCAGGGCTACGAGGCCCAGCCCACGCCCGAAGGCGTGTCGCGCGCGACCACGCGCACGGTGGTGACCGCATCGCTGGCGGTCCTCGGGCTGGACTTCCTGCTCACCGCCATGATGTTCAGCATATGAATGAGCAAACCCCCAGGCTCGCCCACTTCGTGTGGCCGCCAACCCCCTTGCAGGGGGCAACACCTGCAGCCCGGCAAAGCCGGTTCCGCAGTGTTCCCCGAATGAGCCAAACCGCTGGAATTTAGGAAGAGTCGATATGCAACGTTCCAACAACGACATCTGGGTCGGCCTGTTCGTCCTGATCGGCGCTGCTGCGCTGCTGTTCCTCGCGCTGCAGTCGGCCAACCTGCTGAGCCTGAACTTCCAGAAGACCTATGCGGTCACTGCGCGCTTCGACAACATCGGCGGCCTCAAGCCGCAGACCGCGGTGAAGAGCGCGGGGGTGGTGGTCGGCCGCGTGGAATCCATCTCCTTCAACGACAAGACCTTTCAGGCAGACGTCACACTGGCTTTGCAAAACCGCTACAGTTTTCCCAAGGACAGCTCGCTCAAGATCCTGACCAGTGGCCTGCTCGGCGAGCAGTACATCGGGATCGAGGCGGGCGCCGAGGACAAGAACTTGCAAGCCGGCGACACCATCACCGCGACCCAGTCGGCCGTGGTGCTGGAAAATCTGATCAGCCAGTTCCTGTACAGCAAGGCGGCAGAGGGAAATTCGACGCCTGGAACAGCCAATAAGAAATGAAAACACGATCTTCTTTGTCTTTTGCTATGAATAACGTAGCAAATCGAGCCCGCTGGATTGGCGCCGGTGCGGTTCTCGCGCTGGTCGCCGGTTGCGCGACCGGCCCCAACGCCAACCCCGCGGACCCCTTCGAGCCGTTCAACCGGGGCGTCTCGCGCTTCAACGACGCGGTCGACGACGCGGTGCTCGTGCCCGTGGCAACGGCCTACCAGAACGTGCTGCCCTCGATGGTGCGCACCGGCGTGAACAACTTCTTCGGCAACATCGGCGACGTCTGGAGCCTGGCCAACAACGTGGCCCAGCTCAAGCTGCAGAACAGCGCCGAGACCTTCATGCGGCTGAACGTCAACACCTTCTTCGGCCTGGGCGGCGTACTGGACGTGGCGACCGAGGCGGGCATTCCCCGCCACGAGGAGGACTTCGGCCAGACCCTGGGCTATTGGGGTGTGGGCGCTGGCCCGTACGTGGTGCTGCCGCTTCTGGGCTCCTCCACGCTGCGCGACACCGCGGCCAAGCCGGTCGACATGTGGGGCGACCCTCTGGGCTACGTGGAAGACATCCCCTGGCGCAATTCGCTGACGGTGCTGCGCGTCGTCGACACGCGCTCGCAGTACCTGCGCGCGAGCCGCCTGCTCGGCGACGCGGCGCTCGACAAGTATTCGTTCACGCGCGATGCCTTCCTGCAGCGCCGCCGCAGCCAGGTCTACGACGGCAACCCGCCCGACGACGGCGGTGGTACCGACAAGGGCACCGATAAGTAACCAGAGAAAAAGTACCGCCGGGAGGGAAAGCGCTTGCATCCGGTTGCAAGGCTTCACTTCCCGGACAGGAACCCGGTCGGCCCCATGGGGCTCGAAACCGTTCCTGTCTCAGCAGCCGGATGTTCCGGATGCCTGCGGATCTTCAAACTTGAATGAGGGACTCCCCATGAACAACAAGACCCTGCAACGTCGCGATCTCGGCCGCCTGGTGCTGGCCGGCGCACTGCTGTTCGGTGCCGCTGTCGCCTTCGTCCAGCCCGCCCGTGCCGCCGACGAAGCGCCCGACGCGCTCGTCAAGCGCCTGTCGACCGACGTGCTCGAAACCATCAAGGCCGACTCGTCCATCAAGTCGGGCGACGTGAACAAGATCATGGTGCTGGTCGACAGCAAGATCATGCCGAACGTCAACTTCCAGCGCATGACCGCATCGGCTGTCGGTCCGGCCTGGCGCACCGCCACCCCCGAGCAGCAGAAGCGCCTGCAGGACGAGTTCAAGGCCCTGCTGGTCCGCACCTATGCCGGCGCGCTCGACCAGGTGACCGACCAGACCGTCACCATCCGTCCGTTCCGTGGTTCGCCCGAGGACAAGGACGTGCTGGTGCGCACCGAGGTCCGCGGCCGCGGCGATCCGGTCCAGCTCGATTACCGTCTCGAGAAGACCCCCGGCCAGGGCGCCGGCTGGAAGGTCTACAACCTGAACGTGCTGGGCGTCTGGCTGGTCGATACCTATCGCACCCAGTTCGCGCAGGAAATCAACAAGAGCGGCATCGACGGCCTGATCGCCGCGCTCGCCGCGCGCAACAAGGGCAACGGCAAGGGCTGAGACGGAGCTGCGCGCGATGCTGGTCCTGCCCGCCCGACTCACCCATGACGAGGCCCCCGCCTGCATGCGCATGCTGCAGCAGGGGCTGAAGGGCCAGGCCGACTCGTCGTCCACCGTGGTCGATGCGACGGCGCTGACCCAGTTCGATTCGTCGGCACTGGCCGTGCTGCTCGAATGTCGGCGCGAGTCGAGTGCGCTGGGCCGTGGTTTCTCGGTCAAGGGCCTGTCTCCCCGGCTACGTGAACTGGCCGCGCTGTACGGCATTGCGGGCCTTTTACCCGCCGCGCCCTGAAAAAGTAACGGCACCTTAAAATCGCGGGCTCCCATGCCCGCGATCTCATTCCAGTCGGTCTCCAAGACCTATCCCCCTTCCAGACAGCAGAAAGCCCAGGGCAAGTCCGGGCTCAAGGCGGTCGACGAGGTCAGCTTCCAGATCGAGGAGGGCGAGTTCTTCGGCCTGCTCGGCCCGAACGGCGCGGGCAAGACCACCCTGATCAGCATGCTCGCGGGCCTGTCGAGGCCCACGGCCGGTGCCATCAGCGTCCATGGTTTCGATGTGCAGCGCGACTACGCGCAGGCGCGCCGCCAGCTCGGCATCGTGCCGCAGGAGCTGGTGTTCGACCCCTTCTTCAACGTGCGCGAATCGCTGCGCATCCAGTCGGGCTACTTCGGCATCAAGAACAACGAGGCCTGGATCGACGAGCTGCTGCAGAGCCTGGGCCTCGCCGACAAGGCCACGGCCAACATGCGCCAGCTTTCGGGCGGCATGAAGCGCCGCGTGCTGGTGGCGCAGGCGCTGGTGCACAAGCCGCCGGTGATCGTGCTCGACGAGCCCACCGCCGGCGTCGACGTCGAGCTGCGCCAGACGCTGTGGCAGTTCGTCGCCAGGCTCAACAAGCAGGGCAGCACCGTGCTGCTCACCACCCACTATCTCGAAGAGGCCGAGGCGCTGTGCAGCCGCATCGCGATGCTCAAGCTGGGCAAGGTGATCGCGCTCGACCGCACCAGCGAGCTGCTGAAGTCGGCCGCGAGCAACGTGCTGCGCTTCAAGACCGACGCGATGCTGCCCTGGGCCATCGCTCAGCATGCGCGCATCACCGGGCGCATCGTGCAGCTGCCGGCGCAGAACGCGCATGAAGTCGAACAACTGCTGGCCGCCATTCGCGAAGCCGGCGTCGCTGTGGAAGACGTGGAAATGCGCAAGGCCGACCTGGAAGACGTGTTCATCGACCTGATGGCCGGCGAGCAGACCCCGCTGGAGGTCGCAAGATGATGGCGGTCACAGGCTGGCGGGCGCTGCTCTACAAGGAGACGCTGCGCTTCTGGAAGGTCGGCTTCCAGACCGTGGGCGCGCCGGTACTCACCGCGCTGCTGTACCTGATGGTGTTCGGCCACGTGCTCGAAGACCACGTGAAGGTCTACGGCACGGTCGGCTACACCGCCTTCCTCATTCCGGGCCTGGTGATGATGAGCGTGCTGCAGAACGCCTTCGCCAACAGTTCGTCGTCGATCATCCAGAGCAAGATCATGGGCAACCTGGTCTTCGTGCTGCTCACGCCGCTGTCGCACTGGGGCTGGTTCTTCGCCTACGTGGGCTCGTCGATCATCCGCGGGCTGGCCGTGGGACTGGGCGTGTTCGCCATCACCATCTTCTTCGCGATGCCGGGCTTCGTGGCGCCGGTGTGGATCCTGGTGTTCGCGCTGCTGGGCTCGGCCATGCTGGGTACGCTGGGGCTCATCGCCGGCCTCTGGGCCGAGAAGTTCGACCAGATGGCGGTGTTCCAGAATTTCCTGATCATGCCCATGACCTTCCTGTCGGGCGTGTTCTATTCGATCAGCTCGCTGCCGCCATTCTGGCAGAACGTCAGCCACCTGAACCCGTTCTTCTACATGATCGACGGCTTCCGTTATGGCTTCTTCGGCGTGAGCGACGCCTCGCCCTGGCTCAGCCTGGGCATTGTCGGCACCGCCTGGCTGGTGGTGAGCGCCATCGCCATCCATCTCCTGCGTATCGGCTACAAAATCAGAGGCTGAACGCCTCATTTCACGACTCCCATGACCGCTGACCAGCTCCAAGCCATCATCACTGCCCACCTGCCGTGCGAGCACATCTCGCTGGAGGGCGATGGCCGACATTGGTACGCGACCATCGTCTCGGCCGAATTCGAGGGCAAGCGCTCGATCCAGCGCCACCAGCGGGTCTACGCCACCCTGGGTGCGAAAATGCACACCGACGAGGTGCATGCGCTTTCGATGAAGACATACACGCCGGCCGAATGGGCGGCGGTGGAAAAATAACTCCCCGGCCCCTCGTGGCCTCCTGATTTCGCTGGAACTTCGATGGACAAACTTCTGATTCGCGGCGGGCGAGAGCTCCGCGGCGAAGTACTCATTTCCGGCGCCAAGAACGCAGCGCTGCCCGAGTTGTGCGCGGCCCTGCTGACCGACCAGCCCGTGGTGCTGCACAACGTGCCGCGCCTGCAGGACGTGTCGACCATGCTCAAGCTGGTGCGCAACATGGGCGTGTCGGCCGAGCGCGATGACAGCGGCACCGTCCGTCTCGACGCGGGCGACCTGAGCAAGCCCGAGGCGCCTTACGAACTCGTGAAGACCATGCGCGCCTCCGTGCTGGCCCTGGGCCCGCTGCTGGCGCGCTTCGGCCATGCCAAGGTGTCGCTGCCGGGCGGCTGCGCCATCGGCTCGCGTCCGGTCGACCAGCACATCAAGGGCCTGCAGGCCATGGGCGCCGAGATCGTGGTCGACCACGGCTACATGGTCGCGCGCCTGCCGGCCGGGCGCACGCGGCTGAAGGGCGCGCGCATCCTGACCGACATGGTCACCGTCACCGGCACCGAGAATTTCCTCATGGCGGCCGCGCTGGCCGAAGGCGAGACGCTGCTGGAGAACGCCGCGCAGGAGCCCGAGATCGTCGACCTGGCCGAAATGCTGATCCGCATGGGCGCGAAGATCGAGGGCCACGGCACCAGCCACATCCGCATCCAGGGCGTCGAGAAGCTGCACGGCTGCGAACATGCCGTGGTGGCCGACCGCATCGAGGCAGGCACCTTCATGTGCGCCGTCGCAGCCACGGGCGGCGAGGCCTTCCTGCGCCATGCGCGCGGCGACCACCTCGATGCCGTGATCGACAAGCTGCGCGACGCCGGCTGCACCGTCAAGCCCGAAAAAGACGGCGTGCGCATCAGCTCCAAAGGCCCGGCCTACGAGCACCTGAAGGCGCAGAGTTTCAGCACCACCGAATACCCCGGCTTCCCGACCGACATGCAGGCCCAGTTCATGGCCCTGAACGTGATCGCGCGCGGCGCCTCGATGGTCACCGAGACCATCTTCGAGAACCGCTTCATGCACGTGAACGAGATGGTGCGCCTGGGCGCCCACATCCACGTCGAAGGCAAGGTGGCGATGGTCGAGGGCGTGCAGCAGCTCTCGGGCGCCACCGTGATGGCCACCGACCTGCGCGCGTCCGCCAGCCTCGTCATCGCCGGCCTCGTGGCCGAGGGCGAGACGCTGGTCGACCGCATCTACCACCTCGACCGGGGCTACGACCGCATGGAAGCCAAGCTGCGCGGCCTCGGCGCCGACATCGAACGACTGACCGGAGCCGCAGCCGCATGATTACTTTGGCGCTTTCCAAAGGCCGCATCTTCGAGGAGACGATGCCCCTGCTGGCCGCCGCCGGCATCGAGGTCACAGAAGACCCCGAGAAGTCGCGCAAGCTCATTCTCGAAACCACCCGCCCCGACGTGCGCGTGGTGCTGGTGCGCGCCTCCGACGTGCCCACCTACGTGCAGTACGGCGGCGCCGACCTCGGCGTGACCGGCCTCGACGTGCTGCTGGAGCACGGCAACCAGGGCCTGTACCAGCCGCTCGATCTGCGCATCGCAGCCTGCCGCCTGAGCGTGGCCGTGCGCGCCGACTACGACTACGCCTCGGCCGTGAAGCAGGGCTCGCGCCTGCGCGTGGCCACCAAGTACGTGGGTCTCGCGCGCGACTTCTTCGCCAGCAAGGGCGTGCACGTCGACCTGATCAAGCTCTACGGCAGCATGGAGCTGGCGCCGCTCACGGGCCTGGCCGACGCCATCGTCGACCTGGTCTCCACCGGCAACACGCTCAAGGCCAATCACCTCGTCGAGGTGGAGCGCATCATGGACATCAGCGCGCGCCTCGTCGTCAACCAGGCCGCGCTGAAGCTCAAGCGCGAGCCGATGCGCCACATCATCGACGCCTTCGCTTCCGCGATATGAGGCTCTCCCCCAGGCTTCCCCACTTCGTGTGGTCCGCCAACCCCCTCGCCGGGGGCAACACCTGCGGCCCGGCGAAGCCGGTTCCGCGGTGTTCCCCGAAAAGATCATGAAAGCTACACCTTCTCGCCTCACAACCACATCCGCCTCCTTCGACGCTGAATTCAAGGCGCGGCTGCATTGGTCGGCGGACGCCGACGCGGCCATCGAGAAGGTGGTGGCCGACATCCTGGCCGATGTGCGCAAGCGCGGCGACGAGGCGGTGCTCGAGTACACGCGCCGCTTCGACGGTCTCGGCGCAACCACCATGTCCGAGCTCGAACTGACGCAGGCCGATTTCAAGGAGGCCTTCGATTCGCTACCCGCCGCACAGCGCGATGCGCTGCAGGCTGCCGCCGACCGCGTGCGCAGCTATCACGAGGCCCAGAAGAAGGCCAGCGGCGAGAGCTGGAGCTACCGCGACGCGGACGGCACGCTGCTGGGCCAGAAGGTCACGCCGCTCGACCGCGTGGGCATCTACGTGCCGGGCGGCAAGGCGGCCTATCCGTCGAGCCTGCTGATGAATGCGATCCCGGCCCACGTGGCAGGCGTCGGCGAAATCATCATGGTGGTCCCGACGCCCGTGAAAGGCAGCGTGGCAACCGGCGGCGCAGGCGGGCAGTCGTCCACGAAGGGCGAGCGCAACGTGCTGGTGCTCGCTGCGGCCTACGTGGCCGGCGTGACCCGCGCGTTCACCATCGGCGGCGCGCAGGCCGTCGCGGCGCTGGCCTACGGCACCGCCACCATCCCCGCCGTCGACAAGATCACCGGCCCCGGCAACGCCTACGTGGCCGCCGCCAAGCGCCGCGTGTTCGGCACGGTGGGCATCGACATGATCGCGGGCCCCAGCGAGATCCTGGTGCTGGCCGACGGCACCACGCCGCCCGAGTGGGTGGCGATGGACCTGTTCAGCCAGGCCGAGCACGACGAGCTGGCCCAGAGCATCCTGCTGTGCCCCGATGCGGCCTACATCGACCGCGTGCAGGCCGAGATCGACCGCCTGCTGCCCACGATGCCGCGCGCGGAGATCATCGCCGCCTCGCTCAACGGCCGCGGCGCGCTGATCCACACGAAGAGCATGGAAGAGGCCTGCGAGATCAGCAACCGCATCGCCCCCGAGCACCTGGAAGTGAGCAGCGGCGAGCCGAACCGCTGGGAGCCGCTCTTGCGCCACGCCGGTGCGATCTTCCTCGGCGCCTTCACCAGCGAGAGCCTGGGCGACTACTGCGCCGGGCCGAACCACGTGCTGCCCACCAGCGGCACGGCGCGCTTCTCGAGCCCGCTGGGCGTGTACGACTTCCAGAAGCGCTCCAGCCTGATCGAGGTCAGCGAGGCCGGCGCGCAGGTGCTGGGCCCCATCGCCGTGACGCTGGCCGAGGGCGAAGGCCTGCAGGCGCACGCCGAGGCCGCCCGGATGCGGCTGCGTAAGATCTGAAGTCCAACAACAACCCGCATGCGGGGGGAGCACGCCTGATGATCGATCGTCTTTTCGGTTTGCATTTCAGTTTGCGTTCGGGTTCGCGCCTGTTCAGGCTCGCCGCCACTGCCATCGCGGGCGCCGCGCTCCTGGCCGCCTGCAGCCAGATGCCGCAGGCGCCGCGCGAATCGGTGGCCGCAACAGCCACGCCCAGCGCCGCCGCGCCGGCGGCGCCCGCGCCGCAACTCGGCACGCAGTGGGGCGAGGGCATCGAGTCGAAGACCCGCACGGTCGAAGCCAAGCGCCTCTCCAGCCGGCCGGACGACGTGGCCTCGCTGGGCTACAACGAAGCCTCCGCCGTGCGCCGCGCGGTGGGCGGCAATCCCGAGCGCCGGCTGAACCTGCTGCTGGCCGATGGCGACATCGAATGGTCGGTGCTCGACGAGGACGGCCGTCCGCTGCCGCTGCAGCGCGCCCGCCGCGGTGCCGGTGGCGACGACATGTTCCGCCTTGCCGGCGTCGAAGGCTCGCGCTACACGCTGCGCTTTCGCAACCTGAGCGAGCGCAGCTACGAGGTGATCGCCACGGTCGACGGCCTGGACGTGCTCAACGGCAAGCCCGGCAGCCTGCGCAACGGCGGCTACGTGCTGCGTCCGCTGCAGTCGCTGACCATCGAGGGCTTCCGCAAGAGCCAGAACGAGGTGGCGGCCTTCCGCTTTTCCGCGCCCGGCCGCGCCTATGCCGCCAACACCGAGGCCGGCGACGTGCGCAATATCGGCGTGATCGGCGCCGCGCTGTTCGAGCTGGAGGAGCGCGACGCGCCCCGCCGCCAGCGCCGCGACGCAGCCCCGGCGCAGCCCAGCGCCTTCCCGGCCGACGGCGCCTACGCGCCGCCGCCGCGCTACCGCAAGTGAGCCCCATGAAGCGTGCCGCCTTCCTGCTGCTCGTACTGGCGGCGGCCGCAACCGGCGCGCAGGCCATGAGCATCCGCGAACTGCGCACGCTCGAAGCCGGCGAGAAGGACGGCAAGGCCTACGCCAGCTACTACCTCGTCGGCGTGCTCGAGGGCCTGCGCGAAGGCGTCGAGTCTTCGCAGCGCAACGGGCAGAAGCCCATCTTCTGCGTCGAGGGCCGCCGCCTCGAGCCTTCCATGGCGCGCTCGCTCTATCAGACGGAGCTGAGCCGCAACGCCGACAGTTACGAAGCCGACATGCCAGTGCAACTGGTCATGGCCGGCGCCCTCCGAAACAGCTACCGCTGCACCCGATGACCGCTGCTCCTTCCGAACCCGCCCGCCTTCCGCTCGACCGCATCCGCGAGGATGTGCGGGCCATGCACGCCTACGCGGTGCAGGACGCCACCGGCTTCATCAAGCTCGACGCCATGGAAAACCCCTTCGGCCTGCCGCCCGCGCTGCAGGCCGAACTCGGCGCGCGGCTTGGCGCGCTGGCGCTCAACCGCTACCCGGGTGAGCGTGGCGCCGATCTGCGCCGCGCGCTGGCCGCGCACGCGCAGATGCCCGAGGGCTTCGAGCTGATGCTGGGCAACGGCTCGGACGAGCTGATCTCGCTGCTGGCCATCGCCTGCGACAAGCCCGGCGCCACCGTGCTGGCGCCGGTGCCCGGCTTCGTCATGTACGCCATGAGCGCGAAGTTGCAGGGGCTGCGCTTCGTCGGCGTGCCGCTCACGGCCGACTTCGAACTCGACGAGGCCGCCATGCTGGCCGCCATCGAGCGCGAGAAGCCTGCCATCGTGTACCTCGCGTACCCGAACAACCCGACGGCCAACCTCTGGGACGACGCGGTGCTGGAGCGGATCGTCGAGGCCCAGGGCGCGCAGGGCGGCCTGGTGGCAATCGACGAGGCCTACCAGCCCTTCGCCGCGCGCAGCTACATCGACCGGCTGGCCAGGCACAGCCACGTGCTGCTGATGCGCACGCTCAGCAAGTTCGGCCTGGCCGGCATCCGCCTGGGCTACCTCATGGGCCCGGCCGCGCTGGTCGCCCAGATCGACAAGGTGCGCCCGCCCTACAACATCAGCGTGCTGAACTGCGAGTGCGCGCTCTTCGCGCTGGAGCACGCCGACGTGTTCGAGGCGCAGGCCCGGCAGATCCGCGAGGAGCGCGAGCGCCTGATGATGGGCCTCGGCCGCCTGCCCGGCGTGAAGACCTGGCCCAGCGACGCCAACATGATTCTTTTGCGCGTGCCCGATGCCGCCAAGACCTTCGAGGGCATGAAGGCACACGGGGTTCTGATCAAGAACGTTTCTAAAATGCACGAACTGCTCGCAAACTGCCTGCGCCTCACCGTCGGAACGGCCGACGAGAATGCGCGGATGCTCGCGGCACTCGAAGCCTCACTATGACCACCCCCACCAACCCGGGCAGCGCCGATCGCACAGCGACGGTCACCCGCAACACCGCCGAGACGAAGATCACCGTCAGCGTCAACCTCGACGGCACTGGCAAGGCCAAGCTTGCTACCGGTATCGGCTTCTTCGACCACATGCTCGACCAGATCGCCCGCCACGGGCTGATCGACCTCGACATCGACTGCCAGGGCGACCTGCACATCGACGGTCATCACACGGTGGAAGACGTCGGCATCACGCTGGGCCAGGCCGTGGCCAAGGCCATCGGCGACAAGAAGGGCATCCGCCGCTACGGCCACGCATACGTGCCGCTGGACGAAGCCCTGAGCCGCGTCGTCATCGACTTCTCGGGCCGTCCGGGCCTCGTGATGCACGTGCCCTTCACCAGCGGGATGATCGGCGCCTTCGACAGCCAGCTCACCTACGAGTTCTTCCAAGGCTTCGTGAACCACGCCTTCGTCACGCTGCACATCGACAACCTCAAGGGCGTCAACGCGCACCACCAGTGCGAGACGGTGTTCAAGGCCTTCGCGCGCGCCATGCGCGGCGCGCTCGAACTCGATCCCCGTTCCGCCGGTGTCATTCCCTCGACCAAGGGCTCGCTCTGAACGCGTTTGTCAATCAGCTATGAAATCTGTAGCAGCCAACACCGTCGCGGTCGTCGACTACGGCATGGGCAACCTGCACTCCGTGTCGCAGGCCGTGCGCCATGCGGCCGACCAGGTGGGCGTGGAAGTGTTCGTCACCTCCGACCCCGACGTGGTCCGCAAGGCCACCCGCGTGGTGCTGCCGGGGCAGGGCGCCATGCCCGACTGCATGCGCGAGCTGCGCGACTCGGGCCTGCAGGAATCGGTGCTCGAGGCGGCGGCCAGCAAGCCGCTCTTCGGCGTGTGCGTGGGCATGCAGATGATGCTGTCGCGCAGCGACGAGGGCCCGACCGACGGCCTGGGCCTCATTCCCGGCGAGGTGGTCAAGTTCGACCTGGCCGGCCGCCTGCAGCCCGACGGCAGCCGCTTCAAGGTGCCGCAGATGGGCTGGAACCAGGTGCGCCAGGCCCAGCCGCACGCGGTGTGGGCCGGGGTGCCTGACCTCAGCTATTTCTATTTCGTGCACAGCTTCTATGCCCGCCCGGCCGACCCCAGACACAGTGTGGGCGAGGCGGAATATGGCGCGAGCTTTACCGCGGCCATCGCACGCGATAACATTTTTGCAACCCAGTTCCACCCGGAGAAGAGTGCGGACCATGGGCTGCAGCTATATCGCAATTTCCTCCACTGGAATCCCTGAACCTATTTTTCCGGCCGGGCCCAAGCTTCGACAGCCCGGATTTCGCACACTCGCGTCACTTCCATGCTCCTCATTCCCGCCATTGATCTCAAAGACGGCCACTGCGTTCGCCTCAAGCAGGGCGACATGGACCAGTCCACCATCTTCAGCGAAGACCCCGCTGCCATGGCCCGCAAGTGGGTCGAGGCCGGAGCTCGGCGGCTGCACCTGGTCGATCTGAACGGCGCCTTCGCCGGCAAGCCGCAGAACCACGCGGCGATCAAGGCGATCCTGAAGGAGGTTGGCGACGACATCCCGGTGCAGCTCGGCGGCGGCATCCGCGACCTCGACACCATCGAGCGCTACATCGACGACGGCCTGCGCTACGTGATCATCGGCACCGCCGCGGTCAAGAACCCCGGCTTCCTGAAGGACGCCTGCAGCGCCTTCGGCGGCCACATCATCGTGGGCCTGGACGCGAAGGACGGCAAGGTCGCCACCGACGGCTGGAGCAAGCTCACGGGCCACGAGGTGGCCGACCTGGGCAAGAAGTTCGAGGACTACGGCGTCGAATCGATCATCTACACCGACATCGGCCGCGACGGCATGCTCTCGGGCATCAACATCGAGGCCACCGTCAAGCTGGCGCAGGCGCTGACCATTCCGGTGATCGCATCGGGCGGCCTGTCGAACATGGCCGACATCGACAAGCTCTGCGCGGTCGAATCCGACGGCGTCGAGGGCGTGATCTGCGGCCGCGCCATCTATTCGGGCGACCTCGACTTCGCCGCCGCGCAGGCCCGCGCGGACGAACTGGCCGCCTGACCTTCCTGCCGCGCAGCGCGTGCTCTCCGCGCTCGCCATCGCCAACTACCGATCGCTGCGGCAGCTGACCGTGCCGCTGGGCCGGCTCACGGTGGTGACCGGAGCCAACGGCAGCGGAAAGTCGAGCGTATACCGCGCGATGCGGCTTCTGGCCGACATCGCCAACGGCGGCGTGATCCGCTCGCTGGTGCGCGAGGGCGGGCTTTCATCGACTTTGTGGGCAGGGCCCGAGCGTTTCTCGGCGGCCATGCTGCGGGGCGACGTGCCGGTGCAGGGCACCGGGCGCAGCGAGCCCGTGGCCCTGAAGCTGGGCTTCGCCGGCGTCGAGGCGGAAGACTTCGGCTACGCCATCGACATCGGCCTGCCGCCGCCGATTCCGTCCACCGCGTTCTCGCACGACCCGCAGATCAAGCACGAAGCCATCTGGAGCGGCCCGCTGCTGCGCCCCTCGACGCACCTGGTCGACCGCAAGGGCGCCGCGCTGCGGCTGCGCGACGGCAAGGGCTGGCAGGCCGTCGGCCGGCCGATTCCCGCCTTCGCCAGCATGATGACCGAGCACGCCGACCCGCGCGACGCGCCCGAGATGCTCGCGCTGCGCGAGCAGATGCGCTCCTGGCGCTTCTACGACCACTTCCGCTCCGACGCCGATGCGCCCGCTCGCCAGCCTCAACTGGGCACGTACACGCCTGTGCTGTCCAACGACGGCGCTGACCTGGCCGCGGCGTTGCAGACCATCCGCGAGATCGGCGACGGCGAAGCGCTCGACCGCGCGGTGGACGACGCCTTCCCCGGCGCAAGCATCGAGGTTCAGGTGACAGGCGACCGCTTCGAGACGCTGATGCGCCAGCACGGCCTGCTGCGGCCCCTTACAGCCGCCGAACTGTCCGACGGCACCCTGCGCTACCTGTTGTGGATCGCGGCGCTGCTCACGCCCCGTCCGCCCGCGCTGCTGGTGCTCAACGAGCCCGAGACCAGCCTGCATCCCGATCTGCTGCCGGCCCTGGGGCGGTTGATTGCGCAGGCCGCGCGGCAGTCGCAGGTGATCGTGGTGTCGCACGCCGCCCGGCTGATCGCCGCGCTGGACGACAGCGAAGGCCTGCAGCCGGTGGTGCTCGAAAAGCAGTTCGGCGAAACGCGCATCGCGAATCTCGACATGAGCGAGATCCCGCGATGGGAATGGCCTGCAAGATAGGAAGCCTGTCTATTCGGCCTTCACCGACATCGTCTGGATGATCGTTTCCAGCTGCGCGCTCATCGGCAGGTTGATGCTTTCCCCCGAGGGCAGCTTGCGCAGGAACCAGCGCTTGTACTGCCGCTCGATCTCGCCGTCTTCCGCCAGCACCTGGAAGGTGTCGACGACCACCTTGTTCAGCTGCGGGTCGCCCTTGCGGTACATGATCCCGTAGGGGTCGTAGGAGAGGAAGTCGCCGACCACTTCGTAGTCGGCCTTGGCGGCGTCCTGCGCGATCAGGCCGTAGAGCAGCACGTCGTCGGTCGCGAAGGCATCGGCCTGGCCGCTCTTCACCAGCCCGAACGATTCGGCGTGGTCGCGCGTCACCTGCAGGTTGATGTTCAGCTTGAACTTCTCCGACAGCTCGCGCAGCGTCTTCTCGTTGGTAGTGCCGGCAGTGACGGCCACCTTCCTGCCCGCGAGGTCGCGGAACGACTTGATCGGCGAGCCCTTCTTCACCAGCACCTTGGTGCCCGAGACGAACATCGTCGGCGAGAAGCTCACGCGCTTCTGGCGTTCGAGGTTGTTGGTGGTGGAGCCGCACTCCAGGTCGACCTTGCCGCTTGCGACCGCGTCGATGCGCGAGTCGGAGGTCACGGGCACCCACTTGATGGCGAGACTCTTGTTGACCGCGTCCTCGATGGCCGTCACCAGCGCGCGGCACAGCTCGATCGAATAGCCGATGGGCTCGCCGCGCGCATTGAGGTACGAGAACGGCACCGACGACTCGCGGTAGCCGATGGTGATGGCGCCGGTCTCGCGGGCCTTGGCCAGCGTGCCGCTGAGCTGTTCCTGCGCCCGCGCGGGAGTCGCGGGCAGGACGGCAGCAAGGACCACGGCCGCCAGCAGCGCGGCGAAAGCGGATGGCAGTGTGCCGATGCGCTTCATGGTGCTTCGGCTCAGGCGTGCGCCGGGTGGGCGAGGGTGGCGTTGGCCTCTTCGTCGAGCGCCTTGGCATTGACCTCGGCATCGCTCTCGGAGAGCAGCTCGCCTTCCCACTTGGCGACCACCGCCGTGGCGATGGAGTTGCCCACCGCGTTGGTGGCCGAGCGGCCCATGTCGAGGAAGGTGTCCACGCCCAGGATCAGCAGCAGGCCGGCCTCGGGAATGTCGAAGTGGTTCAGCGTGGCGGCGATCACCACCAGCGAGGCGCGCGGCACGCCGGCCATGCCCTTGGAGGTGAGCATCAGGATCAGCAGCATCGTGATCTGCGTGCTGATCGGCATGTGGATGTTGTAGGCCTGCGCGATGAAGAGCACGGCGAAGGTGCAGTACATCATCGAGCCGTCGAGGTTGAACGAGTAGCCCATCGGCATCACGAAACTGGAGATCTTGCGCTTCACGCCGAAACGGTCGAGCGCCTGCAGGATCTTCGGATAGGCGGCTTCGGAACTGGCCGTGGCAAACGACAGCAGGAAGGCTTCCTTGATGAGCACCAGCAGCTTGAAGACGCGCGGGCCCAGGAACAGGAAGCCCGCCAGGATCAGCACGCTCCACAGCACGAAGAGACCCAGGTAGAAGTCGCCCATGAACACCGCGAACTTCAGCAGGATGCCCAGGCCGTTGACCGCCACCGTCGCGGCCATGGCGGCCAGCACGGCCAGCGGTGCGAGCTTCATCACATAGCCGGTGATCTTGAGCATCGCGTGCGAGAGCTCCTCGATGGCGGCGACCAGCGTCTTTGCCTTGTCGCCCAGCGAGGCCAGCGCCACGCCGAAGAACATCGAGAACACCACGATCTGAAGGATCTCGTTGTTGGCCATGGCCTCGACGAAGGACTTCGGCACCGTGTGGCTCACGAAGTCCTTCAGCGTGAATTTCGAAGTGGCCAGGTTGGCCGAGGCGCCGATGTCGGGCAGCGGCAGGCCGAGGTTCTCGCCGGGCTTGAGCAGGTTGGCCATGACCAGGCCGATGACCAGCGAGATCAGCGAAGCGGTGAGGAACCAGCCGATGGCCTTGCCGAACACGCGGCCGACCGACTTGGCGTCGCCCATGTGCGCGATGCCCACTACCAGCGTGGAGAACACCAGCGGGCCGATCAGCATCTTGATCAGGCGCAGGAACACGTCCGAGACGATGGAGACGTAGTCCGCGATTTCCTTTGCGGCTTTCTTGTCCGGAAAGCTCGAGAAGATCATGTAGCCGACGATGATGCCGAGCACCATCGCGATCAGGATCCAGGCGGCCATGGGCAGCTTCTTCATGCGTATCCCCTTTTTGTCGTGTGAGAGTAGTTTTTCGAGTGCACGGGACCGACTTGCACGTTGTCCCTCGATGCAAGCGATCACAGGGTATCCAAGAAGGCCCCGGGCACGCAATGGCCCTTGATGCCAATTCCGTGCCACGGTACGGGCGCTGCCTACAATTCTCGCCATGGAAATCACCCCGATCGAGTTTCGCGGCCAGCCCGCATTGCGTGCCACCGGCAGCGATGGCAGCGCCCTCACGGTGGCTTTGCATGGTGCGCAAGTGCTCTCGTGGACCGCGGCCGACGGAGTGGAAAGGCTTTACCTGAGCCCTTCCGCGGTGTTCGACGGGCAGACGGCCATTCGCGGCGGCGTGCCCATTTGCTGCCCCCAATTCAACCAGCGCGGCATGTTGCCCAAGCATGGATTCATGCGCAATTTGCCTTGGGTGCACGAGGTTTCGGATGCGCCCGAGACGCTGCAGCTGACGCTTCGCGATTCCGAAGCCACCCGAAAGCTCTGGCCGCACGCTTTTGAGGCGCGGCTGGAAGCCACCCTGTCCGCCGGCGGTCTGCGCACGACGCTCACGCTGGTCAACATCGACACCACGCCCTGGACCTTTGCCGCCGCGCTGCACACCTACCTGCGCGTCGACGACATCTCCGGCGTGCGGCTCGAGGGCCTGCAAGGCGCCAACCGCTGGGATTCGCTGCGCGACGACCGCCGCGCGGAAACCGCGGCGGCGTTGCATTTCGATGCAGAGTTCGACAGCGTCTATGCCGCGCCCGCCCATCCGCTGAGGCTGGTTCAGCCGGGCGGCACGCTCGAGATTTCCCAAAGCGCGACCTGCAGCGAAACCGTGGTCTGGAACCCCGGCGCGGTGCTCGGTGCGAAACTCGCCGACATGCCCGCCGACGGCTTTCGCCACATGCTGTGCGTGGAGGCGGCCCGCATCGACGAGCCCGTGTTCCTGGCGCCCGGCGCCCAATGGCAGGGCTGGCAACAGCTTTGCGTTCTCTGATTTCCTACCGGTTGTCCATCACCTCATGCTCGCCAAACGCATCATTCCCTGCCTCGACGTCACCGGCGGCCGTGTCGTCAAGGGCGTCAATTTCGTCGAACTGCGCGATGCCGGCGATCCGGTCGAGATCGCCGCGCGCTACAACGCCCAGGGCGCCGACGAGCTCACCTTCCTCGACATCACCGCCACCAGCGACGGCCGCGACCTGATCCTGCCGATCATCGAGGCAGTGGCTTCCCAGGTCTTCATTCCGCTGACCGTGGGCGGCGGCGTACGCACCGTGGCCGACGTGCGGCGGCTGCTCAATGCGGGCGCCGACAAGACCAGCTTCAACTCGGCCGCCATCGCCGATCCGCAGGTGATCAGCGACGCGTCCCAGAAATACGGCTCGCAGTGCATCGTGGTCGCCATCGACGCCAAGCGCCGCAGCCCCGAAGAGGCCGCCACGCGCGGCGCGGGCTGGGACGTCTACAGCCACGGCGGGCGCAAGAACACCGGCCTGGACGCCGTCGAATGGGCGACCGAGATGGCGCGCCGCGGTGCCGGTGAGATCCTCTTGACCAGCATGGACCGCGACGGCACCAAGAGCGGCTTCGACCTGGAGCTGACCCGCGCGGTGAGCAACGCCGTGAACGTGCCCGTGATCGCCTCGGGCGGCGTGGGCAGCCTGGACGACCTGGCCGACGGCATCCAGACCGGCGGCGCCGACGCCGTGCTGGCCGCGAGCATCTTCCACTACGGCGAGCACACAGTGGGCGAGGCCAAGGCCCGCATGGCCGCGCGGGGCATTCCCGTGCGCATCGACCGCTGAATGACCCTCCTGAAGGCCCGCCGGACGGCTGTTCGAGGGTCTTTTGCCATCCCCGACAATACCGTCCATGAACTGGCTCGATGAAGTGAAGTGGGACGCGAACGGCCTGGTGCCCGTGATCGCGCAGGAACAAGGCAGCAACGACGTGCTGATGTTCGCCTGGATGAACCGCGAGGCGCTCGAAAAGACCGCCGAGCTGGGCCGTGCGGTGTATTTCAGCCGCTCGCGCAACAAGCTGTGGTTCAAGGGCGAGGAGTCGGGCCACGTGCAGACCGTGCACGAGATCCGCCTGGACTGCGACAACGACGTGGTGCTGCTGAAGGTCACCCAGCTCGGCCACGAGCCCGGCATCGCCTGCCACACCGGCCGCCACAGCTGCTTCTTCAACAAGTACGACAACGGCGGCTGGACCGCGGTCGAACCCGTCTTGAAAGACCCGGAATCGATCTACAAATGACCGGCACAGTGAACAACGACAACGCCGCCAGCACCTCCGACGCCCTCGCACGCCTGGCCGCGGTCATCGAAAGCCGCCTGCCGGCGCGTGGCGGCGACCCCGAGAAGAGCTACGTCGCCCGCCTGCTGCACAAGGGCCCCGACGCCTTCCTCAAGAAGATCGGCGAGGAAGCCACCGAGGTCGTGATGGCCGCCAAGGACGCCGACCACGGCGGCGACCGCTCGAAAATCGTGAACGAAGTGGCCGACCTGTGGTTCCACACCATGGTGGCGCTGGCGCACTACGGTTTTTCCCCTTCCGACGTCACCGCGGAGCTGGAGCGCCGAGAGGGCACCAGCGGCATCGAGGAAAAGGCGCTTCGCAAGGTGAAGGCGCGGGAATCCGAAGCACCCAACGATTGAAAGGACATCCGCCATGGCCAACGACATCGTGAAAGTGGAACCCGACGACTCGCTCAAGACCTGGGGCTGGGTCAGCTACATCCTGCACCTGATCGTGGCCATCGGCGCCGTGGTTCCGGGGGCGCAGGCGTCCGTGCTGCTCTTGCTGATCGCGCTGGTGATCGACTTCGTGAAGCGCGACGACGCGGCCGGCACCTGGCAGGCCTCGCACTTCAGCTGGCGCATCCGCTCGGTGCTGTGGGCGGGGCTGCTGTATATCGTCACCTCGTGGCTCTGGCTGCTGTTTCTGGTGCCGGGCTGGATTGCCTGGAGCCTGATCTCGCTGTGGTTCCTCTACCGGATCGTGAAAGGCATGATCCGGATGAACGACAGCCGTCCCATGGAACCCAAAGATGTCATCTGATCCGAACTGCATCTTCTGCAAAATCATCGAGGGCAAGATTCCCTCCCGCAAGGTCTACGAAGACGAGGACCTGTTCGGCTTCCACGACATCGCGCCCTGGGCGCCGGTGCATTTCATGCTTGTGCCCAAGAAGCACATCGCCTCGATGGCCCAGCTGACGCCCGAAGATTCGGCGCTGATGGGCAAGATCATGACCTTGGCGCCCAAGCTGGCGCTGGAGCAGGGCTGCAGGCCCTATCCGGAGGGCGGCTACCGGGTCGTGGTCAATACCGGCGCGGAGGGCGGGCAGGAGGTTCACCATCTCCATGTCCATGTCATGGGTGGCCCCCGGCCATGGCTTCGCGGCTGACGGGCATTAGGACAAACTGTCACATTCCGCCCGACTAAAATCGGACACATTCTTAGGAGTTCTCCATGGGTTCTTTTTCCATCTGGCACTGGCTGATCGTGCTGCTCGTCGTGGTCATGATCTTCGGCACCAAGAAGCTGCGGAACATGGGTTCGGATCTTGGAGGCGCCGTCAAGGGCTTCAAGGACGGCATGAAGGACGGCGCGTCCTCCGATGCCCCGGCAGCCTCGTCGGCTCCCGCCCAGCAGGTGACCGGTCAATCGGCCAACAGCGACAAGTCGGCGATCGACGTCGAAGCGCGTCAGAAGTCCTGAGCGCGGGCAGCAGCACGTGCTCGACCTCGGCATTGAGAAGCTGGCGCTGATCGGCGTCGTGGCGCTGATCGTCATCGGCCCTGAAAAGCTGCCGCGCGTGGCCCGCACCGTCGGCACGCTGCTCGGCAAGGCCCAGCGCTACGTGAACGACGTCAAGGCCGAAGTCAACCGCTCGATGGAGCTCGACGAGCTCCGCAAGATGAAGACCACCGTCGAGGATGCGGCGCGCGATGTCGAGCACAGCATCCACACGGGCGCGAGCGAGTTCGAAAAGCAGTTCAGCGGTTCGGGCGAAACCCTCTCGGCGCTGGCCGAACCCGAGCCGCCACCGCCGCCCGTGTACAAGCATCCGCGCAAGAACTGGCGCCTGAAGCAGGGCGCCACGCCGCAGTGGTACAAGGCGCGCAACGGCGTGCGCACCAAGGCGCTCTCGGGCGCGGCGCGCGTCGCGCGCTTCCGTCCGCACAAGATCAACTAAGGGCCGGGCTCCCACCACCGCGCTCCCCGGGAGCCGGCCGGCGTCACGCTATCTCCTCTTCTTCCCCAATGGCCGATTCCGACAGCAAGAGCAAAGACAAAGAAGACGAGCTCGCGGGCACCGAACAGCCGTTCGTGGCGCACCTGGTCGAGCTTCGCGACCGACTGCTCTACTGCGTCTACGGCCTCGTGGTCGCGGGCATCCTGCTGGCCATCTGGCCCGGCCCCGGCGGCCTGATTGACCTGATCGCGATGCCGATCAAGGCGCACATGCCGCACGACGCGAAGCTGATCGCCATCGGCGTGTTCTCGCCCTTCTTCGTGCCGCTCAAGGTGCTGATGATGGCGGCCGTGCTGCTGGCGCTGCCCTGGCTCATGTACCAGGCGTGGATGTTCATCGCACCGGGCCTCTACAGCCACGAAAAGCGCTTCGCGCTGCCGCTGATCTTCTTCGGCAGCCTGCTGGCCTATGCGGGCATCGCCTTCGTGCAGCTCTTCGTGCTGGACAAGATGTTCAGCTTCATCCAGCGCTTCGCACCCGCCGCGGTGCAGGCGACGCCCGACATTTCCTCCTACGTCGAGGCGATCCTGTCGCTCTACATCGCCTTCGGCGTGGCGTTCCAGGTGCCTATCGTCGTGATGCTGCTGGTGCGTTTCGAGATGGTGACCATCGAGAAGCTGAAGTCCTTCCGCGGCTACTTCATCGTGGTCGCGTTCGTCGTGGCCGCGGTGCTCACGCCGCCCGACGTGGTGTCTCAGCTGGCGCTGGCGGTGCCGATGTGCCTGCTGTACGAGGTGGGCATCATCGGGGCCAAGTACTTCGCCAGCACCGGCAAGAAGCCCGAAGAAGAGCAGAGCGCCGACTCGGCCTCCAGCTAGCTCCCTGGAGCCCTGCGGCAGGGCTCACTGCACGCCGCAGTCGCTGACTTACCCGGGGAAACAAGCCAGAAACACCGAGGAACCGGCTTTGCCGGGCCTCGGATGCAGCCCCACCTGGGGCAGATTCCTGCTTACTCCGGCTGTTGTTGATTGGGCACTTGCCGCACCGGGCTCTTCGGTCGCAGGCCCGGCGTCACGTCCAGTTCCATCTTGTCGCTGCCGCGCTGCAGCGCGAAGCGCGAGGTGCTGCCGGGCTTCAGGCCTGCCACCGCGGTCAGCAGCGCCTGCACGTTGTCCGTCTTCTTCTCGCCGACCGAGGTGATCACGTCGCCCGGACGGATGCCGGCCTTGGCGGCGGGTCCGTTTTGCAGCACGCCGGTGATGATCACGCCCGCGTCGGCTTTCACGCCGAAGGTCTCGGCCAGTTCGGGCGACAGGTCGCTGGGCTCCACGCCGATCCAGCCGCGGCGCACCTGGCCTTCCTTGACGATCCCTTCGAGCACGATCTTGGCCATCGACACCGGAATGGCGAAGCCGATGCCCATGCTGCCGCCCGAGCGGGAGTAGATCGCGGTATTGATGCCCTGCAGGTTGCCGTTCACGTCGATCAGCGCGCCGCCCGAGTTGCCGGGGTTGATGGCCGCGTCGGTCTGGATGAAGTTCTCGAAGTTGTTGATGCCGAGCTGGTTGCGGCCCAGCGCCGAGACGATGCCGCTGGTCACGGTCTGGCCCACGCCGAAGGGGTTGCCGATGGCCAGCACCTGGTCGCCGACCTGCAGACCGTCGGAGTCGCCCAGCACGATCACCGGCAGCTTGTCGAGCTCGATCTTCAGCACCGCCAGGTCGGTGTCGGGGTCGGTGCCGATCACCTTGCCGCGCGCGTGGCGGCTGTCGTTGAGCGTCACCTCGATCTCGTCGGCGCCTTCCACCACGTGGTTGTTGGTGAGGATGTAGCCGTCGGGGCTGACGATCACGCCGCTGCCCAGGCCCACCTGGGGCTGGTCGTCCTGGTCGCCGAAGAAGAAGCGGAACCACGGGTCGTTGCTGCGCGGGTGGCGCTGCGCGGCCTTGCTGGTGTTGATGCTCACCACCGCCGGCGAGGCCTTCTTGGCCGGCGCGCTCAGGCTGCCGGGTGCAGGGATGTTCGGGCTGCCCGCGGGCGCTTCGACGATAGAGACCACGCCGCCCAGCGAGGTCGCGCGCTTGTTGATCCACTCCGGCTTGAGCGTCGCGACGACGAAGTACGCCGCGAGCAGGACGGTCACGGCTTGGGCAAATAGCAGCCAGGTGCGTTTCATGAAAGATTGGTGAAAAAGACGTTGGAAAGCCGCATGCAGCGCGGCAATGTTGTCAATTGTCCCTCAACCGCGCGGCCCAGAAACCGCCCCGGCGGGTCGAGATTCGGGCTCATAGGGTGCGTGAATCCGGGTTAACACTTACGATTACGGGTCGGCCCCACCCGGTCCGTCAGTTTTCCGGCCTCTCGCGCTGCCTATCCGGCGGATGCGGCCAGGCCTTCCGTCGGCGCGCCATTCTTTCCGTTTTCTCACCCGGTCCTGCGGGCTGGCGCGCGGCCAAGACCTTCCTGCCAGCCATGACCTCAGAAGCAACCCTCCCGGACGGCGCGCAGCCGGCACCGGCGCGCACGCTCGGTTCGAGCGATTACAAGACCCTCGGCCTGTCCGCACTCGGCGGCACGCTGGAGTTCTACGATTTCGTCATCTACGTGTTCTTCGCCACCGTGCTGGGGGCGCTGTTCTTCCCTGCCGACATGCCCGACTGGCTGCGCCAGCTGCAGACCTTCGGCATCTTCGCGGCCGGCTACCTCGCGCGCCCGGTGGGCGGCATCGTCATCGCGCATTTCGGCGACATCTTCGGCCGCAAGCGCATGTTCACGTTGTCGATCTTCCTGATGGCGGCGCCCACTCTGGTGATCGGCCTGCTGCCGACCTACGCGAGCATCGGCGTCGCGGCGCCCCTGCTGCTGCTGGCGATGCGCGTGCTGCAGGGCGCGGCCATCGGCGGCGAGATGCCCGGCGCCTGGGTGTTCGTGGGCGAGCACGTGCCCGCCAGGCGCTACGGCCTGGGCATCGGCGTGCTGACCTCGGGCATTACCGGCGGCATCCTGCTGGGCTCGCTGATCGCGGTGGCCATCAACCGTCACTACTCGCCCGAGCAGGTGAGCGACTTCGCCTGGCGCATCCCGTTCATCCTGGGCGGCGTGTTCGGGCTGGTGTCGGTGTACCTGCGCCGCTTCCTGCACGAGACGCCGGTGTTCAAGGAGCTGGCCGGCCGCCGCAGCGCGGCGCGCGAACTGCCGCTGCGCACCGTGCTGCGCGAGCACCGCCTGGCCTGCGTGTACGTCGGGCTGCTGACCTGGGTGCTGTCGGCCGCCATCGTGGTGGTGGTGCTCTACACGCCCACCTATCTGCAGAAGGTGCACCACATCCCGGCCGCCATGGCGCTGGAGGCCAACGCATTGGCCACGCTGACTCTCACGCTGGGCTGCGTGCTGGCCGGCTGGGCCAGCGACCGCATCGGCACCCGCACCGTGATGCTGATCGGCTGGGGCGGCCTGCTCGTCACGGCCTACCTGTTCTACAGCGGCCTGCCCGGCACGCCGGCCACGCTGTTCTGGCACTACGGCCTGGTGGGCCTGTTCGTGGGCACGATCGCTACCGTGCCGATCGCGGGCGTGCGCGCCTTCCCGGCGCCGGTGCGTTTCACCGGACTTTCCTTTGCCTACAACATGTCGTATGCGGTGTTCGGCGGGCTCACGCCGGTGATCCTGACGCTCTGGCTGCAGCACGACTCGATGGCGCCCGCGCACTACGTGGCGGCGCTGGCCGGGCTGGGCTTCCTGCTGGCGCTGCTGCCGCTGGCGGCGCGCGGCCATGCGATGCGCGACGGTGGCGTGGCCCCCGCGCGCGGCGCG
Source organism: Variovorax sp. TLI9-5A (assembly GCF_056867935.1). Lineage (NCBI taxonomy): Bacteria > Pseudomonadati > Pseudomonadota > Betaproteobacteria > Burkholderiales > Comamonadaceae > Variovorax > Variovorax sp. TLI9-5A. The sequence goes on along the minus strand of NZ_CP200310.1, from coordinate 5,904,877 downwards.
ACAATGGCGCGATGAGCACCACCCGCCACGAACTGCTTCACGCATTCGACCTGCTGCTGGCCCCCGGGCGCTTCAAGGACTACGGACCCAACGGCCTGCAGGTCGAAGGGCGCACCGTGGTGCGCAAGATCGTCTCGGGCGTGACCGCCAGCCGCGCGCTGATCGAGGCCGCGGTCAGCGCCGAGGCCGACGCCATCTTCGTCCACCACGGCTTGTTCTGGCGCGGCCAGAGCGGCTGCGTCACCGGCTGGATGAAGCAGCGCCTCGGCCTGCTGCTGGGCCACGACATCAACCTTTTCGCCTACCACCTGCCGCTCGACGCGCATCCCGAACTCGGCAACAACGCACAGCTCGGCCTGAAGCTGGGGCTCGCGGCCCACGCCGGCCCGGGCGGCCGCTTCGGAGAACAGGAACTGGGCTTCATCGGCACGCAGGAAAGCGGCGGCAGCTTCGACAACGCCAAGGCGCTCGCAACGCACGTCGAGAGTGTCCTGAAGCGGCCGGTGACGCTGGTCGATACGGCGCATCGAGCTATCCGGAACATAGCGTGGTGCACCGGTGGCGCGCAGGGCTACTTCGAGGCCGCCATCGCGGCCGGCGCCGATGCCTTCATCACCGGCGAGATATCGGAGCCGCAGGCCCACTACGCGCGCGAGATGGGTGTGGCTTTTCTCGCCTGCGGGCATCACGCCACCGAGCGCTACGGCGCGCCTGCGGTGGCCGGGCATGTGGCTGCGCAGCTCGGGCTGAAGCACGAGTTCATCGACATCGACAACCCGGCATGAGCACCCCCATTGCCATCACCTTGGGTGACCCCGCGGGCATCGGGCCGGAAATCATCGTCAAGGCCTTCCGCGACGCGCCCGATGCCACCCGTGGCGCCTTCGTCGCCGGCGACGTGGGCACGCTGCGCAAGGCATCGCAGGCCCTGGCCGCCGATGGCCGGCCGGGCTGGCCGGTGCTGGAGATCGAATCCGTCGCCGAGGCCGCGACCGTGCCGCCGGGCTGCATCCCGGTGCTGCAGGTGATCGCGCCGCCCTCGGGCATCGAAACCGGCCGCATCAGCGCCGAGGCCGGCCGGGTGGCCGGCGAATGCGTGGTGTGGGCCGCGCGGGCTGCACTGCGCGGCGAGATTGGCGCCATCGTGACCGCGCCGCTGCACAAGGAGGCGCTGTCGGCCGCCGGCTTTCCGTACCCCGGCCACACAGAGCTGCTGCAGGCCGAGGCGGCCGCGCACCTGGGGCGCACCGTGGCCGACGTGCCGGTGCGCATGATGCTGGCCAACGACGAGCTGCGCACCGTACTCGTCAGCATCCACATGTCGCTGCGCAAGGCCATCGAGGCAGTGCGCTTCGAGGGCGTGCTCGAGACGCTGCGCATCACGCACCGCGCGCTGAGCCACGCGCTGGGCCGCGTGCCGCGCATCGGCGTGGCGGGCCTCAATCCGCATGCGGGCGAGGGCGGGCTGTTCGGTTCGGAGGAGCGGGAAATCATCGCGCCGGCCGTCGAGGCTGCGCGGGCCGAGGGCATCGACGCCAGCGGGCCTCACGCGCCCGACACGGTCTTCATGCGCGCGCGCGCCAAGGCCGGCGTGCCGTCCAGCGGCGAGTTCGACGTGGTGGTCGCGATGTACCACGACCAGGGTCTGATTCCCGTCAAGTACCTGGGCGTGGAGAAAGGCGTGAACGTGACGCTGGGGCTGCCGCTGGTGCGCACCAGCCCCGATCACGGCACCGCGTTCGACATCGCTGGAACGGGGCTGGCCGATGCCTCGAGCCTTGTCGAGGCGCTGCGCATGGCTCGCACGCTGAGCTGAACGGAGTTCTTCGGGAACACCACGGAACCGGCTTTGCCGGGCCGTCGGTGTTGCCCCCGGTAGGGGAAGGCGTGCGCGACACGAAGTGCGCGTAGCCTGGGGGCGAGCAACAAGTTCAGCGCTGCTTGAGGCTGTCGCGGATCTCGCGCAGCAGCACCACGTCTTCAGGCGTCTCGGGAGCTGCGGCGGGTGCCGGCTCTTCGCTGCGCTTCAGGCGGTTGATCTGCTTGACCATCATGAAGATGATGAAGGCGAGGATCACGAAGTTGACGGCGATGGTGATGAAGTTGCCGTACGCCAGCACCGGCACCCCGGCCTTCTTCAGGTCGGCCAGCGTGTTCGCCACACCGGCGGGCACGGTTCCCAGCACCACGTAGAGATTGGAGAAATCGAGCTTGCCGAACACCACGCCCACCAGCGGCATGATGATGTCGGCCACGAGCGAGTCGACGATCTTGCCGAAGGCGGCGCCGATGATCACGCCCACCGCGAGGTCGATGACGTTGCCCTTGACGGCAAATTCCTTGAATTCACTGAGGATGCTCATGATTCAAAAGGCTGCTGGAGCTCTGCTGTTGAAGGAGAGCCGAGTATGCCCGCGATTGCTCACTTCTCCAGCGCGCGAGGTGCAACGTCGACGTGCGCGGCCGGCAACCCTTCACGACTGCGCGAGGCAATTTGCCTGTAGCCGTCTTCAAGGTGGAGCACGAAGCGCGGCGTGTCGAAGTAGCCGCTGCGCGTGTCCTTGGCCTGCGCGAGCCGCGAGCGCAGCGAGGCCAGCTCCTCGGGGTGCGTGGCGTAGTGGATGGCCTTGCTCACGTACTCCGCGTGGTTCGCGGCCACCAGCTCCGGCAGCCCGATGGCGTGCAGCAGGCTGCCCGCCATGCGCGACACCATCGTCGTGCCCGTGAGCGCCAGCAGCGGTACGCCCGACCACAGCACGTCGTTCGCGGTGGCGCCGCTGCTGTAGGGGAAGGTGTCGATGAACAGGTCGGCCAGGCCGATGCGCGCCAGGTGCTGGTCGACCGGCATGCGCGGCGACACGATCAGCCGCTGGGCCGGCAGGCCCGCTTTCTCCCATTGCGCGCGCAGGTTCTGCTCGAAGCCGTTCGGGCCCTGCGCCAGCCACAGTACCGAGTTCGGGATGCCGTGCACGATGCGCACCCATGCCTCGAAGGTCTCGGGCTGGATCTTGAAGGACTGCGAGAAGTTGCACAGCACGAAGGCGTCATCCGGCAGGCCGTGCTCGGCGCGCGTGGGCCTGTGCGGGTTGGTGGGACGCTTGGTGTCGATGACCTGAAAGGTCTCGGGCAGCCGCAGCAGCTTCTCGGAGTAGCAGTTTTCCGTGCCCGGCGGCGAGAGGAAGTTGTCGGACACCAGGTAGTCGTAGTTCGGCGTGCCGCTGGTGCCCATGTAGCCCAGCCACATGAGCTGCGCGGGCGCCGCGTGGTAGGCCATCACCTGCGGCTTGGCGCCGCGCGTGTCGCCCGAGAGGTCGACCAGGATGTCGATCTCGTCCTCGCGGATGCGCTCGGCCATCTGCTGGATCGACTGGCCCTGCAGGTCGACGAAATGCTCGACCGACGAAGCGATGCGCGCCCGCGCCGGGTGGCCGTCGTCGGGGCCGTAGGAGTAGACGAAGACTTCGAAATCCTTGCGGTCATGCTGGCCGTAGAGCTCGGCCGTCAGGTGCGCGACCGGGTGGTTGCGGAAGTCGAAGGAGTAGTAGCCCACGCGGATGCGCGGCGAAGTGCGGCGCGCGCCTGCGTCGGCAAAGGGCCGGATGGCCGCGTTGCGGTCGGCCAGCGTGGCGGAGCGCTGCGTCCAGTTCATGAGGCGGCGCGCGTCGTCGTAGTTCGACATCAGGATGAACGACGAAACCGTCTGGTCGTTGTTCGGGTTGTCCAGCAGCGCCGCGATGCGATCGCGCAGTTCGGGCACGCCGTTCCAGTCGGCGATGTGCGCCTTCTCGCCCAGCATCCACACCATGGCCGGCATGAAGTCAGGGTCGTCGCGCAGGCACTGCTCGAACTCCGCGATGGCTTCCTTCGACTGGCCGGCCATCACATAGGTCACGCCCAGGTTGCAGCGCGCGAGCACCTGGCGCGGGTGCACCTCGAGCGCCTTCTTGAGTACCTCGATGGCGGTGTCGAAGCGGCCCAGGCGGAAGTTCACCGTGCCCAGGTTGTTCAGCAGCAACTCGTGCTCGGGCAGGCTTTCGAGCGCGAGTCTGTAGAGCTCGGCCGATTCGTCGAAGCGCATCGACACGCCCTCGAGCGCGCCGCACACGCCGTAGAGCGCGGCCACGCCCTCGGGGTCGGACAGCGCCTTGTGGCGCTCCTCGGCCGGCCAGTTGCGCATGGCGCGCTGCATGGGCGCGATCGCTTCCTCGATGCGGCCGCATGCCTGCAGCGCCCTGGAAAGCATGAAGGCGGCCTCGCAGTCCAGCGGATCGGCGGCGGCCTGCTCGTACGAGCCGAGCGCGGCGGCCCAGTCCTTCTGGTGCGCGCGGATCTTGCCGATGTTCTTGTGCGCAGCGGCATAGCCGGGGTCGAGCACCAGCGCCTGGCTGAATTGCGCGATCGCCTCGTCGAAGCGGTCCTGCTCCATGTCGATGGCGCCGGCGTTGTTCCATGCCGCGGGCGCCTGCGGCGCGAGCCGCGTGGCCTCGGCGGCGGCTTCGCGCGCCTGGCGGAATTTCTTCTGCTGGCGGTAGACCGCCGACAGGTTCACATAAGCCTCGGGGTAGTTGGGCTGCGCCTTGATCGCGCGGCGAAGATCCTGCTGCGCCTCGGCCGGCAGGCCCATGTGCATGAAGATCGTCGCGCGGGTGTTGAAGTAGAAGTGATGCGGCGATCGTGCGATCGCGCGGTTCACGTAGTTCAGCGCCAGCTTCGGGCGGCCTTGGCGGTACAGCGCCTCGCCGCTCAGGTGCAGCGCGTCGGCGTGTTCGGGAAAGTGCGACAGCAGCGCTTCATAGACCTGCAGGGCTTCCGCGAAACGGCCTACCCGGTGCAGCGCCAGTCCCTGCTCCAGAAGTTGGCCCGCATCCGTGGCCGGAGTGGAAGGAGCGGGAGCGAGAGAAGGTGAGTTCATGAAGCCGTGTGATGAACGGGTCAGAAGAGGGAAGCCGCTGCTGCGAAGCCGGCTGTTTCGTGCAGGCAATGCCAGTGAAAAAGGCCGGTCACCCAGTATAGGGGCCGGCCTTTCGTTTTCATCCGCTGGCAATCCCGCGGCGCACGGGCGCCACGGGAGTGCCGGCCCGGATTACCAGGACCAGGAGGCGCCGATGCCGCCGCCGATCTTGCCGCTGCTGCCGCTGCCGAAGTTCACCTTGATCTGGGCGCCTTCGCCGATGCGGAAGCTGGCAGCCGCCGCGATGGCCGAGCGGCCGTCGTAGGAGCCCACACCCACGCCGATGCCGAAGCTCTTGCCCGCTTCGAGCGCCGGCACCGAGGCCGCGGCCAGCGCGATGGCCGCGCCGGTGCTGCTGGTCTTGCGCATGTCCTGCACCTCGTTGCGGACCTGGTTCAACTGCGAGATGTTCGCGGCATCCGTCGGCAGCACGCCAGGGGCCACGTTCTGCACGCGGCCGTTGGCGACCACGCCGTTGCCCGCCGTGATGGTGCCGCCCGCCGTCACGTTGCCGGTGACGTTGACCGTGCCCGCATTCAGCGTCGTGACATTGCCGGTCACGGCGTTGATCGTGGTGATGTTGCCGGTCTGCGTGTTCAGCACCGTGATGTTGCCGTTGGCCGCGGTGATCGTCTGGAAGTTGCCGGTGGTGGCATTCACCGTGCTGGCGTTCACCGTCGTGGCGCTGACCGTGCCGGCGGTCAGTGCATTGATGGTGGCGCTGGCGGCCGACAGGTTTGTGGTGCTGACGTTCGTAGCGCTCAGCGTGTTGATCGTGCCGCGGCTCGCCGTCAGGTTGGTGGTGCTGACGTTGGTGGCACTCAGCGTGTTGATCGTGCCGGCGTTGGCCGTCAGGTTCGTGGTGCTGACGTTGGTGGCGCTTAGCGTGTTGATCGTGCCGTTGGCAGCGGTCAGGTCCGTGGTGCTGACGTTGGTGGCGCTCAGCGTGTTGATCGTGCCGTTGGCGGCGGTCAGGTCCGTGGTGCTGACGTTGGTGGAGCTCAGCGTGTTGATCGTGCCGTTGGCGGCGGTCAGGTCCGTGGTGCTGACGTTGGTGGCGCTCAGCGTGTTGATCGTGCCGTTGGCGGCGGTCAGGTCCGTGGTGCTGACGTTGGTGGCGCTCAGCGTGTTGATCGTACCGTTGGCGGCGGTCAGGTCCGTGGTGCTGACGTTGGTGGCGCTCAGCGTGTTGATCGTACCGTTGGCGGCGGTCAGGTCCGTGGTGCTGACGTTGGTGGCGCTCAGCGTGTTGATCGTACCGTTGGCGGCGGTCAGGTCCGTAGTGCTGACGTTGGTGGCGCTCAGCGTGTTGATCGTGCCGTTGGCAGCGGTCAGGTCCGTGGTGCTGACGTTGGTGGCGCTCAGCGTGTTGATCGTGCCGTTGGCGGCGGTCAGGTCCGTGGTACTGACGTTGGTTGCGCTCAGCGTGTTGATGGTGCCGGTGTTGGCGGTGAGGTCCGTCGCGCTGACGCTGGTGGCACTCAGCGTGTTGATGGTGCCGTTCGACGCCGTCAGGTTGGTGGTGCTGACGTTCGCCGAGCTCAGCGTGTTGATCGTGCCGTTGCTGGCCGTCAGGCTCGTCGTGCTCACGTTGGCTGAACTCAACGTGTTGATGGTGCCGTTCGATGCGGTCAGGTTGGTGGTGCTGACGTTCGTCGAGCTCACCGTGTTGATCGTGCCGTTCGAGGCCGTCACGTTGGTGGCGCTGACGTTGGTGGAGGTCAGCGTGGCGATGCTGCCAGTATTCGACGTCAGGTTGGTGGCGTCGATGTTGGTCGAGGTGATGCCGGTCGCCAGCACATTCGTCGAGGTGACGCCGGTCGCCAGGATGTTGGTCGAGGTCAGCGACTGGATCGTGCCGTTGCTCGAGGACACACTGCCGGTGGTCACGCTGCCCGCGCTCACGGTGTTGGCCGTGATGCTGGTGGAGCTCAGCGTGTTGACCGTGCCGTTGGTGGCCGAGACGTTCGCGGCGCTGACGCTGCCTGCAGACACGGTGCCCGCGGTGATCGTGCCGGTGCTGATGCTGGAGGAGGTCAGGTTGGTGACCGTGCCGTCGGTGGCAGAAAGGTTCGTCGCCGTGACGTTGGCCGAGGACACGGTGCCGGAGGTGATGCTGCCTGCAGATACGGTGCCCGCGGTGATCGTGCCGGTGCTGATGCTGGAGGAGGTCAGGTTGGTGACCGTGCCGTTGGTGGCGGAGAGGTTCGTCGACGTGACGTTGGCCGAGGACACGGTGCCGGAGGTGATGCTGCCTGCAGATACGGTGCCCGCGGTGATCGTGCCGGTGCTGATGCTGGAGGAGGTCAGGTTTGTGACCGTGCCGTTGGTGGCGGAGAGGTTCGTCGACGTGACGTTGGCCGACGACACGGTGCCGGAGGTGATGCTGCCTGCCGCAACCGTGCCAGAAGTGATGCTGCCCGAACTCAGGGTATTGATCGTGCCGTTGGTCGAGGTGATGGTGCCTGCGGTGAGGTCCGTTGCCGTCAGGTTGGGCGTGGAGATGCCATCGTCGGAAGTCAGTACCCCGTTGTTGGGGCCCCCGGTCACGTTGACATTGTTGCCACCGACGCGAACCTGGGCATGTACCACCGGCAAAGTCAGTACATAACCAGCGCTCAAAAGCACTGAAGCGAGAAGCTTGCTAACGCCCGGACGGCGAACAATGAAAGAGCGAACACTGGAGCGCTGGGATGTAGTCATTTGGACTTTCTTCCTTGAAGAAATCAGTTGCCATTTCTGGTCTTTCACACGCCCTCGTCGCGTGAAAGCAGGGTTGGGTTTCATCGAGTTACCCAATGCAACCGATGCTAGGAATCGAGGTCTTCGCTGAACATCACCGGTATCCGTAGTTATGGATGTATGCATGTCGATGACGCGCTATCGACGAATGCATACATGGCCCGCAAAGCCAATGCGCATGCGGCTTTGCGGGCATCGCATGAATCGCGTATTGACGTTTGAAGATGCGGTCCCGCACGCGTTTCGTGTGTCGCGGTGCTACGTAACACGCGCGGTAACTCGCACGTAACAGCGGCCTGAAAACGGCCTCCTCAAGGCCTTCGCGCGACCTCGTTCTTCAGCCCGTTCCGGGCAATTTCTTCAACGAAATCAAAGTACTACACGCGTCCTCGCGCGGTGGGCGCCGACGCTCGTCCGAGCGGGCATCGTTCCTGCGATATCTGAAACGAAAGACAACATTTCGAAGCTACCCAAGGGTGGCGAAAGAGCCAGAGGACGTCGCGTGATCAATTTTTTCTTGGACATCAGCAATGGCATCGGTGCGCGCAGTACGGACCACGTCCGCTGCCGCAAGGCAGGAGACGACGCAGGAGAGCGGACATGGAAATGAACATCCACTACACCTCTTCGGCCGCTTCGACGCCGGCACCTACGGCAGCGCAGTTGTACGGCGGCGTCTTTCATGCAGCGCTGATCGTCGCGGACGACACCGCCTGCGCCGATCGCATGCGACGCATCCTCTGCGAGCTCGCGCCGCATCGCCGCGTGGTGGTCGCGTCGGGCCGGGCCGAGGCGTTCAATCTGCTGGCTGCGTTGCCCTATGACCTCGTGCTGGTCGACATGGGGCTGCAGGGCAATGACGGCGCCGCCGTTCTTCATCATGTGCGCCAGACCTATCCGCGCATCGAGTGCATCGGCATGTCGGCAACCGACGACCAGCAGCTTGTGAATGCCGCGATCGCCGCCGGCGCCATCGGGTATCTGCTTACCGAAACCGACGATGCGGAACTCGCCTATCTGCTGCGCTCGATCGAACGCGGGGGCTCGCCGATGGATTCGCGCATCGCGCGGCGCATCCTCGGTTCGATCGCCGCGTCCGCGAAGGCGCGCACGATCGAGGCCATTCGCGTGCAGGGCCAGCCACCGCAACATCAACAACAGCAGAAGCAGCAGTCGCAAGAAGAAGCTCCCGACTCCAGGCTGCCGCAGGGCCTGCTGTCGCCGCGCGAGCTCAAGGTGCTGCGCCTGATCGCGCAGGGCTGGAGCAACAGGCAGATCGCCGAGGCGGTGTACCTGTCGGTCAACACCATCGAGTTCCACGCGAAGAGCATCTATCGCAAGCTCTCGGTCAAGTCGCGGACCCAGGCGGTCCACGAGGCGATGCAGCACGGTCTTCTGAACTGAAGTCCCCACGGCGACAGCATCCGGCCGCGCCGTCCCGGCCTCCTGCTGGCCGGCTGTCGGTTTTTTGCCCGTAGTACTTTCCCTGTCCGTGCGCCATCTCCGCCGCCCGGCGCGATCCCTCGCGCAGGCCCGGAGGAGGCTGCGCGCGGGGCTTGCGGCGGCCGGCCACGCGCGTGGCGGCCATTGAATATCCTTTCAGCGCCCCGCTACAATCGCGGGTTGACTCCTGCTCCAGCGAAGAAGACAAGAGGATCCCCATGAGTGACATGACCTCCGGCTCGCACCGGATCGACACCAGCAAGCGCACGTGGTTGATTGCATCCAGCTGCGCTGGCGTGGCGGGCGGCGTGGCCACCGCCATCCCCTTTGTGAGCACTTTCCAGCCTTCCGAGAAGGCCAAGGCTGCGGGTGCCGCGGTCGAGGTCGATATCTCGGGCCTCAAGGTCGGCGAGAAGATCACCGTCGAATGGCGGGGCAAGCCGGTCTGGATCCTCAAGCGCACCCCCGAGCAGGTCGCGGAACTCCCCAAGCTCGACGGCCAGCTGGCCGATCCTCTCTCCAAGCGTCACCCCGACGAATTCACTCCCAAGTACGCACAGAACGAGCACCGCTCCATCAAGCCCGACGTGCTCGTCGTGGTCGGCATCTGCACCCACCTGGGCTGCTCGCCGACCGACCGCTTCCAGGCCGGCCCGCAGCCTTCGCTGCCGAACGACTGGGAAGGCGGCTTCCTCTGCCCATGCCACGGTTCCACTTTCGACCTGGCAGGCCGGGTCTTCAAGAACAAGCCTGCGCCCGACAACCTGCCGGTGCCGCCGCACATGTACCTGTCGGACACCAAGCTCCTGATCGGTGAAGACTCCAAGAAGGCCTGAGGCGGAAGAAGAACATGGCTGAATTCCACGAGATTTCCCCCAACGCTCCCGCCGGCGCCAAGCTGCTGAACTGGGTCGACAACCGTTTCCCGCTGAGCAAGCTGTGGAACGACCAGTGGGGCAAGTACTACGCGCCGAAGAACTTCAACTTCTGGTACATCTTCGGCTCGCTGGCGATGCTGGTGCTGGTGATCCAGATCGTCACCGGCATCTTCCTCGTCATGCACTACAAGCCCGATGCGAACCAGGCGTTCGCATCGGTCGAGTACATCATGCGCGACGTGCCGTGGGGCTGGCTGATCCGCTACATCCACTCGACGGGCGCCTCGGCGTTCTTCATCGTGGTGTACCTGCACATGTTCCGCGGCCTGATGTACGGCAGCTACCGCAAGCCGCGCGAGCTGATCTGGGTGTTCGGCTGCGCGATCTTCCTGTGCCTGATGGCCGAGGCGTTCATGGGCTACCTGCTGCCCTGGGGCCAGATGTCCTACTGGGGCGCCCAGGTGATCGTGAACCTGTTCGCCGCCATCCCCTTCGTCGGTCCCGACCTGGCCCTGCTGATCCGCGGCGACTACGTGGTGAGCGACGCCACGCTGAACCGCTTCTTCAGCTTCCACGTGATCGCCGTGCCGCTGGTGCTGCTCGGCCTGGTGGTGGCCCACCTGATCGCGCTGCACGAAGTGGGTTCGAACAATCCCGACGGCATCGAGATCAAGGCCAAGCGCGGCCCCGACGGCCATCCGCTGGACGGCATTCCGTCGCATCCGTACTACACCGTGCACGACATCTTCGGCGTGGTGGTGTTCCTCACGATCTTCTCGGCGGTGATCTTCTTCGCGCCCGAGGCAGGCGGCTACTTCCTCGAATACAACAACTTCATTCCGGCCGACTCGCTGAAGACGCCGAACCACATCGCCCCGGTGTGGTACTTCACGCCGTTCTATTCGATGCTGCGCGCGACCACCGACGACATGGTCAACGTGTTCTCGCTGATCATCGTCGTGGCCGCGGCCTGGAACTTCGTCAAGGGCAAGTCGGGCATGGGCCTGAAGATCGCGGCCGTCGTCGTCGCGATCGTGGTGGTCTTCCTGCTCAAGACCTTCGACGCCAAGTTCTGGGGCGTTGTCGTCATGGGCGGCTCGGTCATCATCCTGTTCTTCCTGCCGTGGCTCGACCACAGCGAAGTCAAGTCGATCCGCTACCGTCCGGGCTGGCACAAGTACGTGTACGGCCTCTTCGTGTTCTTCTTCCTGATCCTGGGCTACCTGGGCATCCAGCCTCCCGGCGTCTGGGGCGAACTGGCCATCGGTTCGTTCAAGCTGGACATCGCGCAGACCATCTCGCAGATCGGCACGCTCGTGTACTTCGGCTTCTTCCTGCTGATGCCATGGTGGAGCCGCAAGGGCGAATTCAAGACCGTGCCCGAGCGCGTGGTCTTCGCCGCCCATTGATGAGAACCAGAAGCCAAGAGAGCTGAGAGAAACACGATGAAGAAAAGCATTTCCGGCTGGCTCGCGGTCCTGGGTCTCGCGCTGGGCCTGACCTTCTCCGCGGCGGCATCGGCCGAGTCCGGGGGCATCGCGTGGGACAAGGCCCCCAACAAGACGAACGACGTGAGCGCCCTGCAGAACGGCGCCAAGCTCTTCGTCAACTACTGCCTGAACTGCCACTCGGCCGCCTTCATGCGCTACAACCGCCTGCAGGACATCGGCATCACCGAGCAGCAGATCAAGGACAACCTTCTGTTCACGACCGACAAGGTCGGCGAGACCATGAAGGCCAACATCGACGCGCGCCAGGCCAAGGACTGGTTCGGCACCACGCCGCCCGACCTGACCCTGGTCGCCCGCTCGCGTGCCGGCCACGGCGGCACCGGCGCCGACTACCTCTACACTTACCTGCGCACCTACTACCGCGACGAAACCAAGGCCACCGGCTGGAACAACCTCCTGTTCCCGAGCGTCGCCATGCCGAACCCCCTGTGGGAACTGCAAGGCGAGCGCCGCCCGGTCTACACCAAGGTCGAACAGCACGGCCACGAAGCCGAAGTGTTCAAGGGCTGGGAGCAAGTCACTCCCGGCACCATGACACCCGTGCAATTCGACAATGCGGTCGGCGACCTTGTGAGTTACCTGCAATGGATGGCCGAACCGGCACAGAACACCCGCGTGCGCATCGGCGTGTGGGTGCTGCTGTTCCTGGCCATGTCGGTGGTGTTCGTGTGGCGGCTGAACGCCTCGTACTGGAAAGACGTCAAGTAGTTCCGTGCACGCCGACCGGATACCCTCGGGCATCCGGTCCCACAGAGTGGGTTGCCAACGCGACCCACTCTTTTTGATTTTTAGGAGTCTCTCGCCATGATGGTCTTGTATTCAGGAACGACCTGCCCCTTTTCCCACCGCTGCCGCTTCGTGTTGTTCGAAAAGGGCATGGACTTCGAGATCCGCGACGTCGATCTCTACAACAAGCCCGAAGACATCAGCGTGATGAACCCGTACGGCCAGGTGCCGATCCTGGTCGAACGCGACCTGATCCTGTACGAGTCGAACATCATCAACGAGTACATCGACGAGCGCTTCCCGCATCCCCAGCTGATGCCCGGCGACCCGGTCGATCGCGCCCGCGTGCGCCTGTTCCTGCTCAACTTCGAGAAGGAACTCTTCGTGCACGTCTCCACCCTCGAGAACCGCACCACCAAGGGCAACGAGAAGGCGCTCGAAAAGGCCCGCTCGCACATCCGCGACCGCCTCACGCAGCTGGCACCCGTGTTCCTCAAGAACAAGTACATGCTGGGCGACAACTTCTCGATGCTCGACGTGGCCATCGCGCCGCTGCTGTGGCGCCTCGACTACTACGGCATCGACCTGAGCAAGAACGCCGCGCCGCTGCTGAAGTACGCCGAGCGCATCTTCTCGCGCCCGGCCTACATCGAAGCACTGACCCCCTCCGAAAAGGTCATGCGAAAGTAATTAAGATCGCCCCCAGGCTTCGCGCACTTCGTGTCGCTTCGCCAACCCCCTTCCGGGGGCAACACCTGCGGCCCGGCAGAGCCGGTTCCGCGGTGTTTCGCGAAGAGACGGTGGCCGATTCGAGGCCGCGTTTTCGCGACTGCACGGTACTAATTTCATGATCAACGCGCTCGAGTCGTCCTCCACCCGCCCGTACCTCATCCGGGCGCTGTACGAATGGTGCACCGACAACGGCTTCACGCCCTACGTCGCGGTGCAGGTCGACGAAACCGTCCAGGTCCCGCGCGAGTACGTGAAGAACGGCGAGATCGTGCTCAACATCAGCTTCGACGCGACCAGCTCGCTCAAGCTCGGCAACGACTTCATCGAGTTCAAGGCCCGCTTTGCGGGCACGGCGCGTGAAATCAGCGTGCCGGTGGGGCGCGTGATCGCCATCTACGCGCGCGAGAACGGTCAGGGCATGGCGTTTCCGGCGCCGGCTCCGGCCGTTTCTTCGGATGGCGATGCCGACGACGCTCCGGCGCTCACCCAGGCACCCGCTCGTGCGCCGCTGCGCGACGCCTCGCGCGGCAGCAGCAGCGGCTCCGAGGGCGATGCAGGCAAGATCGTTCATCTGGTGACGGGCGAAGAGGGCGGCGAGACAGTCGATGCGGGCGCTCCCGCAGACCCGGTCGACGAGCCGCCGCGCCCGCCGTCCGGCGGCGGCAGCCGGCCGTCGCTCAAGCGCATCAAGTAAGCAGCAGCGAGTGATGCAGGCTGCGCCCGGCCGGACCGGTCTGCGCCGCCACTAGAATCACGCACTGGAATTCAGCCGCTTTAGCTCAATTGGTAGAGCACCCGCCTTGTAAGCGGAAGGTCGTCAGTTCGATTCCGACAAGCGGCACCAAGCAAGAAACCCCTGAGTCCTGAACCGGCTCAGGGGTTTTTCTTCATGCAGAGGCCGACTGCGCCACCCCCTGCATCACCAACCCCAGCATCGCCAACTGCGCCACCAGCGCCGGCCGTTGCGCCGAGCGGACGTTTTCCAGTACCGATTCCAGCAGCACCGCGCTGCGTCCCAGTCCAGCCTGCTTCAGCCGCAGCACCTGCGCATGCGCCCGCGACAGCGCGCCGCCGCTCTGGTGGCGCAGGCCCTGGCGCAGCCACAAAGCCAGCAGCTCCAGCGTATCGCCGGCCAGTGCGTTCAGCGCGGGCGCTTCTTCGGTGTCGCTGCGCAGGCCCAGCGGCTGCGGCGCGGCGGTTTCCACCTGCAGCACGATGGCGCGCTGCTCGGTGAGCACGGTCAATGGCTGCATGACGGCCCGGTCGCCGTGCAGGTGCACCGTGCCTGCCACCGCGCGCAGCGCGCCGTGCTCGCCGGCCAGCGTGCGGGCCAGCGCGTCGACGGCGCCGGGCGTGACGGCGCGATGCGGCAATGACAGGTGCAGCCACGATGCGTCGTCCGCATTCGTGTCTTCATCGCCCTGCGCCGCCTGCCCCAGCCGCGCATGAAGCACCTGCGCCGCAGCATCCCAGTGGCACGACGCCATTTCCATGCGCTCGAAAGCCACCACGTGCAGCTGGCCCGGCGCGCCGGCGGAGGCGCCACTCGCCGCCTGCCGAGGCCGCACGAAATCCGGCTGCGCCTCGCGCAGGTGCGCCACCAGCGCGGCCACGCTGTGCTGCCGCAGCGGCGCGACGAGGTCGTCCCACGACTTGGGCGACAGCGGCAGCACGCCGGTCTGTCGCGCGCCGGCCGTGATGTCGACCAGCCCGTTGGCGCGCCGGGTGGCGGTCTTGGTGATGACTTGGCCGCTCGCCAGCTGCCGCAACGGAAAGCCAGCGACGCGCCGGTTCATGAGGCTGGGCGCTGCGCCGCCGGCGGCGGCGTCCGCCGTGCGCGACCACTGGCGCTCCAGCACGGTCACGTTCTGGGTGTCGGGGTCGGCAAAGAGGATGCTCGCGCCTTCGGCCGTCTCGTCGGACCAGAGTTCGGCCCCGAGCGAAACCAGCCGCAGATGGTCGAGCGCGACTTCGCCCTTCACGCCGACACCGAGGATCTGGCTGGCCGGCAGCGCGGGCCGGGCCGGGCCTTCCGTCGGCCGGCCGGCGTGCGCGGCTGCCCGCAGCCGCGCCCACAGCTCGGTCATCACGCGCAGCAGCCGCAGCGGGTCGAAGCGGCTGCTGCGCGCCTGTTGCGCCTGCAGGAGCTGCCAGAGTTCGTCGAGCGCGTCGTCCACCCAGCTCCAGCTGAGCGTGCGGGCCTGTTCGCGCACCGACTCGAAGCGGGCCGCCAGCGCCATCGCCGGTTGGCTCGATCCGTCGAGCCAAAGCGATAGCAGCAGGGCGTCGATGCCCGCGCGCAGCGCGACGGCGGCCTCGCCCTGCATCACGGAGGGCATTGGCGACGCGGTGTCCACGTCCGTCGACACGGCCGGCTGCACCTCGACCATCACCTCCGCCGACCCCGGCTCCAGCGCCCCGGCCTGCCGGAACGCCCACAGCGCGACGACTACATGCGCGCAGCCGCCGCCCTGCTTGCAGTCGCAGCGCGCATGAACCAGCGAGCTGCGCGAGAAGAACCGAACGCTGCACATCGGCAGGCGCGCGACGGGCGGTGCGCTCGCGCTGCGCCAGGCCTGCACGCCGACCACGGGCCGCGCGGCCGCGAGCTTGCCGGCCTGATCGAGCACGGAGGGTGCGAAGCTCGCGGCCAGGGCGGCATCGTCGAACTGCGCGGGGCTCCAGGCGGCTTCGGGTTCGGACGGTGAAGCTTCGACGGATGCGATCGATGCACCGGCCTCTGCCGGAGCTGTCTTTGCCTGCGCCTGATAAGCCAGCACCAGCATCACCCGGTGCCTGCACATGCCGCTCGCGGGGCAACTGCATTGCGCATCGCGCAGCGTGCGTCCCGGCGGCAGGCTGGTGCGCACGCCGTCGTCGAACTGCGCCTGCACCGTGCCGTCGGCGCTGGTTTCCAGCCTGGGCAGCAGGCCGGCCGCCACGTCCTTCTGCGCGCGCTTGACGAAGCCGGCGTTGGCCAGTGCCGTGAGCGCCTCGGGCGTGAGCTCGAGCAGGTCGGCGCGCGACGATGCGATGTTGTCGCCGCTCATCCCTGCACCTTCTCGGCCAGCCAGCCTGCGAGCTGGCCTGGCGTCATCGCGCCGATCTGCGCGCCTTCGCGCACCAGCCGGGCCGCCATCTCGCGGTCGTAGTTGGGCTCGGCGTTCGAGTCGAGCGCGGCCAGGCCAAGCACCTTGGCGCCGGATTCGACCAGCGCCTTCACGCGCCGCACCAGCTCGTGCTCGCTGCCGCCTTCGTAGAAGTCGCTCACCAGCACCACGATGCTCTTCGAAGGATTGGCGATGAGCGACTGGGCATACGCCACCGCCTTCGCGATATCGGTGCCGCCCCCGAGCTGCACCTTCATCAGCAGCTCCACCGGGTCGGAGACGTCGGCCGTCAGGTCGATCACCGCCGTGTCGAAGGCCACGAGCCGTGTGCGCATGCCGGGCAGCTGCCACAGGCAGGCGGCCATCACCGCGCTGTGGATCACCGAGTCGACCATCGAGCCGCTCTGGTCGATCAGCAAGACGATGTCCCACGGCTCCGCATGCCGTTTCGTGCGGCTGATGAACACCGGCCGCTCCACGTAGAGCTTGCGCCGCTGCGGGTCGTAGCGGTGCAGGTTGGCGGCCAGCGTCTGCCTGAAGTCGAAGTTGCGCGCCACCTTCATGCGCGAGCGGCGGCGCCGGTCGCGGCTGCCGCTGAAGGCCTGGCGCACCTCGGTGGCCAGCTTTTCCATGATGCGCCGCACCACCTCGGCCACCAGCTTGCGCGCGGCCGCGAGCACTTCGGGGTTCATCAGGTGCTTGGTGTGCAGCACCGCGCGCAGCAGCGATTCCGATGGCTCGATGCGCTCCAGCACTTCGAGGTTGGTCACCACCTCGTCGATGCCGTAGCGCTCGACGGCGTCCTGCTCCAGCCGCTCGATCACTTCCTTCGGAAAGAGCGTGTGGATGGTGTTGATCCAGTCCGGCGTGCTCAGCGCCGAGGGGCCGAGGCCCGCGCTACGTTCGCCGCGGCTCGCGCGGTCGGAATCGCGGCCGTAGAGCCAGTCGAGCGCCGCATCGGCGGCCTGCGCCTCTGCGCTCAGGCCGCCGCAGGCCGCTTCGGCCGGATCGCCCAGCAGCAGGCGCCAGCGCTGCAGCGGATCGGGAATGTCCAGGCTCATGGGCGGGGGGCTTTCTCGGTGTTTTCTTCTTCTTCCAGCGTCACGCCCCAGGCGGCCAGGCGCGCGAACACCGCGTCCTCCACCCGGCGGGCTTCGGCCAGCTGCTCGGGCGGGGCCTCGCCGTTGCGGTGGGCGGTGAGGGCGCGGCGCGACAGGTGCGTGGCGTCGTGCAGCGTGAGCACCTGGTCGGCCAGCAGGCCGCGCTCCTGCGGCGGCAGCCAGGCGAAGGCGGCGCGCAGGCTGGGCATGGCGCGCACGAAATCGGCGTTGTCCAGGGCCTGCACGGTGCGGTCCATGCCGGCGACGAAGGCGGGCTCGGAGGCGAGCTGCTCGCGCGCGAGCGCCAGCAGGCCGGTGAGAGCGTCGCCGAGCACAGGGGCGGGCAGCGAGTGCAGCAGCTGCATGGCCTCGGCCACGCCGCTCTCGCCCTGCGCATGCGCATGCGCATCGTCGGTGCGGCCGGCCAGGCTCAGCGTGGCGCCGAGCGCGGCGCCTCGGCTCAGGGGCGCGGCGGCGGGGTCGGTGGCCTTGCGCTGCCACACGGCGAGCGCGCGGGCCGGCTCCAGGTCGAGCAGCGGCTGAGCGTGTGAATGATCCTGTGCGTGGGCCAGCACGTCGGCCACGATGCGGCGCAGCGCCAGATGGCCTTCGAGGTGCGACTGCATGTCGGCCGGCGTGATGGCTGCTGGCGGCTCCAGCAGCCACAGCGCGCGGTCGAAGCCCGACTCGATCACCACGCGCAGCACCGGCGCGTCTGCCATGCCGAGCATCTGGCCGTGGCGCAGCAATGTGTGCAACACCGAGAGGGCAGGGCCCAGCGCCTCGAAGCGCGGCTCGGCGGCGACCGCGCCGCGCAGCTCGCGCAGCAGCGTGTCGCTCAATGCGGAGAGCCCCGCCCACGCGGCCTGGTTGAGCCCGTCGGCCAGCGGGCCGATGCGGCCCTGGGCCTGGCGCAGGTCGTCCTCGAGCCGGGCGCGCGCCGCGTCGTGCAGGCTCGCGCCCCAGGCGCCGGCCTCGATCAGCGCGGCCTGCTGCTCCAGCGGCTCGGAGAGCGTCCACAGCTCGGTGCGCTCGCCCGACATCGCGAGCTTCGGCCCCTGCGTGCGCCGCACGCCGGGCAGCCGCAGGATCGCGAGGCGATGCAGCACGCGGCTCTTCGCGCGATCGGCTTCGGTGAGCAGGTCGAGCTTGAGCTGGCCGCGCAGCGCGATGCCGTGCGCCGCGAGCTCGGCCTGCACGGCGGCCACCAGCGGCGGCTGCGGCGTGCCGGGCGCGAGGCGGCCGACGGTGTCGCCGGCCAGCACGTCCATGGCCTGCACCAGCACGGGGTCGGTGCCGGGGCGGATCGTGCCGCGATACGTCCAGGGCAGCGGCGCGTCGAGCGCATCCTTCACCAGCGCGCCGGCCAGCGCATCGAGCCAGTCGGAGCGCAGCGGCTTCTCGTGTCCGCGCAGCCGCGCGAGCCCCTGGGCGCGCAGGTGCACGGCCATCAGGTCGGCGGTGGAGGCGGGCAGCTTCTTGTCGCGCAGGCGCTGCATCACCAGCTGCAGCGCGCGGTGCGCGGCGCCCTCGGGGCCGTGGTCCCACACCCACTGGTAGTAGGCCGGCGAGGGCATGCCCGAGGCATAGCCCGCGAAGGCGTCGAGGCGCTTGAAGGTGTAGGGCACGAGATAGGAGCCGAAGCGCAGCGGCGCCTGCGGGCCGCCTGCCTGGCTTGCCGGCTCTTCGTCGTCGGTGGTTTCAGGAGAGGGCTGCGGCGTCCCGGGCAGCGTGGCGGGCAGGCCCTGCCACAGCCGCGCGAGGGCGGGCGCGTGATAGC
Source organism: Variovorax sp. TLI9-5A (assembly GCF_056867935.1). Classification (NCBI taxonomy): domain Bacteria; kingdom Pseudomonadati; phylum Pseudomonadota; class Betaproteobacteria; order Burkholderiales; family Comamonadaceae; genus Variovorax; species Variovorax sp. TLI9-5A. Next base: position 5,885,904 of record NZ_CP200310.1, on the reverse strand, counting down.
CGCCGCACACCACCAGCGCCTGCGCGCGGCCGGGCTCGCCCGGCTGCGCCATCGCCCAGGCGATCCAGCGCGCCATCATGTCCTCGCGCGCCTGGTTGCCCTGCGAGCCGGGGTCCTGGCCGCGCAGGTGGTCGAAATAGGTGGAAAGGCGCTGCGAGAGCTCGGCCACGTCGCAGCCGTCCTCGAACAGGTGGTCCCACAGCGCGTCGCGGCCCTGCACCGAGAGCTTCTCGGTCAGCGCGCGCTCGTAGGCTTCGGCGCGCTCCTCGTGCTCGTGGTCGGCCACGTCGGCATAGCGGTTCTCCATGCGCGAGAAGGCGTCGTGCCAGGCCGGCAGGTCGATGAAGCGCACGGTGGAGCCGACCTCGCGCGCCACCTGCAGCGCCTGCCATTCGGGCGAGTGCTCGGCGAACGGCGACCACGAGCCGCGGTGCGTGCGGTCGCTCGACAGATAGCTGTAGATCGCCAGCGGCGGGCTGTGCTGCAGGTACAGCTCGTCGAGCCGCTCGTTGAAGTCGGCCGGGCCTTCGATGAGCACGTACATGGGGCGCAGTGCGCGGATGCGCTCGGCCACCAGCCGCGCGCAGGCCGGGCTGTGGTGGCGCACGCCGACGATGTGGGGCTGTGTCATCAGCGGGGCGTCAGGGTAGGCGATGGCGTGCTTCGTAGTAGGCGCGCCAGTGGTTGCCGCTGCGCTTCGCCGCCTTCTGCTCGAAGTAGCGTCGCAGCTTCGCGCGGTCGTCCGCGTTGTCCTTCACCACCGTGCCGGCGATGCAGTCGACCAGGTCGGCCGGCGAGCCTTCGCGCTGTTCGAGGAACCATGCGCGCACACCCACCGCGTGTGCCACGTTCACCGCCTCGGCGGTTGACATCACGGCGGTGAGGCGGTCCATGGCCGCCTCTCCTCCGCCATTGCCGCCATTGCCGCCATCGCCCTTCGCGGGCGCGCCGCGCAGGTCGCGGAAGGTGGATACCAGAAGCTCCAGCACGGGCGCGGGCACCGTCTTCGGAATGCCGCTCTGCGCAAGAAGCCGCGCCGACGATTCCTGCACCAGTGCCAGCTCGCGGTCGAAGTCGAGGATGGGGAACACGGTCTCGAAGTCGAAGCGCCGCTTCAGCGCCGCGCTCATCTCGTTCACGCCGCGGTCGCGCGTGTTGGCGGTGGCGATGATGTTGAAGCCCTCGCGCGCATACAGCATGCCGTGCTCGCCCGAGAGCTCGGGCACCGCCATCACGCGGTCCGACAGCATGCCGAGCAGGCAGTCCTGCACCTCCAGCGGGGCGCGCGTGATTTCCTCGAAGCGCACCACCTGGCCCTGCTGCATGCCGAGGTAAAGCGGCGCCGGCACCATCGCGCGCGGGCTCGGACCCTCGTTGATGAGCAGCGCGTAGTTCCAGCCGTACTTGATCTGGTCCTCGGTGATCGAGGCGCCGCCCTGGATGGTGAGCGTCGAGATGCCAGAGATGGCCGTGGCCAGCAGCTCCGACAGCATCGACTTCGCCGTGCCCGGCTCGCCCACCAGCATCAGCCCGCGCCCTGTCGCCAGCGTGACCAGCATGCGCTCGATGCTGGCCACGGGCGCGACGATCTTGGGCGCGATGTCGAGCGCGGCGTCGCCCAGGATGAACGAGCGCGCGGCCTTCAGGCTCAGCGCCCATCCGGGCGGGCGCGGGTCCTTGTCCTGCGCGCGCAGGCGGGCGAGCTGGTCGGCATAGAGGATTTCCGCCGGTGGGCGTTGCAGCGCGGCAGCGCCGCCGCCTTGCTGTGTGTCGGTCGGCTTGCGTGATGTGGCCATGGGTCGGGATCTGTGTGGATGTCGAATCGGATGATGGCGCCGGACGGCGCGGCGGCACGCGTCCGGCGAGAACATAGCAGAGAGAGTCCGGGCGGCGTCTCGCTGTCGATGCTCCTCAGCGCGCGCCCAGCGCGTCGATGTCGCGCACTGCCTCGCTGAAGACGATGGGGTCGAGATCGCCGATGGGGTGCCCGTAGTGCAGCACGCCCAGCGTCTGGTCTTCGCCCGCGCCCGCGTTGTGCAGGCCGGGCCCGAAGCGCAGCGCGAGCGCGCGGCCGCCGGGCAGCGAGCGCCAGGCGTGGTCATAGGCGCCGTTGCCGTCGCGTCCGCGCTGCCAGCCGCGCGATTCCAGCGACCACAGCGGACCGGGCCGCGCGACGCGTCCCGACCAGCGCGAGAGCGCCTCCTGCGCACGCTCGTCGTCGCCCGGCGGGTGCACGGCGCGGTGCAGCTGGTCGAAGGGCTGGATCAGCTCGTAGTCGGCGAACTGCTGCGAGAAGGCGGCGATCTGCGCGTCGCCCAGCTGCAGCGGATGGGCGACGACGATGTGAGCGGCCTCGTCCGGCGGTAGCAGTGCTTCGTCGGCATCCACCCATTCGCCCTCGGCGCTCACGCGGAAGGCGGCGCGCAGCAGCGGCACGCCACGCGCGTCGCGGCCATCGCCCGCCACGCCCCAGATCAGCCGCGCGGCCAGGTGGCGCATCAGCGGGTGCTCGGCGATGAAGCGGCGGAAGTCGGCGACCGGCCAGCCGCGGCCGGTGCTCATCGCGCGTTCGAGCCGCAGCGGCTGCTGGGCCGCGACGGTGGCGGCGTCCTGCTTGAGCGCCTTGAAGCGCGCCGCGGCGGCGGCCGCGAGTTCGGCATCGTCGCTGGCGCGCGGTCGCGGAGCCACCGCCAGCCGTGCGCCGGGCCGTCCGTCGACCGACTCGCGCACGAAGGGCACCAGCGACTCGTCGAAGCCGACATGGAACTGGCGCGGACCGAAGTCCAGCAGAAGGCTGCCGCGTTCGTCCAGGCCGAGGTCGGGCGCGAGCCGGTCTTCCAGTTCGTCGCCGCGCAGTCCACGCTCGGCGGCAGCCTGCGCGAGCTTCTCCTTCGCGATCAGCCGCACGGAAGCGATGCGGTTCTTGCGCGCGATCGCGTCGAGCTGCATCAGCGCGACGTCGCTTCCCAGGCGGGCGAGCGTTTCGATCACCCAGCCGATGCGCGTGGCGGTTCCGCCCGAGCCCGGTGCGCTCCAGCGCCGCGCCAGGGCGCCGAGCCGGCGTGCCGTGTCGTCCGTGCCGACCAGGCCGAGCGCGCGCAGCGCCCAGTTGCCGGGCGAGCCGGCGCCGGCCGCCTCCCACGATTCGCAGACGTCCCAGGCGAAGTCGGCCAGGCTCTGCGGATCGCAGGCGTCGCGCACGGCGTCGAGCCCGGCGTAGCCCTGGGGCGAATCGGGCGCGAAGCCCAGCATCAGGCCCAGGGGGTGCAGTGCCTCGTCGGGCAATGCGAGGCCGTCTTCGCGCAACTTCGGCTTGCGCCAGCCGGCGGGCTGCCAGAAGGCGGGCAGCTTGCTGCGCGCGTGGATGCGCGAGGGAAAGTCCTGCAGCGGGTCTTCGGCCAGCAGTGCTTCCGCGGCTGCCTGCACGGCGGCGTCGGCATGGCGGCCGGCGATGGTGCGCACGGCCTCGGCCTGCCCCTGTGCCGCCATGGTGCGCAGCGCGGCGCGGGCCTGCTGCCGTTCCTCGCCGGGCTTGCCCAGCGCGGCGGGCAGCAGGCCGGCGACCGCGTGCAGCGGAAAGCGCGTCAGCCATCGCAGCGCGTCCTTGCGCCGCGTCGGCCGGCGCGCGAGGGCCTGCGCCATGAAGGGCGCGACCTGGGCTGCGCCGATGAAGCGCGCCACGAAATGCTCGTCGCCGTCGGCGGCCAGCGCCTGCAGCAAGCCCGGCAACGCGGCCGCGCCGAAGCGCGCGACGAAGCCGCCGGTGCGCGACTCGGGATTGCCGCTGCCGACGGCGTTCCAGAAGGCCAGCCCGGTGGCGGGCGGCAGGAACCACGCGGTCGCCACCGCCACGTAATGGCCGTACTCGCGCCTGTCGGGCACCGATTGGTCGCGCGCACGCCGCCAATCGGCGATGAAGCGCTGAAGCTCCTCCGGCGGCCGGGTGTGCAGGGCGGCGATCTCGTCGGGCGTCCAGCCCTGCAGCCGCTCGCTGACGGCCTGCGCGGCCTCCATCGGCTTGCCCATGGTGTAGGGGCGGTCGCGCATGACCCAGTGTTCGCGGATCTCGTCGCCCCAGTCTTCCTCGGGCGCGACCTCCAGCATCGGCAGGCCTTCGATCACCAGCGCCTGCGCCTGCGCGGACGGCCGCATCCACGGCGGCGCGGCCAGCACCGCGGGCCAGCGCTCGCGCGGGGCGAACGCCGTGGGCGCCGAGCCGGCCTGCTCGACGACCGCGCCGATCAGCCGCCGTACTGCGGGCGACAGCGAAGGCAGCAGCGCGGGCAGACGTTCGCCGAGCGAGCCGGCCAGGGTCTTGAGCAGCGGCGTGAGGCGCGCGGCGCCGGCCTTGGGCAGTCCGCCGTCTTCGAGCACCCGCGCCAGCGCGAGAAAGCCGCGTTCCGGGCGTTCGCCCACGGCCCAGCCCAGCGCCTTGATGCACGGCGCATCGGCGGCGGTCATGCGGGCCAGCGCTTCGGTGGCCTCGGGCGTGTCGAAGGCGGCCAGCGCCCAGGCCACGGCCGCGTTCGGGTGACGCGAGCCGAGGTCCAGCAGGATCGCCAGCAGCGCGTCGCCGTGCGCGCGCAGCAGCACGGCCAGCAGCGCGGGCCGGTCGAGCAGCGGCTCGCCGTTGCCGGTCGCGGCGGTCACCTCGGCCACCGGACGGCCCGCCGCCCACGGCAGCCAGGGGCCGCGGCGTTCCAGTTGCCCGGGCGTGGCGTTGTCGAGCAGCTCGCGTGCGACGGCGCTCATTTCGGGCAGCACGATGGCGAGACGGGCGCGTGCCATCAGCGGCAGTTGCGGCTCCAGTTCGCGCAGCCGATCGAGGCACGCGGCGCGTGTGTCCGCGTCCGCGAGCATCCAGTGGCCGCGCAGCTGCCACAGCGGGCTGTGCGGCTGGCCCCAGAACGCGCGGCTGTCGGTGCGGTCGTCGGCATCGAGGGGAAGGTCCTGCCGCAGCGTGTTGACGCCGCCACGTTCGCCGCGCCAGCGCGCCATATGCAGCAGAGCGTCGAATGCCGCGCCCACGCCGTGCTGCAGCGCCAGCCAATGCACCAGCGCGTCGCCCAGCTCGTCGTGTCCGCTGTAGGCCTGCTGGCGGCTGCGCGCGAGCATCAGGCCCAGCAGCCGCGTGTCGGCGGCATCCATCGCGGCCTCGAGCCAGGGCCGCGTGGCGGGGCGCCGCAGTTCCAGCGGCTCGGGCAGCAGCGCGCTGATCCAGTATTCGGCGCCCTTGTCGAGCACCTTCTTGCGCAGCGTCGGCAGCGATGCCGCCTTGGGCGGTGGCTTGGCGCCGGGTTCGCCGGGCGGCAGGGCGTTCTGGAGTTCGGGAGGCAGCGCAGGCACGCCGCTCATGCCCGAAGGCCTTCCATGTCGCGAATGAGCTCGCTCGCCGAGATCGGATCGAGCTGGCTCAGCGTCTCCGCGTCCTGCATGTTGCCCCAGCCCGAAGGCTTGCCGACCTGCACTTCGCCGAGTTCCTGCTCGGGGTACTCGTCGACCATGCCGACGATGATGCCGGGGTCGAGGTACAGCTCGATCACGCGGTCGGTGCCCAGCGGCTTGGTGAAGTACCAGATGCCGCCGCCGTCCTGCGCTTCGCCGCGGCGCCAGCCCTTGTTGACCAGGCCGAGCACGCGGCCGGTGGGCACCTTGGCCTTCTTCCAGCGTTCGAGCTTGTTGTTGTTCTTCTCTTCCTCGGTAAGCGTGTAGACGTCGCGGCCGATCTGCGCGAAGGGCTGCAGCAGCTCGTAGTCGGCGAACACCTGGCCGAAGGCCGCGGCGTCGGCGGCCGAGAGATCGAGTGCGTGGGGTACGCCGATGCGGACGTTTTCGCCCGTGGGCAGTTCGAACGCGTCGTCCTCCGCCGTGGTGTAGCTGCCGTCCTCCGCCACGCGGAAGCAGGCCTTCAGCGTGCCGCCGTAGCTGCCGCCGGCCGCCACCTCGTACACGCCCCAGATCAGCCGCTGCACCAGATGGCGCACCAGCGGATGCTCGACCAGGAAGATTCGGAACACCTCGGGCGTCCAGCGGCGGCGGGTGCACATCGCGACTTCGAGGCGCAGCAGCTGCTGGCTCGCGATGGTGCGCGCGTCCTTCTTGAGTAGCTTGAAGCGCTCGACGGCTTCCTTGCTCAGCTCGGCGTCGTCGGTCTTCTTGGGCTTGGGCAGGTCGGGCAGGCGGGCGCCGTCGACGCCGTCGGCGCCGATCTCGCGCACGTAGGGCTTGAGCGTTTCGTCGAAACCCACCTTGAAGGCGCGCGGGCCGAAATCGAGCCGCATGGTGCCCTGCTCGTCGAGGCCGAGGTCGGGCGCGAGGCGGTCTTCGAGTTCTTCCGTGCTCAGGCCGCGCGCCTCGGCGATGGCGTCGATCTTCTCGCGGGCCTTGTCCTGCAGGCCCTTGAACTTGACCTTCTGCGCGATGCCGTTGAGCAGCATCAGCGCCACGTCGCTGCCGATGTTGGCGAGTACGTCCAGGCCGGTGACGGCGCGCGCGTGCGCCGCTTCTCCCGGCCATGCGCGGATGAAGGGCGTGAGCTTGCGGGCGGTGTCGTCGTTGCCCAGCTGGCCCAGGCTGGTGAGGGCCCAGCCTTCCTTGCTCGGGCCGCTGGCCTCGAGCCAGGCGGTGAAGGCGTCCCAGGCGAAGTCGGCGAGCGAGACGGGGTCGCAGGCTTCCTTGACCACGGCGATGCCGCCGTAGATTTCCTCGTTGGTCGGAAAGGTCAGCATCTGGCCCAGATGGTCGAGTGCATCGTCGGGCAGCGCCTTGCCGTTCTTCAGCACCGGCCTGCGCCAGCCGCGCGGCTGCCAGAACTCGGGCAGCTTCGCGCGCTTGGTGGGGAAGCGGTCGAGCGGGCTCTCGTCGAGCACGGCACGCAGCGCCTCCACCACCTCGGGCTTGCCGTAGCGGCCGGCGACTTCGAGCAGCAGCGCCTCGTGGCCGTTGGCCTGCAGCAGGCGCAGCGCCGAACCCGCGCAGTCGCGGGCCTCGCCGGCCTTGCCAAGCGCCGGCGCGATCAGGCCGCAGGCGGTGTGCTCGGGGTACTTGAGCAGCCACTCGCGGCCTTCGGCGCGCAGCGTCTTGAGCTTGGCGAAGGCGCGCGCGGCGGGCATGGCCAGTTCGGCGGCGCCGTAGTTCAAAGCGTACGAAAGATTGTCGGCGGGCTTGGAGCGCACCATCGCCACCAGGCCGGGCAGCACGGCGAGGCCGTGGGTGGCGAGGAGGCGGCCGATGTCGTCGCTCTCGGCCTCGCCCGCCACGGCGTTCCAGAACGCGATGCCGATCGGTGCCGGCAGCAGCGGCACGAAGCTCGCGTGGAAGTTGAACCAGTAGTAGCGGTCCTTCTTGCGCTCGGCCACCATCTCGCGCCAGCTCGTGATGAGCCCTTCGGCGTTGCCAGCAGCGATGGCGGCGGCGGCGGTCTTGGCGAATGGCGCGAGGCTCTGGCGGCCCTTGTCGAAGCCCAGCTCGTCGAGCAGAGTGCCGATGTTCTTGCTCGCTGCATCGTGCCGGCCGGTCTGCCACGAGTTCATGCGCAGCGCGCTTTCGCGCTTGCCTTCGGCCCATTGCTCCACCGGCGTCACCGCCATCGGCTCCAGCGCCAGGACGCCGGCCGCCTTCTTCTGCACCTTGGCCAGCCACGGCGGCGAGGCCAGCACGCCCGGCAGCTCGTCGGCGCCGGCCACTTCGGACGGGCCTGCCAGCAGCGCGAGCTGCCGGTCGATCACGGCTTGCCCGCCCGCATCGATCCAGGGGCGCAGGGCATCGACCGAGCCCGCGTGCGCGCGCAGCAGTCGCGTGAGGCTGGGCGTGACGAGGTTGGCGTCCTTGCCGCCGGCGGCGACCAGCCGCGACAGCGCCACCAGCGCAGCCTGCGGCCAGCGGTCCACCGCGAGAAGAAGCGCGCGAGCGCAGCCTTCGAGCTGCCAGCCACGCGCGCCAGCGCCTGCACCGCCTCGGGCGTGCCGATGGCGGCGAGTCCGTCGCCGGCTTCATCGGTGGCTGCTCCGCGCTCCAGGCCTTCGACCGCGTCGACGCCGCGCTCCTGGATCAGCGTGGCGACCATGTTGTCGTGGCCCCAGAAGCCGGTGGAATAGCCCACCCGCGCCTTCGCGGCCAGCGCGATGGCGGCGGGGTCGGTGGCGGTGAGCGCCAGCCAGTGCAGCGTCTCGGGCGTGTCCTTCTCGGCCGCGAGGGAGTGCGCCAGCGCGTTCGAGATCTCGGGCGCATCGGGCAGCAGCATCGCGATGATCGGACGGCGGCACGCGTGCAGCTGCGGCAAAGCCTTCTCGATCCGGTCGCGGGCTTCCTGCCAGGCCTCCTGCGGAGCCGCGGCCAGGTGGCGCCGCATGGCCTGCTCGCCCTGGCCCAGCGGGCCGCGCCAGCCGTTGCTCATCGGGCGGGTCACGGTGCTGGTGAAGCGGCTCTTGCGGGTCTTGGTGCTGTGGCTGTAGTCGGTCTCGACCTGCACGTGCTGCGCGTCGAGCATGACGCCGGTGGCATCGGCCAGGCCGTACTGCGCCACCAGGTAATCGACGATGGCCTCGGCCGGCTCGCTCTCGCCGTAGTAGCCCGAGGTGCTCAGTGCGAGCGCGAGCATCAGCGCGTCGGCTTCGGGGTCGGCGCCGGGCGCCGAGCCGGTGGCCGGCGCGCCCACGCGCTCGACCATGCGCTGTGCGGCGGGGCGCAGCGCGGCGTCGCTGCCGTCGACGTCGATCGAGCCTTCGATCTTGCGCTGCGCCAGGAACCACGCGGCCGTCGCGCCACGGTTTTCCACCGGCTGGGGGAAGCGGCGCGACGCGAAGGCCACGCGCCGCATCTCGGGCGTGAAGCGGATCGGCGTGCCGGCGGCCAGCCAGGGCGGGGTGTCGGTGCCGGCAGCTGCATCGGAGGGCAGGGCGGCCGGTGCCTCGGCGCCGCCGGATGCGGCCGCGGCTGCGAGCTGGCGGGCGATTTCCTTGGCGCGCTTGCCCGGCGTGGCGGTGGTGCCCCAGCCGGAGAGCAGGCCCTGGTCCTTGAGCCGCTTGAAGGCGAGCGCCGCGCCCTGTTCGCTCACGCCGTGCTGGCGCTTGAGCATCGCCGCCGACAGCGCGTCGGTCGGCTTGAGCTGGTCGGCTTCGAGCTGCGCGCGCACGGCCTCGAAGGCGCGGTCGGCCTGCGCGTCGATGCTCTCTGCGGGAGCGGCCGCTTCCTGCGTCGCCGGCGCCGCTTTTGCCGTCGCTGCCGGTGCTGCTTCCGCTTTCGGTGCCGCCTCGGCCTTCGGCTTCGCCTCGGTCTTGCCGATGGCCGCGTCGACGGCCACGCCGACTTCGCTGTAGCCCTTGCCGGTCTTCTCGTTCACCAGCTTGGTCAGCGCGGTTGCGGCCTTGGGGGCATCCGCGAACGACTTGGTCTGGCTCTGGCCCGCGGTGCCGATGCGGCCCCAGCGGATGTTGAGTTCGGTGTCTGCCTGCTCGATCTCCCAGAATTTGCTGGCGGTTCCTTCGATCAGTTCAAAACGGCGCATGGAAAAAACGTCCTCCTGTGAATCGATGAAGTGCGGTCGGCGACGATGGCCACGGGTCCTTGTGCATGGGCGCGCAGCTCATTCCTTCCGCTGGGTTCGCCGCCGAGGATAAGGGGCCGGCGTGAAGGCTCGGCCCTCGCGGGGCGCCTGGCGGCAAGAAGATTTCGCTTCCCGCACCTGTCGGCGCGGGAGGGGTACGAAGAAATCATTCACGCGGCCGCGCCGCCGGCACGCCGCCGTTGCCCGAGCTCGCCCGCGAAGGCATAGGTCGGCCCCATGCGCTGCCGGTTGCAGTGCGCCAGCGCGCGTTCGGCCGCTTCGAGCAGGCTGGTCAGCGTGTCGCCGTCGCCGGGGTGGCAGGCGATGCCCATGCTGAGTTCTCCGCCCGCGAGCAGGCGGCCTTCGTAGGTCACCGGTCTCGCGCCGGCTGTCTCGATGCGGATGGCCATCTCCGCGAGCTTCTGCCGTGGCGGGCTGCCGACCAGCAGGATCGCGAAGCTGTCGGGGCCGAGCCGGGCCACCATGTCGTCCGCGCGCACCTGCTCGCGCAGCCGCTGCGCAATGGCCGCCAGGACCGCGTCGCCGCCCGCCTGGCCGTGCCGTTCGTACACGGCATCGAAGCCGTTCAGTCCGATCAGCATCAGCGAGAAGTTGCGGTCCTCGCGCAGCCATTCCGCGCCGCGCAGCTCGAAGCTGGCCTCGCTGGCTGCTCCCGTGAGCGCATCGATGCCCGGGGCGGCCATCAGGGCCTGCGCGCGTGCCTCCAGCGCTCGTTCGTCGCGGATGCGCGCGGCGGCGGCCAGCGCCAGCAGCGCGAGTTCGGCGATCACGGCGGCCTGCGCGAGGCTCGCGCGGCCGGGCGTCCAGAACTCGTCGCCCCAGGCGGGAAGATGCGCGGCCGAGACGCCCGCCAGCATCAGCACGGCGCCCGTGCAGAAGAGCAGGGCCGGCCATGGCGTGCGGCGGCGCACCGCCAGCGCACCCACCACGAGGATCACCGTCGAAGCCGCGACCAGTGCCTGCAGCCCACGAAATATCCAGGGCAGCCGGGTCTCGATGGCAGCGTAGAGCGCCGCAAGGGCCAGCGCGGCAAGAAGCCCGAGCGCGACGCGGTCGAGGCGCGGCGCGAGCCGCGACAGCCGCAGCAACTGCCGCGCGAACTCCAGCCGGCAGGCGGCCCACAGCAGCAGCGCCAATGCAGCCCAGTGTGCGAACGAGCCGTCAGGCGCGAGGCGGTCGAGCCCCGCGAAGGCCGCCAGCGCGAAGCCGCAGGCCAGCACGTACCAGCCATGCATTCGCGCGCTGCCGGACACCAGCAGCAGCACGAAGCCGCAGACCATCAGGCCGGCCAGCAGGCCGAGGCTCATGCCGGCGTCCATGCGTGGCGGCGGTTGGCGGGAACGGGGCGGTGGCGGGGCGGCATCCGGTCGGCTTCAGGAAGAGGGTTGCCGATCGTAGCCTCGAAGCCGCAAGGGGCGGGGGCGTGCCCGCGAGCGCCGGAAATCTCAGACGAAGGGCCGGGCGTGCTGTTGTTGCCGGTGCACTTCACCGCTGCCGGGCTCGGCGATCCGCCGGTGCCGCTCGGCCAGCCGGGGCGCCGGCATCACGCGCGACAGCGCCACCTGCATCTTGTTGCGCCAGCCCGCGATCACGCCGCTTTCGCCGCGCATCATCGCGTCGAAGCCGATGCGCGCGACCTCCGCGGGGTCGGCCTTGTCGCTTTGCCGGCCGACGCGCGTGTCGAGCATGTCGGCGCGCGCGAAGAAGTGGGTGTCCGTCACGCCCGGCATCAGGCAGGTGACGGACACGCCCGTGCCCTTGAGCTCGTTGCGCAGCGCCATCGCGAAGGAATCGATGAAGGCCTTGCTGCCGTTGTAGACCGCCTGGAAGCTGCCGGGCTGGAAGCCCGCGATGGAGCCGGTGATGAGGATGCGCCCCCAGCCCGCCTCGCGCATGTTGCGGCCCACGCACTGCACGAGGTAGATGGTGCCGGTGATGTTGGTGTTGATGACGTGCTGCACATCATGGAAGTCCTGGTCCAGGAAGCCGTGGCCCAGCCCGTGCCCGGCGTTGGCGAACAGCGCATCCACGCGGCGGCCTTCGGTGGCGGCCAGCAGCGTGTCCACGCCGTCGCGGGTGGCGAAGTCGGCGCGCACCGAGAACACGTTGGCGCCGAGCATGCGCAGCTCGGTCTCCGCCTGCGAGAGCGGCTCGTCGGCGCCGATCAGCAGGTCGTAGCCTTTGCGCGCCGCGAGCAGCGCGAGCTGGAAGCCGATGCCGGAAGAGGCTCCGGTCACCACGGCAAGGGGGCGGATGTCTGTGGTCTGCATGGCGGTCTCCTTGAAGACGATGGTGGGGTTTCACTCGGTCATTCATTCATTCAATCGATCGCGCCGTGCCGCATGCGCCGGTGGCGATGCATCGCGGCGGAAAACCCACCGTAGAACGCATGTCCGCCGCGTGCGTAGGAATCTGTCCCGACCGCGCGCCCGCCACGGCATGCGATTGCAGGCTTTTCTTTCAAGGGGTAACGACGCCAGCCTACGCAGCCGTGTGCGTGAACGAGGCACAAAGCACTCCGACATGAGCGAGCAGCACCGCAAGCAGCATCCCTCCATCGAGGAACTGACCCACCGCAACATCGAGGCCATCCTCCATCTCGAGGAGGAGAACCGCCGCTCGAAGCCCGCGCTCTACCGGCTGGTGGCGCGCATCTCGCGCTTCTGCGGCACCGTGGCCTTCCTGTGGTGGAACCTGGGCTTCTTCGCGCTGTGGATCGTGCTCAACCAGTGGGTGTGGAAGGTGGACCCGTATCCCTTCACCTTCCTGCTGTTCCTGGTGTCCATCGAGGCCATCGTGCTGGCGATCATGATCCTCATCGCGCAGAACATGTCGGCCGAGGAGAGCGAGCGCCGCCACCACCTGGACCTGCAGATCAACCTGCTCAACGAGCGCGAGATGACCTCGCTGCTGCGCCTGGCGATGCGCATGGCGCAGAAGATGGACCTGCCGCCCGAATCGCACGACGAGGTGAGGGCGCTGGCCGAGCGCACCGACCCCGGCAAGGTGCTGCACCAGATCGTGGCGGCCGAGGCCGCGCACGGCAACAGGGACTGAAGCGGCGCGCGGCCTGCCTAGAACTCCGCGCCCTCGACCAGGAAGCGCAGCCGCCGCACACCCTGCCACTCGTCCGCGTCGAGCCGGAACGCCAGCTTGACCTTCGGCGGCAGCGGCTCGGTGTGGCTGAACCAGATCGCGTCGATGGGCTGGCCCTGGTGCCTGAGTTTCAGCGACAGGTGCTTCTCGCCCACCAGCCGCTGCGACACCACTTCCACCTCCTCGCTGAAGGTGGGCGGCGCGAAGCCCTGGCCCCACACCTCGCGGTGCAGCGTGTCGACGAGGTCGATGCGCATGTACTCGCGCGCGATGGGGCCGTCGGTCTCGATCTGGCGCGTGAGCGCCGATTCGGCCAGCAGCTCGCGCGCGACCTGCGCGAAGCCTTTCTCGAAAGTCTCGAAGTGCTCGCGTGCCACGGTGCAGCCGGCGGCCATCGCGTGGCCGCCGAAGCGCAGCAGCACGCCCGGATGGCGCTTGGCCACGAGGTCGAGCGCATCGCGCAGGTGGAAGCCCGGAATCGAGCGGCCCGAGCCCTTCAGCTCCTGCTCCTTGCCCGGCGCGCCGCTCGCGGCGAAGACGAAAGTGGGGCGGTGGAAGCGGTCCTTGATGCGCGAGGCCACGATGCCCACCACGCCTTCGTGGAAGCCCGCGTCGAACACGCTGATGGCCGGTGGCGGCGCTTCGATGCCCTCGCCGTCGGCCGCGAACAGCGACTCGGCCAGCAGCAGCGCCTGGTCGCGCATGCCGCCTTCGATGTCGCGCCGCTCGCGGTTGATGCCGTCGAGCATGCGCGCGAGTTCTTCGGCACGGCCCGCGTCGTCGGTCAGCAGGCATTCGATGCCCAGCGTCATGTCGGACAGCCGGCCCGCGGCGTTGATGCGCGGGCCGAGTGCAAAGCCGAAGTCGAAGGTGGTGGCCACGGACGCATTGCGCCCGGCCGCCTTGAAGAGCGCCGCGACGCCCGCCGGCATCGCGCCCGCGCGGATGCGGCGCAGGCCCTGCGCCACCAGGCGGCGGTTGTTGGCGTCGAGCCGCACCACGTCGGCGACGGTGCCCAGCGCCACCAGCGGCAGCAGCGCGTCGAGCTTGGGCTGGGGTTTGCTTGCCCCCCGGCTTGCCACTTCGTGTGCTTCGCCACCCCCCGAGGGGGAGGCTGGCCCGCCTTGGGGCGGCCCGGCGGCGGGCGCAGGCGTATCGAACACGCCGCGCCTGCGCAATTCGGAGCGCAGCGCGAGCAGCACATAGAACATCACGCCGACGCCGGCGATGCTCTTGCTCTCGAAGCCGCAGCCGGGCTGGTTGGGGTTGACCAGCACGTCGGCCGAAGGCAGCTCGGGTCCGGGCAGGTGGTGGTCGGTCACCAGCACCTGCAGGCCGCGCGCCTTGGCGGTGGCCACGCCCTCGACGCTGGCGATGCCGTTGTCGACGGTGATGAGCATGTCGGCGCCGCTCGCGGCCACGCGCTCGGCAATGGGCGGCGTGAGGCCGTAGCCGTCGACCACGCGATCGGGCACGAGGTAGCTCACGTTCTTCGCGCCCAGCAGGCGCAGGCCGCGCACGCCGACCGCGCAGGCGGTGGCGCCGTCGCAGTCGTAGTCGGCGACGATGCACAGGCGCTTGTCCTGCGCGATGGCGTCGGCCAGGAGCGCGGCGGCTTCGCGCGTGCCGTGCAGGGTGTCGGGGGGCAGCAGCAGCGCGAGGCCGTCGTCCAGCTCTTCCTTGGCGCGCACGCCGCGCGCGGCGAAGAGGCGGGCCAGCAGCGGATGCACGCCAGCCTGTTCCAGCGCCCAGACGGTGCGCGGCGGTATCTCTCTGGCTATGATTTTCATAGCGCCTCCAGCACGGTGGCCGCCTGCTTGCGCTCGAACAGGCTCTTCGCCCAGCGGGCCAGACCGCGCGGCTGCACGGTGTAGCGCTGCGAGGCGCGGTCGCCGCACAGCGTCAGCGAGATGTCGCTGGCGCCGCGCGTGTACTCGGCCAGCAGGGCGGCGAGCGGGCCGGCGTCGAGCGCCTGCCAGGCGGCGGCCCAGCCGATGCCGTCGTCGCGCAGGGCGGCGATGCGCAGGGTGTCGTTCACGGTGGGCGCAGTGGCCGTTCCGGTTTCTTCCTTCTTGAGTGCGCCGGTGCCGGCGAGCCAGAAGGAATTGATGGTCGGCACGCCGCGCGCGGCGCGATCGTCGTTCACGCGCTGGGTGTACAGCAGCATCTGCATTTCGTTCTGCAGCCGGCGTAGCGGCCGGGCGCTGTCGGCCAGCGGCGACCACTGCGAGACGGGGTGGCCCACCGCGCGGTCGATGGAGGCGGTGGCCAGCCCGTCGAAGATGCCGGCGCGCGCCAGCCAGCGGCCGGGCACGGGCGAGGCGTGCAGCGCGATGCCGTCCTCCTCGAAGAAGGGGCGGGCGGCTTCGAGCAGGGCGGCCGACTCGGCGGCGTCGATCTCGATGGCGGCCGGGTCGCCCAGCACCACGTCGTCGATGCCTACCTGCCAGTTGCACAGCGTGACCATGCCCCAGCCTTCGGTGTCGCCCGGCGCGGCGATGCCCAGCCGGCGCGCCTCGAGCGCGGCCCAGGGAATGCCGCCGTCGGGCGCGGCGATGCCCAGCGCCTGCGCCAGCGCGCGTTCATGCGGAGGCGAGCGCGTGCTTTCGTCCTGCGTGTCGGTGTCCGCGAGGCTCAGCCGCGAGAGCAGGCTTTCGAGATTGGGAAGCTGAAGCGTGGGCAGCGCCGCTCGGCATGACGGGGAACCGCGGCCGGCGAAGGGAATCAGTAATCGGCGTGGGGAGGTTTCGGCCATCCCCCTATTGTCCGGGAAGGCTCGGGGCCATCCGGGATGCCACAATTCCGACCCTATGCGACTTCCCTACGAACTGCAGCTCGGCTGGCGCTATACGCGCGCAGGCCGGGCGACGCGGCGCAACGGCTTCATCTCCTTCATCTCCGGTGTCTCGATGCTCGGCATCGCGCTGGGCGTGGCGGCGCTGATCATTGTGCTCAGTGTGATGAACGGCTTCCAGAAGGAAGTGCGCGACCGCATGCTCGGCGTGGTGTCGCACATCGAGATCTTCTCGCGCGACGGGCAGGCCCTGCAGCAGCTCGACCAGATCATGGCGGCGGCGCGCAAGCACCCCGAGGTGGTCGGCGCGGCGCCCTTCATCAATACGCAGGCGCTCATCGCGCGCGGCGAGGACATGAAGGGCACGCTGGTGCGCGGCATCGATCCCAAGCTCGAACCCGAGGTCACCGACATCAACGGCATCGCATCGAAGGGCACCTTCGACAAGCTGGTGCCGGGCCAGTTCGGCATCGTGCTCGGCGCGGAGCTGGCACGTTCGCTCTTCGTGCAGCCGGGCGATCAGGTCACGCTGGTGGCGCCGGGCGGGCAGGTCACGCCGGCGGGCGTGGTGCCCCGGCTCAAGCAGTTCACCGTGGTCGGCACCTTCGACTCGGGCCACTACGAATACGACTCCGCGCTGGCCATGGTGCACGAGCAGGACGCCGCCAAGGTGTTCCGCCTCGAAGGCCCCACCGGCATCCGCCTGAAGCTCAAGAACCTCAACGAAGCGCGCGACGTGGCCGACCAGCTCGCCGTGACCCTGCCGGGCGAGTTCCTCATCCGCGACTGGACGCGCCAGAACAAGACCTGGTTCGCGGCCGTGCAGGTTGAGAAACGCATGATGTTCATCATCCTCACGCTGATCGTGGCGGTGGCGGCCTTCAACCTGGTGTCCACGCTCGTCATGACCGTGACCGACAAGCGCGCCGACATCGCAATATTGCGCACGCTGGGCAGCTCGCCGCGCAGCATCATGGGCATCTTCGTGGTGCAGGGCGCGATGGTGGGCGTGATCGGCACCGTGGCCGGCCTGCTGCTGGGCCTGGGCATCGCCTACAACATCGACGTGATCGTGCCCTTCCTGGAGCAGCTCTTCCACGCGAGCTTCCTGCCGAAGGACATCTACCTGATCAGCAAGATGCCCAGCGATCCGCAGCAAAGCGACATCGTGCCCATCGCGATCATTTCCCTGGTGCTGGCCTTCGTCGCCACGCTGTATCCGAGCTGGCGCGCCAGCCGCGTGAACCCTGCCGAAGCCCTGCGCTATGAGTGAAGTTGTTCTGAAAGCCCGTGGACTGACAAAACGGTTCCACGAGGGCAGGCTCGACCTGACCGTGCTGCATGGCGTGGACCTCGACGTGCACGCCGGCGAAACGCTGGCCATCGTCGGCGCCTCGGGCTCCGGCAAGAGCACGCTGCTGCACCTGATGGGCGGGCTCGACGAGCCCACCGCCGGCAAGGTCGAGCTGCTGGGCAAGGACATTGCCCATGCCGACCCGGCCGAGCAGGGGCGGCTGCGCAACCAGCACCTGGGCTTCGTCTACCAGTTCCACCACCTGCTGCCCGAGTTCAGCGCGCTGGACAACGTGGCCATGCCGCTGAAGATCCGCCGCACGGAGCCGCATGAGGCCGCGCAGTCGGCGGCGAAGATCCTCGAGAGCGTGGGCCTGGGCCAGCGCCTGCACCACCGCCCGGCCGAGCTCTCGGGCGGCGAGCGCCAGCGCGTGGCGATCGCGCGCGCGCTGGTCACGCAGCCCGCCTGCGTGCTGGCCGACGAGCCCACCGGCAACCTCGACCGGAGCACGGCCGACACGGTCTTCGAGCTGATGCTCGATCTTGCGCACAGGCACGGCACCGCCTTCGTGATGGTCACGCACGACCAGGACCTGGCCAAGCGGTGTGATCGGGTGCTGCAGTTGGTGGCGGGGCGGTTGGCGGGCTGAGCCGTTACTGGTCTGCGCTGCTGGCTTCGCGGCGCTGCATGACGGCCCGCAACTGGGTCAGATGGCGGTTGGTTCGCCAGCGTGACCAGATGGACAGCAGTGCGAGCAGGATGCCACCTGCTGCGCCTGAGAGCGTCCAGCGAAGGTTGCCGTTTCGTTTTTCTGCCCTGGCTTTGACTGTGGCCGCATAGGTGCATTGCAACTGGCCATTCGCTGCGATCTCGAAGAGCGTGTGGTCATCGTGCAGCGTGGTGACGGCAGTGCCTTTCGACAGCCGGGCGATCTGTTGTTCGCATGCATCGATGGCGAACTGCCGGGAATTGCCATCGGACTCGATGACCGCGTAGTTGATGGATCGCGCACGCCCCTTCCCCGGCTCCATGCCCACGAACAGTCCCGCAGTGCGCGAAAGATCTTCTTTCTTCGTTTCCGGGATGAGTGCCAAAGTGCTGAGAGCGGCGAGCAGCATGGCAACAACGACCCCGACATACAGCGCACCGGACATCCCCCGCAAGCTTTTGTTCATCGCCGGATTCTGCCCCGGAGCGCACTGGACCGGCCATGGAGAGAAGCGGTGCTTGCAGAGTACCTGAGCAGCTTGCCATTGCTTGAAATGTCGCGAAACTGGGAGCCAGTCCGTCAAACAGCCCGACAGTCCAAAACCACAGGAGCCCGTTTCATGCTGCCCATGTTCTCAATGGAATCCGACGACGACACCAAGCCCGCGGCCACTGCCGAGCCGCGCAATTCGTACCTGGAAGAGAAAGCGTTCAAGTCGCGCACGCTGCTGATCTTCGGCGCCATCAGCGATTCGGTGGCCGCCGACGTCACGCGCCGGCTCATCGCGCTGGATGCCGACAGCACCGAAAAGCCCATCGACATCCTCGTGAGCTCGCCTGGCGGGCACCTGGAGTCGGGCGATGCCATCCACGACATCGTGCGCTTCATCAGCGCGCCGGTGAACATGATCGGCACCGGCTGGGTGGGCAGCGCCGCCACCCACCTGTTCCTCGCGGCACCGCGCGAACGCCGCGTGTGCCTGCCGAACACCCGCTTCCTGATCCACCAGCCCAGCGGCGGAGCGGGCGGGCAGGCGACCGACATCGCGATCCAGGCGCAGGAAATCATCAAGGCCCGCCAGCGCATCGCGCACGAGATCGCACGTGAGACCGGCAAGCCCATCGACGTGGTGCTGGCCGACATCGAGCGCGACCGCTGGCTCTCGGCCGAGGAGGCGGTGGAGTACGGGCTGGTCTCGCGCATCATCCAGCGCAAGACCGAGCTGCATGGCTGATCAGGCCTTGGGCTTGTAGGCCACCACGTCGATCTCCACGCGCGCGTCGATCATCAGCCGCGCCTCGGTGGTCGAGCGCGCCGGCTTGTTTTCACCGAAATAGCTCATGTAGATGCGGTTGAAGGCACCAAAGTCGCGCGCATCCTGCAGCCAGCAGGTGCTTTTGCACACGTCGTCGAAGGTGGCGCCGGCCAGTGCGAGCACGGTCTTGATGTTCTCCATCACCTGGCGCGTCTGGGCCTCGATGCCGCCGGCCACGATCTCGCCTTCCTTGTTCACGGGCACCTGGCCCGAGACGTAGATGAAGTCGCCGGCGCGCACGGCCGGGGAGAAGGGGCGGACCTGGCGGTCGGAGGCCAGGGGAGGGGCGCCGAGGTATTCGAGGGGCATGGGAACTCCTGGTTAGTGAAAGAAGAAACAGAACGAGAAGAGGGAAAACGAGCCGCGAGTATCCCTCCGATTTGAAAATCTATTTCAAAATAACCCCTGAACAAGGGTTAACACGGATGATTGGGCATGAATACTGCTTCAAAGTCCGGGCCAACGAGAAAATTTCTTTCACAAACTGGCCCGCCCCATGAAGGAGTTCCCCATGCCCCACGTCGATCTTGTCCAGCGCCTGCCCATGCTGTCGAAGCGCAGCCTGCTGGGAGCCTCCCTGCTCGCGATGCTGTGCGCCGCGCTGCCCCACCAGAGCGCTCATGCCCAGGGCCCGCGCAACTTCGCCACGCTGGCGATGGTGGCGGAGCCGCAGACGCTCGACCCGATGGCCTCGACCGCCGACCTGGTCGGAACCATCATGCAGCACGTGTACGAGACGCTCTACACCTTCGACGCCAAGTGGAACGTGGTGCCGATGCTGGCCGAGGGCATGCCGAAAATCTCGGCCGACGGCAAGACCTACGCCATCACATTGCGCCGCGGCGTGATGCTGCACAACGGCCGCGAACTCACGGCTGACGACGTGGTGGCCAGCCTGCAGCGCTGGATGGACCAGTCGCCGCGCGGCAAGGCCGTGGGCAAGGAAGTCGAGAGCCTCAAGGCCAAGGGTCCGCTGGCGGTGGAGGTGGTGCTGAAGGAGCCTTATGCGCCGCTGCTCTCGCAGTTCGCGCTGCCCAGCGGCATGGCCGCCATCATGGCCAAGGACTCGATCGCCTCGCCGCTGAAGGAGTTCGTCGGCACCGGCCCCTACAAGTTCAAGGAGCGCCGCCCCGACCAGTTCGTGCTGCTCACGCGCTTCGACAAGTACAGCGCGCGCAAGGAAGCCGCCAGCGGCTACGGCGGCAAGCGCGAGGCGGCCATCGAGGAACTGCGCTTCGTGCCCGTGCCCAACGCCAGCACCCGCGTCGAGGGCGCGCTGGCCGGCCAGTACGACTTCGCCGACCTGCTGCCGGTGGAGGCGCTGCCGCGCCTGGAGAAGTCCGGCGGCAAGACGGTGCCGATCATGACGCCCTCGTTCGGCTTCCCGTACCTCGTGCTCAACACCAAGGAAGGCGTGGCGGCCAGCCAGCCGGTGCGCCAGGCGATCCAGACCGCGCTGGGCGAGGGCGAGATGCTCGCGGCCGGCTTCGGCGACACGCGCTTCTTCACGGCCGAGGCCAACCATTTCCCGAAGGGCTCGCCGTTCTACTCGACCGCCGGTGCCGACCAGTACAACCAGCGCAACGCCGCCAAGGCCAAGGAAGCCGCCGCCAAGGCCGGCTACAAGGGCGAGCCGATCCGCGTGCTCACCAGCCGCCAGTACGACTTCCACTACAACATGGCGCTGCTGATGGCCGAGCAGCTCAAGCGCGCCGGCTTCAAGGTCGACCTCAACGTGGTCGACTGGGCCACGCTGGTGCAGCGCCGCAACGACGCCAAGCTGTGGGACATCTACGTCACCCACTCGGGCCAGTTCCCCGAGCCGATGCTCTCGCCGCCGCAACTCGGCGACGGCGCGCCCGGCTGGTGGGACACGCCCGCGAAGAAGTCGGCGTTGCAGGCCTTCAATGTCGAGAGCGACCCGGCCAAGCGTGGCGCGCTGTGGGGCAAGGTGCAGCAGGTGGTGTACGACGAGGTGCCGTACATCAACGTCGGCAAGTTCAACGGCCTCTCGGCCAAGAGCCCGGCGCTGGACAACTACCAACCCGCGACCTGGCCGTTCTTCTGGAACGCGAAGATCAAGTAAGCAGGCACGCAGCAAGCAAGCAAGGAACACAGCCATGCCATCGCGTCGCCAACTTCTGCAAGCCAGCGCACTGGCCTCCGGCCTCGGAGCCCTGGGGCTTACCGCCTCCACGGCTCAGGCCGCAACCTCCGGCCCTGTCTACGCCTACGTCGGCACCTACAGCGACGGCGGCAAGCCGTGGCGCGGCGGCCGTGGCCTCGGCGTGCACCAGTTCGTGCTCGACGGCGCCACCGGCGCGCTCAAGCCCATCCCCGGCGCGCCTGCTGCGGTTGCGAGCACGGGCGAGAGCGCGAAGCTGCGCAACCCCGCGTCGCTCGCGCGCCACCCGAAGCTGCCGATGCTCTATGCGGCCAACGAGTTCGAGGCCGGCTCGGTCTCGGCCTTTCGCATCGGTGCAGATGGCGCGCTGTCGTTCGTGTCCGAGACGGCCTGCGGCGGCAAGGACCCGGCCTACATCAGCGTGCACCCCGACGGCCGCTTCCTGTTCACGGCCAACTACGCCAGCGGCGACGTCAGCGTGATCGCGCTGCGCGCCGACGGCACGCCCGATGCCGGCACCCCCGCAGTCGTCTACAAGGATGTCGAGGCTTGCGGCGCATCCACGCCCTGCAAGCCCGGCGCCGACGTGGTGCCGGCAGCCGCGCGTTCGCACGAAGGCTTCGCCACAAGCGACCACGACGGCCCGCACGCGCACATGGTGCATGCCGACCCGAAGGGCAACTTCGTGCTGGTGGCCGATCTGGGGCTCGACCGCGTCATTTCCTACCGATTCGACCGCATCACCGGCGTGCTGAGCCAGCCCAGCACGGTGGCCGTGTCGGAAAGCTCCGGCGCGCGCCACTTCGTGTTCCACCCGAACGGCAAGTGGCTCTACCTGGTGAACGAAGAAGCATCGACCATCGCATTCATGCGCTACGACAACGCCACCGGCGTGCTCACGCTGGTGAGCGAGACCTCGGCACTGCCCAAGGGCTTCAAGGGCACCAGCTACGCATCGGGCATCCGCATGCTGCCCGACGGCCAGCACTTCGTGTCGCTCAACCGCCTGCACGACTCGATCTCCATCTTCAAGGTCGACGCCCGCACCGGCGCTCCCACGCTGGTGCGCGAGGAATGGTCGCGCGGCAACTATCCGCGCAGCTGCACGCTCGACCCGAGCGGCAGGTTCCTCTACGTGTGCCACAACAAGCAGGGCGACAACGTGACCGTCTTCCGCGTGCGGGGCGGCGACGTGCGCTTCACCGGCCAGTACGTCGCGGTCGGTTCCGCCGCGGCCATCGAGTTTTCCGCGTGATGAAGAAATCGCTGTTCCGCTACATCGCCTCCCGCGCCGCGGGCATGCTGATCGTGCTCGCCATCGTGGCGGTGCTGGTCTTCGTGCTCACGCGCGCGGCCTCGGGCGATCCGGTCTCGGTGCTGCTGGGCGACCAGGCCACCGCGGCCGACATCGCCCGCGTGCAGAAGGAGTACGGCCTCGACAAGCCGCTGCCCGTGCAGTTCGGCTACTGGCTGCGCGAGGTGCTCCAGGGCAACCTCGGCCAGTCCATCTTCCTGCAGCGGCCGGTGACGCAGGCACTGTGGGAGCGCTCCGAACCCACCACGCTGCTCGCGCTGATGGCAGTGGCCATCGCGGCGTTGATCGGCGTGCCCTGCGGCATCGTCTCCGCCGTGTTCCGGGGGCGCGTGGTCGACCAGCTCTTCACCGGCATCGCGATGCTGGGCGCGAGCATCCCGAGCTTCTGGCTGGGCATCGTGCTGATCCAGATCTTCGCCGTGTCCTTCGGCTGGTTCCCGGTGTCGGGCTACGGCGCGCCCGATGCGGCGCTGGCCGAGCGGCTGCATTCGCTGGTGCTGCCCGCCACGGTGCTGGGCCTGCTGAACTCCGCGCTCATCATCCGCTTCACGCGCGCCTCCATGCTCGACGTGCTCGGTGAAGACTATGTGCGCACCGCGCGCTCCAAGGGCCTGAGCGAAAGCACGGTGGTGCTCAAGCACGCGCTGCGCAACGCGCTGGTGCCCATCGTCACGGTGATCGGCCTGACGGTCGCGCTGATGATCGGCGGCGCCGTCATCACCGAGACCGTGTTCGGCCTGCCCGGCGTGGGCAACCTTGTGGTCAGTGCCGTGCTGCGGCGCGACTACCCCGTCATTCAAGGTGCGCTGCTCGTGATCGCCGCGATCTATGTGCTCATCAATTTCTCGATCGACCTGCTGTACGCGGTGGTCGATCCGCGTGTGAAGGTCTGAGCGATGCGTATGCCCCGAATGCTCCGTCAGCTGATGCATCGCCGCATCGTGATGGTTTCCGCCTTGGTGCTGCTGGTGATCGCGGTGCTCGCGATCGGCGCACCGCTGTTCGCCTCCATCGACCCCAACGACACGGCCGTGCTGGAGCGCCTGAAGGCGCCCAGCGCCGAACATCTGCTCGGCACCGACGAGCTCGGCCGCGATCTCTATTCGCGCATCGTGCACGGCGCGCGCTACTCGCTGGCCATCGCCGCGCTCACCGCGCTGGGCGCCGTGGTCGCCGGCACCGTGCTGGGCCTGATGGCGGGCTTCTTCCGCCGGCTCGACGCGCCGCTGATGCGCGTGGTCGACGCGATGATGTCCTTCCCCGACATCCTGCTGGCCATCGCGCTGGTGGCCATCCTCGGCCCCTCGCTGATGAACACCGTGCTGGCGCTGGTGCTGGTCTACACGCCGCGCGTGGCGCGGGTGGTGCGGGCCTCGACGCTGGTGGTGCGCGAGCTGCTGTTCGTGGAGGCCGTGCGCGCTCTTGGCGTGCGCACCTCGCGCATCCTGTGGCGGCACATATTGCCGAACCTGATGTCGCCGATCCTGGTGCAGGTGTCCTTCATCTTCGCCTATGCCATCCTGGCCGAGGCGGGCTTGTCGTTCCTCGGCGTGGGCGTGCCGCCCGAGATCCCGACCTGGGGCACCATGGTCGCGGGCAGCCAGCAGTACGCGCACCAGGCCTTCTGGGTCGTGCTGTTCCCGGGGCTCGCGATCATCTTCACGGCGCTGTCGCTGCAACTGCTGGGCGACGGTGTGCGCGACCTGCTCGACCCGAAGCTCAAGAAGACATCGTGATGACGAACGCCAATCAAACACCACGTCTCACGGTCAGCAACCTGAGCACCAGCTTCCCCACCGAAGACGGCCTCGTGCGTTCGGTGGCCGACGTGAGCTTCTCCATACAGCCCGGCAAGACGACCGCGCTGGTCGGCGAATCGGGCTCGGGCAAGTCGGTCACCAGCCTCACGCTGATGCGCCTGCTGCCCAAGACCGCGAACGCGCAGGTCAGCGGCAGCGCCTCTTTCGTGACGCGCGAAGGCAAGACGCTCGACCTGCTGCAGATCGGCGAACGCGAGATGCGCTCGCTGCGCGGCAACCAGCTGTCGATGATCTTCCAGGAGCCGATGACCAGCCTGAACCCGGTGTTCACCATCGGCGAGCAGATCGCGGAAAGCGTGCGCCTGCACAAGGGGCTCGACCGCAAGGCGGCGCTGGCGCATGCGCTGCGCATGCTGGAGTTGGTCGAGATACCGGCCGCCGCGCAGCGCATTCACGAGTATCCGCACCAGCTCTCGGGCGGCATGCGCCAGCGCGTGATGATCGCGCTGGCCATGGCCTGCGACCCGACGCTGCTGATTGCCGACGAGCCCACCACCGCGCTCGACGTGACCATCCAGGCGCAGATCCTCGAGCTCATGCGCCGGCTGCAGGCCGAGACGGGCATGAGCATTCTCTTCATCACCCACAACCTCGGCGTGGTCGCGCACCATGCGGACGACGTGGTAGTGCTCTACGCGGGCCGCGTGGTCGAAAGCGCACCGGTTCGGCCGCTGTTCGCGCAGCCCGAGCATCCGTACACGCAGGGCCTCCTGGCCTGCCTGCCGGGCAAGGCGCGCCAGCCCGGCCAGCCCAAGCCCAAGCGGCTTTTCGCGATTCGCGGGCAGGTGTCGAGCCCGCTGGCGCCGCCGCCCGGCTGCGCCTTCGAGCCGCGCTGCGATCTCGCGCTGGCGGGCTGCAGGGACGCGATGCCGCCGCTGGTCGACATCCGGCCGGGCCGCCAGGCGCGCTGTATTCGCGTGCAGCCGGATCAACCACTGGCAAGAGCCGCATGAGTCGCGCGCCGTTCCCGTCTTGCTCCCTCTCCCGCTTGCGGGAGAGGGCTGGGGTGAGGGTGACCCCCGCAGCCCTGGCGCGCACCCTCATCCCCCGCCTTCTCCCGCAAGCGGGAGAAGGAGCCAATACAACATCTCCATGAACACCGCAGCTCCCCTCATCGAAGTCCGCGGACTCAAGAAATACTTCGGCAGCAGCGACCGCCCGGTGCGAGCCGTCGACGACGTGTCCTTCGCGATCCAGCCCGGTGAAACGCTGGGCCTGGTGGGCGAATCGGGCTCGGGCAAGAGCACCATCGGCCGCACCGTGCTGCGCCTCGTCGAACGCACCAGCGGCCAGGTGTTCTACCGGGGCGACGACATCGGCGAGCTCTCGGCCGAGCGCATGCGCAGGCTGCGCAGCAAGCTGCAGATCATCTTCCAGGACCCGTACGCCAGCCTGAACCCCAAGATGCGCATCAGCGCGATCCTCGGCGAGGCGCTGTCCACGCACGGCCTGCACAAGGGCGCGGCGGCGCGCGACAGGCGCATCGCAGAGCTGCTCGAAACCGTGGGCCTGCGCGCCGAGCATGCCAACCGCTTTCCGCACGAGTTCTCGGGCGGGCAGCGCCAGCGCATCGGCGTGGCGCGCGCGCTGGCCGTGGAGCCCGAATTCATCGTGGCCGACGAGCCGCTGTCGGCGCTCGACGTTTCTATCCAGTCGCAGGTCATCAACCTGCTGGCGGACCTGCGCGAGCGGCTCGGACTGACGATGCTCTTCATCTCGCACGACCTCGACGTGGTCGAGTACCTGTGCGACCGCGTGGTGGTGCTCTACCTGGGAAAGGTGATGGAAGTCGCCACCACCGAGGAGCTGTTCGCGCGCCCCTCGCACCCCTACACCCGCGCGCTGCTGGCCGCGAGCCCCAAACCCGACCCGGAGATGGCGACCGAGCGCATCGCGCTCAAGGGCGACATCCCGAGCCCCATCGCGCCGCCCTCGGGCTGCGTGTTCCGCACGCGCTGCCCGCACGCCACGCAAGCCTGCGCGCAGACTGTGCCGCCGCTCGAAGAAATTTCGGCAGGACACTACAGCGCCTGCATCCGCAAAGAATTGCTATCCAACATTGCCGCATGACCATGACCGACAAAGCCGTAGCCGCCAACGATTTCAACGACCCGCTGCTGGGCAGCAACTTCAAGGGCTACCCGCGCACCCAGGCACCGCGCCGCCGCAGCGAGATTGGCGCCGCCGGCTGGAACGTGCTGGCCGGCGACCTGCCGCTGCCGCTGGCCGTGCTCAAGCGCGAGGCGCTGGAACACAACCTGGCGTGGATGCAGTCGCGCGTGCGCGAATGGGGCATCGACCTCGCGCCGCACGGCAAGACCACCATGTCGCCGCAGCTTTTCCGGCGCCAGCTCGACGCCGGCGCCTGGGGACTGACCTTCGCCACCGTCACGCAGCTGGCCGTGGGCGTGGCGGCCGGCGCGCGCCGCACGCTCATTGCCAACCAGGTGGTGAGCGACGAGGACCTGGCCGGCATCCAGATGCTGCTGAGCGAGCATGCAGACCTGCGCATCGTGTTCCTGGTCGATTCGCTGGCGCAGCTCGCGCTCATCGAGGACTGGTCGGCGCGTCACCCGGCGAGCGTGCTCTTCGACGTGATGATCGAGATCGGCGTGGACGGCGCACGCACCGGCTGCCGCACGCACGAGGAAGCCGTGGCGCTGGCCACGCGGCTGCGCGCGAGCGAGGCCGTGCGGCTGGTGGGCATTGAGTGCTACGAAGGGCAGGGCGCCACCGGCCAGAGCGAGCCCGACACGGCCTACGCCAAGGCGCTGATGGACCGTGTCGAAGCCGTGGCCCGCCACTGCGACACCGAGAAGCTCTTCGAGACCGACGAGGTGCTGGTCTCGGCCGGCGGCTCGGCCATCTTCGACCTCGTGGCCGGCCGGCTCAAGCCCGCGCTGGGTGCGCCGGTGCGCGGCCTGCTGCGCTCGGGCTGCTACGTGACGCACGACCACGGCTTCTACAAGCGCATGGTGAGCGCGGTGGACGAGCGCCTGGGCTGCAACTGCGGCGAGAGCCTGGTGCCGGCGATGGAGGTCTGGGCCACGGTGCAGTCGCGCCCCGAACCGGGCCTGGCGATCCTGGCGGTGGGCAAGCGCGACATCTCCTTCGACCTCTCGCTGCCCGTGCCCATCGCGCGCGCGGCGCGCGGCGCGCTGCAGCCGCAGGGCGTGCCCGCGGGCTGGAAGATCACCGCGCTGAATGACCAGCACGCCTACCTGCGCTGGGAGGCGAACGAGGAAGCCGAGGCCCCCAAGGTCGGCGACCGCGTCGGCCTGGGCATCTCGCACCCCTGCACCACCTTCGACAAGTGGCACTGGATGCCGGTTGTCGAGCAGGACTACCGCGTGAGCGACGCGGTGGCCATGCACTTCTGATTGCGTTGCGATGACCCCATCACTGCTCCAGAAGATCGCGGACATCCGCAGCGACGCCCCGGCGACGCGGCGCGCGATTCTCGACCTGATCCTCGAAGACCCCGATCGCGTGCTCGAAGAAAGCTTCGAGCAACTGGCCGAGCGCTCGCGCAGCTCGGTGCCCACCATCATGCGCACCTGTCGCGACCTCGGCTTCGCGGGCCTGCGCGAATTCAAGCTCGCGCTGGCGCAGGAGCTGGCGCTCGGCGGCTCGCCGCTGCACCGCCGCGTGAACATCGAGGATGCGGCCGACGAAGTGGTCGGCAAGATCGCGCGCAGCGCCGCGGCCTCCGTCTCGGGCGTGCGCGGCCAGCTCGACATGCAGGTGCTCGACGGCGCCGTGGCTGCCATCGCTGCCGCGCCGCACGTCGACCTGTACGGCGCGGGCGCAACCTCGTGGTTCATGGCCAACGACCTGCAGGCGCGGCTCTTCCGCCTGGGCCTCTCGGCCAACGCATGGGCCGACTACCACCTGCAGCAGGTGGCCGGCGCCGCGCAGCGCCCGGGCGGCGTGGTCATCGCCATTTCGCACGTGGGCGGCATGCCCTCGCTGCTCGACGCGGTGGACATCGCGCGCGGG
The DNA here is from genome assembly GCF_056867935.1 of Variovorax sp. TLI9-5A. Lineage (NCBI taxonomy): Bacteria > Pseudomonadati > Pseudomonadota > Betaproteobacteria > Burkholderiales > Comamonadaceae > Variovorax > Variovorax sp. TLI9-5A. Next base: position 5,857,872 of record NZ_CP200310.1, on the reverse strand, counting down.
CAGGGCGCCAAGGTGGTGGCGCTCACGCGGCCGGGCACGGCGCTGGCGGCCAGGGCCGACTTCCTGCTGGGCCTGTCGGTGCCCGACGACGCGGTGATGCACGTGGGCATCGATGCCTACCTCACGCATCTCACGGTCATCGAGATCCTTACCGTGCTGGTGGCCCAGCGTCGCGGCGAGCCCGCGGTGCAGCGACTGCAGCGCGCGCGCGAGGCCTTCCAGCGCCACGGCATCGACGCCACCACCCATCCGCTGCAGAGCTGGGACGGCGGCGGCGTGAACGACGGAGGAAGCGCATCGTGAGCGAAGACAACGGCAAGGCCATCCTGCTCGAGGCCGGCCTGGTGGTCGACGGCTCGGGCGGCCCTTCGTGGCCGGGCGACGTGCTGCTGCAGGGCGACCGCATCGTCGCGCTCGGCGAGGGCCTGCGCGAGCGGCTGCCGCAGGGGCTGTCTCTGGCCGACGTCGTCGTCGTCGACTGCCGCGCGAAGGTCATCGCCCCCGGCTTCATCGACGCGCATACGCACGACGACGCCATCGTGCTGCGCGACCCGCTGTGCCTGCCGAAGGTGTCGCAGGGCATCACCACGGTGGTGACGGGCAACTGCGGCATCTCGCTCGCGCCGTACCGCACGCCGCAGTCGCTGCCGCCGCTCACGCTGCTGGGCGCCGATTCGTTCAAGCACGCGACCATGGCCGAGTACCGCGCAGCCGTCGACGCGACACAGCCCGCGCTGAATGTGGCCGCACTGGTCGGGCACACCACGCTGCGCTTCGCCGCCATGCAGGCACTGGACCGCCCGGCCAGCGCCGATGAACTGGCACGCATGGAGGCGCTGCTCGACGGCTGCATGGCCGACGGCGCGCACGGCATGTCCTCGGGCCTGTTCTACGAAGAGGCCTTCGCGGCACCCGCCGAGGAGGTGACCGCGCTGGCGCGCGTGGTGAGCCGCCACGGCGGCGTCTACGCCACGCACCTGCGCAGCGAGATGCAGCAGATCATCGAGGCGCTGCACGAGGCCGGCGACTGCGCCTTCGACGCCGGCGTGCCGCTGGTGATCTCGCACCACAAGTGCGCGGGCCCCGCCAACTGGGGCCGCACGAAGGAGACGCTGCCGCTGATCGAATCGCTCGCGCAGCGCCAGAAGATCGCGATGGACGTGTACCCCTACGTGGCCGGCTCCACCGTGCTGCGCGAGGACCTGGTGGACGGCGTGATCGACGTGCTGCTGACCTGGTCCGACCCGCATCCGGAGATGACGGGCCGGCTGGTGTCCGACATCGCGCGCGAGTGGGGCGTGAGCGAGCAGGATGCCTGCCTGCGGCTGAAGCCCGGCGGGGCCTGCTATTTCCAGATGCAGGAGGAAGACGTGGAGCGCGTCATCTCGCACCCGCTCACCATGATCGGCAGCGACGGCCTGCCGCACGACCGCCATCCGCATCCGCGCCTGTGGGGTGCCTTTCCGCGCGTGTTCGCGCGCTACTGGCGCCAGCGCCGGCTGTTCACGCTGGAGCAGGCGGTGCACAAGATGACCGGCATGACTGCGCGCAACCTGCGCATCGCCGACCGCGGCCTGCTGCGCGCCGGCACCATGGCCGACGTGGTGGTGTTCGACCCCGAGACCATCGCCGACACCGCCACCTACGACAAGCCGCACGGCGTGAGCCTGGGCGTGGAGCGCGTGTTCGTGAACGGCGTGCTGGCCTATCGCGGCGGGGAGGCCGAGGCCCGCGTGCTCGCGCGCGCGGGGCGGATGCTCACGCGGGGCAGCGCGAGCTGAACAGGGGCGCCCGGCCAGTAGTTGGCCGGAGGCCGCCCGGAGCCGGGGTACCGCCTCGAAGTATCCGAGGCGGCTATAACCCCATGACCTCTAAAGTTCTAACATTTTTGGCAAAAATCAGTCAAACTGGCGCATTGACACCGGCCGTCGAAATTCCTACTGGAGCAAAGATGGACAAGGACGCCGAAGGCCTTGGCGCCGACTTCGAGTTGTGGCAACAGCTCACTGACGACTACGAAGCCGCCTTGGGCGCACTCGCCCGGGGCGAGCCGGGCGCGCGAGAGCGGGTGGTCCGGCTGTCGCGGGCGCTGCAGCAATTGCACCCGGATCTTTCTCCTGTCGGCGACGGCGGTTGACGCGGCCTCAGGATGGGCGTCCCGGCGGCGCGCTCAGGTCGGGTCTGATCCCCGAGTTCCTCTTTCTCTTCTTCTCCCTGCGCCTGGAACATGCGCGTGAAGTCGCAGCATTCCTGCGCCAGCATCACGATGGATGAGGTGAGCGCGCTGCGGTGCTCGCCCTTGTGCATCGCCACGTAGCGCACCACCGGCAGGGCAGGCGCCACCTCGATCACCGAAAGCATGCCGGCCGCCACCAGCGGCTGGAGGCATTCGCGCGGCAGGTAGCTCACGCCCAGCCCTGACACGGTGAGCCCGGTCAGCGCCACCAGGTTGCTCACCACGATCACGTTGGCGGGCTGCACGCCCTGTTCCTTCATCCACGCGTCGTAGGCGCGGCCGGTGCCGGAGTTGTTGCCCTGCACCAGCATGCGATGGCGTGCCAGCTCGTGCAGCCGCATGGCGCTGCCGTTGGCCGGAACCACACCGGGCTTGCACATCCACGCGCTCTTCACCTGCCCGATGACCTTGTGCGGCATGCGCGAGTCGGCGAAGGTGTCGGGCACGATGACAAGGTCGAGCTCGTCGGCCTGCAGCTTGTCGCGCAGCTGCAGGCTGTCGTCCACGTCGGGCTCGAGGATCACCTTCGGGTAGTGCTGCTGGATCAGGCCGACAAGGCGCGGCAGCCATGTCATCGCCGTGAGCTCGGTCACGCCGAGGCGGATGCGCCGCTCCACCACGCCGGGCTTGCCGAACTGCTCGATGGCCGCGTCGCGCTGATCCAGCAGCTTGCGGGCGAGCACGAACATTTCCTCGCCCTTCTCGGTGAGGCGGGCGGTGCGCTGGCTTCGGTCGAAGAGTTCGGTCTCGAACAGCTGCTCCAGCTCGTGCACCCGCTTGGAGATGGCCGACTGTGAGGTGTGCAGCTGGTTGGCCGCCTGCGCGAAGCCGCCAAGGCGGGCGATCCAGTACAGGGCTTCGAGCTGCTTGAAGGTCATCACGGTGGATCGGGCTCCGAAAGAACGCTTTTTCTCATGCAATTCGATCACAAAAAATCGCTTTTGGAAATTGATGGCGAGGCAGAAGATTCGCCCGATCCACGTCATCGACTCTTCTTCAAGGAACCCGCCATGGACTTCAGGAAACTCCCCCTCGCGCTCGGACTGGCCCTCGCCTTCGCCTGGGGCGCCGCCAGCGCCCAGGACGGCGGCACGCTGCAGAAGATCAAGGACAGCGGCACGATCCAGATCGGCGCGCGCGACAGCCAGATCCCGTTCTCGTACAAGCTCAGCGCCGACAGCGCCCCCATCGGCTTCACCACCGACATCTGCCTGAAGATCGTCGACGCCGTGAAGGCCAAACTGGGCCTCGCGAAGATCGATGTGCGCTACACCATGCTCAACTCGACCAACCGCATTCCGCTGCTGCAGAACGGCACCGTCGACCTCGACTGCGCGACCACCACCAACACCACGCAGCGCCAGCAGCAGGTCGACTTCGCGCCCAGCCACTTCGTGACCAACATCACCGCCGCCGTGCGCAAGAACTCGGGCATCAACACCTTTGCCGACCTCAACGGCAAGAACGTGGCCACCGTTTCGGGCAGCACCTCCATCCAGCTGCTGCGCGGCGCGCGCAAGAGCGGCACCATCGAAGTCAACGAGATCGCGGGCAAGGACACCTCCGACGGCTTCCTGCTGCTGTCCACCGGCCGCGCCGACGCCTACGTGCTCGACGACGTGCAGCTCGCCGGCATGATCGCCAGCGCGACCAACCCGGGCGAATACAAGATCCTCAAGGAATCGCTGCGCCAGGAGCCCTACGGGATCATGCTGCGCAAGGACGACCCGCAGTTCAAGGCGCTGGTGGACGAGACCGTCGCAGGCCTGATGAAGTCGGGCGCCATCGAGCAGCTCTACACCAAGTGGTTCCTCTCGCCGATCCCGCCGAAGAACGCGAATCTCAACTTCCCGATGACGGACGCGGTGCGCGAGATCTACAAGAACCCGAACAACAAGGGCGTCTGAGCGATGGATTCCAAGCTGTCCTCGAGCCATCCGAACGGGCTGGCCTTCTCTGACGCGCTGATGCGCGAGGTGAAGAGCCGCTTCCTGCAGGTCGACCACGACCATAACGGCCGCGAGCGCCTGTACTTCGACAACGCCGGCGGCTCCTTCCGCCTGAAGGCCGCGGCCGAGCGCTTCGCTCAGGTCGATGCCATTCCCGACAACGCCGAGCGCATCCATGCCACGGCCGTCGAGCTGCAGCAGATCCAGGCCAAGGGCTGCGCCGACCTGCGCACCATCCTCAACGCCACCGGCGGCAGCGTGTACGCCTCGCTCACCGCCTCGGGCGCGATGTTCGACATGGTGCGCGCGGTGGCCGAGAACGTGCCGGGCACGAACATGGTCACCACCGTGCTGGAGCACCCCTCCGCCTTCGATGCGATGAGCCTCTACGCCCAGCGCCTGGGCCGTGAGCTGCGCGTGGCGAAGAGCAACCCCGTCACCGGCGGCGTGGACGTGGACGAGATCGTGCGGCTGGTCGACGAGAACACCTGCCTGCTCAACGTGATCCATGCGTCGAACATCTCGGGCGCCAAGCTCGACATGGAAGCCATCGTGCGCCGCGCGCGCGAGATCAAGCCCGACCTCTACATCCTGGTCGATGCCGTGCAGCATGCGCCGCACGGCCTCATCGACCTGCAGAAGACGCCGGTGGACGGCATCAACCTCGCGCCCTACAAGTTCTTCGGTTGCCGGGGCTCGGGGCTGTCGTGGGTGTCCGACCGCGCGGCCGTGCTGCCGCACCACAAGCTCGCGGGCAAGAAGCCCGACTACTGGGACCTGGGCAGCTCCGCGCCGTGGCAGTTCGCGGTGCTCACGGAAATCGTCGACTACGTGTGCTGGCTGGGCGGGCATTTCACCGATGCCACCGACCGCCGCGCGCTGTTCGTCGCGGGCATCACGCACATCGAGCTCCACGAGCGGGCGCTGCTGTCAGCGCTGCTCGACGGCAACGCGAACGCGACCGGCATGCGCAAGCTGGAAGGCGTCAACGTCTTCCTCGACTACGAAGACCTGAGCAAGCGCGACCTGATCCTGGGCATCGGCTTCGACCGCATCGACTGCACGCAGGCCGTGGTCGAGTACGCCAGGCGCGGCGTGACGGTCTACGAGCGCGTGGCCAGCAGCATCTACTCGAAGCGCATGCTCGAGTCCTTCGGGCTGACCGGCACGGTGCGGGTGTCGCCGCTGCATTGCCACTCGATGGCCGACATCGAGAAGTTCCTGCGCATCACGCAGGAAATCGCCACCGACATCTGACTGTCATAAACCGTCATATTCGATAGTTAGCATGTTTCTCTACCCCCGCTCACAGGGGGAGAGGAGCATGAGATTTGGAAATCCGCAAGCTGATCGCACCAGCGCTGGCCGTCGTCCTGCTGGCCGCGGTCGGAGCCGGCGTCTGGTATTCGAACACCCGGCTGCACGATGACTCGGCCACCGCCACGGCAGCCCGCATCGAACAGGAGAAACAGGTCACGCTGCGCGGCCTGATCGGCTCCGAGAAAGAAACCTTCTTCGCCGATCCGCGCGTCCAGAAGGCGCTGGCCGCGCAGGGCATCACCGTCACAGTCGAGAAGGCCGGCTCGCGCGCCATCGCCAGCCGCTACGACGCCAGCAAGTTCGACTTCGGCTTCCCTTCGGGCGCGCCCGCCGCGGCGCAGCTCAAGACGCTGGCCAAGGCGCCGAACGTCTTCAATCCGTTCTACACACCGATCGTGCTGGCGAGCTGGCGGCCGATCGCCGAGATCCTGGTGGCCAACGGCATCGCGCAGAAGCAGGGCGATTTCTACTACGTGGTCGACCTGCCGGGCCTCATGGCCATGATCGAGAAGGGCACGCGCTGGAAGGAGCTCAAGGCGAGCAGCGCCTTTTCCACCAGCAAGTCGCTGCTCATCAACTCGACCGACGTGCGCACTTCCAACTCGGCGACCATGTACCTTGCGCTCGCGAGCTACCTGGCCAACAGCCAGCAGATCGTGCAGAGCCAGGAAGACGTGGACCGCGTCATGCCCGTCGTGGCGCCGCTCTTCCTGCGCCAGGGCTTCCAGGAGCAGTCATCGGCAGGCCCCTTCGAGGACTACCTCGCGCTCGGCATGGGCAAGGCGCCGCTGCTGGTGGCCTACGAATCGCAGATGGTCGAGTTCTGGCTCAAGAACCCCGACCGCCTCAAGAGCGACATGGTGCTGCTCTACCCCAGGCCCACCGTCTACTCGAAGCACGTGCTCGTGCCCTACACGCCCGGCGGCGCGCGCCTGGGCGCGGCGCTGGAGAACGACCCGGCCCTGCGCGAACTCGCGCACGAATACGGCTACCGCACCGGCGGCGACACCAAGGGCCCCGAGACCTGGGCCGCTCGCGGCGTGAAGGTGCCCGAGGTGCTGGTCGACGTGATCGATCCGCCGAGCTTCGAGTGGCTCGAACGAATGACCACGGGCATCGAAGCCCGCTTCAAGTGAAGAAAGAACACAGGAACGCCATGAACGCACCCGTCACGTCCACCACCACCGCACCCGCTTCGATCGACCTCCAGCCCCCGCAGTCCTTCACCCTCGAGCCGCCCGCGCCCGTCGCGGCGGTGCCGGTGGAGTCGGCCAGCGGCAAGGTGCGCCTGAAGGCCGAGGACGTGGCCGAGCTCGACGCGCAGGTGGACCGCTTCATCGAGGACATCACCGCGCACGACAGCCAGCATCCGCAGTTCAAGGAAGCGGTGGAGCGCATCCACTCCATGGGCAGCAAGGACATCGAGGCCTCGGCGTCGGTCTCCAACCGCATGCTCGACCGGCCCGTGGGGTCGCTGCGCAATGGCCTCTTCGACAAGGGCGCGCAGATCGGGCAGTCGCTCATCGACCTGCGCCACCAGGTGGAAGACCTCGACCCGTCGAAGCAAGGCGACCTGTTCTCGGCGCGCAAGCTGCTGGGCCTCATTCCGCTGGGCAACAAGCTCATCGCGTACTTCGAGCGCTACCAGTCGTCGCAGACGCACCTCAACGCCATCATCGAGTCGCTCAAGCGCGGCAAGGACGAGCTGCTGCGCGACAACACCGCCATCGAGCAGGAAAAAGTCAACCTCTGGACGCTGATGGAGCGGCTCGAGAAATACGTGCACATCGGCAAGGCCCTCGACGGCAAGCTCGATGCCAAGGCGCGCGAGCTCGACGCCACCGACCCCGAGAAGGCCCGCGTGATCCGCGAGGAAATGCTCTTCTACTCGCGCCAGAAGGTCACCGACCTCCTGACGCAGCTGGCGGTGAACATCCAGGGCTACCTGGCGCTGGACATGATCCGCAAGAACAACCTGGAGCTCATGAAGGGCGTGGACCGCGCCACCACCACCACCGTGGCGGCGCTGCGCACCGCCGTGATCGTGGCGCAGGCGCTGTCCAACCAGAAGCTGGTGCTCGACCAGATCAGCGCGCTCAACGCCACCACCGGCAACCTCATCGCCAGCACCAGCGAAATGCTGCGCGACCAGAGCAGCGCCATCCACCAGCAGGCGGCCTCCAGCACCATCGAGATCGCCAAGCTGCATCAGGCCTTCGCCAACATCTACCAGACCATGGACACCATCGCCGACTTCAAGAGCCGCGCGCTCGACTCCATGCAGACCACGGTGGACACGCTGACCAACGAAGTCGCCAAGAGCCGCACCTACCTCGACCGCGTGCGCCGCCAGGAAGCCACCGAGGCGATGAGCCAGCCGCGCGGCGAGGTCGCGCTGTGAGCCTGTTGAAGCGTCTGTTCGCGCTCGCGGCCCTTGCGGCCATGGCCTTGGGGCTCGCGGCCTGCGGCAAGGAGGACACCAGGCAGGCCACGAGCGCTGCGCCGGCCGTGGCGGCCGGCTCGGCCTTCACCATCCTGGCCGGCTCCGAGCTCAAGGATCTCGAAGCACCCATCGTCGCCGCCGCGCAATCGGCCGGCGTGGAGCTGAAGCTCTCCTACGCCGGCACGCTCGACATCGTCGAGCGCATCAACGCCGGCGAGCGCTTCGACGCCATCCTGCCGCCCAACGGCGCCTACCCAGCGCTGGCGCTGCAGGCCAAGCCGCTGGCGCGCGACAAGCTCTTCTATTCGCGCATAGCTCTTGGCGTGAAGAGCGCCAAGGCCGCGCAGCTCGGCTGGAACAAGCGCCCGCCGGGCTGGGCCGAGATCGCCAGGGCGGCCGGCGCCGGCCAGCTGCGCTACGGCATGACCAATGCCACCAGCTCCAACACCGGCATGAGCGCGCTCTTCGCCGTGGCCTCCGCGCTCGCGGGCAAGACCGAGGACCTGACCGCGCAGGACGTGGACGAGAAGACGCTGAAGGCCTTTCTCTCGGGCCAGAAGCTCACGGCAGGCAGCTCGGGCTGGCTCGCCGACTCCTACGTGAAGGACCCGTCCGCCATCGACGCGATGGTCAACTACGAGGCAGTGATCCTGCGTGCCAACGAGAAGCTGCCCACCGCCGACAAGCTCACGCTGATCTACCCGCGCGACGGCATGATCTCGGCCGACTATCCGCTGATGCTGCTCAACGCCGACAAGCGCGATGCGTACACCAAGCTTGTCGCGACGCTCAAGGCCGCGCCCTTCCAGCGCGATGCACTCTCCGCCGCCTTCCTGCGCCCCGCCAATCCCGAAGTGGCAGCCGCCGCCGCGCTGCCCACCGCCGCCGTGGCCGAGCTGGGCTTTCCCAACCGGCTGGAGGTGATCGACGCGGTGCTCGGCACCTACCAGTCGCAATGGCGCAAGCCCGCCACCTCGATCTTCGTGCTCGACCTCAGCGGTTCCATGGCCGGCAAGCGGCTGGCATCGATGCGCGAGGCGCTCAAGCTGCTCTCGGGCGCCGAGGAAGCGGCCAGCGCGAGCGCGCGCTACAGCGCCTTCCAGAGCCGCGAGCGCGTGGTGCTCATCACCTTCTCCACCGATGTGCAGGAACCGGTTTGGGTGCGCTTCGACGCCGACCACATCGGGGCCGCGCGCGAAGAGCTTCGCCGGCTGGCCGATTCGATGTCGGCCAACGGCGGCACCGCCATCTACTCGGCGCTGGCCGCCGCAGAAGATCTGGCACGCAAGGAACAGCAGCGCGAGCCCGACCGTTTCGTGAGCATCGTGCTCTTGACCGACGGCGAGAGCAACTCGGGCCTGAAGCTGCGCGACTTCCGCGAGCGCTACGCGGCGGGCGGTTTTCCGGCGCGCATCTTCCCGATCCTGTTCGGCGAGGCCAGCGTGAGCGAGATGCAGGAAATCGCGCAGCTCTCGGGCGGCCGCGAGTTCGACGGCCGCAAGCTGCAGCTGGGGCAGGTGTTCAAGGAAATCCGGGGCTACCAGTGATGCCGCAGCGTTCGCTGAAGCTGCGCGCGTTGTTGTTCCTCTACGGCAACGGCAACATCCTGGGCTGCGCGCTGGCGCTGCTGGGGCCGGCGCTGCTCTTCGCCGGCGTCATCGATCGGGGCTGGCTGCTCATCACCGCCGGCCTCTACGTGGCCGGCTGCCTGCTGGGCCGCAAGGCGCCCGAGCTGGAGCGCCGCATCGAGGACAGCCTCAGTGTCGAGCAGACGCTGGAGCGCCTCGACCGCGTGGTCGCGCAGGCGCAGCCGCACCTCACCGAGGACATGCGCAAGAGCCTGGACAACGTGCGCGGCTCGGTGGGCGAGGTGCTGCCGCGCCTCGTGGGCGCGGGCTCGCACGGCGACGACCTGTTCACCGTGCGCGAGACCGTGCTGCGCTACCTGCCCGAGACGCTGGCCAACTACGTCGCGCTGCCGCCGGCCTTTCGCATCACGCACGCGGTGAAGGACGGCAAGACCGCGCGCCAGCTGCTCGGCGAGCAGCTCGGCCTGCTCGACGCCAAGCTGCGCGAGATCGTCGCCAACGTGGCTTCGAGCGATGCCGCCGCGCTGGTGGCCAACGGGCAGTTCCTCGAGAAGAAATTCCGCCAGCCGGATTTTCTGGCGGGCTGAGCGGGGTCGGTCAGAACGGTTGGCGGCGCGGCGTGGTCTGCACCGCGACCCAGGGAGGCCGTATGGCAATTCAAATTGACACGGATGGAATGATCATTCACGCGAAAGTCCGCAATGCGCGCAGTCCTGCGATCGAACGCGGTAGACGTACAAGCACGATCACAGGCATCGTTGTGCACCAGACCGATGCGAAAACTTCGGCATCCTCGCTGAACAGCTACAAACGCCCAAAGGCCAATGGCGCGCACTTTCTTGTCGAGGCACAAGGTGCGAATTGGAATCTGCTGCTCCCGACGCCATGAGAAAAGTCATCGTTCTTGCGGTAGCGCTGGCTACCCTCGCTATGGCCCTGTCGGTTCACGCGGCAGACAAGCGCTATCCGGCAGCCTTCGTGAAGCCGATCAAGATCGACAACCCCTCGGGGAAAACGGCGTGGGAGAACAAGGATTTTCTGGATTGTCAGGATGTTGTCTTGACCGTCGAAGATGTGTTCTACGCACTACGTCATATGCGGAGGGTTTCAAAGAAGTCGTATCTCGTGCCGCAGGTGCAGGAAACCGGATGCGAGGGCAGTGCGCTCGTTACCTTCAAGAACGGAAAAATCCTCGCTGTCGGCATCGAGCCCACGGGGAGAATCAGTACCGCGGAGTTGGACGAGGCGCTTGGGCCCACGACTGACCCCGGAAGCTACTACGACTGCCAACCCTGCAACGATCGCAAGATGGCACAGCTCAAAGATGCCCTGAATCGGGCAGATGAACGGCGCCTCAAGCGGCTGGAGGCGGAAGGTCAGATTCCACCAGGTCAGGCGGAACAACGGCTCAAAGCTCTGCGGGAGAGCCGCGAGCCCAAACCAGCCCCAAGAACTGAAATCCACACGGTCGGGCACGCTGCCTCCGACGGCAGGTGATCAAGAAGACCGTGGCGTCCTGTTTTCTGGCTGCACCGCGTCGTCGACGCTCCACGGCGCATACACCTCGGCGTGAAGGTCGGGCGAATTCACCTTGGCCAGCAGGTCGCGCACGTCGTCCTTCACGCGTGCCAGCGACAGGCGCACGCCGCGCACGCGCACGTAGGCGGCGAAGTCGCACAGCGCCTCGATGCTGGTCGCGTCGAGGTCGGGCGACTCCTCCAGGCTCAGCACCATGCGCTGCAGGCCCGGCGTGGCGTCGATGCGCGCGCGGATCGATGCGAACACTGCATCCGCGTTGCCGAAGAAAAGCGGCACCTCGGGCCGCGCGATGAGCACGCCCGGCGGCACCACCGCTTCGGGGTGGCGCGCGGTGTCGACGAAGTCGTGGCTCTGGCCCAGCCGCCCGAGCCAGCTCACCGTGGTGCGCGAGAAGCCGCGCAGCAGCAGCAGCAGGCTCACGCCGATGGCTGCCAGCAGGCCGTTGAGCACGCCCAGCACCAGCACCGCCGCGACCGCCACCAGCGCCACCAGCCGATCGCGCCGCCAGTGGAAGTAGGGCCGCAGTGCAGCAGGGTTCAGCGTGTGGCTCACCGCGTGGATCACGATGGCCGCCAGCAGCGGCTCGGGCGTGTGCGCGATCCACGGCAGCAGCGTGAGCACCGCCACCAGCACAACCAGCCCCGCCACGATGCCCGCCGCGCGGCTCCTTGCGCCGGCCGATTCGTTGGCCGAGGTGGCCGAGTAGCCCGCGCCCACCGGCATGCCCTGGAACAGCGCCGACAGCAGGTTCGCGCCGCCCAGCGCCAGCAGGTCGCGGTTGGCCGACACGTTGTCGCCATGGCGCATCGCGAAGGTGCGGATGGAGCCGTAGGACTCGGCATAGAGGATCAGCGCCATCGCGAAGGCCAGCCCGCCGAGGTTCTGCCACTGCGCGCGGTCGAGTTGCGGCACCGTCGGATGAGAGAAGTCGAGCGAGATCGGCCCCACCGCCGCCACGCCCCATGCATGGCACAGGCCGTACACGTCGAGCACGATGCCGGCCACGATCACCAGCAGCGCGGCAGGCACCGCGCGCCAGCGCGCAAGGCCACGCAGCAGCACCAGTGCCACCAGCGCCATCGCTGCGCCCGCGATGTTCCAGTGTCGCCATTCGGCCACCAGCCCGGCGAAGAGCCTGAAGAAATCGCTGTGCGCCGGATGCACGTCGAGCACCTTGGGCAGCTGCTTGACCACGATGGTGAGCGCCAGCCCCAGCGCGAAGCCGCGCAGCACCGGCTTGGCGATCAGGCTGGACACCGCGCCAAGCCGGGCGGCACCCGCGATGACGAAGAACACACCAGCGAGAAGAACGATGCCCATGCCCATCGCCAGCCGCGTGGCGGTGTCCACGCCAACGATCGAAGTGGTGGCCGCGAACAGCACGGCGGCCGAGGAAGATGTGGCGGAAACGATTGCGAAGCGGCTGCTGCCGAATAGGCCATACACCAGCAGCCCCGCGAAGAGTGCGATCACTCCGGCCTGCGGCGGCAGCCCCGCGATGCCCGAATAGGCCACAGCCTCGGGAAGCAACAGGCCTGCGATTGAAATACCCGCCACGATGTCGGCGAAGCCGGGTCGGCGGGCGTTGGCTGTCGGTGTCGGCGAGGTTTCGGCGGCCATGGGCAGGCAAGTGTGATGTTGTCGTCTCATGCTGGCAATGGCTTGCAGACCGGAAGCTGACTCATCGGCAGGGCATACTCGCGCGCGCCCCGAAAACCATACTTCTTCTACAACAAGGACCCCATGTCAGGACACGGCTTTCACGTACACGGCCCGCACGACCACGAACTGGAACACGCCGCATCGGGCGCCCACGGAGGCAGCCACGGTCACCATGCGACGGAGACAACAACAACAGCGCACGAGCAATCCGGCGGCATGAGCACGACGAGCAAGATCGCGATGTGCACCGCCGTCATCGCCACCTTCGGCGCCATCTTCGCGTACATGGGCGGCGCCACCCAGGCCAACGCCGGCATCTACAAGAACAACGCCGCCATCAAGAAGACCGAAGCCTCCAACCAGTGGAATTACTTCCAGTCGAAGAGCACCAAGCAGGCCCTCGCCGAGTTCGCCCGCGACACCGCGACCGACGATGCGCGCCGGCAGGGCTGGCAGGCCAAGGTGACGCGCTACGAGCAGGAGAAGACCGACATCCAGACCGAGGCGAAGAAGCTGGAGGCGGAGGCGAGCCAGTGGGATTCGAAGTCGGATGAGCAGATGCATCAGCATCATCGGTGGGCTCAGGCTACTACTGTGCTGCAGGTTTCTATTGCGCTGGCTGCTATTGCGTTGTTGACCAGGCGGAAGTGGCTGGAGAGGGCGATGTTTGGGGTGGCTGTGGCGGGGCTTGCTGTGGGTGGGTTGGCGGCGTTTCACCTATAGACGCAGCCGCGCTCGGGCTGACTGAGTACCGGGCGCGTGAGTTAAAGGTGACGGGGCGTCAGGCGGTGGAAGAGGATGTCACCTCGGCCTGCAAGCGGGCCGGCTCTGCTTACGAGGCAGCGGACGCCGCGCTCTCATTGTGCAACGCGCTCACTCAAGTGGATGCGCAGCGACTGCATCGTCGCATCGGCCGCTTCGAGGCGCCTCTGCAACTCCTCATTGACCACCCGCATCAGCGCACCAAGCTCGGTGCGGGTCGGATAGATTTCTTCCGTATCGTTCATGCCCTGCGGCACGATGAGCTTTTCAAGGCACGCATATGCGCGCTGAACGGCCTGCAGGCCATCGAGGTCATCGCAAGCCTGCAGCGCAAGCGATTCAACGCTGGTGGCCTCAGAAGACCCGGGAAATGAAGAGACGTGCGCAGACGCGCGAGCAGATGCAGCCATGAATAGCCTCCAGTGGTTTCGATTTGCTGAAACCGCCGCACCCAACGCCAATTGAGGGCGGCGGCTCGACGAGTTGGCGTACCGGGAAACCACTTGCGTGAAACCGGCCGGGCTCGCGCCCGCACGTCGAGCCGCCAAAACTGGAGACACGAACGACGAAGCCGCAGACCCTGCGCGGTGACTGCGGCTTTACGTCGCAGTGATTTCAGCGGGACGCCAATCCCGATCACGCCTGTGTGTGACGTGACCGGCGCAGTATAGCCACGCAGCGCGGCCTCACTGATCCCTCACTGCTCCCTCACTGATCTTCTTCCCGCCCCCGATACTGCCCCATCAACACCTGCTGCACATTAGGCGGCACCGCCTCGTAGTGCGACAGCGCGATCGTGTACCGCCCCTGCCCACTCGTCATCGCATTGAGCCGCGACTGATAGCTCGCCAGTTCCGCCATGGGCACCTGTCCCCGCACAGCCGCAGCACCAGCCCCAAGAGTCGAAGTGCCGGTGACCAGCCCACGCCGTGACGACAGATCGCTCGTCACATCGCCCACGGCATGCTCAGGCGCCACGATCTCGATCAGCACGATCGGCTCCAGCACCACCGGCCTGGCCTCGCGGATGGCGGCCATGAATGCCTTTCGGCCGGCAGTGGCAAACGCAATGTCCTTGCTGTCCACGCTGTGGTGCTTTCCGTCGTGCACCACCACGCGCACGTCCACCACGGGGTAGCCCGCGATGGCGCCGCACGCCAGCACTTCTCGCACGCCTTTCTCGACGGCGGGAATGAACTGGCCCGGAATCGCGCCGCCCCTGACTTCGTCGGCGAACTCAAATCCATCGCCGCGCGCGAGCGGTTCGATGCGCAGAAAGACTTCGCCGAACTGGCCTGCGCCGCCGGTCTGCTTCTTGTGGCGGTGGTGGCCTTCGGCCTTCGCGGTCACGGTCTCGCGATAGGCAATGCGCGGCGGGCGCGTCTGCACTTCGAATCGGTACACCTCGCGCAGGCGGTCGAGCACCATGCGCAGGTGTAGTTCGCCCAATCCGTAGAGAACGGTCTCGTTGGTCGCGACGACGTGCTCGATGCGCAAACAAGGGTCTTCGGCCGCAAGCTTGCCGAGGATCTCCCATGCGCGCTGTTCGTCGCCGTGGCGCTTGGGCTCGACGGCCAGTCCGTGCACGGGCACCGGAAACTCCAGCGGCGCGAGATGCACGTGGCTGTCTTCCGCCGCGTCGTGCAGCACGGCGTCGAACTGGATCTCTTCCACCTTCGCCACCGCCACGATGTCGCCCGGCACGGCGCGCGATACTTCCACATGGTCCTTGCCCTGGAGCATGAACAGGTGCCCCACCTTGAAGGGCTTGCGGCCGTCGCCGATGTAGAGCTGGCTGTCGCTCGCGACGGTGCCCTGGTGCACGCGCATGATGCCGAGCTTGCCGACGTAAGGGTCGCTCGTGACCTTGAACACGTGCGCCAGCACATGCAGCGACGCATCAGGCCTGGCCTGCATCGGCTTGGCATCCGCGCCTTCGCCGAGCAGGAAGTCCGGTGGATTCGCTTCGCTCGGGTCGGGCAGCAGCTTGACGATGATGTCGAGCAGCTCCGCCGCACCCGCGCCGCTGCGCGCCGAGACGAAGCAGACGGGAATCAGGTGGCCTTCGCGCAGCGCCTGTTCGAGCGGCGCATGCAGCTCGCCGGCTTCCATGTCGCCCTCCGTCAGGTAGCGCTCGACGAAGGCCGCGTCGACCTCGACGACCTGCTCGACCAGCGCGCGATGCGCCGCGTCGACGGCGCCGATGTCGGACTCGCCTTCGCGGTTGTAGAAGCAGTCGATCACGCGCGTGCCGCCGGCCGCGGGCAGGTTCAGCGGCAGGCATTCGCGGCCGAAGGTGGACTGGATCTGCTCGAGCAGGCCGGCGAGGTCGGCACCGGGGTCGTCGATCCTGTTGACGACGATCAGGCGCGCGAGGTGGCGCGAGGCCGCGTAGTCCATCATGCGCAGCGCCATCGGCTCGATGCCTGTGCTTGCGTTGACGACGACGGCAGCGGTTTCAACGGCTTCCAGCGCGGGCAGGCTCTGGCCCAGGAAGTCGGCGCCGCCGGGGGTGTCGATGAGATGAATGCGCGTGCCGTCGTGCACGAGGTGCATCAGCGACGCATTGAGGGAATGCTGCATCCGCTTCTCGAGCGGGTCATGGTCGCTGACGGTGGTGCCGCGCTCCACGCTGCCGCGTGCGCCGATGGCACCGGCCTCGTGCAGCAGGGCCTCTGCAAGGGAGGTCTTGCCGGACGCGGAGGCGCCGACGAGCGCAATGGTTCGCACCGCTTCCATTTCGGCCGCGAGGCCGTTCGATCGGCTTGGCATGCGTGGCTCCTTCACGCCTGCAAACAGGCCCGGCGGCCCGCTTGGGCTCGGGTGCTGCGCGCGGACGCCGGGTCAGCCTACGGTATTGACCGTACCGATGCAAGCGGAAATGGCCGGGTCGTGAGGGGCCGTTCGCTAGACTGTGGGCGTGAACTCTTCCTCCGAGCCTCCCAGTAGGCCGCTGGCCTGCGCCAGCACCCTCCCGCAAAGCGGGGCTGCGACCGACCCCTGCGCAGCCGTCTTCCGCCTTCAGCCTCCCCAGTCGCCCGTGGACGACCCCGAAACCTGACCCGCACCGACCACCATGACCGCCGACCACCGCCAGCCCGTCGCGCTGAACAGGGCCTACCGCCTGCTGAACCACGGCCCCACCGTGCTCGTGAGCGCCGCGCATGGCGGCAAGCGCAACATCATGGCCGCGGCCTGGGCCATGCCGCTGGACTTCGATCCGCCCAAGGTGGCGGTGGTGCTCGACAAGAGCACCTGGACGCGCGAACTGCTCGAAGGCGCCGGCAGCTTCGCGCTGCAGGTGCCGGTGCGCGCACAGCTCGACCTGACGGAGACACTGGGCAACAGCTCCGGCCGCGAGATCGTCGAGCAGTCGGGGCAGGACAAGTTCGCCACCTACGGCCTCTCGACCTTCGCGGGCACGGCCACCGACGCGCCCCTGATCGAAGGCTGCGCCGCCTGGCTCGAATGCAGGCTGCTGCCCGAGCCGTCCATCCAGCAGCGCTACGACCTGTTCCTCGGCGAGGTGATTGCCGCGCAGGCCGACGAGCGGGTGTTCTCCAACGGGCGCTGGCATTTCGACGGGCACGACGAGCTGCGCACGCTGCACCATGTGGCGGGCGGGCACTTCATCATCGACGGGGAGGCGGTCGACGCGCGGCCGCTGCAGCCGCTTCCGTCCGCCGCCCGCTAGCGGAGCTCAGGCCGAGGAGCCGCCGTCCGCCGCGCGCGTTACCAGCATCGCCCGCAACACCAGCACGCCGCATACTGCCGCCGCCAGCGCCATCAGCACGGCCCACAGCAGGCGCGAAGGCGATGCCGCATCGAGCCAGTCGCCCAGCAGCAGCGTGGTGGTGTTGTAGGCCGCATGCAGCGCGATGCACGGAATGAGCGAGCGCGTGCGCTCATAGAGCCAGCCGAGCACGGTGCCGATGACGAGGCCGACGATGAACTGGTAGATGTTCATGTGCGCCGCGCCGAAGAAGAGCGCCGAGATGAAGATCGCCTGCCAGCGCGGATAGCGCATCAAGAAGCCGCGCAGCACGATGCCGCGAAAGAGCATCTCCTCCAGGAGCGGCGCCACCACGCATACCGCGAGCACGGCCGCCACGCTGCCGTCGGCCATGCGGCTGAACATCGCTTCTTCCCACGCGGAAGGCGGCGCGATGCGCATCATGATGTTGAGCGCCGACGTGAGCGTGAGCAGCAGCGCGGGCACCAGCAGCAGCACGGGCGGTACCACGAGCATCAGCATTGCCCCGGCGGATGCGCGCGACTGGTGGAATAGCGTGCGGTAGCTGAGCTGCTGGAAGTGCATCACCACCGCGAACACGCAGCCGTTGCCCAGCACGGCCGCGAGCACGCCTATCTGCATGCTGCCGAGGCCCAGCCACCTGTTCGCGTCACGCAGCGCGGCGCCGATGACGAGTTCGCAGAGGAACAGCGCGACGAACAGGAGGACGGCTTGCGCCACCGAGGGGAAGGCGGCGCTTTTCCGGGAGGGCATGGGACGGGGAGGGAGAGGCTGGGGGCGGTGGCGCGCATGTTACGCGACCGGCCTGCTCAGCCCCGCTGCAGGCACCGCGAGATTGGCGCGAGCGTGATCCCGCTGTTTTGACCGGCCCCGAGCGCCAGCGCGAGCAGCGCCGTGTATTCGTGTAGCCGCGCGCCGCCATGTGGGTCGCCGGGCATGATGCCGGCGGACGGGTGGCACATGAGCACATCGCCGGTACGGCAGGCCGAGAGCCATTCGGACAAACGCTGCTGGTGGCGCTCCATGTCGCCCGAGAAGTCGTAGACGCCCAGCAGCCGGCTGCTGGTGGGAATGCCGCGCCGGGCTGCCAGTGCAGCGAGCCGCGCTCCGCCGAGCGCATGGATGACGCGGGCCTTCAGGCTGTCGGGGCCGTGGCGCCAGCCCGGCGCCGTGTTGCGGACCCAGGGCGGCGACGAGGGATAGCGCCGAGCGATCTCTTCCACCAGCAGATCTCGCACCACCGGAAACTGGTGCACGTGCCGGTGCCCGTCCACGAAGGCGGGGGCGCGGCCCATGGCGTCCTCGAAGCGGCTGAACTGGTCGCGGATGTCGGCCTGCAGGCCCGGCGCGAAGATGGTGCGCGTGTAAGTGCGCGCGAGCAGGCCGCCCAGCCCCGGCTCGGGGCCGCCGGCATGAGCGGGCCGCGTGAGGTCCAGGTGCAGGCCGGTGTCGAAGTCCGCCGGTTCCAGGCGCCGCAGCACCTTGGCGCCGGTCAGCCAGGCCTCGCGCCGCACCATGCCGCTGGTCGCGGAAATCTTTCGCTGCTCGGCAAGGTCGAACACGGCCGAGTTGATGCCCGCGCTCATGCCGAAGTCGTCGGCGCAGATGCAGAGGTAGCGGGGCGATTCAGTCATTGCCGTTCGTGCCCGAATGCGGGGCGGTGGCTGGGGCCGCGGCCGGAGCTGCGGCGGGGAAGGGGGCGGTATCCAGGCAGTGCGGGTCGCCCGTGGCGCTGCCCGGGAAGCGCCAGGCCGCCAGTCCGTCGTTCACCGCCACGAGCTGCGCATTGTGCAACCAGGGGTTCGCGAGGTGCGCCGTGTTCGAGCCGATGAGCCAGGTGGTGCGCGGTATGCACAGCGTGTCCGCGAGCTGCGTGCGGTCGACCAGCGTGCGCGCGGCGTGCGCCGGATCGAAGCGGCTGGCGTCGAAGATTTCCTTGCGCCAGTTGTCGCGCGTGTCCTCGGCCGCCGCCTTCCAGTCGTCCGACACCAGCACCGGCTCGCGCAGGTTCCAGTAGAAGGGAATCTCGTAGTGGTAGCTGTCGAGCATCAGCACCTGGTCACCCGGTGCCACCGCTTGCCCAGCCGGCAGGCGCAGGCGCGTACCTGGCGGCGACGAGTACACCATGACGGCGACCACGCAGCCGATGCACACCGTTGCCGCCGCCAGCGTCGTCGCGCGCACCTTCGGCAGCAGGGCTTCGAGCGGGCGGCCCGCCAGCACCCGCCGCGCGATCAGGTACGCCAGGGGCGGCAGTGCCGGCAGCACGTAGCCCACCAGCTTGGAGCGCGGCAGCGAGAAGAACGCCACGATCACCGTTAGCCAGATCCACATCAGGCGGTCGATGTCCGGCTGGCGCGGGCGTGCTGCGTCCTCGTTCGATCCGCGGGGCACGAACACCCATGCGAACCACGGCAGCGTCAGGCCCGCCAGCACCGGCAGATAGAACCAGAAGCCGTGCTCGTTGTTGAAGCCCGATGACGCGAAGCGCCGGAAGTGCTGGGTGACGACGAAGTAGTCGAAGAATTCCGGGTACCTCAGCTGCATCGCGACGAACCACGGCCCGGCCACGACCAGCAGCACGGCCCAGCCGGGCAGCCACAGCGCGAGCCGCAGCGCCGCGAGCCTGCGCGTTGCCGCGCACCAGATCACGATCACCATCGCGGGCAGCACCAGGCCGATCAGCCCCTTGGCGAGCAGGCCGGCCGCGGCGAACAGCCAGGCGCCGGCCAGCAGCGCGCGCCACGGCTCCTCGCGCTCCCGGGCCAGCATTGCGCTGGCCGCCAGCAGCACGGTGCCCGATATGCAGCCCGCCACCAGCATGTCGAGGTTGGCGAACTGCGCGCCCAGGAAGAAGAAGGGCGTGGTCACCAGCACCACGGTGGACAGCAGTGCCAGCCGCACCGTCGACCAGCGGCGCAGGAAGAGAAAGAGCGCCGCCGCCGCCGCGCCCGCGCCCAGCACGGACGGCAGCCGCGCCGCCCATTCGACCGGGCCGGTGACCGACATCGCGGCCGCGCCTATCCAGTAGAAGAGCGGCGGTTTGTGAAAGAAGGGCAGGCCGTCGAGACGGGGCACCAGCCAGTCGCCCGAATGCAGCATTGCGAGCGCGACGCCGCCGTAGCGGCCCTCGTCGGGCGCCATCAGCGGGCGCATCCAGGCGGTGGCCAGCAGCCAGGCGAAGAGGGCGACGATGAGCCATAGCGGTTGAGGAGAGGTCCACCATGCGGAAGTGGTTCGTTTCATGTCTTCCCGGTCTCGAGTCCCGTCCCGCGTTCGCGGCTCACCACGTACAGCGGCCGTCCCTTCACCTCCTCGTAGATGCGCGCGATGTATTCGCCCAGGATGCCGGTGGAAATCATCTGGATGCCGATGAAGAACATCAGGCTCGCGACGATGGTGGTCCAGCCCGACACTTCGTTGCCGAACAGCAGGTAGTCGATTGCCACGAAGGTGCCGTACCCGAAGGCCGGCACCGCCAGCATCAGGCCCACCACGCTGACCACGCGCAGCGGCCAGGTGGTGAAGGCCGTGAGCCCGTCGATGGCCAGGCGCACCAGCCGGCGCACGTTGAAGGTGCTGGTGCCTTCCGCGCGCGGCGCGGGCGTGTAGGGCAGCGCCACGGCGCGAAAGCCCACCCAGGCGTACAGGCCCTTCATGAAGCGGCTGCGCTCGGGCAGGCTCATGAGCGCGTCGACCACCTTGCGGTCCATCAGGCGGAAGTCGCCAGCGTCCTTGGGCACGGCGAAGCGGTCGGATGCATTGACGAGGCTGTAGAAGAGCCTGCTGCCGAACTGCTTGAAGCGGCTTTCGTCGCTGCGCTGCTCGCGCACCGCGTACACCACCTCGGCGCCGGCCACCCACTGCGCGATCATGGTGTGGATGAGTTCGGGCGAGTGCTGCAGGTCGCCGTCGAGCAGCACCACAGCGTCGCCCGTGGCGGCGGCGAGGCCGGCGGTGAGCGCGGCTTCCTTGCCGAAGTTGCGCGACAGCGAGATGCAGCGAAAGCCCGAGAGCTCGCACCATGCCTCGGCAACCGCGACCGTGTCGTCGGTGCTGCCGTCGTCCACCACGATGATCTCCCAGCGCATGCGCGTGGCCCAGAGGATGTCCTCCAGCAGCGGCAGCAGGCGCCGCAGGTTCGGCCCCTCGTTGTAGCAGGGGATCACGCAGGAAATGCTGCGCGCTTCGTTCTGCGCCGTGGGCTGCACGCTGGTGTCGGTGTCAGCGGTCTGCACGGGAGCATCGCTGGCCTGCGGAAGGCGGACAGGTGCGCGTGCGTGCCTGCTGTTGTCGGTCGAAGAAATCATGGATGCCTCCAGGATGAAGCGGCCGCCGTCGTGTCGTCGCGAGTGCGGCCCGCTGGCGACGTTGGAAAAGAAAGAAATCGGTGCGCCAGCCGTTGCGCGACGACGAGCAGGGCCGCGATGGCACCCCCGAGCAGCAGGCCGGCGACGATGTCGAACGGGAAATGCACGCCGACATAAACGCGCGCCCAACCCGTAATGGCTGCGAGTGCCAGCAGCGGCACGCCCAGCTTGCGCAGATTGGGACGCAGCAGGAAGGCCAGTGCCACCATGAACATCACGGTTGCATGCGTGCTCGGCAGCGAGCCGCGGCCGGCATGCTCGATGTAGGCAGGTGCCAGCCCCAGCACGAAGGGGCGCGGCGTGTTGAGCGCCAGCGCGATCGCATGGGAGGCCATCGAAGCCAGGCCCGCGAAGGCCGCGACGACGAACAGGTAGGCGCGCTCGGCGCGATGCCGCCACAGCGCGAAGACGAGCACGCCCGCGCACAGCCAGCTGCCCCAGAGCGCGAAGGCGGATGCGACGGAGAGCACCCACGGCAGCGGCTGGCTGCCGGCCGTGAGCCATTGGAAGAGCGCGAGATTCAGCGCATTCATGACGCCACCTTTTTGGGCGTGATCTGGAAAACACGGGGCGAACGACGCCCCGCTGCGCGACGGGCGCAGCAAGAGAAACCGGACATGGTCAAACCTTTCGGCAGGGAAGAGAAAGCCCGCTGCGTGGCGCAGCAGACCGCCCGACGCGCGAGGCGTCGTGTCTCAGATTGCGGAAGGTGGAGCGACAGTCGGCGGCAGGCGCCGCCAGGGTTGCGCTGGAGGTGGCGCGCCGCCGTGCGGCGGCACGTGTTCGGGTGCTTCGCGCACGATGGGAACGACGAGCCGGGCGATGGCCAGGGCCAGCGGCAACAGCGCCAGCACCATCGCCATCAGCGTGCTCAATGCGAGGTCGAAGGCATCGGGGTGGTCGATGCTCGCGGCAGCCTGTGCGAACAGCGTGGTCTCGCGGTCGGACGGATGGTCCGCGCGGTCGTCGGCCTCGAACTGGGTGGTTTCGCTGGCGCCGCGCACGCGCAGCATCGGCTCGTCTTCCAGCCCGTCGCAGCGGAAATGGGCCGCGATGAAGGGCTGCAGAAAAATCAGCAGGATGCCCGCGACGCACCACCCCTTGTGGTGCGCTTCGGCAAAACGGCGGACGCGCGCGAGCAGCAGCATGAACGAATGCTAGGAGCTTCGTGTGAACCGAACCTGATCGTGCGGGTCAGCATCCCGCAAGGTTGAAGATGACGCGCGTATGAAGGGGTCTTTTCGGGAGAGGGCGCCGACCTCGTGTCGGCGGCCTTCCCTGAGCAGGGCCGCACCCTGCTGGCTGCGGCCGGGTGCTTGCCGTCTTCGCTTACTGCGAGACGGGCTTCAGGTAGATCTCGACGCGGCGGTTCTGCGTGCGCCCGTCCTCGGTGGCGTTGCTCGCCACGGGCTGGGTCTGGCCTCGTCCTTCGGTCGTGAGGCGCGCGCTTTTCACGCCATGGTCGACCAGGTAGGCACCCACGCTCTGCGCGCGGCGCTGCGACAGCGTCATGTTGTGCTCGGCATTGCCGGTGCTGTCCGTGTGGCCGACGACGCGCGCGTTGATGTTGGGCTCCTGCGCGATCGTCTGGGCTACGCCATCGAGGACATTGCGGAAAGATGGCTTGATGGTGGCGCTGTCGGTGTCGAAGGTCACCTGGCTGGGGATGTTGAGCTTCAGCGAGCCGTCGGGCTGATCGACGATCTGCGTGCCGGTGTCGGCGGTCTGGTTGCTGAGCTTGTTGCGGATGGCGGTCCAGTTGTAGCCGACGCCTGCACCGACGGCGGCACCGACCGCAGCACCGATGGCCGTGCTTTTCCTGTCGCGACCGATGAGGTTGCCCACACCTGCGCCGACTGCCGCGCCTGCGCCGGTGCCTACGGCCGTATGGGTTGCTTGCTCGGACGCGCAGCCCGCGAGGAGTGCGGCGACGATGGCGAGCGATGTCATTCTGGTTTTCATGGTCTTCCCTTTTCGATGTTTCGGATCCGGATCGGCAACGTCCGCGTCTGCCGCGTCGGCGCTCGATCCGAAGGGAACAACTCATGCATGCACGCTCGCGCCGACAGAGAAGCGCCTGCCGAGCTCGTGAATCCTCATTCGTTGCTTGCCGGCGTGAAATAGGTCTCGCGCCGTACGGCTAGTCACACATCGGGGTAAACATTCGTCAACTGCTTTGTCGCGAGGGCGTTGGTCGCAACATGCACGTGCTTTCGTGCGATTCACAAGGAGCGATCTTGAAGAAGACCCTTTTCCTGCTGGCGGCCAGTTCCGTGTTTGCCGTCTCTGCCTTTGCACAGCAACCAGCCGCTCCCGCGGCGACCAGCCCTGCCACGGCACCGGCTGCTGCCACGGCACCTGCTCCAGCGGCGACGAAGCCCGCTGCTGCGCCTGCCGCCGCTGCACCCGCTCCCGCAGCGGCCAAGCCCGCAGCCGCTCCTGCCGCCTCCACGCCTGCAGCGGCACCCGCCGCCGGCCAGGTATGGGTCAACGGCAAGGTCTATCACTGCGCCAACGACAAGTACTTCGGCAAGACCAAGCGCGGCTCGTACATGTCCGAAGCCGATGCGAAGGCCAAGGGCGCGCACGCCGCCCACGGCAAGGCGTGCTGAGCATCGAAGTCATGTGAATAGCGCCCCGTCAGGGGCGCTTTCTATTTGGCGCAGCGAAAGGCCTTGCGCCCTCCAGAGCGGCGCGGCGGGCCCTAGAACACGAACGGAATGAACCGCCGCGTGCCGCGCATGTACGCGCGGTAGTCGTCGCCGAAGTGCGCGATGCATTCCTGCTCGTCGCGCAGCGCCGTCATGAACAGCAGCACCGTGGCCGCGAGCACCAGCGCCAGCGTGAGCCAGCTGAACTGCTTGAGGAATGCGCCCCAGGCCAGCAGCATCAGCGCGGTGTACATGGGGTGGCGGATGTAGCGGAAGGCGCCGCTGCTGACGATGGCCGATGTCTTCTCGAAGCCGTACAGGGCCGGATCGTCGTTGCGCGCGTCGCTGGGCTTGCCCTGCGCCTTGAGCAGCCGCACCGCGTGGATCGGCAGCCAGATCGACAGCACGAAGAAGAGCGACGAGATGATCTGCCTGGCTGAGAACGGATCGTCATGCCACACGGGCAGGTTCAGCACGATCAGCACCAGCATGCATTCCCAGGCGAAGAAGCGGTAGAAGCCATGCGAGCCCGGCTGGCTCAGCGGGCCGCGCGACACGTAGAGCAGCGCGGCCGTGCCGGCGACGAAAAGGAATATCTGGATCCAGAAGAGCATGGCCGGCGAATTTACACGGCCTGCGGGCTTCAGCCCGAAATGGAGAAGCCGCCGTCAACGGGAATTGCGGTTCCCGTCACGTAGTCCGACGCGGCGCTCGCCAGGAACACGGCGGTGCCGGCGATGTCGCCCGGCTGGCCCCAGCGGCCGGCGGCGGCGCGGGCCTTGACGCGCTCGTAGAGGCCGGGAATCTGGCTGCGCGCGCCGTCGGTCAGCTCGGTCTCGAACCAGCCCGGCAGGATCGCGTTGACCTGGATGTTGTCCGCCGCCCAGGAGAGCGCCGTCGACTTGGTGAGCTGCACGATGCCGGCCTTGCTGGCGGCGTAGGCCGGCGCATAGGGCGCACCGAAGATCGACATCATCGAGCCGATGTTGATGATCTTGCCGCCGCCCGCGGCCTTCAGGTGCGGGTGCGCGGCGCGGCTGCACAGGAAGGCGCTGGTGAGGTTGGTGTCCATCACCTTGTGCCACTCGTCCAGCGAGAGCTGGTCGACCGGCTTGCGCACCGTGGTGCCTGCGTTGTTGATGAGGATGTCGAGCCGGCCGCAGCGCGCGGCGGCATCGTCGAAGAGCCTGGCTACCGAGGCCTCGTCGCTCACGTCGGCCTCCAGCGCGAAGCTGTCGCTGCCCAGCGCCTTCAATGCTTCGACCGCGGCAGCCGATTTCTGCGCGTTGCGCGCGGCAACGATGACGCGGGCGCCGGCCTTGGCCAGCCCTTGCGCCATGCCGAGGCCGATGCCTCCGTTGCCGCCCGTGACGAGCGCGACTTTGCCGGTGAGGTCGAACATGGAGGACGGGGAAGAAGACATCAGGCGGTGGCCGAGGCGGCGGGCGCTTCGGGCTTCTTGGAAACGAGGGTCAGGATATCGTAGCTCGCGACCAGCTCGCCGTCCTGGTTCGTCACCTCCACGTCCCATGCCACCACGCCCTGGCCCTGGCCGCTCGCGTCCTTCTTGTTGCGGTCGATCTTGCGCTTGCAGGTCAGGCGCGCCTGGATGGTGTCGCCGATGCCCACGGGCTTGGTGAAGCGCAGCGTGTCCAGGCCGTAGTTGGCCAGCACCGGCCCCGGCGAGGGCGACACGAACAGGCCCGCCGCCGCCGACAGCACGAAATAGCCGTGCGCGATGCGCTTGCCGAAGGGCGATTCCTTCGCCGCCACCTCGTCGAAGTGCATGTAGAAGTAGTCGCCCGAGATGCCGCCGAAGGCCACGATGTCGGCCTCGCCCACCGTGCGGCGGTGCGTGAGCAGCGAGTCGCCGATGCGCAGGTCCTCGAAGTAGCGGCGGAAGGGGTGCACTTCGCTCTCGCGCACGGCCGCGCCGCGCACGTGCTCGCCGGTGATGGCGGCCAGCATGGTGGGCGAGCCCTGTACTGCGGTGCGCTGCAGGTAGTGCTTCACCGCGCGCAGGCCGCCGAGCTCCTCGCCGCCGCCCGCGCGGCCGGGGCCGCCGTGCTTGAGCTGCGGCAGCGGCGAGCCGTGGCCGGTCGATTCGGCGGCGGCCTCGCGGTCCAGCACCAGCAGGCGGCCGTGCCATGCGGCGGCCACCGGAATGGCCTTGGCGGCGGTGGCCGGGTCGCGCGTGACCAGTGTGCCGACCAGGCTGCCCCGGCCGCGCGCGGCCAGCGCCAGCGCCTCGTCGATGCCGTCGTAGGGCATCAGCGTGCTGACGGGGCCGAAGGCTTCCACGTCGTGCGCGGCGTCGTGTTCGAGCGGCTTGCGGCTCAGCAGCAGCGTGGGCGCAAAGAAGGCGCCTTCGTCCACGCCGTCGCCCACGGGCGAGAAGCCGTCGCGTTCGCCGTAGACCAGCTCGGCGCCCTTCAGCAGCGTGGCCACGCGCTCGGCCACGTCGGCCTGCTGGTCGCGGGAGGCCAGCGCCCCCATGCGCACTTCCTCGCGCGAGGGGTCGCCCACCACCGTCTTGGCGAGCCGCGCGCGCAGGCGTTCGGCCACTGCGTCGAGATGCTGGCGCGGCACGATCGCGCGGCGGATGGCCGTGCACTTCTGGCCGGCCTTGATGGTCATCTCGCGCGCGACTTCCTTCACGAAGAGATCGAACTCCTCGTCGTCGGGCGTCACGTCGGGCGCGAGGATCGCGCAGTTCAGCGAATCGGCCTCGGCATTGAACGGGATCGACTGGCGCACGATATTCGGGTGCACGCGCAGCTTGGCGGCCGTGTCGGCCGAGCCGGTGAAGGTGACCACGTCGGGCCCTTCGAGCCGGTCGAGCAGGTCGCCCGTGCTGCCGATGACCAACTGCAGCGCGCCCTCCGGCAGGATGCCCGACTGCACGATCAGCCGCACCAGCGCCTCGGTGAGGTAGCTGGTGGCCGTGGCGGGCTTGCCGATGCAGGGCATGCCCGCGAGGAAGCTGGGCGCGAATTTCTCCAGCAGGCCCCACACCGGGAAGTTGAAGGCGTCGATGTGCACCGCCACGCCGCCGCGCGGCACCAGGATGTGCGTGCCCGCGAAGCCGCCCTTCTTGCCCAGCGGGAAGGCCGGGCCCTCGTGCACCAGGTTGCCCGACGGCAGCTCGTTGGTGCCGATGCCGGCGTAGGCGCTCAGCGTGCCGGCGCCGCCTTCGATGTCGATCCAGCTGTCGGCGCGCGTGGCGCCGGTGTGGGCGGAGATGGCGTAGAGCGTTTCCTTGTTCGCGGCGAGGTACTTGGCCAGTGCCTTCAGGCGCTCGGCGCGCTGCTGGAAGTCGAGCTTCATGAGCGCCGGAATGCCGGTGCGACGCGCGTACTGCAGGGCTTCCGCGAAGTCGATGGCCTCGGCGTGGGTGCTTGCCACGGGCTTGCCGTTGACGGCGCTGCGCAGCTGCTGCGCGGCCTGCTGGCCGATCCAGCGGCCGGCGATGTAGCTTTGGAGGGTGGTGGTCATGGTGCGAGTCCTTTGCGTGTTGCTCCTTCCCCCGCTGGGGGAAGGCTGGGATGGGGGCAGCCCCGTCCTCGAAGGCTGCGCGGCGGTGGAGGCCGCCGTGCCCCCACCCCTGCCCTCCCCCAGCGGGGGAGGGTGAAAGTCAAGTCACTCCTTCTTGCCGATACCCAGGTAGGTATCGATGATCCGCTGGTCATGCAGCAAATCGCGCGCCTTGCCTTGGAGCGCCACGGCGCCCATCTCCAGCACATAGGCGCGATCGGCCACCTGCAGCGCGGCGCGTGCGTTCTGCTCCACCAGCAGTACCGACACGCCGTGGCTGCGCAACTGAGACACCACGCGCAGCACTTCGCGCACCACCAGCGGCGCCAAACCCAGCGAGGGTTCGTCGAGCATCAGCAGGCGCGGGCGCGCCATCAGCGCTCGGCCGATGGCCAGCATCTGGCGTTCGCCGCCCGACAGTGTGGAGGCCATCTGCGGGCGTCGTTCCTTCAGGCGCGGGAAGATCTCGAAGATCTCGTCCATGCGGGCACGCTGGTCGCGCTTGCCCTTGCGCCACTGGTAGAAGCCGCCGAGCAGCAGGTTGTCTTCGACGGACATCTCGCCGAACAGCTCTCGCCGCTCGGGCACCAGCGCGACACCGCGCGCCACCATGGTCTCGACGCTGGGGCGCGAGACGCGTTCGCCGTCGAGCAGCAGCTGACCGGTGGAAGGCAGCAGGCCCATCGCCGCGCACAGCAGCGTGGTCTTGCCGGCGCCGTTGGGGCCGATGACGGTGACAATTTCGCCTTCGTTCACCTGCAGGCGCACGCTGTGCACCGCTTCCACCGTGCGGTAGGCGACGCAGAAATCCTCCAGCCGAAGAATGGGATGGCTCATCGTGCGTCCTCCAGCAGTTCGTCGTCGGCGCCGCCCAGATAGGCTTCGAGCACGCGCGGGTTGGCCTGCACTTCGGCGGGCGTGCCGGTGGCGATGACGGTGCCGAACTCGAGCACCGTGATGCGGTCGGCGAGGTTCATCACGAATTCCATGTCGTGCTCCACCACCAGGATGCCGAGGCCTTCGGCGCGCAGCTGGGCGAGCAGTTCCGAGAGTGCGCGCTTCTCCAGGTGGCGCAGGCCGGCGGCGGGTTCGTCCAACAGCAGCACCGAAGGCTGGCCGGCGAGCGCGCGGGCGATTTCCACCACGCGCTGCTGGCCCAGCGAGAGCGATGCGGCGGGTGTCTCGGCATGCGCACCGAGGCCGCAGCGTTCGATCTGCCTGCGCGCTTCGGCCATCAGCGCGGCCTCTTCCGCGCGGTCGAGCCGCAGCATTGCCGAGAGCCAGCCGCGCCTGGCGCGCAGGTGGGCGCCGAGCGCCACGTTCTCGACCACGCTGCGCTGGCCGAGCAGGCGTACGTGCTGGAAGGTGCGGCCCAGGCCCAGCGAGGCGAAGGCGCGCGAGGGCTTGCCCGACATGGGTTGGCCCACCAGGCGAACCTCGCCCGTGGTCGGGTCGTCCACGCCCGAGATCATGTTGAAGAAGGTGCTCTTGCCCGCCCCGTTGGGGCCGATCAGCGCATGCACCTCGCCGGCCTTCAGCGTCATCGAGATGTCGTTGTTGGCCACCAGGCCGCCGAAGCGCTTGCTCACGCCGTCGGCCTGCAGCAGCAGCGTGCCGGCGGCAGGCACCGCGCGCTGCGCGAGCTGCACCGTGGTCGATGCGGCGGGGCCGGCACCGGCCGCGCGCGGCACTTCGCGCACCCAGCGGCGCGAGAGCCGCGCGAGCGTGGGCCACAGGCCGTCGGCGAAACGCTGCAGCACGAACAGCATCAGCAGGCCGAACACCACCACTTCGAAGTTGCCGCTGGTGCCCAGCAGCGCGGGCAACACGTCCTGCAGCTTTTCCTTCAGCAGCGTGATCAGCGTGGCGCCCAGCACCGCGCCCCAGAGGTGGCCTGCGCCGCCGACCACCGCCATGAACAGCATCTCGATGCCGATGTTCAGGTTGAAGGGCGTGGGGTTCACGAAGCGCTGCATGTGCGCATAGAGCCAGCCCGAGATGGCCGCGAGCAGGGCCGCCAGCACGAACAGCTTGATGCGGTGGCGCGCGGTGTCCACGCCCATCGACTCGGCCATCAGCCGGCCGCCCTTGAGCGCGCGGATCGCGCGGCCTTCGCGCGAGTCGAGCAGGTTGTGCATGGCCCACAGCGCGAGCAGCAGCACCGCCCAGATCACCACGCCCAGCATGCGCGGCGTGGCGAACGACACGCCCGCCATCACCAGCGGCGGAACGCCGGTGATGCCGGTCTGGCCGCCGAGGAATTCCATGTTGCCCAGCAGGAAGTACAGGCTCAGGCCCCAGGCGATGGTGCACAGCGGCAGGTAGTGGCCGGAGAGCTTGAGCGTGACAGCGCCGAGCGTCCACGCCAGTGCGAAGGTCAGCACCAGCCCGAGCAGCAGGCCCAGCCACGGCACCAGCGCGGAGCCCGCGAGGCCGCCGAGCCAGCCGGCGGCCGTGGGCGAGGTGCAGATCCAAGCGGTGGCGTATGCGCCCATGCCGACGAAGGCGGCCTGGCCGAAGGAGGTCATGCCGCCCACGCCGGTCAGCAGCACCAGGCCCACGGCCACCAGCGCGTACAGGCCGATGTTGCTGAGCACGCTGACGGTGAACTCGGGCAGCCAGCCCCAGGCCAGCGCGAGCGCGACGATGAAGACGAGGGTGAGCACGCGCGGCGTCACGAGCGGGCGGCCCTCGGGCACCGCGTTCGCGGCGGCGGGAGCGGTGGTCGGTGAAGACGGGTTCATTCCTCGTCCTCCACGTGATGGCTGTGCAGCGAGCGCCACAGCAGCACCGGGATGATCAGGGTGAAGACCAGCACTTCCTTGTATGCGCTGGCCCAGAAGGAAGAGAAAGCCTCCAGCAGGCCGACCAGCAGCGCGCCCGCGAGCGCCAGCGGATAGCTCGCGAGCCCGCCGACGATGGCGGCCACGAAGCCCTTGAGGCCGATGAGGAAGCCGGTGTCGTAGTAGACCGTGGTGATCGGCGCGATCAGCAGGCCCGAGATGGCGCCGATGACGGCCGCCAGCGCGAAGCTCAGGTCGCCCGAGAGCTCGGTGGGAATGCCCGACAGCCGTGCACCCACGCGGTTGATGGCGGTAGCGCGCAGCGCCTTGCCGATCATCGAGCGGCCGAAGAACCAGAACATCGCGATCACCAGCACCAGTGTGACGCCCACCACCACCAGCGACTGGCCGTTGACCGGAATGCCGCCGAGGTCGAAGCGCATTTCGGAAAACGCGCTGGTGCGCGAACCCTCGGCGCCAAAGAAGAAGAGGCCCAGGCCCACCAGCACGCCGTGCAGCGCCACCGACACGATCAGCAGCATCAGCACGCTGGCGTCGGCCAGCGGGCGATACGCGACGCGGTACAGCAGCGGACCCAGCGGCGCGATCAGCACCAGCGTGGCGAGCGACTGCATCGCAAGAGAAGTGGGCTTGAAGCCGAGCACCAGCACCGCGGCCACGGCCGGGAAGGCCACGCACCAGGTCAGCGCCGAGCGCCAGTCGACGGTGGCGCCGCGCTTCCAGCGCCAGGCCTCCACCACCAGCACGATCACCGCCAGCGCCAGCAGCAGCCACAGCGTGGAGGGTGCGCGCCCGCCCTGCAGCGCAGCCATCGAGAGCGCGCCGAAGGCGACGAACTCGCCCTGCGGGATGAAGATCACGCGCGTGACCGAAAACACCAGCACCAGCGCGAGCGCCATCAGTCCGTAGACCGCGCCGTTCACGATGCCGTCCTGCCCGAGCAGCAGGGCGATCTGCAAATCCATAAAACAACCTTCGGGCGTCGCCCGTGACTCAGTTCAGGAACACCGAGGAACCGGCTTTGCCGGGCCTCAGGTGTTGCCCCCGGCAGGGGGTGGGAGAAGGGAAACGAAGTGCGCGGAGCCTGGGGGCAAGCCCAGAGATATCAGGGCTGGTATTTCCAGGCGCCGTTTTCGATCTTCACCATCACGCGGGCGCGCTGGTCGAGGCCCAGGTGGTCCTGCGCGGTCATGTTGAACACGCCGTGCGCGCCGGCCACTTCCTTGGTCTGCTCCAGCGCGTCGCGCAGCGCGGCGCGGAACTCGGGCGTGCCGGGCTGGGCCTTCTTCAGCGCGACGGGCACGGCCGAGCTCATCAGCAGGCCGGCGTCCCAGGCGTGGCCGCCGAAGGTCGAGACCGAGCCCTTGCCGTAGGCGGCTTCGTAGGCGGACACGTAGGCGAGGGCGGACTTCTTCACCGGATTGCTGGCGGGCAGCTGGTCGGCCACGAGCACGGGGCCGGCGGGCAGGAAGGTGCCTTCCACGTCCTTGCCGCCCACGCGCAGGAAGTCGGCGTTGGCCACGCCGTGGGTCTGGTACATCTTGCCGGTGTAGCCGCGTTCCTTCAGCGTCTTCTGCGGCAGAGCTGCCGGCGTGCCGGAGCCGGCGACCAGCACTGCGTCGGGCTTGGCGGCCATGATCTTCAGGGCCTGGCCGGTCACCGAGGTGTCGGTGCGGGCATAGCGCTCGTTGGCCACGACCTTGATCTTCTTCAGGTCGGCGGCCTTGGCGAACTCCTGCGACCAGCCTTCGCCGTACGCGTCGGAGAAGCCGATGAAGGCGACGGTCTTCACGCCATTGGCGGCCATGTGCTCGGCGATGGCCAGCGACATCATGATGTCGTTCTGCGGCGTCTTGAACACCCACTTCTTCTTGGCATCCATCGGCTCGATGATGCGCGCCGACGCGGCCACCGAGATCATCGGTGTCTGCGCCTCGCTGGCCACGTCGATCATGGCGAGCGAGGCCGGCGTGGTGGTCGAGCCCAGGATCACGTCGACCTTGTTCTCGGCGATGAGCTTGCGCGTGTTGTTGACGGCCGCGGTGGTGTCGGAGGCATCGTCCAGCACGATGTAGTTGATCTTCTGCCCGCCGATCGTCTTGGGCATCAGCGAGATGGTGTTCTTCTCGGGGATGCCCAGCGAGGCTGCCGGGCCGGTGGCCGAAATGGTCACGCCGACGTTGACGTCGGCCCAGGCCGCGAGGGCCGTGGCGCACAGGGCGGCGGTCAGCAGGGGCTTGAAGAATTTCATGGTTGGTTTGTCTCCGTTTGAAATGAAAGTTGAGGCCTGAAGTATCTCAGCGCTCGTCGAAGGAAAGCGTGACGCGTTCGGTCAGCGGGTGTGCCTGGCAGGTCAGTACGAAACCCGCGGCCACTTCATTCTTGTCGAGCGCGAAGTTTCTTTCCATGCGGACTTCCCCGTCCACGCACTTGGCGCGGCAGGTGCCGCACACGCCGGAGGTGCACGAGAACGGCACCTCGAGCCCCGCGGCCGAGGCTGCGTCGAGGATGCTGGGCTGGCCTTCGGTGAAGGTGATCTCGCGTTGCAGCCCGTCGCGCACGATGATGATGCGCGCCTGCTTGGCATCGCCGGGCTGCGCCTCGTGCACCACCGCGCCCACCTGCGTGGCCGAGGGCAGTGCGACGCCGAAGCGTTCGATGTGGATGCGGTCTTCCGGCACGCCGGCGGCCAGCAGCGCGGCCTCGGCCTCGTCGTTCATCTGGAAGGGGCCGCACACGTACACGTGGTCGATCTGCGCCGCCGGCACCACGCTCTGCAGGAACTCGCCGATCTTCTCGCGGTTCATCACGCCGAAGCCCAGCGGCGAATCGGTGTGTTCGTCGGAGAACACGTGCTGCAGCACGAGGCGCGTCATGTAGCGGTTCTTCAGGTCCTCGATTTCTTCCTTGAACATCGTGGACTGCAGCTGGCGGTTGCCGTAGATCAGCGTGAAGCGGCTGTGCGGCTCGCGCGCGAGCACCGTCTTCATGATCGACAGGATGGGCGTGATGCCGCTGCCGCCGGCAATGCCGACGTGGTGGCGCGCCGAGCCGGGCTCGATGGGCACGAAGAAGCGGCCCTGCGGCGCCATCACCTGGAGGGTGTCGCCGGGCTTCAGGCTGGCGTTGATCCAGTTGGAGAACACGCCGCCGCGCACCTTGCGCACGCCCACGCGCAGTTCGCCGTCGTCGAGGCCGGCGCAGATCGAATAGGAGCGGCGCAGGTCCTGGCCGTCGATGTCGTGGCGCAGCGTGAGGTACTGGCCCTGCGTGAAGCCGAAGACCTGCTGCAGGTCGGCCGGCACCTCGAAGGAGACGATGACGGCCTCGTGCGTGTCGGGCTCGATGGCCTTCACGCGCAAGGGGTGGAAGAGGGTGCTCATCGTGTTGTGTTGCCTCAGATCGGCTTGAAATGTTCGAAGGGCTCGCGGCAGGCCATGCAGCGGTACAGGGCCTTGCAGGCCGTGGAGCCGAATGCGGAAAGGCGCTCGGTGCGCTCGCTTGCGCAGCGTGGGCAGGCGATGCGTTCGCCTGCGATGCGGCCGAAGAGCTTGATCGGCATCGCGGTGTTGGCCGCGACTTCGGGCGTGAGATGCGCCGGCGGCGCGATGCCGTAGGCCCTGAGCTTTGCGCGGCCTTCGTCGCTGATCCAGTCGCTGGTCCAGGCGGGCGCGCGGCGTAGCGTGGCGCGTGCACGGCCCAGGCCGGCCTGCTCGACGGCGGCGAGCACGTCGTGCTCGATGGCCTCGGTGGCGGGGCAGCCGGAATAGGTGGGCGTGAGCACGATCTCCAGGCCGTCGTCGTGCTCGATCACGTCGCGCACGATGCCGAGGTCGCAGACCGACACGGCCGGCACCTCGGGGTCGGGCACGGTGCGCAGCACGGCCCATGCGGCGTCGACGCGCGAGGCCAGTGCGTTCACCACACGCCTCCGGGGAAGGTGCGCTGCAGGTGCTGCATCTCCGCGAGGATGTAGCCCATGTGCTCGCTGTGCACGCCGTGCTTGCCGGTGCTGCGGAAGGCGGCTTCCCTGGGCATGGCGAGGCCGGCGGCGTCCAGCACCTGCTGCATCTCGGCGAGCCAGGGTTCGCGCAGCTCGCTCCATGCCGGGCCGAGGCCGCTGGCGCTTGCGGCGGCATCCACCTCGTCGCTGAAGAAGAGCTCGGGCATGTAGAGCCACAGCTGCTTCAGCGCCTTCTCGGTGCGGCGGCGCGATTCCTCGGTGCCGTCGCCCAGGCGCACCACCCAGTCGCCCGAGTGCTGCTGGTGGTAGCGCGCTTCCTTCAGCGCCTTGCCGGCGATGGCGGCCACCTCGGGATCGTTCGACGCGGCCAGGCGCTGCCACAGCAGCTTGAGCAGCGTCGAGACCATCGTGTTGCGCACCACGGCGAAGGCGAAGTCGCCGCGCGGCAGTTCGGCGATGGTGAGGTTGAAGTAGTCGCGCTCGTCGCGCAGGTAGGCGAGCTGGTCCTCGTCGTGCTCGCGGCCGGCGCCTTCGAGCTTGCCCGCGTGCGTGAGCAGCGCGCGGGCCTGGCCGACGAGGTCGAGCGCGATGTTTGCCATCGCGATGTCTTCCTCCAGCACGGGCGCGTGGCCGCACCATTCGCCCAGGCGCTGCGCGAGCACGAGGCATGTGTCGCCGATGCGCAGCAGGTATTGCACGGCGGGCGTGCGGTTCAGTTCGATCGATGCTTGCATTTCATTGGCTCTGTCTTGCTCCCTCTCCCCTTGGGGAGAGGGTTGAGGTGAGGGCGCGGGCGGTGGATGAGGTCCGGTGATGGCGAGGGCCGAAGCCCTCACCCCAACCCTCTCCCGCAAGCGGGAGAGGGGGCAAGACCTCACATGTGATCGACCGATTTGGGCAAGGCATAGAAAGTCGGGTGGCGATACACCTTGTCCTCGGCCGGGTCGAAGAACATGTCCTTGTCGCCCGGGTCGCTGGCCACGATCTGGTCGGAGCGCACCACCCAGATGCTGCTGCCTTCCTGGCGGCGCGTGTAGACGTCGCGCGCCATCTGGATCGCCATCTTCGGGTCGGCCGCGTGCAGGCTGCCGCAGTGCTTGTGGTCGAGGCCGGCCTTGCTGCGCACGAACACTTCCCACAGGGGCCACTCTTGCTTCTGTTCGACGGTCATGCCGCCTCCTTCATAGGTTGTTTGTTGGCGTGGGCCAGCGCGGCTTCGCGCACCCATGCGCCGTCTTCCCAGGCGTCGACGCGGGCCTGCAGGCGTTCGCGGTTGCAGGGGCCGTCGCCGCCGATCACGCGCCAGAACTCGCTCCAGTCGATGGCGCCGAAGTCGTGCGCCTGGCGCTCCTCGTTCCACTTGAGGTCGGGGTCGGGCAGGGTCACGCCGAGGATGCGGGCCTGCTCCACCGTGGCGTCGACGAACTTCTGGCGCAGCTCGTCGTTGCTGAAGCGCTTGATGCCCCAGCGCATCGACTGCGCACTGTTGGGCGACTGGTCGTCCGGCGGGCCGAACATCATGATCGAGGGCCACCACCAGCGGTTGACCGCGTCCTGCACCATGGCCTTCTGCGCATCGGTGCCGTGGGTCATCATGGTCAGCAGCGATTCGTAGCCCTGGCGCTGGTGGAAGCTCTCCTCGCGGCAGATGCGGATCATGGCGCGCGCATACGGCGCGTACGAGCAGCGGCAGATCGGCACCTGGTTCATGATGGCCGCGCCGTCCACCAGCCAGCCGATGGTGCCCATGTCGGCCCAGGTCAGCGTGGGGTAGTTGAAGATCGAGCTGTACTTGGCCTTGCCGCTGTGCAGCGCCTCGAACATCTGGTCGCGCGAAGTGCCCAGTGTCTCGGCGGCGGCATACAGGTAGAGGCCGTGGCCACCCTCGTCCTGCACCTTGGCCAGCAGGATGGCCTTGCGCTTGAGCGTGGGCGCGCGGCTGATCCAGTTGCCCTCGGGCAGCATGCCGACGATTTCCGAGTGCGCGTGCTGGCTGATCTGGCGCACCAGCGTCTTGCGATAGTGCTCGGGCATCCAGTCCTTCGCCTCGATGAAGTCGCCGGCGTCGATGTGCGCGTCGAAGCGTTGCTCGAGCTGCATCTCCTCGGCGGAGCGCACGGCCTTCTGCTTGCCGTCGCCCGAGTCCTTGCCCATGGTGTCCATTGCCTGGGTGTACATGTGCGTGTCCTTTCGGTGGATGTGGAAAGTGGCTTTCTTCAGCGCGGGCGCGTGTCGATCACGCGGCGTGCCTTGCCGGTCTGCGTGCGTTCCATCTCGTCGGGGCCGTGGACCACCACGCGGGTGGAAATGCCGATGAGCGTCTTCACGCGGTGCTGCAGCCAGTCGCCGATGGCAGCGCGGTCGGCCGAGGCGGCGTCGGCGGGCTTGAGCTCGCAGTGGATCTCGACCTGGTCGAGCTTGTCGGCGCGGCTCACGTGCACCTGGTAGAGGCCCGAGAGCGCCTGGTGCGCGAGCACGATCTCTTCCACCTGCGTGGGGAAGACGTTCACGCCGCGGATGATCATCATGTCGTCGCTGCGCCCGACGATCTTGCCCATGCGGCGGAACGAGCGCGAGGTGGGTGGCAAGAGGCGCGTGAGGTCGCGCGTGCGGTAGCGCACGATGGGCATGGCCTCCTTGCTCAGCGAGGTGAAGACGAGCTCGCCTTCCTCGCCGTCGGCCTTCAGCTCGCCGGTCTCGGGGTCGATGATCTCGGGATAGAAGTGGTCTTCCCAGATGACGGGGCCGTCCTTGCTCTCCACGCATTCGCTGGCCACGCCCGGGCCCATCACTTCAGAGAGGCCGTAGATGTCGACCGCGTCGATGCCGGCCCTGGCCTCGATGTCGCGGCGCATCGCCTCGGTCCACGGCTCGGCGCCGAAGATGCCGACCTTCAGCGAGCTGTCTTTCGCGTCCAGCCCCTGCCGCTCGAACTGCTCGATAATCACCTGCATGTAGCTGGGCGTGACCATGATGATGTCGGGCCTGAAGTCCTGGATGAGCTGCACCTGCTTCTCGGTCTGGCCGCCCGACATCGGGATGACGGTGCAGCCCGCGCGCTCGGCGCCGTAGTGCGCGCCCAGGCCGCCGGTGAACAGGCCGTAGCCGTACGACACGTGCACCATGTCGCCGGGGCGGCCGCCCGCAGCGCGGATGGAGCGGGCGACGAGGTCGGCCCAGGTGTCGATGTCCTGCAGCGTGTAGCCCACCACGGTCGGCTTGCCGGTGGTGCCCGAGGAGGCGTGGATGCGCGCGACCTTCTCGCGCGGCACGGCGAACATGCCGAAGGGGTAGTTGTCGCGCAGGTCGCTCTTCACCGTGAACGGGAACTTCGACAGGTCGGCCAGCGACTTCAGGTCGTCAGGGTGAACGCCCTTGTCGTCGAAGGCACGGCGGTAGTGGGGCACGTGCTCGTAGGCGCGCTGCAGCGTGGTGCGCAGGCGGGCGAGCTGCAGCGCCGCGATCTCGTCGCGGCTGGCAGTCTCGATGGGCTCGAGCTCGCCGGGGGCGGGGCGTTTGACTGTCATGTGTGTTGTCTCCTCAGGCGGCTGCGGCGGCAGGCGGAACGGCCGGGCGGCCCTTGGCGGTGTAGGAGCGGCCGCGGAAGATCGCGACGCGCTCGCCGCGCTGGTTGGTGATTTCGGTGTCGTACACGCCGGTGCGCCCGGCCTTCGACACCTCGTGGCAGCGCGCGGTGAGCACGTCGCCCTCGCGCGCGGGGGCGATGAAGTCGATGGCGAAGCCCGAGGCCACGGTCAGCTCGTCGTACGAGTTGCAGGCGAAGGCGAAGGTGGAATCGGCCAGCGTGGCCATGAAGCCGCCGTGGCAGATGGCGTGGCCGTTGAGCATGTCCGGGCGCACGCGCATCTCGATGGTGGCCTGGCCGGGGCCGACCTCCACGATGCGCATGCCCAGGCCCTTGCTGGCGTTGTCGTTGGCGAACATGCCGTCGCGGACGTACTCGGCCGTCTGCTGGGGCGTGCGTTGGATGTCGGTCATGGCTCAGCGATCCTTGAAGACGGGCGCGCGCTTGGCGCGGAAGGCTTCGACACCTTCGCGGTAGTCGTTGGCGTTGCCCATCTCGCGCTGGATGCGGGCTTCTTCGGCAAGCGCCGCGCCCAGGTCCATGTGCTGTGCGGCGGCCATGGCCTCGCGGGTGGCGACGAGGGCGCGCGTGGGCATGCCGGCCAGCTTCGATGCGAGCGCGGCTGCGGTGCCGGCGAGTTCCGTGTCGTCCACGCACTGCCAGATCAGGCCGATGCGCGCGGCTTCCTCGGCGGACAGCTTGTCGCCGAGCATCGCGATGCCCAGCGCGCGCGCCGAGCCGACGAGGCGCGGCAGCAGCCAGGTGCCGCCGGTGTCGGGCACGAGGCCGATCTTGGTGAAGGCCTGGATGAAGCTGGCCGAGCGCGCGGCCACCACGAGGTCGCAGCACAGCGCGAGGTTGGCGCCAGCGCCGGCTGCCACGCCGTTGACGGCGGCGATCACCGGCACGGGCATCGAGCGCAGGCGCGCGACCAGCGGGGCGTACCAGGTGGAGATGACGTGGCCCAGGTCCTTGGGCGCGGCGCCGGGCGTGGGGTCGGGCGCGACGGACGGGTCGGCCAGGTCCTGCCCCGCGCAGAAGGCGCGGCCTGCACCGGTGAGCACCACGCAGCGCACGCTCGCATCGCTTGCCGCGGCTTCCAGCTCGGCCATCAGTGCTTCGTGCAACTGGGTGGTGAAGCTGTTGAGCGCCGCGGGCCGGTTCAGGCTCAGCGTGCGCACGGCGCCGGCGTTGGCGGTGAGTACCAAAGGCTCAGTCATCGCGTGTCTCTTTCGTCCTTTATGGGTATGGGCCGGCGTGCAAACACTATTGACCGACCGTTCGGTTGATTTTAGGATCGACCCCGGCGGCGGCACAAGGCGGCTCGATCAGGGCAAACCCTGAGAGCCGCAAAAAGCCAGGCCCAGCCAAGACAAGGAGACAGACCGAATGCCCAGCTATTCCATCGACGGCGTGATCCCGGTCGTCGATCCGAGCGCCTACGTGCACCCCACGGCAGTGCTGATCGGCGACGTGATCGTCGGCCCCAACTGCTACGTGGGCCCCTGCGCCAGCCTGCGCGGCGACTTCGGCCGCATCGTGCTGGAGGAGGGCTCCAACGTGCAGGACCACTGCTGCATCCACGGCTTTCCGGACAATGACACGGTGGTGGAGGTCAACGGCCACATCGGCCACGGCGCGATCCTGCACAGCTGCATCGTGCGGCGCGACGCGCTGGTGGGCATGAACGCGGTGGTGATGGACGAGGCCGAGATCGGCGAGAAGGCCATCGTCGCCGCCTGCGCCTTCGTGCCGGCCGGCATGAAAGTGCCGGCGCGCACGCTGAGCGCGGGCATCCCGGCCAAGGTGAAGCGCGAGCTGACCGAGGACGAGATCGCCTGGAAGCTCGAAGGCACTCAGACCTACCAGGCGCTCACGGTGCGCAGCCTCGCGAGCCTGCACGAGGTGGAGCCGCTGACCGGCGTGGAGAAGAACCGCCCGCGCCTGCCGGCCACCGACGTGCGTTCGCTCATCGCCACCAGGCGGGGCTGAG
The DNA here is from genome assembly GCF_056867935.1 of Variovorax sp. TLI9-5A. NCBI lineage: Bacteria > Pseudomonadati > Pseudomonadota > Betaproteobacteria > Burkholderiales > Comamonadaceae > Variovorax > Variovorax sp. TLI9-5A. Next base: position 5,817,716 of record NZ_CP200310.1, on the reverse strand, counting down.
GAGCCCGTTCGCGCTTGGTGCAAGATCGCGCGTTTCCTACAACCGAACGACAACCGAGGAACAGCAACCGATGCCGCGTGGAAGATCCGCCACCTATGAGGACCAGCGTGAATTCATCCTCGCGCAGGCCGCCCAGCTGTTCGCGCGCAGCGGCTATCCCGCCACCTCGATGAACCAGGTGGCCGAGGCCTGCGGCCTCTCGAAGGCCACGCTCTATCACTATTACAAGGACAAGAGCAGCCTGCTCATCAGCATCGCCGAGACGCATGTGTCCAAGCTCGCGGCGCTGGTGGCCGAGGAAGAGGCCTCGACGCACACCGACGAGCAGCGCCTGCGCCGCTTCATCTACCGCATCGTCGAGGAATACGCCGGCGCGCAGGATGCGCACCGCGTGCTGACCGACGACGTGCGCTTCCTGGAAGAGGCCGACCGCGAGCGCGTGCTCGACAAGGAGCGCGAGGTGGTCGCGGGCTTCGCGCGCGCGGTGTCGGCCTTGCGCCCCGGCGCGCCCAGCGACGACCTCGCCAAGCCGCTGACCATGCTGCTCTTCGGCATGATCAACTGGATGTTCACCTGGATGAAGCCCGACGGCCGGCTCGACCACGCGGCCATCGCGCCGATCGTGGCCGACCTGTTCCTGGGCGGCATCGGGGCTGTGAAGTCGCCCGAGGCCGCCGCCCCGCGAGGCGCTAGAGAATCCGGTTGAACCAGAGCAGCGACAGCCCGGCCGACAGCAGCGTCAGCACCGCCGCGCACATCGCGAACAGTGCCGAGATCTCGGTTTCCTTCTTCTCCACCGTGAGCTTGGAGCTCAGCGTCTCGTAGACCTTCTTCAGGTCGTTCGCGGTGCCCGCGTAGAAATATTCGGCGTTGGTCTTGTTGGCGATGGCCTTGAGCGTGTCCTCGTCGAGCCGCACGCGCATCGACCAGCCTTCGAAGCCGATGGTCTCGCCGTCGACCGTGCCCACGCCCACCGTGTAGATGCGCACGCCGCGGTCGGCCGCGGCCTTGGCCGCGTCCAGCGGATCGACGCCGGTGGTGCGCTGGCCGTCGGTCAGCATGATGATCGCGGCCGAGGTGAAGGAGCCCGGCGCCACGGGCGTGAATTCCTTGAGCTTCTTCTCGTTCTGGTCGATCGCCGCACCGCGCTGGCGGCTCGGCGCGCTGAACTGCTCGACGTCGATGCCCGCGTCGGGGAAGAGCGTGGCCAGCGACACCACGATGGCATTGCCGGTGGCGGTGGCGCGCTGCAGCTGGAAGCTGTCGATGGCGGTCACCAGGTCTTCATGGTTGGTGGTGGGCAATTGCGCCACCTGCGCGCTGCCCGCAAAGGCGACGATGCCAACCTTCACGCTGCGCGGCAGGTCCTTGATGAAGCTCTTGGCCGCTTCCTGCGCCGCCACCAGCCGGTTGGGCTGCACGTCGGCCGCGCGCATGCTGCCCGAGACGTCCATCGCCAGGATGATGGTCTGCTGGTTCGACGGCAGCACCACCACCGCCATCGGCCGCGCCGCGGCCACCAGCATCGCGGCCATCGCCAGCAGGAACAGGAGGGGCGGCAGGTGCCGCCGGAAGCTCTGCCCGGCGCCCATGGCCTCGCGCACGATCGACAGGCTGGCATAGCGCACCGCCAGCTTCTTCTTGCGCCGCAACAGCCAGAGATAAAGCAGGATCAGCAGCGGCAGCGCCGCCAGCAGCCAGAGGAATTGAGGCCAGAGAAAAGTCATGCTGCCACCGCCTTCATGCCAGCCTGGCCGATGCGCGCGCGGCGCTTGCGCAGATCGGCGAAACGGACGATGGCTTCCACCAGGTCGTCATTGGTCGAGAGTTCGAGCGCGTCGACGCCGGACCGGGCCAGTGCCTCGCGCAATGCGGCTTCGCGCTCGGCCGCCAGCCTGGCGAAGCGCTTGCGGAAGCCCGCGTCGTGGGTGTCGACCCACAGCTGCTCGCCGGTCTCGGCGTCGCGCAGCGGTACCAGGCCGAGGTCGGGCAGCTCCAGCTCGAGCGGATCGAAGAGGCGCACAGCGACCACCTCGTGGCGCTGCACCAGTTGGCCCAGCGGGCGTTCCCAGCCGGGCTCGCTGAGGAAGTCGGACACCACGAACACCGTGGAGCGGCGCGGCATCAGCGTGGCGGCCGACTTGAGCAGGTCTGCCAGCCGCGTCATGCCTTTCTGCAGGGGCTCGGCCTTGCCGGCGCGCTTTTCCATCGCGTGCAGCAGGTGCAGCACATGGCGCCGCCCGGTGCGCGGCGGGATCACCGCCTCCAGGTCGCTGCCGTAGACCAGCGCGCCCACCCGGTTGCCGTGCCGCGTGAGCAGCCGCGCCAGCACGCCGACGAAGCCCGCGGAGATCTCGCGCTTGGCCTTCAGGCCAGAGCCGAAATCGACCGAGCGGCTCAGGTCGAGCACGAACCACGCGGCCATCTCGCGGTCTTCGGTGAACACGCGCACGTGCGGCGTCTGCAGCCGTGCAGTGACATTCCAGTCGATGTGGCGTACGTCGTCGTGGTGCTGATATTCGCGCAGGTCGGCTAGGTCGAGCCCGGTGCCGCGCATCAGCGTGCGGTAGTCGCCCTGCAGCAAGCCGTCGAGGCGGCGGATCACGGTCCATTCGAGCCGGCGCAGCGCGCGTTCGGCCCCGCCGGCTTCGATGGCGAGCCGGTCGTCGTTGGCGGCCGCGGGGGCCTTACGCCACCAGCTTTTCATGTTCCAGAGGCTTTGGAGGAGCGGGGACTGCGCGCATGATCTTCTCGACCAGGCTGTCCGGCGTCAGGCCTTCGGACAGGCCTTCGTAGGAAAGCGTCACGCGATGGCGAAGCACGTCGGGCACCAGCGCCGTCATGTCTTCCGGCAGCGCATAGCTGCGACCGCGCAGCAGGGCAAGGGCGCGCGCGCCTTCGGTCAGGCTGATGCTGGCGCGCGGGCTGGCGCCGAAGGTGATGAAGCGGCGCAGGTCCTTCAGGCCGTGCTTCTCGGGCGTGCGCGTGGCGGACACCAGCTTCACCGCATATTGAATCAGCGACGGGTCGACGTACACGCGCCGCGCCTCGGCCTGCAGCGCCGCGAGTTGCTCGGTGGTGGCGACCGGCGTGGCGCTGACCGGCGGGCCGATCACGCGCTGGACGATGACGAACTCTTCCTCGTCGCTCGGGTAGTCGACCAGCACCTTCATCATGAAGCGGTCGACCTGCGCCTCGGGCAGTGGGTAGGTGCCCTCGGTCTCGATGGGGTTCTGCGTGGCCATCACGAGAAAGGGGCGCGGTACCTTGTGCGTCTCGCCCGCGATGGTGACCTGGCGCTCCTGCATCACTTCAAGCAGCGCGCTCTGCACCTTGGCCGGCGCGCGGTTGATTTCGTCGGCCAGCAGCAGGTTGGCGAACACCGGGCCCAGCGAGGTGCTGAAGTCGCCGGTCTTCTGGTTGTAGATACGCGTGCCCACCAGGTCGGCGGGCACGAGGTCGGGCGTGAACTGGATGCGCTTGAACTGGCCGCGCACGGTGTCGGCCAGCGTCTTCACCGTGAGCGTCTTCGCCAGCCCCGGCACGCCTTCTACCAGCAGGTGTCCGCCCGCGAGCATGGCGACCATCACGCGCTCCAGGAAGCGGTCCTGGCCCACGACCACGCGCTTCACCTCGTAGAGGATCTGCTCCATCAGTTCGGCCGTGCCGGCTGGCGTGGGGTTGGCGGTGGTCTCTGCTGTGCTCATGCGAAGGGCTTTCGAGAGGAAAGGAAGAAAAGAGGATCAGAAAGGCGGCGAACCCGCGGCCGATGCCGCGTTCTCGATGGGCACCGCGAAGCCGATGCCGATGAAGGTGCGCTGCTGCGTCGGGTTGAGGATGGCGGTGACGATACCGAGCACCTCGCCGTCCATGTTGATGAGCGGGCCGCCCGAGTTGCCGGGGTTGGCGGCCGCGTCGAACTGGATCAGGTTGCCCAGCTCCTGCTTGCCCTCGGGCGAGCGGAACGAGCGCTTCAGGCCTGACACCACGCCGGCCGACACCGAAGGCCCGATGCCGAAGGGAAAACCTACCGCCGCGACCTGATCGCCGGGGCGCAGGTCGGCGGTGGAGCGCATGGTGGCGGGGATCAGGTCGTCGGGAATCTTCTGCGCCTGCAGCACCGCGAGGTCGTTCTCGGGCTGCACGCCGGTGATGGTGGCGGGCGCCTCCAGGCCGTCGTAGAAGGTGACCTTGATCTTGTCGGCACCGGCGACCACGTGCAGGTTGGTGAGGATCACGCCCTTGTCGACGATCACCACGCCCGTGCCCACGCCGCGTTCGTACTCGCCCGGCGCGCCGCCGTCGTTGGGCGCCTCGGGCGGCTTGCCCTTGGCCATGTTGCGCCCGCGCTTCTGGGTCTTGGCCTCGGGCGTGTTCTTTTCCTCGCCGTAGCTCACCACCCGCACCACCGAGGGCCGGATGATGTCGGCCGCCTTGGCCGCGGGCGAGGGCAGGGTGTTGGTCTGCAGCGTGCGCAGTACGGCCGCGTCGATGTCTTTCTGGGTGAGAACCTTGGTGCCAGGGCGCGGTGTCCACAGCACGGCGCCGGTGACCAGCGCGGCCGAGAGCATGACGAGCAGCGCGAAGCTGCGGCGGCCGGGCTGCCAGCCGGATTTCTTCACGGGGCCCTCAGGAGGTATGGAGCCGGCGCCGGCCGTCTCGGGCGATGGCGGCGCATCCGCCCGTTCGGCCGCCTCGTCTGCGGCCGGTGGCAGCGTGCGGGGCGAGCGGCTGTAGAAAGCGGGCCTGCGCATCGGAGTACCTCCGGCTTAAAAAATCGCGATCGCGTGTAGAGGAGTTCACAGTAGCACGCTTTCCGCGCCGGCGCATCCCATCGGGCATCATCGCGCGATGCCTACCTTCGTCGATACCCACTGTCATCTGGACGCGCCCGAATTCGGTGCGGAGATGCCGGCGCTGCGCGCCCGCGCCGCCGAGCGGGGGGTGACGATGTGCGTGATCCCGGCGGTGGCCGCCTTCAACTTCGCCACTGTGCGCGAGCTGGCCCACGCGCAGGGCGATGCCTACGCGCTCGGAATACACCCGCTGTGCACCGGAGAGGCGAAGGACGAAGACCTCCAGGCCCTCGATGCCGAACTGGGCGCGCGGCGTGACGACCCGAGGCTGGTGGCGGTCGGCGAGATCGGCCTGGATTACTTCGTCGAGGGGCTGGACGGTGAAAAGCAGGAGCGTTTTTTTCACACTCAGTTGCAACTGGCACGCAAACATGGGTTACCCGTGCTCATCCACGTGCGGCGCTCGGTCGACAAGGTGCTCAAGCATCTGCGGCAGACGGCGGGCGGCCGGCCGTGGCAGGGCATCGCCCATGCGTTCAACGGCAGCGAGCAGCAGGCCGGCGCGTGCATCGAGCTCGGGCTCAAGCTCGGCTTCGGCGGCGCGGTGACCTTCGAGCGCGCCCTGCAGCTCCGGCGCCTGGCATCGACGCTGCCGATGGAGTCGATCGTGATGGAGACCGACGCGCCAGACATCCAGCCGCACTGGATCTACCGCACGCAGGCCCAGCGCGATGCCGGCGAGCCGCAGGGGCGCAACGAGCCGGCAGAGCTGCCGCGCATCGCCGAAGTGGTGGCACAGCTGCAGGGCATCGGCATCGACGCGCTGGCCGAAGCGACCACTCGCAACGCGGTCGCGGCGCTGCCGAAGCTCCAAAGTCTGCTGTCCGTGTCGGATGGCCGGAAACCCCTCGCGTAGGCCGATGCCCCGAGTTGCGTCCAGGCGCGCCAAGGGCCCCTTTTTGCTGTCATCCTTGAAGTTCGAAGTGGCGTTGGTTGTGCAGTGGCACATCCGTCACTCAAATATTTCACTCAAAAAAGGAGCCTATCCATGACCAAGTCCTTTGTTCGTACCGTTCCCGTCGTCGTCGCCCTGGCGCTGGCATCCATCGGCCTGTCGGCCGTCGCGCAGACCGCCGCCACCACCGAGCCATCCACCACCGAAAAGGTGAAGGAAGCCGGCAAGGATGCGGTGAACGCCACCGAGCGCGGCGCGGAGAAGGCGTGGGACGCCACCAAGAGCACCACCAAGAAGGCCGTGAACGCGACCGAGCGCGGCTCCAAGAAGGCCTGGAACGCGACCAAGCGCACCACCAAGAAGGCGACCAACGCCACCAAGAACGCAGCCTCCAAGACTGGCGAGGCCGTCGAGAATGCCGGCCACAAGACGGCCGACGGCATGCGCTCCACCGGCAAGGCCATCGGCGAGAAGATTCCCGGCACGGCCGAGAACGAAGCCGCCAAGAAGTAAACAGTTCCGGACTGGTTCCGGACCTGTTGCGCAGCCCTTCCGGGCTTCGCGAAAGAACCCGCTTCGGCGGGTTTTTTCATGGGCGGCGAAAGCACGCGCGCGACAGTGGCACGATTGCCGCCCATGAATCCTCCCGCCGCATCCATGGCCGCCGCGAGCCCGCTGCTCACGGGGCTCGCGCCCATCGTGTCGCCGGCCACCGCCGTGCTGATCCTCGGCAGCTTTCCGGGAGTGAAGTCGCTCGAGCGGCAGCAGTACTATGCACACCCCCAAAACCAGTTCTGGAAGATCCTGCAAGCCGTGTGGCCCGACATTCCCCAGCCTTCGGGCGCCGACAGCTATGGGCCGCGCTGCCAGTGGCTGCTCGACCGCGGCTTGGGCGTGTGGGACGTGTATGCGTCCTGCGAGCGCGAGGGCAGCCTCGACTCGGCGATCCGCGCGCCCGTGGCGAACGACATCGCCGGGCTGCACCTGCCGAAGCTTGCGGCCATCGCGCACAACGGCGGCGAGAGCTTCAAGCATGCGCGCCACACGCGCACGCTGGGCGTGCCGGTCTACCAGCTGCCTTCCACCAGCCCCGCCAATGCGTCGTGGAGCTTCGAGCGCAAGCTCGCGGCCTGGCGCGAGGTCCTGGCCGCCCACCAACTAGTCGCCTGACCGGCCGCATCGATGGCATCGAGCAAAACTCCTGTTTCCCTCCCTGAAGTCAATTTCTCCGACTGGGGCGACATCCGCTACCTGCACCTCGGCACCGAATGGGTCCAGGGCTCCATGAAGCTCGATGCGCCCTTCGAGATCGAGCTCGAGTACGTGCAGCGCATGATGGCCTGGCTGCTCTTCGTCGACGGCAAGACCGTGGCCGGCCGCCATGCCATGCAGCTCGGCCTGGGCGCGGCCACGCTCACCAAGTTCAGCCGCAAGATCCTGCGCATGCGCACCACCGCGATCGAGCTCAATCCGCAGGTGGTGTCGGCGTGCCGCGGATGGTTCAAGCTCCCGCCGGACGACCCGAAGCTGCGCGTGGTGATCGCCGATGCCGCCGCCGAGATCCGCAAGCCCGAGTGGCACGGCACGGTCGACGCGCTGCAGGTCGACCTGTACGACCACGAGGCCGCCGCGCCCGTGCTCGACAGCGAAGACTTCTATGCCGACTGCCGCGCGCTGCTCACGGAGGACGGCTGCATGACGGTCAACCTCTTCGGCCGCTCGTCGAGCTACGAGCGCAGCCTCGAGAAAATCTCCGCCGCCTTCGGTGCCGACGCCGTCTGGGCCTTCAAGCCGACGCGCGAAGGCAACACGGTGGTGCTCGCGCAGCGCACGCCGAGCCGCCCGAAGCGCGAGGCGCTTGCCGAGCGCGCCCAAACGATCCAGACTCGCTGGGGTTTGCCCGCGCCGAAATGGCAGCGGGTCTTCAAGCCGCAGAATCCGACACTCACCCGAACCTGAACCCGAACAACAGACGGCACATGAGCGCTGTACCCGCTGCTTCCGCCCCCGCCCCGCTGGCCGCGCGCCACGAAGGCCCTCTCGACCTGCGGCGCCTGATCGAATGGCTCGCCTCCGACGGCGTGATTTCCCCGGTCGAGGCCAAGCGCACCATCGCCCGCTGCGCGCAGGCCGAGAGCCGCCAGGCCCCGCTGGTGCGCCTGGCCAACGTCGCGATGACGCGCGAGAGCGACAACAAGCCGCTCGACCTCGAAATGCTCACGCAATGGCTTGCGGGCCGCGCGGGGCTCTCCTATCTGCGCATCGATCCGCTCAAGGTCGACGTGGGCAAGGTGGCCGACACCATGAGCGCGGCATACGCCGAGCGCCACAAGGTGCTGCCGGTACAGGTGCTGCCCAACGAGGTGGTGGTGGCCACGGCCGAGCCCTTCCTCACCGACTGGATCGCCGAAGTGGAGCGGCAGGCGCGGCGCTCGGTGCGGCGCGTGGTCGCCAACCCGGCCGACATCCAGCGCTACACGGCCGAGTTCTTCGCGCTCGCGAAGTCGGTGCGCGCCGCGCAGAAGGCCGGCGGCAACACCGCCAGCGCGAGCTTCGAGCAGCTGGTGGAGCTCGGCAAGAGCAACAAGCAGCTCGATGCCAACGACCAGAGCGTGGTGCAGGTGGTCGACTGGCTGTGGCAGTACGCCTTCGACCAGCGCGCCAGCGACATCCACCTGGAGCCGCGCCGCGAGCAGGGCGTGATCCGCTTCCGCATCGACGGCATCCTGCATCCCGCCTACCAGATGCCCATGGGCGTGATGAACGCGATGGTCGCGCGCATCAAGCTGCTGGGCCGCATGGACGTGGTCGAGAAGCGCCGTCCGCTCGATGGCCGCATCAAGACCCGCAACATGCGCGGCGACGAAGTCGAAATGCGCCTGTCGACCCTGCCGACCGCCTTCGGCGAGAAGATGGTGATGCGCATCTTCGACCCCGACACCGCGGTGAAGGACCTCGACGCGCTGGGCTTCGCGCAGCACGACGCGCAGCGCTGGGAGCAGCTGGTCACGCGGCCCAACGGCATCATCCTGGTGACCGGGCCCACGGGCTCGGGCAAGACCACCACGCTGTACTCCACGCTCAAGCGCGTGGCGACCGAGGAGGTCAACGTGAGCACGGTGGAGGACCCGATCGAAATGATCGAGACCTCCTTCAACCAGACGCAGGTGCAGCCGCAGCTCGACTTCGGCTTCACCGAGGGCCTGCGCGCACTGATGCGGCAGGACCCGGACATCATCATGGTCGGCGAAATCCGCGACCTGGCCACCGCCGAGATGGCGGTGCAGGCCGCGCTCACCGGGCACCTCGTGTTCAGCACGCTGCACACCAACGACGCGCCGAGCGCCATCACGCGGCTGATGGAGCTGGGCGTGCCCTCGTACCTCATCAACGCCGTGATGCTGGGCGTGCTCGCCCAGCGCCTCGTGCGCACGCTGTGCCCCAACTGCAAGCAGCCGGACGACACCGTCAACCGCGAGAAGCTGGAGGCCATCGTCAAGCCCTGGCAGATCACGGGCTCGGTGCGCGCCTACAAGCCGGTGGGCTGCGTCGACTGCCGCATGACCGGCTACATGGGCCGCATGGGGCTCTACGAACTGCTGAGTGTCAGCGAGCCGTTCAAGAGCCAGGTCACGAAGGAGCCCAACCTCGCCGGGCTGCGCCGCCAGGCCGTGATCGACGGCATGCGGCCGCTGCGGCTGGCCGGCGCGCTGCGCGTGGCCGAGGGCGTGACGACCATCGAAGAGGTGCTGAGCGCCACGCCGCCGCTGGAGTAGGGCCTGTTCCCAGCCACCCGGGAGGCGATGAATACTCCCGGGTTATCCCTAAGACTTTGGTTAGTGGAATCCACATCGGCCTGACCGGAAGCTGACTGGACAATCCCGCATCGAAATTTGTTCGAGGAGACTGTTCGTGAAGATCAAGAGTCAGAAAGACTTTTTCTCGGGTCTGATGTTCACGGTGGTGGGTGTGGCGTTCGCATGGGGCGCCACCACCTACACCGTGGGCACCGGAGCCCGGATGGGACCGGGTTACTTCCCGTTGATGCTCGGCATCCTGATGGCCCTCATCGGCCTCGGGATCATGTTCACCGGGCTCAGCGTCGAGACCACCGACGGCGAGAAGATCGGCAAGTGGGCCTGGAAGCAGGTGGTGTTCATCCTCGGCGCCAACCTCGCCTTCGGCATCCTGCTCGGCGGCCTGCCCAGCCTTGGCATTCCGGCCATGGGCATGATCATCGCCATCTACGCGCTGGTGATCATCTCCAGCCTCGCGGGCCACGAGTTCAAGCTGCCCAGCGTGCTGGCTCTGGCCACCGTGCTGGCCGTCGGCAGCTACGTCGCCTTCATCTGGGCGCTCAAGCTCCAGATCCAGGTCTGGCCGACCTTCATCACCGGTTGAGACGAAAGCCGATACCACCATGGACCTGATCCACAACCTTTCCGTCGGTTTTGGCGTCGCCTTTACCTTCACCAACCTGCTGTATTGCCTGATCGGCTGCATCCTGGGCACGCTGATCGGCGTGCTGCCCGGCATCGGCCCGGTCGCGACCATCGCGATGCTGCTGCCCGCCACCTACGCGCTGCCGCCCGTGTCGGCGCTGATCATGCTGGCCGGTATCTATTACGGCGCCCAGTACGGCGGCTCGACCACCGCGATTCTGGTCAACCTGCCCGGTGAGTCTTCATCGGTGGTGACAGTGATCGACGGCTACCAGATGGCGCGCAAGGGCCGTGCGGGCCCGGCGCTCGCCGCTGCCGGCCTGGGCTCGTTCTTCGCGGGCTGCGTCGGTACGCTGATCCTGGCCGCCTTCGCTCCGCCGCTGACCGAGCTGGCCTTCAAGTTCGGCCCTGCCGAGTACTTCTCGCTGATGATCCTGGGCCTGATCGGCGCCGTGGTGCTGGCTTCGGGCTCGCTGCTCAAGGCCATCGCGATGATCGTGCTGGGCCTGCTGATGGGTCTGGTCGGCACCGACGTGAATTCGGGCGTGGCGCGCTACAGCTTCGACATTCCCGAACTGACCGACGGCATCGGTTTCGTGGCCATCGCCATGGGCGTGTTCGGCTATGGCGAAATCATCGCCAACCTCTCGCGCCCCGACGACGAGCGTGAAGTGTTCACCGCCAAGGTCTCGGGCCTGTTCCCGACCAAGGAGGACTTCAAGCGCATGGTTCCCGCCGTACTGCGTGGCACCGCGCTGGGTTCGGCGCTGGGTATCCTGCCGGGCGGCGGCGCGCTGCTGGCTGCCTTCGCTGCCTACACGATCGAGAAGAAGACCAAGCTGAAGCCGGGCGAAGTGCCCTTCGGCAAGGGCAACATCCGCGGCGTGGCGGCTCCCGAGTCGGCCAACAACGCCGGTGCGCAGACCTCCTTCATCCCGCTGCTGACGCTGGGTATTCCTCCCAACGCGGTGATGGCGCTGATGGTGGGCGCGATGACCATCCACAACATCCAGCCGGGCCCGCAGGTGATGACCAGCAACCCCGAGCTGTTCTGGGGCCTGATCGCCTCGATGTGGCTGGGCAACGCGATGCTGATCATCCTGAACCTGCCGCTGATCGGCATGTGGATCAAGCTGCTGTCGGTGCCCTACAAGTACCTGTTCCCGGCGATCGTGCTGTTCTGTGCGATCGGCGTCTACTCGACCAACAACAACACCTTCGACATCTGGATGGTGGGCATCTTCGGTCTGGTGGGCTACACCTTCTTCAAGCTGGGTTGCGAGCCTGCGCCGCTGCTGCTGGGCTTCATCCTGGGCCCGATGATGGAAGAGAACCTGCGCCGCTCGCTGCTGCTGTCGCGTGGCGACTGGAGCGTGTTCGTCACGCGCCCGATCTCGGCGAGCCTGCTGGCTGCAGCTGCATTGCTGCTGATCATCGTGTTGTTGCCGGCCGTGAAGTCGAAGCGCGAGGAAGCCTTCGTCGAGGATTGAGTTCGCCCCCAGGCTGCGCGCACTTCGTGTCGCGCGCGCGCCTTCCCCCTTCCGGGGGCAACACCTGCGGCCCGGCGAAGCCGGTTCCGCGGAGACCAGATTCGCCCCCAGGCTTCGCGCACTTCGTGTCGCTGCGCCAACCCCCTTCCGGGGGCAACACCTGCGGCCCGGCGAAGCCGGTTCCGCGGTGTTTCACGAAGACGGCGCCCCTTCGGGCGCCGTTTCTTTTTCAGGGCTTCTGCGCGCGCGGCGGCTTCATGTGCTGCCGCGCCATCGCCAGGAAGGCCATCGCGGCCGGGCTCAGCGGATGCTTGGCGAGGCGGATGGCGACCACCGGGTACTCCAGCACAGGGCGCGTCACGCCCACGGCGCGCAGGTTGCCGGGCATCAGCACTTCCACATAGCGCGGCGCCAGCGCCACGCCCGCGCCGGCCTGAATGAGGCCGAAGGCGGTCGACAGCATCGAGACGTGATGCACCACCTGCGGATACACGTTGGCCACGCTCGCCAGTTGGCGGCTCACGGCGCGCCACACGTTGGCGTCGGGGTTGACGTGGATGAAGGGCTGGTTTTCCAGGTGCCTGGCCTCGACCGATTCATGCTGCGCCAGCGGATGGTCGTCGCGCACGAAGAGGGCCATCCGCTCGGTGAAGAGAGGCTCGGTCGCCAGCTCGGAATGCTTCTGGCCGATGTCCGAGCCGAAGCCCAGGTCGGCCTCCTGCGAGAGCACGCGCGAGATCATCTGCTCGGCCGTGCTGTCGAGCAGCGTGGCCGCGAGCGTCGGGTGCTTCTGCGAGAAGCGGCCCAGCAGCGGCGGCAGCAGGGCGCCCGCGGTCAGGTGGCCCACCGCGAGCACGATGCGACCCTCGCGCAGCTGCGACTGCGAGCGGCAGGCGCCGACCGAATCGTCGATGAGCCGCAGCGCGCGCACGGCGGTGTCGACCATCATCTGGCCCGCGTTGGTCATGCGGATGCGGCGCCCGCGCACCACCAGCGGCTGCGCCAGTTCTTCCTCGAGCCGCTTGATCAGGTGGCTGATTGCGGGCTGTGTGAGCTGCAGGGCCTCGGCGGCCAGCGTGAAGCTGCCGGTTTCGGCCACCGCCGCCAGCGCCCGCAGCTGCTGCAGCGAGATTTCTTCGGCGGGGGCTCGTGTCATAAACCGTGTTGATAGTTGAATAAGCCGAATTATCTGGCTTGATGCGCCAGCGCTGCATAGCATGCTTGTCCCATCCACTGGCACAGAATTCTTTCCCGCAAATGAAACGCCTCCAGTTCCTCCAGGTGTTCGCCGTCGCGCTGCTCGGCATGGCCGCCTCGTCCGCCAGCCTGGCGCAGGGCTATCCGAACAAGCCGATCCGGCTGATCGTTCCGTTCCCGGCGGCGGGTGCCACCGACCTTTTCGCCCGCACGCTGGGGCAGAAGATGGGCGACAAGCTGGGTACCACGCTGGTGGTCGACAACAAACCGGGCGCTGGCGGCGCGATCGGCTCCGACCAGGCCGCCAAGGCCGCGCCCGACGGCTACACCATCCTGCTGGCCACCACCAGCACGCACTCCATCGGCCCCGCCATCAGCAAGCTGCCCTACGACACGGTGCGCGACTTCACGCCCATCGCGCACGTTGGCGATGCCGCCAGCATCATGCTGGTGCCGGTCAATTCGCCCGCGAAGACGGTGCGCGAGTGGATCGACTACGCGAAGAAGAACCCCGGCAAGCTCAACTACGCATCGAGCGGCAACGGCACCATCGTGCAGCTCACGGCGGAGCTCTTCAAGGCGCAGGCCGGCGTGTTCGTCACGCACATTCCGTACAAGGGCACGGCGCTGGCCATTCCCGACCTGATCAGCGGCAAGGTCGACGTGCTGTTCGACTCGCTGCCCACCGGCATGCCGCACGTGCGCGACGGCCGCCTGCGCGCGCTGGGCGTCACTTCGCTCAAGCGCAGCCCGCTGGCGCCCGAACTGCCGCCCATCGCCGACACGCTGCCCGGCTACGAGTCGAACACCTGGTTCGGCTTCTACGGCCCGAAGAACCTGCCGGCGGACATCGTCGCGAAGATCAACAAGGCCGCCAACGACGCGCTGGCCGACCCCGAGGTCAAGGAAAAGCTCGCGCGCCTGGGCATCGAGCCCGCCGTGCCGGGCACGCCGGACCAGTTCGCGAAGATGGTCGCCACCGATGCAGCCAAATGGAAAAAGATCGTCATCGACCGCAAGATCACCAACGAGTGATGGCTCTCCCCCAGGCTGCGCGAACTTCGTTCGCTTCGCCAACCCCCTTCCGGGGGCAACACCTGCGGCCCGGCGAAGCTGGTTCCGCGGTGTTCCCGATTGTTCAAGTCATCTTTGAAGGCACGTCATGAAGTTTGACTACACCAACCCGTACCTCTCCACACGCATCCCGATTTTCGCGCGCAACGTGGTCTCGACCTCGCACCCGCTGGCCTCGCAGGCCGGGTTGCGCATCCTGCAGCAGGGCGGCAACGCGGTCGACGCGGCCATCGCCACCGCTGCCGTGATGACCCTGGTCGAGCCGGTGAGCAACGGCCTGGGCAGCGACGCCTTCTGCATCCTGTGGGACGGCAAGGAACTGCACGGCCTCAACGCCTCGGGCCCGGCGCCCAAGGCCTGGACGCCCGAGTACTTCAAGGCCAAGTACGGTGCCGATGCCGCCAATCCGCCCATGCGCGGCATCGACTCGGTCACCGTGCCGGGCGCGGTGCGCGGCTGGGTGGCTCTGAGCGAGCGTTTCGGCAAGCTGCCCTTCGCCGACCTGCTGGCGCCGGCCATCGACATCGCCGAGCGCGGCTACCTGGTGCCGCCGGTGGTGCAGGGCAAGTGGGCCGCGGCCACGCCGATCCTGCAGTCGCAGCCCGGCTTCGCACAGACCTTCCTGCCCTGGGGCCGTGCGCCCGAGGTGGGCGACATGTTCCGCTTCACGGCCGCTGCGCGCGCTCTCAAGGCCATCGCCCGCACCAAGGGCGAGGCCTACTACAACGGCGAGATCGCCGAGGCGCTCGCGAAGTTCTCCGCCGCGCACGGCGGTGCGCTCACCGTGGCCGACCTCGCGGCCTACCAGCCCGAGTGGGTCAAGCCGATCTCGCGCGACTACCGCGGCCACACGCTGCACGAGATCCCGCCGAACGGCCAGGGCATCGCGGCGCTGATCGCGCTGGGCATCCTGGAGAAGTTCGACATCGCCTCTCTGCCGGTCGACTCGGTGCAGTCGCAGCATCTGCAGATCGAGGCCATGAAGCTGGCCTTTGCCGACGTGTACCGCTACGTGTCGGAGCGAAAGACCATGGAGGTGACGACCGAGCAGATGCTCGACGACGCCTACCTTGCCTCGCGCGCGCGCCTCATCGACCTGAAGAAGGCGCAGGACTTCAAGGCCGGCAACCCGGTGAAGGGCGGAACCATCTACCTCACGGCCGCCGACGAGAGCGGCATGATGGTGAGCTTCATCCAGAGCAACTACATGGGCTTCGGCTCGGGCTGCGTGGAGCCCGAATACGGCATCAGCCTGCAGAACCGCGGCCACGGTTTCAGCCTGAAGGCCGGGAGCCCTAACGTGGTGGCGCCGGGCAAGCGCCCGTTCCACACCATCATCCCGGCCTTCCTCACCAAGGACGGCCAGCCGGTCATGAGCTTCGGCGTGATGGGCGGCAACATGCAGCCGCAGGGCCACATGCAGACGCTGGTGCGCATGCTCGACTACAAGCAGAACCCGCAGGCCGCCTGCGATGCGCCGCGCTGGCGCTTCAACGCGGGGCTGGAGATCAATGTCGAGGCCGCGATGAACCCGGCCACGGTGCAGGGCCTGCGCGACCTGGGCCATCACCTGGAAGTGATCAATGACTCGTACCAGGACTTCGGCGCCGGCCAGTTCATCTGGCGCGCGGGCGAGCCCTCGGTGGAAGGCTACGTGGCCGCCAGCGACCCGCGCCGCGACGGCGTGGCCGCGGGGTACTGAGCGCAAGCCAGGGGTTTGCGCTTGCCGCGATGATCGGGGGATGAACAAGACAGCCGCGTCGGCAGGCATCTCCCCTCCATCTTCCCGCGATGCCGCCAGAAAAGGCATCGCCACCGGCCTCGTGCTGGCCACGCTGGGCGCCATCGCGTTCAGCGGCAAGGCCATCATCGTCAAGCTCGCGTACCGCTACGGCGTGGACGCGGTCACGCTCATCATGCTGCGCATGCTGTTCGCGCTGCCGCTCTTCGCGCTGATGGCGTGGTGGGCCGGGCGCGGCAAGCCAGCGCTCACCGGGCGCGACTGGATCGGCGTGATCGGCCTGGGCTTCTCGGGCTACTACCTCGCGAGCTTCCTGGACTTTGCGGGGCTGGCCTACATCTCGGCCAGCTTCGAGCGGCTGATTCTTTACCTCAACCCCACGCTGGTGCTGTTCTTCGGCTGGCTGCTCTACCGGCGCCACCCGACGCGCCCGCAGGTGCTGGGCATGGTGGTGAGCTATGCCGGCGTGCTGCTGGTGTTCGGCCACGAACTCTGGACCGGTGGCGGCGGCAAGGGCGGCGGCGCGGCGGCCTGGGGCGCCTTCCTGGTGTTCCTGAGCGCGGTGAGCTACGCGGGCTACCTCGTCTACAGCGGCGAGTTCGTCAAGCGGCTGGGGTCGCTGCGGCTTGTGGGGCTGGCGACCACCGTGGCCTGCGTGCTGTGCATATTGCAGTTCGTGCTGACGCGGCCGATGAGCGTGGCGATGGCGGTGGCGCCGGAGGTGGTCTGGCTGTCGGTGCTCAATGCCACACTGTGCACGGCGGTGCCGGTGCTGATGGTGATGATGGCCATCGAACGCATCGGCCCCGCGATGGCGGCGCAGACCGGCATGATCGGGCCGCTGTCGACCATCCTCATGGGGGTGGTCATACTCGGCGAGCCGTTCACGCCATGGATCGCGGCGGGTACCGTGCTCGTGATTGCGGGCATTTTCGTTTTCACGCGCAAGGGGCGCTGAAGCCCCTGGCGCTTTTGTTTTCACTGGAGCAAGAACATGGATCTGGGTATTGCAGGCAAGACCGCGCTGGTGTGCGGCGCGAGCAAGGGGCTGGGCTACGGCTGCGCCGAGGCGCTGGTGCGCGAGGGCGTCAACGTGGTGATCGTGGCACGCGGCGCCGAGGCGCTGGAAGCGGCCGCGAAGAAGCTGGCCGAGGCGGCTGGCGCTTCGGGCCCCTTCGTCAAGCACGTGGCGGCCGACATCACCACCGAGGCCGGCCGCGCCGCGGTGTTCGCGCTGGGCCATGACTTCGACATCGTCGTCACCAATGCAGGCGGCCCGCCTCCCGGCGACTTCCGCAACTGGGACCGCGAGGCCTGGATCAAGGCGGTCGATGCCAACATGCTCACGCCCATCGAGCTCATCAAGGCCACGGTGGACGGCATGGCCAGGCGCGGCTACGGCCGCATCGTGAACATCACTTCCAGCTCGGTGAAGTCGCCCATCGACATCCTGGGCCTGTCGAACGGCGCGCGCAGCGGCCTCACCGGCTTCGTGGCCGGCGTGGCCCGCACGGCGGTGGCGGCGCAGGGCGTGACCATCAACAACCTGCTGCCGGGCTCCTTCGACACCGACCGCCTCAAGGGCACCATGGCCGGCGCCGCGCAGAAGTCGGGCCAGGACTTCGACACCGTGTGGGAAGCCCGCAAGAAGAACATCCCGGCCAAGCGCTTCGGCACGCCCGCCGAGTTCGGTGCCATCTGCGCGTTCCTGTGCAGCATGCAGGCCGGCTACATGACCGGCCAGAACATCCTGGCCGACGGCGGCGCCTACCCCGGCACCTACTGAGCGCGATTCACGAGAGCGACGGGAGGCGCATCGTGAGCAGGGAATCATTCGAAAAAATAACGCTGGTCTCGGTCACCGGCCTGCCCGACGCGCGCGGCGCGGCGCTGGCGCTGCAGCACAGCCAGGCGCAGATGCCCGGTGCCCGCGCGCTGCTGTGCAGTCCGAAGGCGCCGGACGACCTTGCGCCCGGCGTCGAACATCTGCCGATCGCGCCGCTGAACTACCACGAGTACAGCTGGTTCATGATGTTCGCGCTCTGGCGCGTGGTGCAGACCGAGTTCGCGCTCGTCGTGCAGGAAGACGGCTGGGTCGTCAACGCCGCCAACTGGAGCGACGAGTTCCTGGGCTGCGACTACATCGGCGCGCCCATCCATCTCGCGAAGATCGACGCGCCACAGGGCACCTACTGGCGCAACCGCTTCGAATGGGCCGACGAACTCGGCAAGCCCGGCCACGTCGTCACGCCGATACAGAACGGCGGCTTCAGCCTGCGCAGCCGGCGCTTCATGCGCGCGCTGGTCGACCATCCGCACATCCGCGTGGAGATTCCGCCGCCCGATGCGGTCGGCGGCGAGCCGCTCAGGATGCACTGGGACCACAACGCGCTGCTGGAGGACGTGCAGCTCAGCGGCGTGCTGCGCCCCGCGCTCGAAGCCGTGGGCATGCGCTTCGCGCCGCTGGAGCTGGCGCGCGGCTTCGCGATCGAGCACGCGGGGCCGCAGCTGCACCATGGCTACAACGCGATGCTGCTCTTCGGGCATCACGCGAAGGTGCGGCAGCTTGCAAGCCTGTCGCCGCTCACTCTGCGTTCGCTGATTCCGCTGTCTCAGCTCGATGGCTGGTATGGCGAGCGCGACATCCTGCAGATGTTCGAGCGCAACGGCTACCGCATCGAGTTCGCGCCGGAGCCCGAGGCGACGACGGCGGCGATGTCCACGCGCAAGGTCTACGACTGCATCACCTACAACGGCGAGGCCGACATCCTCGCGGCGCGGCTGCACGAGCTGTCGGATGTGGTCGATTGCTTCGTCATCGTCGAGGCCGACCGCACCTTCAGCGGCGAGCCGAAGGCGCTGCGCTTCGACCCCGCCGACCCGCGCATCGCGGCCTTCCTGCCGCGCATCCGCTACGTCGCGGTGCACGACATGCCGGTGGTCGACGAGGCGGCCGATGCGACGGCGGTGGTGGGCGACTGGCATTCCGACACGCCGAAGTCCGGCTTCTGGATACGCGAGAAATTCCAGCGCAACCAGGTCATGCGCGGCCTGCACGATGCAGCGCCGCACGACCTGGTGATGATCTCGGACGCCGACGAGATTCCGCGCGCCGAGATCGTCCGCGCGATGCGCGACGACCGGCGGCGCGAGGTGTTCGGCCTGTGCCTGGCCTTCTATTACTTCTACGCCAACTACCGCAACGTCGAGGGGCCCGAGGCATCTTCGGTGTGGACGGTGGCGGCCACGCGCGCATCGCTCGACAGGCTCACGCCCGACCAGCTGCGCATGCGCGTGCGCAGCGGCGCGCAGCCCGCGCTGATCCTGGTGGATGCCGGCTGGCACTTCTCGTACCTTGCGATGAGCGAGGACGCGGTGCGCGCCAAGATCCGGGGCTTCGCGCACCAGGAATACAACTCGCAGGCCTTTCTCGATGCCATCGACATCCCCGCGCTGCTGGCTTCGGGGCGCGATCTCTACGACCGCCCGGGCTATGCCTGGCGCGTGGTGGACAAGGCCGAGGCGCCGCGCTGGATGCGCGAGCAGCCCGGGCTGGCGCGGCTCTTCGCCTGAGAGCCCCTTCAGCGGCGCGAAGCGACCACGATCCCGCCCACGATCAGCAGGAACGCCGCGCCGTGATACCAGTGCGGCGGCTCCCGCAGGAAGGCTGCCGACAGCACCGCCGCGAACAGCGGCGTGAGGTTCATGAAGATGCTCGCCGCCTGCGGCCCCGCGCGCTGCACGCCGGTGCCCCAGCAGCGGTACGCCACCACGGCCGGGCCGATGCCGATGAACAGCATCGCAGCGATCAGCGGCCAGCCGAGCTCGATGTGCGCGGGCGTCAGTGTCCATTCGCCGGCGGCCAGCGCCCCCGACCACGCGAGGCCGAACACCAGCTGCGCCATCAGGAACGAGGCCCAGTCCTTGCGCACGGCGGTGGGCTCGTGCGTGCGCGCCAGCAGCCAGCTGTAGAAGGCCCAGGCGATGGTGCCCAAAATCATGTAGAGATCGCCCGGCACCAGCCGCAGCCCGAGCAGCTGCCGCCATTCGCCGCGGCTGAGCACCAGCAGCACGCCCGCCATCGACAGCAGCGCGCCGCCGATCTCGCGGCCGCTGACGCGCGCGCGAAAGAAGAGGGCGCCTACCGCCAGCATCCACAGCGGCAGGCTCGAGCCGACCAGCGTCACGTTGATGGGCGTGGAGGTCTGCAGCGCCAGGTACTGGAAGGCGTTGTACAGGCCGATGCCCAGAAGCCCGAGCACTGCGTAGTGCTTCCAGTGCGCCCACAGCGGGCTGTCGCGGCGCAGCACCTGCGCGGCCAGCGGCAGCAGCAGCACGAAGGCGATGCCCCAGCGCACGAAGTTCAGCGTGAGCGGCGAGACCAGCTCCCGCACCAGCCGGCCGACCACGGCATTGCCGGCCCAGAGCAGCGGAGGAACGACGAGGAGGAAAACGGTGAGGGGAGCGAGGCGCTGCGGCTGTGTCTGCATGGCCGCCGACTCTACCGGGCGATGATTCCCCGCGCCGTCACCGGAAGCTCAAACATGGCAGGATGCCTTTCCCTTCCTGTTTTCCCTTCTTTCCTTTCCAGAGCGTGGAGACCGCAACGATGAAGAGCAAAGCCGTCCGTATCGACCGCAATGGCGGTCCCGAAGAACTCAAGATCGTCGAGGTGGAAGTCGGCGAGCCCGGCCCCGGCGAGATCCGCATCCGCCACAAGGCCGTGGGCCTGAACTTCATCGACACCTACCAGCGCAGCGGGCTCTACCCGTTCCAGATGCCGCTGCAGCTCGGCATGGAGGCCTCGGGCGTGGTCGAGGCGGTGGGCGAGGGCGTCACTCACCTGAAGGCCGGCGACCGCGCCGCCTATGCCAGCCAGCCTCCCGGTGCCTACAGCGAGCTGCGCGTGATGCCGGCGAAGAACGTCTGCAAGCTGCCCGACGACATCTCCTTCGAGACCGGCGCGGCCATGATGCTCAAGGGCCTGACCACGCAGTACCTGCTGAAGAAGACGCTGCCGGCCGAAGGCCTGCAGGCCGGCGACTTCATCGTGTTCCATGCCGCGGCCGGTGGCGTCGGGCTCATCGCCTGCCAATGGGCCAAGGCGTTGGGCCTGCAGCTGATCGGCACGGCCGGCAGCGACGCCAAGTGCAAGCTCGCGCTGGAGCATGGCGCGGCCCACGCCATCAACTACAGCACCGAGAACTTCGCGGCCCGCGTGAAGGAGATCACCGGCGGCAAGGGTGTGAAGGTGGTGTACGACTCGGTGGGCAAGGACACCTTCGAGGGCTCCATCGACTGCCTGCGCCCGTTCGGCCTGCTGGCCATCTTCGGCAACGGCTCGGGCCCGGTGCCGCCGGTCAACCTCGGCGTGCTCGCCTCCAAGGGCTCGCTCTACATCACCCGGCCCACGCTTTTCACCCACATGGCCACGCGCGAGAGCACGCAGGCGATGGCCGACGACCTGTTCGCGGTGGTGCGCAGCGGCGCGGTGAAGATCCCGATCGACCAGCGCTACCCGCTTGCCGACGTGCAGCAGGCGCACCGCGACCTGGAAGCGCGCAAGACCACGGGCTGCACGATCCTCACGCTCTGACTCCGAGCGGGCAGGCCGCGCCGGTCTTGTCCTACCGGCGCAGGGGTGTCATGCCTTCGACTTGTGCCACGCGCAATTTGTAGCCTGTGGAAACACAGCGCAAAGGCCAAAGGCGGCATAAGGCGCAGGCACACAGTTCAGAGGCAACATCCGATGACTCCCGTTCGCACCTTCATCGTCGAAGACAATCCCACAATCCGCCGCAACCTCGCGGGCACCCTGCGAGAGGTGGCGAGGGTCGAGCCCGTCGGCGAGGCGGAAACCGAGGCCGAAGGGTCGCGCTGGCTTGCGGGCAATCTCTCGCAGTGGGACCTGGCCATCGTCGACCTGTTCCTGAAGGACGGCACCGGCTTTCGCGTGCTGGAGGCCTGCCGCAACCGCAGCCCCTCGCAGAAGATCGTGGTGCTGAGCAACTACGCCACGCCCGACATGCGGCGCAAGTGCACCCATCTGGGCGCCGATGCCGTGTTCGACAAAGCCACCGAGATCGAGGACCTGATCGAATATTGCCTGCGCCACCGTCAGGCGCAGTTCAGTTCGACCGCG
Source organism: Variovorax sp. TLI9-5A (assembly GCF_056867935.1). Classification (NCBI taxonomy): domain Bacteria; kingdom Pseudomonadati; phylum Pseudomonadota; class Betaproteobacteria; order Burkholderiales; family Comamonadaceae; genus Variovorax; species Variovorax sp. TLI9-5A. The sequence continues at coordinate 5,795,879 of NZ_CP200310.1, read as the reverse complement.
GCACACTGAAGACGTGTGGTGAGGCGCTGTGGCGGGTCATTTGCCGGCCCTCCGGCGGCAAATACCGGAATTGGCCGAAAATCTCCCCCGAAGGCGCGAGGAGCACGCGCCGGGCTCCGCAAATTGGCGACCAGATTCATGCGCGGAAATCACACATTCCCCTGCTGAGTCGGCTTGCGCGCCTGCAACGCGCGTGGCGTTCGTCCCAAGTTGCAACATGTCCCGCCCCCGTTTTCTTCCCGACAACTTCACCCTTGCGCTTCTCTCGGTCGTGACGCTGGCCAGCCTGCTGCCGGCCAACGGGCGCATCGCGCACTTCTTCGAGGGACTGACCACGGTCGCCATCGGCCTGCTGTTCTTCCTGCACGGGGCCAAGCTGTCGCGCGAGGCGATCGTCAACGGGCTCATGCACTGGCGGCTGCACCTGCTGGTGTTCGGCAGCACCTTCGTGCTGTTCCCGGTGCTCGGGCTGGTGCTCAAGCCACTCCTGCTGCCGCTGGTGACGCCGGAGCTCTACACCGGCGTGCTGTACCTGTGCGTGCTGCCGGCCACCGTGCAGTCGGCCATAGCCTTCACCGCGATGGCCCGGGGCAACATGCCCGCCGCCATCTGCAGCGCCTCGGCCTCCACCTTGCTGGGCGTGTTCATCACGCCGGTGCTGGTCAATCTGGTGGTGCTGCCCAGCGGCGGCCATGCGGCTTCCTCCTCGCTGGATTCCATCGGCCGCATCCTGCTGCAGCTGATGGTGCCCTTCGCGGCGGGCCACCTGCTGCGGCCGCTGGTCGGCAAGTGGATCCAGCGCCGCGCCGCGGTGCTGAAGTTCGTGGACCAGGGCTCGATCCTGCTGGTGGTGTACACCGCCTTCAGCGCGGCCGTGATCGAGGGGCTGTGGAAGCAGGTGCCGGCGCATGCGCTGGTCGGCCTCTTGGTGGTGTGCGCGGTGGTGCTCGGCCTTGCGCTGAGCCTCACGACCCTGCTGGCGCGCAAGCTGGGCTTCGACACCGAAGACGAGATCACCATCGTCTTCTGCGGCTCCAAGAAGAGCCTGGCCAGCGGCATCCCGATGGCGAAGGTGCTTTTCGCCTCGCATGCGGTGGGCGCGATCGTGCTGCCGCTGATGCTGTTCCACCAGATGCAGCTGATGGTCTGCGCGGTGCTGGCGCAGCGCTATGCGCGGCGCGGGCGTGACGGGACTTCGGTGCTGAAGACGGCCGGGCAGGCCAAGTAACGACCAGGAGGACGCTCAGCCCTCGATCTTCCCCAGCCGCGATTCCCTCAGCCGGCTGGGCGCCAGCGCCCCGGCCGACTCCAGGATCGGATACGCGATCGAGCAGATGTGCGAGTTGATGCGCTTCAGGTCGCTGATCAGGTCGATGTGCAGCGAGCTGGTCTCGATGCTCAGCGTGGTGCGGTCCGACAGGCGGTCGAGGTGGGTGGTGGCGTAGGCGCGCTCCAGGTCGCGGAAGCGCGCCTTCTCCTCCAGCAGCTTCTGCGCGTCGCGCACGTTGCCGTTGAGGAACACGCTCATGCTCAGCCGCAGGTTGGCCACCAGCCGCCCGTGCAGCTCGACGATCTCGGCCATGCCGGCTTCGGAGAAGTTGCGCTGTGGTTTGATCTTCTTGTCCTCGACGTCGATGATCACCCGTTCGATGATGTCGCCGATCTGCTCCATGTTGATCGTGAAGCTGATGATGTCGGTCCAGCGGCGGCTTTCCTCCTCGCCCAGCGCCTCGCGCGAGATGCGCGTCATGTAGTACTTGATGGCCGAGTAGAGCTCGTCCACCGTGTCGTCGAGCTGGCGCAGCTCCTGTGCTAGCCGCAGGTCGTTGTGGCGGATCACGTCCAGCGTGCCGATCAGCATGGTTTCGACCACGTCGGCCTGGTGCAGCGCCTCGCGCGCGGCATTCGAGATCGCGAGCGAGGGCGTCGACAGCGCCGAGGGGTCCAGGTGGTGCGGCCGCATGGTGCCGGCCGGCTGCTGAGGTTGCGGCAGCAGGTGCGTCACCAGCCTGGCGACCAGCTGGGTGAGGCCGATGAAGCCCACGCTGATCACGATGTTGAAGGCCAGGTGGAACAGCACCACGCCGTGCGTCTGGTTCGGCAGCTGGGGCTGCACGTAGCGGATCCACAGGCCGACGAAGGGCGCCACGATGGCCACGCCCAGCGCCTTGAAGAGCAGGTTGCCGATAGTCACCTGCCGTACCGCCACCGCCGACTTGGCCGTGGTCAGCACCGCCAGCAGGCCGCTGCCCAGGTTGGCGCCGAGCACCAGCCCGAGGGCCACGTCCAGCGGCACCACGTTCGAGGTGGCCATGGCCGCCACCAGCAGCACCACCGCCAGGCTCGAATAGGCCACGATGGCCAGCACCGAGCCGATGGTGATCTCCAGCAGCACGTCGCTGTTGATCGACGCCAGCAGCGCGCGGATGGCCGGCGAGGAGAAGAGGGGCTCGGTGGCTTCCACCACCAGCTGCAGCGCCAGCAGCATCAGGCCCAGCCCGATCAGCACCCGGCCGACGCGCCCCGCCACGGTGGCCGAGCGCGTGATGAAGAGCACCACCCCCACGAAGATGAACATCGGCGAGAGCCATGAAAGGTCTGCCGAGAACAGCACCGAGATCAGCGCCGTGCCCACGTCGGCGCCCCGCATCACCGCCAGTGCCGCCGGCAATGTGACCAGGCCCTGCCCGACGAAGGACGAGGTCATGAGCGAGGTGGCGGTGCTCGACTGCACCAGCGCCGTCACGCCGATGCCCGAGAGGGCGGCCGTGAAGCGGTTGCGCATGCTTTGCACGAGGATCTTGCGCAGGTTGGCGCCGAACACGCGAAGAACACCGGTTCGGACCAGGTGCGTGCCCCAGACCAGCAGGGCCACTGCCGCCAGCAGATTCAGGAGGTGCTTCATGGAGGTCGGGTTCTATCCTTTCTTTTCGTTATGGTTCGTTTTCGACCCCATTTTCCACAAGTGAGCGCTCAGGGCTAGTCGATGAGCGCTCCGTTGTCGTGAAACGGGTAGGGCCCCTCGAAGCTGCCCGATGCAGCCAGATGGGTGACGAGCCGGCGCCCGCGCGCGGACCAGGCATGCACCCGGAACGAGGGCGGCTCCAGCGTCCAGGCCGAGTCGGCATTGGGCGCCAGATCGAGGCAGACCTGGTGGGCCTGCGCCGGCGAGGTCGAGGCGATGGTGCCGCCGAAACGCACGTCGATGGCCCGGTGCAGGTGACCGCAGATGATGCGCTCGACGTTCGGATGGCGCGAGACCAGCGCTTCGAGCGCCTCGGCGCCCTCCAGCAGGCCGATCTCGTCCATGTGGCCGATCAGCGTCTCGAAGGGCGGATGGTGCATGGCGATGACGACCGGCTCGCCGCGGCAGGCGTCGAGCTGCGCTTCGAGCCAGGCCAGGCGCTTCTCGCACAGCGAGCCGTGGCTGGCGCGGGGCACGCAGGTGTCGAGCGTGAGCAGCCGCAGGGCGCCGATGCGCACCGAGTACTGGATGAAGCCGCCGTCATCCGTGCCCAGGTAGGCATGGCCCGGGAAGCTGCGGCGCAGCTGGTCGCGGTCGTCGTGGTTGCCGGGCATCAGGTAGACCGGCATGGTCAGCGGGGCCAGCAGGCGGGCGAGGTGCTCGTACTCGGCGGCGCGACCGAAGTCGGTCAGGTCGCCGGTGACGACCACCGCGTCGGGCTGCTGGCGCAGGGCTAGCACCGACTGCACCGCGCGCTCCAGGTACGGGGCCGTGTCTATGCGGCCATAGGCCAGCCTGCCCGGTTCGCGGATGTGCAGGTCGGTGAGCTGGACCAGGATGGTGTTGCGGGTTTCTGCTGTCGTCATGCGATGGTTTCTTCCTGCGACGTCATCAGGCGTTCGGGCTGGATGCGAAGCCCCACCGTGTCGCCGGGCCCGAAAGGATTGTCGCGCCCCACGTCGGCCACCAGCATGGGCTGGTCTTGCGCGCGCAGGTGCAGCTGCACCCGGTCGCCGAGGAAGGTGCGGCGCTCGACAACGGCGGCGCCCCAGTCGAGTTGGGGCGTGCCGACCTCGATGTCCTCGGGCCGCACCAGCAGGGTTGCATGGCTGCGCCACGCCTGCGGGCAGGGCAGGGTCGTTCCTCCGAGTCGGACAACGCCCTGCGCGATGGCGTCCTGTCCACGCTCCAGCCGGTTGACCCGGCCCAGGAACTCGGCCACGAAGGGATGCGAGGGCGCGCGATACAGGTCTTCGCCGCGGCCTACCTGCACGATGCGGCCCGCGCGCATCACCGCGAGGCGGTCGGCGATGGCCAGCGCTTCCTGCTGGTCGTGCGTGACGTGGATGGCCGTGATGTGAAGGCGGCGCAGCAGCTCGGCCAGCTCGTCGCGCAGCGATTCCTTGAGCTTGGCATCGAGCGCGGCCAGCGGCTCGTCGAGCAGCAACACGCGTGGGCGCACGGCCACCGCGCGCGCCAGGGCCACGCGCTGGCGCTGGCCGCCGGAGAGTTCGGACGGGCGCTTGTTCTCAAGGCCGCCCAGCCGCACCAGGTCGACCAGCTCGCCGACGCTGCGCTTTTCTTCCTCGGGCGAAACGCCCCGGATGCGCAGGCCGTAGCCGATGTTGGCCGCCACGGTCATCTGCGGAAAGAGCGCATAGCTCTGGAACACCATGCCCACGCCGCGCTGCTCCACCGGACGCTGCGTGACGTCCTGGTCGCCGAACACGATGCGGCTGCCCGCGTCGGGAGATTCCAGCCCGGCGATCAGCCGCAGCAGCGTGGTCTTGCCGCAGCCCGAGGGACCGAGCAGCGCCAGCACCTCGCCGGCCTCCACGCGCAGGCTGGTGGGCTGCAGGCCGCGCGTGCCGTCGGCGTAGGTCTTCGCGCAGTTGGCGATGTCGATGGGGATTCGTTCAAGTTCCATGGCGCTTCTGAATGAGATTGGCAAGGTACTGCAGGCCCCACAGCACCGGAAGGATGACGGCGAAGAAGACCAGCGTGTAGGCCGATCCGATCTCGATGCGCATCGAGGCATAGCTGTCGGCCAGGCCCACGGGCAGCGTGCGGGTGAGCGGCGTGTGCAGCATCCAGGTGAGGTTGAACTCGCCCACCGAGAGCGTGAACACCATCAGGCTGCCGGCCACGATGGCCGGGAACACCGCGGGCACCAGGATGCCCATGAAGCGCTGGCGGAAGTTCGCGCCCAGCGAGCGCGCGGCCTCTTCGAGCGCGAGCAGCTCGTCGCGCTGGAAGGCCGAGCCCACGGTACGCACCATGAACGGCAGCGTGAAGACGATGTGGCCCACGAGGATGAAGGCGAAGCTCTGGCGGAAGGCCGTGAGCTGGCCGTAGGCGAGTATCAGCGCGAGCGCCGTGGCCAGCCCCGGCACCGCGACCGGCAGCGTCAGCAGCTCCTCGAAGATGCGTGCCGCGCGCGAACGGCTGCGCGCCAGCGCGTAGGCGCAGGGCACGCCCAGCAGCACGGTGCCGGCGACGCAGGCCACGGCCAGCGCGAGTGACCAGCCCACGGTGCCGCCGTAGTTCTCCCACACCTCGGACAGCCAGCGCAGCGTGAGGCCGCTTTTCAGTCCGGCGCTGTAGTTGTTGACCAGCCCGGCCATCACCGACAGCAGCATGGGCGCGATCATGAAGAGGCTCACGATCACCGTCACTGCGAACAGGAACGGAGCCTTCGGTTGAGTGTTCTTGCGCATGGTGCGGGCCTCAGCGTGCGACGGGATTCGCGCCGAAGCGGCGCGCCACGAACAGCACCAGCCAGGTCACGACGCCCAGCGCGATCGACAGCGATGCGGCGAGCGCGAAGTTGGCGTAGTTGGTGAACTCGTTGTAGATGGTGATCGGTATCACCTCGAACTTGCTGGCCAGCGTGAAGGCGGTGCCGAAGGCGCCCATCGAGGTGGCGAAGAGGATCGCGCCGCAGGCCAGCGTGGTGGGCGCCAGCTCGGGCATCCACACGTCGCGCGCCACGCGCAGCCGCGAGGCGCCCAGCGAACGCGCGGCTTCCTCCAGCTGTGTGTTCATCGATCCGGCCGCCGCGGCGTAGGTGGCAATGGCGCGCGGCAGCGAGAAATACAGGTACGCCAGGAACAGCCCGAGCAAGCCGTAGGCGAAGGTGATGCGCTCGCCGAAGAGGCTGTCGCCGATGTCGGCCACCACGCCCTGTCGCCCGCCGAGCAGGATCACGAAGAAGCCGATGATCACGCCCGGGAACGACAGCGGCAGCGTGAGCAGCGACAGCAGCATGCGCTTGCCGACGAAGGCGCGGCGCGCGAGATAGATGCCCACGGCCGCGCCCAGCACCAGCGTGGCCAGCGTCACGGCGACCGAGAGCACGACGGTGTTGACCATGCTCGCGAGGTAGCGAGCGTCGGTCAGCACCGCGAAGTAGGTGGCCCAGCCCTTGCCGGCGGGCAGCGCGAGCAGCCGCGCCACCGGCAGCAGCCAGAAGGCCGCGAAGAAGATGGCCGCGGGCGCGACGCAGGCCAGCAGGCGCCAGCGCGGGTTCCAGGCACTGGCGGTCTTGGAGGATGTGGCTTGCGTCATCGCGCGCGGGGTCCGCTCAGCGGACTTCCTTCAGGTACTCGTCGGAGAAGGCCTTCTGAGCGGCGGCCATGCGGCCGTAGTCCACGCTCTTGGCGCGGGCGTATTCGCTGGCGGGCAGGAACTGCGCTTCGATGTCCTTGGGCATGGCGTTGGCGCGCACCGGACGGAGGTAGGCCTTGGCCCAGATCGCCTGGCCTTCGTCGGACAGGGTGAAGTCGAGCACCTTCTTCGCGTCGGCCGCGTGCGGGGCCTTGGCGACCAGGCTCATCACGTAGGGCACGGCGAGAGTGCCCTCGCTCGGGATCACGAAGGCGACGTTGGCCTTGTCCTTGTACTTGGCGCGATAGGCGTTGAAGTCGTAGTCGAGCAGGATCGCGATCTCGCCCGAGAGCACGCGCGCATACGACGTCTGCTTCGGCACGATCGGCTCGTTCTTCTGCAGCGCCTTGAAGTAGTCGATGGCCGGCTTGAAGTTGTCGAGCGTGCCGCCGCGCGCCTCGTTCACCGCGACCGCGCCCACGTAGCCGACGAAGGCCGAGGCCGGGTCGAGGTAGCCGATCAGGCCCTTGTATTCGGGCTTGAGCAGGTCGGCCCACGACTTCGGCACCGGCTTGCCCTTGAGCGCGTCGACGTTGACCATGAAGCCCAGCGTGCCCGAGTGGATGGTGAACCAGTTGCCGGCCGGGTCCTTCAGGCCATCGGGAATGTCTTTCCAGGCGGCGGGCTTGTAGGGCTCGACCAGGCCGTCCTTGGCGGCCTGCACCGCGAAGGTCACGCCGAGGTAGGTGACGTCGGCCACGGGGCTGGCCTTCTCGGCCGACAGCTGCGCGAGCGACTGGCCCGAGTTCTTGTTGTCGGGCGGCACGGTGATGCCGGTCTTGGCCTTGATGGCCTTGAGCTGCGTGCCCCAGTCGGCCCATTCGGTCGGGCAGTTGTAGCAGATGGCGGTCTGGGCCATGGCGCTGCCGGCGGCGAGCGCGGTGGCGATCAGGCCGAGCCGGGCCAGGCGATGAAAGCTGAGAGACATGATGAGGAAGCTCCTTGGATGGATGTAGGCAGTCAACGAGGGGTTATGAGGGTCAGGGAATCGCGGTGTTGTTGTCGTGTCTGTTGTTTTGGCTCTCGTGCACCGAGGCGCACGACTCGCCGTCTCGGAATGAATGGGCAAGCAGCAGGCTCGCGTCGGCCTGCAGCGCGGCGCCGCTGGCCATGGCCTGGATCAGCAATTCGACGCTGTGGCGGCCGATGTCGCTGTTGGGCTGGGCGATGGTTGTGAGCGCGGGCGTGAGGTCTTCGCCGAGCGCGATGCCGTCGAAGCCGACCACGCTGAGGTCGCCGGGCACCGACAGGCCGCAGAGGTACGCGGCGCGGATGCTGCGGATGGCCAGCAGGTCGTTGGAGCAGATCAGCGCGGTGGGCCGGTTGCGCGCCTGCAGCTGCTTCGAGAGCGCATCGACGGCCGTTTCGACGAAGGGCACCTCGATGAGCGCGGGCGCCGGCAGGCCGGCCTCGGCCATGCCCTTGCGGTAGCCGCGATAGCGCTGCTGCGCGCGGTCGGAGGCGGAGAGCGTGCCGCTGACCATCGCGATGCGTCGGTGGCCCAGCAGCACGAGCCGCGCCACCGCGTCGGCCACCGCGCTTTCGCTGTCGACCGACACGCAGGGGTGCTCGGAATGGCGGTTGTAGGCCAGCACGTAGGGTACGCCAGCCGCCTGCAGGCGGGGCAGGGCGGCGGAGGTCGAGGGGTTCGACACCACGAGGATCAGGCCGTCGACGTTGCCGGCCAGCAGCAGGTGCACCGCACGCTCTTCTTCGTCGATCCGGTAGCCGGTGGTGACCGGGATGATCGCGTAGCCCCCGGCGATGGCCGCGCGGGCGATGCCCTGCAGGCATTCGGCGAAGGTCGGGTTCAGCAGGGTGGGAAGCACCACGCCGAGCACGCGGCTGCGCTGGGTGCGCAGGGTGCGCGCGCTGGCGTTGGGCACGTAGTTGAGCTCGCGTGCCACGCGTTCCACCAGCTCGCGCGTGGCGGGCGTCACCTTGTCCGGAAAGTTGAAGGCGCGCGAGACGGTGGCCACCGAGACCCCGGCTTTGGCTGCAACGGCTTGGATGCTCATCGTGCGGTGTTCATGTAATCGATTACATTGAACCGCGGCAGTATGACTTTGTTATGACATCGGGAGAAAGCGGGAAAAACCCTCGGCCCCGGCGGGGAAGGCGGCCCAAAGAAAAGGGGCCCGTCAGGCCCCTTTTTCTGGATTGCGCAGAGCTCTACTTGCCCCGGCGAACCCGCCGGATCTCGTCCACGACCAGGCAGATCGCCCCGAGCGTGATGGCACTGTCCGCCGCGTTGAAGGCCGGGAAGTACCAGTTGCCCGCGTGGAAGCTCAGGAAGTCCACCACGTAGCCGTGCATCATCCGGTCGACCACGTTGCCGATGGCGCCGCCCAGGATGCAGGCCATGGAGAACGAAAACAGCTTCTGCCCAGCGTGCGACTTCAGCATCCATACGATGAACACCGCCGCGCCCACGCCGATGGCGGTGAACAGCCAGCGCTGCCAGCCCGAGTGGTCGGCGAGGAACGAGAAGGCGGCGCCCGTGTTGTGGGCGCGCACCACGTTGAAGAAGCTGGTGACGTAGGTGGCGTCGCCGAGCTTGTAGTAGCCCAGGATCAGCGTCTTGGTGAACTGGTCGATGATCACGATGATCACCGCCAGCCCCAGCCACGGCCAGATGCTGCCGCCGCGCGAACGCGAGGCCGAGGACATGGAGCGGGCGGCGGCCATCAGGCAACGCTCCGCGATTCGCCGGCGCCGAACAGGTTGCTCGTGCAGCGTCCGCACAGCGTCGGGTGGGCCGCGTCGTGGCCCACGTCGTCGCGGTAGTGCCAGCAGCGTTCGCACTTCTGCGCGGTGCTCGGCGTCACCACCGTGGCGAGCGCCTCGCCGGCGGCCAGCGCGATCGCCGAGGTGATGAAGACGAACTTCAGGTCATCGCCCAGCGAGCCCAGCAGCGCGAAGTCGTCGGCCGGTGCCGTCAGCTGCAGGTCGGCCTGCAGCGAGGAGCCGACCTTGCCTTCGGCGCGCACGGCCTCGATGTCCTTGTTGACCACGTCGCGGATTTCGCGGATGCGGTTCCACTTGGCGAGCAGGGCCTCGTCGGGCGCTTCGAACTTGCTGTAGGTCTGCGTGAAGATCGAGTCGCCCGGCTTGCCCGTGCCCACGATCTTCCAGGCTTCCTCGGCGGTGAAGCTCAGGAAGGGCGCCATCCAGCGCAGCATCGCCTGCGAGATGTGCCACAGCGCCGTCTGCGCGCTGCGGCGTGCCAGCGAGCCCGGGGCCGTCGTGTAGAGGCGGTCCTTCAGGATGTCGAGGTAGAAGCCGCCCAGGTCTTCCGAGCAGTAGATCTGCAGCTTGGCCACCACCGGGTGGAACTCGTACACCTTGTAGTGCGCGAGGACCTCGGCCTGGAACTGCGCGGCGCGCGCGAGTGCGTAGCGGTCGATCTCGAACAGCTGGTCGAGCGGAACGCCGTGCTTCTCGATGTCGAAGTCGCTCGTATTCGCGAGCAGGAAGCGCAGCGTGTTGCGGATGCGGCGGTAGGCGTCGACCACGCGCGCCAGGATCTTGTCGTCGCCCGCGATGTCGCCCGAGTAGTCGCTCGCGGCCACCCACAGGCGGATGATTTCCGAGCCCAGCTTGTTGCTGATTTCCTGTGGGTCGATGCCGTTCTTGAGCGACTTGCTCATCTTGATGCCCTTGGCATCGACCGTGAAGCCGTGCGTCAGCAGGCCCTTGTACGGCGCGCGGTCTTCCAGCATGCAGGCGATGAGCAGCGACGAATGGAACCAGCCGCGATGCTGGTCGTGGCCTTCGAGGTACAGGTCGGCCTCGGGGCCCGTCTCGTGGTGCACCGTGGGGTGCGTGCCGCGCAGCACGTGGGAGAAGGTCGAGCCCGAGTCGAACCACACCTCGAGGATGTCGGTGCTCTTGGTGTAGTGCGGCGCGTCTTCGGCGCCCAGGATTTCCTCTGCCGTCACGCGGCTCCAGGCCTCGATGCCGCCCTTCTCGACGATGTCGGCGGCCTGGTCCAGGATCTCCATGGTGCGCGGATGCAGCTCGCCCGAATCCTTGTGCAGGAAGAACGGGATGGGCACGCCCCAGCTGCGCTGGCGGCTGATGCACCAGTCGGGCCGGCCGGCGATCATGTCGTGCAGGCGCGCGCGGCCGTTCTCGGGATAGAAGCTGGTCTGCTCGATGGCATCGAGCGCGGTCTGGCGCAGCGTCTTGGGCGCCTTGTCCTTGGTGAACACGCCTTCGCCCTCGTCCATGCGCACGAACCACTGCGCCGCGGCACGGTAGATCACCGGCGTCTTGTGGCGCCAGCAGTGCGGATAGCTGTGGGTGATGGTCTCGGTGGTCAGCAGGCGGTTGGCATCGCGCAGCGCGGCGATGATTTCCGGCACGGCCTTCCAGATGTTCTGGCCGCCGAAGAGCGGGAAGTCGGGCGCGTAGCTGCCGTTGCCCTGAACCGGGTTCAGGATGTCGTCGTAGGCCACGCCGTGGGCGATGCATGAGTTGAAGTCGTCCAGGCCGTAGGCGGGCGAGGAGTGCACCAGGCCCGTGCCGTCGGTGGCGGTGGCGTAGTCGGCCAGGTACACGGGCGACAGGCGCCGGTAGCCGGCGTCCGCGTCGTACAGCGGATGCTCGAACTCCAGGCCGCCGAGCTTCTCGCCCTTGACCGTGGCCAGCACCTTGCCGTCCAGCGCATAGCGCGTCATGCACATCTCGACCAGCGAGTTGGCCAGGATCAGCAGGCCGCGCTCGGTGTCGACCAGCGAGTATTCGAGGTCGGGGTTGAGATTGATGGCCTGGTTGGCCGGGATGGTCCACGCGGTGGTGGTCCAGATCACGGCGAAGATGTCGCCGAGGATCGTGTGGTCGGTGCCGAAGGCCTTGAGCACCTTCTCGCGCTCGTGCGCCTTGAAGGCGACGTCGATGGTCTGGCTTTTCTTGTCGGCGTACTCGATTTCGAACTCGGCCAGCGAGGAGCCGCAGTCGAAGCACCAGTACACCGGCTTCAGGCCGCGATAGACGAAGCCGCGCTCGATCACGCGCTTGAACGCGCGCAGCTCGCCGGCCTCGTTGGCGAAGTCCATGGTCTTGTAGGGATGGTCCCATTCGCCCAGCACGCCCAGGCGCTGGAAGTCGGCCATCTGCTGGGCGATCTGGCCGGTGGCGAAGGCGCGGCTCTTGGCCTGCATCTCGTCGCGGCTCAGGTTGCGGCCGTACTGCTTTTCGATGGCGTTCTCGATCGGCAGGCCGTGGCAGTCCCAGCCGGGCACATACAGGGCGTCGTAGCCTTCGAGCTGGCGCGCCTTGGTGATCATGTCCTTGAGGATCTTGTTCACCGCGTGGCCCATGTGGATCTGGCCGTTGGCGTACGGCGGGCCGTCGTGCAGGATGAACTTGGGCGCGCCGTGGCGGGCGTCGCGCAGGCGGTGGTAGCGGCCTTCGTCGTTCCATTCCTTCACCCAGCCCGGCTCGCGCTTGGGCAGGTCGCCGCGCATCGGGAAGGGAGTGTCGGGCAGGTTCAGCGTGGAACGGTAGTCTTTGGGAGAAGCAGCGTCAGACATGTTGGGGTACGAAACAGAGGGCTTCGACAGGCTCGGCCCGAACTGCCCGGTAAAAAAGGAGCGCGTCGGTGCGGAAGGTAAAGCCGTTCGCCCTGAGCTTGTCGAAGGGCGGCAGCACGGTGCGTGCAGGGCTAAATTCGATCGCGCGTGGTCTGGCGATGGGTTTCGGCGTGGGTCGATGCAAAGAACGCGCGAGCGTCGCGGCCATCCTTCGCGATGCCCGCAGTGAGGGCTTCGAGGCTGGTGTAGCGCAATTCGTCGTGCAGTTTGTGCAGGAGTTCCACGCGGACGATTTTACCGTAGGCCCCTTCGGCGCCCAGATGGGAGGGCCACTCCAGGCAATGGGTTTCGAGCAGCACCCGCCCGGCGTTGACGTCGTTGGCGTCCAGCGAGGGGCGCACGCCGAGGTTGGCCACGCCCGGCAGCGGTTGCTCGGACAGGCCGTGCACCAGCACCGCGAAGATGCCGCTGGCGGCCGGCTTCCAGTGCTTGAAGCGCAGGTTGAGGGTACGGAAGCCGTCGTCCTTGCCCGGCGCCGAGGCGCCCAGTGCCCGGCCGAGCTTGCGGCCATGGACCACGTGGCCCGAGATGGCGTAGGGGCGGCCCAGCAGGGTGTGGGCGTCGGCCATGCGGCCTTCGGCCAGCGCCTCGCGTACGGCGGAACTTGAAACCCGCAGGCCGTGAACCTCATAGCTGTTCATGCGCGCCACGTCGAAGCCGTGGGCGTCGCCAGCCGCGTCGAGCATGGCGTAGTCGCCGGCACGCTTGGCGCCGAAGCGGAAGTCGTCGCCCACCAGCACGTAGCGCGCGCCCAGGCCGTCGATCAGCACGTTCTGGATGAATTCCTCGGGCGACTGCGAGGCCAGGCGGCCGTCGAAGGGCAGCACGACGGTCTGCGCCACGCCGCAGGCGGCCAGCTCACTGAGCTTGTCGCGCAGCGTGCCGATGCGCGCCGGCGCCAGGTCGGGCTTCTTGGTGACGGCGGCGAAATAGTCGCGCGGATGGGGCTCGAAGGTGAGCACGCAGCTCGGCAGCCCGCGCTGGCGGGCCTCGGTCTGCAGCAGGGCGAGCATGGCCTGGTGCCCCCGGTGCACGCCGTCGAAATTGCCAATGGTGAGGGCGCAGGCGGGAGCGACGCCAGGGTGCCGGAAGCCACGAAAAACCTGCATCGGTGAGTATCTTTTTGATAGCGCCTTTCGCCCGTCAAATGGGCGAATCAGGCCGATTTGTCACAAAGCCGGTATATTGTGACGCAGTGCGTTGATCGGCGTGGGTCTGCAACGCGCTCCGTGTCCCTGGTCTTTCCGTGTTCTCTCCCTTTTCGAGGAGGCGTGTGTGAAGGTCTTGAAGCTGTCGGCCCAAGGGCTGCCCCAGTCATGGATTTCGCTGGAACAGGCGGTGATCCACTACGCGGCGGACGAAGTCCGCTGGGAAGTGGGCGCGCAGGTGGCGGTGTTCCGTGGCGGCCACAACGCGATCACCGGCGAGCAGTCGCAGATCGCGATCAACAGCATCATCGGCACCAAGGGCGTGCCGCGCATCAACCCCTTCGCGCTGCGCCCCGGCCTCACCAACAGCAAGCTCTTCGCGCGCGACCGCAACGTCTGCGCCTATTGCGGCGGCCACTTCCACGAAGACGAGCTCACTCGCGAGCACATCATCCCGTTCGCCCAGAAGGGCATCGACACCTGGATGAACGTGGTCACGGCCTGCCGGCCCTGCAACCACCGCAAGAGCAGCCGCACGCCCGAGCAGGCCGGCATGCCCCTGCTGTACGCGCCCTACGTGCCCAGCCTCTGGGAAGACTTCATCCTGCGCAACCGCCGCATCCTGGCGGACCAGATGGAGTTCCTGATGGCGCATCTGCCGCAGAGTTCGCGGCTGCACGACAGCTAGCTGACCGGCGCTCTCAGCGTTTCCAGGCCGGTGGGCGCTTCTCGATGAAGGCCTGCACGCCTTCCAGTGCGCTCTCGTCCATCATGTTGCAGGCCATGGTCTGGCTGGCGTCGGCCAGCGCGGCTTCGATGCCGGTTTCGAGCTGGCGGTAGAACAGGGCCTTGCCCAGCGCCAGCGCCGTGCGGGGCTTGGCGACGATGCTGGCGACCAATGATTCGACCGCCGCATCCAGCTCTTCAGGCGGTGCCACGCGGTTGACCAGCCCCTTCTCGCGCGCCTCCTGCGCGCTGATGAATTCGCCCGTCACCAGCATCTCGAAGGCTTCCTTGCGCCCGAGGTTGCGCGAGAGCGTGACGCTCGGGGTGGCGCAGAAGAGGCCCACGTTCACGCCACTGACCGCGAAGCGGGCTTCGCTCGACGCGACCGCAAGGTCGCAGACGGCGACCAACTGGCAGCCAGCCGCCGTCGCGATGCCGTGCACGCGAGCGATCACCGGCACGGGCAGCTTCTGGATCGACAGCATCATCGCGCCGCAGCGCTCGAACAATTGCTCGTAGTAGTCGAGCGAGGGGGCAACGCGCATTTCCTTCAGGTCGTGGCCGGCGCAGAAGGCCTTGCCGGCCCCGGCGATGACCACCGCGCGCGCGCTGCCGTCGGCAGCGACCTCGCCCAGCGCCTGCTCCAGCGCGCCGAGCATGCCTTCGGAGAGCGCGTTGAACGCGGCCGGCCGGTTCAGCGTCAGCGTGACCACGCCGCGCGCGTCGCGCGATTGCAGGACGAAGGGGGAGTCGGTGCTGTCGGTCATGGCCTGCTCCACCTTCGCTTTAGTAAGTCAGTTCGAGCACCGTGACGTGCTCTTTCACCGCCGGCCAGGTCAGGCCGGTGATGCGCTCGCCGTTGAATTCGCCCGTTACCGCGCGCTGCGGCTCGGCGGTCGCCAGGCGCAGCCGCGAACTCGACACGCCCGAGCCCTTGGGCGGTACGCCAGCCGGCGGGGTCTGGCCGTCGAAGCGCATGGTGTCGCGCTGGGCGTCGAAGTAGCCGCGCGGCCGCGTGAAGACGACGACCGCGTTGGCGCTTCCGTCGGCCGGCGTCACGCGCTCGGGGCGCAGGTTCACCACGCTGCTGCTGCGCGGGAACGGGCTGCGGTAGATGTGGGTGGTGCCGTAGCTGGGCGTGGCCAGCACGAATTCGTAGGCTGCGTCGCCGCGTGCCTTGAAGGGCCCCCAGCGGCCGTCGGCGCCGACGGACTTGGTGAAGACCGCTTCGCCGAGCCGCGCGCCGGTGGCGGGGTTGACCGCATAGACAGTCACCGTGGCGCCGTTCAGCGGGAGATTCTCGGTGCCGATCGCGCGGCCGTTGAGCACGACGTTCTCCTCCGGCGCGACTTCGGTGCTGCGCGGCGCCTGCCCGGTCAGGAACTGCCAGGTTGCGGCGAAGGCGGCGGGCGAGAACGAGGTCTCGCGGTGGTCGACGCGCGGCAGCACGACGTTGGTCGCGCCCTTGAGCGCCGGACCGTCGAAGCCGATGTTGGTCGGCTTGCCCGGCGAGCCGATCCACACGCCGTCGGGCTGCGCGTACTTGTCGTTGTTGTCGGAGCGCAGGGTCAGCCATTTCACGCCGGGCGTGACCTCCTCGCCGTTCGGCCCCTTCGGCTCGTTGAGCTGCTGCATGAAGCCCGAGAGCCCCGAGAACTCGTTGTTCTCGCGCAGGCCCTTCACCGCCCAGATGCCGTGCGCCGGGTTGCCGCCCAGCACCACGTGGCTCACTACCGCCGCGCCGCCGCCGTTCTGCACGTAGTTGCGGATGGTGTTGCCGCCGCGCGAGTTGCCGAGCAGCACCACCTTGCTCGCGCCGGTGGCCTTCAGCACCTTCTCGACCTCGGCCTTGAGGAACACCGCCGATTCGCCGGTCGAGCTGCGCCCGGGCTGGGCCACCGCGTCGTCGTCGCGCGCGACCGGGTTGGGCTGGTCGATGGCGAACAGCCGGTCGCGCGGCCAGCCGTTCGACTCGAAGCGCCAGATCGTCGTCTGCCAGAGCGCGGCCGAGTCGCCGTTGCCGTGCATGAACACGATGGGCGGGCGCTCGGTGTAGGAAGGCGTGGGGGAGGTGGCGCAGGCGGTCAGCATCGCGGTGGTGGTTCCTGCGGCCATGGCGACCAGAAGGGAGCGGCGAGTCTGCATGTTTCGTTCCTGGGGTCCTGTATGAGAGTCCAAGTGAAAACGCCCGCCAGCGCGAAGCGGGCGGGCGTTGGATGCTAGCGGAACACCGCGGAACCGGCTTTGCCGGGCCGCTGGTGTTGCCCCCGGTAGGGGGTTGGCGAAGCGACACGAAGTGCGCGCAGCCTGGGGGCGAGCCTTGTCCTAGGCGAAGACGCCGGCGGTGTCCTGCATGCGGGCCGACACTTCGCCCAGGTGGTGCAGCGTATCGCCGAAGACCATTTCCATCTGCGTGAGCTTGCGGAAGTAGTGGCTGCCGATGTATTCGTCGGTCACGCCGATGCCGCCGTGCAGCTGCACCGAGTTGGCGGCGATGTAGCGCATCGACACGCCGAGCTGGTACTTGGCACGCGCCAGCGCCTGGCGGCGCTCGTCGGCCGGGGCGTTGAGCTTGAGCGTGGCGTAGTAGCTCATCGAGCGGGCCAGCTCGAGCTGCATCTTCATGTCGGCGACGCGGTGGCGCAGCGCCTGGAAGCTGGCGATGACCACGCCGAACTGCTTGCGCTGGTTCAGGTACTCGACGGTGAGGTCCACGGTCTTGTCCATCACGCCCACGCCCTCGGCGCAGGTGGCGGCGATGCCGACATCCACCGCGTATTCGAGCGCGGCGAGGCCGTCGAGCGTCACCAGCGTGGCGTCGGCCTTGTCGAACACGACCTCGGCGGCGCGGGAGCCGTCCTGCGTGCCGTAGCCGCGCGCTTCCACGCCGCTGGCGCTGCGCTCGACCAGGAAGAGGGCGATCTTGCCGTCGGCCTTGGCCGGCACCAGGAAGGCATCGGCTTCGTCGCCCACGGGCACCACGCTCTTGGCGCCGGTCAGCGACCAGCCATCGCCAGCCTTGGCGGCATGGGCCTCGCACACGTCGAGGCGATAGCGCGCCTTGCGCTCCTGGTAGGCCAGCACCACGATGGCCTGGCCGCCCGCGATGCGCGGCAGCCAGCTTTCCTTGGTGTCGGCACCGGCATAGCCGCTGAGCACCGCGCCGGCGATCAGCGTCTGCGCGAAGGGCTCCAGCACGATGCCGCGGCCCAGCTCTTCCATGACGACCATGCCGGCCACCGGGCCCATGCCCAGGCCGCCGTCGTCCTCGCTGATGTACAGGCCGCCCAGGCCGAGTTCGGCCAGTTCGTCCCAGGCCTCGCGCGAGAAGCCGCCCTTGGCCTCGATGCCGCGGCGGCGCTCGAAGTCATAGCCCTTGTCGACCCATTTGCGCACGGCGTCGCGCAGCTGTTCCTGGTCGTCGGTGAAATTGAAATCCATGTTCGTGTCTCCTCAGCCCAGAACCGTCTGCGCGACGATGTTGCGTTGCACTTCGTTGCTGCCACCGTAGATGGTGGTCTTACGCATGTTGAAGAAGGTCGACGCCAGCGGCGCGAGCGCCGGGTTGCCGCCAGGAAAATTGCCTTGCCAGCCGGCTTCCATCGCCTCGCGGATCAGCGGCAGCGAGTAGGCACCGCCGGCCAGCATCATCAGTTCGCTGTAGCGCTGCTGGATCTCGCTGCCGCGGATCTTGAGCAGGCCCGCCACGTCCAGCGAGTTCTTGCCCGAGGTGGCGGCCGACAGCACGCGCAGCACCATCATCTCGAGCGCGACGATGTCGACTTCGAGCTTGGCGATCTCGTCGCGGAAGCGCTGGTCTTCGTACACGCCTTCGGACTTCGCGATGCGCTTGAGACGCTCGAGCTCGCGCTTGGCGCGGTTCACGTCGGCGATGTTGGTGCGCTCGTGCGAGAGCAGGTGCTTGGCGTAGGTCCAGCCCTTGTTCTCCTCGCCGATCAGGTTCTCGGCGGGCACCTCGACGTTGTCGAAGAACACTTCGTTGACTTCATGGCCGCCATCGAGCAGCTTGATCGGGCGCACGGTGACGCCGGGCGACTTCATGTCCAGCAGCAGGAAGCTGATGCCGGTCTGGGGCTTGCCGTCGCTGCTGGTGCGAACGAGGTTGAACATCCAGTCGCCATACTGGCCGAGGGTGGTCCAGGTCTTCTGGCCGTTGACGATGTACTTGTCGCCCTTGCGCTCTGCCTTGGTCTTCAGCGATGCGAGGTCGGAGCCCGAACCCGGTTCGCTGTAGCCCTGGCTCCACCAGACTTCGCCGCTGGCGATGCCGGGGAGGAAGCGCTTTTGCTGCTCGGCGTTGCCGAAGGCCATGATGACCGGTGCGACCATCACGGGGCCGAAGGGCACGATGCGCGGCGCGCCGGCCAGCGCGGTTTCTTCCTCGAACAGGTGGCGCTGGACGGCGGTCCAGCCCGGGCCGCCGAATTCCTTCGGCCAGCCGTAGCCCAGCCAGCCTTTCTTGCCGAGGATCTTGGCCCAGCCTTGCAGATCGTCGCGCGTCAGTTCGAGCGCGTTGTGTACCTTGTTCGAAATCTCCTTGGGGAGGTTTTCCTTGACCCAGGCGCGAACCTCTTCGCGGAACTTCTGTTCTTCGGGTGTGAAGCTCAAATCCATGCGTGCCTCGCTGTGTTGATCGGTTCACCGCAGACGCGGTTTGTCTCCGGAGCCACGAGTTTTAGCACGGTCGTGCTGTGATGCGGTGTCCGCGCCGCGACAAGCACGGGGTGCAGTGCCCGTGGCGGACGCCGGATGCCGGGCACGGATAATCCCGCCTCCCATGAAGAACATCGTGATCCTGATCTCCGGCGGCGGCTCCAACATGGAGGCCATCGTGCGCGCCGCCGGGCGCGACCGCTGGGCCGAGCGCTTCGGCGCGCGCATCGCCGCCGTGGTGAGCAACAAGGCCGAGGCCGGCGGGCTGGCGATTGCCAGGGCCCAGGGCATCGACACCGCGGTAGTTCCGCACAAGGATTTCGCCACCCGCGAGGCCTTCGACGAGGCGCTGGCGAAGGTGGTCGACGGCCATGCGCCGGCGCTGGTGGTGCTGGCGGGGTTCATGCGCATCCTGACGCCGGGTTTCGTCAACCGCTATGCCGGCCGGCTGGTGAACATCCATCCTTCGCTGCTGCCGGCATTTCCGGGGCTGAACACGCACCAGCGCGCCATCGAGGCGGGCTGCAAAGTGGCGGGCGTGACGGTGCACCAGGTAACAACTGAACTGGATCACGGGCCGATCCTGGCGCAGGCCGTCGTGCCGGTGCTGCCGGACGACACGGCCGCCACGCTGGCCGGACGGGTGCTCGCGCAGGAGCATCTGTTGTATCCGCGTGCCATCGCCGGCTGGCTGTCGGATACATCGCGTCACAATGAGTAAAGTTGTTTATATTCGCGGGTTTTCGGGAGTCCAGAAAGTGAAGAACCAATCGTTGTTGCTGGCGCTTGCCGGCGCCGCCCTGGTGGCGGGCTGTGCTGCTCCGGCGCCCGCGCCAGCCCCCGCCGCGCCTCCTGCTGCGCCGCCGGAGCCGGTGTATCAGTGCAATGCGGACGGCGCCCGTTTTGCCGTCGGCCAGCCGTTGACGCCCCAGCTCGAAGCCGCGGCCCGCGTGCGTTCGGGCGCCGGCACTGTGCGCGTGCTGAAGCCGGGCGAGGTGACGACGATGGAACTCAATGGCGGGCGGCTCAATCTCGATGTCGATGCCCGCAACCGCGTGACGGAAGTCCGCTGCGGCTGACCTCATTCGGGTTGCTGCGAAAAAGGTAGCAACCCACCCAGGCAGGACGGGCTTGCGCAGCCTGACTGGCTAGATCGGTGTGAATCTTCTGCGGACCGTGCCGTCTATCTCGATGGTTTCGCCGAACATGGCGGCCGGCCGGACCCAGAGGCCGTGTGCGCCGTACAGGGCCCGGTACAGCGTCATCGGCTCCAGCGTCTCGCTGTGGCGCACGGTGCCGAGCACTTCGTATTCACCGCCCTTGTAGTGGCGGTAGCGCCCGGGGGGCGTTTCGATCAGGGGAGGGAGGTCTTCGTCGTTCAACGGCGGCTTGCCTTTCTTCAAAAAACTGGCGGGCTTGATTTGACTGGAGTCGGATGGATCGCGCTGATTTTGTTCACCTGGTTCGACTGAGCGAGCATGCCAGTGCGGACGACAGCGCGCGCTACCGGCGCAGCGTCGCGGCCTTTGCCGCGCTCGGCTACCTGTGGGTGCTGGGCTGCCTCGGGCTGTCGGTGGGCATCATCGCCTGGGTGCTTTCCTCGATCGGGGAAGAGCGCTTCAACTTCACGCGCGGCTGGCTGCTGCTGTTCGGCCTGGGGCTCCTGTGGGCCACGCTGCGCGCGCTGTGGGTGCGCTTCGACGAGCCCGAGGGTGTCGAGCTCCGCCGGGAAGACGCTCCGGCGCTCTTCGAGGCGCTCGACCGCATCCGCGCCCGGATCAAGGGACCGCCGGTCCACCACGTCTACCTCGATGACGACTTCAACGCCAGCATCCGGCAGGTGCCGCGCTTCGGCCTGTTCGGCGGCGCCGTCAATTCGCTGAGCATCGGACTGCCGTTGCTGATGATGCTCGACCGGCGGCGGCTGCTGTCGGTGCTGGCCCACGAATACGGCCACCTGCGTGGCAACCACGGCCAGCTGAGCGCGTGGATCTACCGCACCCGCCTGTCCTGGCTCAAGCTGGACGCCAGCCTGCAGCGAAACGAGGGCGTGATGGCGCTGTTCTCGCAGGCTTTCTTCCGCTGGTACTTTCCGCGCTTCGCGGCCAAGACCTTCGCGCTGGCCCGCCAGGACGAATACGAGGCCGATCGCATCTCGGGCCGGCTGCTGGGCGCATCCGTGGCTGCGGCCGCGCTGACCGAGATCGCGATCAAGGGTAACTGGTACGCCAACGAGTTCTGGCCCTGGCACTGGGCTCGCGCCGAGCACGAGCCGATGCCGCCGGGTCCCTTCGAGGCGTTGCGCAAGCGGGTGCGCACGCCTCCCGACGACGATTTCGCGCGCCAGGCGCTGCGCGAGGCGATGCGCCGTGTGAGCGACCTGGAAGACACCCATCCGGTGCTGCGCGATCGGCTGGAGGCGCTGGAGCAGAAGGCGGTCATGCCCGAGTGGTCGATGCGCCCGGCGCTCGAAATGCTGGTCGACCGCAAGAAATGGATCGCGCATTTCGACAGCCAGTGGCGCCGCGCCCATGCCGCAGACTGGAAGCAGCACCACGCGCACCGTTCGCGCATCCGCGAGCGCATTGCGGTGCTGGCGGCGCGCGGCGAGCGCAACACGCCGGACGAAATGGTCGAGTGGGCCGACTCCGAGCGGCGGCTCGACCCATCGGCTCCCGTGCGCGTGCGCTACGAGAGCGCGCTGCAGATTGCTCCCGAGCATCCCGGCGCACTGCGCGGACTGGCCCAGATGCTGCCGGCAAGCGACCGCGAAGCGCGGCTTGCGGTGCTCGAGCGCCTGCATGGCTCCGGCGCGGCCAGCCGGTGGTGGGCGGCCAAGAGCGCCGTCGCCTCGCTCGAGGACCCGGACTCGGGGCCGCACGACGAAGAGGCCCTGAAGCTGTGGCGCGGCCGTCTCAAGGAGGCGGAGGAGGCGGAGGCGCGTGCCTGGGAGGAGATCACCGGCACGCCGTTCTTCAGCCAGATTTCGCGTCACGACCTCAACGACTACGAACTGGGCGAGCTGCGGGCCGACCTCGTGCGCTGCCTGCCCGCGTCCCGGGCCTGGCTGGTGCGCAAGATCCTGCGCGAATTTCCGTGGCGGCGGGCCTACATCGTGTTCGTCGAGCTGCCGGGGCTCGACGACGAGGATCGCTGGAATCTCTGCCGCCAGCTGGAGCAGACGCTCACGCTGCCAGGCGCCGCGCTGGTGCTGTGGGCCGGCCATTCGCCGAAGCTGGAAGACATCGAGCGCGAGGCTTTCGGAGCGGTCTGGGTGCGCGACGCTTAGGTTTTCGGGCCGGGTTCCCCGCGGCTGAGACAATCGGGGGATGCATCCCAAAGCCCTGTTGGAGGCGACCGCCGATCTGGTCGGCCTCGTCCTGAAGTTCGATCATCCTGCCGACCAGGTCGTGTCGCGGTTCTTCCGCGACCACCGCGAGTTCGGCCCGCGCGAGCGTGCGACGCTTGCCGAAACCGTCTACACCGTGCTTCGCAAGAAGCTGCTTTTCGACCACCTCTCGCCCTCTGGCAGCGGCTCGAAGGAGCGCCGGATGGCGATCCTGGGCTTCCATGGCCCGCGCGATTTCCTGAAAAGCGCGCTCAACGACACCGAGAAGCGCTGGCTCGACAACTGCGACGCCGTGAAGCCCGACGACCTGCTGGAGCGCCATCGCCACAACCTCCCCGAGTGGCTGGCGGCGCCGCTGAAGGCGCAGCTCGGCGACGGCTTCTGGCCGCTGGTCGAGGCCCTGCAGCAGCCCGCGCCGCTCGATCTGCGCGTCAATGCGCTGACCGACAAGCGCGCGGATGTGAAGGCGGAGCTTGCGCTGGCTGCTATCAAATCGGAAGCGACGCCGTTTTCGCCCTGGGGCCTGCGCATCGACGGCAAGCCTGCGCTGACCAAGCTGGATGCCTTTGCCCGCGGCGCCATCGAGGTGCAGGACGAGGGCTCGCAACTGCTGGCTCTGCTGCTGGATGCCAAGCGCGGCGAGATGGTGGTCGATTTCTGCGCCGGCGCCGGCGGCAAGACGCTGGCCATCGGCGCCACGATGCGCAACACCGGCCGGCTCTATGCCTTCGACACCTCTGCGCACCGGCTGGACGCGCTCAAGCCGCGTCTGGCGCGCAGCAAGCTGTCGAACGTGCATCCGGCCGCCATCGCCCACGAGCGCGACGACCGGATCAAGCGTCTGGCGGGCAAGATCGACCGCGTGCTGGTCGACGCGCCCTGTTCGGGGCTGGGTACGCTGCGGCGCAATCCGGATCTGAAATGGCGGCAGTCGCCCAAGTCGGTGGAGGAATTGACGGTCAAGCAGACGGCCATCCTGCAGAGCGCCGCGCGGCTGGTGAAGTCGGGCGGGCGTCTGGTTTACGCCACCTGCAGCGTGCTGCCGGAGGAAAACGAGGTGATCGCCGAGGCTTTCAGCGCCGCCAATCCTGATTTCGTGCCGGTGGATGTGGCGGAATTGCTGCAGGGGCTCAAGATCGAGGGATTCGAGGCGCTGTGTGCCGGCGGGGAGGGCGCCAGGCGCTATCTGCGGCTGTGGCCGCACCTCCATTCGACCGACGGTTTCTTTGCCGCGGCCTGGAACCGGAAATAGAGGACGGACTCCAAACTAGGGTTAATCTGCGATTTTCGTGAAGGTTTAAAGGGGTTGTTTTAGGCCCTCGGACCTTAAAATCGGGGGTTATCTGAAGACCGCACCTTCGTGCGGCCATGATGGAGTACCTGACTCAATGTTGCTTCCTGACTCCGCCGTTCTGAATGCGGCCATCCAATGGCTCGGACACGGCCTGTGGGACCTCGCATGGTGGCAAGTCGTGCTGTACACGCTCGCCACCACGCACATCACGATTGCCGCGGTCACGATCTTCCTGCACCGCACGCAAACGCACCGGGCCATGGATCTGGGCCCGATCCCGTCGCATTTCTTCCGCTTCTGGCTCTGGATCGGCACCGGCATGGTGACGAAGGAGTGGGTCGCGATCCACCGCAAGCACCACGCCAAGTGCGAAACCCAGGACGACCCGCATAGCCCGCAGGTCAAGGGCATCGAAGAAGTGCTCTGGCGCGGCGCCGAGCTGTATCGCGCCGAATCGAAGAACAAGGAAACGATGGAGCGCTACGGTCACGGCACGCCCGATGACTGGATCGAGCGCAACCTGTATTCGCGCTACAGCTGGCAGGGCGTCGGCCTGATGCTGGTTCTGAACCTGGCGCTGTTCGGCACGCTCGGCATGGCCGTGTGGGCTGTGCAGATGCTCTGGATCCCGATCACCGCCGCCGGTGTGATCAACGGTATCGGCCACTACTGGGGCTATCGCAACTTCGAGGCGCCCGACGCCAGCCGCAACATCATGCCCTGGGGGCTGATCATCGGCGGCGAAGAGTTGCACAACAACCACCACACGTACCCGACCTCGGCCAAGTTCTCGGTCAAGAAGTACGAGTTCGACATCGGCTGGATCTATATCCAGGCGCTGCAGAAGCTGGGCTGGGCCAAGGTCAAGAAGGTGCCGCCGAAGATGCTGATGGGCGACATCCAGCCCGTGGCCAACGAGAAGACGCTCGAGGCCGTCATCGCCAATCGCTACGAAGTCATGGCCGGTTATGCGCGCGAAATGCGCCGTGCCACCAGCCAGGAACTGGAGACGCTGAAGACCAAGGGTGCAGACCTGTCTGTGCTCAAGGCCGCCAAGCGCTGGCTGCATCGCGACGACGACAAGGTGCCTGCCTCGGCCCGCTCGCACGTGGTGCAGGCCCGTGCCGCGCATCCGGTGCTCGACAAGATGGTCACGATGCGCGAAGAACTGCGCCAGCTGTGGCTCAACACCTCGCAGTCGCGCGAGCAACTGGCGGCCGATCTGGCGGCTTGGTGCCATCGTGCGGAAGCCAGCGGCATTGCTGGCTTGCGCGACTTCTCGACCCGCCTGCGCGCTGCCCGCGCCTGACGAGAAAAAAGGGCTTGTCCCTGAATGAAAGCCGGCCTGGGGCCGGCTTTTTTATGCCCGTCGTTTTCGCATGGTGCCAAATGCTCAATAAGAACGCGAAGCGAAATAGATGGGATGGGCAATAAAAAACCCGCTGTGTTTGCAGCGGGTTTTTTATTTGGAGAAACCGGGCCGAATTACTTCAGCTTGATTTCCTTGTATTCGACGTGCTTGCGCGCCTTGGGGTCGAACTTCATGATCGACATCTTTTCAGGCATCGTCTTCTTGTTCTTGCTGGTCGTGTAGAAGTGGCCGGTACCCGCGGTGGATTCCAGCTTGATCTTTTCGCGTCCGCCTTTGCTCGTTGCCATGATTCAGCTCCTTAGGCTTGGCCGCGTGCACGCAGGTCTGCGAGCACGGAGTCGATACCGTTCTTGTCGATCAGGCGCAGCGCGGCGCTCGAAACACGCAGGCGAACCCAGCGGTTTTCACTTTCGACCCAGAAACGGCGGTATTGCAGGTTCGGCAGGAACCGGCGCTTGGTTTTGTTGTTGGCGTGGGAAACGTTGTTTCCGACCATCGGGCCCTTGCCCGTTACGTCGCATACGCGTGCCATGAGGACACTCTTTCTTGAACAGCTGGCACCGGTGTAATCAGGGCGATCGCAGGTGTTTTGCAGCTTGACCTCGCCAGAAAACGGGTGGCGGTACCCCGGCTTCGCCGCGACCCGTGAGAGGGCCGTGTTTCGGCAAAGCCTCGGATTATAGCCCTTTTGAGCGCCCGCCGGTTACAGCGTGCCGTCCTGCTCCAGGAAGCGCTGTGCGTCGAGTGCAGCCATGCAGCCGGTGCCGGCGCTGGTGATGGCCTGGCGGTAGACGTTGTCCTGCACGTCGCCGGCGGCGAAAACGCCCGGAATGCTGGTCATCGTGGCGAAGCCCTGCAGTCCGGAGCGGGTCAGGATGTAGTTGTCCTTCATCTCCAGCTGGCCCTGGAAGATGTCGGTGTTGGGGTGATGCCCGATGGCGATGAAGCAGCCCTTGAGGTCGATCTGCTCGGTGGCGCCGGTCTGCGTGTTCTTGATGCGGATGCCCGTCACGCCCGTGTCGTCGCCCAGCACCTGGTCGAGTTCGTTGTGCAGCTTCAGCACGATCTTGCCCTCGGCGACCTTCTCCTTGACCTTGTCGATCAGGATCGGCTCGGCGCGGAACTTGTCGCGGCGATGAACCAGCGTGACCTTGTTCGCGATGTTCGCGAGATAGAGCGCTTCCTCGACGGCCGTGTTGCCGCCGCCGATCACGCAGACTTCCTGCTCGCGGTAGAAGAAGCCGTCGCAGGTCGCGCATGCGGAAACGCCGCGGCCCATGAACTTCTGTTCGGAGTCGAGGCCCAGGTACTTCGCGGAAGCGCCGGTGGCGATGATCAGCGAGTCGCAGGTGTAGGTGCCGCTGTCGCCGGTGAGGGTGAAGGGGCGCTTGCTCAGGTCGACCTTGTTGATGTGGTCGAACACGATCTGCGTCTTGAAGCGTTCCGCATGCTCGAGGAAGCGCTGCATGAGGTCGGGGCCTTGCACGCCGTGGACGTCGGCCGGCCAGTTGTCGACCTCGGTGGTGGTCATCAACTGTCCGCCCTGGGCGATGCCGGTGATGAGCAGGGGCTGCAGATTTGCGCGTGCCGCATAGACGGCGGCGGTATAGCCGGCGGGGCCTGAGCCCAGAATCAAAACCTTGGCGTGTTGGGGAGCGGACATGAGTAGAAAACCTAGGATGGACGCTGCTTCAGCGTGTACATTTTCAGGGTGGTAGCGATATATATGGAGTATCACTGCCCGGTTCAACACCGGGTAAACGGTGTTTTCAATGCGCGCGATTGTAGTAATCCATCGGCTTGCTGCTTTCTGGATTGCTCCGCCCGCTGTCTCAGGGATTGATAAATGTCGATGCTGTCCAACCTCGAATTGCTTCGGCGCGTTCCATTGTTCGCGTCGTTGACGGCCACGCAGTCCGCTAGCATCGCGGATGCGATCATAAAAAAGCGCTTCAAGCGCGCGGAAGTCGTTGTGGAGCAGGGCAAGAAGTCCGATGCGCTCTACATCATCCTGACCGGGCGTGCGCGCGTCACCAGCGCCGACAGCCGCGGGCGCGAGGTCATCCTCGCCACCCTGCACCCCGGCGACTACCTGGGCGAGATGAGCCTGATCGACGACGAACCGCATTCGGCCACCGTGCGCACCGAGATCCAGTGCGACGTGCTCATGCTGGGCCGCGACGCCTTCGCGCGCTGCCTGCCCGAGAACTCTTCGATGGCCTACAACATCATGCGAGGCCTCGTGCAGCGCCTGCGCCATGCCGACCGCAAGATCGAGTCGCTGGCGCTGATGGACGTCTACGGGCGCGTGGCCCGCTCGCTGCTCGAATTCGCCATAGAGGACGGCGCCGGCAATCTCAAGGTGCGCGACAAGATATCCCGCCAGGACCTGGCCAAGATGGTCGGAGCCTCGCGCGAAATGGTGAGCCGCGTGATGAAGGATCTCGAAGAGCGCGGTTTCGTCCAGACGCAGGAAGACGGATCGATGATCGTCAAGGAACGGCTCCTGTCGCTGGCCTGAGCCTCCAGGGCCGGGGCCGCCGTTACCGGCGGCCCCGGCCTTTTGTTGTAGTGTTCGTGCATCCGGCCCCTGTTCTTCGAGGCCGGGAGCCGTGTTTTTCATGACCTATTCGCTGAATACGCTTCAATCTTCTTCTGCCGTCGAAGGGCAACCGGTGCGCGTGCGCGCCATGCGCTTCGCCCACGAGATCACGCTGATCGCAGGATTCGCAGCGCTGCTGTTCTGGCTGCTCTCGATGCTGAGCTTCACGCCCTCCGACGCCGCCTGGTCCACATCGGGCACCGGGGGCGAAATCAAGAACTGGGGCGGCCGCATCGGCGCCTGGCTCGCTGACGGCAGCTACTACGCCGCCGGCTACTCCGTCTGGTGGTGCCTCTTCGCCGGGCTGCGCGCCTGGCTCTCGTCGCTCGCCAACTGGCTGCGCGGCGGCGAGCATTCGGCCGCCGAGCAGGCCGCGCCGCGCGGGCGCTTCAACCGCAGCCGCCTTGCGTTCTGGCTCGGCCTGATCCTGCTGCTCTGCGCAAGCACCGTGCTCGAGTGGTCGCGCCTGTACCGGCTCGAAGCCCACCTGCCCGGCTCCGGCGGCGGCGCGCTGGGTTATCTGGTCGGGCCGGCCAGCGTGCGCTGGATGGGTTTCACCGGATCGGCGCTGGTTGCCATCGCCGGCGGCGTGATCGGCTCCGCGCTCGTGTTCCGCTTCTCCTGGAGCCTGATCGCCGAGCGCATCGGCGCACGCTTCTATTCGCTCTTCGAGTCGCGCCGCGAAAAGCGCGAACTCGCTGCCGACATCGCCATGGGCAAGCAGGCCGCCCGCGAGCGCGCCGAAGCCGATGAGCCCGCCTTCACGCGCGGCGACACCGACTCCGGCCGCTCCGAGCCCTCGCTGGCGCCATCGTCCGGTGCCTTTTCGGGCGGCGGCGACGACGACGAACTCCACATCGAGCCGCGTCCCAAGCGCCGCCCGCCATCGCCGCCGGTGCAGATCGAGCCCGCGATGACCGAGGTGCCCCGCAGCGACCGCGTCGTCAAGGAACGCCAGAAGCCGCTCTTCAAGGAACTGCCCGACAGCAAGCTGCCGCAGGTCGACCTGCTCGATCCCGCGCAGGCGCGCCAGGAAACGGTGTCGGCCGACACGCTCGAGATGACCTCGCGCATGATCGAGAAGAAGCTGAAGGACTTCGGCGTCGAGGTGCGCGTGGTGCTGGCCTCGCCGGGCCCCGTCATCACGCGCTACGAAATCGAGCCCGCCACCGGCGTCAAGGGCTCGCAGATCGTCAACCTCGCGAAGGACCTGGCGCGCTCGCTCTCGCTGGTGTCGATCCGCGTGGTCGAGACCATCCCGGGCAAGAACTACATGGCGCTCGAACTGCCGAACGCCAAGCGCCAGTCGATCAAGCTCAGCGAAATCCTGGGCTCGCAGGTCTACAACGAAGGCAAGTCGATGCTCACCATGGGCCTCGGCAAGGACATCATCGGCAACCCGGTGGTGGCCGACCTCGCGAAGATGCCGCACGTGCTGGTGGCCGGTACCACCGGCTCGGGCAAGTCGGTGGGTATCAACGCGATGATCCTGTCGCTGCTCTACAAGGCCGAGGCGCGCGACGTGCGCCTGCTCATGATCGACCCGAAGATGCTCGAAATGTCGGTCTACGAGGGCATCCCGCACCTGCTGGCGCCCGTGGTCACCGACATGCGCCAGGCCGCGCACGGCCTGAACTGGTGCGTGGCCGAGATGGAGCGCCGCTACAAGCTCATGAGCAAGCTCGGCGTGCGCAACCTGGCCGGCTACAACACCAAGATCGACGAAGCCAAGGCGCGCGAGGAGTTCATCTACAACCCCTTCAGCCTCACGCCCGACGACCCCGAGCCGCTCAAGCGCGAGCCGCACATCGTCGTGGTCATCGACGAGCTGGCCGACCTGATGATGGTGGTCGGCAAGAAGATCGAAGAGCTGATCGCCCGCCTCGCGCAGAAGGCGCGCGCCGCCGGCATCCACCTGATTCTGGCCACGCAGCGCCCAAGCGTCGACGTGATCACCGGCCTGATCAAGGCCAACATCCCGACCCGCATCGCCTTCCAGGTGTCGAGCAAGATCGACAGCCGCACCATCCTCGACCAGATGGGCGCCGAGGCGCTGCTCGGCATGGGCGACATGCTCTACATGCCCAGCGGTACCGGCCTGCCGATCCGCGTGCACGGCGCCTTCGTCAGCGATGACGAGGTGCACCGCGTGGTGGCCTACCTCAAGAGCCAGGGCGAGCCCGACTACATCGAAGGCGTGCTCGAAGGCGGCACGGTCGATGGCGACGGTGATGGCGACCTGCTCGGCGGCGGTGGCGACGGCGAGAAAGACCCGATGTACGACCAGGCGGTCGAGGTGGTGCTCAAGAACCGCAAGGCCAGCATCTCGCTGGTGCAGCGCCATCTGAAGATCGGCTACAACCGCGCCGCGCGCCTCGTCGAGGACATGGAAAAGGCCGGCCTGGTCAGCGCCATGAGCGGCAGCGGCCAGCGCGAGATCCTGGTGCCGGCGCGCGCGGCCGAATGATCATCCGCAGCCGGGGCATCCGCGTTACGTGCTGAAAGGCAATTTGCAAAAGCGCCTCGCGGCATTGCAAATCTTCATCAAGGCCTACACCTGCCGCAATTCGCGGCGGGTAGGGTCGAAAGCCTGATGCCACAGCCATTCAGAGGAATCCAAATTGAAATTGCGTCATTGGCTACTGATCGGCCTGCTGAGTTCCGCCAACGCCTGGGCCGGCGGGCTCGACAGCCTTGAGAGCTTCGTGAAGACGGTGAAGTCCGGCCGCGCCGACTTCACCCAGACCGTCACAGCCCCCGCACGCGAGGGGCAACCCGGCCGCAGCAAGACTTCGACCGGCACCTTCGAATTCCAGCGCCCCGGCAAATTCAAGTTCGACTACCAGAAGCCCTTTGCGCAGAGCATCGTGGCCGACGGCAAGACGCTGTGGCTTTACGACGCCGACCTGAACCAGGTCACGCAGCGCGCGCAGGCACAGGCGCTGGGCTCCACGCCCGCGGCGCTGATCGCCGCGGCGCCCGACCTGAAGGCGCTGCAGGCCGACTTCACGCTCGAGTCCGCGTCCGACCGCGACGGCCTGCAGTGGGTCAAGGCCACGCCGAAGAACAAGGACGGCCAGCTGCAGAGCGTGCAGGTCGGCTTTCAGGGCGATGCGCTGGCTGCGCTCGAGATCCTCGACAGCTTCGGCCAGCGCTCTGTGCTCAAGTTCAGCAAGGTCGAAGTGAATCCTTCGCTGCCGGCCAGCGTGTTCGACTTCAAGCCGCCGGCCGGCGCGGACGTCGTCAAGCAATAAGCAAGCAGCAAGCAAGCTCACCGGATTGGCCTCCACCGCCCACCAGCCCCTCGCCGAGCGCCTGCGTCCCAAGACATTGGGCGAGGTGATCGGCCAGCAGCACCTGCTCGGCCCGGGCATGCCGTTGCGCATCGCCTTCGAATCGGGCCAGCCGCATTCCTGCATCCTCTGGGGGCCGCCTGGCACGGGCAAGACCACCATCGCGCGCCTGATGGCCGATGCCTTCGATGCGCAGTTCCTGAGCATCAGCGCGGTGCTCGGCGGCGTGAAGGACATCCGCGAGGCGGTCGAGCGCGCCACCGCCGCGCGCGACGGGCTGACGCAGCAGCGCACCATCGTCTTCGTCGACGAGGTGCACCGCTTCAACAAGAGCCAGCAGGACGCCTTCCTGCCGCATGTCGAGTCGGGCCTCTTCACCTTCATTGGCGCGACCACCGAGAACCCCTCGTTCGAGGTCAACTCCGCGTTGCTGTCGCGTGCGGCCGTCTACGTGCTGCAGTCGCTCGACGAGGGCAACCTCAAGCAGATCGTGGCGCGGGCGCAGGCGATACAGGCGGTGCCCGCCATCGACGACACCGCGGTCGACCGCCTCGTGGCCTATGCCGACGGCGATGCCCGAAGGCTGCTCAACACGCTCGAGACCCTGGCGGTCGCGGCGCGCGCCGAGAAGCTCGACCACATCACCGACGAATGGCTGCTGCGCGTGCTTGGCGAGCGCATGCGCCGCTACGACAAGGGCGGCGAGCAGTTCTACGACACCATCAGCGCACTGCACAAGTCGGTGCGCGGCAGCGACCCCGATGCTGCGCTCTACTGGTTCGTGCGCATGCTCGATGGCGGTGCCGATCCGCGCTACATGGCGCGCCGGTTGGTGCGCATGGCCAGCGAAGACATCGGCCTGGCCGATCCGCGTGCATTGCGCCTCGCGCTCGACGCGGCAGAGGTCTATGAGCGACTGGGTACCCCGGAGGGCGAACTGGCGCTGGCCGAGTGCGTGGTCTACCTCGCGATCGCGCCCAAGTCGAACGCCGTCTACAAGGCCTACAACGCGGTGCGCGCCCTCGTGAAGACCGACAGCACGCGCCCGGTGCCCATGCACCTGCGCAATGCGCCGACCAGGCTCATGAAGGAGCTCGACTACGGCAAGGGTTACCGCTATGCGCACGACGAGGAGGGCGGTTTCGCCGCCGGCGAGCGCTACCTTCCAGATGGCTTGCAGGGTCAGGTCTTCTACGAACCGGTGGAGCGTGGACTCGAAATCCGCATCGCGGAAAAGCTGCGCGAACTGCGTCGTCGCAACGACGAAGCCAAGGGCTGATACAGCTGTCTATACCCTGTTGCACCATGTGCGCAAAGCGTGCATGACCCCACGCGCATACAGCATGACGTGAGCGGGTAAACCCCGGTCCGCGCGCACCAAATCAGCGCTGGTGCGTGACTACAATCCCGCCCACAAATCCGCCGGCGACACATGTTGGCTGGTTTTTTGCTTGTCAAGCCAGGGGCGCCAAACCGGTGACCCGGTGGGTGAATGGCACCCCAACGGTGCAACACATAGGAAATCGCGTTATGGACATTTTGCTGCAGCAGATCATCAACGGTCTGGTTCTCGGCAGCATGTACGCCTTGATAGCCTTGGGCTACACAATGGTGTACGGCATCATCAATCTGATCAACTTTGCGCACGGTGAAGTGCTGATGGTGGGGGCGCTCACGAGCTGGACCATCATCGGGCTCATGAAGGACGGCATGCCCAACACACCGGGCTGGCTGATCCTCTTCATCGCGCTGATCATTGCCTGCGTCGTCGCGGCAACCCTCAACTTCGTGATCGAGAAGGTGGCCTACCGGCCGCTGCGCAACAGCCCCAAGCTCGCGCCGCTCATCACCGCCATCGGCATGTCGATCCTGCTGCAGACGCTGGCAATGATCATCTGGAAGCCGACCAACAAGGCGTATCCCACGCTCCTGCCTTCCGACCCGATCCACCTCGGCGGCGCGGTCATCTCGCCCACCCAGGTCATGATCCTCAGCGTCACGGCGTTCTCGCTCGTGGTGCTCATGTGGCTGGTCAACTACACCAAGCTCGGCCGCGCGATGCGCGCCACCGCCGAGAACCCGCGCGTCGCCGCGCTCATGGGCATCCGACCCGACATGGTCATCTCGGCCACCTTCATCATCGGTGCCGTGCTCGCGGCCATCGCCGGCGTGATGTATGCGTCCAACTACGGCATCGCGCAGCACGCCATGGGCTTCCTGCCCGGCCTCAAGGCCTTCACCGCGGCCGTGTTCGGCGGCATCGGCAACCTGGCCGGCGCGGTGGTCGGCGGCATCCTGCTCGGCCTCATCGAAGCCATCGGCTCCGGCTACATCGGAACGATCACCGGCGGCGTGCTGGGCAGCAACTACAGCGACATCTTCGCGTTCATCGTGCTGATCGTCATGCTCACGCTGCGTCCGTCCGGTCTGCTCGGCGAACGCGTGGCCGACCGCGCCTGAGGAGCTTGCCATCATGAAGAACAGCAAGAACTTCGCCCTCTGGATCATCGGCGCCATCGCCGTGCTCGCGCTGCCGCTGCTGCTGCAGATGCAGGGCAACGCATGGGTGCGCATCGCCGACATCGCACTGCTCTACGTGCTGCTGGCCCTGGGCCTGAACATCGTGGTCGGCTACGCCGGCCTGCTCGACCTGGGCTACGTCGCCTTCTTCGCGGTGGGGGCCTACCTCTTCGCGCTGATGGGCTCGTCGCACCTGTCCGAGACCTTCGAGTGGTTCAAGATCACCTTCCCGAACGGCATGCACACCTCGCTGCTGATCGTGATACCGGCAGCCTTCGTGCTGGCGGCGGTGCTCGGCGTGCTGCTGGGCGCGCCCACGCTGAAGCTGCGTGGCGACTACCTCGCCATCGTCACGCTCGGCTTCGGCGAAATCATCCGCGTGTTCCTGAACAACCTCGACCAGCCGGTGAACATCACCAACGGTCCGAAGGGCATCACCTCGATCGACTCGATCAAGTTCTGGGGGCTCGACCTGGGCAAGGCGCTGAAGTTCGACGGCTTCACCATCTCCTCGGTCACGCTCTACTACTACCTGTTCCTGGTGCTGGTGCTGGTCACTATCCTGATCTCGCACCGCCTGCAGCTCTCGCGCATCGGCCGCGCATGGATGGCCATCCGCGAGGACGAGATCGCCGCCAAGGCCATGGGCATCAACACCCGCAACATGAAGCTGCTGGCCTTCGGCATGGGCGCGAGCTTCGGCGGCGTTTCGGGCGCGATGTTCGCGGCCTTCCAGGGCTTCGTGTCGCCCGAGTCCTTCAGCCTGATGGAGTCGGTGATGATCGTGGCCATGGTCGTGCTCGGCGGCATCGGCCACCTGCCCGGCGTGATCCTGGGCGCCATCCTGCTGGCCGCGCTGCCCGAAGTGCTGCGCTACGTGGCGGGCCCGCTGCAGTCGCTGACCGACGGCCGCCTCGACGCGTCCATCCTGCGCCAGCTGTTCATCGCCCTGGCCATGATCGTCATCATGCTGGTGCGTCCGCGCGGCCTGTGGCCCTCGCCCGAGCATGGCAAGACGCTCGCCAGGAAGGGCGTGGCGCCCGTCGACCCGGCCCATGCGGCCGTGGCGCCCGGATCGCTGCAGACCCACGCGCCGGGCGTCGACACGCCCGCAGACGAACTGCCGGGCGCGGCTTCCCGTCCCATGTCGATCAATCCCTGAACGCCCGAGGAAGAATCAACATGACGACAGACACCATCCTCGACGTCCGGGGCATCTCCAAGCGTTTCGGCGGGCTGCAGGCCCTCTCCGACGTGGGCATCACCATCAAGCGCGGCCAGGTCTACGGACTGATCGGCCCCAACGGTGCCGGCAAGACCACCTTCTTCAACGTGATCACGGGGCTCTACACGCCCGACAGCGGCACCTTCGAGCTCGCGGGCAAGCCCTACCAGCCGACGGCGGTGCATGAAGTGGCGAAAGCCGGCATCGCGCGCACCTTCCAGAACATCCGCCTCTTCGCCGAAATGACGGCGCTCGAGAACGTGATGGTCGGGCGCCACATCCGCACGCATTCGGGCGTGCTCGGCGCGATGTTCCGCACCGGCGGCTTCAAGGCCGAGGAAAAGGCCATCGCCGACCGCGCGCACGAACTGCTCGACTACGTGGGCATCGGCAAGTTCGCCGACTACAAGGCGCGCACGTTGTCGTACGGCGACCAGCGCCGCCTGGAAATCGCACGCGCCCTGGCCACCGACCCGCAGCTCATCGCGCTGGACGAGCCTGCCGCCGGCATGAACTCCACCGAGAAGGTGGCGCTGCGCGAGCTGATCGACCGCATCCGCCGCGACAACCGCACCATCCTGATCATCGAGCACGACGTCAAGCTCATCATGGGCCTGTGCGACCGGGTCACCGTGCTGGACTACGGCAAGCAGATCGCCGAGGGCACCCCGGTGGACGTGCAGAAGAACGAGAAGGTGATCGAGGCCTACCTCGGCACCGGAGGACATTGAGATGAGCGCAGCAACGATGACGAGCGAACAAGACACCGCGACGAAGACGGCGGGCAAGGTGCTGCTGAAGGTCAACGGCCTGAAGGTGGGCTACGGCGGCATCCAGGCCGTCAAGGGCGTGGACTTCGAGGTGCGCGAGGGCGAGCTGGTCTCGCTGATCGGCTCCAACGGCGCCGGCAAGACCACCACCATGAAGGCCATCACAGGCACGCTGCCGGCCGGGGCCGGCAACATCGAGTTCCTGGGCCGCAGCATCAAGGGCCGCGGCGCCTGGGACCTGGTGGAAGAGGGCCTCGTGATGGTGCCGGAAGGCCGTGGCGTGTTCACGCGCATGACCATCACCGAGAACCTGCAGATCGGCGCCTACATCCGCAAGGACAAGGCAGCCATCGCGAGCGACATGGAGCGCGTGTTCGTCACCTTCCCGCGTCTGCGCGAGCGCAAGGACCAGCTGGCCGGCACCATGTCGGGCGGCGAGCAGCAGATGCTGG
Organism: Variovorax sp. TLI9-5A; assembly: GCF_056867935.1. NCBI lineage: Bacteria > Pseudomonadati > Pseudomonadota > Betaproteobacteria > Burkholderiales > Comamonadaceae > Variovorax > Variovorax sp. TLI9-5A. The sequence continues at coordinate 5,760,226 of NZ_CP200310.1, read as the reverse complement.
CCATGGGCCGCGCGCTCATGGCGCGCCCCAAGGTGCTGCTGCTGGACGAACCCACCATGGGCCTTTCGCCCATCATGTGCGACAAGATCTTCGAGGTGGTGCAGACCGTGGCCTCGCAGGGCGTGACCATCCTGCTGGTGGAGCAGAACGCCAACCGCGCGCTGCAGCTGGCCGACCGCGGCTACGTGATGGAGTCGGGGCTCATCACCATGAACGGCGACGCCAAGGAACTGCTGAGCGACCCGCGCGTGCGGGCCGCCTACCTTGGCGAATAAGCTCTTTCTCTCTTCCTACCCCATCGCCGCAGCCGCAGCCTTGATGGCCTCGCGGATGCGGCCGTAGGTGCCGCAGCGGCACACGTTCTCGATGGCGTCGATGTCGGCGTCCGTCGGGTTGCGCGTGCGGCGCAGCAGGTCCACCGCGGCCATGATCTGTCCCGGCTGGCAGAAGCCGCACTGCGGCACGTCGAGGTTCAGCCAGGCCTGCTGCACCGGGTGCAGCGTGTTGCCGTTGGCCAGCCCCTCGATGGTCGTCACCTGCCGGCCGCGCACGTCGGACACCCGCGTCGAGCAGGTGGTGACGGCCTTGCCGTCCACGTGGCAGGTGCAGGCCTTGCACACGTTGATGCCGCAGCCGTACTTCGGCCCGGTGATGCCGAGCTTGTCGCGCAGCACCCAGAGCAGGGCCATGTCGTCGGGCGCCTCGACGTCGACGTTCTGGCCGTTCACCTTGAAAGATTGCACTGGCATGGGGGGCCTCCTCAGGTCGGGATCGGAACGTTGACGGGCGTGGGCAGCTTGCCCGGCGGGATCGGCGTGAAGTCCACCGGGAAGTTCAGCGGAAAGCTGCGCGGCTTGGTGCCGGTGGCGCGCGCGTACGCATTGGCGATCGCGCCCGAGCTCGCCGACAGGCCCACTTCGCCCAGGCCGCCGATGGCCTCGCCGCTGGGCGGCATGATGATGACCTTCACGTCCTTCGGGTAGTTCTTCATGCGCGAGAAGTGGTACTGCGAATAGCTGCCTTCCAGCGGCAGCCCGTTCTGGATGTGCAGGCCCGCGGTGAGCACCAGCGCGATCGATTCGCACAGGCCGCCCTGCATCTGCGCCTCGATGCCCGAGGGATTGACGGGCGTGCCGACGTCGATCGCGATCGTGGCGCGCACCACCTTCGCGGCCGACGGCACCCGCGCGTCGATCTCCACGATGCAGGCCGTGAACGACTTCGTCTCCTGGTGCACGCCCACGCCCTGCGCGAAGCCCGCGGGCATCGCCTTGCCCCACTGCGCCGCCTCGGCCACCGCCTTGAGCACCGCGCGGGCGCGCGGCAGGCGCAGGTACTCAAGCCGGAATGCGACCGGGTCCTTGCCCGCCGCCTTGGCCATCTCGTCGACCAGGATCTCCTCCACCAGCCGCGAGGGCTGGATGTGCACCGAGCGGTACGAGCAGGTGTTCATGTCCATCGCCACCGGCGTCAGCAGCTTGGTCGTCACGCCGAAGTTGTAGGGCGAGGAGACCATGGTCTTGAACATGATCTGCTCGATCGCGAAGTTGCCCACCGTCTGCGGAAAGGCGTTGGGCAGCGCGATGGCCGCGGCCTCCAGCATGTTGCCGAAGCCGTGGCGTGTGTCGAGCCGCACGCCGGCGATGCGCTGCTCGAAGGCGATCACCTGGCCCAGCAGCATCGTGGCGCGCGCCTTGTGGAACATCGGCGGGCGCATGCGCGTGTGGCGCATGTCGTCGGTGCGGTGGTACATCAGGCGGCAGGGGCGCCCGAGCGCCTTCGACACCTGGATCGCCTGCAGCACCGGGTCCCAGAAGAGGCGCCGGCCGAAGGAGCCGCCCGAGGGCACTACATGCACGGTCACCTTGGCCAGCGGCAGGCCCAGCTCGGCCGCCACCGCCTGCTGCGTGACGATGGGGCTCTGCAGCCCGGCCCAGATCTCGGCGCGATCAGGGCGTACGTCGGCGATCGCGCACTCCACTTCCATCGGGCAGTGCGCGGCCGGCGCGAACTCGAATTCGCCCTCCACGGTCAGCGCGCCCAGCGGCGGCAGCGCGAAGGGCAGCAGCGCCGACTTCAGCTTGCGCATGATGGTCGCGTTCGACTCGCCGTCGATCGGGCCGGCGCCCCATGTCACGTCGAGCGCGTTCACCGCGGCCCATGCCTGCCCGAAGGTCTCGGCCATCACGGCCACGCCGGGCGGCGTCGGCGTGATGCCGTTGGTCGAGGGTATGGGCACCACGCCGATCACGCCCGGCATGGCCATCACCGTGTTCATGTTGTTGATGCTCACGAACTTGCCGTTGATGGTCGGCGGGCGCCGCACCATCGTCGGCATCGCGCCGGGCACCGCCTGGTCGAGCGTGAACTTCTTGCGCCCGGTGACGATGTCCAGCGCGTCGAGCCGCGTGACGCGCTGCCCCACCACCGATGGCGTGGAGCCCGAGAGCACGCCGCCGAGGCCTCCCAGCAGCGGCATCCCGGCATGCAGCGAACGCACGCTCGACGAGCCGCCGGTGAGCTGGTTCCAGATCAGCTCGGGGCTGGCGTCGGCCGAGGTCACCTCGATCGCGCTCAGCGGCAGCCGCAGCTTGTCGGCCAGCATCATCGCGGTGGCCGTGGCGATGCCCTGGCCCACTTCCAGCCGCGGCAGCGCGAGCCGCACGCGGCCGTTCTCGCCGTTCGTCACTTTCACGAGGGGCATGGTCGGCAGCGAAGTCAGCGTCACCGCATCGCCGATGTCGAAGAGGTCGGTGGTGTCGGGAGGCGTCATCGGCAGCAGCGCGGCGACTGCGCGGGAGGAGGCGGTGAGGCCGCCCAGTCCGGCGGTCGCCGACAGCAGCGGCGCGGCCGTCGCATAGCCCAGCACGTCGCGCCGGCGCAGGCCCGGCGAATCACCGTCGTCCGGTCCGCGTGGGGGGCGCGGCCTATCGTTCGAACGCTTCATCGTTGTCTCCTTGTCGTGGTGGCGAACGCGGGCGACTGTGGCATCATCCCCGCGCCCGGGATGTCGTTGGAACGACATTCCTTACGGCCCGCGATGGACCGGCTCTTGCGACGAGCCGGCCGTGTCCTGGGAGGAGACCCGACGATGTCGACGAGCGCGCTGGAGAACATGCTCCGCGAGAGTCTGTGGGCGCGAGCCCTCACGAGCGAGGAACTCGATCGTGTCGTGCAGGAGTCCCATGAGCGCACCGTTCCAGCCGGCGGCTTCGTCGTGCGGCGCGGCGAGCCCGCCGATCACTGGGTCGGCGTGATGGACGGCTTGCTGAAGATGTCCGTGTCGCTGCCGGACGGCCGCGTTTCCACCTTCACCGGCGTCACCGCCGGAGGCTGGAGCGGGAGGGCTCCCTGCTCACCCCCGGCCCTTGGCGCTACGACGGCGTGGCGCTGCGGCCCACCCGCGTCGCATGCATCCCGAAGCACAGCTTCGAGCGGCTCTTGGCCTCCAACATCGAATTCAATCGGTTTCTGTTGTTACACATCAATGCGCGGCTGAGCCTGTTCATCGGGCTCATGGAATTCGACCGGCTGCTGGGGCCCGACGCGCGCGTGGCGCGCTGCCTCGCCAGCCTGTTCGATCCGATCCTCTATCCGCGCGCCGACCGCTTCGTGCGATTGAGCCAGGACGAGATCGGCCTGCTTTCGGCGGTGTCGCGACAGCGCGCCAACCGCGCGCTGCACGCCCTGCAGCGCGACGGTCTGCTGCGCGTGGAGCATGGCGGTGTCGAGGTGCTCGACCTCGCGGGGCTGCGCAGCTATTCGGGCGATGACTCCTCGGTGGCGTTGCGCCGCGAGGAGGCCTTGCCCGAGGACCTCGTCAGTCCACCTTCGCGCCGGTGGCCTTGACGACCTTCTCGTACTTGGCGAGCTCGCTCTTCATGAAGGCGCCGAACTGCTCGGGCGAACTGCCCACCGGCTCGGCCAGCAGAGAGGCGAAGCGGGTCTTCGTCTCCGGCGCATTCAGCGCCGCCACGAAGGCCTGGTTGAGCTTCACGACCACGTCGTGCGGCGTGCCGGCCGGCGCGACCAGGCCCCACCAGGTGTCGATCGAGAAGCCCTTGAGCGTGTCGGCCACGGGCGGCACCTCGGGCAGCGAGCTGCTGCGCTGCAGCGTCGTCACCGCGAGCGCCTTGAGCTTGCCCGAGCGGATGTTCGGCGCGGCGGTGGCGAGGTTGTCGAAGTTGAAGTCGACCTGGCCCGAGATCAGCGCCAGTTGCGCCGGATTGCCGCCGTTGTACGGAATGTGCAGCGCGAAGATGCCTGCTTCCTTCTTGAACAGCTCGCCCGCGAGGTGCCCCGCGCTGCCGTTGCCGCCGCTGCCGTAGTTGAGCTTGGCGGGGTTGGCCTTGGCGTAGCGGATCAGGTCGGCCACGCTGTTGATGTTCAGGCGCCTGGCGGTGTCGGCGTTCATCACCAGCACGTTGGGCACGCGGACCATCTGCGTGATCGGCGCGAAGTCGGTCGCGGCGTTGAACGGCATCTTGCTGTAGAGCCACGGGTTCACCGCATTGGTGGCGGTGGCCGCGATGCCGATCGTCAGGCCGTCGGCCGGCGCCTTCGCCACCGCGTCGGCGCCGATGTTGCCGCCCGCGCCGGGCTTGTTGTCGATGATGACCGTGCCCAGAGAGTCCTTCACGCGCTCGGCCAGGATGCGCGCCGTGTTGTCGATCGGACCGCCGGCCGCATAGGGAACCACCAGGCGGATGGGGCGCTGCGATTGCTGCGCCATGGCCTGGCCGGTGCCCAGCAGGGCGGTGGCGCTTGCGATCAGGGTGAGGAGGAAGTGTCTCGTCTTCATTTTGTTCTTGGGTCTGTTCTCGGGATACCGAGAGGTCGGGGAAATCTCAGGGGAGGGCCTTGTCCGCCTCCGTGGTGAACGCATCGGCGAAGAACTCTTCTTCCGGCAGTCCCGCCAGCGCCACATAGTCGCGCTTGGCCGAGTCGACCACGATGGGCGCGCCGCAGGCATACACCTGGTGGCCGGAAAGGTCGGCGAAGTCTTCGAGCACGGCCTTGTGGACGAAGCCGGTGCGGCCGGTCCAGTTGTCCTCGGGCGTGGCGTTGGAGACGACGGGCACGTAGCGCAGGTTCGGCATCTGTGCCATCTGCTCGCGCAGCCAGCCGTCCATGTACAGGTCCTCGGGGCGGCGGCCACCCCAGTAGAGCGTGGCGGGCCGGTCGATACCCTTGAACTGCATGTGCTCCAGCAGCGCCTTGATCGGCGCGAAGCCGGTGCCGGAGGCCAGCAGGATCATCGGCTTGTCGGAGTCCTCGCGCAGGAAGAAGCTGCCGAAGGGGCCTTCGATGCGCAGGATCTCCTTTTCCTTCATCGTGCCGAAGACGTGGTCGGTGAACTTGCCGCCGGGCAGGTGCCGCAGGTGCAGCTCGATGCCCGTGCCGGGCTGGGCCAGCGTGTGCGGCGCATTGGCCATCGAGTAGCTGCGGCGCGCGCCGTCGCGCAGGATGAATTCGACGTACTGGCCTGCGTAGAACTGCAGCGGCTCGCCGGCCGGCAGCTGCAGGCGCACCAGCATCACGTCGTGCGACTGGCGCGTGAGAGCCATCACCCGCACCGGCATCTTGCGGATCGGCAGCGCGCCGGCCTCGGTGACCTGGCGAGATTCGAGCACCACGTCGCTCGTGGGATGGGCGCAGCAGGTGAGCACGTAGCCGGCCAGCTGCTCCTCGGCGCTCAGGGCTTTGCTCTGGTGAGGGCCAAGGGTGACCTCGCCCGAGAGCTTCTTGCACTTGCACGAGCCGCAGGCGCCGTCCTTGCAGCCGTAGGGCAGGCCGATGCCCTGGCGGATGCCCGCGGCCAGGATGGTTTCGTCGCCCTGGACCACGAAATGGCGCCCGCTGGGTTCGACGGTGATGGAAAAGCCCGCTTCGTGCGGCGCCGTGACAGTCATCGGTATTCTTCGAGGGGTAACGCTCTTTCCGGGCCGCCTGCGGCCAGGAGAGCAGCAACTGAATTGGGAAGACGGGAACAGGATTTTGCCTTCAATCAATAGCCCCTCCGGCGCGCTGCCAGCGCGGTTCCGGCGCGAACGCCTGCTGATCGTCGGTTGCGGCGACGTCGGCCAGCGCGTGGCGCGCGACCTGCGCGGCCGCACGCAGCTGGTGGCGCTCACTTCATCGGCCGACCGCGTGGCCACCTTGCGCGCTGCCGGAATACGCCCCCTGGTGGGCAACCTGGACGATCCGGCCACCCTTCGCCGCCTCGCCGGCATCGCCACCCGCGTGCTGCACCTGGCGCCCCCCGCGCGCGACGGCGGCCCCGCCTGGTGGCGCGACCAGCGCACCACCACGCTGGCGCGGGCCCTGCGGCTGCGCTCCGTGCCCTCGGCTTTCGTCTACGGCTCCACCAGCGGCGTCTATGGCGACTGCGGCGGCGCCCGCATCGACGAAACCCGCGCCGTGCGCCCCGACACCCCACGCTCCCACCGCCGCGTCGACGCCGAACGCGCAGTGCGCTGGCTCGGCCGCAGCGCGGGCGTGCGCGCCAGCATCCTGCGCATTCCGGGCATCTACGCCCCCGACCGCGAGAACGGCACCCCCCGCGCCCGTCTGCAGCGCGGCACGCCCGTGCTGCGGCGCGAGGACGACGTCTACACCAGCCACATCCACGCCGACGACCTCGCCCGAGCCTGCATCGCCGCGCTCTACCGCGGCAAGCCGCAGCGCGTCGTGCACGCCGCCGACGACACCGAACTGCGCATGGGCGACTACATCGACCTGGCCGCCGATCTCTACGGCATGCCCCGCCCGCCCCGCGTGGCCCGAGGCGAGGCCGAGCGGCAGCTTCCGCTGCAGCTGCTGAGCTTCATGGGGGAATCGCGCCGGCTGGACAACACAAGGCTGAAGCGCGAACTGAGGGTGCGGCTTGCGCATCCGACGGTACACACCGGCCTGCGCGAAACAGCATAAGAAAAACGGGGGAGAAGGAGTCTTTTACAAGGACACCGTGGAACCGGCTCCGCCGGGCCACCGGTGTCGCCCCCGGAAGGGGTTGGCGCAGCGACACGAAGTGCGCGAAGCCTGGGGGAGAGCCAAGCTGGTGCCCGGGGCCGGAATCGAACCGGCACGCCTTGCGGCGGGGGATTTTGAGTCCCCTGCGTCTACCAATTTCACCACCCGGGCAGGGTTCTGAATGAAGCCCAAAATTATGGCACAGTGGCTGGCATGAACTATCCGACGATCGAAGACGCCATCGGCAAGACCCCTCTGGTCGCACTGCAACGCATCGATGCCGCAGAAAACGCCAGGCGCGGCAACGTGATTCTCGGCAAGCTCGAAGGCAACAATCCCGCCGGTTCCGTCAAGGACAGGCCGGCCCTCTCGATGATCCGGCGCGCAGAGGAGCGCGGCGAAATCAAGCCCGGCGACACGCTCATCGAAGCCACCTCCGGCAACACCGGCATCGCGCTTGCGATGGCCGCGGCCATCAAGGGCTACCGCATGGTGCTCATCATGCCGGAGGACCTCTCCGTGGAGCGCGCACAGACCATGAAGGCCTTCGGCGCCGAACTGGTGCTCACGCCCAAGAGCGGCGGCATGGAATACGCGCGCGATCTTGCCGAGCAGATGGTGGCCCAGGGCAAGGGCCGCGTGCTCGACCAGTTCGCCAACCCCGACAACCCGCGCATCCACTACGAGACCACCGGCCCCGAGATATGGGCCGACACCAAGGGCAAGGTCACGCACTTCGTGAGCGCCATGGGCACCACCGGCACCATCACCGGCGTCTCGCGCTTCCTGAAAGAGAAGAACCCGGCCGTGCGCATCATCGGCGCGCAGCCGGCCGAAGGCTCGCGCATTCCGGGCATCCGCAAGTGGCCCGCCGAGTACCTGCCGAAGATCTTCGATCCCAGCCGCGTCGACGAGGAAATCAGCGTGAGCCAGAGCGATGCCGAAGAGATGTGCCGCCGCCTCGCGCGCGAGGAAGGCATCTTCGGCGGCATCTCTGCCGCAGGCGCGCTGTGGGCCGCGCTCGAAGTGTCGAAGACGGTGGAGAACGCCACCATCGTGTTCGTGGTCTGCGACCGCGGCGACCGTTATCTCTCCACCGGCGTCTTCCCCGCCTGACAAGGCCCGCCCCCAGGCTATGCGCACTTCGTGTCGCTTCGCCAACCCCCTCCGGGGGCAACACCTGCAGCCCGGCAAAGCCGGTTCTGCGGTGTTCCTGGAAGGGGCCACTACTCAACAACAAGAAGGCTGAGAACCCCATGCCCCATCCCAAGTTCTGCCAGGTCTGTGCCACGCCGCTCGAGTGGATCGCGCTGATGGAAGACGGCGGCCCCAAGGAGCGCCTGCGCTGCACCAACTGCGGCCACACGCACTGGAACAACCCGACGCCGGTGCTCGCCGCCATCGTCGAGTACCGCGGACAGGTGCTGCTGGCGCGCAACGCGGCGTGGCCCGGCAAGATGTTCGCGCTCATCACCGGCTTCATGGAAGCCGGCGAAACGCCCGAGGAAGGCATCGCGCGCGAGGTGAAGGAAGAAACCAACCTCGACGTGAGCGCCACGAAGATCGTCGGCGCCTACGACTTCCAGCGCATGAACCAGGTCATCATCGCCTACCACGTGGTGGCCGACGGCGAGGTGAAGCTCTCGCCCGAGCTGGTCGACTACCGCCTCTACGACCTGCCCGATCTCAAGTGCTGGCCCGCCGGCACAGGCTATGCGCTGGCCGACTGGCTGCGCACGCGCGGCCATGAGCCGGTGTTCTTCACCGCCGCCGAGAATGAGGAGCGCCGCCGCGGCCTCAACTTGCCCCCGGAGCCCGGCAATGCAAGTTGATCGCGAACTCGACACGCGCGGCCTGAACTGCCCGCTGCCCATCCTCAAGGCGAAGAAGTCGCTCAACGAGATGACGAGCGGCCAACTGCTGAAGGTGGTGTCGACCGACCCCGGCTCGATCCGCGACTTCCAGGCCTTCGCGCGCCAGACCGGCAACGAGCTGATGGAGCAGGAGACCGTCGGCACCGACTTCATCCATGTGCTGAAGCGCCGCTGAGCTCGACGAGCCGAGAAGAAAAAGGGCCGCTTTTGCGGCCCTTTCTGCGTGTGCTCGAAGCTGCGGATTACAGCTTCAGGCTCTTGAGGTACTCGCGGAAATCCGCGCCCACTTCGGGGTGCGCCAGCGCCAGTTCCACCGATGCCTGCAGGAAGCCTTCCTTGCTGCCGCAGTCGTAGCGGATGCCCTTGTACGAGTACGCGTAGACCGATTCCTTCTTCATCAGCGCCGCGATGCCGTCGGTCAGCTGGATCTCGCCGCCCGCGCCCTTGGGCTGGTTGCGGATCTCGTCGAACACGCCCGGCGTGAGGATGTAGCGGCCTGCCACGCCGAGGCGCGAGGGCGCATCTTCGGGCTTCGGCTTCTCGACCATGCGGTTGACCTTCACCAGGCCTTCTTCGATCGCGTCGCCGGCCACGATGCCGTAGCGCTTGACGTGCGCCAGCGGCACCTCCTGCACCGCGAGCAGCGAGCCGCCGAGGCGGGCGAAGGCTTCGGTCATCTGCGCCAGCACCGGCTGGCCGCCGTCGGGACCGACCATCAGGTCGTCCGCCAGCAGCACGGCGAAAGGCTCGTTGCCGACCAGGTGCTCGGCGCACAGCACCGCGTGGCCCAGGCCCAGCATGCGCGGCTGGCGAACGTAGGAGCAGGTCATGTCGTCGGGCATGACCGAGCGGGCGATGTTCAGCAGGGCGGTCTTGCCGCTGGCCTCGAGCTGGCTCTCGAGTTCGTAGGCGGTGTCGTAGTGGTCTTCGATGGCGCGCTTGTTGCGCCCGGTCACGAAGATCATGTCGCGGATGCCGGCTGCGTACGCCTCTTCGACGGCGTACTGGATCAGCGGCTTGTCGACCACCGGCAGCATTTCCTTGGGCTGCGCCTTGGTGGCCGGCAGGAAGCGGGTACCGAAGCCGGCAACGGGGAATACGGCCTTGCGGATGCGGGTCGCGGATGTGGACATGGGCGGTTCAGCGTCTTTCGTCAAAGAGGGGGATGGCAGGATGCGAAACGGCGCGCAGCCGCTCCAAGCATCCTAAACGCCTTCGAAACCCGGAGTCTGTCAGCCGAGGCGTACAAGCTGGTCGCGCAAACGTTCCAGAGTGGCTGTGAAGTCAGTCAGACGTTTACGTTCCTGCTCGATCACGGCCGGCGGGGCCTTCGCGACGAACGCTTCGTTACCCAGCTTGGAGTGCACCTTGGCGATCTCGCCCTCGACGCGCGCGACTTCCTTGCCGATGCGAACCTTCTCCGCGGCCTTGTCGATCTCCATGTGCAGGCACAGGCGCGCGGCACCCACCACCGCGACCGGCGCGGCTTCGGCGGCAGCCGACCACGAGGCCTCGTCGTCGAAGACCTTCACTTCCTTGAGCTTGGCGAGCGCCTGCAGCACCGGCGCGGATTCGCGCAGGAAGGCCGCGCCCTCGGCATCGTCGGCCACCGCGTAGAGCGGCAGGCGCGTGGCGGGCGACACGTTCATCTCGCCACGCAGCGTGCGGCATGCATCCACCAGCGCCTTCAGCCGCGCCGCATGCGCCTCGGCCACCTCGTCGATCTTCTCGGGCTGGCTCTTCGGATAGGCGGCGACCATGATCGACTCGCCCTCACGTCCTGCAACCTTCGAAACCTTCTGCCACAGCTCTTCCGTGATGAACGGAATCACCGGGTGCGCCAGGCGCAGCAGCGTCTCGAGCACGCGGATCAGCGTGCGGCGCGTGGCGCGCTTCTGCGCGTCGTCGCCGGTCTGGATCTGCACCTTGGCGATTTCCAGGTACCAGTCGCAAAACTCGTCCCATGCGAACTGGTAGATCGCGGTAGCGACGTTGTCGAGGCGGTATTCCTCGAAGCCCTGGGCCACCTCGGCCTCCACGCGCTGCAGCTTCGACACGATCCAGTAGTCGGCGCGGCTGAACTTCAGGTAGCCGTGCGCCTTGCCGCCGACCTTGCAGTCCTCCTTGCTGTGCTCCAGCAGGCCGCAGTCCTGGCCCTCGCAGTTCATCAGCACGAAGCGCGTGGCGTTCCACAGCTTGTTGCAGAAGTTGCGATAGCCCTCGCAGCGCTTCGAGTCGAAGTTGATGCTGCGGCCCAATGAGGCCAGCGAGGCGAAGGTGAAGCGCAGCGCGTCGGCGCCGAAGGCCGGGATGCCGTCGGGAAACTCTTTTTGCGTGTTCTTGCGAACGGCCGGCGCCGTCTCTGGCTTGCGCAGGCCCTGCGTGCGCTTGTCCAGGAGCGCGGGCAGCTCGATGCCGTCGATCAGGTCCACCGGGTCGAGCACGTTGCCTTCGGACTTGCTCATCTTCTTGCCCTGAGCGTCGCGCACCAGGCCGTGGATGTACACGTGCTTGAACGGCACCTTGCCGATGAAGTGCTTGGTCATCATGATCATCCGGGCGACCCAGAAGAAGATGATGTCGTAGCCCGTCACCAGCACGGTCGAGGGCAGGTACAGGTCGAGGTCCTGTGTCTTCCCGGGCCAGCCCAGCGAGGAGAAGGGCACCAGCGCCGACGAATACCAGGTGTCGAGCACGTCCTCGTCGCGCACCAGCTTCCTGCCGGGCGCCTTGGCCTGCGCGGCGGCTTCGTCTTCCGCCACGTACACGTTGCCTTCCTCGTCGTACCAGGCGGGAATCTGGTGGCCCCACCACAGCTGGCGCGAGATAGTCCAGTCCTGGATGTTCTCCATCCAGTGGTTGTAGGTGTTGACCCAGTTCTCGGGCACGAAGCGTACTTCGCCCGACTTCACCACGTCGATGGCCTTCTGCGCGATCGACTGGCCGTCGGCGCCAGGGCGCGTCATGGCCACGTACCACTGGTCGGTGAGCATCGGCTCGACGATGGCGCCCGAGCGCGCGCACCGCGGCACCATCAGCTTGTGCTTCTTCACCTCGACCAGCAGGCCCAGCGCGTCGAGGTCGGCCACGATGGCCTTGCGCGCCACGAATCGGTCGAGGCCGCGGTACTTCTCGGGGGCGTTGTCGTTGATGGTCGCGTCGAGCGTGAGCACGCCGATCATGTCCAGCTTGTGGCGCTGGCCGACGGCGTAGTCGTTGTAGTCGTGCGCGGGCGTGACCTTCACGACGCCGGTGCCGAACTCCTTGTCGACATAGTCGTCGGCAATGATCGGGATCAGCCGGTCCACCAGCGGCAGCTTCACGCGCTGGCCGATGAGATGCTTGTAGCGCTCGTCTTCGGGGTGGACCATCACGGCCGTGTCGCCGAGCATGGTCTCGGGCCGGGTGGTGGCCACGGTCAGCGCGCCGCTGCCGTCTTCGAGCGGGTAGGCGATGTGCCAGAGCGAGCCGTCTTCCTCTTCGCTTTCCACTTCGAGGTCGCTCACCGAGGTCTTGAGCACCGGGTCCCAGTTGCCCAGGCGCTTGCCGCGGTAGATCAGGCCTTCCTCGTACAGCTTCACGAAGGTGTGGGTGACGACCTTGGAGAGGTCGTCGTCCATGGTGAAGTATTCGCGGCTCCAGTCCACCGTGTCGCCCATGCGGCGCATCTGCTCGGTGATGGTGTTGCCCGACTTTTCCTTCCATTCCCACACGCGCGCCACGAAGTTCTTGCGGCCCAGGTCGTGGCGGCTGACCTTCTGCTCCTGCAGCTGGCGTTCCACCACGATCTGCGTTGCGATGCCCGCATGGTCGGTGCCGGGCACCCACAGCGTGTTGTCGCCCTTCATGCGGTGATACCGCGTGAGGCTGTCCATGATCGTCTGGTTGAACGCATGGCCCATGTGCAGCGTGCCCGTCACGTTGGGCGGCGGCAGCTGGATCGCGAACGATTCGGCGCCTTCCTTGGGTTGCTGCGTGCCTCTGAAGCCGGCCTTGGCATAGCCGCGCTTCTCCCATTCGGGTCCCCAGTGCGCCTCGATGGCGGCGGGCTCGAACGATTTGGAAAGGCTGTCCAGACCAGGCTGGGCGGGAGGGGTGGTGGGTTCGCTCATGGGGAAATGCAGAACGGCCCTTGGGGAGCCGTTGGGGGACACAGGTGAGGTAGCCCGCGATTTTACCGGGGCGGCTCCCCGTCACGGCCGCCACTGATAATTCCGGCATGCTGTTCCTGCTTTCCCCTGCGAAGTCGCTCGACTACGAAACCCCCGTCCCCTCCGAAATCCCCGCCACCCAGCCCCATTTCGAATCGCCCCGCGGCCCCTCGGTCGAACTCATCAAGCTGCTGCGCGAGAAGTCGCCCCAGCAGATCTCCGAGCTCATGAGCCTGTCGGACAAGCTCTCTGCCCTGAACGTGGCCCGCTACGAAGCCTGGTCCAGCAAGAGCAGCCCGAAGAACGCCCGCCAGGCCGCCTTCGCCTTCGACGGCGACGTCTACGGCGGGCTCGATGCCCGCACCCTCACGAAGGCCCAACTGGCCTGGGCGCAGGACCACGTCTGCATCCTCAGCGGCCTCTACGGCCTGCTGCGCCCGCTCGACCTGCTGCAGCCCTATCGCCTGGAGATGGGCACCCAGCTCGCCAACCGCCACGGCAAGGACCTCTACGCCTTCTGGGGCTCGCGCATCGCCGAGCACCTGAACCAGCGCCTCGCGGCCGACAGTTCGCCGGTGGTCATCAACGTCGCGTCGAACGAGTACTTCAAGTCGGTGGACCGCAAGGTGCTCAAGGCCCGTGTGGTCGAATGCGTGTTCGAGGAGTGGAAGGGCGACAGGTACAAGATCGTGAGCTTCTTCGCCAAGCGTGCCCGGGGCCTGATGGCGCGCTGGGCCGTGCAGCACAAGGCGGCCACGCCCAAGGCACTGGAAAAGTTCGACCTCGAGGGTTATGGTTTCGACGCTCAGGTATCGACAGCCGAAAGGCTGGTGTTCAGGAGAAGGCTGGGATGACCCCCGGTCTTCACGCACTTCGTGTCGCTTCGCCAACCCCCTTCCAGGGGCAACACCGGCGGCCCGGCAAAGCCGGTTCCGCGGTGTTCCTGGCGCGAGCAGCGGTGGTTTCATGCGTCTTGAGTCTTGGCGCAACTTGGAGGAATACTGAGATGTCGCAAGCTATCAGTCCGGAACTGCGCGAATGGCTGGTTGCCCAGCTCGCAGCCGGGCATTCGGTGCCGGCGCTGCGCGCTTCCATGCGCGCGGCGGGCTGGCACGATGCCGCCGCCGATAGGGCGCTGGCACAGCTGGAAGCCGGCTTCCCGAACGTGGAAGTCGCGCTGCCGCCCGTGCAGGCGAAGATGCCCGGGCCCGACCTCGACGGCGCGCCGCTTTACATCGACGCGGGCGATCGCCGCGTGCAGGTGCTGCAGACCATGCGGCATCCGCGCGTGGTGGTCTTCGGCAACCTGCTGTCGGCCGAGGAGTGCGAAGGCCTGATCGCCGCCGCGCGCGTGCGGCTCGCGCGCTCGCTCACGGTCGAGACGCGCACCGGCGGCGAGGTGCTCAACGTCGACCGTACCAGCGACGGCATGTTCTTCGAGCGCGGCGAGAACGAGATCGTCGCGCGCCTCGAGCAGCGCATCGCCGCGCTGCTGCGCTGGCCGCTCGAATTCGGCGAGGGCCTGCAGATCCTGCGTTACGCCCCCGGTGCGCAGTACCGCCCGCACTACGACTACTTCGACCCCAGCGAGCCCGGCACGCCCACCATCCTCAAGCGCGGCGGCCAGCGCGTCGCCACGCTGGTGATGTACCTGCAGGAGCCCGAGGGCGGCGGCGCCACCACCTTTCCCGACGTGGGCCTCGAAGTGGCCCCGGCGCGCGGCTGCGGCGTGTTCTTCAGCTACGACCGGCCCGACCCCGTCACCCGCACCCTGCACGGCGGCGCGCCGGTGCTGGCGGGCGAGAAATGGGTCGCTACCAAGTGGCTGCGCGAGCGCGAGTTCAAGTAAGCGCAGGCACAACGAAGCAATCGATGAAAGTCACCGCCAACGGGCTGCAGATCGAGGTCGACGACAGCGGAGGCGAAGGGCGCCCCGTCATCCTGCTCATCATGGGTCTGGGCATGCAGCTCGTCGCGTGGCCGACGGCCTTCGTGCAGCAGCTGGTGGACGCGGGCTTTCGCGTGGTGCGCCACGACAACCGCGACATCGGCCTGAGCCAGGGCTTCGACCACGCGGGCGTGGGCAACATCGTGTGGGAAACCATCCGCCACCGCCTCGGCCTGAAGGTGCGATCGGCCTACACCCTGCAGGACATGGCGCTCGATTCGCTCGGCGTGCTCGACGCGCTGGGCATCGGCAAGGCCCACATCGTCGGCGCCTCCATGGGCGGCATGATCGCCCAGCGCATCGCCGCTTTCGCGCCTCGGCGCTCGA
Organism: Variovorax sp. TLI9-5A; assembly: GCF_056867935.1. Lineage (NCBI taxonomy): Bacteria > Pseudomonadati > Pseudomonadota > Betaproteobacteria > Burkholderiales > Comamonadaceae > Variovorax > Variovorax sp. TLI9-5A. Next base: position 5,744,954 of record NZ_CP200310.1, on the reverse strand, counting down.
CCAGCCTGGTGAGCATCATGAGCTCCAGCGGCGCGCGCGGCCTGCCCGGCCCGCGCCGCGAGGTCACCTCCATGCTCATGCGCCGCCCGGCGGGCCGCGACGAGGCCGCGCTGGTCGCGCACAGTATCCGGCTGCTGCGGCTCATCCAGAGCCCGGCCTATCCGCAGACCGACGAGGAGCTTGCCGAGCGGCTCGTCTTCAGCATGCGCCGCTCCTACCATCCGGCTGGCCTGATGCGGCAGATGCTGGCCATCGGCGCCGACGACGAGCGCCCCAGGCTGCTGCCGAGCATCCAGTCGCCCACGCTGGTGCTGCACGGCGATGCCGATGCGCTCGTGCCCATCGCCTGCGGCGAAGACACGGCCCGGCGCATTCCGGGCTCGAAATTCGTTTCCGTTCCCGGCATGGGCCACGACCTGCCGCCCGAGGTGTGCAACATCCTCGCCAATCACATCGCGTCCTTCGCCCATGCGGCGGATGCCGCCCCGACAAGAACATCATGAGCCACGACTCGAACCCCAACACCCCCGAGCAGTCGCAGCTGGGCCGCGCCTCGGCCTACGCCGACCACTACGACCCCACGCTGCTCTTTCCCATCGCGCGCGCCACACAGCGCGAAGCCATGGGCATCAAGACCGGTGCGCTGCCGTTCTTCGGCGCCGACCTATGGACCGCCTTCGAGGTGAGCTGGCTCAACCTGCGCGGCAAGCCGCAGCTGGCCATCGCGCACTTCACCATCCCCTGCGAGACGCCCAACATCATCGAGAGCAAGAGCTTCAAGCTCTACCTCAACAGCTTCAACAACAGCCAGTTCGCCAGCGTCGACGCGGTGCGCGAGCGCCTGCGCGCCGACCTGTCGGAGGCCGCGTGGCGCGGCAGCGACCAGCAGGCCACCATCGGCGTGACCCTGCTGGCGCCCGACATGTTCGACCGCGAGCCGGTGCACGAGCTCGACGGCCTCGACCTCGACCGCCTCGACATCGAGTGCAGCCACTACCAGCCCACGCCCGAGCTGCTGAGCAGCGACGCCACGCAGGCCCCCGTCAACGAGACCCTCACCAGCCGCCTGCTGAAAAGCAACTGCCTCGTCACCGGCCAGCCCGACTGGGGCAGCGTGCAGATCCGCTACAGCGGCCCGCCCATCGACCAGGCCGGCCTGCTCGCGTACATCATCAGCTTCCGCAACCACAACGAGTTCCACGAACCCTGCGCCGAGCGCATGTTCACGGATATCTGGACCCGCTGCAAACCGAACAAGCTCGCGGTGTACGCGCGCTACACGCGGCGCGGAGGGCTGGACATCAACCCGTTCCGCACGAGCTGGCCGCAGGCGCTGCCGCCGAACATCCGGACAGCAAGGCAGTAAAGCCCGGCGGGCCGGCCGCCGAAGCCCCTCTTCGGAAACCCCAAACCCGCTCCAACCCTCCCTGTGGCATTCTGGATTTCGCCCGCGACCCCGTGGGCGAACGAACATCCGAAGCAGAGGCAAGCATGGTTGAAGGAAAAGTGGTCGTCGTCACCGGCGCGGGCGGCGGCATCGGGCGCGACATCGCGCTGGCGATGGCGGCGCATGGCGCGAAGGTGGTGGTCAACGACATCGGCGCGGCGCTCGATGGTGCACTCGACGCCGAAGGCGGCGGCGCAACCAGCAGTGCAGGCCCCGCGCAGCAGGTGGTCGACGAGATCCGCGCGGCGGGCGGGCAGGCGGTGCCCAACACCGACAGCGTGGCCGACGCCGCGAGCGCGGCGCGCATCGTGCAGTGCGCCATCGACAGCTTCGGGCGCATCGACGTGGTGGTGAACAACGCCGGCATCCTGCGCGACCGCTTCTTCCACAAGATGTCGGTCGACGAATGGGACTCGGTGCTCAAGGTGCACCTGTACGGCGCGTACTTCACGAGCCGCGCGGCCGCCACGCACTTCAAGGAGCAGAACTCGGGCGCGCTGGTGCACATGACTTCCACCTCGGGCCTCATCGGCAACTTCGGGCAGGCCAACTACGCGGCGGCCAAGCTCGGCATCGTGGCGCTGTCGAAGTCGATCGCGCTGGACATGCAGAAATTCAACGTGCGCTCCAACTGCATCGCGCCCTTCGCTTGGAGCCGCATGATCGGCGCCATTCCCACCGACACCGACGAGCAGCGCGCCCGTGTCGACAAGATCAAGCAGATGACGCCCGCCAAGGTCGCGCCGCTGGCGGTCTACCTCGCGAGCGACGCCGCGGCGGCGGTCAACGGCCAGATCTTCTCGGTGCGCAACAACGAGATCTCGCTCATCAGCCAGCCGCGGCCGGTGCGCTCCATCCACCGTTCGGAGGGCTGGACGCCGCAGAGCATCGCCGAGCACGCCATGCCCGCGATGCGCGCCAGCTTCTTCGAGCTCGACCGCTCGGCGGACGTGTTCAGCTGGGACCCGGTCTGAGGACAAACCCGCACGGGGCGGCGAGCGGGCTCATTCGCCGGACAATGCGCGTTCCGTTTCCCCTTGATACCGGCGCCCGGTGAATCTGCACTTCGACCTGTTCGACCTGAAACTGTTCGTCTACGTGGCGGACGCACACAGCCTCACGCGCGGCGCGGAGAAGGCCTGCATCTCGCTGGCCGCCGCCTCCGCGCGCATCAAACAGATGGAAGAAGCCGTGGGCGGCAAGCTGCTGCACCGCAGTGCGCAGGGCGTGAGCCTCACGGCGGCGGGGCAGGCGGTGCTCTACCACGCCAAGCGCGTGATGCAGCAGATGGAGCACCTGCGCTGCGACATGCAGGACTTCGGCAAGGGCATCAAGGGCCACGTGCGGGTGTTCGCCAACACCACTTCCATCACCGAATACCTGCCGCAGAAGCTGGCGGGCTTCCTCACCCAGCATCCGGCCGTGCAGGTGGACCTGCGCGAATACCTCAGCGAGGAGATCGTGCGAGCGGTGGCAGACGGCGAAGCCGACATCGGCATCCTCGCGGGCGACGTGCACACGGGCGACTTCGACGCGCGGCCCTTCGGCAGCAACCAGCTCGTGCTGGTGGTGCCTACCACGCACCGCCTCGCGGGCGCGCCCTCGGTGGCCTTTGCCGACACGCTCGAAGAACAGCACGTGGGCCTGCACCACGGCAGCGCCATCCACCGCTTCCTGCAGCGCCGTGCCGAACTCGCGGGGCGCGGCTTCAACCCGCGCATCCAGGTCAGCAGCTTCGAGGCCATCTGCCTGATGATCGAGGCGGGTGTTGGCGTCGGCGTGCTGCCGGCGTCGTCGGCGCAGCGTCTGTCGATGGCGATGCGCATCTCGACCGTGGCGCTCAGCGATGCCTGGGCCGAGCGCGAGCTGAAGCTGATCGCGCGCAACCGCGAGCAGCTGCCAGCCTCCGCACGCGAACTGTTCGACCACCTCGTCGCGCACTGAAAGCGCACGCACCATGTCCGCCGACCTGAAGTCGCTGCGCCTGTTCGTGGCCGTGGCCGATCACGGCAGCATCAGCGAGGGCGCCAAGCGCTGCCACATCGCGCTCGCGGCGGCCAGCAAACGAATCTCCGACCTCGAAGCCCGCGCGCGGCTGCCGCTGCTGGTGCGCCATGCGCGCGGCGTCACGCTCACCTCGGCGGGCCACGGGCTGCTGCTGCATGCGCGCGCCGTGCTCTCGGCCATGGACCGGCTGGGCGCCGAGCTCGACGACTTCCAGAACGGCGTGGCTGGCGTGGTCAGCATCACGGCCAACGCGTCGACCATCGCGCAGTTCCTGCCGGCGCAGATCGGCTCCTTCCTGCGCCTGCACCCTGTGCTGAAGATCGACCTGCAGGAGCGCGCCAGCACCGAGGTGGTGAAGGCGGTGCAGGCGGGCCTCGCCGACATCGGCGTGATCGAGGGCAACACGCCCGCCGAGGGCCTCGAATGCCTGCCTTACCGCACCGACGAGCTGGCCGTGGTGGTGGCGCGCGACCATCCGCTGGCGCGGCGCAGGCGCATCGGCGTGGACGAGGTGCTGCGCCACGACCACATCGTGGTGCGCGAAGGCACGGCCCTGCACCGAGTGCTGCTGGCCACCGCTCTGGAGGCCGGCGTGCCGCTGAAGGTGCGCATGCAGGTGGGCAGCTTCGACATGGTCTGCCGCATGGTGGAGCAGGGCGTGGGCATCGGCGTGCTGCCCTATGCGGCCATCCTGCCGCAGCTGCAGATACTGAAGCTGCGCTGCCTGAAGCTCGACGCGCCGTGGGCGCTGCGCCGGCACCTGCTGTGCGTGCGCAGGCAGCAGGACCTGACGGTGGCCGCGCGCTCGGTGCTGGAGCACCTGGGTTTGCCCGACTGAGCTGCCGGCTCCGTCGAGGCTTCGCGCCGCGCGAAGCCTCGCTCCCGCCAAAAACGAATTGTTCTCCGGCGGCGCGCGCGCAAAGATGCGCGCTCCAACAAAGGAGACAAACTTGAAGATCGTTCGCGTCAGTGCCACGCCGCTGAACATTCCCGTCACCATCGACGTGGTCGGTATGAACAAGCAGACCTCGCTGTCGCTGTGCCTCACCGAGATCGAGACCGACACCGGCCTCGTCGGCCACGGCATGACGGCCATCACCGAGGAGGAAATCATCGCCGCCGCCGTGCGCGAGGTGGCCGGCCCCGCGCTGGTCGGCGAAGACCCGATGGCCACCGAGCGCCTGTGGGAAAAGCTCTATTGGCTGCTCTCGCCGCGCGGTCAGACCGGCTACGCCAGCCACACCATCGCCGCGCTCGACATCGCGCTGTGGGACATCAAGGCCCGTGCGCTCGGCCAGCCGCTGTGGCGCCTGCTGGGCGGCGCACGCGCGAAGGTGCCGGTGTACGCCACCTTCGGCTTCGGCTTCTTCGAGCGCGACCAGCTCGCGGCTGCGGCCAAGCTGTGGGTTTCGCAGGGCTTCCAGCGGCTGAAGATGACGGTCGGCAACCACGCGCTCGCGCGCCGCGACGAGCCGCGCCCGCTCGACGAAGTCATCGCCGAGGACGTGCGCCGCGTCGCCGCCGTGCGGGAGGCCGTGGGCCCCGACGTCAAGCTGTACGTCGACGCCAACTGCGGCCTCGACCTGTTCCACGCCACCGAACTCGCGCACCGCATCGAGCCCTACGGCATCAGCTTCTTCGAGGAGCCGCTCACGCAGAACGACGTGCGCCAGATGGCCCAGCTGCGCTCGCGCACCCGTATTCCGCTGGCCTGCGGCCAGAACGAGGGCCTGGCTTTCCGCTTCCGCGACCTGCTGGTGAACCAGGCGGCCGACGTGCTGCAGCCCAACGTGACCATCTCGGGCGGCTACTCGCAGGTGCTGAAGATCGCCGGCATGGCGCAGGCCTTCAACGTGCCCATCGACAACGGCGGCGCCTGGCCCTTCCACAACATGCACCTGCACGCGGGCGTGTCGAACGGCGGGCTGGTCGAGTACCACTACGTGGCGGTGCAGATGCTCAAGCAGATCTTCGACGGCCTGCCGGTACCCGACCAAGGCTGGCTCGCGCTGCCCGAGACGCCGGGCCTGGGCTTCGCGCCGAACGCGGATCGCGTGCGCGAGCTGGCGAAGCTGCCGACCTCGCACGGCAAGGGCAAGGCCTGAGCCACACTTTCTTCCCACACGACCGCGCCGCGACAGACGGCCGGCGTCCGACACAGACAACGGAGACATGATGAAAGCCAGACAAGCGATTCGACCGCCCGCGCGCCGCCATGCATTGCGCGCGATGGCCGCCCTCGGATTCATGGGTGCCCTCGCGGCGCCCATGGCCTGGGCCCAGGCACAGAAGTACCCCGACAAGCCCATCCGCCTCATCGTCGGCTATTCGGCCGGCGGTGGCGTCGACGCGGTAGCCCGCCTGCTCGGCACGCGGCTGTCGAATGTGCTGGGCCAGCAGGTGCTGGTGGAGAACCGCACCGGCGCCACCGGCCTCATCGCGGCCGATTTCGTCGCCAAGGCGCCGCCCGACGGCTACACGCTGATGATGGGCGACAGCGCCTTGCTCGCCGCCAAGCTGCTGCAACCGAAGATACCGCTGGACCCGCTCACCAGCTTCAAGCCGGTGGCGGGGGCCTTCATCTCGCCGCTGATGATCGTGGCCGGCAACGATTTCCCCGCGAAGACGCCGGCCGAGCTGGTGAAGGAGCTCAAGGCCAACGCCTCGCGCTACTCGTACGCCACCTCGGGCGTGGGCACGGTGCAGCACCTGGGCTTCGAGATGCTCAAGCAGGCCACCGGCAGCCCGGTGGTGCACGTGCCGTACCGTGGCGCCGCGCAGATCGTGCCCGACGTGATCGGCGGCCAGATTCCCCTCGGCGTGGTGAGTGCCACGGCCGGCATGGCGCAGGCCAAGGCGGGCAAGCTGCGCGCGCTGGCGATGATGAACACCGCCAAGCTCGAAGGCGCGGAAAGCGTGCCGCCGCTGGCCGATGCCCTGCCGGGCTTCGACGTGGCGCCGCGCATCTTCGTGCTGGCGCCGGCCGGCACGCCCAACGACATCGTCGACAAGCTATCGGCCGCGGTGAAGTCGGTGCTCGACACGCCCGAGACCGGCGCCGCGGCTGCCGCGCAGGGCACGCTGCGCGCCTATGCCACGCCGGCCCAGCTCGGCAAGGACATGGCGGCGGAAACCTCGCGGTGGAAGAAGATCATCGCCGAGCAGAACATCGTGGCCGAGGGGAGCTGAGCATGGCGCAGCCTCATCTGGGCCTGATCGTGCCTCCGGCGGCGGGCGCGGTGCCGGTGGACGGGCCGCTGCTGTACGGCGAGCGCATCCGCTTCAGCGCGCTCGGGCTGGGCCTGGGCGAGATCTCCACGCGCGGCTACCTGGACGTGATCGATTCCGTGGTCGGGAAGGCCGTGGCGCTCAAGGAGGAGGGCGTTTCCGCGGTCTCGCTCATGGGAACCTCGCTGAGCTTCTTTCGCGGCGCCGACTTCAACCGCCAGCTCGAGATCAAGATGGCGCGCGCCACCGGCCTGCCTTGCACCACTATGAGCAACGCCATCGTCAACGGACTGCGGCACCTGAAGGTGCGGCGCGTGGCGGTGGCCACGGCCTACATCGACGAGGTCAACGCGCAGCTGCGCCGCTACCTGGAGCACAGCGGCTTCGAGCCGCTGGCGCTCGAAGGCCTGTCGATCTCCGACGTGCAGGCCGTGGGCAAGGTGCCGACCAAGGCGCTGGTGGACCTTTGCGTGAAGGTGTTCGAGGCCAAGCCGGGCGCCGACGGCATCCTGATCTCCTGCGGCGGACTGGTCACGCTCGATGCGGTGCGCGAGGTCGAGGAGCGCCTGCAGGTGCCCGTGGTGTCCAGCTCGCCCGCCGGCTTCTGGGACCTGGCGCGCACCGCGGGGCTCGATGCGCGCTCGCCGGGCTGCGGCCGGCTCTTCGCCTGGACCGCGCCGGCCTGAACGGTTTCAGGCCAGCCAGAGTCCCACGCGCGGCGTGTCGGCCAGCTGCCAGACGCGCTGGCACAGCGCCTTGGCTTCCTCGGCCGTCGCGCCTTCGCCGTAGTGCGCGAGGCGCTGCATCTTGTCCTCGATCTCGGCGCGGCTCAGGCTGTTGCCGGGGTCGCCCTTGGGCTCGTCGACGCGGCCCTGCAACGTGCGGCCGTCGGCGGTCCGCACGCTGACCTTGCCGATCCAGCGTGCGGGGTAGGCGGTGTCCACCTCCTCGTCGAGCTGCATCGTCACCTTCTCGCGGAAGGCCGAGACCTCGGGCGCGAGGAAGTTGCGGTCGAACTCGCCCAGGCCCGCGCGGCCGTGCACCGCGATCAGGCCCAGCACCGTGCCCATCGAGAACTTGCCCTGGTGAACCGTGGCGGGCACGTCCACACGGCCCAGCACGTCGATGGCGCCCTGGTGCACGTGCGTGGTCACGCCCGACACGTCGGCAGGCTTCAGCTTGTTCTGCGTCATTACCTGCAGCAGCGCGTCGGCGGCGGGATGGGTGTGGCGGCAGGAGGCGTGGTACTTGAAGGAGGTCTCGGCCAGTGTCCAGCGCGTGCCGAGGCCGTCGGTGAGCCTGGCCGGGTCGGCGTCGCTGGACATGCCCACGCCCAGGCCCTGCGCGCCTTCGAGGATCTTCGCTGCGCCGGTGAAGCCGTCCTGCGCGAGGTAAGCCGACATCAGACCGCTGGCGGCGGCGTGCGCGCAATGCAGCTGCTTGGAATCGGCCGCGTCGCGCAGGAACTCCCACACGCCAGCCGACTGCGTGCCGGCCGAGCCGAAGGCATGCAGCATCTGCTGCGGCGTTAGCTCCAGCAGCCGGCCCACCGCTGCGGCTGCGGCGAGCGTGCCGGCCGTCGCGGTCGTGTGGAAGGTCTTGTAGTGCGAGCGGCCGAGGAATTCGCCGACTCGGATGCCGACCTCATAGCCCGCGACCACCGCGGTGAGCAGCTGCGCGCCGCTCGCGCCGATGCTCTGCGCCACGGCCAGCGCGGGCGCGATGACGACGGCGGCCGGGTGGAACACCGAGCCGTTGTGCACGTCGTCCTGCTCCACGAAGTGCGAGGCCGCCGCGTTGACGAGCGCCGCGAACAACGGCGAGCTGGTGCGGCGCGAGGTCAGCAGCTCGCTGGGCCCCTCGGTGGGGCCCATCATCTGCGCGAATCGTTCGATGCTGCGCACCGGCCGTGCGGTGCGCGCGGCGAGCACGGAGCCCAGCCAGTCGAGCATCAGGTCCTCGGTGCGGCGAAGCACGGGGGCGGGGATGGCGGCGAACCGCAGTTCGGCGGCGAAAGTCGCGAGCACCTTGCTCGGGTGATCGACTGTATTCATGCGATGCGCTCCTTCAGAACGAACGGGGGAGGCCGAGCATGTGCTCCGCCACGTAGCTCAGGATCAGGTTCGTCGAGATCGGCGCCACCTGGTAAAGCCGCGTCTCCCTGAACTTGCGCTCGATGTCGTATTCACAGGCGAAGCCGAAGCCGCCGTGGAACTGCAGGCAGGCGTTGGCCGCCTCCCAGCTCGCCTTGGCCGCGAGGTACTTCGCCATGTTGGCCTGCGCGCCGCAGGGCTGGTGCGCGTCGAAGAGGCGGCAGGCCTCGTAGCGCATGAGGTTGGCCGCCTCCACCTCGATGAAGGACTCGGCGATGGGGAACTGCACGCCCTGGTTCTGCCCGATCGGCCGGCCGAACACCACGCGTTCCTTCGTGTACTTCGTGACCCGGTCGATGAACCAGTAGCCGTCGCCGATGCACTCGGCCGCGATCAGCGTGCGCTCGGCGTTCAGCCCGTCGAGGATGTACTTGAAGCCCTGGCCTTCCTCGCCGATCAGGTTCTCGGCCGGGATCTCCAGGTTCTCGAAGAACAGCTCGTTGGTCTCGTGGTTGACCATGTTGAGGATGGGCCGCACCTCGAGCCCCTTGCCGATGGCCTCGCGCAGGTCGACGATGAAGATCGACATGCCTTCCGACTTCTTCTTCACCTCCGAAAGCGGCGTGGTGCGCGCCAGCAGGATCATCAGGTCGGAGTGCTGGATGCGCGAGATCCACACCTTCTGGCCGTTGACCACGTAGCGGTCGCCCTTCTTCACGGCAGTGGTCTTGATCTTCGTGGTGTCGGTGCCGGTGGTGGGCTCGGTCACGCCCATGGACTGCAGGCGCAGCTCGCCGTTGGCGATCTTCGGCAGGTAGGCGCGCTTCTGGGCCTTGCTGCCGTGGCGCAGCAGCGTGCCCATGTTGTACATCTGGCCGTGGCAGGCGCCGGAGTTGCCGCCGCAGCGGTTGATCTCTTCCATGATCACCGAGGCCTCGGTCAGGCCCAGGCCCGAGCCGCCGTACTCCTGCGGAATGAGCGCGGCCATCCAGCCGGCCCTGGTGAGCGCGTCGACGAATTCGGCGGGGTAGCCGCGCGCTTCGTCGACCTTGCGGAAGTAGGCGTCGGGAAACTGCGCGCACAGGTCGCGCACCGCGTCGCGGATGTCGGGAAAGTTCTTGTCGTTGGCGTTGTTCATCGATTTCTGCTCAATCCTGGCGGGGGCCGCCCGCTTCCTTTTCCACGCGCTGCCAGATCTCGATGGCCATCGGGTCGTCGATCTCCTCCAGGATGTGGCCCACGAGGCCGATGGCGCGCGCCATCACGCCGAAGCCGCGGATGATCTTCCAGGGAAAGCCGAACTCGGCCGCGATCGCACCGATGGCGCCGGTGGCGTTGATCGGCAGCGACTTGCCCGAGACGCGCTCGGCTTCTTCCTGCACCGCCTGCATCAGCGCGACGTAGTGCGTGGAAAGCCCGTTCTCGGCCGCGATCTGGAAGAGGCGCGGCGTGCGCGGGTCGATCGGCTTGTGCAGCGGATGGCCCAGCCCCGGCACGATCAGCTTGCGCGCGCGGTGGTCGGCCACGATGTCCCTGGCCATGTCGGCCAGCGGGCGCGTGGGCTTCTCGCCGAAGGGAATGGCCTCGTAGAGCATCTTCGCCGCGCCCTCGGTGCTGCCGACGAACACCGTGCCCAGTCCGCACAGGCCGGCCGCCACGGCCGCCTGCAGCGCCTCGGGCGCGCCTGCGTAGGTGAGGCGAGCGGCCAGCGCGCTGGGCGTGACGCCGTGCTCCACCAGCGTGACGACGATGGCGTTGAAGGTCACCGACTCCTGCGGCGTGGGGATGCGCCCGGTCAGCTCCAGGAAGGCCATGTCGCCGAGGTTGAGGTGGCCGAGGATCTCCGAGGGCAGGTCGCGCCCGCGCACGGTGATCCTGTCGGGCGTGCTGTGGCCCAGCTCGGTGTGCAGGGATTTCTTGATCTTGGTGGTCATGGGGCGAATCTAGCCCGCGCACGCGCGGGGCGGCTCTCTGAATGCGAAACCCTCCCTTCGGCAAATGCAAATGCCGCTTTGCGGGGCCTTCTGTCACGCTGCGGCGATGGATCTCGAATCACTTGCCGCAGTGCGCGAATCGGCGCTGGACTACTTCAATCGCAGCCGTGCCCTGCAGCGCCGGCGCGCCCGCATGGAGCGCCCCGGCACCGACGAGGCCGAGGGCTGGGTGGACATCGCCGCGCTCGGCTGGCCCGGCATGCTGGCGCCCGAATCGGCCGGCGGGCTCGCGCTGGGGCTCGACGGCGCGGCGGAAATCTTCCGCGCGGCGGGCGAGCATGCGGCCCCCGAGCCGCTGCTTGCCGTGGCCGGGCTCGGTGCGCTGCTGCTGGCACGGCTGGGAACGCCCGGCGCCGACGCCTTGCTCGCCGAACTGGTCGCGGGCCGCAACCTGCCCGCGCTGGCCTGGCAGGAGAGCGCGGGCGATCTGAGCGCGGTGCCGTTGGCCTGCGGCTGCGAGCGTCGCCCTGGCGGCGGTGTGCTGCTGCAGGGCGAGAAGCTCATGGTGCTGCCCGGCGCAGCCGCCAGCGGCTGGCTGGTGTCGGCGCGCGGCGAGGACGACGCGGTGCTGCTGTGGGTGCCGCGCGGCACCGAAGGCGTGAGCGAGACGCCCGTGCCGCTGGTCGACGGCAGCCAGGCCTCGAACCTGCGCTTCGAGCAGGTCGCGCTGCCGGCCGGCGCGGTGCTTGCCGAAGGACCGGCCGCGCAGGAGGCACTGCGCTATGCGCTCGCGGCCGGCCAGATATTGCAGTCGGCCGAACTGCTGGGCGCGGGGCAGGCCATGCTGGCGCAGACGCTGGCCTACCTGCGCACCCGCTCGCAGTTCGGCAAGCCCATCGGCAGCTTCCAGGCGCTGCAGCACCGCTGCGTCGACATGTTCATCCACCTCGAAGTGGCGAAGGCCACGCTCGACGACGTGCTGGCGCTCGCTGCACAGGGCCTGCCGGCGCAGCGGCTCGAAGCCGAGGCCAGCCGCGTCAACGCGCGCTGCACCGCCGCCGCGCTGCAGGCTTCGCGCGCCTCGGTGCAGCTGCACGGTGCCATCGGCTACACGCAGGAGTGCGACCTGAGCCTGTACTACAAGCGCGTGCTGTGCATGTCGGCATGGCTGGGCAACGCGAGCGCGCATCAGCGCCGGCATGCGGCGCTCAGCGGCGAGGCCGAGACGGCGGCGACTGCTGCGGTCACATGGGAAGGCGGGTTTCCGCGCATCGCCGACTGGTCTTCGATGCCCGAGTCCGATTTCCGCCGCATGGTGCGCGCCTTCCTGCAGCAGCGCTATCCGCAGCAGCTGCGCTACCTCTCGCACCGCGCCCGCTGGAGCGAGATGCGCGATTGGTACCTCACGCTCTCGGCGCAGGGCTGGATCGCGCCAGCATGGCCGCAGGCGCACGGCGGCATGGGGCTGCCGGCCGACAAGCTCATCGCGTGGATCGAGGAGCTGGAGCAATACGGCGTGGCGCGCGCACCCGACCAGGGCATCGTGATGATCGGGCCGCTGCTCATCCAGCACGGCACGACCGAACAGCAGCAGCGCTTTCTGCCGCGCATCCTGAGCGGCGAGCATGTGTGGTGCCAGGGCTATTCGGAGCCCAACGCCGGCTCCGACCTCGCGGGCCTGCGCACCGAGGCCATGCCGGCGCGCGACGCGCAGGGCGAACATTTCATCGTCAACGGCCAGAAGATCTGGACCACGCTCGCGCAGGACGCCAACCACATCTTCATGCTGGTGCGCACCGACAAGGACGCGCGCAAGCAGGAGGGCATCAGCTTCCTGCTGTGCGACCTGCGCACGCCGGGCATCACCATCCGGCCGATCCACACGCTGGCGGGCGAGCCGGAGTTCTGCGAAGTGTTCTTCGACAACGTGCGCGTGCCGGCGGAGAACCTCGTGGGCAAGCTGCATGGCGGCTGGACGATCGCGAAGGCGCTGCTGGGTTTCGAGCGCATCTTCCTCGGCAGCCCCAAGCAGTCGCAGTACGCGCTGGGGCAGCTTGCGAGGCTGGCGCAGGCGCGGCGGCTCTTTGCCGACCCGGTGTTCGCACAGCGCTTCGCGGCGCTGCGGCTCGACGTGCTCGACCTGTCGGCCGCCTACACCGGCTTCGCGAACATCGTGCGCGCGGGAAAGCCGCTGCCGGCTTCGGTGTCGTTGCTGAAGATCTGGGCGAGCGAGACCTATCACCGCATCGGCGCGCTGCTGGTCGAGGCGGGCGAGGAGCAGGGGGCCGTGGCCGGCGACCAGGTGCTCGACGGCCAGACCTTCAACGTGCTCTCGCCACTCATCGGATCCACCGCCGCAATGATCTACGGCGGCACCAACGAGATACAGCGCAACATCCTCGCGCGCCAGGTTCTGGACCTGCCGGCGTGAGCGAGGGCGTCGAGGAAATTCAAAACAGGAGACAACGCTCATGACATCGACTCATTTCTCGCGCCGGCAACTCGTGGCCGCCATGGCGAGCGGGGCTGCATTGGCTGCACTGCCTTCGCGCGTGTTCGCGCAGCAGCCTCTGCCATCGCTCATCAAGCTGGTGGTCGGCTATTCGGCCGGCGGCCCGGTGGACGGCGCGGCGCGGCTGCTCGCGCCCGCGCTGAGCCAGGAGCTGGGCACTCAGGTGATCGTGGACAACCGCCCCGGCGCCAGCGGCTCGCTGGGCGGCGACGCGGTGGCCAAGGCCGCGCCCGACGGCGCCATGCTCTTCTTCGGCGCGAGCCCGACCATCACCATCAACCCCAATGTGCAGCGCCACATGGCCTTCGACCCGATGAAGGACCTGGCGCCGATCGCGCCGCTGGTGGACTACACCAACGTGCTGGTCATCAACAACGAGGTGCCGGTGCGCAGCGTGGCCGAGCTGCTGGCCTATGCGAAGGCGCGGCCGGGCAAGGTGTTCTACGGCTCGGCGGGGGTGGGAGCATCCAACCACCTGAGCGGCGCGCTGCTGGAGAAGATGACCGGCGTGCAGCTCACGCACGTGCCCTACAAGGGCAGCGCGCCCGCGCTCGCCGACGTGATGGCTGGCACCGTGACCATGATGTTCGACATCATCGCCACCTCCAAGCCCTTCATCCAGTCGGGCAAGGTGCGCGCGCTGGCCGTCACCTCGCGCCAGCGCAACCGCATGCTGCCGGAGGTGCCGACCATGGTCGAGTCGGGCGTGGCCGGCTACGACGTGGGTGGCTGGTTCGGCCTCTACGGGCCGGCGCGCCTGGATCCGGCAATGGTCGCGCGCATGAACGCCGCCGCGCGCAGGATGCTGGCGCGCGAGGACATCGCGAACCGGCTGCGAGAGCAGGGCTACGACGTGTGGTCGGGCGCGCCGGAGGTGCTGGCGACCAAGGGCAAGGCCGACCGGCAACTGTGGGCGACGGCGTCCAAGGGCATCGAGGCCGAGTGAGCATGCAGAGAATCCACCGAATCCACCATCTGCTTGAAGAGCGCGCGGCGCGCACGCCCGATGCGGTGTTTCTCCATGAGCCCGGCGGCACGACGACCTATGCGCAGCTGCAGTCCATGGCCGACGTTGCCGCGCAGGACCTGCTGGCCGCCGGCGTTCGGCCGACCGACCGCGTGCTGCTGGTGGCCGAGAACTGTGCCGCGCACATCGCGCTGCTGATGGCCTGCAGCCGCGTGGGCGCGTGGTCGTGTGGCGTGAATGCGCGAATGTCGCCGGGCGAGATCGCGGCCATCGCCGAGCGTGCCGATGCGCGGCTGTGCTGCTACACGACGGCAGCTTCCGAAGCAGCAGCGCAGCATGCGCGCAGGGCCGGTGCGCAGCCTTGCGCGCTCGAAGGCGTGATGCGCTCGGCCGCCCGCGCGGACGCTCGCACCGAGCCCGACCCGGCGCTGGCCGACACCGCCGCCATCATCTTCACCTCCGGCACCTCGGGTACGCCCAAGGGCGTGATGGTGTCGCACCGGGGGCTGCTGCATTTCGGGCGCGTGTCGGCGCAGGTGCGCGCGCTGGGCGAGCGCGATCGCGTCTACGCCTTCCTGCCGATGACGCACATCTTCGGCATCGGCACGGTGCTGATGGCTGCGCTCACGGGCGGCGCGGCGCTCGTGCTGCGCGGCAGCTTCTCGCCGGCCGACGTGCTGCAGGCGCTGGCGCAGGAGCAGGTGTCGAACCTGCTCGGCCCGCCGACGATGTATGCGCGCTTGATCGCGCATATTGAGGCCGAGCGTGCGACGCCTCGCTTTCCGGATCTGCGCTATGTCTACACCGGCTCGGCGCCGCTCGATCCTGCGCTCAAGCAGCGCGTGGAGCGGCTCTTCGGGCAGCCGCTGCACTACGGCTACGGCCTGTCGGAGTACGCGGGCTCGGTGTTTCTCACGCGTACCGAATCGCCGCGCACCGACACCTCCGCCGGTCATGCGGTTGAAGGCGGCGAGGCCCGCATCGTCGGCCCCGACGGCAATGAGGTGGCACAGGGCGGCACCGGCGAGATCTGGCTGCGCGGCCCCGGCCTGATGCTCGGCTACTTCCGCGACTCAGCCGCCACCGCGCAGGTGATGCGCCCCGGCGGCTGGTATGCCACCGGAGACCTCGGGCGCTTCGGCGAGGACGGCGCGCTCTTCGTGGTCGGGCGGCTGAAGGAAATGATCATCCGCTCGGGCTTCAACGTGTACCCGGCGGAGATCGAGGCGGTCATCGGCCGATTCGAGGGCGTGCACCTGTGCGCGGTGATCGGCGTGCCCGAGGCCGACGGCAACGAGCAGGTCGTCGCCTTCATCGAGCTGAAGCCCGGCGCGGCGCTCGACGAGGCGGCGCTGCGCGCACACCTTGCCGAGAACCTCTCGCCCTACAAGCGCCCGACGCGCATCGAGCTGATCGATGCGATGCCGACCACGGCCAACGGAAAGCTGCTCAAGCGGGAGCTGAAGGCGCGCTGCATGCCGGCCACGGGCTGATCGGGTCAGCCGAAGATCGCGGCGTGCCCCTTGCGCGTGTCCATGTACTCGCGCACGCGGGCAATGCGGCCTTCGCGCAGCTCGAAGACGAAGCAGTAGTCGTTGTCGTAGTGCCTGCCGCCGGCCAGCGTGGCCCGCATGCGCTCCTCGAGGATCACGGTGTCGCCGTCGCAATGCAGGTGCGAGAAGCTCACGGCCACGTCGGCGACGAAGAGCCGGGGAAAGTCGTCGACCAGGAAGCGTGCGATGGCCTCCGGGCCGATCATGTGGTCGGGCACGCCGAGCGCCACCGCCGTCGCGTTGCCCCGGGGCGCGAGCCATTCGGCGTCTTCGGTGAAGACGGCCTCGATGCGCTGCCGGTCTCGGCTCGCGAAGGACTTCCAGGCGTCGGTGACTGCGCGCTTGTTCTGTTCCGGGGTCATCTTGTGCAGATCGGCTGTTGGTGTGGCCCGAAGGTAGGGGCGAGGGCCGGAAGCGGCGCGCCGCTTCCGGACATCTCCAACCGGGCAGCCGCCTCGGATTTCTCCTGCAAACGGGCGCGCCCCCGTCCGCCAGCACGGACCGTATGGGCGTCGCATGGTGGGTTCTTCTGCAAAGGAAACACACCATGGCCGATGACCTGAACAAGCGCGGGCCGCAGGATGCCGCCCGCATCAATGTGAACGAGGCGCACGAGGTGCGCTACTGGACCCAGACGCTGGGCGTGACCGAGGCGCAGCTGCGCTCGGCGGTCGCCGCGGCGGGCGTCGAGGTGAAAGAAGTGCGCGCCTACCTCGGCAAGCCCTGATCGGGCGGGCGGTGGCCGGATGCCCGGCCGGGCGGTAGTGGCGTCATGGTAGGCACCCTCCTACATCTGCGGGCGGGCGCCATACTTCATACTTGTTACCAGAACGTTTCTGGAGGCAAGCAGCTCTTGATCCTGCCGATGATGAACCCGAAGCCCGTGGCCGCCGCCCAATGAAATCCTCGCCCAGTGCTCGCAGCTGGATCGCCGCCGGCGTGCGCCACGAACTTCTCACCCGTGCGCTGCCCGCGCTGCGGCACGACATGGCGGCCCCGGTCTCGGTGATCCGCATGGCGCTGCTGATGCTCAAGCGGCAGATCGGCGCCGCGACCGTCGATGCCGCGGCCTGCGAGGAGCGGGTGGGGCTGATCGACAGCCAGGTTTCCGAGCTGGTGGATGCCATCCGCTCGCTGCGCGACTGGGAGCTCGCCACCGTCGACGACGGCATCACCCGCAGCGCGCTGGTGGCGCAATGCGTGACGCTGATGCGCGCCGCCTTCGACCTGCACGGCGTGGCGCTGGAAACCGACGCTTCGCTGACCCCCTCCGACGACGAACACCGCTGGCCCGCGGCCGCGGCCCTGCGCTACCTGTTTCTCGGCGCGATGGGCTACCTGCACGACGGCACGGACGAGGCCGGCACCATCCGCATCGAGGCCGATGGGGCGAACGCGCTGCGCCTCACGGCACTGCCGCGCGAGCCGGGCGCCACCGAAGCCGTGCTCGACGCGCACCGTGCACCGCGCGCGCTGGCCATCGACGCCGTGGCGCTGCAGAACCTGGCGGAAGACCTGGGTTACGCGGTGGCGCTCGAAGCCGACAGCGTGCGCCTGGTGCTCGCCACGCGGACCTGAGCCTTTCCCTTCTTGCCGGCAGCTGTGCTGCTGCGTCGCTGTTCGCGCCGGTGCGCCTTCAGGAACGACAGCAGCCGGCGTTCCGCCGCATGCAGTCCGCGCGAGGGCCTCGCGGTGCGGCTGCCGCCGATCTTCTCGAAGAGTGCTGCGGTGGCCTCGTCGCCGTCCGACAGCGCGCTGCCCAGCGCCAGAACGGCCGGGTGCACGTAGGCCTTCTTGCAGACCGCCGGCGTGTTGCCCAACTGCTTGGCCACTGCGCCGAGGATGTCCTTGGCGCTGTAGCGGCTGCCGTTGGCGGCGGTGCGGCCTGGCTCGCAGGCCAGCCGGGTGAGTTCCAGCGCCTGCACCGTACCGTGCCAGGTGCGGAAGTCCTTGGCGGTGAAGCGCTCGCCGCCGGCGGCTTCGGCAAGGTAGTCGTTCACGTCGGTGGAGGAGACGCCGCGCAGCTCGCCGCCCGCATCGCCGTTGCCGTCGCCCTCATCGCCGGCATCCACGTACTGGAAGAGCGCCTGGCCCGGCAGTTGCTGGCACTGCCGCACGACCTTGGCGACGCGCGGATCGTCGAGCTGCGCCTCGTGCATCACGCCGCTCTTGCCGCGAAAGCGCAGCCTGAGCGCCTGCCCCTTCACCGCCGCGTGCCGGTTGCGCAGCGTGGTGAGGCCGAAGGAGCCGTTGCTGCTCGCGTACTCCTCGTTGCCCACGCGCAGCAGCGTGGTGTCGAGCAGGCGCACCAGCGCCGCGAGCACCTGGGCGCGGCCGGGCGCCTTGCGGCTGGTGGGCAGCCGCAGGTCGCGCGCCACGCGGGCGCGGATGCCCGGCAGCGCGAGCGCGAAGGCTTCGAGGCGGTCGAACTTGGTCTCGTCCTGCATCGAGCGCCAGTCGGCGTGATAGCGGTACTGCTTGCGCCCGCGCGCGTCGAGGCCGGTGGCCTGCAGGTGGCCGTTGGGCAGCGGGCAGATCCATACCTGCGTGTAGGCCGGTGGAATGGCCAGCATGCGGATGCGCGAGAGCTCGTCCGCGTCGCGCACCCACATGCCCCGGGCATCGCGGTAGCGGAAGCGTTTTCCGTGCTTCAGGCGGCGGATGCCGGGCATGTCGGGGTTCACGTAGACCAGGCCGTTGGCGATGGGCGTCGGCTTCGACGGAGGCCTGGCGGGCGAGGAGGAAGATAAAGATGAAGGGGCCGGCATGGGGCTTGCGTGGTTGCGTTACATCGCGCTTTTGCCAGCACCGACAATCGCCGGTTGTAGGACGCCGCAGGCGCCAGCGGTGCGCCGGGTGCGCTTGCGGCGCAAGTCCTGCCGTTTTTCTTTCTTACCGGGTCCCAGAATGAGTTCGTTCAAGTCTTCCCTTTTCGCCGCCCGCTGGCTGGCCGTGCCCGCAGCGGCGCTGCTCTTCACGGCCTGTGCATCCACTTCCCCGACCACGGTAACGGCCTCCGCTGCAGCCGCGCCCGTGAAGGTCAAGGTCTTCGTCGCCGCCATGTTCGAGATCGGCAAGAACACCGGCGACCGCGCCGGCGAGTTCCAGCACTGGTACGAGCGCTACTGGAAGGACGCCAGGCCCATCGCCGTGCCCGGTGCGCTGCAGCCCGTGTACTGCAACGCCGACGGCGTCTGCGGCTCGGTGCTCGGCATGGGCAAGGTCAATTCGTCCTCGTCGATGCAGGCCATCCTGCTGAACCCGCAGTTCGACTTCTCGCAGAGCTACTACGTCATCTCCGGCGTGGCCGGCACGCCGCCCTCGCGCGGCACCATCGGCGAGGTGAGCTGGGCCACCTGGCTGGTCGACTACGACCTCGGCCACCGCTGGGCGCCCGAGGAGAACAAGCCCGGCGAGCCCACCTTCATGCCGCGCAAGGGCTACGAGGAATACCGCCGCTTCAGGCTCAACCCCGACCTCGTGAGCTGGGCCATGAAGCTCTCGGCCGACACCCCGCTGAAAGACTCCGAATCGGCCCGCAAGTACCGCCTGCGCTACCCCGACGCGGCGGCGCGCCGCGCCCCCTTCGTCGGCACCGGCACCCACATGACGGGCGACACCTTCTTCCACGGCCCCGGCATGTCGAAGCAGGCCCAGTACATCGCCAAGCTCTACGGCGCCGACGATTACGTCATCACCGAGATGGAGGCCGCCGCCATCACCCTCGTCATCAAGCGCACCCACGGCACCGACCGCGTGATGAGCCTGCGCGGCGCCGTCAACTTCGACCAGGGCAACCCGAAGGAAAGCACGCTGCAGCACCTGGACCCGGCACCGGGCGAGACCGCAGGCGGCTTCGCCGAGACGGTGGAGAACATCGAGCTGGTGGGCAGCCGCGTGGTGGATCACATCGTCGCGAACTGGTCGAAGTGGTCGGGTGGGGTGCCCAAGCCCTGAGCGTGATGGACGATTCCGCCATGTGGCTGGCCGTGCAGAGCATCCGCTGTCGCTGGACGAAGGCCGGGCGCGATGCGGAGCAGGGCCGGTTGCGCAACCAGGCGCCGATGCGCCTGCCCCTCGCCGGGCTCGAGGCGTGCCTGCCGGACTCACCCGTAGTGGGCGGGGTGCTGTGGCAGGAGATCGTGCTGCGTTCCGACGGCGGCGCCTTCGAAAGCACGCCTGCCGCAGCGGCAACCTGGAAGTCATGGAACGCGCAGCAATTGCGCGAGCAGGGCTATGAATGGCGGGCGCAGCCGGGCGGCGGCATGGCAATCGGCTGGTGGCACGACAGCGCTGCGCACCACACCGGCCAGCCGCAAGCGCTGGGCATCCTTCGGCCCGGCCAGTGGCTGCGCGTGGTGACCCATCGGCGCGCGAACGGCTGGGACTACTGGGCCTGGGAAAGGCGCGTGACCAATCTGATGTGCGTGGACCGCACGCATTCGCTCGATGTCTTCGCGAGCACGCTGCCGGTGCGTGCACTCGGCGAGGAGCCGCACCTCTACTGACTTCTACCGGATCGCGCCGGGCCGCGCCGGCTGCATGTGCCACGTCACCGTGAAGTCGAAGGGCGTCCAGCGGCTGACGGTGACGCCCGCCTGGCGCAGGCCCCGGCCGGTCCAGGTGTTGCAGGTCTCGAAGAGGTTGTAGCCGCCTTCGGCTTCGTAGAACGCGTCCTGCGCGTCGTAGTGGGCGCCCGCGATGGGCGTGGCCTTGCCCGATGGCAGGGCGGCGCGCACGTAGGCGGCGAGCTGCGCGTACTGCGCCTGGGTGAGCGGCAGGCTGTAGGCGCCTTGTCCGAGCTGGTTGCGGCGCAGGTAGCTCACGTGCAGCAGCGCGCGGTTGCCGCCGGCGAGCGCTCCGAAGGCGCGCGATGCGGTCAGGTCGGCCCAGGTGGGCGTGTTCAGGTAGAACTCGCGGTCGCCCCAGCCGATGGCGATGAACTCGGCATCGGGCGGCGGCGCCTTGAAGTCCTTCAGCGGAAACAGCTGCGGCCAGTCGATGGCGGCGGAGCGCACCGGGAACACGTAGTCGGTGTGCACGCCGTTGCTCAGCACCCAGGCCTGCACTTCGGCGCCGGCATTCTTCGGTGACTCGGCATTGGCGGGCCAGAGCACCAGCGCGCAGGCCGTGGCCACGTACAGGCCCACGAGCGCGACGAAGCCCAGCAGGGTGAAGGCCATGCGTCGCAGCCAGCGTTTGGCCATCGTGCGTTCAGAACAGCGAGGCGGTGGTCGCCACCGGTTCCGACGCCGCGCGGTGCGCGCCGGAGCCGGCGGGGGCCAGCGCCTCGGGACTGCCGGCCTTGGCCAGCGCGCCCACGCGCACGCCCAGCAGCCGCAGCGGGCGCTCCAGCGGCACGCGCTTCAGGCACAGGCCGCCGGTGTGGCGGATGGTCTTGGCGTCGGAGGTGAAGCGGTCGATGGTCTGGTCGCGCGTGGCGATCTTGAAATCGTCGTAGCGCAGCTTGATGCCGATGGTCTTGCCCACGTAGCCCTTGCGCTGCAGGTCGGCGGCGAGCTGCTCGCACAGCTGCGTGAAGATCGCGCCCAGCTCGGCGCGGTCGCGCACCGCGTGCAGGTCGCGGTCGAATGTGGTCTCGCGGCTCATCGACACGGGCTCGCTCTCGGTCACCACCGGGCGGCTGTCGCGGCCCCATGACACCTCGTGCATCCACGCGCCGGTGGCCTTGCCGAAGTTGGCGACGAGCCAGTCGCGGTCGCGCGCCGCGAGCTGGCCCACGGTCTCGATGCCGAAGCGCTTGAGCTTCTCGTCGGCCTTGGGGCCGATGCCGTTCACCTTGCGGCAGGGCAGCGGCCAGATGAGCTTCTCCAGGTCGTCCTCGTAGACGACCGAGATGCCGTTGGGCTTGTTGAACTCGCTCGCCATCTTGGCGATGAGCTTGTTGGGCGCCACGCCGATGGAGCAGGTGAGGCCGGTGGCGTCGAAGATGGCCTTCTGCAGCAGCCGCGCGAGCGAGCGCCCGCCATCGCGCTGGCCGCCGGGCACGTCGGTGAAGTCGATGTAGACCTCGTCCACGCCCCGGTCTTCCATGAGCGGCGCGACCTCCAGGATGATCTTCTTGAAGGCGCGCGAATAGCGCCGGTATTCGTCGAAGTCCACCGGCAGGATGATGGCCTGCGGGCACAGCTTGGCGGCCTTCATGAGCCCCATCGCCGAGCCCACGCCGAACTGCCGCGCCGGGTAGGTGGCGGTGGTGATCACGCCGCGGCCGGTGTAGTCCTTCAGCAGCGGAAAGGCCTCCACCGGGATGTCGGCCAGCGTGCCGCCCTCGGGCAGGTTGCGGATGGCCTCGTCCACGCGCCTGCGCCCGCCGCCGATCACCACCGGCAGGCCCTTGAGCTGCGGATAGCGCAGCAGCTCGACGGACGCGTAGAAGGCGTCCATGTCGAGGTGCGCGATGCGGCGGATGGGTGGGACCGGTGGGGCCGATGGGGTCTGGGAGCTCACGGAAACGATTGTCTCGCGGCTCGGCGCGGCGTGCGCGCCGGGGGCGATTCGATCAGCGTGTTTCCACGGTCACGAGCAGGGGCGAGTCGAACATCGCCACCGGGGAGATCACCGGCTCGTCCATCGGAACCTTGTCGCCGTAGCGCTCGCGCATCTTGGCGCGCACCGCCGGGTCCTTCAGGTTGAACTCGCGGATCTTCTGCAGCTCGCCGATGCGCACGCCCAGCGCGCGCTGGTAGAGCTTCCACACGAGCTCGGAGCAGTAGATGCGCTGGTCCGACCATTCGAAGGTCAGGTCGTAGGGCCGGCCCTCGAAGTCGGAGGTGCGCGCGCGCAGCTTGGCCACGGCGCCGGGTGTCAGCAGCGCGTCGGCGTCTCGCAGCCGCTTCACCACGTAGTGCCCGCCATTGCCGCGCGCCGTCCATTGCGCGAGCGGCGTGTAGCGCACGGTGGAGACGGCCTCGAACACGTAGGGCTTGCCGCCGCGCATCAGCACGATGCCCATGTGGCTGAAGCGCGAGCCGGTGGCGCGTTGCACCGCGAGGCTCTGGGCCGAGCGCGAGGTGTGGAAGATGATGTCGCCGTCCTTCAGCGCGGTGGCGGCCGCATGGGCTGGGCCGGTCAGGAGCGCGGACAGTGCCAGCGCGAGGGCCGCGAGGAGCTTGGAGGTCATGGACGCGCATTGTGCGGCACGTCGCGCGCGGCTATTTCTCCTCGGGCGGCGGTGCGCTGTCGCCCGTATCGGGCGGTGCCATCTCGCGCATCAGGCGCTCCACCGCCTCGTCGTTCATCGGTTGGGCGGGCGCGAGCGCGGTGGGTGAGGTGCGCAGCCAGCGCGTGGTCACGGGCAGCGCCATCACCAGCGCGGTGACCGTGGCGAGGACGGCGAGGTACGGCGCCAGCACCAGCGCGACGGCGGCCGCCGGCGGGCGCGGCTTCACCTGCCCGCGCGCCAGCACCAGTGCGTAGCCGAAGGGCGGCAGCAGAAAGCCGGCCTGCAGCACCAGCAGCGTGAGCGTGGCGATCCAGGCCGCGTCGTCGAGCTGTGCGAGCACCGGCGGCATGACGATGGGCACGATCAGGAAGATCAGCTCGAAGGCGTCGAGCACGAAGGCGAAGGCGAGCAGCACGGCCAGCACCACCGCGAGCCCGATGGTCGGATGGTCCTGCAGCGACAGCATGAGCCGTGCGATCAGCCCGTCGGTGCCGAAGCCGCGCAGCAGCAGCGAGAAAGTGGTGGCCGCCACCAGCAGCGCATAGAGCGCGCCGGTGAGTGCCATCGCGTCGTCCAGCACCTGCCAGAGCACCGCGCGCGTGAGCTGGCGCGACACCAAGCCCCAGCCCAGCAGCAGCACGCAGGCGGCCGCCGCGCCTTCGACCGCGCGCACCTTGCCGAGCGTGACCAGCACCAGCAGCGCGCCGATCAGCAGCGGCACGAGCAGCAGCGTCCAGCCCTCGCGCCGGCTCAGCGGTTCGCGCGGCGTGGTGCTCGGGGGCTTGCCGCGCGCGCCGAACCAGGCCACGGCGAGCCATCCGGCCAGCAGCGCCGCCGCCGGCATCAGCGCGGCCTGCAGGATGTCCTGCGTGTTGACGATGCGGTTGGCCGCGCTGGCCGAAGGCAGTGCCAGCTCGCGCGCCATGTTCACGCCCTCGGTGTGGGCGCGCAGCATCGCGTCGCCGAGCAGCAGAAGCACCAGCGAGGGGGGCACGATCACGCCGAGCGTGCTGGTCACCGCCACCAGCGCGGTGCGCTGCGCCTCTGGCAGACCCTCGCGCGCCCAGCCCCGGCCGGCGGTGCGCGCCAGCGTGAGAAGGCTGGCGCCCACCGAGCCGTTCATCGGCGCGAGCAGCAGCCCCAGCACCATGCCGGCCAGCTCGGGCGCGGCACGCGGCGCGGCGAAGGCCAGCACCTTGCGCAGGCCGTTGTACAGGTGGCCGGCCAGCGCCAGCCGGTTGAGCAGCGCCCCCACCAGCGCGTAGAGCGCGAGCGCCTGCAGCAGGTCGTGCTCCAGCAGGCCGACGATGCGCCACGGCAGGTTCTGCAGCAGCGCAAGGTCGAAGGCGCCCAGCGCGAGGCCGGCCAGCGCGCCGATGGTGCATGTGCCCAGCAGCACGGCATACGTGGGCCAGCCACTGGTCATCATCAGCGCCAGGGCCAGCGCGAGGAGGGCGAGTCCGAGCCAGGGCATCGGTTTGTCTAGGACCCGATTTGTCCGCTGCTTTCCGGCGGCTCGGTCGGACGCAGCTCATGCCACAGGTCGAGCGCGCTCTGCACCGCCAGCAGCGCGGCGAGCAGCAGCAGCGCCACCTTGATCATGAAGTAGCCGGGGTTGAAGGTATCGGGAAAGAGCTCGAGCGCCGCCACCGAGCGCATTACCGGCGCCGCCGCCGTCACGAGCAGGAACAGCGACCACGGCAGCACGCACAGCGCGGCGCCGATGCGGCGCAACCGCGCGTGGCGCCCGGCGGTGTCGGCGGCCAGGTCGGGGCGGGCCACCAGATGCGCGCCTCGTCGCCCGGCATGCCGCAGCGCCACCGCCACGTACAGCGCGAACAGCCACTGCGCCAGGTCATTGGCCTGCGTCGGCCCGTTGCCCGAACCGGCCAGGTCGCGCAGCGGCCATTGGGCGAAGAGCAGCAGCGCGATCGCGATGGCAAAGGGCATCGCCGCGCGGTCGATCCAGTCGAGCCAGCGCGGGGCGGGCGGTGTGGAGGGGCCGGGGGGCTCTGTGGGATGCTGGGTGTCTGCCGGTGGCGTCATGCGGAGAAATCGTCACCCCCGAACCTGACTGCCACCTGCGGCACGGCGGGTCATTGCTTGCGCACCGCAGCATGCCGGTGCCATCATGCGCGCCATGCAAACGGTCGCCTCCATCCTCTGGCGCAGGCTCGACGTACCGGGCCACGATGCCTGCCGCCTCGAACGCAATGCCTCGGCCTGGCAACTCGACGGAGCCGCCGTGTTCCGCCTGGAAGACGGCCGCATCGGCCAGCTGCACTACCGCGTGCGCTGCGACCTGCTATGGCACACCCAGTGGGGCACCGTGCGCGGCTGGCTCGGCGACTCTGCAATCGACCTCTCCATCGCCCGCGACGCGCGCGGCCACTGGAAGCTCAACGACGAAGCCGTGCCCGACCTGTCGCACTGCATCGACCTCGATCTGGGCTTCACGCCCGCCACCAATCTGCTGCAACTGCGCCGACTGGGCCTCGCGAAGGGCGAGGGCGCGGATGCGCCTGCCGCATGGCTCGATATCGATGGCGGCGGCGGGCTCAGCGAGCTGATGCAGCGCTACGAGCGGCGCGGCGAGAACGAGTATGCGTACGAGGCGAAGCGCTTCGACTACGCGGCCACGCTGGGCGTCACGGCCGACAGCTTCGTGCGCGACTACCCCCGGCTCTGGGTGGCCGAGGGCTGAGACCGAAGACTCAGTCGAACTGCGCCCGATCCCCCGTCACCAGCTCCTGGTTGCGCCGCCGGTCCAGTGCGATCTCGTGCGCGAAGGCGTCGCTGCCGCCGCCGGCCGGCAGGTTGTAGGCCGCGCGCAGCCGTGCGCGCACCGCGTCGCTTTCCAGCACGCGGTTGATCTCCGCGTTGAGCGCCTGCACCACCGCGCCAGGCGTGCGTGCCGGCGCGAAGATGCCGAAGAGCGAATCGCGGTTCGCCTTCTCGAAGCCCAGTTCCGCGAGCGTCGGCACGACAGGCAGCGCCTCGATGCGCGCCGGCGCGCCCACGGCCAGCGCCTGGAAGCGGCCGCCTTCGATGTATTGAAGCTGCTGCGCTGCGACGTTGGTGGAGAGCACTTCGAACTGGCCGCTCAGCGCGTCGTTGAGCTGCGGACCGCCGCCCTGGTAGGGGATGTGCGTGATGTCGGTGCCGCTCTGCACGCGCACCTGCGCGAGCACCAGGTGGCCGATGGTGGCCACGCCAGACGTGGCCCATCGCACTTCTCCCGGCTGCCTGCGCGCCTGCGCGATCAGCTCGCCGAAGCCTCGGCCGGTGAAGGCGGGCGTACCCACCACCAGCACCGGGGTGCGCATGACGCTGGCCACGGGCACGAAGGCGCGTATCGGGTCGTAGGGCACGCGCGCCAGCAGCGGGTGCAGCGTGAGCGGGCTGATGGCGGAGAAGGCCAGCGTGCTGCCATCGGGCGTGGCGCGGGCGAGTGCATCCATGCCGAGGCTGCCGCCCGCGCCGGGGCGGTTTTCGATGAGCACCGGCACGCCGAGCGAACGTGCGAGCGGCTCGGCGAGCACGCGGGCCATGCCGTCGCTCACACCGCCGGGCGGGTAGACCACGATCAGGCGCAACGGCCGGTTCGGCCACAGCGCGGGCGCCGCATGCAGCATGCGTGGCAATGCGCAGGCCGCTGCGAGCAGGGTGCCGGCGCGCTGCAGCAGGTGGCGGCGGCGAAGCCGGGTCATGAGCCGGGGTTCTCCTGCGCCAGCCTGCGCAGCAGCGCAGCGAAATTCAGCGCGGGCAGGTTGTCTTCGTCCGCGCGCGAGACCAGCGTGAGCGGCGCATCGAGCTGGCCGCCGTCCGCGAGCCGCGTGTAGGCGATGGCGTGCGCGTGCACGCCGTGCATCGAGGCCGGCACCACGGAGAGGCCGACACCCGCGGCCACGAGATTCAGGTTGGTCATCATTCGATCGACTTCGGCCACCACGCGCGGGCGCAGCCCCTTGGCGTGGCACAGCGCGAGCAGGTCGGCATACAGGCCCGGCGCGCCCGGGCGCCGCACGAGGATGATGCCTTCCTCGCAGAGCTTCGCGAGCGGCAGCGGGCGCGAGTCCTTGTCGCGGCCGCGGGCAAGGCGATGGTCGCTGGGCATGGCGACCAGCACCGGCTCGCGCAGCAGCGTCTCGAAGAGCAGCCCCTCGGGCCGCGCGACCGGCACGCGCAAGAGGCCGCAGTGCAGGCGGTTGGCGGCCAGCGCCTCGGTGAGCTCGGCCGCGTTGTCCTCGCGCAGCTGCAGCTCGACATCAGGGTAGGCGCGGCGGAACTCGCGCAGCGCCTCGGGCATGAAGCGGTGCGCGGCCGCCGAGCTGGTGAAGCCCACCGCGAGCGTGCCGGCCTGGCCCTTGGCCACGCGCGTCATGCGCTGCTTCATCGATTCCATGTCCTGAAGCATGCGCAGCGCCTCGGCCTGGAACAGCCGGCCCGCGTCGGTGAGCGCCACGCCGCGCGGATGGCGCCGGAACAGCAGCACGCCCAGCTCGCGCTCCAGCGCCTTGATCTGCTGGCTCAGCGGCGGCTGCTGGATGCCCAGTTGCTCGGCCGCGCGCGTCATGTGGCCGGTCTCGGCGACGGCGGCGAAGTAGCGCAGTGCCCGTATGTCCATATTTTTTTCGTATGAAAAGTGCCTTGTTATTTTATTTGACCCTAAGTCACCCCGAATCTATCTTCCGGCCGCCCATTCAAGAACAAGCGGTCCACCGAGGCCGCATGCCGGAGACAAGTCCATGCGCCAGCAGCGCCCTGCATCGAAGTTTCTCGCCGTCGCCAGCGCGATCGGCATTTCGCTCGTCCTTGCCGCCTGCGGTGGCGGAGGCGGCGGGGGAGGAGGCGGCTTCGGCTTCCTGCCGACCGCCACAACGCCGACCATGCCGCCCGCCAGCGGCGGCGACAACCCGCCCAACAACCCGCCGCCCCCGCCGCCCCCGCCGGTGCAGCCCGTCGTCTCCTGCGCCGACCTCGCGGGCAGGAGCCTGCCGGCCTCGCTCATCAGCCTGCCCACGCAGGGCGCCACCGTCACCAGCGCCACGCCCGTCGCCGCGAGCGACGCCGGCAACACGCTGGGCGACTACTGCCGCGTGCGCGGCACGATCCAGCCGGTGGACCCCAATTCGCAGTCCATCAACTTCGCGATCAACCTGCCCGAGAAGTGGAACCGGAAGACCATCCACTTCGGCGGCGGCGGCTTCGACGGCGTGCTGATCGACGGCACCGAGGTCATTCGCTTCGGCCCCGCCGGCAAGCCCGCGCCGCTCGCGCTGGGCTACGCCACCTACGGCGACGACTCGGGCCACCAGTCGGGCAGCATCACCGATGGCAAGTTCGCGGCCAACGACGAGCAGCTCGCCAACTACGGCGGCAACTCGCTCAAGAAGACACGCGACGTGGCGCAGGCGCTGGTGCTCGTGCGCTACGGGATGGCGCCGAAGCACGCCTACTTCCTGGGCACATCCACCGGCGGGCGCGACGCGCTGAGCTACATCCAGCGCTGGCCGCTGGACTACGACGGCGTGATCGCCAACGAGCCCGCGCTCAACTACACCGGCACGCGCCTGTCGAACGTGGCCGTGGGCCGCGCGCTCTACAACAACGGCGGCGCCGGCTGGATGAACGTGGCGAAGACACTGCTGGTGCAGAAGGCCGCGATGCAGGCCTGCGACAAGCTCGACGGCGCGGCCGACAGCATCGTGAGCAATGTCGAGAGCTGCCGCCTTCTGAACAGCCAGATCCTGGCCTCGCTGCGCTGCAGCGGCGGCGCGGACACGGGCGACACCTGCCTGTCGGACGCGCAGCTCGCAACCGTGCGCGCAATCGAATCGCCGCTGGACTTCAGCACCTACTCGCTGGCCAACGGCGTGAAGCGCGCGGGCGGCTACAACCTGCTCGAGGGCGCGCTGGTGGCCGGCCCCTTCACCACGCGCGACCTCGGCACGCGCAATGTGCCGGCCAACCCCGCCAGCTCGGCCGACGCCAACATGTACGTCACCGGCGACCAGTGGGTGAAGTACTTCGTCACGCGCATCGCGAACTTCGACACGCTGGGCTTCGATCCATTGAACCCAGGCAGCTACACCGCGCGCGTCACGGAGGTGTCGAACCTCACCGACGCCACCAACCCGAACCTCGCGCCGTTCTTCGCGCATGGTGGGCGGCTCATCATGCTGCACGGCCTGGCCGACGAGGTCATCAGCCCGAACTCCACCATCGACTACTACAAGCAGCTCATCGCCACGGTGGGCCAGGCGGCGGTCGACCAGAGCGTGCGCTTCTACACCGTGCCCGGCATGGGCCACGGCACCGGCAGCTTCATTCCCAACTGGGATTCGCTCGCCGCGCTCGAAGGCTGGGTGGAGAACGGCCTCGCGCCCGCCACCGGCGTGGCGGTGGACGCCGTGGCCGGCACCTACGGCCGCACGCGCCCGCTGTGCCAGTTCCCGGCCTGGCCCAAGTACCGCGGCAGCGGCAGCCTGGACGCGGCCGTCAACTACAGCTGCGTGACCGAGGTCGGCGACCCGCTGGCCTGCCCGAACCTGCCCGCGACTGCTACCACCTACAAGGGCGGCGACAGCTTCGGCGAGGAACTGCGCGTGCAGATCGACCCGGCCACGATGGCCTACACGGTGACCATCGATGCGAGCCTGCAGCGCACGGTCGGTACGGTGCGCGCCGGTACGCTGGTGTCCGAGGGCAACTGCAGCTACGCCAGCGCGGAGAGTGGGGCAGTGTTCAGCTTCGGCGCGGGCGGCGTGCTGTCGGGCGGCGTGAATGCGCCGAGCGGCGGCGGCTTCGCTCCGCTGCTGGCGTTCCAGAACACCTTCCAGAACGCGGCGACGCCGACGGTGTTCAACCCCGTCTCGAACATCTTCAATGCGGTGGGCGTGCAGCAGGGCACCGGCGGCACGACCGCGCAGGCGCTGACGGTGCGTCTGCGCAATGCCGGCACCTTCCAGTACTGCCGCGATGCCGCCAACGGCTTCATGATCTACGACACGACCTGCGCGCTGACCGAGAAGGGCTACATCGCCTACAACGGCGCGCGCGGCGCCTTCGACCTGTTCACGACCTCGCCGGCGGGCAGCGCCGTGACCACGGGCGGCACGCTCACCGGCTCGATGGTCATCGGGCTCGTCAACGGCGCGGCGGTGCCGATGCACCTGGTGCGCGAGTCGGCAGCGAACGCGGGCATGCGCCTCTTCGGCCTGCAGCAGAGCCTGGTCAGCGGCACGGCGGACGGCAGCTATGCGCTGCTCAGCGTCAAGGGCGAGAACCACGATGCCACGGTGAGCGGCAGCGGTTTCAATCTCGCAGGTGCGGCGGCCACGCTGAACTACGACACCCCCGTGCTCGGCGTGGCGCAGGCCGATGCCGGCCGGCCAGGCAATTTCATCTTCAACAGCGGCGTCCTCGCATTCGTCTCCACCGACGCGGCGAAGGCGGCGCTCGAATTCGGAGTACGCCATTGAAAAAACGACTCTCCAGCCTCGCGGCTTCCACTGCCTTCGCGCTGCTCGGCGCGGCATCGGGCATGTATGCGCATGCCGCGCCTTCCGGCCCGAAGGCTGCCACCTGCCCCTCGCCGGTGCCCGAGTCGGCGCGCTGCTACACCGGTGAGGACGGCGCCGGCTCGTTCTACTGGATCGCCATTCCGAAGGACTGGGCCAAGGACGCCGGCCGCGTTCTCGTGATGCACGCCCACGGCGGCCCCGAGACCGGCCCGCCCAGGCTGGAGCGCAGCGAGGAAGACCTGAAGCGCTGGGCCGTCACCGTGAAGGCCGGCTATGCATGGGCTGCTTCCACCTACAGGCGCGGCGGCTACGGCGTGACCATGGCGGCGGAAGACACCGAGCGCTTGCGCCGGATCTTCGTGCGCCATTTCGGCCAGCCGCACCGCACGCTGCTGCACGGTCAGAGCTACGGCGCGGGCGTGGCGGCGAAGGCGGCGGAGCTCTATGCGCCGGCCGGCAGCGCCAAGTCGCCTTACGACGGCCTGCTGCTCACCAGCGGCGTGCTCGGCGGCGGCAACAGCGCCTACGACTTCAGGCTGGACCTGCGCGTGGTGTACCAGTACGTCTGCCGCAACCATCCGCGCCCCGACGAGCCGCAGTACCCGCTGTGGATGGGACTGCCGCTCGATTCGAAGCTCACGCGCGCCGACCTCGCCGCGCGCGTGAAGGAGTGCACCGGCGTCGGCCTGCCCGCCGCACAGCGCACGCCGGAACAGGCGGCGCGGCTGAAGACGATTCTTTCGGTCGTGAAGATCCAGGAGCGTTCGCTGCCGGGCCACCTCACCTGGGCGACCTGGCTGTTCCAGGACCTGGTGCAGAAGCGCCTCGAAGGCCGCAACCCCTTCGGCAACATCGGCGTGGTCTACAGCGGCTCGGCCGACGACGCGGCGCTCAATGCCGGCGTGCTGCGCTACGCCGCCGATCCGCAGGCCAAGGGCGCGCTGGCGGCCGACAGCCAGCCCACCGGCCGCACCTCGCTGCCCACCGTGGGCCTGCATGCCATCGACGACCCGACCGCCTTCGTCGAGCTGGAGAACTCCTACCGCCGCATCCGCGATGCGGCGGGCACCGGCAATCTGCTGGTGCAGAGCTTCAGCAGCGAGCGCGAGCACAGCTACCTGAGCGACTCGGAATACCCCGCGCTCTTCGCCGCGCTGCTCGACTGGATCGAAGGCGAGAAGCCCACGCCCGAAGGCCTCGCGCAGCGCTGCAAGGCGCTGATGCCGCGCTACGACACCGACGGGAAGAACGGCTGCCACATCCAGCCCGCGTGGCAGCCGCCCACGCTCGAAAGCCGCGTGCCGGCCCGTGCGCCCTGAACCATTTTTCAAGCCAACCTCACGGAGACATCATGAAGAAACTGTTCGCCCTCGCGGTGATCGCCGCCGCCGCAGTCGCTGCCCACGCGCAGGACTTTCCGGGCGGCAAGCCCGTCACCATCGTCGTGCCCTTCGCGGCGGGCGGCCCGACCGACCGCGTCGCGCGCGACCTCGCCGAGGCGCTGCGCAAGCCGCTGGGCGGCAGCACCGTCATCATCGACAACGTGCCCGGCGCGGGCAGTTCCATCGGCGCGGCCAAGGTGGCGCGCGCCACGCCCGACGGCTACACGCTGCTGCTCAACCACATCGCGATGGCCACCGTGCCCAGCCTGGTGCGCAACGTGCCGTTCAAGGTCGAGACCGACTTCGAGTACCTGGGCATCGTCAACGACGTGCCGATGACGCTCATCTCCAAGCCGAGCATCCCGGCCGCCAACTACAAGGAACTCAGCGGCTGGATCGCCGCCAACAAGGGCAAGATCAACCTCGGCAACGCCGGCGTGGGCTCGGCCTCGCACCTGTGCGGGCTGCTGTTCCAGAGCGCGACCAGGACCGAGATGACGCCCGTGCCCTACAAGGGCACGGCACCCGCCATCACCGACCTGATCGGCGGCCAGATCGACCTGCTGTGCGACCAGACCACCAACACCACGCCGCAGATCCAGGCGGGCAAGGTGAAGGCCTTCGCCGTCACCACCTCGAAGCGGCTCGCGCTGCCGATGCTGAAGGACCTGCCCACGCTCGACGAGGCCGGCCTGAAGAATTTTCAGGTCACGATCTGGCACGGCCTGTACGCGCCCAAGGGCACGCCTGCGCCGGTGCTGAAGAAGCTCAACGACGCGCTCAAGGTCGCGCTGAAGGATCCGGACTTCATCCACCGCGAGGAACAGCTGGGCGCCGTGGTGGCCACCGACGGCCGCGTGGAGCCGGCAGGCCACAAGAAGTTCGTGATCGACGAGATCGCGAAGTGGACGCCGGTGATCAAGGCCGCTGGCGTCTACGCCGATTGAGAGCCTGAGCTACCGCCCCACGACGATCAGCGTCCAGACGATCGCGACCAGCTGGGCGATGTTGATCAGGATCGCCACCACGTGGGTTCTGCGGAACCCCGGGATCGCGTCCATGTAGTTCGACTGGATCTGCGTGCCCAGCGCGTCCATCTTCGGAATGACCTTCCTGCGCAGCACGACTGCGATCACCGCCAGTGCCGCCGCGCCGGCCGCGATGCCCAGCCGGCCCGCGGAGGCGAAGCTCACCGCCGTCGCGCTCGCGGTGAAGAAGGCCGCCACGTAGTAGAGGTTGAAGAAGCCGCGCACGAAGCGCGCGTCCAGCGGCGTGTCGTGCTTCAGCACCAGGAGCGGGATCGAGCCCATGATGAAGTAGGCCGTCGTGACGAGCAGCGCCACCGTGAAGAACAGGGCGGCAAACATGGCAGCGGACATCTCGATTCACCTCCGTGCATGGGCCTCTTCGGGCCTCCTGCGGCGCTGGAACGGCTACTCCCTGGGAATCTGGGCTTCGATTTCCTTGATTACAGCCTCTTTTTCGCGGTTGTATATCTGGGGATTGGCCGGATCGACCGCGTGGGCGCGGTCCTTGGCTTCCTCGTATTTCCGGCGCAGGTCGGGGCGGCGCTCGAGGATGCCGATGAAGGCCAGCGAATCCTTGTGAACCGGATCGCCGCGGTGGCAGATGTGGATGTTGAGGTTGAAGCGCCGCCCCTCGTGCAGCACCGAGCCGCAGACATACGGCCTCTCGTCGCGGTCGACCCAGACGGGGCGGCGGTGGAAACCGATGCCTTCAAACTGCGCCTGCTCTTCGCGCAGGTTTTCGCGGGCGGTGATGGCGGCCGTGTCGATCATGGGCTTGCCGCGCAGGCCGGCGATGGCCGTGCTTCCGATGTGCACCAGCTCCACGCCGGGCAGCCTTGCCTGCACGTATTCGCGCGCTGCGGCGAAGACTTCGGCGTACACCGGGTCGTAGGCGACGATGTTGCGCTGGTCCAGTCCTTCGTCGAATGCCTCGATCTGCATGGTTGGTTCCGGTTGTTCGGTCATCAACTGGCGAAGCGCCTGCGGTACTCCACGAGGCTCACGCCCAGGCGGCGGCCGAATGCGCGCCTGAAGCCGTCCACGTTCGCATAGCCCACCGCGTCGGCCAGCCGCTTGGCCGGAAGGTCGGATTCCTCGGCCATGCGGCGGGCGGCGTCGATCCTCGCATTCTCGACAAACTCGGCCGGCGTGGTGCCCGTCTCGCTGCGGAAGATGCGCGCGAAGTTGCGCTCGCTCATGCCGGCGCGCTGGGCGAGGGCGGGCACAGAGAGGTCTGCCTTGAGGTTCGCGAGCACGTGATCCTGCACTTCGCGCATGCTGGAGCGCTCGGAGGTCTGGGCCGCCAGGTGGGCGCTGAACTGGCTCTGGCCGCCTGGGCGCTTGAGGAACATCACCAGCTGGCGCGCCACGCTCAGCGCGAGGTCGCGGCCGTGGTCTTCCTCCACCATGGCCAGTGCGAGGTCCATGCCGGCCGTGACGCCGGCGGAGGTGAAGAGCTGGCCGTCCCGCACGTAGATGGCGTCCGACTCGACGCTGGCGAGCGGGTAGTCGGAGGCGAGCTGGCCGGCGAGCTTCCAGTGCGTGGCCACGCGCTTGCCGTCGAGCAGCCCGCTGGCGGCCAGCACGAAGGCGCCGCTGCACACCGAGCCGTAGCGGCGCACCGTGCGCGCCTGGCGCCTGAGCCAGTCCTGCAGCTGGGTGTCGGCCGCCATGTCCTCCACGCGGGGGCTGCCGGCGACCAGCAGGGTGTCGATGGCGCCGCGATGCGTGGCCACCGTGGAATCAACGCCCAGCCGCAGCCCGCCGCTGCTCTTGAGCATGCCTTCGCCGCTGGAGATCACCTGGACGCGATAGGCGCGCCGGTCGCCCAGCTGCTGCGATGCCTCGGCGAAGACGTCGGCGGGGCCGGCCACGTCGAGCAGCTGGAAACGGGGGAAGGCGAGGATGGCGACGCGCATGGCAGACAAGGTCCGGGGATTGGCTGAAAACGCCGTGAGTTGGCGGAAATGGCTTCGGGAGTTTGGCGGAAAATACACACTAATGCAAATCCAGCCAAGGACGACAACATGCAAGACCAGGCTCTGAACCCTTCTTCCCCGGTGATTTCATCCGTTGTGCAGGCTGCGCCGCGCGCGCAGGCCTCCGTGCGCAACCTCCCGGTCAATCTCTTCGCCTCCGTGATGGGCTTTTCCGGGCTGGCCCTCGCATGGCGACTCGCGCATGAGAGCCTGGGCGCACCGGCCATCGTCGGCGAAGCCATCGGGGCCTTCGCGCTGGGCGTGTTCGTGCTGATCGCGGCGGGCTACCTGGCGAAGCTGGTGAGGCATCCGCAGGCGGTGCAGGCGGAGTTCCATCATCCGGTGGCGGGCAATTTCTTCGGCACCATCGCGATCTCCATCCTGCTGCTGTCGGCCGTCATCGCGCCGTACAGCGCGCCGCTTGCGCACCTCGCGTGGACCGTGGGGCTGTTCGCGACCTTCGCGCTGAGCTTCGTCGGCCTGTCGCGGCTGCTGAAGGGGCAGGTGGATGCTTCGCTGGCGGTGCCAGCCTGGATCATCCCCGGCGTGGCCACGCTCGACATCCCCGTCACCGGCGCGCACATGCCGATGGCGTGGGCGGCCGAAGCCAACCTGGCTGCGAGCGCGATCGGCGTGGTGCTGGCGCTGGTGCTCTTCACGATGATCATCGGCCGGCTTGTGCACCGAGACCCGCTCGCTCCCGCCATGGAGCCGTCGCTGATGATCCTGGTGGCGCCCTTCGCGGTGGGCTTCCTGGCCTACACCAACATCGTCGGCGAGATCGACCGCTTCGCCTCGCTGCTCTTCTATTTCGGCCTCTTCATGTTCGCGGTGGTCGCGCCGAAGGTGTTCCGCCGTGGCGCCAGCTTCGCGCCGGGGTGGTGGGCGATCGGCTTCCCGATGGCTGCGCTGGCCAACGCCGCGCTGAAGTACGCCGAGTCGCGCGCGAGCGAGCCGCTCTGGGCGATCGCCATCGTGCTGCTGGTCGCACTGAATGTGGCGCTGGCGGTGCTCACGGTGAAGACGGTGCGGATCGCGCTCAACGGGAAGCTCTTCGCCTGAGCTTCGCTCAGGCCAGGGCCCGGCCGGTCGCGTAGAGCCCCAGCCCGAAAAACGCGTGCGTGACCAGGCTGTGCAGCCGCGCGATGGCGCCGGTGCCGATCAACACCGCACTGGCAAGCAGCTTTGTCGGATCAGGCATCGGCACGCCCCCTGACCAGCCAACAGGCGGCGGTCAGCCGGACCTCGTCGCCATACACATAGGGCTCGAAGGCGGCGCGGACCGTGTCGATGACCCGGGCGCGCGTTTCTTCGTCCACCTGCAGCAGCGCAATGCCCACGGGGCCGAGGCGGCTCAGGTAGCCGAGCAGATCCTTCTCGGGCATCGTGCAGGGCAGGTCGACGGGCTGGATGTCGATGCCGGACCAGCCGCTTTCCTCGAGGATGGCCTGCACCCGCTGCCGGTCCGCGAAGGCGAACTGCCCCGGCGCGCCCGGCACCCGGGGCGGCAGGTTCGGCAGCAGCGGCGAGGCTGCACGCTCGGCGGTCGTCATGAACGGGTTCTCGGCCGCGCTTCGCCATGCGATGAAGCTGAGCCCGGCGCCGTCCTTCGCCGCGTGCCGCAGGTTGGCGAAGGCTCGCACGGGGTCGTCGAAGAACATCACGCCAAGGCGCGAGACGATGCCGTCGAAGCTCGCGGGCTCGAACGCGTGGGTCTGTGCGTTCGCGCAGATGAAGTGAGTGGGCAGGCCTTCGCGCGCTGCGCGGCTGCGGGCGGCGGCGATCATCGGCTCCGAGATGTCGATGCCGGTGCATTCCGCGCCGGCGCCCAGCGCCCGCGCGATGGCCAGCGTGGTGCCGCCGGTGCCGCAGCCGACGTCGAGCACGCGGCCCGCGGGAGCGGCGCAGGCCATCTCGACGAGCAGTTTCTCCAGCGGGCTGAAAAGCTGGTCCAGCGTTTGCTGCGCGTCGACCCAGGCGTTGCCGGCCGGGCCGTTCCAGAGCCGGGCCTGTTCGTCGCCGGCCGCTTGCGTGGTGGGGTGCATGGTTTTCTCCATGATCGTTTCCTCTTGCTTGCCTTCACGAGGCGAAAGCAGCACTATGCAAATTCAAGCCGGCTTGAAGTCAAGAGGAGGAAGCACATGGATATCGCCGAAGTGGCCAAACGCTCCGGCCTGCCCGCGTCCACGCTGCGCTACTACGACGAGAAGGGGCTGATCGCCTCCACAGGGCGGCAGGGCCTGCGCCGCACCTTCGACGACAACGTGCTGGAGCGGCTGGCGCTGATCGCGCTGGGCCGCGCGGCCGGTTTTTCGCTCGACGAGATCGCGCGCATGTTCGGCCCCAACGGCCAGCCGCGCATCGACCGGCTGATGCTCAGCGCCAAGGCGGACGAACTCGACCGCACGATCCGCAACTTGAGCGCGATGCGCGACGGCCTGCGCCATGCGGCCGTCTGCCGTGCGCCAAGCCACATGGAGTGCCCGACGTTCCGCCGCATTCTTGGCGCCGCCGCGTCGGGCGCGATCGGTGGGCGCAAGGAGAAAAAGAAGAAAGCGCCGAAGCCACCGGAACTGGCGCAGAGCTGATCAGGCGTTCGCAAGCAGCGAGAGATCGCGCGCGGCCTGCAGCATCAGCTCGCGCGCGCGGTCCAGCGACGGGATCGCATGCCGGTCGATGCGCCGGATGTACGGCGTGGTGAGCACCGCCAGCGCATGCCCGTGCGGACCGAGGATGGGGCAGGAGATGTCGATCACGCCGAAGTACTGCATGCTCTCGCGCTGCCGGTAGCCTGTGGCGCGCACCGCTTCGAGCATGTGCTCCAGCTCGTCGGGAGGAATCTGCACCTCGCCGTCCAGCGCGACGTGCTCGGCCAGCATCTGCCGGCGCCGCTCGTCCGACTCGCAGGCCAGCAGCACCTGGCCCGAGCCGGTGTCGAGCAGGTTCACGCGCGTGCCGGGGCGCACCGTCATGCTGCTCGCCGCGGGGCTGTTGACCTGCGCCACGATCTGCACGTTGCCCCGGTCGTACACGCCCAGGTGGCACGACTGCTCGGCTTCCTTCACGTAGCGGTCCATCACCGGCAGCGCCTGCGTCACCAGCCTGTGGTTCGGCGGGTAGCGGTGCGCGAGGTCGAACATCTTCAGGCTCAGGCTGTAGCGGTCGCCGGCGAGCGATCGCAGCACGTACTGCCGCGCCACCAGCCTCTCGAGCATCCGGTAGATCTCGCTCGGGCCGCGCTCGAGCGCCTTCACGATCTCGCCGCGCGTCAGGCCTTCGGGCTGGTCGGCGAGCAGTTCGAGGATGTCCAGGCCCTTGTCGAGCGCGGGAGCGCGGTAGCGATCCTGCTGTTCCTGCTCCTCGGCGGGCTTGCCGAGGATGTCTGGTTGAATCGATTTGTTCACCAATGAATTTCAGCAGCAAGTTCCGCTGTTTGCAAGTTTCGTTTTACGGGAAAGCACCCATGGAGCGCGCTTGACGCTGAAAGTTCGTATGTAAATACTCTGTTCACGAATGGACTAGAGAGACAAGGCGACCGGCAGACCTGCTGTGGCGACCCGAAAATGATCCAGCGCATCGACTCGCATCAGCACTTCTGGCGGCCCGCGCGCGGCGACTACACGTGGCTGCGCGCCGACGTGCCCGCGTTGGCTCCGCTGCTTCGCGACTTCATGCCCGAAGACCTGCAGCCGCTGCTGCGCGCACACGGCGTGAGCCGGACCGTGCTCGTGCAGGCGGCCGATTCC
This sequence comes from Variovorax sp. TLI9-5A, assembly GCF_056867935.1. Lineage (NCBI taxonomy): Bacteria > Pseudomonadati > Pseudomonadota > Betaproteobacteria > Burkholderiales > Comamonadaceae > Variovorax > Variovorax sp. TLI9-5A. The sequence continues at coordinate 5,706,366 of NZ_CP200310.1, read as the reverse complement.
CATGCCGAGACCGACTTCATGCTCGATCTCGCGGCCAGCCGCGACGAGGTCGGCGGCGTGGTCGGCTGGGTCGACCTGGGCCGCGCCGACGCCGCCGCTTCGCTGGAGCGGATGGCGCGGCACCCCAAGTTCAAGGGTGTGCGGCCGATGCTGCAGGACCTGCCCGACGACGACTGGATCGCGCGCCGCCCGCAACCCGATACGGTGAAGGCCATGCTGAAGCTCGGCCTGCGCTTCGACGCGCTCGTGAACCCACGCCATCTTCCTTGGCTCCTGCAATTCGCGAAGCGGTGGCCGCAGCTGCCGATGGTGATCGACCACGGCGCCAAGCCGCCGGTGGGCGCGCACGGCAGCGAAGACTTCGCCCGCTGGCGCGAAGACATCGCGGCCCTGGCGGCATTGCCCCAGGTCTGCTGCAAGTTCTCGGGGCTGTGGACCGAGGCTGCGGCATCCACGCATCGCGACGTCGACGTGGCGGTGCGCGTGGTGCGTCCCGTGTGGAATCACCTGCTCGAAGTCTTCGGCCCCGCGCGCCTCATGTGGGGCAGCGACTGGCCCGTGCTCACGCTGGCCGGCGACTACGCGGGCTGGATCGCCGTGAGCGAGGCCTGCATCGGCGGTCTTTCCCCGCACGAGCAGGCCGACGTGTGGCACGGCACTGCGCAACGCTTCTACGGCCTGGCGGCGGACTGAACATCCCATGCAACCCATCGTCACCATCCGCGACCTGAGCAAGTCCTTCGCCGGCGTGCGCGCGCTCGACCGGGCGCAGTTCGAACTGCTGCCCGGCGAGGTGCATGCGCTCATGGGCGAGAACGGGGCCGGCAAGTCCACGCTGATGAAGGTGCTCGCGGGCGTCTACCGCAAGGACTCCGGCGAGGTGCTGCTCGACGGGCAGCCCGTGGACATCGAGAGCCCGCGCGCCGCGCAGGCGCTTGGCATCGGCATCATCCATCAGGAGCTCAACCTGATGAACCACCTGAGCGCCGCGCAGAACATCTTCATCGGCCGCGAGCCGCGCGGGCGCTTCGGCCTCTTCATCGACGAGGAGGCCATGTGCTGCGAGGCGCAGCTCATCTTCGACCGGATGAACCTGAAGCTCGACCCGCGCACGCCGGTGGGCGAACTCACCGTGGCCAGGCAGCAGATGGTGGAGATCGCCAAGGCGCTTTCGTTCGAGTCGCGCGTGCTCATCATGGACGAGCCCACCGCCGCGCTGAACAACGAGGAGGTGGCCGACCTGTTCCGCATCATCGCGCGCCTGCGCTCGCGCGGCGTGGCCGTCGTCTACATCTCGCACAAGATGGATGAGCTCAAGCGCATCGCCGACCGCGTGACCGTGATGCGCGACGGCCAGTACATCGCCACCGTGCCGATGGCGACGACGCCGATGGACACGCTCATCGCCATGATGGTGGGCCGCCAGCTCGCCGAGGCCGAGCACGAGATGCCCGACACCTCGGCCAACGAAGTGGTGCTGGAGGCCAGGGGCATCTGCCGGGGCACGATGGTGCGTGACGCGAGCTTCGTGCTGCGGCGCGGCGAGATCCTCGGCTTCGCGGGGCTGATGGGCGCGGGCCGCACCGAGCTGGCGCGCGCCGTGTTCGGCGCCGACCGCATCGACGCGGGCGAGGTCTTCGTGAACGGCCAGAAGGTGGTCATCGGCTCGCCGGAAGACGCGGTGGCCAACGGCATCGGATATCTATCCGAAGACCGCAAGCACTTCGGCCTGGCCACCGGCATGGACGTCGAAACCAACATCGCGCTCGCGAGCATGAAGAGCTTCCTGTCGATGGGTTTCTTCATCGACCGGGCGGCCGTGGAGTCGGCCGGCGAGCGCTACGTGCGGCAGCTCGGCATCAAGACGCCCTCGGTGCGCCAGCAGGTGCGGCTGCTGTCGGGCGGCAACCAGCAGAAGATCGTCATCGCCAAGTGGCTGTTGCGCGACTGCCAGGTGCTCTTCTTCGACGAGCCCACGCGCGGCATCGACGTGGGCGCCAAGGCCGAGATCTACCGGCTGCTCAACGAGCTGGCCGCGCAGGGCAAGGCCATCGTCATCATTTCCTCGGAGCTGCCCGAGGTATTGCGCATGAGTCACCGCGTGCTCGTGATGTGCGAGGGCCGCATCACCGGCGAGCTGGCCGCGCGCGAGGCCTCGCAGGAAAAGATCATGCAGCTCGCCACCCGCCGCGAGACCGCCGACGCCGCCCCTTGACCCCGCACGACACGACTGGAGACTCCCCTTGACGACCCCCACCGTGACCACCGCCGCCCCTGCAGCGGGCTTTTCGCCGAAGACGCTGAAGGACCGGCTCTTTCGCCCCGCCACGCGGCAGAAGCTGCTGGCCTTCGCCAGCCTCGTCGCGCTGATGGTGTTCTTCAGCTTCGCGTCGCCGCAGTTCCTGCAGGCCGACAACCTCGTGGGCATCCTGCAGTCGACCGCGGTGAACGGCGTGCTCGCCATCGCCTGCACCTTCGTCATCATCACCTCGGGCATCGATCTCTCGGTGGGCACGCTGATGACCTTCTGCGCCGTCATGACCGGCGTGGTGCTCACCTACATGGGCATGCCGCTGTGGCTGGGCATCTGCGCGGCGATCTTCTTCGGGGCGCTCAGCGGCTTCGTCTCGGGCCTGCTGATCGCCAAGCTCAAGATCCCGCCCTTCATCGCCACGCTGGGCATGATGATGCTGCTCAAGGGCCTATCGCTGGTGATCTCGGGCACCAAGCCGATCTATTTCAACGACACGCCGGGCTTCACCGCGATCTCGCAGGACTCGCTGATCGGCGACATCGTGCCCTCGCTGCCCATTCCCAATGCGGTGCTGATCCTGTTCCTGGTGGCGGTGGCCGCGAGCATCGTGCTCAACAGGACCATCCTCGGGCGCTACACCTTCGCGCTTGGCAGCAACGAGGAGGCGGTGCGCCTGTCGGGCGTGAACACCGACTTCTGGAAGATCGTTGTCTACACGGTGAGCGGCGGCATCTGCGGCATCGCGGGCCTGCTGATTGCATCGCGCCTGAACTCGGCGCAGCCGGCGCTGGGGCAGGGCTACGAGCTCGACGCCATTGCGGCGGTGGTCATCGGCGGCACCTCGCTCAGCGGGGGCACCGGCACCATCGTGGGCACGATCATCGGCGCCTTCATCATGAGCGTGCTCACCAACGGCCTGCGCATTCTCTCGGTGGCGCAGGAATGGCAGACGGTGGTCACGGGCGTGATCATCATCCTGGCCGTGTACGCCGACATCCTGCGCCGCCGCAGCGGCAGCAAGGTGCACTGAATTCCGTCTTCCGATCCGTTTGTTCCATAACCACAGGAGACTCCGCATGATCCAGAGAAGAACAGTCGTCGCTTGCACGCTGGGCGCGGCCCTTGTCGGCCTTGCCGGCTTCGCGCAGGCACAGCAGACGCAGGAGATCTACATCCCGCTCGTGTCCAAGGGCTTCCAGCACCAGTTCTGGCAGGCGGTGAAGTCGGGCGCCGAGCAGGCCGGCAAGGACCTGAAGGTGAAGGTGAGCTTCGAGGGCCCGGAGACCGAGGCCATGGTCGACAAGCAGATCGACATGCTCTCGGCCGCGCTCGCCAAGAAGCCGCAGGCCATCGGCTTCGCCGCGCTCGACAGCCAGGCCGCCATTCCTCTGCTGAAGAAGGCGCAGGCCGCGAAGATCCCGGTGGTGGCCTTCGACTCGGGCGTGGACAGCGACATCCCGGTGACCACGACCACCACCGACAACAAGGCCGCCGCCGCGCTGGCCGCCGACAAGATGGCCGAACTCATCGGCAAGAGCGGCGAGGTGGCGCTGGTGGTGCACGACCAGACCAGCCGCACGGGCGTCGACCGGCGCGACGGCTTCGTCAACCGCATCAAGTCGACCTACCCGAACATCAAGATCGTGAGCGTGCAGTACGGCGGCGGCGACCAGCTGAAGTCGACCGAGATCACCAAGTCGATCCTGCAGGCATCGCCCAACCTCAAGGGCATCTTCGGCGCCAACGAGGGCTCGGCCATCGGCGTGGTCAACGGCGTGCGCGAGATGAAGCGCACCGGCAAGGTGGTGGTCATCGGCTACGACTCCGGCAAGCAGCAGAAGAACGCGATCATGGACGGCAGCATGGCCGGTGCCATCACGCAGAACCCGGTGGGCATGGGCTACAAGACCGTCGAGATGGCTGTGAAGGCCGTCAAGGGCGAGAAGCTGCCGAAGATCGTGGACACCGGCTTCTACTGGTACGACAAGACCAACATCGCCGATCCGAAGATCGCGGCGGTGCTGTACGACTGATCGCTCGCCAGCAAAGTCCCATGACCATCGTCCGCTCCATGCGCGTGCTCGACGTGCGCTTTCCCACCTCGCAGCAGCTCGACGGCTCCGATGCGATGAACCCCGATCCGGACTACTCGGCGGCGTATGTCGTGCTCGAGACCGACCAGCCGGGGCTGGAGGGCCATGGGCTCACCTTCACCATCGGGCGCGGCAACGAAATCTGCTGCGCGGCCATCGAGGCGATGCGCCACCTAGTGGTGGGGCTCGATCTCGCATGGGTAGCGCAGGACATGGGGCGCTTCTGGCGGCATGTCACTTCCGACAGCCAGCTGCGCTGGATCGGGCCCGACAAGGGCGCGATCCATCTCGCGACGGGGGCTGTGGTCAATGCGATGTGGGACCTGTGGGCCAAGTCCGAGGGCAAGCCCGTGTGGCAGCTCGTGGCCGACATGTCGCCCGAGGAGCTGGTGCGCTGCATCGACTTCCGCTACATCACCGATTGCATCGCGCCCGACGAAGCGCTCGCGCTGCTGCGGGAGGCATCGAAGGGCAAGGAAGAACGCATCGCCACGCTCAAGGCCGAGGGCTACCCTTGCTACACCACTTCTGCCGGCTGGCTCGGCTACTCCGACGAGAAGCTGCGACGCCTCGCGCAGGAGGCGGTCGACGCGGGCTTCAGCCACATCAAGCTCAAGGTGGGGCGCGACCTGCAGGACGACATCCGCCGCCTGACGGTGGCGCGCGAGGTGCTCGGGCCCGGCCGGCACCTGATGATCGACGCCAACCAGGTGTGGGAAGTGGGCCAGGCCATCGATTGGGTGCGGCAGCTCGCCTTCGCCAAGCCGTGGTTCATCGAGGAGCCCACCAGCCCCGACGACGTGGAAGGCCACCGCAAGATCCGCGAGGGCATCGCGCCGGTGAAGGTGGCTACCGGCGAGATGTGCCAGAACCGCATCATGTTCAAGCAGTTCATCATGCGCGGCGGCATCGACGTGGTGCAGATCGACGCCTGCCGGCTGGGGGGCGTGAACGAGATCCTGGCGGTGATGCTGATGGCCGCGAAGTACAAGCTGCCCGTGTGCCCGCACGCAGGCGGCGTGGGGCTGTGCGAGTACGTGCAGCACCTGTCGATGATCGACTACCTCTGCATCTCGGGCACGCGCGAGGGCCGCGTGGCCGAGTATGTCGACCATCTGCACGAGCATTTCGCGGAGCCCTGCGAGGTTCGCAACGCGGCGTACATGCCGCCGAAGGGCGCGGGCTTCTCGATCACGATGAAGCCGCAGTCGCTCGAGCAGTACCGCTTCAAGGGATAGACGGCAAGGAAAGGCATCGCCAGGCATGGACCTGCATCTGAAGGACAAGGTAGTGATCGTCACCGGCGGCGGCAGCGGCATCGGCGCGGCCATCTCGATGACGCTGGCGCAGGAGGGCGCGGTGCCGGTGATCCTCGGCAAGAACCCGCTCGATGCGCCTTTCGAAGAGGCGCTGCGCAGGCTTCAGCCGCGCGCGCGTTTCTTCCAGCTCGAACTGATGGAAGAGGCCGCCTGCGTCAAGGCCATTGCCGACACGGCAGCCGAGTTCGGCCGCATCGACGGGCTGGTCAACAACGCGGGCGTGAACGACAGCGTGGGGCTGGAGGCGGGGCGCGACGCCTTCGTCGCCTCGCTCGAACGCAACCTGATCCACTGCTACGTGATGGCGCACCACTGCCTGCCGCACCTGAAGGCGAGCAGGGGCGCCATCGTCAACATCTCCTCGAAGACGGCGGTGACGGGGCAGGGCAACACCAGCGGCTACACGGCGGCCAAAGGCGCGCAGTTGTCGCTCACGCGCGAATGGGCGGCCTCGCTGCTGGAAGACGGCGTGCGCGTGAACGCGGTGATTCCGGCGGAGGTGATGACGCCGCTCTACCAGCGATGGATATCCGCCTTCGACGAGCCCGACCGCAAGCTCGCCGACATCACCGGCAAGATTCCGCTGGGCCGCCGCATGACCACGCCCGAGGAGATTGCGGACAACGTCGTGTTCCTGCTGTCGGAGCGCGCCTCGCACACCACGGGGCAATGGGTGTTCGTGGATGGCGGGTACACGCATCTGGACCGGGCGCTGACCTGATCGTCTTCAGCTTTTTCTGGAGTTGTGCATGCGCCATTTCCTGGCCCTCGATTTGAAAGACGACCCGTCGCTGATCGCCGAATACGAGGCTTATCACCGCGATATATGGCCCGAGGTGCGCGAACACCTGAAGGCGCATGGCGTGACGGCCATGGAAATCCATCGGCTGGGCACGCGCATGGTGATGCTGATGGAAACCGACGACGCCCGCTACGACGCCCAGGCAATGGCGCTCGCTACGCGCAGCGACCCGAAGATCAGGCAGTGGGAAGAGCTGATGTGGAAATTCCAGGCGCCCACGCCATGGACGCCGGAAGGCGAGAAATGGACCGCGATGCAACGGATCTTCTGCTTGTAATCAAAAGATTCAAGTTTGATCGAGGTTCGGTTTTTTGCCCGGGTTTACATTTACTGGGCACAATGCCGGCCATGCCAAACATTGCATCCATTCTTAAATCCGAGATCTCGCGCGTCGCCCGCAAGGAAGTTCGCGCGGAAATGGAAACCCTCAAGAAGGCATCGGTTCACCATCGTGCGGCCATTGCGGCACTGCGCCGCCAGATCAGTTCGCTGGAAAAGGAACTGCGCAACGTCGCCAGGGGCACGTCCCGCGGCGTACGGGCGAGCGAACCGGACGATTCCGGCGATGAAGGTCCCAAGCGCAGGTTCAGTGCCGGCCGCCTGGCTGCGCATCGCGCGAAGCTGGGTATCTCCGCGGCTTCCTATGGAAAGCTGGTGGGCGTTTCCGGCCAGACGATCTATCACTGGGAGCAGGGCAAGGCCAGGCCCAGGGCCGCGCAGCTGCAGAGCCTCGCGGCCGTGCGCGGGCTCGGCAAGCAGCAGGTGGCCGAGCGGCTGGAAGGGGCGGAGTAGCCCCTTTTTCTTGCCCGCTTCAGTGATCGTGGTGCAGGTAGCTCGCCTGCCTTGGCAGCCTCAGGCTCACGAGGAAGGCGACCACCATCATGGCGCTCACGTACCAGAAGAAGGCCGACTCGTGTCCCAGTGACTTGAGCCCCAGCGCCACGTATTCCGCCGAGCCGCCGAAGATCGCGTTCGCGACCGCGTAGGCCAGCCCCACGCCCAGGGCGCGCACTTCGGGCGGGAACATCTCCGCCTTCACGATGCCGCTGATCGAGGTGTAGAAGCTCACGATGGCCAGCGCCGCGATGATGAGCACGAAGGCCAGCACAGGGCTCGTCGTGTGCTGCAGGGCAGTGAGGACGGGCACGGTCGTCAGCGCGCCGAGGCCGCCGAACAGCAGCATGTTGTTGCGCCGCCCGATGCGGTCGGACAGAGCGCCGAACACCGGCTGCATGCACATGTAGACGAACAGGGCTCCCGTCATCACGTAGCTCGCCGTCTTGATCGGCAGGTGCACCGTGTTCACCAGGTACTTCTGCATGTAGGTGGTGAAGGTGTAGAAGATCAGCGAGCCGCCGGCCGTGTAGCCGAGCACCGTGAGAAAGGCCGGCGTGTGGTGTCTGAAGAGGCCCGCGATGCTGCCGGCTTCCTTGTTCTTCTTCGCTTCGTCGGTCTGCGTCTCGTGCAGCGTGCGGCGCAGCAGCAGCGCGACCACCGCCGCGATGGCGCCGATCACGAAGGGAATGCGCCAGCCCCATGCCTTGAGCTCGGCCTCGGTCAGCAGCTGTTCGAGCACCACGATCACCAGCACCGCGAGCAGTTGCCCGCCGATCAGCGTGACGTACTGGAACGAGGAGAAGAAGCCGCGCTGGCCGCGCAGCGCCACCTCGCTCATGTAGGTGGCGGTGGTGCCGTATTCGCCGCCCACCGAGAGCCCCTGGAACAGCCGGCAGACCAGCAGCAGGAAGGGCGCCCACGCGCCGATCTGCGCATAGGTGGGCAGGCAGGCGATGACGAGCGAGCCGCCGCACATCATCGTCACCGAGATCAGCATCGACGTCTTTCGCCCCAGCCGGTCGGCCAGCCGCCCGAAGAGCCAGCCGCCGATGGGCCGCATGAGAAAGCCGGCCGCGAACACGCCGGCGGTGTTCAGCAACTGTGCAGTGGGGTCGGACTTGGGGAAGAAGGCCGGCGCGAAGTACAGCGCCGAGAAGGCGTACACGTAGAAGTCGAACCACTCGACCAGGTTGCCGGAGGAGGCCGCCATGATCGCGAAGACGCGGTGGCGCTTTTCTTCGGCCGTGTAGTGGGGGAGGGATGAAGAAGAGGCCGCTGGGCCTCCCGTGGTAGGCGTGACTGCGCTCATGATGGCTTCTTCTGCCGTGCAGGCAATGTTGTTGTTTCCAAAACATTCTGCGCCGGCACAAGGCTGCCGCGTGTCGGCCTATGCCGCATCGGCCTACCTCCGGAGTGGCCTTCCGAAAGCGCTCAGGCAAGGCCCGAAGAAATCAGAAGCTCAGAAGGTGCCCGGCAGCAGGATGCTCGAATCGACCTCGTCGATGTTCGTGCGGCCGCAGAAGGCCATCGTGATGTCGAGTTCCTTCTGGATGATCTGCAGCGCGCGCGTCACGCCCTCTTGCCCGAAGGCGCCCAGGCCGTAGAGGAAGCTGCGGCCGATCATGGTGCCGCGCGCGCCGAGCGCGCGGGCCTTGAGCACGTCCTGCCCGCTGCGGATGCCGCCGTCCATCCACACCTCGATCTCGTTGCCCACGGCGTCGACGATGGCGGGCAGCGCCGCGATTGAAGAGGGCGCGCCGTCGAGCTGGCGCCCGCCGTGGTTCGACACGATGAGCGCGTCGGCGCCGCTGGAGGCCGCCAGGCGCGCGTCCTCCACGTCCATGATGCCCTTGAGGATGAGCTTGCCGCCCCAGAGCTTCTTGATCCACTCCACGTCGGCCCAGCTCAGCGCGGGGTCGAATTGCTCAGCGGTCCACGACGACAGCGAAGACAGGTCCTTCACGCCCTTGGCATGGCCTGCGATGTTGCCGAAGGTGCGGCGCCTGGTGCCCAGCATGCCCATGCACCAGCGCGGCTTGGTGGCCAGGTTGATCAGGTTCTTGATGGTGGGCTTGGGCGGGGCGGTGAGGCCGTTCTTGATGTCCTTGTGGCGCTGGCCGAGGATCTGCAGGTCGAGCGTGAGCTGCAGCGCGGTCACGTTGGCGGCCTTGGCGCGCTCGATCAGGCGCTCGATGAAGTCGCGGTCCTTCATCACGTAGAGCTGGAACCAGAAGGGATGGCGGCCGGTGTTCTCGGCGATGTCCTCCAGCGAGCAGATGCTCATGGTCGACAGCGTGAACGGAATGCCGAAGGCCTTGGCCGCGCGCGCGCCGAGGATCTCGCCGTCGGCGTGCTGCATGCCGGTGAGGCCGGTGGGCGCGATGGCCACGGGCATCGCGGTTTCCTGGCCGACCATGGTGGTGCGCAGCGACCGGCCTTCCATGTTCACGGCCACGCGCTGGCGCAGCTTGATCTTCTGGAAGTCGCTTTCGTTGGCGCGGTAGGTGCCTTCGGTCCACGCGCCGGAGTCGGCGTAGTCGTAGAACATCTTCGGCACGCGCCGCTTGGCGATCACCCGCAGGTCTTCGATGTTGGTGATCTTGGAAAGGTCGGACACGGGCGGTCTCCTGGCAGGTTCTTGTGGTGGATCGGCGAAAGCTAACCAGCCATTATCTGCAGGCGCCCAGGGGCGTCATCTGAAAAAAGCCGGGGCCGCTGCTGAAAAGAATTCAGCCGGCAGACCGGCCGACCGGCTCAGGCCGCCCGTTCGCGCAGCGCCTCGCGCAGCCACTCGACGAAGGTCGCGCATTCCCAGCGCTCCATCGCGCCCGGCTTCCAGCACAGGAAGTAGGCGTTGGGCGAGGGCACGCTGCGCTGCGACAGCCGCACCAGCCGGCCGGCGTCCAGCCAGGCGCTGCCCAGCCGCAGGTGCATCAGCACCACGCCGAAGTCTTCGGCGGCCGCGTCGAGCGCCAGCCCGAGGTCGTTGAACTGGTGGCCCGTGGCGGGCTCCGGCAGGCCCACGCCGCAGGCCTTGAACCAGGTGCGCCACGATTCCAGCGGCGTGCGCAGCAGCTGCGCGCGCGACACCTCCGCATCGGTGGCGAAACCGTCGAAGGGGCCGTGGCGTTCGAGGTAGGCGGGGCTGCACACCGGCGACACGTCGTCGGCCAGCAGCTGGACGAACTCGCGATCGTGAAAGGGCCCAGTGCCGAAGCGCAGCTCGATGTCGGCTTCTTCCGCCGTGGTGTTGCGCACCGGCATGGTCACCTGCAGCATCAGCTCGATGTTCGGGTACGCATCGCGAAAGCGCGCCAGCCTGGGTAGCAGCATCTGGCGCGAGAAGGTCGGCGTGACCGCCACCCGCAGCCGCCGCACCTGCGACTCGGGCTCGCGCCCCGGCACCTGCCGCAGTGCCGCGATGGCCTCGCGCACGCGCGCCAGGTAGGCCATGCCGTCGGTGGTGAGGCTGAAATCGCTGCCCGTGAAGAACTTGAGCCCCAGCAGCAGCTCGAGCTGGCGGATGCGGTGGCTCACCGCGCTGGGTGTCACGGCGAGCTCCTCGGCCGCGAGGTTCACGCTGCGCAGCCGCGCGACGGCTTCGAAGGCCTGCAGGCCCTGTGTCGAGGGAAGACGCGGAGAAACCATCTTTTGTCAGAGGGGGTAGCGGGGTAGGATGGTATCGAACGCTTCCGGTCCTGCCCCCGGCCGAAGCACCGGCTCAGAAGAATTCCCAAAACAACAGGAGACGAGCACATGGTCTGGCAACAGGTTTACAACCCCTTCGGCAACATGATCGTATCGACGGCGCTGGCCGCGATACCGGTGGTGGTGATGCTGGTGTGCCTGGGGTTGCTTCACGTCAAGGCGCACTACGCGGCGGGGCTTGGCCTGCTGAGCGCGGTGCTCATCGCGGTGTTCGCCTTCGGCATGCCGGCCGAGATGGCCGGCAAGGCCGCCTTTCTCGGCGGCATCTCGGGGCTGCTGCCCATCGGCTGGATCGTGCTGAACATCATCTTCCTGCAGCAGCTCACGCAGCAGAACGGCAGCTTCCAGATCCTGCAGGATTCCATCGCCGGCATCACCGAGGACAGGCGCCTGCAGCTGCTGCTCATCGCCTTCGCCTTCGGCGCCTTCTTCGAGGGCGCGGCGGGCTTCGGCACGCCGGTGGCCGTCACCGCGGCCATCCTCATCGGGCTGGGCTTCTCGCCGCTGGCGGCATCGGGGCTCTCGCTCATCGCCAACACCGCGCCGGTGGCCTTCGGCGCATTGGGCACGCCGGTCATCACGCTGGCCAAGGTGCATGGCTACGACCTGATGGCGGTCACTGCGATGATCGGACGGCAGCTGCCGTTCTTCTCGCTGCTGGTGCCGTTCTGGCTCATCTGGGCCTTCGCGGGGCGCAAGGGAATGATGGAAGTGTGGCCGGCGATCCTGGTGACGGGCGTGTCCTTCGCCATTCCGCAGTTCCTGGTGTCGAACTACATCGGGCCCGAGCTGGTGGACATCATCGCGGCCATCGTTTCGATGGTGTGCCTGGTGCTCTTCCTGCGCGTGTGGAAGCCGAAGAAGGTGTGGACTTCGGTGTCGCTCAAGGGGCACGAGGCCGATGGCGGCGAGGCCTCGATGCCCGTCGCGCCCACGAAGCATTCGAACGCCGCCGTGATCCGCGCCTGGACGCCGTGGCTCATCCTCACCGTGTTCGTGTTCATCTGGGGCCTGCCCTCGGTGAAGACCTGGCTCAACGGCATCTTCGCGCCGAGCTTTCCCATCGACGGGCTGCACAACATGGTCGAGAAGGTGGCGCCCGTGGTGCCCAAGCCGACGAAGGAGGGCGCCGTGTACCAGCTGCTGCTGCTCTCGGCCACGGGCACCGGCATCCTGGTGTCGGCCATCGTGGGCGGGCTGGTGATGAAGTACAACCCGATCCAGCTCGTGGCCGCCTACGGCCGCACGCTGTGGCTGGTGAAGTTCTCGCTGCTCACCATCGTGCTGATGCTCGCGCTGGGCACGCTCACGCGCTACTCGGGGCTGGACACCACGCTGGGCCTGGCCTTTGCCAACACCGGCGTGTTCTATCCCTTCTTCGGCACGCTGATGGGCTGGCTGGGCGTGGCGCTCACCGGCTCCGACACCGCATCGAACGTGCTCTTCGGCGGCATGCAGAAGGTGGCGGCCGATCAGCTCGGCCTGAGCCCGAACCTCATGGGCGCGGCCAACAGCTCGGGCGGCGTGATGGGCAAGATGATCGATGCGCAGTCGATCGTGGTGGCTTCCACCGCCACGCGCTGGTTCAACCATGAGGGCGAGATCCTGCGCTACGTGTTCTTCCACTCCATCGCGCTGGCCTGTCTCGTGGGCTTCTACGTGACCTTGCAGGCCTATGTGTGGCCGTTCACGCTGATGGTCGTGAAGTAGCGGCTGCAGAGGCGGGCAGCGTGGCCGTCAGCGCCCGAAGCAGTCGGCGCAGGTCGTCGACCGCTTCACGCGCCGACGCGGCGCCCCCCATCTGCGCCTTGACGATGGCGCCGTCGATGCCCAGCGCGGCCGCCTGCGCGAGGGCCGTGCGCTGAGGCGCTTCCAGCGTTTCCGGCAGCAGGCCGGCGATCACTTCGACCATCTCGCGCTTGTGCTCGCGCGAGATGTCGCTCGCGCCGCTCACGCTGCCGCCGACCTCGACCACCGAGTTGATGAAGGCGCAGCCTCGGAAGGCCGGGTCGGCGAACCACTCGGCCATCGCGTCGGCCAGCACTTCGAGCGCATGGCCGCCGCCGATGCGCTGCTGCGCGCCGAGCCGGCCCAGCGCATCGACGAACCAGGCCATCCACAGGCCGTGCCGATGGTCGAGAAAGGCGCGCACCAGGTCGTCCTTCGACGGGAAGTGCCGGTAGAACGTGACCTTGGTGACGCCCGATGCGGCGATGACGCGGTCGATGCCGGTGGCGCGGATGCCGTCGGCGTAGAAGAGGTCGTGGGCGGTGAGCAGGATGCGCTCGCGCGCGGGCTTGTCGGAGATGGAAGGGATGTCCATGGTGCGATTGTAGGCATGTAGACAGGTCTGTCTACATGTGGCACATTGCGGCGCATTCCCCTTCAACGTCAATCGAAAGAACCGCCATGGAATCACGCCCGCCGCTGCCGCCCTTCACCCTCGAATCCGCCACGCAGAAAGTGCAGGCCGCCGAAGACGCCTGGAACTCGCGCGACCCCGTCCGCGTGAGCCTGGCCTACACGCCCGACACCGAATGGCGCAACCGCGCCGATTTCGTCAACGGCCGCGAGCAGGTGGTCGAGTTCCTGTCGCGCAAGTGGACGCGCGAACTCGACTACCGCCTCAAGAAGCAGCTCTGGGCCTTCATGGGCAACCGCATCGCGGTGCGCTTCGAGTACGAATGGCACGACGACTCGGGCCAGTGGTATCGCAGCCATGGCAACGAGAACTGGGAGTTCGCGGAGAACGGCCTCATGCAGAGGCGCTATGCGAGCATCAACGACCAGCCCATCAAGGAATCGGACCGCAAGTTCCACTGGGCGCGTACCTGAGTCTCGGCGGGGCGGGCGGCTCCGGGCACGGCTGTTGCTTGCTTTTGGTGCATGGAGACGCCCTTGCTGAACCCTGCCGCCAGCCACCCGCTGTGGCAGCACCAGCTCGGCCTGCTGCTGGAGTCGACGGGGGAGGGCATCTTCGGCATCGACCTCGACGGCCACTGCATGTTCATCAACCGGGCCGGCGCGCAGATGCTCGGCCATGAGGTGGGCGACGTGCTCGGCTCCAACATGCACGAGCTCACGCACCATTCGCACCCCGACGGCTCGCATTACGCCGACACCGACTGCCCCATCTTCAACGCCTTCCGGCGCGGCCTGCCTTGCCGCATCGACACCGAGGTGTTCTGGCGCCGCGACGGCAGCGCCTTCGCGGTCGAGTATTCGAGCCACCCGATCATGGACGGCGCGCAGGTGCGTGGTGCCGTCATCACCTTCGTCGACATCACCGAGCGCCGCCGCCAGGCCGAGGCACTCCAGCAGGCCAAGGACGAGCTCGGCCTGCGCGTGCAGGAGCGAACCCGCGAGCTCAGCGACGCGCTGGCACAGCTGCGCGAGCTTTCCGCGTGGCTCGACAAGGTGCGCGAGGAGGAGCGAACCCGCATCGCACGGGAGGTGCACGACGAACTCGGCAGCCTGCTGGTGGCGCTGAAGATGGACGTCAACTGGATCGGCAAGCGCCTGGGCGAACAGCAGGAGCGCACGCCCGACGCGGCGCAGGCCATGCGCGAGCAGATGCGCTGCAAGTGCACGAACATGAGCCAGCTCATCGAGCGCGCGGTCGACAACGTGGGGCGCATCATCACCGACCTGCGCCCCAGCATCCTCGACCACCAGGGCCTGTGGGCCGCGCTCGAATGGCAGGCGCACGAGTTCGTGCAGGCGGCCGAGCTCGAGCTTGACTGGCGCTTCGACGTGCCGCCCGGCGTGGAGCTGCCCGAGCCCGCGGCTATTGCAGTGTTCCGTATCTTCCAGGAGATGCTGAGCAACGTCGGCCGGCATGCGCGGGCGCACAGCCTTGACATTCGCATCGGTGTCGAACAAGAGCAACTGAGCATCAGCGTGCGCGACGACGGTGTCGGTGCACCGGCGCAGGCTTTTGAGGCCACGACTTCCTATGGCGTGCTCGGCATGCGAGAGCGTGCGCGCCACTTCGGCGGGCGCATAGATATCGAAAGCCACGTGGGGGAGGGAAGCACCTTCTGTTTGCACCTGCCGCTGCCATGAAGCCCTGTCTTTCGATTTGCTGCGTCGGTTTGGGGCGCGATCACGCCGACGGGGTACCTTGCTCCGCGAATGTCCCCCGGCCTGCGGCCTCCTCCTTTATTTCGCTGCGCAAGGCACCCCATCGACGTGATCGTTCAGCGCAACGGTTGATCGGCCGGCACTACAGCCGCGTCCATGTGCGAATGGCATCGGGTGCTCCCCGCAGCGAAATAAAGGAGGAGGCCGCAGGCCGGGGGACATTCGCGGAGGGGAGTACCCGGTGTCATTCGCACGCACCCCGAACAAGAAGAACAAGCACGGACCAATGAGATGACCGACATCCGCGTACTGATAGCCGACGACCACCGCATCGTGCGAGAGGGCCTCAAGCAGATGCTCGGCGACCTCTCCAACGGCCTGCCCGCAATGACCGTCCGTGCCGAGGCGCAAACAGGCCCCGAAGTGCTGGAAACGGTACAGGCGCTCGGAGGCCAGGAAGGACTCGACGTGGTCCTGCTCGACATCGCGCTCCCGGGCCGCGACGGCCTCGACGTGCTGCAGGCCCTGCGCAAGCAGTGGCCCACGCTCCCGGTGCTGATGCTCAGCACCTACCCCGAGAAGCAGTACGCCGTACGCTGCATCAAGCTGGGCGCATCGGGCTATCTCAACAAGAGCGCCGACGCCGACGACATGGTCGGCGCGGTGCGCAAGGTGGCGGCCGGCGGGCTCTATGTGTCGGCGGCCACGGCCGAGGCATTGGCCACGGCCGTGGGGCGAGGCGCCGGGCAGGGCGCCGAGATGCTCTCGCACCGCGAGCACCAGGTGTACCGGCTGCTCAGCGCGGGGCACAGCGTGAGCGAAATCGGTGCGCAGCTGGGCCTGGCGCCCAATACCGTGAGCACGTATCGCGCACGCATCCTCGAGAAGACCGGCACCAAGAACGACGTGGAGCTGGCCCTGTATGCCGAACGCCACGGCAAGCAGGGCTCTCCCGGCTGAAAAAGCCCGAACACGCCACTGGTGTGTACCGGCTTGTAGTGCCAGCCCTACAAAGCCTCGACATCGGCGGCACGATCTGATGCCGGAGGCTGCGCAACGGCTCCCGCAAGGCCTTTCCGGCCCGGCGCTTGCAACGGCGGCTGCATCTTTCCAACGAGGTGCACCACCATGTCCAGCCCGCACGAACCGACCGCCTGCGATCCCTACGATGCCGACCGGCCACTGAACATGCGCTGCGCCTGCGGGCGCGTGCATGGCGCAGACCGGGCAGGCGTGCTGCCGGAGGACAAGCTCGAGGCCAGCCTCATGAAGGCGCTGTTCCCCGTCGACAGCGTGCGGCGCGGCTTCCTGCGCGCAGTGGGCGCGGGCACCGCGCGCGCCGCCATCGCCTCGGTGTTTCCGCTCGGCGCGCTGCAGGCCATGGCGCAGGAGAAGGCGCCGCTGGAGAAGACGAAGCTCAAGATCGGCTTCATTCCCATCACCTGCGCCACCCCGCTCATCATGGCGCACCCGCTGGGCTTCTATCAGAAGCAGGGCCTCGACGTGGAGGTGGTGAAGACGGCGGGCTGGGCGCTCATCCGCGACAAGATGCTCAACAAGGAGTACGACGCCACGCACTTCCTTTCGCCGATGCCGCTGGCCATCTCGATGGGCGCGGGCTCCAACGCGGTGCCCATGAACGTCGCGACCATCCAGAACACCAACGGCCAGGCCATCACGCTGGCCAACAAGCACAAGGACAGGCGCGACCCCAAGACCTGGAAGGGCCTCAAGTTCGCCGTGCCCTTCGAGTACAGCATGCACAACTTCCTGCTGCGCTACTACGTTGCGGAAGCGGGCCTGAACCCCGACACCGACATCCAGATCCGCGTGGTGCCGCCGCCCGAGATGGTGGCCAATCTGCGCGCCGGCAATATCGACGGCTACCTCGGCCCCGATCCGTTCAACCAGCGCGCGGTGTTCGAGGAGATCGGCTTCATCCACCTGCTCACCAAGGACCTGTGGAACGGCCACCCCTGCTGCGCCTTCGGCACGTCGACCGAGTTCATCGAGAAGAACCCCAACACCTTCGCCGCGCTGGTGCGCTCGGTGCTCACCGCCTCGGCCATGGCGCGCGATCCGAAGAACCGCGAGCTCATCGCCAAGGTGATCGCGCCCGCGCAGTACCTGAACCAGCCCGAGACCGTGCTCATGCAGGTGCTCACCGGCAAGTTCGCCGACGGGCTGGGCAGCATCCGCACCGTGCCCGACCGCGCCGACTTCGACCCGATCCCCTGGCAGTCGATGGCCGTGTGGATGCTCACGCAGATGAAGCGCTGGGGCTACGTGAAGGGCGACATCAACTACAAGCAGATCGCCGAAAAAGTCTTCCTGCTCACCGACGCGAAGAAGCGCATGAAGGACCTGGGCCAGGCCGCGCCCGATGGCGCCTACCCCAAGTTCACCGTCATGGGCAAGGTGTTCGACCCCGCGAAGCCCGACGACTACGTCAAGAGCTTCGCCATTGCGAAGATGGCCTGAGCCATGCCGAAGAAGGCTCTCTCGTTCAAGGCGCCGCTGGTGTCGCTGCTGATGTTCCTGCTGCTCGTCGGCGTGTGGCAGCTGGCGACCGCACCGACCACCGGTGCCTCCGCCGCGACTGGCATGACGGCCGAGCAGATCGAATACCAGAAGATGCTCGGCAAGGACCCGACGCAGGGCCAGGTGAAGAGCTCGGGCTTTCCCACGCCCGCCGAGATGGCCGCCACCGCGTGGAAGCACCTGTCGAATCCGTTCTACGACAACGGACCCAACGACAAGGGCATTGCCATCCAGCTGGCCTGGTCGCTGGCGCGCGTGGGCCTGGGCTTTGCGCTGGCGTGCGCGGTGGCGGTGCCGCTGGGCTTCGTTATCGGCATGTCGCCGTTGCTGCACAAGGCATTCGATCCGTTCATACAGGTGCTCAAGCCGATCTCACCGCTGGCGTGGATGCCGCTGGCGCTCTACACCATCAAGGACTCGTCGGTCAGTGGCATCTTCGTGATCTTCATCTGCTCGGTGTGGCCGATGCTGCTGAACACGGCCTTCGGCGTGGCCTCGGTCAAGCGCGAGTGGCTCAACGTGGCCAGCACGCTCGAGGTGAAGCCGCTGCGCCGCGCGTTCCGCGTCATCCTGCCGGCGGCGGCGCCCACCATCCTCACCGGCATGCGCATCAGCATGAGCATCGCGTGGCTGGTCATCGTGGCGGCCGAGATGCTGGTGGGTGGCACGGGCATCGGCTACTTCGTGTGGAACGAGTGGAACAACCTGTCGCTCACCAACGTGATCTTCGCGATCCTGCTGATCGGTGTGGTGGGCATGCTGCTCGACCAGGTCTTCGCGGGCCTGCAGCGGAAGGTGACGTATGTGGAGTGAGCGCACCGATCTTGCGACCCAAGGCGAAGTCATGACTCAACCCGTTGCACCCACTGCCGCCGTGGAGGCGCCAGGCGCCCGCGGCTTCCTGCGCATCGAAGGGCTCGCCAAGGCCTTTGTGCCAACACGGCCAGTGTTCGCGGACGTGTCGTTCACGCTCGAGCGCGGCGAGTTCGTCTGCATCATCGGCCACTCGGGCTGCGGCAAGACCACCATCCTCAACGTGCTGGCGGGCCTCGACCAGGCCAGCGCGGGCCATGTCTTCATGGACGGGCGCGAGGTGGCCGGCCCCAGCCTGGAGCGTGGCGTGGTGTTCCAGAGCCACGCGCTCATGCCGTGGCTCACCGTGCGCAGGAACATTGCCTTCGCCGTGGTCTCGCGCTGGCCCGGGTGGTCGGCGGCGCAGGTCGATGCGCAGGTGGAGCGCTTCGTCGCCATGGTCGGCCTGCAGGCGGCCATCGACAAGAAGCCCTCGCAGCTCTCGGGCGGCATGAAGCAGCGCGTGGGCATCGCGCGCGCCTTCGCCATCAGTCCCAAGATGCTGCTGCTCGACGAGCCCTTCGGCGCGCTCGATGCGCTCACGCGCGGCACCATCCAGGACGAGCTGATGGCCATCGTGCGCCAGACGCAGCAGACCGTCTTCATGATCACGCACGACGTGGACGAGGCCATCCTGCTGGCCGACCGCATCCTGCTCATGAGCAACGGCGCCGACCTGCCGCAGGGCGGCTGGCGCGCGGGGAACATCGTCGAGACGGTGGTCAACCCGCTGCCGCGCGAGCGCACGCGCGCGTCGCTGCATCACCTCGACGGCTACTACGCGCTGCGCAACCACATCGTCGATTTCCTCGTCACGCGCGCGAAGGCTGCGTGACCTCGTCTTTACCCCTCATCACGTTCATTTCAATCAGGAGCAAACCCCATGAACCGCAACGACGTCACCGAGAAGATCATCGCCACCAAGGTCAGCAAGGGCATCCAATGGGCCGACGTGGCCACGAAGGTCGGCCTCTCGAAAGAGTGGACCACCGCCGCCTGCCTTGGCCAGATGACGCTCGACGACAGGCAGGCGAAGATCATCGGCAAGATCTTCGGCCTCACCGCCGAGGAGCAGAAGTGGCTGAAGGTCGTGCCCTACAAGGGCTCGTTGCCCACGCCGGTTCCCACCGATCCGCTCATCTACCGCTGGTACGAAGTGGTGAGCGTGTACGGCACCACCATCAAGGAACTGATCCATGAAGAATTCGGCGACGGCATCATGAGCGCCATCGACTTCAGCATGGACATCCAGCGCGAGGCCGACCCGAAGGGCGACCGCGTCAACGTGGTGCTGTCGGGCAAGTTCCTGCCCTACAAGACCTACTGAGCGTATTCGGCCGGGCGCGGCCTCTGCTGCTGATGCTGCCTGGCGGGCGGGCGCATCGCACCGGCCGTGATGCCGTAGCCCTCGATGGCCCCCGCGATGGAGCGTGCCACCGCATCCACCGGCACCGCGATGCGCCGGTTGGTGCGCAAGCGCTCGCGCGCGTAGCTGGCCGCGATGCGCTCCGCCAGCGGATCGATGGGGCCGTGTACGTCGGGGCTCACCACCGTCACGTGCAGCCGGCCGGCATGCTCCTGCCGCAGGCCTTCGGAGATCGCGTTCACCGCGTACTGCGTGCCGTGGTACACCGCCGAGCCCGGCGACAGCCCGTGCATCGCCACCGGCGCCACGTTCACGATGTGGCCCCAGCCCTGCTCCTGCATCGTCGGCAGCACCGCCGCGATGCCCAGCAGCACGCCGCGCAGGTTCACGTCGATCATGAGCTCCCACTCCTCGATCTTGCGGTTCCACAGCGGCGACATCGGCATCACGCCCGCGGCGTTGACGAGCACGTCGATCTGCTCGTGCGTCTCAAGCGCAAATTCGGCGAAGGCTTCCATATCGGGCCGGTGCGTCACGTCGAGCTTGCAGAAGCTCGCGCTGCCGCCCGTGGCCACGATCTCGGCTGCGAGCGCCTCCAGCCTGTCGGTGCGGCGCGCACCGAGCACCACCTTGGCGCCGCGCCGCGCAAGCAGCCTGGCGGTCGCTTCGCCGATGCCGCTGCTCGCGCCGGTGATGAGTACGACTTTTTCCTGGATTGCGGTCATGGTGAACTCCTCTTGCTGATCTGGCTGCCGTGGGGCGCACACTGGAATGAGGGTGTGCCGGGCATGCAGAGAAGTGTGCGTTTTCGCAACCCGGAAGCGGTAGACGAATCGAACGCGGTTTTTGCCTGATCCTGCAAAACGCGAGACTGGCCGCGTTTCGCGATCAGCGCCGCGTAGTGCTTTCGCGGTAGAACACCATGCCTCCGTGATACAGCACGCCATCGCGGAATTCGCCATCGGCCGTGAAGCCGGTGTCGTCGATGTAGTCGATGTGATTGCCCTTCAGCCTGTAGTTGCCCCGGTAGGCGCTGCGGCGCGTGCCGCGAGCTTCGTCGTAGCGGCCGTTAGGGAGCAGTTCGTGGCGGATGTGACCATCTTGTGTCACCCACATGCCCACAAAGCGATCCGGGTCTTCGAACAATCGCGGCTGTCGGGATTGAGCCTGCGTTGATCCCGAAGCCATGAAAAGGGAGAGCGAGAGCGCGGTAAGTGCGCTGTTGCGACGTGCGGTGTTCATGGTGCGCCTTGTTGGTGAATGGAGCGTCCATTCTTGAAAAGGCGGCGACCAAGGCGTTAGTCGCTTCGTGCGAGTTTTCTGCCTGATTCCCCGAAGCGCGATGGCTGCCGAACATGCGCCATCGGTGTTCCCGGCGCATGCACTGGCGCCCGCCGCCAAAAAGGGAGATGCTGCGTCGATGGACAACCCCGATGGCTTCAACCGCCCGCGGATCTACTTGGCAGGGCCCGACGTCTTTCGTCCCGACGCGAGAGAGCACTTCGTCCGGCTCAAGGTCGCCTGCGAAGCCGAGGGCCTCGCTGCCCTGTTGCCCGCGGACGGCAACGAAGACCAGACCACGGAAGCGCCGGAGAAGCAGATCTACGAAGCCAACATGCAGCGCCTTCGCAGCGCCGACGGCGTGGTCGCCAATCTCGCCAGCTTCAGGGGAATGGAGCCCGATTCGGGCACGGTGTTCGAGGTCGGCGCGGCAGTCGCGCTGGGGATTCCGGTGGTGGCCTATGGCGTGCCCGAAGGCAGCTACGCCGGGCGCGTACGTGCGGCGCTGCCGTGCGAAGTGGATGCGGACGGCGTTCTGCGCGAGCGTGGCACCGGCATTGCTGTCGAAGATTTTGGGCAGCAGTTGAACCTGATGCTGGCCTGCTCGATACACATCGAGCCGACGCCGGAGGCGGCGTTGCAAAGAATGGCTGCTCTGCTTGCTGCCGCTGGTTGACGTCAGCAAGCAATGCTGTGAACGGAGCAGAAAATGTCCACTGCCGAGCAACAACATCAAGCCAATACCGATGTTCTCGTGGCATGTGAGGAGTTGCTGAAGTCTGCGATCATGCTTCGAGAGATGGCGATGAAAGAGCGCGACAAGCACCGGAAAGCATCGGCAGAATGGGATCGCCAGAACGATCTCGTGACAAATGCCAACAGCCAAGTTCTCCGCGCGCAGGTATCTCTAGCCGAAGCGCAAGCCCGGATCGCCGCAGAACATTGAAAGACGGTCAAGGTTCTGGGGTTTTGCTCATGCGCGTTTGGCGCGATCCCCATGCGCTTCGCACTGCGGTCATGATCTCGGGAACTCGTTGAAACCTCATCAGCGTGAGCAACGCTCTGCCTTCCAGTGTCGAAAAAAATGAATGGAGCCCGCATGCCGACTACCGAGACCCACTTCGAACTGATCGCCAACGACGGCGTCACGGTGGAGGCTCATCGATGGATGAGCAGCGCTGAGGCGATGACGCCACGCGCCATCGTCCAGCTCGCGCACGGCATGGGCGAGCATTCGCTGCGCTACCGGCACCTGGCTGAATCACTGGTGCGCGCCGGGTACGTGGTCTATGCGAACGAACATCGCGGCCATGGCAAGGGTGCGCAGGCGCGCGGCGAGCTGGGCGAGTTCGGGCCGCGTGCGTTCGCCGGGCTGGTGGACGACATGGCGCTGCTGAGCCGCCATGTGCGCGGTGTGCACCCCGGGCTGCCGCTGATCCTGCTGGGCCACAGCATGGGTTCGTTCGCGCTGCAGTACTACCTCGTCGAGCACGGCTCGCTGCTCGCGGGCGCGGCGCTGTCGGGCACCTCGGCGCTTGACCTGCTGGGAACCGCGCTGCAGTCGGGCTTCAAGCTGGAAGACATGAACGCCGCGCTGCCCGACGTGCGCACGCCCTTCGACTGGCTCAGCCGCGATCCGGCACAGGTCGATGCGTACATCGCCGATCCGCTGTGCGGCTTCACGGTGTCGTCCGAAGGGCTGGGTTCGATGTTCGCGAAACTGGACGCCCTGACGCCCGAGGCGATGCGCAAGACCATCCGCCCCGAGCTGCCCCTGTACCTGTTCATCGGCGGCGAAGACCCTGTGAGCAACAAGGCCCAATGGTTCTATCCGCTGGTGGAGCGCTACCGTGAGGCGGGGCTGCGCGACGTGTCTTGCCATGTGTTCGGCGGCGCGCGCCACGAGGCGCTGAACGAGATCAACCGCGACGAGGTCGAGGCGATGCTGCTCGCGTGGATCGCGCGGGTGGTGGCGAAGGGCTGAAGAGCCGGAGAATCCGGCCGCAAGAATGGGGCAGGGCCGGGCGGCAGGTGCCGCCGGGTTGCTGCTACTGCTTTCTGCAGTCGCCCATGGTCACGGTGCCGTCCTTGCACTCGGTGAGCATGGGTTCGCCCGTGCCCTGCGCCGGGGCCGGCTTCGGGGCAGATGCAGGGATAGATGCGGGAGCAGGAGCCGGTGCAGCCCCCGCGTCCTTCAGATAGACGACTTTCTTCGTGCCGAGCTCGCAGCTGCCCACCACCTGCCCGTCGGCCGACGCGTTGGCATCGACGACGGTGACGGTGAAGCGCGCCACGCCGCTCGCGGCGATCTTCTGTTCGATGCGGGTGCGCAGTGCCTCGCAGTCCTCGGCCGCGTATGCGCTGCCCGCCACGCCGGCCAGGGCCAGCACGGCAGGAAGCATCGCGAGCCTGAAGGGCTTCATGGCTGCCGCCCGCACGATGTCGATCGGCCTTCTTACGCCGAAGCCAGCGCCGCGTTCAGCGTGGCGCTCGGACGCATGATGGCTTCGAACTTGGCGGGGTCGGCCAGGTAGTAGCCGCCGATGTCCACCGGCTTGCCCTGCACGGCCGCGAGTTCGTCGACGATCTTCTTCTCGTTGGCGGTGAGGGTCTCGGCCAGCTTCACGAAGGCTGCCTGCAGTTCCTTGTCCTCGGTCTGCGCGGCCAGTTCCTGGGCCCAGTACATCGCCAGGTAGAACTGGCTGCCGCGGTTGTCGAGCTGGCCGGTCTTGGGCGAGGGGTTCTTGTTGTTGTCGAGCAGCTTGCCGGTGGCGGTGTCCAGCGTCTTGGCCAGGATGGCGGCCTTCTTGTTGTTCGTCTTCAGGCCCAGGTCTTCCAGGCTCACGGCCAGCGCGAGGAATTCACCCAGCGAGTCCCAGCGCAGGTGGTTCTCTTCCACCAGCTGCTGCACGTGCTTGGGAGCCGAGCCGCCCGCGCCGGTCTCGTACATGCCGCCGCCGGCCATCAGCGGAACGATGGACAGCATCTTGGCCGAGGTGCCCAGTTCCATGATGGGGAACAGGTCGGTCAGGTAGTCGCGCAGGATGTTGCCGGTGGCGCTGATGGTGTCCAGGCCGCGGACCACGCGCTCCAGCGTGTAGCGCATGGCGCGCACCTGGCTCATGATCTGGATGTCCAGGCCCGTGGTGTTGTGCTCGTGCAGGTACATCTTGACCTTGGTGATCAGCTGCGCCTCGTGCGGACGGTAGGCGTCGAGCCAGAACACCACCGGCATGCCGGAGTTGCGCGCGCGGTTGACGGCCAGCTTGACCCAGTCGCGGATCGCGGCGTCCTTGACCTGGCACATGCGCCAGATGTCGCCTTGCTCCACGTCTTCGCTCATCAGCACTTCGCCGGTGTCCAGGTCGGTGATGTTGGCGACGCCGTCTTCGGGGATCTCGAAGGTCTTGTCGTGCGAGCCGTATTCCTCGGCCTTCTGCGCCATCAGGCCCACGTTGGGCACGGTGCCCATGGTCTTGGGGTCGAAGGCGCCGTGCCACTTGCAGAAGTTGATGATCTCCTGGTAGATGCGGGCGAAGGTCGACTCGGGCATCACGGCCTTCACGTCCTTCAGGCGGCCGTCGGCGCCCCACATCTTGCCGCCGTTGCGGATCATGGCGGGCATCGAGGCGTCCACGATCACGTCGTTGGGCGAGTGGAAGTTGGTGATGCCCTTGGCCGAGTCGACCATCGCCAGCTCGGGGCGGTTCTCGTGGCAGGCGTGCAGGTCGCGCTTGATCTCGTCCTGCGTGCTCTGCGGCAGCGTGGCGATCTTGTTGTAGAGGTCGACCATGCCGTTGTTGACGTTGATGCCCAGCTCGTCGAACAGCTTGCCGTGTTTCTCGAAGGCTTCCTTGTAGAAGATCTTCACGCAGTGGCCGAACACAATGGGGTGCGAGACCTTCATCATGGTCGCCTTGACGTGCAGCGAGAACATCACGCCGGTCTTGCGCGCGTCTTCGATTTCCTTTTCATAGAAGGCCAGCAGCGCCTTCTTGCTCATGAACATGGAGTCGATGACCTCGCGGTCGAGCAGCGCGACCTTGGGCTTGAGCACGATGGTCTTGCCGCTCTTGGTCAGCAGTTCCATCTTGACGTTGCGGGCGCGGTCCAGGGTCATGGACTTTTCGCCGTGATAGAAGTCGCCGCCGTGCATGTGCGAGACGTGCGAGCGCGAGGCCTGGCTCCACTCGGCCATGCTGTGCGGGTTCTTGCGCGCGTATTCCTTCACGGCCTTGGGCGCGCGGCGGTCGGAGTTGCCTTCGCGCAGCACGGGGTTCACGGCGCTGCCGGTGCACTTGTTGTAGCGCGCGCGAATGTCCTTGTCCTCGTCCGTGGTCGGGTTCTCGGGGTAGTCGGGGATCTTGTAGCCCTTGCCCTGCAGTTCCTTGATGGCGGCCTTGAGCTGGGCCACAGAGGCGCTGATGTTGGGCAGCTTGATGATGTTGGCCTCGGGCTTGAGCGTGAGCTTGCCCAGCTCGGCGAGGTTGTCGGGCACCTTCTGCTCGTCGCTCAGGTAGTCGGGGAATTCGCCCAGGATGCGGGCTGCCACGGAGATGTCGCTGGTCTCGACGTTGATCCCGGCCGGATTCGTGAAGGCGCGAATGATGGGCAGAAACGCGTAGGTCGCCAGCAGGGGCGCCTCGTCGGTGAGGGTGTAGACGATGGTGGGTTGCTTCGAGCTCATGCGCTTGCTTCCGTAGATCCTGGTTGTCGGGTTGGCTGGAACTTCCGGCTGTCCGGGGGGTAGCCCGTTTTTTGCCGGAGCCCCCGATTGTCGCCCGCCGGGAGCGGGTTTCGCCATGCGGGTTACCAAGCCCCGGCCGGAAGCGAGTCTTAAAGGGCTCCCGGCTGGCCGGAAACAGTCTTTTCGAGCATTTCCCGGGCCAGGTCGACGAAGGCGCGCAGCTTGGGCGCCTGCGCCGCGCGGCGGGGAAAGTACAGGAACAGGCCCGGCTCCCCGAAGGCCGAGCGCGGCAGCAGCTGGCGCAGCCGGCCGTCGCGCAGCTCGGCGCGCACCAGCGGCTCGAAGATGTAGGCGATGCCCACGTCGGCCAGCGCCAGGTCGCGGGCGTAGAGCGCGTCGGTGACCCGCACCGTGCCCGGCACCTCGACCGAAACGTGGGCGCCAGCTTTGTCGCGCAGATCCCAGGCGTACACGCCGCCCGAGGTCACGAAGCGGAAGCCGATGCAGTTGTGCTGCTGCAGCGCCTCGATGCTGCGGGGCTCGCCGGCCGTGGCCAGATAGCGCGGCGTGGCCACCATGATGGCCTCGAAGGGCGGGGTGAGCCGCACCGCCACCATGTCCTGCGCGACGGTGTGGCCCAGCCGCACGCCGGCGTCGTGGCCGCTGGCGACGATGTCGGCCAGGCCGTCGTCGCAGCTGATCTCGATCACCAGTTCCGGGTGGCGGCGCGACATTTCGGCCACCAGCGGCGTCATGACCAGCGGCAGTGCCACGTGGGGCGCGTTGATGCGCAGCACGCCGCTCACCCGCCCCAGCGACTCGCCGAAGCGGTCCACCGCGTCGGCGATCTCGCCCATGGCCGGGGCCAGCATGCCGATGAAGCTGGCGCCGGCCTCGGTCAGCCGCACGCTGCGGGTGGTGCGCGCGAAGATCGGCTGGCCCAGGTGGTCCTCGACCGCGCGCACCGCGTGGCTCACGGCCGAGGCGCTCATGCCCAGCTCGGCCGCCGCCGCGGCGAACCCGCCGCGCCGGTGCACCGCCAGCACGATGGCGAGATGTGGGAGCAGAGTGCGGTCCATTCATGCACTGTATCGCACAGTGCATTCGATTTGAACCGTCTAGTCGTTGAGTGTGTTTGCTGGAACAGTCACGCCATGCCTTCACGGCAACCCTCAACACCCCAAGGAGCCAACGTCATGTCCACCACCGCCAACATCTCCAGCAGCAGCGCCTCGCAGACCCGCCAGACCTGGTTCATCACTGGCGCCGCCTCCGGCTTCGGCCACGCCTTCGCCGAGCACGCGCTGGCCCTGGGCTACAACGTGGTCGCCACCGCCCGCGATGCCGGGCGCCTCGCCGACCTCGTGGCGCTGGCACCCGACCGCGTGCTGGCCACGCCGCTCGACGTGGACGCGGCCGGCGCCGCCGAAGCCGCCGTCGAGGCCGCGGTGGCGCGCTTCGGCCGCATCGACGTACTCGTGAACAACGCGGGCTACGGCGTGGTCGGCGCGCTGGAGGAAACCTCCGACGCCGATCTGCGTGCGCTGATGAACACCAACTTCTTCGGGGCCATGGCCGTCACCCGCGCCGCGCTGCCGGTGCTGCGCGCGCAGAAGTCGGGCGCCATCGTGAACATCTCCAGCCTCGGCGGGCAGCTGTCGTTCGCGGGCTTCAGCGCGTATTCGGCCTCCAAGTTCGCGCTGGAAGGCGCCTCGGAAGCGCTGGCGCAGGAGGTCGCACCCTTCGGCATCAAGGTGCTGATCGTCGAACCGGGCCAGTTTCGTACCCAGCTCGCAGGCAGCGGCATGCGCCACATGCCGGTGATCGAGGCCTATCAGCCGGTGGTAGGTGCCACGCGCGAGTTCGCGCACAGCATGCACAACACGCAGGCAGGCGATCCGCGCAAGGCGGCGGTGGCCATCGCGAAGGCGCTGGAAGCCGGGCACACGCCCCTGCGCCTGCAGCTGGGCGGCGACTCGGTCGACGCGGTGCGCGCCCATGCGCAGGCGCTGCTCAAGGATATGGAAGCCTGGGAAGCCCTGAGCCGCAGCACCGACTTCGACGCTGCGGCCTGAAGGCAGGCAGGCGTCAGGCCAGCGGCAGTTCGATGGTGGCCGCCAGCGGAACGGTGTCGATGCGCGCCGCGCTGGCCACGATCACCGCCTGCCTCGCCTGCGCCGCGAAGCCCGAGAGCGTGGCCCACAGGCAGCGCGTCGAGGGCATGTCCAGGCCGGCGGTCGGCTCGTCGAGCAGTATGAGCGGCCGGCCCGACGCGAGCCCGGCGGCCATCCACACCTTGCGCTTCGAGCCGGTCGAGAGCATGAACATCTTCTTGTCCAGGTGCGGCGCCAGCGAGAAGCCGTCGGCGATGGCTTGCCACTTCGCTTCGTCGAAGCCCGCGTCGCCCTCGACGAGCGAAGCCGTGCATTCGCGCGCGCTGAGCTGGTCGAAGCGATCGGTCACCGGGTCGACGAAGAACACCTGGCGGCGGTAGGCCTCGGGCGCGGCGTCGAGGCTCACGTCCGCCACGGTCAGCCGACCGGCGGAGGCAGGCAGCGCGCCGGCGATCACCTGCAGCAGGGCCGACTTGCCCGTGCCGGTATCGCCATAGAGCAGCGTGACACCCGGGCCGACGGATGCGTTCCAGCCGGACACCAGCGCGGGTTGGTCGGGGTAGGCGAAGCGCAGCGCGTCGATCTGGAGGAGGGCGGGAGAAGAAGGATTCATGGTCGCGTGCGACTTTATCAATCAGGCGCCCCGGCGGTGGCTACCATCCGGCTCCATGAGAAAACTGCCGCTCCTGCTCGCCCTGCTGCCGTTCGCCGCCCCGGTGCTTGCCGCTCCCGATCTTTCCGCGCCGTCGGCGCAGGTGTTCGATGCGGTGAAGAAGCCCGATTCGCTCGATGCGCAATGGCGCGCGCGCCTGTGCGCACTGCTGCCGCAGCCCTGCAACGCGCAGCAACTGGGCCTTTACCGTCCGCGCGGCGCCGCGCCCGGCGACTACGTGGTGCTCTCCGCCGAACCGCTGGCCATGGCGCGTGTCAGGCGGGACGCCGGCGACGCGAAGGGCTGGCAGCTCACTCGCCTCCACGATTTCTCCGACTACGCGCAGGCCCTGAAGAAAGACAGCGACGCCAGCCGGTCCGAGGCGCGTCTCTCGCTCGCGCCGGCGCTCTATCCGGTGGCCGAGGGCAAGTGGGCAGCGGCGGTGCTGCAGACGGTGTCGGAAGGGTATTCGGGCGGCGGCGCCTCGTTCGACACCGCCGACTTCGTGCCGCTCGAAGGTGGCAAGGCGGTGCAGGAGGGCATTCCGTTCTCGTGCTCCAAGATGATCCGCGCCTGCTTCAGCGAGAAGGAATACAAGACCTCGAAGCACTGCCACGACGAGAGCTTCGGCAGCCTGCGCATCGCCTATGGCGAGACTTTCAAACCCGGCGCCCCGTACGACTGGCAATACACCTGGGTTCAGACCGAGTGGCCGCAGAACGAGCCGCGCAGCGCGGCGACCACCACGCGCGTGCTCTTCACCGCGAAGACCACCGAGCGCGCGGGCTTCTGCGGCGGGCCGCAGTAGGCAGCAGACCCGCGCCTCAGTGGCGCGGCACGGTCGTCGTGCCCACGTGCATCGTGCGTCCGGCCCCCAGGCCTGCGATCACGAGCGCGATGCCCAGCCCGATGAAGAGCCACGACGAGGCGCGGAAGCTGCCCGTCCAGCCGTGCAGCAGCCCGGCTACCAGCGGCCCGAAGGCCGCCACCATGTAGCCCACGCCCTGCGCCATGCCAGAGAGATGCGCGGCCACGTGCGAGTCGGGCGAGCGCAGCACGATCATCGTGAGCGCCAGCGCGAAGGTGCCGCCCTGCGCAATGCCCAGCAGCACGGCCCAGGCCCACACGCCGAACACGCCGCCCAGCGGTGCGAACAGCATCGCCAGCATCGCGCCCACCGTGAGCAGCGCCAGCGCGACCGCCAGGCCGCGCTGGTTGCGCAGCCGCACCGCCAGCGCCGGCACCACGAGGCAGGTCACCACCTGCGTCATGACCGACAGCGACACCACGTAGCCGGCCGTTTCGCTGCCCAGCCCGCGCTCGCGCAGGATCGGGGCGAGCCAGCCCATCACGATGTAGGCGAGGGCGGACTGCAGGCCCATGAAGAACGTGACCTGCCAGGCCAGCCTGTCGCTCCAGAGGCCGCGCACGGTGAAGCCCGATTCGCTCGCCACCGGCTTCACCGGCAGCGCCTGCGGCGCCCAGATCAGCGTGACCAGCGCGGCCGGCAGCGCCCACATCGCCAGCGCCATGGTCCAGCCGCCGCCCAGCGCGTGCTCGATGGGCACCGTGAGGCCGGCCGCGCTGGCCGCGCCGCCGCACACGGCCATGGTGTAGAGGCCCATCATCAGCGCCGCCTGCGAGGCGAAGTCGCGCTTCACCAGGCCCGACAGCAGCACGTTCGATACCGCAATGCCGCTGCCCGCGATGGCCGAGGCCAGGAACAGCAGCGGGATGTTGCCGGTGCCGCGCAGCACCGTGCCGACCAGGATGAGCACCATGCAGCCGAGCAGCGTGCGCTCGGTGCCGAAGCGCCGGCCCAGGCCCGGCGCGAGCGGCGCGAACACGCCGAGGCAGACGATCGGCAGCGTGGTCAGCAGGCTCGCGGCGGTGGCCGAGAGGCCGGTGGCCTTGATGATTTCCGGCAGCACCACCGAGAGGCTGGCGAACACCGGGCGCAGGTTGAAGGCGATCAGCACCACGCTGGCGCCGAGCAGGATGCGGCGCGCGAGAGTAGGAGCGGGCGTGGGGCGCGGCGCGGGCAGGCTGTCGGCCTCGGCGTCGATCAGCAGTTCGTCGCCGGCGCGGTGGGCGGAAGCGGAAGCGGAAGCGGAATAAGAGGAGGAGGAGGCGGCATTGCCGCGTGCGAGGGTGGCCGAGTTCATCACGAACCCAGCGCCAGCGCGTTGATCATCGGCGCCATGAAGGCGCGCACCGCCGCGGCGGCCACGTCGGGGTCGCGGCTGGCAATGCCCTCGATGATGGCGCGGTGCGCGGCCTCGTCGGGCTCGGGCAGGGCGCTGCCCACCGAGCTCGCGATGGTTTCCTTGATGTAGCCCGTGACGAAGCGGCAGGTTTCGGCCAGCGCGAGGTTGCCCGACACGTCGACGATGGCGAGATGGAAGGCGAGGTCGCGCTCGATGAAGGCGGCGCCGTTGTCGGCCGGGTCGAAGCTGCCGCGCTTGTCGAGCAGCACGTGCAGGCGGCGCAGGTCGCGCGGCGTGTGGCGCACCGCCGCGAGCCGGGCGGCTTCCACTTCAAGCGCGCGGCGCACCTCGAACTGGTCGCGCAGGCTGGCGAGCCGCATCTTCTGCAGGCTGGACGACGGATCGAAGCCCGAGCGCACATAGGTGCCCGAGCCCTGGCGCACTTCGAGCAGGCCGCGCGACACCAGCGTCTTGACTGCCTCGCGCACCGTGCCCCGGCTCACGCCCAGCAGCTGCGCGAGCTGCGGCTCGATCGGGATGCGCGAACCGACAGCCCAGCGGCCGGCGGAAATCTCGGCGCGGATGCTGTCGGCTGCGGTGTCTGCAAGGGAAGTGCGGGGGGCTTGGGCAAGCATCGAGTGAGTCTGGTCGTTCAATGATCGGATGAATTCTGCCCCCAAACAGAAACCGGACTCTACACGCGGTGATTGATCCGGATAGCGCCTTTACAAAAACTGCAACCCTGTTCGAAAGTTGCGCAAGGCGATTTCGCGGATTTGTCCGCATTGAGTGAATTTTTCCCGGCCTTGGGCAGCTGTTGCCGAAAGTATTGTTCGTCCGGAGCGTCCTGTCAGAGAATGAAACCAAAGGTAGCTTGTGAATCCGCAAGTTGTCCTGCTCCGTGGTCCGGCTCTCCCTTCCCGACCGTCACGCGGAGCGTTCAGGGGAGCGCAGAAAAAACGGACCGCGTTGAAGCGATATGAAGGACTTTTCTTTGTCGGACGTGCGGCTGTTCACCAAGGCCGCGCAACTCGGGGGACTGACTCCCGCCGCCGAAGTGCTCAACGTGCCCAAGGCCTCCGCGTCGCGCCAGCTCCAGAGACTGGAAGCCACCGTCGGCCACCTGCTGCTGTATCGCGGCGCCACCCGCTTCGCGCTGACAGAGGAAGGCCGCGAGTTCCTCGCGGCGGCCCAGCATGCGCTGACGATCCTCGACGACGTCATGCTCAATCTCTCGTCCGACGGCGGCGCGGTCACCGGGCGGTTGCGCATCGCCGTGCCGCACTACTACGGCCGCGAACTGCTGATGAACCACCTGCCGGCTTTCATGACCGCCTACCCGCGGCTGGAGGTGACGGTCGAGACTGGAAAGGACCATGCCGACCTGCTGCGCGACGCGGCCGACGTGGCCATCCGTTGCGGGCGCGAGGGCAGCGACGAACTGGTGGTGCGCCACCTGAAGCAGGAGCCGCTGATGCTGTGCGCCGCGCCGGCTTACCTGGCGCGCCATCCTCCTGTGCTGGGCCTGTCCGACCTGTCCGCGCATCGCTTCCTGACCACCGACGCCGACCTGCGCAAACGCGAGATCAGCCTCGCGACCGCCGAGAAGACGCACCGCGTGCGCGTGGAAAGCGTGTTCCAGTCGGACGACCCCGAAATGGTTCTGCGCCTCGCGCTGTCGGCGCGCGGCATCGCACTCGTGCCGCAGTCTCTCGCGCGGCCGCAGATCGACGGCGAGACGCTGGTGCCGGTGCTGCCCTCGCTTGCGCTGAAGCCGCACGACATCCACCTGAGCTACCTGCCCGCACGCCGCAACACGCCGAAGATCCGGACCTTCGTCGACTACTTCCTCGACGTGTTCAGGGCGCCCTGAGTCAGCGCCGCGCGCTGTTGCCGCCGCCGTTGCCGTTCTTCGCCACCACGCCCGCGCCGCGCACCTCGAGCCGGCGCTGGTCGACCACCTTGCCGCTGGCATCCACCAGCTCGATCACATGGCGCCCCGGCCATGGAAACCACTGCACGCTGTTGCCGCGCGCCAGCGGCTTGCCATCGACGCGCCATTGCACCCCGCGGCCTTCGGAGTCGAAGCGCACGCGCTGGCGTTGCGGCGGAATGTCGGGGTCCAGCGCGATGATCGTGCCGTCGGCCGGCGCGGTGATGCGCGCCGTGGCGGAGGCATCGCTCGCCATGCCGGTGTCGAGCGCGAAGAGCGGCTGCTCCGTGCCCTGCAGGAACCACTCGCTGCGCGCCGCCTCCAGCGGATTGCCATCGGCGCCGGGGCCGAAGCTCACCTGCGCCTCGACCAGGCCCGCGGGCGGCGACGGCGCGCGGCTCGGCTCGCGCGAGTGCAGGAAGCGCATCACCTCGGCCCACACAGGCGCCGCGCCGCTGGTGCCGCTCACGTCCCACATCGACTCGCCGCTGGCGTTGCCCACCCATACGCCCACCGTGTAGCGCTGCGACCAGCCCACGGCCCAGTTGTCGCGCATGTCCTTGCTGGTGCCGGTCTTCACGGCTGTCCAGAAGCGGGTGGAAAGAATGCTGTCGAGCCCGAAGGTGCGGGTGCGCGCATTCGGGTCGGAAAGGATGTCGCCGACGATGAAGGCCGCGCGCGGGTCGAGTACCGGCGGCTGCGAGGCAGCAGCGGCTTTCGGTTTTTCCACGGGCCGCACGGTCAGCGTCGTCGTTGCGTAGCGACCGCCGTTGGCCAGCATGCGGTAGGCGTTGGTGAGCGACAACAGCGACACCTCGGCGCTACCGAGCGCGAGGCTGTAGCCGTAGTAGTCGCCGCTCTCGCGCAGCGGCAGTCCTGCGGCGCGCAGTTCGCGCGCGAAGGCCTCGGGCGACACCATCACGAGCGTGCGCACCGCCGGCACGTTGAGCGATGCAGCCAGCGCGGTGCGCGCCGACACCGGCCCCTTGAAGCGGCGGTCGTAGTTCTGCGGAATGTAGAGGCCGCTGGCTGTGCTGATCTGCGCCGACGAGTCCTCGATCAGCGAGGCCGCCGTGATCCGCTTCTCGGCGATCGCCTGGCCGTAGAGCAGCGGCTTGAGGGTGGAGCCCGGCTGCCGCAGCGCGGTGACGCCGTCGACCTCCGCGGCCTGGCTCAGCGGACCGGAGGAGCCGACCCAGGCGAGCACTTCGCCGGTCGCGTTGTCGAGCACGACGAGCGCGCCGTCTTCCACGTGCCGGTCGCGCAGTTCGCGCAGGTGGCGCTGCAGCGTGTCGAGCGCGAAGCGCTGCAGCGGCGCGCGCAGGGTGGTGCGCACGCCGGTTTCCTTGTCCTTGCCTTTGGGTGCGGGCACGGCGGCGGTTGCAACGGGCGCAGCCGCCGCGTTCGCGTCTCGCATCTCGCGCAGCACGCGCCGAGCGGCATGCGGCGCGATCCCTTCGTTCGGCTCGAAGGCCCGCCGCTGCACCGCCGCGCTGGTGAACATGTCCAGCGCCTCGCAGTCGGTCTTCTGTTGCGGCTCCATGGTGCGCAGCACTTCGCAGGCGCGCTGCGCCACCACGGCGGGCTTGGCGTTCGGCGCGCGCACGAGCGCCGCCGCCACGCTGGCCTCGCGCGCGTCGAGCCCGCTGGGCGCCTTGCCGAAGAGCGTGCGCGAGAGCGCGTCGATGCCCACGATCTCGCCGCGGAACGGCACGGTGTTGAGGTACGCCTCCAGGATCTGGTCCTTGCGCCAGTTGCGCTCCAGCTGCGCGGCCGCCACCGTCTGCCCGATCTTCTGCGTGAAGCTGCGCCCGCCCGAATTGCGGCGCAGGTCCTCGTCGAGCAGGCCCGAGAGCTGCATCGTGATGGTCGAGGCTCCGCGCGTGCGCGTGTTCCAGAGATTGCCCCAGGCGGCGGCCGAGACCGCGCGCCAGTCGATGCCGCTGTGCTCGTAGAAGCGCTTGTCCTCGCTCAGCACCATGGCCGTGCGCAGCGCGGGCGACACGTCGGCCAGCGCGGTCCACTGGCCGCGCCGCACCGTGGGGTCGGTGCGCACGCGCTGCAGCAGCTCGCCGTTGCGGTCGAGCACGGCGGTGTCGGACGAGCGGAAATCGCGCTTCACTTCCTCGAAGCTCACCACGGCCCCGGCCGGATGCGCCCACGCCGCGGCGATCAGCAGGGCTGCGAGGGTCTTGCGGGAGAAAACGAAGGACGTGGACTGCATCGGGCGTAGAAAGAACCGGTATCCAAAAGCAAAAGCGTGGGCGCCGACATTCTCTCTCGCCGATGCACCACGGGAACCGCGCCTACCGCGCAATGGGCTGCGCGCTGCCTTGCGGCTTCTGCGTCCCGGGGCAGAGTCAGGATCGTGTTCCACATCCGGTAACGAACTTCACGCGAGGGCTTCAATACGGAAACCCGGCGCGTACCGGCGTGGCCTTCAATGCACTACCGGCTCGCAGGAGGCGAACCCCGGTTTCACAAACACTCCAAGGAGAACTCGCATGACGAAGACATTGGCGATCCTGCTGGCCGCATCGGCCATCCTGGCCGGCTGCGTGGTCGCACCCTACGACCGCCCGCCGCCGCCGCGCCCGCACTACGGCGACCGGGACCGTGACGGCGTGCCCAACCGTTACGACAGGGACCGTGACGGCGACGGCGTTCCGAACCGGTACGACCGCAATCCCAACAATCCGTACCGCAACTGATCCATAGCGCTGCGACGAAAAGAAAAGGCCGCGAAGCTCCGTGCTTCGCGGCCTTTTTGCGTCTTGAAGGAAGGCTCGCTCAGCCCGGCCGGCGCGCCATCAGCGCCCAGATGCCCGCCGCGCCCAGCAGCGAGCCGCCCGCGAGGTTGAAGCGCCGCTGCGCGCGCTGCGAAGACAGCAGCCTGCGCGCCGATCCCGCGAACACCGCGTAGAGCGTGGCATTGGTCGATGCCAGCACCACGAAGGTGACGGCCAGCACCCACAGCTGTCGCGTCACGTCCGCCGCCGGATTGATGAACTGCGGCAGGAAGGCCACGAAGAACACGATGCCCTTGGGGTTCAGCGCGGTCACCAGGTAGGTGTTGGCGAACAGGCGCAGGCGCGAGGCGGGCGCGGCCGGCGTGGCGATCGCGGCCGATGTGATGCCCGCGCGCAGCAGCTTGATGCCCAGGTACAGCAGGTACAGCCCGCCCACCCACTTCACCACCGTGAACCAGAAGGCCGAGGTGGCGAGCAGCGCGCCCAGCCCCAGCAGCGACACCACCAGCGCGGTGGAGTCGCCCAGCGCCACGGCCGCCACCAGCGGCAGGTTGGCACGCCTGCCGTGCGACATCGAATAGCTGATCACCGTCAGGATGGTCGGCCCGGGAATGACCAGCATGAGGGCGGAGGCCGCGACGAAGGCGAGCCAGAGTTCGATGGACATGTACTTGTCTCCAGAAGAAGGTGAAGAGGGGGCTTGCGGGAAGCGATTTTCTTCGTCAGTTGCCGATGGCCGTGCGCGCGACGTGCCAGTTGCCGCGGTGTCCGTCGACATAGCTGATCGGCGAGCTGGCGAGGTCGTCGAGATCCACGTCGTCCAGGCAGGTCACGTTCACGCCATACGCGCTCTCGCCGGTCTTGGGCGAATGGCCCACGCCGAAGGCGCGCACGCTGCAATGCCTGCAGACGATGTAGTGGCTGTTGCGGGTGTCGAGCATCTGCTCGCTGAGTTCGGACTCGCCTTCGATCAGCCGGAAGGCATCGGTTGCGACGATGGCGGGCCAGAAGCGGGTTTGGGTGCAGATCGAGCAGTTGCAGCGCAGCGTGCCGAGGCTGAGGTCGATGTCGGCCTCGAATCTCACGGCGCCGCAGTGGCAGCCGCCTGTGTAGGTCTTTTTCATGTGCTCGGACTTCGCATGGTGGTGCTGGCGAGCACCATATCAAAGGCCGGGCGGCGGCGCTGCGCTGTGGTCATGACCCGCCGTTCGTCGCCGGTTCAGGCGTGTGTTGCTCATCCGAAGATGTTGGCATGCGGGTCCTCGGCCATCGGCCCCGGGGGCAAGGCGCGGTCAGGCGGTGGAGCCGCTTCCGAAGCGCAGCGCCGAGCGGGCCTTGGCGCGCTCGGCTTCGATGGCGCGATCGCGCGGCTCCGCCGTCGTCACCAGCGAGTCGATCAGCCGCGCCGCCGTGGCCGCCACTTCATCGACCGCGCGATTGAATGCTGCCTCGTTGGCCTTCGAGGGCACGTTGAAGCCGCTGAGCTTGCGCACGAACTGCAGCGCGGCGGCGCGGATCTCCTGCTCGGTGGCGGGCGGCTCGAAGTTATAGAGGGTCTTGATGCTGCGGCACATGGGCGCTCTCCGTTCGATGGCGACGTGGCGCCAGTCTAGCGGCCGGAATTCAGGGGAGCCCGCTGACGAAGCCGCCGTACCAGCTCGCGAGCTTGCTCCATGGAATCTCGATCCGGTTCTCGCTGCTGTCGCGGCCCCAGGTGACGAGGTCGAAGATGGCGCCGTTGGCCGTCACATCGACGGAATTCACCAGCATGAAGTGGCCGCCGAATACACGCATCGTCATGTCGTCGCGCAGGTGACGGCCCAGCGCCATGTTGGCGAGGCTGCCCGCGGCACACATCATGACGGTGTGGCCAGCGTTGCGCTTGTGGCGCATCTGGTTCAGGTGCGGGCCCACGGTGTTTTGGCCGACGCTGGTGCGGTGCGCCTTGATGAGCAGGCCACGCAGGCGCCAGCTGCCCATGTGACTGTGGTCCTCCACATGCTGGTAGCCGGTGTCGCGCATCCACCGGACCATGTCGGCCGGCGAGGTCGCGCCTTCGAGCATCGTGTGAGTGAAGGGCGAGCGGTAGGCCAGGATGTTGCTGCCGTCGCGCAGGCTGGCCAGCGCGATGTAGTCGGCCTCGCAGATCCTCGGCGAGCCGGGGGCGCTGTTGATGCGCTTGCCCAGCAGCGAGGAGCCTGACTTGACCTTCACGGTCATCTGCCCGAGGGTGCCGCGGCGGTTTTCCGCCAGCCCGATCACGTAGGCCGCGTAGTGCTGAGGGGCTCGCTTTGCGATGTCGTGCATGAACGTGACCGGCCCGCACAGCGAATGGTGCTGCTGCTCGATGTACTTGTAGTCCGCGATCCGCACGATCAGCTGCAACGCGATCCGCTCGCGCGAAAAATGCCTCCAGGGGAGCGCGGCGTTTCCGCGCAGGAAGCCGCCGTGGTAGGTGTTCGGTTGGTTCTCCGGGTCGGGGCGCACGCCGATCACGAGTTCCAGCGCGGCGGCAGCCTCGGCACTGGGAACCCAGCGCTTGTTTCTCAGCAGGCGGCGGCTGTACCGCTCGACTTCGTCCGCGGTCGGTGCCGTGTCCACGTCGGCGCCGGCGCGCAGCAAGGTTTCCCGAGCGATCGTCTTGTCTTTCCACAAGGCCTGTTGCAGCACCTGATCGAGCGTCGGCATGGTCCGTCCCCTGGTGTTGAGTCATCGGCTGCCCGGCTTGGGCGGGCGGCAAGATAGCACCCGCGATGCAGCGCCGTCGATCCCCGAGAACAGGTAGGGCGGCGCACCGTCGCCGCGCGCCGGGGAGGAGGGGGCGACCGCGGCCTGCACGATCGAGGACATGAGCCGCGCGATAGCCGACGAAGCCCACCGACGGCTCCGCGCCGGACTGTTCCCACACGCATCCGCACCTCCCTCCCACCAGCCGCGGGCTGCGCCCGCACAACATGGAGCGGTGAACAAGCCAGGAGGCCATCATCCATGACTTCGAAGCAGCAACAGCCAGAAGAGAAAGAAGAGAAATCGCCGGGGAAATTCCACTTTCCCACGTCCGGCAACCCTGAGCAGGGCAAGGTCGAGAAGGCCAAGCCCACGGAGCAGCCTGCCAGCGAGGAGGCGCTAGACAGCGGTGTGGAAGAGTCCTTTCCGGCCAGCGATCCGGTGTCCGTCACTGTGACGAAGGTGAAGCTGCCTTCCTCGGAAAAGAAGAAGGACGCCGAAGAGAAGGCGAAGGCCGGCAAGGGCTGAAGCCAGACACACCGCCGTGCAAGCGCTTTCCCCCGAAAAGGCCAGGGTGGCCGACACAGTGCCCGGCCCGTGCAGCGTCGTCACGCTGGACGTGGACCCGCGCGGCTACTGCACCGAGCACGAGCATGCCACCCGCGCCAACTACGGGCGGCGGCTGGCGGTGCTGATCGGCTGCGCTTTCGAAGGCGAGTACGCCTGCCCGGCGCCCTCAGGCTCGCGGCACTATTTCGTGCCCAGCGACACCCTTTCCGACCCGGTCCGGGTGCACGCCATGGGCATCGCCGGCGTGGACGACCTGTTCGGCGGCGTGGTGCCGCATGCCTTCGTCGCCACCAAGGTCATCAGCCATCCGCTGATCGACGAGAACAGCGCCGCGAGGCCGGACGGCTGGTCGACGCGCTTCGCCCGCGAGGTCGGCGATGCGGCCCTGCCGGGCTTCTCGTGCTTCTCGGCCGACGAGGCGCTGAGGGCCGGGCGCGCGATGCTCGATGCGGGCCCCGTGCGCCTCAAGCCGGTGACGGCCACCGGCGGGCGCGGGCAGATCGTCGTCGAGAGCGCCGAGGCACTCGGCAGCTGCATCGGCGAGATGGACCAGGCGGGCCTCGCGCGAAGCGGCCTCGTCCTCGAGGCGAACCTGGAAGACCCGGTCACCTGGAGCGTCGGGCAGTTGCTGGTGGCCGGCATGACCGTCAGCTACTGCGGCGTGCAGCGCACCACCAGCGACAACGCCGGCGAAGAGGTCTATGGCGGCTCCGATCTGGTGATGGTGAGCGGCGACTTCGACGCGCTGATCGCCGGCGTTGCGTCGCCCTCGCTGCGCCGCGCCATCGAGCAGGCGCGGCGCTATCACCGCGCGGTGATCGACTGCTACCCCGGCTTCTTCGCCTCGCGCGTCAACTACGACGTGGCGCAGGGCGTCGATGGCAGCGGCGAATGGCGCTCTGGCGTGCTGGAGCAGTCGTGGCGCGTGGGCGGCGCCACCGGCGCCGAGATAGCGGGGCTCGAAGCGTTGCATGCCGACCCCGGGCGGCGCGAGGTACGCGCCTCGTGCTTCGAGGTCTACGGCCCCTCGGTGCTGGTGCCTGCCGATGCCATCGTGGCCTATCAGGGGACGGACAGCCGCGTCGGCCCGCTCGCGAAGTACACGATCCTCCCCGGAGACCGCCATGCCGACGCGCCATAGCACCATCGACATTCCGGTCGACGGCCAGCACATCGAGGGCACGTTGTTCGCGGCCTCGACGACCGTGCCGGGGGTGCTGCTGGTGCATGGCTGGGACGGCAGCCAGGAGCAGTACGCCAAGCGCGCGCACGAACTCGCCGCGCTGGGCTGCGTGTGCCTGACCTTCGACCTGCGCGGCCACGCGCGCCACGCCGCGCAGCGCATGGAGGTGACGCGCGAGGACAACCTGCGCGACGTGCTCGCGGCCTACGACGCGCTGGTCGGCCACCCGGCAGTCGATCCGGCGGCCATCGCCATCGTCGGCAGCAGCTACGGCGGCTACCTGGCCGCGCTGGTCAGCGCCATGCGGCCGGTGCGCTGGCTGGCGCTGCGTGCGCCCGCGCTCTACCGCGACGGCGAGTGGGACACGCCCAAGGGCCAGCTCAGCCGCTCCGACCTGGTCGCCTACCGCCGATCGCTGGTCGGGCCCAAGGACAACCGCGCGCTCGCGGCCTGCGCGGACTTCGCCGGCGACGTGCTCATCGTGGAGTCGGAGCACGACCAGATCGTGCCGCACCCGGTGGTCGAGAACTACCTCGGCGCCTTCAAGCGCGTGAAGTCGGTGACCTACCGCGTGCTCTCCGACGCGGACCACGCGCTCTCGAAGCAGGAGTGGCGCCAGGCCTACGGCGCGTTGCTGGTGTCGTGGATCACCGAGATGACGCTCGGCGCCAAGGCGACGGCCACCCTCACCAAGCCGGTGACCACCGCCACGGCCTGAGGCCGCCGCCCACCGTTCACCGCTGCAGCGCGGCCTCCGCCGCCAGCGCCACCGCCGCCAGCCGCGCATCGTCGCCGCGCACCGACGCCAGCATGAGCCCCACCGGCAGTTCGCCCGCCTCATGGCAGGGCAGGCTGAAGGCGCAGCCGTCGAGCAGGTTGATCGCGAAGGTGTTGCGCAGCAGCAGGCCGTTGGCCCTGAAGAAGGCCGCGTCTTCCGCCAGTGCGTCGATGGGCGGCGCGACGATGGGCACGGTCGGGCACACCAGCGCGTCGAAGCCTTCGATGGCGCGGCCGACTCGGCCGATCCAGTCGCGGCGGCGGTCCTGCATGGCGATGTAGTCGGCGGCGCGCACTTCGGTGCCCAGCGCGATGCGGGCGGCCACGCGCGAGTCGAATCCGTCGCGTTTCGTGGCGAAGCGCTCGCGGTGCACGGCGGCGGCCTCCACCGGCGAGAAACCGCCGGGTGCGTTGACGGTCGCGATCTCGGCGAGCTCGGCCAGGGTGATGTCCACGACTTGCGCGCCCGCTGCCGAAAGCGCCTGCAGCGCGCGGTCGAAGGCGCGCGCCACGGCGGGCTCGATGTCGTCGAACATCAGCGTGCGTGGCACGGCCAGGCGCATGCCCTGCAGCGGACGGCGGCGCACCGCGAGCGGCGCGTCGGCAATGGCGGCATCAGCGATCAGGCAGTCTTCCACGCTGCGCGCCATGGCGCACACCGTGTCGAGCGAGCGCGCCAGCTCGAAGGCTCCTGTGCGCGGCACGCGCGACTGCGTGCTCTTGAAGCCCACCAGCCCGCACAGCGCGGCGGGAATGCGGATGGAGCCGCCCGTGTCCGAGCCCAGCCCCGCCACCGCGAGCCCGAGCGCCACCGACACCGCTGCGCCGGACGACGAGCCGCCCGGAATGCGCGCAGTCTGCGCATCGGCCGGGTTGTGCGGCGTGCCGTAGTGCGGGTTGATACCCACGCCGGAGAACGCGAACTCGGTCATGTTGGTCTTGCCGACGATGGCCGCGCCTTGCGCGCGCAGCCGCGCCACGGCGGTCGCGTCGTGCCCGGCAGGCGCTTCGCCCGCGCAGACGGCGGAGCCCGCCATGGTGGTTTCGCCGGCCACGTCGTAGAGGTCCTTCACCGACACCGGCAGGCCGGCGAGCGGTGCCGTCTCGATGCCGGCCTTGCGCGCCGCATCGGCATGGCGCGCGGCGGCGCGGGCCGCGTCGGCGTAGGTGCGCGTGAAGACGTGCCGCGCGGCAGGCTGTCCGGCCGCCGTGAGCACTTCGTCGATCAGCGCTTCGTGCGAGAGCTCGCCGCGCGCGATGCGCCCGCGCAGCGCCGCGATGGTGTTGCCGTTCTTCATCGCCATCGTCATGCCACCACCGGCAGTGCTTCCACCGCATAGCGATGCACGATGCGGCGTTGCAGCTTCGGGTCGTGCAGTTCGATTTCCATCTGCGTCGCGGGCCGGATGCCTTCGCCCTTGGCGTTGGGCAGCGCGCCCAGCGTGCCACAGGTCATGAAGAGTCCTTCGGGCGCGGCGCTCGCGCCGGGCATGCCGTCGCGCAGGCCGGCCAGCGGTCGGATCGATGCGAGCGTGCCGCGTTGGTAGTCGA
Organism: Variovorax sp. TLI9-5A; assembly: GCF_056867935.1. Lineage (NCBI taxonomy): Bacteria > Pseudomonadati > Pseudomonadota > Betaproteobacteria > Burkholderiales > Comamonadaceae > Variovorax > Variovorax sp. TLI9-5A. The sequence continues at coordinate 5,664,079 of NZ_CP200310.1, read as the reverse complement.
CCCAGCGGCCGTCCTCCAGGATGCGCGAGCGCAGTTCCAGCGTGTCCTGGTGCGCCTGCACGTCGCGCCAGCGCCATGCGGTCTCGGCCACGGGCTTGGCGCACATCTGCTTCGACACCGCGACTGAGTAGCTCTCGACTTGCCGGTCGGTGTGGTCCGAAGCCACGCTCAGCCACCACTCGCCTTGCGAGAAGAACAGCACCGGCTCGGCCTCGCCGGAGCTCTGGTCGCCCAGCGCCTCGATGGCGCTCGATTGCGTCAGCAGCTGGGCCGCCACGCGGTAGTACAGCGGCACGCTCGAAGGGCGCGGCACGCCGAGCTCGGCCAGTTCCTCGATGTGGTGTTCGATGGCGGCGATGTCGCGTCCGGTCCAGCCCGCCACCACCAGCGCGCGCGGCGCGACCAGGTGCACGGCGGTGGAGCGCGTGCCGTCATCGGCGATGCTTTCGCAGGCGAAACGCAGCCGCGAATTCGTGTTGCTCGTCGTCATCGATCAGCTCTCCAGCGGGCGCTTGGCGGTTTCGCGCGCCACCAGCAGGGCGATCAGCGTCACGCCCAGCGCGGCCACCACGTAGAACGACACCGCCACCGTGCTGCCCCACGACTTGAACAGGCTCGCGATGATCAGCGGCGCGAAGCCGCCGCCCACGATGCCGGCCAGCGTGTAGGCCAGCGAGGCGCCCGCGTAGCGCACGCGGCCGGGGAACTGCTCGGTGACGAAGGCGGCCTGCGGGCCGTACATCATCGCGTGGATCAGGAGGCCCACCACCACCGCCGCGCAGATGGCGACCGGGTGCGCGCTGTCCATCAGCACGAAGAAAACGAAGGCCCAGACCATGCCCAGCAGCGCGCCGGCGATGTAGACCGGCCGGCGGCCGATGCGGTCGGACAGGCTGCCGAACCACGGCACCGCGATCGCATTGCAGGCGGCGCCGATCATCGTGGCGGTGAGCGCCAGCGGGCGCGACAGGTGCAGCACGGTGGTCACGTAGGTCAGCGTGAACACCACCACCAGCGCATACAGCACGTCGGAGCCGATGCGCGAGCCGCCGGCCACCAGCAGGCGGCGCCAGTGTTGCGTGAGCACTTCCTTGATGGGCGTCTTGGCGGTGGCCTTCTTCTCTTCCATTTCGCGGAAGACGGGCGTTTCGTCCACGCCCCGGCGCAGCCACAGGCCGAACAGCACCAGCGCCACGCTGGAGATGAAGGGGATGCGCCAGCCCCAGCTCTGGAAGTCTTCAGGGCTCAGCCATGCCGACACCGCGGCGATGAAGCCGGTGCCGATCAGCGTGCCGCACGAGGGGCCCACCTGCGTGAAGGAGGCGTTGCGGCCGCGCTCGTCGGGCTTGCCGTGCTCCATCGACAGCAGCACCGCGCCGGCCCATTCGCCGCCGAGCGCCACGCCCTGCACGAAGCGCAGCGCCACCAGCGCGGCGGGCGCCCAGATGCCCCAGCTCGCGTAGGTGGGCAGCAGGCCCATCAGGCCGGTTGAGACGCCCATGATGACCAGCGTGGCCACCAGCACGAAGCGCCGGCCCAGCCGGTCGCCGAGGTGGCCGAACACCACGCCGCCCAGCGGGCGCGAGATGTAGCCGACCGCGTAGGTCGAGAACGCGAGGATGGTGCCGGTCAGCGGATCGAACGAGGGGAAGAACACCGCGTTGAAGACCAGCGCCGCCATGATGTTGTAGACGGTGAAGTCGTACCACTCCAGCGTGGTGCCGATGGAGCTGGCCATGGCCAGCCGGCCCATCTTGGCGGAGGCCGGCGCGGCCTGCCCGGGTGCCGTGGAGCCTGCGGCGGGGAGAACATGTTCGGTCATTGGAATGCCTTTGTTCGGTGGGGAGGTGGGAGAGAGGAGAAGAGGGGACGGACGCTCGCCGTGTCAGGCCAGCTCGGCCGCGTTCAGCTTCCAGCCGAGCGCGAGCAGCCAGCCGCTGGCGGGATCGGCGTCGAATGCGGCTGCGGCCGTGGCGCGCGCCGCGCGGGCGGCGGCTTCGCTGCCGGTCTCGATCACCAGCAGTGGCTGCAGCACGCGGCCTTCGGTGGATTCGCGCGGCAGCGGCGAGCTGAGCGCAACGTCGGGCACGAGCAGGTACGACTGCACGAAGCCTGCCTGTTCCTTGCGCAGCTGCGCGCCGACGTTGGCGGCGGCTGTCACCTGGGCCTCGGCGTCGGCTGCTGCGGTCAGCGGGAGCACGACCACGTGGCTGCCGCTGCCGAAGCCGGTGACGGCGCGCACCGCGCACACGCGGCGCATCGGCTGGCGCATGCGGTCGAGGTTGGCGACGGACCATGGCGTCTGCTTCTCGAACGCGGCGCGGTAGCCGGGCGAGCCGAACACCGCCAGCGATTCGGTGCGGTACAGCCCCAGGTATTTGCGGCCGCCTTCGAGCGAGAAATAGCGCGCGCCCGAGAGAAAGCCGGGAATGCGCACGCGCTCTTCCACGTGCTCCTGGTCGTACCAGCGGTTGAAGTCGGCTTCGTCGGCGGGGTCGACGTCGGAGGCGACGAACAGCAGGCCGTTCACTGCTGCTGCGGAAGAAGAGGAGTCAGGTGTGTTCATGGCGGCGGAAGAGGAGGCGGGCCTTCGAAAAATGAAGGCGCGATCTTCCGTCGCAGGGTCGAACTGTCACAAACGAGTTTTTCTGGGCGACAGCCACAAGAATTACTGGCCCCTTTTCGGGGCCCGGATGCGCCAATCCGAGGGTTAACCCTCTGCGGTCGTGCTCCAGGTTGGTGCGACGGCCGAGGTGGTGAACTGGTCGGAGGCCCGGCAGGCCAGTTCGGCCACGAGCCGGATGGCGTCGGAGTCGGCGGCTTCCAGATGACTCACCACGATGCGCTGCGGCGAGATGAGCGCGTCGCACTCGATGATCTTCACGTCGCCGATGGCCACGTACTCGTAGCAGGGCGGCAGCGGCACCAGCGCGTTGCCGAACCCCGCCTTCACCAGCCGCGCCAGCGCCGAGATCGAGCTCACGCAGTGCACCTTGCCCAGCGGAATGCCCGCCGCGCGGAACAGGTTCTTCAGCGCCTCGTGCGGCTGCGAACCCGGGCTCATCGTCAGCACGGGCTGGCGCAGCAGCTGCTCGACCGTCTGCACCGGCTCCGCGCCGGGCGCGCCGACCCAGCCCATGGGCATCGGCAGGCAGGGCGTGCTCACGATGCCAGCGCCGGCGATGTGGTCGGTCTGCAGCGCGATGTCGAGCGCGCCCTCGCGCAGGCCCCGGTGCAGCGCCAGCGTGGTCTCGGAGGTGAGCTGCACCTCGATGCCCGGATAGGTGGAGCGCAGGTTGGTGAGAAAGCCCAGCAGCCAGGTGTGGACCACGGTCTCGATGGCGCCGATGCGCACCAGCCCGAGGATGTCTTCGCGCGGCCGGCCGAGCGAGACGATCTCGCGGCGCAGCTCGAGCAGGCGTTCACCGTAGTCCATCAGCCGCACGCCCACGGGCGTGAGCCGCAGCTCGCGCGCGTCGCGTTCGAACAGGCGCGCGCCGATGTCTTCTTCGAGGGAGGCGACGCGGTTGGACACCGCCGCCTGCGTGATGTGGAGCCGGTCGCTCGCCGCGCGGAAGCTGCCCAGCCGCGCGGCCCAGAGGAAGGCTTCTACAAATCTTGTGTTCATGAGGGCACCTGCGGGGCATTCTGCCCGCATCGCGCCCGGGAGAGAACTTGCTTCCTACTTGTGCTTGTGCCTGGGGGCGCAAGGCTGATGGCGCGCGGGCGGTGGAGGCGGGCGCGTGATGTCGTCCACCATCCGCGCGGCCGCCGCCGACGAATTGCTCGCGAGCATCACGGCCGCCTGCTGCTTCGCGGGGTCGAACACCAGCAGCGCGCGGTAGCCGCCGGTCTGGCCGGTGTGGAACCAGGTCCGGTGGCCGGCGTCGCCGCGCATGCGGATGGCGTAGCCCACCTCGTAGGTGCCGTCGTTGCCGAGCGGCGCGAGCGCGCGTTCGGCTGCCGCGCCCAGCGGACCGTTGCGCCCGGCCATGAGAGCGCGCGCGAACACCAGCAGGTCGGCAGCCGTCGAGCGCAGCGCGCCGGCGCCTGCGAGCGCGTCGAAGTCCCAGGGCGTGCGCGGCGTGTCCCGTTCGTAGCCTGGTGCGAGCCGGCCGGTTTCGTCGCCGAGGTGCTGCAGCGTGTCCTTCATGCCCAGCGGCACGGCGATGTTCTCCTGCACCAGCAGGTCCCATGGCTTGCCGTAGCGGTCGGCCAGCAACTGGCCGAGCAGGCCCAGACCCAGACTGCTGTAGGGGCCCTTGCAGGGCGGGGCGTGTTCCAGCCGGAGCGTCGAAAGCCCGGCGAGCAACTGCGGCCGGTCGGGCCGTGCGAAAGGCTGGCTACTGGCCAGGCCCGGCGCATCCGGCAGCATTCCCGGCAGGCAGGCGGTGTGGGTGACGAGTTGGCGCAGCGTGATGGCCGCCACCTGCGGCGGCATCGTGGTCTGGCCGGCCAGCAGCTTGCCCAGCGTGTCGTCGAGCGAGAGATCGCCGCGCTCCACCGCCTGCGCCAGCAGCACGCCGGTGAATACCTTGCTGATGGAGCCGATCTCGAAGAGCGGCTGCGCATTCGTCTGCGTGGTCTCGACGATCTGCCCCGGCTGCCCGACGGCGTTGCGCTGCATCGCGAATTGCGTGCGGCCCTCGCGCGAGATGCCGACCACGATGCTGCCCGGCGCGCCGTTCATCACCCGCGCCACGATGGCGGCTGGCGCGGTGGCGAAGCCGATGGGTTCGGCGTGGGTGATGGCGGAAAGAACTGCAATGCAGCAGCCCGTGAGCAGGCGGCTGGGCAGTCGATGAAATGTTGTGTATGAGAGGCGAAGAATCATCCGGTCGGCTCCTTGCTTGGTGAAGTGCAAAGGCCGCGGATGATCCGGGGTCGCCCGCCATGGCGGCAAGCGCGGCGGCCGGGCGCTACGTCACGGCCGTAACGGCCGTCACGCGACACCGGCCGCGGGTGTGGGGCTTATTCGCCGGTGTCGTAGAAGAACTCTTCCTTCACGATCTTTCCGTCCTTCGTGGTGTAGAGCGCCATTTCTTCCATCGTGAAGCGGTGGCCGGTGGCCTTCATCGTCACGTCGAAGCGGAAGCCGACGATGAAGCGGTCGTCGTGCGGCCAAGGGCCGGCAACCTGCATCGAATGCACTTCGTGGTTGGCGACCCACCACTCGCCTTTTGCCCTGATGGCCGCGAGGCCCACCGCCTCGCGCGCCTGCCCGGGCGGGGCACTGGCCTCGACGCTCACGGCGTCGGGCGTGTAGAGCGACTCGGCCTCATCGAACTTTCCTTCTTTGCACAGCGCGACGAGCTTGTTTGCGATTGCCAGCGTGTTCATGGGTGGTCTCCTGATGAAAGGGTGAAGGGGAGGGAGGGCAGTCTGCCCGCATCGCGGTCAGGCTGGCAGGTTCCGGCCGTAGAGAGGTGCATCTCAAGAGGCTCCTGGTTCGCCGGGCGGATTCAGCGAGCGCATGCTGGCGACGGTTTCGTCCGAAACCCACAGCAGCGTGTTGAGGTAGGTCTCGATGCGCTCGACCAGCGCGCCGCGCGGGCCTTCGCGCCACTCGGCCGAGCCGTAGAAGGCGGATTGCTGCGCCTCCAGCGCCTGCCGGTCGGCATACGCACGCACGAGGTGATAGCTCTCTTCCTCGTGGTCCGAGCGGCCGTAGGTGACGACGTCCATGCCCTTGCTGCGCAGCATCGGTACGGCGCGCGTATGCATGGCTTCGTGGAACGCGGCGAGCGTGCCGGGCTTGAGCCTGTAGGTGCGGATTTCGATCAGCCGGGTCATGGCGGGCGAGCCTCCTTGGGGTCGACGGTTTCGGGCGTGTGCGTCAGCGGGGCTTGCCGGCGAGCACCCAGCCCAGCGAGAAGACATAGCGGCTGCCGCCCACCACCCGCGTCACGCTGTGCTCGCAGGCATCGGGGCGGAACAGCTTGACGCGCCGCGTCGCGAAGATCGGGTCGGCGCACACGAACTCGCCGCCCGAGCGCGGGGACTTCAGCACGATGTTCAGCCGGTAGTGCCGCCCGGCCTGCACCGGGTCGGTATGCGGCGGGATCTCCGAGCCCTCGGGGTAGCGGACGAGGTAGCTGTCGAACGGCAGCGGCCGGCGCGCCGTGAGCAGAAGCATCTTGTCGTAGCCCGTGCCCTGGCGGCCGCGCTGCCAGCGGAAGGCCAGGGAGAAATAGCTGCGCAGGGCGGTGGCGAAACTCATGCGGAATGTCGGAGAGCCTCCAAGCCGCGCATTTTCAGCCGATTCAGCAGAAAACGATCGCCGTCTTGTGCTCGATGCTCAACCGCGCCGATTCGTACAGCAGCAGCCAGGACACGTATTCGCGGTACAGGCCGTTGTCGTCGTCGATGAGTGCATCGATACGTTCGGCTTCCTCGTCGGAGAGCTTGCCGTTCTCGAGACGGATGCCCAGGGCGGGGGCGACGAACACGAGTTCTTCGAGCAGGCGGTGGGAAGAGCCGAGCATGCCGCCAGGCAGGCCGTTCAGCTCCTCGATGTCCGCGTCGCCTTCGGCGTCGTGGTCGGCCTCTTCATCGTCTTCATCGTCTTCTTCCTCGCCATCCCCGTCGAACAGCACTTCCTTGAAGTCGATGGGAACGTAGAAGCCCTCGGCGTCGGAATGGCACAGCAGATGGCTCTCGGAGCCGTCGAGCAGCGCCTGGATCTTGGGGTCGGCCGTGGGATCGACATCGTCCGCCAGCGGCGTGGCCACCCAGTCGGGCGCCAGCACGCGGTGGGCATAGGCGCGGCGCAGGTAGTGGATGAAGGAGTACGGAAAGCCGTCGATCGACGCGCGGGAGTCGAGTTCGAGCGGTCCGTGCGGCTCGATGTGCGGGGGAAGTCCCGCGGCGGCCAGCACGCGGTTGACTTCGGCCAGTTCTTCCTCGAAGCCCTCGGCGCTTTCAGGATCGTCCTCGAGCAGTTCGGCGAGCATGCCGACGCAGACAGCCAGGCCCATGGTGTTTTCCTCCAGGTTGTTGGTTCGCCGCGATGGTGACGGTAGCCGGTGAAGGAGCGATGACCGGCGCGGCCCCCTCAGCGCAACCGAAGGTCCGCCTGCGGGCGCAATGCGGCAAATCGGTGCTGGCGGTTACCAGGTGCACTTCTTGCCGTCGTCGGAGCCGATGTCCTGCGAGAACGAATACTGCTTGCCATTGCGCAGGTTCTTGTAGTCGAAACCGTAGATGTTCGCGCCCTGGGTCGTCACCACGTACTGGCCCGCGATGCGGCCGTCGACGATCTCGGCCCAGGTGGTGGTGTATTCCCAAGGACGGCCTTCGGGCTTGTCCCCGACTTCGGTCTTCACCGGCACGATGGTGATCACGCGCGGCGATCCCTTGTACCTGACGTAGCCGCCGGACCAGTTGCTGTTCGGATCGGAAAACACCCGCCATTCCAGGCGGATCGATTGCGCGGCGGATTCCGTCAGGCAGCGGTAGTCGACGGACACCGGCGAATCGCCCGACGCGGCCAATGCGGACCAGGGAAGCAGAAATCCCGCGAGTGCGAGGCGAAGGTTATTCATCTGTACCTGTATCTCGGTATGCGCGCCAGGCTGTCCTGGAAAGCATCTACTTCGCCGCCTCCACCTTCACCCGCGCGTTCGGCGCCTCGCCGAACATCTCGGGCGCGTACATCGCCTCGACGCGGCTGGGCGGCAGGGCGAAGTCGCCGACGTTGTTCAGGCGCACGGTGTATTCCATCTTCACCACGCCCTTGGGCAGGTATTCGTAGTAGCTGCGGAAGGCCTCGAAGCTGCGTTCCTCGAACGCCGGCCAGCCGGCGCCGCTCTTCTTCTCGCCCTGCGTGGCGATCTGCGAGTCGCGGCCCAGGCCGCCGCCGAGGATGGTGGCGCCGCCCGGGATCGGGTCGCTGATGACCACCCAGGTCATGTCGGCGCTGGCGTTCACCTCCAGCGTCACGCGCAGCACGTCGCCGCGGGTGTACTTGCCGGCTGTGGCCTGCTCGACCGGGGTGATGGTCTTCTTGATGGCGTAGCCGGCGGCGAACGGCGCCTTCAGCTGCACTGCGGCGATCGACTGCAGCGTGAGCCACGGCTTGCCGGTGCCCTGCTGGGTGACGAGCAGGGTGTCGCGCACTGGAGTACCCGAGGGCGACGCGGCCCACGGCAGGAACATCGTGTTGTTCTTCAGGTTGCCCGGCGAGGCGGGTGCGCCGAAGAAGGTGGTCTGGTTCGGCGCGCCGGTGGCGTCGCTGGTTTTCACGCGCTCGACCTTGCTCCAGTCGACCTGCGCCTTCACCGCGCCGAGCGTGGCGGCGGTGACGCCGGCCACCGGCGTGCTCTCGAACACCTTGCTGAACTTCTCCAGCGCCAGTCCGCCCCACAGGTTGGCGGTGGTGGTGTGCCATGCGCCGTTCTGCTGGCGGCCGATGAAGCCGTTGGCCAGCTTGCCGATGTCGTCCTTCCAGGCCGGGTCGTCCATCACGCTGAGCAGCAGGCGGGCGGTGTTGACGTCGCCGTTGGTCATCAGCCACCACCAGTAGTCGTCCTGCTCGGTGCTGAAGATCAGCTTGGTGCCCTGGTACGACAGGCGCGCCTTCAGCACGTTGTTGGCCTCGTCCAGGCGCTGCTGGCGCTGCGGCACGTCGTTCACGCGCTTGAGGATGTTGAGCCAGTCGATCACCGCGCTGGTGGGCCACTGGTTCGGCGCGATGGTGATGCTGCCGACCATTGCCCCACGGGCCTTGCCGTAGCGCGAGAGCGCTTCGAGCGCGGCGAGCTTGCGCACGTCGAGGTCCTTGCGCGGGCTCCAGAACTCGCGCGTGATGCGGCCTTCGACGAAGGCGATCAGGCCCGACTCCATCGGCGCGCGCACGTCGTCGGCCAGCGCGAAGGCGGGGTTGAGCTGGGCCGCTTCATTCGTCGCCGCGAGCAGGTACGAGGTGAGGATGTCGCTGCCGCGGTTGGCCTCGCCATCGCGAGGCGGGAAGTAGTTGGCCAGGCCGTCGCTGTCGAGGTAGGTCTGCAGCGTCGCGAGCACGCCCTGCCACATCTTCGCGTCGCGCAGGCCGACCGACTTGCTGGTCTTCTGTTCGAGGCAGATGAAGGGGTAGTTGGCGAACCAGTCGCGCACGCCCGGCAGGCCTTCGGCCAGCTTGGGCTGCAGAGACAGCTTGAGGCCACCGCGGCCGGGCAGGGCGTCGGCGGGCGGCGCCACGTCGAGCGTGAACGGCCCGTCAACCTGCACCAGCGTGCCCTGCTGCACCGTGAGCGGCACCGAGGGCACGATGCGCTGGCGCACCTTGAGTGCGTCGCGTGCACCGCCGATGGTGTCCTTCGCCTCGATCTCCCAGATGATGGCTTCGGCGCGCGTCTGCGCGAGCTGGGCGGGCGCGGTCACGGTCCATGCCACTTCGCGCGCCTCGCCGGCCGGGATGTCGACCGTCTGCGGCTCCAGCGTGAGCAGGGTGGCGCGCGGCGTGGCCTCGACCTTCATCGGCTTCTGCGTGGTGTTGCGCAGCGTGACCTGGGCGCGGAACTGGTCGTCCTCGCGCACCAGCGGTGGCAGGCCACTGATGATCTGCAGGTCCTGCGTGGCCTGGATGCTGGCCTGGCCGGTGCCGAACAGGTTGGTGCCCGAGTCGGCCACGGCCACGATCTTGAAGGTGGTCAGCGCGTCGTTCAACGGCACCGTCACCACGGCCTGGCCGTTGGCGTCGAGCACCACCTTCGGGTTCCACACCAGCAGAGTGTCGAGCAGTTCGCGCGTCTGGCCCTTGCCGCCGCCGCCGCCTGCGGGCACGGCCTTGCGCCCGTAGTGGCGCCGGCCGACGATTTCCATCTGCGCGGTGGAGGTGCTCACGCCCCAGCTGCGGCGCTGCAGCATGGCGTTGAGCAGGTTCCAGCTGTCGTTGGGCATCAGCTCCAGCAGGGCCTGGTCGACCGCGGCCAGCGCCACTTCGGCGCCGGCGGCCGGCTTGCCGTCGGGCAGCTTGGCGCTGATGGTGATCTGCGCCTTGCTGCGGATCGGGTAGCTGGGCTTGTCGCTGGTGACGCTCACGTCGAGCTGGTGCGCTCGCGTGCCGACACGGATCTCGGCCATGCCGAGGCGGTAGGCGGGCTTGCTCAGGTCGACCATGGCGGTCGGCGCCACGTATTCCTTGCCTTCGTACCAGAAGGCCGTCCACCACTCGCGCGGCGACTTGAAGCCCCAGGTGAAGAAGCTGTACCACGGCACCTCGCGCAGGCGGCCGCGCAGCGCGAGCACGCTCACGTAGGCGTTCGGGCCCCACTCGGGCTTGACCTCGAGGGTGACGGTCGGGTCCTTGCCGTCGAGCTTGACCACGTGCGTCTCGATGATGCCCTCGCGTTCCACCGCGACCAGCGCGGTCGCGAATCGGAAGGGGCTGCGCACCTGGAACTTGGCGATCTCTCCGGGCTGGTAGCTCTTCTTCTCGGGCAGCACGTCGATGCGGTCGTTGTCCTCGCCGCCGAACCAGAGTTCGCCCTGCTTGGTCACGTAGACCGAGCTCACGGCCTTGGCGTCGCGGCCGTCGCCGTCGGTGGCGCTGGCGATGAGTTCGACCTCGCCGGCCTCCTTCAGCTCCGATTCGCACAGCAGCAGGCCGCGCGCGTCGCTCTTGCCGCTGCAGACGGTGCCGATGTCCTTGGTCTCGGTCTTGTTGTCGTAGGTGTAGAAGCCGCCCACCATGCGCTTGCGGCTGGTGGTGGTGATACGCGCCACGGCGCGCACGTTGAGCGTGACGTTGGCCTGGGGCTTGCCCGAGAGGTCGAGCGCCAGCGCCTGGAACTTCAGCTTCTGGGCAGTGGAGACCCAGCCCTCGGTCTTGATGCCGGCGATGACGGAAGCCGGCCACAGCGTCTGCGTGCTGCGGATGGTCTGCACCTCGCCGTTCGGGTCGGCGTAAGTGGCCTCCAGCAGCAGCTCGCGCGCGGCCTTGACCTTCGGCACCTTGTCGATGGTGACCTTGCCGGCCCCGTCCTTGTTCAGCGTGAGCGGCAGCTTGTCTGCGATCACGCGGGTGTCGTTCACGCTGTTGAGGTCTTCCTCGCCCGAACCGGCCTCGGCTGCGGCGGAGACCGCCGTGGCGGCCTCGCTGCCGTCGCCCTGCGAGGCGCGCGGCGGGTTGAAGCTGAAGGCGTCGTAGTCGGAGAAGCTCAGGCTCTTGCCGCGAACCATGGCCGACACGCGCACCGGCAGGTTGGCCGCGCCGCCACCCGAGACGTAGTTGATCTGCACGTCGGCGGGCACGCTGGTGGCCGCCACCAGTGGCTTCTTGTCGGTGGGCGCGATGCGGCCCTCGAGCACGGGCAGGCGGAATTCCTCGACGCGGAAGCTGCCGGTGGAGAAGCTGCGGCCGTAGCCGTCGTCGCCATCGCCTTCACTTTCGCCTTCGCCCTCGCCGTTGGCGTCCTTGCCCTTGCCGCTGCGCAGCATCACCTCGTACACGCCGAGCTTGGCGGCCGGCGGAATGGCGAAGCTGTTCTCGGCGCTCAGGCCGCCGGTGGCGGTCTTGCGCCAGTTCAGCGGCTGCGTGAAGCGCTGGCCGCTGCCCACGTGGGTGATGACCAGCGTGTCGGGGCGGTTCTCGGGCAGCCCGAAGCCCTTGCTGGTCTGCGTGCGGATCAGGCTCTTCATCGACACCGTTTCGCCGGCGCGCAGCAGCGTGCGGTCGAAGATGGTGTGGGCGACGCGGTCGGCCTCGGCCTGCAGGCTGGTGGGCACGTTGAAGCGCCAGGGCTCGATGCCGCGCTGCCAGTCGCTCCAGGTGAAGGCGAGGTCTTCCACGCCCTTCTCGTCCTTGGCGCGGGCGCTGACGAACCAGGCGCCGCTGTCGTATTCGTTCGGGCCGTTGCACGAGGGCGCCTGCGGCGACACGCCGCTGAGCATGACCACGCCGTTGGCGTCGGTGGTGCCGCTGGCCACGGCCTTGCCGTCGCAGCTGGACACGCGCACCTCGGCACCGGCCACGACCTTGCCCTTGTCCAGCGTGGTGACCCAGGCCATCGAGTTCTCGCGGCCCAGCTTGAAGTGCACCGCCAGGTTGGTGGCCAGCGCGGTGGTGCGCACGTACATCGTGCGCCCGGCGTTGTAGCGCTCGTCGAGCAGCGCCTCGCCCAGCTTCTGCGAGGCGATTTCAAGCACGTGGAAGCCCGGCGTCAGCGGGATGCCGATGACTTCGAAGGGGCGCGGGTCGCCCGAGTCGGCCTTGGGCATGTCGAGCGCCTTCACGCCGGGCTGGCCGGCCAGCAGCGACAGCATGCGGGTCTGCAGCGTGGTGCGGTCGTCCTTGTCGATGACCGGGGGCAGCGGGCCCTTCACGTCCTTGCGCGCCTGTTCGCGCGAGACGGTGAAGTTGTCGTAGCGGCGCACCTTGCGGAACCACGCGATGATTTCCGCGTCGGTCTTCGGGTTCATGTCGCTCACCTTGCCGGGCGTGAGCGCGTTCACCATCAGCTTCGGCTCCACGCGGCGCACGGTGACCGGCATCATGGCCGGCGTGTCGGGCTCGGCCAGGCGCTCGACCACGCCGAAGGGCGAGGCGGCGAACTTGGCCAGCGGCGGCATCGCGCCGGTCGCCACCTTCATCGGGAAGTTGCCGGGCGTGGCCAGCGGGCGGCCCGAGGCGTCCTCGAACTTCGAGGGCAGCTCGATGCTGTACTGCGCGCTCTCGGCCAGCGGCGGGCCGAAGTACACGCCGTTGACCACGTCGTCGTCGCTCTGCGCGCCGCCTTCGATCTGGGCCTTGACGGTTTGCCCGTTGCCCTTGAGTTCGATCTGCGAAGCCAGCTTGCGCGTGACCGGCGCGTTGAACGTCAGCTGCATCGGGCGCAGCGGCAGGCAGGCGGCCTGCGCGTTCTCGCGCTCGCAGGTGAACGAAGCCGCGAAGGGTTCGCGCACCTGGAATTCGAGGCGGCGCTCCACGTTGTTGGCCACACCCGAGGGCGTGGCCACGCCCTTGCCGTAGACGACCTGCACCTTGGCGCCCGGCGTCAGCGTGCGGTTGCATTGCATCGTGATGAAGCGCAGCGGGTCTTTCTCGGCCGACTTCTCGCGGCCGAAGGCCTTGAGCAGGCCGGCGCGCTGTTCGCCGTCGAGCAGCTTGACGGGAATGCGCTCGCCCACGCCGTCGGCCGTGCACCAGACGTTCTGGCGCACGCTCTCCAGCGTGGCCGCGCCGTTGAGCTCCAGCATGAACATCTGCTGCTCGTCGATGCGGCCGTAGCTGCCCGGCATGTAGTTGCGCACGAAGGGGCCGCCGGTGTTGAACTGGTAGCGCTCGGGGCCGGTGAGTTCGCCCGAGGCGGGCTTGAAGGTGGGAATGCGGGTGACCGTGCAGCGCACGCCGGGCGGCAGGTCGTTCTCGAAGTCGTAGACCCAGGCCTTGGCGTCGGTCCAGCGGCCGGTGCCCTTGGCGGCCTGGGCGTCGTTGCAGCTCACGGTGAGCGGGGCGGGGGCCTTGGGGTCGCCGAAGTTGACGGCCGGCTGGTCGAACTTGGCGACCACCTGGCGCACGCGCGCCACTTCGCCCTGCGGCGAGAGGCTGACGATCTGGAGGGCAAAGCCCGGGCCGGACGCAAGAACGCCGCCGGCCAGGAGCAATGTTGGAAGGAAACGGTTCACTTTTTTGTATCTCCACCTGAGAGGCAGCGCGCAGCGTAGCCGATTTGCGCGACGGTTCGGGAGTGCCAACAGTCATAGGCCGTTGGCTTGATCGCCGGGCGCGGCGGGCCTTGGGCGGGCTTTACGCCGGTCTTCTTACAATCGGGGCCGTCGTGCGTGCGCCGCGCGGACCGCCACCAAGACCTCGCCGCCGACCGATGAAACGCTACTGGGAAATAGACGCCTTGCGCGGGCTGATGCTCGTGCTGATGACCGTCACCCACCTGCCCACCCGGTTGACCGATCCGCTGGGCCAGCCCTTCGGTTTCGTCTCGGCCGCCGAGGGCTTCGTGTTGCTGTCGGCCTTCGTGGCCGGCCTGGTCTACAGCCGCATCGGCCACGTGCGCGGGGTCGACTCGATGCGCCAGGCCTTCTGGCGGCGCGTGCTGAAGGTCTACCTGGCGCAGGCGGCGACCCTGCTGTTCCTGTTCACCGTGATCACGGCCGTGGGCCTGCACATCGACCAGCCTGCGGTGAAGAACCTGGTGTCGTACTACCTGGCGGAGCCGCGCGAGGGCTTCATCTACGGGCTGCTGCTCATCTACGAGCCGGCGCTGCTCGACATCCTGCCGATGTACATCTTTTTCATGCTCATGAGCCCCTGGGTGCTGGCCTTCGCCATGCGCCACGGCTGGACCTGGGTGATGGTGGCGAGCGCCACCGTGTGGGCGGCGGCGCAGTTCGGCATCAGCGAATGGGTCTACGGGCTGGCGGTGCGCTACCTGGGCGTGCCGGTGCCCTTCCACGAGATGGGCGCGTTCAACACCTATGCGTGGCAGTTCCTGTGGTTCGCGGGGCTGTGCATCGGCGCGACCCGCAACGATCCGGATGCGCAGCCGCTGCGCTTTCCGGCGTGGCTGCTGGCGCTGGCGGCGGGCATCGCGCTTTACGGGCTGTACTGGCGCCACACCGGCATCAACGGGCAGGCGCCGTTCGGCGGCGATGTGGAGCTGAATCTGCTGTTCGACAAATGGCAGCTCGGCCCGCTGCGGCTGGTGAACCTGGTGGCGCTGGGCATCCTGGCGGTGCGCTTCGGGCCCTGGCTGATGCGCCGCATCCCGCGGCTGCGCTGGCTGGAGGCGATGGGCTCGGCCTCGCTGCCGGTGTTCTGCGCGCACCTCATCGCGGTGCTGCTGGTGCTGGCCTTCTACGGCGACAGCCAGACGGCGCGGCCCTGGTGGGGCGACGGTCTGCTGCTGGCGGCGGTGTTCTCGGGGATGTACTTCGTGGCGCGCTTCACGCGCGGGGCGGACGTGCCGCCGCCGGCGGACGACGTGCCGTCGGAGCCTGCGCGGGCTTGACGTCTTTTCCAGGAACACCGTGAAACCGGCTCTGCCGGGCCACAGGTGTTGCCCCCGGGCAGCGGAAGGCGCGCGCGACACGAAGTGCGCGAAGCCTGGGGGTGAGTCAAGGGTTTGGCAGGTGCGGCGCGATCACCGAGTGCCAGAGCCTATAGCCCTCATCGGTCATGTGCAGCCTGTCGCCCCTGAACAATTCCATGCGCGGCCGTCCGTCCGCACCCAGCATCGGCGTGTAGATGTCGATGAACTCGCTGTTGGGCAGCAGGTTCAGGTAGGCCGAAATCACGTGGTTGGTCTCGCGGATCTGCGGCAGCAGCTGCTCGCGCGAGGGGCTGGGCTTGACCGAGATGAAGCTGATGCGCGCCTCCGGCAATTCGGCGCGCACCGCGTTGGCGAAGCGCGCGAAGCTGTCGAGCACCTGCAGCGGCGTGCGGCCCTCGGCCAGGTCGTTGTCGCCCGCGTAGACCATCACCTGGCGAGGCTTGTAGCGCACCACCAGGTCGCGCGCGAAGAGGGCGCAGTCGGCCAGCGTGGAGCCGCCGAAGCCCCGGTTGATTACCCCGCCGGGCACGCGCGCGAAGTCCTGCGAGAGGCGCGTCCACATGCGCACCGTGGAACTGCCCACGAACACCACGCCGCCGGGGGCCGGAAAGCGCTCCTGGTCGGCGCGCGCGAAGGCCGCAAGCTCGTTGTGCCAGCGGT
Source organism: Variovorax sp. TLI9-5A (assembly GCF_056867935.1). Classification (NCBI taxonomy): domain Bacteria; kingdom Pseudomonadati; phylum Pseudomonadota; class Betaproteobacteria; order Burkholderiales; family Comamonadaceae; genus Variovorax; species Variovorax sp. TLI9-5A. The sequence goes on along the minus strand of NZ_CP200310.1, from coordinate 5,648,411 downwards.
CCTTGGCGGCCAGGTAGTCGCGCGCGGCGGCGGCCTCGGCGGCGGCCGTTTCGGATTCCTGGGGGAAGAAGCTGGACTGGGCTTGCGCGGCCAGCGCGGCGGTCAGCAGGGCGACCGCGGCCAGCGCGGTTTTCATCGAAGACATTGGAAGGACGGAGGAAGGGCGGAAGGCGAGGGGCAGGCGGGTTTTCTACCACGACGCCCCAAGGCAGGCGATCGTTGACAGAGGCTGGCCCCGGCTAGATGGTTTTCTCGATGAGCGCGCCCTTGAACAGAATCGGTCCCTTCGGCCCGCTGCCCGCAGGCACGCCGCCCTTGGCTTCGAGCGAGATGGCCAGCGCGGGAACGGCCTGCACGTCGGACTCCGACGCCGTCAGCTTCAGGGCCGGCGCATTGCCGAGCACGCCCAGCGAACGCGGCGCGCCGCCCGGAGGCAGTGCCCAGAGCTGCAGCGACTTGTCGTCGCCTTCCTTGAAGCTGCCCACGCGCTGCAGCACGAGCTGCTTCTTCTTCGGATCGAAGGTCACGAGCATCGAGGCGGCCGCCTGGTCGTCGTTGAGCACGGCCACGTACTGCACCGCTGGGGCGTTCTGCAACTGGTCGCGCAGGTTCAGCCCGACCGTCACGGCCACCACGGTGGCCAGCGCGCCGGCCGCGGCGGCACCGCGCCACAGCGCGAGGCTGCGCAGCCAGCCGCCCTGGCGGGGCTCGCCGGCAGCCTTGGCCGTCTCGCGCTGGCGTTCCAGCGCGAGCGCGGACTGCTCGGCGTCGATGATGTTGCGGATGCGCGTCCACACGGCTTCATCGGGCGCGACCGGCGACTGCAGCTCGGTCATGCTCGCAAGCCGGCCCTGCCAGACCAGCGCCGCGGCGCGCACTGGCGCCTGTTCGCGGGCCAGTGCCTCGAAGCGGCGGCGGGCGCCGCCGCGCAGGGTGCCGAGCGCATGGCTGGCGGCCAGCAGCTCCAGGAGTTCGGGGTGTGCGATGAGATTCATGATGGGGAAGCCGCCTTCTTCTTCGTCGTCACCGCTATCACGCAAAGCGCCCCATGCACACGCGCAGCTTTTCCAGCCCGCGCCGTATCCATGTCTTGACCGTGCCCAGCGGCAGCCTGAGCTGCTCGGCCAGTTCGCCGTGGCTCATGTCGCGCAGGTAGGCCAGGCTCACCACCTCGCGCTGGCGGCCTTCGAGCTGGCTCAGGCACTGGTGCAGCGCCCAGGCCTGCTCGCTGGCATCGGCACTGGCGGCCGGGTCGGGCGAATCGGATTCGAGCTGGTCGGCCATCTGCTCGTCGAATTCCTGCGTCAGCTGGGCCCGGTCGGCGGCACGGCGGCGCAGCAGGTCGAGCGAGCGGCTGCGCACGATGAGCCCCAGCCAGGCCAGCGGCGGGCTGAGCGAGGCGCGGTAGTCGCTGGCGACCCGCCAGACGGTCAGGAAGCTCTCCTGAAGCACGTCTTCCGCCCATTCGCGCTGGCGCACCACCCGCATCGCCAGGCCCATCAGACGGGGTGAGGTTCGGTCGTAGAGCTGCCGCAGGGCGGCTTCGTCGCGATGGCCGATCCGGTCGATCAGCGCCATCAGTTCGGCGTCGGGGCTGGGTGCAGGCATCCGGGAATTGTGGGGCATCGATGCGCATGACCGGTGTACGGGGCAACCCGGCGGGCGGATTCAGCGCGTCGCCCGAATGAAGTCTTTTGGAAACATTTGTGAACGTATACTGCCGCGCATAAATCGAGGGACCGCGCGCACGCGGACGGAGAAGAATGAAGCAAATTGCGATCGTGATCGCGCTCTGCGTGGGCGCGTGGTATTTCTTCATCGGCGGTCGCAAGATCGACGAACCGATGGTGCGTGACTACTACCAGAAGGAAGCCCACTCCATCTACTCGCGCGATGCTGACGCGCTGTGCAAGCAGCTCAGCCGCAAGGCCCGGATCGACAGCAAGACCACGATGATGGGCAAGACGGTCGAGACCTCGCACGACCGCGACGAGGCCTGCAAGGCGAATCGCGAAGCCTTCGAGACCTTCAGCAGGGTCGGCGACCGGATGGGCGGCATCCTCACCATCGAGTACGAATACAACCTGGACAGCATCGAGATGGCCAGCGACCGCAAGAGCGCGATCGTCAAGGGCACCAACGTGCTGAAGATGGGCGAGACGGTGCTGCAGTACAAGACCAACTTCACCCAGCGGCTGGAGCGCGAACTCGGTCAGATGCGGCTCGTGCATGCTGACGAGGTCACAGTGATGCGCATTGGCGGCGCCGGCGCCATGAGCCAGAGCGATTTCTTCCGCAAGTAAGCAAGAAAACAATGAACAGGGGAGTTGCCATGATCGCCGTCAAGGATGCGCTGCCGCCGCCACCGCCTTTCTGGCACCGGCTCAACAGCTTCTTCGCCTTTCCGTTCCAGATGCGGCCGCTGGCCTACGGCCTGCTGCTGGCGTTCTGCAGCCTGCTCTTCGACGCCATCTTCTTCCTGCCCCAGGCGCTGGCCCTCTTCGTCATCGAGGTCGGCATCATGCTGGCGGCCAGCCGCTACGGCTTCAAGGTCATCGCGCTGGGCGCGCGCGGCATCCGCGACTCGGCCGACTTCGGCCGCGAATCGAGCGACGAGTGGACCTACCTGCCGTGGAAGCTCTTCGCGATCTCGCTGGTGCAGGCCTTCCTGATCGGCTGGCTCGCCTGGTACGCGCCCATCCTGGGCACGGTGGGCCTCTTCGTCATGTCCTTCACCTTCCCGGCGGCGGTGATCGTGCTGGTGCAGTCGGGCAGTTTCTTCCAGGCGATGAACCCCGGCCACGTGATGGACGCGATGCGCACCATCGGCTGGCCGTACGCGCTGCTGTGCTTCTTCCTGTTTCTGCTGAGCACGGGTGCGCAGGTGGCGCTGTCGATCGTGCTGCCGATGTTCGACGGGCGCATCGTGCTGCCGGTCATCAACTTCGTCTTCATCTACTTCGGCTGGGTGATGGCCAGCCTGCTGGGCTACGTGATGTTCCAGCACCACGACGCCTTCGGCTTCGACGCCGTGCCGGGCAGCGAGCTGCCCGACGGCGCGCCGGCCGACCGCCGCACGCCCGCGCAGATCGCTTCGCAGCGCATCGACGCGGAGGTGGCGCAGCTCATCACCGACGGCGACCTCGCCGCCGCGCTGGGCACGGCCTACGAGGCACAGCGCACGGCGGACTTCGACGACCTCTCGGCGCAGCGCCGCTACCACCGCGTGCTGGCGCTGATGCCCGAGAAGAAAGACACCATGTCCGACCAGGCGAAGCGCTTCATTCCGCTCCTGATGCGGCGCGACCTGGCCTCCGAGGCGCTGAAGGTCTTCAAGGCCTGCAAGGAGCGCGACAAGGCCTTCGCACTCGACGACCCGGCCATGGTCATCGCCATGGCGCGCGCCGAATGGCGCAACGGCGACGCGCACGCCACGCTGGCGCTGCTGTCGGGCTTCGACAAGCGCTTCCGCGGCAACGAGGCGATCCCGCAGGCCTACGAACTCGCGGCGCGCGCGCTGGTGCAGGGGCTGGGGCGCGTCGACATGGCGCAGCCCATTTTGACGACAATGGAAGCGCGCTACCCGGACAGCGAGCAGACGCAGGAAGTGCGCTGGCTGCTGCGGCCGGCCGCGCCGTCGGCCCAGACGGCCTGATCAGCCCGGCAGGCCGAATTCTTCGCGGCGGTCGAAGAGGAACACGCCTTCCTCGCTCCACCCCGACGACCAGCCTCCCTGCCACAGCCTGTACTCGGCTTCGCTGGCGTCCGCTGCTCCGGCCGGTGCGCACAGCGGCCAGCAGATCCAGTGGGCGACGGGGTAGGAGGCCGCGAGGCGGTAGAGCGGCTCCGACAGAAAGAAATACGCGTCCTTTCCGGCTTCGCCGGTCTCGCGCAGCGCCATGTCGTGCAGCACGTCGTGGAACTCGATGAAGGGGCTGTCGGCCTTGGAGAAGGCGTCTTGCGGGGAAAGCTTGCCGGGGTCGAGCACGGCGATGGCGGCATCGGGCTCGGGGGCCTCGATGCCGAGCTGATGCAGCAGCTTCAGCCCATTGCGCAGGATGCGGATCGCCTCGTCGGCATCGATGGCCTGGGGCGGGGCGGACCGGTGCGCGTCGATGCGCGCGAGCATTTCGCCGGCGCGCGGAAAGACGGAGAAGGCCTGCGCGCGGGCTTCGGCGGACAGGTCCCAGAGTTCGAACTGCAGCCTGAAGTCGGTGTCGATGTCTTCCGGCAGCGGCCGACCGGGCGGACCGTCGGGGCCCAGCGCCGCGTCGAAGACTTCGTGCCAGTGGCGCTGCCACTTCCGCTGGTCCGGCGACAGCATCTTTCCTCTTGTCTTGCTCAGGCCCGCTGCAGCGCGCGCGTCACCATGTCGTTCGGTGCCAGCCGCAGCAGGTGGGGCAGCAGGCCGATCGCCTTGTCGCGCAGGCCCGCGTGCAGCAGGCCGTTGGCGCAGGTCGAGAGAGTGTCGGCCAGCTCGGGGTGGTCGGGCGCGGTCTTCAGCAGGATGCGGCACAGCCGCTCGGCGTCCTCGAACTGGCGGATGCGGGAGAAGCGGCGCGCCAGCCGCGCCATGTCCTCGGGCTTGAGCCGCACGCCGGGACGGGCCTGGTCGAGGTAGATCTGAAAGCTCGTGTGCTGCAGCGCCAGCGTGTCCTCGTCGGTGGCGGGCAGGCGGAAGATGCGGCGCGCGGCCTGGTGGAAATCGTCGCTCGCGGGCTGCAGGCGCGCGGTGTTGAACCACGCGCGCAGCGTCTCGGCGTCGCCGGGGCGCAGGGCGGCGGCGGCGCGCCATTCGGCGCAGGCGCGGTCGAACTTCATCGCGGCACCGTACTTGCGGGCGGCGGCCACGTGCTCGTCGAAGCGGTCGTCGTCGTTCACCATTTCCGACTTGACGGTCTCGGGCGTCTTCACCCGGCCCAGCAGCATGGCGCCGTACATCAGCGCGGCACCCGTCAGCAGGCCGCCGAGGTGGGCCATGTAGGCGATGCCCTGGCCGCCCAGCCAGTGCTGCATCAGCTCATTGGCGATCCAGGCCGGCAGCAGCAGCAGGGCCGGCGCGGTGACGTAGTTGAAATAGAAGAACAGCTGGTAGAAGAAGCGGATGCGCCGCAGGCGGTACATCACCGCGTACATGCCCATCAGCGCCGAGACCGCGCCCGAGGCGCCCAGCCCGTAGGTGCCGCCGGCATAGGCCCAGCCGGCCAGCACCGACGCACCGACCGCGCCCAGCAGGTAGAACGCCAGGTAGGTGCCGCGCCCCAGCGCCAGCTCGACCGAGAAGCCGAAGAGGAACAGGAACAGCATGTTGCCCAGCAGGTGGCCGGTGCTGCCGTGCAGGAAGGCGTTGGTGATCCAGGTCCAGGGCCTGAATTCGGCATCCGTCGCGTAGCTCTGCGCCCAGCGTTCGGTGAAGGGCGCGGGCAGCAGGGCCTCGTACTGCTGGCGAGCCTGCTTCCATTCGCCGTACTGCGGGTTCGACGGCGTGATGACCTGGTCGGAGCGCAGCTTCTGCAAGAACTTCCTGTCGTTCTGCAGGCCTTCCAGCAGCTGGGGATAGGCCTCCTCGTGCGGCAGCATGCGGCGCGCGAGCTTGCCGCGCTTCGGGTCGGTCTTTTCGAGCCACTCCACGAAGGCTGGCAGCTCCAGCGCGGGCAGCGCGCTCTTCACGTAGTAGCTGGCGGCGCGCTCCTGCCCTTTTTCCTCGCTGCGCTGCGGTCCCCAGAACACGATCATGTTCAGGAGGATCAGCAGCACCGTCATCCACGGCGGATTGCGCCAGCTCGGCCTGTTCTCGAGCGGGATGGCGTAGAACACAGTGTGTTTTCCAGCTGTCGGGTTTGCCGTTTACGGGCGGCCGCCGCCGGGCCGCCCCAAGGCGGGCCGCGCCTCCCCCTTGGGGGGTGGAGTTACACGAGCGCAGCGAGTGAAAAGCCGGGGGCGGACATTTCTAGCCCAGGCGGGCGCGGTGGCGGGCGACCTGCGCCTTCACCTGCGCCGGGGCGGTGCCGCCCAGGATGTTGCGCGCGTTCAGCGAGCCGCGCAGGCTCAGCACGTCGTACACGTCCTTCTCGATGCTGGGGTTGAATTGCTGCAGCACGGCCAGCGGCAGCTCGGCCAGGTCGACCTTGTGCGAGGTGGCGGCCTTCACGGCGTGCGCCACGGTCTCGTGCGCGTCGCGGAAGGGCAGGCCCTTCTTCACGAGGTAGTCGGCCAGGTCGGTGGCGGTGGCGTAGCCGCGCAGCGCGGCGGCTTCCATGGCCTCGGGCTTCACGGTGATGCCGCCGATCATCTCGGCGAAGATGCGCAGGGTGTCCTTGAGCGTGTCGACGGTGTCGAACAGCGGCTCCTTGTCTTCCTGGTTGTCCTTGTTGTAGGCCAGCGGCTGGCCCTTCATGAGCGTGATGAGCGCCATCAGGTGGCCGACCACGCGGCCGGTCTTGCCGCGCGCCAGCTCGGGCACGTCGGGGTTCTTCTTCTGCGGCATGATCGACGAGCCGGTGGTGAAGCGGTCGGCGATCTGGATGAAGCCGAAGTTCTGGCTCATCCACAGAATGAGTTCTTCGCTCATGCGGCTCACGTGCACCATGCACAGGCTGGCGGCCGAGGTGAATTCGATGGCGAAGTCGCGGTCGCTCACCGCGTCCAGGCTGTTCTGGCAGACGCCGTCCATGCCCAGGGTCCTGGCTACCAGTTCGCGGTCCAGCGGGTAGCTGGTGCCGGCCAGCGCGGCGGCGCCCAGCGGCAGGCGGTTGACGCGCCGGCGCACCTCGGCCATGCGTTCCGCATCGCGGCTGAACATCTCGACATACGCGAGCATGTGGTGGCCGAAGCTCACCGGCTGCGCCACCTGCAGGTGGGTGAAGCCGGGCAGGATCACGTCGACGTTCTTCTCGGCGATGTCCACCAGCGCCTTCTGGAGCTCGACCAGCAGGTCGCCCACGAGGTCGATTTCGCCGCGCAGCCACAGGCGCACGTCGGTGGCGACCTGGTCGTTGCGGCTGCGGCCGGTGTGCAGGCGCTTGCCGGCGTCGCCGACCAGCTGGGTCAGGCGGGCCTCGATGTTCAGGTGCACGTCTTCGAGGTCGAGCTTCCATTCGAAGGCGCCGGATTCGATCTCGCCACGGATCTGCGTCATCCCGCGTTCGATGGCGGCGTGGTCCTGCACGCTGATGATGCCCTGCGCGGCCAGCATGCCGGCATGCGCCAGCGAGCCCTGGATGTCGGCCTGCCACAGGCGCTTGTCGAAGAAGACGCTGGAGGTGTAGCGCTTCACGAGGTCGCTCATCGGTTCGGAGAACAGGGCCGACCAGGCTTCGGATTTCTTGTCGAGTTGGTTTTGGGTCATGGGAGCCGTCCTGGAGGCAATAATGGGTTGGTTACCCGATGGATCAGATGTCTGCGATGCGCAACCCGGCGATTTTATCGGCCAGCTCTTCACCCACGCCCCCGCCGTCTTCGGAGCGCGCCCGCGCGTCCGTGCGCGGCGGCCCGTCGATCTTCGACGCCTGCCAGATCGGGGTGGTGCTGCGCACGGTGATCTTCGTCGAGGCGGTGGTCGCCATCGCCGCGCTTTTCGTGGTTTCCACGCCCGGCGAATGGTTGGTGCAGACCGCCACCGTCACCGGCGGGGCGCTGCCGGCCACGCTGCTGTGGCTGGTGAGCGCCTGCGGGCTCAAGAAGCCGCTGCGGCGGTTGCCGAAGCAATGGCAGTACACGGCCGGGGCGCTGCTCGGCGCGCTGTCGGCGCTGTACGGCTGCGGGCTGCTGCGGCTGACGGACGTGCTCTCCAGCGCGCCGTGGTTGGCCAGCGCGCTCGCGGGCGCCCTGTTCGCGGGGCTGGTGATGGCGGCGATGGTGCTGCGCGCCCGGGGCCAGACGCCGGCGGCCACCACCGCGCGGCTGGAGGAGCTGCAGTCGCGCATCCGCCCGCACTTTCTGTTCAACACGCTCAACAGCGCCATCGCGCTGGTGCGCGAGGAGCCGGCCAAGGCCGAGACCATGCTCGAAGACCTGGCCGAGCTGTTCCGCCAGGCGCTGGCCGACCCCGGCGAATCGGGCACGCTGGCCGACGAGATCGCGCTGGCCGAGCGCTACCTGGCCATCGAGCAGGTGCGCTTCGGCGACCGCCTGCGCATCCGCTGGGACCTGGACGCCGCCGCCAGCAACGCGCGCCTGCCGCCGCTGCTGCTGCAGCCGTTGGTCGAGAACGCCATCAAGCACGGCGTGGAGCCCAGCCCCGAGGGTGCCAAGCTGCGCATCCGCACCGAGCGGCGCGGCAACATGGTGGTGATCGAGGTGGTCAACAGCCTCCCGCCGCTGCGCTGGGCCGACGAGCCGCTGCCGCGCGGCCACGGCATCGCGCTGGCCAACGTGCGCGACCGGCTGCGGCTGCTGCACGATATGCAGATGCAGTTCAGCGCCGGCATGGACCAGAAAAGCTACAGAGTACGGATAGCCATTCCCGCCGAATCATGACCCTGAAGACCCTGATCGTCGACGACGAAGCCCTGGCGCGCTCGCGCATGCGCACGCTGCTGCGCGACTGCACATCGCCCGGCGCCGAAGTGGTGGCCGAAGCCTCGCAAGGCGCCGAGGCGCTGCAGCAGCTGGGCACGCTGGCGCTCGACCTGGTGCTGCTCGACGTGCACATGCCCGGCGTGGACGGCATCGAGGTGGCGCGCGCGCTGCGCAGCCGCTGCGACGCGCCGGCAGTGGTGTTCGTGACCGCGCACGCCGCCCATGCTGTGACGGCCTTCGACCTCGAGGCGATCGACTACCTCACCAAGCCCGTGCGCGCCGAGCGGCTGCAGCAGGCGCTGCAGAAGGTGGAGCGCTTCCTGAAGGAGCGCCGTGCGCTGCAGCAGGCCGAGGCCGCGCCCGAGACGGTGCTGATCCAGGACCGGGGCCGCGCCGAGCGGGTGCCGCTGTCGGAGGTGCTCTACCTCAAGTCCGAATACAAGTACCTCACGGTGCGCACCGCCACGCGCAGCCACATCCTCGACGGCTCGCTCAACGAGTTCGAGGAGCGCTATCCGCAGCGCTTCCTGCGCGTGCACCGCAACGCGCTGGTGGCGCGCTCGGCGATCCGCGCGCTGGAGAAATACGACGACGGCGAGGATGCCGAGGGCTGGGCCCTGCGGCTGGACGCCATTCCCGAGCCGGTGGCCGTGTCGCGCCGGCAGCTCGCGGCGGTGCGCGAGGTGCTGAAGGAAACGCGATGAGCGACGACACGCCCAAGGCGGTGGAAGCTCCGCCGCCGACCGAGCCGGTTGCCGAACCTCCGCAGCCGGCGGCGGCCGAACCGGCCCCCGAGCCGGAACCGGAACCGCCCACACCCGCACCCGAGCCGCCCGCCCCGGCGCGCGAGCGCCTGCTGCTGCACATGCCTGTCGACGTGCGCAGCGCCTCGCTGGTGGTGCTCGCGGTGCTGGCCAGCGTGTTCGCGTTGCAGTGGGGGCAGGCCGTCTTCATTCCGCTGATGCTGAGCCTGCTGCTGACCTATGCGCTGTCGCCGCTGGTCGAGCTGCTTCATCGCTGGAAGCTGCCGCGCTGGATCGGCGCGGGGCTGATCCTCATGGGGCTCTTCGGCGGACTGGGCTATACCGGCTATTCGCTCTCGGGCAGCACCACGCAGCTGCTCGACTCGCTGCCGGTGGCCGCGCAGAAGCTGGGGCAGGCCATGCGCCGCGACAAGGGCGCCAGCGCCACGCCGCTGGACAACGTGCAGCAGGCGGCGGCGCAGCTCGAGAAGGCGGCCGAAGAAAACTCCGCCCGCGTCGCGTCGCGCAAGGGCGTGGCGCGCGTCATCATCGAGCGGCCCAGCTTCAACGTGCGCGACTACCTGCTCAGCGGCACCGTCGGGCTGCTCAGCGCGATGGGACAGCTCACGCTGGTGGCCTTCCTCACCTACTTCGCGCTGTGCTCGGGCGACACCTTCAGGCGCAAGCTCATCAAGATCACCGGGTCGAGCCTGCAGAAGAAGAAGGTCACGGTGCACGTGCTCGACGACATCACGCGCAACATCGAGCGCTACCTGCTGGTGCAGATACTGGTGAGCGCCATCGTCGGCGTGACCACCGGCCTCGCGTTCTGGGCCATCGGCATGGAGAACGCGGCCGTGTGGGGAATCATCGCGGCCGTCACCAACCTCATTCCCTACATCGGCTCGGTGATCGTGCTGGCCGCCGCGGGGCTGGTGGCCTTCCTGCAGTTCAACAGCCTGCAGATGGGCGTCGTGGTGGCCGGCATGTCGCTGGGCATCCACACCATCGTGGGCAACCTGCTGATGCCTTGGCTCACCAGCCGTACCAGCCGCATGAACCCGGTGGCGGTGTTCGTTGGCGTGATCTTCTGGGGCTGGCTCTGGGGCATCTGGGGCCTGCTGCTGGGCATTCCGATCACGATGGTGATCAAGTCGATCTGCGACCGCGTGGAAGACCTGCAGCCCATCGGGGAGCTGCTGGGCGAGTAGCCCGCGCGGGCCGCTCTACGAGCTTGCGCCTCGCGACTTCCTCGCCCCGGCGGCCGCGGGCAGCTTCTTCACGAAGGTCGCGGCCGGATCGAGCGGCTTGCCGTTGCGCGCGCGCAGCTCGATCTTCGGCACCGGCTTGCCGCTGTCGCGCTCGACCAGCACCGAATGCGGCTCGCCCCTGGCATACAGGTGCGCCTCGCCCCAGTGCCGCAGGCCGACCACCACGGGGAACAGGCCCTTGCCCTTGGCCGTCAGCACGTATTCCTGGTAGGCCGATCCGTCGGAGGCGGGCACGAGCTCGAGCACGCCTTCCTGCACCAGGTTCTTCAGCCGGTCAGACAGGATGTTCTTCGCGACGCCCAGGCTCTGCTGGAACTCGCCGAAGCGCTTCATGCCGTCGAAGGCATCGCGGATCACGAGCAGCGACCACTGGTCGCCGACGATGTCGAGCGCGCGTGCCATCGGGCATGCGTCGGCCTTGAGGCTTTTTCGTTGGGCCATGGGAGCTTTCCTTCGGGTTCGTCGGACCGGGGCGGCAATGACCGCGGTCGGTTTTATTTTAAAACCCAGAGAGAAGCGCCTGCCTGGCCGCCCGACGCTTCGTGCCCCTACCCATGCGTGCAGGCGTGTGGCCGATGCGGATGACGGCCTGTCTCGGTCCCGCGCGAGGCGGAGCACGCCGGTGCCGGACGCATCCTTCCCGAATTCCTCCGCCGAGCGAGCGGCGAAGGCTCAGCGCAGCGCGCGCTGCATCAGCACCGTGTCCACCCAGCGCCCGAACTTGAATCCGATGTCGCGCAGCACGCCAACCTGTTCGAAGCCCAGGCTTTCATGCAGCCGCAGCGAGCCCGCGTTGGCGCTGTTGCCCACGCAGGCGACCATCTGCGTGAAGCCGGCCTCGGTGCAGCGCCGTATCACCTCGCGCAGCAACGCCTTGCCGATGCCGTGGCCGTGCATGCCCGGAGCGACGTAGACCGAGTCTTCCACCGAGTGCCGGTATGCGGAGCGGGCGCGGTAGGCGGTGGCGTAGGCATAGCCGGCGACCTCGCCGTCGAGCATCGCCGCCAGGTAGGGCATGCCGCGCGCGAGCACGTCGGCGCGGCGCTGCTGCATCTGGTCGACGGATGGCACTTCTTCCTCGAAGGAGCACAGGTCGTGCAGCACGTAATGGCTGTAGATGGACTGCACGGCGGCCATGTGATGCGGCATGGCGTCGAGGATTTCGACCGTGGCGGAAGCGAGCGGAGCAGGGGATGGCGATGACATGGCCCCGATCTTGACGATGCACCTTCGATAAGTGAAGCTTCGCCAGCCTATGCAAGGCATGAGAAAAACTTTGGATAAATCGTTCAACCTCGACCAGCTCCGGTCCTTCGCGCTCGTCATCGAAACCGGCAGCTTCTCGGCCGCGGCCGACAGGCTGGGCCTCTCCCAGCCGGCCGTGAGCCTGCAGATACGCCAGCTCGAACGCCGGCTGGCGGTGCGCCTCGTGGAGCGTGTCGGCAAGCGCGCGCAGGCCACGCCGGCCGGCATGGAGCTGCTGCGCCACGCGCAGAACATCGAGGCCGCGGTGGAAAACGCCATCGACGCGCTCGCCGACCACGCCAGCGGCATCGCGGGCCGCGTGCGGCTGGGCACGGGCGCCACGGCCTGCCTGCATTTCCTGCCTGCCGTGTTGCGCGGGCTGCGCGAGCGCTTTCCCGAACTCGGCGTGGTGGTCAGCACCGGCAACACCGAGGACCAGGCGCGCAAGGTGGAAGAAAACAGCCTCGATCTCGCGCTGGTCACGCTGCCCGTGGCCGGGCGCTCGCTGGCGGTGATGCCGGTGCTCGACGACGAATTCGTGGCCATCGGCCGGCAGGACATCGCGCCGCTGAAGGCCAGGGTCTCGCCGGGCGACCTGGCCAGCTTGCCGCTGGTGCTGTTCGAGCCCGCGGCCAACACGCGCAAGCTGGTCGACCGCTGGTTCGCCGCAGAGGGCCTGCAGCCGCAGCCGGTGATGGAGCTGGGCAGCGTGGAGGCGATGAAGGAGATGGTGGCCGCGGGGCTGGGCTATGCCATCGTGCCCGGCATGGCGATGGCGGGGCGCGGCGCGCACCCGGAGCTGAAGACCAGCCGGCTGAACCCCCGCATGCATCGCGGGCTGGCCATCGTGGTCCGGCGCGACAAGCCCGTCAGCAAGGCCCTGCGCGTGGTGCTGGATGCGATCGTGGCGGCCGGGAAGCCCGGCCGCCACTGATTGGTTGGATCGATTGCGGAGTTGCCGCTCGTGCTTACTCGGGCACGGCCGCCAGCGAGGCACCGCCGCGCGCACGGCCCAGCGTGCCGACGATCAGCGCAGCGATCAGCACCAGCACGCCGCTGAGCACCATCGCGCTGGAGATGCCGAAGCTGTCGACCGTCACGCCGCCGATCAGCGCGCCGGAGGCGATCGCCACCTGGAAGCCGCTCACCAGCAGGGCCTGGCCGGCCTCGGGGGCGTCGGGCACCGCTTCCATCATCCAGCCGGTGAGCGCCACCGGGATCAGGCCGAAGGCCACGCCCCAGATCACGACCACCACCGCGCCGGGCACGAAGCCGGAGCCGATCACCGTCGTCAGCAGCAGCGCGGTGGCGAGCATCAGCGCCGCCAGCAGGGTGGTGCCGCGCACGCTGCGCGCCACCAGGCTGCCGCCGAGGAAGGTGCCGACGAAGCCCACCGCGCCGTACACGAGCAGCAGCGTCGACACCGAGTTGGGCGCGAGGCCGAACACCTGCTGCAGCAGCGGCTTCAGGTAGGTGTAGGCGGCGAAGTGGCCGGCAATGAAGAACAGCACCGCGAGCAGGCCGACCTGCGCCATGCGGCGCGTGAGCGGCGTGAGCAGGTCGCGTGCGCCGATGGCGCGCACAGGCGGGATCGAAGGCAGCAGCCAAAGCTGCACCAGCAGCACGGCGGCTGCGAGCGCGCCGGTCACGGCGAACGAAGCGCGCCAGCCGAACAGCGTGCCGAGGAAGGAGCCGGCCGGCACGCCGAGCACCGTGGCAGCCGATACGCCGGCCAGCACGATCGACATCGCGCGAGCCTGCGCGGCATGCGGCACCAGCTGCGTGGCGGCGGCGGGCGCGAAGGTCCAGAAGCCGCCCACGCACAGGCCGAGCAGCAGGCGCGCCACCAGCATGGTGGCGAAGTTGGGCGCGAAGGCCGCGAGCAGGTTCGATGCGATCAGCAAGGTGGTGAGTGCGATCAGCACCGTGCGGCGATCGAGCTTGCCCGAAGCGACGATCAGCGCCGGACCCGCGAATGCGGCGAGCACGCCGGGCATGGTGACCATCAGGCCGGCCGTGCCGTCGGACACGTTGAGGCCGCGCGCGATGTCGGTGAGAAGGCCGATGGGCATGAACTCGGTCGAGACCATCGCGAAGGTGCCGACGGCGATGGAGCCGACGGCGAGCCACGCGGAGCGCGAGGCCGGGACAGGCGTTGCCGCGGCCTGCACCGGTGCCCCGAGCTCGTCGATGCACGGGTTGCTGCTGGGTGAATTCATCATGATGGGGAGCTGTCCTTGGAAGCGTCGGCATTGGCGCGCGCACCGATGCTGTTGAAGAGGCATGGAGTGTGCGAGCCGTCGCGCTTGCGACAAAGGTGCCGTGCGGCAGTAGTCAGTTTCCCGGGAATGAACAATGGGCCCTTTTGATGGCTATCGCCATCCACGGGGCCTCTGCGGCGGCCTAGCTGAGCGCAGGTCGCAATTGCAATATCCGGCCATCGGCGACGAAGGAATCGCCGATCAGTACGCGAAAGGTTGTACCGGGCTGAAAGCGAGGCAGCGCGACGGCAGGCGAGAGGAACTCGACTTCGAGCGCGGCCGGTTTGCCGCGCTCCAGCGCATCGCCCGCCGGCACCATCCAGCGCGCCGAGAAGCCTTCCTTGTCGAGCACCAGTGCGCAGCGGTATTCGCCCGGCGCGATGGGCGTGTCCTGCGAGGGCAGGGCGGGCTTGCGGAATGTGATCTCCGCCAGCGCGCCAGGCGTGAAGGCGCCCAGCGCATCGAAGCCCGGCGGCGCGGCAGGCGGCGTGCGACGCGGCCACTTGCCGATCAGCCATGCGATCACGTTGCCGATGATCGGCACCCACAGCACCATCAGCAGCGTCGCGATGTCGCGCGTGGTCGAGCCCGGCGCCGCGTAGTGCCGCACCACCGCGCCGCCCACCGCCACGCACAGCAGGATGGCGACGATGAGCCTGCGGCGAAAGCCGATCTTCGTGCTCATGCGTTCATGCCTTCGCCGGAGGCGCTGTGCGCCTTGCGGCACGTCGCGCAGTGGCAATGGAGGATGGGGCCGGCGAGGCGCGCGGCCTCGTACCGGACGGTGCCGCACAGGCAGGAGCCCTTCATGGCTTTTCCTTTTGGTCGCGATGGGTGAGTGGGGCTGCGAGTCTATGCCCCGCCGCAAAAAGAAAGACGGGCCCGCCGGGCCCGTCTTCGTTCATGGCGCGGCGAAGCGCATCAGCCCGTGTTGCGCAGGCCCGCTGCCACCCCGTTGATCGAGATGTGGATGCCGCGCTGCAGCCGCTCGCCGCCGTCGCCCGCGCGGTATCGCCGCATCAGCTCGACCTGCAGGTGATGCAGCGGGTCGATGTACGGGAAGCGGTGGCGCACCGAGCGCTGCATCTCGGCATTGCCTTCGAGCCGCTGCTTCGCGCCGGTGATGAGCGAGAGCGCGTCGGAGGTGCGGTGCCACTCGGCCTCGATCATCGAGAACACCTTCTGGCGAAGCTTGCGGTCGGTGACCAACTCGGCGTAGCGCGAGGCCAGCGCGAGGTCGCTCTTGGCGAGCACCATGTCCATGTTCGACAGCAGCGTGCGGAAGAAGGGCCACTGCGCGTACATGCGCTGCAGCAGCGCCTGGCGCTCCTTGCGGCCGGCCGCGTTGCCCGCTGCGGCCAGGAACTGCTCCACGCCCGAGCCGAAGCCGAACCAGCCCGGAATGGTGAGGCGGCACTGCCCCCAGCTGAAGCTCCACGGCACCGCGCGCAGGTCGTCGATCTTGTGGCTGGGGTTTCGCGATGCGGGGCGCGAGCCGATGTTGAGCTCGGCGATCTCGCGGATCGGCGTGGAGCCGAAGAAGTAGTCGCCGAAGCCCGGGGTCTCGTAGACCAGCTTGCGGTAGGCTGCCATGCTCGCCGCCGAAAGCTCGCTCGCGGCCGAGAGGAAATTGGCGGGTGCCGACTTGCCCTGCGGCAGCAGCGTGGCTTCGAGCGTGGCGGCCACCAGCGTCTCGAGGTTGCGCCGGCCGATCTCGCGGTTGGCGTACTTCGAGCCGATGACCTCGCCCTGCTCGGTCAGCCGGATCTGGCCGCGCACCGTACCCGGCGGCTGCGCGAGGATGGCCTGGTAGCTCGGACCGCCGCCACGCCCCACCGTGCCGCCGCGGCCGTGGAACATGCGCAGGCGGATGGGATTGGCCTTCTTCCTGTTCAGCTCGTCGAAGAGCGACACCAGCGCGATGCCCGCGCGGTACAGCTCCCAGTTGCTGGTGAAGATGCCGCCGTCCTTGTTGCTGTCGGAGTAGCCCAGCATCACGTCCTGCTCGGCGCCCGAGCGCTCGATGAGCGCCTGGATGTTCGGCAGCGCGTAGAAGGCGCGCACGATGGGCGCGGCGTTGCGCAGGTCCTCGATGGTTTCGAACAGCGGCACCACGATCAGGTCGCAGGTGGCCTTGCCGTCCATCGCGCCGCGCAGCAGGCCGGCTTCCTTCTGCAGCAGAAGGGCTTCGAGCAGGTCGCTCACCGTCTCGGTGTGGCTGATGATGTAGTGGCGGATGGCGGCGGCGCCGTAGCGCGCACGCGCGGTGCGCGCGGCCGAGAAGATGGCCAGTTCGCTCCTGGCGAGCGGCGAGTAGTCGGCGTCGGGCACGCGCAGCGGGCGGGCGTCGTCGAGCAGCTTCAGCAGCAACGTCTGCTTGGCCTCTTCGGCCAGCGAGGCATACGAGGGCTCGATGCGCGCGGTGGCCAGCAGCTCGGCGATCACGGCCTCGTGCTTGTCGGAACTCTGGCGCAGGTCGACCGTGGCCAGGTGGAAGCCGAACACCTCCACCGCGCGGATCAGCGGCAGCAGGCGCGGCGCGGCGAGCACGCTGCCGTGCTTTTCCTCCAGCGATTCGGCGATGGTGCGCAGGTCGGCCAGGAACTCCTCGGCGCTCGTGTACGGGTTCTGCGGCGCGACGGCGTGGCGAGCGGCTTCGCCGCCGGTCAGCTCGCGCAGCGTGGCCGCCAGGCGCGCATACACGCCGGTCAGCGCCCGGCGGTAGGGCTCGTCCTTGCGGTGTTCGCTGGTGTCGGGCGAACGCTCGGCCAGCGCCTGCATTTCCACCGACACGTCGACCAGCGTGGCCGACAGCGACAACTCGCCGCCGAGGTAGTGCACCTCGGTGAGGTAATGGCGCAGCGCCAGCTCGCACTGGCGGCTCAACGCGTATTCGAGCGTCTCGGCCGTGACGTTGGGGTTGCCGTCGCGGTCGCCGCCGATCCACTGGCCCATGCGCAGGAAGGGCGCGACCGAGGGGGCCTGGCCGCCCTGGGCCAGCGCCTTCTCGAGGTCGGCGTACACGCGCGGAATCTCGCGCAGGAAGGTGGCTTCGTAGTAGCTCAGCGCGTTCTCGATCTCGTCGGCCACGGTGAGCTTGGAAAAGCGCAGGATGCGCGTCTGCCAGATCTGCGTGACGCGGATGCGCATCTGCGTTTCGTTCTCGGCGAACTCGATCGGCGTGAGCGCGTCCTTGGCCGCAGCGTAGGCGCTCTGTCGCAGCCTGATCTCGTCGCGCACCGTCAGCAGCTGCGCGATGGCGCGCTCGGCATCTAGGATGCTCTTGCGCTGCACTTCGGTGGGGTGCGCGGTGAGCACCGGCGAGACATAGCTGTGGGCCAGAGAGGCGACGATGTCGTCGGGCTTCACGCCGGCCTTGCGGATGCGCGCGAGGGCGGTCTGCAGGTCGCCGTCGGCGCTTTCGCCGGCGCGTTCGGCCTCGGTGCGGCGGCGGATCTGGTGGCGGTCTTCAGCAAGATTGGCCAGGTGGCTGAAGTAGGTGAAGGCGCGGATCACGCGCACCGTCTCGACTGCGCTCAGTCCCTTGAGCAGGTTCTTCAGCGCCCGGTCGGCCGCATGGTCCGCATCGCGGCGGAAAGCCACGGAGAGGGTGCGGATCTTCTCGACCAATGCGTATGTCTCTTCTCCCTCCTGCTCCCGGATCACGTCGCCGAGGATTCGGCCCAACAGCCGGATGTCGTCGATCAGAGGCTGGTCTTCGGCCTGGCGGCGCTTGGGCGGAGCAGGTGTCTTGCTGGCTTTCATTCGATGTTTGTCCTGGACTTCTTGAATGGAGTGCCGTCTGCGTTGTTGCGGCGCAACATGCTAGCATTCCCGCGGTTTTGAACACGTACTTTTGAGGCCGGTCTTGAGCAATATCGTCATCGCCACGCGCGAAAGCCGCCTGGCACTGTGGCAAGCCGAACACGTGCAGGCGCTTCTGCAAGAAAGAGGCCACACGGTCAGCCTGCTGGGCCTGACCACCACCGGCGACCAGATCCTCGACCGCACGCTCAGCAAGGTGGGCGGCAAGGGGCTCTTCGTGAAGGAGCTCGAACTCGCGCTCGAAGAAGGGCGCGCCGACATCGCCGTCCATTCGCTGAAGGACGTGCCGATGGACCTGCCCGAAGGCTTCGTGCTGGCCTGCGTGCTGGAGCGCGAAGACCCGCGCGACGCGCTCGTCTCCCCCCGTTACGAATCACTGGACGCACTGCCGCAGGGCGCCGTCGTCGGCACTTCCAGCCTGCGCCGCATGGCGCTGCTGCGCGCCCTGCGGCCCGACCTGCGCATCGAACCGCTGCGCGGCAACCTCGACACCCGCCTGCGCAAGCTCGACGAGGGGCAGTACGACGCCATCGTGCTGGCCGCGGCCGGGCTCAAGCGGCTGGGGCTGGAAAGCCGCATCCGCGTGGCCTTCGACGCCGACACCATGCTGCCCGCCGCGGGGCAGGGCGCACTCGGCATCGAGGTGCGCGCCGACCGCAAGGAGCTCATCGAACTGTTGGGCTCGCTGACCCACAGGGGCGACTGGCTCTCCACCGCCGCCGAGCGCGCCGTGAGCCGCGCGATGGGCGGCAGCTGCTCCATGCCTCTCGCGGCCCACGCACGCTGGCAGGCCGACGGCGCACTGCGCATCGATGCCGCCTGGGGCGACCCCGAAGGCAACGCGCCGCTGGTGAAGGTGCATGCGCTGGCACCCGCCGGCGACTTCGCCCAGGCCGACGCGCTCGGCGTGCATGCCGCGGCGCTGCTGCGCGTCGGTGGAGCCCACTGATACCGGTGGTCATCGTATGACCGGCCGCCCCGTCATCGTCACGCGGCCGGCGCGCGAAGCGGCGCAATGGGTGAGCGATCTGCGCGCCGCGGGGATCGACGCGGTGGCGCTGCCGCTGATCGTGATCGAGCCTGCGACGGACATCGAGCCGCTGCGCACCGCATGGCGGCAACTCGCAGACTACGCTGCGCTGATGTTCGTGAGCGCCACGGCCGTCGAGCATTTCTTCCAGCACAGGGGCACCGCCGGTTCGCTGGCAGGGTGCCGCTTCTGGGCTACCGGCCCCGGTACCACGCGCGCCCTGCTGCGCGCAGGCGTGCCGCCCGAGTCCATCGACGCACCGCCTCCCGAGGCCACGCGCTTCGATTCCGAGGCGCTGTGGGAGCGCGTCCACGCACAGGTCTCGAAGGGCGTGCGCGTGCTGATCGTGCGCGGCGGCGACGAAGCCGGGCGACCGGCCGGGCGCGACTGGCTGGCCAGGGAGATCGATGCCGCAGGCGGCCACCGCGACACCGTGGTGGCCTATCGCAGGCTGCCGCCGTCGCTGGACGTCGTACAACACCGGCTCGCGATGGACGGTGCCGAAGGCCGCGCGATCTGGCTCTTCAGCAGTTCGGAGGCCATTGGCAATCTGCAGCGCGCGATGCCCGGCGTGCAATGGCATGCCGCAAGCGCGGTGGCCACGCATGCGCGCATCGGCGAAGCCGCGCGTGGCGCGGGTTTCGGGGCGTTGCGTGTATGCACGCCCCTGCTGGATGCGCTGGTCGCGTCTATAGAATCCTTGGCATGAGCGCCGCGTCCCCCACAGACGATCTTTCTCCTTCCCCATCCGCTGCCACGGCGCCGGTGCCCGCCCCGCTGGCACCCCACCAGACGCCGGCCGCGCAGGCCGCTGGAGCACTGCTCCTCTCCCGCATCGGATTCGCCCTCGTGGCCCTGGTGGCGCTCGTCGCGCTGCTGATGTCCATCGCGCTGTGGCAGAAGGTCGGCGGCATGAAGGAGCAGCTGGCGCGCCAGAGCGCCGACGCCATCGCGCAGTCGATGGAGGCGCGCACGCTGGCCCGCCAGGCCAGCGACACGGTGCGCGATGCCTCGGCCCGCGTGGCGCTGGTCGAGACCCGCGTGGCCGAAGTCGCGCTGCAGCGCTCGCAGCTCGAGGAACTCATCCAGAGCCTCTCGCGTTCGCGCGACGAGAACCTCGTCGTCGACATCGAGTCGGCCGTGCGCCTTGCCCTGCAGCAGGCGCAGGTCACCGGCAGCGTCGAGCCGCTGCTCGCCGCGCTGAAGGCCGGCGACGTGCGCATCGGCCGCGCCGCGCAGCCACGGCTCACGCCGCTGCAGCGCGCCATGCAGCGCGACGCCGACCGCCTGCGCAGCAGCGCCAGCAACGACGGCGCCGAGGCGCTGCAGAAGCTCGACGAGCTGATGCGCAACGTCGACGACCTACCCACGCTCAACGCGGTGGCCGTGCGCGGCACCGGAACCAATGCCTGGCAGCCCGAGCCCATTCCCGCCGATGCGCCGTGGTGGCGCCGTGTGCTGCTCACCGTGCGTGGCGAGGCCCGCTCGCTGGTGCGCGTGGGCCGCATCCAGAGCCCGGAGGCGATCCTGCTGGCGCCCGAGCAGTCGTATTTCCTGCGCGAGAACCTCAAGCTCAAGCTGCTCAACGCGCGCCTGTCGCTGCTGTCGCGGCAGATGGAAGCCACGCGCAGCGAGCTGTCGCAGGTGACCGCATCGCTCAACCGTTACTTCGACCCCGCATCGCGCCGCACCCAGGCCGCCGCCACGCTGCTGCAGCAGCTGCAGTCGCTGGTGAAGACGACCGAGCCGGTCCGCATCGACGACACGCTGGCGGCCTTGGCCACTGCCGCAGCAGGGCGCTGATCGGACATCCATGCGCGCAGCAATCTGGCTTCTTGCCCTCTTCGCCGTCGCGGCGGCAGTCGCTCTCTTCGCAGGCAACAACCAGGGCACGATCACCGTGTTCTGGCCGCCGTGGCGCGTCGATCTTTCGCTGAACCTCGTTCTTGTGATCCTGCTGGTGGCCTTTGTGTTGCTGCATGCGGCGCTGCGCGCGCTCGCCGCGCTGTTCTCGCTGCCGAAGCAGGCGCGCCAGTGGCGGCTGCAGCAGAAGGAGCGCACGCTGTACGCAGCCCTGCTCGACGCGATGGTGCAGCTGATCTCCGGCCGCTTCTCGCGCGCACGCAAGGCCGCGCAGGCCGCGCTCACGCAGGAGAAAACGCTGGCCGCGCTCGGCGCCAGCCTGCCGCAGGCGCAGCAGGTTCGCGTGCTCTCGCACCTGCTCGCCGCCGAAAGCGCCCAGGCGCTGCAGGACAAGGCGGCGCGCGACGCGCACCTGCAGCAGGCTCTCAACGAAAGCGCCGACCGCACCGTGCTCGCCAGCCCGGAGACGCGCGAAGGCGTGCAGCTGCGAGCGGCGCGCTGGGCGCTCGAAGACCGCGACGCGGCCGCCGCGCTCGCCCGGCTCGAAGAACTGCCGCAGGGCGCGCAGCGCCGCACGCTCGCGCTGCGCCTGCGCCTCAAGGCGGCGCGCCAGGATCGCCGCACGCTCGAAGCGCTCGAAACCGCGCGCCTGCTGGCCAAGCACCGCGCCTTCTCGGAAGCGGCTGCGCAGAGCATCGTGCGCGGCCTTGCGACCGAGCTGCTGTCGGGCGCGCATGACCCGGCCCAACTGCTGCGCGCCTGGACCGAACTCGATGCCAACGAACGCGAGATGCCCGAGGTGGCGATCCACGCGGCCCAGCGCATGGTTGCGCTGCGCGGCGATCTCGCACTGGCGCGCGGCTGGCTGCTGCCGGCCTGGGAGCGCATGGTGGCCAATCCGCGCGGGCTGGGCGACGGGCTGCGCGTCAAGCTGGCGCGCGCGCTCGAAGCGGGGCTCGACTCGGTGGATGCCGAATGGCTGGCGCGCATCGAGAGCGCACAGCGCAACAACCCGCGCGACGCGAACCTGCAGTACCTCGCGGGCATGGCCTGCATGAAGCGCCAGCTCTGGGGCAAGGCGCAGCAGCTTCTGATGCAGGCCGGCATGGGCCTGCAGGACACCGAGCTCTATCGCCGCGCCTGGCTCGCACTTGCCCAGCTGGCCGAAGACCGCGACGACGCCGAGCAGGCCGCCGAGGCCTGGAAGCGCGCGGCACAGGTCGAGAACTCCTGAAGTCGGCTCAAGGGCACGCGGGCCGCACCGACGGCCTCTTCCTGCCGCTGCCGCTGCCGAAGACCAGCCAGCTGACGCCGGCCAGCAGCCACACGCCGACGCCTCCGTAGAGCATCACCAGCCCGAAGCCGACGTGGAGCGGGGCATGAAGATCGTCGACGGGCGCTACGGCCTGCCGGCTTTGCCGAGCGTGGATTTCTCGCTGATCTGGAGCGAGGCGGGCAAAACCGAATGCGCTTGCCGGTTCGGTCAGTTGGTCCTGGAGATGCCCGAACCATCCTGATGCAGGCAGGCATAAAAAACGGCGCCAGAGGCGCCGTTCCTGTTTTCGAGCCGGTGGTCTTCCGGCTCAGAGGCTGCGTTGCTGCTCTTGTTCGAACGGCAGCGACATCGAACCGAGGTCGCGGCGGGTTTCGACCAGCACCAGCGGGCCTTCGTCGAGCACCACCAGCGGCGGGCGTTCACGCGGCACGTGCACCGGCTTCGGCTCGGCTTCGATTGCGGCGCGCGCCTGGGCGATGCGCTCGGCGTCCGAATTGACCCACTGCAGGCCCGAGCTCTCGGCGATCTGCGCGAGCTCGGCCAGCGGCAGCTCGAAGTGCTGGACCTTGGGCAGCGCGCGGCCGTTGGCGGCTGCGGGTGCCTTGGCGGAAGCGCTTTCGATCACGATCTGCTCGGCTGCTGCTGCTGCTGCTGCTGCTTCAGCAGCAACGGCGACGACCGGCGCGGGGCGCTCGGCGCGGGGCTGCTGTTGCTGCGGTGCCTCGCGAACTTCCGTTGCCACGGCAACGGCTTCCACGGCTTCGATGCGCTCGGACGCCAGCGGCAGTTGCTGCTGGGGTTCCTGTTGCTGCCCCTGCTGTGAGAAGCCTTCGGCGGAAGCCACCGGGGCGCCGGTTTCGGCTTCCTCGCGCGGACCACGTTCGCGGCGGTCGCGGCCGTAGCGGTCACGCGAACGGCCGCGGCGCTCTTCGCCGTCGCGGCGCGGTGCCTGCTCGTCGTTGCCGTTGATGGCGGCTTCGCTGCCTTGCTCGACGTCGGCTGCAGCGGCTTCGGCGCCGCGTGCATCCGCTTCGGCCTGCGCCGCATCGCCGTTGCGGCGTTCGCGGCGGCCGTCGTTGCGATCATTGCGCTCGCCACGGGGGCCGCGCTGCTCGTCGCGGCCGTTGCGGGGCTGGCGCTGCTCGCCTTCGCCGGCTTCGACTGCGTTGCGTTCGCGGTCGCCGTTGCGTTCGCCACGTTCGCCGCGCTCATTGCGCTCGCCGCGTTCACGACGCTCGCCGCGGGCGCGCGGTGCGCGTTCCGCTGCGTTGCCTTCGTCGCCTGCGACTGCGCCTGCCAGTTGCTGCGCTTCGAGGTTGGTGCCTGCTAGTGCGTCGGCCGGCAGTACGCTGCTGCGGCCTTCGCGGCCTTCGCCTTCACGGCGCTCGCCACGCCCGTTGCGGCGCTGTTCGCCGTCGCGCGGTGCGCGTGCCTCACGGGGCTCGCGTTGTTCGCGCGGCTGGCTGCCGGCACCTTCGTTGCGTTGCTCGCTGCGCTGTTCGCCGTTGCGGCCTTCATTGCGACCTTCGCGGCGCTCGCCGCCACGGCCGCCGCGGCGTTGTTCGCCGTCGCGACCGCCCTGGCGTCCGCCGTTCTCGCCGCGGCCTTCGCCGCCACGACCACCACGGCGCTGTTCGCCATCGCGCGCGCCGCCGCGTGCTTCGCCGTCACGGCCGGGGCGGCCGTCGCGGCGGGGCTTCGGTGCCTCGACCGGAATGGCGGCCGGCGCGGGTGCGGCTGCCGGAGCCGACGTGCCGCCGAACAGGTTCTTGATCCAGGCGAAGAAGCCGGTCTGCGCCGGAACGGGCGCGCTCACCACGGGCGGATCGACCGGTGCCGGTGCAGCAGGTGCGCGCACCGCTTCGGGCTTGGGCTGCACCACGGGCGCGGGCGCGTCGGGCAGCACGCCCTTGATGACCGGCGTCTGCTTGTTGGTGGGCTCCTGCGAGCGGCGGGTGACCGAGGTCGGGTCCTCGATCTCGTCGGCCATCTTGTAGCTGGCTTCGATGTGGTCGAGGCGCGGGTCGTCGTGCTTCAGGCGCTCGAGCTTGTAGTTGGGCGTTTCGAGCGTCTTGTTGGGCACCATCAGCACGCTCACGCGCTGCTTGAGTTCGATCTTGGCGATCTCGGTGCGCTTCTCGTTCAGCAGGAACGAAGCCACTTCCACCGGCACCTGCACGTGCACGGCGGCGGTGTTGTCCTTCATGGACTCTTCCTGAATGATGCGCAGGATCTGCAGCGCGCTCGATTCGGTATCGCGGATGTGGCCCGAGCCGCCGCAGCGGGGGCAGGGGATCGACGAGCCTTCGCTCAGTGCCGGCTTCAGGCGCTGGCGGCTCATTTCCATCAGGCCGAACTTGCTGATCGAGCCGAACTGCACGCGGGCGCGGTCTTGCCGGAGCGCGTCGCGCAGGCGGCTTTCGACTTCGCGGCGGTTCTTCGACTCGTCCATGTCGATGAAGTCGATGACGATCAGGCCGCCCAGGTCGCGCAGGCGCATCTGGCGGGCCACTTCGTCGGCGGCTTCGAGGTTGGTGCGGGTGGCGGTCTCTTCGATGTCGCCACCCTTGATGGCGCGGGCCGAGTTCACGTCGACCGAAACCAGTGCTTCGGTGTGGTCGATCACGATGGCGCCGCCCGAGGGCAGCTGCACGGTGCGGGCGTAGGCCGACTCGATCTGGTGTTCGATCTGGAAGCGGCTGAACAGCGCCGCGTCGTCGCGGTAGCGCTTCACGCGGGCGGCATGCTCGGGCATGACGTGCGCCATGAACTGCTGCGCCTGGTCGTAGATGTCGTCGGTGTCGATCAGGATGTCGCCGATGTCGTGATTGAAATAGTCACGGATGGCGCGGATGACGAGCGACGATTCCTGGTAGATCAGGAAGGCGCCCTTGCCGCCCTTGGCAGCGCCGTCGATGGCGCTCCAGAGCTTGAGCAGGTAGTTCAGGTCCCACTGGAGTTCGGGCGCCGAGCGGCCGATGCCGGCGGTGCGCGCGATGATGCTCATGCCCTTCGGGTACTCGAGCTGGTCCATCGCCTCCTTGAGCTCGGCGCGGTCGTCGCCCTCGATGCGGCGCGAGACGCCGCCGCCACGGGGGTTGTTCGGCATCAGCACGACGTAGCGGCCGGCCAGCGAGATGAAGGTGGTGAGGGCCGCGCCCTTGTTGCCGCGCTCTTCCTTCTCGACCTGGACGGTCAGTTCCTGGCCTTCGCGGATCGCGTCCTGGATGCGCGCCTGGCTTGCAGACACGCCTTCGGCGAAATACTGCTTGGAGATTTCCTTGAACGGCAGGAAGCCGTGGCGGTCTTCGCCGTAGTCGACGAAACAGGCTTCGAGCGAGGGCTCGACGCGGGTCACGACCGCCTTGTAGATGTTGCCCTTGCGCTGTTCGCGCCCTTCGATTTCGATTTCGTAGTCGAGCAGTTTCTGCCCGTCGACGATGGCCAGGCGGCGTTCTTCGGCCTGCGTGGCATTGATCAGCATCCGCTTCATGATGCGTTGTCCTTATATGTATCGTTCTACAGGCCCTTGATGAGCCAACGATGCACGGACGACGCCCGCGAAACCAGGGAATTGCCGCTTGGGCCCCGGATGCTGTCACTGCCGCGCAGGGCGCGAGCAGGCTTCTCGAGCGTTAGCTCAAGAAGACAGCCGGGGTGGGGGCGCGTGGATGGGCGCGAGCCAGATTCGGTGTTGGGTAGCTATCTTTTTGATAGCCGGTTGCGCAATGATGACGCGCGCTGCGGACGGATGAATGGCCGAAACCACCGGCGCAAGCCAGTGCAGGCACATTCGAATCAGCAGCATCAACACAACAAGGGACTCGCTTCGATCCGCCGGCAGCTTGGAAGCTGCAGGCTGGGTATTCCGTATCGGTGTTTCGTGGGTGTCGGCTTGACTTGGGCGCCTGGTCTGCCACTTTGCGCGGTTGCGCGGGGTTTGCAGCTCGGCGCCAAAGCGGCATCGACCTCCCAGCGCCGCCCTGGGTATTTGATGGCAGTGGACTAAACTTCTGTCTAATCAAGCACTTACACGACCGCGCTGGTGAAAAACATTATAGGTGCGAAGCAAGGCCCCGGGGCTGCTCGAAATCCCGCAGGCCCCGAGACCCCGGGCGAAGCCGGGGCGCCGCATTCGGCCATCAGGTTCCTCACGGTCGATGCCGAATCCGCCGGGCAGCGGCTGGACAACTTCCTTTTCCGCCATCTGAAAGGCGTTCCGAAGACGCACGTCTACCGGATCATCCGGTCGGGCGAGGTGCGCATCAACAAGGGCCGGGTGCAGGCCGAAACCCGCATCGAGGCCGGCGATGTGCTGCGGCTGCCGCCGATGCGCATTTCGCAGCGCGCGGAAGAGGGCGCCGCCCCGCCCGCGCCGGCGCGCGAATTTCCGGTCCTGCTGGAAGACGAGTCTGTCCTGGCCGTCGACAAGCCGGCCGGCACGGCCGTCCATGGCGGCAGCGGCGTGAGCTTCGGCGTGATCGAGCAGCTGCGCACGGCGCGGCCCGGGGCGAAATTCCTGGAGCTGGTGCACCGGCTGGACCGCGAGACCTCCGGCATCTTGCTGGTGGCCAAGAAGCGCAGCGCGCTGGTCGCATTGCAGGACCAGTTCCGCGAGCGCGAGACCGGAAAGACCTATCTGGCGCTGGTCGAAGGCGCCTGGCCGGCCAACAAGAAGGTGCTCGACGCGCCGCTCGCCAGATTCCTGCTGCCCGACGGCTCGGCCGGTGCCGGCGAGCGCCGCGTGCGCGTGGTCGCCAAGGACCATCCGGACGCCATGCACGCCGTCACGCTGGTGCGCGTGCTCGCAAAGTTCTCGCTGCCGCGCGACGCGGCGCCGATGTCGCTGTTGGCGGTGACGATCAAGACCGGCCGCACGCACCAGATCCGCGTTCACCTCGCCTCGGCCGGCCATCCGATCGCGGGCGACGACAAGTACGGCGAATCAGACCGCCAGCGCGCGCTGCAGAAGCTTGGCCTTCGGCGCATGTTTCTCCATGCATGGCGGCTGCAGTTCAATCACCCGGCCAGCGGTGAGCGCGTGGCGCTGCAGGCTGGCCTGCCGACCGAACTGCTCTCGCTGATGCCGCCAGCCGCCCTCGAGGCGATGGCCCAACACCCCACTCCCACGGCTCATGACTGAATCCACCAGACCTCTTCGCTTCGACCTGATCGCCTTCGACTGGGACGGCACGCTCTATGACTCCACTCGCCTGATCGTGCGCTGCATCCAGGCCGCGGTGATCGACGTGGGCGGCGCCAAGCCGAGCGAGAACGACGCCGCCTGGGTGATCGGCCTCGGCCTGGCCGAGGCGCTCGCGCGCGCGGCGCCCGACGTGCCGAAGGAAAAATATCCCGAGCTCGGCGCGCGCTACCGCTACCACTACCTGCAGCACCAGGACGACATCGTGCTCTTCGACGGCGTGCTGCAGATGCTCGACGCGCTGCGCGAGCGGGGCCACAAGCTGGCCGTGGCCACGGGCAAGTCGCGCCGCGGCCTCAACGAGGCGCTCAAGTCGGTTGCGCTGCGCGATCGCTTCGACGCCTCGCGCACCGCCGACGAAACCTTCGGCAAGCCGCATCCGCGCATGCTGCTGGAGCTGATGGAAGAACTCGACGTGCCGCCCGAGCGCATCCTGATGATCGGCGACACCACGCACGACCTGCAGCTCGCGCAGAACGCAGGTTGCGCCAGCGTGGGCGTGAGCTACGGTGCGCACGAGCCCGCGAGCTTCGACGAATTCAAGCCGCTGCACGTCGCGCACTCGGTGGCCGACCTGGAAGCCTGGCTTCTCGAAAACGCCTGAACCGAATCAATCAAGATGCCGCCATGAGCGATCAAGAACGCATTCCGCTGTGCAATGCCTCCGACCTGGCCGAAGGCGGCCTGGCGGTGCCCTTCGATGTGATCTATGGCGGCGAGACCTGTCGCGCCTTCGCGATACGGTTCGAGGGCCGGCCGCATGCGTTTCTCAACCGCTGCAGCCACGTCGCGATGGAACTCGACTTCCAGCCCGACCGCTTCTTCGACGACACCGGCCAGTGGCTGCTGTGCGCGACGCACGGCGCGGTCTACAGGCCCGACACCGGCGAGTGCGCGGGCGGCCCGTGCCGCGGCGGCCTCGTGAAGATCGCGCTGAGCGAGCATGACGGCGTGGTGCACTGGCATACTGACTGGAACCTTCACCCCCTGACTTTCTGACATGACCGACCCGAACCGAACCGAACCCGCGGGGTTCGAGCCCTTTGAGCCGGCCCCTTCCACGAACATGGCCAAAGATCCCACGCAGCGCCCCGGTTGGGAGCGCGCCACCCTCGAAAAGCTCGCTTTCGCCTCGCTGAACGAGCAGAAGGCCGCGCGCCGCTGGAAGACCTTCACGCGCCTGGCCTGGCTGGCCTTCTTCGTTTTCCTGGCTTGGGCCGCGTTCTCGCGCAGCACGCCGAGCACGGCCAAGACTTCTGCCCACACGGCCGTCGTCGAGATCAAGGGCGAAATCGCCAACGGCGGCGACGCGAGCGCGGAGTTCGTGGTCGCCGCGATGAAGACGGCCTTCGAGGACGAAGGCGCCAAGGGCGTGGTCCTGCTGATCAACTCGCCCGGCGGCAGCCCGGTGCAGGCCGGCATCATCAACGACGAGATCAAGCGCCTGAAGGCCAAGTACAAGAAGCCGGTCTATGCCGTGGTCGAGGAAACCTGCGCCTCGGCGGCCTATTACATCGCCGCCGCGGCGGACAAGATCTACGTCGACAAGGCCAGCATCGTCGGCAGCATCGGCGTGCTGATGGACGGCTTCGGCTTCACCGGCGTGATGGAAAAGGTGGGTGTCGAGCGCCGACTGCTGACGGCCGGCGAGAACAAGGGCTTCCTCGATCCGTTCAGCCCGATGAGCGATGCGCAGCGCGCGCATGCGCAGACCATGCTCAACCAGATCCACACGCAGTTCATCAATGTGGTGAAGGCCGGCCGCGGCGACCGCCTGAAGCTCGATACCCCGGGCCTGTTCAGCGGCCTCTTCTGGAGCGGCGAGCAGGCCGTCGAGTACGGCCTGGCCGACCAGCTCGGCAACGTCGACTACGTGGCGCGCGAGGTCATCAAGGCTGAAGAGGTGATCGACTACACCCGGCGCGACAACGTGGCCGAGAAGCTGGCCAAGAAGTTCGGCGCTGCAATGGCCGAGACCACGGTGCGCCTGATGCACACCACCCCGGCGCTGCGCTGATCGTTTCTTACTTGCCTTCGCCGCCGGCCGTGTAGCGCGCCGATGCCGCCAGCGCCGCGGCGAAGACCACCACGACGTAGAGCGCCGCCGTCAGCGAGGTCGCGCGCGCCAGCAGCCCGATCACCGCGGGGCCTGCCATGAATCCCAGATAGGCCACAGCCGAGACCGACCCGATACCGCGCGCGGGCTCGATGCCCGGCACCTTCGCGGAGGCCGAGAACAGGATCGGCACCACGTTCGCGAAACCCACCCCCACGCCCGCGAAGCCGACAAGCGCCAGCCAGGGCAGGTCGGTGATGAGCACCAGCGCCATGGCGCCCGCGGCAAGCAGGCCGCTGCCGAGCAGCAATGCGCGCGGCGAGAAGCGGGCGCGCAGGGCATCGCCGCCGAAGCGCGCCGCCGCCATCGCTGCCGAGAAGCTCGCATAGGCCAGTGCGGCCTGTTGCTGCGGGCTGCCGATTTCCTGCTGCATGTAGAGCACGCTCCAGTCGTAGATCGCGCCTTCGGCGATCAGGCCCAGCGCGGCGAGCACGCCCAGCACGGCGAGCGTGCCGCGGGGCAGCAGGAATCCGTGGTCGACTTCGGTCGCGCCGCTGGTGGCGGGGCGGGGCAGCATGCGCGTGGACGCCAGTGCGACGAGCACCGTCATCCCGGCCGCGACCACCAGCAGGTGCGCCTGGGCGCCGAGCCCGGCCGCCAGCGCGGCGCTGCCGCTCGCTGCGCCGGCCATGCCGCCCAGGCTGAACATGCCGTGCATACCGCTCATCAGCGGCGTGCCGCCATGCAGCTCGAGTTGTGCGGCTTCGGTGTTGATGGACACGTCGAACACGCTGGTCACGAGGCCGAAGGCAGCCAGCAGCACCAGCAGCGCGGGGTAGCCCGGCATGGCGATCAGGCCGGCCAGCAGCAGCGCGTAGACCACGCCGCAGATGCCGGCCACGCGGCGCGGGCCGTGGCGGCCGATCCAGCGGCCCGCGCTGGTCAGGCCGAACATGGCGCCGGCCCCGGCTGCGAGCATGGCCAGGCCGAGCTGGGCCTCGTCGATGCCGTAGTGCGCCTTGACCGTGGGCACGTGCACGCCCCAGGTCGCGAAGATGAAGCCGGCGGCGAAGAACTGCGCGCGCGAAGCCCAGCGCGTGGCTGCGGTAATGGCCAGCACCATGCTCAGCGACCGATCGCGAACACGGCCGGCAGGCGTTCGTCTGTGGCGGGTTGGGGCGTCGCGGCGCGCCAGGACTTGACCGTCTCGCTGCGCACGTTGGCGGTGGCGAGCGTCAGGCCGCGCGCCACGGCGAGGCGGGTGTTGTGCTGCAGCGTCTGGATCAGCGCCTGCAGCAGCGCGGCGTTGCGGTAGGGCGTCTCGATGAAGAGTTGCGTCTGGCCCGACTTGAGCGCCAGTGCCTCGAGCTCGCGGATGCGGGCCTGGCGCTCGCCGGCGTCCTGCGGCAGGTAGCCGACGAAGGCGAAGTTCTGGCCGTTGAGCCCGCTCGCGGCCAGCGCGAGCAGCAGCGAGACGGGGCCGGTAAGCGGCACCACGGTGAGGCCGAGGTCGTGCGCGGCGCGCGCCACCGACGAGCCTGGATCGGCCACGGCCGGCATGCCGGCTTCGCTCAGCAAGCCGACATCGTGGCCTTCGAGCGCGGCGGCAAGCAGGGGGCGGGCGTCGAACTGGCCCGCGTGATCGCCCTTCTTGTGCACTTCGCGCGGCAGCTCCTGAATGTTCTGCGCCTGCAGGGGCGCGGCCAGCGGCGCGACGGCGTCGATGCGCTTCAGGTAGGCGCGAGCGGATTTGGCGTTCTCGCAGATCCAGTGCGTGATGCCGGCGGCTGTCTGCAGGGTGCCCAGCGGCAGGGCGTCCTGCAGCGGGGCTTGCGTCTCGCAGCCGAAATCGAGCGGCGCGGGAACGAGATAGAGCCTGCCCTTTTCCTTCTGCGTCATCGTCATAGGAGGTCGACCCCCGCGGCGCGCAGCATCTGGCAGGTTCTTATCAGCGGCAGGCCGACCAGCGCGGTCGGGTCGTCGCTGTCGATGGCATCCAGCAGCGCGATGCCCAGGCCTTCGCTTTTTGCACTGCCGGCGCAGTCGTAGGGCTGTTCGGCCCGCAGGTAGTGCTCGATGGCGGCGTCGCCGAGGTCACGGAACACCACGCGCACGGGCGCGATGTCGCGCTGGACGAAGCCCGTGGCCTTGCAGACGACGGCCACGGCGGTCTGGAAGATCAGCGTCTGGCCGCGCATGCGGCGCAACTGGGCGGTGGCCCGTTCGTGGTCGCCGGGCTTGCCCAGCGCTTCGCCGGCGAGGTCGGCCACCTGGTCCGAGCCGATGACCACGGCTTCGGGGAAGCTGGCGGCCACGGCATTGGCCTTTTCGAGCGCGAGGCGGACGGCGAGGTCGTGCGGCGTTTCGCCGGGCAGGGGTGTTTCGTCTACTTCCGGCGAGTGCACGTCGAAGGGCAGGCGCAGGCGGGTGAGCAATTCGCGGCGATAGCGCGAGGTAGAGGCAAGGATCACGGTGCGTTGCATGGCGACGATTGTGCGTGAGGTGCCCAAAACCCTCAGGCATGCCCCATGCCGGCAGGGCGGCCGGCGCGCTAGACTGGCGCGGATGAAGAGAGAATTCGCCCCCGAACGGCTCAATGTGCCCGGCTTCGCCGCCGCTGGCGCCACGATGGAAGCCGCAGATCCGGTTCCGAAATACGTACGCCTGGTCGCCGAACTGGCTGCTCCCGCTCCCGATGCGGTGGTGAACTGGACGGCCCACGGCGAAGACCGCCCCGGCGCTGACGGAAAGCCCGTGCCCTGGCTGCATCTGGAAGCGGAGGCCATCGTGCCGCTGGTTTGCCAGCGTTGCCTGTCGCCGGTAGATACATCGCTTACCGTGGACCGCTGGTTCCGTTTCGTGGCCAACGAGGAGGTTGCCGAGGCGGAAGACGAGGAATCCGAGGAAGACCTGCTCGTCGTGAGCCGGGATTTCGATCTGCATGCCCTGATCGAGGACGAGCTTCTGATGGAAATCCCCGTCATGCCGGCCCACGACGTCTGCCCCACGCCGGTTCAGCTTTCGTCCAGCGACGAGGACTTCCAGGCAGCAGAAGAGGCCAAGCCGAACCCCTTCGCAGTGCTCGGCGCGTTGCGTTCGCGCAAGCCGGAAGAGGGGAAGTAGCCCTTTGCCTCAGGCTGGGCTATAATCATGGGCTTCGCGCGCGCCACCGTGAGCAGCGATACACGAAACAACAACAGGGGCATTCCATACATGCTGCCAAGTTTTTTGTATTGCCACCGCTTGAGCCCGCATCCAGTCACCAACCTAACAGTCCAGGAGCCATCATGGCCGTCCAGCAAAACAAGAAGTCGCCTTCCAAGCGCGGCATGCACCGTTCCCACAATGCACTGGTCGTGCCCGGCATCGCCGTGGAGCCGACCACCGGTGAAACCCACCTGCGCCACCACATCAGCCCCAACGGTTTCTACCGTGGCCGCCAGGTGCTCAAGAACAAGTCCGAAGCCTGATCCCGCATCCCAAGGCCAAGGCCCGAAGCTACTTTTGCCGTAGCGTCGGGCCTTTGTTTTGATGGCTACGCCTTCTTTTCCCGAAAACACCGCTGCGCCTTCCGCAATCACGCTCGCCGTGGATTGCATGGGGGGTGACCATGGGCCGCGCGTCACGCTCGCGGCCTGCCGCGCGTTTCTCGAGCGGCACAGCGACGCCTCGCTGCTGCTCGTCGGCGCACCGGCCGCGCTGGCCGGGTTTGCCGCCCACCCGCGTGCCCGCATCGTTGCCGCCAGCGAAGTCGTGGGCATGGACGATCCGATTGAAATCGCCCTGCGCAAGAAGAAGGATTCTTCGATGCGCGTCGCGATCCAGCAGGTCAAGGACGGCGCCGCACAAGCGGCCGTCTCCGCCGGCAATACCGGCGCCCTGATGGCGATCGCGCGCTACCTGCTCAAGACGCTCGAAGGCATTGATCGCCCCGCGATCGCGCCGCAGCTTCCCAACGCCAAGGGCGGGGCGACGACCGTGCTCGACCTGGGCGCAAATGTCGATTGCGACGCTGAAGACCTGCTCCAGTTCGCCGTGCTCGGCTCGGCTCTGGTGTCGGCGCTCACCGGCAACGAAGCGCCTTCGGTCGGTCTGCTCAACATTGGCGAAGAAGCCATCAAGGGCAGCGAAACGATCAAAAAGGCAAGCCAACTGCTGCGTACGGCTGCCAACTCCAAGGATCTGAATTTCTACGGCAACGTGGAAGGCAACGATATCTTCAAGGGGACGACCGACATCGTCGTTTGTGACGGTTTCGTCGGAAATGTGGCGCTGAAGGCCAGCGAGGGCGTGGCGTCGATGATCGGCGAGTTCATTCGCGTCGAATTCTCGCGGAGTCTTTTTACCAAGATTGCAGCAATTGTTGCTTATCCGGTCCTAAAAGCGTTCAAAAGTCGCTTGGATCATCGTCGGTACAACGGTGCGGCCCTGTTGGGGCTGCGCGGGCTGGTTTTCAAGAGCCATGGCTCGGCTGACGAGGTGGCTTTCGGTCATGCGCTGGATCGCGCTTATGATGCCGCTCGCAACAACCTGCTCGATCGCGTGCGGGCCCGCATCGCCCACGCCGCGCCTTTGCTCGCGCGGCAGGAGCCGGCGGCGCCGGTCGACGCGACGACCCTTCACGTTTGATGACCCCTTATTCACGCATTACCGGCACTGGCAGCTACCTGCCTCCACGCCGCGTGACCAATGACGATCTCGCCAAGGATCTGGCTACGCGAGGCATCGAAACCTCCGACCAGTGGATCGTCGAGCGCACCGGCATTCATGCCCGGCATTTCGCCGCGCCCGATGTCACGAGCAGCGATCTCGGGCTCGAGGCGGCCCGGCACGCGCTGGAAGCCGCCGGCCGCAAGGCCAGCGACGTCGACCTGATCATCGTCGCCACTTCCACGCCCGACATGGTGTTCCCGTCGTCGGCCGCCATCCTCCAGAACAAGCTCGGCATTGCCGGCTGCCCTGCGTTCGATGTGCAGGCGGTCTGCAGCGGCTTCGTCTACGCGCTCACCGTCGCCGACGCGATGATCCGCACTGGCACAGCGCGGTGCGCGCTGGTGGTCGGTGCCGAAGTGTTCTCCCGCATCCTCGATTTCAACGACCGCACCACCTGTGTGCTGTTCGGCGACGGCGCGGGTGCCGTGGTGCTCGAAGCCAGCGAGGAGCCCGGCATTCTGGCCAGCGACCTGCATGCGGACGGCAAGCACGTCGGCATTCTTTGCGTGCCGGGTCATGTGTCGGGCGGCAATGTGCTGGGCACGCCGCTGCTGCACATGGACGGCCAGGCCGTCTTCAAGCTCGCGGTCCGCGTGCTCGAGGAAGCGGCGCGCGCCACGCTGGCCAAGGCCGGCAAGGTCGACACCGACATCGACTGGCTCATTCCGCACCAGGCAAACATCCGCATCATGGAAGGCACCGCGAAGAAGCTGAGGCTTCCGCGCGAGAAGCTGATCGTCACGGTCAACGAGCACGGCAACACCTCCGCCGCCTCGATTCCGCTGGCGCTCGACGAGGCTGTGCGCTCCGGCAAGGTGAAGAAAGGCGAAACGCTCATGCTCGAAGGTGTGGGCGGCGGCTTCACCTGGGGCGCGGTGCTATTGAATCTGTAGTTAGTGAGTGCGTTGCGGTGCCCCTGAGGGCGCCCGCAATGCGAGACGACGCATAAAACAATGAAATCCTTTGCATTTGTCTTTCCGGGTCAGGGCTCGCAGGCAGTCGGCATGCTCGACGCTTGGGGTGAACATCCGGCCGTGGCCGAAACGCTGCGCGAGGCCTCCGAGGCACTCGGCGAGGACGTCGGCGCGCTGATCAAGAACGGTCCGAAGGAAGAACTGGCGCTCACCACGAACACCCAGCCGGTGATGCTGGTGGCGGGTGTCGCCGCTTGGCGAGCCTGGCTGGCGGAAGGCGGCGCAACGCCCTCCGTCGTGGCCGGCCATTCGCTCGGCGAATATTCGGCGCTGGTGGCTTCGGGCGTGCTGACGCTCGCGCAGGCCGCGCCGCTCGTGCGTTTTCGCGCGCAGGCGATGCAGCAGGCAGTGCCTGTCGGCGTCGGTGCGATGGCTGCGGTGCTCGGCATGGAGTCGGGCAAGGTGGTCGCGGGCTGCGCGGAAGCCACGGCCAGCTTCGGCGCCGGCAGCGAGGAAATCGTCGAGGCGGTGAACTTCAACGACCCCACGCAGACGGTGATCGCCGGCAGCAAGGCCGCCGTGGACAAGGCCTGCGAGCTGCTGAAGGCCAACGGCGCCAAGCGCGCGCTGCTGCTGCCGGTTTCGGCGCCGTTCCATTCGAGCCTGATGAAGCCCGCGGCGGAAGCGCTGCGCGAGAAACTGGCTTCGATCACGCTGGCCGCGCCGCAGATTCCGGTGCTGAACAACATCGACGTCGCCGTCGAGACCGACGCCGACCGTATCCGCGACGCCCTGGTGCGCCAGGCTGCAGGCCCGGTGCGCTGGGTCGAGAGCGTGCAGGCCTTGAAACTGCGCGGTGTAGCCGCCATCATCGAGTGCGGCCCCGGCAAGGTGCTGGCCGGCATGGTGAAGCGCATCGCCCCCGATCTGGAAGCCGCGTCGGTGTACGACCCGGCAACGCTCGCGGACACCCGACAATCGCTCGCCGGCTGACCGGCGCAAGGCTCCCATACTTTTTCTATGAGCATTCCCAAATTCGAAGGGCAGGTAGCCCTGGTCACCGGCGCGACGCGCGGCATCGGCGCGGCGATCGCGCTGGAGCTGGCCCAGCGCGGCCTCAAGGTCGTGGGCACCGGCACCACCGACGACGGCGCGGCCAAGATCACTGCTGCCCTGAGCGCGTACGGCGGCCGCGGCCGTGCGCTCGACGTCAATGACGGCGCCGCTGTCGAGGCGCTGATCGACGAGATCGTGCAGGCCTACGGCGCCATCCACGTGCTGGTCAACAACGCCGGCATCACGCGCGACACGCTCGCCATGCGCATGAAGGACAGCGACTGGGACGCGGTGCTCGACACCAATCTCAAGGCCGTCTTCTCCCTGTCGCGCGCGGTGATCCGTCCGATGATGAAGCAGCGCTACGGCCGCATCATCAGCATCACCAGCGTGGTGGGCGCTTCCGGCAACGCCGGCCAGGCCAACTACGCGGCCGCCAAGGCCGGCGTCGCGGGCATGACCCGTGCGCTGGCCCGCGAACTGGGCAGCCGCAACATCACCGTCAACTGCGTCGCACCCGGTTTCATCGAGACCGACATGACGGCCAGCCTTCCCGAAGCCCAGCAACAGGCGCTGCTCCAGCAGATCCCGCTGGGCCACCTGGGAAAGCCGGCCGACATCGCGCACGCGGTGGCGTACCTCGCATCGCCCCAGGCGTCCTACGTCACGGGGCAGGAGCTGCACGTCAACGGCGGCATGCACATGTAGCCGCAAGGCGCAAGTTTTCTCCGCACCGGGGGCACGGCAAATGCCACAATGCGCCCGGCTAAAATCCACCGATTACCTACAACCCTCAGAGGGAACCAAATGAGCGATATCGAAGCACGTGTCAAGAAAATCATCGCCGAGCAACTCGGCGTGGAAGAGTCCCAGGTGACGAACGAAAAGGCTTTCGTGGCTGACCTCGGCGCCGACTCTCTCGACACGGTCGAACTCGTGATGGCACTCGAAGACGAATTCGGCATCGAAATTCCCGACGAAGATGCCGAGAAGATCACCACGGTGCAAAACGCCGTCGACTACGCCACCAAGAATCAAAAGGCCTGATCGGCCAGCTGACAACAACATTGCGACTGCGGCCGGCGGCTTTTTCTTGAACCGCACGCGCCGACAGGCAACTGTTCAGCGCTTTCAGAAAGGTTTGCCGGCATGACCAAACGCCGCGTCGTCGTTACCGGACTCGGTTGCATCGCTCCTGTCGGAAACACCGTTGCCGAATCCTGGGCCAACCTGTTGGCCGGGAAGTCGGGCATTGCGAACATCACCGCGTTCGATGCAAGCGCCTTCGCCTGCAAGTTCGCAGGTGAGGTCAAGGGTTTCGACATCACCCAATACATCTCGGAGAAAGAAGCGCGTCACATGGACCGCTTCATTCATCTGGGGCTTGCCGCCGCAGTCCAGGCGGTGCAGGACAGCGGACTGCCGACCGGCGAAGCGCTCTCCTATGAACAGGCCGTGCGCATCGGATGCAACATCGGCTCGGGCATCGGCGGCCTGCCGATGATCGAGGAAACGCATGGCGAGCTAATGAACCGCGGCCCACGCCGCGTGTCGCCGTTCTTCGTGCCGGCTTCGATCATCAACATGATCTCCGGCCACGTCTCGATCAAGTACGGCTTCAAGGGCCCGAACATCGCGGTCGTGACCGCCTGCACCACCGGCCTGCATGCCATCGGTACGTCGGCTCGCATGATCGAGTACGGCGACGCCGACGTCATGATCGCTGGCGGTGCGGAGTCGACCATTTCCCCGCTCGGCATCGGCGGCTTCACAGCACCTCGCGCACTGAGCACCCGCAACGATGATCCGGCTACGGCCTCGCGCCCGTGGGACAAGGACCGTGACGGCTTCGTGCTGGGCGAGGGTGCCGGCGTGCTGGTGCTCGAGGAGTACGAACACGCCAAGGCTCGCGGCGCCAAGATCTATGCAGAGGTCGCAGGCTTCGGCCTGACGGGCGACGCGTATCACATGACCGCGCCTGACGTCGACGGCCCCCGCCGCTCGATGGCCATGGCGCTGTCGAACGCGGGCGTCAACGCCGATCAGGTGCAATACCTCAATGCGCACGGTACTTCCACGCAGATCGGCGACGTCAACGAGACCAATGCGGTCAAGCTGGCTTTCGGCGATCACGCGAAGAAGCTGGTCGTCAATTCGACCAAGTCCATGACCGGCCACCTGCTGGGCGGCGCGGGCGGCATTGAGTCGGTGTTCACCGTGATGGCGCTGCACGAGCAGAAGAGCCCGCCGACCATCAATATCTTCAACCAGGATCCGGAGTGCGATCTCGACTACTGCGCCAACGAGGCGCGCGATCTGAAGATCGACGTCGCGGTCAAGAACAACTTCGGCTTCGGCGGCACCAACGGCACGCTGGTGTTCAAGCGCGCTTGAGCGTCGCTCTGTCATGCACAGCGCGCCGTCGGTGACCTATCCGGTGGGGCGCTCGCGTGGCGCAACCCGGATTCTTGTCGTTCTCTGGGCGCTGGGCGCTCTTTGCGCTGGCGCGTCCTGCTATCTCTTCGATAGCGTCGGGTGGCGCCATCTACTGCTGGTTCTCAGTGTCGTCTTCGCGGGCGTCGCGGCGGGCTTCGGCCTGCGGCAGGAGGGCGCTGGCGTGCTTCACTTCGACGGCCTCTATTGGTCGCTGACGGGCAACCAAGCTTCCCGCGACGTGCACGCCGCACGGGCATCCGTGGCGCTCGATTTCCAGTCGCTGATGCTGCTGCGGCTCAGCGAGCCGGGCCGTGCGGGGCGCTGGATCTGGATCGAGCAGCGGGCCATGCCCGAGCGCTGGCGCGACCTGCGCCGCGCGGTATATTCGCGCCCCCCGGCCGCCGCACCCGCGGCCGACCCCTGGCGCGCGACAGCTCCGGCCGACGCGCCCTGAACCTTCGTCGATGACCACTTCCCCGCCCGTGCCGCCGGATTCCGGCCTGACAGACGCGCCCGCCGTGGCGGCGCGTCCGGGTGAGGTCGACTTCCAGCTGGTCCAGCGCACCGTCGCGGGGGACCAGAAGGCCTTCGAACTGCTGGTCATCAAGTACCAGCGCCGCATCGAGCGCCTGATCGGGCGGATGGTGCGCGACGTCGATCTGATCGAGGACATCGCGCAGGAAACCTTCATCCGAGCCTACCGCGCGCTGCATCAGTTCCGCGGCGAGGCGCAGTTCTATACCTGGCTCTACCGGATCGCCGTCAACACCGCCAAGAAGGCGTTGGTGGACATGAAGCGCGATCCGACCATCTCCGAGGCGGCCCTGAGGCCTTCTTCCGAGGACGAGGATGAAACTTACCGTCCCGGAAACGAACCAACCACCGACGAAACCCCCGAATCGGTCCTGGCGGCGAACGAAATCGCCGCCGCCGTCGAAGCCGCCATGGAAGCGCTCCCCGCCGAGTTGCGCCAGGCGGTCACGCTGCGCGAAATCGAGGGCATGAGTTACGAAGAGATTGCCGAGGTCATGGATTGCCCTATCGGCACGGTGCGTTCGCGGATTTTTCGGGCGCGCGAGGCCATTTCGGCCAGGGTCAAGCCCTTGCTGGACAACCAGTCCGGCAAGCGTTGGTAAGTAAGCAGGTGAATGAAATGAATCAGACGATGACGGTTCGGGAACAGGTGTCCGCACTTGCGGATGGTCATTTGCAGGGCGAGGCGTTCGCGCAAGCCATTGAAGCGATCGGCGCCGAAGGCGAGTCGCGTGCGGCATGGCAGGCCTACCACGTGGTGGGCGACGTGCTGCGTTCCGGTTCCCATTCGCCGTGCAGCGATACATCGGCGTTCCTGGCGCGCTTCCAGCAGCGACTGGCGGCTGAACCGGTGATGATGGCTCCGGTGCAGGAGCCCGTCGCCGTGCCGGTGGCGGTCCCTGTGCGGCGCAGGGCGGAAGCGGCCAACGAGCCGGTGTTCCGCTGGAAGCTGGTGGCTGGCGCCGCGTCGCTGATGGCCGTTGCCGCCATCAGCTGGACGCTGGTCGGCAATGGCTCGCCGGTGCCGCAAGGCGGTGCGCAGCTGGCTTCCGTGCAGCAGCAACAGCAGCCGGCCGTCAACTCGGTGCTGGCGGCGGCCGCTGCCAACAACGGCAACGGCCCGCAGGCTGTCAGCAACACGTTGACCCCGACCCGCGTGATCGTGGGCAACGGCAATCCCCAGGTCATGCTGCGCGATCCGCGTCTCGATCAACTCCTCGAGGCGCACCAGCAGGCCGGCGGCGCTTCGCAAATGCCTTCCGGTTTCCTGCGCAATGCCACTTTCGAGGGCCCGACGCGCTGATGAGCGCGCGCACCCCTAGCCGCCCGTAATGACCGTTCCGATGCCGATCTCCGCACGCGCCTTCGTGCTTGTGTTTGCTGCTTTCTGCCTCGCGCAGGCCGCCACCGCGCAGACCCGCTCGGGCACCGCGAATGCGAAGAGTGCGGCAACCGCGCAGACGGACGAGCCGCCGGCCATGAACGTGACCGAGTGGCTGCAGCGCATGCACACCGGTGCCCGGCAGCGCAACTACGTGGGCACCTTCGTGGTGTCTGCGCCGGGCGGCGACCTGTCGAGCGCGCGCATCTGGCATGTGCGTGACGGCGAACACCAGATCGAGCGCATCGAGGCCTTGACGGGGCCGCCGCGCTCCACCTTCCGGCGCAACCGCAACGTCATGACCTTCCTGCCGGAGGCGAAGGTGGTGAAGGTCGAGAAGCGCGAGAACCTCGATCTCTTCCCGAATCTGCCGGACAAGCCCGATTCCTCGATCGGCGATTTCTACGACGTGCGCGCGATCGGCAAGGATCGCGTCGCCGGCTTCGACGCCGACGTGGTGCAGCTGGTGCCGCACGACGGGCTGCGCTTCGGCTATCGCATTTGGAGCGAGCGCCGCTCGGGCCTCGTGGTGAAGCTGCAGACCGTCGACAGCGACTCCCGCGTGGTGGAGCAGTCGGCCTTCTCCGAGCTTCAGCTCGATGCGCCGGTGAAGGCGCAGGCGCTCGCGCAGATGATGTCCAACACCGCAGGCTACCGGGTCGAGAAGCTCGAACTCGAACGCAGCAACGCGCAGGACGAAGGCTGGACTCTGCGCACGCCCGTGGCCGGATTCAAGCCCCGAAGCTTCTTCCGCCGCCCGACATCGGGTGACGACAGCGGCGGCAAGGCAAAACAGCAGGATGCAGCCACGGTCCAGTGGACTTTCTCCGACGGCCTTGCTTCCGTGTCGCTCTTCATCGAACGCTACGACCCGGCGCGCTCGCCGCGCGATGGCGTGCTGACCATCGGCGCGACCAACGCGATCCGCCGCCGCCTGCCTGAGCCGGCCAGCGACTGGTGGCTGACCGCGGTCGGCGAAGTGCCGCAGCAGACGCTGAACGCATTCGCACAAAGCCTCGCGCGCACGCGCTGACGGGCCTGAGAAGCGCCGATTGCGCTGAACCAAGCCTGCAGAGCAGACTCATAGACCTGTTTTTCGCCGCTCTGTTCTTTTGAAAGAAAGCCGATGATCTTCAAAGTCGAGGGACACAAGTTTCGTTCCGGCCTGCTGGCCTGCGCACTCGCGCTGACCGCAAGCGCCACATTCCTTCCGGTCGAGCCGGTCCACGCGCAGACGCGCACGCTGCCCGATTTCACCGACCTGGTCGATCAGGTCGGCCCCTCCGTCGTCAACATCCGCACTGTCGAGAAGGTCGTGCAGCGCGGCGGCAATGGCGAGATGGACGAGGAAATGCAGGAGTTCTTCCGCCGCTTCTTCGGCCAGCCTCTGCCGGGCCAGCCGCGCCAGGGGCCGCGCCAGAATCGTCCGCAGCAGCCGCAGGAAGAAGAGCGTCCGCGCGGCGTCGGCTCCGGCTTCATCCTGACTCCCGACGGCTACGTGATGACCAACGCACACGTGGTCGAGGACGCCTCCGAAGTGCTGGTCACGCTGCCCGACAAGCGCGAGTTCAAGGCCAAGATCGTCGGTGCCGACAAGCGCACCGACGTCGCCGTCGTGAAGATCGAGGCGACAGGCCTGCCAGCCGTGAAGGTCGGCGACATCTCCAAGCTGCGCGTGGGCGAGTGGGTGATGGCCATCGGCTCTCCCTTCGGCCTCGAGAACACCGTCACCGCCGGCATCGTGAGCGCCAAGCAGCGCGACACCGGCGAATACCTGCCGTTCATCCAGACCGACGTGGCCATCAACCCGGGCAACTCGGGTGGCCCGCTGATCAACATGCGCGGCGAGGTGGTCGGCATCAACAGCCAGATCTATTCGCGCTCGGGCGGCTTCATGGGCATCTCGTTCTCGATTCCGATCGACGAGGCGATCCGCGTGAGCGATCAGCTGCGCACCTCGGGCCGCGTTTCGCGTGGTCGCATCGGGGTGCAGATCGACCAGGTCACGAAGGACGTGGCGGAGGCCATCGGCCTGGGCAAGCCGCAGGGCGCGCTGGTGCGCGGCGTCGAAGCGGGCTCGCCGGGCGAGAAGGCCGGCGTGGAACCGGGCGATGTCATCACCAAGTTCGACGGCAAGCCCATCGAGAAGCCGAGCGACCTGCCGCGCCTGGTGGGCAACACCAAGCCGGGCACGAAGAGCACGCTCACCGTGTTCCGCCGCGGTGCCTCGCGCGACCTGAGCGTGACCATCGCCGAGATCGAGCCCGACAAGCCCAGCAAGCGCGCGAGCGATCGCGACGAGCCGGCGCAGAAGCCGCCGGCATCCGCCGCCGCCAAGTCGCTGGGCCTGGCCGTGAGCGATCTCACCGATGCGCAGAAGAAGGAGCTGAAGGTGAAGGGCGGCGTGAAGGTCGATGCCGCCACCGATGCCGCGGCCCGTGCGGGCCTGCGCGAGGGCGACATCATCATGGCGGTCGGCAACACCGACGTGTCGAATGCGCGGGAGTTCGAGTCCGCCGTGGCCAAGTCCGACAAGAGCAAGGCGCTCAGTGTGCTGTTCCGCCGTGGCGACTGGGCGCAGTACGCGCTGATCCGGCAGACACGCTGATCCGGGTCTGGCGTCAAGTGGCCCCACCCGGTAGTCGGGTTTGGGGCCGTTTTTTTGAGGTGTTTACGACGTTCCGGCGCCGGCCTCTAAAAAAATCGGGCGACCCGAAAAAGGTGATTTCGGTTGGCGCCTACTAACTTTCAAAAGGGCTAAGGACGGATTTCGGTAGAATAGGGCACTCTCGGTGGCCGGTCGGCGCATAAGGAATGCCTCGACCTTCACCATGCGAGATGTCAGATGGCAGTCCACCGGTGCTCCACAGATCGCCCACAAGTTGTTCAGTAACTACTTCACCGATCCTGTGGATAACCTGTTCGTATCTTTGATGTTGTGGACCTGCAACGACCCTTTTGGACCCTGTTCCCGGATGTACGCGCTTCCCTTTTTGCCTACAATGAAGCTCCAACTACTGCAGTTGCCATTGCTTGTTGGTTCAGGGCGCGTCTCCAGAAGACGCGCCCTTTTTCTTGCCTGTAGCACTCTGCGTACGAGCCAATTCAAGTACTTAAGCGTTCCCGTTGATGAATCACATCAGAAATTTTTCGATCATTGCGCACATCGACCATGGCAAGTCGACGCTCGCAGACCGTTTGATCCAACGTTGCGGCGGTCTCGCGGAGCGCGAGATGGAAGCGCAGGTTCTCGACTCGATGGACATCGAAAAAGAGCGTGGGATAACCATCAAGGCGCAGACGGCTGCGCTGCACTACAAGGCGCTCGACGGGAAGGTCTACAACCTCAATCTGATCGACACGCCGGGCCACGTCGACTTCTCGTATGAAGTGAGCCGCTCGCTGTCCGCGTGCGAAGGCGCACTGCTCGTCGTCGATGCATCGCAAGGCGTCGAAGCGCAGACGGTGGCCAACTGCTACACCGCACTCGACCTCGGCGTCGAGGTCGTGCCGGTGCTCAACAAGATGGACCTGCCGCAGGCCGACCCCGACAACGCGAAGGCGGAGATCGAGGACGTGATCGGCATCGACGCGTCCGATGCGATTCCCTGTTCCGCGAAGACCGGCATGGGCATCGACGAGATCCTCGAGGCGATCGTCGCCAAGGTGCCGCCGCCGCGCGGCAATCCCGATGCAGCGCTGCGCGCGATGATCATCGACAGCTGGTTCGACCCCTACGTCGGCGTCGTGATGCTGGTGCGCGTTGTCGACGGCCGCCTCGCCAAGGGCGAGCGCATCAAGATGATGGCCTCGGGCGCCACCTACAACGCCGACAACCTCGGCGTGTTCACGCCCCACACCGAGCCACGCCAGTCGCTCGAAGCGGGCGAGGTGGGCTTCATCATCGCCGGCATCAAGGAGCTGCAGGCAGCGAAGGTCGGCGACACCGTCACGCTGATCCGCACGGGTACCGGTGGCGCAGCCGCCACCGCCAGCGAGCCGCTGCCGGGCTTCAAGGAAATCCAGCCGCAGGTGTTCGCGGGCCTCTACCCGACCGAAGCCAGCGAGTACGACTCGCTGCGCGACGC
The DNA here is from genome assembly GCF_056867935.1 of Variovorax sp. TLI9-5A. Taxonomy (NCBI): domain Bacteria; kingdom Pseudomonadati; phylum Pseudomonadota; class Betaproteobacteria; order Burkholderiales; family Comamonadaceae; genus Variovorax; species Variovorax sp. TLI9-5A. Next base: position 5,603,996 of record NZ_CP200310.1, on the reverse strand, counting down.
GCTGGAAAAGCTCAAGCTCAACGACTCCTCGCTGCACTACGAGCCCGAGGTGAGCCAGGCGCTCGGCTTCGGCTTTCGCTGCGGCTTCCTCGGCCTGCTGCACATGGAAATCGTGCAGGAGCGCCTGGAGCGCGAGTTCGACCAGGACCTGATCACGACCGCGCCGAGCGTGGTCTATCAGGTGGTCAAGAACGATGGCGAAGTGATCATGGTCGAGAACCCGTCCAAGATGCCCGACGTGGGCAAGATGGCGGAAATCCGCGAGCCGATCGTCACCGTGCACCTGTACATGCCGCAGGAATACGTCGGCGCCGTCATGACGCTGGCCAACCAGAAGCGCGGCGTGCAGATGAACATGGCCTACCACGGCCGCCAGGTCATGCTGACCTACGAGATGCCGCTCGGCGAGATCGTGCTCGACTTCTTCGACAAGCTCAAATCGGTGAGCCGCGGCTACGCCTCGATGGACTACGAGTTCAAGGAGTACCGCGCCTCCGACGTGGTGAAGGTCGACATCCTGCTCAACGGCGAGAAGGTCGACGCGCTCTCGATCATCGTGCACCGCTCCCAGTCGCAGTACCGCGGCCGGGCGGTGGCCTCGAAGATGCGCGAGATCATTTCGCGCCAGATGTTCGACGTGGCGATCCAGGCCGCCATCGGGGTGAACATCATTGCGCGTGAGACAATCAAGGCACTTCGCAAGAACGTTCTGGCGAAGTGCTACGGCGGCGACATCACCCGCAAGAAGAAGCTGCTCGAGAAGCAGAAGGCGGGCAAGAAAAGAATGAAGCAGATCGGCTCCGTCGAGGTCCCGCAAGAGGCCTTCCTCGCCATTCTGCAAGTCGAAGACTGATCAAAAAATGGCATTCATCACCTCCTTGGTCCTCGCGGCCTTCGCCGCCTATGTCGGCGCCTGGTACTTCAACGCGATCGAAGGCAACTTCGCCTTGCTGCTGTTCCTGGCCACGGTGGTCACCGGCCTCTATTGGCTGGCCGAGCGCTTCTACTTCCTGCCGCGGCGCGAGCAGGCGGCCGCGAAGCTCGACGCCTCGCTGGCCGAGCGCAATGCGCGCCTGGCGGGGCAGGGCATCAACCAGGTCGACACGGTCGATGCCAAGGCAAGCGAGCGGCTGCTGATGCAGCCCTGGTGGCTCGACTGGACCGCCGGCCTGTTCCCGGTGATCCTGGTGGTGTTCCTGCTGCGCTCTTTCCTTTACGAGCCCTTCAAGATTCCGTCGGGCTCGATGATGCCCACGCTGCTGACCGGCGACCTGATCCTGGTCAACAAGTTCACCTACGGCCTGCGCCTGCCCGTCATCAACGCCAAGATCACCGAGGGCACGCCCCTGGCGCGCGGCGACGTGGTGGTGTTCCGCTACCCGCCCAAGCCGAGCATGGACTACATCAAGCGCGTGGTCGGCATTCCCGGCGACGAGGTGGCCTACCTGAACAAGAAGCTCACGATCAACGGCCAGCCGGTGTCCAAGGTGGCGGCCGCCGACTACCTCGACGGCGAATCGATGCGCCTGCTCAAGCAGTTCGACGAGGACCTGGGCGGCAAGCAGCACAAGATCCTCAACGACGAAACCACGCCGTCCTTCATCCCCGGAGCCAGCGGTTTCAACTTCCCTGGCATCGAGAACTGCCGATACTCGGCCGAAGGCGTGGTCTGCAAGGTCCCGCCGGGCAACTATTTCATGATGGGCGACAACCGCGATAATTCGGCCGACTCGCGTTTCTGGGGCTTCGTGCCGGACAAGAACATCGTGGGCAGGGCCTTCTTTGTCTGGATGAACTTCGGCGACCTGGGACGCATCGGTCCGTTTCAATAAACAAGCATTCATCTGCAAGCACAGTTCGAGGGGTATGAGGGCATGAGAGCACATCGGTCCGTTCGCAGCAGCGCTGCGCAGCAACGTGGCATTTCGTTCATCGGCTTGGTGTTCGTCGCGGCCGTGCTCGGGTGCCTGGGCGTGGTCATCGCGCAGGTCATCCCGACGCTGATCGAGTGGCAGGCCATCGACAAGGCCGCCAACAAGGCCAAGGAAGGCACGACCGTGCCCGAGGTGCGCGCCATCTTCGATCGCGCCCAGGCCATCGACGACTTCAAGTCGGTCAGCGGCAAGGACCTCGACATCAAGAAGGTCGGCGACAAGGTGGTCGTTTCGTACTCGTACGAGCGCGAGATTCCGCTCTTCGGCCCGGCCTACCTCACGCTCAAGTACAAGGGCGAAACCCGCTGAACACGGCGCCTAAAAAGGTGGACGGCAGCCTGGCCGCGTTGCAGGCGCGCCTGCAGCACACCTTCTCCGACCCGCGGCTGCTGCAGCTCGCGCTCACGCACCGCAGCTTCTCGGCCGATCACAACGAGCGCCTCGAATTCCTCGGCGACTCGGTGCTGAACCTCGCGGTCTCGCACCTGCTCTACCAGCGCCTGTCGGCGCTGCCCGAGGGCGATCTCTCGCGCGTGCGGGCCAACCTCGTCAAACAAGACACCCTGCATCGCCTGGCCGTGGGGCTGGCGCTGTCGCCGCTGCTGCGGCTCGGCGAAGGCGAAGCACGCTCAGGCGGCCCGAACCGGCCGTCGATCCTGGCCGACGCGCTGGAGGCGCTGATCGGCGCGGTTTACCTCGACGCCGGCTTTGCCGCCGCCCAGGCGCTGGTGCACCGTCTCTATGAGTCGGTCGAGATCAACCCGCGCATGGAAGCCGCGGCCAAGGACCCGAAGACCGAATTGCAGGAATGGCTGCAGGGTCACAAAATGAAGCTGCCGGTGTACCGCGTTGCCGCCACACTGGGCGCGGCGCACAAGCAGACTTTCGATGTCGAGTGCGAGGTGCCCGAGCTGGGCCTTCGCGAACGCGGCATCGGCGGCTCGCGCCGCGCCGGCGAGCAGGCTGCCGCGGCGGCCATGTTGATCCGGCTCAAGGCACGCGGCGCCGCGTGAATCCCAGAATGAACGATGCTATCAATCCCGTAGCGGAACCCGAAGACGCCGAAGGCGGCGAGGGTGCCGCTGGTCCCCAAGGTCCCCAGCACTGCGGCCTCATCGCCATCGTCGGCAAGCCCAACGTGGGCAAGTCGACGCTGCTCAACGCCCTGGTCGGCCAGAAGATCAGCATTACCTCGCGCAAGGCGCAGACCACGCGCCACCGCATCACCGGCATGCGCACGCTGGGCGCCACGCAGTTCGTGTTCGTCGACACGCCGGGCTTCCAGACCCTGCACGCCAACGCGCTGAACAAGTCGCTCAACAAGACCGTGCAGGGCGCGGTCGGCGACGTGGACCTGATCCTGTTCGTGGTCGAGGCCGGCAGCTTCACCCAGGCCGACGAGCGCGTGCTCAAGCTGCTCGGCAAGGGCATTCCGACGGTGCTGCTGGCCAACAAGCTGGACAACGTGCACCGTCGCGGCGACATCGCTCCCTGGCTGAAGAGCATGCAGGAGAAGCACGAGTTCGCCGAGTACGTGCCGATGTCGGCCAAGAACCCGAAGGACGTCGAGCGCCTGTTCGGCATCTGCGAAAAGTACCTGCCCGAGCAGCCCTGGTTCTACGACGAGGACGAGCTGACCGACCGCAGCGAGAAATTCCTCGCCGGCGAGCTGGTGCGCGAGAAGCTGTTCCGCCTGACCGGCGACGAGCTGCCCTACACCTCCACCGTCGTCATCGACAAGTTCGACGAGGAGCCGCCCCAGAAGAAGGGCCAGAAGCGCCTGCTGCGCATCGCCGCCACCATCGTGGTCGAGCGCGACGGCCACAAGGCCATGGTGATCGGCGACAAGGGCGAGCGCATCAAGCGCATCGGCATGGAAACCCGCGTCGAGCTCGAGAAGCTGGCCGACGCCAAGGTGTTCCTCGAGCTGTGGGTGAAGGTGCGCTCCGGCTGGGCCGACGACGAGGCCCGCGTGCGCTCCTTCGGCTATGAGTAGGCAAACTCCCAGGCTTGCTCGCTTCGCGTAGCTGCCAACCCCCTTGCAGGGGGCAATGCCAGTGGCCCGGCGAAGCCGGCTCCACGGCGTTTGCCGCCTTCAAGCCTCGATGCTCCATAGCGCACTGACATGGCCACCCACCGCGTTTCGCACGAGCCGGCTTATGTGCTCCACCGCTACGACTGGAGCGAGTCGAGCCTGATCCTAGAAGTCTTCACCCGGCACCACGGGCGCATCGCGCTCGTGGCCAAGGGGGCGAAGCGGCCGAGTTCCAACTTCCGTCCGGTGCTGCTGCCGCTGCAGCCGCTGCAGCTCAACTATGGTGGCGACGCCGAGATCCGTACGCTCAAGGGCGCCGAATGGATGGGCGGCCATGTGATGCCGACCGGCGAGGCGCTGCTGTCGGGCTACTACGTCAACGAGCTGCTGCTGCGTCTGCTGGCGCGCGACGACGCCCACGAGGCGCTGTTCGACGCCTATGCCGGCGTCGTGCAGGTGCTGGCGGGCGACCATGCCGGCGCCCAAGCCGCGGCTCAGGCGGCCGCGCTGCGCGCCTTCGAGCTGCTGCTGCTGCGCGCAGTCGGCCTGCTGCCGTCGCTCGACGTCCAGACCCTGACGCTGGAGCCGCTCGCCGGCGGACTGCGCTACAGCCTCGTTCCCGAGGCCGGCCTGCGCGAGGCCGGCGACGACGAGGCCGCGCTGACCGGTGCCGACTGGCAGGCCCTGCAGGCCGTGCTGGACGACCGCGCGCCATTTACCGCCACCTTGCGTGAAATTGCCACCATGAACGCCGGCAGCAACAGTGCCCTGCGAAACCAGTTGCGCGCCTTGCTCAACTACCATTGCGGCGTGTCCACGCTGCGAACGCGGCAAATGATGAGAGACCTGCAAGCACTATGAGCACTCCGGGCCAAGCCGGCGCCAACGCCGCCACCTCGCTGTCCGTCAACCTCAACAAGGTCGCCCTGGTGCGCAACACGCGCCATCTGGGCATTCCGAGCGTGGTGAAGGCCGCGCAGGCCTGCCTGGCCGCCGGCGCGCACGGCATCACGGTGCATCCGAGGCCGGACGCCCGACACATCCGCGCTCACGACGTGAGCGATCTTTCCGCGCTGCTCGCCAAGGACTGGCCGGCCATCGAGTTCAACATCGAGGGCAACCCCTTCCAGAACCTGATGGACTTCGTGCGCACCCTCAAGCCGCACCAGGCCACCTTCGTTCCCGACAGCGAAACCCAGTCGACCAGCGACCATGGCTGGACCTTCCCCGACGACGCCGAGCGCCTGCGTCCGCTGATCGCCGAAGCCAAGGCGCTGGGCGTGCGCGTCAGCCTGTTCATGGATCCGATTCCCGAGATGATGGCCGCCGTCAAGGCCGTGGGCGCCGACCGGGTCGAGCTCTACACCGAAGGCTACGCGGCCTCGCGCGGCACGTCGAACGAGCAGGCCGTGCTCGCGCGCTATGCCGAAACGGCGCGCGCGGCCATTGCGGCAGGCCTCGGCGTCAATGCCGGACACGACCTGAGCCGCGACAACCTCACGGCCTTCCTGCGCGCCGTGCCGGGCGTGCAGGAGGTTTCCATCGGCCACGCCTTCGTCGCCGACGCGCTCGAGCTTGGCTACACGGCCGCCACGCGCGACTACCTGCGCTGCATCCGCGAGGCGCAGCGGCAACAACAAGAGCAGCAACAGCAATGAGCGCTGGCGCCGCATGATCTACGGCATTGGCACCGACATCTGCGACCTGCGTCGCATCGCCGCGACCTTCGAGCGCCAGGGCGAGCGCTTTGCCCGCAAGGTGCTGAGCGACGCCGAATTCAAGGTCTGGGAAGCCCGCCGCGCGCGCTGGCCCAAGCGCGGCCTGAGTTATCTCGCCACCCGTTTTTCCGCCAAGGAGGCCTTCAGCAAGGCCATCGGGCTGGGCATGCGCTCGCCCATGAGCTGGCGGCTGTGCGAGATCGCCAACCTGCGTAGCGGCAAGCCCGTCATCGTGCTGCATGGCGGCCTGAAAGACTGGTTCGAGGCCCAGGGCCTCACCGCCCACGTGACCGTGACCGACGAAACCGAATACGCCGCGAGCTTCGTGGTGGTGGAGAAAACATGACGACCGCCGGGCTTGCCGAAGAACGCCCCCACGCGCCGCTGATCATCGACGTTGCCGGCACCGAACTCACCGATGCCGACCGCCGGCGCGTTGCCAACCCGCTCGTGGGTGGCGTGATCCATTTCGCCCGCAACTGGCAGGACCGCGCGCAGATGACCGCGCTCAACGCCGAGATCAAGTCGATCCGGCCCGACCTGCTGATCTGCGTCGATCACGAGGGCGGCCGCGTGCAGCGTTTCCGCACCGACGGTTTCACCCACCTGCCGTCGATGCGCGCGCTCGGCGAACTCTGGGTGCACGACGCCATGCGCGCCACCCAGGCCGCGACGGCGGTCGGGCAGGTGCTGGCGGGCGAGTTGCGCGCCTGCGGCGTCGACTTCAGCTTCGCGCCCGTGCTCGACCTCGACTACGGCGGCAGCAGCGTCATCGGCAACCGCAGCTTCCACCGCGACCCGCGCGTGGTCGCGCTGCTGGCCAAGAGCGTGATGCACGGCATGCTGCAGATGGGCATGCGCAACTGCGGCAAGCACTTTCCGGGGCACGGCTTCGTGCATGCCGACTCGCACGTCGAGATCCCGGTGGACAAGCGTGGCCTCAAGGCCATCCTGGCCGACGATGCGAAACCGTACGACTGGCTGTCGGGCTCGCTCGCGGCGGTGATGCCGGCGCATGTGATCTATCCGAAGGTGGACAAGCGGCCGGCGGGGTTTTCGCAGAAGTGGCTGAAGGATGTGCTGCGCCAGCGTTTTGCATTCGAGGGCGCGGTATTCAGCGATGACTTGAGCATGGAGGCAGGACGCTACATCGACGGCGAGCTGCTCAGCTTTGCCGATGCGGCGCTTGCTGCGCTGGAGGCCGGGTGCGACATGGCGATGCTTTGCAACCAGAGCATCGGTGATGGGGTGCCGCTCGACGGAATGCTGCAGGGTTTCGCTGCGGCGCGGGATGCGGGGCGCTGGGTGGGCAATCCGGACAGCGAAGCGCGTCGCAGGGCCTTGCTTGCCGACGCTTCGGCGCTTTCATGGACTGCGCTTGCAGGCTCGGCACTGTACCGCGGCGCCAGGCGCACCCTCTCGCGCGATCGCCTGACGGAGTAGTCGCTCATGCCGCTGTGCCTCAGTTTCTTCCCGCGCAAGGACGAGGCCGTGTTGCGCAATCACGCGCACTATTGCCGGCGGTTCGGCTATCCGCACCAGTGGATCGAGGCCGATCGCATCCGTCACCCGGCATTGCGCGACAGCGCGAAATACAGCCAGATCCTGCGCCACCTGCGCGCGCTGCCGGAGAACGACTGGCTTCTGTTTCTCGATGGCGACTCGGTGGTGTTCCATCCGGTTGCCGTCGAAACACTGATGCAGGGGCGGGATTCGCTGGTCGTCGAAGGGCCTCCCAGTGGCGACCGCCCCGGTCCGGCGATGACCAACATGATGGTGCTGCGCAATACGCCAGCCAACCGCGCCATGCTGCTCGGGCTGATGGACGATGCGGGCTATGTCATCGCACTGGTGAATCGCGCCGTCGATGAAGCCGCCCGACTGCGTCCGGCAGGCCTGCTCGGCTGCAACGCGACGGTCGGCGACATCTACGTCAACGTGTCGTGGCGCATTCCGCAGTGGTTCCTGGCGCGCATCTTCGTTGTCAACCTCGGGCCGCTGCCCATCGTGGCGCCGGAGGGTGGATGGCGCGAGATGCTGCTCCACGACCAGAACCTGCAAGACATGCTTGTGGCGCAGGTCAACAATGCGCTGATCCACGGCCAGCCCGTGCTGCAGCCCGCAGCTTATCCGGCGCTGTCGGAAGAGCGGGTGTCGAGCTACAACGCCAGCGCCGACATCGCCTTCGTTACGCTCTACACGCACCACGTCGGAAGCTACGCGCGGGTGTCCGAGCACAACGTGAAGCGCTATTGCGACAGGCACGGCTATGCGTACCACGTGTACCGTGCGATCCCCGAAGCCGTCGACGCCAGCATTGGTGGATCATGGGTGCGCAGCTGGCTGCTGCAGCAGCACATCGCGCATCACAAGTGGGTGATCTGGATCGATGCCGACGTGCTCTTCCTCAACCAGAGCCGCCGGATCGACGCCTTGCTCGAAGGGCGCGAACTGCTGCTCGCCAAGGACGTGGGCGGCTGGTCCTTCAATTCGGGCGTGATGGGTTTCCTGAACACCCAGGGCAACGCCGAGCTGCTGGCGCGCATCTGGCAGCGCATCGGCGAGGTCGACGACAAATCGGCGGTCTACAGCAGCCAGGGCGATCAGTACTACACCAACGAAGTGCTGTCCGGAGCGGGGCTGGTGAACGAGCAGGGCATCGTCGACAACCTGAGCATCAACACGCCACCGCACCTGGCTTCCGACGAAACCCTGCTGGTGCACTTCATCAATCTGGACGAGCCCTATCGTTCGGCCTACATGGCCTCGATGGATGCGCTCTCGCAGCGTCTGCGCTGACCGGGCCAGTTAGCCGTTCGCAGCATGCGGCTCGGTAGGGGCCACCGCCGACGCCAACCTGAAAACACGCACCGGCAACTGGCTGGATGCGGGTGCGAGGAACTGGGCGATCTCGGGCACCGTGAACTGGCGCTCCAGCCATTCCTTGTCCGCCAGGCCTGCATTGAAAAAGATCTGAAGCAGCCGCAAGGCCTCGTGCCGTAGCGCGCGCGTCAGCGTTTCCTGCTCGACCAACTGCAGCGCCGGTGCCGCAGCCGGCCTGAAGCTCGCGCGCGCGAGGATCAGCAGCAGCTTCTCCGCGAAGTCGAGCACCGGCGGCCAGTAGAGGTCGTACAGCTTGGCGATCTCGTTCACATGCTCGACGCTCGATTGGGGAAGCAGATGGGCCAGAACCCGCGCGCGCGCCCGCGAGGCGAGCGTTGCCGCGCGGGCTGCATCGACGGAGCTGGTCGGCGTAGCCGGCTTGTGGAGAAGCTCGGGGATCACTGCAAAGCGCGCACCGGCGACTGCGCTCTTGCAAAGCATGTGGAAGTCGTCGTGCACCGTGAACTCGGGGTCGTGGCGCACGCCGCTGCGCTCCATGAAGCTGCGGCGCACCATGCAGGCCGACAGCAACAGCGGGCGCGGGCCGAAGAACTCCACGAGGATGTCCTGATGCCGCTCGGAGAACTCGAAGGGGCCTTCCTGCGTCTCGCACCAGGAGCCGACGATGTCGATATCGGGACAAGCCTGGAGCAGCGCGGTCTGGCGTTGCAGGCGTTGCGGTGCTGGAACGTCGCCGACGTCGGCGAAGACGATGTAGTCGCCTTGAGCGTGCGCGAGCGCAAGGTTGCGGGCGGTGGCGCGGTCGAACGCGAAGGGCAGGGATACCAGCTGCGAACTGGCGATGCCCGATCCCGCCAGGATGGCCTCAAGACCGGCGGTGCCTGTCTGCCCAACCAGCACCAGGTGAATTTCCACCGCAGTCTGGGCCGCCCAGGTCCGAAGGCTCTGCTCCAGGCTTTCGGGCGAATCCCCGGCTGTCAGGCAAAGGGTGACGCGCGGTGGTGTTGCCGGCTCGGCGAAGCGGTCGGGTTGCTGTGCACGCCAATTCAGGAAGCGCTCGATGGCCGGCCCCACCAGAGGCGCAGCGAACGCGCTGGTGAAGATCGACAGGCCTTCGCGCTCGAGTCTCGCGCGCCGAGGTGCATCGGCAAGAAGCTGCTCAATCGTCTCAATGAGCTTCTCGTAGGGGGCGCCAACCACCGCCTTGCGGATCGACGCCTCGATCTCGCTGTCGGGATACAGCTCGCAGACCACCGCCTTGCGGTGCCGCAGCAGGATCGACAGCCGCGGCACCTCGACGATGCGCGACTCTTCCCAGTTGTGGAGGTTGAGCACGATCTTCGCGCGGCGCATGAAGCTGTTGCGCTCTTCCAGCGTCCAGGCGCGCCCCCGGTTGACTTCGACCCGCAGCCCGCGCGCCATCAGCCCTTCGAGGATGTCGATGCGTCGGCGAGTCAGCGAGCCGAAGAAGACGACGTCGATGTCCTGCTGCTCGTCGGGCAGGATGTCTTCCAGCGGCATGATTTCTGCGGCGTCGGGCTCCCAGCCGAGCGCGACATAGTCCGCGTTGCGGTAGCCGAGCTGGCGATGCCGCTGGAAGTTCGTCTTGCTGTATTCCCAGAGATAGCAGCGCTTGAGGACCTCGAGATAGCGATCGTTCCACGCATGGGTGCCGTGCACCATCGGCTCGAAGTTGACGACGATGCAATCGGGATGGTGCTGCTCGATGTGTTCCCACGGCACATCCCAGAAGAAGAACAGGATGTTGATTTCACCCGGTTCGATGTAGCAGTGGGTGAAGCGGGTCGGGTAGCCGAGGCGTTCCGCCGCCAGCCTGAAGGCTTCGACGATGTCGCCGCAGGTCTCGTGCGAGGACAGCGATGTGAAGTTGAGCCGGGGCAGTGTCGTCATGGGGCGGCGCGCGGGGGATGTCCGTTCGCTTCAGTAATGGCCCAGTACGTTGACCTTGTGGTAGTGGTCCTTCAGCGCGGCATGCAGCTGCTGTGCCTGTGCGCGGGTTTCTTCATCGGCCTCCTTGCCTACGCCGAAGAAGTACAGGTCATGGCTGCTGCGGTCTTCGAAGAAGCCCCAGACCGAGAACCAGGCGTCGTGTTGCAGCAGGTCCGTGAAATCCGAGGCTGCGAGGTTGCGGTAGTAGTTCTGGCTCTTGCCGATGGTCAGTGGCGAATCGGAAGGGTTGAACTCCACGGTGCCGTGCTGGCGTCGGCCCTGTGTGGCGCAGGTCATGACGACGAGGCCGTCTTCCTTCACCAGGCGCAGCATGTTGAGCCAGGTCTTCTTCCACTGCGGGTTGTGCTCCATGGCCTCGCACGAGACGATGACGTCCGTGCCGTTCGCGGTGCCGCCATGGTTTTCGCCGTGGCAGACGAGGTCGACGTCCGGGCCTTCACCTACGTCGAGGCCCAGATAGTTGCAGTCCTGGAAGAACTCGCGGACCGAACCGTTGAGATTGAGGCTGCCGATCTCGATCACCGACCGCCCGGTGAAGTAGGACGGCAGGAACTGCTTCACGCCGGCGACGAAGAATCGTTGTTGGGGATGTGACATGAGCCTGGCTGCGTTGGATTGGCGTTGCGGCTGAAGCTCTCAGAGAGTAATGGAACACCCGCTGCGCGAAGTCATCCCTCGCCGGATGCGGAGGCTGCGGCATTTGTCCACAAGCGTTTTCCTCCCATGCCCAAGTGCTCCAGGTACAGCCGGAGATCGAACTCGAGGCGATGATAGTCCGGCTCCATGTGCATGCACAGCGCATAAAACGCCTTGTCATGCTCACGCTCCTTCATATGTGCCAACTCGTGCACAACAATCATCCTCAGCCACGCCAGCGGAACCTCCTTGAAGAGGCTGGCCACCCGGATTTCCCTCTTGGCCTTGAGCTTGCCGCCCTGCACACGCGACACGGTGGTGTGGGTGCCCAGCGCGTTGCGGATCACGTGCAGCTTGTTGTCGAACATCACCTTCGACAGCGGCTCGGCCTTGCGCATGAACTCGCTCTTGAGCTCGCTCACGTACCCATAGAGCGCCCGGTCGGTCTGGATGTCGTGCACGCCGCCCGGGTAGCGCTGGCCGAGGAGGGCGCCGAGCTTGTCTTCGGCGATGAGCTGGCGGACCTGCTCCAGCAAGGGTGCCGGGTAGCCCGCCAGGTACTTCATGGAATGACCGAGTTCAGGCCCGGCGCTGCGTGCTGGCCGCGCAGGCCAGCCCGGTGGCGACGCCGCCGAAGAGATCGCCTTCGACCAGGTTCACGCCCGCGAAGCTCCTGCGCAGGGCGTGCTGGAACGGGCGCAGCGCGGAGGAGCCACCGGTGAGGTAGATTGCGTCAAGGTCGTTGCTGCGCAGGCCCGCGCGCTTGACGCAGGCGTGGGCGCAGGCGATCACGCTTTCCAGCGGCGTGGCCAGTTGCCGGGCCATGTCGTCCGGCGTGAGGGAGGCCGCAAGGCCGCGCTCGGCGCAATCTAGGTCGATGGCGGTCGGGGCATCGCTTAGCGACACGTCGATCTTGGCCGCTTCCACCGCGCTCGCGATGCGGTGGCCGTGCCGCTCCTCGAGCACGGTCATCAGCCGGTCGTGCAGGCGCGTGTCCGCGTAGCTGGTGCGCAAGTCCTTGGCCTGCCGCAGCGCCTTGGCGGCGTAGAGCCAGTTGATCAGGTGCCAGGACGACAGTTCGAAGAACACCTTGCTCGGCACCTCGCGTCCCTGCGGGCCGTGATGGCGAAAGCCGAACTGCGGCATCACGCGCTCGAGGTTCAGCCGCTGGTCGAAATCGGTGCCGCCGATGTGAACGCCGCTGGTGGCCAGCACGTCGTCGCTGCGGTCCTCGCGCGCGGCGCGCTCGGGGCCGACGCGCACGACGGTGAAGTCGGAGGTGCCGCCGCCGATGTCGACGATCAGCACGATCGACTCCTTGGTGATCCGCTGCTCGTAGTCGAAGGCGGCCGCGATGGGCTCGAGCTGGAACGAGATTTCCCGGAAGCCCGCTGCGCGCGCCGCGACGCGCAGGCTTTCTTCCGCGCGCTCGTCGCGCTTGGAGTCGTCGTCCACGAAATGCACGGGGCGCCCGATCACCACGCGCTCGGGCATCTGGCCGAGTTCGCGGCTGGCGCGCGTGGCCAGCTCGCGCAGGAAGCGCGCGATGATGTCCTCGAAGCTCACGAGGCCGTCGTAGATCGCCGTCTTCTCCTGCATCAGCGCACTGCCGAGCAGGCTCTTGAGCGAGCGCATCAGCCGGCCCTCGGTGCCCGAGAGGTACTGGCCGATGGCGTCGCGGCCGAAATGGGTCGTGCGGTCTTCGGCGTTGAAGAAGATCGCGGTGGGCAGGGTGGTGGCCGCGCCTTCGATGGGCAGAAGGCGGGCTTCTCCGCCGACCCGGCATGCCACGGCGGAGTTGGATGTGCCGAAGTCGATGCCGATCGTCGGCAGCGACGACGGTGAAGACACGCTCAAGATTCCCTGCGCAGCGCCGGGAACAGGATCACGTCGCGGATGCTCGGCGAGTCGGTCAGCAGCATCATCAGCCGGTCGATGCCGATGCCGCAGCCGCCGGTGGGCGGCATGCCGTATTCGAGCGCGCGCACGAAGTCGTGGTCGTAGTACATGGCTTCGTCGTCGCCGCTGTCCTTGGCGGCCACCTGTGCGTTGAAGCGCGCGGCCTGGTCCTCGGCGTCGTTCAGCTCGCTGAAGCCGTTGCCGAACTCGCGGCCGGTGATGTACAGCTCGAAGCGCTCCGTGACCTCGGGGCGCTCGTCGTTGGCGCGCGCCAGCGGCGAGATCTCGGTCGGGTGCTCCATGATGAAGGTCGGCTGCCAGAGCTTTTCTTCGACGGTTTCCTCGAAGTACAGCACCTGCAGGCTGGCGAGGCTGCGCTGCGAGAGCTTGTCCTTCTCCTCGCTCATGCCGAGCTTGCGCAGGGCGGCGATGAGCCAGGCGCTGTCGTCGACACCCTGCGCCACGCCTTCGGCGTCGGTGTACTTGAGGATCGCCTCGCGGATCGTCAGCCGCTCGAAGGGCTGCGTCAGGTCGACCGGCTTGCCCTGATAGGTGAGCTGCTGCGTGCCCACGGCCTTGTCGGCGATGGTGCGGATCAGCGTCTCGGTGAAGTCCATCAGGTCGCGGTAGTTCCAGTAGGCCGCGTAGAACTCCATCATCGTGAACTCGGGGTTGTGCCGCACCGAGATGCCCTCGTTGCGGTAGCTCCGGTTGATTTCGAACACGCGCTCGAAGCCGCCGACGATCAGGCGCTTGAGGTACAGCTCGGGCGCGATGCGCAGGAACATCTCTTGGTCGAGCGCGTTGTGGTGCGTCTTGAAGGGCTTGGCGTTGGCGCCGCCCGGAATCGGGTGGAGCATGGGCGTCTCGACTTCGAGGAAGTCGTTGGACACCATGAACTCGCGCAGCGCGCTCACCGCCTTGCTGCGCGCGGTGAAGCGCTTGCGGGCGGACTCGTCGGTGATCAGGTCGACGTAGCGCTGGCGGTACTTCTGCTCCTGGTCGGCCATGCCGTGGAACTTGTCCGGCAGCGGGCGCAGGCTCTTGGTGAGCAGGCGCAGCTTGGTGACCTTGATCGAGAGCTCGCCCGTCTTGGTCTTCATCAACGTGCCCTCGGCACCGAGGATGTCGCCCAGGTCCCAGCGCTTGAAGTCGGCGTACACGTCTTCGCCGACGGCATCGCGCGTCACGTAGAGCTGGATGCGGTCGGTGGCGTCCTGCAGCGTGGCGAAGCTGGCCTTGCCCATCACGCGCTTGAGCATCATCCGGCCGGCCACGCTCACCGAAACGGCTTGCGCTTCGAGGGCTTCGCCCTCGGTGGCTGCATGGGCCTCGACGAGCGCCGCGGCGCGATGGCCGGGCTTGAAGTCGTTCGGGAACGCAACGCCTTTGCCCTCGGCCTGCACTGCGCGCAGCTGCGTGAGCTTTTCGCGGCGTTCTGCGATGAGCTGGTTTTCGTCGGCGGGGGCGGAAGGAGGCGAGGGGTTCTTTTGATCGGACATGGGAGGCGGATGGCGCGCAACCGGGAGCGTGCGCGGGCCCGGCATTTTAGCCGATCGGGTTTGAAGAAAACCTGCCCAGAGCGCCCGTCAATCCTGCGCCATGCGCTATGAAAAGTAGAGCGGCCTATTCAGTGATACCGGTGCGTGCGAGCAGATCGCTGACCAGCTCCAGCCGCATCAGCGGGCTGTCGAGCTCCATCAGCCGCTGGCGCAGCTCGAGCTGCATCGGCACCAGTTCGCACCAGCGGTTGGCCACCCAGCCGCAATCGTCGAAGCGATAGGGCTCGGCGATGGGCAGGCGCACCGATCCGCCTTGCGCGCGGCGCCGCTCTTCGAGCGTGCCTACAAGACGCTGCAACGCTGTGGACGTGTGCAGGAGGTCGTCGGGAATCTCGAGCGCGACGTCGTCGTTCACCGCCTCGACCTCGGCGACCCAGAGGCCGTGCTTCTGCAGTTCGTTGCTGCGGACGCGAAAGCGCTGAGTGCCCACGCATTCGATTTGCAGCAGGCCGCTTTGAGGAGACTCGAACTCGCGGATCATGGCCAGCGTGCCGATGGCGGCGAAGCTCTCGGCGTCGGCACCGGCCTTGCGCACCTCGCTGCCGCTGGTGAGGCTCACCACGCCGAAGGGCGCGTCGGCCTTGCGGCACTTGCCGATCATGTCGAGGTAGCGCACCTCGAAGATGCGCAATGGAAGAAGACCGCCGGGAAAGAGCACCGTACCGAGCGGAAACAATGGCAGTGAATGCAAAAGGGGTTGTGTCGTCATCGAAGAGCCTTGCGTGGCTATCATCGCATTCCCCTCACGGCCGCGTCTCATGCTCTACCAGATTCCCTCGTTCCTTCTCGACGTGATCGTCGGTCTGCTCGGCGGCGCCTGCCTGCTGCGCCTGTACATGCAGTACCACCGCGTGCCTTTCGGCAACCCGCTCGGGCGCTTCGTGTTCGCGATCACCGACTGGATCGTGCTGCCGCTGCGGCGCATCGTGCCTTCCGTGAAGCGCTGGGACCTGGCAAGCCTGATCGCCGCATGGCTGCTGGTGATGCTGAAGTTCCTGCTGCTGTGGCTGCTGGTCGGCAACCTGGGGCGCATCGCGACGCTGCCGCTGGTGTCGCTGGTGGGGCTGATGCAGCTGGCCATCTCGGGCCTGACGGCGCTGCTGGTGGTCTACGCGGTGCTGTCGTGGATTCCGGGTGCTTCGCCGATGCTGCTCGACCTGATCTCCCGCTTGGCCGAGCCGCTGGTGCGGCCCTTTCGCCGCTTCATTCCGCTGATCGGCGGGGTCGACCTTTCGCCGCTGGCCGCGATCGTCGTGCTGCAGGTGATCGCGATCGTGCTGGGCAACCTGCTGGTGTTTGCTTACCAGCTGACCTTCTGAGCACCTGAATTCCAAAGCAAAAGGGCCCGGATGCATCGGCATCCGCGCCCTTTTGTTATTGCTTCAGAGCTTCTTCGCTCAGCTCACCGCATCGGCCGGCTGCCGCAGCAGCATCGCCAGCGTGTTGGCGATCGTCTTGCGCAGCTCGCGGCGGTCGCTGATGAAGTCGATGGCGCCCTTGGTCTGCAGGAACTCGGCGCGCTGGAAGCCTTCGGGCAGCGTCACGCGCACGGTCGATTCGATCACGCGCGGGCCGGCGAAGCCGATCAGCGCCTTGGGCTCGGCAATGACCACGTCGCCCACGAAGGCGAAGCCGGCCGACACGCCTCCCATGGTCGGGTCGGTCAGCACGCTGATGTAGGGCAGGCCCTTCTTCGCGAGGCGCGTGAGCGCGGCGTTGGTCTTGGCCATCTGCATCAGCGAGAGCAGGCCTTCCTGCATGCGCGCGCCGCCGGTGGCGGTGAAGCAGATGAAGGGCACCTTCTGCTCGATGGCGGTCTCGACGCCGCGCACGAAGCGCTCGCCGACCACGCTGCCCATGGAGCCGCCCATGAACTCGAACTCGAAGCAGGCCACGACCACGCTGATGCTGTGCACCGAGCCGCCCATGACCACCAGCGCATCGGTTTCGCCGGTGTTTTCCAGGGCTTCCTTCAGGCGCTCGGGGTACTTGCGGCTGTCCTTGAACTTCAGGGCATCGACCGGCAGCACTTCCTGGCCGACTTCGTAGCGGCCCTCGGCGTCGAGGAAGGCGTCGAGCCGCGCGCGGGCGCCGATGCGGTGGTGGTGGCTGCAGCTGGGGCAGACGTTCTGGTTGTGCTCGAGGTCGGTCTTGTACAGAACGGTCTCGCAGGCGGGGCACTTGATCCACAGGCCCTCGGGCACCTGGCGGCGCTCGGACGGGTCGGTTTGCGCGATCTTGGCGGGTAGCAGTTTTTCAAGCCAGCTCATAAGGGGCTCCTTGTGTTGGCGGTGATTATCGACCAGCCGCGTTCTTGGCCGTCGCGGCGGGCAGGGCGTCGAGCGCCTCGCGGATGCCCGCGAGGAATTCACGCACGGCCGGCACGACCTTGTCGCGGGGCTGGTCTTCGATGAGTTGAATGATCCTGGTGCCGATGATGACCGCGTCGGCGGCCGATCCGACCGCCTGTGCGGTGCGCGCGTCGCGGATGCCGAAGCCCACGCCGACCGGAATGCCCACGTGCTGGCGGATGCGCGGAATCATCTGGCCGACAGCTTCGGCGTCGAGGTGGCCGGCGCCCGTCACGCCCTTGAGCGACACGTAGTAGACATAGCCGCTGGCGATGCGCGCGACCTGGGCCATGCGCTCGTCGGTGCTGGTGGGGGCGAGCAGGAAGATCAGGTCGATGCCGGCGGCCTTCAGCTCGGCGGCAAAGGCTTCGCATTCCTCGGGCGGGTAGTCGACGACCAGCAGGCCGTCGACGCCGGCCGCGGCCGCGTCGCGGATGAAGGACTTCTTGCCGTGCACCAGGTCGTAGCGCTCGACCGGGTTGGCGTAGCCCATCAGCACCACCGGGGTGGTCGTGTCGGTCTTGCGGAAGTCGGCGACGATGGCGAGCACCTGCTTCATGCCCACGCCCAGCGCCAGCGCGGCTTCGCCGGCCTTCTGGATCACGGGGCCGTCGGCCATCGGATCGGAGAAGGGCACGCCGAGTTCGATCACGTCGGCACCGGCTTTGACCATGCCGTGCATCAGTTCGGGCGTAATGTCGGCGAAGGGAAAGCCCGCGGTCACGTACGGCACGAGGGCGCGGCGGCCTTGCTTCTTCAGGGCCTCGAAGGTGGCTGCAATGCGGCTCATCACTTGCCTCCCTTCACGCTCAGACCGCGCATCGAGGGGCGGTCGTAGAAATCGACGCCCGACAGGTCGGCCACCGTGCCGATGTCCTTGTCGCCGCGGCCTGAGAGGTTCACCAGGATGGATTGGTCGGGGCGCATGGTCTTCGCGAGCTTCAGCGCGTGGGCCACGGCGTGGCTGGATTCGAGCGCGGGGATGATGCCTTCCGTGCGGCACAGGTAGTGGAAGGCGTCGAGCGCTTCCTTGTCGGTGACGCCGACGTACTCGGCACGGCCGATGTCCGCCAGGTAGGCGTGTTCGGGGCCCACGCCCGGGTAGTCGAGGCCCGCGCTGATGCTGTGGGTCTCGGTGATCTGGCCGTCGTCGTTCTGCAGCAGGTAGGTGCGGTTGCCGTGCAGCACGCCGGGGCTGCCGCGCAGGATGGAGGCCGAGTGCTTGCCGCTGTCGAGCCCTTCGCCCGCCGCCTCCACGCCGATCAGGCGCGTGCCGGCGAACGGGATGTAGGGATGGAAGATGCCCATCGCGTTGCTGCCGCCGCCCACGCAGGCGACGACCACGTCGGGTTGCCTGCCCTCGGCCTCGCCGGTGATGCCCCCGACGCTTGCGTCGGTGCCGTGCTGTGCCGCCAGCATGGCCGGCATCTGCTCGATGCATTCCGTGCCGATCACGCTCTGGAAGTCGCGCACCATGGTCGGATAGGGGTGCGGGCCGGCGACGGTGCCGATGATGTAGAAGGTGTTTTCCACGTTGGTGACCCAGTCGCGCATGGCCTCGTTGAGTGCGTCCTTCAGCGTCTTGCTGCCGGATTCGACGGGCACCACGGTGGCGCCGAGCAGGTTCATGCGGTAGACGTTGGGGCTCTGGCGCTTCACGTCCTGGCTGCCCATGTAGACCACGCATTCGAGGCCGTAGCGCGCGCAGATGGTGGCGGTGGCCACGCCGTGCTGGCCGGCGCCGGTCTCGGCGATGACGCGGGGCTTGCCCATGCGCCGGGCGAGCATCGCCTGGCCGATCACGTTGTTGATCTTGTGCGCGCCGGTGTGATTCAGGTCTTCGCGCTTCAGGTAGATCTGCGCGCCGCCCATTTCGCGGCTGGTGCGCGCCGCGTGGTAGATCGGCGAGGGGCGGCCGACGAAGTGCTTCAGCTCGTAGTGGAATTCCGCGAGGAAGGCCGGATCGTCCTTGAACTTCGCATACGCATCGCGCAGTTCGTTGATCGCGTGGGTGAGCGTTTCGCTCGCGAAGGTGCCGCCGTAGTTGCCGAAGTGGCCGGTGGCGTCGGGTTGCTGGTAGTCCTGAAATTGGCTTTGCATGGTTCTCGATCGGTGGGCCGCAGCCCGACGAACGATCGGCTGCGACGGCTAACTTGAAAAGGACGCGTCGGCAGCCCTGACGGCTGCGACGAATTGCCGGATCTTTCCGGCGTCCTTGAGGCCCTTGTTCCCGGGGCCGTCGATTTCGACGCCCGAGCTCACATCAACGGACAGCGTCTTGCAGCGCGTCCGCAGGCTGTGAATGCCATCGCTCACGTTTGCAGGTGTGAGCCCACCACTCAAGACGAGGTGAGCGTCGACGGCGGGTGGAAGAAGTGACCAATCGAATGCCTTGCCGCCACCGCCATAACCTTCGACGTGCGCGTCGAGCAGGATGGCCTGGGCGTGGGAGTAATCGGACGCGTATTTTACGAGGTCGAAGCCGGCCCCGGCAGCCCCCAGCGGAATACGGGCGGCGCGCATGTAGCGGAAGCGGCCCGGACCGGTGGCTTCCTCGCACTGCTGGGGCGTCTCTTCGCCGTGGAACTGCGCGATGGAGCCCTTCACTTGGGCGAGCGATGCTATGACTTTGGGAGCGTCCTCGTTCACGAACAGCAGAACGGGTGTGATGAACGGAGGCAGGCGCGAGGCCAGTTCGGCGGCACGGTCGAGCGTCACTGCGCGAGGGCTCTTCGGGTACAGGACGAAGCCGATGGCGTCTGCGCCGGCTTCGATTGCCGCGTCGACATCGGCCTCACGGGTCAGGCCGCAGATCTTGATGCGGGTTCGGGGCAGGGAAGGCGCGCTCATGGCGGGCCATCATACGGAGCCCCGCCGGCCTGCAGCGTGGCCTCGGCCGGCAGACCCCACTTGGCGTCGTACAACGGACCCATGAAATACAGGCCGTCGGCGGAGAAGGTGGGGGCCGCCGCGTCGCGGCTGCGTGCCTCGAGCACTTGCGAGATCCATTCCGGCCGTTCATCGCCGCGGCCGACGCGCACGAGGCAACCCATCAGGTTGCGGATCATGTGGTGCAGGAATGCATCGGCCTCGAACTCGAAGTGCCAGCGGCAGCGTTCACCGTCGCCGACGCGCGTGATCTCGATGCGCCGCAGGTCTTTGACCGGCGAGCGTGCCTGGCAGGCCGAGGCGCGGAACGAGCTGAAATCGTGCTGGCCGACGAGCAGTGCCGCTGCCGCGCGCATCGCGTCGCCATCTAGCGGATGCATCGACCAGCCGACCCGGCCGGTGTCGAGGCTGGGCCGCACAGGGGATTGCGAAAGCACGTAGACATAGCGACGGGCAAGAGCACTGGCGCGGCAGTGGAACTCGTCAGGCACCGGGTGCGCCCACTGCACCGCAATGTCGTCGGGCAGGAAGCGGTTGGTGCCGCGCATCCAGGAGAAGGGTTCGCGCTGAACGGGGGTGTCGAAATGCACCACCTGCATCAGCGCATGGACGCCCGAGTCGGTGCGCCCGGCGCACAGCGTCCTGATGGGCTGCGCGGCGAACTTCGTGAGAGCCGCTTCGAGCTTGTCCTGCACGGTGCGGCCCGAGGGCTGGCTCTGCCAGCCGTCGTACGCCTGGCCGTTGTACCGGATGCCGAGCGCCAGCCTCACGAATTCAGGGGACCGAAGAAGAGCGGGCCGGCGAAGCCCGATCAGCGCAGTTCCGCGAGCAGTTGACGGGCTTGCGACTTGAGGTCGCCAGCACTTTCGGCTTCGACTTCCTCGACCAGCGAGCGGGCGCCTTCGACGTCACCGATGGCTTGCAGCTCACGGGCCAGCGACAGCTTGACGGCGTGCGGGCTGTCGTCGCCTTCGTCGTTGTGCGCGGCGGCGGGAGCCGATGCGGGCTTGGCGGTTTCGACCGGGCGGGAGGCCGGCAGGCCAGCCAGCGCGCTCATGTCGAACTCGATGAAGCCCGAGTCGGCCGGCAGCGCATTGCGCAGCATGGCGGGGCGGGTGTTGTCGGCGTCGCTCAGGTTCAGCGAACCGGGCAGCGTGTCGGCCGACAGCGCGCCAGGGGCGGTGTCGAAGTCGTTCTCGAGGTCGACCGGCGTCGTCGGGGCATGGCCGTTCGACAGGGGCGGCGCGGGGCGTGCCGTCGTCGGAGCGGGTGCGTAGGCCGACTTCGGCAGGCTGGCGCCCACCGGTGCGTGCTGCTGGGCGGCCGGGGCGGGAGCGGGTGCCGGCGGGGTGGTCAGGTCGAGATCGAAGTCCAGCGGTGCGACCGAGGGCACGAAAGCGGGCGGCGCCACTGCCACCGGAGGAGACACCACCGGTGCGGGCGTTGCCGGCTTGGCTGCAGCCGCCAGGGCGCCTGCGAAGGCTGCCGTTTCGGCGGCGCTGGCTCCGCCGCTGCCGCCGCTGCGCGGGGAGCCCGATTCGTACAGCGGGTTGCCCGGATCGAGGTCCTTGCCCATGTCGACCACGCGGTTCCAGTCGGAGCCCAGGCCGTTCGTCAGCTTGTGGACTTCGGTGGCGAGGCTTTCGTAGGCACGGACGTCGCGGCGCTTGGCGTGGATTTCGAGCAGCTTCAGGTGGATGGCGGTGCGGTCCGGGTTCAGGCGCAGCGCCTCGCGCAGGATTTCCTCGGCCTGCAGGTCGCGGCCGTAGGCCAGGTACACGTCGGCTTCGGCGACCGGGTCGACGTCGCCCGCATCGAGCTGGCTCGGCGAGTACGACAGCGACGAGACGGTGGAGTCGCCGCGGTGCTTGGTGTCCACCGATTCGCCACCGCTGGCACCGAAGAACGAATCCTTCGGAATGCGGCTTTCGAGGAACACGCTTTCGCTCATTTCCTCGCGACGGCGGCCCAGCACGCGATACAGCAGGAAGCCGATCAGCAGCGCGATCAGCGCGGCGCCCGCCAGCATCAGCGGGTTGTCCATCAGCTCTTCGAAGAAGGTGGGTTCCGGCGGCGGGGGCGGCGGAGCCGGCTTCTTCACGGCCGGCTTCGGCGCGGCGGCCACAGCTGCGCTCGCGGCTGCCGTTGCGGGAGTCGCGGTGCCATCGGCTGCCACTGGCGGCGTGGCGGCCGGTGCTGCTTCAGCTGGAGCGGCGGCCGGGGCAGCAGGTGCTGCGGCCTGAGTCGTGGCTTCTGGCGTAGGTGCGGGGCTTGGGGCGGCCGCTGGCGCTGCAGCGGGTGCCGGTGCGGGAGCTGCGACCGGCGCTGCGGCGACCGGAGCAGGCGCGGGGCTGGCAACCGGAGGCGCAACCGTGGCGCTGGTGTTGGGGGCTGGAACCGGAATGCCCGGCGTCGCCGGTGCCGGTGCAGCGGCGGCTGGTGCTGCTGCGGCGGCTGAACCGGTGCCGGTCGCCGCCTTGAGCTTGTTCAGCTCGTTGATGTTCTTCGACAGTTCCGCGACGCGGTTGCTGCTGTCCTGTGCCTGGCGGTTCTGCGCGACCTTCTCGTCGGCAGCGCGGGTGGCGGCATTGCCTTGAGAGATCGTGAGCTTGTCGGGCGAGCTGGCCGCTGCATTGCGGTCCTCGACATTGGCCTGAACCTTGCCCGAAGCCTTGCGGCCCGCGGCGGCCACGTTCGTAGTGGGCGCGTTGTCGGCCAGGCGCTGGCGGTAGGCGCCGAAGTCGCGGCTTTGTGCCGTGACCGTGCGGCGGGCTTCGGCCGGCGGGACGGCGGTTGCTTCGGCTGCGCTCGGCAGGTCGAGCACGGCGCCTGCGCGCATGCGGTTGACGTTGCCGCCGACGAAGGCGTCGGGGTTGGCCATCAGCAGCGCGACCAGCATCTGGTCGAGCGAGACGTCGGCAGGCTTGTAGGTGGCGGCGATCTTGCCGGCGGTGTCGCCGCGCTGCACCGTGACCTGTTCGCCACCGCCGCCGCTACGAGCCGGCGCAGCCGAGGTGGCAGGCGCCGGAGCTGCCGCGGCGGGAGCCGCTGCTGCAGGCGCGGGCGCCGCGGAAGGTGCAGCGGCCACCACGGGCGGACGTTCGCGGCGCGCGCGTGCCGCAGGGGCTGCACGCTCGACGGGAGCGCTGATCTGGGGGGAAATGGGCGTGGCCTGCGTACTGGCAGCGGGCTGGCGCGCGGCCGGCGGATCGAGCAGCACGGTGTAGTCGCGCACGATGCGGCCGGATGCGCCGTTGGCTTCGAGCAGCAGGTCGATGAACGGGTCGTTCAGCGGGCGGCTGCCGCTCAGGCGCACCACGTATTGGCCGCCGGCTCGGCGCTGCAGCGTCGCCTTGACGTCGCTGAGTGCCGAGTTGTACGGCACCCCGGCGTTCTTGAATGCCTCGGCCGTGGCGATGTTGATTTTCAGGCCGTCCGCCTCGTTGGCCGCGATCTCGGTGACGTCGATCTCGGCACGCAAGGGTTCGCCGAGGGCCGACTGCACCTTCAGCTGCCCCAGCGTGAAGGCGCTGGCGTCGACGCTGGCGATGCCCATGGCCACGGCTGCCGCCGCGCCAAGAATGGAAAGGCGCCAACCGTTCGACGGCAGAGGCGGGCGAGCGGCCGATGGGCTGGCCGCAGGCAACAGATGTCTTGTCATGCTGATAGGGGGCGGCTCAGGCCCGGAATTTGTAAGAGGACGTTAGCATCATCACCGGGCACTGACAAGGCAATGCGCTTGTTCTACCCAGTGCGCGCATACTTACGCACACATCTTGCGTTGCTTCGTGGCAACAATTCGTGTTTCAAAAGCCTGAGCAGCCCTCATCAGGCTTCGAGCAGGATGCGCAGCATGCGGCGCAGCGGTTCTGCGGCACCCCACAGCAGCTGGTCGCCGATGGTGAAGGCGCCCACGTACTCCGGGCCCATCGCCAGCTTGCGGATGCGGCCGACCGGGATGTTCATGGTGCCCGTCACGGCCACCGGCGTCAGGTCCTTCACCGTGGCTTCGCGCGTGTTCGGCACGACCTTGGCCCAGGGGTTGTCGGCGGCGATCATCGCCTCGATGTCGGCCACCGGCACGTCCTTCTTGAGCTTGAAGGTCAGGGCTTGGCTGTGGCAGCGCATCGCACCGATGCGAACGCAGAAGCCGTCGACCGGCACGGCGGCGGTGCCGAAGCCCGCGCCCTGGCCGAGGATCTTGTTGGTCTCGGCGCCGCCCTTCCATTCTTCCTTGGACATGCCGTCGCCCAGGTCCTTGTCGATCCAGGGGATCAGCGAGCCGCCCAGCGGCGCGCCGAAGTTGGCCGTCTCGGCGGCGCTGAGGGTCTGCTGCTTGTGCAGCACCTTGCGGTCGATTTCGAGGATGGCCGACTTCGGGTCGTCCAGCAGCGCGCGCACTTCGGCGTTGAGGGTGCCGAACTGCGTCAGCAGCTCGCGCATGTGCTGCGCGCCGCCGCCCGAGGCCGCCTGATAGGTCATGCTGGTCATCCACTCGACCAGGCCGGCCTTGTAGAGGGCGCCGACGCCCATGAGCATGCAGCTCACGGTGCAATTGCCGCCGATCCAGTTCTTGCCGCCCTTGGCGAGCGCGTTCTCGATCACCGGCAGGTTGACGGGGTCGAGCACGATGATCGCGTCGTCCTTCATGCGCAGCGTGGAGGCGGCGTCGATCCAGTGTCCGTTCCAGCCGGCGGCGCGCAGCTTGGGGAACACCTCGCTGGTGTAGTCGCCGCCCTGGCAGGTGATGACGATGTCGCACTTCTTCAGTGCCTCGATGTCGTTCGCATCCTTCAGCGCGGTTTCGTTCTTGGCCATCGCCGGGGCCTTGCCGCCGGCGTTGGAGGTCGAGAAGAAGACCGGCTCGATGAGACCGAAGTCGCCTTCGGCCTGCATGCGGTCCATCAGGACCGAGCCGACCATGCCGCGCCAGCCCACGAGGCCGACCAGAGGTTGAGATGCGTTCGCCATTTCAGTTTGCCCTTATGAAAAAAAGAAAAGTTGTCTTTTTTGCGCCCGACTCGTCGAGCCGGGGAGGGGCGTGACGAAGCGGGCTGCGGTTAGCCGGTAATCGTCTTTTTGGTGATTGCTGCAACGACCGCGTCGCCCATCTCGCGGGTGCCGACGCGCTTGGTGCCTTCAGACCAGATGTCGCCCGTACGCAGCCCGGAGGCGAGCACGGCCTTGACCGCCGACTCGATACGGTCGGCAGCTTCGGGCTGGTTGAGGGAGAAGCGGAGCATCATGGCAGCGGACAGGATTGTAGCCAAAGGATTGGCAACCCCTTTGCCAGCAATGTCGGGCGCGCTGCCGTGGCTGGGCTCGTACAGGCCCTGGTTGCTCGAATTGAGCGATGCCGAGGGCAGCATGCCGATGGAGCCGGTGAGCATCGCGGCCTCGTCCGAGAGGATGTCGCCGAACATGTTGCCGGTGACCACCACGTCGAATTTCTTGGGCGCCTTCACGAGCTGCATGGCCGCGTTGTCGACCAGCATGTGGTCGAGTTCGACGTCCGGATATTCCTTCGCGATGTCGAGCATCACGTCTTTCCACAGCTGCGAGGTTTCCAGCACGTTGTTCTTGTCGACGCTGGTCACGCGCTTGCTGCGCTTGCGGGCGGCCTCGAAGGCCACGCGGGCGATGCGTTCGATCTCGGGGCGCGAGTAGCGCATCGTGTCGAACGCCTCTTCGGCGCCCGGGAAGTGCCCGTCCGTCGCGATGCGGCGGCCGCGCGGCTGGCCGAAGTAGATGTCGCCGGTCAGCTCGCGGATGATGAGGATGTCGAGGCCCGCGATCAGTTCGGGCTTCAGGCTCGAGGCGCCCACCAGCTCCTCGTAGCAGATGGCGGGGCGGAAGTTGGCGAACAGGCCCAGGTTCTTGCGCAGCCCCAGGATGGCCTGCTCTGGCCGCATCGGGCGGTCGAGCTTGTCGTACTTCCAGTCGCCGACGGCGCCGAAGAGCACCGCGTCGGCTTCCTTCGCGAGCTTGAGCGTCGATTCGGGCAGCGGATGGCCGTGCGCCTCGTAGGCCGCGCCGCCGACCAGTGCCGATTCCATCTCGAACTTCAGGTCGAGCACGTCGAGCACCTTGACGGCTTCCGCCACGATTTCGGTGCCGATGCCGTCACCCGGGAGAACTGCGATTTTCATTTTGTCGTCTGTTGAAGGAATGAATGGGAGCGAGCGGTCTCAGG
Organism: Variovorax sp. TLI9-5A; assembly: GCF_056867935.1. Taxonomy (NCBI): domain Bacteria; kingdom Pseudomonadati; phylum Pseudomonadota; class Betaproteobacteria; order Burkholderiales; family Comamonadaceae; genus Variovorax; species Variovorax sp. TLI9-5A. The sequence goes on along the minus strand of NZ_CP200310.1, from coordinate 5,577,964 downwards.
CGACTCAGCTGTTGGCGAGCATCGTATGCGCAAGCCACGGCTTCTGCGCCAGGCGCTCGGCCTCGAAGGCCTTGATCTTGTCCTTGTGGCGCAGGGTGAGGCCGATGTCGTCCAGTCCATTGAGCAGGCAGTACTTGCGGAAGGCCTGCACGTCGAACGCGAACTCCTGGCCGTCGGGCTTCACGACCACCTGGCGCTCCAGGTCGATGGTCAGCGTGTAGCCGGGGAAGGCGAAGGTCTCGTCGAAGAGCTGCGCCACCTGCGACTCGGGCAGCACGATCGGCAGCAGGCCGTTCTTGAAGCTGTTGTTGAAGAAGATGTCGGCGTAGCTCGGCGCGATGATCGCGCGGAAGCCGTACTGGTCGAGCGCCCACGGCGCATGTTCGCGCGACGAGCCGCAGCCGAAGTTCTGGCGCGCCAGCAGGATCGACGCGCCCGCGTAGCGCGGCTTGTTCAGCACGAAGTCGGGGTTCGGCTTGCGGCTGGCCGGATCCTGGCCGGGCAGGCCCGGGTCGAGGTAGCGCCACTCGTCGAACAGGTTCACGCCGAAGCCGGTCTTCTTGATCGACTTGAGGAACTGTTTGGGAATGATCGCGTCGGTGTCGACGTTCTCGCGGTCCATGGGAGCCACGAGGCCCTTGTGCACGGTGAATTTCTGCATGTGATGTCTCCAGGTCAGGCCAGATCAGGCAAAAGTGCGCACGTCGACGAAATGGCCGTGCACGGCGGCAGCGGCGGCCATGGCCGGGCTCACGAGGTGGGTGCGCCCGCCCGCGCCCTGGCGGCCTTCGAAGTTGCGGTTGCTGGTGGAGGCGCAGCGCTCGCCGGGCTCCAGACGGTCGGCGTTCATCGCCAGGCACATCGAGCAGCCGGGCTCGCGCCATTCGAAGCCGGCGGCCTTGAAGATCTGGTCGAGCCCTTCGCGCTCGGCCTGTTCCTTCACCACGCCCGAGCCGGGCACGACCATCGCGAGCTTCACGTTCTTCGCGACCTTCTGGCCCAGCTTCTTCACCACGGCGGCGGCTTCGCGCATGTCTTCGATGCGGCTGTTGGTGCAAGAGCCGATGAACACCTTGTCGATGAAGATGTCGTTCATGGCCTTGTTCGGCTCCAGGCCCATGTAGACCAGCGCGCGCTCGATGGCGCCGCGCTTGTTGGCGTCTTTTTCCTTGTCGGGGTCGGGCACGCGGCCGTTGATCTCGACCACCATCTCAGGCGAGGTGCCCCAGGTCACCTGCGGCTGGATCTGCATGGCGTCGAGCTCCACCACCGCATCGAACTTCGCGCCCGGGTCGGACTGCAGCGTGCGCCAGTAGGTCACGGCCTGGTCCCATTCGACGCCGGTGGGCGCGAGCGGGCGGCCCTTCACGTAGCTGATGGTCTTCTCGTCGACCGCCACCAGCCCGGCGCGCGCGCCGGCCTCGATGGCCATGTTGCACACCGTCATGCGGCCTTCCATGCTCAGGTCGCGAATGGCCGAGCCGGCGAATTCGATGGTGTAGCCCGTACCGCCCGCCGTGCCGATCTTGCCGATGATGGCCAGCACGATGTCCTTGGCCGTGCAGCCCAGAGGCAGCTTGCCTTCGACCTTCACGAGCATGTTCTTCGCCTTCTTGCCCAGCAGCGTCTGCGTGGCCATGACGTGCTCGACCTCGCTGGTGCCGATGCCGTGCGCCAGCGCGCCGAAGGCGCCGTGCGTGGAGGTGTGCGAGTCGCCGCAGACGACAGTCATGCCCGGCAGCGTCGCGCCCGACTCGGGGCCGATCACGTGCACGATGCCCTGGCGCTTGCTCAGGAAAGGGAAGAACGCCGCCGCGCCGAATTCGGCGATGTTGTGGTCGAGCGTGGTGACCTGTTCCTTGCTGGTCGGATCGGCAATGCCTTCGTAGCCACGCTCCCAGCCGGTGGTGGGCGTGTTGTGGTCGGCGGTGGCCACGACCGAGCTGATGCGCCACAGCTTGCGGCCCGCTTCGCGCAGGCCTTCGAAGGCCTGGGGGCTGGTCACTTCATGCACCAGGTGGCGGTCGATGTAGAGGATCGCGGTGCCGTCTTCCTCGGTATGGACGACGTGTTCGTCCCAGATCTTGTCGTAGAGCGTGCGTGCCATGTCGGTCTCTTGTCTTTCGTGGGGAAATGGATTGTCTGTCGTTGCGGGCGTGAATTCGAGGTTCAGGCCGCGATCTGTTCTGCGGCGTCCGCAGCCGCGTGCAGGTGATTCACCAGCGAGCGCGCCGCCACCGGCAGGGTGGAGAAGTCGCGCGCCACCAGCCGGATCTCGCGTGCCGCCCAGGCGTCGTTGAGCGCCACGCTCACCAGGCCGTGGCCGATGCCGTTGCGCATGAGTTCGAAGGCGCGCTGCGGCATCACGCCGATGCCCAGGCCGTTCTCGATCATCCGGCACATGGCGTCGAGGCCCGTCACGTGGATGCGCAGCTTGATGCTGCGGCCGGCGTCGAGCGCGGCCTCGTGCATCGCGACGTAGATCGAGCTGTTGGTGTGCAGGCCGACGTGGTCGAAGTCGAGCGAATCCACGAAGTCGATAGCGCCCTGCGCCGCCAGCGCATGCCCCGTGGGCACGATCAGCGCCAACCGGTCATGCCGGTACGGCAGGCTCTGAAGCTCGCCCGCGCCGCCGGCCACGTGGCACACGCCGAGGTCGGCCGCGCCTTCCTGCACTGCGCGGATCACTTCGCTGCTGAGGTGCTCTTCGAGGTCGATCTTGATGGCTTCGTGGGCGCGAGTGAACACGCCCAGGTCTTCCGGCAGGAACTGCACGATCGCCGAGATGTTGGCGTGCACCCGCACATGGCCGCGCACTCCGTCGGCATATTCGCTGAGCTCGCCCTGCATCTTCTCCAGGCTGTAGAGCACCGAGCGGGCGTGGTGCAGCAGGCTTTCGCCGGCGGGCGTGAGGTCGACGCCGCGCGCATGGCGGTAGAGCAGGGTGGTGCCGAGCGTGGCCTCGAGGTCCGACAGCCGCTTGCTGATGGCCGAGGCCGCGATGAACTCGCGCTCCGCCGCGCGGCCGATGCTGCCCAGCTCGCACACGGCGACGAACAGCTGCAGCGACGTGAGGTCGATGCGGCGGGCGAAGTTGCGTTCTGACGTGCTCATGGGGGTTGCGGGCATCGCATTCGGCGATGAGGCGGCCATTTTCTCCCCGTTTTCATGTGTCAGGCATCGTGATGCGAGATGGCCTTGGTGCCAAGTGGCGACGGGCAACGCGTGGACCGGGATGGACGCCTCGGAATCGACCTGCAACGTTGCCGTGTCAGTGATTTGGCTATCACCTGTTCCGGTGATTTCTACGCGCGGACGAAAACGATACCCTCGCCCCGCTTTTGGATGTTTGGTTACATTTCGGCCTATTTTGGTTGCAATTCATTACTGAGGCGGGGGCATGAACACGATTTATCGCAGCGTATGGAACGCTGCACTGGGAACCTGGGTGGCCGTTTCGGAGGTGTCGCATCGGCGCGGGCGGCAAGCTTCTTCGGTCACCGCGGCCGTGTGCCTGCTGGCCCTGGCTGGCCTTCCGGCGGCCGCCTGGGCGCAGGCCAGTGGCGGTACTGCATTCGTCGCGGGCGGGGGTACTGGCGGCCGGGGCGGTGCTGGAAATGGCACTGGCGGCGGCGGCGGCAACATCGGCATGTACCCCACCAGCAACGGATCGTCTCCGTCGGGAGGCAGTGGCGGAGCCGGCGGCAACGGCGCGGCTGGTGCCGGCGGGATCGGAGGGGCGGTGGGCGCGTCCGGCGTTACTGCCTCCGTCGGAGGATCGCCGGGAAGCGGCGGCATTCCCGACCCCGATCCGACCTATGGCGCAGGCGGCGGCGGTGGCGGTGGTGCCGCCGTGTACACCTCCGGCACCTCCATCACCGTGACGGGCGCAACCACGCTCGTGGGGGGCGGTGGCGGCGATGGTGGAAGCGGGCGACTGGCCGGCGGCGGCGGTGGTGGTGGCGCGGGCCTTCAGGGTGTCGCCGCCAATGCGGTGGTAGTCAATAACTCGGGCCTGGCCATCGTCGGCGGTAATGGCGGCAACGGCGGCATCGGCCAATGGGCCGGCGGTGGCGGCGGCGGCGGAGACGGCATCGTGCTGCAAGGCGGCAGCGCCACCGTCACCAACACCGGCACGGCCATTGGCGGGAACGGCGGGAATGGCGGCGTGGCGACCATCGGCGGCATGGTGGGCGGCGGCGGCGAGGGCGGCGCCGGCCTGGCGCTGGAGTCCAGCGGCAACTCGATGCTCAATACCGGGGCACTGGTGGGAGGCGCGGGTGGTGCCGGCGGAAGCAGCGCCGCCAACGGCATCGGAGGCGCAGGCCTGCGCATCCGCGGCAATGCGAACAGCATCGTCAACAGCGGCACCCTGACAGGTGGCATGGGCGGTGACGGCGTCACGCGCGGCGACGCGGTGCGCGTCACCGGCAGCGACAACTCGGTCGAGCTGCAGAACGGTTCGGTGATCGACGGGACCCTGTCGGCATTCGGCACCGGCAACGTGCTGCGCCTGGCGGGCGCGGCGACCGACGGCACCACCTCGCTCGGCGCAGCGACCTACCGCGGCTTCGAGCGCTACGAGAAGATCGGCGCCAACACCTGGACGCTGACCGGCACCACCGCCGAACTGACGCCCTGGACGGTGCTTGGCGGCACGCTCGCCATTGCCGACGACGGCGCGCTCGGCAATTCCTCCGGCAGGCTCACGCTCGACGCCGGCACCTTGCGCTCCACCGGCACGACCACCGGCACGCGCGCCATCACCCTCGGAGCGGGCGGTGCGACCTTCGAAGTCGACCTGGTGCGCACGTTGACCCTCAACGGCACGCTCTCCGGTCCGGGCAGCCTGCGCAAGACCGGCGCCGGCACGCTGGTGCTCGGTGCGGCCAACAACTACGTCGGCGGGACGGCCGTGGAGGCGGGCAGCCTCAATGCAGCCGCCACAGGCGCGCTGGGCAGCGGCCCTGTCTCGGTGGCGGCCAATGCCTCGCTGCTCTTCAGCGGCACCACGGATGCGAGCGGGCTGACCATCACCGCCGCCGAGCGCGGCGCCGTCGGCAATGCGGGCTTCGTCCGCTTCGGCGACACCACCTCGGCAGGCAATGCCCGTCTCGTCATGAACAACGGTGCGGCGGCCGAGTTTCGCGACAACGCCTCCGCGGGCAACGCCGTCATCGAGAACCATGGCGGGCTGACCAACATCTGGTCCAACGCGACGGCCGGCAACGCGCGCATCACCAACTTCTCGGGCGGCCAGATCAACCTGCTGGACGACGCCAGCGCGGGCCAGGCGACCTTCGTCAACGAAAGCGGCGGCCTGATCGACATCTTCGACCGCGCGAGCGCCGGCCAGGCCACGGTGGTCAACAACGCGGGCGGGCGCCTGCGCATCCGCTCGCTGACCGCCGCGGGAATCTCCATCGGTTCGCTGTCCGGCGCGGGTGACGTGATCCTCGGCGCCAAGGCGCTGACCACGGGCGGGCTGAACGCCAGCACCGAAGTCTCGGGCGTGATCTCGGGCGCCGGCGGCTCGCTGGTGAAGGTGGGCACCGGCACGCTCACGCTTTTGGGCGCGAACACCTACACCGGCGGCACCTCGCTGCGCCAGGGGCGCCTGAACCTCGGCAACAGCCAGGCGCTGGGCACCGGCACGCTGTCGATGGACGACGACACCACCCTGGGCTTCAGCGCCGACGGGCTGACGATCGCCAACGCGATCCAGCTCACTGGCAGCACCGATCCGGTCATCGACACCGGCGCCTTCAACGCGACCCTGAGCGGCGCGATCAGCGGCGGCGGCTTCATCACGAAGCAGGGCACGGGCACGCTGACGCTGTCGGGCGCCAACAACTACACGGGCGCCACCAACGTCGCGCAGGGCACGCTCAAGGCGGGCGCGGCCAACACCTTCAGCGCGGCTTCCGCCCACAGCGTGGCCTCGGGTGCCACGCTGGACCTCGCGGGCTTCAGCCAGACCGTGGCCTCGCTCGCCAACAGCGGCACCGTCTCGCTCGCAGGCACGACAGCGGGCACCACGCTGACGGTGACGGGCGCCTACGTCGGCAACGGCGGCGTGCTCCGGCTGGGAACCGCGCTCAACGGCACCGGACCTTCGGATCGCCTGGTGATCGACGGCGGCACGGCCAGCGGCAAGACCACTGTGCAGATAGCCAACCTCGGCGGCCTGGGTGCGCTCACCAGCGGCAGCGGCATCGAGGTGGTCACGGCGCAGAACGGCGCCACCACGACCGCGCAGACCACCAAGGACGCCTTCAGCCTGACCAACGGCCATGTGGATGCCGGCGCCTACGAATACCGCCTGTACGCCGCCGACGCCAATGGCGCTGGCGAGAACTGGTACCTGCGCTCGAGCGCCATCGGAGCGACCGGCGCGCCCGTGCCGATCGTCACCTACCGCGCCGAAGCGTCTCTCTATGGCGCGCTGCCGAGCCAGCTGCGCCAGGGCAACCTCGCGATGCTGGGCGACCTGCGCAAGCGCGTGGGCGACGACGACGTGAAGGGCGGCGCGGCCACACCGGGTGCCTCGAACCGCCGCGCCTGGGCTCGCGTGCTCTCCACCGACATCGACATCCAGCAGGGCGGCGCGGTCGCCCCGGGCAGCAAGGGGCGCCTCACCGGCTTCCAGGCCGGCACCGACCTGCTGGCCATGCCGGACTGGCGCGCGGGCCTCTACGTCGGCCAGCTCGATGGCGATGCCAGCGTGAGGGGCTTTGCCAGCGGCATCCAGAACCTGGCCGTGGGCCGCAACGACCTGCGCAGCCAGTACCTGGGCGTATACGGCACCTACAGCAATGACAGCGGTTTCTATGCCGACGTGGTGGTGCAGTCGGGCCGCCACCGCTACACGGTCGAGCCGCTGCTGAGCCAGGGCACGAGCGGCAAGGGCAACAGCCTGCTGGGCTCCATCGAGGTGGGGCAGACCTTCGCGCTGGGCGGCAGCGGCTGGAGCATCGAGCCGCAGCTGCAGCTGATTCACCAGCACATGGACCTGAACAACTCCGCCATCGTCGGCGCGGTCGTCCAGCCGCAGGCCGACAGCGGCTGGATCGCCCGCGCGGGCGTGCGGCTCAAGGGCCGGATCGACACCGGCATCGGCGCGCTCCAGCCCTACGGCCGCTTCAACGTCTACCGGACTTCCAGCGGCGCGGACATCGCGCGCTTCGTGAACGGGGCGACCACCACCGACATCGCGGCGCCCACCGGCGGCACCAGCACCGAGCTCGCTGGCGGCTTCACGCTGGCGCTGGGCGAGTCGACGAGCCTGTACGGCGAAATCGGCAAGCTCTGGTCGAGCGGAGGCAACGCCAGGGTCAAGAGTTCGGTAAACGGCTCGATCGGCGTGCGCGTGAAGTGGTGAAGTGAAGGGCGGCGGCTCTCAGTCCGCCGGAACCCCGGCGCTCCACGCCGCCCAGTTGCCCACGATCGCATCGACCAGCGGACGGCCTGCGATCAGCAGGTTGCCGGTGGAGATCGGGAATCCGCCCGACTCGGCGCTCAGCGAGGCGTAAGCGGTCTGCCCGGGATGGGGCCGGTCGAAGTTCGATGCGGTACGAAGCACCGCCACGCGCCGCAGGTCGAGCAGCCCGGCGGCGCTGCCGCGCTTCAAGGCCTCGTAGGTGGCGTTGTCTTCCTGCTGGGTGGTGCAGTACTTGCCCTGCCCATCGGTCACGAGCGAGACCCAGCGCGCGGCCGTCTCGCCAAGGTACTTGCCGTGCCAGTAGGTGTCTCCGGCAGCGGTGTCGCACTGCAGGACCGAGGGACGGGCCCTGGCTGTCTGCTGCGGATACCTGGCGCGGTAGGCGCGGGCGTTGTCGTTGTCCGCCAGTGCCGCGTTGGCGGAGAGCTTCAGGGCCTTCTGCAGCAGCTTCTCGTCGAGGCGGAAGACTTCGGTGCGGTATTCGAACTTGGGCTTGCTGTCCGGGTCCTTGGCGCCGATGCCGAAGTAGCCGGTGCGCCAGGTCGGCGGCATCTCGCGCGCGTCGATCTCGTGGGCGATGCTGAAGTCGACCAGGTAGCGGGCCCAGGTGGCGGAGCCGATGGTCGAGACGTTGGGGTCGACGCCCGCGATGCCGGCCACGAGGAAGTAGGTCTTCGAAAGATCGAACTTGCCGCTGAACACCAGCGCGGCGATCGATGCGGCCGCATTGGTGTGGCCCATGCCGGTGGTGACCTGGCAGACCGAGTCGGCGTTGCAGCGCACCAGCGGATCGTCGGCGGACAGGCCCGGCACCTTGATTTCCCGGGTCAGCTTCAGCGGCTCGTGCCAGACCTGCGCCTCGGGCTTGAACATGCTGATGATGAGCACCTTCACGGGGATCTGCTGCTGCCCGCCGGACGGCGCCGACGGTGCGGTGGACCGGTTCGGGTCGCTCGCGCAGCCGAAGAGGGCTGCCGCGGCGAGGGCAATGCATGCCGCCCTTGAATACAAACTGGCTACGCGCCTGGAAGCTGCCATCTGCTTTCTCCTTTTTTCGTCGAACAACAAGAAGGAGACCGCAATTTACAGGCCTAAAAAAAGCTGCCCGAAGGCAGCTTTCATTTCATGGCCGGGCCGGATGGCGCGAGTCAGCGAGCCGAGATCGGCTTCACGTCGCGCTTCGGCGAGCCTTCAAACAGCTGGCGCGGGCGGCCGATCTTGTACTCGGGGTCGCCGATCATTTCGTTCAGCTGGGCGATCCAGCCGACCGTGCGGGCCAGCGCGAAGATCGCGGTGAACAGCGGCACCGGAATGCCGATGGCGCGCTGCACGATGCCCGAGTAGAAGTCGACGTTCGGGTAGAGCTTGCGCGACACGAAGTACTCGTCTTCCAGGGCGATCTTTTCCAGTTCCTTGGCCAGCTTGAACAGCGGGTCGTTTTCCAGGCCCAGCTCGGTCAGCACTTCGTTGCAGGTTTCCTGCATCAGCTTGGCGCGCGGGTCGTAGTTCTTGTACACGCGGTGGCCGAAGCCCATCAGCTTGACGTTCGAGTTCTTGTCCTTGACCTTCTTGATGAACTCGCCAATCTTCTCGACGCCGCCTTCCTTCTGGATGTCGTACAGCATGTTGAGTGCCGCTTCGTTGGCGCCGCCGTGGGCGGGGCCCCACAGGCAGGCCACGCCGGCCGCGATGGCGGCGAAGGGGTTCGTGCCCGACGAGCCGCACAGGCGCACCGTCGAGGTCGAGGCGTTCTGCTCGTGGTCCGCGTGCAGGATGAAGATGCGGTCGAGCGCGCGCTCGAGCACCGGGTTCACCTTGTACTCCTCGCACGGCGTGGCGAACATCATGTGCAGGAAGTTGCCGGCGTAGCTCAGGTCGTTCTTCGGGTACATGTACGGCTGGCCGATCGTGTACTTGTAGGCCATGGCCACGAGCGTGGGCATCTTCGCGATCAGGCGGATCGCGGCGATCTCGCGGTGCTCGGGATTGTTGATGTCCGTGCTGTCGTGATAGAAGGCCGACAGGGCGCCCACCAGGCCGGTCATGATGGCCATCGGGTGCGCGTCGCGGCGGAAGCCGCGCAGGAAGAACTGCATCTGCTCGTTGACCATCGTGTGGTTGGTCACGAGCTTGGTGAAGTTGGCCTTCTTGGCCGTGTCCGGCAGTTCACCGTACAGCAGCAGGTGGCAGGTCTCGAGGAAGTCGCAGTTGGTCGCGAGCTGCTCGATGGGGTAGCCGCGGTACAGCAGCTCGCCCTTGTCGCCATCGATGTACGTGATGGCCGATTGGCAGGCGGCGGTCGACATGAAGCCCGGGTCGTACGTGAACATGCCGGTCTGCGCATACAGCTTGCGGATGTCGATCACGTCGGGGCCGACGGTGCCCTTGTAGATCGGCAGTTCGACGCTGTCGCCGCCATTGCTGAACGACAGCGTGGCCTTGGTATCGGATGCTTTCATTTCGGTTTACTTTCAGAGGTGGATTCAGGACGAAGGAGAAATTGCAGGGCGCTGCGCGCCGTCGGTGCGCATGAGCTGCAGCAATGCGACCACCTCGGCCCCGGCCCATGCGGGCTCGGGCTCCTTTCTGCGCAGAAGGAGGTCGAGGAGATCGTTGTCCGACAGGTCCATCAATGTCTCCATCGCTCCCGCCTGACCCACGGTCATGCGGGATTCGTGCCGCTCGAAGAAGCGGGCGATGAACAGGTCGTTCTCGAGCAGCCCGCGCCGGCAGCGCCACTTGAGCTTGCTCAGCGCGCGTTCGCTGAGCAGCTCCTGGGAGTCGGCGACGGGTTGCATGTTTGCTTTCTGAAGAACTGCTGGACCGAGGGGCTCAGATGGCGCGGCGCACCATCAATTCCTTGATCTTGCCGATAGCCTTGGTCGGGTTCAGGCTCTTGGGGCACACGTCCACGCAGTTCATGATCGTGTGGCAGCGGAAGAGGCGGTACGGGTCTTCCAGGTTGTCCAGGCGCTCGGCGGTGGCTTCGTCGCGGCTGTCGGCGATGAAGCGGTAGGCCTGCAGCAGGCCGGCGGGGCCCACGAACTTGTCGGGGTTCCACCAGAAGCTCGGGCAGCTCGTGGAGCAGCTCGCGCACAGGATGCACTCGTACAGGCCGTTGAGCTCCTCGCGCTCCTCGGGCGACTGCAGGCGTTCCTTCTCGGGCGGCACGCTGTCGTTCTGCAGGTAGGGCTTGATCGAGTTGTACTGCTTGAAGAACTGCGTCATGTCCACGATCAGGTCGCGGATGACGGGCAGGCCCGGCAGCGGCTTGAGCACGACGGTGCCCTTGAGCGTGTTCATGTTGGTCAGGCAGGCCAGACCGTTCTTGCCGTTGATGTTCATCGCGTCGGAGCCGCAGACGCCTTCGCGGCACGAGCGGCGGAACGACAGCGTCGGGTCCTGCGCCTTGAGCTTCATCAGCGCGTCGAGCAGCATGCGCTCGTGGCCGTCGAGTTCGATCTCGACCGTCTGCATGTAGGGCTTGGCGTCCTTGTCCGGGTCGTAGCGGTAAATCTGGAATGTGCGCTTCATCGTAGTGACCTTGTGAATGCTTTGTGTGAGCTGACTGTGAGCCGTTCTTAGAACGTGCGGACCTTCGGCGGAACCGAGGCCACTGTGAGCGGCTGCAGCTTGACCGGCTTGTACGAGAGGCGGTTGTCGGCGCTGTACCAGAGCGTGTGCTTCATCCAGTTGGCGTCGTCGCGGCCGAGCGGCGCGACCGGATCGTCGGCCGGACGCTCGTAGTCTTCCACGGTGTGGGCGCCGCGGCATTCCTTGCGGGCTGCTGCGGAAACCATGGTGGCCTGCGCCACTTCGATCAGGTTGTCGACCTCTAGCGCTTCGATGCGGGCGGTGTTGAACACCTTCGACTTGTCCTTCAGGCCGATGGCCTTGACGCGCTCGCGCACGGCGGCGATCTTGACCACGCCTTCGTCCATCGAGGCCTGCTTGCGGAACACGGCGGCATGCTGCTGCATGACGGCGCGGATCTCGCCGGCCACGTCCTGCGCGTACTCGCCGCCGGTGGTGGCTTCGAGGCGGTTCAGGCGCTCCAGCGTGCGGTCTGCCGCGTCGTTGGGCAGGGGCTTGTGTTCCTTGAGCTTGTCGTTGAACTCGACGATGTGGTTGCCGGCCGCGCGGCCGAACACCAGCAGGTCGAGCAGCGAGTTGGTGCCCAGGCGGTTGGCGCCGTGCACGCTCACGCAGGAGCATTCGCCCACGGCGTAGAGGCCGTTCACCACCGCGCTGTTGTCCTCGCCCTTCTGCACCACGACCTGGCCGTGGATGTTGGTGGGGATGCCGCCCATCTGGTAGTGGATGGTCGGCACGACGGGAATGGGTTCCTTCGTGATGTCGACGTTGGCGAAGTTGACGCCGATCTCGTACACCGAAGGCAGGCGCTTGTGGATGGTGTCCGCGCCCAGGTGGTCGAGCTTGAGCAGCACGTAGTCCTTGTTGGGACCGCAGCCACGGCCTTCCTTGATTTCCTGGTCCATCGAGCGCGAGACGAAGTCGCGCGGTGCCAGGTCCTTCAGCGTGGGCGCATAGCGCTCCATGAAGCGTTCGCCGTTGCTGTTCAGCAGGATCGCGCCTTCGCCGCGGCAGCCTTCGGTCAGCAGCACGCCTGCGCCGGCCACGCCGGTGGGGTGGAACTGCCAGAACTCCATGTCCTGCAGCGGAATGCCCGAGCGCGCAGCCATGCCGAGGCCGTCGCCGGTGTTGATGAACGCGTTGGTGGAAGCCTGGAAGATGCGGCCCGCGCCACCGGTGGCCAGCAGCACGGTCTTGGCCTGCAGGATGTGCAGGTCGCCGGTTTCCATTTCGAGCGCGGTCACGCCGACCACGTCGCCTTCCTCGTCGCGGATGAGGTCGAGCGCCATCCATTCGACGAAGAACTGGGTGCGGGCCTCGACGTTCTTCTGGTAGAGCGTGTGCAGCATTGCGTGGCCGGTGCGGTCGGCCGCGGCGCAGGCGCGCTGCACGGGCTTCTCGCCATAGTTGGCCGTGTGGCCGCCGAACGGGCGCTGGTAGATGGTGCCGTCGGGGTTGCGGTCGAAGGGCATGCCGAAGTGCTCGAGCTCGTACACGACCTTCGGGGCTTCACGGCACATGAACTCGATCGCGTCCTGGTCACCGAGCCAGTCGGAGCCCTTGATCGTGTCGTAGAAGTGGTAGTGCCAGTTGTCCTCGCTCATGTTGCCGAGCGATGCGCCCACGCCGCCTTGCGCGGCGACGGTGTGCGAGCGGGTCGGGAACACCTTGGAGAGCACGGCCACGTTGAGGCCGGCACGGGCGAGTTGCAGCGAGGCGCGCATGCCGGAACCGCCGGCACCGACGATCACGACGTCGAACTTGCGCTTGGTGATTTTTTCTTTTGTGTAGGTCATGGTGGGTCAGATCTTCCAAAGCACTTGAATGGCCCAACCCGCACAACCGACAAGCCAGACGATGGTGAAAACTTGCAGCACGAGACGGATGGCGACGGGCTGGACGTAGTCCATCCAAACGTCGCGCATGCCGACCCAGACGTGGTAGAGCAGGGCGACGATCACGGAGAAGGTCAGGACCTTCATCCACTGCGCGGCGAAGATGCCGGCCCACAGGTCGTAGCCGATGGGGCCGCGGGTGAAGACCAGCTGCGCGAGCAGGATGATCGTGAAGAGCGCCATCAGGCAACCCGTGATGCGCTGGCTGAGCCAGTCGCGCAGACCGTAGTGGGCGCCGACGACGACGCGCTTGGAGCCGTAATTCACAGACATGGTTGGCTCCTTCTCAGTACAGGCCGAACAGCTTGGCGCCGAGCACCAGCGTGAGGATGATGCTCGCGGCCAGCGTGAAGATGGCGGAGCTGTTGCCGAACTCCTTGTTCACTGCGGAGTGGCTCACGTCCATCCAGAGGTGGCGCAGGCCGGCGATGAAGTGATGCAGGTAGGCCCAGATGAGCGCGAGAGCGACCAGCTTGAAGAACCACCCCGGAACAAAGCCAAGGCCGCTGTTGAAGGCGGCCTTGAAGCGGGCGAACGAATAGTCGGAGGACAGCGAGGTGTCGAACATCCAGATGATGAACGGCATCAGCAGGAACATCAGCACACCGCTGACGCGGTGCAGGATCGACACGATGCCGGCCGGCGGAAGCCGGTAGGTCGTGAGGTCGGTGAAGGCGTTGATGTTGCGGAATTCGCGACGCTTGGGCCGGGGAGGAGTTGCAAGCTCTGTCATTGGGGGATGGCTTTCGTGGCTTTTTGTGACTGTTGGCTTGTTGCTTGTTCTGAGAGCGAACGCTTTTGTTTCTTATGGGAAGTGCAAACAACGCAAAATTCTATTGCAATGCACCATCGCGCTGCGGACACGTGCGAGTCACTGCACCATTGCAGTCGGATGCTATTGACTTCGTAGCGCAATGCGCAGGTTGCATGCGCGCGCTGGCGCACCGGTGTTCGGCCTTCATCTGCATCGCGGTCAGCCCAGCTGGTTCCTGTAGTGGTGCGTGTCGGTGCGATAGAGACCGCGGCGCAGTTCCATCGGCGTGTCATGGTAGGTGTGCGCCACGCGTTCCACGCTCAGCAGGGGCATCTGCGGAGGCACGTCGAGCAGCGCGGCCTGTTCGGCATCGGGCAGCACGGCGCGGATCTTTTCTTCGGCACGCACCATGCGCACGCCGAACTCGGTTTCGAAGAGCGCGTACATCGGGCCGGGCCACGCGCGCAGCCGCTCCGCGGTGAGTCCCTTGAAAGGCGCGCCGGGCAGCCAGAGGTCTTCGAGGATGGTGGGTACGCCGCCATAGGCAAGTACGCGGCGCACCTGCAGCACGGCGTCGGCGGTGCGCAGCCCGAGTGCGCGCGCCACATCGGCCGATGCGCGCAGGCGCTTGCAGTCGACGATGGTGCGCACGGCCGGGCCTTCGGTGCTCGGGTCGCCCTCGTCGGGCACGAGCTTGAGGAAGCGGTACTGCACATGCTGCTCGGCATGCGTGGCGACGAAGGTGCCCTTGCCCTGGCGGCGCACCACGAGGTTCTCGGCCGAGAGCTCGTCGATGGCCTTGCGCACCGTGCCCTGGCTCACGCGGTAGCGCACGGCCAGGTCCATCTCGCTCGGGATGGGCTCGCCCGGCTTCCACTCGCCCGCCTGCAGGCTCTGCAGGATCAGGGTCTTGATCTGCTGGTAGAGCGGGCTGAAGGACGGCGTCGCGGGCTCGTCGAATGGGGTGGGCGTGTTCATGGCAGCGGTGGGGTGCGCCTTGGCGGACCCCCTGAGGATATCTTATATAAGACATAAGACGAGGCTCATTGAATCGGCTTAAAATGCGGCCGGTCTCGCGCTGCGGGAAGGTGTTTCATCCCGCAGAACCCCTGGCGCCCCACGAGAGCGCCGACACCGTTTCATTACCTTCTGGAGTCCTCCCATGAGCAAAAAGCCCGTCCGCGTTGCCGTCACCGGTGCCGCCGGTCAAATCGGTTACGCCCTGCTGTTCCGTATCGCCTCCGGTGAAATGCTCGGCAAAGACCAGCCGGTCATCCTGCAACTGCTCGAGATCCCCGACGAGAAGGCCCAGAAGGCGCTCAAGGGCGTGATCATGGAGCTCGAGGACTGCGCCTTCCCGCTGCTGGCCGGCGTGATTCCCACCGGCGACCCGCTGGTGGCCTTCAAGGACGCCGACTACGCCCTTCTGGTCGGTGCCCGTCCCCGCGGCCCCGGCATGGAACGCGCCGACCTGCTGGCCGCCAACGCGCAGATCTTCACGGCACAGGGCAAGGCGCTCGACCAGGTCGCCAGCCGCAACGTCAAGGTGCTCGTGGTCGGCAACCCCGCCAATACCAACGCCTACATCGCCATGAAGAGCGCGCCCAGCCTGCCGCGCAAGAACTTCACCGCCATGCTGCGCCTGGACCACAACCGCGCCGCCAGCCAGATCGCCGCCAAGACCGGCACGGCCGTGGGCGACATCGAGAAGCTCACCGTCTGGGGCAACCACTCGCCCACGATGTATGCCGACTACCGCTTCGCCACCGTCGGCGGCAAGAGCGTCAAGGACCTGATCAACGACCAGGTCTGGAACGCCGACACCTTCCTGCCCACCGTCGGCAAGCGCGGCGCGGCCATCATCGAAGCACGCGGCCTGTCGTCGGCCGCCTCGGCTGCCAACGCCGCCATCGACCACATGCGCGACTGGGCCCTGGGCTCCAACGGCAAGTGGGTCACGATGGGCATCCCGTCGGACGGCCAGTACGGCATTCCGAAGGACGTGATCTTCGGCTTCCCGGTCACCACCGAGAACGGCGAATACAAGCTGGTCGAAGGCCTCGAGATCGACGCATTCAGCCAGGAACGCATCAACAAGACGCTGAAGGAACTGCAGGACGAGCAGGCCGGCGTCGCCCACCTGCTGTAAGCCACTGCCGATCAGCATGCTCGACTGGAACCCCGCGCTCTACCGTCGCTACGAGGACGAGCGCACCCGTCCCGCGCAGGAACTTCTGGCGCGGGTGCCGCTGACCGAGGCGGCCCGCGTGGTCGACCTCGGTTGCGGCCCGGGCAACTCCACCGAGCTGCTGGTCAACCGGTTCCCGAAGGCGCAAGTCGTCGGGACCGACAACTCCGAAGCCATGCTGGTCAGCGCGCGCGAGCGGCTGCCGCAGGCGCGCTTCGAGTTGAGCGACATCGCGACCTGGGCGCCCCGATCGAAAGAAGAAGCGCCCGACCTCATCTATGCCAACGCGTCCCTGCAGTGGGTGCCCGATCACGAGAAGCTGATCCCGCGCCTGTTCGACGCGCTGGCGCCGGGTGGCGTGCTCGCCATCCAGATGCCCGACAACCGCCAGGAGCCCACGCACCGCCTGATGCGCGCGCTCGCGGCCGAGGCGCCGTGGGCCGAGCCCATCGGCGACGCCGACAGGCTGCGCACGCTGCTGCTCGACCTGCGCGGCTACTACGACCTGCTGGCGCCGCTCGCGCCGCACGTCGATGTCTGGCACACCATCTACCAGCATCGCATGGCCGACGCGGCTTCCATCGTCGAATGGGTGCGCGGCACCGGCCTGAAGCCCTTCGTCGACCGCTTGCCGCCCGATCTGCAGGCGAGCTACCTCGCCGAATACCAGCGCCGCGTGGACGAGGCCTATCCCGTCCGTACCGACGGCAAGCGGCTGCTGGCCTTCCCGCGCATGTTCATCGTCGCGCAGAAGAGCGGAAAGAGCGACAAGGCATGACGAAGTCGGCCCACCCCGCTGAAGTGCTGCTCGGCGCGCAGGCCGGCGCGGTGGCGCTGCCCGTTTGCGACCACTACAGCGGCGTCGAGGCGCGCATGAAGAAGAGCCTTGCGCTCCAGGCCGAGATGGCCGAGGAGTTCGGCGCCTGCGTGTTCGACGTCACCCTCGACTGCGAGGACGGCGCCCCCGTGGGCGGCGAAGCCGACCATGCCGCGCTCGTCACCGAGCTCGCGCTGGCCTCGAAGCCCGGCATGCGCGTCGGCGTGCGCGTGCATCCCGTCGACCATCCGGCCTTCGCGGGCGACGTGGTCACCATCGCCGGCCGCGCCGGTTCGCGCCTGAGCCACCTGATGGTGCCGAAGGTCGAATCGGTGGCCGATGTGCATCAGGCTGTTGCAGCGCTCGATGCGGCCGATGCCGGCGCGCTGCCTCTGCACGTGCTGATCGAATCGCCGCTGGCGGTGCACAACGCCTTCGAGATTGCCGCCCATCCGCGCGTGCAGTCGCTGAGTTTCGGCTTGATGGATTTCGTTTCGGCGCATGCCGGCGCCATCCCGGCCGACGGCATGGGCGCGGCGGGGCAGTTCAGCCATCCGCTGGTGGTGCGCGCCAAGCTGGCCATCGCGTCGGCGGCACATGCCTACGGCAAGGTGCCATCTCACTGTGTGGTCACCGAGTTCAACGACACCGGCGCCATGCGCACGGCGGCCCGCAAGGCGGCCACCGAATTCGGTTACACGCGCATGTGGAGCATCCACCCGAACCAGATCCGGCCGATCCTGGAAGCCTTCGCGCCGGACGATGCCCAGATTCAAATTGCCACAAAAATCCTTGTAAAGGCGGCCGATGCGGATTGGGCTCCGACACAAATTGATGGCACATTGCACGACCGCGCGAGCTACCGCCATTTCTGGCAGGTACTGACGCGTGCCCACGCAACAGGGCGCGCGTTGCCCTCCGAGGCGAAAGCCTGGTTTGCATTCGCGGCCTCCTGAAACGAAACCTTCGAACCCAGCCTCAAGGAAACCCACACATGAAGAAAATTGCCCTGATCGCCGCCGTCGCCCTGGCCCTGCCGCTTGCGGCCGTGGCACAGAGCACGACGCCGGCCAAGCCCGCGGCCAAGGCCGAGACGACGAAGAAGGCACCGCCGAAGCGCCAGGTCACCCGCAAGGCCGCCAAGGCGGTGGAAGAGGTCACGCCGATCAGCGATGACACCAACATCGTCCTCAGCGACGCCGACCTCGAAGTCGCCAAGCGCGTGTCGATCGGCAAGGCCCAGTGCGAACTCGGCGCCGACGTGACCGTCACGCCTGACGAGAAGAAGCCCGGCTTCTTCACCGTCAGCACCAAGGGCCAGAAGTACCGCATGCACCCGGTCGAAAGCCGCACCGGCGCCATCCGCCTCGAAGACCCGCGTGCCGGTGCCATGTGGCTCCAGCTCGGCAACAAGTCGATGCTGATGAACCAGAAGGCCGGCCTGCGCATCGCCGACGAATGCCAGACCGAAGCCCAGATCGCGTTTGCCGCAGAAATGAAGAAGAACCCGCCCAAGGCCCTGTTCGACGGCGCCGACGGCGAGAAGAAGTAAGCGTCCCTACCCCGGTGGGGTGCGGCGCGGCTCTTGCTTGACCGCCGGAGCCGCCCCGCATGCCCGCCAGCCCAGTTTCCGGAGAAAAGAAGATGTTGCAAGCCTACGTTGACCATGTTGCCGAACGCGCCGCGCTCGGTATCCCGCCGCTGCCCCTGAGCGCGAAGCAGACCTCTGAAGCGATCGAGCTCCTCAAGAGCGCTACGCCCAAGGACGGCGCCTTCCTGCTCGATCTGCTCACCCACCGCGTGCCTGCCGGCGTCGACGACGCCGCCAAGGTCAAGGCGAGCTACCTCGCGGCCGTGGCTCACGGCACCGAGAAGAGCGAGTTCATTTCGCGCGCCCGCGCCACCGAACTGCTCGGCACCATGCTCGGCGGCTACAACATCAGCCCCCTGATCGACCTGCTCGACGATGCCGAAGTCGGCACCGTGGCGGCAGAAGGCCTGAAGAAAACCCTGCTGATGTTCGACCAGTTCCACGACGTCAAGGAAAAGGCCGACAAGGGCAACGCCAACGCCAAGGGCGTGCTGCAGAGCTGGGCCGATGCCGAGTGGTTCACCAGTCGCCCCGAGGTGCCGCAGAGCCTGACCATCACGGTCTTCAAGGTTCCCGGCGAAACCAACACCGACGACCTCTCGCCCGCGCCCGACGCCACCACGCGTCCCGACATCCCGATGCACGCGCTGGCCATGCTCAAGAACAAGCGTGAAGGCACCGCGTTCCAGCCCGAGGAAGACGGCAAGCGCGGCCCGGTCAAGTTCATCGAGTCGCTCAAGGAAAAGGGCCACCAGGTCGCCTACGTGGGCGACGTGGTCGGCACGGGCTCCAGCCGCAAGTCGGCCACCAACTCGGTGCTGTGGTTCACCGGCGAAGACATTCCCTTCATCCCCAACAAGCGCTTCGGCGGCGTGTGCCTGGGCACGAAGATCGCCCCGATCTTCTACAACACCATGGAAGACGCCGGCGCGCTGCCCATCGAGCTCGACGTGAGCCAGATGGACACCGGCGACGTCGTCGAGCTGCGCCCCTACGAAGGCAAGGCCTTCAAGGACGGCAAGCTCATCGCCGAGTTCACGGTCAAGAGCGACGTGCTGTTCGACGAAGTGCGCGCCGGCGGCCGCATTCCGCTGATCATCGGCCGTGGCCTGACCACCAAGGCGCGCGAAGCGCTGGGCCTGCCCGCATCGACGCTGTTCCGCCTGCCGCAAAGCCCGGTCGACACCAAGAAGGGCTTCTCGCTGGCACAGAAGATGGTCGGCCGCGCCTGCGGCCTGCCCGAAGGCCAGGGCGTGCGCCCGGGCACGTACTGCGAACCCAAGATGACCTCGGTCGGCTCGCAGGACACCACCGGCCCGATGACGCGCGACGAGCTGAAGGACCTGGCCTGCCTGGGCTTCTCGGCCGACCTCGTGATGCAGTCGTTCTGCCACACCGCCGCCTACCCGAAGAAGGTGGACGTGAAGATGCACCACGAGCTGCCCGACTTCATCAGCACCCGCGGCGGCGTCTCGCTGCGCCCGGGCGACGGTGTGATCCACTCGTGGCTCAACCGCCTGCTGACGCCCGACACCGTGGGCACCGGCGGCGACAGCCACACCCGCTTCCCCATCGGCATCAGCTTCCCGGCCGGTTCGGGCCTCGTGGCCTTCGCAGCCGCCACCGGCGTGATGCCGCTGGACATGCCTGAATCGGTGCTCGTGCGCTTCAAGGGCAAGATGCAGCCCGGCGTCACGCTGCGCGATCTGGTCAACGCGATTCCGCTCTACGCCATCAAGTCCGGCCTGCTGACGGTCGAGAAGAAGGGCAAGAAGAACATCTTCTCGGGCCGCATCCTCGAAATCGAGGGCCTGCCCGACCTGAAGGTGGAACAGGCCTTCGAACTGAGCGACGCCTCGGCCGAACGCTCGGCCGCCGGCTGCACGGTGCACCTGAACAAGGAACCGATCATCGAGTACATCAACAGCAACATCACGCTGATGAAGTGGATGATCGCCGAGGGCTATGCCGACGCACGCACGCTGCAGCGCCGCATCGCCGCCCAGGAAGCCTGGCTGAAGGACCCGCAGCTGCTCAAGGGCGACGCCGACGCCGACTACGCGGCCGTCATCGAGATCGACCTGGCCGACATCCACGAGCCGATCGTGGCCTGCCCGAACGACCCCGACGACGTGAAGACGCTGTCGGACGTGGCCGGCGCCAAGATCGACGAAGTGTTCATCGGCTCGTGCATGACCAACATCGGCCACTTCCGCGCCGCGTCGAAGCTGCTCGAAGGCAAGCGCGACATCCCGGTCAAGCTGTGGATCGCGCCGCCGACCAAGATGGACGCGCAGCAGCTGACCGAGGAAGGCCACTACGGCGTGTTCGGCAATGCCGGTGCCCGCACCGAAATGCCGGGCTGCTCGCTGTGCATGGGCAACCAGGCCCAGGTGCGCGAAGGCGCCACCGTCATGTCGACCAGCACCCGCAACTTCCCGAACCGCCTGGGCAAGAACACCAACGTGTACCTGGGCTCGGCGGAACTGGCCTCCATCTGCTCGAAGCTCGGCCGCATCCCGACGCGCGAGGAGTACATGGCCGACATCGGCGTGATCAACAGCAACGGCGACAAGATCTACCAGTACCTGAACTTCGACAAGATCGAGGACTACAAGGGCGTGGCGGATACGGTCGCGGCCTGAGCTACAGCCTCCGGATCAGCTTCGCGGCTGATCCAATGACAAAGCCCCGCTTCGGCGGGGCTTTGTCGTTTCAGTCGCTCGATGATCGGCTCAGAGCGGCGGCTGGTTGGGCTGCAGGTATTCCTGGCCCGAAAGCACCATCGCCGCGCCGGCCGGGCCGCCGACCGCATGGGGCAGTGCGTTGAGCAGCGAGTTGGCGAAGTCGCCGCGATACAGCTTCGCGCCCTGGTGCGACAGGTTGGAATTGGCATCGATGTAGATCGATTCGCCCAGCCCCGTCCACAGGCGGCAGAAGCCGTAGTCCTCCGACAGGTAGCGCCGCGTCTGCGGATCGACCATCACGTCGAAGAAGCGGTAGTGCAGGCCCAGGTCGGCCTCGCCGATGCTGTCGGGCACGTAGCTGAGATCGGGGTAGCCCGCCATGAGCCGCTCGAACACCGAGCGCTTGATCACCATGAAGCCGGTCGGAGCCTCGGTCATCTTCATGAAGCCGTCGGGCTGCACTTCGAGTTCGACCCGCAAGGTGGTTTCCGACGCCTTGGCGTTGACCGTGTAGCGGGTGAAGGTGGACTCGAACTGCTGCTGCGTCGTGCCCGCGGCCACGCCGCCCTCGGGCCAGTTCTCCCGCTTCAGCGGATAGACGCCCGCCGCGACGTCGTAGCCCGACAGCAGGAGGCGGAAGGCCGCCTGCGCCGAGAAGCCGATGTCGGCATCGATCCAGAACAGGTGCGTCCATTGCGGATTGGCCAGGAACTGGGCCACGCAGTTGTTCCGCGCGCGCGTCACCAGGCTCTCGCCCTGGTGCGTGAGCACCTGCAGTCGCATGCCGGCGCGTTCGGCCTGCACGGTGAAGTTCAGCATCGAGTTGACGTAGTTCAGGAAGACCTTGCCGTCGTGGCTCGGCGTCATGATCACGGGGAAGAACTGCCGGAGTTCGGATGGGTCGAGCATGTCGGTTCCGTTTGCTTGTCGTTGGCTGTGACTGCCGAGCTTATCGGGCGGCGCGCCGCATCAGGCCGAGCAGCAGGGTGTCGTAGACCTCCGTGGCCGCGGCGTTGCCAGGGAGGTAGCGGCCGATCAGGCTGCGCTGGCGTTCGCGGTACGCGCCGGCCTGCGCTTCGTGCGTGTCGATGGCCTCGATCACACGGGCGCTGGCGCCGGCCACGTCGTTGCCCTGGTAGTAGTAGCCCAGGTCCGCGCACAGGTGTGCGTTGTGCACCAGCGGGTAGCCCTGCCAGCAGGTCTCCAGGTAGAAGTAGTTGAGCGGGTTCTCCCACTGGTGGGAGATCACGATGTCGGTGTTCTGCGCGAGGAACACGGGCGTCTCGTGCCGGCCCAGGAAGACGGCCTTGTGCTGGCGCACCAGGTCGAGCTGGTTCATCAGCGTGATGAACTCCATGTTCTCCTTCGCCAGCCGCTCGGCGTTGGTGACCTGCAGCAGGGCGATGGCCTCCGGCCGCGACCGGTAGGCCAGCTCGGCGATCAGCACCGGGTAGAGGCAGAACTTCACCACGTTGATGTTCGGCTCCATCACGCTGAGCCGGCGTGGGCCGGCCTTCGGCTGGTAGACGCCGGCATCGGGCAGCGCGCGCGTGCGTTCGTCCAGGAACACCGGGCTCCAGACGAAGGGCACCGGGCGTGCATCGGCCCGGCGCAGCACCTCGAAGTACGGCTGGCTGATGTTGGCCACCTGCGGAACCATCCAGATGTCGTCGTAGCGCTGGTTGACGAACAGGTTCTGTCCCCAGAGCGGCTTGCTGAACAGCATCGCCTCCATGGCGTGCACGTACTCGAAGCCGCAGCAGTACGACACCAGCCGCGCGCCGCGCTGCTTCAGGTAGTCGGTCTGCGCCGCGTCGATCTGGCCCCCGAGTTCGATCAGCACGTCCACGTTGTCCTTGGCCGCCTCGAAGTTCACGGTGGGCCAGCGCGCCTGGTCCCAGGGCAGGGCCGGCGTGATCGGGATGGCCGTGGTGTTAACAAGCACCACCGACGCCACGGTCGGACAGTGCTTCAGCGCCTCCGCCAGGAAAACGGCGTTCTGCTTGATGCCGTTGTTCCAGAGCGTTTCGGCCTCGTGATGAAGGCCGATGGTGATTCCAATGCGGAGCCTGGATGCTGAAAGCATTGAATTGTTTCCCAAATGTTAATTGGCCGATATCCGTATTTGTGTGAAAAAAATCACCAACCGGGATTTGCGGCAGTGTGATCAATTTCACGATTCTAAATACGCCCGTGAATTTTTTGGCAAAAAGCGGGACGCCTTATGGATGCTCAAGGAAGAGTGCTGAAAGAGCGTTCGATGGACGAAGTTCGCTGCAGATCGAGTTGGTTCTGGCTTCTCTGGCGCCAAGCCGAAACCCTGTTCCATCCACTTTCAGGAATTGTGAGGCTTCGGAGGTGGATGCTTTTTTAAACTTTTGTGAACTAAATCATCAGAGGGGATTTTGAAAGTCGCTGCGGTGTGTTGGAAATGTAAACAACTCCGTACATTCCAGCATTCCTGTAATTGAGTGCTGCCGCGACCGGCGCTCCAGCGATGGATCCTGACGTGGGACGCATCGCAATTCATGTCGATACGAAGTCAGTCCATCCGATCACCGCGAGCCCAATAGAGAATGAACAAGTCATACAGAAGCATCTGGAACGAGGCCCTTGGAGCCTGGGTGGCAGCGTCCGAACTCACGTCGGCGAGGGGCAAGCGCAGCAGCGGCGCGAAGCGCTCGACGTTCCGTCTCCTGGCCGTCGCCTCCCTTTATGCGGCGCTGCAGGGGACCTCAGGGGTGGCGTACGCCAACCTCATCTTCACGGACGGCACCTGTGCGACCGGTTCGAGCGGCACCGTAGGGCGGGTGAATCCCGGGGGGACCGCCAACGGCAGCGCGGGGACCGGTGCGCCGGCGCAGGACGGCTCGGGCACCTACTCCGTGGTGGCTGGATGCAACGCGTCCGGCAACGGTTCGACCGGTGTCAGCGTGTACGGTGCATTTGCACAGGCCAGGGCGAACGGCGCCTCCGCCTTCGGCTTCCTGAGCAACGCGAGCGGCGCCTGGAGCAGCGCCTATGGCCTCGAATCGACCGCGAGCGGCATATCCAGCATCGCGATGGGCTTCGGCAGCAATGCCGCTGCGCTCAATGCCGTGGCCATCGGTGGCGCGGGCGGCAACGGCACCACGCCCTTGAGCGTCGCCAACTCGACCACTGCTTCCGGCAGCGGCTCCGTCGCCATCGGCAGCAACGCGACCAAGGGAGCCCAGGCGACCGCAACCGATTCCATCGCCATCGGCGGCCAAGCCTTCGTCAGTTCCGCAGCCACGTCCGGCGTGTCGATCGGGCGCGGCTCCAGCGTCAGCGGCGTGAGCGCGATCGCGATGGGCGACGGCGCCAACGCGGCCGGCGTCAACGGCATTGCCATTGGCACGAATGCCAATGCGGCAGCCACCGGCTCCTCGAACCTGGCGATCGGCTGGGGCGCGCAGGCCACGGGTACGAATGCAGGGCAGGGAGACTCCACCGCCCTCGGCTCGAGCGCCAAGGCCACCGGCCAGGATTCGACCGCCGTCGGCGGCCAGACCACCGCCAGCGGCAAGAACACGCTTGCGATCGGCAACAACGGCACGACCGCTTCCCAGGACGGTGCAACGGCCTTCGGCGTGGGCGCGGTCGCGTCCGGCAAGAACTCGCTGGCGGCCGGCAACGGCACCGTGGCATCGAACACGGGCTCGATCGCCGTCGGCAGCAACCTGAACGGCGTCGCCAACTCGGCGGCCGCCGACGGCATCGCCATCGGCGGCCAGTCGTCGGTGGTGGCGGCAGCCACCTCGGGCATCGCCCTTGGCCGCGGTGCCGTGGTGAACGGCGCCTTCGGCATCGCCCAGGGCGATGGCGTGACCAGCGGCGCCACGGGCCAGAACGTGGCGATCGGTTCCAGCGGCACCACCGCGAACAGCAGCACCGCCGCCGGCGGCGCGGTGGCGATCGGCCGTGGCCAGAAGGCCACTGGCAACGGCGCCGTTGCCATCGGCGATCCGAACACCTCCACCGGCACCGGCGCGGTCACCGTGGGCGCCGACAACACGGCCAACGGAACCGGCGCCATCGCGCTCGGCAACCTGAACAACGCGACCGGCAATGCGGCCGTCGCGCTCGGCAATGCTTCCAACGCGACCGCCGGCGGCGCGGTGGCGATCGGCAGCGCGGCGAATGCCTACGCTTCTGATGCCGTCGCCATCGGCACGGGCGCGCGCGCCAACACCTTCGGCACCGCCATCGGCATCAGCTCCAACGCCTACGGCCTCAGCTCCTCCGCCTATGGCCAGGCGGCGAGCGCGCAGGGCCTGAACTCGACCGCCGTGGGCTTCAAGAGCACGGCATCCGGCGCCTCGAGCACGGCCTTCGGCGAGAGCTCCAACGCCTCCGGCGATTTCTCGCTGGCCATGGGCAACAGCGCGAACGCCATCGGCATCAACAGCGTGGCCGCCGGTGCCGCGGCGCAAGCCAACCAGAACTCGGGCACCGCCGTGGGTACTTTCGCGCAGGCGACCGGCGCTTCGTCGACGGCCCTGGGCGCGGCTGCCAACGCGGTGGGCGACAGGAGCGTGGCCGTCGGCCGCACCGCCGTGGCCAACAACACCGGCGGCATCGCCGTCGGCAATCTCGCCAACGCAGTGGCCGCCAATGCCGTGGCCGTCGGCGTCACTTCCATTGCCACCGGTGCCGATTCGCTCGCGCTGGGCACCAACGCGCGTGCGGCCGCCGACGGCTCCATCGCCATCGGCAAGAACTCGGCGATCGGCTCCACCACGGACGTCAACACGATCGCCATCGGCACGAACGCGAACAGCTGGGGCGGGAGCATCGCGCTGGGTACCGGCGCATCCGCCGACCAGATCGGCGTCGCGGCCCAGAACGCCGGCATTGCCATCGGCGGCAACGCCACGACCGATGACCGGACGACCCGCAGCATCGCGATCGGCAATGGCGCGACGGTCAAGCCGCCAGGCGCGACGGTGGTCGATGCCGCGATCGCACTGGGCGCCAACGCGACCGGCGCCGCGTCGAACACGGTGGCCATCGGCACGCAGGCCAATGCGACGTACGCCAACAGCGTCGCGATCGGCGCGGGCAGCCTGACCGGCACGGCGGCGCCGACCGGCACGGGCTTCCTCACCGGCACCGCCGCGCCTGCTTCCGAAGTCTCGGTGGGCTCGTCTTCCGCGCTGCGTCGAGTCACGAACGTGGCCGACGGCTCCGCCCCCCAGGACGCCGTGACCGTGGCCCAGTTGAGCACCGGCATGAGCACCACCGCGAGCAGCATCGGGAGCCTTTCCACCGGGCTGAGCACGACCAACAGCAGCCTGTCCAGCCTCTCGACCTCGACGTCGACCGGCCTGAGCACCACGAACAGCTCCGTTGCAAGCCTGTCGACTTCGACTTCCACCGGGCTCAGCACCGCAACGAGCCGGATCAACAGCCTGTCGACCTCCACCTCGACGGGCCTGAGCACCGCAACGAGCAGCATCGGCAGCCTGTCGACCTCGACCTCCACCGGTCTGAGCACCGCATCAAGCAGCATCGGCAGTCTGTCCACGTCCACTTCCACAGGCATCAGCAGCCTGTCGACTTCCGCCTCGACTGGCCTGAGCACCGCCACCAGCAGCATCAACAGCCTGTCGACTGGCCTGAGCACGACCAACAGCACCGTCAGCAGCCTGTCGACAGGCCTGAGCACCTCGGCGAGCAGCATCGGCAGCCTCTCGACTGCGCTGAGCACCACGAACAGCTCGGTTGCCAGCCTGTCGACCTCGACTTCGACCGGCCTGAGCACCACGAACAGCTCCGTTGCGAGCCTCTCGACCTCGACTTCCACCGGTCTGAGCACTGCAACCAGCAGCATCGGCAGCCTGTCCACGTCGGCTTCGACTGGCATCAGCAGCCTGTCGACGTCGACTTCGACGGGCCTGAGCACCACGAACAGCTCCGTTGCGAGCCTCTCGACCTCGACTTCCACTGGTCTGAGCACTGCAACCAGCAGCATCGGCAGCCTGTCCACATCGGCTTCGACTGGTATCAGCAGCCTGTCGACTTCGACGTCGACGGGCCTGAGCACCACGAACAGCTCCGTTGCGAGCCTCTCGACCTCGACTTCCTCTGGTCTGAGCACTGCAACCAGCAGCATCGGCAGCCTGTCCACATCGGCTTCGACCGGCATCAGCAGCCTGTCGACCTCGACTTCGACGGGCCTGAGTACCACCAACAGCTCGGTCGCCAGCTTGTCGACTTCGACGTCGACCGGCCTGAGCACCACGAACAGCTCTGTTGCGAGCCTTTCGACCTCGGCTTCGACCGGTATCAGCAGCCTCTCGACCTCGACCTCGACGGGCCTGAGCACCACGAACAGCTCAGTTGCGAGCCTGTCGACCTCGACGTCGACCGGGATCAGCAGCCTGTCGACTTCGACCTCCACGGGTTTGAGCACTGCAACGAGCAGCATCAACAGCCTGTCCACGTCGGCCTCGACCGGCATCAGCAGCCTGTCGACTTCCACGTCGACTGGCCTGAGCACCACGAACAGCTCCCTCGCGAGCCTGTCGACCTCGACCTCCACGGGCCTGAGTACGGCGACCAGCGGCATCGGCAGCCTGTCGACCGGCCTGAGCACGACCAACAGCAACCTGAGCACGCTGAGCTCGTCGGTCAGTTCGATCTACAACACCGGCACGAAGTACTTCCACGCCAACAGCACCGGCGCGGACAGCCAGGCCATCGGCGCCAACAGCGTGGCCATCGGCCAGAACGCCGTCGCCAACGGCGACAACAGCGTGGCGTTGGGTGCTAACTCCACGGCCAGCCGCACCGCCGCGGAGATGACGAACTACGACGCCTTCGGCCTGACCAGCAAGCAGAACGCGTCGGGCGAACTGAACGTCGGCAATCGCGTGATCACCGGCGTGGCTCCGGGCAGCGCGGACACTGACGCCGTCAACGTCTCCCAGGTGAAGACCGTCACGGCTTCGCTCTCGAGCGGCTTGAGCACTGCGACGAGCAGCATCGGCAGTCTGTCGACCTCCACCTCGACGGGCCTGAGCACCGCAACGAGCAGCATCGACAGCTTGTCGACCTCGACCTCGACCGGTCTGAGCACCGCAACCAGCAGCATCGGCAGCCTGTCCACTTCGGCTTCGACCGGCATCAGCAGCTTGTCGACCTCCACGTCGACCGGCCTGAGCACGGCAAACAGCCGCATCGATAGCCTGTCCACGTCCACCTCGACGGGTTTGAGCACGGCCACCAGCAGCATCGGCAGCCTGTCGACCTCGACCTCGACGGGCCTGAGCACCGCGACAAGCAGCATCAACAGCCTGTCGACCTCGACTTCGACTGGCTTGAGCACGGCTACCAGCAGCATCAGCAGCCTGTCGACGTCGACTTCCACGGGCCTGAGCACCGCGACGAGCAGTATCAACAGCCTGTCGACCTCCACGTCGACTGGCCTGAGCACGGCCACGAGCAGCATCAGCAGTCTGTCGACCTCGACCTCGACAGGTCTGAGTACCGCCACGAGCAGCATCGACAGCCTGTCCACGTCCACGTCGACTGGCCTGAGCACGGCAACCAGCAGCATCAGCAGTCTGTCGACTTCGACCTCCACCGGCTTGAGCACGGCCACGAGCAGCATCAATAGCCTGTCCACGTCGACTTCGACGGGCCTGAGCACGGCGACCAGCAGCATCAGCAGCCTGTCGACCTCGACTTCGACCGGCCTGAGCACTGCCACGAGCAGCATCAACAGCCTCTCGACCTCGACTTCGACCGGCTTGAGCACTGCCACGAGCAGCATCAATAGCCTCTCGACCTCGACTTCGACGGGCCTGAGCACCGCCACGAGCAGCATCAACAGCCTGTCGACCTCCACCTCGACCGGCCTGAGCACTGCGACCAGCAGCATCGATAGCCTGTCGACTTCGACCTCGACTGGTTTGAGCACTGCGACGAGCGGCATCAACAGCCTGTCGACCGGCCTGAGCACGACCAACAGCACTGTCAGCAGCCTGTCGACTTCCACGTCGACCGGTCTGAGCACCGCTACCAGCAGCATCAACAGCCTGTCTACTTCGACTTCGACCGGCCTGAGCACTGCGACGAGCAGCATCGACAGCCTGTCCACGTCGACCTCGACGGGCCTGAGCACCGCCACGAGCGGCATCAACAGCCTGTCGACCGGCCTGAGCACGACGAACAGCACCGTCAGCAGTCTGTCGACCTCGACTTCGACGGGTCTGAGTACTGCGACGAGCAGCATCAACAGCCTCTCGACTTCCACGTCGACCGGTCTGAGCACCGCCACGAGCAGCATCGACAGCCTGTCGACCTCGACTTCGACCGGTCTGAGCACCGCTACGAGCAGCATCAACAGTCTGTCGACCTCGACGTCCACGGGTTTGAGCACTGCAACGAGCAGCATCGACAGCCTGTCCACGTCGACCTCGACGGGCCTGAGCACTGCGACGAGCAACATCAACAGCCTCTCGACTTCCACGTCGACCGGTCTGAGCACTGCCACGAGCAGCATCAACAGCCTGTCGACCGGCCTGAGCACGACCAACAGCACCGTCGACAGCCTGTCCACCAGCCTGTCCTCGGCCGGCAGCGGTCTTGCGAGCCTGTCCACGTCGACCTCGACCGGCCTGAGCACTGCCACGAGCAGCATCGAAAGCCTGTCGACCTCGACCTCCACGGGCCTGAGCACCGCCACCAGCAGCATCAGCAGCCTGTCGACCTCCACGTCGAGCGGATTGAGCACGGCGACGAGCAGCATCAACAGCCTCTCGACCTCCACCTCGACCGGCCTGAGCACGGCGATCAGCGGCATCGGCAGCCTGTCGACGAGCCTGAGCACGACGAACGTCAACCTCAACAGCCTGAGCACCTCGGTCAACAACATCTACAACACCGGCACCAAGTACTTCCACGCCAACTCGACGGCAGGCGACTCGGTGGCCAGCGGCCAGGAAGCCGTGGCGATCGGGCCGCAGTCGGTGGCCAGCGGCGCCAACTCCTTCGCCGCCGGCAACGGTGCGAAGGCGACGGCCGACGGCGCGGTGGCGGTGGGCTTCGGCGCGCAGGCCACGGGGGCCAACGCGATCGCCATCGGCACGGGCGCCCTGGCCACCGGCTCGCAGGCCATCGGCGCCAATGCCCGCGCGGGCGGCGGCGGCGTGGCCCTGGGCGACAACGCGGATGCCGGCGGTACGCCGCTGAGCCAGGCGCAGAACATCTCGAAGGGCACGGCCATCGGCTTCGGCGCGATCGTTCAGCAAAGCGGCGGCGTGGCGCTGGGCTCCGGCTCGGTGGCTTCCACCGCGGCGGGCATGGCCGGCTACGTGCCGGGCGGCGCGACGGCGCAGCAGGAGGCCGCGATCAAGGCGACAACCAGCACGCAGGCAGCGGTGTCGGTGGGCGATGCGGCCAACGGCCAGTTCCGCCAGATCACCGGCGTGGCGGCGGGCACGGCCGACAGCGACGCGACCAACGTGGCGCAGCTGAAGGCGGCCTCGGCGGCATCGAAGGCCAGCAGCGTGCAGTACGCGACCAACCCGGACGGCTCGGTCAACTACAACCAGATCACGCTGGGCAACGGCCAAGCGCCGGGCGGCACGCGCATCAGCAACGTGGCGCCGGGCATTCTGCCGGGCGACGCGGTCAACGTGCAGCAGCTCAACCAGGTGCAGGGCCAGCTCGGCGACGTGGCGCGCATCGCCTACTCGGGCACGGCCATGGCGTTCGCGATGTCGGGCACCTACCTGCCGACGCTGTATCCGGGCGAGAAGACGGTGGGCGTGGGCCTGGGCAGCTACAAGGGTTACAGCGCGGTGGCGCTGACCTTCAAGGCGCTGTCGGACGACGGCAAGATGTCCTGGGGCGCGGGCCTGACGACCACGGGCAAGGAGTGGGGCATCAACGCCGGTATCGGCTGGAAGTGGAAATAAGGCACTGAAAGGCCGCCGAACCGGCCCTCGAACGGGCGGCTCCCTCGCTTCACGGCGTGGGAGCCGTTCTTTTTGGTACACACTCCGCCTCATGCGCATAGGTATTTCAGTCCTTACCCATGCGGGGCAGAACATCTGGGAGAACGGAATGGGGCAGAACGTCCTGTTCCTGGCCCGGCTGCTGCAACGCATCGACTTCGTCGAATCCGTGACCCTCATCGATGCGGGCGACCAGCAGGCCATGCCCCCCCAGGTCGACATGGCCGCCATGGGCCTGGGCTTCGGCCGGGCCCGCGAACTCACCGACGCGCTGGACGTGGTCATCGAGATGGCCGGCGCGCTCGACGTGCAATGGCTCTCCTACTTCCGCGCATGCGGCGGCCGCGTGGTGTTCCATTGCGTGGGCCAGCCCTTCGCGGCGCTGGCCGAGCCCATCGTCTTCACCGACAAGGGCCACTTCAGCAAGCCCGACCGCTGCGACGAGGTGTGGCTGCTGCCCAAGGACGAGGTGTTTGCGCCCATGATGCGCACCATCCACCGCTGCCCGGTGCATGAGGTGCCGTACCTCTGGTCGCCGCAGTTCCTGGCCCAGCGCGTCGCCGAGGTCGAAGCGGCGGGCTATCCCTTCGGATACAAGCGGCGCACCGCCGAACAGCCGGGCTTCCGCGTGGCGATCTTCGAGCCCAACATCTCGGTGGTGAAGACCTGCAGCGTGCCGATGCTGATCTGCGACGGCGCCTACCGCGCCGACCCTTCGACGGTGACCTCGATGCAGGTGCTCAACACCCTGCACCTGAAGGACCACCCGACCATGCTGTACCTGGCGAATTCGCTGGACATCGTGCGCCAGCACAAGGCGACCTTCCACGGCCGCAACGACTTCGCGGGCTTCATGGTGCAGTTCGCCGACGCGGTGGTCTCGCACCAGTGGCAGAACGACCAGAACTACGGCTATCTCGACGCGCTCTACGGCAACTATCCGCTGGTGCACAACTCGCCCTGGCTGCGCGACGCGGGCTACTACTACCCCGACTTCGACATCGCCGCCGGCGCGGCGCAACTGCGCGAGGCCGTGCGCTCCCACGACCTGCGGCTGGACGACTACCGCGACCGCGCGCAGCGCGTGTTCCAGTCGGTCGACCCGCTCAACCCCGCGAACGTCGAGGGCTACGCGCAGCGCCTGCTGCACCTCGTGGGCGGCAATGCCGGCTTCCGCGCAGACGCAGCGAGGGCCGCGAGGGCCGCCGCATGATGCCGGCGAAGCTGAAGGTCGGCGTCTCCATCTTCATCCGCAAGGGCGAGCAGAGCCTGTGGGAGAACGGCGTCTACCAGAACTGCCTGTTCCTCATCATGCTGCTGCTGCGCTCGCCGCGCGTGGAAAGCGCGGTGCTGGTGGCCGGCGGCGGCGACGGCGGCCCGGCGGACGCCACCAACTTCCTCGCCGACTCGCCCGTGCCTATCATCGACATGGCCACGGCGGGGCAGCAGCTCGACGTCATGTTCGAGATGAGCGCCCAGCTCGCCGTGCCGTGGTCGGTGGCATTCCGCGAGCGCGGCGGCAAGATCGTCTCGATGCGCGTGGGCAACGACTACGTGATCGACATCGAGCGCATGATCTTCGACAAGCCGCACGGCCTGCTGATCTCGGGCGCGCCCTACGACGAGGTGTGGACGATTCCCGAGTACGAGGTGTCGTGCAAGCCGTATTTCGAGAGCACCTTCCGCGCGCCGGTGCGCCTCATGCCGCACCTGTGGAGCCCGATGGTGCTGGAGCGCGCCATGGCCCGTGCGCCGCAGAGTGCTCCTTTTGCCTACGAGCCCGGGCGCAGCCGCTGGCGCGTGGCCATCTTCGAGCCCAACATCTGCATGGTGAAGACCAGCTTCATCCCCATGCTCGGCTGCGAGGCCGCGCACCGTGCGCAGCCCAGGCTCATCGAGAAGATGTGGGTCTACAACAGCTTCCACCTCAAGGACAAGCCGCTGTTCATCGGCTTCGCGCAGAGCCTGGACATCGTGCAGCATGGCCTGGCCACCTTCGAGGGGCGCTTTCCGATGTTCCAGGTGATGCCCGGCAAGATCGACGCCGTGTTCGCGCACCACTGGGAGAACGCGCAGAACTATCTCTATTACGAGGCGCTGTACGGCGGCTATCCGCTGATCCACAACTCGCACCTCATCGGCGACTGCGGCTACCGCTATCACGGCTTCGACTGCGAGGAGGGCGGTCTCGCCCTGCGGCGCGCCTTCGCCGAGCACGACGCCGACCTGCCGGCCTACCGCGAGCGCGCGCGCCGCTTCATCGCCAACCTCGACCCCGAGGGCGAGGAAAACGTGCGCATCTACACCGCCGCCATCGAAAACCTTTACGCATGAGGACCGGGATGAAGCCGACCCACCGATTCCCCCGTCTGCCGCTGGCCGCCCTTGCCTGGGCCTTCGCCGGCAGCGCGCTCGCCCAGGGCGTGCTGGTGCCTCAGGCGCCGCCCGCCGCACCGCAGGACACGCTCACGCGCGCCGCCGCCAGCGTCGGCGTCAAGCGCTGCCTGCCGGCGATCACGCGGCTTTCCACGCTCACCGTGCAGGGCAGCCGCAGCCACGACGTGCTGCTCGACTGGGACCGCAAGCGCCCCGACGCCGGCCCGATGTTCTCGCTGATCGGCATGGAGTTTCCGAACGCGGGCGTGGCGGCGTCGATCACCGCCATTCCCGACGACAGCGGCGCCTGCACCGTGTCGGCCGAGCGAATCTCGGTGGCGCCCTTCACCTGCGCGAGCGTCGGCCAGCAGGAACTGGGCACCTACAAGATGACCCGGCTGCTGCCCAACTACGCGGTCTACACCGACGAGAAGGAGCCGACCTCGTCCGTCTCGCTGATCGATTCGCCGCCGGGCTGCCTGATCATCCGGCGCTACGTGGAATACGGCTGGCGCGACCCGGCGGCCGCTCCCGCCGCGGCGCCCGCCGGTACGGCCCAGCCCGCGAAGAAGAAGTAAGCCGGCAGTACGCAGGCGCGAGCCAACAGGCGTCCGTCTCCGACAAGCGGGGACGCCCTCGGCCGGCCCCCGAGGCCGGCTGCGAGCCCGAAGAATGGTGCAGATCCGAAGGAAGGACACGCACCATGCCACTGGCTTCAATGATCGGCCGATGGGCCATGCAGCCCTTCTCGAAGGCGCTGCCGCCGCTGGGCGACACCGAGCGCGCAGCGCTGGAGGCCGGCACCGTCGGCTTCGAGGGGCAACTCTTCGCGGGCCGGCCGGACTTCGACGCGCTCGCGGCCATGGGCCCGAACCGGCTCACCGAGCGCGAGCAGGCCTTTCTCGACAACGAGGTACGCGAGCTGTGCCGCATGCTCGACGACCACGCCATCGACCAGGCGCGCGACCTGCCGCCCGAGGTGTGGCGCTATCTGCGCGAGAAGCGCTTCTTCGGAATGATCATTCCCGAGGAGTTCGGCGGCCTCGGCTTTGGCCACCACGCGCACGCCACGGTGGTGGCGCGCATCGCCACAGTCAACGTGGCCACGGCCGTCACGGTGATGGTGCCCAACTCGCTGGGCCCGGCCGAGCTGCTGCTGCGCTACGGCACCGACACCCAGAAGGCCCACTACCTGCCGCGCCTGGCCGATGGCCGCGAGCTGCCGTGCTTCGGGCTGACCTCGCCGTATGCGGGCTCCGATGCCGCGTCGATCCCCGACCGCGGCGTGCTGGTCGAACGCGAGATCGGCGGGCGCATGCGGCGCGGCTTCCTCGTCGATTTCGACAAGCGCTACATCACGCTCGCGCCGGTCGCCACCGTGGTCGGGCTGGCCTTCCATGCCGTCGACGAAAGCCGGCCCGAAGGCGAGCGCGAGCTGGGCATCACCTGCGCGCTGATTCCCGTGCCGCAGGCGGGCATGGACATCGGCCGCCGCCACCGGCCGATGGACAGCGCCTTCATGAACGGCCCGATCCACGGCCGGAAGGTGTTCGTGCCGATGGACTGGATCATCGGCGGCGAGCAGCAGGTCGGACAGGGCTGGCGCATGCTGATGGAATGCCTGGCGGCGGGCCGCGCGATATCGCTGCCTGCGCTGGGCTCGGCGATGCAGCAGACCGCGCTGTACGTGGCCAACGGCTACGGCCAGATCCGCGAGCAGTTCGGCATGCCGGTGGGCAAGTTTCACGCGGTTGCGGGGCTGGTCGCGCAGATGTCGGCCGAGCTGTATGCGAGCGACGCGGCACGCCGCTTCACGGCCGCCGCGCTCGACAAGGGCGAGCGGCCCAGCGTGGCGAGCGCGATCCTCAAGGTGCAGCTGACGGAAGCGGGCCGGCGCGCGGTGAACCACGGCATGGACATCCTCGGCGGCAAGGGCATCATCTCGGGCCCTTCGAACCTGCTGGGCGTGGCTTACCGGCAGGCACCCATCGCGATCACGGTGGAGGGCGCGAACATCCTCACCCGCGCGCTGATCGTGTTCGGGCAGGGCGCGGTGCGATGCCATCCGCATGTGCTCGACGAGATGGCGGCCGTGCAGGCGAAGGACGAGACCGCGCTCGGCAAGGCGCTGATGGCGCACGGCAGGCACGTGGCGGTGAACCTGTGGCGCAGCCTGTTCGGCGCGCCGGTGCTCGGCTCGCCGCCCGACGACCTGATGCACGAGGCCCGGCTCATCGCGCGCATGAGCGCCAAGTACGCGCTCACGGCCGACCTCGCGATGGGCATGCTCGGCGGCAAGCTCAAGCGCATGGAGCTGCTCTCGGCGCGCCTGGGCGACGTGCTCGCGCATCTCTATCTGGCCAGCGCCTGCGTGTGGCGCTACGGCGTGGAGCGGGCACCGGAGATGCTGCCCTTCGCGAAGGCGGCGATCCGGCTGCAGATCGATGAGGCCGGCAGCATCCTGCGCGACCTCTACGCGAACCTGCCGGCGCCGGGGCGGCGCGTGATCGGCGCAATGGTGCTGCGCCGCACCGCGCACCTGGCGCCGTTGCGTGACGTGCAACTGCTCGAACTGGCTGAGCTGTTGCGCAAGGACCGGCGCATCGTCGAGCGGCTGGCGCCCGACCTGAGCGAGCCCGCCGCGGGCGGCCTGCTCGACCTGATGCATGCGATGGAACTGGGCGCGAAGCTCGGCGACGGCACGGCCGCGCTCAACAAGGTGCTGCGCCGCACGAACTCGCTGGAAGAGGCGGCGCGCTCGGCGCCCGACCCCGGGCTGGCGCTGGCTTATCTGAAGGCGGCCGACAAGGTCATCCAGGTGGACGATTTCGAAGGCCCGCCGCGCGATGCGCAGGGCAGGGCGGACTTCAGCCCGCCTGCTGCTGTTGCGCCGCCAGCGCCGTCAGCGCAGCCGCCGTCTGCTCGTCCGCCGGAAAGAACGACTCCACCGCGAGTTCCTGCAGCGTGACGTCAACCGGCGTGCCGAAGATCGTGATGGTGCTGAGGAAGCTCAGCACGCCGCTGGGCATCACCACCTGGAAGGGCACGGCCACCGCAGACAGCGCGGTGTCGATGACGGGCGCGTCATGGCTCACCGCGGGCGCGGGATAGGCTTCGAGTTCGTCATGCAATGACTGCAGCACCGCGTCGCCCGTCGCGGCGATCTGCTGCTGCAGGCGCTCCAGCAGATGCACGCGCCATTGCGAGAGGTTGGCGATGCGCGGCGCCACGCCCTCGGGGTGCAGGCTCAGGCGCAGCACGTTGATCGGCGGCTTCAGCAACTCGGGCGAGGCGCCTTCCATCAGCAGCGGCACCAGCGCGTTGTGCGCGACCAGGTTCCAGTGGCGGTCCACCGCCAGCGCCGGAAAGGGCTCGTGGCCTTTCAGTACCAGGTCGACAGCGCGGCGCGCGGCGGCCATCGCGGGGTCGTCGAGCGAGCGCTGCCTGTACATCGGCGCGAAGCCGGCGGCCACCAGCAGCGCGTTGCGCTCGCGCAGCGGCACTTCCAGCCGCTCGGCCAGGCGCAGCACCATTTCGCGGCTGGGCGCGGCGCGGCCGGTTTCGACGTAGCTCAGGTGGCGGGTCGAGACCTCGGCCTCCTGCGCCAGGTCGAGCTGGCTCAGGCGGCGGTGGGTGCGCCAGTGCCGCAGGTGCGCGCCGAACGGATCGCGCGCGCCGGGCTGGCTGGCCTTGGTCGTGTGGGAGCGGGAGGTGTTCATGGGCCTGCATTCTGGCGCGGCGGTGGCGCGGCGCCATGACCTCCCAGGTCATCGACCCGGTGCAGCCGGGCCGGAATCATCGACCCCAACGCGGCAGGACTGGCTTGCGGCGTAGTCAACCACCAAGGAGAGATTCCATGTCCGTCTTCGCATCCCCCCGCTTCCTGCCCAACGTGATGTGGGCCGACGCAGCCTCCTGCGCCGCCACCGGCGCGCTGCAGGTGGCGTTCACCGGCGCGCTCGCCGGGCTGACCGGGCTGCCGGCGCCGCTGCTCATGGGTACCGGTGTGTTCCTTTTGGCTTACGCGGCCATGGCGGCCTTCATGGCCAGCCGCGGCACGCCGCCGCGCACGCTGATCGGGCTCGTCATCGCCGGCAACCTCGGCTGGGCCGTGGCCTGCATCTCGCTGCTGGTGAGCGGCATCTTCCCGGTCACCGCCGTGGGGGTGGCCTGGGTGCTGGCGCAGGCCGTGTGCGTGATCGTGCTGGCCGAGCTGCAGTGGACTGGACTGCGCCGCAGCCGGGGTGGCGCGAACATGGTCATGGCCTGAAAGACCCGTGTTCTGTTCGAGAAACACCGAGGATCCGGCTCCGCCGGGCCTCAGGTGTTGCCCCCGGTCGGGGGGGCGAAGCGACACGAAGTGCGCGAAGCCCGGGGGCGGGCCAAGTTTCCCGACTACAACGGTTGACATTCATCCCAGCTATCCTTGAGAGGCTTCCACGAACAAACAGGAGTCTCTCCATGGCCAAAGCCCCGGCGCATGCCTTTGCGTCCACCCTCAAGACCTTCAAGACCCCGTCGGGCAAGTCCGGCAAATACTGGTCGCTGAAGGAGCTGGCCAAGCAATACCCCTCCGTCGACCGCCTGCCCGTCTCCATCCGCATCGTGCTCGAATCGGTGCTGCGCAATTGCGATGGGCAGAAAGTCACGGCCAAGCACGTCGAAGAGCTGGCCCACTGGGCGCCGAATGCCGAGCGCGTCGACGAAATTCCCTTCGTCGTCACCCGTGTGGTGCTGCAGGACTTCACCGGCGTGCCGCTGCTGGCCGACCTGGCCGCCATGCGCAGCGTGGCCGCCAAGCTGGGCAAGTCGCCCAAGACCATCGAGCCGCTGGTGCCAGTCGACCTGGTGGTCGACCACTCGGTGATGGTCGACTACTACGGCACGCCCAAGGCGCTCGACCTGAACATGAAGCTGGAATTCCAGCGCAACAACGAGCGCTACCAGTTCATGAAGTGGGGCATGCAGGCCTTCGACACCTTCCGCGTGGTGCCGCCGGGTTTCGGCATCGTGCACCAGGTCAACCTCGAATACTTCGCGCGCGGCGTCTACAAGAGCCCGAACGACAAGGGCGACAAACCAACGTATTACCCCGACTCGCTGGTCGGCACCGACAGCCACACCACCATGATCAACGGCATCGGCGTGGTCGGCTGGGGCGTGGGCGGCATCGAGGCCGAGGCGGCCATGCTGGGCCAGCCGGTCTACATGCTCACGCCCGACGTGGTGGGCTTCGAGCTCACCGGCCAGCTGCGCGAAGGCGTCACCGCGACCGACCTGGTGCTGTACGTCACGTCCATCCTGCGCGCCGAGAAGGTGGTGGGCAAGTTCGTCGAGTTCTTCGGCCCTGGCGCCGCTTCCATCGCGGTGCCCGACCGCGCGACCATCGGCAACATGGCGCCCGAGTACGGCGCGACCATGGGCTTCTTCCCGGTCGACGAGATGACGGTGGCGTACTTCGAGGGCACCGGCCGCACCAAGGAAGAGGTCGAGCGCTTCGAGGCCTACTACAAGGCGCAGGGCCTGTTCGGCATGCCCAACCCCGGCGACATCGACTACACCAAGGTCGTCAAGCTCGACCTCGGCACCGTGTCGCCCAGCCTGGCCGGCCCGAAGCGCCCGCAGGACCGCATCAACCTCGGCGATCTTTCCACCAAGTTCTCGGAGCTCTACAGCAAGCCCAACGACGCCAACGGCTTCAACCAGCCGGCCGACAAGCTCAAGCTGCGCTATCCGCTGGTCGCGGCCGGCAAGACCGGCGACGATGAAGCCGCCGCGCCGCCCGCGGGCGCGCCGCTGGACGTGGTCGAGATGGTGGCCAACCGCTCGACCAAGGCGGCCGCGCACGTGAGCGCCACCGCGCCTTCGGCGCCCAAGGGCGAAGTCACCATCGGCAACGGCGACGTGCTGATCGCCGCCATCACCTCGTGCACCAACACCTCCAATCCGAGCGTGATGCTGGCGGCAGGCCTGCTGGCGAAGAAGGCGGTGGAAGCCGGCCTCACGGTCAAGCCGCACGTGAAGACCTCGCTGGCCCCGGGCTCGCGCATCGTCACCGAGTACCTGGAGAAGGCCGGCCTGCTGCCATACCTCGAGAAGCTGGGCTTCTACCTCGCCGGCTACGGCTGCACCACCTGCATCGGCAACGCCGGCGACCTCACGCCGGAGATCAACGAGGCCATCACCAAGAACGACCTGATCGGCGCGGCCGTGCTCTCGGGCAACCGCAACTTCGAGGCGCGCATCCATCCGAACCTGAAGGCCAACTTCCTGGCCTCGCCGCCGCTGGTGGTGGCCTTCGCCATCGCCGGCAACGTGATGACCGACCTGATGACCCAGCCCGTGGGCAAGGGCAAGGGCGGCAAGGACGTGTACCTCGGCGACATCTGGCCCACGCCGAAGGAGATCGACCAGAACCTGCGCTATGCGATGAACGCCAAGTCGTTCCGTGCGAACTACGACAAGGTCAAGACCGATCCGGGCAAGTTCTGGAGCAGCATCAAGGGCACCAACGGGCAGGTGTACGACTGGCCGAAGTCGACCTACATCGCCGAGCCGCCGTTCTTCGAGGGCTTCAAGATGAAGCCGCACGCTGCGGACGCCGGTTTCAAGGGCGCGCGCATCATGGCGCTCTTCGGCGATTCGATCACCACCGACCACATTTCGCCGGCCGGCTCCATCAAGGAAAGCTCGCCCGCGGGCATCTGGCTGAAGGCGCACGGCGTGTCCAAGGCCGACTTCAACAGTTATGGCTCGCGCCGCGGCAACCACGACGTGATGATGCGCGGCACCTTCGCCAACGTGCGCATCAAGAACCTGATGATTCCGCCGGACGCCAACGGCACGCAGGAAGAGGGCGGCGTCACGCTGTTCCAGCCGGGCAACCAGAAGATGTTCATCTACGACGCCGCCATGAAGTACATGGAGCAAGGCGTGCCGACGGTGGTGTTCGGCGGCGAGGAATACGGCACCGGCTCGTCGCGCGACTGGGCCGCCAAGGGCACGCAGCTGCTGGGCATCAAGGCCGTGGTGGCGCGCAGCTTCGAGCGCATCCACCGCGCCAACCTGGTCGGCATGGGCGTGCTGCCGCTGCAATTCCGCGGCGCCGATTCATGGCAGACGCTGGGCCTCACCGGCGACGAGCAGATCGACGTGGTGATCGGCAGCGAGTTGAAGCCGCAGATGGACGTGAAGCTGGTGGTGCACCGCGCCGACGGCTCGCACCAGGAGGTGACGGTGCGCCTGCGCATCGACACGCCGATCGAGGTCGACTATTACAAGCACGGCGGCATCCTGCCGTTCGTGCTGCGGCAGCTGCTGGCCGGTTGAGGTTGAGCGTCAGCGGCCGATAGCTGGAGCGGGCCTCCGGGCCTCCGGGCCTACTTGCCGGCGGCGTCGAGCCGCTGCGCAAGGCGCTCGAGCACGGGGCGGATCTTCTCGCCCATGCTGATCTGCGGGTTCGAGAAGCCGTCGTCCTTGCCGCCGTCGATCTCGCGCTGCCTGATCACCGGCACGGCCGCGGCGAAGGCGGTTTCGAAGGAGCGCGTCTTGCGCAGTTCCTCGTCGAACATCGCGCGGCCGAAGAAGGTCAGCTCCGACAGGCGGCCGCATCCGTACGAGGTGTGCGTGGCGTCGGCGGCCGTCATCACCAGCGTGTCCTCGCTGGCCAGCGGTTCGATCCAGCCACCCGAGTAGCAGGCCGAAACCGCCACCACGCGATGGCGGATGCCGGCGCCGTCGAGCTCCTCGCGCAGCTCTTCCGGCGTGAGCCAGGGCACGGTGAGCGGCCAGTGCGCGGCGGCCAGCCGGTGGTCGCGTGCGCCGTGCGAGGTGAGGTAGACCACCAGCACGTCGTTCTCGCGGTCCATGCGCGCGGCCAGCGCGGCGATGGCGCGGCGCAGGTTGAGCGGGGTGGCCCAGGGCAGCGTCTCGGCGGTGGCCGGGTTGTTCAGCAGGTGGATCACGCGGCCCTTGGCGTCGAAGCGTTCCTCCAGCACCTGGGTGACCATGTTGCTTTCGCGCAGGAATACGTCTTCGGCGGCATAGGGCGCGAACACCAGCCCGAAGACGTTGGTCTGCCCCGGCTTGCCGGCGGGCAGTGCCTCGACCGTGTGCTCCCACAGTGCCTGCTGCTGCTCGAAGAGTTCCTGCGTGAGCTGCATCCTCGGGCGCTCGGGCTCGGCGGACGCGCTGGCATCGGGCAGCCACATGCGCTCCTGCGTGTAGAGCGACTGCCAGAAGGTCAGCGCCAGCAGGGCCACGAAGGCGGGCGCGAAGAGCGCGAGCCGCCAGCGCGCGCCAGCTTCGCGCGCGGTGAAGCGAACCAGCGCGACGATCATCCAGGCGCACCCGAGCCCGAAGGCGATCCAGTAGCCGGGCGAGCCCGAAATCGGGGCCGGCAGCCAGCCGCGCGTGTAGCCCAGTGCCAGCAGCGAGAGCGCCAGGTTGGCCGGGAACATCGTCCAGGTGGCCAGTGCGAACCAGCGCGCCAGACCGCCGCCCTGCGCCCGGCCGGAGAGCGCGAACCAGCCCAGCCAGGCGAGCACTGCCATCACCCAGAGCGTGTTGAGGCCGACGCTGGCATACAGCGTGGCGGGGCCGGCGATCTCGAGCCGCGAGAGTCCGATCCAGACGAACTCGGGCAGCAGCACGAGCAGCAGCAACTGCCAGGGCACGGGCCGTGCGTCGACGCGCGGCTGCAGCAGCAGCGAGGCGCGCAGGCCGCCGGCGATCCAGCGCCACAGGCTTGCGCGCGGCGGAGTGTCCTGCGTGGGCGGAGGCGAAGCGGATGCTCCTTCGGTGTTCTCGGGAGGCTGCTGCGGTGCGATGATGTCTTCGGGCATGCCGTCGATCATGCCCTTGGGGGCCGTGCTTCCTGCCGGCTGTCGCCCCGGGTTTGCCTTAATAACTTTCTTCTCCTGCCCATGCTTCGCATCGGTCTGATCTCCGACACGCACGGGCTCCTGCGGCCCGAGGCTGTTTCCTTCTTGAAGGGCAGCGACTTCATCGTGCACGGCGGTGACATCGGCAACGCCGGCATCCTCGAAGCGCTCGCGGCCATCGCGCCGTTGACGGTCGTGCGAGGCAACAACGACCGCGAACCCTGGGCAGATGCCATCGCGGAAACCGAACTTGTGAAGTTCGGCAGCGTGCGCCTCTATGCCATTCACGATCTTGCGCAGCTCGACATCGACCCATCCGCGGCCGGCGTGCGCGTGGTCGTCTCGGGCCATTCGCACAAGCCGAAAGTCGAAGAGCGCGATGGAGTGCTCTATGTCAATCCGGGCAGTGCGGGCCCGCGACGGTTCAAGCTGCCGATTTCCGTCGCCGAACTCGTTGTCGACGGTGCGTCAGTAACTGCGCGCGTCGTCTCGATCGACCCGCAGGGTGGTCTTCCCTCTACCGGGGAGGCGCCTGAGACCCGGCCTTGAGCCGGTTTCTTGGTGTTTCTGGGCCGATAGAGCCTGATTTCGAGGGGTTGGTCAGGTATTTGTGAGTGAGAATTGCTAGCATCTAGGTTTTGCTTACCGGCGCGCCCGATATCCCGGGCGTCCTCTCACCGTGCGAACCAACGATTTCGGCGCAGCGCCGACCACAGCCGTCGCCCTGCGCCTCGACCAGCTTCCGAACAACCAGTGGGCCACCGTACTCGAGGTGGCGCGCCCCGACAACGCCGACGATCGGGAACTCGTGCTGCGCCTGACCGAAATCGGCTTCGTGCCGGGCGAGGCGGTGCGCATCGTCGCCAGCGGCATTCCGGGGCGCGAGCCGCTGGCGGTGCGCCTGGGGCACACCACCTTCGCGCTGCGCCGCCACGAGGCCGCGCTGATCCACGTCACGCCGGGAGCCGCCAACCATGGTTGAAGCCGTCATCCAGGGCCCGGGCCGCCTCGCACCTACTGCCCAGCCGGGGCGCATCGCGCTGCTGGGCAACCCCAACTGCGGCAAGACCGCGCTCTTCAACCTGCTCACCGGTAGCCGCCAGAAGGTGGCCAACTACGCGGGCGTGACCGTCGAGCGCAAAGAGGGCTCGCTGCGCACGCCCTCGGGCCGCCGCGTCTTCGTGCTCGACCTGCCGGGCGCCTACAGCCTGAATGCGCTGAGCGCCGACGAGGCCGTCACGCGCGACATCGTCACCGGCCAGAGCAAGGAAGCCCTGCCTGACCTGCTGGTGTGCGTCACCGACGCCACCAACCTGCGCCTGAACCTGCGGCTGGTGCTCGAAGCACGGCGGCTCGGCCTGCCGATGGTGGTGGCGCTCAACATGACCGATATGGCGAAGAAGCAGGGCATCGTGGTCGACACCGCGGTGCTTTCGCGCGAACTGGGCGTGCCCGTCGTCGAGACTGTCGGCGTGAGCTCCGGCGGCGCGCAGGGCCTGCTCGAAGCCTTGGACACCCCCGTGGCCGCCGCCACGCCGCAGCCCTGGAAGGCGCCGGGCCTGGACGACGTGCTTGCCACGCAGCGCGAGGTGCGCCGCATTCTTGGCCTCGCGGTGAAGGAGCCGGTCGGCAGCCTCGCCACCAGCGACCGCATCGACCGCGTGGTGCTGCACCCTGTGTGGGGCATGCTGGTGCTGGCCGTCACCATGTTCCTGATGTTCCAGGCGGTGTTCAGCTGGGCCAACGTGCCGATGGATGCCATCAAGGCCGGTACCGAGGGGCTGGGCAACCTGCTCAAGACCTACATGCCCGAGGGCATGCTGCAGAGCCTGCTGGTCGACGGCGTGATCGCGGGCGTGGGCGGCGTGATCGTGTTCCTGCCGCAGATCCTGATTCTTTTCCTCTTCATCCTCGCGCTGGAAGACTCCGGCTACCTGCCGCGCGCGGCCTTCCTGCTCGACCGCGTGATGGGCACCGTGGGGCTGTCGGGCCGCTCCTTCATTCCGCTGCTGTCGAGCTTCGCCTGCGCCATTCCGGGCGTGATGGCCACGCGCACCATCAGCAACTGGCGCGACCGCATCACGACCATCATGATCGCGCCGCTCATGACCTGCTCGGCGCGGCTGCCGGTGTATGCGCTGCTCATCGCGGCCTTCATTCCGGCGCGCACCGTGGGCGGCGTCTTCAACCTGCAGGGCGTGGTGCTGTTCGCGCTGTACGTGTTCGGCATCGTCTCGGCCATGGCCGTGGCCTGGGTCATGAAGCGTTTCCGCGACAGCACGCAGCACTCGCCGCTGCTGATGGAACTGCCGGCCTACCGCTGGCCCAACCTGCGCAATCTGGCGCTGGGCCTGTACGAGCGCGCGTGGATA
Source organism: Variovorax sp. TLI9-5A (assembly GCF_056867935.1). Classification (NCBI taxonomy): domain Bacteria; kingdom Pseudomonadati; phylum Pseudomonadota; class Betaproteobacteria; order Burkholderiales; family Comamonadaceae; genus Variovorax; species Variovorax sp. TLI9-5A. The sequence continues at coordinate 5,533,381 of NZ_CP200310.1, read as the reverse complement.
TTCATCCAGCGCGTGGGCACGATCATCCTGACGCTGACGATCCTGCTGTGGTTCCTCTCGACCTTCCCGTCGCCGCCCGAAGGCGCGACCGGCCCGGCCATCCAGTACAGCCTGGCCGGCATGATCGGCCGCGGGCTGGAGCACATCTTCGCGCCCATCGGCTTCAACTGGCAGATCTCGATCGCGCTGGTGCCGGGCATGGCGGCGCGCGAGGTGGCCGTGGGCGCGCTGGGCACGGTGTATGCGCTGTCGGCCACCGGAGACGACGTGGCGGGCGCGCTGGAGCCGCTCATCGCCGGCAGCTGGACGCTGGCCACCGCGCTGTCGCTGCTGGTGTGGTACGTGTTCGCGCCGCAGTGCATCTCGACGCTGGCGGCCGTGAAGCGCGAGACCGGCTCGTGGAAGTACGTCTGGATCATGGCGGGCTACCTCTTCGCGCTGGCCTACATGGCCTGCTTCGTGACCTACCACGTTGCGGTGGCACTCGGGGCAGGGTAAAACCGCCGCTGACGCTGAAAGGTTTGAAGAAGAAATGGCACAGCAACTGATCGTCGGATTGATCGTCGCGGCCGCCGCGTTCTACGCGGTCTGGCGCTGGATGCCCGCAGGATGGCGCCGAGGCGCGGCGCAGAAGCTCGCGGCCGGCACGCACCGCGCGGGCCTGGTCGACGAAGAACGCGCCAAGGAGCTGGCGGCCTCTCTGGCCAAGACCTCGGGCTGCGGCTCGTGCGACAGCTGCGGCAGCTGCGCTCCCAAGGCACCCCTTAAACAACCGGAAGCCGAACAGGTCGCCAGCAGCCCGTCCATGCACGGCCGCTGAGACTGATGCCCGCGCACATCCTCGTCGCCGGGGGCGGCATCGGGGGGCTGGCCACCGCGCTGGCACTCGCACAAGGTCGGCATCGGGCCGACGTTTTCGAACAGGCTCTGGCCTTCGGTGAAATCGGCGCCGGCGTACAGCTGGGGCCCAACGCCACGCGGCGTCTTCAGAAACTCGACCTGGGCACCGGGCTCGCGGCCATCGCGGCGCGGCCCGAGGCGCTGGTGGTTCACAGCGCCGAAAGCGGCTCCGAGCTGGCCCGCATGCCGCTCGGCGACGCCATGCAGCAGCGATACGGCGCTCCCTACTTCTGCGTTCATCGCGCCGATCTGCACGGCCTGCTGCTCGAAGCCGTGCGCACGCGCGGCACCGGTGCGCTGGTGACCGGCGCGCAGATCCGGCAGGTCGAGACCAGCGACGACCTCGTCTGCCTGTCGAGCACCGATGCGCGCGCCTGGGAAGGCGAAGCCGTCGTCGGGGCCGACGGCCTCTGGAGCATGGTGCGGCGGCAGCTCGACAGCGCCTGCGCGGCGCAGCCGCCGCGCGTCACCGGCCACACGGCCTGGCGCGCACTGATCGAGCAGTCGATCCTGCCTGCGGCATTGCGACGTGGCCGGGTCGACGTGTGGCTTGGTCCGCGCCTGCATGCGGTGGCATACCCGGTACGCGGAGGCGAGTGGCTCAACGTGGTCGTGATCGCCGAATCGGCCCCCGCCGGCGACGCGCGCGACTGGGACCAATCCACCAGCATCACCGCCCTGAAGCAGGCCATGGGCCGCAGCTGCGCCAGCCTGCAGTCGCTGCTCGATGCCATGCCCGCCTGGCGCGCATGGTCGCTGGGCGACCGCGCCCCGATGACCGGCCCGGCCGACATGGCGCACGAACGCGTCGCGCTGGTGGGCGACGCGGCGCATCCGATGGTGCCGTACCTCGCGCAGGGCGCGGGCATGGCCATCGAGGACGCGGTGGCGCTGGCCGATGCGATGGCCGATGCGGATGCGGCCGACGTGCCCGCCGCCTTCGCCCGCTACGCCGAGGCACGCTGGGCGCGCAACGCGCAGGTGCAGGCACGCGCGCGCCGCAACGGCGAGATCTTCCACGCCACCGGACCGGTGCGGCTGGGCCGCGACATGGCGATGCGCCTGCTCGGCGCGAAGCTGCTGGACCAACCCTGGCTGTACGGCGGCTGAGATGCCTGTCGGTGCCCGTGGAACGGGCACCGGTGCCAGGAACGCCGCGGAACCGGCTTTGCCGGGCCGCAGGTGTTGCCCCCGGTGAGGGGGTTGGCGCAGCGACACGAAGTGCGCGAAGCTGGGGGAGATCCGGTCTATAACCTGAAGGTCTGCAGATGCTCGATGCGCTCGGCCAGCCCTTCCTGCCCGAGGTAGTGCCCGTACTTGCCGTCCTGCATCTTCGCGAGCGCGGTTTCCAGTTCGAGCAGCATCGCGTCGCGCTCCGCGACGAACGCGGGCGGCACGTCGATGCCCGCCTTCGCGCATGCATCCGCGATCAGGTGCGCGCTCGCGGGCGCGCCGCAGGCCGCGCACTTGACGATGGCCGCCACGTTGGGCTCCGCGCCGTTTTCCAGCAGCGCGGCCGTGAGTTCGGGCGCGATCTGCCCGTCGATGTTGCGCAGCGCATCGGCCGCCACCGGCGCGCCCGCGCGCACCAGCGCGGCTGCGGCGGCGAAGGCGCCGTGGCCCACCGCGACGTCGGTGGCCAGCGCGCTGCCCTGGTGCGGCCCGCCGAAGTCCACGCCCGCCGCGGCGAGTTCGGCGACCAGCCGGGGATCGTCCGTTCCGATCGCATGGCGCAGGGCCACGCGCGCCAACTGCGGCTTGTGGCGCAGCGTGCCCTCGGCCAGCGGCGTGCGCCAGTCGACGACGGCGCGGCAGTAGAAGGTCACCAGCTTGTCCATCAGGTCGAGGTCGAGCCCGTGGTCCTCGTGCCGGTCGTCGAGGTAGCCGAGCAGCGTCTGGCCCGAGAAGTAGTCGCTGGTGGGCGCGAGCGGGTCCTCGTCCAGGCGCAGCGCCGCAAAGGCGCCGAGCAGGTCGGGCGCGATGGTGTTCACGGTGTCTTCGTGCAGCGCGTGCGTCCAGGCCGGCGGCAGGCCTTTCTTCCAGGCGACGATCTGCCCGTGCCCGGCGCCGGGCTCGACCACGGCGTAGACGCGGTCGGTGTACTCGAATCCGCCGAAGGGCAGGTGCGTGAGCTTGCCGCTCCAGGGCGTACCGCTTTCCTCGGCGGCCTCCTGGGCCAGTTCCTGCTCGTGCTCTATCCAGCCCTGCAGGTCGTTGTAGCCGTCGCTGCCGTTCCAGAAGAGCTCGCTCCAGCTGATGCCCTCGAGGTTGCCGTTCATCTCCAGCGACAGGTCGTAGTCGAGGCGCCCACCGGCGGTTTCCCGCCAGAGCGCGACCAGTGCTTCGGGAAGAGGGCCTGAGCAAAGGGCTTGCACCGCATCGATCTGCTGCTGCGGCATCGGCGGCTGCGCGTCGAATATCACGCGGTCGGCAAACAGCACGATGCCGTGTTCGCGCAGGGTGGAGAGCTCGTCGGGTGTGAACCGGATGTCGTTCATTGCAGGGGCCTCCGTTGTTTTCAAAAATGTAGCGCTTTGCGCTCGCGGGGCAATCCGGTCCACCCCAGCTTCATGAGGGCGTTTGCGTGGCGTCCGTCCAGTCGATGCGATCGAACAGTCGCATCAGCCTTGTCTTGCGCGTCGCGCTGAACTGGCCGATCCATGCGATGCGGCCCAGCAGGTGGCCGCGAAAGTCGTCGACCTTCGCGCGGTTCTGGCTGGCCGGGCCTTGCGTTGCGCAGCGATGGAGCACCGCCTTGAGCCGGTCGAAGTCCTCGCGCGGCGTGTTGGCCTTGTCGTTGACCACCACGCCGGTCACGCGCTGCTGGCGGTGCCGCGGCATGCAGCGAATCTTGCGCGGATGAAGCTCGAATCCCTCGTCGGCCGCGATGCCGCTCACCCAGGCGCGCAGGGCGTTGAACTGCGCGCGCAGCGAGGCCGGCCCAGAGAACACCAGATCGTCGGCATAGCGCGTGTAGCTGGCGCCGAAGACCCACGCCAGGCCTTCGAGCCGAAGGTCGAGCCTGAAGGCGCACAGGTTGGCCAGCGCGGGCGAGCAGGGCGAGCCCTGCGGCAGGTGCGGGGCGGCAAGGCGCTTGGCACCGATCCAGTCGAGCCCGCCGTCGTCGCGCAGCCGCTCGATCACCGCGTCGTCGGTGCGGTGCGTGCACAGGGCGGTGAGGGCGCGCGCCACGCCCTCGGGATAGCCCAGCGTGCGCCACGTCGCGTGCACGCGCGAGGCGCGGATGCCGGGGAAGAAGTCGCGCAGATCGAAGCCGATCACCACTTCCTTGCCCGCGTGCGCCGCCGCATGGCTTGCGACCGAGCGACCTGGCACGAAGCCGTGCACCGCCTCGTGTGCGGGTACGTGCCGCAGCAGGTCGTCGAGGATGCGGCGTTGCGCGCGTTTCAGGTCGGCCTTTGGAATCTCGAGCAGGCGCAGGCCGCCGAGGCGCTTGGGCTGGAGCTGGTAGCGGTAGTGCGACGCGGGCTGCCGGGTGTCCGGATCGGTCGGAGCGCGGAAGGCCTGCGCAGCGGAGGTGAGCCACGCCAGCCGGTCTGCATCGAGCTCCAGCCATTGCGCAAGCTCGGCCAGCGTGGGGATGTGCGGCAGCGCGAAATGGTCCAGCCCCATCGGGCGCGGGAGCATCTGCGCGGGCCGCAGGATGATGCGCCGCACGCGCGGCGGCTCGTTCTGCTCGAAGGCCGCATCTAACTCGGGCATGTCGTGGATCGCCCTGGCCAGCGCGGGCAGGTCGGTGCGCCGCCAGGTGGCCTGCGATCTGTTGCCCAGGGCCTGCGCCAGCGGTTTGAGCCATGGCGCGTCGGCGCCCAGAGTCGCTGCGGCCCGCGCCCGCAGCGCGCCCGGTTCGGTGCCGCCGGGCTGCCTCGCGTCGGCGAGCAATGCGCGTGCGAGGCTGCGTGCGATCCACTCCCTGTAGCTCAGTTCACGCGTCATGAATCCCGAGGCGGCGAAGCCGGTGAAGGTGGTGGCACCAGGCCCTTCAACCAGCCGGTGAGGCGCCAGCTGTGCTGCGCGAATGCGCAGTTCCGCTTGCGCGCCGGAATGCGAAGCCATCCATCCGCCACGGGGTTACCCCGCAGCACAAGACCGGGCGACGGATCGCAGGGCCTTGTCGAGTCTTGAAGTGCCGGTGCCGGGCGGATTGTAGGAGCCGGCCTTGCGGCACGGCTACGGCTACAGATCGGTGCGCAGCTTCCAGATCTCGGGAAACAGCACCACGTCGAGCATCTTGCGCAGGTAGCTCACGCCGCCGGTGCCGCCGGTGCCGCGCTTGAAGCCGATCACGCGTTCGACCGTGGTCACATGGCGGAAGCGCCAGAGGCGGAAGGCGTCTTCCAGGTCGGTGAGCTTCTCGCCGAGCTGGTAGAGGTCCCAGTGGTCGTGCGGGTTGCGATAGACCGTGAGCCAGGCCGCTTCCACGCCGTCGCTGGATTCGTAAGGCTGGGTCCAGTCGCGGTCCAGCCGGTCGGCGGGCACGGGCAGGCCGTGGCGCGCCAGCAGGCGCAGCGACTCGTCGTACAGCGACGGCGCGCGGTACGCGGCATCGACCTGCGCCAGCAGGTCGGTGCGGTGCGCGTGCGGCTTGAGCATCGCGGCGTTCTTGTTGCCGAGCGCGAACTCGATGCAGCGGTACTGCGCGCTCTGGAAGCCGCTGGAGTTGGCGAGGTAGGGCCGCATCGCCGTGTATTCGGGCGGCGTCATGGTCGACAGCACGGTCCACGCGTTGACCAGCTGTTCCATGATGCGGCTCACGCGCGCGAGCATCTTGAAGGCGTCGGGCAGCTTCTCTTCGGCAATGCAGGCGATGGCGGCGTGCAGCTCGTGAAGCATCAGCTTCATCCAGAGTTCGCTGGTCTGGTGCTGCACGATGAACAGCAGCTCGTCGTGCGCGGGCGAGAGCGGATGCTGCGCGCTGAGGATCTCGTCGAGGTGCAGGTAGTCGCCGTAGCTCATGGACTTGCTGAAGTCCAGCTGGGCCTTCTCTTCGTGGACGATGCTCTCGGGGCTCGTCGCGGGGTTCTTGTCGGTGCTCTGATCGGCGCTCATGTCACTGCGTTCTTGCGGTTGAATTCAGGGCGTCGCCACTCGCCGGTCTCGAGCACCTGCACGAGGTGCTCGACCGAGTTCCACACGTCCTCGAAGCCGATGTACAGCGGCGTGAAGCCGAAGCGCAGGATGTCGGGCATCTGCGAGTCGCCGGCGCGGTAGTCGCCGATCACGCCGCGCGCGATCAGCGCCTGCACGATGGCGTATGCCCCTTCCTCCCTGCTCAGGCACACCTGCGAGCCGCGCTGCGCATGCTCTCGCGGCGTGACCAGCGAGAGGCCCTGGCCGGCGCAGCGCTCCTCGACCAGCCTGATGAACATGTCGGTCAGCGCGAGAGACTTGGCGCGCAGAGCGGACATCGCACCGAAGTCGCCGTTGAAGGACTCGGCCGCGAGCACCGTGTCGAGCCCGCATTCGAGCCCGGCCAGCGCGATGATCGGCTGCGTGCCGCAGAGATAGCGGCCCACGCCCGGGGCAGGGCGGTAGTGCGGCGTGAACTCGAAGGGCGCCGCGTGGCCCCACCAGCCGGACAGCGGCTGCTCGAACTGGCCCGCATGCTTCGTGTGCACCCAGGCGAAGGCCGGGGCGCCGGGGCCGCCATTGAGGTACTTGTAGCCGCAGCCGATGGCGTAGTCGGCATCGCTGTCGTTCAGCGCCACGGGCACGGCGCCCGCGCTGTGCGCGAGGTCCCACACCGTGAGCGCGCCCACGGCGTGCGCTGCGGCGGTGACGGCCTTCATGTCGTGCATGGCGCCGGTGCGGTAGTTGACGTGCGTGAGCATCAGCACGGCCACATCCTCTGTCAGCACGCCGGGCAATTCGCTCGCGTCGATCAGCTTGAGCGTGAAGCCTCGCTCGCGGCACAGCGATTCGGCGATGTAGAGGTCGGTCGGAAAGTTGCTGCGCTCGCTGACGACCAGCTTGCGGCCGCTGTCCTTTTGCTGCGAGAGCGCCGCGAACAGCACCTTGTAGAGATTGACCGAGGTGCTGTCGGTGCACACCACCTCGCCGGGCGCGGCGCCGATCAGGCGGGCCACCTTGTCGCCCAGGCGCTGGGGCAGGTCGAACCAGCTCGCGGTGTTCCACGATCGGATGAGGCCTTCGCCCCATTCCTTGGTCACGACCTCGGCGATGCGTGCGGGAGCGGCCTTGGGCATCACGCCGAGCGAGTTGCCGTCGAGGTAGAGCACGCCCTCGGGAATGGTGAATTGGTCGCGCAAGGCGCGCAGCGGGTCTTGCGCGTCTAGCGCGCGGCAGTCTGCAAGAGTCGTCATGGTGGAGGTTTCAGCGAGGGAGTTCGCGCAGCACGGCGCGAACGGGGGAGGCATCGGCGCTCACCAGCTTCAGCGGCAGCGCGATGAGTTCGTAGTCGCCTTCGGGAACGTCGTCGAGCACGAGGTTCTCGAGCACGCGCAGGTCGAGGCGGCGGATGCGTTGGTGGCTTTCCAGCGTCTTGCTGTCGGCCGGGTCGATGCTGGCGGTGTCGATGCCGATGAGCTTCACGCCCATGGCGGCCAGGCGCTCGACGGTGGCGGGGGCGTAGGCGGCGAGTTCGGGGTCCCAGCGGCCGACGGGCATGGCGGCGTAGGTGCGCAGCAGCACGCGCTGCGGCAGGGTGCTGTCGACGGCATGGGAGATGTGCTCCCACTCGATCAGCGGGCCCTTGTCGATGGCGTGGATCACCCGGCAGGGGCCGAGGAAGGGCGTGAGGTCGACATCGCCGATGGTCTGGCCTTCGGGGTCGTAGTGCAGCGGCGCGTCGGCATGGGCGCCGACATGGGGCGAGAGCTTGATCTCGCTGACGTTGACCGGGCAGCCCGGCGAAATGGTCGCGGCCCAACGCTGCTGGTAGGGCGTGTCGCCGGGAAACACTGGCGCGCCTTCATGCACGGGCGGTGAGATGTCCCAGATGCGGGGGCGGGGTTGCTGTGAACGCATGGCGCGAAGGTAGCGCCGGGCGAGGGGGCGTGGTGTCGGTTATTTCCAACACCATGCGTGACGAGTTGAAGCCGGAGCAGTCAGTCAGTGCAGCGACGACAGCGCCGGGAGGCCATGCCGGGCTCGCGCCCGCTCGCAGGCATCGCTGCCGGCCTCCAGCTCGTGGCACGGATTGGGCCGCCATTCGTAGATGCCGCAGCCCACCGACTGGCCGATCTTTCCGGTGAGCGCGGCGCATCGCGGCGACGCATGGTCGGTGCCGCGCATGCGGCAGATGGTGTCATTCACCTCGACGGTGAGGCCCGAAGGCACCTTGCCGCCATTGTCGTCGAGCTCGTACACGCTGAAGTCGACGCGGTAGCTGGCGCAGCAGGCGCCGCATTGCTGGCAATCATTCATGGCGAGGTCAAGTTGACGGTCTGTTCCAGGAACACCGCGGAACCGGCTCTGCCGGGCCGCTGGTGTTGCCCCCGGCGAGGGGGCGGCGAAGCGACACGAAGTGCGTGGAGCCTGGGGGTCTGTCTATAACTTGCCGAGCAGCAGGAACTCCATCAGCGCCTTCTGGGCGTGAAGGCGGTTCTCGGCCTCGTCCCACACCACCGACTGCGGGCCGTCGATGACCTCGGCCTGCACTTCCTCGCCGCGGTGGGCGGGCAGGCAGTGCATGAAGAGGGCGTCGGGCTGGGCCGCGCGCATCATTTCCTCGTCGACGCACCAGTCGGCAAAAGCCTTGCGGCGGGCCTCGTTCTCGGCTTCGTAGCCCATGCTGGTCCAGACGTCGGTGGTGACGAGGTCGGCGCCGCGGCAGGCTTCCATCGGGTCCTTGAAGACCTTGTAGCTGTCGCCCGAGCGGATACCGGCGATCGACTGGTCCACCTCGTAGCCGCTGGGCGTGCTCACGTGCACCGTGAAGCCCAAAATTTCGGCTGCCTGCAGCCAGGTGTTGGCCATGTTGTTGCCGTCGCCCACCCACGCCACCGTCTTGCCCTTGAGGCAGGAAAGCACGTCGCCTCCGGTGCCGTGGGATCCGCGGTGCTCGATGTAGGTGAAGATGTCCGCCAGGATCTGGCAGGGGTGGAACTCGTTGGTCAGGCCGTTGATGACGGGCACGCGCGAGTGCGCGGCGAAGGCGTCGATCTTGGTCTGCTCATAGGTGCGGATCATCACGATGTCGACCATGCGGCTGATGACCTTGGCGCTGTCCTCGATGGGCTCGGCGCGGCCGAGCTGGCTGTCGCCGGTGGTCAGGTGCACGACGCTGCCGCCGAGCTGGTACATGCCGGCCTCGAAGCTCACGCGGGTGCGCGTGCTGGCCTTCTCGAAGATCATGGCCAGCGTGCGGTCGACCAGCGGCTGGTGCTTTTCGTAGGTCTTGAACTTCTTCTTGATGATCGCCATGCGATCGAAGAGGTAGGCGTACTCCTCGGCGGTGAAGTCCGAGAACTGCAGGTAGTGCCGGATGGCTGCGGGCGCGGTCGTCGTCATTGGGCTGCAGGCTCCGAGAGGAAGTTTTTGACGATGGGCGCCAGGATCGCGACGATCTCGTCGGCCTCGGCGATGCTCAGGATGAGCGGCGGCACGAGGCGGATCACCTTGTCGGCCGTGACGCTCAGCAACAGGCCGGCGTCGCAGGCGCGGTTGAGGATCACGCCGCAGGGGCGGTCGAGCTCGATGCCGATCATCAGGCCCTGGCCGCGCACTTCCTTCACGCCGGGCAGGTCGCCGAGTTCGCGCTCCAGCGCGGCCTTCAGGTGGGCGCCCACGGTGGCGGCGTTTTCGAGCAGCTTGTGCTCTTCCATGATGCGGATGGTCTCGACGCCGGCACGCATGGCGAGCGGGTTGCCGCCGAAGGTGGTGCCGTGATTGCCCGGGCCGAAGATGTTGGCGGCCTTGGGGCCGGCCACCACGGCGCCGATCGGCACGCCCGAGCCCAGGCCCTTGGCCAGCGGCATGACGTCGGGCTTGATGCCCGCCCACTGGTGGGCGAACCACTTGCCGGTGCGGCCCATGCCGCACTGCACCTCGTCGATCATCATGAGCCAGTCGCGCTCGTCGCACAGCTGGCGCACCTGCTTCAGGTATTCCCAGCGCATCGGGTTGATGCCGCCTTCGCCCTGGATGGTTTCGAAGAACACGGCGACCACGTTCGGGTTGCCTTCGGTGGCCTTCTTCAGCGCCTCGATGTCGTTCAGCGGCACGCGGATGAAGCCCTCGACCAGCGGGCCGAAGCCGGCCTGCACCTTGGGATTGCCGGTGGCCGAGAGGGTGGCGATGCTGCGGCCGTGGAAGGCGGCTTCGTAGACGACGATCTCGGGGCGCTCGATGCCCTTGTCGTGGCCGAACTTGCGCGCCAGCTTCAGGGCGGCTTCGTTGGCTTCGAGGCCGGTACAGCAGAAGAAGGCGTTGGTGAGGCCGGAGATTTCGGTCAGCTTGGTGGCGAGCTGTTCCTGGCCGGTCACGTGGTAGTAGTTGGAGCTGTGGATCAGCTTGGTCAGCTGGTCCTGCAGGGCGGGCACCAGCTCGGGGTGGTTGTGGCCCAGCGTGTTCACCGCGATGCCGCCGAGGCCGTCGAGGTAGGCCTTGCCCGCGGTGTCCCAGACTCGGCAGCCCTGACCGTGCGACAGTGCGATCGGCAGGCGACCGTAGGTGTTCATGACGTGGGGCGAGGTGGGCTGGGCGGTAGCGCTCATTCGGGTTCTCCAGATAGGGAAGGCGGATTCTAGGCGCGTGGTTTGACGGCTTCGTTGAGGATTGCGCATCACAGCAATGCCCCATGTTCAGGATGCAAAAAGGGGCGCGGATAGAATCGCTTGCTGCACCGCAGCACCTGCTCCGGTCGCTTCATTCAACGATGATTTCCCCCACAGCCAAAGAAATCTTCATCCAGGGCATCACCAAGGATGGCCGGACCTTCCGTCCGAGCGATTGGGCCGAGCGTCTGGCCGGTGTCATGTGCTCTTTTCGCCCCGGTGGCGCCTATCCGGGCAGCCACCTGAGCTACTCGCCCTGGTGCATTCCGACGACCATCAACGGCGTGAAGTGCGTGATCGTGAACCGCGAATTGCGCGATGCCGAGCCGATGGCCTGGGATTTCTGCGTGAACTTCGCGAGAGACAACGACCTGCAGGTAGCCGAAGCCTGTCTGGTGCCCGACACGCCCATCCCCCCCAAGAAGGCCTGAGCGGCCTTTTTTCTTGCCCGTCGCCCTGGGGGCGCAAATCGAACGGGCATGAAAAAACCGCCCGAAGGCGGTTTTTTACACTTTGCTGCAGCGCACCCCGATCAAACGGCGGACCGGAGGATTCCGGTCCGGGCTTGCCTGACAGGTGTCAGGCGGCGGCCTTTGCAGGCGCGAGGGCGAGGGCCTTGACCTTGGCCGACAGGCGGCTCTTGTCGCGGGCTGCCTTGTTCTTGTGGAAGATGCCCTTGTCGGCGACGGTGTCGACGATGCTCTGGGCCTTCGCGAACAGTTCGCTTGCCTTGGTCTTGTCGCCAGCCAGAACAGCCTTTTCGACGTTCTTGACAGCGGTACGGTACTTGGAGCGCAGCGAGGTGTTCGCAGCGTTCAGCTTGGTGTCCTGGCGGACGCGCTTACGGCCGGAGGCGAGGCGCGGGTTCTTTTTCTTGGGCTTGGCGGATGCCATGATTTATGTCCTTAGGTGTCTGAGGATGATGCAGCAAAGCCCTCCATTATAGGCCGGGTTGGCTTTTCCGGCGAATCCGGGCGTTTCGGCACCCCGGCGGGGCCTAAACTCGGCCCCCGTGTCCCTGCTCAAATCCGCCTCCACCGTCTCCCTGCTGACCCTCGCCTCGCGGATCACGGGCCTCGTGCGCGACGTGCTTTTCGCCTCGGTTTTCGGCGTCAGCGCGCTGACCGACGCCTTCAACGTCGCATTCCGCATCCCGAACCTGTTCCGGCGGGTCTTCGGCGAAGGCGCCTTCAGTCAGGCCTTCGTGCCCGTGCTGGCCGCCCGCAAGACCGAAGCGGGGGACGAGGGCGCCCGCCAGCTCATCGACCACGTCGCCACTTTGCTGACCTGGACGCTGGTGATCGTCTGCGTGGCTGGCGTGGCCGGCGCGCCGCTGCTGGTCTGGGCCATGGCCAGCGGACTGCCCGGCTTCGATGCCGCCGTGGTCATGACGCGCTGGATGTTCCCGTACATCGGCTTCATGTCGCTGGTGGCGCTGGCGGGCGGCATTCTCAACACCTGGCGCAAATTCGCGGTGCCGGCGGCGTCGCCGGTGCTGCTCAACGTGGCGCTGATTTTGTCGATCCTGGTCGGCGCGCCGCTTTTCAGGCACTGGGGCATCGAGCCGATCTACGCCCAGTGCGTGGGCGTCATGGCCGGCGGCGTGCTGCAGCTGGCCATGCAGATTCCGGCATTGCGCAGGCTCGGGCTGCTGCCGCGCCTGGGCCTGAGCCTTCGGGCCCTGCGCACCGCCTGGACCGACCCGAACACGCGCAAGGTGCTCAAGCTGATGCTGCCCGCGCTTCTGGGCGTGAGCGTGGCGCAGATCTCGCTGCTCATCAACACGCAGATCGCCTCCCATCTGGCGGTGGGCAGCGTCACCTGGATCACCAATGCCGACCGGCTGATGGAATTCCCCACCGCCATGCTCGGCGTGGCGCTCGGCGTGGTGCTGATGCCGCAGCTGGCCGGCGCCCGCGCCGCCAAGGACGACGCGCGCTATTCCTCGCTGCTCGACTGGGGCCTGCGCCTCGTGGTGCTGCTGTCGGCGCCGTGCGCCATCGCCTTGCTGCTCTTCGCGAAGCCGCTGGTGGCGGTGCTCTTCCACAACGGCGCCTATTCGGGCGAGGACGTGGGCCGCACCACCCTGGCGCTGATGGGCTACGGCGTCGGCCTCGTCGGCATCGTGGCCGTGAAGGTGCTCGCTCCGGGCTACTACGCCAAGCACGACACGCGCACGCCCATGCTCATCGCAGTGGGCGTGCTGGTGCTGACGCAGATCCTCAACGTCTTCCTGGTGCCGGTGCTGCAGCACGCGGCGCTCACGCTGACCATCGCCATCGGCGCGCTGGTGAATTCGGCCTGGCTGCTGGTCGGCCTGATCCGCCGCGGCAGCTACAAGCCCGAGCCGGGCTGGGGCAGGTTCGCGCTGCAGGTCGTCGCCGGCACGGCGGTGCTCGCGGGCCTGCTGGTCTGGGGCTCGGCGCATTTCGACTGGGTCGCCTTGCGCGAGCAGCGCCTGCTGCGCATCGGCCTGCTGGCCGCTCTGATCGCCGGCTCGGCGCTGCTGTATTTCGGCGTACTGGCGGCGGTCGGCGTGCGGCTGCGAAGCTTCATCCGCCGCTGACGAACCCTCTTTTCTTCGCGCGCACCGCGGAACCTGCTTTGCAGGGCCGCTGGTGCGGCCCCCTGAAGGGGGTTGGCGGCCACACGAAGTGGGCAAGCCTGGGGGTGAACCAAGTAGTCCCTGCCTTGACGCTCCGGAAATGCTCCTCTACAAAGCCACATGACGTTCAGCTTTCAGGTTCCAACCGCCCTGGAGTATTTCGAGTCGCTGGTCCGCAGCGACGAACAGTTTCCGCTGCTCGAAGCCGCCGCCAGCCTGGCGCAGGACGAATACCCCGATCTCGACGTGCAGCAGGTGCTGGGCGACGTCGACCAGCTCCTTGCCCGCCTGCGCCGCCGCCTGCCCGCCGACGCCGCGCCGCTGGCCCGTTTGCGCGCCCTGAACCAGTTCTTCTTCAACGACCTGAACTTCGGCGGCAACGTCAACGACTACTACGACCCCGACAACAGCTACCTGAACGCCGTGCTGCGCACCCGCCGCGGCATCCCGATCTCGCTGGCCGTGCTGTGGATGGAGCTGGCGCAGGGGCTGGGCCTGCAGGCGCGGGGCATCGGGTTTCCCGGCCACTTCATGCTCAAGGTGACGCTGCCGAAGGGGCAGGTGGTGATCGATCCGTTCACCGGCAAGTCGTTGTCGCGCGAAGAACTCGGCGAGCGGCTGGAGCCTTACAAGCGCAGCAACGGCCTGGTCGGCGACTTCGACGTGCCGCTGGGCCTCTACCTGCAGCCCGCCAGCTCGCGCGAGATCATCGCCCGCATGCTGCGCAACCTGAAGGAAGTGCACCACGCGCAGGAAGACTGGCAGCGCGTCATCGCCGTGCAGGACCGCCTGATCGCGCTGCTGCCCAGCGCCTGGGGCGAGTACCGCGACCGCGGCATCGCGCATGCGGAGCAGGGCAACACGGCATCTGCCGTGCGCGACCTCGAAACCTACCTGGCTAAGGCCGAGGACGCCCTGGACATCGACGCGATCGCCGAGCGCGTCGCCGCGCTGCGCCGCATGGCGAGCTGAAGAAATGACCACCCAGGCCGGCGTCAGCCCGGCGCCCGACCTGGGCACCCTGCATGAATTCCACGGCGTGCAGCCCGTGCTGCCGGTGTCGGACGTCACGCGCGCCGCGCGCTGGTTCCGCGACGTGCTGGGCTTCGAGCTCGACTTCATCGCCGGCGAGCCGCCCAGCTACGCCCGGGTGAAAAAAGGCGACCGCAGCTACGGCGACCCGGTCTACCTGCGGTTGTGGCAGTGCAACGCGCGCGAGGCGAAACCCTGGCGCGGCGAGATCGTGATCCACGTCGGCAAGGACATCGACGGCCTGCATGCCGCCTACGTGAAGCGCGGCGTGACGGTCATCGAGCCACCCACCTCCCAGCCCTGGGGGCTGCGCGAATTCGCGATCCGGGAGCCGGATGGCCATGTGCTGCGCTTCTGCGGCTATCTGCCCTGAAACCTCAATTTCGGAAGCACAAAATTACAAATGGATCGATGTGTGCGTGTCGATCCGGCTTCCGCTCGTCCGACGTGTGAACAGGAGCAGGCAGATTCCCAGCCGCTTCACCACCATCAACCTTCAGGAGAAACGACATGCGATTCATGATTCTGGTCAAGGCCAACGCCGATTCCGAAGCCGGCGTGATGCCCAGCACCGAAATCCTCACCGCCATGGGCAAGTTCAACGAGGAGCTGGTCAAGGCCGGCGTATTGCTGGCGGGCGAGGGCCTGCACCCCAGCTCCAAGGGCGTGCGCGTGCGCTGCGAGGGTCCCACCAGGCGCACGGTCATCGACGGCCCCTTCGCCGAAACCAAGGAGCTGCTGGCCGGCTTCTGGCTGTTCCAGTGCAAGTCGAAGGAAGAGGCCATCGAGTGGATCAAGCGCAGCCCCTTCCAGGAGGGCGAGATCGAGATCCGCCAGGTGTTCGAGGCCACCGACTTCGGCGATGCCATGACGCCCGAACTGCTCGCCCAGGAAGACCGCCTGCGCGCCGAGACCGAGGCCCGCACCAAGGCGGGCGCCTGATCCGGCCGCCCGTGCAACGCAACCGAACCGAAGGAGACGCACCATGCGATTCATGCTGCTGATGATTCCCCACGGCTACGAGACCGCCGCGCCCGGCACCATTCCCGACGACGTCGAGGCGGTGTCGGCCATGATGGCCTACAACGAGTCGCTGCAGAAGGCCGGCGTGCTTGTCAGCTGCGACGGCCTGCACCCGCCCTCGATGGGCGCGCGCGTGAGCTTCAAGAACCGCAAGCCCAAGGTTGTCGACGGCCCCTTCGCCGAGGCGAAGGAAGTGCTGGGCGGCTTCTGGATCATCGACGTGCCCTCGCGCGCCGCCGCCATCGAATGGGCCAGCCGCTGCCCCGGCGGCGACAACGAGGTCATAGAGGTGCGCCAGATCCAGGAGATGGAAGACTTCCCGGCCGACGTGCAGGCAGTGGCCAGCGAATTCACGTCGATGCAGACGGTGAAGAAAAAGACCGGCGCATGAGCCAGGCCGGGGGGCGCGCGGGCCACGCGGACAGCGCCGCCATCCACCGCACCATCGAGGCGGTATGGCGCATCGAGTCCGCGAAGATCATCGCCACCGTCGCGCGCATGGTGCGCGACGTGGGCCTGGCCGAGGAACTGGCCCAGGACGCGCTGGTCTTGGCCTTGGAGCAGTGGAGCGAATCGGGCGTGCCAGACAATCCCGCCGCCTGGCTCACGGCCGTGGCCAAGCGCCGCGCCCTCGACCGCTTGCGCCACCTGCAGCTGGCCGAGCACAAGTCCGGCGAGATCGGCCGCGAGCTCGACGCGCAGCACGAGATGGCGCAGGACGACTTCGCCGAGGCGGTCGATGCCGCGCTGGACGACGACATCGGCGACGACCTGCTGCGGCTGGTGTTCACCGCCTGCCACCCGGTGCTGTCGACCGAGGCGCGGGTGGCGCTCACGCTGCGGGTGATGGGCGGCCTGACCACCGACGAGATCGCGCGCGCCTTCCTCGTGCCCGAAGCCACCGTGGCGCAGCGCATCGTGCGCGCCAAGCGCACCCTGGCCGAGGCGCGCGTGCCCTTCGAGGTGCCGCGCCGGCACGAGCTCGAGGCGCGGCTGGCCTCGGTGCTGGAGGTGATCTACCTGGTCTTCAACGAGGGCTACTCGGCCACCGCCGGCGACGACTGGATGCGCCCCACGCTGTGCGAAGAGGCGCTGCGACTGGGCCGCATCGTGGCCGAGCTGGTGCCGAAGGAGTCCGAAGTGCACGGGCTGGTGGCGCTGATGGAAATCCAGGCCTCGCGCACCGCTGCGCGCATGGGACCTTCGGGTGAGCCAGTGCTGCTGCTGGAGCAGAACCGAGCGCGCTGGGACCAGATGTTGATCCGTCGCGGCCTCGCGGCGCTGGCGCGTGCCGAGTCGCAGGGCGGCGCGCTCGGCCCCTATGCGCTGCAGGCCGCCATCGCCGCCTGCCACGGCCGCGCACGCACCGCCGGCGAAACCGACTGGGGCCGCATTGCCGCGCTCTACGACGCGCTGGCCGAACTCACGCCGTCGCCCATCGTCGAGCTCAACCGCGCGGTCGCGCTGTCGATGGCCTTCGGCCCGGCGGCCGGGCTGGAGGTGGCCGACGCGCTGCTGGACGAGCCCGCGCTCAAGGGCTACCACCTGCTGCCGACCGTGCGCGGCGACCTGCTCTTCAAGCTGGGCCGCCACGACGAGGCGCGCCGGGAGTTCGACCGCGCCGCGACACTCACGCGCAACACCCGCGAGCGTGCGCTGCTGCTGGCACGCGCCCGGGCTTGTACTTGACTCGCCCCCAGGCTTCGCGCACTTCGTGTCGCTGCGCCAACCCCCTTCCGGGGGCGATACCTGCGGCCCGGCGGAGCCGGTTCCGCGGTATCTCTGGAAGAAGACGGCGCGCCTGCGGCTTTCGGATGCCGGCACAGGTTGAACTGAACCACATCTGAATCTGCTGCGAGTCGCGCCGGAGGACAATGCGCGCCATGCTGCGCACCCCCTCCCTCCGCTTCCTGTGCGTTTCCGGCCTGGCCCTGCTGCCGACCGCCTCGGCCCTGGCCCAGTTCGATCCCGCCAAGGTGTGGACCGAGCCGCCGGCCATTGCCGCGCGCTTTCCCGATCCGCCGGTGAGCTACGCCACGCCCGGCTTTCGCCCGGGCCGCACCGACTTCCCCTCGCATGCCGAGATGCTGGCCTTCCTGGACGAGCTGGCGCGCCAGTCGCCCAACGTGCGCATCGAGCGCATCGGGGCGTCGCAGCAGGGCCGCGAGATGCCGCTGGTGGTGCTGGCCGAACAAGGCCGCGTCGATCCGGCCCGGCCCACGGTGATGGTGATCGGCCAGCAGCACGGCAACGAGCCGGCCGGCGGCGAGGCGGTGCTGGCGCTGGCGCAGCAGTTCGCCTCCGAGCCGGGCTCCGCGATGCTGAAGAAGGTCAACCTGGTTCTGGTTCCGCGCGGCAACCCCGATGGCGCCGAGCGCTTCACCCGCGTCACCGCCAACGGCATCGACGTGAATCGCGACCATTTGCTGCTGCGCACGCCCGAGGCCCGCGTGATCGCGGCGGCCACACTGCGCTACGCGCCGCAGGTGGTGCTAGACCTGCACGAGTTCACCGTCGGCGGCCGCTGGATCGACAAGTTCGGCGCCGTCATGAAGTACGACGGCCTGCTGCAGCCCGCCACCGTGGGCAACCTCGACGCCGCCATCGCCACCAGCGCGCAACGCGACTACGTCGACGCCATCCAGGCCGCCTTCGCGCGCGCCGGGCTGCAGGGCTTCAAGTACCACACCACTTCCGGCGGCAAGTCCGACGACCGCACCGTGTCGATGGGCGGCGTGCAGCCCGACACCGGCCGCAACGTGAGCGCGCTGCACCAGGCCGTGAGCCTGCTGCTCGAGGTGCGCGGCGTGGGACTCGGCCGCGCGCATTTCGCGCGCCGCGTGCACACGCAGGTGCTGGCGGCCACCACCGTCATCGAGACGGCGGCGCGGCAGGGGCCGGCGCTGATGCAGCTCACCGCCCAGGCCGGCCAGCGCGCGAAGGCCGAAGCCTGCCAGGGCGACGTGGTGGTCGAGGCCTGGCAGACGCCGACGCGTCAGCGCCTCGAATTCCTCGATGCCAGGACCGGCGAGGACAAGGCTGTCGACGTCGAATGGCGCGCCGCCGAGCCGCTGAAGATCGTCAATGCGCGCCCGCGCCCCTGCGGCTACCTGCTCGCTTCGAGCGAAACCGTGGCCGTGCAGCGCCTGCAGATGCTGGGCGTGCGCGTGGAGCGCATCGACAACGCCGCGCCGTGGTCGGTGGAGCGCTACGAAATCCTCTCGCAGACCGACGGCCAGCGGCAGGATGCGCGCGGCGCCATCGAGGACGGCGAGGCGATCCGCGCCTTCCGCGTGCGGCTGCGCCACGGCCGCGCGGTCGTGCAGCCGGGCAGCTTCTACGTGTCGCTGGCGCAGCCGCTGTCGCCGCTGGTCAGCGCGGCGCTGGAGCCCGATTCGCAGAACAGTTATGCGGCCAACCGGCTGCTGGAGATCGGCGACGACAGGCTGCTGCGCGTGCCGGGGCCGGCGCCCGCCGGCGTCTGGCACTGAGCGGCCAGCCGGCTCAGGCCCGAGAGGACGAGCCCGCTTCCGAAGGCGAACCGGGCAGCCCGAACTGGTGCCACGCGCGGCGCAACTGCGTGTCGGAGCCGAAGCCCGACTGCTCCGCCGCCCGCGTCACGCTCGCGCCCGAGGCCAGCGCCAGCTGCGCCGTCGCGAGCCGCAGCCGCCGCAGGTAGGCCAGCGGCGCAACGCCCGCGTGCTCGACGAAGAGCCGCGTGAGATGCCGCGCCGAGGTGTGCGCCACCTCGGCCATGCGCGGCACGTTCCAGTCGGCCTGCGGCTGCTCGCTGACGGCATCCTGCACGCGGTGCAGCGCGGCGTGCAGGTGGTTGCGGTAGGCGAGAAAGGGCGAGAGCTCCGGATCGTGCGGGCCCCGGCGCAGCGCCACCACCATCGACTGCGCGACCTGCGCCGCGAGCGCCTCGCCGCACAGCTCGCCGATGCGGTGCAGGATCAGGTCGATGCCGGTGGTCACGCCCGCGCTGCTGTAGAGCGGCGGGTCGATCACGAACACGCGGTTGCTCACCACCTCGCAGCGCGGCTCCACTTCGCGCAGCTCGCCCAGGTGATGGTGATGCGTGGTGGCGCGACGGCCGGCCAGGGCGCCTGCGTGCGCCGCCAGCACCGCACCGGCGCAGACGGTCACCAGTTCCAGCCGGCCGCGCTCGAAGCGCAGTCCGCGCAGCCAGTGCAGCAGATCCTGCGTCTCGGGGTTGTCGATGGCGATGCGCTCGCCGGGCAGGCCGACCAGCACGACCCAGCCGGGGCCGTCCCACGCCGCCGGCAGGGGCGATAGCCCGGCCAGCGCGACGCCGACCGAGCCCATGGCCGTCGGCCGGGGGCTGGCGAACTCGATGACGAAGCGCTCCGGCCGCCCCGCCGCGCGCAGCCGCTGGTTGGCGATGCGCAGCGCCTCGGCCGGCCCAGCCCAGTCGAGCACCAGGCTGCCGGGCAGGAGCACGAAGACTACGCGGATGGGCTGGACGCCGGGTTCCTGTTCCATGCGTAGTCCATCTGGCGCGCGGTGCGCTCGGCCAACTCGCGCCCGGCCAGCCGTTCGACGAGGTGCAGGCTCATGTCGATGCCGGCGCTGATGCCTGCCGAGCTGACGACGCGGCCGTTGTCAACCCAGCGCACGTCCTCGCGCACGTTGAGCGAGGGGAAGCGCTCGCGCAGTTCAGCGATGTCTTCCCAGTGGGTGGTGACGGCGTCGTTTGCGACCACGCCGCTCGCAGCGAGCAGGAAGGCGCCGGTGCAGACCGAGGCGACGATCTTCGCTTCGGCTGCGGTGCGGGCGATCCAGCGCAGCGTCTCGGGGCTGGCCATCGGCGCATCGACCACGCCGCCGGGGACGATCAGCACGTCGGCTGGCGGGCTGCCGGCCAGTGCGTGGTTCGCCAGCAACTGAAGGCCGGCGCGGGCCTGCACGGGCTGGCCGGCGGCGACATGTGCCACCGAGGCGACCTCGAATGGCGCTGCCGAGCCCGGCCGCATCCGCTGGCTGACCCGGCTCGCGGTGGTGAAAACCTCGAAGGGGCCGGCGAAGTCCAGGGCCTCCACGCCGTCGAAGGCGAGGATCAGCACGCGCAGGCTGGCGCTGTCGCTCATGCCACCGCCCGTTCCAGCGCCTGCGCCACGGTGCAGACGGTGGCGAAGCGGCCATGCAGCACTGCGGCCGTGCGGGCCTTGATGTCGGCGGCGGCGAGCGGGCTGCCGTCGGGGTGCTTCATGTCGAAGGTGAGGGTGGCGTCGGTCACATAGTCGACCTCCCAGCCCAGGTCGGAGGCGTGGCGGGTGGTGGTCTCGCAGCACTGCTCGGTACGGATGCCGCTCACGATCAGCCGGCCGATGCCGTTCTGCGTGAGCCACACATCCAGCCCGCTGTTGACCAGCGCGCTGTGGCGATGCTTGGTGAAGGTGGCGGCGGCATCGAAGGCGGCCAGCCCGCCGATGGGGCGCACATGGCCCGATTCGACCGCGAAGGGGTTGCTGACGTCGGAGGGCTCGTCGGTGTGGAAGACCCGCACGACAGGCAGGCCGGCGGCGGCGCAGCCTTCGATCAGCGCGTTCTGCGCGGCGAAGTAGGGGGCGGCCTGGCTTTCGTTCCAGTAGGCGCGCTGGCGGAACGACTCCTGGGCGTCGATCACTATCAGACAGGTTTTCATGGCGGGCGTCCGGGGCGGGAGCGGAGTGGATGATGCCGCCTATTCTTCCGGGGCGCCAGCCGCCGTTCCGCTCAGGCGCGGACCAGAATCGATCAGATCAGGACATCGAGAAGGGTGAAAGCCCCCTCAGACCAGCGCCGCTGCCTGCAGCTCTTTCTTCAGGTACGCGTAGTACAACGGCGCCGCCACCAGCCCGGCCGGCCCGAAGACCGCCTCGGCCACGAACATCACGGCCAGCAGCTCCCACACGCTCATCTGCGTGCGCGCGCCCACCACCTTGGCGTTGATGACGTACTCGGCCTTGTGGATCACGATCAGGAAGATCAGGCAGGCGGCAGCCGTGACCGGCGACACCGACAGCCCCACCAGCGTGATCACCGAGTTGCAGACCAGGTTGCCCACGATCGGCACCAGCCCGGCCAGGAAGGTGAGAGTGATGAGCGCCGGCGTGTACGGCAGGTGCGCGTCCCACAGCGGCATGACGAAGAGCAGGAAGATGGCCGTCAGCAGTGTGTTGAAGGCCGCGATCCAGAACTGGGCCGCCACGATCTGGGCGAAGGCTTCGCCGAAGGTCTGCACGCGCTGGTGCAGCTGTTCGGCCAGCGGCAGACGCCGCATCGGCGAGTGCGCCACGGCGGCCAGGCTGCCGATGATCAGGCCCACGTACGAGAAAAGAATGCCGTGCAGCCACGCGCGCCCGGCCACGGCCAGCGAGCCGGCCTGCGCGCGCAGGTAGTTGGCGATCACGCGCTGCACCTCGGCCGCGCCCTCGGGCAGGTAGACCGCGATCTCGACCGGCAGCTTGGAGCGCAGCTCCAGCACGGTGCGCGCCGTGTAGTCGAGCAGCTCCCGGTACTGGTCGGGCGCGTCGACGATGTATTCGCGGGCCTGCGACAGCGCCAGGGTGATCAGGGCGATGGGCGCCAGCAGCACCAGGGTGACGGCCAGCACGCCGGCCCAGCCTTCGGCGCTCCCGGGCCGCTTGGCCAGCGCCGGAATGCGCCGCAGCCCCGAGGCCAGCAGGCGCGAGAGCCAGCGCGTGACGAGGAAGCCGATGCACACGCACAGCAGCCCCGGCAGCAGGTGCTCCCACATCACCAGCAACAGGGCTCCCAGCATCAGCAGGTAGCTGGCGATGGTCACGCCGCGCGAGGCGGCGGGGAGGAAGGCGGGGGCCGTCTTTGCGGCGATGGGGGCGGGCTGCGGCTTGTTGGCCATCCGGGGCGGGTGCTTGCTCTGTGCTTCGGAAAAGTGGACGCAGCAGCCGGCGATCAGCCGACGACCACGGCCGCGCCTTCGCCGCGCTCGGCGATCGTGCCGATCTCGAACACCGTTTCACCGGCTGCGCGCAGCGTGGCGGCGCAGGCCGCGGCTTCGGCGGCATCGATCACCACCACCATGCCGATGCCGTTGTTGAAGGTGCGGTTCATCTCGATGTCGTCGATGCCGGCCACCTTCTGCAGCCAGGCGAACAGCTCGGTCTGAGGCCAGCTGCCCTTCTTGAGATGGGCGGCGGTGCCTTCGGGCAGCACGCGCGGGATGTTCTCGAGCAGGCCGCCGCCGGTGATGTGGGCCAGCGCCTTGATCGGGTGCTTGCCCAGCGCTTCGAGCACGGGCTTCACGTAGAGGTGGGTGGGTTCCATCACGGCTTCGCGGAAGGGCTTGCCGTCGAGGTTGGCGGGCAGGTCGGCTCCGGCGCGCTCGATCACCTTGCGCACCAGGCTGAAGCCGTTGGAATGCACGCCGGCCGAAGCCAGGCCCAGCACCACGTCGCCGGGCTTGACGTTCTGGCCCGTGAGGATCTTCGACTTCTCGACCGCGCCGACCGCGAAGCCCGCCAGGTCGTATTCGCCGGCCGGGTACATGCCGGGCATTTCGGCGGTTTCGCCGCCGATCAGCGCACAGCCCGAGAGCTCGCAGCCGCGGGCGATGCCGCCGACCACGGCAGCGGCCGTGTCCACGTCGAGCTTGCCGCAGGCGAAGTAGTCGAGGAAGAAGAGGGGCTCGGCGCCCTGCACCAGCACGTCGTTGACGCTCATTGCCACCAGGTCGATGCCGACGGTGTCGTGCATGTTCCATTCGAAGGCCAGCTTGAGCTTGGTGCCCACGCCGTCGGTGCCGCTCACGAGCACCGGCTCCTTGTAGCGCTTGGGCACCTCGAACAGGGCGCCGAAGCCGCCGATGCCGGCCAGCACGCCTTCGCGCAGGGTTTTCTTCGCCAGCGGCTTGATGCGGTCGACCAGGGCGTCGCCTGCATCGATGTCGACACCGGCGTCCTTGTAGCTGAGCGGGGTGGGCGTGGAGGAGGTCATGGGTGGTCGGGGTCGGAAAGGACGCGAAAAGACGCGAAAGGGCGTGAAGAGTGGAAGCGGAAGGCGGCTCCGGTAACCATGTTGGCCGGGCCGATAGAATTCCCGATGATTTTAAGGGCCCTCGCGGCCCCCTCCATGAACCTTCCCGGGATGAAACAGCTCGCGCTCGATATCGGCATTGCGACGGGCCCCAGCTTCGACGCCTTTTTTGCCGGCCCCAACGAGGCGGCGCTGCGCCACCTCCAAGTGTGGGTGGGCGGCGCCGGCAGCCCCGCGCTGCACTCGCCGGTGCCCACCTACCTTTGGGGCGACGGCGGCAGCGGCAAGACCCATCTGCTCGAATCGGTGCGTGTCGCACTGCGCGAGCAGGGCGCCAGCGTGGGCTGGCTGCACGCTGGCCTGCTGGAGCCGCCCGAGTTCGACGAGCGCTGGGGCGCCGTCCTGCTCGACGACGTGCACCTCTACACCGCCGTGCAGCAGCACGCGGCCTTCAACTGGTTCGTCAACGCCCAGACGCTGCAGCGCGGCGTGGTCGCCGCCGGCGCATTGCCGCCGGCCGACCTGCCGCTGCGCGAGGACCTGCGCACCCGTCTCGGCTGGGGCCATGTGTTCCACATGCAGGTGCTCAGCGAAAGCGAACGCCGCGCCGTGCTGCGCCAGGCCGCCGACGCGCGCGGCGTGATGCTGTCGGACGACGTGCTCGATTACATGCTGCACCGCTTCAGCCGCGACCTCGGCAGCCTGATGGAGTTGCTCACGCAGCTCGACGGCTACGCCCTGCAGACGCAACGCGCGATCACCATTCCGCTGATCCGCTCCATGCTCGAAAACGAATAGAAGAGCGAACAAGGCTTCCAACAAACAATGATCAAGAAATTCATCGACAAGCTGCTGGGCAAGGGTGCCGGCGGCACGCAGGGCAAGAGCCGCTTCGGCAAGCGCCAGGAGGTGCCGGCCGAAGTCCACGGAATCGATCCGGCCCTGGTCGACGAACGCGCGAAGAACGTGGTCACCACGCTGCAGCAGGCCGGCTATGAGGCCTATGTGGTCGGCGGCGCGGTGCGCGACCTGCTGCTGGGGCTGCGCCCCAAGGACTTCGACGTGGCCACCAACGCCACGCCCGAGCAGGTCAAGTCGCTCTTCAGGCGCGCCTTCATCATCGGGCGGCGCTTCCGCATCGTGCACGTGGTGTACGGCCGGGGGCGCGAGCACGAGGTGATCGAGGTCTCGACCTTCCGCGCCTACATGGACAACGCCGCGGCCGAGCAGGTGGCGGGCAACGAGCGCACCAGCAAGGGCGAGCTTGCCAGCATGAAGCACGCCGTGGACGCCAGTGGCCGGGTGCTGCGCGACAACGTCTGGGGCCCGCAGGAAGAAGACGCGGCGCGCCGCGACTTCACCGTGAACGCCATGTACTACGACCCGGCCAACCAGGTGGTGGTGGACTATCACAACGGCATCAAGGACGCCCAGAAGCTCACGCTGCGCATGATCGGCGACCCGGCCACGCGCTACCGCGAGGACCCGGTGCGCATTATCCGCGCCATCCGCTTCTCGGCCAAGCTCGCGGCCCTGGGCTTCAAGATGGAAGCCAAGACGGCCGCCCCGCTGGTCGAGTCGAGCAAGCTGCTGGCCGACGTGCCGCAGAGCCGCCTGTTCGACGAGATGCTCAAGCTGCTGCAGACCGGGCACGCCATCGCCACCGTCGAGCAACTCAACAAGCTCGGCTTGGCCCGCGGCATCTATCCGCTGCTCGACGTGGTGGTGGAGCGCGCCGACCAGCCCTTCGTGAAGGCCGCCCTGCAGGACACCGACCGCCGCGTGAGCGAGGGCAAGCCCGTGGCGCCAAGCTTCCTGCTGGCATGCGTGCTGTGGGCCGACGTGCGCGACGGCTGGGCCCAGCGTCAGGAAGGCCGCAACGGCCAGCGCGCGCAGGCGCCGTTCCCGGCGCTGCAGGACGCAATCGACGACGTGTTCAATGCCCGCATCGGCGACGTGTCGGGCCGCGGCAAGCTGGCCGCCGACATGCGCGAGATCTGGATGATGCAGCCGCGCTTCGACAAGCGCACCGGCTCCACCCCCTACAGCCTGGTCGAGCAGGCCCGCTTCCGCGCCGCTTTCGACTTCATGCGCCTGCGCGCCGACGTGGGCGAGGTGAGTGAAGCCATTGCCGAGTGGTGGCAGGAATTCAGCACCGCCGACGACATGCGCCGCCAGGACCTGCTGGACCAGGTGCGCGAGGAACAGAAGGTGCGCCAGCGCGTTCGCGTGCGCGAGACGCCCCAGCAGCCCCTGAAGCCGCGCGGCGAGCCGGCGGGGCGCCGCGCCGCCGATGCGGGCCGGAATGACGAAGGCGACGAGGTCGAGACCGTGGCCGTGCCACCCGATGGCGAAGCCCTGGCGCCGCGCAAGCGTCGTCGCCGGCGCAAGCCGCGCACCGGAGGTGGCGGTGGTGGCGAGGGCGGCGGGAGCGCCGCAGGCGAGTGATGAACAAACCTGATCGGCCCAAGGGCGACGGCAAGAGGGGCGCCGCGCCGCGTGCTCCCGCAGGCAAGCGCGCGGCACCGCCAGCGAGGCGTGCCCAGGCCAGGCCTTCCGGCGGCGGCCCCGCAGTGCGCCGCTCGAAGGAGGACTACCCGACCGTGCAGGCCTTCGTCGCCATCGGCGCCAACCTGGGCGACGCCCAGGCGTCGGTGAAGGCGGCCATGGATGCCATCGGCACCATCGAGCGCACCGTGGTCACGGCGCGTTCGTCGCTGTACCGCAGCGCGCCCATCGAATCCTCGGGGCCCGACTACATCAATGCCGTCGTGGCGGTGCGCACCGGGCTGACGGCCGAGGCATTTCTCTCCGAACTTCAGCTGCTCGAAGAGCAGGCCGGGCGCGAGCGGCCCTTTCCCAACGCGCCGCGCACGCTCGACCTCGACCTGCTGATGCACGGCAATTCGGTCAAGGACACGCCCAAGCTGAGCCTGCCGCATCCCCGCATGCGGGACCGCGCCTTCGTGCTCAAGCCGCTGGCCGAGATCGCACCCGACAAGGTGCCGCGCGCGGCGTTGGCGCGGGTTTCGGGCCAGGTCATCGAGCGCATTCGCGGCTGATCGGGCGCCGGGCGGTAACCCGCCCGGCCGGCCCGGTGCCGCCCTCCCGGTACACTTGCGCGGTTTTTCATCACACTGTCACGCGTTTGTGGCAGGCAAGTTCCGAGATCCCAGGAGAGCGCCACCCATGTTCGGCAAGCTGCTGCCCCGCGAGGGGAATTTTTTTGAGATGTTCAACCAGCACGCCGAGCGCATCGTCGAGGCGGCGCGGGCGTTCGAGCAACTGGTGACCAACTACAACGACGTGCACCTGCGCGAGCAGTACAACCGCGACGTCGACAACGCCGAGCGCGCCGCCGACCGCGTGACGCACGACGTCAACCGGCTGATCCACAAGACCTTCATCACGCCCATCGATCGCGAGCAGATCCACAAGCTCATCAACACGATGGACGACGTGGCCGACCTCATCCAGGACTCGGCCGAGACCATGGCGCTGTACGACGTGCGCCACATGACGGAAGAAATCGTGCGCCTCACCACGCTGAGCGTGAAGTGCTGCGACCGGCTGAAGGACGCCGTCAAGTTCCTCGGCCGCATCGCCGACCCGGCCGTGGCCGAGGCCACGCTGAAGACCTGCGAGGAAATCGACCGCCTCGAGTCGGACGCCGACCGCGTGATGCGCAGCGCCATGAGCAAGCTGTTCCGCGAGGAGCCCGACGTACGCGAAGTGATCAAGCTCAAGGCGATCTACGAGCTGCTGGAGACGATCACCGACAAGTGCGAGGACGTGGCCAACGTGATCGAGGGCATCGTCCTCGAGAATTCGTAAGCGGGCAGCGACCGATGGCAACGGTACAGGTCGCCCTCTGGGTGGTTGTGGTGCTGGTCGCGCTGGCGATCCTGTTCGACTTCATGAACGGATTCCACGACGCCGCCAATTCGATTGCGACGGTGGTTTCCACCGGGGTGCTCCGGCCGGGGCAGGCGGTGGTCTTCGCGGCCTTCTTCAACCTGATCGCGATCTTCATCTTTCATCTGAGCGTGGCCGCCACGGTGGGCAAGGGCATCGCCCAGCCCGGGGTGGTCGACGTGCACGTGGTGTTCGGCGCGCTCATCGGCGCCATCAGCTGGAACCTCGTGACCTGGTACTACGGCATTCCGAGCAGCTCGTCGCACGCGCTGATCGGCGGCATCGTGGGCGCCGTGATCGCCAAGACCGGCACCGGCGGCCTCGTTGCCTCGGGCATCTGGAAGACGGTGGCGTTCATTTTTGTCTCGCCGCTGCTGGGCTTCCTGCTGGGCTCGCTGATGATGGTCGTCGTGGCCTGGGGTTTCCGCCGCGCCACCCCGTCGCGCATCGACCGCTGGTTCCGACGGCTGCAGCTGGTCTCGGCCGGCGCCTACAGCCTGGGCCACGGCGGCAACGACGCGCAGAAGACCATCGGCATCATCTGGATGCTGCTGATCGCCACGGGCTACGCCTCCGCCGGCGAGTCGGCGCCCCCGAACTGGGTCATCGTGAGCTGCTACACCGCGATTGCGCTGGGCACCATGTTCGGCGGCTGGCGCATTGTGAAGACGATGGGTCAGAAGATCACCAAGCTCAAGCCCGTGGGCGGCTTCTGCGCCGAGACGGGCGGGGCGCTGACGCTGTTCCTGGCCACCGCGCTGGGCATTCCGGTGTCGACCACCCACACCATCACGGGCGCCATCGTCGGCGTGGGCTCGGCGCAGCGCGCAAGCGCGGTGCGCTGGGGCGTGGCGGGGAACATCGTGTGGGCGTGGATCTTCACGATCCCGGCTTCGGCGTTCGTGGCAGCTATTGCTTACTGGGTGAGCTGGCAGATCTTCTGACGGCTACTGCGAA
Organism: Variovorax sp. TLI9-5A; assembly: GCF_056867935.1. Classification (NCBI taxonomy): domain Bacteria; kingdom Pseudomonadati; phylum Pseudomonadota; class Betaproteobacteria; order Burkholderiales; family Comamonadaceae; genus Variovorax; species Variovorax sp. TLI9-5A. The sequence goes on along the minus strand of NZ_CP200310.1, from coordinate 5,505,172 downwards.
ATCTTCCGCCCCTCTTCGATCTGGTGCTCGAAGTAGCGCTGGAAGCTGAACACGATGCTGGCCATCAGGATCGTGCTGCCGAAGAAGAGGGCCAGCACGACGGCGCCGATGGTGAACCAGTTGGTGCGGCCGGGTTCGGCGTCGACCGGGGCGCTGGCGTTGAAGCGGGCGTTCCACTTCTCGGGCGTCATGAGGCCGTAGACGATGGCCATCAGCGCGCAGCCGGCGATGGTGAAGCCCAGGAGCGGGATCAGCGCCCAGCTCAGGCCGTCGTCCACGCCGTACATGCGCACGCGCTCGATGCCGTAGACGCCCAGGGCGGTGGGAACGGGCAGCAGCCAGCCGAGCCAGTCGCCCATGCCGCGCAGGTAGAAACGGTGCAGCCCCAGGGGGCCGCCGAGAAAGGAAAGCCAGGCGGCAACGGTCTTGTTTTTCATTCGGGTCTGGTGGTGCTGCCTTCGCCGAGCACCTTTTCCATCAATACGACGTCGCGCCATTCGCCGAACTTCCAGCCGCAGTCCTTCAGCACGCCGACGTGCGAGAAGCCCTGGCTGCGATGCACGCCGATGGAGCCCGCGTTGGCGGAGTCGCCGATGACCGCGATCAGCTTGCGCACGCCCGCTGATTCAGCCGCCTGCGACAGCGCCGCCAGCAGCTTGGCACCCAGACCCTTGCCGCGTGCTGACTCCGACACGTAGATCGAATCTTCGGCCGAAAACCGGTAGGCCGGGCGCGGCTTGAACCAGTTGCAGTAGGCAAAACCCAACACTTCGCCGTCTTCCTCGGCGACCAGGTAGGGCAGGTTCCTGGCGAGCACGTCGGCGCGGCGGGTGGCCATTTCGGCGGGGGAGGGAGGCTCGGTCTCGAAGGTGCCGGTGCCGTGCAGCACGTGGTGGGCGTAGATGGCCGTGATGGCTGCGACGTCTTCTTCGCGGCAGGGGCGGATGGCGAGGGGCATGCGGGTGAAACGGGTGGCGCGAGGCCGGAATTCGGACAAAAACGCGGGTCGGGCTATAATCGTGGGCTTTTCAGCGTGTCGCTGGCCGGGTGGCCAGTCGCGTGTCTCGACGCTGGAAGAACATTGTGAGCGGGCCTTTTTCAATCCACGAGGCCTGCTGACCACCCAAGGATAAATCATGGTCGTCATTCGACTCTCCCGCGGCGGCTCCAAAGGCCGTCCGTTCTTCAACATCGTCGTGTCGGACAAGCGCGTTCGCCGCGATGGCCGTTTCATCGAGCGTCTGGGCTTCTACAACCCGACCGCCAAGGAAAACGAAGAAAGCATCCGTATCGCCCAGGACCGTCTGGCGTACTGGAAGAGCGTCGGCGCACAAGCTTCGCCCACCGTTCTGCGCCTGATCAAGCAAGCTGCCGCGGCAGCTCCCAAGGCGGCGGCCTAAGCCGCCCGCACGGCGATGCTGCCCGCACTCGAAGCCGCCGAATTGCCGGCGGATGCGATCGAAGTAGGGCGCATCGCCGATGCCTGGGGCATCAAGGGCTGGTTCAAGGTCCTGCCCCACAGCGCCCAACCGGAGGCGCTCTTCTCATCGAAGCGCTGGTTCCTGCAGGCTCCCGGAGCCTCGGCGAGCACAGCCTTCCGGCTCGCGATCCGCGAAGCCAAGGAACATTCCGACTGCATCGTCGCCACGTCCGAAGACGTGCCTGACCGCAACGCCGCCGAGGCGCTGCGCGGCGCGCGCGTGTTCGTTCCGCGCTCGAGCTTTCCCACGGCCGGCGACGACGAGTACTACTGGGTCGACCTGATCGGCCTGTCGGTGGTCAACCGCGAAGGCGTCTCTCTTGGCGCCGTGCGCGAACTGCTCGCGACCGGCCCGCAGACCACGCTGGTGCTTGCCGCCGAAGAAGATGGCAAGGCCATCGAGCGCATGGTGCCCTTCGTCTCGGCCTTCGTCGACAAGGTCGACCTGCCCGGGCGGCTCATCACGGTCGACTGGCAGCCGGACTACTGACCGGCGCCCCGCGAGGCATGCGCTTCGACGTTCTCACGCTCTTTCCCGAACTGTTCGCGCCCTTCATGGCCAGCGGCGTGACGCGCCGCGCCTACGAGTCGAAACAGGTCGAAGTGGCGTTGTGGAATCCGCGCGACTTCGCGCAGGGCAACTACAAGCGCGTGGACGACCGGCCGTTCGGCGGCGGCCCCGGCATGGTCATGATGGCCGAGCCTCTGTCCGACTGTCTCGATGCAGCGCTTGCCGCGCGTGGAGCCGAAGCGCCCGTCATTCTTTTTTCCCCCATCGGCGAGGTGCTGCGGCACGAGGTGGTCGAGCGCTGGTCCGGGAGCGAAGGCGCGGTGCTGGTCTGCGGCCGCTACGAAGGCGTCGACCAGCGCTTCATCGACGCGCGCGTCACCCACCAGATCAGCCTCGGCGACTTCGTGCTTTCCGGCGGCGAGATCGCGGCCATGGCGCTGCTCGATGCCGTGGCACGGCTGCAGCCGGGTGTGCTTGGCGACGAGGCCAGCCATGTGCAGGACAGCTTCAATCCGGCGCTCGACGGCCTGCTCGACTGCCCGCACTACACGCGGCCCGAGCAGTGGAACGGGCAGGGCGTTCCGGCACCGCTGCTCTCGGGCCACCATGCACAGATCGAGCGCTGGCGGCGCGACCAGCGCCTTGCCGTCACGGCCGAACGGCGCCCCGAGCTGATCGATGCGGCCCGGGCGGCGGGGCGTCTTGGCAAGGCCGATGAGGCCGCGCTGAAAAAAAAGCTATAATCCCGGGTTCCCCGATCCTCTGTCCGGCCGCGCCCGGTCTTTTTGCGGTCTTCCCGTGAAAGCCAAAGGCGCCTTTTGTGCAGCCCGGCAAGATCGAATATCAGGAAATCATGAACCTCATCCAGACCCTCGAGCAGGAAGAAATCGCCCGTCTCGGCAAGACCATCCCCGAATTCATGCCCGGTGACACGGTCATCGTCAGCGTGAACGTCGTCGAAGGCACCCGCAAGCGCGTGCAGGCCTACGAAGGCGTCGTGATCGCCAAGCGCAACCGTGGCCTCAACAGCGGCTTCACCGTGCGCAAGATCTCCAGCGGCGAAGGCGTGGAACGTACCTTCCAGACCTACAGCCCGCTGATCGCCGGCATCGAAGTCAAGCGCCGTGGCGATGTGCGCCGCGCCAAGCTGTACTACCTGCGCGACCGCAGCGGCCGTTCGGCACGTATCAAGGAAAAGCTGCCGAGCAAGTCGACGGCTGCGACGGCCGCGTAATAGCAGCCTCCCTGTCGTGCAAGAAAAGCCGCCGCTCTGGCGGCTTTTTGCTTTGTTGCCCCCGCTCAGCGACAACTTTCCGTTTTTCCGCTCTACTTCCGATTTGTTGCCGCTCTGTTTCACCCACCCGACTCCGGCGCCTTTCATCTCTTGACCAACTCCTCCACATCCCCGCAGGCCGCCTCCGCCGAAATCGTCAATGCCGTGGCGCCGCCCACGCTGCTGCAGTTCGACCCGCGCGAGGTGCCTTTCGTGGCCGGAGGAGTCGAGGGATTGCCGCCGGTGCCGGCCGCGCAGCTGACGGCGCAGGCACTGCGGGCGCGCTTCGCGACGCCGCCTGTCTGGACGCCCGAGCTGCGCCGGGAGCCGCGGATGAGCGACCGTATTCCCGCTCAGGCCGCGGTGCTGGTGCCTATCGTGCAGCGCCCCCAGGGTGCGACCGTGCTGTTGACCGAGCGCACATCGAACCTGTCGACCCATTCGGGACAGGTGGCCTTTCCCGGTGGCCGTGTCGACCCGGAAGACGCCAACATCGCCGCCGCCGCCTTGCGCGAGGCCTGGGAAGAAGTCGGCCTTTCGGCCCGATACATCGAGGTGCTCGGCAGCCTGCCGACCTACACGACGATCACTTCGTTCATCGTGACGCCGGTGGTCGCGCTGGTGCAGCCCGACTTCGAGCTCACCATCAATCCCTACGAGGTCGCTGACGCCTTCGAGGTGCCGCTCGCCTGGCTGATGGACCCGGCCAACCATCGCCACCACACCGTGCCCGCACCCGACGGCACCCGGCGCCAGTGGTACTCGATGCCTTACCAGGACGGCGCGGACGAGCGCTTCGTGTGGGGCGCGACCGCGGGCATGCTGCGCAATCTCTACCGCTTCCTGGCGGCCTGAGGCGAGCCTGAATACGGCCTGAACCTTCAGGCGCTCTCGCTATCATCGAAGGATGAGCTTTTTTGCCATCCTGTGCGCGCTGCTGATCGAGCAGGTGCGGCCGCTGGGCCCGCACAACCCCGTGTACGGCGCGGTGCTTGCGTGGACACGCTGGACCAGCCGCAATTTCGACGCGGGCAAGCCGCATCACGGATGGATTGCCTGGGGGCTCGCGGTGTTCGTTCCCACGCTCGGCGCACTGGGCGTTCACTGGCTTCTGGTGCTCACGCTCGGCCTGCCTTTCGCGGTGCTCTGGAGCATTGCCGTGCTTTACGTCACGCTGGGCTTCAGGCAGTTCAGCCACCACTTCACTGACATCCGCGACGCGCTCGACGAAGGCGACGAACCTCTGGCGCGCTCGCTGCTCGCGCACTGGCAGGGCGTCGACGCGGCCGACCTGCCGCGCAGCGAGATCGTGCGCCACGTCATCGAGCATTCGGTGATTGCAGCGCACCGCCATGTGTTCGGCGTGCTCGCGTGGTTCTCGATCATCGCGGCCATCGGCCTCGGTCCGGCTGGCGCGGTGTTCTATCGCATGAGCGAGTTCGTCTCGCGCTACTGGGCGCACAAGAACGGCGCCGCGGTTCAGCCTTCCAGTGTTTCGGTACAAGAGGCTGCGGACCGCGCCTGGCACGCCATCGACTGGCTGCCCGCGCGCATCACCGCGCTGGGCTTTGCGGTGGTCGGCAGCTTCGAGGAGGCGATCGACTGCTGGCGCAATGACGCGCAGCGCTTTCCCAACGAGAACGACGGCGTGATCCTCGCGGCCACCTCGGGCGCGGTCAATGTGCGTTTGGGCGGCGGTTCGCTGCGCCCGATCCCGGTCGCCGACCCGCTGCCGCGTGCCCAGGCCGGTGAATCACTGGCCGACGGCCGCCGCACCGACAGCGGCAGCACTCCCGGCCGCGAGCCCGAGCCGGGCCATCTGCGCAGCGTCGTCGGCTTGGTCTGGCGCTCGGTCGTGATGTGGATGGTGCTGCTGGCCTTGCTGACCTTGGCTCGCCTGCTCGGCTGAGCGGGATGCTGAAGCCATGACCCAGCAACAGCAGCCGGTGCCGGCCTTCTGGAGCCCGCGGATCGCCGCTCTCGAGCCCTATGTGCCAGGCGAGCAGCCGCGCATCGCGAACCTCGTCAAGCTCAACACCAACGAGAATCCGTATCCGCCGTCGCCGATTGCGGTGGAGGCCATCCGCCGCGCTGCCGAAGAAGGCCTGGAGCGCTATCCCGACCCCACCTCGCTCGCGTTGCGCGAGGCAGTGGCCCGCCGGCACGGCCTGCAGCCCGGCGAGGTATTCGCCGGCAATGGCTCCGACGAGGTGCTCGCGCACGCCTTCTTCGCGTTCTTCCAGCAGGCCGAGCCGCTGCTGATGCCGGACGTGAGCTACAGCTTCTACAAGGTCTACGCGCAGCTCTACGGCATCGCCTGCGAGCAGCAGCCCGTGGACGAGAGCCTGCGCATCGACGTCGATGCCTTCGCTGCCCGTGCGCGCCAAGGTTGCGCCGGCATCGTCATCGCGAATCCGAACGCGCCGACCGGTATCGGCCTGCCGCTGTCGCGCATCGAGCAGCTGCTCGACGCCTGCCCCGATCGCGTGGTGCTGGTCGACGAGGCCTACATCGATTTCGGCGGCGAAAGCGCGCTGCCCTTGATCCGCAAGTATCCGAACCTGCTCGTGGTGCAGACCCTGTCCAAGTCGCGCGCGCTGGCCGGCCTGCGCGTGGGCTTTGCCTGCGGCCAGGCGCACCTGATCGACGCGCTGGTTCGCGTCAAGGACAGCTTCAATTCATACCCGCTCGACCGGCTGGCCTCGGCCGGTGCTGTCGCTGCGCTCGAGGACGAAGACTGGTTCCGCGACGCCTGCGGCAAGATCGTCGACACCCGCGAGGGCCTGACCCTCCAGCTCGAGGACCTGGGCTTCGAGGTGCTGCCGTCGCAGACCAATTTCGTCTTCGCGCGTCACCCGCAGCGCGACGCGGCCGAGCTGGCCGCCTTGCTGCGCGAGCGCGCGGTGCTGGTACGGCACTTCAGGCAACCGCGCATCGCGCAGTACCTGCGCATCAGCATCGGCACGCGGGAGCAATGCAGCATGCTCGTGCAGCGTCTGCAGGAAATTCTCGACTCATCTTCATGAAAGACTCCCAGGCAATGCCGATTCAAGACTCCGATCCGCGCGCCGAGGCTTGCGCAGGCTTCTGGGAGGCCGTGAGCACCCGGCTCGAGAGCCTTCGCGCCTTGCCAGCCCGCGAGCTGATGGAAGGGCTGAACGAACTGCTGGAGCCTCACTTTCCGAGGCTGGCGGCCGAGGTGGCCGGCGATCCGCCCGTCTTCAAGCTCGTGCTGACCGCGCATGGATCGGTGGATGACTTCGAGGACCTGATGATGCTGGTGCAAGCGAGCCCCAGGCTGCCGCGGGTCGAGGTGGAAGCCTTTCGCCAGCGGGCGAGCGATGGCTTCGGCATGCGCATGAACAACTTCGAGCTGGCGAGCTCCGAGGTGCTGGTGAAGCACGAGCCTTACCGCGGGCGGGTGGCGCTGGAGATAGGCTTCGCCAAGCCGATCCCGATGGACATGCAGGACCACGCGCGCCACATGAGCCTCATCATGCTCGACCACATCCTGGGCGAGTACGACTTCGCGGTGAAGGTCGGCGCGGTCGACTACGTGGAGGCCGACGCGCAGGCGGATTTCAAGGGCGTGTCGCTCGACGACTTCGTGCCCCTGTTCGACGCCTGCTGGCGGGACGGGCTCGGCCATACCGGGGTGTTTCCCCGGGCGAGCATGCCTGGTCGGGTGTGAGCGCGACGCGCACGACCGAGGACGGCCGCGAGATCGAGATGATCGTGATGCGCAACGACTCGGCCACTGCGCTGGTGGGGCGCGCCGACCTGTGCCATCGCCTGTCCGTGGCCATTTCGGTCGAATCGGGCGAGGAGCTGGAAGAGGCTCGCGGCTATGAAGACCGTCTGACGGCGCGGCTGCAGGTGCATGAAGCCGGCTGCTGCACGCACGTGGTACTGGAGGAGGGCGTGCGCACCATCCACTTCCAGGTGGCCGATCCGGATTCCGCGATCTCGCACGCGCAATCGCTGCAAGACGACATGGATCTGGCGGCGACGATGGAGCTGGTCTTCGACCCGACCTGGCAGTCCTACCGGGTCTGGCTCGGCTGAGGCCGTTGCCGGCCCTGTTCAGTACCGTTTCTGGCTCAATTCGGCGAACAGCTCGCCGTAGATTCTGTAGCGGCTCGCGCTGATGGCACCTGGCGCATCGGCGGTTTCCACGTTTGCGATCACGCCGCAGCCCGGCTCGTGCAGGTGCGTGCAGTTGTAGAACTTGCAGTCGCCGGCATGTTCGGCGATGTCGGGCATGAGGCTGGCGAGCTGCATCGGCGCGATGTGGTTCAGGCCGAATTCCTGGAAGCCCGGTGAGTCGATCAGGCCGGTGGTGCGGGCCTCGTCGATCCAGTACCAGGTGGTGCTCGTGGTCGTGTGCTTGCCCGAGTTGAGCGCCTGTGAAATTTCCTGCGTCAGCACGGCCGCGCCGGGCACAAGCAGGTTGGTCAGAGTGCTCTTGCCCGATCCGGAGGGGCCCAGCACCAGGGTGGACTTGCCGGCGAGCAGCTTCATCAGCGAGGCGTAGTCAGCTTCCGCGGAGGCCTTCAGCGAAAGGGGCAGCACGCCGTGGTGCATGCGGCGATAGGGCGCGAGCCTGGCCCATGCGCGCTCGAAGGGTTCGACCAGGTCGCTCTTGTTGAGCGCGATGATCGGTGCAATGCGCTCGGCTTCGGCGGCAATCAATGCGCGGGCCAGCTGGTGTTCGGAAAACTCCGGCTCGGCTGCGATCAGGATCAGCACATGGTCGAGATTGGCTGCAAATGACTTGGTGCGGATCTCGTCCTGGCGGTAGAAGAGATTGCGCCGCGGCAGCACCTGCTCGATGGTGCCTTCGTCCTCGCTGGCCTGCCAGTGCACGCGGTCGCCGACCACGGCCTGGCTCTTCTTGCCGCGCGGATGGCAGATCAGCCGTTCGCCTGTGGACGTTTCGACGAGGCAGTGGCGCCCATGGCTGGCGACGACGAGTCCTTCGTGGAGTGCCTTCGCAGCGGCTGCTGCTGCGGGCGCGGCGCGGCCGGGCTTAGCCAAGGGCGCATTCCATCAGGCGGCGGGAGTGGCACCGACCAGCGTGTCGGCCTGGCGGGCGCAGTCGAAATCGGTGACCGACAGGCCGTTGACGTCGTGCGTGTTGAAGCGCACCACGCAGCGGTTGTAGTGCACCGACAGGTCGGGGTGGTGGTCCTGCGTGTGCGCCACGAAGGCGAGGGCGTTCACGAAGGCGATGGTCTCGAAGTAGTTGGCGAAGCTGAAGGTCTTCTCGATGGCGACATTGGCGCCGTCGCCCGTGAGCTTCCAGCCGTCGAGGCGCGCCAGGCCGGACACGATCTCGGTGGCGCTCAGCGCCTTGCGGGGAGGGAGGTTCTTCCAGTCCTTGGGCTTGAACATGCTGCTCATGATGGGCTTCTTCGGGGTGAGGGGAGTCAGTCGGATCAGGCCGCCGCCGCCATGCGCGCAAGGCGCTCGGAAGCCGGGGGATGCGAGTAATAAAACTTGACGAACACCGGGTCGGGCGTGAGCGTCGACGCGTTGTCCTGGTAGAGCTTGAGCAGAGCGGCCGACAGGTCGGCACCGCTGGTCTGGGCCACCGCGTAGGCGTCGGCCTCGAACTCGTGCTTGCGCGAGAGCCGGGCGGACAGCGGTGCGACGAAGAAGCCGAACACCGGCACGGCGAGCATGAACAGCAGCAGCGCCAGCGCGCTGTTGGGCGCCGTCATGTTGGGCTGCACGCCCAGGCCGGCGTAGAACCAGACTTGCGTCGACACCCAGCCCAGCAGGGCAAAGCCGGCCAGGCTCAGCGCGAACATCGCGATCAGCCGCTTCACGATGTGGCGGTGCTTGAAGTGGCCCAGCTCGTGCGCGAGTACGGCTTCGACCTCGCCCGCATTGAGCTGGCGCAGCAGCGTGTCGTAGAACACCACGCGCTTGCTGGCGCCGAAGCCAGTGAAGTAGGCGTTCGCATGGGCGCTGCGAGTGCTGCCGTCCATCACGAACAGACCCTTGGCCGCGAAGCCGCAGCGCTTCATGAGGGCCGTGACGCGCTCCTTGAGCGTGGGGTCGTCGAGCGGCTGGAACTTGTTGAACAGCGGGGCGATGAAGGTCGGGAAGATCAGCATCAACAGCAGGTTGAAGCCCATCCATGCGCCCCAGGCCCACAGCCACCACAGCTGGCCGGCCGCGCCCATGAGCCAGAGGATCAGCGCGGCAATCGGCAGCCCGATCACGGCGCCCAGAAGCGTGGACTTGAGCGTGTCGGCCAGCCAGAGCTTCCAGGTCATCTTGTTGAAGCCGAAGCGCTCCTCTAGCCTGAAGGTCTGCCAGAGCGTGAAGGGCAGTTCGAGCAGGCCGCCGATGGTGGCGAAGGCTGCCAGCAGCACCAGTTGCTGCACCATGCCGCCGCCGATCCAACCCAGCAGGAGCTTATTGAGAAGGTCGAGGCCGCCGAGCAGGGTCCAGCCGAGCAGCAGGGCCGCGCTCCATGCCATCTCGACCAGGCCGAATCGCGCCTTGGCGATGGTGTAGTCGGCGGCCTTCTGGTGCGCGGCGAGGGTGATGGTCTGCGCGAAAGCGGCCGGTACGGTGCCGCGGTGCTGCGCCACATGACGGACCTGCCGCGTGGCCAGCCAGAACTTCACGAGCAGGCCCGCGACGATCGCAGCCGCGAAGGCGATGGTGAAGATGAGCGAATGGGACATGGACCGGCGAGTTTAGCCCTCGCTATCCGGGGCCGCAGCCCTTCGACGACAATCCTGCGATGCCCGAATCCCTCGACCCGACGCCCCCCGCAGCCACGCCAACCCTGAAGAAAAGCGACCAGAACCTGGTCTGGCTGGACTGCGAAATGAGCGGTCTCGACCCCGAGAAAGAGCGCCTGCTCGAAATCGCCGTGGTCGTGACCGGCCCCGACCTCACGCCCCGCATCGACGGCCCCGTGCTCGTCATCCACCAGAGCGACGCCGTGCTCGACGGCATGGACGCCTGGAACAAGGGCACCCATGGCCGCAGCGGGCTGATCGACAAGGTCAAGGCATCCACGCTCGACGAAGCCGCGGCCGAGCAGCAGCTGCTGGAATTCATCGCCAAGTACATTCCGCGCAGCGGTTCGCCCATGTGCGGCAACACGATCGGGCAGGACCGGCGCTTTCTCGTCAAGTTCATGCCCAAGCTGGAGGCGTACTTCCACTACCGCAATCTGGATGTGAGCACGCTGAAGGAACTGGCCAAGCGCTGGAAGCCGGCGGCCTACAACAGTTTCAAGAAGCAGCAGGCGCATACGGCGCTGGCGGACGTGCACGAGTCCATCGAGGAGCTGGCGCACTATCGAGAGACTTTCCTGCGTCTGGTAGATTGAACAAGGCCAAGGATTAGGTAAAAACCCGAATCCGTGCCATAATCGCAGGCTTCGCTGGCCGGGCAGGCATTTTTAGCCCGGTGAGCGTTTCTCGCATCTCCCTATCTTGCACACCGCGCCCGATCGCATTTGCTGATCAAAAAGGGCCGCAGCCTCGGGCATTCGCCTGAAGTTGAATGTCGTTGGATGGTTGATGTTTTTAACCACCCAACGGGGCGCCGTCCACGGCGGCGCTCGCGTTTGAGATTGAAATTCATGACCGACGCTTTTGAAGCGCAGGGCGAGTTCGCGCCTGTGCAATCCGCTACCCACAACGAATTCACCGCCGCCACGGACACCGTGTCCGAGGCGCCCATCCTCGAGGCGCTGGATGCAGCCGCCCCCGAAGCGGCTGCGGCCGAAGAACCCGCCAAGCCCAATGGCTTCATCAAGCTGGGTCTCGCGCCCGAGCTGATCGCCGCCGTGGCCGACATGGGCTTCACCCAGCCCACGACCGTCCAGGAAAAGGTCATTCCGATCGCCATGGGCGAACAGCCTGGCGCCGCCCAGTCGGCCCGCTTCGTCGACCTGATGGTGTCCAGCCAGACCGGTTCGGGCAAGACCGCAGCCTTCCTGCTGCCCGTGCTGCACACGCTGATCAAGCGCCAGGCCGAAGCCGAAGCCGAAGCCAAGGCCGAATTCCAGCGCCTGGCCGCCGAAGCTGCCGCCCGCGGCGAAGCTCCGCCCAAGAAGGCGAAGCGCAAGGATCCGACCAACGCCCGACATTTCAAGGCCGCCACCCCCGGCGCCCTGGTGCTGTGCCCGACGCGCGAACTCGCGCAACAGGTCGCGCACGACGCCATCGAACTGGTGCGCCACTGCCGCGGCCTGCGCATCGCGAACGTGGTGGGTGGCATGCCCTACCAGCTCCAGATCGCCCGCCTGCAGAACGCCGACCTCGTGGTCGCCACGCCGGGCCGCCTGCTCGACCTGCAGCGCTCGATGCAGATCAAGCTCGACCAGGTCAAGTTCCTGGTGGTCGACGAAGCCGACCGGATGCTCGACCTGGGCTTTGCCGACGACCTGGCCGAGATCAACCAGCTCACCATCGAACGCCAGCAGACCATGATGTTCAGCGCCACCTTCGCGCCGCGCATCCAGCAACTGGCCGCCCGCGTGATGCGCGAGCCGCAGCGCGTGACCATCGACAGCCCGCAGGAAAAGCACGCCAACATCAAGCAGGCGCTGTTCTGGGCCGACAACGCCCAGCACAAGCGCAAGCTGCTCGACCACTGGCTGCGCGACACCAGCATCAACCAGGCCATCGTGTTCGCGAGCACGCAGGTCGAGTGCGACGGCCTCGCCAACGACCTGCAGCAGGACGGTTTCAGCGCTGTCGCCCTGCACGGCGCCCTGAGCCAGGGCCTGCGCAACCGCCGCCTGATGGCGCTGCGCAGTGGCCAGGTGCAGATCCTGGTGGCCACCGACGTCGCTGCCCGCGGCATCGACGTGCCGACCATCACCCACGTCTTCAACTTCGGCCTGCCGATGAAGGCGGAGGACTACACCCACCGCATTGGCCGTACCGGTCGCGCGGGCCGCGACGGCATCGCCGTCACCTTCGCCGAATTCCGCGATCGCCGCCGGATCATGGACATCGAGCACTACAGCCGCCAGCAATTCAAGGCCGAGGTGATCCCCGGCATGGAGCCGCAGCAGCGCATGCCGCAATCGCGCCCCGACTTCGGCGGCCGCGGCCGTGAAGGCCATTCGCGCGACCGCAAGTTCGGTGGCGGCGGTGGCTATCGTGGCGGCAACGGCGGCGGTTACGCCGGCGCCAGCGGCTTCAATGACCGCAACTCGCGCGGCCCGGGCGCGGCACCTGGCCCGCGTGGCTTCCAGGGCCAGAACGCCGGTTTCGGCAGCGGCCGTGACGAAGGCGGCAACGGCGGCGGCTATGGCCGCAAGCCGGGCTGGGGCGACAGCGCCCCGCGCGGCGGCCACGGTCACGGCGGCGGCCGCGGCGACGGCGGCTTCGCGCCCCGCGGCAATGGCGCCGGCCATGGCGGCCCGGGCAAGGTGTTCGTGCCCCGCGATGCGCAAAAGCGCGCCTTCAAGCCCGGCCGCTGATCTTTTGGGGAACGCAGCCTGAGGGCTGCACCATCCCATCCTTGCGAAAGCCCGCGTTCTCACGAGCGCGGGCTTTTTCATTTCGGGTGCGTTCCGGGTTTCCGAGCACGCCGATGTCGCCGAGTTTGATTGACATCTGAATCGATGAAAAGTAATGTAATGGCGCATCACTTCCCCGGAGCCGTCTCGCGGCTGCCGGTTCATCGACACCTGCTTTTCGACTTTCGACATGAAAATTGCGATTCTTGGGGGTGGTCATGGCGCCTACGCGGCTGCTGCGGACCTGTCTGAAACCGGCCATGAAGTGCGCCTCTGGCGTCGGGATGCCGCAGCGCTCGAGCCGCTGCTGCGCGCGGGCGCGATCACGCTGAAAGACGCCGACGGTTCGCGCGAAGTACCCATCTCGCTCGTTACTGCCGACATCGGTGTCGCCATGCAAGGCGCCGAGCTGATCGTCATTCCCACGCCCGCCATCGCCCAGCACGACATCGCACTTGCGATGGCGCCGCACCTGGTCGACGGCCAGGTCGTCTTCCTGCCGCCGGGGACCTTCGGCAGCTACGTGATGGCGCGCACCGTGAAGGACGCCGGCAGCCGCGCCGACGTAGCCTGGGCCGAAACCGGCACCTTGCCCTATCTGGCGCGCAAGCACGGCGAGCGCGAAGTCAACGTCACCATCCGCGCCATCCGCCTGCCGACCGGCGTCTATCCGGCCCGCAAGGAGGCGCAGGCCATCGAGGTGATCCGCAGGGCCTATCCAGCTGTACATGGCTGCGGCGACGCTCTCTCGGGCGCGCTGATGAACGCAGGCCCTGTCATCCACCCGCCGCTGATGGTGATGAACGCCGCGCCGCTGCAGCACTTCGAGCGCTGGGACATCCACAACGAAGGCACGCAGCGTGCCGTGCGCGACGTAACCGACCGGCTCGACCAGGAGCGCATCGCCGTGCGCGAAGCCTTCGGGCAGGGCGCGCCGCACTATCCGCTGGCCGATCACTACAACAACGACCAATGGATGTACGGCGATGCGCACAAGCAGCTCGTCAAGTCGGGCGACTGGCGCGAGAACATCGACCTGCACACGCACCGCTACATCACCGAGGACAGCGAGCTCGGCCTCGCCTTTCTCGCCTCCGCCGCTCGCCATGCGGGCGTGGACGCGCCGATCGCGCACGGCCTGCTGGCCATCGTCGGTGGTTTTCTCGGACGCGACCTGCGGCGAGGCCCTCGCACCTTCGAGAGCCTGGGCTTCGCCGGCCTGAGCACCGCGCAGCTCAAGCAGAGGCTTCACGATGGCGAATGAAACGGCCTCGTTGCCCCGCTTCGCGGCCGTAGGCGCGGGCCGCATGGGGCGCGGCATCGCCATCGCGTTCGCCTATGCGGGCCACCGCATCTCGCTGATCGACCTGCGCCAGCGCACCGACGAAGCGTGGCAACGGCTGCGCGACGAAGCGAAGGCCGAGATCGACGCCAGCCTCTCGGGTCTCGCGCAGCTCGGCGTGATCGACGAGTCGAAGATCGCTGCCATCTCGGCACGCGTCGACTTCGTCAATGCCGCTGCCGCCCCGCAGGCATTGGCCGCAGCCGAGCTCGTATTCGAGGGCGTGCCCGAAACCATGGAGGCCAAGCGCGAAGCCTTCGAGCAGCTCAACCGCCATTGCCGTGACGACGCGATCCTCACCTCGACCACCAGCAGCATTCTGGTGACGCAGCTCGCATCGCTGGTGCGGCTGCCCGGCCGCTTCCTCAACATGCACTGGCTCAACCCGGCCTACGTGATCCCCGTGGTCGAGCTCAGCTGCCACCCGGGCACCGATGCCGCGGTGCTCGTGCGCACCAAGGCGCTGATGGAAGAGATCGGCAAGCTGCCAGTGGTCTGCGGCGCCTCGCCCGGCTACATCGTGCCTCGGCTGCAGGCGCTGGTGATGAACGAGGCCGCGCGGATGATCGAGGAGGGCGCCGCCACCGCGGAAGAAATCGACAAGGCCACGCGCTACGGCCTGGGCCTGCGTTTCGCGGCACTGGGCGTGGTCGAGTTCATCGACTTCGGCGGTTGCGACATCCTGCATCACGCGAGCCGCGAGATGTCGGCTTCGCTCGATGCCGGCCGCTATACCGCGCCGGCGATCGTCGGGCAGATGGTCGAACAGGGCCGACTCGGTCTCAAGAGCGGCAGCGGCTTCTACGAGTACGAGGGGCGCGACGTCGCGGCCTACCGGCGCGATGTGCTCTCGCGCACGCTCGGCGAGCTGCGCCACGCGGGCCTCTGGCGCGCACCTGCCGATCGAACCCTGTCATGAACATCCGCCGCGCATTTGCCGATCTTTCGGTGGGGCAGGTGCACTACGCGGCTTGCGGCGACCCTGCGGCGCCGGCTGTGTTGTTGCTGCACCAGTCGCCGCGCAGTTGGACAGAGTACCGCGCGGTGCTGCCGTTGATCGGCGAGCGCTGCAGGGCCATCGCAATGGATACGGCGGGCTTCGGTGACTCCGCCGACGGAGGTGTGCCGGCGAGCATCGAGCAGTGGGCGCGTGTGGCTTGCGAGTTGCTCGATGCATTGGGCATCGAGAAGGTCGACGTGGTGGGGCATCACACCGGCGGCGTTATCGCGGTCGAGCTTGCCGCGGCGTTTCCGCTGCGCGTTCGCAGCCTGGTGCTGTCATCCACGCCGTACACCGATGAATCCTTTCGCAAGGCGCGCGCGGAGCGCCCGCCCATCGATGAAGTCGCGCCGAGTGAAGACGGCACGCATCTCGCTGCACTGTGGCAGAAGCGCCAGGGCTTCTATCCGGCCGGCCGCCCCGATCTGCTCAAGGCTTTCGTGCTCGATGCATTGAAGGTGGGGCATCGCGTGGAAGAGGGGCATCGCGCCGTTGCGTCTTACCGCATGGAGGAGCGCATCGGCTTGATAGAGCAGCCCGTGCTTATCGTGCGTGCTACCGAAGATCCCTTTGCCGCACCTCACGCGGCGGAGCTGCAGCATCACCTGCCGCAGGCACGCATCATCGACATCGAAGGGGGCATGGTGCCGCTGCCCGAGCAGATGCCCGAAGCCTTCGCGCGCACGGTGCACGACTTTCTGGAGACGCTGCCGTGAAGGCCGTTCGCATCCACGGCTTCAATGCGACTCCTGTGCTTGAAGAGGTCGCCGACCCCGTGGCGCGACCCGGCCGCACCATCGTGCGCATGGAGGCTGCGACGGTCGGGCACATCGATCGCACCGTGTGGCGCGGGAGTTTCCTGCGCCATCCACCCTTGCCCTATACGCCGGGCGTCGAGGCCGCGGGCGTCATCGTCTCGAGTGAGCGCTACCAAGCGGGGCAGCGCGTATGGCTGCGCGGCAGCGGCCTGGGCACGCTCTTCGATGGCACCTGGTGCGAGCAGATCGAAGCGCCCGATGAAGCGCTCGGCTTGCTGCCAGATGCGGTGCCGATGCCATTGGGCGCAGCATTCTTCTCTCCCACGACCTCCGCGTGGGTGGCACTGCATGAAGTCGCAAAGCTGCAAGCCGGTGAACGCGTACTCGTGACTGGTGCGAGCGGTGCTGTCGGTTCGCTCGTGATGCAGCTTGCGCGCGATGCCGGTTGCGTCGCGGTTGCGATCGCACCGGATGCCGAGTCACCGCCAGTTGCCAGCGCCGATCTGCTGATCGATACCGTCGGTGGGAATGTGCTCGCTCGCACGCTGCCCGCAGTGCGGCCGGGTGGGCGGGCTGTGCTGATCGGCTATACGGCTGGCCCGGCACTGTCGCTCGACATCGCGCACTTTCTCCAGCGCGACGTGGCGCTGCTGCCCCTCAACATGTTCCGGCGCGAAGCCGAAGGCCGTGCTGCGGCCCCTGAATTGCTCGCGAGGCTGGCGGATGGCCGCCTGCATCTTGAAGTGCGACCTTTCGCGCTTGCGGATGCTGCTGCGGCACTCGACTGGATCGCGCAGCGCGGCCATCGCGGCCGCGCCGTGCTCGTGCCCCGCCTCTGAGCGGCGGAGCCGCTCAGTCTTCCTCCGGCTCTTCGACCGGCACTCGCACGTGCAGGTCGATCATCTGCCGCAGCGTCTGCTTGAGCTCTTCCGCGCGCCGCAGCCCGAAGGGTTCGAGCACGCGCCGTTCATGCTCGCGCGCCAGCTCCATCAGATGCTCGACTGCCTTGAGCCCCTTGCGCGTGATGCGCACCAGCGTGATGCGGCGATCACTCTCGTGGGGCAGGCGTTCGACCTGTCCGCGTGCTTCCATGCGGTCCAGCAGCCGCGTCACCGTGGGCTGCTTGGTCACGGTGACCTGCGCGAGCTGGCCGATGCTGATCGGCTCGCTGCCCGCGAGCGAGGCCATCACGCGCCACTCCGAGATGGAGAAGCCCTGCTGTCGCGCCACCTCGTGGAACTCCGAAGAGATCAGCTGGCTGGCCTGCGCCAGCAGCGCGGGCAGGTAGTCATCGACGAAGCGATGCGATTCGACGGGTTGATCAGCCATGAAGGCACCTCACAGTCGCCACGGGCACGCTGCTTGCATGTCTAGGGTAATTCATGATTGTGGATACATTCATTTGTCAACATTATATGAACCGCGATGCAGCTCCCGAAGTGCATCGTCCCACGACAGACAACAAGGACAGAGATGGCCGAGCGTTCATTCGTTGAAGAAGTCAAGAAACTGCGGCTTTCTGGTGGGGAAGTCTTTCGTGGCGAAGGCATTCTCGCGGTCACCAAGGCCCTTCTGGAGTCGGGAGTTTCCTACGTGGCCGGCTACCAGGGCGCACCCATCTCGCACCTGATGGATGTGCTGGCCGACGCCCAGGACATCCTCGCCGAGCAGGGCATCCGCTTCGAGAACAGCGCAAGCGAAGCCACCGCGGCTGCCACGCTGGCTGCCTCCGTCAACTACCCGCTGCGCGGCGCCGTCACCTTCAAGGCCACCGTCGGCACCAATGTGGCTTCCGATGCCTTGGCCAACCTGGCCTCTGGCGGCGTGACCGGCGGCGCGCTCATCATCGTGGGCGAAGACTACGGCGAGGGCTCCTCCATCATGCAGGAGCGCAGCCACGCCTTCGCGATGAAGTCGCAGATCTGGCTGCTCGATCCGCGACCCAACCTGCCCAGCATCGTCGACGCTGTGAAGCAGGGCTTCGATCTCTCCGAAGCCAGCAATACACCGGTGATGCTGCAGCTGCGCATCCGCGCCTGCCACGTGCACGGCCACTTCGTCGCGGGCGACAACAAGCGCGCGAAGTTCACGCTCAAGGATGCCCTGGAGAACCCCCGGCGCGATGTAGGCCGCATCGTGCTGCCACCCGCGAGCTTCGTGCACGAGCAGGAGAAGATCAAGGACCGCTGGCCCGCCGCCGTGCGCTTCATCGAGGAGCGCAAGCTCAACGAGTTCTTCTCCGAAGACGCCGACGACATCGGCATCATCGTCCAGGGCGGCAGCTACAACACCCTGCTGCGCGCCCTCGAGCGCCTCGGCCTCGCCGACGTGTACGGCAACACGAAGGTGCCGCTGTACGTGATGAACGTGGCCTACCCCGTCATCGAGAGCGAAGTGATCCGCTTCTGCGAAGGCAAGCGCGCAGTGCTCGTCGTGGAAGAGGGCCAGCCCAACTTCGTCGAGCAGAACCTCGCGACCATCCTGCGCCAGGCCGGCTCGTCGACGATGCTCCACGGCAAGGACATGCTCCCCGTGGCAGGCGAATACACAGCCTCCGAGCTGCTCAAGGGTGCACGCAGCTTCTGCGAACGCTACGAGCGCCTGGAGCCCTTGCCGGTACCCGTGCCCGTGCGCAAGGTGATTCCGCTGAAGGAGGTCGCTTCCGAGCCTGTGCAGTCTGCAGCGCCGCTCGCCGAGGTGGTCCACGCCCGCCCGCCGGGCTTCTGCACCGGCTGTCCCGAGCGCCCCATCTTCAGCGCGATGAAGCTGGTCGAGCGCGAACTCGGCCCGCACCACGTGAGCGCCGACATCGGCTGCCACCTGTTCTCCATCCTCCCGCCCTTCAACATCGGCAACACCACCATGGGCTATGGCCTGGGCGGGGCAGGCGCCGCTGCGCTCAACGCACCGGCGGGCAAGCGCGCGATCTCGATGATGGGCGACGGCGGCTTCTGGCACAACGGCCTGACCAGCGGCGTAGCGAACGCAGTCTTCAACAAGAGCGACAACCTCACCATCGTCGTCGACAACAACTACACCTCGGCCACCGGCGGGCAGGACATCCTCTCGTCGAACGCAGTCAACAAGACGCGCAGCACCGGACACGAGATCGAAAGCGCCGTGCGCGGCGTGGGCGTGAAGTGGGTGAAGACGATGCGCCGCACCTACGACATCGCCGGCATGCGCGATGCGCTCAAGGAGGCCCTGACCACCAGGGAGAAGGGCCCCAAGGTGCTCATCGCGCAGTCGGAGTGCATGCTCAACAAGCAGCGCCGCGAGAAGCCGCTGGTGCGCAAGGCCATCGCCGACGGCAAGCGCATGGTGCGCGAGAAATTCGGCGTCGACTCCGACACCTGCACCGGCGACCACTCCTGCATCCGCCTCTCGGGCTGCCCGTCGCTGTCGATCAAGCCCAATCCCGATCCGCTGCGCACCGACCCGGTTGCAACCGTGCTCGACAGCTGCGTGGGCTGCGGCGTGTGCGGCGAGGTCTCGCACGCCGCCGTGCTGTGCCCCTCCTTCTACAAGGCCCAGATCGTGAGCAACCCCAGCCGCTGGGACCAGCTGCGCGAGCGCGTGCGCGCCGCCGTCATCGGTTGGCTGCAGCGCGGCGAGGCCCGCCGCCGTGAAGCCTATGCCTTCTGAATGAGTCCCTTCATGCAAAGCGAAAACACTGTGTCGAATCGCCAGGGATACCGCGGAACCGGCTTTGCCGGGCCGCAGGTATCGCCCCCGGTAGGGGGGTGGCGGCTACACGAAGTGAGCAAGACTGGGGGCGAGTCATGAGCCCGATCAAGATCGCGATCCTCGCCATGGGCGGTGAGGGCGGCGGCGTGCTTGCCGACTGGATCGTCGACATGGGCGAGGCCAACGGCTACGTCGCCCAGACCACCTCCGTGCCGGGCGTGGCCCAGCGCACCGGCGCGACCATCTACTACGTCGAGCTCTACCCCGCCGCGCAAGCCGATGCAGACGGCGGCACGCCCGTGCTTGCGCTGATGCCGCTGCCGGGCGACGTCGACGTGGTGCTCGCGTCCGAGCTGATGGAAGCCGGCCGGGCCGTGCAGCGCGGCCTCGTCACGCGCGAGCGCACCACGCTCATCGCGTCCACGCACCGCGTGTTCTCCATCGCTGAAAAGAGCGCGATGGGCGACGGCCGCGTCGACAGCGACCAGCTCCTCGCGCATACCGCAGACGCGGCCAAGCGTTTCATCCGCTTCGACATGGCTCAGGCCGCCGAGGCTTCGGGCAGCGTGATCAGTGCGGTGCTCTTCGGCGCGCTGGCGGGATCGGGCGTGCTGCCATTCAGCCGGGCGCAATTCGAGGCCACCATCGAGCGCGGCGGCGTGGGCGTGAAGCCGAGCCTCAAGGCCTTCGGCGCGGCGTTCGACCGTGCGCAAGGCGGCGACGATGGCGAGCCTGCGAAGGAAGCGCCGATCGCCGCACCCGCGCCACAGCCGCGTCACCCTGCCGTGCGCGCACTCGTAGAGCGCGTGCAGCGCGACTTCCCGGCCACGGCACAGGACCTGCTGCTCGAAGGCGTGCGCCGCCTCATCGACTACCAGGATCCGGCCTACGCCAGCCTCTACCTCGACCGCATGGCATCCATCGCGGCCTTGCCGGCGGGCGACCACCGCCTGCAGCGCGAGACCGCACGCCACCTCGCACTCTGGATGTCCTACGAAGACACCGCCCGCGTCGCGGCGCTGAAGACCCGCGCCACCCGCTTCGAGCGCGTGCGCGGCGAGGCCCGCGTGCAGCCCGGCCAGGTGCTCGCCATCAATGAATACATGCACCCGCGCCTGCAGGAAATCTGCGAGACCCTGCCCGGCGGCATCGGCCGCTGGCTGATGAACTCCACGCTGCCGAAGAAGATCGTCGAGCGCTTCACGCAGCACGGCCGCGTGATCCAGACCAGCTCCCTGCGCGGCTACCTCATGCTGCGCATGGTGGTTGCCTGCAAGCGCTGGCGCCTCTCCACCATGCGCTACGCCGAGGAAAACCGCCGCATCGAGGAATGGCTGCAACGCATCGCCGCCACCGCGCAGCGCAATCCGGAGCTTGCCGTCGAGCTCGCCCAGTGCCAGCGCCTCGTCAAGGGCTACAGCGACACGCACGAGCGCGGCATCCGCAACTACGACACCGTCATGCGCGCCTTCGAGCGCGCAGGCAACGCCCTGGCGCCGGCCACGCTGCGCGAATTGCGCGACGCCGCATTGGCCGACGAGCATGGCCACAAGCTGCAGGCCGCGCTCGCGCAGCACGCGCTGGCCTGAAGAGACGAGAACGACGATGAGCACTCCCTCAGCCACTCTCTCGCTGCGCGTCACAGAGGCGCGCGAACTGAATCCGCTGATCCGCATGCTGCGCTTGCGCGCCGACGACGGCCGCGCGCTGCCAGGCTTCACGGCGGGCGCCCACATCCGTGTGCAGGTGTCCCTGCCCGACGGCAAGACCGACTGGCGCCACTACTCGCTCATCAACTTCGACACGGCGCGCAACGCCACCAACGCACCGGCCGAATACGTGATCGCCGTGCGCAAGGAAGCCGAAGGCCGGGGCGGTTCGCGCTTCATGCACGAAGGGCTGAAAGAGGGCGACACCATCGCCATCGAGCCGCCGAAGAACGACTTTCCCCTGCACACCGGCCCCGGCGGCACTGTGCTTGTGGCCGGCGGCATCGGCGTCACTCCGCTGGCCACCATGGCCGCGCGCCGCCGTGCCGAGGGCGTAGCCGTGCGCATGCACTACGCCGGCCGCAGCCGCGAGCTGATGGCCTTCCTGCCCGAGCTGCAGGCGCTGCTGGGCGACGACCTGCGCGTGCACGCCGATGCCGAGGCCGGCGCACCGCTCGCCATCGATGCGCTGCTCGACAGCATTCCCGCCGGCGACCGGCTCTATGTCTGCGGCCCCAAGGTCATGCTCGACGCGGTGCTCGAACGCACGCAGGCGCGTGGTTGGGAACACGACCGCGTGCACTTCGAGCTCTTCACCGAGCCTGTCGCGGAAGAGGGCGACCAGCCCTTCGAGGTGGAGCTGGCCCAGTCCGGGCAGCGCTTCACCGTGCCGGCAGACCAGAGCATCCTCGACTGCCTCGTCGAGCACGGCTGCGACCCGATGTTCGATTGCAAGCGCGGCGAATGCGGTGTGTGCGCCGTGCCGGTGCTCGAAGGCGAGATCGACCATCGCGACTACGTGCTCACCGCCCGCGAGAAGGCGGAAGGAAACGTCATGCAGATCTGCATCTCGCGCGCCAAGGGTGCGCGCCTGGTGCTGGACATCTGAAGCAAGGAGACATGAACCCCATGACCTCGTACAGAGACAACCCCGACGCCGTCCGCGCGCTGGTTCAGAACGACCGGGTGCACCGCGATCTGTACACAAGCCAGGAACTCTTCGAGCTGGAGCAGGAGCACTTCTTCGCCAACACCTGGAACTATGTCGGCCACGAGAGCCAGCTGCCCAAGCCCGGCGACTGGATCAGCAACGAGATCGCCGGGCGTCCGCTGATCGTGGTGCGCCACTCCGACGGCAGCGTGCGCGTGATGATGAACCGCTGCGCCCACAAGGGCTCGCGCCTCGTCAATGGCCCCTGCGGCAACACCGGCAAGTTCTTCCGCTGCCCCTACCACGCCTGGACCTTCAAGACCGACGGCGCGCCGTTGGCGATCCCGCTGAAGACCGGCTACGAGAACACCCAGCTGCACGAGTGCGAATCGGGCAAGGGCCTGACCACCGTGAAGCACGTGCGCAGCCATCGCGGCTTCATCTTCGTGAAGATCAACGATGCCGGCCCCGATTTCGACGAGTACTTCGGCGACTCGCTGAGCTCCATCGACAACATGGCCGATCGTTCGCCCGAAGGCGAGCTTGAAATAGCAGGCGGCTGCCTGCGCTTCATGCACCAGTGCAACTGGAAGATGTTCGTGGAGAACCTCAACGACACCATGCACCCCATGGTGGCGCACGAATCTTCCGCCGGCACCGCCAAGCGTATGTGGGCCGACAAGCCCGAGAGCGAGCCCAAGCCCATGGCGGTGGAGCAGTTCGCGCCCTTCATGTCCGACTACAAGTTCTTCGAGGACATGGGCATCCGCACCTACGACAACGGCCACAGCTTCACCGGCGTGCACTTCAGCATCCACAGCAAGTACAAGGCGATCCCCGAGTACGACAACGCCATGAAGGCGCGCTATGGCGAGGAGAAGACGGCGCAGATCCTCGGCATGGCGCGGCACAACACGGTGTACTACCCGAACCTCACGATCAAGGGCGCGATCCAGGCGATCCGTGTGGTCAAGCCGATTTCGGCCGACAGGACGCTGATCGAGAGCTGGACCTTCCGCCTCAAGGGCGCGCCGCCGGAGTTGCTGCAGCGCACCGCCATGTACAACCGTCTCATCAACTCGCCGTTCTCGGTGGTGGGCCACGACGATCTGCAGGCCTATCGCGGCATGCAGGCCGGCCTGCATGCGAGCGGCAATGAGTGGGTGAGCCTTCATCGCGACTATGACCCCGCGGAGCTGAAGGGCGGCGAGATCACCACCGGCGGCACCAACGAGCTGCCGATGCGCAACCAGTACCGCAGCTGGGTCCAGCGCATGACAGAGACGATGTGATGGCCGGCACCGCAGAAATCACCCGCCAGGATTTGATCGATTTCGTCGTGAACGAAGCTCACCTGCTCGACACCCGCCGCTACGAGGAGTGGAACGCACTCTTCACCGACGATGCCTTCTACTGGGTGCCACTGATTCCCGACCAGGAAGACGGCCTCAACCACACCTCGCATCTCTACGAGGACAAGCTGCTGCGCGAGCTGCGCATCGAGCGCCTGAAGAGCCCGCGCGCCTTCTCGCAGCAGCCGCCGAGCCGCTGCCACCACCTGCTGCAGGTGCCGGTGGTCGAGCAGTTCGATGCGGAAGCCAACCGCTACGTGGTGCGCACCTCGTTCCACTACACGGAGTCGCAGGGCGACGAGATCCAGTTCTACGTGGGCACCTTCTTCCACCACCTCACGGTGCAGGACGCCGCGCTGCGCATGACGCTCAAGCGCGTCAACCTTCTCAACTGCGACGCGGCCCTGCCGGCCGTGCAGCTCTTCATCTGACAGGGACGAGATGCCGCACGCCACCGTCCACGACGTTTTCGCAGCCACCGCGGCCCGCACGCCGCAGGCCGAATTCCTTTTCACCGAATCGGTGACCGCCGCTGCCTACGGCATCGAAGCGGGCGCCATCCGCTGGGGCGATGCCGCAGAGCGCATCGAGCGGCTGCGCGCAGCCTATGCACGAGCCGGCTACGGCCACGGTCATCGCGTCGGCCTGCTGCTGGAGAACCGGCCGGCTTTCATCTTTCATTGGCTCGCGCTGAACGCACTGGGTGTGAGCGTGGTGCCTATCAACTCGGAGATGCGCTCGGCCGAGCTGGTCTACCTGATCGGCCACAGCGAGATCGGCCTTGCCGTGACGTTGCCGGAGCGCGCGGCCGACCTGCGCGCCGCGGCCGCGCAGGCAGGCATTGCCTTCGAGACCATGGGCACCGACGACGCGGTACCCCCCGCGAAGACAGCCGCGCCACGTGCCAACGAGCCCGTGAGCACCGATACCGAATGCGGCCTGCTCTACACCTCGGGCACCACGGGGCGCCCCAAGGGCTGCATCCTGAGCAATGCCTACTTCCTGCGCGCGGGCGAGTGGTATGCGGCGCTCGACGGCGTGTGCAGCATCCGGCCTGACAGGGAGCGCGTCATCACGCCGCTGCCGCTCAACCACATGAACGCGATGGCCTTCTCCACCATGGTGGTGCTGGTCGCGGGCGGTTGCCTGGTGCAGCTCGACCGCTTCCATCCGAAGACATGGCTGGCGAGCGCGAAGGAGAGCGGCGCGACCATCGTCCACTATCTGGGCGTGATGCCTGCGATGCTGCTGTCGGCGCCTGCGTCGGCGGCCGACCGCGACCATGCCATCCGCTGGGGCTTCGGCGCCGGCGTGGACCGCAAGAACCACGCGCCCTTCGAGGAGCGCTTCGGCTTCCCGCTGGTCGAGGCATGGGCCATGACCGAGACCGGCGCGGCCGCCTGCATCATGGCCAACCGCGAGCCGCGCCTGGTAGGTACCAGCTGCTTCGGTCGGCAGGAGAGCTTCGTCGAGATCCGCCTCGTGGGCGACGACGGCAGCGAGGTCGGCGTCGACGCGCCGGGCGAACTGCTGGTGCGCTCGGCCGGCCCCGACCCGAGGCGCTATTTCTTCTCCGGCTACCTCAAGGACGAGGAAGCCACGCGCGAAGCCTGGGCCGATGGCTGGTTCCACACCGGCGACCTGGTGCGCCGCGACGCCGAGGGCAACTTCTTCTTCGTCGACCGCAAGAAGAACGTGATCCGCCGCAGCGGCGAGAACATCTCCGCCGTCGAGGTCGAGAGCGTGCTCAACCAGCATCCGGCGGTGAAGGCCTCGGCCGTGGCGGCCACGCCCGACGAAGTGCGCGGCGACGAGGTGCTGGCCTGCATCGTGATGCGCGAAGGCGCCGATGCCTCTAAGCTCGAACAGACTGCGGCCAGCATCGTCCAGCATGCGCTGGCACAGCTCGCCTATTACAAAGCACCCGGCTACGTGGCCTTCGTCGACGCGCTGCCGCTCACGCCCTCGCAGAAGATCCAGCGCGGGCAGCTGCGCGAGATGGCGCAGTCGCTGCCCGGCCAGGGCCACTGCATCGACACCCGTTCGATGAAGAAGAGGCAGGCATGACGGGCAAGCGGCTTTCCTACGAAGGCGTGGCGGTGGCGGTACCCGTCACCGTGCCCTACGTGCGCTACTCCACGCGCACCGCGCACTGGTTCATCGGCCAGGCGGTCGAGGCGCTGGTGAAGGCCAGCGGCGTGCCCAAGGAGCAGATCGACGGCCTGTGCCTCAGCAGCTTCTCGCTCGCGCCCGACACGGCAGTGGGCGTCACCCAGCACCTGGGCCTGTCTCCGCGCTGGCTCGACCACGTGCCCACCGGCGGCGCATCGGGCGTGATGTGCCTGCGCCGTGCGGCGCGCGCGGTGCAGGCGGGCGATGCCGACATCGTGGCCTGCGTGGGGGCGGACACCAACCACGTCGATTCCTTCCGCCAGACGCTGGGCAGCTTCAGCAATTTCGCGCGCGACGCGAGCTACCCCTACGGCTCGGGCGGGCCGAACTCGATCTTCGCCTTCATCACCGCCAACTACATGCGCACCTACGGCGCGAAGCGCGAGGACTTCGGCCGCATCTGCGTCGACCAGCGCACCAACGCGCTCGGCAACCCGAACGCCATGTTCAAGAAGGCGCTCACGCTCGACGAGTACATGGCCGCGCGGCCCATCTCCGACCCGATCCATCTTTTCGACTGCGTGATGCCCTGCGCCGGCGCCGATGCCTTCCTCGTGATGAGCGAGGAGCGTGCGCGCGACCTGGGCCTGGCGCACGTGGTGATCCGAGGCGCCATCGAGCGCCACAACGCCTATGCCGAAGACCCGGTGATGGTGCAGGGCGGCTGGCGCAAGGACCGCGACGACCTCTATGCGCAGGCCGGCATCCAGCCTGCGGAACTCGACTTCGTGCAGACCTACGACGACTACCCCGTCATCGTGATGATGCAGTTCGAAGACCTGGGCTTCTGCGAGAAGGGCGAGGGCCCGGCCTTCGTGCAGGCCAACACCATGACCTTCGACGGCAGCTTTCCGAACAACACGAGCGGCGGGCAGCTCTCGGCGGGACAGGCCGGCGCGGCGGGTGGATTCCTCGGCATGGTCGAGACGATCCGCCAGCTGACGGACGAGGCCGGCGCACGCACGGTGCCCGATGCGCGATTGGGTCTCGTCGCCGGCTTCGGCATGGTGACCTACGACCGCTGCCTGTGCACAGGCGCGGTGATCCTGGGGAGACCGGAATGATGTACCCCCACGTTTGCCGCTTCGCGGCTGCACTGCCCCCCGAGGGGGCCGCGCGCCTGCCTTGGGGCGGCCCGGCGGAGGCGCTATGACCATGCCGATGATGCGCCCCCCGCGCAAGAACCCGGTGCTGCGCACCCGGCAGATGAACCTGCCGCCCGGCGCACGCGGCCGCGTGGCGCTGGGCCTCACGGCCGCAGCAGCCGAAGGCCGCTTCGAACTCCAGACCTGCGACGACTGCGGCACTGTGCAGTACCCGCCGCGCGAGGTCTGCCGCAAGTGCCTGTCGGCCGCGCTTCGCTGGCGGCAGCAAAGCGGCGAGGGCGAGCTGCTCGGCAGCACCACGCTGCACCACAGCAACGACCTGTTCTTCCGCGAGCGGCTGCCCTGGCGGCTGGGCCTTGTGCACCTGGATGCCGGCCCCACGCTCATGGTCCACCTGCACGGCGAGGTCGGCGACGCGCCGCAACGCGTGCGCGTGGGTGCCCGGCTCGACCGCGCGGGACAGGCCGTTCTCATTGGTTTTCCGAATGAAGGGAGTTCCCACATGGCCGACGACAAGATGCTGCGCGAGATGACCAGCGACCCCAAGTTCCGCAAGGTGCTGGTGACCGACGGCAAGACCGAGACCGGTCAGGCCATCGTACGCGCGCTGGTGAAGGCCGGCGCCGACATCGTCTGGGTCGGCCACGCCGAGCCCTGGAAGAAGATGGGCGACGGCCTCGACGACATCTCCGCGCTGCCGCAGGTCACGCTGGTGCCGCTGGACCTGACCAACGGCCGGCAGGTGACGGAGCTCGCGGGCTCCATCGGCGGCAAGGTCGACATCGTCATCAACAACGCCGAGGTGCACCGCACCTTCGGTATCGGTGCGCGGCGCGGCACCGACGTGGCCAAGGCCGAGATGGACATCAACTACTTCGGCCTGCTGCGCCTTGCGCAGGAGTTCGGCCCCGCGCTCAAGGGCCGCTCGGCCGATGGTGTGACGGGCGCGACCGCCTGGGTCAACCTGCTGTCGATCTACGCGCTGAGCAACTTCCCGCCGCACGGCACCTTCAGCGCCTCGAAGGCCGCTGCGCATTCGCTCGCGCAGTGCCTGCGCGCAGAGATGCGGCCGGCCGGCATCCGCGTGATCAATGTGTTCCCCGGCCCCATCGACGACGAATGGAACCAGCACACGCCGCCGCCCAAGCTCGCGCCATCGGCGCTGGCCAACGCCATCGTGAAGGCGCTGCGCGACGGCGTGGAAGACGTGTACCCCGGCGACGTGGCGCAGGAATGGCTGGAGCGCTGGCGCGACAACCCGAAGGTGCTCGAGCGCGAACTCGCTGCAGGTGGTTGAGACAGGAGCCACACGAATGACCACGACAACCGAACTGATGTCTGCCGCCGAAATCCTCGGCGGCCTGGTGACCGCCATGGCCAGCGGCCGCATCCGCGTGATCGACCTCACGCAGACGCTGACGCCCGAATTCCCGCAGATCGCGCTGCCGCCCGAGATGGGCCAGTGCTGGCCCTTCCGCATCGAGGAAGTGTCGAAGTACGACGAGCGCGGCCCGGGCTGGTACTGGAACAACTTTTCCTGCGGAGAGCACACGGGCACCCACTTCGACGCGCCGATCCACTGGATCTCGGGCCGCGACCTGCCGAACAACTCGGTCGACACCATCCCCGTGCAGCACTTCGTGGCGCCGGCCTGCGTGATCGATTGCTCGCCGCAGGTGAAGGACGACCCGGACTACCTGCTCACCCTCGAAGACATCGAGGCCTACGAGGCTGCGCACGGCCGCATCCCGAAGGGCGCCTGGGTGCTGATGCGCACCGACTGGTCGAAGCGCACCGACCCGGAGGCCTACCAGAACTTCGACGAGACCGGCCAGCACACGCCCGGCCCGAGCACGGCCGCCGTGCGCTTCCTGGTCGAGGAGCGCGACGTGCTGGGCTTCGGCTCCGAAGCCATCGGCACCGATGCCGGGCAGGGCTACCACCTGCGCCCGCCATACCCCTGCCACTACTACATGCACGGCGCGGGCCGCTACGGCCTGCAGTGCCTGAGCAACCTCGACCTGCTGCCGCCGTCCGGCGCGGTGCTGATCTGCCCGCCGCTGAAGATCGAGAAGGGCAGCGGCAGTCCGCTGCGCGTGCTGGCACTCGTGGGGGCATCGGCATGAGCTTTCGCACCCGCATCGGTTTTGGCTCCTTCTCCCGCTTGCGGGAGAAGGCGGGGGATGAGGGCTCTCTGTTCGGTGCGCGCCCTCACCCCAACCCTCTCCCGCACGCGGGAGAGGGAGCAAGACAGGGAGATCGCGCATGAGCACCCTGGCACCAAAGGTCGCGGCGGTCACAGGCGGCAGCGCCGGCATCGGCAAGGCCATCTGCGAAGACCTGCTCGCGCAGGGCTACGAGGTGGTGTCGCTCGCGCGCCGCAAGGCGGAGATCGACCACCCGAAGCTGCACAGCATCGAAGTCGACCTGAGCGACCGCGCCGCCACGGGCGAGGCGGTGCGCGAACTGGTCGGGCGCTTCTCGCCGACCACCATCGTGCACAACGCGGGCGTGATCCGCGCCGCGCTGCTGCCCGAGGTGAAGCTCGACGACCTCGACGCGCTGGTCGACCTGCACCTGGGCTGTGCGATCCAGCTCGTGCAAGGTGCATTGCCCGCGATGCGTGCGCAGCGTTTCGGTCGCGTGGTGCTGCTCTCGTCGCGCGCCGCGCTGGGGCTGGCCACGCGCACCAGCTATTCGGCGACCAAGGCCGGCATGCTGGGTATGGCGCGGACCTGGGCGCTGGAGCTGGCGGCCGACGGCATCACGGTGAACGTGGTGGCGCCGGGGCCCATCCGCACCGACATGTTCTACGACGTGGTCGAGGCCGGCAGCGAGAAGGAACGCGCGCTCGCCGCCTCGGTGCCGGTCAAGCGGCTCGGCGAATCGGCCGACGTGGCACGCGCCGTGCGTTTCTTCGCCGATGCCGACAACAGCTTCGTCACCGGACAGGTGCTCTACGTGTGCGGCGGCACCAGCGTCGGCAGCCTGGCCCTCTGAACCTCTTCCTCTCTTCCTGCTTTCTCTCGTCCATCAAAAAAACCACCTCTGGAGCACCGCCATGAAAGTACTGAACCGAATTCGCACATTCGCGGCCATCGCCGCGGGCCTCGGCGCGCTGACGGGCGCCGCGGGCGCGTGGGCCGCCGATCTCAAGGTCGGCTTCATCACTTCGATGTCGGGGCCGGTGTCTTCGCTGGGCATTCCGTACGACAAGGGCATGAAGGCGGCGGTGGCCTACAAGTCGGAAGTCGGCGGCCGCAAGGTCCAGGTGATCCAGCTCGACGATGCGTCCGATCCGTCGACCGCGGCGCGCAACGCGCGCAAGCTGATCGAGGAAGACAAGGTCGACGTCATCATCGGCACGGCCGGCGCGCCGGGTTCGCTGGCCATCGCCGGCGTGGCGCGCGAGACGAAGACGCCGCTGATCTCCATCGCCAACGCCGACCTGCCCGGCGAGGAGGGCGCATGGATGGTGACGCTGCCGCAACCCGCGCCGCTGATGATGGGCGCGATGGTCGAGAAGATGAAGCAGTCGGGCGTGAAGACGGTGGCCTACATCGGCTACTCCGATGCCTGGGGCGACCTGGTGTACGACGCGCTCATGAAGTCGGCGCCCGGCGCCGGCATCAAGGTGGTGAGCAACGAGCGCTATGCGCGCAGCGATTCGTCGGTGGCCGGCCAGGTGCTGAAGATCGTGGCGCTGCGGCCCGACGCGGTGATCACCGGTGCGTCGGGCACCCCAGGCGCGCTGCCCTACCTCGCGCTCACCGAGCGCGGCTACAAGGGAAAGATCTACGGCATGCACTCGCTGATCAACCCCGACTTCATCCGCGTCGGCGGCCCGTCGGTCGAAGGCCTGCTGGCGCCCACGGGCCCGGTGGTGGTGGCCGAGCAACTGCCTGACGCCAACCCGATGAAGAAGATCGCGATGGACTTCCGCTCCGCCTACCAGAAGGCCAACGGCGCGCCGCCCACCGACACCTTCTCGGCCTACAGCTTCGATGCCTGGCTGATCTACCTCGATGCGGCCCAGCGCGCGCTGGCCGGCAAGGCCGAGCCTGGCACGCCGCAGTTCCGCGTGGCGCTGCGCGACGCCATCGTGAGCACCAAGGAGCTGGTGGGCACGCACAGTGTCTACAACTTCAAGCCGACCGACCGCTACGGCTCGGACGACCGTTCGCGCGTCGTCGTGAGGCTCGACAAGGGCCAATGGAAGCTGGTTCCCTGAAATCCCCGACGTGAAATCGCAAATGAAAAAGATCGCCCGCATCCTCGCCACCACGGCCGTCGCGCTGGCTGCTGCGCAGGCCATGGCCGCCGACCTGAAGATCGGCTTCATCAGCTCTCTCTCGGGCCCGGTGGCCGCGCTGGGCGTGCCCTACGAGAAGGGTATCCGCGCCGCCATCGCCGAGCGTCCGGAGATCGCCGGGCGCAAGGTCCAGCTCATCGTGCTCGACGATGCCTCCGACCCGACCACGGCAGGGCGCAACGCGCGCAAGCTGGTGACCGAGGACAAGGTCGACGTGCTCATCGGCACCTCGGGCGTGCCGGGCGCGATGGCCATCGCCTCGGTGGCGCGCGAGCTCAACACGCCGCTGATCTCGCCCACGCCGGTGACCATTCCGGGCCCCGAGGGTGCGTGGACGGTGACGGTGTCGCAGCCCTTCCCGCTCATGGTGGCGGGTGTGGTCGATCGCATGAAGAAGTCGGGCGTGAAGACGGTGGCCTTCATCGGCTTTTCCGACGCGCTGGGCGACCTGGCCTATGACTCGCTGATGAAGAGCGCCGATGCCGCCGACATCAAGGTGGTGGCGAACGAGCGCTATGCGCGCAGCGATTCGTCGGTGGCCGGGCAGGTGCTGAAGATCGTCGCGGCGCGGCCCGACGCGGTGTTCGCCGGCAACTCGGGCACGCCCGGCGCGCTGCCCTACATCGCGCTGGCCGAGCGCGGCTACAAGGGCAGGATCTACGGCACGCACGGCCTCATCAACGCCGACTTCGTGCGCGTGGGCGGCGCTTCCATCGAGGGCCTGCAGGTGCCCAGCGGCCCGGTGCTGGTGGCCGACCAGCTGCCCGATGCCAACCCGATCAAGAAGGTGTCGATGGGCTTTCGCAACGCGTACCAGAAGCTCAACGGCGTGGTGCCGACCGATGCCTTCTCGTCGTACACCTATGACGCCTACCTGCTGCTGGCCGACGCGGCCTCGCGTACCAAGGGGGAACCGGGCACGCCGGCCTACCGCACCGCGCTGCGCGATGCCATCGTGAGCACCAAGGAGCTGGTGGGCACGCATGGCGTCTACACCTTCAAGCCCGACGACCGCTACGGCTCCGACCAGCGTGGCGTGGTCATCGTGCAGATGACAAAAGGCCAGTGGAAGCTGGTGCCGCAATGAGCTCGCCCCCAGGCTGCGCGCACTTCGTGTCGCTTCGCCAACCCCTTACCGGGGGCAACACCGGTGGCCCGGCGAAGCCGGTTCCACGGTGTTCCGCGAAGTAGCGCGGCGCGACCCGAGTCAGGAGTACGCCTATGAACCTTTATCGCAATCGCCCCGATCTCGTCGCGGCGCTGGTGCAGGACGACCGGGTGCACCGCGACCTGTACCTCAGCGAGGAGCTTTTCGCGCTGGAGCAGGAGCACCTGTTCGCCAGCACCTGGGTCTTCCTGGGCCATGCGAGCCAGGTGCCGCAGGCCGGCGACTTCGTGACGCAGGAGATCGCGGGGCGGCCGCTGCTGATGGTGCGACAGCCCGATGGCGACGTGCACGTGCTCTACAACCGCTGCGCCCACAAGGGCACGCAGTTGGTGACCGATGAGTGCGGCAACACTGGCCGCTTCTTCCGCTGCCCGTACCACGCCTGGACCTACAAGCTCGACGGCGCGCCGCTCGGGCTGCCGCTGAAGAACGGCTACGAAGGCACGCAGCTCAAGGCCTGCGAGTCGGGGCAAGGGCTCTCGGCGGTGAGGAACGTGAAGGTGTACCGCGACTTCGTGTTCGTGCGGCTCTCCGACACCGGCCCCTCGTTCGATGACTACTTCGGCGAGGTGCTGGGCGCCATCGACAACATGGTCGACCGCTCGCCCGAAGGCAAGCTCATGGTCGGCGGTGGCGTGCTGCGCAACATCGTCCACTGCAACTGGAAGATGTACCTGGAGAACATCAACGACACGGTACACCCGATGTCCACGCACGAGTCGGCCACCAAGGCAGCCGAGGCGCTGTGGGAGGGCCATGCGCCAACGGACCCCAAGCCGATGGCGATGGAGCAGATCCTGCCCTTCGGCTCGGGCTACGAGTTCTTCGACAGGATGGGCGGGCGCGTGTTCGCCAACGGCCACAGCGTGCTGGGGGTGAACTTCAGCATCCATTCCAACTACGCGCAGCTGCCCGAGTACGAAGCCGCCATGCGCGCTGCGCACGGCGAGGCGCGCGCGGCGGAGATATTGCAGCGCTCGCCGCAGAATTCGGTTTTCTTCCCCAGCCTGTCGGTCAAGGGCTCGCCCCTGGCCATCCGCGTGATCCGCCCGTTGGCGGCGAACCGCACGTTGATCGAGGCCTGGAGCTTCAGTGCCGCAGGCGCGCCCGCGCTGCTCTTCGAGCGGGCCATGAGCTACAACCGGCTGGTGTTCTCGCCGATGTCGGTGGTCGCGCACGACGACGTGCACCTGTTCGAGAGCATTCAGCAGGGCCTGCGCGCGGGCGGCAACGAATGGGTGAGCCTGCACCGCAACTTCGACGCGGCCGAGACGCAGCAAGCCACGGTCACCACCAACGGCACCAACGAGCTGCTGATGCGCAACCAGTTCCGCGCATGGGCGAAGGCCATGACGGCGAGCATGGGGGCCCCGGCATGACGGCCTTGAGCGACCCGCGTGATTTCGTCGCCCACGAGGCGGCGCTGCTCGACGAACGGCGTTTCGACGACTGGCTGACCCTCTTCGCGGAGGACGGCCACTACTGGGTGCCACTGCTCGGCGCGGCGCAGGCCGATCCGTTCTCGCACAACTCGCTGGCCTACGAAGACCGGCTGCTGCTGCAGCTGCGGGTCGGGCGCCTGAAGAACCCGCGCGCGCATTCGCAGCATCCGGCCAGCCACAGCCAGCATGTGCTGCAGCCATCCCGGCTCGAGCGCGAGGAGGGCGATGAGGCCTGGCTGCGCACGCCCTTCCTCTACGTCGAGGCGCGCGGCGAGGGCCAGATATTGCTGAGCGGCACCGCCCGCCACCACCTCGTGCGCACGCCGGAGGGCTGGCGCATCCGCGAGAAGCGCATCGACCTGCTCAACGCCCCGCGCGCGTTGCCGGCGATCCAGTTGTTCATCTGATCCATCCGAGTTACCTGTTGTCCATTCCAACCATCCTCACCGGAGCTACGACATGAAGAGCCTGATGCAGACATTGACGCGCGGTGCCCTCGCCGCCGCGCTGACCGCCTGTGGCGTTGCCAGCGCATTCGCGGCCGACCTGAAGGTCGGACTGAGCGTGTCGCTGTCGGGGCCGAACTCCTCGCTGGGCGTGCCCTACGCCAAGGGCATGCAGGCTGCGCTGGCCTACAAGCCGGAAGTGAACGGCCGCAAGATCCAGCTCGTCGTGCTCGACGACGGCTCCGACCCGACGACGGCCGGGCGCAACGCGCGCAAGCTGATCGAGGAGGAGAAGGTGGACGTGCTCATGGGCACCTCGGGCGTACCCGCGGCCATTGCGATGGCGCAGGTGGGCAAGGAGGCGAAGACGCCGATGATCGGCCTCACGCCCATCCTGCTCGACCCGAACGAGAACCCCTGGGTGATGACGGTGGCGCAGCCCACGCAGCTGATGATCGATGCGGTGGTCGAGCGCATGAAGCGCAACAACGTGAAGACCGTGGGCTACATCGGCTTCTCCGACGCCTGGGGCGACCTGGTGTACGAGGCGCTCATGAAGGCCGCGCCCGCCGCCGGAATCAAGGTGGTTAGCAACGAGCGCTATGCGCGCGCCGACGCCTCGGTGACGGGCCAGGTGCTGAAGATCGTGGCACTGCGCCCCGACGCGGTGATGACCGGCGGCGCCGGCACGCCCGGAGCGCTGCCCTTCCTCGCGCTGCAGGAGCGCGGCTTCAAGGGCGGCGTGTACGGCCAGCACGGACTGATCAACCCCGACTTCGTGCGCGTGGTCGGAACTGCAGGCCAGAACGCGCTGATGCCCACCGGCCCGGTGATCGTGGCCGAGCAGCTGCCCGACAACTACCCGACCAAGAAGATCGCAACCGACTTCCGCGCGGCTTTCCAGAAGGTCAACAACGCGCCGACCAGCGACGCCTTCTCGGCCTATTCCTTCGACGGCTGGCTGGTGTTCGCCGATGCCGCGTCGCGCGCGATGAAGAAGGCCGAGCCGGGCACGCCCGAGTTCCGCGTGGCGCTGCGCGACGCCATCTTCAGCACCAAGGAAGTGGTGGGCACGCATGGCGTCTACACCTTCAAGCCCGGCAGTCTCTACGGCGTGGACGAACGCGCACGGGTGATCGTCAAGCTCGACAACGGCCAATGGAAGCTCGCACCTTGAACCTCTTGCCATCGACTTTCCGGAGGACCGCGCGATGACGTGGGACGTTGCGCTCATCCTCCTCACCGACGGCCTTGCCAACGGTGCCATCTACCTGCTGGCCGGCCTCGGGCTGGTGCTGATCTTCTCGGTCACGCGGGTGGTGTTCGTGCCCTTCGGCGACATCGCGGCCTTCGCGGCACTGTCGCTCGCGGCCTTCGAGACCGGCCGCGTGCCGCCGACCATCGGCATGGTCGCGGTGCTGGCGGCGCTGGCGCTGGCCACCGAGGTCGGCAGCCTCGTGCGGCGCGGCGAGGCCGCGCGCATTCCGAAGGCGGTGCTGACATGGGGCGTGCTGCCCGCCATTCCGTGCGTGCTGGCATGGCTGGCGGCGCGGCCCGGCGTGCCGGTGGCGGTGCACATCGCGGTGGCTGTGCTGCTGGTGGTGCCCATCGCGCCGCTGCTGGCGCGCGTGGTGTTCCAGCCGATCGCCGACGCTTCGGTGCTGGTGCTGCTGATCGTGTCGCTCGCCCTGCACTTCCTGCTGTCGGGCCTGGGCCTGCTGTTCTTCGGGCCCGAGGGCTCGCGCACCACGCCGCTGACCAGCGCCGTGTTCACGCTGGGCGACGGCTTCACCGTCAGCGGGCAGGTGGTGCTGATGGTGGGTGCGGCCATCGTGCTGAGTGGCCTCTTCTTCCTGGTGTTCGAGCGCACGGTGGCCGGCAAGGCGCTGCGCGCCACGGCGGTCAACCGGGTGGGCGCGCGGCTGGTCGGCATACGGCCGGTGCGCACTGCGCTGCTGGCGTACGGCTGCGCTTCGCTGCTGGCGGGGCTCATTGGTGTGCTGATCGCACCGGTGACGACGATGTACTACGACTCGGGCTTCATCATCGGCCTGAAGGCCTTCGTGGCCGCGATCATCGGCGGCCTGGTGAGCTACCCGATGACGGCCGTGGGCGCGCTCGCGGTCGGCGTGGTGGAGAGCTTCGCCTCGTTCTGGAGCGGCGCGCTGAAGGACGTGATCGTGTTCAGCCTGCTGATCCCGGTGCTGATGCTGCGCTCCTTCATGGCCGCGCATGCCGAAGAGGAAGAAGACGAGGTGGACGAATGAACGGCAATCGCAAACGCATGGCGTGGATCGCCGGGCTCGTCGTGCTGCTGGCGCTGGTGCCGGTGTTCGCGGGCAGCTTCACGGTCTCGCTGCTCAACGACATCGGCATCGGCGCGCTCGTGGCGCTGGGCCTCGTGCTGCTGACCGGCGTGGGCGGCGCGACCTCGTTCGGGCAGGCCGCCTTCGTGGGCATCGCCGCCTATGCGACGGCGTGGCTCACCACCACGCAGGGCATGTCGCCCTGGCTGGGGCTGTTGTTCGCGCTGCTGCTCACGGGGCTGTCGGCGCTCGCCATCGGCATGCTGACGCTGCGGCTGGGCGGGCACTTCCTGCCGCTGAGCACCATCGCGTGGGGGCTCTCCATCGCGATGCTGTTCGGCAACGTCGATGCGCTGGGGCGGCACACGGGCCTGTCGAATATTCCGCCGCTGCAGATCGCGGGCTGGTCGCTGGCCGACCCGCGCGCGATGTACTGCCTGATCTGGATGGTGGTGGGGCTGGCCTGCCTGTTCAGCCACAACCTGCTGCAGTCGCGGCCGGGGCGTGCTATTCGCGGGCTGCGCGGCGGCGCCACCCTGCTGGCGAGCGTTGGGGCAGATGCGTACCGCGTGCGGCTTTCGCTGTTCGTCACCGCGGCCCTGCTCGCGGGGCTGGCGGGCTGGCTCTATGCGCACATGAACCGCTTCGTGAGCCCGTCGCCCTTCGACGTGCGCGCCAGCATCGAGTACCTGCTGATGGCGGTGGCCGGCGGGCTTGGCCAGTTGGGTGGCGCGCTGGTGGGCGCCGCACTGGTTCTGGTGCTGAAGAACGGCCTGCAGGACGTACTGCCGATGCTCACGCAGCGCGCGGGTCAGCTGGAGGCCGTGGCCTTTGCCGCGCTCTTCATCCTGCTGCTGCACTTCGCGCGGGGCGGTGTGATGGGCCTGCTGCGCCGCTGGACGCGCCGCCGCGCCGGCGCGCGCGGGCCTTCGCGCCACGAGGGGCCTGCGGTCGAGCCGCTGCCGCACCGCACGCTGCCTGCGCGCGGCTCGCCGGTGCTGTCGGTGAACGGCGCGGTCAAGCGCTTCGGCGGACTGGTGGCGGTAAACGACGTGAGCTTTGACGTGAAGGCCGGCGAGATCGTCGGGCTGATCGGGCCGAACGGCGCGGGCAAGTCGACCATGTTCAACCTGCTGACCTGCACGCTGCCGATGAGCGCGGGCCAGGTGCGCTTTATCGAGCACGACATCGCCGGCATGCCGCAGCGCGAGGTGGCGCGGCTGGGGCTGGCGCGCACCTTCCAGCATGTGAAGCTGCGCCCGCACATGAGCCTGCTCGACAACGTGGCGCTGGGCGCGCATTCGCGCACGCGCTCGGGCATCCTGAAGGCGGGCCTGCGGCTCGATCGCACGGAGGAAAGCCAGATCCTGCAGGAGGCGCAGCGCCAGCTCGACCGCATCGGCCTGGGCGACCGCGCGCACGAGCAGGCGGGCAGCCTGCCGCTGGGCACGCAGCGCATCCTGGAGATCGCCCGCGCGCTGGCCGCCGACCCGGTGCTGCTGGTGCTCGACGAGCCCGCAGCGGGCTTGCGCCGCAAGGAGAAGATGGCGCTCGGCGACCTGCTGCGCAAGCTGCGCGAGGAGGGCGTGACCATCCTCATCGTGGAACACGACATGGACTTCGTGATGAAACTGGTGGACCGGCTGGTGGTGATGAATTTCGGCTCCAAGCTCGTGGAGGGCGTACCGTCGGCGGTGCGCGCAGACGAGCGTGTGCAGGCGGCTTACCTGGGGAGCGTCGTATGAGCGCCGCACGGCCGCCCGAAGGCGCGGGCCCCCTTCAGGGGGTGCGCGAAGTACACGAAGTGACGAGCCTGGGGGTGTTGGTATGACCGCGATGCTGGAGATTGGCGACCTGCACGTGTCCTACGGGCAGGTCGAGGCCGTGCGCGGCGTCTCGCTCGACCTGCAGCCGGGCCAGATCATCTCGGTGATCGGCCCGAACGGCGCGGGCAAGACCACACTGCTGGCCGCCGCCATGGGCCTGCTGCCATGCAAGGGCACGCTGCGCTTCGAGGGCGAGGACCTGCAGGGACTCGACGTGGAAGCGCGCGTGGAGCGCGGCCTGTGCCTCGTGCCCGAGAAGCGCGAGCTGTTCGGTGAGCTCACCGTGCTCGACAACCTGCAGCTCGGCGCGTACGCCAAGCGGCTGCGCGGCGACGCGATGAAGAAGCGGCTGCAGTCGGTGTACGACCGCTTTCCGCGCCTGGCCGAGCGCCGCTCGCAGCGCGCCGACACGCTCTCTGGCGGCGAGCGACAGATGCTGGCCGTGGGCCGCGCGCTGATGTCGGCGCCCCGGCTGTTGATGCTCGACGAACCCAGTCTCGGGTTGGCGCCGCTGATCGTGCGAGACATCCTGGCCATCGTGCGCAAGCTGCGGGAAGACGGCGTGTCGATCCTGCTGGTGGAGCAGAACGCGCGCGCGGCGCTCGAAAGCTCGGACCACGGCTATGTGCTGGAAACGGGCGAGATCGCGCTGTCCGGTGCCTCGGCCGAGCTGGCGAGCGATTCGCGAGTGCAGGCCACCTACCTCGGCGGAGGCACGCACGATGACGACTGAGCCCCGCGCCGTGCCGCCCGCGCAGCGCACGCTGCCGGCGATGCTGCAGCGGCAGGCCGGACTGTTCGGCTCGCGCGCGCTGCTGAAGATCGCGGGAGGCGAGTGGACGCATCGCGATGCGGCGCAGGCCGCGGCCGTGCGGGCCGGGGCACTGACGGTGGCCGGCGTGGTGCGCGGCGACCGAATCGCGGTGATGTGCGGCAGCCGGATCGAGTTTCTCGAAAGCTTCCTGGGCGCGGGATGGCTGGGTGCGGCGACGGTGCCGGTCAATACGGCGTCGATGGGGCCGCAGATCGAATACTTCCTTGCGAACAGCGAGGCAAAGCTGCTGGTGATCGAGGCGGGCTTTCTCGAGCGGCTCGCGACGGCGGACCTGGGACGGACTGCGCTGCGCGAGATCTGGGTTGTCGGCGAGATGGCTGCGGGTGTATGCCAGGTGCCCGCCGATGTGCGCGTTGTCCCGTACCCCGCCGAGGGAGAGCCTGTTGCCGCGGCGCCGGTGCAGCCCGGCGATGCGCTCGCGATTCTCTACACCTCGGGCACGACGGGACCCGCCAAGGGCGTCATCTGCCCGCACGCGCAGTATTTCTGGTGGGGCGTGAACAGCGCGGAAGTGCTTGGCGTGGGCGCCGACGACGTGCTGTGCACCACGCTGCCACTCTTCCACATCAACGCGCTCAACACCTTCGCACAGGCCGCGCTGACGGGGGCGCAGGTGGTGTTCGAGACGCGCTTCTCGGCATCGGGCTTCTGGCCGACGATGCGCGCGAGCGGGGCGACGGTGGTCTATCTGCTGGGGGCGATGGTGCCGATCCTGCTAGCCCAGCCTGAAGAGGCCGGGGAGCGCGACCATCGCGTCCGCATCGGACTGGGGCCCGGCGTACCGGCCGCCGCCGGCGCCGCGTTCAAGGCGCGCACAGGCGTTTCGCTCCTGGAGGGCTACGGCTCGACCGAGACCAACTTCGCCATCGCCACGGCGCCCGATTCGCCGCGCGGCGGCGTGATGGGTTGGCTGCGCCCGGGCTTCCAGGCGCTCGTGGCCGATGAAGACGATGTGGCGCTGCCGGCCGGCGAGGCGGGCGAGCTGCTGCTTCGTGCGGATGAGCCGTACGCCTTCGCCAGCGGCTACTTCAACATGCCGGAGAAGACGGTCGAGGCCTGGCGCAATCTCTGGTTCCACACCGGCGACCGTGTGGTGCGCGATGCGGACGGGGCCTTTCGCTTCGTCGACCGCATCAAGGACGCGATCCGCCGCCGCGGGGAGAACATTTCCTCCTTCGAGGTGGAGCAGGTGCTGCTGAGCCATCCGGCCGTGGCTTCATGCGCGGTGTATCCGGTGCGCTCCGAGCTTGCCGAGGACGAGGTGATGGCCGCGCTGGTGGCGCGCGAAGGCGCGGCGCTCGACCCGGCCGAGCTTGCCCGCTTCTGCGAGGGCCGGCTGCCGTACTTCGCCGTACCGCGCTACATCGACGTGCTGGCCGACCTGCCGCGCACCGAGAACGGCAAGGTCCAGAAGTTCAAGCTGCGGGAACGCGGCGTGGGGCCGCAGACCTGGGATGGCCGGCCCGCGAAGGCCTGACGAGCATGACGAACGGTGCGCCGCAGCTTCCTCTTTCCGGGCGCGTGGCGTTCGTGACGGGGGCGGGGCAGGGCCTGGGCGCGGCCATCGCGAGAGGGCTGGCGCAGGCCGGCGCGCGGGTGGCGCTGGCCGACATCGAGCTCTCGGCGGTCGAGGCTGCGGCGGGCGAGATCAGTGGGCTCGCGCTGCGGCTCGACGTGCGCGACGAGGCCGCATTCCGCGAGAGCTTCGACAGCACCGTCGCGCACTACGGCTGCGTCGACATCATGGTCAACAACGCGGCACGCACGCCGTCGACTTCGCTCTGGGATATCACGCCCGACGAGTGGGACGACGTGCTGGCGATCAATCTGCGAGGCAGCTTCTTCGGCTGCCGCATCGCCGGGCGTCACATGCGCGAGCGGGGCGAGGGGCGCATCGTCAACCTGAGCTCGATGGCCGGGCAGCAGGCCAGCAGCGCGACTGGCGTGCACTACGCGGCGAGCAAGGCCGGGCTGCTGGCGCTGACGCGGTCGTTCGCGCAGGAGCTGGCGCCCCATGGCGTGACGGTGAATGCGCTGGCGCCAGCGGCGATCCGCAGCCCCGCGCTCTATGCGATGGAGCCTGCGCGGCAGCAGGCGCTGCAGGCGGGCATTCCGCTCGGCCGCTTCGGGCTGGCCGAGGAGGTGGCTGCGGCCGTCGTCTATCTGGCTTCTCCTGCTGCGGCCTTCATGACGGGCGCAACGCTGGACCTCAACGGCGGCCGTTTCATGCGCTGACAAGCCTTGCCGGGCCGTCCGGTTAAAATGGTTCAGAACTAAATCATTCAGGTATGCAATCAAATTCACTGACTGGCCGGCACGCACTCGTCACGGGCGCGGCGCGCGGTATCGGGGCGGAGATCGCCCGCACGCTGGCTGCTGAAGGCGCCACGCTGACCTTGCTGGGACGTGACCGCGAGGCGCTGCAGCGGGTGGCCGATTCGCTGCCGGGCAGCGGGCACGGCGTCGTCGCCGCAGACGTGGCGAACCCGGAGGCCGTGCAGGCGGCGTTCGCCGAAGCCCGTGCCGCGCGCGGGCCCGTCGCCGTGCTCGTCAACAACGCGGGGGCGGCCGAGAGCGCGCCGTTTCTCAAGACTTCCTTCGAACTCTGGCAGCGGATGCTGTCGGTCAACCTCACGGGCAGCTTTCTGTGCGCTCAGGCCGCGTTGCCGGACATGCTCGATGCCGGCTGGGGGCGCATCGTCAACATCGCCAGCACGGCGGGGCAGAAGGGCTATGCCTACGTGGCGGCCTACACCGCGGCCAAGCACGGCGTGGTCGGGCTCACGCGCTCGCTGGCGCTGGAGGTCGCGCGCAAGGGCATTACCGTGAACGCCGTGTGCCCGGGCTATACCGACACGGACATCCTGCGCAACAGCGTCGCCAACGTGGTCGGCAAGACCGGGCGCAGCGAGGCCGATGCGCTGGCGGAGTTCTCCAGCGTGAATCCGCAGAAGCGCATCGTGCAGCCTGCCGAAGTGGCCGACGCCGTGCGCTGGCTGTGCGGCGAAGGTGCTGCATCGGTCACCGGGCAGTCGATTTCGGTTTCAGGGGGAGAAGTGACATGACACGCAACGATGCATCGCACGCGGTGCTGAGTGATGCTGAAGAACTGGGCCACGAGGCGCGCGCGGGCCACGAGGACCACGCGATGCTCAAGCTGTGGCTGCGCATGCTGGCCAGCACCACGCAGATCGAAGCCGAAATCCGCCGCCGGCTGCGCGACCGCTTCGGCATCTCGCTGGCGCGCTTCGACTACATGGCGCAGCTCTACCGCTACAAGGACGGCCTGAAGATGCGCGTGCTGTCGCGCTACCTGATGGTGACCGGCGGCAACGTCACCGGCCTGACGGACGAGTTGGAGCGCGAAGGCATGGTGGCCCGCGCGCCGAGCCCCGACGACCGCCGCGCGTGGATCGTGAGCCTCACGCCCACCGGACGCCGCACCTTCGAAACGATGGCGAGCGAGCACGAGCAGTGGATCCTCGAGATGTTCTCGGGGCTCGACATGAAGACGGTCAAGCAGCTGCACACGCAGCTCGGCCTGCTGCGCGTGCATGTGATGCGCGGCGAGCCGGCGGGCGAGGAGAACTGAGCATGGGCGAGGGCAGCGAGTTCTGCAGGCCGCGGCTGATTCGCTTCTCGGACTGCGATCCGGCGGGCATCGTCTTCTATCCGCAGTACTTCGTGATGCTCAACGGTCTTGTGGAGGACTGGGTGAACGAGGGCCTCGGGCTCAGCTACCACGGGCTGGTGGCGCAGCGGCGCATCGGCCTGCCCACGGTGAAGCTCGAGGTCGACTTCCGAGCGGTGAGCCGCATGGGCGATCAGGTGATGCTGGGGCTGACCGTGGAGCGCCTGGGCTCGCGCTCGTTGACCTTGCGGGTGCGCTGCTTCGAGCCGGTGAGCGGCGAAGTGCGCATGCAGATGCAGCAGGTGCTGGTGACCACCTCGCTCGAGACCCATCGGGCCGTCGCCATTCCGGACGACATGCGCGCGGCCATCGTGCGCGACGCACCAGCACTGGGCTGAACGCTCTCAGGGCGCGGGCTCGCCGCCGGCTGCGGCGTCCTGCGCACGCTTCTTCAGCCAGCCGGTGAGTTCCTTCTTTCCCTTGGCGTTGGCTGAGCGCCATGCCTCGCGCGCGGCCGCGATGAAGCGCTCTTCCGCCGCGTCCGGCACTTCGCTGGGCCGGTCTTCTTTGTCGAGCCAGCCGGACTCGACGTTGCAATGCCTTTCGATCTGCCGCGCCAGGTTGTCGCCGATGGGGCGGGAGCTCTTGATCTGGCTCCACATGCTGGGGGAAATCTCGATCTTCTTCGCGAACGCCTGGTCCAGCCCCTTGGCTGGCAAGCCTGCGGCAACGGCCTCTTCGAGAAAGCGGCGGTGCAGCGCAAGCGCATTGCGGCGGCGCGCGACGGTGATATTGGGCACTGTTCAAAAACAACAACAAGACAAAAAAAGATTGTCCCGGTTGTTGACGCAGTCGTAAACACTATTTACAGTTGCCCTCAATCGCGGCCCCAAGCCGTACCATTTTTCCAACCCCTAACGGCCGACAGCGGCAATTTTTGACTCAGGAACCATCGTGAACA
Organism: Variovorax sp. TLI9-5A; assembly: GCF_056867935.1. Taxonomy (NCBI): domain Bacteria; kingdom Pseudomonadati; phylum Pseudomonadota; class Betaproteobacteria; order Burkholderiales; family Comamonadaceae; genus Variovorax; species Variovorax sp. TLI9-5A. Next base: position 5,461,419 of record NZ_CP200310.1, on the reverse strand, counting down.
CCGCACTGATCCTCACCAGCATTCGTCCCGCATCGGGCCGATCGCTCGTGCGCGTCTGGGCGTGCGGTGGTTTCGACGGCATGTCGTCGGTCCGACCGAATCAGCACCAGAGCCACGTGTATTCCACGAATGCCGCAGCCAGCCTGCGTTTTTCGGGAAAAACCGAGGATCAGGTGCTACCGGGTGGAGGTTGCGCATAGGCGCACACCTTCCAAGCTCTCTCGTTCAGAGGCCCGGAAACCGCAAGGTTCCGGGCCTTTTTGTTTTGTCGTGCAGTTTTCTGTTTGCCATTCCGGGTGTGCCTTCACCACACCGCCAGAGCCCACCGCGTAGACGGTCTGGCGGGATGTGCAGGAATTGATCACTCCTGTGCAGCGACGTCGTACGGGACAGCGCCCAGCGCGCTGTCCGTCGCGTGAGGACACAACCGAAATGGAAGGCGGGCAGCCGTTTTCCCGAACGACGACATCAACGAACCCGAGCGGGACAGGGCCATGCAGATGGCCCTCCCGCGGAAACCGGCCGCAAAGATTGGGCGGCGCCGGAACTCGTAACCGGACACTTTTTGTTTATCACCCGCGTTAGCTCAATGGATCAGAGCACTTGCCTACGAAGCAAGGGGTTGCACGTTCGAGTCGTGCACGTGGGGCCAGTTTCTTTGTCCTGCTGTCACACAACCGAGGAGTCACCATGCGCAAGCGCAATACCCCGATCCGGATGATCTCCGTGCGCCCGGCACAGTCGCGCGAGCGCACCACGATGCTGGCCTTGGCCCGGCGCTTCGGTTTCATCGCCGATGCACGTCGCGCGAATGAGTGCGAACCGGGTCGCGAACCGCAGGCCGACGGGCTCGATCTCGACCAACGCGTTCGCGCGGTCGGCGAGTGGTGATCTGGCGGCCACTACTCACTCTTCTACTTCATGGTGCGCGTAGCTCAATGGCAGAGCCGCGGGTTGTGGTCCCGCTGACGACGGTTCGATTCCGTTCGTGTACCCCATGGCTTCGTTCTTTCGTTCATCAACCCTGCACCCATCGCCGCGAAAGGAGGCGATCCATGCACCCTCACGTCCTGCAACTCGACATTCAGGGCACGCCGCAGGCCTGGATCTCGCTGGAGCAGGCGGTGTTGCACTACGCGACCGGCTCGGTCGCCTGGGAAGACGGCGGTCTGCCGCTGGCCACGCTGCGCGGCGGCTTCAACGTGGCGCGCGGTGCGCAGTCGCGCATCGAGGTGGCGCCGATCATCGCGCTGCGTGGCGCATCGAAGATCAACCTCTTCGACGTGATTCCGAGCGTCACCAAGAGCAAGCTGCTGCGCCGCGACCGCTACACCTGCGCCTACTGCGCGGGCGTCTTCCACGAGCGCGACCTGCAATGCGAGCACGTGCTGCCCGAATCGCGCGGAGGCCCGTGGACCTGGACCAACCTCGTGAGCGCATGCCCAGTCTGCAACAACCGCAAGGCCGCGCGCACGCCTGAGGAGGCGGGCATGCCGCTGGTCTACCTGCCCTACGTGCCGAGCCGCTACGAGAACTTCCTGCTGGAAGGCCGCAACATCCGTGCGGACGTGCACGAATGGCTGGCGAAGCGGCTGCCAAAGGGTTCGCGGCTCCAGTAGGGGGCCGGGTAGTGATCTTCCTGTCCCGCGCTCATGCAAAAAGCCCGCGGTCTTTCGGACGGCGGGCTTTTGTTCGTGCGGGAGATTGCAGCTCAGCGCCCGATGCCGAAGAAGCGGTAAGCAATCACGCCTGCTGCAGTCAAGCCGCCCACGATCGCCAGGATGACTTTGGTCGCGCGACCCGAGCCGCGCTTCGAGCGGGGCCAGTGGTCCGGCCCGATCAGGTCGATGGGGACTGTGGGTTTGCCTATGTCGGACGCCTTTTCCATGGGAGGAAATATAGCTCACGCCCGAAAGCACGATCCGGGGCGGGGCGCATTCTGTGGCCGTTGCGCATCGTCGTCGGGCGCAACGGCGAGCGGACAAAAAAATACCCGCATGAGCGGGCCGAACGAGCCTTTTGGCTTCGAAGTTGATGTCCCTGTGTCTTTCTTTGTTGTTGCGCTGCGTGACAGCAGGTGCAAGATGCCATGCCGGATGGGCACCAATTGTTGCTTTGGAGCGAGCGGCCTGTAGCTGATGGAGCAAACCGTGAAATATTCCCTTATGAACAAGAAAATCGTCCTCGAAAGTTTGACGCGTGCACTAGAGAGCTGGATTCGTAATGCTTCTGCAGCACAGCTCTGGCAGGTGCATCAGGCTGGCGGTCTCGGTGCGCTGATCGAGGCGGACGACGAGGTTGTGCAGGTGCGCATCGTCCTTGGCGGCGCGCGAGATGCGTTGTCGGAGCTTGGCAAGACCGATGGGCGATTACCTGTCACCGAAGCCTTTCTGGGCACCGCTGCGTGGGGAGCGCCGCCGGCGCAGGGCAGTCCTGATCGCGAGCAGTGGTTCCTGTCCAGCGAACTGGCGCAGGCGCATGCGCGTCAGTTTGTGGCCGCTGAGATGAGCGAGCGGCAGGATTTGCTGGAGCGCCGCGTCGACGATTGGATCGCGCGGCAGGGGTCTGCTTCCAACTCTGGTTCGTGACTGGTCGCGAGCCAGCAAAGAAAAAGCCTCCTCAGGAAGATCTTGAGGAGGCTTCGACAAAAAAATAGCGCGGAAACCGCGCTATTTTGGTGTTGGTGGTGGGCCCTGAGTGACTCGAACACTCGACCTACGGATTAAGAGTCCGCTGCTCTACCAACTGAGCTAAGAGCCCTTGCTTTGAAAACGTTCAGTGTTTTCTGGCAAGACCACGAGTATATCCCAGATTTCGCACTCGTCCAAAAAATTTGTGACTTGCAGCGTTAGGATTCGTCATCACCGATGGGGCAGGGCCCCTCAACCAGGAGAACTTCGATGAGTGACGCCAGCACCACGCCCCATGTCTTGATCACCGGCGCCGCAGGCGCACTGGGCCGCGCGATGGCCCAGCACTTCATCGACCAGGGCGCGCGCCTTGCGCTGGTCGACCATCACGCGGGTCGCCTGGCCGAAGTGTTCCCGGGGCTCGACAACTCGCAGCACCTCCTGCTGTCGGGCGACGTGACTTCCACGACCGAGATGGCGGCTCTTGCGGAGCAGACGCTCAAGTCCTTCGGCCGCATCGACACCCTGGTGCACATCGCAGGTGGCTTCGAGATGGGCGAGGCGACGCATGCGCTCACGCGTGCAAGCTGGGACCGGATGATGAATCTCAACGCCTGGTCGTTCGTCGCGGTGACGCAGGCGGTGCTGCCCTCGATGATCGAGCGGCGTTCCGGCCGCGTCATCGCCGTCACGGCGAAGGTTGCGGCGCGCGGCGTGCCTGCCATGGCCGCCTACATCGCATCGAAGAGCGCGCTGCAGCGCCTGGTGGAAGCCATGGCGGCCGAGGCAGCACCGCATGGCGTCAACATCAACAGCGTGGCTCCGAGCGTGCTCGACACGCCCGCCAACCGGCAGGCGATGCCCGATGCAAACCCCGCCGACTGGGTGTCCACCTCGGTCGCCGCGCAGACCATTGCGTTCCTCGCGTCGCCGGCCGCCGCCGCTCTGCACGGGCAGCATCTGACGCTCGATACCTGAGCGAAAAAGAAAAGGCCCTGGCGGATGCCAAGGCCTTTTCCATGTCGGTTGGTGGAGAGGAGGAGGATCGAACTCCCGACCTCCGCATTGCGAACGCGGCGCTCTCCCAGCTGAGCTACCCCCCCAACGCAAGGCGAAGTTTAACCAAAACCCCCTTCCTGCGCATGTCTGCGTGCCAAGATGCGCCCCTTGTGAAACACGGAGCAAAGACCGCATGGCCTCGTTCGATCCCGCCTGGCTGGAAGGCATGTACAACAACCTTGCGCGGGTCAAGAACCACCCTGCCTATTTCGCGCGCTGGGCGAAGGAATCCGCCGCGGCGCGCGAGGCTCTGCCGGCCCGCATCGATGTGCCCTACGGCCAGGGCGTGAATGAGACGCTCGACATCTTTCCCGCGCCGGTGCCAGATGCGCCGGTGCTGGTCTTCATCCACGGCGGCTACTGGCGCGCGATGGACAAGAAAGACCATTCCTTCATCGCCCCCGCCTTCAATGATCGCGGCATCTGCGTGGTCCAGCCCAACTATGCGCTCTGCCCCGGCACGCCCGGGCAGCCGGTCACTGTCCCCGGCATCATGCTGCAGATGGTGCGTGCGCTCGAATGGACATGGCGCCACATCGCAGCCCATGGTGGTGATCCGACTCGGATCACCGTCGCTGGCCACTCAGTCGGTGGGCACATGGCGGCAGCACTGCTGGCCTGCGACTGGAAAGCAGTCGCGCCCGATCTGCCCGCGCACCTGGTGCGCAACGCGCTGTCGATTTCGGGCCTCTACGATCTGCGCCCGCTGCAGCGCACGCCGTTTCTGGAAAACACGCTGAAGCTGACCGACGCCGACGTCCTGCGCGCCAGCCCCGCCTTGTGGCCGGTGCCGAAGCGCGGCCAGTTGTACGCGGTCGCGGGCGGCAGTGAAAGCGAAGAGTTCATCCGCCACAACGCCATGATCCGCGACGCGTGGGGCCGCAACACCGTGCCGGTGTGCGAGGTGCTTCCAGGGCTCAACCACTTCGACGTGGTGGACGCGCTCGCCGATCCGGCGCATGCGCTGCACCGGCATGCGGTGCAGCTCCTGGAAGCCTGAGGGCAGTTACATCAGCAGGTGCTCACCGGCGTTGTCGCCGCCGAGCGTCACGTAGTTGACCTTGCGGATGTCCATCAGCGCGCGGCCGCCCGCGTAGCTGATCGAACTCTGCACGTCCTGCTCCATCTCGACCAGCGTGTCGGCCAGCTTGCCCTTGATGGGCTCGAGAATGCGCTTGCCCTCGACGTGCTTGTACTCGCCCTTGTTGAAGTCGCTGGCGGAGCCGTAGTACTCCTTGAACAGCTTGCCATCGACCTCGACAGTCTTGCCGGGCGACTCCTCGTGCCCTGCGAACAGCGAGCCGATCATCACCATCGACGCGCCGAAGCGCACGCTCTTGGCAATGTCGCCGTGGTCGCGGATGCCGCCGTCGGCAATGATCGGCTTGGTCGCCACGCGCGCGCACCACTTCAGCGCCGACAGCTGCCAGCCGCCCGTGCCGAAGCCGGTCTTGAGCTTGGTGATGCAGACCTTGCCCGGGCCGATGCCGACCTTGGTCGCGTCGGCGCCCCAGTTCTCGAGGTCGATCACCGCTTCGGGCGTGCCGACATTGCCGGCAATCACGAAGGTCTTGGGCAGCTTCTGCTTGAGGTAGCCGATCATGTTCTTCACGCTGTCGGCGTGGCCGTGCGCGATGTCGATCGTCACGTACTCGGGCACGAGGCCCTGGGCCACCAGCTGGTCGACGGTGTCGTAGTCGGCCTTCTTCACGCCCAGCGAGATCGAGGCGAACACGCCCTTGCCCTGCATGTCCTTGACGAACTTCACGTTGTCGAGGTCGAAGCGGTGCATCACGTAGAAGTAGCCGTTCTGCGCCAGCCACAGGCAGATCGACTCGTCGACCACCGTCTTCATGTTGGCGGGGACCACCGGCAGGCGGAAGCTGCGTTCGCCCAGCGTGACGCTGGTGTCGCACTCGGAACGGCTCTCCACGCGGCACTTGCGCGGGAGGAGGAGGATGTTGTCGTAATCGAAAATTTGCATGACCAGGCTCCTGAAAGGAATCGTTGAAAGAAACGAATGAGCGCTTGGTCCGGCCGGTTCCTGCAGTACGTGTCGCAAAGGAAACGCCCACAAAAAACCGGGCGCAAGAAACTTGGGCCCGGTGATTGATTTTACGCGGACTCACGAAGGCAGGTCTTCTGCTTCTTCATATAACCCGCATACGCCGTGGTTTCTACAATCGGAGGATGTTGTTTAACGATCCTGCGGCCGACGCCCACCCTCCAGCGCTGCCGCTGCTCCAGAACCTGAACGCGGAGCAACTCGCCGCGGTCACGTTGCCTGAAGGCAACGCTCTCATCCTGGCAGGCGCCGGCTCCGGCAAGACGCGGGTGCTCACCACCCGCATCGCCTGGCTGCTGCAGACGGGCCAGGTCTCCGCTGGCGGCATCCTCGCCGTGACCTTCACGAACAAGGCCGCCAAGGAAATGATGACGCGCCTGACGGCCATGCTGCCCGTCAACGTGCGCGGCATGTGGATCGGCACTTTCCACGGCCTGTGCAACCGCCTGCTGCGCGCGCACTGGAAGCTGGCCAACCTGCCTTCCACCTTCCAGATCCTCGACACGCAGGACCAGCTCTCGGCCATCAAGCGCCTGATGAAGCAGTTCAACGTCGACGACGAGCGCTTTCCCGCCAAGCAGACCCAGTGGTTCATCGCCGGAGCCAAGGAAGACGGCCTGCGCCCCGACGCCATCGAGGTTCGCAGCGACGACGACCGCAAGAAGGTCGAGCTCTACCGCCTGTACGAGGAGCAGTGCCAGCGCGAAGGCGTGGTCGATTTCGGCGAGCTCATGCTGCGCAGCTACGAACTGCTGCGCGACAACGAACCCGTGCGCGAGCACTACCAGCGGCGCTTCCGCCACATCCTGATCGACGAGTTCCAGGACACCAACCGCCTGCAGTACGCGTGGATCAAGATGCTCGCGGGCAATACCGTCGAAGGCCGTTTCGTGCCCGGCCAGCACAACAGCGTGATCGCAGTGGGCGACGACGACCAGAGCATCTACGCCTTCCGCGGTGCGCGCGTGGGCAACATGACCGACTTCGTGCGCGAGTTCGACGTGCGCCACCAGATCAAGCTGGAGCAGAACTACCGCAGCTACAGCAACATCCTCGACTCGGCCAATGAGCTCATCGGCCACAACAAGAAGCGCCTGGGCAAGAACCTGCGCACCGACCAGGGCCCCGGCGAGCCCGTGCGCGTGTACGAGTCGCCCACCGACCTCGCCGAGGCGCAATGGATGGTCGAGGAAATGCGCCAGCTCGTGCGCGACGGCTACGAGCGCAAGGAAATGGCCGTGCTCTACCGCAGCAATGCGCAGAGCCGTGTGATCGAAACAGCGCTCTTCAATGCCTCCGTGCCGTACCGCGTGTACGGCGGCCTGCGCTTCTTCGAGCGCGCCGAAATCAAGCATGCGCTGGCCTACCTGCGCCTGCTGGAGAACAAGGACGACGACACCAGCTTTCTGCGCGTCGTCAACTTCCCGCCGCGCGGCATCGGCGCGCGCACGCTCGAAACCCTTCAGGACGCCGCGCGCGCGGCCAACCGCTCGCTGCACGACGCGGTGAGCGTGGTCGGCGGCAAGGCGGGCGCGAACCTCACCGGCTTCGTCGCCAAGATCGACGTGCTGCGCGAGCAGACCCAGGGCGTGAGCCTGCGCGAGATCATCGAGCTGGTGCTCGACCACAGCGGGCTGGTGGAGCACTACAGGGCCGACCGCGAAGGCGCCGACCGTATCGAGAACCTGGAAGAACTGGTGAACGCGGCCGAGAGCTTCGTCACGCAGGAAGGCTTCGGCCGCGACGCCGTGGCGCTGCCGGTCGACGAGCTGCGGCAGTCGCCCGCGAGCCAGGGGCTGGACCCGAACCGGCCGGTGCTCGATGAGCCCCTCGCGCCTGACGCGGAAACCGGCGAAACGCTGAGCCCGTTGGCGGCCTTCCTCACGCACGCCGCGCTCGAATCCGGCGACAACCAGGCGCAGGCGGGGCAGGACGCGGTGCAGCTCATGACCGTGCACGCCGCCAAGGGCCTGGAGTTCGACTGCGTGTTCATCACCGGCATGGAAGAGGGCCTGTTCCCGCACGAGAACTCGATGAGCGACTTCGAGAGCCTCGAGGAAGAGCGCCGCCTGATGTACGTGGCGATCACGCGTGCCCGCAAGCGCCTGTACCTGAGCCACTCGCAGACCCGCATGCTGCACGGCCAGACCCGCTACAACGTCAAGAGCCGCTTCTTCGACGAGCTGCCCGAAGGCGCCCTCAAGTGGCTCACGCCCAAGAACCAGGGATTCACGCCCTCGGCCTTCGGCTACGGCGGCGGCTACGGAAGCACGCGCGGCGGCGCCGGCGGCTACAGTGGCGGCTATGGCGGCGGTTCAGGAGGCGGAAGCAGCCGCGGCGACAAGGACACCTTCGCCAGCCCGCCCGTGCCGCCGCAGAAGGCGGCACCCTCGCACGGCCTGCGCTCTGGCATGCAGGTGTTCCACAACAAGTTCGGCGAAGGCACGGTGACCGCTCTGGAGGGCACCGGGGACGATGCGCGCGCGCAGGTCAAGTTCGCGCGTCATGGCGTGAAGTGGCTGGCGCTGTCGGTGGCCAAGCTGACGCCGATCTGATCCGGCGCCCGGCGGGCGCCTGCCGCGTCGGCGGCGCTCAGTCGGGATTGAAGGTGTCGCGGAAGGTGAACCAGTTCGACGCCTGCGTCATCGCCGCGAGCGTCAGCACCGTGCCGAGCATCAGGAGGTTGCCGGCGGTCATCGCGCCGGTGTCCGAGCCCAGCGAGCCCACGCCGATCACGATGGTGCCCACCAGCGCCGCCGCCAGCAGGCCGAGCAGCAGCACGCCGCACCACGCCAGCCAGTACAGCGCGTAGGCGCCGAAGTTGCGGAACATCGCGACCAGGCTGAAGAAGATGCTCTTCACCGGCTCCACCCGGTGCCAGTGAACCAGCGCGGGCGCATGCCAGATGGCCGCGATCAGCGGCAGCGTGAGGCACATCTGGAGCAGGTTGGCCAGCTGGAAGCGGCTGCTTTCCATCACTTCCTTGGCGGGAGCCTCGCCGGCGAAGTAGCTGCGCATGAACTGGCCGCCGTCGACCACCGCGGTCACGAACACCGTCAGCAGGCAGTACACCGCCGAGATCACGCCCAGCACAGCCAGCGAGCGCCATTCCGTCCGCATGGCCTGCGCCACCGACAGGAACATGAGCGCGCCGGTGGGCTTCCTCGGGCCGGCCGTGCCGTCATCCGCCGCGGCCTTGTCGCTGGCGGAGGCATCGGCCACCGACGCTGCGACCATGAAGCCCAGCGTGGAGAAGGGCAGGAGCACGAATGGAAGGAACCTGCCGATCACCGGCAGCAGGGAGATCGTCGAGATCAGCGCCATGAACAGCATGAACAGCGACACGAAGGCGAGCGGCTGCCGCCAGAAGTTCCTGAGCCCGAGGCGGACCCATTCCACACCGGTTCGCGCCGGCACGAGGTTGAGTTTCATGTGTGAAGGTCAGGCAGCCAGCAGCGGCTCGAGGGCCTGCGCCACGGCATGCGGATGGGTGGCGCGCTCGCGCAGCACGCGCTCGAAGTGCGTGGGGTCATGGGGCTTGAGCATGCTCGCCTCGCGCGGCAGATGGAAGTCCCAGAGGCGGGAAATCCAGAAGCGCAGCGCGGCGGCGCGCAGCATCGCGGGCAGCAGGGCGCGCTCGGCCGCGTTCAGCGCGCGCACGGATTCATAGGCCGACAGCAGCGCGTCGGCGCGCTCGGCGTCGTGGCGGCCGGTCAGCAGGTCGATGGCCCAGTCGTTCAGGCACACGGCCAGGTCGAACAGCCAGGTGTCGGTTCCGGCGAAATAGAAGTCGAACACGCCGGTCAGGCGCGGGGCGGCATCGGCTTGGCCGTCGGTCGCGAACATCACGTTGTCGCGGAACATGTCGGCGTGCACCGGGCCGCGCGGCAACGCCGCATAGGCCGACGACTCGGCGACGTGGTTCTGGTAGGCCAGCTCGGCACGCAGCAGGGCGGCCTGATGCTCCTCGATGTACGGCAGCACGACCGGCACCGTCTCGTTCCACCAGGGCAGGCCGCGCAGGTTGGGCTGGATGCGCGGGTAGTCGCGCCCCGCGAGGTGCATGCGCGCCAGCATCGCGCCCAGTTCGGTGCAGTGCGCGGCGGTCGGAGCCAGTTCGCTGCGGCCCGAGAGCTTCTGCACGACGGCGGCCGGCTTGCCGGCGACGAGGTGCAGCAGGTCGCACGCAGCCTCGGCCGGCACCGGCGGCTGCTGGCCCTTGCGGGGCTTGCCGGCGGCTTCATGCTCCGGCCGGGGCAGCGCGACCGGCGCGGGCACCGGCAGGCCGGCGTCCGCCAGGTGCTTCATCAGGCAAAGGTAGTAAGGCAGCTGTTCGGCGCTCAGGCGCTCGAACAGCGTCAGCACGAACTCGCCGGACTCGGTGGTCGCGAAGTAGTTGGTGTTCTCGATGCCGCCCTCGATGCCGCGCAACTCGCGCAGCGGGCCCAGACCCAGGCTCTGGACGAGCGCGTCTGCCTCGCCGAAGCCGACTTCGGTAAAAACTGCCATGGCGGTACTCAGCGCCGCATTGCTGCCGCGAAAACCAGAACGGAAGACCTCATTGCGGTCAGAACTTCATCACGTTCCAGACGCGAGGGCCGTTGGCGCCCGTTTCGCTCGAACCCTGGCGGCCCGTGGCGGCGTCTGCCGGCAGCACTTCGTAGCCGGGCATGTTCGATTTGGGCTTGACGTTGATGCTCTGGGTGCGGCCGCCGTAGCGGACTTCGTCGACAGAGGCGCCGCTGTCCTCGGTGTGGATGTTTTCCACCTTCTGGTTGCGCCGGCCCTCTGCCTTGGCCTGCTCCTGATTTGGGAGCGCCTCGGCCGGAGCCGCCGCGGGGGCGGGCGTGGCCTGCTGCGCCTGCACGGCGGCAAAGGGGGTTGCGAAGGCCAGCGCCAGCAGGATGCGGCGGGCGACCAGGAGTGTGGAGCTAGGCATGCATGCATTGTAGGCTTGCGCCCGGTTGCGGGGCGTCGGTTGACACCTCACGCCGTCGTGGTTCCGGGCGCCGCTGCGGGCACGGCAAAATGGTCCGATGACCGACAAGAAAACGCTGCTGCTCGTCGATGGCTCGAGCTACCTTTACCGCGCCTTCCACGCCATGCCCGACCTGCGGGCCGTGCCCGGCGACCCCAAGAGCCCGGCGACCGGCGCCATCCGCGGAATGATCAACATGATGACCGCGCTGCGCCGCGAGGTGCGCGCGGACTACGCGGCCTGCATCTTCGACGCTCCCGGCAAGACTTTCCGCGACGACTGGTACCCCGAGTACAAGGCCAACCGCTCGCCGATGCCTGACGACCTGCGCAGCCAGATCGAACCCATCCACGAAGTGGTGAAGCTGCTCGGCTGGCCCGTGCTCAGCGTGCCCGACGTGGAGGCCGACGACGTCATCGGCACGCTCGCCAGGGTCGCCGCCTCGCAGGGCATCGAAGTCATCGTATCCAGCGGCGACAAGGACCTGAGCCAGCTGGTCGACGAGCACATCACCATCATCGACACGATGAACGGCAAGAGGCGCGACGTGGCCGGCGTCACGGCCGAGTTCGGCGTGCCGCCCAACCTGATGATCGACTACCAGACGCTGGTGGGCGACTCGGTCGACAACGTGCCCGGCGTTCCCAAGGTGGGCCCCAAGACGGCCGCCAAGTGGCTGCTCGAATACGGCTCGCTCGACGCGCTGATCGAACGCGCCGCCGAAGTGAAGGGCGCGGCGGGCGAGAACCTGCGCCAGGCCATGGACCAGCTGCCGCTGAGCAGGCGCCTCGTGACCATCCGCACCGACTGCGACCTCGACGGCCACGTCACGGGCCTGCCCTCGCTCGAAGGCCTGCCGGTGGGCGCGCCGCAGACGGCCGAGCTGAAGCCGTTCTACGAGAAGTTCGGCTTCAAGAGCCTGGTCAAGGCGCTCGAGACGCAGGCCGTGCCGCCCGAGCTGATCGAGGAAAACAACAAGAAGAAGGCGGCTTCCGCCGCGGCCGGCTCCGACCAGGGCGGCCTGTTCGACGAGCCCTCCGACATGCAGGCGCTGGAGGCGGCTTCTCCCGCCAGCAACCTGAAGTACGACACCATCACCACCTGGGAGCAGCTCGACGGCTGGCTTGCGAAGCTCGAGGCGGCGGAGCTTGCGGCCATCGACACCGAGACCACCTCGCTCGACGAGATGGTCGCGCAGATCGTCGGCATCAGCTTCAGCGTCACGCCAGGCGAGGCGGCCTACATCCCGCTCACGCACAACTACCCCGACGCGCCCGAGCAGTTGCCGCTCGACGAAGTGCTGGCAAAGCTCAGGCCCTGGCTGGAGAACGGCGCCAAGAAGAAGCTCGGCCAGCACATCAAGTACGACCGGCACGTGTTCGCCAACCACGGCATCGAGGTGCAGGGCTACGCGCACGACACCATGCTGCAGAGCTACGTGCTCGAAGTGCACAAGCCGCACGGCCTCTCCAGCCTGGCCGAGCGCCACCTGGGCCGCAGCGGCATCTCGTACGAAGACCTGTGCGGCAAGGGCGCGCACCAGATCCCGTTCAGCCAGGTCGACATCGCCAAGGCCGCCGAGTACTCGTGCGAGGACAGCGACCAGACGCTGGACGTGCACAACACGCTGTGGCCGCGCCTGCAGGCCGACGAGAAGCTGGGCTTCATCTACCAGCTCGAGATGGATTCGAGCGAGGCGCTCTATCGCGTGGAGCGCAACGGCGTGCTGATCGACGCTCCCACGCTGGCCGGGCAGAGCCACGAGCTCGGCAAGCGCATCATGGAGCTGGAGCAGGAGGCCTACGACATCGCGGGCCAGCCCTTCAACCTCGGCTCGCCCAAGCAGATCGGCGAGATCTTCTTCACCAAGCTGGGCCTGCCCGTGGTCAAGAAGACGCCGAGTGGTGCGCCCAGCACCGACGAAGAGGTGCTGGAGAAGCTGGCCGAAGACTACCCGCTGCCGGCCAAGATCCTCGAGCACCGCAGCCTGTCGAAGCTCAAGGGCACCTACACCGACAAGCTCGGCCAGCTCGCCAATCCGCGCACCGGCCGCGTGCATACGCACTATGCGCAGGCGGTGGCCGTCACTGGCCGGCTGAGCAGCAACGATCCCAACCTGCAGAACATCCCGATCCGCACGCCCGAAGGCCGACGCGTGCGCGAGGCCTTCGTGGCGCCTGCCGGCAGCGTGATCGCCAGCGCCGACTACTCGCAGATCGAGCTGCGCATCATGGCCCACATCAGTGGCGACGAATCGCTGCTGCGCGCCTTCACCGACGGCATCGACGTGCACCGCGCCACGGCCGCCGAGGTGTTCGGCTCCACGCCCGACCAGGTTTCGAGCGAGCAGCGCCGCTACGCCAAGGTCATCAATTTCGGCCTGATCTACGGCATGAGCAGCTTCGGCCTCGCGAAGAACCTGGGCATCGAGAACAAGGCCGCGGCCTCGTACATCGAGCGCTACTTCGCGCGCTATCCGGGCGTGAAGGCCTACATGGACGAGACCAAGGCGCTCGCCAAGGAGCAGGGCTACGTCGAAACCGTGTTCGGCCGGCGCCTGTACCTGCCCGAGATCAACTCGCCCAACGGCCCGCGCCGCGGCGGCGCCGAGCGCGCGGCCATCAATGCGCCGATGCAGGGCACGGCGGCCGACCTCATCAAGCTCAGCATGGTGAAGGTACAGAACGTGCTTGACGAGGAGAAACGCGCCACGAAGATGATCATGCAGGTGCACGACGAGCTGGTGTTCGAAGTGCCCGAGGCCGAGATCGAGTGGGTGCGCACCGAGATCCCGCGCATCATGGCCGGCGTCGCCTCGCTGAAGGTGCCTCTCCTGGCCGAGATCGGCATCGGCCCCAACTGGGACAAGGCGCATTGACCCTGAGAACGGGCAAGCAAGAACAAGAAGACAGCAGGGATCAAGGACGAGACAACCAGCCAGCCAGAGAAGAAAGAAACCAGAGAACATGAAGAACAACCGATTCCCTCATCGCAAATTCCTGCTCGCCGCCGTCTGCGCGGCCTTCCTCGGCACCGCCTTCGCGGCGCCCGACGCCAAGATCGCCGCGCTCGCCGCCAAGGAAAAGCCGGCCCTGCTCGACACGCTGAAGGAGCTGGTCTCCATCGAGTCCGGCAGCCGCGACCTCGACGGCCTCGAGAAGATCTCCGACCTCATCGCCGCGAAGTTCAAGGCGCTGGGCGGCGAAGTCGAGCTCATCGACCCGAGCGCCGATGCCTACCGCATGGAAGACACGCCCGAGAAAATCGGCCGCGTGATGCGCGCCACCTTCAAGGGCACCGGCAAGAAGAAGATCCTGCTGATCGCGCACATGGACACGGTCTACACCGTGGGCATGATCAACAGGCAGCCCTTCCGCATCGACGGCGACAAGGCCTACGGCCTGGGCATCGCCGACGACAAGCAGGGCGTGGCCGTCATCACGCACATCGTGTCGATGCTGCAGGCGATGAAGTTCAAGGAATACGGCACGCTCACCGTGCTCATCAACGGCGACGAGGAAATCAGTTCGCCGGGCGCGCGCTCCCTCATCACGCGCATGGGCAGCGAGCACGATGCGGTGCTGTCCTTCGAAGGCGCCTCCATCAAGGACGACAAGCTCTCGCTCGCCACCGCGGGCATCGCCTCTGTCACGCTGAACGTCACGGGCAAGGCCTCGCACGCGGGTTCGGCGCCCGAGCTGGGCGTGAATGCGCTCTATGAGCTCTCGCACCAGATCCTGCAGATGCGCGACCTCTCGGACCCCGCCACGGGCCTGAAGATGAACTGGACCATCTCCAAGTCGGGAACCAACCGCAACGTGATTCCGGCCAGCGCCACCGCCGCGGCCGACGTGCGCGTGCTGAAGGTGAGTGACTACGACCGCATCGAGCAGCAGGTGAACGAGCGCGTGAAGAAGCAGCTCATTCCCGAAGCCAAGGTCGAGCTGAAGTTCGAGCGCCGCCGTCCGCCGCTGGAGTCATCCGAAGCCTCGGTCGCCATGGCCCGCCATGCGCAGCAGATCTACAAGGACGAGCTCGGCCTGCCACTGGGTGCCGACGACAAGGCGGCCGGTGGCGGCACCGACGCGGCCTTCGCGGCGCTGAAGACCAAGGCGCCGGTGGTCGAGCGCTTCGGCCTGCAAGGCTTCGGCGCGCATTCGGCCGACGCCGAGTACGTGCTGGTCAACTCGATCGAGCCGCGTCTGTACCTCGGCACCCGCATGGTCATGGACCTGGCGCGGGGGAAGGCCGCCTCGGGCAACTGATCGGCTGACCGACTGAACCGCCGCTCGCGATGCGCCTGCGCCACATCGAGGTCTTCAACGCGATCATGCTCACGGGCAGCGTGAGCGCGGCGGCGCGGCTCATCAACATCACGCAGCCGGCGGTGAGTCGCACGCTGCAGCATGCCGAGCTGCAGCTGGGCTTTCCGCTCTTCCAGCGCGCCAAGGGGCGGCTCACGCCGACCACCGAGGCGCTCACGCTGTATCCGCACATCGAGCGGCTGTTCGCGCAGCTCGACGAGGTGCAGCGGCTCGCCGCCAACCTGCGCACGGCGGGCGACACGGGCGAGCTGCGCATCCTGAGCGTGCTGGCGTTGAGCTACGACATCCTGCCGCGCGCGCTCAAGGCCTTCCGCGAGAAGCACCCGGGCTACGCGATCACGGTGGAGTCGCTGCATTCGCCGCAGATCATGTCGGCGCTGCTGCTGCAGGAAGCCGACGTGGGCTTCGCCTTCAGCCCGGCGGTGCACCCCTCGCTCACGCAGGAGACGTTGGCCGACAGCCGCATGGTCTGCATCGCACCCAAGGGCATGCTGCCGCGCGCGCTGGTGCGCAACGGCTCGGTGGCGCTGCACGACCTCGTCGACCGGCCGGTGATCGGCCTGGACAGCCGCGACCCCGTGGGCACCAGCCTGAGCCAGGCCTGCCGGCAGGCGGGCGTCGGCTTCCAGCAGGCGGTGGTCACGGTGCAGACTTACCACGCGGCGCTGGCCATGGCGCACCACGGCATCGGCATCGCACTGGTCGACGGCTGCACCGCGCGCTCGGCCGACCGCGAGAAGGTGGATGTGTTGACGCTGGAGCCGCACATCCCGGTGCCGATCCGCGCGCTGCGCTTCGCGGCGCGGCCCGACTCGGTGGCAGTGCGCGAAATCACCCGCTGCATGCAGCAGGCGATCCAGGACACGATCTAGGGTCTAAGAGCCTGTGCAACGCGCAGCGCCGAACCAAAGGCCAGCGTGAAGCCCAGCGCGCCGTGGCCGGTATTGAACAGCATGTTCGGCGGCGCGCTCGCCAGCCGGCCGATGATCGGCAGCCCCTTGGGCGTGGCGGGGCGCATGCCGGTCCATGGATGCAGCTCCTCGAGCCGGCTCGCGTGCGGGAAGACAGCGCGCGTGGCGGCCGCCAGTGTCTCGATGCGCGCGGCCGGAATGCTCGCGTCGTGCCCCACCAGCTCGGCCATGCCCGCTACGCGCAGCCGCGAGCCGATGCGCGCGAACACCACCTTGCGCGCGCTGTCGGTCACGTTCACGCGCGGTGCGGCACCGGGCGCGGGGTCGACATCCACCGTGATGCTGTAGCCCTTGAGCGGATACACCGGCAAGTAGGCGCCAAGCGCACGCCCCAGCTCGTGCGAGGCCGAGCCCAGCGCCATCACGAAGGCATCGGCCTGCACGTCGCCGCTGCTGGTGCGAGCGGCGGCGATGCGGCTTCCGCTGCGCACGAAGCCGTGCACGTCGGTGCCGGGCATGAAGCGCACGCCGCGCGCGCCCAGTGCCTTCGTCAGCTCGATGCACACCTTGAGGCAGTCGGCCGCGCATTCGCTCGGCGTGTAGACGGCGCCCGCCATCCGGTCGCGGTAGCTGGCCAGCGCGGGTTCGATGGCGATGCATTCCTCGGGCGTCACCAGCCGCTGCTCGCTGCCCATGGTGCGCTGCAGTTCGAGCTGCGCGCGCGCACCTTCGAGCGAGGCGGTGCTGGCGTACAGCACCAGCTTGCCGGTGGCGGAGAAATCGCAGTCGGGCGAAAGCTCGGCGCGCATGGCCTCGAACTCGACGCGGCTCGACGCGGCCAGTTCCAGCAGCCGTGCGGTGGTGTCGCGCGAGGTGCGCGCGTTGCAGGCCGCGAGAAATTCCATGCCCCAGCGCCATTGCAGCGGATCGAGCTGCGGGCGCAGCTTCAGCGGCGAGGTGGGCGACAGCAGCAGCTTGGGCAGCTGCTTCCAGATCGACGGATCGGCCAGCGGCTGCACGTACGAGTAGCTGAGTTGCGCGCCGTTGCCGCCGCTCGCACCCGAGCCGGGGGCGGCGCGGTCGATCACGGTGACCTGATGGCCCTGGCGCTCGAGCTGCCAGGCGGTCGCCAGGCCCACGATGCCGGCGCCGAGCACACATACATGCATGGAGGCAGCTTTCCGCAGAGATGGATTGATCGAATGTTCGGGAGAACGGTGCCGTGACTGTAGGCGTGCGCGGCCCGGTGCGGAAATGCCAAAAGAACCCCCGCCCATAACCTTTGGGCATGGATCAGCTTTCTATTGGAATTTGTGGTTTTGTTTCTCCCGTTCCTACACTGGCCGCCTGTTCAGTTCAACCGAATGAAGGCTCGAATGAAACTCTCCGTCCTGATGGCTTCCATGGCCGCCTCGTTGCTCTTCAGCGCCACGGGCGCGCAGGCCGCCGACACGCTCGCCAAGATCGCCGAGTCCGGCAAGATCACGCTGGCATACCGTGAATCGTCGGTGCCCTTCAGTTATCTCGACGGTCCCAACAAGCCGATCGGGATGGCGGTCGATCTCTCCAACGCCGTGGTCGAGGCGGTGAAGAAGAAGCTGAACAAGCCCAACCTGCAGGTGGCGCTGATGCCCGTGACCTCGCAGAACCGCATTCCGCTGATCACCAACGGCACCATCGACCTGGAGTGCGGCTCCACCACCAACAACACCGCGCGCGGCAAGGACGTGGCCTTCGCCATCAACCACTTCTATACCGGCACGCGCCTGCTGGTGAAGAAGTCTTCGAAGATCAGGAACTACGCCGATCTCGCGAAGAAGACCGTGACCAGCACCACCGGCACCACCAACGTGCTGGTCATGCGAAAGTACAACACCGAGAAGAACCTCGGCATGGACATCGTGCTCGGCAAGGACCATGCCGATGCCTTCCTGCTGGTAGAGAGCGACCGCGCCGTGGCCTTCGCCATGGACGACATCCTGCTGTATGGCCTGATCGCCAACTCCAAGTCGCCGGCCGACTACGAGGTGGTGGGCGACTCGCTGCAGGTCGAGCCCTACGCCTGCATGCTGCCCAAGGACGACCCCGCCTTCAAGAAGCTGGTGGACGACACCTTCGCCGGAATGATGAAGAGCGGCGAGTTCGAGAAGCTCTACAACAAGTGGTTCATGCAGCCGATCCCGCCGAAGAACGTGCCGCTCAACCTGCCGATGAGCCCGCAGCTGAAAGAGAACCTGAAGGCTCTCAGCGACAAACCGGCAACTTAAGTTCACCCCCCAGGCTGCGCGCATTTCGTGTCGCTGCGCCAACCCCCTTCCGGGGGGCAATACCAGCGGCCCGGCGAAGCCGGTTCCGCGGTATTCCTGAAAAAGAGACAGAGAGATCATGAGTTCGACCAACGTCGTTGGCATTCTTGGCGGCATGGGCCCGGCGGCGGGCGCCGACTTCGTGCGGCTCTTCGTGCAGGCCTGCGCGCAGCAGCTGCGTGCGCGCGGCGAGCCGGTGCGCGACCAGTCCTTTCCCGAGCACTGGCTGGCGCAGGTGCCGGTGCCCGACCGCACCGACGCGCTGGCTTCCACCGAGCAGGGCGCGCACCAGCCGCTGGAGCCGATGCTTCAGGCCATGGGGCGCCTCGCCGCGCTCGGCAGCCGGGCCGTGGCCATCGCCTGCAACACCGCCCATGCCTGGCACGCCAACCTGCAGGAGCGCTTTCCGCAGATCGAACTGCTGCACATGGCGCGCGAGACGGCGCGGCACCTTGCAGGGCAGGGCGCGACCGGCGTGGCGCTGATGGCCACCGAGGGCACCTACCGGGTGCGCCTCTACGAACAGGCTCTGGCCGAAGCCGGGCTGGGCTGCCACGTGCCGCTGCCCGAGGAGCGCCAGACAATCACGCGCGGCATCTTCGAAGGCGTGAAGGCGGGCAACATGCAGCTCGCCGAACAGTGCTTTTCCGATGTGGCGCTGAGGCTGGCCGAGCGGCATGGCCCGGTCACCATCATCATGGGCTGCACCGAGGTGCCGTTGGGCCTGCAGGGCTCGGCTGCGGTGGCAGGGCTCGATCTGGTCGATCCCGCTCAGGTGCTGGCGTCGGCACTGGCCCGGCGCGCCTACGGAACGAACCAACCCCGCTGAAGCTGGGGGGACATGGAGGCACCGGCCGATTTCGCCTACATTGCGGCGTGCGTTTTTTCACAGCGCCACGTCCCTTGTCCGACGATCCAACCGGAGCCCGATACATGCCTCTCGACGACGACAGCCGTTCCGACTTCGATTCGCTTCGCCCCGGCGACAGCACCGAGCAGGGCGCCACGCGCCGCACCGCCCTCAAGGCCGCCATCGGCGTCGGCTATGCCGCAGCCGTGATGCCCGTGATGGCGCAGACCGCCATCAGCACCCCGGCCGACGGCCTGAAGGCCGGCCCCATCAAGTACGCCGTCGGTGACTTCGAGGTGCCCGCCTATGCGGCGGCGCCCGCCGGCAAGACCGGCCTGCCGGTGATCCTCGTGATCCAGGAGATCTTCGGCGTGCACGAATACATCGCCGACACCTGCCGCCGCTTCGCCAGGCTCGGCTACCTGGCCATCGCGCCAGAGCTCTATGCCCGCCAGGGTGATCCGCGCGGCTACACCGACATTCCGAAGCTGCAGGCCGACATCGTCTCCAAGGTGCCCGACGCGCAGGTCATGGCCGACCTCGACGGTGCCCTGGCCTATGCCAGGGCCAATGGCGGCGACACCAGCAAGGCCGGCATCACCGGCTTCTGCTGGGGCGGGCGCATCGTCTGGCTCTATGCGGCCACGGGCAAGGTCAAGGCGGGCGTCGCCTGGTACGGCCGGCTGGTCGGCCAGGCCAGCGAACTCACGCCGAAACACCCCGTCGACATCGCCGCCGGCCTGCAGGCGCCGGTGCTCGGTCTCTACGGCGGAAAAGACCAGGGCATCCCCCTTGACACGGTTGATAAGATGAAAGCAGCTCTGGCAACCGGAACTCCGGCGGCCAAGGCCTCGAACTTCGTTGTGTATCCCGAAGCGGGCCACGCGTTCCATGCCGACTACCGCCCCAGCTACGTCAAGAGCGCGGCGGACGACGGCTGGCAGCGCGCCACGGCCTGGTTCAAAGCCAACGGCGTCGCCTGAAGACGGCGCCCGTCAGCCAACCCCGCCGAAGGCCGTCCCCGTGACGGCCTTTCTCTTTTATGAACGGTATGCGGCCCCTGAAACAGTTCCGGCGGCCGTCTTTCTTGCGCAAGCAGCTATGAATTTGATAGTCATCATCGCGGCGACCCTGGTTGCCGGTATCGGAAGCGTCTGGGTCGCGGCCCTGCTGTTGAAGGTGGGCGTGCGCAGCGGCTCGGGCGGCGTGAACCCGCAGCAGCTGCTGAGCCTGGCGGCCGGCGCGCTGCTCGCCACCGCGTTCATGCACCTGCTGCCCGAGGCCTTCGAAAGCCGCATCGAGCCCGCGCTGCTGTTCGGTGTACTGCTGTTCGGGCTGGTGTTCTTCTTCCTGCTCGACAAGGCGGAGCTGTGGCACCACGGGCACGAGCACCATCACGGCGAAGAGAAAAACGGGGCGGACGGCCACGATCACCACGGACATGACCACGCCCATGGCTCTTCCCACGCGCATGGCCACGACCACGACCACGCCCCCCGCACTGGCGGCTGGGCCGTGCTCACCGGTGACAGCGTGCACTGCTTCGGCGACGGCATCCTGATCGCCTCCGCCTTCACCGCCGACATCCGCCTGGGCCTGGTGGCCGCGCTGGCGGTGCTGGCGCACGAAATTCCGCACCACATCGGCGACCTCGTCGTGCTGCGCCAGAGCTCGGCCAACCAGCGCGCGGCGCTGGTGAAGGTGTCGCTCGCCGGCACCATGACCGCGCTGGGCGGCATCGCGGGCTGGTGGCTGGTCGACCAGCTGCACGGCCTGCTGCCGTATTTCCTGGTGCTGGCCGGCAGCAGTTTCGTCTACGTGGCGCTGGCCGACCTGATTCCGCAGCTGCAGAAGCGCCTGCCGGCCCGCCAGACGGCCGCGCAGATCCTGTGGCTGGCGGCAGGCATCGTGCTCGTCACGCTGGTGAGCCGCCTGGCGCACGGCGAACACGGGCACGATCACGGCCATGACGACCCCGGCCACGGGGAGCATGGACACGTGCACAAGGACTGATCCTCCGGCCCGGCGCGAAACTTTCCGACACCGAAGCCTCGCGCAGGATGAACCGCAACGGCGGAAACAGGCGCACCATAGGGGGCCAGTCAGAAATCAGCCGAGGAACAGATCATGAACGCCACCGTGCGATCCGCTTCGCCCGTCGAAGACGACGAGGACAACCTGCCCGCCGACGATTTCGAGGAGCCCGATGCCGACGTGGGTGACGATCTTTCGGAGGAAACGGGGATCGATCTTTCCGATGCGAGCGAACTCGACGCGGACAATGTGCCGGCCGACGAAGAATTCGACCGGGTCATGAACGCGCCCGACTGAGCCCCGCTCAGGCCGCCCTCACGCAGTCGTCTGGCGCCGCGTGATCACCTGCCCGTTGCGCACCCCGCAGTGCGCCCCGTTGCGCCACGTGAGGGCTCCATTCACGATCACTGCGTCGATGCCTTCGGCCGGCTGCATCGGCGATTCGTAGTTCGCGGTGTCGCGCACCGTCGCGGCATCGAAGATCACCACGTCGGCGTGGTGGCCCGGCTTCAGCGTGCCGCGTTCGTGCAGGCCGAAGTTGCGCGCCGTCAGCCCAGTCATCTTCCATACCGCCGTCTCCAGCGGGAAAAGCCCCACGTCGCGGCTGTAGTGCCCCAGCACGCGCGGGAAGGTGCCCCACAGGCGAGGATGCGGCTTGTCGCCCAGCGGAATGCCGTCGGAGCCGATCATGGTCTCGTCGAAGGCGAGGATGCGCTGCACGTCGTCCTCGTCCATCATGAAATAGATGGCGCTGCCGGGCTGCAGCCGCCTGGCCGCCTCCTCGCCAGACACGCCCCATCCGGCCGCGATGTCCTTCAGGTCGCGGCCCGCGCATTCGGGGTGCGGCACGCTCGAGGCGATGAGCACGCGGCCTTCCATCATCCCGCGGTCGGTGCGGATCATGGTGGAGCCTGCGGTGTACGGGTAGCAGTCGAGCCCGATGCACTGGTGCTTCATCGCCTCCTGGATGAAGGGCAGCGTCACCTTCGTCTTGCCGAAGTTGCGCGTGTTCTGCACCTTGTGGTGCGACACCACCACCGGAATGCCCAGCGCGCGGCCGATGTGGAAGGTTTCCTCCAGCGACTCGATCACGTGATCGCTTTCGTCGCGCATGTGCGTCACGTACAGCGCCTTGCGCGCGCTGAGCGGGCGGCCGACCTCGATGATCTCCTCGGTCGTCGCCTTCACCGCGGGCGGGTAGAAGGTGCCGGTCGAAAGGCCGATGGCGCCGGCCTGCATCGCTTCCTCGACCATCGCCTGCATGGCCTTGATCTCGGCCTCGTTCGCGGGCCGGTCGAGGTCGGCCATGGCCACGGCGCGCAGGGTCGAATGGCCCACCATCGCAGCGACGTTGACCGACGATGGCGTCGCGCGCAGCGCGTCGAGGTACGCGGCGAAGCTGGTGAAGCGGCCCTCGGCGGGCGAATCGAGCAGGCTCAGCGGCATGGGCAGGTCCATGTCGGCGCGCAGCGGTGCGGCGCTGATGCCGCAGTTGCCCGCCACCACCGTGGTCACGCCCTGCGACACCTTGAAGGGCATCTGCGCCTGCGACAGCACAGCCTGGTCGTCGTGCGTGTGCGAGTCGATGAAGCCCGGCGCGACGATGCGGCCGGTGGCGTCGATCGTCTGGTCCGCCGTATGGCCCGCGAGCTTGCCGATGGCGACGATGCGATCGCCCACGATGCCGATGTCGGCATCGAATCGCGGCGCCTTGGTGCCGTCGATCACGGTGCCGCCGCGGATCAGAAGTTCGTAGTGAGGTGGCTTTTCGGACACGGGAGAAATCCTTTCTTCAGCGGAAATGGCAGGCGACCAGATGGCTTCCGTTCGCGGACGACGACGGCCGCTCGCCCAGCTCGGGCGCCTTCTCCTTGCACACGGCCTGCGCCATCGGGCAGCGGGTGTGGAAGCGGCAGCCCGAAGGCGGGTTCGCCGGGCTCGGCGGATCGCCCTGCAGCAGCATGCGCCGCGCCGGCGTGCGCGGGTTGGGCACCGGCACGGCCGACAGCAGAATTTCGGTGTACGGATGCAGCGGCACCGAGAACAGCGTGTCGCGGTCGGCGATCTCCACGATGTGGCCGAGGTACATCACCGCCACCCGATGGCTGATGTGCCGAACCACCGCGAGGTCGTGTGCCACGAAGAGGTAGGCGATGCCGAATTCGGCCTGCAGGTCCATCAGCAGGTTGACCACCTGCGCCTGAACCGACACGTCGAGCGCCGACACGGGCTCGTCGCACACGATCAGCTTCGGGTTCAGCGCCAGCGCCCGCGCGATGCCCAGGCGCTGGCGCTGCCCGCCCGAGAACTCGTGCGGAAACTTCTTCGCCGCCTCCGGTCGCAGCCCCACGCGCGAGAACAGCCACTGCACGCGTTCGCGCCGCTCGGCGGCCGCGCCCATGCCGAAGTTGCGCAGCGGTTCCGCCACGATGTCTCCGGCCGTCAGGCGCGGGTTCAGCGACGCATACGGGTCCTGGAAGATGATCTGCAGGTCGCGCCGGCGCATGCGCATGTCCTCGGCCGAGAGCGACAGCAGCTCCCGGCCTTCGAGCTGCACCGAGCCCGAGGTCGGCTCGACCAGCCGCATCACCGACTTGGCCGTGGTCGTCTTGCCGCAGCCTGATTCGCCCACCAGCGATAGCGTCTCGCCGCGCGCGACCGAGAAGGAAACGCCGTCCACCGCCTGGATCGCCGGCCGGGCCGGCCGCAGCCAGCGTTTGGGCGTGGTGTAGTGCTTGCGCAGGTTGCGCACCTGCAGCAGTGGCGTTGCAGCAGCGGTCGTCATGTGGCCATCTCCTCGGCGCCGGCGTGTTGGTTCCAGTGTTCCTCGACCGCGAAGCAGGCCGCCACGTGGTCGCCGCCCTGCGCCACGAGCTTCGGCGTCTCGACCCGGCAGCGTTCGCGCGCATGGCTGCAGCGCGCGGCGAAGGCGCAGCCCCGGCCCAGCTCGTGCGCGGCCGGCACCAGCCCCGGAATCTCGGTGAGCCGCGTGCTCGCGGTGTTCATCGCGGGCATCGAGGCCATCAGCGCGCGGGTGTAGGGATGCAGCGGACGGTCGAACAGGTCGATCACGTCGGCTTCTTCCACTTTCTTGCCGGCATACATGACCACCACGCGGTCGCAGCTCTCGGCCACCACGCCAAGGTCGTGCGTGATCATCACCACGCCCATGCCCAGCTCCTTCTGCAGCCGCTTGATGAGGTCGAGGATCTGCGCCTGGATGGTCACGTCCAGCGCGGTCGTCGGCTCGTCGGCGATCAGCACCTCGGGGTTGCAGGCCAGGGCCAGCGCGATCATCACGCGCTGGCGCATGCCGCCCGAGAGCTGGTGCGGGTACTCGTTCACGCGGCGCTCGGGCTCGGGGATCTGCACCACGCGCAGCATCTCGACCGCGCGCTTCATCGCGTCGGCGCGGCTGGCCTTCTGGTGCAGCTGCACCGTCTCGGCGATCTGCCGACCCACGGTGAGCACCGGGTTCAGCGACGTCATCGGCTCCTGGAAGATCATCGAGATGCGGTTGCCGCGGATCTGCCGCATCTCGCGCTCGCTCAGCCGCATCAGATCGGTGCCGCGCAGGCGAACGGCGCCCATGTGCCGGCCCGGCGGCGTGGGCACCAGCCGCAGGATCGACAGCGCGGTGACGCTCTTGCCGCAGCCCGACTCGCCGACCACGCCGAGCGTGCGGCCAGCGCGCACCGTGTAGGAAACACCGTCGACCGACCGCACCACGCCCGCCAGCGTGTGGAAGTGCGTGCGCAGGTTGTCGACTTCGAGCAGCGGCTCGCCGGGTGCGAGCGCGGTGTGGGACATGGGGATCGTCATGGCCTGCCGTCCTTCACAGTTGCCGTGCCAGGCGCGGGTCCAGCGCGTCGCGCAGGCCGTCGCCCAGCAGGTTGATGGCCAGCACCGTGGCCGCCAGCAGCAGGCCCGGGTACAGGATGATGTGGAACGCCACCGCCACGAAGTTGCGGCCCTCGGCCATCATGTTTCCCCAGCTCGGCGTCTGCGAAGGCACGCCCACGCCGAGGAAGGACAGGGCCGCCTCCGTCAGCACGGCGGCGGCCGCAACGAAGGTGGCCTGCACGATCAGCGGCGCCACGGTGTTCGGCAGCACGTGGCGCACCAGGATCACCGGAAGGCGCGTGCCCACCGCGTGCGCGGCCTCCACGAAGAGCTGCTCGCGCAGCGTCAACGCCAGCGAGCGCACCAGCCGCACCACGCGCGGAATCTCCGGCACCGTGATGGCGATGATCACCGTAGTCAGGCTGGCGCGCGTGACCGCCATCAGCGCGATGGCCAGCAGGATGCCCGGGATGGCCATGAGCCCGTCCATCACCCGCATGATCGGCCCGTCCGCCCAGCGCACGAAGCCCGCCACCAGCCCGAGCGTGACGCCGAAGAAGGTGGCCAGCAGCGCCACCGAGGCGCCCACGATCATCGACACCCGCCCGCCCCACACGGCGCGGCTGAACACGTCGCGGCCCAGCGCGTCGGTGCCGAACCAGTGCTCGGCCGAGGGCAGCTGCATGCGCGCGAGCGGATCGATGTCCTGCGGGTCGTGCGTGGCGATCCACGGCGCGGCGATGGAAAGGGCCGCCACCGCGATCAGCAGCAGCGCGCCGACGATCAGCGTCGGGTGCTTGCGCAGCCAGCGCAAGCGCGGCGCAACGAAAGGCGCCTCGACCGGCGGCGCGACTTCAGCGGTGGCGGGCGTCGCGGGCACGTCGATGTCGCTCATGGGTAGTACGGTGGACATGGAGCGGTTTCAGTACTGGATTCGCGGATCGAACAGGCGGTAGCTCAGGTCGATCAGCAGGTTGATCAGCACGTACACGCCCGCCGACAGCAGCAGCACGCTCTGGATCACCGGGTAGTCGTGGCGCTGCACCGAGTCGATCACCAGCCGGCCCACGCCGGGAATGGCGAACACC
Source organism: Variovorax sp. TLI9-5A (assembly GCF_056867935.1). NCBI lineage: Bacteria > Pseudomonadati > Pseudomonadota > Betaproteobacteria > Burkholderiales > Comamonadaceae > Variovorax > Variovorax sp. TLI9-5A. Next base: position 5,435,330 of record NZ_CP200310.1, on the reverse strand, counting down.
GTCTCGGTGACCACCACGCCGCCGATCAGCAGCGCGATGCCCGCGCCCACGGTGGTGGCGATGGGAATGGCCGCGTTGCGCAGCGCATGCCCCAGCACCGGCAGTACGCCCAGGCCCTTGGCGCGGGCGGTGCGGATGTAGTCCTCGTGCAGCACCTCGAGCACGGTGGCGCGCGTCATGCGCGTCACCAGCGCGATGTAGACCAGCGCAAGGTTCACGCAGGGCAGCACCAGCGAGCGCAGCCAATCGCCCGGGCCTTCGGCGAAGCGCACGTAGCCCTGCACCGGAAACCACGGTAGCTGGATCGCGAAGCTGTAGACCAGCAGGTAGCCCACGAGGAACACCGGCACCGAGAAGGCCAGAACCGCAAACAGCATCACCAGCCGGTCGATCCAGCTGCCCGCGCGGTAGGCCGCGAGCGTGCCCAGAGGCACCGACACCACCAGCGTGATGAGCATGGTCAGCGCCGCGATCGACACCGTGGGCTCCAGGCGCTGCCCCAGCAGCTGCGTGACCGGCATCTGCGTGAAGATCGAGGTGCCCAGGTCGCCGGTGAAGAGCTTGCCGATCCACAGCCCGAACTGCTGCCACAGCGGCAGGTTCAGGCCGAGCGCGGCGCGCAGCTTCTCGATGTCTTCCGTGGTGGCGAGGTCGCCCGCGATGAGCGCGGCCGGGTCGCCCGGCGACAGGTGGATCAGCAGGAACACCACCACGGCCACCACCGCCATGACGGGCAGGGTCGCGATGAAGCGTCGAATGAGGTAGCCCATGGCGGTGCCTCCGAATCCCTATTGCCTGTCGAGCGCCCAGACCGTCGGCATGCCGGACCAGAGCTTGTCCAGCCCCTTCAGGCTGGTGCGCGCGGCGAAGGCGGCCGAGTACTGGCCCGCATTGATGTACGGCACTGCTTCATACGCACGGGCCTGGAACGCGTCGAGCAGTTCCTTGCGCTTGGCGGGCACGGTTTCCTTCAGCCACGCGGTGCGCAGCTCGTCGAGCTGCTTGTCGCAGGGCCAGCCGGGCAGGGTGTTGCCGCAGGCCGCGCTCAGGTAGGCGTTGCTGATGGGCGAGTTGGCGTCGAACTCGCCGGCCACGGTGACGTACATGTTCCAGCCGCCGGCATCGCCAGCATCGCGCTTGGCGCGGCGCGCGCCGATGGAAGCCCAGTCCATGGTCTGGGCGTCGACGTTCAGGCCGATGCTCTTCATCGTCTGCGCGGCCATCAGCGCCTCGGCGTTCAGGTAGGGCACGTCGCTGGGCACCAGCAGCACCACCTTCTCGCCCTTGTAGCCGGCGTCGGCGAGCATCTTCTTGGCCTTGGCGACGTCGGCCTTGCGGTAGGGCTCGGCGCCGGCCGCGGTGTCGTTGGGGCTGCCGCAGATGAAATAGGTGGCGCAGTAGGCCATGCGCATGTCGAGCGGGAAGCCCATGGCCGCCATGAAGCGCTCCTGGCTCACGGCCTGCAGCAGCGCCTGGCGCACCTTCGGGTTGTTGAAGGGCGGATGCAGCTGGTTCATCACCAGGAAGCCCTGGTAGGCGCCGCCGGAGCCGATCTTCACGCCCGTGTCGGTGCGCAACGGCGCGATGTAGTCGGGCGGCAGCTGCTCGATGATGTCGACTTCGCCGCGCTTGAGGGCCGCCACCGCGCTGTTGGCGTCGGGCAGGTAGAGCCACTCGACGCGCTCGAAGCTGCTCTTCTTGCTGCCGGCCAGGCCGCTGGGCGGCTCGCTGCGCGCCACGTAGTTGGGGTTGCGCACGAACACCGCCTTGTTGCCCGGCACCCATTCGTCGCGCTTGAAGATGAAGGGGCCGGAGCCCAGCACCTCGGTCAGCGGCGCGGTGGCCGGCATCTTCGCCAGCCGCTCGGGCAGCACCACCGGCGGAAAGCCCGAGGGCTTGGCCAGCGCGTCGAGAACCATGCCGAAGGGTTCGTTGAGCGTGAGCGTGAAGCTGCGCGCGTCGGCGGCCTTCCACTCGGCGCCGCTGGCCGTCATGGCGCGGCCCAGGCTGTCGCGTGCGGCCCAGCGCTGCAGCGAGGCGACCGCGTCGGCCGAGGTGACGGCGCTGCCGTCGGAGAACTTGAGGTTGGGGCGCAGCGTGAAGCTCCACTGCTTGCCGTCCTTCGAGGCGGTGTACTTCTCCACCATCTGCGGCTGCGGCTTGCCGTTCGCGTCCTGCGCGAAGAGCGTGTCGTAGACCATGTAGCCGAAGTTGCGCGAGATGTAGGCGGTGGTGAAGGTCGGGTCGAGGATCTTCAGGTCGGCATGCGCCACCACCTTCAGCGTCTTGGGCTGCGGCGTCTGGGCATGCGCGGGAAGGCTCGCCGCGAAGGCGGTGGAAAGGGCCAGGGCGGCGAGAGCGCCAAGCGTCCGTCGTTTCATCGTCGGTTCTCCGGTGAGGGCAGGCAGCAGAAAAAAGAGAAAGGAGAGAGAAGGAAAGGCTCAGGCCGCGACGCCGATCGGCCACTTGGGCAGGCGGGCCTTGCGGTAGGGCAGCGTGTTCAGGTCGAGCGTCACGGCGCCCGGCGCGCCCGCGTAGATGACGTGCTTCGCCACCTTGGAGTACGACGCGTAGAAGTGCTGCGACGACTTCACGACGATGATCTTCTTCGCCGCCAGGTCGCAGCCCAGCTGCGTGAAAAGGTCGGTGCCCATCGCCTGGTTGCGCAGCGTGATCAGCACGATCTCGATGCCGTTGGCCTCGACCAGCGCGCTGTCGCCCATCAGCGTGGGCGTGCCGGCCAGGCCGGTCATCACCAGGTCGTGCTTGAGCGCCTTCACGGTGCATTCGAGGTCGAGCGGGTCGCCCGACAGCGGGCTGATCTTGCCGCCGAGGCGCATCGGCAGCTTCGCGCCCACGCCCGCGTCGAAGGCGATGCGCACCGCGATCGGGTCCCACAGCGGGCCCAGCGCCGCATTGGTGATGCCGCGCTCGACCATGCGGCGCAGGATGAAGGTGGAGTCGCTGGCCGCGCCGCCGCCGGGGTTGTCGGCGCCGTCGGAGATCACCACTGGCCCGCCGTCGAAGGCCAGGGCCTCGTCCAGCGATGCATCGATGCCTGGGTAGTTGACGGTGAGACCGTCGCGCATGGCGATGACCTCGTCGGCGAGCTGGCGCGCCAGCAGGTCGGCCTGGGCCTTGTCGCCGTCGGTGTAGACCAGCACCTTGGTGCCCATCTCGGGCACGTCGCCCCACGAGAAGCCGTGCGTGAGCGAGATCGAGAGCACGCCGTCCTTGCCCTCGAGCGACTGCATGCGCTCGACGAAGCCGCGCGCCGGCTGGCGCGAAGTATGGACGGTGACGATCATGTCGCAGTCGACCACCGCGGGCACCGGCCGCACCTTGCCCTCGACCGTGGCGGCGCAGATGTCGACCAGCTCCAGCCCGCGCTCGAGCACGTCGGTGTGCGGGTACTCCTTGAAGGAGATCATCACGTTCGCGTTGGAGATCATCTCCGGCGTGAGGTGGTTGTGCGGGTCGAGCTCCGCGCCGATCACCACGTCGGGCCCGACGATCTGCCGCACGCGCGCCAGCAGGTCGCCCTCGCAGTCGTCGTAGCCGTCGGCCACCATCGCGCCATGCAGGCCGAGCAGCACCATGTCGACCGGCAGCACCGCGCGCAGGTCGTCGAGCAACTCGTCGCGCAGCGTCTCGTAGGCGTGGCGCGTGGTCGTGCCGCTGGGCTGCGCGCCGGCCACCATGCCTTCGAACAGCGTCCAGCCCTTGTCGGCGCCGCGCATGCGTGCGGCCCACAGCGGGCCCGAGAACAGCGTCATCGCCTCGGGGTGCTTGCCGGCGGGGAAGTAGCCGCGGTCCTTGAAGGAGGCGAGGCCCGTCGGCATCGGGCCGAAGGTGTTGGTTTCGGTGGCAAGGGAAGCACTGAAGACGCGCATGGTCGGACCTCGTGGGGTGGGTTTGTGTTTGTTGTCGGGGGCGGGGCGGCCTCAGCCCGCGGCCGCGCGCAGCCGCTGCGGGCCCAGCATTTCCGCCGTGAGCCCGAAGGAGGCGATGCGCTCCGGCAGCGGCAGCCCGCGCGCCAGCGCGGCGCAGGCCTCGCCCATGGCGGCCGATGTCTGGATGCCGTAGCCGCCCTGCGCGGCCACCCAGAAGAAGCCGGGCACGCCGGGCTCGAAGCCGCCGACGAGATCGCCGTCGGCCACGAAGGAACGCAGGCCGGCCCAGGTGCGCGTGGGGCGGCGGATGGCGAGCGTGGTCGCCTCCTCGATGCGGTGCATGGCGATGGCGATGTCCATCTCCTCGGGCTGCACGTCCTGCGGCTCGACCGGATCGGCATTGGCCGGAGAGCCGAGCAGCATGCCGGCGTCGGGCTTGATGTACCAGCCCTCGTCGGCGCCGAACACCATGGGCCAGTGCGCCACGCTCTGGCCATCGGGTGGCGCGAAGATGAACGCCGAGCGCCGGCGCGGCTCGATGCCCAGCGGCGGCACGCCGGCCATGCGCGCGATGGTGTCGACCCATGCGCCGGCGGCGTTGAGAACCACGGGCGCTTCGTAGACCGCGCCGCCGGCTTCCACTCGCCAGCGGTCGCCCACACGTTGAATGGCCGTCACGCCCGCATCGCACACCAGCTTGCCGCCCGCGCGCCGCATGCCGCGCAGATAGCCCTGGTGGATGGCATGCACGTCCATGTCGGACGCATCAGGCTCGTAGACGGCGCCTTGCACCTGCTCGGGGCGCAAGGCCGGCACCATCTCGCGCGCCTCTTCGCCGCTCAGGCGCGAGGCGCCGGTGTTCATGTCGCGCAGCACCTGCCAGTGGGCTTCGAGCTCGGCCATGTGGTCGGCGCCCGCGACCATCATCGCGCCGCGCGGCGTGAGTAGCGGGTGCTCGCTGAAGCCTTCGGGCGGATGTTCGAGGAAGGCGCGGCTCGCCATGGTGAGGGCGCGCACCTGCGCGGTGCCGTAGCTTTCCATGAAGAGGGCGGCGGATCGGCCGGTGGAGTGGTAGCCCGGCTGCGATTCGCGTTCGAGAAGGATCACGCGGGCGTGCGGCGCGAGCCAATGGGCCACCGAGGCCCCGGCGATGCCGCCGCCGATCACGAGGAAGTCAGCCACGACGGGCTCTGCAGTGCTGGAAGTCATCGGCGAAAAGTGTAGGAAGAAATTTGCGGATACGCAAATTGATTCAGAGGTGCCAAGGGGAAACCATGATGCACCGTGCTGGTGAAATTTGCGTTCACGCAATTTGCGTATACGCAACTTCCGCGCCTGAGTCACGCGGGTCGGCATGGATGGCGCGCGCCCCGGCTGGCAGAATCTCCGGCACCACAAGAGAAAGCCAAGCGTGAATCCACACACAGGGACCAAGACGGGCACGAAGCCCAGGGACGAGCCGCCCACGCTGGACCGCGCCACCTTCGGCAACCGCCTGCGCACCGCGCGCAAGCGCTTCGGCTGGACGCTGGCGCAGCTGGCCGAGCGCTCGGGCGTGTCGATCACCACCATCTCGCGCGCCGAGCGCGGCCAGCTCGCGCTGGGCTACGAGAACTTCACGGCGCTGGGCCGCGCGCTGGACATGGACATGAACGCCATGTTCGCGGGCGCCGGCGTCAAGCCCGCGCAGCTCGACGGGCCGGTGGTCACGCGCGCGGGCAAGGGCGTGGTCTACAAGGGGCTTTCCATCGCCTACGAGTTCCTCGGCACCACCGCGGCGGGCAAGCAGATGAGCCCCATCGTCGGCACGGTGCATGCGCGCAGGATCCACGGCCCGGAAGACTTCGTGCGGCACGGCGGCGAGGAGTTCGCCTATGTGCTGTCGGGCGAGATCGAGGTGCACTTCGACAACGGCGAGGTGGTGCACATGGCCAAGGGCGATTCGCTGTACTTCGACAGCCGCCTGGGCCACGCCTACATCAGCGTGAGCCGCCAGCTTGCGCGCATCGTGGGCATGACCATCGGCGAGAGCGGGCACATGCAGTCGGCGCGCGAGGCGCCTGCGCTGAAGCCTGCACGCAAGCCGGCTGCCGTCGCGAAGAAGGTTGGGCGCGGCGGCAAGGTTTGACTGGCGGCGGCAAGCGATCCGCTTGGCGCCCTTCAGCTGTCTTCTGCGCGACAGGGCCGGGCGGGCATGTCGATGGCGCTGGCTTCGAGGTTCTTGCCGCCGACAGCCGCGCCCATAGGGGAAAGGGCAGTGAAGCGGGCCTTCATCGCAGCCCGCAGGCGATGAGCGGGTTGGGTTTTCCGGAGTGCGCCGCGCCGCTATGCTGGCGCCCGCGAATCACTACATGAAAAGAGAACCCTCATGACCATGCGCCTGCGCTCCTTGTCCTCGTCCGTTCTTCCCCTGCGTTGCGTTGCACTGGCCTGCGGCCTCGTGCTCGGCGCCGCTGCCGCCCATGCCGCGCCCGACGCGAAGCTGCTCGCCGCCGCCGAGAAGGCACAGCCCGCGGTGATCGACAACCTCAAGGAGATGGTGTTGATCGAATCGGGCAGCCTCAATGTCGATGGCCTGCTCAAGATGGCCGACGTGGTGGAAGGGCGCCTGAAGGCGGCCGGCTTCAAGACCGAACGCCGCAAGGCGACGGCCGGCGCGGGCGCCGACATCGTGATCGGCACGCTCAAGGGCACGGGCAAGCGCAAGATCATGCTGCAGGGCCACATGGACACGGTGTACGCGCCGGGCATCCTCGGCAGCCAGCCCTACAAAGTCGACGGCAACCGCATCTACGGTCCCGGCATCGCCGACGACAAGGGCGGCCTCGCGGTCATGCTGGCTTCGCTGAAGATCCTGGCCGACGCCGGCTGGCGCGACTACGACACGCTGACCGTGCTGATGAACCCCGACGAGGAGGTGGGCTCGCTCGGCTCCGGCGAGCTGATCGCGACCACGGCCGACCAGCACGACACGGTGTTGTCCTTCGAGCCGACGGCGGCGAAGTCGGTGGTCAAGGGCGAGTCGCTGCTGCTCGGCGCGGCCGGCATCGCCACCGCCACGCTCGAGGTGAAGGGCCGCGCGTCGCACGCGGGCGCCGCGCCAGAGCTGGGTCGCAATGCGCTGTACGAGCTCTCGTACCAGATGCTGCAGACCAAGGACCTCGCCAAGGACATTCCTGGCGCCACGCTCAACTGGACCGTGGCGCGCGCCACCGGGCCGCTCAACCAGATCACCGAGAAGGCGCAGGCGCAGGGCGACATCCGCATCACGCAGCCCGGCGCCGAGAAGAAGCTTGCCGAGGCGCTGCAGGCGAAGATCGCGTCGGGCAAGCTGATTCCCGACACCGAGGCCACGGTGAAGGTGGAAGTGGGCCGCCCGGCCTTCATCGCGGGCGACAAGGGCCGCGCGCTGGCCGAGAAGGCGCAGGCCATCTACAAGGAAATCGACCGCGAGCTCGTGTTGACGCCCATGACCGGCGGCGGCACCGACGCGGGCTACGCTGGCCGCTCGGGCAAGGCCACGGTGGTGGAGAGCTTCGGCCTCGCGGGCTTCGGCTACCACGCGCGAGACGAGTACATCGAAGTCGACTCGATCGTGCCGCGCATCTATCTCGTGACGCGGCTGCTGACCGAGATCGGCAAGAACTGAGGGTGAGGGAAAGCGCCGCCGGCACGCGGCGGCGCGGGCGCGCTACTGCGGCCGGTCGGGTTCGCCGGGGCGGCGTGGCTGGTGCTGCCGCGCGGCGGCCGCCGCTGCAGCCATGCGCTGCTGTTGCTGTTGCTGTTGCTGTTGCTGTTGGGCCTGTTGTTGCTGCTGCTGCGCCTGTTGCTGTGCGCGGGCTTGCTGTTGTTGCATCTGCTGCTGACGCTGCTGTTGCATGGCCTGCAGTTGTTGTTGCTGCTGTTGCTGCATGCGCGCGGCCTGTTGCTGCTGAGCCTGCTGCTGGGCCTGTTGCTGACGGTGCATCTGCTCCTGCTGCGCCATCTGCTGTTGGCGGGCCTGGTTCTGAGCCTGCTGTTGCTGCATTGCCTGCTGGCGCTGGACCTGCTCCTGTTGCCGCTGCGCCTGCTGCTGCGCGCGTGCTTGCTGATCGGCCTGCTGCTGGCGGCGCATCTGTTCCTGCTGGTTCTGCTGGCTGCGTGATTGTTCCAGCTGGGCCTGCTGCTGGCGCCGTTGCTCCTGTGCGGCCTGCTGTTGCTGGCGCTGCTGCGCGAGCTGTGCCTGTTGCTGGGCTTGTTGTTGCTGTTGAGGCTGGATCAGGCCGCGAGCCTGACGTGCCTGTTGCTCGCGCGCCTGCTGCTGCTGCTGGGCTTGCTGTTGAGCCTGTTGTTGGCGCCGCATCTGCTCCTGCTGCGCCGTCTGTTGTTGCTGCTGCTGGCGGGCCTGGTTCTGGGCCTGCTGTTGCTGCATGACCTGCTGGCGCTGCACCTGCTCCTGTTGCCGCTGCTGGGCTTGCTGTTGAGCGCGTGCCTGTTGCTGTTGCTGCTGTTGCGCGAGCGCGGCCTGCTGCTGAAGGCGTTGCTGTTGCTGCTGTTGCTGCTGTTGTTGCGCCTGTTGTTGGGCGAAGAGGGCCCGCTGCTGTTGTTGCTGCTGTTGCTGCAACTGCTGCGCGGCGGCCGGGCCCGCCGCGAAGTTGGGCGGCGCTCCCGGCGGCAGCACGCCGCGCGGTCCCGCATTGTTGTTGTAGACGTTGACGTTGCGCACGTTGTTGACCACCGTGGTCGAGCGCGAGATGTAGGTGCTGTTGTTGTAGACCACGGCGGGCCGCGCGAAGGCCGGCTGCGGGGCGGGGCCCCGGTCGCGCCAGCGCGGTGCGCCCCAGTTCATGTTCCACGAATGCCAGCCCCAGTCGTGGCGCTCGAGCGCGGCGCCCACGATCACGCCCGCGCCGAAGGCGAGCGCACCAGCGGCCAGCACTTGGCCGCCGCTGTAGCCCGGCGACGACACCACCTGGACTGGCGGTGCGTAGGCATAGCCCGGATACACCGGCTGTGGCTCGCCGTAGATCACCTGCGGATCGTAGGCGGGCACGTACACCACGTCGGGCTGCACGGGCTCGATGGTGATGAACTCCTGCGGCGCCTCGATCACGGCCGGGCCGGCGTACACGGGCTGCACGTCGGGCGCGGGTGCGTAGTTCGGCGGCGGCGCGGCGGTGACCACGCGCATCTTGTCGTTGTTCTTGAGGCGGCCGGCCTTCGCGGCGCGCTGGCGCATGACCTGGATCGCGTTCATCACGTCGGCCGGGTCGTTGTAGTAGGCCTGCCCCAGCGCCTGGGTCCACGGGATGTTGCCGGCCATCTGGTCGATGACGGGGCGGAATGCGGTGAGCGACTTCACACTCGGGTCCCAGGGCTGCTGGTTGGCCGCGTCGGCCAGCGGACCGGCCTTGAGGTTGCGGTTCTGCGCGAGCCATTCGTGCGCCGCGGTGATCTGGTCGGGATAGGTGGCGCCGGCAAGAATCTGCGCGACCAGCTTGTCGGGGTACAGCGCGATGGGCGCGACCATCTGGTAGAGCTGCTCGGCGCTGGGCGGCGTGTAGGAGGCCTGCACGGGAGCGGCGGCTGGAGGCTGCTGCTGCGTCTGCGGTACCGACGGCGGCGGGATGGAGCCCGCCGGGTCCTGCGTCGAAGCGAGAGGGGCGGGGGTATTGGTGGGAGCCTTGTCGCAGCCTGCGAGGACGAGGGCACCGATGCACAGCGAGATCGTCAACAGCCGCGGGGCGGTAGAGAAGTTTTTTGTCATCTGGATTTCCATGAAGACGCCCGGGGGCATACCCGGACTTCTTCAACGGAACTCGGCATCAAGCGATGACAGAGCTTGCGCCGCGGATGCAACGGTCTGTGTCGGTTCCGTGCCGTCAAGCCTGTCGGCGCAGAACCACACGGCGCGGAGGCCGCGGCCTTCTACTTCGAGCCGCCGGTGTACTTGGTGACGGTGGCCGCGCTCACGTGGTAGCCGCTCACGCCCATCATCGAGTCGTTGCGCAGCGTCTGCAGCTTGCCGGTGACCCACACGGTGTCCATCGCGCGGAACTTGGCGCCCTTCTGCGGCACCACGTGCAGGATCTGGTTGGCCGGCGGCGGCGGCGTGTGGATGCAGGCGCCGAAGTAGGGCACCAGCAGGAACTCGGTGACCTCGCCCTTGGCTTCTTCCAGCGGCACGATGAAGCCCGGGATCTTGATCTCGGTGCCGTTCATCGCGGGGTTGGTCGGTGCGTTGTTCGACACCTCCTGCATCTTCATGAGCAGCTCGTTGGCGCGCGGGTCGCCGTCGTCGAGCGCGCTCAGGTCCATGCCCTTGAACTCCTTGGCCGGGTCCCAGTCCTTGGGCACCAGCTCTTCCCAGGTGATCTGGCGCGGCTGGCCCGGCGTGGCCTTGGCGGCTGCCGGTGCCGCCGCCTTGCCGCCAAGCGGGTTGGTGGCGGTGGTGTCCTTGGGCGCGGGCTCCGCGGCCCATGCGGCGGCGGCAAGGCCGGCACCGGCGATCAGCATTGAAAGCCGCATGAAAGCTTTGCTCGTGGAGGTCGCGTGTGTGAAGGGCATGGTTCAAATCCTCGGCGAGAGGCCGTCTGCAAGGGAGAGTCGATAGGCGCGAATGCCGGGCAGGAGGCTTGCCAGCCATCCGGCGACCAGCAGGCTTGCCATCAGCAGCCATTCGTTCAGTGTAGGTTCTGAGAGGCTCAGTGTCAGCCCGAACTGCGACTGCAGCCATGGCGAGAGCAGGGCGATGCCCAGTACCGCCATCACAAGGCCGAAGGCCACGCCCAGCACGGTGACCATCGCGCCTTCGAGCGCGAGCAGCGCCAGCACATGGCGCAGGCCTGCACCCACGGCACGCAGCACCGCGAGCTCGCGGCGGCGTTCGTTGAGCCCCGCCATCACCACCGACACCAGCCCCGCGAGGCTCACGAGCGCCACCAGCGCCGACATCAGCAGCAGCGCGTTCTCGCCGACGCCGATCACGCTCCAGAGTTCGTCGAGCGCCACGCCGGGCAGGATGGCCATCAGCGGCTCGCCGGTGTAGGTCGAGATCCAGCGCTGCACGCCGAACACGGCCGCACGGTTCTTCAGGCCTACCAGCACGGCCGTCACGTTCTTGGGCGTGAGGTCGAACTTGCGCACCTGCTCGGGCGAGATGTGCACGCCCGGCATCGGCGCGCCGCCCACCCATTCGAGGTGGATCGCTTCCATGGCCGCGAGGCCGATGTGCACCGTGCGGTCGACCGGCGTGCCGGTGCGCGCGAGCACCCCGACCACGGTGAAGGGCTTGTCCGCATGCTCTGCCACGTTGAGCTCGCCGCTGCCGTGCGCGAGCGTGATCTTCTGGCCCACGTGGTAGCCGAGCTTGTCGGCCACCTCGGCGCCCACCACCGCGTCGAACAGCTCGCTGAAGGGCTTGCCCTCACGCAGCTTCAGCGTCTGCCTGTCGCCGTAGCGAAAGTGCGTGAAGTAGTCGGTGGAGGTGGCCAGCACCGCGAAGCCGCGATGCGAATCGCCCAGCGACAGCGGCACCACCCAGTCGACGCCAGGATGCGCCGCGAGCGCCTGCACGCTCTTCCACGAGATGTTGTTGGTGGCCGCGCCGATGCGGAACACCGAGTACAGCAGCAGCTGCGTGGAGCCGGTGCGCGCGCCAACGATCAGGTCGGTGCCCGAGACGGAGGATGCGAAGTTCTCGCGCAGCTCGGTGCGGATGCGTTCCACGCCCAGCAGCAGGAATGTGGAGAGCGCGATGGAGAACACGGTCAGCGCGAGCGTGAAGCGCCGGTTCCATGCGCTGCGCCATGCAATGGAGAAAAGTGCCTTCATGCGTCCACCGCCATCGCGCTGGTGGCGGCGCGGTTGATCTCGGGCAGCAGCACATGCCGCGCGAAGCGTTGTGCGATGCGCTGGTCGTGGCTCACGAACACGAGCGCGCTGTGATGCTCGGCGCAGGCCGTCAGCAGCACGTCGAGGAAAGCTTCGCGCCGGTCCTCGTCGAGAGCGGAAGTGGGTTCGTCGGCGATCACTACCTCGGGCTGGCCGATGAGCGCGCGCGCGGCGGCCACGCGCTGCTGCTGGCCCACGGAGAGCTGCAGCGCCTGGCGCTTCCACAGGTTGCGGTCCAGGCCCATCTGGTCGAGCAGGTGCTCGGCCTCGCCGCGCGAGCTGCCGCTGCGCGATGCATTGGTCTCGCGTCGCTGCGAGAAGCGGCAGGGCAGCAGCACGTTGTCGATCACGCTCAGGTACGGCAGAAGATTGAACTGCTGGAAGATGTAGCCCACGTGCGCCACGCGGCTGCGGTCGCGCTGGGTGCCCGAGAGCTTCGACCAGTCGTGGCCCAGCAGCGTGACGCGGCCTTCGTCGGCCACCAGCACGCCGGCCAGCAGCGAGAGCAGCGTGCTCTTGCCGCAGCCGCTGGGCCCATGCAGGAACACCGATTCGCCGGCCGTGATGCGAAAGGCCTCGATGTCGATGCAGGGCGCCTTGCCGCTGGGCCATGTGAAGCGCAGCGCCTCGGCCGCGAGCACGACGCGCAGGGCCGAGGAGGCCTCCGCCTGGGGATGGGCGCTCACGGCGTCACTTGCCCCAGCTCAGGCGTGCGGGCTGTGCCGCCTGCGCGCCGGCGGGGCGCTTGAGCTGGCGCTTGAACTGGCCCTGCGCGGTGGCGATCTGCGAGTCGATCTGGCGCAGGCCCTTGAACGCACCGAACAGGTTCAGGTCGATGAACTTCGCGGCGGCCGCGTTGGTGCAGTTGAAGGAGAAGGTGGCGTCGAGGTCGGCATGGCCGACGGGCTCGTTGGGGTCGGGGTTGCCGAGGCCCAGCGCGCCGGAGCGCAGGTCGACCGGGCCCAGCTTGCAGTTGGCGGCGGGGTCGACGATGAAGAGCTTGTCGGCCGCGCGCAGCTGGGCGACGGCGTCTTCGACGATCTTCTTCTCGGCGTCGGTCTTGGGTGCGCGCTCGAAGCCCACGATGTTGTCAAGCGGGGATTCCATGTCGATCACCACCGTGGGGCCGTCGACCGCCACGTCGAGCTTGAGCTGGCCGTGCACGTGGGCGTGCTGCTGCTGCGCCTGGGCGGAGAGGAACGGGGCTGCCGCGAAAAGAGCAGCTGCGATGGCGAGACCGGTGGTGCGTCGGAGTCGGATGTGTTTCATGGTTCAGCGCCTTGCCGGGTCGGCAGCCCCGGCGTGTTGCTCCATTCGCTCCAGCTGCCGGCATAGAGCGCGGTCGTCCCGAATCCCGCGATCTGCATGGCGAGCAGGTTGGGCACGGCGCTCACGCCGCTGCCGCACTGGTGGACGACGGTCGCCGCATCGCGTCCCGCGAGCAGTGCTTCGAACTCGGCACGCAATTGCGATGCCGGCTTGAACTTGCCGTCGGGGCCGAGGTTGTCGGCGAAAGGCCGGTTGAGGGCCCCGGGGATGTGACCGGCGATCGGGTCCAGAGGTTCCACCTCGCCGCGGTAACGTGCACCGGCGCGTGCGTCGATCAGGTTCTGGTCAGGCTGGCCGAGCCGGCGCAGCACTGTTTCAGTGGTCACGAGCTTCGCGATGGGCTCGCCCGGCACGAAGTTCGACTGGAAGCGCGCGGGCTCCTCGCGGCCGGTGACCTCGCCGCCAGCGGCCTGCCAGGCCTGCAATCCGCCGTCGAGCACGGCCACGGCATCGTGGCCCATCCACTTGAGCATCCACCACAGGCGGCCGCAGTAGTTGGCGCCGTTGCGGTCGTACACCACGGCCTGCATGTCGTTGGCGAAGCCGATGCTGGAGAGCCACGCGGCAAACTTCTCGCGGCTGGGCAGCGGGTGGCGTCCGCCCGAGGCGGGCACGCCGTCTTCCTGCGCCACGACCACCTCGCCGTGCGCGCCAGGGGCACCGTGCTTCGCGCTGAGGTCGGTGTCGAGGTTGGCGTAGAGCGCGCCCGGGATGTGGGCGCCGGCGTAAAGCTGCGCGCCGGCTTCCGGCTTCATGAGGTCGAAGCTGCAGTCGAACACCATGAAGGGCTGGCTGCCGGCCTGCAGCCGCTGGAGCTGTTCGACGGAGATGAGGGTGGTGTACATGGCGTCTGCTCCTTCGAAATCTGAAAATCCGGCGATGCCGTTGCGTGGTTCGCTCAGTGTTCCTCGGCGGGTGCCTTGGGCACCGCTCGTTGTCGCAACACGGTTGCAGCAATGCCGCTGGCGATGATAAGTGCCATGCCGGCCCAGCCGGCCGCGTCGATGCGGTCGTCGAACAGCACCACGCTGTAGAACGCCGCGAAGACGATGCCCGAATACTGCAGGTTGGCCACCACCAGCGTGCCGGCCTGCGTCTTGGCGGTGGCGTAGGCGCGCGTCATGCAGAGCTGGCCGAGCGCGGCGAGCAGGCCGATGGGCAGCAGCCACAGCGCATGCTGCCACGTCCAGGCGCCGCCGTCCGAAAAGCCGGTGACCGTGGTGGCGATGCCACCGGCCACGGCCGAGCCGACCGCGAAGTAGAAGACGGTACGCAGTTCGGGCTCGCCGATGCGCGACAGCGCCACCACCTGCATGTAGGCGAAGGCGGCCGTCAGCCCCGACAGCAGGCCCAGCAGGCCGGCGAAGCCTTCGTTGCCGTTCACGCTGGGCTTGAGCATGAGCACCACGCCCACGAAGCCGGCGAGCACCGTCATCGCCAGCGCGCCCTGCAGCGGCGGGCGCTCCACGCGGCCGTCGCGCCCGGGCACCGGCACCCAGGCCAGCAGCGCGCCGCCGACCAGGAAGGCCGCGACCCACACGCTGCTCATGTAGTTGAGCGTGACGGCGGTGGCCAGCGGCATGTGGGCGATGGCATAGAACCACGCGCCCAGCGACACCACGCCGATGGTGCTGCGCCAGGCGTGCATGCCGGGGTAGCGGGTGGCCAGCGACACGCCGCGGTTGCGCGCCAGCAGCCAGAGGAAGACGATGCCGATCAGGCCGCGCCCGAGCACCATCTCGCCGCTGTTGAACCACGCCGAGGCGACTTTCACGACCACGCTCATCGTGGCGAACAGGAAGGCACCCAGCACCATCCACAGTGCTTGCACTATTGGCTCTCCCCCAGGCTTCGCGCACTTCGTGTCGCTTCTCCTACCCCCTCACCGGGGGCAACACCAACGGCCCGGCAAAGCCGGTTCCGTGGTGTTCCTGGAACACCCGTCGATGCGTCAGTCATCGACTCAGGCGTTCTGCATCGCGCTGCGGTACCACTCGTGGAACTGCTGCATGCCGTCTTCCATCGGGCTCTGGTAGGGGCCGGTCTCGTTGTCGCCGCGCAGCATGAGCGCGCGGCGGCCGGCATCCATGCGCTCGGCGATCTCGTCGTCTTCCACGCAGGTTTCCATGTAGGCGGCCTGCTGGGCCTCGACGAACTCGCGCTCGAAGGCGACGATTTCCTCGGGGTAGAAGAACTCGACCATGTTGAGCGTCTTCGTCGGGCTCACGGGGTGCAGGGTCGACACCGTGAGCACGTGCGGATACCACTCGACCATCACGTGCGGGTAGTAGGTCAGCCAGATGGCGCCGTACTTCGGAGGCTTGCCCTCGCGGTACTTGAGCAGCTGCTCCTGCCACTTCTGGTAGACCGGGCTGCCCGCGCGGCCCAGGCGGTTGGCCACGCCCACCGTCTGCACCGAATAGCGTGGCTTGAACTCCCAGCGCAGGTCGTCGCAGGTGACGAAGCTGCCCAGCCCGGGGTGGAAGGGGCCGACGTGGTAGTCCTCGAGATACACCTCGATGAAGGTCTTCCAGTTGTAGTTGCACTCGTGCAGCTCGACGCGGTCGAGCGCATAGCCGCTGAAGTCCAGGTCGGCCTGCGGGCCGAGGCCGGCCATGTCGGCCGCCACGTCGGGGCCCGAGCCGTCGGGGTTCTTCTCGAACAGCAGGCCGTTCCACTCGGTGAGCGGGTAGTTGTGCAGGTTCAGGCAGGGGTCCTGCTCGAAGTGGGGGGCGCCGATCAGCGTGCCGGTGGTGCGCGGGTCGCTTGCGGCGTAGGTCCAGCGGTGCAGCGGGCAGACGATGTTGCCGCCCGACTGGCTCTCGAGCTGGCCCCGGCCCTGCAGGATCAGGGCCTGGCGATGGCGGCAGACATTGGAGATCAGTTCCACGCCCTTGGGCGTGTGGACGAGCGCACGGCCCTGGTGCTCCTGGGGCAGGGTGTGGAAGTCGCCCATTTCGGGCACGGCCAGGCGATGGCCGACATAGCGGGGCCCTCGCGAGAAAAGGTTCTGCATCTCGCGGGCGTAGAGCGCCTCGTCGAAATACGCGGAAACTGGAAGTTGGCTCGCGGCCTGCTGCAGTTGAAGACTTAAATCAGACATGGAGGACCTGACCAAGCTCCCCACAGGGAGGAAAGGAAGAAAAAAGAACGAAGAACGGAGGGCGCCGCCGCAAGAGTTGGCCGGGCGGCCCGAAGCAGTGTTGAACGCCGTCAACGAGAGAAGTTCGCATTGTACCCGGGGCCATTTTTTCGTCCCCCGGGGCTTTCCATGCCATTTCGCCATGTGCGATGGGCCTTCCGCCACGGGAAGCGCGCGATGGGCTCCGGCCGACCCCGGGGAGGGTGGTCCGGAGCCGGCCGCCATTTGTGCCGGTCCCGGTCCTAAAATGCCTCGTTTCACCCACGTTTCGCTTGCATGCCCAAGGTGCCTCCCCCTTCCTCGTCCAGCCCGGCGGCAACGCCCGACACGGGTCCGCTGCCAGCCAGTTACGAAGCCGGGCTCCAGGAACTGGAACAACTGGTTGCGGAACTCGAATCGGGCCAGCTGCCGCTGGACCAGCTGCTAGTCAGTTACCAGCGCGGCGCGGCGCTGCTCGCCTTCTGCCGCGACAAGCTGCAGGCGGTCGAAGACCAGATCAAGGTGCTCGATTCGGGCAGCCTGAAGGTCTGGACGCCTGAATGAGCGCCGTCACGCTGAATTCCGCCCACTGGGACGCCCGCACGCTCGCCGGCTGGAGCGAACCCCATCTGGCGAATGTCGAATCGGCGCTGTCGCGCTGGGTTGGTGTCGATGCCCCGGTGCTGCTGGGCGATGCCATGCGTTATGCCGTGCTCGACGGCGGCAAGCGCCTGCGGCCCCTGCTGGTGCTGGCCGCCAGCGAGGCCGTCGGCGGCAACGCGGCCGCCGCACTGCGCGCGGCCTGCGCCACCGAACTGATCCACGCCTATTCGCTGGTGCACGACGACCTGCCGTGCATGGACAACGACGTGCTGCGCCGCGGCAAGCCCACGGTGCATGTGAAGTTCGGCGAGGCCGACGCCCTGCTGGCCGGCGACGCCCTGCAGGCCCTGGCCTTCGAGCTGCTCACGCCCGAGGGTGACGAGGTTCCCGCCGCCACCCAGGCCCTGCTGTGCCGCCTGCTCGCGCGCGCCGCGGGCAGCCAGGGCATGGCCGGCGGCCAGGCCATCGACCTGGCCAGCGTCGGCATCGCGTTGAACGAAGCGCAACTGCGCGAAATGCACCGCCTGAAGACCGGCGCGCTGCTGCAGGGCAGCGTCGAGATGGGCGCCGCCTGCGGCACGGTGAGCGCTGCTGCTCTGGCCGCGCTGCGCGACTACGGCGCGGCCATCGGCCTCGCGTTCCAGGTGGTCGACGACATCCTCGACGTCACGGCCGACTCGCAGACCCTGGGCAAGACCGCCGGCAAGGACGCCGCGGCCGACAAGCCCACCTATGTGTCGCTGCTCGGCCTCGACGGCGCCCGCGCCCAGGCCCGCCAGCTGCTGGCCGACGCGCTCGCCGCGCTGGAGCGCAGCGGCCTGGCCGATACCGCGGCTCTTCGCGCCTTGGCCCACATGGTGGTCGATCGCGATCGCTGAGAGAAAAGAACAAACCTCCCCCATGGCTGCTCCGCTGCTTCCCACACTCCACGACCCCTCGCCCATCCGCAAATACGACCGGGCCCAGCTGCGCCAGCTGTCCGACGAGGTTCGCGCCTGCGTGCTCGACAACGTCTCGCGCACCGGCGGCCACCTGAGTTCCAACCTCGGCACGGTCGAACTCACGGTCGCGCTGCACCACGTGTTCAACACGCCGCACGACCGGCTGGTGTGGGACGTGGGCCACCAGACCTATCCGCACAAGATCCTCACGGGCCGGCGCGAGCGCATGCCCACGCTGCGGCAGATCGGCGGCATCTCGGGCTTTCCACAGCGCACCGAGAGCGAGTACGACACCTTCGGTACCGCTCACTCGTCGACCAGCATCTCGGCCGCGCTCGGCATGGCCATGGCCGCCAAGCAGAAGGGCGAGGACCGCTACACCGTGGCCATCATCGGCGACGGCGCGCTCACGGCCGGCATGGCCTTCGAGGCGCTGAACAACGCGGGCGTGTGCGACTGCAAGCTGCTGGTGATCCTGAACGACAACGACATGTCGATCAGCCCGCCGGTGGGCGCGCTCAACCGCTACCTCGCGCAGCTGATGAGCGGCAACTTCTACGCCGCCGCCAAGAACGTCGGCAAGAGCGTGCTGCGCAATGCGCCGCCGCTGTTCGAGCTGGCCAAGCGGCTGGAGCAGCATGCCAAGGGCATGGTGGTGCCGGCCACGCTGTTCGAGCAGTTCGGCTTCAACTACGTGGGCCCGATCGACGGCCACGACATCGACTCGCTGGTGCCCACGCTCGAGAACCTCAAGCACCTCGACGGCCCGCAGTTCCTGCACGTGGTCACGAAGAAGGGGCAGGGCTACAAGCTGGCCGAGGCCGATCCGGTGGCCTACCACGGCCCGGGCAAGTTCGATCCGCAGGTGGGGCTGGTCAAGTCCACCGCCGTTGCCAAGCAGACCTTCACGCAGGTGTTCGGCCAGTGGCTGTGCGACACGGCGGCCGCCGACGGCCGGCTCGTGGGCATCACGCCCGCGATGCGCGAGGGCTCGGGGCTCGTGGAGTTCGAGAAGCGCTTCCCCGACCGCTACTACGACGTCGGCATCGCCGAGCAGCATGCCGTGACCTTCGCCGCCGGCCTGGCCTGCGAGGGCCTGAAGCCGGTGGTCGCGATCTACTCGACCTTCCTGCAGCGCGCCTACGACCAACTGATCCACGACGTCGCCATCCAGAACCTGCCGGTGGTGTTCGCGCTCGACCGCGCGGGCCTCGTGGGCGCCGACGGCGCGACGCACGCGGGCGCCTACGACATCCCGTTCCTGCGCTGCATTCCGAACATGAGCATCGCCTGCCCGGCCGACGAGCGCGAGTGCCGCGAGCTGCTGACCAGTGCCTACGAGCAGAACCACCCGGTGGCGGTGCGCTATCCGCGCGGCGCGGGGGCCGGCGTGGCGCCGCACCTCACGCTCGACGCACTGCCCTTCGGCAAGGGCGAGATCCGCCGCGAAGGCCAGCGCATCGCCATCCTGGCCTTCGGCACGCTGCTTTATCCGGCGCTCACCGTGGCCGAGTCGCTCGACGCCACGGTGGTCAACATGCGCTGGGCCAAGCCGCTCGATGTCGAGCTGCTGCTGAAGGTGGCGGGCACGCACGATGCCATCGTCACGCTGGAAGAGGGCGCGATCATGGGCGGCGCGGGCAGCGCGGTGCTCGAAGCACTGCAGGCAGCGAACGTGCAGAAGCCGGTGCTGCAGCTGGGCCTGCCCGACCGTTTCATCGAGCATGGCGATCCGGCGAAGCTGCTCGCTTCCATCGGGCTCGATGCCATCGGCATCGAGGCGTCGATCCGCGAGCGCTTCGTTTCCAACAGCGCAGGGTAAACCCGCCCCGGGGCGTGTAAGCGCGTTTTTACAATCCCCGGGACTTACACAAAAGTCCCCAACGCGGTCACAAGCCGCGTTTCGTTTTTTCAAAGAACTCGGAGAGCTATCTAATGGATCGTCGTTCCCTCATCAAAAACGCCGGCATCGCGGGCGTTCTGGCTGCCGGCATCGCCCCCGCGGTTCACGCGCAAGCCACCGTCCGCTGGCGCCTGGCGTCGAGTTTTCCCAAGTCGCTGGACACCATCTTCGGCACGGCCGAAGTGTTCTCCAAGAGCGTCAGCGACATGACGGGCGGCAAGTTCCAGATTTCCGTGCATGCCGGCGGCGAGTTGATGCCCGCGTTCGGCGTGGTCGACGGCGTGCAGAACGCCTCGGTCGAAATGGCCCACACGGCCCCGTACTACTTCTACGGCAAGGACCCGACCTTCTGCCTGGGCTGCGCGGTGCCCTTCGGCATGAACACCCGCCAGCAGAACGCCTGGATGTACGAAGGCAACGGCCTGAAGCTGATGCGCGCCTTCTACGCCAAGTACAACATCATCAACCTGCCGGGCGGCAACACGGGCGCGCAGATGGGCGGCTGGTTCCGCAAGGAGATCAAGTCGGTCGCCGACCTGAAGGGCCTGAAGTTCCGCACCAACCCGTTCGCCGGCAAGGTGCTCGAGCCCTTCGGCGTGATCCCGCAGTCCATCCCCGGCGCCGACCTGTACCCCGCGCTCGAAAAGGGCACGCTGGACGGCCTGGAATGGGTTGGCCCCTACGACGACCAGAAGCTGGGCTTCAACAAGATCGCCCCGTTCTACTACTACCCCGGCTGGTGGGAAGGCGGCCCCGAGCTCGACTTCTACATCAACACCAAGGCATGGGAAGGCCTGTCGGCCGAGTACAAGGCCATCGTCGAGGCAGCTGCCGCACACGCCAACATCACGATGACGGCCAAGTACGACTCCAAGAACCCGATCGCGCTCAAGCAGCTCGTGGGCTCGGGCACCAAGCTGCGTCCGTTCTCGCAGGACGTGATGAACGCGGCCTTCAAGTCGGCCCAGCAGATCTACTCGGACCTGAACAACACCAACCCCGAGTGGAAGAAGATCTACGGCGACTGGTCGAAATTCCTGGCCGACCAGAACGCCTGGTTCCGCTACACCGAAGGCACCTTCGACCGCTTCATGCAGCAGCAGAAGCTGTAAGAGGCCTCGTCTCCTCGAACAGGAAGCCCTGCCGGTCCCGGCGGGGCTTTTTTTCGTCGATGCACCGCTCTTCACTCTTCAGCCCTCGCCCGATGTCCCGAACCTTGTCTTCCGCCGCTGTGCTGCTCCTGGCCACGCTCGCTTCGGCCGCCCAGGCCGCCGGCGGCACGGGCAGCTACACGCTGCCGTGGAGCAAGCCGGGCGAGGTGCTCGAATACCGCTCGTGCGGCTGCGGCGATGCATGCTGGGTGGCCGAGCTGCGCAATGCGCGCACCAGGGCGCTGAAGGCTCGGCTGCGCTGCGATTGCGAGCGGCTGCACGCCAAGGTGGGGTCGAAGGGCAGGGAGCGGGAGCAGGCCGGCAGCTGCCCGGCCGGCGGCAATGGCGTAGAAAAGCCGCAGGCCATCGGCGAGGCGATGGAGCGGCTGCTCCGCCGATAAGAAGCTCTGTTATTCCTGCGGCGGGGCAGGCGCAATGCTCCGCTTCGCCACCTGCTCGCCGAAGGCGACGAGCACGGCCGCGTCGGCCGAATGGAACCAGGTCATGCCGCCGAAACGCCGGCGCACCAGCAGCCGTGGCGCGATCACGCGTTCCAGCATGCGGATGTGCACCAGCTTGAGCTGCGCCACTTCCTGCGCGCTCACGCGCTTGTCCCAGAGCCAGGTCTGCACCAGCACGTCGCCTTCGAGCCGGGTCCGGCTGTAGACGATCCAGTAGCCGACCCACACCACGCACAGCGCGGCGATGCCCATCACCACCAGCGCGGTCGCCGACCAGTCGGCGGAACGCAGCGAGGGCAGGCTCCAGATAGCGAAGGCGAAGAGATCGATGACCAGCACCACCGCCAGCGTGCGCAGCAGCGGCGGGAAGGCGGGGCTTTCGATCCTTTCGGTCTCTGCGCCGCCGCCGGGGTTGTCGTTGTCTTGCAGTTGTTGTTCAGCGGGGCCGTGTGCCTGGTGCTCGCTCACGGCTTGGTGGCTTCACCCGAAGCCGGTGGCGGGGTGTCGGCGGCCGGCGGTGCCGGGGTTTCGTCCTTCTTCTCGTTGCCGAAGGGATCTTCCATGTTCACGCCGTTGTTGTCGGGCGAGCCGGGCTGCTCTTCCGCCGGCATGTCGAGGTTGACCTTGTCGATGTCGACGACCTTTTCCTTCTCGAGGAACACGGTGACCGTCTGCGGGAAGAAGATCACGATGGCCACCAGCAGCAGCTGCATCGCCACCCACGGCACGGCGCCCAGGTAGATGTCGCGCGACTCCACCTTCTTGGGCAGCGCGCCGTTCTTGAAGAGTGTGTCCGCTATGCCCCGCAGATAGAACAGCGCGAAGCCGAATGGCGGGTGCATGAACGAGGTCTGCATGTTCACGCACAGCAGCACGCCGAACCACACCATGTCGATGCCCAGCTTGTGGGCCACCGGGCCCAGCAGCGGCAGGATGATGAACGCGATCTCGAAGAAGTCGAGGAAGAACGCGAGGAAGAAGACGAAGATGTTGACCGCGATCAGGAAGCCGACCTGGCCGCCGGGCAGGCCCGAGAGCATGTGCTCGATCCACTTGGCGCCGTCCACGCCCTGGAACACCAGCGAGAACACGCGCGAGCCGATCAGGATGAACACCACCATGGCCGTCAGGCGCATCGTGCCTTCCATGGCGTCCTTCAGCAGCTGCCAGTTCAGGCGGCGGTGGATCAGCGCCAGCACCAGCGAACCCACCGCGCCCATGGCGCCGGCTTCGGTCGGGGTGGCGATGGCCTTGTCCATGAAGGGCAGGCCGCCCATCGAGCCGAGCACCGCGAAGATCAGGATGGCCGAGGGAATGATGCCGCGCAGGCACTTGCCCCACAGCGCCCAGCCGTTCAGCGTGCGCGCGCTGGCCGGCAGGCCCGGCACGAAGTGCGGGCGGATGCGCCCGACCATGAAGGTGTAGATCGCGAAGATCAGCACCTGCAGGATCGACGGGCCCCAGGCGCCCTTGTACATCTGGCCCACGTCGGTGCCGAGCTGGTCGGCCATGACGATCAGCACCAGCGAGGGCGGCACCAGCTGCGTGATGGTGCCCGAGGCCGCCAGCACGCCGGTCGAATAGCGCATGTCGTAGCCGTAGCGCATCATGATCGGCAGCGAGATCATGGCCATGGCGATCACCTGCCCGGCCACCGTGCCGGTGATGGCGCCGAGGATGAAGCCCACGATGATCACCGAGTAGCCGAGGCCGCCGCGCACCGGACCGAAGAGCTGGCCCATGGAGTCGAGCATGTCCTCGGCCAGCCCGCATTTCTCGAGCACCGCCCCCATCAGCGTGAAGAACGGTATGGCGAGCAGTGTCTCGTTCGAGAGGATGCCGAAGACGTTCAGCGGCAGGTTGGCCATGAAGCCGGCCGGGAACCAGCCCATCTCGATGGCGAAGAAGCCGCAGATCAGGCCGAGGGCCGAGAGCGAAAACGCGACCGGGAAGCCGATCAGCATGATCACCACGAGCCCCGCGAACATGATCGGGGCGAAATTTTCCATGTGCATTTCTACTTATCCTGCGGTGCGGGAGAGGGCGATGGCGAAGGGAGCGCGTGGAACCGCGTCCGTCACTGCACCGGCTTCTCGTAGTGCGTGTCCATCTCGATCAGGCCGCGCAGGTAGGCGATGCGCTTGATGATTTCCGCGACGCCCTGCAGGAACATCGCCGCGAAGCCCACGGGCATCAGCAGCGCGGCGGGCCAGCGGATGAGGCCGCCGATGTTGCCCGACATCTCGCCCGTGACCCACATGTTCCAGAAGAAGGGCCAGGTGAGGTAGGTGAAGAGGCCCATCACCGGCAGCAGGAAGAAGATGAGGCCGAACAGGTCGACGTAGACCGGCCCGTAGCCCTTGAGCTTGCCGTAGATGATGTCCACGCGCACGTGCTCGTTGAAGCGCAGCACCACCGGCGCGCCCAGCATCACGGTGGCGGCGAACAGGTACCACTGGATTTCGAGCCAGGAGTTGCTGCTGAAGTCGAGGCCGTAGCGGATGAGTGCGTTGCCGGCCGAGATGAGCGATGCCGCGAGGACGGCGTAGCCGGCGATCTTGCCGAGTTTTTCGCTGATCCAGTCCATGCCGGTCGCGAACTTGAGGAATGCAGACAAGGGGGTGTCTCCCACGAATCCCGATGGTGGAGCGCCGGCCCCTGGTGGGGGCTGCGCAAAGCCCGCGATGTTACCCCGGTGAACCTTTGTATTGCCTTGCAACCGGGGGAGGGGTTTACCCGGAATGCAGGCCGGCCTGCCGGGCGGGGCAGGAAGCCGGTCGCCATAATCGTCCATGTCCTCGCGCCTTCCGCCTTCCACGCCCTCGGGCGCCGCTGGCCAGCCTCATTCGATCGATTCGCCCGACATGTGCCGGGCCGGGCGGGAGTTGCTGTCGCTGGCGCTGATCGACGCGCGCAACCACACGCTGCACCTGCTGTCGCTCTATGAGCAGGCGCTGGGCGCCGAAGCCCTGGCCCTGCCGCCGGCACCCGGGGAGGACGGCGTGGTGCCGCCGGCCTGGCTGGCCGGCCACATCGGCTGGTTCGCCGAATGGTGGATAGGGCGCAACACCCAGCGGGCCTTCGGCGCCGACTGCCCCGTGCGGCCCACGCGGCTGGCGGCCATCGACCCCGGCGCCGACGGCTGGTGGAACCCGGTGCAGGCCGGGCCCGGCCACCACTGGCCGGCCGACCTGCCGGACCTCGCCCAGACAAAGGCCTACCTGCTCGAAACGCTGGAGAGCACGCTCGAACTGCTCGACAACGCGGCCGAGACCGACGCCGGCCTCTATTTCTACCGCCTCGCGCTGTTCCACGAGGACATGCGCGGCGAGCAGTTCGTGGTGATGGCGCAGACGCTGGGGCTGCCGCTGGGCGTCGAGCAGGCGCCCATCGCCGTCACGCGCGAACCGCTGCTGCTGCCCGCCACGCGCTGGGAACTGGGCATGCCCGAGAGCGGCTTCGCCTTCGCGCAGGAGCGCGCCGCGCACCGGGTGGACGTGCCCGAATTCGAGATCGACGCGCAGCCCGTCACCTGGAACCAGTACATCGAGTTCGTCGAGGACGGCGGCTACGACCGCGAGGAGCTGTGGCATGGCGAAGGCTGGCGCTGGCTCTGCGCGCAGATCGAGGGCCGGCGCGGGCCGCGTCACGTCGAGCAGATCGGCGCGGCGCGCAATGGCACGGGCGGCTCGGTGCTGCAGCAGCGCTTCGGCGCCACCGTGCGCGCGGCCGGCCACCACAGCGCCGTGCACCTGAGCTGGTGGGAGGCCGACGCCTGGGCGCGCTGGGCCGGCCGCCGCGTGGCCACCGAGGTCGAATGGGAGATCGCCGCCCACACCGCCGCGCGGCGCGGCTTCCGCTGGGCCGATGTGCACGAGTGGACCGCAGGCACCCTGCAGCCCTGGCCCGGCTACCGGGCCGATCCGTGGAGCGCGGGCACCGAGTTCGATCCGGCGGCTGCCTTCGGCCGGGCACGCGTGCTGCGCGGCGCCTCGTTCGCGACACGAGCCCGTCTGCGCTCGCCGCGCCGCCGCGGCTTCGCGCTGCCGGAGCGCGACGACGGCTTCTTCGGCTTCCGGACTTGTGCGCTCTGATTAATTGGCCAGGACACTCAGCGCTCGCCGCCGGCCTCGGAAGACAGCGGCGGTGCCACTTCCTCCAGCGGCTTGCGTTCCGCATCGGCCGCATGGCGCAGCGCCAGCAGCCCCGCCACGATGACCAGCCCGGCGCCGATGCAGTAGCCCACCATCACCGCGCCACGGCTGCCGGTCTCTATCAGCAGGCCGAACAGCAGCGGCGCCGCGAAGCCGCCCGCGCCCATGCCGACCGCATAGAAGATCGCGATGGCGATCGCGCGCATCTCCAGCGGAAACACCTCGCTCACGGTGAGATACGCCGAACTCGCCGCCGCCGACGCCAGGAAGAACACCGCCGACCAGCACAGCGCCTGCCCGCGCGCGTCGAGCCAGCCCTGCATGAAGGCCCAGCCGGTGAGCGCGAGGCCGACGCCCGCGAGCACATAGGTCAGCGCGATCATGCGGCGCCGGCCCACGCTGTCGAACAGCGGACCCAGCAGCAGCGGCCCCAGCACGTTGCCCAGCGCGAACGGAAAGATGTAGAGCGCCACGTTGCCTTCGGGCACGCCGTAGAAGCGGGTAAGCACCAGCGCGTAGGTGAAGAAGATCGCGTTGTAGAAGAAGGCCTGCGAAATCATCAGCGCCAGCGCGACCACACTGCGCTGCGGATAGCGCTTGAACAGCACGCGGGCCACCTGGCGCATCGGCGGGCTGTTGGGGCGAGCTGCCGTGTAGTTCACGACGAAGCCCTGCGGCGCGGGCAAAGGGCCGTGCTGCGCCTCGACCTCGGCTTCTATGCGCTCGACGATGCGCCTCGCCTCGTCGGCCCGCCCGTGCGCCACCAGCCAGCGCGGGCTCTCGGGCACATGGCGCCGCACCAGCAGGATCGCCACCGCCAGCACCGCGCCCAGCGCGAAGCCGGCGCGCCAGCCCCACACCGGGCCGATCACGCGCGCGTCGAGCAGTACCAGGCTGAGCGCCGCGCCCAGCGCCGCGCCGATCCAGAAGCTGCCGTTGATCGCGAGGTTCACGCGCCCGCGCACCCGCGCCGGAATCAGCTCGTCGATGGCCGAGTTGATGGCCGCGTACTCGCCGCCGATGCCCAGGCCGGTGACGAAGCGGCACAGCGCGAAGAAGGCGAAGTTCGGCGAGAAGGCCGTGGCCAGCGTGCCCACCGTGTAGACCGCCAGCGTGATGAGAAAGAGCTTCTTGCGCCCGAGCCGGTCGGTCATCCGGCCGAAGAGCAGGGCGCCGACCACCGCGCCCGCCACGTACACCGAGCCCGACAGCCCGATCTCGCCGGCAGTGAGGCCCAGCGTATCGGGCCGCTCCAGCACCGCGCCGATGGAGCCCACCAGCGTGACTTCGAGCCCGTCGAGCACCCAGGCCACGCCAAGTGCGATCACCACGCGCCAATGCCAGCGCGACCACGGCAGGCGGTCCAGGCGGGCGGGGATGTCGCTGCGCAGAGCCGTCATGCGCGAAATTATGTGAAGCGCGCCGCCTCCACGGTTGTAGGACCGGCGCTGCAATGCGCCGGTCAAATGGCTCCGGCGTTCAGGTCCCGGCGTTCAGGCCGCGACTGGCACCGACACCTGTCGGATGCCCATGGCCTCGAGCGTGTCGGCAATCGCCGCCACCGCGCCCGGAATGCCCGCCTCGCCGAAGTGCCCCATGCAGCCGACGCGGAAGGTCTCCACCTGCGTCAGCTTGCCGGGGTAGAGGATGTAGCCGCGCTTCTTGACCTCCTGGTAGAAGGTCTTGAAGTTGTAGTTGGCGTCGTCGGGCGCGTGGAAGGTGATGATGATCGGCGCCTGGATGGCCGGGTCGAGGAAGCTGCGGAAGCCCAGCGCGGCCAGCCCGTCGATGAGCCCCTTGCAGTTGCGCGCGTAGCGTGCGCCGCGCGCCTTCAGGCCGCCTTCCTCGATGTACTGCGCAATGGCGGTGTCGAGCGCTGCGACCACGTGCGTGGGCGGCGTGAAGCGCCATTGCGTGGTCTTCTCCATGTACACCCACTGGTCGTACAGGTCCATGCTCAGCGAGTGGCAGTTGCCTTCGCATTTTTCGAGCGTGCTGCGCTTGATGACCACGAAGCCCATGCCCGGCACGCCTTCGAGGCACTTGCCCGAAGCGGCGACGACCGCGTCGAAAGGCGTCTTGCGAGCATCGATCTCGATGGCGCCGAAGGAACTCATGGCGTCGATGATCAGCCCGCAGCCGTGCTTCGCGACGACCATCGCGATCTCGTGCAGCGGGTTGAGCACGCCGGCGCCGGTCTCGCAATGCACCACCGCGACATGGGTGATGCTCGGGTCGGCCGCGAGCGCGCGGTCGACGTCAGCGGGCGAGACCTGCTTTTCTTCCGTGTAGTCGATGGTGCTCAGCTTGCGCCCGAGCACCTTGCAGATCTTTGCCAGGCGCTGGCAGTAGGCGCCGTTGCTCGGCACCAGCACATGGCCGTCGCGCGGAACCACGGTGCCGATGGCCGCTTCCACCGAGAAGGTGCCGCTGCCCTGCAGCGGAACGCATTCATGCGTGCCAGTGCCGTGCACGATGTTCAACACTTCCTTGCGGATGCGTGCGGTGATCTGGTTGAAGTCTGCGTCCCACGATCCCCAGTCGCGCAGCATCGCGTTGCGTGTGCGGTCCGAAGTGGTCAGGGGGCCGGGGGTGAGCAGGATGGGGTAGTCGGCTTGACTCATGATGTCTCCAGGCAAGGAAGGGAACGGGGGCAAGGGTTGTCTTGGCTTCAGCCGCGGCTCAGGTTGCGCCAGGCCTGCGTGCGCGACAGCAGCACGCGCGTGAGCAGCGAATAGGCGATGCACACGACGGTCGAGGTGACGACGATCAGGCTGGCCAGCGCCGCCGCCGGGCCGATGTCGCCGGCGTCGTCCAGATGCATGATCGCAACCGAGGCCAGGATGGTCTCGGGCGTGTAGAGGAAGATGGCGCAAGACAGGCTGGCCATCGACACCACGAAGAAATAGCGCCCGATGTCCAGGATGGCCGGCAGGCACACCGGCACCGTCACCCGCAGGAAGGTCTTGAAGAACGGCACCTTGAGCGAGGCCGACACGGCCTCGAACTCGTTGTCGATCTGCTTGAGCGCCGTCACGGCCGTGAGATGGCTCGAGGTGTAGTAGTGCACCACCATCGAGATGATCAGGATCGCCATCGTCTGGTACAAAAAGTTCAGCGGGTTGGCCGGATGGTTGAAGAACATCACGTAGCCCAGGCCGAGCACCAGGCCGGGCACCGCCATCGACAGCACCGCCATCAGGTGCATGCCCTTGCGCATCAGGCCCAGGTTGCGCGTCTTCTCGATCAGGTAGGCGCCCACGAACACGATGAGCGAGCCGGCCACGGCGGTGGCCATGGCGACGATCAGGCTGTTGGTGTAGGCGTCGGCCATGTCGCTTTCGACCAGCACGAAGTGGTAGTGCTTGAGCGTGAGCGACAGGTCATAAGGCCACAGCGAGATCAGCGAGGTGTAGATCGCCATGCCGATGGTGGCCAGCAGCAGGCCGCACACCACCGTGCAGAACAGCGTCAGCAGCGGATCGGCGAGCTTGCGGCGCTTGGGGCTGTAGGGCACCGAGCGCGCCGTGAGCTGCGCCTTCAACTTGCGCCGCACCACGTAGTCGATGACGAAGGAAATGATCGACGGAACGAGCAGCAGCATGCCCACCACCGCTCCGATGGAGAAGTTGTGCTGCCCCACCACCTGCTTGAACACATCGACCGACAGCACGTTGAAGTTGCCGCCGATCACCTTGGGTGCGCCGAAGTCGCTCACCACGTAGGTGAAGACCACGGTGGCCGCGCTGATCAGGCCGTACTTGCACGACGGCAGCGTGATGGTCATGAACTGGCGAAACGGCCGCGTGCGCAGCGCGGTGGCCGCCTCGTACAGCCGGCCGTCGGCGAGCGACAGCGCGGTGACCAGGATCATCAGCGCATGCGGAAAGGTGTTGTAGACCTCCGCCATGATGATCCCCGGCGCGCCGTAGATCGACGCGCCGCCCAGCAGGAACTTGAGCGCGCCCTGGTTGCCGAACCACTGCACGAAGGAAATGGCCGAGAGCAGCGAGGGCGCCAGCAGCGGAATCAGCGCGATGAGGCGGAACACCGCCTTGAGCGGCGTCGGCATGCGGCTGCGCGTGAGTGCGTACGCGAAGACGAAGGCAGTGGGCACCGAGATCATCACCACGGCCGCCGACACCCAGATCGAGTTCCATGCCGCGCGCAGCAGGCTGGGCGTCTGGAAGTAGGTGATGAAGTGGGTGAGGCCGACGAAGCGGCCCTCTCTGTCCTGCACCGCATGTGCCAGGATGGTCAGCAGCGGCGCGATCAGGAACACGAACAGCATCACCATCACCACGAGCAGGATCGCCCGGGCAATGGTTTCGTCTCGGCTCCAGCGCATGACGGGGCGTGCGTTGAATGCAGCGAGTGCGGGAAGAGGGCGGGCCAGCGTGTTCATGGCTTCGGTGCGCGGGCGGAGAAGGCGCGGATGCGGTTCGCTCGCAGCGCGATGTCGATGGTGTTGCCTTCGCGGATGTCCAGGTCGTGCAACTGGTTGAGCGAGAAGTGCAGGCCGAGCGCCTGTCCGTGCAGCGCATCGGCGGTGACCTCGGCAATGCAGAGGCCGCCGAGGAACTCGACCTTGGTGACCAGCGCCTGCAGGCGGTTGGCTGTGCCGTCGCCCAGGTGCTCGACCGCACGGTCTTCAGGGCGCAGGTAAAGATTGACGGCTTCGCCGGGCTCGAAGGCGCCGTCGCAGGCATCGCACTGCAGTTCCATGTCGCCCACCTTGAAGCGCTGGTTGCCCAGCGCCACCGCGCGCAGCACGTTGACCTTGCCGACGAAATCTGCAACGAAGGGTGTGGCCGGCTGTTCATAGACTTCCATCGGCGTGCCGACCTGCTCGATCACGCCGTGGTTCATGACCACGATGCGGTCCGCCATCGACAACGCTTCTTCCTGGTCGTGCGTGACCATGATGGTCGTGATGCCGACCTGCTTCTGCAGCCGGCGGATTTCGCCGCGCAGCCGTATGCGCTCCAGCGCATCGAGCGCCGACAGCGGCTCGTCGAGCAGCAGCAGGCCGGGACGCGTGGCAAGGGCGCGCGCCAGCGCCACGCGCTGCTGCTGCCCGCCGGAGAGCTGGCTGGGGTATTTGCTGCCCGAGGTCGGCAGGCCGACCAGCTTCAGCAGCTCTTCGACGCGGGCCTTGATCCCGCCGCGCCGGGCACGGCTGTTGACCAGGCCATAGCCGATGTTCTCGGCGATCGACAGGTTGGGAAACAGCGCATACGACTGGAACACGATGCCGTAGTCGCGCCGGTCGGGCGGCAGCCACGAGACGTCCTTGCCGTTCTGCAGGATCTGCCCGGAGGTCTGCGTCTCCAGCCCCGCGATGATGCGCAGCAGCGTGGTCTTGCCGCAGCCCGAGGGGCCGAGAAAGCACAGCATCTCGCCCGGATTCACCCGCAGGTGCACGTCGCGCAGCGCACTGAAGGATTCGAAGTCCTTGCGCACGCCGATGATCTCTAGCGCTGCGGGAGCGCTCGCAGGCACCGGGCTGGCAATGAACTTGGTGTCGGTCATATCCATTTTTCGCACTCGTCGTTGGCGCACGCCGCAAGGATGGGCGTCGCGGGTTGTGAGAAGGGTTGCAGGCCTGTCGAGCCGATTCGTGGGACACCGCGGAACCGGCTTTGCCGGGCCGCAGGTGTCGCCCCCGGCAGGGGGTGGCGAAGCGACACGAAGTGCGCGCAGCCTGGGGGGCGAGCCTTACCTTATTTCGGTTCAGCCTTGCCTTCGTAGCGCTTGCTCCACTCGGCCAGGATGCGTTCGCGGTTCTTTGCAGCCCAGTTGATGTCGTTCTTGGCCAGCAGCTTTTCGTAGTTGTCCGGAATGCCTTCCAGCTTCGAGGCCACGCCGGGGTAGGCCACCACCGCCCACCAGGTGGAAGTGATCTGGTTGGCTTCCTTGCTGGCCATCCAGTCGGCGAAGCGCTTGGCCTGGTCCAGCTTCTTGCTCGTCTTCATGACGCTGGTGGCCTCGATGTCCCAGCCCAGGCCTTCCTTCGGGAAGATCAGGTCGACCGGCGCACCCGACTTCTTGACCTGGTGCGCGCGGAACTCGAACGAGATGCCGATCGGGAACTCACCCGCGCCGGCCTGCTTGCAGGGCTTGGAGCCCGAGTGCACGTACTGCGCGATGTTCTGGTGCAGCGCGTCCATGTACTTCCAGCCTTCGACGTCGCCCATGTTCTGCAGCCAGGAAGACACGTCGAGGTAGCCAGTGCCGCTGGAGGCCGGGTGGGGCATGGTGATCGTGCCCTTGTAGACCGGCTTGGCCAGGTCCTGCCAGGTTTCCGGCTTGGGCAGGTTCAGCTTCTTGGCCTCGACGCGGTTGAAGCAGATGGTGGCGGCCCACACGTCCATGCCCACCCAGGCCGGCGGGCGCGCGGCATCGGAGTAGGCCGGGTTCAGCTCCTTGAAGCCCTTGGGCTCGTAGGGCAGGAGCATGCCTTCCTGCTGCAGCAGCGCGAGGCTGCTGGCGGCCAGGCCGGCCACCACGTCGGCCTGCGGGTTGGCTTTTTCGGCCAGCAGCTTGGCGGTGACGATGCCGGTGGAGTCGCGCACCCACTTCACTTCGATGTCGGGGTTGGCTTTTTCGAAGGCGTCCTTGTAGAGCTTCATGGCGTCGGTTTCGAGCGCCGTGTAGACCAGGAGCGAGGTCTTTTGCGCCCATGCGGCGCCGCTGGCCGCAAGGCCTAGCGCCGCCGCACACAGAACCGCCGTGAGACGGCGCGTGCTTTGTTTCATCGTCATCTGTTTCTCCTGAGAGGGCTTGCTGTCACTGGAAGAGGTGAGTGGCGGGCTCCGGCAATGGCTGTACCAAGCTCCGGTGAGCAAAATGTAGATTGGTGATTGAAGACTGTCAATAAAAAATTGTTGACAGTTTTCAATTCATCGGGAAAATACGCCCCCATGGTCACCAGCAATCACTCCGCCGCCCTCGCATTCCTTCAGTCCAGCTCGCTGCCGATGCTGATGCAGGAAGAAATCGAGCGTTTGATCATGACGGGCGAGCTTCCCGTCGGTAGCCGCATCAACGAGAGCGAGCTTTCGCAGCGCTTCAACACCAGCCGCGGCCCCATCCGGGAAGCGCTGCGTGCGCTGGAAGAGGCCGGCCTCGTGCGCAACGAAAAGAACCGCGGCGTCTTCGTGCGCGAGATCGCGTTCGAGGAAGCCGACGAAATCTACGAACTGCGCGAGGCGCTGGAAGAAGTCATCGGTCGGCGCGTGGCTGTTGCCATCAAGCCCGACGCCATCGAGCGCCTGCGCGCCATGCTCGACGCGATGCGTTCGGCAGCCCAGGCGCAGGACGTGGAGCAATACGCGCAGCTCAACCTGCAGTTCCACGAAATCCTGCTCGACACCGCAGGCAGCAAGAAGCTGACCGAAACCTACAAGCGCCTGGTCAAGGAACTGCACCTTTTCAGAATGCGCGCGCTCGACAGCGGCGGCGGCCTGCGGGTCTCGGCCGACGAGCACCGCGAGATCGTCGATGCCATTGCCAGCGGCAATCCCGACATCGCGGGGCAGGCGCTGCGCAAGCACGTCGCCGACAGCCGTGCCCGCATGCACAAGGCCTTCGGCCGCGCCGATTCCGCTCCCATTGAAGCCCCGAACAACCCACCCCAAAAGGAAGTCTGAAATGACACAGGAGACACTCGAAGTCAACGCCCGCAGCTACCGCTGGATGAGTCGCCCTGTCGTGGTCGTGTGCGTCGACGGCTGCGAGCCCGCGTACCTCGACGCGGCAATTGCCGCCGGCGTGGCCCCGTACTTCGACCGCATGAGGAAGTCCGGCGCCGACCTGCTGGCCGATTGCGTGGTGCCCTCGTTCACCAACCCCAACAACCTGTCCATCGTGACCGGCGTGCCGCCGGCCGTGCACGGCATCTGCGGCAACTACTTCTTCGACCGCGAGCTCGGCCAGGAAGTCATGATGAACGACCCCAAGTACCTGCGCGCCGGCACCGTGCTGGCCGCCTTCGCGGATGCCGGCGCCAAGGTCGCGGTGGTGACCGCCAAGGACAAGCTGCGCAAGCTCCTGGGCCACCGCATGAAGGGCATCTGCTTCTCGTCGGAGAAGTCCGACCAGGTGACGATGGAGGAGAACGGCATCGACAACGTGCTCGACATGGTCGGCATGCCCGTGCCCTCGGTGTACAGCGCCGAACTGTCGGAGTTCGTCTTCGCCGCCGGCGTCAAGCTCATGGAGTCGCGCCGCCCCGACCTCATGTACCTGTCGACCACCGACTATGTGCAGCACAAGGCCGCCCCCGGCAGCCCCGCCGCCAACGCCTTCTACGCCATGATGGACGGCTACCTCGCGCAGCTCGACGCCCTGGGCGCCACCATCGTCGTCACCGCCGACCACGGCATGAACGACAAGCACGACGCAGCCGGCGCGCCCAAGGTCATCTACCTGCAGGACGTGCTCGACGGCTGGTACGGCCAGGACGAGGCACGGGTCATCCTGCCGATCACCGACCCCTACGTGGTGCACCACGGCGCGCTCGGCTCCTTCGCCACCGTGTACGCGCCCGCTGAAGCCAGCGTGCCCGGCTGGATCGAGCGCATCAAGGGCATCCCCGGCAT
The DNA here is from genome assembly GCF_056867935.1 of Variovorax sp. TLI9-5A. Taxonomy (NCBI): domain Bacteria; kingdom Pseudomonadati; phylum Pseudomonadota; class Betaproteobacteria; order Burkholderiales; family Comamonadaceae; genus Variovorax; species Variovorax sp. TLI9-5A. The sequence goes on along the minus strand of NZ_CP200310.1, from coordinate 5,401,299 downwards.
GGAGCTGGTGCTCTCGCGCAAGGACGCCGCCGAACGCTTTGAGCTGCCGCCCGATCGCATCGGCGACATCGTGGTGGTCAGCGAGCAGAGCACCGTCATCGGCACCTCGGCCAGCCGCCACGACCTCTCGGCGCTCGAAGTGCCGCTGCGCTCGCACGGCGGCGTCTCCGAGCAGCGCGTGCCGCTGATCTGCAACCGCCCGGTCACCGGCATTGCCGCCGGGCGCCGGCTGCGCAACTTCGATGCGCTGGACATCGCGCTGAACCACGCCCAGTAACGACAACGACTTCCGGAGCACTTCCCCATGAGCCAAGCCATCCTGAAGCCAGGCACCGTCCACCGCGAGGCCCTGCGCATTGCCGGCGAGCGCGTGCACCGCGACCGCACCATCGACGTCACCTACCCCTACACCGGCGAAGTCATCGCCACCGTGCCCAAGGCCACGCTGGAGGACGTGCGGGTGGCCTACAAGATCGCGCGCGACTACAAGCCCACGCTCACGCGCTACGAGCGCTACAAGATCCTGATGCGCGCGGGCGAGATCATCGCCTCGCGCCTGGACGAGATCTCGCGCGTCATCACCATGGAGTCGGGCCTGTGCCGCAAGGACTCGCTGTACGAAGTGGGCCGAGCCTCCGACGTGCTGCTGTTCGCCGCCAACCAGGCGCTGGTGGACGACGGCCAGGTGTTCTCCTGCGACCTCACCCACCACGGCAAGAGCCGCAAGGTCTACACGCTGCGCGAGCCGCTGCAGGGCGCCATCACCGCCATCACCCCGTTCAACCATCCGCTGAACCAGGTGATCCACAAGGTGGCGCCCTCCATTGCCACCAACAACCGCATGGTGCTCAAGCCCAGCGAGAAGACGCCGCTGACGGCCTTCATCCTGGCCGACATCCTGTACGAGGCGGGCCTGCCGCCGCAGATGCTGTCGGTGGTCACGGGCGACCCGAAGGAGATCGCCGACGAGATGCTCACCAGCGCCGACGTGGACCTGGTCACCTTCACCGGCGGCGTGGCCATCGGCAAGTACATCGCGGGCAAGGCGGTGTACAAGCGCCAGATCCTGGAGCTGGGCGGCAACGACCCGATCATCGTGATGGAGGATGCCGACGTCGAGGAGGCCGCGACGCTGGCGGCCAGCGGTTCGTACAAGAACTCGGGCCAGCGCTGCACGGCCATCAAGCGCATGCTGGTGCACGAGTCGGTGGCCGACCGGTTCGTCGAGCTGCTGGTGGCCAAGACGAAGGCGCTGAAGTACGGCGATCCGATGGACCCGGCCACGGACATGGGCACGGTGATCGACGAGGCGGCGGCGATCCAGTTCGAGTCGGTGGTCAACGAGGCCATCAAGGCGGGGGCGAGGCTGCTCTATGGCAACGAGCGCCGCGGTGCGCTGTACTCGCCCACGGTGCTCGACCATGTGGACCCGCAGATGACCGTTGCGAAGCACGAGACCTTCGGGCCGGTGTCGCCGGTGATCCGCTTCAGGAACATCGAGGAGGCGATCCGCATCTCCAACGGCACGGCCTATGGCCTGTCGTCGGCGGTGTGCACCAACCGCATGGACTACATCACGCGCTTCATCCGCGAGCTGAACGTGGGCAGCGTCAACGTGCGGGAGGTGCCGGGCTACCGCCTCGAGCTCACCCCCTTCGGCGGCATCAAGGACTCCGGCCTGGGCTACAAGGAAGGCGTGCTCGAGGCCATGAAGAGCTTCACCAACACCAAGACCTATTCGCTGCCCTGGTAGACAACGATGAGCCTGAGCATTCCCGACATCGTCGGCCTGTTCGAAACCAAGGGCGGCGCGCAGTACGACGGCGAGCCGGTCACGCAACTGGAGCATGCGCTGCAGTCGGCGCACCTGGCGGAGCAGGCTGGCGCCGGCAGCGAGCTGATCGCCGCCTCGCTGCTGCATGACCTGGGCCATCTGCTGCACGACTTCGGCGGTACGCCGACGCAGCAGGGCCTGGACGACCTGCACCAGTACCGCTGCCTGCCATTTCTTCGCGCGTTGTTCGGTCCGGCCACGTTGGAGCCTATCCGCCTGCATGTGGATGCCAAGCGCTTCCTCTGCGCCAGGGAGCCCGGGTACCTCGATGCCCTATCAGCCGACTCGAAGCGTAGCCTGCAGCTACAGGGCGGTGTCTTCGACTCGGCACAGGCCAGTGCTTTCGAAGCCCTGCCGTATGCAATGGATGCGGTCCGCCTTCGGCGCTGGGACGACACGGCCAAGTGTGCCGATGCGAAGACGCCAGACCTGGCGTACTACGCTCGTCACCTGGCGATCGCGTCCAAGCCCGTTGCCACGGCACCGGCATGAGCGCCGCGCCATCGGTCGATCTGACCAGACGCCAGGCCACGGCACAGGACATCCCCTTTCTGCTCGCGCTGCGGCAGCAGACGATGAACGGCCACGTCATCGCTTCCGGGGCCGAGGTCAGCGACGCGCATCACATGGAGCGGTTGATGCATCGCTTCGAGTGCGCCGAGGTCCTGCTGCACCAGGGGATGCCGGTCGGCCTGCTCAAGGTGTCGCGCGATCCGCATGAATGGGTCGTCATCCAGATCCAGCTGGCGCCCGGCTACCAGGGCGGCGGGCTCGGCACCGGGCTGCTGGCCGAAGTCATCGACCAGGCTGCAAGCGCCGGCGTCGACCTCACGCTCAGCGTGCTGAAGGCGAATCCGGCGAAATCGCTCTATGAGCGCTTCGGGTTCGTCGTCGAGCGCGAATCCGAGTTTTCCTGCGAGATGCGGCGCAAGCCCTGAAAAAACTGCGAGCCCGACATGCGCCCCTTCTGGATCGAACAGGCTCTCTTCAACGACGGTGACCTTGCGCCCGCGCTGCAGGGCGAGCAGAGCGCCGATGTCTGCATCGTCGGCGGCGGCTTCACCGGCCTCTGGACGGCCATCCAGGCCAAGCTGCAGTCGCCCGCGCTCGATGTCGTCATCCTCGAGAGCGATCTCTGCGGTGCAGGCGCGAGCGGCCGCAACGGCGGCTGTCTGCTCACATGGTCGGCCAAGTTCCTCACGCTGCGCCGGCTGTTCGGCGAGGACGAGGTGGTGCGCCTCGTCAAGGCATCCGAGGCCGCGGTGCAGCACATCGCCGACTTCTGCGCCGCGCACGGCATCGACGCCGAGCTGCGGCAGGACGGCACGCTCTACACCGCCACCTCGCAGGCGCAGATCGGCACGCTCGACCCGATGATGCAGGCGCTGGAGGCGCGCGGCATCCATTCCTACCGCACGCTGCCGCCGGAAGAGGTGGCGCGGCGCTCCGGCTCCGCGCGCAACCTGGCGGGCGTGTATTCGCCGATTGCCGCGACCGTGCACCCCGGCAAGCTGGTGCGCGGGCTGCGGCGAGTGGCGCTGGCCATGGGCATCCGCATCCACGAGCGCACGCCGATGCTGGACTTCAGCACCGGCCATCCGGTCGTGGTGCGCACGCCCACCGGCAGCGTTCGCGCGAAGAAGCTGGTGCTCGCGATGAACGCATGGATGGCCAGCACCTTCCCGCAGTTCGAGCGGACCATCGCCATCGTGTCGAGCGACATGGTCATCACCGAGCGGTGTCCCGAGCTGCTGCAAAAGATCGGCCTGACCGACGGCGTGTCGGTGCTCGATTCGCGCACCTTCGTCTATTACTACCGCAGCACGGTCGACGGCCGCATCATGCTTGGCAAGGGCGGCAACACCTTCGCCTGGGGTGGCCGCATGGCCAAGGTGTTCGACGAGCGCTCGCCGTACGAAGCCGAGCTGACGCAGGCCCTGCGTTCCTTCTTTCCGGCATTGAGCGAAACGCCGATCACCGCCAGCTGGAACGGTCCGTCCGACCGCTCGGTGACGGGCTTCCCGTTCTTCGGCAGGCTCGATGGCGCGCCGCACATCTACTACGGCTTCGGCTATTCGGGCAACGGCGTCGGGCCGACCTACATGGGAGGGCAGATCCTGTCGTCGCTGGTGCTCGACCAGGACAACGCATGGACCCGCAGTCCGATCACGCAGGGGCCGCTGGGGCACTTTCCGCCGGAGCCGGTGCGCTACGTGGGCTCGATCGTGGTGCGCAACGCGATCCGACGCAAGGAACTGGCCGAGGACGAGAACCGCCAGCCGTGGCTGGTGGACCGCATGCTCAGCAAGCTGGCCAACGCCGCGGGCAAGGCCGACAAGGCCTGATGCCCCGCGCGGCCCTGATCTGCTTCAGTTGGTTTCGGCGAGGGCGTCGGCCAGCGCGTTGACCATGCGGTCGATCTCGGCCTTCTCCGCGATGAAGGGCGGTGCCAGCTGGATGGTGTCGCCGCCGTAGCGCACGTAGAAGCCCTTCTTCCAGCAATTCATCGCGATCTCGTACGGGCGGCGCGCGGGCTCGCCCGGCAGGGCGGCGATGGTCAGGCCGGCGGCCAGGCCGTAGTTGCGGATGTCGGTGATGTGCTTGCTGCCCTTCAGGCTGTGCACCGCGTTCTCGAAGTGCGGCGCCAGCGCCTGCACGCGGCCGATCATGTCTTCCTTCTGCAGCACGTCGAGCGCCGCGATGCCGGCGGCGCAGGCCACGGGGTGTGCGCTGTAGGTGTAGCCGTGCGGGAACTCGAGCATGTAGTCGGGGCCGCCTGCCGCCATGAAGGTGTCGTAGATGTCCTTGCTCGCCACCACCGCGCCCATGGGCTGCGCGCCGTTGGTGATCTGCTTGGCGATGTTCATGATGTCGGGCGTCACGCCGAAGGCCTCGGCGCCGGTGAGCGCGCCGCAGCGGCCGAAACCGGTGATGACCTCGTCGAAGATCAGCAGGATGTTGTTGGCGGTGCAGATCTCGCGCAGGCGTTTGAGGTAGCCCTTGGGCGGAATGACGACGCCGGCCGAGCCCGCGAAGGGTTCGACGATCACGGCCGCGATGTTCGACGCGTCGTGCAGCGCGATGATGTCGAGCAGGCGGTCGGCCAGCTCGACGCCGTTGTCGGCCATGCCGCGCGTGAAGGCATTCGATGCGAGCTGCGTGTGCGGCAGGTGGTCGGCTTCCACGCCCTGGCCGAAGAGCTTGCGGTTGGCCGCGATGCCGCCGACCGAGATGCCGCCGTAGTTCACGCCGTGGTAGCCCTTCTCGCGGCCGATCAGGCGGGTCTTGCTGGCCTGGCCCTTGGTGCGCCAGTAGGCGCGCGCCAGTTTCAGCGAGGTGTCGGCGGCTTCCGAACCCGAGCCGGTGAAGAACACGTAGTCGAGGCCGGCGGGCGTCATCTCCTTGATCTTGTTGGCCAGCTCGAAAGAGAGCGGGTGGCCGAACTGGAAGGCGGGCGAATAGTCGAGCTTGGCGATCTGGCGGCTCACCGCCTCGGTGATCTCGGGGCGGCCGTGGCCCAGGCCCGAGCACCACAGGCCCGAGAGACCGTCGAAGATCTTGCGGCCGTCGGCGTCGGTGAAGTAGGCGCCCTTGGCTTCCACGACGATCCGCGGATCGGCCTTGAAGTTGCGGTTGCCGGTGTAGGGCATCCAGTGCGCGTCGAGCCAGGCGGCGTCGGTGCGCACGGCGGACGTCGGTTCGATGGCGGGCGTGGCGATGGTCATGGCGTTTCCCGCGCGTGGCGGGCTCCGGAGGTGAAGGGATGCGCCGATTGTTCGCAAGCCGTTCAGTGTGGAGAATGGCGCAATATCAATGTTCACTTGACGTTCTATGCAAGTAAAGGCGAAAGCCCGAAATGGTGCCTCCGGCACCCGCAGCCGCGCTGTTCTGGGGCAGCTCAGCGACATGGACCTGCGCCTGCTCAAGGTGTTCAGGAGCGTGGTCGACTGCGGCGGCATGGCGGCGGCCGAGCTGGAGCTGAACATCGGCACCTCCACCGTGAGCCGCCATGTGAAGGACCTGGAAACGCGCCTCGGCCTGGTGCTGTGCCGGCGGGGCAGGGCGGGCTTCGCGCTCACCGCCGAAGGGCAGCGGGTGTACGACGAGACGCTGCGCCTGCTGGCCTCGGTCGACGCCTTCCGCGGCAGCATCGACGACATCCACAACCGCATGGGCGGGCAGCTCGACGTGGCGCTGTTCGACAAGACGGCGACCAACCCGCAGGCGCGCATCGGCGATGCCATCGCGCGCTTCACCGAGATCGCGCCCGAGGTGCGGCTGGCCGTGCACGTGGGCTCGATCAACGCCATCGAGCAGGGCGTGCTGGAGGGCAACTTCCAGATCGGCATCATCCCGGCGCACCGCGCTTCCAAGAGCCTGGTGTACGCCGACCTGTTCGACGAGACCATGCTGCTGTACTGCGGGGCGGGGCATCCGCTCTTCGGCGTGAGCCATGGCAAGCTCACCTGGGCGCGGCTGCGCGAGCACCATTTCGCGGGGCTGGGCTACCACTCGCCCAACATGGAGCTGAGTCACCGCGCGAAGCTGTCGCGCATGGCCACGGGCTTCGACCAGGAGGCGATCGCGACGCTGATCCTCTCGGGGCGCTTCCTGGGCTTTCTGCCCGACCACTATGCGCAGGTGTTCGAGGAGCGCGGGCTCATGAAGGCGGTGCTGCCGGCGCGCTTCAACTATGCGTGCCGCTTCGTCAGCCTGCTGCGGCGCTCGCCGAAGCCGTCGCGGGCGGTGCTGGCGTTCCAGGAGTGCCTGGAAGAGGCGCACGCGCGCTAGGAGTGCACTTCAGCGCTGGCCCTCAACGTTGCCCGCTGGGCAGCAGCAGATGCTTGGCGCCGATGTGCGCCTCCATCTCGTGCATGTGCTGCTCGGCGTCGACCATGTGCTCGGTCATCAGCCGGCGTACCTCGTCGGCGTCTTCCTTGCGGTAGGCCGCGAGCAGCTGCGTGTGGTAGTCGACGTTGGCCTCGCCGAAGTGGTGATGGTCGAGCGCCTTCTTGTAGACCACCAGGTCGCGCAGCAGGTCGTTGAGAAAGCGGCACATGAAGGAGAGCACCGGATTGGGGCAGCTCTCCGCGAGCATGGTGTGGAAGGCGAGTTCGGCCTCGCGCTGGATGCGGAGCTCGTCCTCGCTGGTCGGTTCGACCGTGCACAGCCGGACGTTCTCTTCCAGCTTCTCGAACTGCTCGGGCGTCAGTTTGCCCACCACGCTCGCGGCCAGCTCGGGCTCCAGCGCCTTGCGCAGCTGGTAGATATGGTGGCCGTCCAGATGATGGAAATGCAGGAAGTTGCGCAGCGGCTCCGACGCATGCTCCACCGACACCTGCTGCAGGTAGGCGCCGCCGCCGGGGCCGGTGCGGATGGAGATCAGGCCGCGCACCTCCAGCGCCTTCAGCGCCTCGCGCACGGTGCTCTTCGAATAGCCGAAGAGCTCGATCAGTTCTTTCTCGTTCGGTAGCCGGTCGCCGGGCTGCTTGCGCTCCGCCACGATCCAGCGCTTGACGTCTTCGACGATGACGTCCGAGAGCTTCTGCCGCTTAGGACGGTTCTGCCCCACTCTCATTGAAACGCTCCATGCACATCGGGAGATGCGCGGAATGCGCAACAGCGCGCGATCTTAAACGGCGCGGTGCGTGGCAACGGTCTGGTCTTGGGCACAGGGCTTGCTAGCGGGTTTTTACCAGCATATTAATCCAATTTATCCGCTTAAATTCGCCAGCGATCGCAGGCACCCCTTTTCCTTACTTCCCTTCTTCCCCACCACCACGACCGGAGAACTCATGCAACGCAGACAACTTCTTCAGCTGGCCGCCCTGTCGGCTGCCCCCGCCTCGCTCCTGGGCGGCCGCGCCGCCTTCGCCCAGTCGGCGGACGCGATCCGATTCGGCTGCCCGGTCCCGATGTCGGGTGCCTTCGCGGCCAACGGCAAGTTCGCCGACCTGGGCATGAAGCTGGCCATCGAACAGTACGGCAGCGTGCTGAAGCGTCCGCTGGCCTACACGGTGCTCGACACCGAAGGCAAGCCGGCCACCGCCGTGCGCAAGGTGCAGGAAGCCTCGCAGCAGCAGGGCGCGAAGTTCTTCGCCGGCGGCATCCTGTCGTCGGAAGCGCTCGCCATGGGCAAGGAGGCCGAGAAGGCCGGCGGCCTGTTCATCACCACCGCGGGCGCCGACGAGATCACCGGCAAGGACTGCAACCCCGCCACCTTCCGCTGGTCGGTGCCCACCTTCGGCGCCATCGAGCAGACGGTGCGCCCGCTGATCGCCAGCATGCCCAAGGCCAAGCGCTGGTACACCATCACGCCGCAGTACGTGTTCGGCGACGGCCTGCTGAGCGCCGCCAAGACCATCTTCCAGGAGAAGGGCATCGAGCACGTGGGCAACAGCTACCACTCGCTCAACGAGAAGGAATTCAGCGGCTACCTCACCAACGCCATGGCCGCCAAGCCCGACGTGCTGCTGCTGCTGAACTTCGGCGCGCAGTCGTCGGCCGCGCTGCGCCAGGCGGTGAGCTTCGGCATGCACAAGAACATGACGATCCTGATGGCCTGGGCCTCGGGCCTGGAGCAGTTCGACGAACTGGGTGCGGACCTGTGCGACGGCGTGTACTTCGGCGCGCAGTACTGGCACACGGCCGACACCCCGCTCAACAAGGACCTTGTGAAGCGCACCGCCGACAAGCTCAAGATCGTGCCCAACTACAGCCTCGCCGGCTCGTACATCTGCACCAAGATCCTGATCGACGGCATCGTGAAGGCCGGCTCGGTCGACCAGAAGGCGGTGATCGCCGCGCTGGAAGGCATGAAGTTCGACGGCCTTACCGGCACCGAGGAAATCCGCAAGGCCGACCACCAGGTCGTGAAGGACTACTACCTGCTCAAGGGCAAGGCCAAGTCGAAGATGGCGAACGCGGCGGACTACGTCGACGTGGTGAGCTCGGGCAAGTCCTTCCTGCCGGTGGACAAGACCGGCTGCAAATTGGGCTGACCCCCAGGCTTGCCCACTGCGTGTGGCCGCCAACCCCCGTGCCGGGGGCAACACCTGCGGCCCGGCAAAGCCGGTTCCGCGGTGTTCCTGGAAGGGGCCGCGCGTGCGGGTCTGCACTCTGCAACTACCTACATCTATGTCCGTCTACCTGCTCCAGACCATCAACGGGATCGGCATCGGCATGCTGTACTTCCTGCTGGCGGTCGGCCTGTCCATCGTGTTCGGCCTGCTGCGCTTCGTGAACTTCGCGCACGGGGCCTTCTATCTGCTGGGCGCCTATCTCTGCTTCCAGGCCATGCAATGGGGCCTGGACTTCTGGCTCGCGCTGGTGCTTGTGCCGCTCTTCGTGGGCGCGCTGGGCTGGCTGGCCGAGAAGCTGCTGCTGCGCCGCGTCTACGCCAAGGCGCACGAGTTCCACATCCTCGTTACCGTGGGCCTCGCGCTCGCGGTGCAGGAGATCGTGATCGTGTTCTGGGGCCCGCTGGGCAACAGCGTGTCCACGCCCGACCTGCTGCAGGGCGTGGTCATGTGGGGCTCCTTCGTCTATCCGAAGTACCGGCTTTTCGTGATCGGCTTCACCGCCGTGCTCGCGGTGCTCCTGTGGTGGGTGCTCGAGGGCACGCGCCTGGGCAGCGCGGTGCGCGCGGGCAGCGAGTCGACCGAGATGGTGTCGCTGCTCGGCATCAACGTCTTCCGCGTGTTCAGCCTGGTGTTCGCGCTCGGCGCGGCCACGGCGGCGCTGGCCGGCGTGCTGGCCGCGCCTATCCGCGGCGCCGAGCCTTTCATGGGCGTGGAGGCGCTGGCCGTGGCCTTCGTGGTGGTGGTGATCGGCGGGCTCGGCAGCTTCGGCGGCGCGCTCGTCGGCGGCCTGCTCATCGGCATCGTGCAGAGCCTCATGAGCACCGTCTGGCCGCCGGGCGCGAGCCTGATGATCTACATCGCGATGGCGGCAGTGCTGCTGCTTCGTCCCCATGGCCTGCTCGGCCGCAAAGCATGAACGGACACGCCATGCCGAGAAAAATCACTTTCCTCCTGGCGCTGGTCGCGGTGCTGGGCCTGCCGCTGGTGCTTAGCTCGGGCTCGCTCGCGAGCGAGGTGCTGATCTATGCGCTGGCCGCGCTGGGCTGCAACCTGCTGCTGGGCTACACCGGGCTGCTCTCCTTCGGGCAGGGCATCTTCTTCGGGCTGGGCAGCTACACCATCGCCATCCTGCTCACGCGGCTGAGCCTGCCGATGCCGCTAGCGCTGCTTGCCGCCGTGGCGATGGGCGCGCTCGGCGCCGCGGTGGTGGGCTGGGTCGCCATCCGCCAGCGCGGCACCTACTTCGTGATGCTCACGCTGGCCTTCGCGCAGATGTTCTATTTCATCGCCTACACCGCCACCGGCCTCACCGGCGGCGACAACGGCCTGCTCGACGTGCCGCGCCCCGGCTTCATGGACACGCCCTGGAAGTACTACGCCTTCGTGGCCGTGGTGTTCCTCGTCGCGTTCGGCCTGCTGCTGCGCGTGACCGATTCGGTCTTCGGCCGCACGCTGCTGGCCATCCGCGACAACGAGGACCGCGCCGCCGCCGTGGGCTACGACCTCAAGCGCTTCAAGCTGCTGGCCTTCGTGATCTCGGGTGCCGTCACCGGCCTCGCAGGCGGGCTGCACGCCATGATGACCGGCATTGCGCCGCTGTCGAACGCCGAGTACCACACGAGCGAGATGATCCTGGTCATCACCGTGATCGGCGGCACCGGCAACCTGTTCGCCTCCGTGCTGGGCTCGGCCTTCTACGTGCTGCTGGCCGACTGGCTCTCCACGCTGTGGCCGCGCTGGCTGCTGTTGCTGGGCCTGCTGCTGATCGGCGTGAGCATCGGCATGCAGCGCGGGCTCTGGGGGCTAGGCGAGAGCGCATGGCGGCGCATCTTCCGCAAGGCGGACCCCGGTGCCGCTGCTCCAGTCGCACCCCCCGCACAGGGAGAAAAAGCATGAGCGACGTCCTCATCGAAGCCGTCGGCGTCACCAAGCACTACGGCAAGTTCGCGGCGCTCGGCGGGGTCGACCTGAAGATCCGGCGCAACACCGTGCATTCGGTGATCGGCCCCAACGGCGCGGGCAAGACCACGCTGTTCCACATGCTCACCGGCACCGGCATGACCACCGGCGGGCGGATCCTGTTCGACGGCCACGACGTGACGCGCGAGCCCGACCACAAGCGCGTGCAGCGCGGCATGGCGCGCTCCTTCCAGGTCACGGCGCTGTTCGCGAGCCTCGCGGTGCGCGAGAACCTGCGCGTGGCGGCGCAGGGGGTCTCGCCCCGCCAGGCCATGAACTGCTGGCGCGCGCCGGTCGGCGAGCTGGCCTGCACGCGGATCGTCGACGAGGTGCTGCAGCGCATCGGGCTGGAGCGGCTGGCGAACACGCCGGCCGGCGAGCTCTCGCACGGCCAGCAGCGCCGGCTCGAAGTGGGCATGGCGCTTGCGGCGAGGCCGAAGGCGATCTTCCTCGACGAGCCGACCTCGGGCATGGGCATCGACGACCTCGACGACATGAAGCAGCTGATCCGCGGCCTGCGCGACGCGCACACCGTGGTTCTCATCGAGCACAACATGAACATCGTGATGGACATCTCCGACACCGTCACCGTGATGCAGCTCGGCCGCGTGCTGGCTGAGGGGCTTCCCGGCGACATCCGGGCCGATGCGCGCGTGCGCACCGCCTACTTGGGCAACATGATCACGGGAGGCAAGGCATGAACATTCTCGAAGTCGAGAAGCTGCACGCCCACTACGGCAAGAGCCACGTTTTGCAGGGCGTGTCGATGACCGTGGGCGAGGCCGAGCTGGTCACGCTGCTGGGGCGCAACGGCGCGGGCAAGTCGACCACGCTCAAGAGCATTGCCGGCGCGGTCACGCCCACCAGCGGACGCGTGCGTTTCCAGGGCGCCGACATCGCGGGCATGCCGGCGCACCGCATCGCCACGCGCGGCGTGTGCCTGGTGCCGGAGCACCGCGGCATCTTCAAGCTGCTGACGGTGGAAGAGAACCTGCTGCTCGGCCTGCGCCGCCAGTCGCCCTGGCAGCTGGCCGACATCTACCGCATCTTTCCGCGCCTGGAGGAGCGCCGGCGCAACGGCGGCGGACAGCTCTCGGGCGGCGAGCAGCAGATGCTGGCCATCGGCCGGGCGCTGATGAACCACCCGCGCCTGCTGATTCTCGACGAGCCGGTCGAGGGCCTGGCGCCGGTGATCGTGGAAGAGATCGTCGCGCAGCTCAAGACCATCAAGGCCGCCGGCGTGGCGATCCTGCTGGTCGAGCAGAACCTCGAAGTCTGCGTGCAGCTGGCCGACCGCCACTACATCGTGGAGCAGGGCGTGATCGTGCACGAGGCCGGCAACGCGGCCTTCATGGCCGACCACGAAGTGAAAGACCGCTATCTGGGCGTGGGCCTTGCTTGAGGCCTCCCGCAGTCCCTCCATTCCTTTTCGCAAAGCCATGAAGAACTCTCACAACGAACTCCGCATCGACGGCCGGCGGCTCTGGAACTCGCTGATGGAACTGGCGCAGCTTGGCGCCACCGAGAAAGGCGGCGTCTGCCGCATCGCGCTGACCGAGCTCGACCGCCAGGGGCGCGACCTGTTCTCGCGCTGGGCACGCGAGGCGGGCTGCGAGCTGCGTGTGGACGCCATCGGCAACATCTTCGCGCGCCGCGCCGGGCGCAACAACGCGCTGCCGCCCGTCTCCACGGGCAGCCACATCGACACGCAGCCCACCGGCGGCAAGTTCGACGGCAACTACGGCGTGCTCGCCGGGCTGGAAGTGATCCGCACGCTGAACGACGCCAGGGTAGAGACCGAGGCGCCGCTCGAAGTGGCGGTGTGGACCAACGAGGAGGGCTCGCGCTTCGTGCCGGTGATGATGGGCTCGGGCGTCTTCGCCGGCGCCTTCACGCTGGAGCATGCGCTGGCGCAGCGCGACAACGACGGCATCAGCGTGTCCGACGCGCTGGCGTCCATCGGCTATGCCGGCAGCACGCCGGCCTCGGCGCAAGCATCGCCGGTGGGCGCGTACTTCGAAGCTCACATCGAACAAGGCCCGGTGCTCGAAGCCAACGAGCGCGTGATCGGCGTGGTCGAGGGCGCGCTGGGCCAGCGCTGGTACGACGTGGTGGTGCAGGGCATGGAAGCCCACGCCGGCCCCACGCCGATGGAGCTGCGCAAGGACGCGCTGCTGGCCGCCTCCGAACTCGTGATCGAGGTCAACCGCATCGCGCTGGCCCACGCGCCGCATGCGCGCGGCACGGTCGGCTGGATCGACAACTATCCCAATTCGCGCAACGTGATTCCGGGGCGCGTGAAGCTCAGCGTCGACCTGCGCGCGGCCGACGACGTGGTGCTGTCGGCCATGGACGCTGAACTGAAGGAAGCCGTGCAGCGCATTGCCACGAAGGGCAAGGTCGAGATGTCGGTGGAGCAGGTCGTGTACTTCCAGCCGCAGCCCTTTACACCGAAGCTGGTGTCCGCAGTGCGCGAGGCCGCGCAGGCGCAGGGCATGAGCTGGATGAACGTGATCAGCGGCGCGGGCCACGACGCCGTGTACCTCGCGCGCGTGTGCCCCACGGCCATGATCTTCGTGCCCTGCCGCGACGGCATCAGCCACAACGAGATCGAGGACGCGCAGCCCGATCATCTCGAAGCCGGCTGCAACGTGCTGCTGCAGGCCATGCTGCAAAGCGCGGGAGTCGCGTCGTGAAGGCGTGGAGCCGCGCCCTGATGGCGCTGGCCCTTGCGTGCGCCGTGGTGCCGGCCGTGGCGGCCGATCCGATCCTGGTGGGGCAGTCGGCGGTGCTGACGGGCCCCCTGGCGCCCAACAGCCTCGCGTTCATGGAAGGCCAGACGCTGTTGTTCGACCAGCTGAACAAGACCGGTGGCATCGGCGGGCGGCCCGTCAAGATGATCACGTACGACGATGTCTATGCGGCCGACAAGGCCGCGGCCAACGCCGAGAAGCTGCTGGGCACCGACCGCGTGGTCTGCCTCTTCGGCACCATGGGCACGGGCATTGGTGCGGCCATGGCGCCCGTGGCAGCGAAATACGACAGCTTCATCTTCGGCGGGCTGACCGGTGCCGCGGTGCTGCGCGGGCCGAAGGTGCCGATCTATCACGTGCGCGAGTCGTACGCCGACGAAGTGCGCCGCGTGATGACCCACCTGGCAACGGTGGGCCTGACGCGCATCGCCATCGTCTCCAGCGACGACGCGTACGGCAAGGGCATCGAGAAGGACGCGATAGACGCGCTCCAGAAGAACGGGCTGTCCCAGGTGCTGGCGCTGCGCTTCGACCCGCAGGAAAAGGAACCGACGCGCGCCGCGCAGCAGATCATTGCCAGCGGCGCGCAGGCCGTATACGTCATTGCGGCGGGCATGCCGGCGATCAATATGATCCGGGCGCTGGTCGCCGCGTCGATTCATCCGCAGATCTACACGAACTCGGTGGCCAGCTCTTTCCTGCTCTACAAGGAGCTCGGCGAGAAGAGCCGCGGCATCGTGCTGTCGCAGGTGATGCCGCCGTTCTGGAAGACCCGCTTTCCGATCGTCGACGAGTACCAGCGCGCGCGCAAGAGTGCAGGCAGCGAGGGCGAGGGCTCCTACCTGGGCCTAGAGGGTTACATCACGGCCAAGGCGTTTGCGGAAGCGCTGCAGCGCGTCAAGGGGCCGATTACCACCGAATCGCTCAGGCGAACCATCGAGACCTCGCCGCCCATGAACCTGGGTGGCTACATGCTGACGTTCAAGGCCGACAACCGCAATGGTTCGAATTTCGGCGACATCACGATGCTGGCAAGCGGCGGGAAGTTTGCTCAATGAAAGTCTTGATAGCGCGTCTCAACCACGAGACCAACACCTTCTCGCCCGTGCCCACGCCGCTTGCGGCCTTCGGCCCCGACGGCCCGACCTTCGGCGAGCAGGCCTACCGCGACAACAAGGGCATGCGCACCGCGATGTCGGCCTTCATCGACCTTGCCGAAGCGGCGGGCGCCACGGTGGTCACGCCGGTGTCGGCCTCGGCCAACCCGAGCGGGCCGGTCGACGCGCAGGCCTACACGCTGCTGACGCAATGCATCGTCGACGCGGCGCCGGGCTGCGACGCCATCCTGCTCGACCTGCACGGCGCGATGGTGGCGCAGAACAGCGCCGACGGCGAAGGCGACCTGCTGGTGCGCCTGCGCGCTGCGGCGCCGGGCGTGCCCATCGGCGTGGCGCTCGACCTGCATGCCAACGTCACGCCCGAGATGGTGGAAAACGCGGACGTGATCGTCGGCTTCAAGACCTATCCGCACGTCGACATGTACGAAACCGGCGAGCACGCCGGCCGGCTGCTGCTCGACATGCTGGCCGGACGCAGCAAGCCGGCGATGCGCTGGCACCGGCTGCCGCTGATGGCGCACACGCTGCGCAGCGCGTCGTTCACCGGCGCGATGCAGCGCGCCATCGAGGCGGCGCGCGAGGCCGAGAAGTCGGAGTCGCTGGCGGTGTCGATCCTCGCGGGCTTCTCGCTGTCGGACATCGAGGCGCCGTGCATGAGCGTGATCGTCGTCGATGCGCAGTCGCCCGAGCGCGCGCAGGCCACGGCCGACCGAATCGCCGCGCAGATGTGGAGCGAGCGCGAGGCCTTCATCTACCGCAGCGAACCGCTGGCGCAGTCGATCGCGCGCGCAAAGCTCATCGCCGAGGGCGCGACAAGCCCGGTGCTGCTGCTCGACCATGGCGACAACTGCATGTCGGGCGGAAGCTGCGACACCATGGACGTGCTGCAGGAGGCGCTGGCGCAGGGGCTGCACGGCATCGGCGTCGGGCCGCTGTGCGACCCCGAAGCGGTGGCGCAACTGGTCGCGGCGGGCGAGGGCGCGCAGGTGACTGTGGCGCTCGGCAACAAGGTCTCGCTCGAAGGCATCGGTCTCTCGAAGACGCCGGTGCGCCTGACGGGCACCGTGCGAACCATCAGCGACGGCGAGTACGTCATTACCGGTCCCACCTACACCGGCCAGCGCAGCAGCATGGGGCGCACGGTGCTGTTCGACATCGGCACGGCGCGCATTGTGGTGACCGAGCGCACGCAGGAGCCTTGGGACATCGGCGTCTTCGAATGCGCGGGGCTCGATCCGCGCAAGGAGCGCTTTCTGCTGCTCAAGTCGCGCATGTATTGCCGGCCGGTGTTCGAGCCGCTGTCGACCGCGCTGGTGGAGTGCGACAGCCCGGGCGTTACGAGCTCGGACTACAGCCTGTTCCCGTTCAGCAAGGTGAGCCGGCCGGTCTTTCCCCTCGACGCAATGTGATTGCCGAGGGCCGTCAGGGAGGGCGGGTCCGGCAGCCGCATTCCATGACCTGAGAGGTCATCGACCCGGATCGCGTGCGGCGCGACCATTCCTTCACCCCGCGATGTTGCGGGCCTGAACCCACCAGAGGAATCGTCACCATGAACACCGCCGCACACGATGCCACCACGATCGCCCAACGCTACATCGCCGTCTGGAACGAAACCGACGCGGCCCGCCGCGCTGCGCTGATCGAAGCCGGCTGGACCGCCGACGCGCACTACGCCGACCCGATCGCGCAGGCCAGCGGACACGAGCAGATCAGCGCGCTGGTCGGCGCGGTGCACCAGCGCTACCCGGGCTTCCGCTTCAACCTGCTGGGCAAGGCCGATTCGCACGGCGACCACCTGCGCTTCTCGTGGACGCTGGGGCCGAGCGGGGCGGAAGACCTGATCCAGGGCACCGACTTCGCGCAGGTCGATGCGGGCAAGCTGCGGTCGGTGACGGGCTTCCTGGACAAGGTGCCTGTCGGCGCCTGAACGAAAGCTGAACGGTGCGGCGCCTGCTTCAGTCCGCCGTGCCGGCAGGCCGCCCGCGCCACAGCTTGCGGTAGACCGTCGCCCGGCTGATGCCCAGCGCCCGCGCGGCTTCCGCCACGTTGCCGCGCGCATCGGCCACCGCCTTGCGGATCAGCGCGGTTTCCACGTCGCGCAGCCGGGGCCGGCTGTCGGTGGAAAGGTTTGCGGAAGACGTGCCGGCGGCGCCGCCGCGCTGCGGCCGCACCTGCACGCGCAGGCCGGACCACAGCGGCACCTCGAGCACCGCGTCGCCGCGGCGGGCCGCGTCGAACATCATGTGCAGCGGCAGCGCGAACAGGTCGTTGAAGCTCAATGCGTGCTCGCTGCGCGGCAGCGGCTGGTGCAGCATCTGCCGGGCCGCCGCGTTGGCTCCGGTGACGGTGCCCGCGGCGTCGATGCACAGCAGCCCCTCGGTGGCCTCGCTGCCCGAGCTGCCGGGCCATGCCAGGTGCAGCAGCAGCTCGCAGGGCTCGCGCATCACCAGCATGTTCTCGATGTTGCGCGCGGAGAGGGTGGCCAGATGGCGCAGCTCGGGCCGCTCCACCACCTGCACGCCGGTCAGGTCGAGCATGCCGATGCAGTCGCCCCGGGGACCGAAGAGCGGGGCGCCCGCGCAGCTGTAGACGCTGGTGTCATCGAAGAAATGCTCGCCGCGGTGCAGCCACACCGATTCCTGCTCTGCCAGCGCGGTGCCGATGGCGCTGGTGCCGATGGCACGCTCGGAGAGATCGACGCCGATGCGCCCGATGTCGCGCGCGTAGCGGCTCGCGGCGTCGGTGCCGTCGGGCAGGTTGCCCACGTCGACCACGATGCCCTCGGCATCGGTGAGAACGGCGAAATAGCGGGTGTCGGCGATGGCGCGCGAGAGCTGCTCGATCACCGGGCGGGCCGCGGCGACCAGTGCCCGGTTGCGCTCGGCGATATCGATGCTGGCCGAGCGGCTCACGGGGTCGAAGCTGACGCGCTGCTGGGGCCGGCGGCCGGCCTCGATGCAGCGCTGCCAGGAGCGGGTGATCCACGAATCGATGCAGGCGGCCCCGCGCGCGCGGGGTGCCGACTCGCCTTCGATCAGTTCGCGGCGGGCTTGGGCGATTGCCAGGGAACGCTCAGGAGGCGGCGAAACGATTGATACGGACATCGTGGTTTTTCGCGCATGTATGCAGGCTTTTCCCGGCCCGCCGGATGGCAAGCTGTTTCATTTTGAGAATTTCGCGCGCTCTGTGCAAGTGTCAAGGGTTTTGCCTAGGATAGTGCCAAAGGTCGGCATCCAAGATGCCTTTGCTGAAACAGCCATCACCTTTTACGGAGACAGCCAAATGCAGGTCGCTTTCAAGGTCAACGGCCGCCAGGTCACGGTCGACGCTCCTCCCAACACCTTCCTCGTACACGCGCTGCGCGAGCATCTCCACCTCACCGGAACCCACGTCGGCTGCGACACCGCCCAGTGCGGCGCCTGCACCGTCCATGTGAACGGCAGGGCCGTCAAGTCATGCAACGTGCTGGTGGCCCAGGCGGCCGGCGCCGACATCACCACCATCGAGGGCATCGCCGAGGCCGACGGCACCATGCACCCCATGCAGGCGGCCTTCAAGGAATGCCATGGCCTGCAGTGCGGCTTCTGCACCCCGGGCATGGTCATGAGCGCCATCGACCTGTGCACCCACCACCCCAAGTCGAGCGAATCCGAGATCCGCGAGCTGCTCGACGGCAACCTGTGCCGCTGCACGGGCTACCAGAACATCGTCAAGGCAGTGAAGATGGGCGGCGAGGCGATGGCCTCGGGCACCCCCGTCAAGGCAACCGTCACGGCGTGAAGGGAGCGACATCATGGGTGCTTCCGACTTCTCGAACCTGCCCCACATCGGCGAGGCTCTCCGGCGCAAGGAGGACTACCGCTTCCTGACGGGTGCCGGCAACTACACCGACGACATCACGCTGGCCAACCAGAGCCACGCGGTCTTCGTGCGCTCGCCGCACGCCCACGCCGTCATCAAGTCGGTCGACACCGCCGAAGCGCTGAAGATGCCCGGCGTGGTCGGCATCTTCAGCGGCAAGGACATCGAGGGAAAGATGGGCGGGCTGCCCTGCGGCTGGCTCATCAACAACCCCGACGGCACCCCGATGAAGGAGCCGATGCACCCGATCCTCGCGATCAAGAAGGTGCGCTACGTCGGCGACCACGTGGCCATGGTGGTGGCCGAGACGGTCGAGCAGGCGAGGAACGCCGCCGAGGCGGTGGTGGTCGACTATGAAGTGCTGCCCGCGCTCGTGAGCGTGGCCGACGCCGCGAAGAAGGCCGGCGGCGTCACGCTGCACGACGAGGCGCCCGACAACCAGTGCTACAAGTGGGCGCTGGGCGACAAGGCCGCGGTCGACGCGGTGTTCGCCGGTGCAGCGCACGTGACCAAGCTCGACCTGGTCAACAACCGGCTGGTGCCCAACCCCATCGAGCCGCGCGTGGCCATCGGAAGTTACAACCGCGCGGGCGACGACTACACGCTGTACGTCTCCAACCAGAACCCGCACGTCGAGCGCCTGCTGATGACGGCCTTCGTGCTGGGCCTGCCCGAGCACAAGGTGCGCGTGATCGCTCCCGACGTGGGTGGCGGCTTCGGCTCCAAGATCTTCCTGTATGCCGAGGACGTGTGCCTGACCTGGGCGGCCAGGCAGCTCAACCGCAACATCAAGTGGACGGCCGACCGTTCGGAATGCTTCCTGTCCGACGCGCATGGCCGCGACCACGTGAGCCACGCCGAAATGGCGATGGACAAGGATGGCAAGTTCCTCGCGCTGCGTGTGCATACCGACGCCAACCTGGGCGCCTACCTGTCGACCTTCTCGACGGCGGTACCGACCATCCTCTACGCCACGCTGCTGGCGGGCCAGTACACCACGCCGCAGATCTACGTCGAGGTGGATGCCTGGTTCACCAACACCGCGCCGGTCGATGCCTACCGCGGGGCGGGGCGGCCCGAAGCCACTTACCTGCTTGAACGGCTGGTGTCGCGCTGCGCCTGGGAAATGAAGCTGGGGCAGGACGAGATCCGCAAGCGCAACTTCATCACCGCCTTCCCGTACCAGACGCCGGTGGCGCTGCAGTACGACACCGGCGACTTCCACGCCTGCATGGACAAGGCCCGCGTGCTCGCCGAGGTCGACGGCTATGCCGCCCGCAAGACGGCCAGCGAGGGCAGGGGCAAGCTGCGCGGCATCGGGTATTCGAGCTACATCGAGGCCTGCGGCATCGCGCCGTCGAACATTGCGGGCGCGCTCGGTGCGCGCGCGGGCCTGTTCGAGTGCGGCGAGATCCGCGTGCACCCCACGGGCAGCGTGACGGTGTTCACCGGCTCGCACAGCCACGGCCAGGGCCACGAGACCACCTTCGCGCAGGTGGTGGCGGGCCGGCTGGGCATTCCGGTCGAGAACGTCGACGTGGTGCACGGCGACACCGGCCGCGTGCCCTTCGGCATGGGCACCTACGGCTCGCGTTCCATCTCGGTGGGCGGTGCGGCCATCATGAAGGCGCTCGACAAGATCGAGACCAAGGCCAAGAAGATCGCCGCGCACCTGATGGAGGCGAGCGACGCCGACATCGAGTTCGCCAACGGCGAGTTCACGGTCAAGGGCACCGACAAGAGGATCCCCTTCGGCCAGGTGGCGCTCACGGCCTACGTGCCGCACAACTACCCGCTCGACAAGCTGGAGCCGGGCCTGAACGAAACCGCCTTCTACGACCCGACCAACTTCACCTTCCCGGGCGGCACCTACATCTGCGAGGTCGAGGTCGACAGGCAGACCGGCGAGGTCAGGGTCGACCGCTTCACCGCGGTGGACGACTTCGGCACCATCATCAACCCGATGATCGTCGAGGGCCAGGTGCACGGCGGGCTGGTGCAGGGCATCGGCCAGGCGTTGCTGGAGAACTGCGTCTACGACAACGAAACCGGCCAGCTGCTTACCGGCAGCTTCATGGACTACGCCATGCCGCGCGCCGGCGACTTCCCGCAGTTCAAGCTGGACACCGTGTGCACGCCGTGCACACACAACCCGCTGGGCACCAAGGGCTGCGGCGAGGCGGGGGCCATCGGCTCGCCGCCGGCCGTGATCAACGCCGTGCTCGACGCGCTGGCGCCGCTGGGCGTCAAGGATTTCGACATGCCCGCTTCGCCCGCCCGTGTGTGGGAGGCGATGCAGGCAGCAGCCGCCAACCCCTGAACGAAATAGAACAAAGAAGGAATCACACCATGTATGCCTTCACACTCGAACGGCCCGCTTCGGTGGCCGACGCGGCAAGACTCGTGGCCGCCGGCGCCAAGCCGCTGGCCGGCGGACAGACCCTGCTGGCCTCGATGAAGCTGCGGCTTTCGGCACCCGAACAGCTCGTGGACCTGAGCGGCATCAAGGAGCTCACCGGCATCACGAAGAACGGCAACGCCATCACCATCGGCGCCATGTCGCGCCACCTCGAGGTGGCGAACAACGCCGACGTGAAGGCCGCCTATCCGGCGCTGGCCGACCTGGCTTCGCGCATCGGCGACCGGCAGGTGCGCGCGATGGGCACCATCGGCGGCTCGGTGGCCAACAACGACCCGGCCGCGTGCTACCCCAGCGCGGTGCTGGCCTCGGGCGCAACCATCGTCACCTCCAAGCGCGAGATCGCGGCCGACGACTTCTTCCTCGGCCTTTTCACCACGGCGCTGGAAGACGGCGAGCTGATCACTGCGATCCGCTTCCCGATCCCGAAGCGCGCCGTGTACGAGAAGCTGCGCCAGAAGGCGTCGAATTTCCCGCTGGTCGGCGTGTTCCTTGCGCAGTACGACAGCGGCGTGCGCGTGGCGGTCACCGGCGCGGGCAACGGCGTGTTCCGCCATGCGGGCCTGGAAGACGCGCTCAACAAGAGCTTCACCGCAGCCGCTGCCGCGGCCGTGAAGATCGACGCGAGCGATCTCAACAGCGACCTGCATGCCTCGGCCGCCTACCGCGCGAACCTGATCAGCGTGCTGACGCAACGCGCAGTCACCAAGGCCCTGGGCTGAAGAAGCCGGGGTCGTTGTCCGCTCACCGGAAGACGCGACAGCCTCGCGTCTTCCGCTACGCTTCGCCATGATCTTCCCGAGCATCGACTCCCTCTCCACCGGACTCATGCAGGCCGGCTACTTCGCCGACCGGCGCCTGGCCACGGCCGTGTTCCTCGCGCTCAAGCTGCAGCGTCCGCTGCTGCTCGAGGGCGAGCCCGGCGTCGGCAAGACCGAGCTGGCGAAGGCGCTGTCGACCGCTCTTAACCGCGAGCTGCTGCGCCTGCAGTGCTACGACGGCCTGGAGCAGCGCGAGGCGCTCTACGAATGGAACTACGCGGCGCAATTGCTGCACATGCGCGCGGCCGAGGCCACTGGCGCGGCGCGCGACGTGGAAGCCGAGGTCTACCAGCCGCACTACCTGATCCGCCGCCCGCTGCTGCAGGCGCTGCAGACGCCGCTGCCCGGCGCCGTGCTGCTGATCGACGAGGTGGACCGCGCCGACGAGCCCTTCGAGGCCTTCCTGCTCGAATACCTGGGCGAGTACCAGGTGAGCATTCCCGAGCTGGGCACGGTGCGCGCGGTGGTGCCTCCAGTCACCATCCTCACGAGCAACCGCACCCGCGAGCTCAACGACGCGGTGAAGCGCCGCTGCCTCTATCACTGGCTCGACTACCCCGAGCGCGAGCGCGAGCTGGCCATCGTGCGCGCGCAGGTGCCCGAGGCTGGAGAGAAGCTCTCGGCGCAGGTGGCCGCCTTCGTCGCGCGGCTGCGTGAGACGCCCTTCGCCAATGCCTTCCAGCGCGCGCCTGGCATCGCCGAGAGCGTCGAATGGGCGAGGGCGCTGATCGCGCTCGACACCGTGGAGCTCGACCCCGAAGTGGTGGTCGATACCGCCGGCATCCTGTTCAAGCAGCGCGACGACGTGGCCGCGCTGACGCAGGAGCTGGCGTCGGACCTGCTCAAGCCCGAGGCGTGACCGACCGATGGCCAGCACCGGCGTCCAGCAACTCGGCGACGTCCGCAGCGGCAAGCTCGCGGGCAACATCGCCGCCTTCGGCCGGGCGCTGCGGCGCGCGGGCGTTCGCACCGATGCCATGCGCATCGCGCTGGCCGCCGAAGCAGCCTCGCTGGTGGGCGTGGAAGACAAGCTCGACCTGAGCGCCGCCATGGAAGCGGTGATGGTCAGCCGCGAGCAGGACCGCATGGTGTTCCGCGAACTCTTCGATGCCTGGTTCCGCGACCCGGAGCTGGCCAACAAGCTGCTCGCCCAGATGCTGCCGAGCGCCGAAGGCAAGGCCGAGCCATCGAAGCGCCGCCCGCGCGTGCGCGAAGCGCTCAGCGCGCCGCGCAACGCCGCGAAGCCGCTGGAACCGGCCAAGCCCGACCGCGAGATCGAGTTCGATGCCGCCATGACGTCGAGCGACCGGCAGCGCCTGCAGCACGCCGACTTCAACGCGCTCGGCGCCGCCGAATACCGGCTGGTCGAGCGGCTCGCGCGCGACATCCGCCTGCCCATTCCCGAGCTGCCTTCGCGCCGCCTGCGCCCCGCCGGCGACGCCGGCCGGCAGCATGCGCGCATGCACTGGCCGGGCGTGCTGCACGAGGCGGCGCGTACGGGCGGAGAGATCCTGCGCCTGTCCCGGCTGGCCCGGCGCGAGCAGCCGTTGCCGTTATTGGTGCTGGTCGACGTGTCGGGCTCGATGGAGCGCTATGCGCGGCTGCTGCTGGCCTTCCTGCATGCCGCGACCCGGCGGGCCGGCCGGCGCGACGTGTTCGCCTTCGGCACCCGGCTGACCGACCTGACGCCGGCCTTCCGGCTGGCCGACACCGACGCGATGCTGGGCGCCGCCAGCCTCGCCATCGACGACTTCGCGGGCGGCACGCGGCTCGGCGCCTCGCTGGCCGAACTGCGCCGCGCCCATGCCCGCCGGCTGACCGGCCGCCGCACGCTGGTGCTGGTGATCAGCGACGGCCTGGACACCGGCGAGCCCTCCGTGCTGGAGCAGGAACTGCTGTGGCTCAAGCGCCATTCGCGCCGCCTGCTGTGGCTCAACCCGCTGCTGCGCTTCGAGGGCTACGCCCCTCTGGCGCGTGGGGCCGCCGTGCTGCACCGGCAAGCGGATGCGATGCTGGCGGTTCACAATCTCAGCGCACTCGAACAGCTCGCAGCGAGCCTGGCCGCCCTGATGCGGTCCGGCCGCTAGCGGCACCGGGAAGGAAGACAAAGGAACCCACCATGGAAATGCTCGGAAACCGCCGATTGGGCGTCACTCAACAACAGGCCTGGGAGGCGCTCAACGACCCCGAAACGCTGAAGAAGTGCATCCCCGGCTGCGACAAGTTCGAGCTCGTGGGCGACAACCAGTACAGCGTCGCGCTCGCGGTCAAGATCGGACCGGTGTCGGCCAAGTTCAACGGCAAGGTGCTGCTGTCGGACATCGTGGCGCCCGATGGCTACAAGCTCACCTTCGAAGGGCAGGGCGGCGTGGCCGGCTTCGCCAAGGGATCGTCGAGCGTCACGCTCAAGCCAGTCGTTTCTGAAGCGGTGACTGCTCCTGATGTCCCGGCCGATGGCGGCGCCATTGCGCACGAGGCGGATGCCGCGACACCGCCCGCCGCCCCCGCAGGCTGCGAACTCGACTACACCGTGCAGGCCCAGGTCGGCGGCAAGATCGCCCAGCTCGGCCAGCGCCTGATCGATGGCGCGGCCAAGTCCACGGCCGACGATTTCTTCAAGCGCTTCGAAGCCGAGATGCAGAGCCGCTACGGCCCGCCGCCCGCGCCGGCCGCGGAGCCTGCCGAGGCGCCGGCGGAGAAGGCCGGCATGATGTCCGGGCTCATGAAGAAGATCGGCCTGGGCAAGAAGGACGACAAGGACGCGCCTGCCGCACCCGGCGGCGACGCCGCCTGAAACCCCGGACCGCACCGTCATGGAAAACCTCGACGTCATGGTGCTGCGCACGCTGCGCGACTGGCGGCGTGCCGGCAAGCGCGCGCTGCTGGCGACGGTGGTGCGCACCTGGGGCTCGTCGCCCCGGCCCGTGGGCTCGATCATGGCCCTGGCCGAAGACGGCGCGGTGGTCGGCTCGGTCTCGGGCGGCTGTATCGAAGACGACCTGATCGCGCGCTACAGCCATGCCCATGGCAAGGCGGAAGACGTGCCGCTGGGCGCGCCGCCCGCACTCGTGAAATACGGCATCACCGCCGACGAGGCGCACCGCTTCGGACTGCCCTGCGGCGGCACGCTGGAACTGCTGCTCGAATACGCGCCCGACGCCGGCTCGCTCGAACTGCTGGTGGCGCAACTGGAGCAGGGCAAGCTCATGCAGCGCACGGTGACGCTGGCCACCGGCGCGGTGCGCATCGCCGAGGCGACGGCGCCCGACGAGCTCACGGTGAACGACACCGAGCTGACGAACACCTTCGGCCCCGAATACCGCATGCTGCTGATTGGCGCCGGCCAGCTCGCCGAGTACCTCGCCACCATGGCCAAGTTCAGCGGCTTCGCCGTGACCTTGTGCGATCCGCGCGCCGAGTACCGCACCGCGTGGTCGCTGCCCGGCGTGCACATCACGACCGACATGCCCGACGACGCGGTGACCGCCTTCAGTCCCGACCGCCGCAGCTGCGTGGTCGCGCTCACGCACGACCCCAAGCTCGACGACCTCGCGCTGCTGGAGGCGCTGCAAAGCGACGCCTTCTACGTCGGCGCCATCGGTTCGCGCCGCAATGCCGACGCGCGGCGCGAGCGCATGATCGAGCACTTCGACCAGACCGAGGAGTCGCTCGCGCGGCTGCGCGGGCCCATCGGCATCTACATCGGCAGCAAGACGCCGCCGGAGATCGCGGTGAGCGTGATGGCGGAGATCCTCGCGGTGAAGAACGCGGTGACGCTGCCGCGCGAGATGGAAGTGGCGCAGGCCAAGGAGCGGCTGCTGGCCGCCTGAGCCGGCGGCGCGGCCTTCCTTAGTCGATCAGCCCTCGTAGGGCGGGATCGGCCCCTGGTCCGAAGGCGCCGGCGGCGGCACGTCGCCGTTCTTCTGCCGTTCGCGGAACAACGCGGCGCGCATCAGGAAGATGGTGGTGACCGGCGTGGTGAGCGCCACGAACAGCACGATCAGCACCGCGTGCATGAAGAGGCTGTGGCCCTGCGCCGAGAAATACACGATGGTGGCGACCGTCATCGACCACACGCCGCCGGTGGCGCCCAGCGTCGGCGCGTGGATGCGGCGGAAGAAGGTCGGCAGCCGCACCAGCCCGAAGGAGCCGATCGCGGCGAAGGCGGCGCCCAGCACCGCGAAGACGGCGGTGACGATCTCGGCCCACAGCGGCAGCGGGCCCACGATGAAATCGGTCATCGGAATACCTCCGTGCTTCGCACTGCGGTGCGAGCTTGCTTGGGGCGGCCCGGCGCGGCGCTCATTCGATCACCTCCCCGCGCAGCAGGAACTTGGCCATCGCCGTCGAGCTCACGAAGCCGAAGAGCGCGATCAGCATCGCGGCGGCGAAGTACACGTCGCTCGCGTAGACGATGCCAAGCACCAGCATCATCAGCATGCCGTTGATGTAGAGGCAGTCCAGCGCCATCACGCGGTCTTGCGCGGAAGGGCCGATCAGCAGGCGCGCGACGGCGCACAGCATCGCCACCGCCAGCAGGAACAGCGCGAACTTGAGCGACCAGAAAAGGATGGGCGTCATGATTCGAAGATCTCCATCAGCGGGCGTTCGTAGCGGCTCTTGATCTGCGCGATGAAGGCCGCCTCGTCCTCGAGGTCGAACACGTGGATCAGCAGGGTGCTGCGGTCGAAGGCCACCTCGCCCCAGGCGGTGCCGGGCGTGAGGCACATGATCATCGCGAGCACCGCGAGGCCGTTGGGATCGCGCATGTCCAGCGGTATGCGCAGGAAGCTTGCCTGGATCTTCTCGCTGCGGCGCGTGAGCAGCGCACGCGACACCGCGAACACCGACACCGACATGTCGTAGAGCACGACGCCGCACAGCCGCAGCGCCACGCCGGGCCGGCGCATGCGCACCGTGGCGGGGCGCAGGCCCTCGGTCAGGAGCGGCACGGCGATGGCGAGCACCACGCCCGACAGCAGCGTGCTCGCCTCGAGCGACTGGTTGAGCAGCAGCCAGATGACGAACAGCGCGAGGGACAGCGGCGGGGAGGGAATCAGGCGTCTCATTGCGCGCCTGCCTTTCCTTCGGCCTTGGCGGATGGCGTCGGGTTCGGTACTTGCCGCGCCTCCATCACCGCCGCGCGATAGGCGGCGGGCGTGCGCAGGCCTTCGGCGGTGGCCTGCGCGTGGCGCAGCACCGGCTCGGCCCAGACCGTGAGTGCGACACAGGCGGCGATCAGCCCTGCCACCGGCAGCACTTCGAGCGCGGGCAGCGAGGGCAGGTTGGCGTGCGGCTGGGTCCAGAAATGGCGGATGCCGGTGCGGCTCAGCGCGATCAGCGCGAGGAAACCGGAGGCGATCAGCAGCACCAGGAAGGTCCAGCTGGCCGTGCCGATGGCGCCGCTGCCGTTCATCAGCCCCGAGAGCATCGCGAACTTGCCGACGAAGCCCGACAGCGGCGGCAGGCCGGTCAGCAGCAGCGTGCAGATCATGAAGCTCAGGCCGAGGAAGGCGACGCCCGCCGGAATGGCCCGGCCGTAGAGCGCCTGCGCGTCGTCGTCGAGGTTCACGTCGCTCAGCGCGCTCAGGTCTTCGGCCAGGAAGGGCGCCGTGCCCGCGGCCTCGTGCGGCGCCACGCTCATGCCGGCATTGCGCCAGCGCTCGATCATGTCGGTCAGCAGGAAGAAGGCGCTCACCGCCAGCGTGGAGCTCAGCAGGTAGAAGAGCGCGCCGGCCCACACGGCCGGCTGCCCCAGCCCCACGGCGGCGAGCAGCGTGCCGGCCGACATCAGCACGCTGAAGCCCGCGAGGTTGGAAAGCCGCTGCGTGCCGAGGATGCCCAAGGCCGCCACGAAGAGCGTGGCAATGCCCGCGCCCACCAGCACCGGCTGGCCGA
Organism: Variovorax sp. TLI9-5A; assembly: GCF_056867935.1. Taxonomy (NCBI): domain Bacteria; kingdom Pseudomonadati; phylum Pseudomonadota; class Betaproteobacteria; order Burkholderiales; family Comamonadaceae; genus Variovorax; species Variovorax sp. TLI9-5A. Next base: position 5,373,554 of record NZ_CP200310.1, on the reverse strand, counting down.
AGGCGGCCGATGCGCCGGTGTCGGGTGCGAACAGCACCGTCCACAGCCGCAGCACGGTGTAGACGCCCAGCTTGGTGAGCAATGCGAACACCGCGCCCACCGGCGAGACGGCCGCGCTGTAGGCCGGCACCAGCCAGAAGTTGAGCGGCCACGCGCCCGCCTTAGCGAAGAAGGCGGTGAAGAGGATGGCGGTGGCCGCGTGCACCAGCCCGCGGTCGCCCGGCGAGAGCTCTGCGATGCGCATGCCCAGGTCGGCCATGTTGAGCGTGCCGGTCACGCCGTAGAGGATGGCCGCGCCGATAAGGAACAGCGAAGAGGCCGCGAGGTTGATCGCGATGTAGTGCAGACCCGCCTGCACGCGCAGCCGGCCCGAACCGTGCAGCAGCAGGCCGTAGGAGGCCGCGAGCATCACTTCGAAGAACACGAACAGGTTGAACAGGTCGCCCGTGAGGAAGGCGCCGTTCAGGCCCATGAGCTGCAGCTGCAGCAGCGGGTGGAAGTGCACGCCTGCGCGGTCCCAGCGCGAGGTGGAGTAGATCGACGCGGCGAAGGCGATCACGCCGGTGAGCGCCACCATCATGGTCGAGAGCCGGTCGGCCACCAGCACGATGCCGAATGGCGCGCGCCAGTTGCCCGGCAGGTACACGCCGATGGAGCCGGGGCCGCCGCCGGTGTCGGGCGCATTCACCCAGCGCAGCAGCGCCAGCGCGGCCAGCAGGCCGACCAGGCCCGAGACCACGCTCAGGGCCGACTTGGCGCGCCGGCGGTTCTCGCCCAGCAGCAGCATGAGCGCGGCCGTGAGCATGGGCACGAGGATCGGTACCGCCACCAGGTGCGGCATGCTGAACTCGAGCAGCTGGTCGAGCAGATGAAAAACCTCCTTCACTCTGCCTCCTGCCGTTCTTCACCGTCCACATGGTCGGTGCCGGTGAGGCCGCGCGAGGCGAGCATCACGACGAGGAAGAGCGCCGTCATCGCGAAGCCGATCACGATCGCGGTGAGCACCAGCGCCTGCGGCATCGGGTCGGCCGTGTTGGCCAGCGTGGCGGTCAGGCCCTTGATGAGCACCGGCTCGCTGTCGACCTTGAGCCGCCCCATGCTGAAGATGAAGAGGTTGACCGCGTACGAGATCAGCGTCAGGCCCATGATGACCTGGAAGGTGCGGGGGCGCAGCAGCATGTAGACACCCGAGCCGGTGAGCACGCCGATGGCGAGTGCGAGCACGATTTCCATCAGCCGGCCCCTCCCTCGGAGGTGGCGGCGGCGGTCGCCTCCGCCTCTTTTTCTTTTTGCTCGTCGGCCCAGCGGTGGCTTCGTATCGACTGGTGGGCCAGCGCGGTCAGGATCAGCATGGTGGCGCCGAGCACCAGCGCGAACACGCCGGTGTCGAAGAAGAGGGCGCTGGGCACGTGCACCTCGCCCAGGAGCGGCAGGTGCAGGTGCGCGGTGTGCGTGGTGAGGAAGGGATAGCCGAAGAACACCGCGCCGGCGCCGGTGGCCAGCGCCAGCAGCAGGCCGATGGCGATCCAGCGGCGCGGGTAGATGCGCAGGTGCTCCTCCACCCATTCGGTGCCCGAGACGATGAACTGCAGCACCAGCGCGACCGACATCACCAGCCCCGCGACGAAGCCGCCGCCCGGTGCGTTGTGGCCGCGCATGAAGAAATAGACCGACACCAGCACCGAGACCGGCAGCAGCAGGCGCACCAGCACGGCCGGCACCATCAGGTAGCCGACGGCGGTGTCCTTGGCGCGGCGCGGGTTCAGCAGGTCGCTGCTGCCGTCGTCGGCCTGCAGCCGCTGCTGGATCGGCAGCGCCATCGACTCGATGGCGGGGCGGAAGCGCCGCAGCAGTGCGTACACCGTGAGCGCCACGATGCCCAGCACCGTGATCTCGCCGAAGGTGTCGAAGCCGCGGAAGTCGACCAGCATCACGTTGACCACATTGGTGCCGCCGCCCTCGGTGAGCGCGCGTTCGAGGAAGAAGGGCGAGATGCTCTGCGGGAAGGTTCGCGTCATCATGGCCCAGGCCAGCGCGGCCATGCCGCTGCCGGCGATGGCCGCGATCAGCAGGTCGCGCCCGCGCCGGCCCCAGGGCCTGAGCCGCGCGCGCGCGGGCTGCACCACGTCCTTGCTGCGCATCGGCAGCCAGCGCAGCCCCAGCAGGATCAGAACCGTGGTGACGGCCTCGACCACCAGCTGCGTCAGCGCGAGGTCGGGCGCCGAGAACCAGATGTAGGTGACGCACGAGACCAGCCCCGCGCCCGCGGCCAGCATCAGCGCCGCCAGCCGGTGGAACTTGGCTTGCCACGCGGCGGCGACCGCGCAGGTGCCGCCGATGATCCAGGTCATGGCGAACATCGGCGAGAAGGGCAGCCGCTCGCGCGTGCCGGGCGCGGCAGGCGTGAGCCAGAGCGAAGCGGTCGCGCCGGCGACGGCCACCACCACCAGCAGCAGCAACTGCCACTGCATGCGCTTCGTGCCGAAGAGGCGGCGGCTGCGCCGGCCGGCCTCGCTCAGCAGCGCCATGATGTGTTCGAAGATGACCTGGCCATCGAAGCGGTGCAGCAGCGGCGTGTGTTCGAGCCCGCCGCTCGCGCGCTGGCGGCGATGCAGCAGGTACAGCGCGGCGCCACCCGCCAGCGCCACGAAGCTCATCAGCAGCGGCAGGTTGAAGCCGTGCCACACGGCCAGGCTGTACTCAGGCAGCGTGCCGCCGACCACCGGGGTGGCTGCAGCGGCGAGCATCGGGCCGACCGACCAGGCCGGCGCCACGCCCACCACCAGGCACACCAGCACCAGCAGCTCGACCGGCACGCGCATCCAGTGCGGCGGCTCGTGCGGATGCCTGGGCACCTCGTCGCCGCAGGGCGGGCCGAAGAACACGTCGAACACGAAGCGCGCCGAATAGGCCACGCTGAAGATGCCCGCGAGCGTGGCGATCAGCGGCAGGCTGAAGTCGACCCAGGGCGTCGCCTGGATGAACACCGTCTCCGCGAAGAACATCTCCTTCGAGAGAAAGCCGTTGAGCAGCGGCACGCCGGCCATCGAGGCGCTGGCGATGATGGCCAGCGTGCCGGTGATGGGCATGAGCCGCATCAGGCCGCTGAGCTTGCGGATGTCCCGCGTGCCGGTCTCGTGGTCGATGATGCCTGCCGCCATGAAGAGCGACGCCTTGAAGGTGGCGTGGTTCATCACGTGGAAGACCGCCGCCACGGCCGCGAGCGGGCTGTTCAGCCCCAGCAGCAGCGTGATGAGCCCGAGGTGCGAGATGGTGGAGTAGGCCAGCAGCGCCTTCAGGTCGCGCTGGAACATGGCGATGAAGCCGCCGAGCAGCAGCGTGATGGCGCCGGCGCCGCCGACCATCCAGAACCACTGCTCCGTGCCCGAGAGCACCGGCCACAACCGCGCCATCAGGAACACGCCCAGCTTCACCATGGTGGCCGAGTGCAGGTAGGCCGACACCGGCGTGGGCGCGGCCATGGCACGCGGCAGCCAGAAGTGGAAGGGGAACTGCGCGCTCTTGGTGAAGGCGCCCAGCAATACCAGCGTGAGCGCGACGGGGTAAAGCGAGTGCGCGCGGATGAGGTCGCCAGAGGCCAGCACCACGTCGAGCTCGTAGCTGCCGGTGATGCGGCCCAGCACCAGCACGCCGGCCAGCAGGCACAGCCCGCCCGCGCCGGTGACGGTGAGCGCCATGCGCGCGCCGCGCCGCGCGTCGCGGCGGTGGTGCCAGTAGCCGATCAGCAGGAAGGAGAACAGGCTGGTGAGTTCCCAGAACAGCACCATCTGGATCAGGTTGCCCGAGAGCACCACGCCCATCATCGCGCCCATGAACGCGAGAAAGAACGAGAAGAAGCGCGGCACCGGGTCGGAGGCCGACATGTAGTAGCGCGCATAGAGCACCACCAGTGCGCCGATGCCCAGCACCAGCATGCAGAACAGCCATGCGAAGCCGTCCATGCGGAACACGAGGTTGAGGCCCAGGGCCGGCAGCCATTCGATCTGCTGGCGCAGCACGTTGCCGTGCGCGATCTGCGGGAAGAGCCATGCAGCCTGCACCGCGCAGCCCAGCGCGACCAGCCCCGCGAGTGTCGACTCCCTGTTGCGCGCGTTGGACGGCATCAACGCGGCCAGCACGCTGGCGATGAAGGGGAGGGCGACGAGAAAGACCAGGGGCATTGGGGTCGATTCTATCGGCGGGCCCTATGGAAAGGCTTATCTATAACCGCAAGACATAAGGCTGATTTAGCGCAGTTTTCATCTGGTTCAGGATGAGAACGACTGCACCGTGCGCAGCCCTAGCCAGGTCATGCAAAGAGAGCCGCCCAGATGCAGCGCGATCGTGCCCATCGCGAGGCCGAAGCGGCCGGTGGTCAGCATGCCCACCACTTCGGCCGAGAAGCTGGAGAAGGTGGTGAGCGTGCCGAGGAAGCCGGTGATCACCATCAGCCGCCAAGCCGGATTGATGTCCGGCAGGGCGCTGAAGACGGCGATGGCCACGCCGATGAGATAGCCGCCGATCAGGTTCACCGCCAGCGTGCCCCAGGGCAGGATGCCGCCGGGGTTGAGCCAGAGGGCGAAGCCCCAGCGCATGAGGGCGCCGACGCAGGCGGCGAGGCAGATGACGATGACGTTCAGCAGCATGGCAACGATTATCCGCACGCCGCCGGACGGCCCGGTGGGGCCGGTCCTGGCCTATTTCTCACGGCCCATCACGAGGTCCGGCAGGATCGTCACGATGCTAGGGAACAGCGTAATCAGCACGATGCACAGCACCAGGCAGAAGAAGAACGGGATCGCCGCCTTCGCGATCACGTTGCTGTCCTTGCCCGTCATGTTCTGTAGCACGAAGAGATTGAAGCCCACCGGCGGCGTGACCTCGGCGATCTCGACCAAGAGCACGATGAAGATGCCGAACCAGATCAGGTCGAAGCCCGCTTTCTGGATCATTGGCAGCACCACCGCGCTGGTGAGCACGATCATCGAGATGCCGTCCAGCGCTGTGCCCAGCACCAGGTACACCAGCACCAGCGCGCCGATCAGCGCGTAGGGCGACAGATGCATGCTGTCGACCCACTCGGCCAGCTCGCGCGGGATTCCGGTGAAGGCCATGGTCTTGGTGAGGAAGGCGGCACCCGCCAGGATGAACATGATCATGCAGCTGGTGCGCGTGGCGCCCATGATGCCGTCCTTGAAGTTCTTCCAGGTGAGGCTGCGGCCCCAGGCCGCGATGGCCAGCGAGCCCAGCACGCCGAAGGCCGCGCACTCGGTGGCCGTAGCCCAGCCGGCCACCAGCACCCAGACGATGAAGACGATCAGCAGCGAACAGGGAATGAGGTTGCCCGACAGCCGGATCTTCTCCATGAAGCTCGTCGGCGGATCGGCCGGCGGCACTTCGCCCGGATTGCGCAGGCTCCACCAGCCGATGTAGCCCGAGAACAGCAGCATCAACAGGAAGCCCGGCAGGAAGCCGGCCAGGAAGATGCGGATGATCGACGCGTCGGCCGCCACCGCGTACACCACCATGGTGATCGACGGCGGAATCAGGATCCCCAGCGTGCCGGCGGTGGCCAGCGAGCCGATGGCCAGCTTCTCGTTGTAGCCGCGGCGCTTGAGCTCGGGCAGCGCCACCTTGGCGATGGTCGCGCAGGTGGCGGCCGACGAGCCCGAGACCGAGCCGAACACGCCGCAGCCGAGGATGGTGGTGTGCATCAGCCGGCCGGGCACGCGATTGAGCCAGGGGCGCAGGCCCTCGAACATCTCCTCGCTGAGCTTGGTACGGAACAGGATCTCGCCCATCCATATGAAGAGCGGCAGCGCCGCCAGCTCCCAGCTCGCGTTGCTTTCCCAGAAGGCGGAGAACAGGTTCTTGCCCGGCAGCGTGTTGGTGAAGAAGGCCTGGCCGACCCAGCCGACGATGGCCAGTGTCATCGCGATCCACACGCCGCCCGCCAGGAGCAGCAGCATGATCGCGAGCAGCAGCGCGCCCATCCAGAGGTTTTCGAACATCGGTGCCCTTGCTGTTGTTGTCGTTGTCGGGTTCGTTCAGACGTCGGAGGAGAAGTCGCCCGCCGCGTGGCGCTCCTCGATGGCGCGCTGGTAGCTGGGCTTCTCACCGCGCACCACGCCGACCAGCTCGTCGATCATGGCGATCAGCAGCAGCCAGCAGCCGATCACGAAGGTCGACTGCGGAATCCAGATCGGAATGACCACGAGGCCGGTCGCCATCTCCGCGAACTCGTAGCTCTCGTAGGTGAAGCTGGTGGCCCAGTAGGTGAGGTAGGCCACCGACACCGCGGCGACCAGCAGGCAGCCCACGTCGAGCACCCGCCGCATCTTCGGCGACACGGCTTCCAGCAGCAGCGTCACGCGCACGAAGTCGCCGTGGCGGAACGCATGAGCCATTGCGAAGAACGCGGCGGCGGCGCACAGCCAGGCCACCACGTCGTTGAGCCCGCTCACGTGCCAGTTCATCTGCCGGCCCACGCCGGCCAGGATCATCAGCACGAAGATCAGGAACACGCAGAGCGCGCCCAGCGCGCCCGCACCGTCGTACAGGCGGTCCAGGAAGCGGCGCATCGCCTACTTCTTCTTGTACGTGTCGACGATCGCGGCGCCGTCGGCACCGGCCACCTTGAGCCAGTCGGCCTGCATGATGCCGCCGACCTGGCGCATGTCGGCGTCGAGCTTGGGCGAGGGCTTGTGGATCTTCATGCCGCGCTCGGCGAGCAGGCGCTTGTACTCCTCGTTCTTCTCCTGCGCCACCTTCCAGCCGCGCGCCTCGGCGTCGGCGGCGGCCTTGGTGACGGCCGCCTTGGCGGCGGCGTCGAGCGCGTCGAAAGCCTTGGCGTTCACCAAAATCGCGTTCTTGGGAATCCAGGCCTGCGTGTCGTAGAAGTTCTTGATGTGCTCGTAGGTCTTGGTGTCGTAGCCGGTGGAACCCGAGCTCATGTAGCTCTCGATCACGCCCGTGGCCATGGCCGCGCTGAGTTCGGCCTGCTGGATCTGCACCGGCTGCGCGCCGATGAGCTCGGCGATCTTGGCTGTCGCCGGGCTGTAGGCGCGCCACTTGATGCCGCGCAGGTCGGCCACCGAGCCGATTTCCTTCTTGGTGTAGATGCCTTGCGGCGCCCACGGCACCACGAACAGCACCTTGATGCCCTGGGCCGCGAGCAGCTTCTCCATGGCGGGCTTCGATGCGTCGTAGAGCTTTCGCGCCTCGGGGTAGGTGGTGGCGAGAAAGGGCACGCCGTCGAGCGCGTAGATAGGATTCTCGTTGGCGAAGTTGGCCAACAGGATCTCGCCGGCCTGCGCCTGGCCGCTCTGCACGGCGCGCTTGATCTCGGGCGCCTTGAACAGCGACGCGTTGGCATGCACCGTGATCTTCACCTTGCCGCCCGTGGCCGCGTCCACGTCCTTCGCGAACTGCGTGATGTTTTCCGTGTGGTAGTTGGTGGCCGGGTAGGCCGTGGGCAGGTCCCACTTGGTCTGGGCGAATGCCGCGGCACCGAGGGTGAGGCCCGCGAGGGCAATGCCGAACTTGTGATTCATTGACTCGCTCCGGAATGTAGTGAAAGCAAAACGAAAGGAAGCTTACGTGCAAATTCCGGGCCACTTCCTGAGGCTTTTCCCTGCCATTTCCCTGTCATTCCCCCGCGACGGCGCGCATGAAAAAGCCGCCCGTAGGCGGCTTTGCATATTTCTATCGAAGCAAGAATCAGGGCTTGGCAGCCTTGGCCGGAGCCTTCGCTTCCTTCGATGCGGCGGGGGCCGCATCGCCGAAGCTCTTGCCGTTGACCGTCAGGCCTTCGGCCGAGAGCTTGGCCGCGTTCTTTTCCTTCACGCCCTTCACGCGCTGCATGAAGTCGGGCCAGTCCTTGAACTCGCCTTCCTTGCGTGCTTCGAGGATGCGCTTGGACATCGACGGGCCGACGCCCTTGATGCCGTCGAGATCGGCTTCCGTTCCCTTGTTGACGTCGACGGCCGCGAATGCGGCAACCGCGAACAGCATGGCGGTGGTCGCCAGGATCTTCTTGAACATGATGATGAAAACTCCCTGTGGTCTTGTTGATGAGTAACTGCCGACGGGATCGTCGGCCCGCGCTCAACGAGGCACGAAAGCAGGGCGTTGACGCATGGAGGCCGTGCCGGCGTCCATGTGACCATTGTTCAGAAACGTGATCAGAGTTCTTCGACGCGGCGCGGTGGATAGCTGTCCCAGGCCTGGCAGCCGGGGCAATGCCAGAAGTACTGGTGCGCCTCGAAGCCGCAGGCCGCGCAGCGGTAGCGCATGAGCGGCCGCGTGGCCTGGTCGAGCGCGCGCTGCACCTGTGGATGGAACTGCTCGTGCTCGAAGCGCTCGCCCGCGAGCCAGCGCGAAGCCGCGACCAGCGAGGGCTGCTGCGCAAGGTGCGCGATGTAGCCGTCGCGCGGCGTGGGGTTCGGCTCTTCGGCCGTGGCGCTCGGCTTGCCGCCAAGAGCCATCAGTGCTTCGAGCACGTCGATGGAGGGCGAATCGACATAGCGGCGCTGCAGCAGTTCGAGCGCGTCGGCTTCGCGGTGCGCGGCCACGGCGGCTTGTTGCAGCGTGGCGGCATAGAGCGGCAGCGCCAGCGGTGCGGTGTCGCTCAGGGCCACGAGGGTGCCGAAGGCCGCGTTCGCCTCGCCGTTGCGCAGTTGCAGGTTGGCGGTGTCGATGGCCGGGCGCGGCGCCTGCGGCGCGAGTTCGACGGCCTGTTCCAGCAGCTTGGCAGCGCCGGGCAGGTCGCCCGCCGCCACGCGCTCGGTGGCCTGCTCGCAGAGGTGATGCGCGCGGCGCGTGCTGTAGCTGGCCTGGTCGGACTCGTCGAGCTTCTGCGCCACGTCGGCCGCCTGGGCCCATTCGCGCGAACGTTCGTAGATGGCCAGCAGCGCGAGCCGGGCCTCGTTCTCGTAGCGCGTGCCTTCGAGCTTCTGCAGCGCGGCTTCGGCGCGGTCGAGCAGGCCGGCGCGCAGGAAGTCTTGCGCGAGTGCGTGCTGTGCGCGTTCGCGGTCGCTGCGGCTCAAGTCGCCGCGGCCCAGCAGGTGCTCGTGCACGCGCACCGCGCGCTGGTACTCGCCGCGGCGGCGGAACAGGTTGCCGAGCGCGAAGTGCAGCTCCTGCGTGTCGGGGTCGTTCTGTACCGCCTCGATGAAGGCGTCGATGGCCTGGTCCTGCTGCTCGTTGAGCAGGAAGTTGAGGCCGCGGAAGTAGGCCTTGGGTGCCTGGCGGTTCTCGAGCTTGAGTTGCCGGATGTCGAAGCGCGATGCGAGCCAGCCCAGCACGAAGGCGACGGGCAGGCTGATCAGCAGCCAGCTGGGATCAAAGTCCATGTTGACGTGCGGCGGGAAGGTCGGTGGTGGTGATGGCTGGCACACCGGCGACCGACACGGCGGCTGCAGGTGTTGCGCTCGTGGCGGCCGGCGGTGCGGATGACTGGGTGGTGTCGCCTGCGGCGGGCACTTGAGCCGCCGCGGCACGGTGCTTCCACCAGCCCGGCAGCATGCCCAGTGCTCCCACCACGAGCCCGCCGGCAAAGGCCGCGAGCACGACCAGCACCAGCGGCGCACGCCAGTAGGTGCCGAAGAAGAAGTAGACGGTCGCGTCGTGCTGGTTGTTCAGCGCGAAGGCGAAGAGCGTAAAAAAAATGGCTGCCTTGAGCAGCCACAGGAGGTATTTCATAGCCGTTCCCGTTGCCGGGAGCATTCTACGTTTGCATCCACGTGCGTCAGGCCTTGCGGCCCTTGGCTTCCTTGCCGCCGGCGTCGAGCTCCGCGGTGCGTGCATCGACGGCTTCGCGCAGCGCCTTGCCGGGCTTGAAGTGCGGTACCCGCTTCTCGGGGATCTGCACGCTTTCGCCCGAGCGCGGGTTGCGGCCGATGCGCGGCGGGCGCCGGTTGACCGAGAAGCTGCCGAAGCCACGGATCTCGATGCGGTGTCCGCGTACCAGCGCGTCGCTCATGGCGTCGAGGATGGTCTTGACGGCGTATTCGGCATCGCGGTGCGTGAGCTGTGCAAAGCGGGCTGCGAGTTCTTCGACGAGGTCCGAGCGTGTCATAGGCCAAACATAAACGAAAAACGTGGGCGAAAAAAAGACAGAGCGGCCCCAGGGCCTGCTCTGTCTTCCGGCTCAGCTTACTTGCTGTCGTTGTTGTCCAGCTTGGCGCGCAGCAGGGCGCCCAGGCTGGTCGTGCCCGCGTTCTCGCGTGCCGACTGCTGGCTCAGGCTGGCCATGGCGCCTTGTTCGTCGACCATGTCCTTCTGCTTGATCGACAGCTGGATGTTGCGGGTCTTGCGATCAACGTTCACGACGATGGCCGTGACTTCGTCGCCTTCCTTCAGCACGTTGCGGGCATCTTCGACGCGGTCGCGCGAGATTTCCGAAGCACGCAGGTAGCCGACGATGTCTTCGCCGAGGTCGATTTCAGCGCCGCGGGCGTCCACGGTCTTGACCTTGCCGGTCACGATCTGGCCCTTGTCGTTCACCGTGGTGAAGGTGGTGAACGGGTCGCTGTCGAGCTGCTTGATGCCCAGCGAGATGCGCTCGCGGTCGACGTCGACAGCCAGCACGATCGCTTCGACTTCCTGGCCCTTCTTGTAGTTGCGAACGGCGGTTTCGCCGGCTTCGTTCCACGAGAGGTCGGACAGGTGAACCAGGCCGTCGATGCCGGCAGCCAGACCCACGAACACGCCGAAGTCGGTGATCGACTTGATCGGGCCCTTGACGCGGTCGCCGCGCTTGGTGTTCTGCGCGAACTCTTGCCACGGGTTGGCCTTGCACTGCTTCATGCCCAGGCTGATGCGGCGCTTGTCTTCGTCGATTTCGAGGACCATGACTTCGACTTCGTCGCCCAGCGAGACGATCTTGTTCGGAGCGATGTTCTTGTTGGTCCAGTCCATTTCGGAGACGTGCACCAGGCCTTCGATGCCGGGCTCGAGTTCGACGAACGCGCCGTAGTCGGCGATGTTCGTGACCTTGCCGAACAGGCGGGTGCCTTGCGGGTAGCGGCGCGAAACGCCCATCCACGGGTCGTCGCCCATCTGCTTCAGACCCAGCGACACGCGGTTCTTCTCGGTGTCGAACTTGAGAATCTTGGCGGTGATTTCCTGGCCGGCCTGAACGACTTCGCTCGGGTGGCGGACACGGCGCCATGCCATGTCGGTGATGTGCAGCAGGCCGTCGATGCCGCCGAGGTCCACGAACGCACCGTACTCGGTGATGTTCTTGACCACGCCGCGCACCACTGCGCCTTCCTTCAGCGTTTCCATCAGCTTGGCGCGTTCTTCGCCCATGCTGGCCTCGACCACGGCGCGGCGCGACAGCACGACGTTGTTGCGCTTGCGGTCGAGCTTGATGACCTTGAATTCGAGGGTCTTGTTCTCGTACGGGGTCAGGTCCTTGATCGGACGCGTGTCGATCAGCGAGCCCGGCAGGAATGCGCGGATGCCGTTGACCAGGACCGTGAGGCCGCCCTTGACCTTGCCGCTGGTGGTGCCGGTGACGAAGTCGCCCGATTCCAGGGCCTTCTCCAGGGCGAGCCACGAAGCCAGACGCTTGGCGGTGTCGCGCGAGAGGATGGTGTCGCCGTAGCCGTTTTCAACGCTGCCGATGGCAACGGAAACGAAGTCGCCGGCCTGCACTTCGAGTTCGCCCTTGTCGTTCTTGAACTCTTCGATCGGCACGTACGCTTCGGACTTCAGGCCGGCGTTGACGACGACGTGGTTGTGTTCCACGCGCACGACTTCGGCGGTGATGACCTCGCCCGTGCGCATTTCGGAACGCTTCAGGGACTCTTCGAACAGATCGGCAAAAGATTCAGACATGTATGTTTCCTTCCGTCAGGCAGGGTTGGCAGGCGCTCTTGCGAAATTGCGTGCGGCTGCTGTGGGTCTGTAGACGGCGGTTTTGTGGGCATGAGCCCGGTTGGTTGAACAACCAGCAGGCCGGTGCGCTGTCGCGCGGAAGGAGCCTGCTGGAGCGGTATGCGCCTACGGATATGCCGTTGGGCGCCAGCTTTTCAAGCGGACCTGAAAGGCTGTCACTTCAAGCCGCTCAAGCGGGCTTGAACGGCTGAATTTGCTGCCACCAGTCCAACACCGTGTCGATCGATTGCTCGATGGACAACTGCGAGTTGTCGAGGTGGCGGGCGTCCTGCGCCGGCTTCAGGGGGGCGACGCTGCGGGACGAATCCCTGGCGTCACGGGCCTCCAAGTCGGAGCGAAGACTGTCGAGTGTAGTCGAAATTCCCTTTGAAATCAACTGCTTATGGCGCCGTTCGGCCCGCTGGGCGGCACTGGCCGTGAGGAAGACCTTGAGCGCCGCGTCGGGGAAGATCACGGTGCCCATGTCGCGGCCGTCGGCCACCAGGCCCGGCAGCCGGCGAAAACGCTGCTGCAGCGCCAGCAGTGCCTCGCGCACGGCCGGCAGCGCGGAAACGCGGGAGGCGTCCATGCCGGCGGCTTCGGTGCGGATCTCGTCGCTCACGTCTTCCCCGTCCAGCAGCACCTTGCCTTCGGTGAACTGCAGGGGCAGGGCGGCGGCGAGGGCTGCGACTTCGGCCTCGTGCTGCGTGTCGGCGCTCAGGCCGGCGCGGCGCACGGCAAGGCCGGTCACGCGGTAGAGCGAGCCTGAATCGAGATAGTGGTAGCCCAGCAGGCGCGCCACCTCGGCGGCCAGCGTGCCCTTGCCGGAGGCGGTCGGGCCGTCGATGCAGATCACGGGCACTTCGGCGGCCTCGGCCACGCAGAAGAGTGTCTCGAAGTAGTCGGGGAAGGTCTTGGCGACGCAGTGCGGATCGAGGATGCGCACCGGCACGCCCGCCGGATTGAACGCCGCCAGCGAGAAGCACATCGCCACGCGATGGTCGTCGTAGGTGCGGATGCTCGCGGGGCGCCAGCCGGCCTGCGCCAGCGGATGTACCCGGATGAAATCGGGCCCCGCCTCGACCGTGGCGCCGAGCTTGCGCAGCTCATTGGCCATGGCGTCGATGCGGTCGGTTTCCTTCACGCGCCAGCTCGCGATGTTGCGCAGCGTGGTGGGGCCGTCGGCATAGAGCGCCATCACGGCCAGCGTCATCGCGGCGTCCGGAATGTGGTTGGCGTCGAGGTCGATGGCCTTGAGCGGCCAGGCGCCCCGGCGGATCTCGAGCCAGTTCGGCCCGCTGTCGACCAGCGCGCCCATCTGGCGGGCGGCGTCGATGAAGCGAATGTCGCCCTGGATCGAGTCGGCACCCACGCCCTCGATGCGGATGCCGTCCTTGCCCGAAACGCCGGTTGCGATGGCGCCGAGCGCGATGAAGTAGCTGGCGGAGGAGGCATCCGCCTCGACGTGGATGTCACCCGGCGAGCTGTAGCGGCTGCCGGCGGGAATGGTGAAGCGCTCCCAGCCGTCGCGGTGAACCTGGATGCCGAAGCGCGCCAGCAGGTTCAGCGTGATCTCGATGTACGGCTTGGAGATCAGCTCGCCGACCACCTCGATCACGATGTCGTTGGCGGCAGCCAGCGGCAGTGCCAGCAGCAGGGCGGTGAGGAACTGGCTCGACACGTCGCCGCGCACGCGGATCGAGGCGTCGAGCGCCAGGTCGCCGTGCGGCACCGGGTGGATGCGCAGCGGCGGATAGCCGGGGTTGCCGAGGTAGTCGATGCGGCAGCCGAGCTGGGTCAGCGCATCGACGAGGTCGCCGATGGGGCGCTCGTGCATGCGCGGCACGCCGCTGAGCTCGAACTCACCGCCCAGCAGCGACAGGGCGGCCGTCAGCGGGCGCATCGCGGTGCCTGCATTGCCCAGGAACAGCGGCAGCAGCGCCTCGCTGGGCTTCAGCTGCCCGCCGAGGCCGGTGATGCGCAGCGTGCTGCCGGCCGGATCGACGCCGCAGCCCAGGGCGCGCAGCGCGTCGAGCATCACGCGGGTGTCGTCGGAATCCAGCAGGTCGTGGATGGTGGTGGTGCCGCTGGCGAGTGCGGCCAGCAGCAGCACGCGGTTGGAAATGCTCTTGGAACCCGGCAGCCGGACCGTGCCGGCCGCGCCCGCGAGGGGCGGGAGGTCGAGGAAAGTCGTCGAGAACATCTCAGTTGTCCTGCTGCTGCGACGAGGTGTCGGTGGCCGGCTTCCAGGCTGCCCGCGTCTTGCTGGCGGCGGCGATCGAAAGTTCGAGGCCCTGCAGGTCGCTTGCGGTCATCATCGTCTCGAAATCATCCAGGGCCTTGCGGAAGGCGCGCGACTGTTCGAGCACGTGCTCGCGGTTGGCCAGCAGCACGTCGCGCCACATGACCGGATCGCTCGCGGCGATGCGAGAGAAATCGCGGAAGCCCGGTCCCGCGAGGCTCAAGAAGCGCTCGCCCTGCGGCTGCGCGGCCAGGCCGTTGATGTACGCGAAGGCCAGCAGGTGCGGCAAGTGGCTCACGGCGGCGAAGGCTCCGTCGTGCTCCTCATGCGTCATGGTGACGACGTTGGCGCCGATACCGCTCCACACCTGGGTGGCCCGCTGCACGTTGGAGCGCAGCGTGGTCTTCACCGGTGTCAGCACCACCTGGCGGCCGGCGAAGAGCGATGCCTCGGCATGCTCGATGCCCGAAAGCTCCTTGCCGGCGATAGGGTGCGCGGGAACGAAGCTCGCGAACTGGCGCTGCAGGCCGTTGCGCGCCGCCTCGATCACGTCGCCCTTGGTCGAGCCCACATCCATCACCAGCGTTTCGCTCGAAATGCCGTGGCGGATGGCCTTGAAGGTTGCTTCAGACGCTGCCACCGGCACCGCCAGCAGCACGATGTCGGCACCCGACACCGCCAGCAGCGCCGAGGGCGCCGCAACATCGATCACGCCGAGCTGGCGCGCCCGTTCGGTGGTGGAGGGAGATTTGCTGTAGCCCACCACGCGTTTCACCAGCTTCGCGCGCTTGAGTGCGAGCGCGAAGGAGCCGCCCATCAGGCCGCAGCCGATCAGTCCCAGTTGTTCGAACATGCTGTCTCTGTGTGTCTGCCTGCCGCTCAGGCCTTGACGGGGTAGGCGCCGAGCACCTTGTAGAAGGCGCAGAGCCCGCGCAACTCGGCCAGCGCCGCGGCCACGTTGGGCTGCGAGGGGTGGCCGTCGAGGTCGATGTAGAAGTAGTACTCCCACTGGCCGGTGCGCGCGGGGCGCGATTCGAAGCGCGTCATCGAGACGTTGTTGACCTTCAGCGGCACGAGCAGGTCGTGCACCGCGCCGGGACGGTTGGGTACCGAGACGATCAGGCTGGTGCAGTCGCGGCCGGAGGCCGGCGGCATGGCCAGCGTCTGCGGCAGGCAGATCACCGAGAAGCGGGTGCGGTTGTACGAGTCGTCCTGGATCGCGTGCGCCACGATGTGCAGGCCGAAGCGCGTGGCGGCGCGTTCGCCGGCCAGCGCCGCCCAGTTGGGGTTGGTGGCCGCAAGGCGCGCGCCCTCGGCGTTGCTCGACACGGCGCGGCGCTCGGCGTTGGGCAGGTGCTTGGACAGCCAGGTCTGGCACTGAGCCAGCGCCTGCGGATGGGCCAGCACCGCCTCGATGCCTTCGAGCGAGTTGTTGCTGCGCAGCAGGTGGTGGCGCACCAGCAGGCTGACTTCGCCGACGACGTGCGTGGGCGAGTGCAGGAACAGGTCGAGCGAGCGAGTGACCACGCCTTCGGTGGAGTTCTCGACGCCGACCACGCCGTACTGGGCGCTGCCCGCGGCGGTGGCGTGGAACACCTCGTCGAAGCTGGCGCAGTAGATCAGGTCGGCGGCACCGCCGAAGTATTCGATGGCGGCCTGTTCGCAGAAGGTGCCCTCGGGGCCCAGCACGGCCACGCGCTGCGGCGATTCGAGCGCCAGGCAGGCCGACATGATCTCGCGCCAGATGGCGGCGACATGGATGTCCTTGAGCGGGCCGCCATTGCTCTTCTGCATCTTGTCGATGACCTGCGCCACGCGATCGGGGCGGAAGTACGGCGTGCCCTCGCGCTTCTTGACCTCGCCGACCAGCTCGGCCACGTGGGCTCGCTCGTTGAGCAGGCTCAGCAGTCGCTGGTCGAGCGAGTCGATCTGCACGCGCAGATCGGCCAGGCTTTCGGAATTGTCGGGAGAGGAGGAGGGCGGTGTGGGTGCGGAGGCGGTCATCGGTGCGAGCGGCTGGGCATGCGCCTAGGCATGCGATCGCTCGAATTCTCGCATGTAGGCCACGAGAGCCTGCACCCCTGCCAGCGGCATGGCGTTGTAAATGCTCGCGCGCATGCCGCCGACCGACTTGTGGCCCTTGAGCTGCAGCAGCCCGGCTTCGCGCGCGCCGGCCAGGAAGGCCTCGTTGCGGCCTTCATCGGCCAGGAAGAACGGCACGTTCATCCGCGAGCGGCAGCTTGGGTCGATCCGGTTGGCGTAGAAGTCGGAGCCGTCGATGAAGTCGTACAGCAGCTTCGCCTTGGCGATGTTGCGCTGCTCCATGGCGGCGATGCCGGTGTGGGCGCCTTCGGTCTGCTGCAGCAGCCACTGGAACGTGAGCCCCGCCATGTAGATGCCCCAGGTCGGCGGGGTGTTGTACATGGAGTGGTTGTCGGCCACGGTCTTGTAGTTGAAGGCGCTCGGGCAGATATCGAGCGCATGGCCCAGCAGGTCGTCGCGCACGACCACGATGGTCAGGCCGGCGGGGCCGAGGTTCTTCTGGGCGCCCCCGAAGGCCAGGCCCACGCGGCTCCAGTCGACGCTGCGCGAGGCGACGTGCGAGGAGAAGTCGATGACCAACGGCGCATCGCTGCCGAGCGCGGCCAGGTCGGGCAGTTGCTGGAATTCGATGCCGTTGATGGTCTCGTTCGAGCACATGTGCACGTACGAGGCATCCTTGGAGAGCTGCCAGGTCGACGGATCGGGCAGCTTCGTGTGCTGGTCGTCGGCGTTGCTGGCCGCAACGCGCGCAGTGCAGTAGCGCTGCGCTTCCTTGTGCGACTTGGTGCTCCAGCTGCCGGTGATGATGAAGTCGGCGGTCTTGCCGCGCGACAGGTTCAGCGGAACGATGGCGTTCTCGCCGAGCCCGCCACCCTGCATGAACAGGATGTGGAAGTGCGAGGGAATGGCCAGCAGGGTGCGGATGTCGGCTTCGGCCTGCGTGCAGATCGAACCGAATTCCTTGCCGCGATGGCTCATCTCCATCACGCTCATGCCGCTGCCCTGCCAGTCGAGCATTTCGGCGGCGGCGCGCTGCAGCACCGCCTCCGGCATGGCAGCCGGACCGGCCGAGAAGTTGTAGGGGCGCTTGCCGGCCGGCGTCTGCTGCTGGGTCACGCTGCTCTTACTTCTTGGCGGGAGCCTTGGCAGGTGCCTTGGCGGGGGCTGCGCCACCGTCGGTCGGGGCGCCGAGCGCCTTGGCGACTGCGGTGTCGAGCGCCTGCATCTTGGGCTCGACCGTGGAACGGGTCTCGGACACGAGCTTTTCCGTCAGGGCGGTCTGCATCTTGGGGTTCAGTTCCTGGTACTTCTTGCTCAGGGGCGAGTTGATCCAGGCCAGCAGCTGCTTGAGCTCGTCTTCGTTGAAGTTCTGCTCCATCAGCGGGGTCAGGGCGCCCGGCGCGAGCTGCACGGCCTTGTCGCGCACGAGGGGGTAGGTCTCGTCGAAGTACTTCTTCAGCTCGGCGTCGGCGGCCTTGGCGGCGGCTTCGCGCTTGGCTTCGGGCACTTGCGTCTGCAGGTATTGCGAACCCGCCTGGGCGATCGGAGCGCTCGACTGTTCGACCAGGCCGCGTGCCAGCGATTCGATGCCAGGACGCTGGATGTCGATGAACTGCTTGATGAGCGTGGCCTTGTCCTGGGCCAGGGCGGCCATCGAGGTGCTTGCCAGTGCGACCGTCAGAAGTGCGAGTTTGATTGTTTTCACTGAGGATTCTCCGTTGAAGATGAGGAAGTATCGTCCGCTTCAGGCTCGGTTTCGCCGTTCGCGTCGTTTTCGACGATACGTTGTAGCCCACTGAGTTTGGCGCCTTCGTCGAGCCCGATCAGCGTAACGCCTTGCGTCGCGCGACCCAGTTCACGAATTTCGGCAACCCGGGTGCGCACCAGCACGCCCTTGTCGGTGATGAGCATGATCTCATCATCCGCATGCACGAGAGTGGCGGCAACGACCTTGCCGTTGCGCTCACTCTGTTGAATCGCGATCATGCCCTTGGTTCCCCGGCCGTGACGGGTGTATTCGGTAATGCTTGTTCGCTTTCCGTAACCATTTTCGGTGGCGGTGAGCACGCTCTGCTGTTCGTCCTCGGCCACCAGCATCGCGATCACGCCCTGTCCGGCCTCGAGCGACATGCCGCGCACGCCGCGCGCATTGCGGCCCAGCGGGCGCACGTCTTCCTCGTCGAAGCGCACGGCCTTGCCGCCGTCGCTGAAGAGCATCACGTCGTGCTTGCCGTCGGTCAGCGCGGCGCCGATCAGGTAGTCGCCCTCGTCGAGGTTCACTGCGATGATGCCGCCCTTGCGCGGGTTGCTGAACTCGTCGAGCGCGGTCTTCTTGACCGTGCCCATCGAGGTTGCCATGAACACGTACTGGTCGGCCGGGAAGTTACGCTTCTCGCCGGTGAGGGCGAGGGCGACGTTGATCTTCTCGCCTTCCTGCAGCGGGAACATGTTGACGATGGGGCGCCCGCGCGAGCCGCGCGAACCCGCCGGCACTTCCCACACCTTGAGCCAGTAGAGCCGGCCGCGGTTGGAGAAGCACAGGATGTAGTCGTGCGTGTTGGCGATGAAGAGCTGGTCGATCCAGTCGTCGTCCTTGGTCGTGGTGGCCTGCTTGCCGCGGCCGCCTCGCTTCTGCGCGCGGTATTCGCCCAGCGGCTGGCTCTTGATGTAGCCGCTGTGCGAGAGTGTGACCACCATGTCGGTCGGCGTGATCAGGTCCTCGGTCGAGAGGTCGTAGGCGCTGTGCTCCACCTGGCTGCGGCGCGCACCGATCTTCGACTGGCCGAACTCCTGCTTGAGGGTGCCGAGTTCCTCGCCGATGATGGTCGAGACGCGCTCGGGGCGGGCCAGGATGTCGAGCAGGTCGTCGATCTCGGCCATGACTTCCTTGTACTCGGCGACGATCTTGTCCTGCTCGAGGCCGGTCAGGCGCTGCAGGCGCATCTGCAGGATTTCCTGGGCCTGCGTTTCCGACAGGCGATAGAGGCCGTCGTTGCCCATGCCGAACTCGCGCTCGAGGCCCTCGGGACGGTAGTCGTCGGCATTGACCACGCCGCCGTCGGCGCGCGTGCGCGTGAGCATCTCGCGCACCAGCTTGCTGTCCCAGCTGCGCGTCATGAGCTCGGCCTTTGCGACCGGCGGCGTGGGCGATTCGCGGATGATGCGGATGAACTCGTCGATGTTCGCCAGCGCCACCGCCAGGCCTTCGAGCACGTGGCCGCGCTCGCGGGCCTTGCGCAGGTTGAAGACCGTGCGGCGGGTGACCACCTCGCGGCGATGCTGCAGGAAGACCTCGATCAGGTCCTTCAGGTTGCACAGCTTCGGCTGGCCGTCGACCAGCGCCACCATGTTGATGCCGAAGGTGTCCTGCAGCTGCGTCTGCTTGTAGAGGTTGTTGAGCACCACCTCGGGCACTTCGCCGCGCTTGAGCTCGATCACCAGGCGCATGCCCGACTTGTCGGACTCGTCCTGGATGTGGCTGATGCCCTCGATCTTCTTCTCGTGCACCAGCTCGGCCATGCGCTCCTGCAGCGTCTTCTTGTTGACCTGGTAGGGGAGCTCGTCGACGATGATCGCCTGGCGCTGGCCGCGGTCGATGTCCTCGAAGTGGCACTTGGCGCGCATCACGACCTTGCCGCGACCGGTGCGGTAGCCGTCCTTCACGCCGTTGATGCCGTAGATGATGCCGGCGGTGGGGAAGTCGGGCGCCGGCACGATCTCCATCAGCTCGTCGATGCTGGCTTCAGGATTGCGCAGCAGGTGCAGGCAGGCGTCCACGACCTCGTTCAGGTTGTGCGGCGGGATATTCGTGGCCATGCCGACCGCAATACCGCCGGAGCCATTGACCAGCAAATTCGGCAGCTGGCTCGGCAACACCTTGGGCTCTTTTTCGGAGCCGTCGTAATTGTCCTGAAAGTCGACAGTTTCCTTGTCGATATCAGCCAGCATTTCGTGCGCAATTTTTGCGAGCCGGATTTCCGTATACCGCATTGCGGCCGCGTTGTCTCCATCGACGGACCCGAAGTTGCCCTGGCCGTCGACCAGCATGTGGCGCATCGAGAAGTCCTGGGCCAGGCGGACGATGGTGTCGTAGACCGACTGGTCGCCGTGCGGGTGGTACTTACCGATCACGTCGCCCACGATACGGGCCGACTTCTTGTACGGACGGTTCCAGTCGTTGTTGAGTTCGTGCATCGCGTAGAGCACGCGGCGGTGCACCGGCTTGAGGCCGTCACGGGCATCGGGGAGCGCTCGGCCCACGATCACGCTCATGGCGTAATCGAGATAGCTGCTGCGCATTTCCTCTTCGAGACTGATGGGCAGGGTTTCTTTTGCGAACGAGGTCATGAGCAAGGGGCTGGCGGCAGGAAGGCGAAATTTTACGCTGTGAGGGGTGTCGCACCGCCGCAACACAAGGCGCCTATTCCGCCTCCGTCCTACGCTTCCGGGCTGTCCAGCGGCCTGTTTGCCAAAGACCCTATGGCACAATCGCCTCAACGTTTTGGGTGGTGGTCACTTAAAGCGTCCTTGATTCGCAGCGCGGCTGCGGCTTTTTCCCCAAGAGGAGAACCATGAAGAAACTGAATAAAGTGGCGATGATGTTTGCAGTCGCTGCGCTCGCCACTGCCGCCGGCGCGCAGACCCGTGTCACCGCTGCGGACGGCGGTCCTACGATCGACAACTGGCAAAACGGCACCGGCGAACTGGTTTGGAAGAACGGCACGAATGAACTGTGCTGGCGCGATGCCAACTGGACGCCTGCTACGGCTGCCGCTGGTTGCGACGGTGCTCTGGTTCCTGCAGCTCCTGCTGCCGTGGCTCCGACCCCCGGCGCCCCGACCCCCCCGCCCGCTGCCCAAGTCGCCGCTTCGAAGGTGACCTTCGCTGCTGACGCCTTCTTCGACTTCGACAAGTCGGTTCTGAAGCCCGAAGGCCGCGCCAAGCTGACCGACCTGGTCGAGAAGATCCGTGGTGTGAACCTGGAAGTCATCATCGCTGTCGGCCACACCGACTCGATCGGTACGGACGCCTACAACCAGCGTCTGTCGGTGCGTCGCGCCGAAGCCGTCAAGGCCTTCCTGGTCTCGAAGGGCATCGAACGCAACCGCGTCTATACCGAAGGCAAGGGCAAGAAGCAGCCTGTGGCTGACAACCGCACCAAGGAAGGCCGCGCCAAGAACCGTCGCGTGGAAATCGAAGTGGTCGGCACCCGCGCCAACTAATCGATCGATTCCATCGACAATGAAACCCCGCCTCGGCGGGGTTTTTTTATGGCTGCCGAATTCGCGATTGATCTTCGGTAAAGGCTGTGCGGTGTTTAACGGACATCGCCCGTTTCATAATCGCTTCATGACAGAAAACCTGAATGCGGATCCGGCCGAACTGGCCAAGTTTTCAGAGCTCGCGCATCGTTGGTGGGATTTGGAAAGCGAATTTCGCCCGTTGCATGAAATCAATCCATTGCGCTTGGAATGGATTGACGCTATCGCCCCGATTTCGCAGCGGCGCGTGCTGGATATCGGCTGCGGCGGAGGAATCCTGGCCGATTCGATGGCCCGCAAGGGCGCCGAAGTTCTGGGCATCGACCTCGCGGGCAAGGCGCTGAAAGTCGCGCAACTGCATGCGCTGGAGGCCGGAACCCGGGGCGTGAAGTACCGCGAGATCAGCGCGGAGGCGCTGGCTGCTGAGCAGCCCGGCAGCTTCGACGCCGTCACCTGCATGGAAATGCTGGAGCACGTGCCACAGCCGGCATCGGTGATCCAGGCCTGCGCCACGCTCGTGAAGCCGGGCGGCTGGGTGTTCTTCTCGACCATCAACCGCAACCTGAAGTCCTTCATGCTGGCGATCGTGGGCGCGGAGTACGTCCTCGGCATGCTGCCGCGCGGGACCCACGAATACGCAAAGTTGATCCGGCCCAGCGAGTTGGCCGGCTACTGCCGGGCGGCTGGCCTGGACCTGCGGCACACGCGCGGCATGGAGCACAACCCCCTGACCCGGCGCTACTGGCTCAGCGGCGACACCAGCGTCAACTACATGTTCGCCACGCAGAAGCCGGGACCACAAGCATGATGGGTGTCGAAACGAAAGCCGTGCTGTTCGATCTCGACGGCACGCTGATCGACAGCGCGCCCGATCTCGGCGCCGCGGCCGACAAGATGCGCACCGATCGGGGCCTCGATTCGTATCCGCTGGAGCGCTATCGTCCCATGGCCGGGGCTGGCGCACGCGGCATGCTTGGCATCGCATTCGGCATCACGCCCGAATCGCCGGAGTTTCCCGAGTTGCGCGAAGAGTTCTTCGTGGCCTACGAGCGCCGCATGCTGCTCAACACGCATGTATTCGATGGCATCCACGCGCTGATCGCGGCGCTGCAGGAGCGCGGACTTCTGTGGGGCGTCGTCACCAACAAGTCGATGCGCTTCACCGATCCGCTGACGCAAGCCATTCCGCTCTTTGCCAGTGCAGGAGCGGTGGTGAGCGGCGACACCACGCCGTTCGCCAAGCCGCATCCCGAGCCCCTGCACGAGGCCGCGCGCCGGCTCGGCGTGCCGTCGGAGGCGTGCATCTACGTTGGCGACGACGAGCGGGACATCATTGCGGGCCGCGCCGCCGGCATGCGAACAGTTGCGGCAACCTACGGCTACATGGGGCCACAGGCCGATTCGACGCTCTGGGAAGCAGATGCTTCTATCTCTTCACCCCTCGAGCTCTTGAAGTTGCTCAATAGCGCCTAAAATACTCTTTCCTTGGGGCTGCACTGGTTTCGACGTGGGTTCGGAGTCGCAGCGGGGCATGTCGAGCTGAATGCGCTCGTAAAACAGATTCAAACAAACTAACTGCAAACGACGAACGTTTCGCACTCGCTGCTTAATTGCCAGTGAGCCTTGCAACAGTTGGCCGATGGGCTGGGCAAGGGGGTCTGGAGCAATCCTGACCTCCCGGCTGCAAGGATAACTACATGGGCTGGCTCCGATCCGGGTACCTTGGGTCGGGGCGAGAAAATAGGGTGCTGGCGTCCGGTTTAGCGTGTGACTGCGCGACTCCGGAAGCGAGACTTAAATCAGATCACTAAACATGTAGAACTGCGCGATGAAGGCTTGCGGACGGGGGTTCAAATCCCCCCAGCTCCACCATCACACTGTCCAAAGGCGTCCATCGGAATCCGATGGGCGCCTTTTTCTTTGGAAAATCAACGACTTACTGTCCAGATGAGTGTGATGCAGTCCGACTGCATCCAGAGGGAAGTGGGGGGGCAGATGGGGGTATGGCGAGGCAAAAACCGTAGAATTTCCTCTCTGTACCCCCTTGAATTGCCTCAATCCCCGCCGGGAGCACGATTGGCCCACTGGTTCCCAGTCCGTACCCCCGCTTGTCCCGGAGTTTTGTACCCCATGTTGACCGATGTCCGATGCCGCAACGCCACGTGTCCGCCTGACCGTAAACAGGCGCGCTTTGCCGATACGGGCGGGCTGTACCTCCAAGTTAGCCCGCAAGGCTCAAAGCGCTGGTTTCTGAAGTACCGGGTCGATGGGAAGGAAAAGCAATTGGCGCTCGGCAGTTATCCGATTGTCACACTGACGGCTGCCCGTCAAGCACGAGATGCGGCCAAGATGCAGAGGGCTGCTGGCGTGGATCCCATCCAGGCGCGCAAACTCGAGAAGCTCAAGGGGTGGCGTGAAGGAGGGGACACGTTCAAGGCCGTCGCTCTGGAATGGCACGACAAGCAGGTTGGCAATTGGAGTCCGGGCCACGCCGAGCGGATGAAGCGACAGCTTGAGCGAGACCTCTTTCCCTGGCTGGGGGACCGGCGCATGGATGAGATCGAGTCCATGGAATTGCTGGCCGTATTGCAGAAGATCGAGGAGCGGGGGGCCAACGAGACGGCCGACCGCGCGCTGATGTTGGCGCGACAGGTATACGCGTACTGGTTACCCACGGCTGACAAACGGCAGCGCAATATCACCGAAGGACTCCAAAAGCGCCTCACGCCATACCGCGGCACGCACTTTCCGGCCATCGTGGAGCCGCAGCGATTCGGTGAACTACTACGCGGCATGTACGCCTACAAGGGCGGGCCGGTGGTGCGCACGGCCCTATTGTTGGCACCGATTCTGTATCAACGCCCCATTAACCTGCGCACGATGGAATGGGCTGAGCTGGACATGGACACGGCAATATGGACTATCCCCAGCGCCAAGATGAAGCGCGGGGTGAAGGAGAAAGAGCAAGGCGAGCCCCACATCGTGCCCATGCCGATACAGGCTGTTGATCTGTTGCGTCAACTCCAGCCATTGACCGGCCGCGGCCGCTACGTTTTTCCGGGCCAGCGCGACCATGACCGACCCATGTCCGACAACTCGGTACGCACGGCTCTCTATGCCCTGGGCGTCGGTAAGGAGCAGAGTTGGCACGGCTTCAGAGCCAGCGCCCGAACCATGATGGTTGATCAGCTCGACCTGGATCCTCTGGCGATTGAAGCGAACCTCGCGCACGCCGTAAAGGATTCCAATGGTCGTAGCTACAACCGGACGCAATACTTGGCGAAGCGGTTCCAGCAAATTCAACACTGGGCAGACTACCTGGACGGCTTGCGCGACGGAGCTGTCGTGGTGCCCTTCAAATCGCGTGCTGCCTGAATACTGGCATGGGCAGCTCTCAAGAGCCCTGCAATGCAGGGGCCTGCGGCTGGGTGTGCAGGAGGCCCTTTGTCGCGACCGCTGACTCGGCCCATCAACTGCCAGTCGTCCCCAACCTGATAGGTGGAGATCGTCGATTTGGATCGCGGGCTAGTGGTGCAGTAGTGCCACGGCTACATCAGTCCGATAGAGTTCGAGAAAGCTCAAAAAGCTTAGGTCGACGTCCATGAGACCGACACCCTCTCTGCCAGGGAGTAAATAAAATCAATAACTTACGTTGATTTTGAGGTTTTGTCCCACATAAAGCCGCAGTTCAAGACCGCGGCTTTATTTGTGTTGGACAAGGCCTGTCGAGGCGGAGACGCTGGCGGGGCGCTCTAGGCAGAAGAAGCCGAGGAGGCTTGATCTACCGCCTCAGCCGGCGGCTGCAGGTGCACCGCGCTTCCCGCGGCGCGGCCGAGCGCGACAGATACGCGCGCGACCCGCGCGGGGCTTCGGCAAGTGCCGGGCGCTCGTACGTCAGCACCGCGTGGGCCAGACGGGCGATATGGCGCGGTCGTCATTGAATGGGCGCGGGTGACCGACAGTAAGCGCCCTGCATTGCCGTCCTTCATGTATGCCCGCATCAGACTGGTTGCTAACATTCGATCTGGGCAGCTGGACGACCGCTGTCGCCGCGAGCAGACATTGCGCTCCGCTTCGGGCGGATAGCCCGCTGAGCGCTTCGAAGGCCCGGAGGAAGAATTACTACCGTGGCTCAGAGCGCGGGCCGTTTACAGTCCTCAGTCTCCGTCCCCGCGGTCAGCGCGCCTCCAAGCCTCCAGGAATTCTTGGACATCTGGGTTTCCGCCTGCGGCAGCAACGGTTTCGACGCGCAGTCGGAACGCATCCAGATCCGTCAATCGAGCCATGCTTGTGGGGCTGACCCGCGTGACGCGTTTTGCAACCGCGTCACCCATGCCCGCGAAGCCCATCGAATGGGTCCAGCCGTATGAAGTGAATGCTTTGGCGAACTGCAGCACGCCGTCATCGGTGGCCAAGGCTGCGGAGGTCCATTCTCGAACTGCGGCGCCGTCGTCAGTCGCGAGGTCCACCCACGAGTGCAAGAGAGAATGTAGATCCCGATGCACGAGCAGCGTGCCATTCGCTGCTGCAGCTTCGATTCGCGACCGGAGGAGGACGCGGAGTTGCTCCGCGTGCTCCTCCGTAGTCAAACAATTCTCCGGCGGTTCGCGTTGCCTGCCTTCCCGTGGGTGATAGTCGGTCCAGGCTGAACTCGTGAAGTCGGCAAGCCAGCCCAGGGAGGCCGTATTGCAGGCCTGTCGGAAAATCGCGGAGCGTTCGTCTAGTGGCATATGCTCCTTCGTCAGCGTCCGCAGCAGCCAGTGCAGACGAAGCTCGTTGCTACCTATGCCAAAGGCTTTCGCTGTATCAGCTTCAACGTTGATCTCGTCGGCAATCTCGAATAGCGCAGTCAGGAGCGGCTGAACTTTGGAGCGATCCACACGCTCTGCATGCGTATTCAACTCGTCGAGCCACACTGCAGCCTTGGTCCCGCCCGACCGGCGAGTCACGGTCACGGCGTGGCTCAGCGTGGTCTTCACATAGTCGATGTCATCCGCGCGGGCTAGAAATGCGTCCAGTTCGGTGCTTGTGAGCACCTCGTCGCCGATCGCGAAGCGGAAGTAGGAATCGAAATGGTCGGGTGAGCACACACGGCGCTCCATCGCCCATTGCCGTGCGAACCCATCTCCATAGTTCATATTGGCCCAAACGGACTCCAGTGCTGGGAACAACCGCATCAGCAGTCGCCGCATCTTGTCGTGGTCTGGGTGTGGCTCCGTTCCGAAGAAGAGGTCGTTGAAACGCGTGGCTGCCGCTTCACGGTCACGCCCGTCCCCGCGCCCGCCGCCGCTCAGTTGTTCCTTGTTTTGGCGAATGGCTCGATAGATGGTCGGATGCAAGAGCCGGAGCATCTCCAGCGCGAGGAAATCAGCGCGGTCCACTTCACCGGCGACGGCTGGCCATGACACGCTCAGTGAGTTAGTGAAGCGCGTGACATCCCGCGGCGTGCGCATAGCCGGGGAAATCCCTTCGTAGAAAATGTTCATGAAGCGAACCAAGTCCGCGTCCGGGGGCGCGCCGCAGATCGACTCGATCAGCGAAAGCAGATGTTGCTGAACATCGAGCGCCGATGGGTCAGGCAACTCGAATGCAGCCTGCACTATCTTTTCGAGATAGTGCGGGCCTTCCGAAGGATAGCGTTCGCTGACGATCTTTTCGGCAAGTGGACGGTCATAGACCAGCATGTACATGACGTTCGGCAAGCGGCCAACAGACTTGACCAACCGGAAGATCAGCAGGGCCTCGTCGGGTGAGAGTCGATCGATGTCGTCGATGACGATGAGGAAACGCTTCTTCTGTTCCCGCAGGGCCTTCGCCAACTCGGCGTGAAGTGCCTCGACACTTTCATCTTGCTCAATCAGGCCCGCGAGCCACTCCATGCCCTTTTCAGCGATGCCGCCTGCGATGACTGCACCCGCGGCCTCCGCTACCTTCCCGACGAGTGCGCCAGCTCGAAGCAGTCGCGCCCCAAGCTTTGGCAGCTTCTTCTTGACCTTGTCGCCAAGGCTTGGACCCAGACCGATGTACAGCTCGCGGAAAAAGGCGAGTGCAAGGGCGTCCTCGCCTCTAAACCACCAGCAGGCAAAGTCGATGATGACAAGCTCGTTCGCCTTGACAGCATCGGCCAGGTGATGCTTGCAAAGGTTGACCGCGCTGCTCTTGCCGGAGCCCCATGGACCGTTGAGACCGATTACCGATCCATGGGGCGATTGCATCTTGCGAATGCTCGCCGCGAGCGCGCGCGCGAAGGGGTCAACGCCGAAGCGATCTTCGCCTGGGTTTGCGATTGGTTGGTCGTTGTAAGGCAGGTATTCGGTCATTGCTTCGTAACCGCACGCAGGTCTGACAAGCACCCTATGCTAGCGAGCCCGAGTGTTCGCTGACGCCAAACGTCGGAGTTTGAGCCTCGAGTGGCGACTTGCCGACGCGAATCGGCTCGAGCGGGGTTAGCCTCTCCGCTACCGACAGTTTCCGTATGCGTTCAGATGCCATAGTTCTCGGTTGCCTGCCGCTCGAATCATTGTGTTGTACCGCTTGATGTCTTTCATCACCTCGCTGCGAGCTTGAAACTCAGCACTGACTCTCCACGTCTCGAGTTGCATTGGCTCACCGATAATTTCTCGAAACGTGTTACCGACAGTTCGCAGACGATGCTCCTCCAGCATATAGCTATCAATCTTCTGAGAAAAAGGCATCGCATCTTCCGGCGCAGGGGTGTCACTGCGTATTTCAAGCAGTAAGCGAGGAGAGAGCGCGACCATTACGCTCTCAGGTTGCACGAGGATCGGAGAATCACAGAGCGGAAGACAGTGCTCGGAAGACGTGTAAAGGTTCCATTGCGAGGAGACCAAGGGGTGAACCAAGCGGAATAGGAAGTGAGGATCGCCGAGCATCCACTTGAGTGTCACGAGGTGCTCAAACTTCTCGCACCCATTCTCTTCGTGCCAGTCGATCATGGAATTCATCATCGAGTGACTACGAAGATTTTGCAGCACCACGAATGAGGCGAGGTAGGACTTCTCGATCAAGTTGTCGACCGTCTGCGTGGTAGCGACCTTGAGCAAGGTTTGATATGCGGGCGTTGCCTCGATCCCCGAAAGGATGTTCTCGAAGTCGATATAGATCGGATAACAAGCCGTCGCACCCTCAGAGACAAACCGCTGATACTGATCGGGGTGGTAACGCCGCACGAAATCCTCTGCAGCTTGTTTGGATATCTCGGCGATCCCCAAGTTCTTGTCAAAGTGAACGCGCTCAACGGTTGCCGGGTAGATCTTCTGCGACTTGGCGTTAAGCGAATGAACGACCTGCTTGCGTGCAAGTTCATCTGAGGCAACGCCTGCGATGGACTTCTCGTAGTAGGTGATGTTCCAAAGAGCGGTCCAGAAGCAAGGGTTGTAATGGTTGCGCTTCGTGACGTCCATGGCGTAGTCGACGAGCCTAACGTTGGAGGTAGAGGGTACGGACCGGCAGCGCGCCGAGACATGCACGATCCCCCGCGCGTCCCGTGGCGCCCTGCCGGTGCGTTTCCGTGTCGATCGACTCGTTAATCATCACTGGCATGGGCCTTTGACGGGATCTCGCGCTCTCAGGAAATTGAGGGCAGGAAGGACGTATTGAATTGCAACGGCACGCACGGTATTCGTATCGGTATTGCCGCCGGTCACGATACCGACAGTCCGTCGTGAGAATTCGCAGATGGGCGAGCCGCTGCTGCCGCGAAATGCATCATGACCGGGGTGAGGAACAGGCAAGGCAAAGTGATGCTCCTCGGCTCCGGTGCGCACGTACGAGAGGCCGGGGAACACTGCCATTTCGGACGCGAAGACCTGCGGCCCATGCATCTCAGTTCGGACTCGACCCGAGAAGCCGTAGATTCGCTCCCGCTCGGGGGACGCGAACTCACTTGCGTCGAAGACATGATGCGGCCTCCTATTGAATAGCCCACGTGGAGTTAGGTCCTCGTACCAAGACTGCATGTCAGGCGCGACCTGCGCGATGCACAGATCCAACAAGCGAAGGGATGGACTCATCCGGCTAAACTCGCCAACGTGGACAAATGCCCGCGGCTTGTAGTACTCCAAGCCTTTGTCCGGGTGCTGCTGGACGACGATCGCCCATCCCCGCGAGTCCAGCTTGGCCACGTGGCCCGCCGTGACAAGGAAGCGCCGGCCCTCGTGATCGATCATCGTGCCTGAGCCGAATGCCAACGCTTCACCTGCGTCGTCGACTTGGACAAGCGGAATACTGGTCGTCAGCAACCATTGCCGCCATTCGCTACCTTGCTCAGGGGTGATCTGCATCCGTGGAGCCTAACGTGTTGCCGGGCGATTGTTAACGATTTTTTGCTTGGCACTTGTGCATGCGACTCTCGGGTGGCGCTGCTGGGTTCCGGCCACAGCCGCCCGCGGCGGGCGTCCGCTTCTGACCGACTGTGTGAGTTCGCGGACGGCGAACGAACTTCCGGCTCCGCAGGGAGGCGGCCCATAGCCTCGCTAGAATTGATGAGTTACGAACTGTTCCGATCACGATTCAAAGACCGTCGAGGGCGCTGGCTGCGTGAGGCGCTTCACATGCCCATGGAAATGTTCCACGTCATCGTTGACACCAGTGTCCTTAACCAGGCGCAGTTCGGCTCGGGGCGATTTGACAAGCTGCTGCGGCGCGTGCGGCAAGGCGTCGTCAAGCTCTACATCCCGGAAGTTGTGCTTGAGGAGAGGCGCACACAGCTGCTCTACGACTACAACAGGTACGCCGAGGATGCGCGCGGCGCGCTGTTGAAGATGAGCCGGTCACCCCTGAGCATGCTTCTGGAGGGGATTCCCATGCCAGGGCCGCTCGATCTCCCGTCCCGGGACGACGTCGACCGCAATTCGCGGGCTGTGTTCCTGAAGTACTTGGCCGACAATAAGGTCGAAGTGCTCCCGTTCACGGCCGAGCACGCGGCGCGAGCGCTGGACCGCTATATGCACGGCAAGCCGCCATTCAAGCCCGCGGAGAAGCGCGAACCGGAACGCAAGCACATCCCTGACTCCTGGATCTTCGAGGCGGCGCTGGAAATGAAGGCCCGGCCCGGACGCCATTGCGTGCTCGTCAAGGACGAACGGTTCCAGTGGGCGCTGCAGGAAGCGGGTTTCGAGGTCTTCGGCGAAATCGACCCCCTCGACCAGGTCATCGAGGCTGCGACGGTGGTCGTGCCTATCCGCGCGCCCGGACCTGCAGCTGCTCCTGAAGCCGAGCACGCGGTAGCCACCCCGATCTCGCCGCAGTCTGCTCTTGAGAAACTACGTGCCGACGCGTTCAAGGATTTAGACGTGATCGTGCTGGGGATGAACGAGGCGCTGGAAAACCCGGACAGGGAAACCGTCTTCGCGACGCTGGAATGCCTGGACATCGATCGTGCCAAAGCCGAGCTGATGGCCAGCACCCTGGTGGCGGCGGGCGTGCTCAACGAGATCGGCAACCGGCTCATCCCGACGGATGTGCCGCTGGCAGAGCGCATGGCCGCGGAACCTGTCGTGCGCGCGTTGCTGCTGAGGATGATCGGATGATGGACCTCGATCTCCGCCTCGCCGCGCTGTCCAACCTCGTTTCCGACCCTTCCCCGGCGGTCGAAGCCAAGCTGTTGGCCGAAATGGATCGGGTCGAGGGCGTGCTTAATGCCAGCAATGAGTATGACGACCTCGCCGCAGCGTTAAAGGTGTTGACGGTACTCGCGCCACGTTTCAGCTTCCGCGTCGTGCCCATGCTTACGGCATTCGTGCGATCGGTGCCGGAACGGGCGCTGACCTGGGGTGGCGAGACGATCATTGCCAGCCACCGAAGGTACCGCTCGGCCGACCAGCTGATCCGCGAAGCGGTGGATGTGCCCCAGTCGATCCGCTACGTCCACATCGATGCGCTACTAGGCTTCCTGCTGGAGATCTGGTGTTCCAAGGACAAGGACACCAGCAACAAGGCGGAACGGGCGCTGGAGTCATTGGCGACGTTCGACCTCAACCTGTTCTATGGCGATCCCCCTGTCGGCGCACGACCACAGCGGGCGATCGTCGACTACTTCGCCCAGATGGAGAATGAGCCGCTGCTCGAGCACGCTAGCATCGTTCTGTCAATGCTTCGGCACGCGTTGTCCCCGTCTATAGAAGGCCACGCCTGGACCTACAACGCGATCAACATCAGTCGCGGTGGCGTCCCAGCGGCCGGCGGGGTGGCCGAGATGCGTAGCGCCGCCATCGCGTTGCTCAAGCGCATATTCATGCTCAGCCCCGACGTGCTGCTCCGAGTGCATGTGCTGAAAACGCTAGGAGTGGCGACGCGCCGCGAACGTCCGAGTAGCGATGCCCAGACATCGGCAATGTTCGACGGCAATGCAGTCGAGGTCTTGAACTTCCTCCGAGACCAGGTCGCCACGCAGGAGCTGCAGGTGGTCCAGGCCATCGAGCACGACGCGTATTGGAACTACTACCACGCCGCTTCAGTGCCGATCGCCGCGGCGGCATTGGAGGTGCGCGACGCCGTCGCCCAGCGAGCCGAATACCAGATCTATAAGGACCTGATCGGCTTCGAAGGTATCCACGGTGTCTGGGAGGAATTGAAAAGCTCGCATGCGGCCTGGGAGGATCGGGACAAGGCGCGGCGCGAGGCGGCCGAGAGATATCTCGAAGCGATCAACGGCGACACGTACGACGAGTGGCGCAACCGTATCCTAGAGCTTGCCAAGGCCCGGTCTGACGATCTGGCGATGTTCCCGATCTTCTACGACTTCCTGGAGTCGTTGGCTCAGCGGCTGCCCGCCATGGCGTTGGAACTGATGCAGGACCATGAAGAACGCATGCAGCCGTTCATCATCGCGCTGCTGCGCGGTCTGTGGGCCAGCGACCGCGCTGCTGATGCGCTGGTCCTGGCAAAACGATGGATGGCCGACCGGTCAAAGCTCGCGGCGATCGCGAAGTCGCTGAACGTCGATCAGGGCCCGCGCTTCGATCTGCTGGTCGAAATCATGGACGAGGCCGATCGCTTAAACGACACTGAAGGGGCGGCCGCGATCATCGAGTCGATGGGCGTCGCAGCACGCCAGTTCGGTCTCGGTCACGTCGAAGCCAAAGCGATCTTCCAGAAGGGCATGCGGATGGTGGCGCGGCGCCACGATGCGCGCTGGGTCAATGTGATCTGGTTCAACCAGGATTTCCGCAAGCTCGTCGAGACCATGAACCAGGCGGAGCGGGCGGAGGTGCTGACGAGCATCGCGTCTGTGAGGAAGATCGGCTACCAGGCTGAGGAAGTCCTGGCAGCCATCGGCCAGACCGATCCGCAGGCGGTGCTTGCTTTCCTCATGGACCGTGTCCGCGCCGAGCGCGACCGTGAGAGTCGCCAGAACGCCGACGGCGGCGACGATGACGAGGATCGCTTCGAGGCGATCCCGTACAACCTTAACACGCTCGACAAGCTGTTGTCGCCAATGCCTACCGAGCTGCTGCGTGCTGTGCGGGCGGAATTCAAGCCCGAAGAAAGCGGCATGTTCCCGTACTACGCCGGCGCACGCCTCATCAAGGCCGTGTTCCCAGAGTTCGCCCCCGCCCTGCAGGCTGCGCTGTTGTCGTTCAGCAAGACCGGGCATCCGACGGACATGGATTTTGTGATCGGAGTGGTGCGTACCTATGGTGGGGAGGCGCCGATCCTCGACATCTGCAAGGAGATCATCAAGGTCGTCCCCGAACGTTCCAGCGCATGGAATGAGGTGGCGACTGCCCTCGAGAGCACTGGCGTCGTGACTGGTGAGTACGGCATGGTGCACGCCTACGAGACAAAGCGCGAAGAAATTGCCGCCTGGAGGAGTGATGAGCACCCGCGCGTACAGTCCTTCGGGGTCTGGCTGACGGAGAGTCTCGACCAGATGATCGTCAGCGAGCGGCAACGGGCCGACGCGGGTGTAGCGCTGCGCAAGCACCGCTACGGCATCAGCAAGGACCAACCTTAGCGCCCGGAAATCTATTTTCATAGTGCAGTCCGCGGCGAAGCGGCGCTGCAAGTCCAGCAGACTGAAAAGCTGTCGGTGGCGCGGCGCTAGCCAGATCGAGGGAGTCCAGCTCTCCCAGCACCTCGTAAGGAAGCCATCCGAGTCAGCACTGGCCGCAGTGCCCGATGACCGCCTGCTGGCACACTGCGTGAGTACGCCCGTGGCGTCCACCGGCAGCATTCGCTGCATGGCCGTCCTTCGTGTGCGCCCGCTTCAGACTGTTGCGAGACCGGCCTGCACGCCTGGCTATCTCGCGAATGGACAACGATTCATTTCATTTGCATCTTTTACTCAGAGCAAATCAGCCGGCGCATCATGCCTTGTGCATGTCGTATTGATGCACTTTGGGTCTCGGCTCGACCCACCCGGCCGCTCCGGTATCCAACTACTTCAATTGGAGACCCAAATGAAAAAATTCATTCCCAGCGCCATCGCCAGCCTCCTGATCGCAGGGGCAATCTTGCCGGCCGTCGCCAAGGAGAAAGTCGTCGACCGGAGCATCACGGAAGAGGAAGTCCTGGGGGCCCAGCAGGCCTGGTGCAAGGCGCTGGTCGACATCAGCGCTGCGAATTCCAGCGGAGGGCAGCCGGCCGCCAGTGCGCTGGCCGAGAAGGTCATCGACAGCGCTTACGCCTACCAACTGGGCGCAGTGCTGTTCAAGCCGACGCTCACGACATCGCCGCAGACCTTCCGCACCGCTCGCGACGGTGCGCTGGCGTACTTCGTGGGCGGCAACCCTGCCTTTCCCAACGACACCGGCTTCGCCCTGAAGGGCTGGACTAAATGCGAGATTGCCAACAGTGCCGTGCTCATCCACGGCGACGTGGCCAGCACGCTGGGTAACGTGCTGTTCACTGACCCGGACGGCAAGGTCACCACGGTCGACAAGACCTGGACTTTCGTGAAGGACGGTGCCGGCAAGCTGCGCATCGTCGTGCATCACTCGTCGCTGCCGTACGCTGGCCGTTGAACACCGCGTTCGAGTGCCGGCAGGCCCAGGCTCTAGGGCGGCGCCTTCAGGGGGCCTTCATCGGGTGATGACGGCCCCTCGGAGGACCGTCATTGGCGGCTCAAAGGCGCGAATCGGTGGCAGCACGCCGTCGTAGCGCGCGACCTGCACCGCAGTGAGTTGCCCCGCGCAACCCTGCGCCAGCGATGAGGTGCCGATGTCGCGCGTCAACACATTGGGGTTGCCGTGCACGCTTGCACTTCGAGCGGCAGTGGTCAGAGTGGCCGAACGCCTGTCTGTCTTGGGTCAGTAGGCACCCATGTAGTCGCGCTTGCCGATCTCAACACCGTTGTGACGCAAGATGGCATAGGTGGTGGTCACGTGGAAGAAAAACTGCGGCAGTCCATAGTGCAGAAGATATGCGCCTGCAGTCAGCTTCTTTTCCTTGGGGGTGCCGGGGCGCAATACGATCTCGCGGCTTTCGCTGGAATCAAATTGCTCAGGCTTGAAGGAGCCGATATGGGCCAAAGCTTTGGCGATCAACGCTTGCAGGTCGGCGAAGCTGACCTCGGTGTCGGGCCAGGACGGCACCTCGGCACCAGCCAGGCGGGAGGCAATGCCCTTGGAGAAGTCTGCGGCGATCTGTACCTGACGTACCAGCGGAAACATGTCAGGGAACAGCCGCGCCTGCAGCAGCGCATTTGGATCGATATTTCTTTGCGTCGCCTGGCCTTCGGCCTTCTTGAGCACGTCGGACAGGGCGCGCAGCATCTGCTGCATGACGGGAACGGAGGCGTTGTACAGCGGGCTAGTCATGGTGAGTTCACTTCAAAAATTGGGCACGATGGCCGGAGTTGGCGTGGCAGGGGCCCTGCCGACCATGTAAGGCTAACAGCACAGGGCGAACTGAATCGCCCCGGCTTTTGTGGCTAGCTTTTCTTCCCGCTGGTAGTCGGAGCAGCCGCGTTGAAGGGCGGTTCATTAGCAAGAAGCGGACGTCAATTGCAGACGCACGACGGACCGCGATCGCTGCAGAGTTGTCGGCGCCGAAGTAAAAGTGGCTCAGATTCCGGTCGACGCCAACAGGTCATAGAGATTTGTTAACCGGCTCGACGGATGATCAGAATCCAGATGCGATCCGTCGCTTCAGGCCAAGAGCTGATCGATTTGGTCGAGGAACATCGCCAGTTCGCCCTGTTTGCCCGTACTCGTTGACCGCCATTCGTCAATCGGTCTGACCATCGCAAGTTGGCGAGCATCAGCTGATAGCTTCTCCAACTGCTGATCAACCAGACCACGCCCTTGCAGGTAATACTGCCCCCATCGGGCGAAGCTCAGAACCCACATCGAAACCGTCAAGGCGTCGTCCCATCGAGCCCAGTTTGACGTGCTTGCGAGGGGCTGATGCAAGATCCGCTTCTGTCGTGCCAAGTGTGCTCGCATCAAGCTGAGACTCTCTCGCTGTCGAGGGGGGCTGCTGTACGCAAAAAGGAATGCGGCGACATTGGTTGTCTGACCCTCGCGTGCCGCAACAAACAGCCGAGGCCTGTGCCTCGGATCCGGCTCCAGCAAGACATCAAGTTCCTGAATCCAGATCTCGCATGCGTCGTCGTTCTTGGCGCGCTCACCCTCGAGCAAAGGTAAGATCACATCCCGGAAGAGCCAGGGTTCGGCCCATGCCAATCTCTTCATATGACCGCGCATGGAGTCGACCAGACGGCTCAGATCAGGGGCAAGTATTTGTGCCGGCAACGCCTCGTGCACTGCAGTGACCAAGTCCTTGTAGGTTTCAGCTTCCGCCGGATCTCCCGCGGCATGATTGAGCATCCAGCCCAAGGCCCGTATCTTCTCGGAGGCCGGAAAGGTGGCAAGGGACTGAACCACGGTGGCTGTCCCATTCGGCGCTTCAAGTTGCCGCTTGATCGCATTCAGACCCATCCATTGCAGCAGGCCGCTGCTACTGCGAGTGAGGTGATTCAGCTGCACCGAACTGATGTCGAATTGAATCGACAACGAAACTTCACTGGCGATCTGGCCCAAAAGGGATAGTCTTACAACGTCCGCGGCTTCGGCCTCTGCTGGAACAGCAACGCCTTGGGTCTCGAAGATCGCCAGCAGTGCGTCTGGAGCAAACCACCATAGAAATTTGATGGCGTAGAACTCCGCCCATGTCAGAGCTGCATACTTTGTCGCATGGATCAAGTTATTTGGGCGATAAGAGCTGTATAGCAGGGACTCGATGGGTACTCGAAAGAACCAAGCTCTCGCCACGGCCAGTTCTTTTTCCACTTCATCATGCGTGCGATTGAAGGATGCCTCAAGGAATTGCGCCAGGAAGTTCAGGAATTCATGCTCCAACGCGAGTTCGGGGAATCGCGAGTCCTCTACGTGTGAGTGAGCGAGCACCTCGCCGATAACTCCCCAGTTCGCAGAGAAATCTGCGAAGGCGCCGGCATCGTGGCGCAAGCAGTTGCGCAGACCGTCCGCCTGGGGAAGTGCGAGCGAGTTTTCCTTGAGCAGCCCCAGCGCATCCATCTTTTCCTTCAAGAGATCGCCGCTCAAACCCTTGAGCGACGGCTCGCCGGCCCACGCGCCGAGCACATCGCCTGCTTGGCGCATCTCGAGAAAGCGCAGAGGTTCGTAACGCCGCATCGCAGTAGGCGGCAGCGCTGAGTCGAAGAGAAGAGGTATGGAAGGGCCATCGGCTTCACTGTCGAACTGCTTAGCCTGGGCTTCCCGCATCAATCCTGACTTGTATTGCTCGACCTCGAGCAGAACATCCGCGGGAATTGGAGTTACCAGCAACGGATGGTTTTCGGTCGCCTTTTGGAGTGAGTTCGACAGGTTGAAACCCGCGACCGGTAGCCCGTCCTGCCCCAGTACCAGGATATAACGATCATGCAGCCGGCCTGCCTTCAGGCCGAAGATGCGCAGCTTGATGCTTCTGAGCAAAGGTCGGCTCTGCTCGCAACCCATCATCAAGTTGTTGATCCGTCCCAGAGCTCGATCTTTGGACTCATCGGAGGTCTCCTCTTTGTCCTTGGATGCCTTGGGCAGGGAGGTGAAGACGATGTAGTCGGCGTCCGGTGCTGCAGATATCGTGATCAAGCCCAGCCCGGCCGCTTCAAAATAGGGGTCGAAGATCACGACCTGATGCTCTCGATACTTCTGCAGCAGTGCCTTGAACCACTCCACGAACTGCAACTTTCCATCGCCGTCACCCTGATTCCGACGCAGAAAGAACTGTCCTTCCGACCTGGGGGGACTGAGTCGCGCAAAGAGCGATGCAAGATCGCGGTTGACTGGGACCCAGGGGTCCGCTTTGCGTTCACCGATACGGTTGGCGAATCCCAAGCTGCCGCGATTGATCGTCAAGGCGGCCTTCACACGGTCAGCGGCAGAAGGCCTAACGGCTCTCTCGAGCCAGTCGAACTTCACCGCATTCCTGCTATGCCCCAGCGCGTGGCTTTGAATATGGATCTCCCGGACGTATGAAACACGCCAACGACAGCACAAGAGACTCTCGCGTGGATTCTCGACATTGAAGCCGAAGATCTCCAGCTCAGTGCTGTCTGTCCTGCTTCGAACTTGTTCGCTCAGTTCGAACCGCCCTTCGAACGCTCCTTCTGCATCTTGCTGTGCCGACGTGAGGCTGGCGTAAATGAGCTGGTTGCCGTTCGTGATGCTCAGCTTGAATTGAAAGCCTTTGAAGTTCGGCACTTGCGCCGGGTTGAACCGCACGACCAGCGTAGGCGGAACATCAATCCAGCTCACGTCGAGCAGTTGCCGCTCTTCTTCGTCCAGGGCAGGGAAGACCAGCAGTTCAAGGTCGCCGAGTCGACTAATGTCGGTTCCTCCAAAATCCAAGCCTGTATCGGTGTCTAGTTGCTTCGCCACCAATGCCGTCAGAGCGGCATCGTAGTCCTGGCCAATGCGAAACAACGCCTGCTTGGTCGTTTGAGTGATTGAAGCGCTAAGGGCTCCCGATCCGCCATGCGGGCTCGACGGCGCCCCCCGTTTGTAGGCGTCTTTGTTGAGCAAATATGCCACCGGTCGGTAAACCAGTCCGGAGGCCTCGAGCGCAGTCGTTCCGAACCGTTTTTTAAGCTGATCGGACAATTCGAGCTTGAGTTCTTCGCTGATCGCGGTGACAGGCTGGCCAGCGCTCAGCTGCCGCAAGAGTTCTGGACATTGGGTGCTGCTGACATAGAGGGTGAGCCGAGCAATTTGCGCTTGGAAGCCCTCGAACTTCTCAAAATAGTCCTTGTGCCCTGCGGCCCATTGCTCGTTTGCATAGGTGTAAGGCAGCAAGCGGCCATAAATCACGCGGTTCTCGATGGACTGGTCCGTCTTGATCTGCAAGACCCACAACTGTAGGGCACACGGGAGGGCCTCTCGCGAGAAAAGACGTGCCAATCTGTCGTCATTGAGGAGATCATCGAGTACAGGAGACATTGATTTCGGCGCCTTTCAATAAATCTTCAAACCTCATGCTCGCGCTGATGCGCCGAGCGCGACGTCCCCGACAGGGGCGAGGGACATGGAGCATCAGTCAAACGTCGTGGCCAGGGTGGACTGCCTCGTCCAGAAATGGACAGCTAGGGCGGCAGAAGCTGCTGTGGCTCCGGTGCGACGCCTCCGAAGATGGCGCCGATGAACAGCAAGGCAACACCGATGGCAGACACGTGGATGCCGCGGCAGGTGCGAATTGACTGGGATCCGGTTCGAAAAATGCAGATACCGGCAGATCTGGGCCTGACTATCCGCTGGCTTGTAACAACGCACGATCCTGACTTTCCGGCCGCCAGGCGAAGCGCGTGAACCTGCGTTCTCTATCCAGTTCACTCAGGCAAATATCCTGGGCTGTCACATCAATGACGACGCTGAACTGGGGGGGGGTGGAATAGGGAACATACATCAGATCGCCGGCTTTGATTCCTTCTTGATCCGGGTAGGCAGCAGCCGGGGCTGTGGCGACTTCCCAGCCGATCTTGATGTGATAGTTGAGCCAGTTCTCGCCGTTAGCACCTTCGTCAGCGGTTGGCGTATTGGTCATTCGCACGCTAGAGGAAAGTTGCATTGCATCTTCTTCGTCGACGGCAATGGCTGGCAATAGTTCGTAAAGGTAGGCGTAGGCCGCAACCAAGTGGTCTTTTTTTGCCTTCTGCGCCATGGGCTCAATGCGTTTCAAAAGGCTGTGGCCAATGTCCCAGGCTAGCCATGCCAGCAGTGCTCGCACTTGTCCGAGCTCTTCAAACTCCTGGACCTCGCTGTCGTCGGCGCGAACATCGCAAGCGATGCCTTGGGAACGCCCGAAAAGGATGACCATCGACTGTGACAGGAGATCCTGGCGGGTTTCCGAGTCGATGAATCCGCCCATCTGCCGCCATTGGGGGAGGTGCCGAAGACGCCGGAATTCCCTCACCAACGAGAGCACCGCGACGAGTTGCACCGCGCAGGTACGAGTCTTGGCCGCTCGAAGGTCAGGACGGGTCTCGTTTTGCGCCGCTTTGAGCTGCTTGATCATGCGACTGACGACTTGCTTTAGTCGCTTTCTCACTGCATCGACCGCTTGCAGGGGCAAGGGAGCAACAGGTTCTTGGCTGGCCTCCTCGTGTTCTGTGCCGACAAGCTCTTCTTCCGAGAGCGGCT
Organism: Variovorax sp. TLI9-5A; assembly: GCF_056867935.1. NCBI lineage: Bacteria > Pseudomonadati > Pseudomonadota > Betaproteobacteria > Burkholderiales > Comamonadaceae > Variovorax > Variovorax sp. TLI9-5A. Next base: position 5,333,508 of record NZ_CP200310.1, on the reverse strand, counting down.
GTGACTCGGTGATCGATGCCGCCGATTTTGGCAGCCCTTGGCCCAATCGGTAGATGAGTGCATCGAGCACCTCAAGAAGGCTTCCTGATTGCAGAAGGCGCTTTCTTCTGTTATTTCTTGTGCTGGCGGTTTCACCGATGTGAACAGCGAGCGATGCTGGCCGCACTGGAGCCGTCGTGGTTTGTTCGCTTGAGCCTGGCCGCCCGATGCTGGAGGGAGGCAATACCACCTGTTCAGGATCGTCAAAAATGGCCTTCTCTATCTGCTGGATAAGAGATTCAATGTTGGCACCGCTAAAGTCCAAGCCGGCCAGCGCGTCCCGAAGCGCTGTTCTGTACGAGCGCGCTACACCACGGCTCAGAGCATCATCATGGTGCACGATGATGCGCAGGAGCCTGCCACTGCGGCCGCTGAGCTCTAGCCATCGCACTGCAGGCGCCTTCTCGCCCAGTTCTGCGATTGCCTCCCTATCCTCGGAACGCTCAAGGGCCGCAGGGGCTGTGTGGGAACCATCCTCCATGTGCACTACGAACTCAGCGAATTCTTCAGACTCGGACCTTGGGATAATGACTTTTGAAGTCCCCGCGGCGAGAGCAACGATCCGCACTGGAGCGCTCGGAGTTTCGTCGTCGTTCTCGCTTTCTTGGTGCGTGATTGGTATTGCGCGCAACTCCGAGTCATCCATCGCAGGAGCTGAAAAACCCAGTGCAAGATCTCTGGCGAAGCGCGAACTGGCAAGCTCGAGGTTGGGCCGAACGAGCATGGCCTCGAAGTTTGCGCGCTCGCCTCCAAGCCAGGCTGGTCGGCTTGGGTTCGCACTGCCTGCGACGAGCATATGGGAGTCGCCGAAGTCGAGCAGGAGTGCCTTGGCGTGAAGATAGTGTGCAGCCTGCTCCGACCAGAGCTCTCGCGCGTCGACGAACTGCGAACGAAGTCCCTTGGGGCGACCGCCGAGCGCTACGGTCTTGGGATCGATGATCACTTTGATCGCGGCTCCAGGCCAACGGGCCTCCAACGACTTCAAAAGTGCATGCTGAGTGTCGAAGAATGCGCCAGTGACCACCACGCGCTCGGGCATCGCTGGCATCGCTCGGTCGAGCTGTTCGAGCAATGAAGGCCCGCTGCTGGATTGCCCGAGCAAGCGGATATCGGAAAGCTTCGATTCAACGCCAGTTGCTTGCGGAACAAGTTCGCCGATCCTGTGTGCGGCCTCCAGCACGGACGGCGCCAGTTTGTCCTCCTGGGTCCGAAGCCACTCGCGGATCAGGCTCCAGACGTGGCTAAGCACTAGCTTGTGCGCCGGATCGGCATCTGGCCCCACGTCGATGTACGTCGTGACCTCCCGATTGAAGCCGAAGCCTGAAAGCGTGAGGTTGTGGCTGCCAATGAACAGGGCACAGCGCTTCTTGCTGGCGAGCAGGCAGATCTTTGGGTGGAAAGCACCAGGCGCGGCCATGGGGATGAGCGCATACGCCGAACCGGCCAGGCGCGGCCTCAAAGATGGCGTGGCCCATGAACGAGCGCACTGGACACTGTCCATGAGCACCACGTTGTGCTTCGACTCGGCCGCCTGAAGACGCCGAAGTACAACTTCCTCGTAGAACGGGAGCGTTGCATTGAAGGTCGTTATCAGAGAAGCGTCAAATTTCGCACCTTTGAGAGCTGCCAGTAGGGAGATGCCGTCGTCGGTTTCACTCATGGGCAGCCTCGAAGAGCTGGATGCCAAGTGTGGTGGCCCGTAGGTCTCCGCTGCTGTCGGTCTCGCGAGCTAGGGCGCCGACATCCCGCAAGATCCGGATCGCCTGGCGGATACGGGGATTGGTCTTCGCGGGCACGGGAATGTCGCCGCGCGCCTCGATTCCCCGCTCAGTTGGATGGACGCGAAAGGTGGCAGTCGAACTTTGTCGCAGCTTGCGTAGTGCGACATGCAAATGAGTTTCCAGGATCCAAGCAATAAGGTCGGCGACGACGGCTGACAACGTCATGTCGTTCCACTTTACGCAGCGCTCGCGAAACGATCCCAAGTTGATAGGGGAATCTTGAAGCTGCGCCTGGTCCATGGTCAGAGAGCCATAGGCTGGGGCTTCTTGGTTCTCCCGCATGCGAAGAAGTGCCAACATGTTCACCACAGACGCCAGAAATGCAGGCTCCTGATCCAGTTGCAAGCGCTCCCTGGAAATGCGAGCAGCAGCCCAGGACAACTCATGCTCATTCGCCATGAAGTCGCCAAGTGCAGGGGCGCCAGACTCCAGGGAACTGCACAGCGCACCGAAGGTTTTTGCCTTCAACTTGCCCAGTGCTTTGAGAAGCTCTGGGCGCTTCGCCAGCGACTGGCTGAACTCCTCTATGGAGCTTGGCGGCACTGGCTCCGTTACCAACGCGGTGAGCGAGATGGAAAATGCCTTCTGCATCGCAACGGATACCAGGTCATTGCGGACGTAGTAGGCCCAGGCCAGGCGGGTGTGGGCCAAGGATGCTGGAGGACGCCATGCTGTCCCGTCCACGAGGGACTCTGTGTAGGTGGCGGCGCGGAAGGTCGCTTCGTCAAGTGCGGAGAGTCCGGCGGCTTGCAATGCGCCGGCCAGATGCAGTAAGAGCGCCAGGCTCTTGCGTCGTTGGGCGCCTTGTGCCTCGAACTCAGACTTCCGGTCGAAGAAAATGTCGAGCAAAGCCGCTTGTTCGCCCTGCCGCTGAGGCAGGCAACAAGGGCAGAAATCTTGGAGCGCATCCAGCGTCTTTGCCGAGACGATATCCGCGTCCACAGCTTGCCAGAACGAGCGGCCGTCAACGCCCATGTTGAACGCCTGTGCGATCGGCTCGCCGCGCTCGCGCGTGTAGCTCAACCACGGCTTCTCGATCGTGGCCAAGATGCCGAGTTGCGTCAGTGTTCCCGCGTAGTACTGGCCGAGGCCGCCTAGCTTGTTGGCAAAGTAGCGTTCGGTCGATTGCTCTCGGGTCGTGTAGGTCGATAGCCGGATCGACTTGCCTTCTCCGACCAGCCTGACAGCATCGTTGAGCGTTTCTCGCCCAACCATCGCGGGTCCGTGGCGTGCCGCGTCGTCACCCATGACTTGCGCATGGCGCTCGGCAATCATCGTGAAAAGACAGTCGGCCCTTCTGTAAGCCTCAAGGAAGGCGTTGAAGTCCTGGCGGTGAATGTCTCGCTCCTCATACGAGCGGATCAACCATGGATAAAAGCTGTAGTACCGTGCCCTGTCTGTGACATTTGTAATGCCGGGAAGCAGCTGAGAATAGATCTGGATGCATGGGCCTTGAGTACCAATATGGTCCAGACCTCCAATGGTGTGGGGAGGCGTTACCCAGCTGGTTTTTATCGACATGGTTTTTAATTCTGCTCAATACTGGTGATCTAGTCCGTTCGCCTTTGCGCTGACACGGTGCTATTTACGCGGCGCGCGGCCAGTCATCCGGCACGAGCTTCAATCCGTCGCGCCAGCGCTCGCGCAGCGCCTCTTGAAACCGGGCGTCGTCACTGAAGTCTGGGTGATCGGTAATGAGCACCTGGAACTTGCCTTGCAAGGTCTCGACGACATCGAAGATCAGGCCGAAGAGCCTTTTGACGGCCCGGCGGTCCGTGTCAATCTTCTCCTGTGTCACGCCATTGTCGGGTACGGTGTCGGGGGAGAAATGCGCCTGCGATAGTTGGTCCAGAAGCAGGAAGGAGGGTACCGGGCGGCCACGGCTCGCGAACCATGTGTGCAAGGCGAGGTGTGCGACGATGTGGTAGCCAACGTGGTTTTCCCCGCTGCCGATCTCGCGCATGGGCACCGGCCGCTCCGGCGTGTCGGCCACGACGGTCAAGTTGCGCGAATCGAGGCGCAGTGGCGAATCAGAGTATTCCAAGTCGATCTGCTTGGCATAGTTGGAGAGGTATCGGTTGACATTGGACAGACAAGAGTCCAACTTCGCCTGAATCGTGTCCGTACTAACGGCCTCGTCGAGCTGGACCTCTTGCATCCGCAGCGCTTTCAGCCGTGCCTGTTGCTCGCTGACGTCCGGCATCTGAGGGATGTTCTCCATGTACAAGCTGATGCGTCCTAAAACCATGGCGCGCCGTGCTTCGGTGTCGGCGGCCAACTGCAGGCGCTGGCTGCCGCGCTTGACGGCCGTGAGCAGCGTTCGGTTGTCGTCGAGGCGGCGGCGTACGTCGGCGAGCTGGGTCTCCACTTCTTGTATCGCGGTTGCGATGCGCGGGGTCGCGGCATCCATCGCGCCGCTGCGCTCACCGATGTAGTCCTGCGCGGCGCGCAGATCACCGATCGACGGCACCTGTGAGGCTTCGGGCAGGTCCTGCAGGCACAGCGGGCAAGCATGCCCCGGCGCATCATGCTCAAAAACCGTCACCGCCTGGAGCCGGGCCGTATGTTCGCGAGCCTCTGCGGCATAGCCCCTGGAACTGCCTTCGAAGCTGCGGGCGCGCTCGAGCGTCGACTGGAGCGTGCGCTGCTGTCGTACAAGTTCGCTACGCACGTCGGAGAGGCGACGGAACTCGACGTCGTCGCCAGCTTCCGATGTGGCAGATGGTACGGGGGTGTTTTGTACTACGCGCAGAGCCTCGATCTTCTCTTGCCAGGAGGCGTTGTCGTCAAACGTGCTCAGGCCGATTGCCTTCGCCTCGGCTAGCAATGTGTCGGCGCGACCCAGACCCTCCCCGCGAATGGCTGCTGCCTCCGCGAGCTTGCGCTCGATCTGCCGGATCTCAGCGCGCACGCGCTTGAGTTCCTGCTGCTGAGCGACGTATTCGTCGGTGACGGCACCAAGGAAGTAGGGGAGGGTGTCCTTGATCGACTGCGCCACGAAGCGATCATTTGATCCGTGAAACAGGTACTTGCGCTGCGCGATCTCGGACTGCGATTGGAAACAGAAGGTGAGCGCGTGACTGATCGTGGCGGCCAACGGATCCCGAGTCTGGCCTGGAGGGGGCTCGTGCAAATAATCGGAGATGCCAGCCCAAGACGCCAGCAACGCGCGCAGACCGTCGCGATTGGTGGTCGCACGTAGCATATCGGCGGTGGGGATCGGTACCTCACCGTCGGCTTGCACATATATCACTTCGTTGGACTTCCCGTCGCCTTTTGGCAACTGGCGCGCCACGAATGCTTGACCGCGACCGGTCTCAAGAAGCAGGCCGAACCACGCGACATTGCGTCGCACCTTGCCTTCCGGTACGTCGATTTCCTTAGCGCCCAAGGCGTAGTCGATGATGCCCAGAAGAGACGACTTACCGGTGCGTGGATCGCCCGAGATGATGTTGACTCTGCCCGGCTTGAAGGGCACCACTCGGTGCCGGCCATCGTGACTGTAGACTACGACGGCGCGAATCTGGATCATGCTTGTACTCCCAACAGCGCCAGTACGGTTTGCGGCGCGCCCGCTTTGCACAGCCAGCGGCCGACAAACGTCGCCTGCCGCATGCAGTCCCTTACCTCGGCGCTTGAATCACGCAAGTAGGCATTGATTTTCTTCAGAGATGCAGCGTTGGCCTTGAGTCGGTAGCCATCGAGCGACAGCAGTTCATGCTGTGTCCCGAACAGCAGTGCCTCGCGCACCGCCGCGCGCAAGACGACCACGCCCTTGGCGACAGCTGAACGTTCCAGTGGGTGGTCATTTACCCATGTGGGCAGCGAGGTGGCGATCGAGCGAGGCAATTGTTCACGCGTCTGCCCACGCAACACTAAGCTTGTACCGACGAACGCCAGTGCGAACGGCAGGCTGCCCGTGTCACTGCCGAGCGCAATGGCCTCGGTGTGATAGCCCCGCGCGAGGTGCCATACGGCGATCGCGCAGAAGGCCGGATTGAGCAAGTTGCGCTGCTCGATGGTGCGGTCTTGCCAGACACTCATGCCACGCAACCCTTACCGGACTCACTTAAGACCGCCTGCAGCCGCGTCTGGAATTCGGGATGCCAGCCGAGGCGCAGATCCTCCGCCAGCATGTGCAGCGAACCTCGACAGACCCAGGGCACATTGACGCCCGATCGGATCGGCACATGTGCGTCCTCGGCCCACTTTAGGATGGCCCGGCCGGCCCGGGCCATGGCGTCCTCAGAGGCGCCGGCGCCGAGTTCGTCGCAGGCCTGAGCGAACTGCAGTTCCCACTCCGTATGTAGGCGCTGGTCGTACTTCTGCAGGTCGGCATCGAACAGCAGGTCGTCGCGAGCCCAGGCCGAGCGCTGACGGAAAGCCTGCAAGTAGCTAGTGATCGCGTTGCGAATGCGTAGTTGGCTGCCTCCGACTAGCTCCACCTGCTTGTAGAAAGGGCGGCTGGCGAACTCTGGCAACTGCTCCAGTGCCACCATCAACGCGTCAAGCTCGCCGTCGATCGGCAGAGAATTGGGCTTTAGCGACTCCTGGATCTCCGTGATCTGGGCATCGATCTCCGCGCGTGGGATGCCACCGGCGGGTTGGACCAGTTCGTCGAGCACACGCCTGAACCACCAACCTTCGAGCATTTGGACTGACAAGTCCTGGTGGTGCAGGGAGACATGGTAGAGCTCAGACTGCAATTGCGCTTCGATAGCGGCTACGTCGGGCTGGGACGGCAAGACGTAGACACGGCCCAATAGGGCCTCGCGCTCAGCTTCCTCTAATCCTAGGTACGCTTCGAACGCTTCCTTGAGCTCGGTATTGCTCGATGTGATTGCAGCCTGCTCGAGCAGCTTGGCCGCCTCGGCCACGTCGCGTCCAGCCCCTTCCACACCTAATGCGGCGCAGGCGCTACCCGCGGGGGCGTCTGCAGTGGTGATCAAGAATCGGGCTGTCTCGAGCGGAATCTCTCCGCTGGCCAATCCGACAAGCCAGATTCGCAGGGTCTTCCACACCTCTGAGCTCAAGTCAGTCAAGTTGGCTACTGCGTTAAGAGAGTGCTTGGTCTGCAGCACGGCGTCGGCCTTGCCGCTGACCTCGAAGCTCACATCGTCCAGCGTCTCAATGCTGACCGTGAAGTCGCCGACGCGGCTGCGTCGGATGGACCAAAGCAGCGCGATCCGGACCTGGTAGAGATAGCCCGCCATCGAACCGGCGGCGCCGAAAGCGGAAAGGGCTGGACTCATGGAGATGAACCTCCTGGGAGCACTATGCAATCGAAGGGGTTCGGGCTCCGAATAGTTGCACGAATGCCTGCAGTATCTCGGTCTTGCCCGAAGCGTTCGAACCGACGAATGCGATGAGACCCGCGCTTAGCGGGATGCCTGCCGGAGGGAAGGCCAAAACACCGGAGCCCAGTGATCGTGACACTTTCGATATGCATGGCCGATGTCCCTCGTAGTCAGTATTCTCATTGCTGTGGTCCTGCAACTCGGCGGCAGCGTTGCATTCGTCTAGCCTGCTGGGCGAATCCCTTCTCGTAGCCACGTACACCTACTCCTGCAGTACATCAGTTCGTCAATGGAGAGCCCGTCTCTGTACCCACTGGATCTTGGGCCACTAAGCTCACAGACCACAGTCCCTCGGCCTCCTGCTGCAGAACCAAAAGATCATAGGTCCGGACCATGTCGAGCAGTCCTGAGTGGCCATAGAGCTTCGGTGAGAAGGCTGGATCGGTGCGCTTCAGATATTGCCCGAGGGCCCCGAGACCGACTTTGCCTTCGGAGGTATCGCTGGCGAGCAGGCTGACTGCATCGACGAGGAAACGCGGCCTACGTTTGGCTGCCGGCTTCGTCGCTTCCGGCTTTACCATCGCTGCCTTCACGATTGCTTTCTCGGGCGTGTCCGGTGGTAGTTCAGACGCTTCTGGTCTCACCCACTCGAAGAATTGGTCGCTGGCATTGCGCAATGCGTCTGGTGTCTTGGCTTCGCCGACGATACACACCGTCGCGCCGCGCTCGCGAAGCTTTCGGCACAGGTATGCAAAGTCGGAATCACTGGTAACCAGGCAAAAGGTCTCGGCCCGATGATCAAACATGGCCTCCATTGCATCGAGAGCCAGCGCGATGTCTGCGGTGTTCTTGCCGGCCGCGTACTGATACTGAAGGCAGGGGGTGAATGCCAACCGAACCAGAGCATCCTGCCATTTGTGCGCAAGAGTGCCGTGATTCCCGTAGCCGCGACGCAAGACAACACGACCGAACTGAGCGATCACGCGCAATGCATACTCAAGAATCTCTGGGGTGACGTTGTCGCAGTCAACGAGGACGGCGACGCGCGTCTCACCATTCGCGGATGAGGGATTCATTTACGCGCTGTTTCAGCACGAGACGGTACAGATACTTCGGGACCGCTTTGAGTTCGCATGCTCTTCGCCTTATGGCCTCGTCTGCAGAAGCACAAGGCGCCGTGAGTCAATCAGCGGTATCTGGCAAGGATCGTCTGCAGGCGATCCTTGGCTGCGGGCTTCAGCCGTTCGGATCCCGCTAGCTCACCGGCTTTGGCGAGGATGCTGTTCTTCGCTTCGGTTTGAGATGTCTTGTAGAACTGAAGAAGTTGCTGGGCGTTGTCGGAGACAGGCGTGGGGACAGCTTTCGATGCTGCACGATAGACCATGCGCTCCGGACCTGGCAGAACGCCGGAAAGCTTCGGCTGAAGCACAGTCAGCATCGCAAGCTGGATGCCGATGGTCTCGACATACTCGTCCTGATACCACCTGCCCTGGCTCTTCTCGAAGGCCATTTCGTAGCGCTGCAAGATCGGCGGCAGCCCGTTGAGAATCTCGTTCGTGACCTTTTCGCTGCCGACACCCGCTTGCGCAAGGCCATAGAAAATCATTGCCGCGTTGTCCGCATTCAGAACCGTATCAACGCTCCTGCCACCTTCATCGCGCAGCCACAGCGGCTCGTCAGGGTAGGCAATCTGTCGCTTCTCCATCGCACGAAGCGCGAGCACGTACTGATTCAAAAGGCTGGAACTCTGGACGGCAGGGTACGGAAGTGCTGGAAGCGTTGCTCTACCGCAGGCGGACACCATCACGATTGCGCAAAGAGCGAGTACGAATCGAGTTCGGAGCAACAGTTTCATGCGGCCGAATGTAATCTTTGGTTACTCGTGCGCCATCCCATATTTAGGCGATAGGGACTTCATCCAGACACGCGATACGCCGGAGCGGTTTCCGAAGCGTATGGCACTGTCCACACCGGACATGAAGTTGGCGATCTTCAGGTTGAGGGAAGCCGTTCGGGAGAAAGGGGGCTCTTCGCTCTATCGGATCTCTTCTAGAGCTACGAGATGCAACTTCAGACGGCCCTCGACTATGAGTCGAAAAAGAAGTCGGCATACAGTCCGAGACCCGGCAGCAGTCTTCACGAATCAGGGCGTGCTTTCGACGTCGACCTGGGCGGACTGAAAATGGGTTTAGACAAGTTCTGGGCGCTCGCTGCAAGCGTCGGAGTCGTTCCTATTAATTCGGAACCGGATCAAAAGTTGAGCGGGGCTTGGCATTTTGAGTGCAGAGGAAGTCATCAGCTGCTCTATGACTACTACAAGAGCGGGAAGGTGCGTCATGATGACCGCGCCTCCCCAAATTTGGGGATGCCAGCGCTAGATGCTTGTACGCCAAAATTCGGTTCCGGAGGTTTCGCCAACTGGAGACGCCATGCACCTGGAAGTGATCCGAGACCGCAGTCTTTCGAGCAGCAAAGGCGAATTCGGGAAGCTCTACTTGGATGGAACGTTCTTCTGTTTTACATGCGAGCAGCGTTGGAACGACAACAAGATCGGATCATCGTGCATACCACTGGGTAGTTATGAACTGCTTCCCTACGAATCACCCGCCCACGGCAAAACAGTGGTATTCCACAACCCTTTGCTGAACATATTCGGGACGAGGGATCTGATACCCAAAGGCAAGAAAGGTCGTAGCTTGTGCGAGATCCACAATGCGAACTGGCCCTTTCAACTCAAGGGCTGTATTGCTGTCGGTAAAAAACTTACCGACATTGCCCCTAACGGCCTTGGTGTCACGAGCAGCGTTGCGACGTTCAAAGAACTCATGTCAAGACTGGGAAACCGTCTTGGCCACACTGCGGAAGTTGCGTAGCGAATAGCCGGCGAATAGCAGCTTACCTAGGCCAACGTCAGAGGACGGCAAAGATGACCACAAAAGCTACTGAGCGGTTGGCCTCGGAGCATGCCATTATTCGCGACAGACTGCTTTTTCTCTTCGGACTTGTTGGGGTAGTGCTTGCCTTTTCGGTGGGTATCTTTCTTCCATGCCCCACGACAGGTCAGCAACGCAATCAGACGATCCTCTTCGCGCTTACGGCTGCCGCACTCGGGGCGGCCATCCCCGGTATGCTCAAGTTGCAACTGGCGATTCCCGGCAACAAGAGCAAGATCCAAGCGGGCGGAGGATTGGCAATATTCGTGGTCGTCTACCTCTTGGATCCGGCCGGGATCGGAAATGACCGAGGAGATCGGGCATTTAGTAACGCCACTTGCCAAGGCGTTGCCCCAAGCGGCTTTGCCGTCAACAAGACAACGGTTCCGAAGGAGGTCCTCCCGGAGGAGGTTGGCCCGATTGCGTCATCAGCCGCGCTGGGACGACCGGTCAAGTTCAACTTCAACTATGAATATGGCGAATACGCCGGCCTTCGGAAATGGACTCAGGTGAAGCCAGGTGTATGGTCCGAGGTCTATCCCAATCCGGCAATCATCACGGTGTTCACGGAGCGCGGCCGCGACCATATCGACAAATGCACGGGGACCCGGGTCGCGGCGGACGACAGTCGAAACCTCGAGATCTTCATCCCCGATCTAGCCTGCACCGACAAGACCCTCTTCTGGCGATCCAAAGCCGAACCCGCATGGCATGTGCTCGGCCTAATGAAGAATGCCAGCTGAAGCCGGCGGCCTTGCCCGGCACTTCAGCAAAGACCCATTAGTGTCCCGTCCCGCAAATAACTGGCATTAATTCTGCATGTCGATGCGGTATCTTGGGATCGGAGATACCGCGATGAGAACAGGAAGGCCGAAGGCAGAGCTGGTGTTGAGTGACGACGAGCGAGCGCAGTTGCAGTCGTTCGTGCGCAGCCGCTCGCTGCCCGCCGCGCTGTGCAATCGCGCGGGCCTCGTATTGGCCAGCGCAGCCGGCGAGCCGAACAACGCGATCGCCGCACGGCTGAAGATGACCAAGCAGACGGTAGGCAAGTGGCGGGCACGGTTCATCGAGCGGCGCATCGCAGGCCTGTACGACGACGTGCGCCCGGGCAAGCCTCGCACGATCGATGACGAGCGAGTGGCGCACCTGATCAAGACGACTCTGCACACCAAGCCAGCCAACGGCTCGACGCACTGGAGCGTACGCACGGTGGCCGCCGAGACAGGCATCTCCAAGACCAGTGTGCAGCGCTACTTCCAACTCTTTGGCCTGCAGCCGCACCGCACCGATAGCTTCAAGCTGTCCAACGACCCGTTCTTCATCGAGAAGCTGCGCGATGTGGTCGGCCTGTATCTGAGCCCACCGGACAACGCGCTGGTCATCTGCGTGGACGAGAAGAGTCAGTGCCAGGCGCTGGAGCGCACGCAGCCAATGCTGCCCATGGGGTTCGGCTATGTCGAGGGCTTCACCCACGACTACAAGCGCCATGGAACGACCACGCTGTTCGCGGCGTTGAACGTGCTCAACGGTGCGGTGCTTGCGGCGTGCAAGCCGCGCCATCGGCACCAGGAGTTCCTGTCGTTCCTGCGCGAGATCGACAAGGCCGTGCCGCCTGGGTTGGGCATCCACTGTATCGTCGATAACTACGCCACCCACAGCCATCCGAAGATCAAGGCGTGGTTGGCGACTCGGCCGCGCTGGCACATGCACTTCATTCCGACCTACAGCTCCTGGCTCAATCAGGTCGAACGCTTCTTCGCCCTCATCACCGACAAGACCATCCGCCGCGGCTCATTCTCCAGCGTCAGGCAACTCGTGCAACGCATCGATCGCTTCGTCACCGCCTACAACGCCGATTGCCAGCCCTTCAAGTGGACCGCCACCGCCGACTCGATCCTTGAAAAGCTGCATCGACTTTGCTCACGTATCAGCGGGACAGGACATTAGGTGCAAGTAAAAGCCATTGGCGTTGGCGGCGAACTGGTTCAGGTACTTCAGCACCGTGCGTGCAATGTCCGCCGGAAGCAGCCTGCTGAGCAAGAACTCCTGAAGCGCATCCTTGAACCGCGTGAAGGCATGGAATCGCGTGAGCAGCGCGGAGCTCGCCGCCAGCAGGGGCACTATGGACAGCAAGGTCGTGAACGCCAGGCTTCCGGCGACTTGTGGCAGGCGCTCTTTCCGGGCGCGGTCGATCGTCAGGCGGGCCAGGGCAAACATGTATCGCTGAAGGAGGAAGAATCGAACGGTTTCGCGGCCGCAAGAAGCTGTCCCCTGTAGGCCACGATGGTCCGAGTGTCTGTGGATCGAGCCAATCTCTTGATTCCACCGGCCGAATCGACATTGCAAACTGCCCTTGGCTGTAGAGCGGCCCGATTCCAGAAATCTTCAGACCTATATGACTGAAGTGAGCAGTACGCCGCGCGCTTCAAAAGTCGCTATCACCAGCTTGCCAATCCGGGAAGCCTCTTTCGCAAATCCGACTTCATATACGCGGCTTGTCTTGGTTCGGATCAGGCCCCTGCACGAATGAGGTCGACCAGAACAGCCTCCGGAGGCATTTTGCAAGCCCGACACCAGTCCAAGTAAAGCAAGACGTCCACGTATCGCTCACCGCGCTCAATTTTTGAGATGTAGGACTGGTCGACCTTCATGCGCGAGCCGAGCTCCGCTTGCGTCAGCCCCGCAGTCCGTCGAGTTCCGCGCAAATGCTTGCGCAGTACGTCGTAACGGCGGTGATGGATGGACGGAAGCATCTCTCGATGCTCGCCGCCATCTCAAAAAAGGCCGTTTTGACCTTTTTTATCTATGATCTGGCCCTTGAGGAAATGCCGTTACGGCCTTTTACGTGTAGGTCGGTTGCCCCGGCAGACATGTAGCTCATTCCCATTCCGTTCAATAAATCGAGGAGAACATTCATGACCAACTTCGTCCACTGCCGCGGCTGCGGCCACCAGATCCACGAAACCGCCCCAACGTGCCCCAAATGCGGAGCCCCTCAGGCCGTTGCGGCACAGATGCCGTCAGCGATTCAGACGCAAGGAAGTTCGCCTCCCAGTCCTTACGGTTCCATCCCCTGGTTCCGCCAGCGCTGGGCCCTGGTCTGCATGTTCCTGGTGTTCCCGCCGGCTGCCGTCGTCATCGCCTGGAGCGGGGAGATCTACTACCTCGTCGGCACCACCATCAAGACCCTCCCAAAGAGCGCCAAGATCATCATGACGGTGATCACGGCGGTACTGCTGATCGCCCTGGCGGGCGATGACGAGGCCTTCCAGGGCTTCGCCGGCATGCTGCTCATCGGCGGCGCCATCGGCTTGTCGATCCGTAAGTGAGCGGACCGGTCAACCACTTCCTTCCTCTCCACACACCATGAAAACCATCATCAAGGCGCTTCTCGCGCCGTGCATGTCCGTGGCCGCCGCACTTCTGCTGGCCGCCTGCGGCCCCTCGACCCTGGAGTTCCGCAACGCCGAGGTCGTCAACGGCAAGATCTTCCGGGCTGGTGCCGACAAGCCGTACTCAGGGCACCTTACCAACATTCCCGCACGTACAGCCCTCATGGGCCGCAGGGACTACGGGGCTTACCACCAGACCCTTTCCAACGTCTACACGTCGCTGGGCATCCAGGCGGACATCTACACCGCTGTCGCTGTCTGCGACGTCGATGTCGATCAAGGTGTTCTGGATGGCAAGGCAGTCTGCCGCGCCACTGCGGACCAACTGCTGTCCGACGAGATGAGTTTCGACAAGGGGGCGCTGGATGGACGCATCAAGACCTACTTTCCTCGCAACGGCAGCAAGCTCGCAGCAGAAGCACAGTTCGACAACGGCGTCCTGGACGGCGACATGGCGATGTACGGGCCCGAGTCGGGGCGCAAGATCCTGCAGATGAGCTTCAAACAAGGGAAGGTGCACGGCAAACAGGAAATCGTCGACGACGAGACCGGCAAGCTGGTCTTCCGGACCACGTACTCCAAGGGCTTGGTCGACGGCGAGCTCGTACGCTATTCACGCGGCACCGACCGGCTGACGTACTGCGTCAGGATGGTCGACGGGATCAAGGACGGTATCGAAGAAAACTACGACGTCTTCTCCGGCAAGCTCAGGGATCGCAGCGAATGGAAGATGGGCAAGCCCCATGGTGACGTCGTGGTCGCCACGCTGGACAGCGACAGGAACCCAACGGATGAACTCCAGGTCGTGGCCAGATACGACAACGGCGTGGAAGTGCCGTTGGCACCGACAGCGAAGTCGGCAGTGACGGTGGTGCCACCGGGCACTGCCTCCAATGTGCAGGGCTGCGTGGATACGCAGATCGTCGCCTTCCGCGTCCAGCATGGTGAGGACGAGTTGATCACCGCTGATCAGCTTGGTGAATGGGAGGCCGAGTGCCGAAGCGGCAAACGCCCAGGCTGATGCCTCCGTCTCGATCTTCCAATCCTTCTCAAGCCGCCTTCGGGCGGCTTTTTCGTTTCTGCATCCCATCTCACCCGGCCGCGCCCGGCGTGCCCGGCCCTACCCGGCCGTGGTGGCCGGGCGCTATGCCGTCTGCTCATTTGCGCAGCGCGGCCCGATGCCTTCCCAGATACCCATTTGCCCGACCACCCATCGGGCCAAGACTTGGAGACCCATGGAACTCATTACCCCCGAGTTGCGCCAGCTGCTGCTCGCCAACGGCGAAGCCTCGCGCGATAACCCTCGCTTCGATCCGCCTCCCGTGGTCAAGTGGTTCAACCCCTGCGGGGCCGCGACCTGGCTCATCACCGAGCTGGACACCGGAGACGAAGACCTCGCCTACGGCTTGTGTGATCTTGGTCTGGGCACCCCTGAGATCGGAGTGGTGTCCGTGCGCGAGCTGTACTCGATCCGGCTGATGGGCGGTGCTCTCGGTGTTGAGCGCGACCTGCACTGGAAAGCCAACAAGCCGCTGAGCGAATACGCACGCCTGGCACGGCTTGCAGGCCGCATCGTCGACTGACGCCTGTTCCTCCTTCGCTCCCCGAACTCAACAACCCCCTCGAAAAGCCCGGTCCGGCCTCGCCGTCGACCGGGCTTTTTGCCGTCTGGGTCCGGCCTTTCCAGCTCTTCTCTTCTTCTTTCTTCCACCTGCTTTCAAAGGAGCACTTTCACCTTGTCTTCCCTTCAATGTCCCAACTGCGGCTGCGACCGCATTGAAACCCGCGACATCGCCCAGCGAACCGGCGGCACGCTCGGCGGCCTGGCAGGTGCCGCCGGCGGCGTTGCCGGTGCGCTTCGCGGCGCGCGCGTCGGCTTTGCCGTCGGTATGGCCGCCGGTCCGGCTGGCGGAACGATCGGCACTGTCATCGGCGTGGTGCTCGGTGGCCTGGGCGGCGGCGCCCTGGGCACCGAGGTCGGCGCCATCTTCGGGCGCGTTGTCGATGACCGCGTCCTGAACAACTGCAGGTGCACCAACTGCGGCCACACCTTCAGCGGCCGACGGGGCGTGTCCGACGGACCGTGGTCGTCCCCGGACCCAGCGCCGGCGTCGTCACCGTTCCGGCCAGCAGGGCCGTCCCCAGCCGAGGGCCCGTTCTACGACGACCCCGAAGACCCGGACCTGGACCTGGACTAACGCAGCACTCGCGGTCCCGGTTCTTCTTTTCTTCCCCATTTTCTTCCTCATTCCCTTCCCATTCCCCATGGCACATCTCATCGAACAAATGGCCTTTGCAGGTGACACCCCTTGGCACCTGCTTGGCCACCGACTCCCGCCCAAGCAACCGATCGACGTCTGGGCCCGCAGTGCCGGCATGGACTGGACCATCCGAGAAACCCCCGTGCGCTACATGAGCGAAGGTCCGGAGACAGACCCGTCCCTCCAGACCCTGGAGTCCTTCCAGGACCACAAGGTCCTCTATCGCAGCGACACCCAGGCCCCCCTGTCCGTCGTGAGCAGCCGCTACCAGGTCGTGCAGCCCCGGGCGGTGCTCGAGTTCTACCGCGACCTTACTGAGATCGGTGGCTACGAGATGGAAACCGCCGGCGTGCTCAAGGCCGGACGCAAGTTCTGGGCACTGGCGCGCACCGGCAAGCAGGCCGTCCTCAAGGGCTCGGACGTCGTCGACGGCTACCTGCTGCTCGCCACCTCCTGCGACGGCACCCTCGCCACCACCGTCACCCCGACCACCGTCCGGGTGGTCTGCAACAACACCCTGTCCATCGCGCTGGACGGCACGAGCAACGCGATTCGGGTGCCCCACAACACCCGCTTCGATGCCGACGCCATCAAGCAGAAGCTGGGGATTGCTGTCTCCCAGTGGGACCACTTCATGCACCGCATGAAGCAGCTGTCCGAACGCAAGGTCAAAGAGAAGGAATCGCTGGACTACTTCCTGCACGTGCTGTGCGGACCGAACGCCCATGAGGCCATCCGCAAGCAGGGCAATACCGGACAGCCGGGCCTGCCGCATGACCGTGCCCTGAAGACAGTGCAAGCCCTCTACGAGGGCAGGGGACGAGGCGCCGAACTCGCTGCCGCCAAGGGCACGGCCTGGGGTCTGCTCAACGCGGTGACCGAGTTCGTCGACCACGAACGCCGGGCCTGCAGCCCCGAATACCGGCTCGACAGCGCCTGGTTCGGCCAAGGCGCGGCGATCAAGCAACGCGCCCTTGACCGCGCACTTCAGCTCACGTCCTGAAGCCCTCTCACAGGGGCGTTTTAACCCCCCGTCCCCCCAAAAAGAGGCCTCTCTCCTTCACAGGAGAGGGGCTTTTTGCCGGATGGACATCAGAACCTCTCAAGGAGAAAAGCATGGTGAATACACGCGCGGAGCGTCTGCGAGCGACGTACCCCGCAGGGCGGCCGCAACTCCAACTGGTCCAGCCGCCTCAGCCCCAACACTCGCGCTGCGACCGATGGCCCGACATGCGCGAGCCCGGAATCGGAGACCTCGATGCGGCCGCTGCCCTCGACCGGGATCCCTTCAAGTCCCAGGTCCGCCTCTGGATGGAAAAGACCGGCCGGCGGGACCTGCTGCACCCCGTGCGACTGAATAACGACAGCAGCGCGTACTGGAGCCGGTTGCTCGAGCCGATCGTGGCGGCCCACTACACGATGCGGACGGGGCGCAAGGTACGCTGCGTCAACACCACGTGGCGGCATCCAGAATATCCCTGGATGTCCGCCACCGTCGTTCGCGAAGTCGTCGCATCCTCCGAGGTCCAACTACTCGAGTGTTTGTCGGTCGGCATGCAGATGGCCCCGCTGTGGGCCCTGGGCGTTCCCGAGTACATCCGGCTTCGCATCCTGCATCAGCTTGCGGTCACGGGCGCGCAGGCCGCCGATGTGGTCGTGCTGTTGGGCGGCCAGGAGCTGCAGGTCTACCGCATCGAACGCCACGAGTTCGAGATCGCGCGGCTCATCCGGCAGGAGCGGGCGTTCTGGCGACATGTCGAGCGCAACCAGGCGCCTCCCCTGTCGGATGGCGATGGATGAGCGCTGCGATCGCCCCGCGACGTCAGCGAGCCCGCCCGAACGGCCACCAGCGCCGGCGCCGCAGGGTTCTCGTCTCAAGCGGCCGAAGGTCCAGTGCGTCGTAGTTCGTAATCGGCGCCCCGGCACGCCGACGCAGTTCCGTCTCGAGTTCGTGCGCGATACCGCGGGCATGAAGGTCTCCCGCAAGGGCCTTCCTGCGCCACTCGGTCGCCATTGCGCTCAGCGCCTCGTCGGGTAGCTCCTGCTGTGTCGTCATGCCGAGATTGTGCCGTGTCGATTCACTTCTAGAGATACAGCTGCGTGTGCCGGAGGGCACTGTGGCTCTTCTTCTCCTCCCAGCTCCTTTCTTCTTCACCAGCCCGCCTTGCGCGGGCTTTTTGACGTCCAACCGATGCATCACCTTCTCTCGCAGCCCATCTTCCTCCTCCAGGTCGTCTTCCCTCGACCTCGCGATCTGAATGGCGCTGATTTCGCACCGGTGCCCCGGTCCGACGTGGAGACCTGACATGGGCACCATCGTCTACTGCGCTACCAAGGACCAGGCCGTCCATGACGAACTGGCCAGCGTCGGCACCCGTGGCACGGTGTTGGCGCACCGCGTGATCGGCAACCGATTGTGGTTCCTGGCCCAGACCCGCACCGGAGACAACGCCGGACGCAAGTGGATCGGCCTCACGCTGATCGACTGCCGGCATGGCGAGGCGGCCGTCAGGAGCATGGACGAGACCGTCGGGCCTTGCTACTACGACTGCCCACTCGCTTTCCTCGAGCAGGCGGACGCGCCCATGAGCAGATATGCCGGCGCCTGGCGCGAGCAGGTGCGTGCCTTCCACGCGAACCGGATGGCCAGGCGGGCGGCGATCCGGCCAGGCCTGCGCGTCGCTTACGGCGACCACACCTATGTGCTGCGCCGCAGCCTCGGACGCCGGGGCTGGGACGTCGCGCGGGAGAGCGACGGCCTCGTCTTCCGCCTCAAATCCCGACAACTCGGCCGCGCCACGGTGCTGCCATCTCTGGAATCCCGACCATGAACAACGATTTCCAGCGGCGCGAAACGGTGCCGCCCTACACCCGCAACCTCGCGGCGACCGACCAGCTCAAGTGGTCGGCCGAGTTCGAGGTGCCCGCGACTGGCGCCGACATTCTGATTCGCATCAACGACATCGGCCGCGCCAAGGTGGTGGGCTACGCGACGCTGGACGGCTACCTCGGCGTGATGTCCGTGCCCCATGACCCGCCGCCCTGGTGGGTGCGCCAGAACGGACCGCCCAGCCTCGAGAATTCAGCGCTGGTCTTTGGCGCCGAGATCTCTCCTATCACGTCGAAGGAGAAGATGCCATGAGTGGCCTGTCCCTGGTGTTCACGGCGGACATCGAGGTCTTCGACGAAGAAGCCTTGCGCCGTGCGGCCTGCGCGCAAGCCTCCAAGGAAGGGCTCACCGAGGAGGGCTGGGCATCCCTGCACCAAGGCATTGCGAGCGACCTGATCATGCTGCTCGATCCGGGCTCGATCCCCGGTGCCGGCTTCGAGATCCGGCACTCGGCGTGCGAAGCAGATGGCGGTGGCGCATGAAGCGATCGTCACCTCCGACCAATGTCGAGTTCGTCACGGACCTGATGCAGTTCAGCGCCCACGGGGCGTTGATCCAGGTCTTTGTGTTGCAGGCGCTGGACGTGTACTCGCAGAGGGTCGCGGCCGCCACCCCCGAGGCCCTGGACACCACGCTCGTGAGTGGCCATGCCTGGCATGGCTGCGCGCTCGAGGTGCGCGCGAAGCTGGCGCGAAGGCTTGGTGAGGAGCACCGGCTCACCGGGATCGGCTTCCGAGAATTCCTCTGCGTCTTCTGCCAGCTGAAGTCAATCACTGGCGATCAGTCGATTGACCCGAGCGCCGCCCTGGCGCTCGCGCCGGGCCATCACTGGCTTTTTTGGACCTTCGGGTCCTTTTTCTGTTTCTGCGCGACCCCGAATCCTTCCGCGCCTGAAGGGCAGGGGAGGGCGCGCGTTCGTTTCTTTGCCGCGCTCGGGGTACTTCCCCCATATAGAGGAGCTGAACTTGGCCTCCATGCATTCGTGCGGTCGACCGCAGCGATCCGTCGCTGCGGCCACGCCGCCATCCATTTTCACGTACCACTTCACCCGGATCAGCCGCAATGCGAAGACCGGCCCGATTCCCGTCACCACGACTAGCGCGAACTCGTGCCCCCCGGGCTGCAGTCTCAAGCGCAACGGCTGCTATGCCGAAAGCGGGCCCTTGGCCTTGCACTGGCGGGCCGTCTCTGACGGAGAACGCGGTGGCAGCTTCGATGAGTTGCTTCAGGATATCTCCACGCTTCGGCGCCACGCGCTGTGGCGGCATAACCAGGCGGGGGATCTGACACCATCCTCGCCGGGCGTGATCGACGCCAGGTTGCTCAACAGGCTGGCAATGGCCAATAGGGGGCGACGCGGGTTCACATATACCCACTATCCGCCGACACCCAAAAACGAGGCGGCCGTCCTCAACGCGAACCGACTTGGCTTCACGGTCAACCTCAGTGCCGAAACGTTGGGCCAGGCCGACATGTATGCGGACCGCGGCGTCGCGCCCGTTGTAGTCGTCCTGCCCAAGGACACCACCAAGCCAGTGCGCACGCCCGCAGGCCGTCCAGTCATCGTGTGCCCAGCTAGCCTGGGGAACACCGACTGCCTGAATTGTGGGATCTGCCAGCAGCGCGATCGCCTCGCAATCGTGGGCTTTCCAGCGCATGGGGCCGAAGCGAAGAGGGTGCAAACGGTGTTCTTCGGGGAAGCGCCCCTATGAGGCCCGTCGACGTAAAAAAAGAAGGGGGGAAGAACAACACGTTGCGCTCGACGAGGCATTCCTACAACAGGTGGATCGTGTCATGCTTATGCGCAAGCAGTGTGATCCATATCGCCTAGAAGAAGTCCAGCGGGCCACGCAGCAAGAGACTCATCTGGCCATGTTGGTGAATGAGTACGACATGGATCGATTGAGTGACCGATTGCACAGCCGAGGGGATTGAGCGTGAGTCTGAGTGCCTCTTCAAGGATCTGATCCTTGAAGAGGCACTCATTCGGTCAGCCAAATTGTTTTTGGGGAAGCAGAGTCGCGTCTTGCGTGGCAGATGAGCGCATCGGCCCCGCCCAAATGAAGCACCGGACCCGCCTTTCAACGGGGCGTTCGAGGATTTGACGCTGACCCAGTGGAAGTACGGATAGCGCAGACAAGGAGTCAGCCAGGACCGTCGCTCGCAGCCGCGAGCAGCGGCACCAAGACGTCGCTGATGGGTGTTGGAATGTTGTGAGCCTGACCGCGCCGTGAGACGACGCCGTTGCGAATGTCCCATTCGAGCGGACGGCCGGCTTCGCGATCCGTGAGGATGGATGTGCCCATGTCGGCGGGAGACGCCTGGAACTTGTCGAGGATCGCCTGCGGCACCTCGTCGCCAAGCTCGGCGCCCTCGGCGCGGGCCACCGCCAGACATTCCTGCAGATAGACCAGGGTGAGCCTGGAGATGTCGGACCGGCCGAGCATGCCCGAGCGACGATGCGCACGGCCACCATGTCCTGCTGCAGATCCTTGTCGATGCGCACGCCTGCGTCAAAGCCATCGCGCACGATATCGGTTATTGCGGCGTCCGCAGTGATCTCCATGGAAACGCCCCGGTGCATCGCCACGAAGCGAGCGGCCAGACCGGCCAGCAGGAACTGGGCGACCGGTGCGGGTGCATTGATCCTGAGGGTGCCAAAGGGGGAGTCGCGATGCTGGTTGAGCCGCTCCACCGCCTTGTGAATCAACGCCAGGCCCGGCTCCAGCTCACTGAGCAGCTCCAACCCGGCAGCGGTGGGGGTGACGCTGCGCGTGGTTCTTGTCAGGAGCGTGACCCCCATCTGTTCCTCCAGACGGCGAATCGCCTGGCTGATCAGCGACACGGACACATCGCGCTGGGTCGCTTCAGCGCGGCAGGAATGCGTCGCTGAAGAAGTTGCCTGCCTTCAGGCCACCGAACTTGTGAAGTCTCTGCAACATGCGCACACCCTCGAAGCGGGCATGGCCAGGAAATAAGGTGACCTGAAGAGGCGGCTCAGGAAGTCGTTTCCAGCCGCCCGGCCGTGAAGCTGGCCCAGTATTCCCGTATCACCGCCTTCAGCGTGCGCATGCCCTCGGGGTCTCCCTGCCACAGCGCGGAGAAATACGCCTTGGCTTGCGCCAGGGAAACGTCTGGTGGCAATGGCGGCACCGCGGCGTCGGTCACCATTTCGAGCAGCACGGGCCTGTCGGCCGCGAAGGCCGCGTCCCATGCGCCGCCGATGGCTTCGGGCGTGTCTACGCGGATGCCTCCCAGCCCCAGCATCTGCGCAAAGCGCGCATACGGAAAGTCGGGCAATTCCTGCGACGCCTCGAACTTCGGGTCGCCGCCGAGTACGCGCTGCTCCCAGCTCACGAGGTTCAGGTCGCGGTTGTTCAAGACCATCACCACGAGCCGCGGATCGACCCAGTCGCGCCACAGCCGCGCGATGGTGATGAGGCCGTTGATGCCGTTCATCTGCATCGCGCCGTCGCCCAGCAGCGCGATGACGGGCCGCTCGGTGTGGACGTGCTTCGCCGCGATCGCATACGGTATTGCCGGCCCCATGGTCGCCAGACCGCCGGAGAGGCTGGCTTTCATGCCGCGGCGAAGCTTGACGTCGCGCGCATACCAGTTGGCGGCCGAGCCGCTGTCGCAGGTGAGCACCGCGTAGTCGGGCAGGCGGGGCGAGAGCTCCCAGAACACCCGCTGCGGGTTGATCGGTGATGCCGGCACGTGCGCGCGTGCCTCGAGCACGCGCCACCAGTGCGCGACTTGGCTTTTGAGGGATTCGCGCCACGACGCCTCGCCCTTGGGCTCCAGCAGCGGCAGAAGCGCCGCCAGCGTGGCGCTGCTGTCGCCCATCAGACCCAGCTCCACCGGGTAACGCAGGCCCAAGGCGCGCGCATCGGTATCGATCTGCACGCAGCGCGCCTGGCCTTCCTCAGGCAGGAACTCGGCATAGGGAAATGACGAGCCAACGATCAGCAGTGTGTCGCACTCTTCCATCATCCACGAGCTGGGCCGTGTACCGAGCACGCCGATGGCGCCTGTCACGAAGGGAAGGTCGTCGGGCACCGCGGCCTTTCCGAGCAGCGCCTTGGCGATGCCCGCGCCCAGCCGCTCGGCCACGGCGATGAGTTCGTCGCCCGCATGGAGCGCGCCCGCGCCGGCGAGGATCGCCACCTTGCGCCCTGCGTTCAGGATGTCCGCTGCGTATTGCAATGCATCGGGCGGCGGCACCACCGACTGCACCGTGGTGCCGATGCCGCTGTGCACCGTGCCGTGCTCGCGTGGCGGCACCGGCACCGCGGGAAACTCCTGAAGGTCGTTCGGAAAGATCACGCAGGTCACTGTGCGCCGGTCGCGCGCGATGCGCATCGCGCGGTCGATCAGGTGCCGCACCTGCTCGGCGCTGGTGGCCATTTGCACGAACTCGTGGGCAACGTCCTTGAAGAGCGAGACGAGATCCACTTCCTGCTGGTAGTCACCGCCAAGCGCGCTGCGCTTCTGCTGTCCGACCAGTGCCACCACCGGCTGGTGGTCGAGCTTGGCGTCGTACAGACCGTTCAGCAGGTGGATGGCGCCCGGTCCCGAAGTCGCGAGGCATACGCCCACCTCGCCAGAGAACTTGGCGTGCGCGCAGGCCATGAACGCGGCCAGTTCCTCGTGGCGGGCCTGCACGAATTCGATGGCGCCATCGGCACGGTCGAGCGCGCCCACGATTCCGTTGATGCCGTCGCCCGGATAGCCGTAGATGCGGCGCACGCCCCATTGGTGCATGCGTTCGACGACGAAGTCGCCGACTGTGTTCGTTGCCATGGTGGTGCCGCTCCTCAGCCCATGTCGGGCTGGCCGTTGGACGCCATCAGCCCGCCATCCACCGGCATCGCGACGCCCGAGACAAAACTTGCATCGTCACTCGCCAGAAAGGCAACCACGGCCGCGATCTCCGAGGGATCGGCACCGCGCCCGAGCGGGATGCGCTCGGCGAACTTCGCCATCAGCGCGTTGTCGCCTTTCATGTCCTCGGTCATCGGCGTGAAGGTGAGGCTGGGGCACACGGCGTTCACCCGCACGCCGCTCTTGCCGTGGTCCAGCGCGAGAGCCTTGGTGAAGTTGACGATCGCGCCCTTTGACGCGTTGTAGAAACCCATGCCCCAGTCGCCGCCCAGGCCGGAGACCGAAGCGGTGTTCACGATGCAGCCCCTGCTGCGCACCAGATGCGGCATGGCCGCGCGGCAGCCGTGGAACACGCCGCCGGCGTTGACTGCCATGATCCGGTTCCAATCTTCCAGCGGCGGCTGCGTGACCGTGCCTTCGACCGCGATGCCGGCATTGTTGAAGAGCACGTGCAGCGCGCCGAAGCGCTCGATGGTCGCATCCACCAGTGCCTGCACCTGGCTGAAGCTGGACACATCGGTCAACTTCACCAGGGTGCGTTCGTCCGGCAACTCACGTGCCACATGCTGCAGCTTGGCAAGCGTGTCCCCCGCGAGCACCACGTTCGCGCCTTCCCGCGAAAAACGATGCGCGGTGGCTTCGCCAATGCCGCTGCCCGCGCCGGTCACGATGACGACGCGATCCTTGAAACGTTGCATATCGATCCTCACGATCATGTGTTCGGGTGATCTGCGGGCCTTACTTCTTCATGGCCTTGATGTCGGCCTTGCCCTTGTCCTCTTGCGCCTTGGCCTGCTTCATGCAAGCGGACTTGGCATCGCCCTTCTGGTCGTCGCACTTTTCCTTGGCGATGCTGTAGGCCACCTCGACCCTGGCTTCCGCCAGCTTGCGGGCGCCGCTGTCGCTGGGCCGGACCTTCTGGTCGAGTTCGGCCTTGGCGATCTTTTCCTTGCCCTTGGCCTCTTCCACGCAGACGTCCTTGGCGTTGTCCTTCATCGCATCGCAGGCTGCGCGGTCGGCCTTGTAGTCGGCGGCGATCTTGTCGCGGCCCGCCTTCAGCTCGGCAACTGCGGGATCGGCAGCGGGTGCCGTGGGCGCGTTCATCTGCGCATGGGCCGAAAGCACCGTGAGACAGGATGCGGCAATACAGCTGTAGACGAGTTTCTTCATGTCCATCTCCTTGGAACGCCGGCGCTCGTTGCACACAGGATGGAACCGGGGAGGAGGGATCGGGTTGCCGATCAGGCTGGCAGCTCACCCGGCTCTGGTTGTCCGGCGCATGAGGTCCAGACTAGAAAGCACCACGGATGCGTCGATAGGACGCTGGGCGATGCGGCCGTCAGTGCGTGCTGACGCGAGGCCGGTGACCCATGCGCCAGGGGAGCTGCTCACCTGGTGCTCCTGGTCGGGGGCTGGTCGTTCGGTGCGATGACCGGCGCGACCGGTTTGTCTGGAAGAGACGCATCGCTGTTCGCGCCGCCCCTGGCCTTGTCCGCCTCGGCTTGTGCCGCGCAGGCGGATCTTTCGGTTGCGCCCTTCAGGTCGTCGCATTTCTTCAGGGCGGCGCGGTAGATGGCTTCCAGCCTTGCTGCCTCGGCGGCCTTGCTTGAGTTGCCTTCGCCCTTGGGCTTGGTCGCATCGATTTCCGCCGGAAGAGGGAAGAGTGCTTGCGCACTCGCCTGACTCGAAACCAGACAGATCAGGGCAACGACGACGAACTTCAAGCAAGGTCCCGGCATGGTGGACGGGCTGATTTTTGGGTGCTTTCCGCTTTGCTTGAGATCCAGAGCAATGCACGCGGTGCCTCTTCGATTGTTCAGCTGTGGCGCTTGAAATACTGAATCTCGCGCTCGTGCTGCTGCGCCTCTTCTCGCGAGTTGAATGTGCCCAGATTACGGCGCTTGCCGGTCCTTGGATCGGTCTTGCGCGAATAGAGGCGGTATTCCCCCGAAGCAAGTTTTCGGATCATTGGAGACTCCTTTCCTTTGCGTGTTGGCGAAAGAAATCCAATCTGTGTCGCAGCCGCAGGCGCTTGTGTCGGACAACTTCACTTCGCGCTGAGGGAGCCGAGGGAATCCAGTTGCCTCGTCAGAGGGACGCGGGCGTCTGCACAGTATCGAGAAGCCTTTTCGCCGAGAATTCGATTGGCATGAGCGAGCGGTGCGCGTATGGTGGGTTCACTTGTTGCTCGCATCAATCCATCGATCCTGATAGCACGCCTGTACTGAGTACGGAGGTGTGCCATGGACGGAGAGACTTACGCCTACAAAGGCCGATCAGGGTTGTGGACCTGCACGGTCTATCGACAGAAAAGTGACGAGGACAATTTCTCCGCGACGAGAGAAATTGTTTTGAGTGGCCGGCACCGATGCAAACTCGTGCTGTGCCGTCCGGATATTTCTGTTGAAACAGGCATCGATATTCTCAAGCAGGCACGGGCCTGCTCGCGCTGCCCGTGCTGGCTGGGTCGGCAGCGTATGCGCTCGCGAGCCTGCTCGGTGTTCGCAAGGGGCTAGACCGCGCGCCGGGCAAGGCCCCGGCGTTCTACGCCATCCTTGCCGCCGCGATGCTGATCGGGCTGGCCATCGGCCTGTCGGGCATCAGCCCGATGACGGCGCTGGTCTACGCCGCCATCATCAACGCGCTGGCCTCGGTGCCGATCATGATCGGCGTGATGCTGGCAGCGTCGAGCCGCAAGGTGATGGGCGATCTGGTGATTGCGCGCCGCCTAAAGATCGTGGGCTGGGTGGCCACCGGCGTGATGCTGATGGCGGCCGTGGCGACACTTGCGACGGCGTGGTCCTGATCTGGTCAGGCCATTACCTCCATCTCCGCCATCAGTTCTTCCTTGCGCTGCGCAAGCAGCTCTCGCATGGCGACGAGGTCGATCCCACGCGCCGCGCGTGCCTTCACGAAGATCTCGTTGCGCTCTTCCTTCACGTGATGGTCGATGTACTCGCCGAGCACCTTCACCTTGGCGTCGAACTTCTCGTCGATCTCGGTCGCGTCCTGGATCTGCGCGATCAGTTCCTTGGCGCTGGCGTGCTCCACCTCGGCTTCGTCGAGCAGGTCGGTCTCGCTGATGGCTTCACGCAGAGCGGGATAGAAGATCTCTTCCTCGATCTGCGTGTGCACCTGCAGCTCCATGCAGATCTGCATCGCGAGCTCGCGTTTCTTGTCGGGTGCGCTAGCGGAGCGCGAGTGGGCGAGGTCGTCGTAGGAAGTGAAGAGCTTCTTCACGTTCTTGTGGTCGGTATCGAGAAGGCTGCAGGCATCGGGCGTGGCGCGGCGGGTCGTTGGCATCGTGGGCTCCATAGGTGGGTTGAGGGGAATCGAGGGACAAAAGAAGAAGGAGCCCGCAAGATGGAGCGCGCGACTGCTGCCCGGCGTAGGAAGGCATCGGACGTGACCGGCGGCGCACATCTTCCTGAGCAACAAGCCGAAACACCGGTGACGCTTGCAAGGTACGACCGCGCGGGGGTCGGCATCGCCTTGCGGCCTCATGTAGGCGGAGCCAAGGGATGGACGGCGGACAGATGAGCCGTTCTCCCACATCCCGGCCATCCCCATCGGACAGAAAAAGATGTCTCTTCCCGCAACTCACCTCAAGGAGCCACGATGAAAGACACGAATCCGTCTCACGACAAGAACCCGTCCCGCCAGGACGCAGCGCCGGGCGATCGCGACAACGCAGATAACCGGCAGCGCATACCGACGCCGGCACCGGAAGACGTGAAGCGCCACGCAACAGAAAGCCGGCGCGACTGCGAGAACCACATCGGCAGCGACAACCAGACGCAGATCCGTCGAGGCGGAGGCATGCGATGAACGCGGTCGATCTGGACCGGTGCATCACGCTGTGCAATGTGTGCGCACTGGCGTGCCAACGCAGTGCGGCTGGATGCATCCAGGAAAGAATGGAAGGCATGGAGCGCTGCATCGCACTCGATGTCGACTGCGCGGCCGTGTGCACGCTCGCGGTTGGCGCCATGGCCCGCAACAGCGAGAACGTGGGCTCCATCTGCGCCCTGTGCGCCGACATCTGCAAGTCCTGCGGCGATGAATGCAGTCGCCACGATGCCGAGCATTGCCAGCGTTGTGCGCAGGCCTGCCGCCAATGCGAAGCCGAGTGCCGACACACGGCTGCGGCCTGACGCACCTCACCCAGAGGGTTCACATGACTCAACGAAGAAGCATCCATTCACCGGGCAGCCCATCGAAGACGCCCGAGCCGAAGAAAGCTGCGAATCCGGACGGCCGGACCCCCGTGGAGCTGCCCGGCGATACGAAGAGGCCAAAGCCCGATTCCTCCCCGCACAGCAAGCCGCGCAATGCCCTGAAGTGACGCGCATCGGAATTTCCGGCTGGCGCTATGCGCCTGGCGCGGCCGCTTCTATCCGGGGCTTGGCGCAGTGGGACGAACTGGCCTTTGCGTCGCGGATGTTCTCGACCATCGAGATCAACGCCTCCTTCTACTCGCTGCAGCGCCTAGAGTCGTATCGCGCCTGGAGCAGACGCCCGAGGGCTTCGTCTTCGCGCTTCTCACCTTCGACTACCGCGGTTGGCTCGTTTCCTGTGGCACTCGGCGTACCGATCGCGGGGTCTACGAGCCCGTAGTTTTCTGCCGCTCAGGCAATTCGGATGAAGAGAACATCCGGCTTCCCGCCGATACGGACAATGCCGCCTACGCCACGGAGGCCGAAGCGCTGCGTCATGGCGAACAGCAGGCCATGCGATGGATTCACGAGCGTAGTGGTGTACGAAGTGGCGCCTGAGCGCACTGCATACCGGACCATGCTGAAGGCGGATTGCGCATAGAACGGGTGGTTGATGACGAACTGCGGCCGGCGTTTTCCCGGTCGACGCCAGTACAGCCCGACGGGCCCCACGCTTTCCAGGGCCGCGATTCGGTCCAGGCCGCATGAGCGCCAAGTTCCGTGCGCCTGGCTGGATGTATGCGTACATACGCCTTGGCTCCCTTGCTGGCGCGGCCTCGCGCTCAGATAAAGGGCACGCCTCCGGTCACCGCCACCGTGGCCCCGGATATATAGCTCGCCTGGTCGGAAGCAAGCAGTACGTACACCGCCTGCAGCTCCGCTGGCTGGCCTGGTCGCTTCATCGGCGTCTGCATGCCGAAGTTCTTCACCCTGTCGGGCGGCAGCGTCGATGGAATCAGCGGCGTCCAGAACGGGCCCGGCGCCACGCAGTTCACGCGGATGCCCTTTTCGGCCAGCAGTTGGGCCATGCCGCCGGACATGTTCTGGATCGCGCCCTTGGTCGCGGCGTAGGCCACCAGCGTGGCGTTGGGCTTGTCGGCGTTGACCGATGCCGTGCTGATGATGGCGCTGCCCGGCTTCATGCAGGCCGCCGCCGCCTTGCAGAGAAAGAAGTTGGCGTAGACGTTGGTTCGGAAGGTGCGGTCCAGCTCCTCAGCCGTGATCTCGGCCAGGTCCTTGTGCGCCATCTGGAAGGCCGCGTTGTTCACCAGGACGTCGAGCTTGCCGAAGCGCTCCATGGCGGTGTCCACCAGCTTCCTGCAATGGGACTCCTCGCGGATGTCGCCGGGCATGGCGACGCAGGTGCGGCCCTCCTTCTCGATGAGTTCTGCGGTGCGCCGGGCGTCAGATTCTTCCTCGGCAAGGTAGGAGATCAGCACGTCCGCACCTTCGCGCGCGAAGGCGAGCGCCACGGCGCGGCCTATGCCGCTGTCGCCGCCGGTGATGAGCGCGGCCTTTCCGATGAGCTTGCCGGAGCCGACGTATGAAGACTCGCCGAAGTCCGGCGGCGGTTCCATCCGCGATTCAAGGCCGGGCGGCGCCTGGCGAGGCGTGTCGAAAGGAGGCTTCGGGCCGGATTGCATGGGATGTGTCATGACTTTCTCCAGACGGAATGAAACAGGGGTCTCATGGCTTGCGCTTTCGCCCGGCGGGCAGACGGATGCGCGAGCCGGGGGTGGTCGCGATGCCGAAGACCGTGTCGCACTGCTCCAGCAGCATCGCGTGGCGCCTGTCCGTCTGCGTGGCGGTGCAGTCCTTCGGAAGCACCACCTCGAAGCCGCGCATGCGCGCGTCGGAGGCCGTGCTCAGCACGCACTGGTCGCTGGCCACGCCGCTCACGATGAGGCGACGCGCCTGCAGAACGCCCAGCAGCTGTTCGAGCGGCGTGGCGACGAAGGCGGATTGCTGCGGCTTCAGCACGAAGTAGTCGTCGTGGTCAGGCGCGAGGCCGGCAGTGACGGTCGCCCCAAGGCCGCCGCCAGCCATCGACAGGTCCACCAGCGCGCTGAAGTCGGAACGCCAGCGGCCGCGGTTGTCGTTGGCGTAGATCACAGGCACGCCCCGCGCCTTGCACCGGCGCTTCAGGGCCGCGATGGCGGGCGCGACCGCCGCGGCGGCGGGCAGCAGCCTGTGGGCGTCGGGAAAGTCCCAGCAGCTGATCATGTCGATGATGAGCAGGGCGGTTTCACCGTTAGCCGCCTCGACCGCCAGCGCGCCGCGCGGCGGCGACGAACTGGCGGAGAGACGGCGAGGCGCGGCCATGCTCAAACCGGAAAGGCCGCTCGCTCAACCCTTGCCGGGGTCGCGAATGGTCTGAGGCGAGAGATCTTCGGTCAGGCCGAAGGGCGCGGAGTCGTCGTGCTTCGTGCCCTCCACGTCCTTTTTCTTGTCCTGCATGCGCTCGCGCGGCGCGGGGCCCCCGACGTCTTCTCCGGCTTTGGTCTTGCGTGCAGTGAAGTACTCCGCGCCGCCGATGTTGTCCACGCCGCCACTGGTGGTGGGGCGGGTGCCGTCTCCGGTGCCCGTGACGCGGATGTTGTTGCTACTGCTCATGGCGTGCTCCTTGTCTGGGATGAAGGGGAATCCAGCGCACCAGTGTTCGCAGCGCCTGCGCATGCGGGCGAAGGAATCGCCGTCGCTGCGGGTCGGTGGTTTCTTACGTGAGCGGTCTGGGCTACATACGGCTCAAGACCGTCGCTTGACGATGCTCAGCCTACCGTCGCGCTCCAGCACCGCGCGTTCGACCTCCTCCAACGGCACGCCACCGGCCTGCTGACGCAGGGCTTCGTTGAGGTCCTTGCGCGACACCAGCGCGTGGCGCATCGCGTATTCGTCCATTCGGCCGTCGCGCACCAGTGTGATCTTGTGACCGTTGATCAGGTCCTCAAAACCCTGCCACCGCATGCCGGCAAGAGCGACCAGCCGGTGCGTGACGACCAGCGCCGCGCCAGCCGCCATGGTGCTCCAGAAGGGCGAGGCGCCGACTACCGCGCGGCTCAGCACCGCGCCCAGCAGCACCGTGATGCAGGTGTCGAAGGGGCTCTGCTGCCCGAACGACCGCCGGCCCGAGGCGCGGATCATCCCCAGCGCGAGGAAGAAGACGACCAGCGCCCGCGCGGCCATCTGCCACGGAGTGAGCTCCGAGCCTTCGCCGAAGAGCCAGTCGATGAACTGCATCGCCGTCGTCATCACTGTCGTCGCTATTGCACCGGAGGCTTGGAGGGCTTGGGGGCCTGATAGCTGTCGTCGCAAGCCTGCTTCTTCTCTTTCTTGAACACGCTGAGCGTTCCGTCGCTCTCCAGTCGCGCGACGCGCACCTCCGAGAAATCCGCCACGCCTTGCTCGCGCAGCTTGCCGAGCAGCTCGTCCGTCCTGATCATCTCGCGCCTGAGCGCCCGCCGGTTCAGCCGGCCGTTGCGGATGAGCACCTCGGGGCGCGGCTCCAGGAAGCGCGCGACCGGCTCGAAGTGGAAGCTCAACCAGTCCAGCGCGAAGTTCCAGGCGACGAGCGTTGCGAGCAGCACGAGGCCGTCATCGACGGATTTGTATTCGCCCTGCATCGCGTTGCTCGACGCGTCGGCGACCAGCACCACGAAGAGCAGGTCGGCCACACCCATCGAGCCGATGTCACGCCGAAGCACGAAGCGGAACACCAGAAGCAGAAACCAGTACACCACCGTGCCGCGCACCACCATGTGCCATACCGGAAACTCACGGCCAAAAAGATCGGCAACTTCGCTCATGACTGCTCGATATGTCCTGGAGTCTGCAAATCGGTACACAACGTAGAGCGAATCGCATACGCACCATGTCGGCGAGGACTTCAGCAGTTTGTAGGCGCCGAAGATGTGGATACAGGGCGAATAGGCTGCACGTTGTTTCACAAGCAAAGGACGCGCGCCAGCCGACTCGATGCTGGCCTGCGTAGCGCAAAGACAAGTCGAGGCGCTGCTGATATTCGCGATACCAGACCCTATCCAATGGGCGATACGCCAAGTTCCTAGTTGGAAGCCTTGGCTGGCGTCCATAGCCGTTCGCTACGATGTTCGATTTTTGCTTCATCACGACGCTGGCACGACCGGCGATAGTCGGCCACAACCAGACTTTCCGGGCCACTTTCCAGTAAGACCATGCAACGACACACCCTGTATGCGTACGTGGACGGCTCTGACCTAGAAGACGTCGCCGTGCCCATCGAGGAAAGGCTTGTCCAGCTTGCCGTTGCGCCAGGCTGGGTCACTTCAAGGCCGACCGTGGTGAATCAGAAGACAGATGTGTCCGGCGGCCACCCTGACGACTTACCCGACTGGGACCTTGGCATCGACTTGGCACTGCCAGACCCAGGCGCCGAGCCTGAGGGATGGTTTGGAGATGTTGAGCGCGTTGCCGGGTACTTGGCGAAGCTGCACTCGACATTCGCCCGCGATTTCGTCATCGGCATTGCCGACAACGTCACGGGTGTCACCGAGGACCTCATCTTCGTCGAGTCCGATGCGCTAGACCTCGGCCGGCTGCGGAGCGCCATCGGTGTTCGCGGCGGCTAGCATCAGCGCCTCCACGCCGACGATGCGCTGCGTCTGCAGGTTCATCTTCGGCTGGTAGTGCATTTCCAGCTCGCCGCGCTCCAGCGCATGGCGCAGCGCGCTCTCCAGCATCAACTGCTCGGTGCTCTGCGCATTCATCTTCGCGGCGTAGAAGCGGTAGGTGTTGCGGCCCTTTTCCTTGGCGCGGTACATCGCGGTGTCGGCGTTCTTCAAAAGCGTCTCGGCATCGCCGCCGTTCTCCGGATAGACGCTCACGCCCACGCTGGCGCTGACGTGCAGCTCGCGTCCCTCGATGACGAAGGGCTCGGCGCAGCACTCCAGGATCTTTTCGGCGAGCACCGCGGCCTCGCTCGCGCTGTCGAGGTTCTCCATCAGCAGCACGAACTCGTCGCCGCCGAAGCGCGCCACCACGTCGGTGTCGCGCAAGAGCGCCGTGAAGCGCTTGCCGCAGGTCTTGATCATCTCGTCGCCCACGCCGTGGCCCAGCGTGTCGTTGATGTGCTTGAAGCGGTCCAGGTCGACGAACATCACGGCGAACAGCTTCTCCTGCCGGTTGGCGCGCCGGATGGCGCGGGCAAGCTCGTGCTGCAGCGCCGCGCGGTTGAGCAGCCCCGTCAGCTCGTCGTGGCTGGCCATGAAGCGAAGGGTCTTCTCGGCCTGCTTGCGCTGCCGGTACTGCACGATCTGCAATGCGATGACGCGCAGCGACTCCAGCGTCTCGGCGTCCGCGACGTACGGACTGGCGCCGAAAAGCTCCAGCGCCGTGGTCGCCTTCTTGGCTCTTGAGTATTAGTTCAAAGTCGGTGAGGCTGGCACCCCGATGCAAACACCAAGCCCATCCTCTTGGGAAAACCATCATCGGCTCTGCTCGGTTCGCGCGAAGGCATTCCGCCCGGAGGCGCAGCATTCAGGAATTTGGCGGATGAACCGCAGCACAAACGCGATCACGACCTTCGATCTTGGCTTGGTAGAGAGCCTTGTCGGCCGCCTCGATCAGTTCCTTCGACTGTCCGCTCGACGCAGAAGGCCTCAGCGCCTCCACGCGTTGTCAGACGCGGGGATACAGGACAGTTCAGCGTTGTCCGACGGCGCCTCGCGCGGGAGGAAACAAGACTCATGGCTTCACCACTGGAGGACAGAGAGACATGAGCAGCCGAGATCCACAAGGCCATCAGCACCCACAACCGCCGCGCGGGGAGTTCTGGCTCCTGGTCGCCGTGGCGGTCCTGATCGCCACGATTGCGCTTTTGCACCTTGCCGTACAACGCGAGCGCGCTGCCGGCTCCGGCGCGCTGGATTTTCAGCTTCTCTCCGGATCGCCGGCGGGCAGCGCTATCGAAGCGATGCGCGAGCCGGGCGAATTGCGATGACGCGATAACGCGAGCGATTCGACCGGACATGAAGAGCGTCCCCACACCCGCACCTCATTGCGGTGCAGTGGTCTGCGGGGACTCAGGAGACCTCGCTGCGTCTCTGGCGCCAGACGAGGCTGGCGACTGCTGAGGCACCGGGCGGCCATCACAACACGCTGGCGTCCGTGCCGTTCATGGTGCCGCCGAAGGCCATCCGCAAGACGCTGGGGGGTGCACGCTCGGGGATCGTTCGCCACCGGAAGGCTGTGGGCTGGGCAGCCACAGCCCGGTAGACCTTATCGGCGAGGCCGGTGAAGTGAGGGCCTCGCGCTATGGCAGTGCGGCGTTGACGCCGCCGGTGGACGTGATCGAGGACACAGGCGGTATCACGCTCTACGCGGATCTCCCTGGCGTCGCGCGAGAGAACCTTTCCCCTTCACGTCGAGGCTGCGACCTTGACCATCGAGGCCGAGTCGAATCTGACGGTGCCTGATGGCCTGAAGACCAGCCATACGGAGGTCGGGTTGGGACGATTCCGCCGCGTCTTCACGCTCAGCAAGGAACTGGACACTGAAAAGGTGTCGGCGGAGCTCGCGCAGGGTGTCCTGAAGCTGCGGATTCTCAAGGCGGAGCATGCGAAGCCCAGGCGGATCAATGTCGCAGTGACCTGAGCGGATGCGCGTGCAGCTGCGCGCAGGGCTGGCGACAGTACGTACCTCTGGGGGTAGCGTAGCTGTTGCCGTAGTCATCGCCTGATCCTAGCCGTAGGCATATGCCTACACGAGTCCTTGGTCAAAGTCCCGAAAGATATACCTTGGGGAGTAACGGATAGCCGGTGCGCAAAAGTGCATCACGAGGATTTTGAATGCCGATGGACTTTTTGCGGCGCATCGAAGAGGCGCCTTTCCCCTTGGCCGTTCTCGACGAGGCCGACATTCAATGCGCAGCCGTCCTGGTTGCCGCGAACTTCATTGAAGCCAGACTTCCGGAGCCGGGCGAGTCGATCAGGCGATCTGCCTTGATCCTACGTATCACGCCCCTTGGGCGGTCCGAGCTTGCGCGACTACGAAAACGGCGGGCATGAAAAAGCCACCCAAAGGCGGCATAGTTGGAATCGATCTGCAGATCAACCTGCCGCAAGTGGGCGTCGGATACCTCGGCGCTTGCGCACCGACGCCGAGAAATACCCGCTGCTAGCTCCTTCGACCTCGCAGAGTGCGTCGCCTTCGTTGGATCCATGACCACCCCTTGATGGTCACCGGCTCCGGGCCGGATCAAGATGGAACGACCGGCCGCTTACACAGCGGTTGCGTCGTGAGGGGTTCCCCGCGTCTGGGCGGTTGGTCGAGACTACCAGGGCGAGGATCAGAGGCCTGCATGGGCTGCCCACGAGAAATGCCTCTCAGCGACTTACCTCAGCGGTGGCGCACCACCGTCAGTTAGCGGCGGCCGGCCCCTCGCCGCAGCCGCAATCCTTCCCGCCCGCTCACCGACTGGAAGAACCAGTTACTCACGCCAGCGCGTGGACGTCTTTGGCTGCAAGGGCACCTTCGGCCTTGAAGACTAGAGCGGCGATAAACTTCGCACAAAGTCGGAGGGAACCCGATGCGCAATAAGCCGATCTATTCCCCTGTCGCGACACGCTACCGCGACTTCAACATCACGACCGCTCTTTCGAGAATTGATGGTGTGTTCGTCGCACATAGCTGCATCGTCCGCAGCATTGACGGTGATGAGATCTTTCGAGTGGAAGTTCACCAGGTGTGTCCAGACTTGGAGACCGCGCACGCAGCCGCGATGCGAGCTGGAATGCGTCGAATCGACGAGTTATTGGGCCCGGCGGACTGAAGCAGCCGCCGAGAGCCACGAACAGAGATGTGGTCCGGAGAGGTTGAAGCGCAAAACCCGGATCTCATTGGCGCTCCGCTTGCGTTGTCGGAGCCTCTGCAATTTCCAGACAGGCCTCGCAGGAAAAGCCACCCCACTCTGGCGCGCTCATTTTATGTCGTCGGTGTGCAGATAGACCGAGGTGGTCGCCACCGACGCATGGCCGCAGGTTGTCCCGAACCGTAGTCAGTTCGATGCCGCGCTCCAACGCGTGGGGCGCATGCGTCTGTCGCATCCAGTGCGGCGTCGCCCGCTTGAGTTTCTCCGAAATCGACCGGCTCACCGTCTCGAATTGCATTGCGGCATGAAGGAAGAAGCGGCGCAAGCCGCGAACTCTGATGCGATCTGGTTTCGAGTGGTATCGGCCTTCCGCCAGTAACGATTCACGCGCTCCCTTTTTTCTCGACGTCCTGCCTCAAGCCGATGAAGAACTGACGACTGAACTCCTCGAGCTTGTCTGGCGCTGCGTTCACTTCGACCAGATGAGACGGCAACTTTTCAAGAACTGCGGCGTATGGTTATCGCGCAGCCGCCCGCAACTGTTCGAGTACGCCGCCGACCCCAATCAGGAAATAGCGGAGTTGGCGAAGGACATCCTTGCCGACATAGGTGAGAGGACCGTCAGCAGTAAGCCCGCTTAAGAGCGGGTGGAGTATCTGTTGTGGGCCCACTGACGGCGACCCTCGCCACGCGTATGCTCGGCATGCTGGAGCGCCGAAGGCGTTTCCACACAGCCTCGGCCAGGATCGGACATTCGAGTGTGAAAACTGACTTCTCAACTCTTGATGCTTCAATTTTGGATATCCTCGCTGCGCGCCCAGCTCGGCTCATTGAGATTCAGGCAGGAGGCAGAGTCCGTGACAATGCACTCCTACTCGGCGTCGGGCAGGCGCGTCGCCGAGTAGGAGTGCGGACGTCACGATCAACGAGCGGCTACAGGAGATGCGAAGGTGTGGCATCGTTGTTTACGACCAGGCAACGAATCGATGGGAATGCTCCGCTCCAGTCCAGCGACCAGAATGAGCGTCTGCTGCGGGTCCGCGACGCGACGGACCTTTGGCTACAGTCGGCCACGACCGGTCGTTCGCCGCTCCGGCAAAATTTGGCTGAAAGAAGCCGTTTGAAAAGCCGTCCACAAAAAGCTTCATAGCGGCATTGCGCCCCCAGAAGGAGTTCCCCGCCCATGACCTGGTCACTGTTCTACCGCTTCGAAAACGAGGTGCCGACGGACTTTCACGAACTGCGCCAATTCGATAATTCGCTGTGGAGTGCAAACGGGAAGGTGAAAACCATGGGGCACTCCATGGTCGCCGAGTTCCCAAGTCCCCAAGCCGCAAAGGATGCCCTCGTGCAGCGCGGCAAAGAAATCGAGGCGCAGGGCTACAAACGGGTGCGCGAAGGCATACACGATCCCGCTCGCATCGACTTCCCTTTGCTCACCACTGAGATCCGCGAAGGTGCTCGCCGCGCCTTCCTGACCATCCGCGCGGCTCATCCTGACGAGACCATTCGCCTTTTCGCGCTTGGCAGCGATGACGGTGCAATGACCATCGTCCACGCTGCCGGCAGTCTCGCCTTGAGCGCTCTGGGTGACATGGACGATGAAAGCGAGGTCTGGCACTTCGCCGAGTGGCCCTACGAGGAGGGCGGTGAGTTCCTCGATATCGCTTACCGCATGATCCTGCCATGCCACCGCAGCGACTTGCCTTGCGATGTTGAATTCGACGTCCTGCACGCAGGCCTCTTCGAGGCTTGCATTGCCGCGATGGAACAGCTCGACCGTGAAGGTTTCTTCGGCACCGGCGAGGCGCGTGAAGAGGTTGTGCTGCTATGCCAAAGCGAAGGCACCGAGCATATGGAAGGCTCGATCGGCCGACTCAACACTTCTCGCGTGGTGAGTCGACTCGAACGCTGGATCAAGCTCTGCGAATGAGCTTCGATTGGGAGCTTGGCCGATTGCCGGGCGAACTGGGCGGGGGGCATCGAACGTCACCTCATGGCCCACTGTAGCCTGTCGGCGACCAGGCGCTTCGGGCCCGAGGCGGCTGTACACATTTCTCGATAGCGGACGTCCCGGTCAGCCGTGCGTTGAGGTTGCGTTGAACGCGGAGCTTCGCTCCGTCACCTCAACGAGAAAGTCCATCGCAGCCCGGACCGGGCCCGCGTTTTTCACGTCACGATGGACCACCAGCCAGATGTCGCGCGAAAAAGACGGCCCGTCGTTGGCCACGCGAAGCAATGTCTCGTCTGCTTCGCCCAAGAAGCAGGGAAGCCCGCCCACACCTGCGCCCGCACGAACTGCCGCGTGGTGGGCGTTGATCTCGCTGAGTTCGCAGGCTATAGGGCGCTTGCCCGCAACGCTACGAAGCCATTTTTGCTGCGGCATATCTTCGAATCGCGCATCGTAGGCAATGAACTCCCAAAGCTCCGGGTGCGGGAGCGCCTCGTAGCTCCGGCTCGCGTACAGAGCGAAGGGCATTGTTCCCAACTTCCGCACGACGCTGCCCGGTTCCGTTGGACGCACCAGCCGCACCGCAATGTCCGCCTCGCGCCGACTCAGCGACACCTGCTGAGCTTGGCCGGACACGGACAGCTGGATGCCAGGGAACCGTTTGCGGAACTCGGTCAGATGCTGCGCCAGGAAGCTTGCAACCAAGACCGGCGGCACGCTGACAGAAACTTGACCGGTGAGTGGCGACTGGTTGGCGCGGACGGCCCGCTCGATGGCGAACGCGTCGTCTTCCAGGGCCCGTGCCAGCGTGAACACGTGCGACCCCACATCGGTCAGACGACAGGCGCGCGGCAGTCGCTCCACGAGGCGCACTTGCAAATCGCGTTCCAGGGAGGTCAATCGGCGGCTGATGGTCGCGTGGTCAACCTTCAGTTCGCGGGCTGCGCCCGACAGGGTGCCCACCCGGGCGACAGCGAGGAAATGCCTCAGGTCTTCCCAATCGAACATCTGTGCATTTTCTCCAAGATGGATTGCATTTTTGTGGAGTTTACGCACAGAACTTTCATTCCTAGCATTCGGGTGTGCTATTTCGCGGGACAGTTTGATGGGAACAATTTTCTTGAGCCACCGCCAGCGCGGGACCCTGGTTGCAGCAGGCCTTGGATTCGTCGTGGTGCTGCTTGATGTCAGCGTCGTCAACGTCGCACTCGAAACCTTGCGTGTCAGCTTCGGCACCGATGTAGCCGGCCTGCAGTGGGTGGTCAATGCCTACACGCTGGTCTTCGCGGCACTGCTCTTGACCTCCGGAGCGCTTGGTGACCGGATGGGGGCCAAGCGGGTCTTCGTGGCGGGCTTCTCCGTTTTTACATTGGCCTCCCTCGCTTGCGGTCTCGCGCCGAGCTTAGCGTTGCTGGTAGTTTCGCGCGTCGTCCAGGGCATGGGGGCGGCTCTCCTGGTTCCCAGCTCCCTGATGCTGCTGCAGCAGGCATTTCCCAATCCTGCTCAACGCAGCCGTGCGGTAGGTTGGTGGGGAGCGGCCGGAGGTATCGCCTTGGCAGCCGGACCGGTGCTGGGCGGACTGCTCATTGCGCATGTGGGATGGCGTGGCATCTTTCTCATCAACCTGCCGATTGGTGCGCTCGGATTGGCGCTAACGCTGCGCTATGCGCCCCCCGCAGCCGCGAAGCCAAGCCGTGGACTTGACCTGCCAGGTCAGCTCGCGGCCATGCTTGCGCTCGCCTCCCTGACCACCGCTTTGACAGAAGCGAGTCGGCTGGGGTGGTTTCATCCCCTGGTCTGTGGGGGGATAGCAATATCACTCATCAGCGCAACTGCGTTCTACTGGCTGGAGCAGCACAGTGTGGAACCGATGCTTCCACTCTCGTTATTCCGTAGCACGACCTTTTCGATAGCGACCGCGGTGGGCGTGGTGGTGAATTTTGCCTACTACGGGCTGGTGTTCGTCTTCAGCCTGTTCTTCCAAGCGGTCCAGCAGCTCTCTCCACAACAGACCGGGTTGGCCTTCTTGCCTATGACGGCCATCCTGATGGTCATGAACATCGTCGCCGGAAGGTTGGTTACCCGCGTAGGTACGCGAGCCCTGATGGTCGCCGGACTGGCGCTCGCCTCGTTTGGCTATCTGCTGCTGCTTCGGGTCGACGCCGACCGCTCGTATCTGACACTGGTGCTACCGATGCTGCTTGCAGCAAGCGGCATCGCGTTGGTGGTTCCAACCATGACCAATGCGACTTTGTCAGCAGTCGACGCGGCGCATGCAGGTATCGCGTCCGGCGTCCTCAACTCGGCCCGTCAGATTGGAGGAATGCTGGGGGTGGCCGTGTGCGGGTTCTTCGTGCGAGACACTGAACCGGGCATCTTTCTGCACGGCATGCATGTGTCGCTTGCCTTGGCCGTCGTTCTCTTATCTGCGGGAGGCATCCTCAGCTACTTCGGGTTGAAAAAGCATACCCTTGCAGACATGACGGCGCAGCATGGATGAACCGGCAAGCTGACCGTCGGCTTCTGGCCGACTATTGCCCTCTACGCCGAGGGCTCGAACGGACCAAACTCTGAAGTGACCTCCCCTGCACGAATGGTGCGCATCCAGGTATCGAACATGTCTTCACCGACGCCTCGAGCAAGAAATGTGACGGTCGAGAACGCTCGAGAGATCTCACGGAGCATCTCGATCAGCGCTTCCGCCTCTATTCGGTTATATCCTTGACGCTCCAAGCCTTCGCCTGCAGCAGAAGCGCGCAAGTCATCCAGGACATCTCGTCCCCATTCGTTTCGAGTGACGAAATCCACGGCCGCACTGGAGACCATCTCAGGCGTGATGGCCCCCAGCGTGTAGTCCGCATCGTCCCAATCCAGTTCAAGGCGGGTGTAGTAGCTCATCTTTTTCGATCAAGTATTTGATGATGCTGGCCAAGGTGCCCGACTTCCGGTTCAAGGACTTCAAGGTCTGGATCGACACCCCCGACCGAGTCTTCGGCGAATACTCCGTCGAGGCGCTGGTGGTCGACACCGGCAAGGTGTATCAGCAGACCTATGCGGGCGTGCTGATCGCGGAAGGCGGCAAGATCAAGCTGCTGCGCGAGGCCCTGGACACCGCTGCCGCGGCCCGGGCGTTCAGCAAGGATTGACGCACGTCGTCTTGGAGCCGTCTCTGAATGGCCTGAACTCTCAACGAGATACCAGGCCTAGACGCAGCAGGCTCTCCGCGGTCGACACGATGGTTTCTTCGTTCGACCGTGGGCTCCACGCAAGCAGATGGCGTGCCTTCTGGTTCGAGGATTCGCGTCGCTTGCCGAGGCTGGGAACAAGTTGGCGCGCCGCGGGGCTGAACAAGGCGGACAGCCGAATCTGCCAGCTGGGCAACCGTTTCGTGGGAACCCTGGCCGCGGCGGTGCCCAGATGGCGCCGCAGAATGGCTGCCATGTCCTCGAGGGACACCAGACCACCCGCCACGCCGATGAATCGCTCCCCTTTCGCGTGGGGGCTCAGCATCGCCTTGATCTGCAGGTCCGCCACGTCGCGGACGTCCACGACGCCGAACGAGATGTCCGGCAAACCTGGCATCGCGCCTTCCAGCAAACGTTTGACGATGGCGATGGAGGACGACACTTCAGCGCTCAGCACCGGGCCGAAGATGCCGACCGGATTAACGACAGCCATTTCAAGGCCACGGCCCTCGGCCTTTACGAAATCCCATGCGGCTCGCTCTGCAATGACTTTGGAACGGATGTAAGGCGGGTTGGGCAAGGACGGATGGGTCCAGTCCGATTCCGTGTAGACAGCCCCGGAGGCCGGTTTGCCGCCGTACCCCACCGCAGCGAACGACGAGGTGACGACCACGCGTCGCACCTGCGCATCCCGTGCCGCGCGAAGGACACGCAGGGTGCCGTCGCGGGCCGGGCGGATCAACTCATCAGCGTCCTTGGGAGCGGTCGCTGGAAACGGCGAAGCCACGTGCAGCACATGCTCGCAGCCCGACATCGCGTCTTGCCAACCGTCGTCGCTCATGAGATCGGCCGTGACGAACTCGACGCTTCCCGCGGAGGACGCGTTCGTGGAGGCGAGCATCTGCCGGGTTCGCTCGGCGCTTTGCAGCGATCGAACAGTGGCGCGCACGCTGTGGCCGTGGCTCAGCAAGCTGAGAATGCAATGGCTTGCGAGAAAGCCCGATCCACCTGTCACCAGAACTGTATTCGTCATCGATCCTCCTGAGCGGGATGTTGCTGACAAGCGATACGTCCAACAAGTAGGATGATTTTTCTGACCAGTCTCAATTTCCAGACTCAAGCGACGATGAACATTCAGCCGATCCTGCCCAGAACCTACGCAGAGGACTGTGACAACTGCACAGGGCCGACCCGCATCGACATCCTGCGGTTTCAACGAACCATCCGTGCAATTACCGGGCGTTGGAAGATCGAGATCGTCTGCATGCTCGTCGAGGGACCGATGCGGTTCGGTGCGTTGAAACGGGGGCTGCCCGGCATCACGCAGCACATGCTAACCGCGCAACTCAAGGAGCTGGCCGCCAACGGCATCGTAATACGGCATGCGTTCGCCGAGAGCACGCCGCGCGTTGAATACGAACTGTCCCAAGCGGGGGTGGACCTGATCCCAACGCTGCGCGCAATGCTTGCGTGGTCGATCAAGTACGACAGATTCCTGGAATCTGATGCTGTCTCAGAGTTGGCGACTCCGGCCTCGGCCAGCGGAATGGCCGAGTAGCCGTCGTGCAGGATGCCGCAGGCAGGGGCCACGATGAGCACATACGGGCCGGCAGAACAACGCGCTGGCTTTGCGCCAGCACTCAGGAGTGATCCTTTAAGGACTGGTAGCGAACAGCCGCTTCAGACTGGTTGCAGTCATCCAGTGGTCGTCAGCCAATGCGTGATATCTGCCAATAGCGGCCTTAGACCTGATGGAAGTGCCGCTATTTGTTGTGACCAAGAAAAGTCGCTCATCGCGAGGAACCATTCATTGAAGCTCGGGAGCGCTTCGA
This sequence comes from Variovorax sp. TLI9-5A, assembly GCF_056867935.1. Taxonomy (NCBI): domain Bacteria; kingdom Pseudomonadati; phylum Pseudomonadota; class Betaproteobacteria; order Burkholderiales; family Comamonadaceae; genus Variovorax; species Variovorax sp. TLI9-5A. The sequence continues at coordinate 5,291,003 of NZ_CP200310.1, read as the reverse complement.
AAAGCGTTCTACAAGCAACAACTCTTGACGTGGTCGTGCCACTCACTTCCAAAGACGCGCATCAATTCACAGCGCACAGGCGGGCGCAGATTTGGTCTGTTGTCGCGACATCGCCAAAGGCCCCAAACACGTTCAGCAATGCTGCAGTCTGGGCCGCTTCGCTGCGTGCCGCCGTGGCGTCGGCAACCAAGAGAGTTCGATAGTCAAGCTCCATGGCTTGTCGTGCGGTGGATTCGCAGCAGATATTCGTCAGCGTGCCAGCGATAACCACGGTGTCGATGCCCCTGCGGACCAGTTCTGGGCTCAGGCTGCAGTGCTCGGCACCGAGAGCGCCGAAGCGCATCTTGTCCACTACGAGGTCGCCATCCTGCACGTCGATACCGCTGAAGATCGCATGGCCGCACGTCCCTTTCCCAAGCAGCGCACTCGCCCGGACTTGATCTCCGCCAGCAACGATTTCTACATAGCGCAACCAGTCGTGCTCGACGACGGTGTGTCGGGTGAAGCAGATAGTGGCACCTGCCGAGCGGAGGCAATGTGTGAGAGCGTTGATGCGGTCGACGATGAGCTTGGCTGCAGGCACCCAGGCGGGCGAATCTTGCCGAAGGAAGGCATCTTGCATGTCGATGATGAGCACTGCCGTGCGTACAGGATCGAGATGTGGGTACATAACCAACCGGTCCCGACGATGGCTGGCGGTTTCAGCGAGTTTGAGTTGAAGAGCCAGGTCAGTTGTCGAAGTCATACCGCCTCCGTTCCGAAGTCGATGCCCAAAAATGAGGCGACTGAGTCGAGTTGGCCCAGAGCCGTCGATGCCCCGTTCAGCGTTCTCAGTCCTAAACCTGCGGCTGCCCTCAACAAAGGCGTCTGCATAGGTTGCGTTACCAGGTCTGCAACCCATGCATCTGCGCGAAGCTGCTTCAGGTCATCTTCATCTACCGACAGTCCTGGTGCGTGGTGCATGCCAATCGGCGTGGCATTAACCACGATATCGACATTCTCCAAAGCATGTTCCGGCCCCCAAGGTGCGCTTTCAGCACACATTGCGAGCATGCCTGCACGTTCTGACGCGTCAGTGGTCCGAAAGACGATTGATCGCCCGCCTCGGTGAATGAACTCCAGAGCGATCGCGCGGGCGGCTGCACCCGCGCCCACTAAAGCAAGCGACCGAGCCATCGGGTCGAAACCGTTGAGACTCGCTCCGTTCCAGAAACCATCGCCGTCGAACATGTCACCTTCGAGGCCTTGCTCTGTCTTACGAAAGACGTTCACCGCGCCAATTCTTCGTGCCCTGGATGTGAGCGTGGTGGCCATCTGAGCGGCAGCCTGCTTGTGCGGGGCCGTGAGCACCAATCCGAGGCAGTTACTGGTGGTGCGCACCATCGACAGCAGCGCCTCCAACGCGCTTGGCGCCGTCTCTAGAGGAACAAGCGCTAGGTCAGCGCCTGCGTGTTCGAAGCGCGCATTGAAAAGGGCAGGCAACTGCACCTGAGCGACCGGATACCCCGCCATGAAGACGACTTGAGCTGCGCCAGTGAGAAACATGGCAGATCCTTGACAAAAATTAAAGTTTTCAAATAATATCCAAAATATTGAAGATTTTGGGAAAGATTGAATGTTCTTCCGATCAAATGACGATTCGTCCACCGTGGTCCGCCTGTTGGCCGAACAAGTACGCCGGGACATCTCATTCGGTGTGTTGGCGCCCGATTCCAAGTTGAAGATCGACGAATTGAGGCAGCGTTACGGGGGAAGCGCGAACTCGTTTCGCGAGGCCTTGACCCAGCTCGCCAACGATGGACTGGTGGAGGCGACGCCTCAAAAGGGGTTCAGGGTGGCATCGGCCACGACTGCGGACTTGCAGGACATCACGCGGGTGCTCTTCGAAGTTGAATCCCTTGCCATTCGATGGTCGATGGCGGCGGGTGACGTGCGGTGGGAAGGCGAAGTGGTCGCAGCCCAGCATCGCCTCAGTCGAATCGAAGACCTTGTTGCGCACGACGCTGCAGAACACGCAGTGGAGTGGGAAGAAGCGGGCAGAGCCCTCCACGCTACTTTGGCTAGCGCTTGTGGATCACCTCGTTTGCTTGAAATCATGCAGAAGCTCTATCAGCAGAGCGCTCGCTTCAGGTTGTCACGCCTGCATGGCCAGGGTTTCGACCCGCGCACCTCCCAAGCTGCGCATGCCCGCCTCGTGAATGCGGTGCTCGCACGTGATGCCAATGCCATGCATGAGGCACTGCGCCAAATCATCTTCGGCTGGAAAGCCAACTGACGAAGGGTTACCCATGTCTATCTCGCGCAGAAACATCATCAGGCTTGCTGCCGGGGCTGCGGCATTGCCGACTTTCGCCCCAACCGCACTGGCAAGCACCGATCGGATCACAGTTGGTGCGCTCCGCTTCACTTCGGAAGGGCCAACGTTTCTGGCGTTGGAGCGGGGTTATTTCAAAGACGAAGGTCTGGATGCCAAGATCGAGTTCTTCCAGGCTGCCCAACCCATGGCCGTGGCCATCGCTTCGGGCGATGTGGACTTCGGCGTCACAGCGGTCACGGCAGGACTTATCAGCCTAGCCGAGAAGGGCGCCTTGAAGGTGATCGGGGGAGCCCTGCAGGAAGAGCCAGGTATCGACGGACAGATCATCTTGGCCTCGCGACAGGCTTGGGAAGCGGGTCTCAAATCGCCAAGAGACCTACGCAATCGGTCCTTCGGCATCACAACCCATGGCTCGTCATTCCACTACATGGTCCACAAAGTAGCGGACAAAGTCGGAATTCGTCTCAGCGACATCCAACTCAAGCCCCTGCAACAGATCGGAGCCTTGGTGGGGGCGCTCAGTACGGGGCAAATCGATGCTTGGTCCATCGTGCCAGATATCGGAAAACCGCTGATTGCGAAGCCGGAGGTGAAGAAGATCGGCGAAATTGCCGAGTACATCCCTGACTATCAGGTTACCACCGTCTTCGCTGCGACCAAGATGATCCGCGAGCGCAAGGATGTCGTGCAACGCTTCATGAAGGCGCGTGCACGTGCCGTGGCCGACTTCAACGGGGCACTGGTTGGTCCCAACGCAGACCAAACGTCTGCAGAGGGTGTCTTGAGGCTACTCCACAAATACGTGATGGCGGACCGCCCTTTTGAGGTCGCCGCGCCTCTGATCCGCAATGGCGCGATGCGGATAGCGGAGCGATCGCAACTTCATGCCGGCAGCATCCGCGATCAGCTCGACTGGTTCAAGTCTGAAAAGCTTGTACCACCGTCGGCGACCTTCGACATGCTGGTGGATGGCGGCTTCGCCCCGATAAAAGGCTGACTATGGAAATCCAGCTCAAGGGCGTCCGCCATCGCTATGGAGAGATGCAGGTTTTGGACGACATCACCTTCGACCTGCCAACCGGACAGATCGTCTGCATCATCGGACCTTCAGGGTGCGGCAAATCAACCTTGCTGCGCTTCATCGGTGGGCTCGAACGCCCCGACGAAGGCCAGATCCACCTCGTGGGAGAGCGGCCTGCAGGCTGTCTTAACCCGCTCACATACATCTTCCAGGACTTCGCATTGCTGCCCTGGCGCACGGTGGAGGAGAACATTAGCGTGGTGCTAGAGGATCACCGCATCAAGGGGCGGGAAGCTGGGGGGATCATCTCAGACGTACTGGGGCGCACGAAGCTTACCGATTTCCGCAAAGCATATCCGCGCCAGTTGTCAGGGGGAATGAAGCAGCGGGTCGCCATTGCACGCGCACTGAGCGTCAGCCCTGCAGTGATGTTGATGGACGAACCGCTATCAGCCTTGGACAGCCAGACGCGTGAGTTGCTGATGGACGACTTGGTGGAGTTGTGGCTACGCGAGCGCTTCACAGCGTGCTACGTCACCCACAACCTTGCGGAAGCGGTACGCCTGGGCCACAAGATCATCCTCCTGAGCCGTCGTCCGGGCCGCATTCGCCAAGTGGTGCAGATTGACATGCCGCTGGAGGAGCGCGCCGCACGGATGACGGAAATGGAAATGATCCAACGCGATCTTTGGGCATTGATGCGTGACGAGGCCATGGCGGCCGACCGGGAGTTGGCCCATGACAACTGAAGCACTGCGCGGACGGGCTGAGCCTGCCACCGCTATTCCCATGCAATCCAATCGCACGAGGCCCGTGCCGTTTCGTGGTGGAGGGTTCAGGCCGCAGCCTATGCGCTGGGTCGGCCCCGTCGTGTTTCTCGCGCTCCTGGTTCTGTGGGAACTGGGATGTCGCACCGGAGTCATCGGTAGCCTCGTCTTGCCGGCACCCAGCAAAGTGTGGGGCGCGCTACAGGACCTATACCAATCCGGCCTACTACGTAAGCACGTGCTGGCCAGTCTTTCCCGTCTGGTTGTAGGGTGGACATTGGGCGCAGCGCTTGGTGTCACGGTTGGCTTGATGATCGGACTGTTCTCGCTAGCCCGCGCAGGCTTGTTGCCTCTTGTGTCGGCAATTTTTCCGATTCCCAAGATCGCACTGCTTCCGCTGTTTGTGATCTGGTTTGGAATCGGAGAGGGCTCCAAGATCGCCACGATCCTGTTCGGCACTTTTTTCCCGATGGTGATTGCAACCTATGGCGGAGTCGACAACGTCGATCGCAGCCTCATCCGCATGGGGCAGTCCTTCGGACTGTCGTGGTCTTCCATCGTTCGCAAGATCATCATCCCAGGCGCCATGCCGGCCATCCTGTCGGGCTTCCGCATCTCTGTGTCTATCGGGATCATCTTGTTGGTGGCAGCTGAAATGATCGGCGCGGAATTTGGCATCGGCTCCTACATCCTGATGGCGGGAGCAATTTTCTCGATGGAGCAACTGATCGCTGGCGTCGCGATCCTGTCGCTTATCGGGCTCTGCGCTAGCGGACTCATCGGATGGGCTGAGCGCCGGCTGCTCGGATGGAGGGCTAAATGATGTGGCGTTCACCCCATCGACATGAGCAGAACTACGATGTGGTTGTCTGCGGCGGCGGAGCTGCGGGTGTCGGGGCTGCTGTAGGCGCGGCCCGGGCAGGTGCTAGGGTGTGCCTTGTCGAGAAGTACGGCTTCCTGGGCGGAGCCGCGACCACGGCGCAGGTCCTTGCGTACTGCGGGTTCTATCAACAAGGCGCAAAGCCGGTGGCAGCAGTCGGCGGCGTTGGGGCTGAACTGCTCGCCAGCCTAAGCAAAAACGGATTAAACACGACTCCCTTTTGCTCGGAAACCACGGGCAACTGGATTGTGCGAATTGAGCCGGAGCTACTCAAGCTCACCATGGATGATTTGCTGGTGCGGCATGGTGTAGATGTCCAGCTGCACACCCGCGTCGCTGCTGCCACGCGTACTGGTGAACGCATTGAAGCAGTCACGCTCGCAGGAATGGAAGGCCGGTGGCACGCTGTTGCGGATGCGTTCGTGGATGCCAGCGGCGACGCCAATCTCGCCATGCTTGCGGGTGTGCCTTTCCGCATCGGCGATCGCGAGGGCTTGCTTCAGGCGACAACTCTCCCAATGAGGATAGGAGGTGTGCTGCCTGAGCTATCGATAGATCGTCCAGCCCTATGCGCCGCTGTCGCCCGCTACAACGAAGGTGGTCAGTTTCCGATAAGCCGATCCGACGGCGGCATCATGTTTCGGCTGCCTGTGTCCAACGACATCTGGTGGATGGCCGTGGATCTCCCGCTGGCGGAAGTCAGTTCGCGTTGCTTCACTGCGCTCGAGATGAAAGGTCGAGCCATGGCAAACGACTATGTCCACATGTTGCGAACGCACATGCCTGGCTTCGCCAACGCATATCTTGTTGCCACGGGCCCCCAGATTGGCGTGCGTGAAACGCGACATCCTGCGGCACGGTATGAGATGACGCTTGCAGATGCGACGCAAGGCAAAACTTCCGACGATGCAGTAGCCCGAGCCGCCTGGCCAATCGAATTGCATACACAACCGGGTCGGCCAACATACACGCCGCTTGGCGGTGCCGGCTACTTCCACGTTCCCTACGATGCAATCAGCGCCGCAGGTATCGAGAACCTCTGGTACGGAGGACGAGTGATTGGGGCAGACCCCGACGCTTATGCATCGGTGCGAGTGATGGGCACTGCATTCGCTACCGGAGAGGCCGCGGGTGTCTCAGCAGTGGACTATATAGAGAGCAATCACCTGCGCAATGCGCGCACGGTTGCCAATCGATTGCGGGCCAACGGCGCGATCGTCTAAAGCACAAGCGCTTCGGCTTGGCGCAAGCGTTTCAACGCTTGCTGCCCTGCGCCACCAAGGTTGCAAGCCCTGATGTCCCCTAGCTGCAGCGTGTCTGCGGACTCAGGGCGCGTTATTGGGTTTCGACAACAAGTTCGCGGCCTGAGGGCCGTACGCCTTTAATTTCGACAAGGAGACAAAACATGCTTCGACGTACCCTCTTCCAATGCATTGCGAGTACAGCGCTGGCGGCCTCTTGCGGACTACTGCACGCGCAGACCTGGCCATCCAAACCAGTACGGATGATCGTGCCTTTTGCCGCTGGGTCCACGCCCGACCTGCTGGCGCGCATCCTCACGGACCGCCTCTCGGCGCGCTTGGGCCAGCCTTTCGTAGTGGACAACCGCAGCGGGGCAGCCGGCAACATCGGCACCGATGTCGTAGCCAAGGCGGCACCGGACGGCTATACCGTGGGAGTCAGCATAGCGGGACCGCTGGCTATAAACCCGCTGCTGTTCAAATCTATGCCTTACGACCCTGCACGTGATATCAAGCTGATCACTGTCGCAGCGACTCAGCCTTCGGTGCTTGTGGCGTCGAACAAGCTGAAGGCTTCGACCTCAAAGGAACTGTTCGAACTACTCGGGCACAAGGAAGGCCGCTACAGCTTCGCTTCCATGGGTGCCGGCACGATCTCGCAGATGGGCATGTATGTGCTGACCGCAAACAACCCGGCGGATGTGGTGCACGTGCCTTACGCAGGGTCCGCCGCGGCTTCGTTGGCACTGATGTCCGGCGAAGTGGATTTCGCGCTGCTGCCGGCGGCCAGCGTAGTGCCGCACATTCAGGCCGGCAAGATGAAGGCCCTGGGCGTCGCTGACGCCAAGCGGATGTCTGCCCTGCCGAATGTGCCAACCCTGACGGAAGCTGGTGTGCGCAGCGTGACAGCCGATGCCTGGATCGGCGTCATCGCGCCGGCTGGCACGTCCGACGCTATCACTGAGCGACTGCGCGGCGAGATCCTGCAGGTCCTGGCCGAACCGGCCGTGCGCGAGAAACTTCGGACCCAGACCATGGAAGCCGTGGGCGGTACGTCGGTCGAGTTCCGCAGGGTGTTGGACGGTGAGTTGAAGTTGTGGAGCCCGGTGATCAAACAGTATGGCATCACGATCCAGTGACGTGACCGATGGCACTTGCTGGATGACCGCAGCCTTAGCAGACTGCTGAAGTACCCACCGTCGCGTCGGAGGACATGGCCTGAATTCAACAGGCCTATGTTCTCATTTCATTTCCCGATGCTTCAGAGCGTCGTTCGCTGCTCTTTCAGTTTGCCTCTTACGAGCTGATTTACCCCAGTTTAGATACAAGTATGGGTGGCGCCGTTGTGATCGAGATGACATGCCGTGCGCCTCCGGTCGCTGTCGCAATGACTGCTCCTCAGCGGAAAGTGCACGTTCGTGGAAGTGACTCGGATGACTGCAGCCGCTGCGTAGCCGCCCTTCAGGTGTGCCCGCTCCAGACTGGTTGCAGTCAGTCGGTGCGGCCCGCTGAATGACTGCTATGCGTTGCAATCGAGCCATCCGAAGGCGCCTTTTCTTTGGCCGCGAGTCCATGCGCTAGTCCGAGCCGTTCCCTGCAACGCTATCTGAAATTGAACACACAGTGACGGGCCAAGAATTTACGCATCAATGGAAGGACTACGTGAGGCAAAAAAGTGGCCTCAAATTTCCTGAAGGAAATCACATCGCCTCTTTTTTGCTCTTTGCGGAAGAAGTGCTGGAGCTTCTGCGGGAACGCTGGCCGATTGATGCTTTGGCTTGGGCCAACGCCATCAGACTGCGCAGAAATGAAGCGCTATCAATGGCTCAATGGCGTGATGTTCAGGATCAGGTCGCTTCCTATAGGGCATCTTTGGGAGACCCGGATGGAATGAGCGAGCCACACGGAGATCAAGCGGCTCTTTCGTTTCTGTTTGCGCTCTCTATTGAGTCCCCCGAAGTCTCATCAGATGACTACACAGGCGCAATGCTGGCTCATCTCCTGGACGAATTTGCGTGTCGGAGTTCATCAACCACTTCGGGCATGGCCCAGAACTCGTAGGTGCACTGAGACGCGCCTTTCATTGCAAGCATGCATAGCATCCGATCGTTCGGTCATACGGCACTGGTTCGTGAGATGCGCCGACGAGCCATGCACCTTCTAGGGTTGAAACTGCAGGGCTTGGGCATCACGGGCTTCGGGCCCGATGCCGCGGCACAATGATCAGGACCAAGAGGCCGAACCCGGCCAAAAGCGGTCTTCTGAACGGGTGAAGTTAAGTGTCCGCTTCAGGACCGGTTGCTGCCGCTCGGCGTAAATCGAAATAGCAACTTCGTCGGTCTTTCAGTCGATGCTCACACTGACAAAATTCACTGTCCCTTGCGAATCTATTGGTCGCGGCGCCGAACTGAGGTCACGCACCCGCACGTGCTGCCAGGCAGGGCGGGGTAGTGCTCGATGATGTTCAATCGAGGAATGCGCCGAAGCGGTCTTGCAGCTTCTCAAGCCTGCTGACACGTTCACCCACCTTTTTGCCGAGTTGCTCGATCACGCCGTTCATCAGCAGGTTGATGAAGCCCACGATCGCAACGGTGGAGTCCCAGAAAAACCCGACATCCGTCTGTATATGAAAAACATGCGGGGTGTAGGTTCGAGCCCAGTGACAGTAGGCATCGGTGATGACAAAGACCGGAATGCCGGCTTCCGTGGCCGCCGACGCTAACGCTTCGGCTTGCTTCGCATAGCGACGAATGTCGACAAGAACCAGACAGCGTGTCTGGCTCTTCAGGGCGCCTAGAAGTTCGGCATAGGTGCCGTCCGCACCATCGAGAAATTTCACGCCTTCGCGCACATATTCGAGGCGCGCTGCAAAGTCGGAGGCAATACCGCGCACGGTTTGGTAGCCCGCGACGAAAACACGCTGGGATGTCGCAACCTGCTGCACCATTGCGTTCCAGTGCTCTCCGGTCGCCAGATCGTGCGCGGCCACCAACGCGTCGATTTGCTGCGTGAGTTGCGCACTGCGCACGTCGGACACGGAGCCGTGGCTGCGACTGAATTGCTCGAAGCGGCCGGCGATGCGAAGCTCCGCAGGTGCGTTCAGGCGACTGGCTTCGCGACGAACCTCGTCGAAGCTGTCGTAACCGAGCGTGCGCAGAAAGCGCCCGACGGTCATCGGGCTCACGCCGGATTTTCGTGCCACGGACGCCGCGTTCTCCAACGTCAGCTCGCGCGCGTTGGCGGTCAGGTAGGCCGCCAGAAGCCGCTCCGAGCGTGTCATCTCGGACGATGCCGCTTCGATGCGTTCAAAAAGGGACAGGGAGGATTTCATCGGGTGTCGGCGATGCGGCCATGGCGGCGCATCAGGTCGATCAGCATACTGTGATCCAGCGCCTCCACGCGCGTGTTGTTCCGGCCCACCATGGTCTGGGCGGCGACCAGTGCGTTCAGGATGCTTTCCTCCACGGCTTGCACCACGCCGAGGAAGAGCGGGTCGAGGGTGTGCTGAGCCAGATACTCGGTCCGGCAGATGCCCAGCTCCCCGGGCGCCTGATCGGCGTGGGTGGTGAATGCCAACATGATGTCGCCGGAGCCGTCTCCTCCCGGCGTGCCGGTTCTGCCCACGCCAAGTGCGGCGCGCCTTGCAAGCCGCTTGAGCTGACTGGACAGAAGCGGGGCATCTGTTCCCACGATCACGATGATCGAGCCTTGCTCGCGCGCGGCCGGCTCGCCTTGTCGGCAGCCAGAACCCGGCAGGAGTTCACCTACGGGCACGCCCAGCACGTTCAACCATGGGCGGATGCCCATGTTCGCCTGGACCAGCACGCCGACGCGGTAGTCCTGCCCCGCGACGCTCACGACGCGCGACGCCGTGCCGGTTCCGCCCTTGAAGCCGTAGCAGACCATGCCGGTGCCTCCACCGACGTTGCCTTCCGCGACGGCGCCGGGCGCGGCTGCGGCGATGGCTTCGAAAACATCAGACTCCTCGACGTGCAGCCCATCCATGTCGTTGAGCACTGCATCACAGGTCTCCGCGACCACCGGCATCAGCCATGGGTAGGCACCGCGATCACCCTCGACGCGGGAGAGCCACCGCACCAGCGCGTGATGGACTACGCCGACGCTGTGCGTGTTCGTCACACCTATCGGGCCTCGGAAGATCCCGGCCTCTTCGATCCAATGCGTGCCGGTCATCTCGCCATTGCCATTGAGTGCGTGAACGCCGGCCTTGACCGGTTGCAGCACGCCGGATCGACCTCGTGGCAGAACGATCGTGACTCCGGTGCGTACGGTGGGCGCACCAACATGCGGCGCGCCGTCCCCATGAATAAGCGTCGTCTGCCCGATTTCAACGCCGGGCACGTCGGTGATCGCGTTGGCAGGACCTGTCTTTCCGGAAAAGCGCAGTCCGAGATCTCTTGCTCTTGTCTGTGCGGTGGGATGTGGCAAGGGATTACTCCAATGTGTTGGTACTAATATTGCATTGACCTGTGTAATGGTAGTCGAATAACATTTGTGTGTCATCAATCGGAAGGACGGTTAGTTCAAGTGACTGGAATCTCGTGTGTGTTCGGGCGTGGCCGGACTTGGCTGCCGGCAGTGGTTGCGGCGGCGTCCCTCCTGGTCCTGCCAGGTCTTGCCTTCGCGCAGGGCCAGAAGCCCCTCATTTGGGGCAAGCCGTCGGAGGTGCTCTCCACCGATCCGCATTCGTCGGGCGATGGCTCGTCGTGGACGGTCTTCTATCTGATCTATGACCAGTTGCTGAGCACAGATGACAAGCTCAACATCACGCCTAAGCTGGCCGAATCGTGGGAGCAGGTCTCGCCCACGTCCTATGTCTTCAGGCTGCGCAAGAACGCCGCGTTTTCCAACGGTCGGCCGCTGACCTCGGCCGATGTGGTGGGCAGCCTGAAACGGCTGACAGATCCGCAAAAGGCACGCGGCTGGGGCAAGCAGATCGGTGGTGTGAGCGATGTGGTCGCGATCGACGCCCATACCGTGCGCATTGATCTGGCCAAGCCGAATACCTCGCTGCTGTCCATCCTTTCCGTGGCAACCACCTCGATCCTGCCGATGAAGGAAATCGAGGCGGGCAGCTTCGATCCTGCCAAGGGCATGCTGGGCTCCGGCCCCTACAAGGTGGCCCAGCACCGCCAGGACGAGGCCTGGTTGCTCGAGCGAAATCCGCACTATTGGCAAAGCGGCAAGCCGCTCATGGACAAGATGACGATCCGGGTCATGCCCGACGACGCGGCGCGCCTTGCCGGCTTGCGTGATGGCAGCATCGACGTGGCCACATTCGAGAACCCGGACACCCCGCGCCTGCTGGCCGCCATCCCGAGCGTGCAGCCGGTGGTTCAGAAAACGCCCAACTACTTCCACCTGGACCTGAGTGGTCTGAGCGGCAACTCGGTCTTCAAGGACCGCCGTGTACGTCAGGCGGCGGCGTTGGTTGTCGATCGGCCTGCGATCGTCAACGCGGTGTTCGGCGATGAGTCGGCCGTGGAGTACGCCGTTCCCAGTGCCTTCGGGAAGAAGCTCTGCGAAGGACTGCCGAGCTACACGTTGCCGCGCAAGGAGCGGGTGGCCAAGGCCAAGGCTTTGCTGAAAGAGGCGGGCAATCCCAATCCGCGCATCAATCTCATCGCTTCGTCAGTGCTGGTGACCTATCCGCTGATCGCCCAGGTGCTGCAGCCCCAACTGCAGGAAGCTGGGTTCAGCGTTCAAGTGCAGCAAGTACCCGTGGCCGACTGGTACAAGCGCGTTCTGACGACAAACCCGAAGGACTCTAATTTCGATGCGTCGCTGACTTGGTTTGCGGGTTTCTCGGATCCCGGCATCGTCTTGAACTGGTGGACCTCCGGCTTTTCGCCGGTCTTCACCACATTCTTGGAGCCTGTGCCTGAGTACGGCGAACTGATGGCGCAGATCCGGCAGACGCCCAATGGGCCTGAGCGCGACAAGCTGATGGCGCGCGCATGCGGATTGATCGAGAGCTCGGCCAACATGATCCCGCTGGTGGGCAAGCCGGACTACATCGGCTTCCGACGCGACCAACTCGATGCGCGTTTCGGCACGCTCGAAGGCAACTTCGACGTCTTCAAGTACGTCGCAGATTTCAAGCGCCGTTGAGTCACAGGGCCGAAGATGCGAATCGTCTACTACCTCGCCCTGCGCCTGGGAATTGCCACGTTGACCCTGGTGGGCGTGTCGATCCTCGTTTTCGCCGGCCTGCGCTTGCTGCCCGGGGGCTTCGAGCAGATGGTGCTCGGTCCGGATGCTTCCGTGGAAGCGCGTGCCGAACTGGTCGCGAAGTTCGGGCTCGATCGGTCGGGGCCGGCGCAATACGCGAAATGGCTGGGCGCCGCAGCGACCGGCGATTTCGGGGTTTCCATGGCGACCAGCAAACCGGTGGCCGATGAAATGGTGCGTCGTGCGCCTGCGACGATCCAGGTCGCCTTGATCGCGACTGCCACGGCCCTGGTCGTCGGGTTGCCGCTGGGCTTGCTGGCAGGCTTGGGCGTTGGCAGATGGCGATCCGTCGGCCGCATGGTGGGCGCCCTGGGCGCCAGCGTGCCGGAGGTCGTTCTGGGCAGCGTGCTGGTGTACGTCTTCTCCAGGTGGAGCCTCGGCGCGACGGTGGGTGGCTATGTGCCGTTCACCGAAGATCCGGCAGTCAGTGTGCGCGCCACGCTCCTGCCGGGCATGAGCCTGGGCATCTTCGGCATTGCGCTGCTGGTTCGCACGACCCGCGATTCGGTTCAGCGCGTGCTGACCGATGGCCATGTGCTCACCGCGATCTCGCAGGGGCGAAGCCGTTGGCAGATCGTGCGCCATCACGTCCTGCGCAACGCTTCGATCCCGGTGCTGACCGTGACGGCCACCTACATCGGTTACCTGCTCGGTGGGGCACTGATTGCCGAGATCCTCTTCTCCGTGCCCGGGATCGGTCTGTATGTCTACAGCGCGCTGGGCAACCGCGACTACGCGGTCGTGCAGGCGGGGGTATTGCTGGCCGCCGCTGTATTCATCGCCGTGAACACCCTGGCCGACCTGGGGTATGCCGTGCTCGATCCGCGCATCGACGCCAGGCGCCACGGGTGAGGGGACGAAATGATGCAAATCATGAAAACCGTCGTGCGTTTCGCCCGCCGCGACCATCTGGCCGCTGTCGGCGGGCTGGTCCTCCTTTTACTGCTGTTCCTGGGAGGCCTCGGTCCCTGGCTGCCGTTGGGCGATCCGGACCAGATCGGTGCCGGTCCGCGCTTCGCTGCACCGTCATGGGCGATGCCCTTCGGGACGGATGAACTGGGCCGCGACCTGCTGCCACGCATCGTGCGTGGCATCCGCGCGACTTTCGTTCTGGCGCTGGCATCGGTCTGCGGGACCGCCATTCTGGGAACACTCATCGGGCTGTACGCCGCCTATGTGGGTCGCTGGGTCGACACCGTGATTGCACGGGCCATGGACATCATGTTCGCTTTTCCGGCGCTGATGCTCGGCCTCCTGGTCGCTGCCGTGATTGGTCCGGGAAGTATTTCTGCACTCGCGGTGATCCTGTTCGCCACGCTGCCTCTCTTCGTGCGGGTGGTGCGCTCGGTCACGCTCGGCATGGTCGGGCGCGGCTTCGTGACCGCCGCCGAGGTGGCGGGCGCCTCGCGCCTGCGCGTAATGCTCGTGCATTTGCTGCCCAATGTGCTGGGCGCGGTGCTGGTGCAGTTCACCTACGCAGTGTCGATCGGCATCCTGATCGAAAGCGGGTTGAGTTTTCTGGGACTCGGCTCACAGCCGCCGGAGTCTTCTCTCGGCGCTTTGCTGCGTCTTGGTTCGGTGTACCTGACGATCGCGCCCTGGCTCGCCCTGTCGGCGGGTGTGGTGCTGGCGCTGTCCATCGTGGCTGTGAATCTTCTGGGCGACGGACTGCGCGATGCCCTCGAACCTCTGCGTGGGAGGCGGCTTTGATGAACAGAACGACAACACCGCCGTTGCTGGAAGTCACGGACCTTGTCATCGAGTTCGGGGACGCATCGGGGGCCGCACATCGCGCGCTGGACGGGGCGACGCTGTCGGTGCGCACCGGCGAAGTACTGGGGCTGGTCGGGGAAAGCGGCTCGGGCAAAAGCACGCTGGGCCTGGCGGTGGGGCGGCTGCTGGCGGACAACGCCGGCCGGCCCGGCGGCGATCTGAAAGTGAATGGCCAGTCGGTCTTCGCGCTGGACGATGCCGCCATGCGTGAACTGCGTCGTCGCACACTCGGCTTCGTTTTTCAGAACCCCATGGTCGCGCTGGACCCGACCATGCGCGTCGGCAAGCAAGTCGCGCTGGCGGCCGGCAGCAAGGCGCCGGTGCGCGATCTGCTGACACGTGTCGGTCTACGCGACATCGAGCGCGTCGAGCGCAGCTTCCCGCACCAGCTGTCGGGCGGCATGGCGCAGCGCGTCGTGATCGCAATGGCCATTGCGCGCGGGCCGATGTTGCTGGTGGCCGACGAGCCAACGGCCTCCCTGGACGCGACCCTGCGCGAGCAGATCTTTGCGCTGCTCGTGTCGTTGCGCGATTCAATGGAAACAGGCGTCGTGCTGCTGAGCCATGAACTGCGCGCCGTGGCCCGTCATTGCGACACGGTCGCTGTGATGTATGCCGGCCGTGTGGTCGAGTATGGCCCGGCGTCCGTGGTCTTCGGGCGGCCTGCACATCCCTACACGCAGGCGCTGCTCGCCGTGGCGCCTGGAAGGGAAAAACTGGGCGAGGTTCTGGCTTCAATTCCCGGCGCGCCGCCGACGCTCAGCGGCCGCAGCGAGCATTGCGCCTTTGCCGATCGGTGCGGGTATGCAGGCGCTGACTGTCGCTCACTGCGCCCCGAACTGCGCGAGGTCGAGGGGCGCTCGGTCGCATGTCACCGCGCCGGCGAGTTGGCTCAATTCAAGGAGGCCGCATGACGGAGCCCGTGGTGTCGCTTGAGGACGTGGGCGTGACGTTCATGACCGGGCCGGTTTGGAACCGACGCTGTGTCGATGCGGTGCGTGACGTGAGTTTGAGCATTCGCGCTGGCGAAACACTCGGCGTCGTCGGAGAAAGCGGCTCCGGGAAAACAACGATGGGCCGGCTGCTGCTGGGCTTGCAGGCTCCCACGCGAGGCGCGGTGCGCTTCCTCGGTGATGTCGTTCCCGCCTCGCGTCGAGCCCGGCAACTTCTGCTCGCAGGACGCATGTCGGTGGTATTGCAGCAGCCGGAGTGGGCCCTCAACCCTCGACTTCGCCTGGGCGTTTCTGTGGCAGAGCCGCTCGCGGTAACCCGTGCGGGAACGCCGCAGGAGCGCCGCGATCGCGTGGCGCAAACACTAGCGCTGGTCGGCCTCAACCCGGGATTTGCGCAGCGTTTCCCACATGAGCTCTCTGGCGGTCAGCGCCAACGGGTGGCGATCGCGCGGGCGTTGATCACGCAGCCCCGGTTCCTGGTATTCGATGAAGCAGTCAGTGCGCTTGACGTGTCCGTGCAGGTGCAGATCCTCAACCTGATCCGCGACTTGCAGCAGCGTCACGGCTTTGCGGCGCTTTTCATCTCCCACGACCTGGCCGCCACACGCTACGTATGCAGCCGGATCGCGGTGATGCGCTCGGGCGAAGTGGTCGAGATCGGCGATGCCGCGCGCTTCTACGAGAAACCGCACCATGCATACAGCCAGGCCCTTTGGCAGGCTGCGGCGTAAACACGAAAGACCCAAGAAATGAAGAACGATGTGAAAGTTGAGCAAGACCTGGTTCCGCGGCTGTGGCAAGGGCCGTCGGACGGCCGGGCGCTGTCCTTTGACTTTCCTCAACTGAGGATCGGCATTGCGGAGTACGAAGAGGGGCCCACCGGTTGCACGGTCCTTCATGTCGAAGGAGGTGCCGACTGCGAGGTCGATGTTCGCGGCGGTGCGCCGGGCCTTCTGGGCGGCTACCCGCGCGTGGATGCGATCAGCCTTGCGGGTGGCTCCCTGTACGGGCTGGAAGCGGCCACGGGCGTGACATCGACAATGTTGGCCGAGCGCGATGGTGCCGTGGGGTGGGGAAAGATCGCGCTGGTGTCCGGTGCCATCATCTACGACTTCGGCGGACGCACCAATTCGATCTATCCGGACAAGGCGCTCGGCGCAGCCGCCTACCGGTCGGCGCAGGCCGGGACATTTCCCCTGGGGGCGCGTGGCGCGGGGCGCTCGGCTGCTGTGGGCAAGTTCCCGGCCTATCTCGACTATGAGCGGGAAGCCGGCGGCCAGGGTGCCGCGTTCGCGATGGTCGGCGGTACACGGGTTTTCGTGGCCACCGTGGTCAACGCGCTGGGCGTGATCGTCGACCGTCAAGGCCGGGTGGTGCGCGGCCTGCGTCACCGGCGCACGGGCGTGCGCCATCATCCGCGAGATGTGCTGGTGCCTCCGGCCCCGGCCGCAGCTGATGCGCCCGTCACACCGGGGAACACAGTCGCCACGACGGAGAACACCACGCTCACTGTCCTCGTGACCGATCAACCCATGCCGTCGTTGCTGTTGCGACAACTCGGCAGGCAGGTCCATTCATCGATGGCCCGCGCCATCCAGCCATTTCACACGCCGCACGATGGCGACATTCTTTTCGCTCTGTCCACAGGAACGGGAACTGCGTCGGTCGATCCTTTCGTGCTGGCCGAAGCCGCATCGGACCTGGCGTGGGATGCGGTTCTTCAAGCGGTGGACTTGTGACCGCCTCGAATCTCGCCCGACTTCGACCTGTCTGCTCCCCATTGCGCAACCGACTCCCAGGACAACAATGAATCGTGAAGCTCCCCTCCGCCTGCTTCTGGCTTGCTTCAAGCATGAAACGAATACCTTTTCGCCCGCGCCAACGCCGCTGCGGCGATTCTTCCGTGACAGCGACACGCCACTCGTTGGTGATGCGGCAGCGACAGCCCGGCGAGGTACGGGCACAGGAATGGGCGGCTTCCTTGAGGTGACCGATCGCGAGGGCTGCGAGATCACCATCGCCGTGGTCGCGGAGGCGAGCCCGAGCGGGCTGGTCGAAAGCGAGGCTTACGAGCGGATCGTGGGACTGATCCTTGACGCTGCCCGGGGCAAGATCTTCGACGGGATATTGCTTGATCTGCACGGGGCGATGGTTACGGCCGAACACGAAGACGGCGAAGGGGAGCTCTTGCGCCGGCTTCGCGAACTGCAGCCGACAGTTCCGATCGGTGCTGCGTTCGATATGCATGCCAATCTCTACCCCGAGATGGTCGAGCGGCTGACGGTTCTCAGCGGATACCACACCTATCCGCACATCGACATGGCTGGGGCGGGCCGACGAGCCGCAGAACTGCTGGTGCGCACAATCCGTGGAGAAATCCATCCCGTCCTCGCATGGGACAACCGGCCGATGCTGCCGCACGTCATGCGCCAGGGCACGCATGCGGAGCCCAACCGGTCGCTGCAAGCGCGTTGCATCGAACTCGAGCAGTCCGGGACTGTGCTTGCCGCCTCCGTGTTTACCGGTTTCCCCCATGCAGACATCCGCAACGCCGGCCTCTCGGCTGTGGTGTGCACGAATGCGAACGCAGAGCAGGCCCGGCAAATGCGCGATGCGCTGCTGGATCAGGCATGGGAAAATCGTTCGGCCTTCCTGTACAAGGGGCAGCCGCTGGCGGAGTCGGTGGCCCGAGCGAAGTCTTCGACGGGGGGGCCGGTCGTCCTGCTCGATCACTGCGACAACAGCGCATCGGGGGGCACCATGGACACCACGGGTGTGCTTGCCGAGGTGCTACGCCAAGACCTTCAGGACGCGGTGTTCTATGCCATTCGCGATCCGCAGGCGGTGGAGCGGGCGATCGCCGCCGGTGTCGGAAACGAACTCACGCTTTCTCTCGGCGGCCTGAGCGAGCTGAGGTCCACTGGGGACGTCAATGCACCGATCACCGTCTCAGCGCGCGTGCGCACCATCAGCGATGGCTCGTTCCGCCTGCGCGGCCCTATGATGGCCGGCGTGGCCATCTCGGCGGGCAAGACTGTCGTGCTTCAAGTCGGTGGTGTCCAGGTCGTGGTGACATCGCTTGCCACTGAGCCACACGACCTGGCGTACCTGATGTCGCTCGGCATTGACCTCGATCGAACCAGGTACTTCGCATTGAAGAGCCGGGTGCATTGGCGAGCCGGCTTCGGCAGCCTGGCGCAAGACGTCATCGAATGCGACAGTGTCGGCGTGACGACGTCGGACTATTCGAAGCTGCGCTTCGAACGCGTGCGGCGTCCGATCTATCCGCTCGACGAGCTCTGAGAGCCCATCGGAGCACTCCTGGCAGCCCGATTAGGCCGGCGAGCTCAGCTACGGTAAGCGCGCGGTGAACCCGTCTTGACGACGGCGTGGATCAGGAAGCCGTGGTTGGCAACCAGCGATGCGGCAGCAGCTCTGTAATGCGGCTTGGCCGGGTGCGTAGGAAGCCGCTCAAGAACATCCTTCAGGTACGCGTGCGGCTCGTGGCCGTTCAGACGCGCCGAGTGCACCAGGCTCATGACGCCGCAGCTCGCCGGCCGGCGCGCAAGCTGCCGGCGAACAGCCAGTTCTGTCTTCCAAGCGCAATCGGCCGGATCTGGTTCTCCACCCGGTTGTTGTCGGCCGGCAGATTCGCATCGTCGATATAGCGTGTGAGCGCCAGCCAGCGCTTCAGGCTGTAGTCGATGGCCTTGGCGGTCGCCGAGCCCTCGGGCACCTTCTGCCGCTGCGTGGTGAGCCATTGGTGGAGTGCATCGGCCACCTTCCGTGAGCGCTCCTGGCGCACGCGCTTGCGGTCTTCCGGTCCCAGTTCGGCCACGACCCGCTCAACCTCGTAGAGCTCGCCGAAGAACTTCAAGGCCTGCTCACCGATCGGGCTGCCGTGGTTGGCCCACAGCTCATGGAACTTGCGCCTGGCATGCGCCAGGCAGCCGGCCTCGGTAACGCCCAGTTCGAAGCACGCCTTGTAGCCGGAGAAGTCATCGCACACTAGGGTGCCGCGCCAGCCGCTCTCGCCGCCAAGCCCAAGGAAGGCCCGGGCCGGGCGTGATCGACGAAAAGCTGCTCATCCAGTTGGCGCTGGCGAACATGGGGCGGCGCGGGTTTACCTACACCCACTACCTGCCCACGCTGGCGAACCGCGTTGCTATCCAGAGGGCCAACCAAATCGGCGTCACTGTCAACCTGAGCGCGGAGACGCTTGCCCAGGCCGATGCTTATGCCGCGCTCGGAGTCGCGCCCGTCGTAGTCCTTCTGCCTGCCGGAATGACCAAGGCTGTTCGGACGCCTGCAGGTCGTCACGTCGTCGTGTGCCCCGCCAGCCTCGGCAGCAGCGATTGCCTGAACTGCGGCATTTGCCAGCAACGCGATCGGATCGCCATCATGGGATTCCCGGCGCACGGGAGAGGCGCAAGGCACGTCCAGGCGATCTTCTTCGGGCGGCAGGTCTAATGAAGGCGACCCATGCCGTCAGCGAAGCGGCGGGACAGGAAGGCGCACCAGCGCTTGACGAAGAATTCCTTCTTCTCGTGGACCGTGTCATGCTGGCCCGCAAGCAATGTGATCCGTATCAATTGGAACAGGTCCATCGTGCTGCAGCGGAGGAGACGCGGATCGCCAACCTTACTGCTCAACATGAGTCCAACGCGAAGCACCGCGGTGATCTCGGTAGAGTCTGATGCGCGATACGACCTTGACGGATATTCGAACCAAATCAATGCTGAACAAGCATTGAGACGCCTGAAAAGTCCTCCTTGGTTTCGCCTTCTCGGCGAGCCTCGGGGGACTCCGTCGCAGGTTTCATTTTTTTGATTGCATGGGTGCAAGAAGCTTGAGCATCGAGGTTTGGTGATGTGATAGCGCGCCAGTGTGTGTGACACTTGCCACCAGTCGTTCAGCAGCAGTATGGGTCGTTGAAAAAATAAGGAAGAACGCTGACGACAGCCGTCCCTCTGCCCAGCGTATGCTTGCGCCTTTTCCGGTTTGAAAGCTCCTATGGCAAAGACTTATCTTCAGGTTCAGAAGCAGATTGAGCAATTGCAAAAGGAGGCTGAGCAATTGCGCAATAAGGAAGCCGGCGGCGTTCTCAGTCGCATCAAAGAAGCTATCGCGGTGTACGGTTTCACCGCTGCTGATCTTGGCTTTGGCAGATCAACCGGAAGAGGTGCGGTGGTGAAAGAAGTCACCGCGAAGAAGGGGCGCAAGACCAAGAAGTTGGCTGCAGCCAGCGGTGCACCGAAATTCAAGGACGATCAAGGCAATGTCTGGAGCGGCCGTGGCCCACGCCCTGCTTGGTTCAAAGCAGCACTCGAGGCGGGCAAGTCGGCCGAAGAGCTGCTGGTGAAATAGTTGGCCTCATCAGAATGCGGTACAGGATGATCGCACGCGCCGACACCCCAGTTGGGCCCCGTGCGTGAGCGTGGCGGAAAAAGGTGCAGGAGTTCCACGCGAAGCACGCGGCGAGGTGAGCGGGCAAGAACCCAGTATCCACAGGATCCTTGCGGCGCGCGTTGCGCGAGGTCCTCAAGGTCCTATATCCGCGGGTCAAAAAGCGTCAATGAATCGGCGCACCAGTCGCCGCTTGCTTATAGCGAGAGGCACAGGCTGCAATCCTCCATGTGCAGCCTCGCACTTCGCGCAGGCAATCACCACCGCCGTTTCCTCCACGGTGCCGAGGCCATCGTCATCAAACAGGTTGACAGCGATCAGGTACACGGGTTGCCAATTGTTCCTTTTGAGGTGAGTCTGCCCGCAGCTTGTGCATAGACGAACGCCCTCGTAGTCCTCTATGTCATGGCAGGCGAAACCACGCTTTTCCAGATCCTTACGGGCAGCGTTGACTCCGCACTTCATGCAGTACGACTTCAGCACGCGGGCGTTTCTCACCTCCAAAGTGCTTGGCGGGCCAGGTTTCTGAAAGCGTTCTTCATTGCGGTGCAAGTTCACGTGAATATGACCGATGAGCGCTCCGCAGTTCGAGCAGTGCTTCGAAGGGACTTTATGCCAATATGGGGACATGTTGTTTTCCTGGAGTTGAGGTTCTGAGAACCGACCGGCGCAGGAGGGCTCATTGGCTGGGGCCTTTGCGCGAAGGACCAATGGTGGTTGTCAGCGCTGCGGCCTGCCGCCTTCCTGCTTGATAGAACCGCTCGATGAACAAGAGCTCAGCGACGAACTGCGACTTTGCGCACGAGAAAACCTCATTGCATTTCGTTTGGTCATCGGCCCGAGGCGACGCTCAATGCAATTTGGGGTAAGAATCTGGCGATGCCTGCGACTTTCTAGTATTGACAGAAATACTCCATGGCTCGGTTCGGATGTGCAATCGATCGGTTCCTTCAACAGCGAGATCGCTGTCATGCCATATGCAGACCGGGTAAGAATTTCCCCACCTCTTCTATTCGGCCTCAGATAGACAACTAGAAAATGCGGTTGCCAAGCCTCAATGACCTGCTCGCGGCAGCCGCATCAGCGTAAATGGCGATGAAGTTTGTCAGTTTGGAGAACGACAGACATGAGAAAAATGCAGATGCTCCAACGAGCAGATCGTCAGGTTCGTCACGCAGCTTGAGGTTGTCCATCATGGAGCCGTGCTGCGAGGCCGACTCAGCGACGCCACCTTCTACGACTCGCGCGCTAAGCACGTGCCAACCAGCGGCGGGTCCCTTCTGTCCGGGCCTGGAATATCCGTCCGCCGCTGCGAGGGGCCCGCTACTCCGATGGCACGCGCCTACTTTCTTCCGGCGCCCGCTCGCCGCCCGGACGTGTCAAGGACTCTGATCATCTTCCGACAAATTGGCAAGCAATTGCAAATTCCAGGAAAACCGACGAGTTGCGTTAAATTTTAGTCTGTGAGCGAAGTCGATGGAGTAATTTTTATGCGACTCATAACTCCTATGAAAGTCCCCGCTGAAATTTCAAGAATTCTTTCGGTATCGAGGTGGGATTTCAATGAACATCACGCATCGACTATTGCTTCCTATGGAATCCAAAATAATCTATCCATCCCTGTCGAACTGGAGGCAGGAGAAGTTGTCCAAACAACTTCCTTTTCGAGAGCATTCATCGGGCCATTTGAGCTCTGATGATTCAGAGTTGCACGAAATCTACAGCACCCTGGATCTCACTCATCATGTTGAGTTCGAAGAAAAGGATCAGAAGACCAAACTGCTGATCCATGAAGACTATGAGAAGCTGACCTCCTTCGCTCGAATCGAAAAAATGGTGGAGGAGCTACAGCTGTCCGACGAACTGGCATTCAACATCATGCTGACGAAACGAGGCAATTTGACATTGGAGAACAAAGCATTTTCGAGGTATTACTACGATGCCAAGACGGTCTTGGAGGTGCACGATGAGTCGTATTTCTATAGCCCGAGGATGCAGGCCTTCTTTGATTCTTTTTCGTCGCTGGCCATCGATCCAAGGACGTTTGACCTGGGTCTCCCTCTGCAGATCTGTCCGGCGTCGGGGTGGCGTTACGCAGACCTCTTTAACGCGCTGCTCGAGGCCATTCGAGCGCATTGCGGAACAAGTAAGTACCGTGCGCGCCTGAGAAAGCACCGGCACAACTGCAAACGTCCTGAGGGGCGTTTCCTCATGTGGGAAGCCGAATTGTTCCGCAGTCGGTCGCGCCATCTGATGATTTTGGTGCACCTCGGATATCACCGTCGACACCGCCAGCAAGTGACGCCGGGCCTGATCCAGACTCATTTGGATCGCATGCTGGATGCGCCTTCACATCCGGTGCTTGAGGGCATTCGGGACTATGCATGGAGGATCGAGGAGGGCAGGCGTACAGGGTTGCATGCCCACCTTCTGCTTTCCTATGACACCGAGCGCAACAACGGCATCGCGGTAGCGCGTGAAGTAGGTGAGTATTGGAAGATCCATGCAACCGATGGCATGGGCAAGTACTGGAACGGAAATCGGGATGGCTGGATCCGGCGTTCCAAAGAGGCCGGTGCTGGGTTGGGAACGGGCAAGATCGATCACGATGACTTGGCGGCACGGACCGGGCTGCGCAAGATCCTGAGATACATGGCCAAGGCCGATCAGTACCTGACGCGCAAGAGCGGGCCCAAATACCGGTCCTTCGCCTTGAGTAAACCCGAAGAGAAAAAGGTCCAGGGGCGACCGCGCCGGGGTCAAGCAGTCTAGGCAGCGTCTGTCATAGACGCGTTGGCTCCAATGTCAGGCGCGTCGCCGACCAAGTCAGGGCGAACGGCGCCCGCGATGGGAGCCCCGTTCGCGTTGTAGAGCCCCAGACCGCCGTCCTGATCTCAGCCTCTGATTCCAACCCCGGTTCCTTGCAAGAGATGCATGGGTCGCCGTGCATCTCCGGTCATTCTCGAGCGAAATTGACTTGAGATGGCCGAACCAAGGAGACATATGTGGGTGGAGGCCTGCTATTTGGCTATTTAATAGCCAAATAGCAGGATCTCACGAGCGTGGCAGTTCGCGTCCAGG
Source organism: Variovorax sp. TLI9-5A (assembly GCF_056867935.1). Classification (NCBI taxonomy): domain Bacteria; kingdom Pseudomonadati; phylum Pseudomonadota; class Betaproteobacteria; order Burkholderiales; family Comamonadaceae; genus Variovorax; species Variovorax sp. TLI9-5A. The sequence continues at coordinate 5,267,312 of NZ_CP200310.1, read as the reverse complement.
CCAGAGCCAAGACTTGCCGCGCGCGTCTTGAGGGTGGCCTTTAGCGGCCTTGGCTTGCTCTACCCGACGTAGCATCCGATCCCGTTGCGGGTGGTATAGAAAACGAACACCTGACTCCAGTTCTTCCGGCCGAGGAGCGGGAGTGTGATTGGGAATCCAGTAATGCAGGTTGACGTACCAGCTGCCGCCGCTTTCATCCCAAACTTGTAGCCTTCCCAAGATCGCCAGCTCCAAGACGATGTTGAGAAGCTTGTCGACTTGCCGAAGGCGTTTGGGCGCATACCTGGCCAGCTCAGCGCCTTTCACTTGACCGTTGGTCTGCATCCAGCGGTGGTGGTGCTTGAAGATGCTTTCCTCTAGATCCAGGATGTCGCGCTCCATCTGAGTCAACGGCGCGAAGCGCATGCGGTACTGGTTCAGGTGCCAAGCAACAATCTTTATGGCACCCATGACGACTGATGCGTCGATCTTCCCCGAGTCACCTTCGAACTCATGCATGATGGCGGCCAGCCGCGCACAGTTCTCTGGCGCTTTAGCCGCGGCTCCCCGCATGAAATAAAACCAGCCTCCCTCAGCCAATTCCTTTTCGACCGCATTTGAAAACCAATCGAGATGCTGCTGTGCCGAAGATGAGAATTCTTTGATCTTTTGAGATGGATATTCATCGCTAACATATTTTGCGAGCAGCTGCCGGATGCGTAGGTGATAGGATTCGGCGGTGTCCAGATAGGCGTTGACAAATTGGCTAATAAAGCGCGTTCCCTGTTTTGATGGAGGGTTGGTATAGAGCCACCTGCTTGAATTTCCACTGGCATGGGTAAGTTGACCTTGCCGGTTCAGGAATTGCTCTAACACGCCGGGCTGCACCTGAAGGTAAACAGTCAGGCTGGCTCCATACACTTCTGTGCGCCCTCGCCCCATTCGATCAGTGACACCGTCTCCTGAATCCCAAATCGAGTTGATCATCGCGGGATTGCTCAATGCCCCGGAACTCAGGATTACACCGCCTTCGTCCGAGACCAGCCCCGCATATCGGTACGTTTCTCGGAGATGCCTGGCAACTGCAGGCGCCGTGATATCGGAAATCAGCATCCGAGGTCGCCTGCGCTGGACTGGTTGCAGCTTATCGTGATCTTCAAGTCGATCCTCTAGCTCTTTCGTGTCGACATTTTTGACCGCGCCTTGGCCAATTGAGCGCAGCAGAGATCTTCTTTTTGCGTCCCATATCGATTTTTCGCGAGCGTGCTCTTTGGCATCGCCTGCCTCAAATCTGAATTGCTGCTTGTCGAAAACACGATGCTCACGCAAGGCAATTTGATCGTTCGCTGTCTTGCGCTCCCCACTGAGAGCCTCCACGATGAAGATCATCCCCACAGGCGAAGGTGGGGCATCGCGCCACTTGACCTTGATCAAGCCCTGAGTGGCCAACGTACAGCCCGCCAGCGCCGAGACCGCACACATTGGAAGTGGGGACTTGTTCGTTTCGTGGATGTACTTCGCGAGTACTTTGATCGTCGGGGTTAAACCGTCGAGGGGGTAGTCATCAAAATCAGAGGTAGTCACGATCTGGATTTCATTGGGAGTGGTCGGGCAATCAGCTAAGGACAGCCGAAGGCAGTGCGAACCGGGTGAACTGCGGATCGCCGTGTGCAGCAGGAAGCGAGACGAGGGGCGGGGTGAGACCGGTGGCGAACGCAAGCTTGCCAAACGCTGGCACGCGTCGCCCGGTCTGGCGCGGAGTTAAGCAAGTCTGCTGGTCGTCGTGAAAAGCAGTCAGCGTTGCTTCGGAGGGCGAGTGGCGATCCACGCGTCGAGTTCGTCTTCTCGATAGGCTATGGAACTTGGGCCGATCTGCACGGGTTTCGGAAAAGTCGCATCGAAATACTGACTCTTCGGGTTTTGTCGTTCATAGAAGGTCGAGCGGGAAAGGCCGGTGCGGGAAATGGCTTCCTTGCCGCGTAGGAGCCTCGAACTGGACTTTGCTGGAGTCGGCGTTTCTGAGTGCGATCTCGGCGCCACCACCACTGCTGCCGCAGGAGCGCCATGCGATGCGTTGCTGTTGGCGATCGCGCGTTCTTTGATCTCGAAACCGGATTCCAGGCAATACCGGACGGCATCCACGCGGCGCAGATATGTCCCTGGCGCGGGGGAGAGCGCTTGTGTCCGGGCCGCAGTAAAGATCTGGAGCTTCTCCCGGGCCACCCAGGTCTGCAGGTCCTTTAGACGGTGCGCACATGCGTCTAGCCAGCGTTCTCTTTCGGGCGATATCAATGGCTTGAGAGCTTCACTTGAGAGGGCTGCAACTTCCTCTCGCCTACGCTGCATGATCATTTGCCGCGCCGAATATGAGCGTGGGTACAAACGCCTGGAAACGAACTCATCTGTCCAGGCTACTCGCGTCTCGGATGAAGGCAACATCTCATCGATGCGACCGACCAGCGCATCGGCGATCGAAAACGTCAGCTCGCTGCAGGTTAGGAAGTCCTTGTCGGGCAAATCGACGATCCGAGCCTGCAGCCCGGAGCGACTAGGCGCGTCAGATTGTTGGTCAGTAGGGGGCGACAAGCTAGGAGCGTTCATTGGAAGGGATGTCTCACCACATACTCGTATGCATCTGCGATTAGAAAGATTCTAGAGGCGGGCCAAGGAAATCGGCGGCGTGTTCGTCAAGTGCGGCGTGAGCCAGGAAGCCGACGGTCAGGTCGCCGTGGCGGCCGCCCTCAAGCTCGGCAAGCTGGTCGGCCTCGTCAGCTCTGCCGGCATCGCCCCGGCCGAGAAGACCATGGGCAAGAACGACCCGCACGCACTGGCCGCCTTCGGCGAGGCCGTCACGGTCAACCTGATCGGCAGCTGCACGGGCACGAATCTGCTGACTGCCAGGCTTGGTGCGGCATTAGGCAGTGCCTTCGGTGCATCGATTGGCTCGGGCCTACGCGGCTGGATCTCCGCGTCACGCACCCAGCGACGCAACAAGTTCGCATTGATACCGAAAGACATCGCCACAGCCGCCATCGACATGCCGGGCTGCGCAGCCAACGCAACGGCGTTGGCCTTGAACTCGCCGCCGTGCAGGGGGCGCCGCCGATCGCCTGTGTGCTGAGGAGAGATAGTGTTCACGTTTCCACCAAGTCTTAGTGGACACGAGCATCCTTTGCTCCTAACGCCGATTGAAGACGGGTTCACGGGACGCTTACCTCAGGGAATCTCAAGCAGAAGGGTGCCTGGGAGACATTCGGCCTTTGGGGCCGAATGCAAGTGCGTTGCCGCGTTCGATCATTGCCTATGTTTGCGGCGCGAATGACACTGCCGATGGACCTGCTGACCTTGTGAGTCAGAGGGTACTTAGAAGTCGGTTTGTTTTTTCAAAGTGATGCTGAAAGGCCCGGGAGGGCTCGGCGCGTTGCACAGGAGCTTGAATATGGTTGACGAGGTTTTTGCCAAGAAGTGGTACCAGTCGTGGCTTGACGCCTGGAGTTCGAATGATTCCCGGACATTGGCGCCGATCATTTCCGAGGACTTCATCCTCCGCAGCCCGACCACCGCCCACACCGGCTGGTTCGTCCAAGGTCGGGACGCCGCCGTTGCCTACTTGAAATACGTGATGGATGCGTACCCTGTTTTGGGATGGGAAGCGCACGGTGAGCCGATGTTCGCCAAACATCAGCCGACGGTGTGCTTCCCCTGGCGCGGCTGGGGTACCTTCTCCGGCGTGCTGAACCCACCGGGCATCAAGGGCACGGGCCGCAGTTTCGAGTTCTTCGGCGTCGAGGTCTTCGACTTCCGCGACGGGCTGGCTACCGAGCTGCGTGCGTCCTACGATCTGCTGGGCTTGATGAAGCAGATCGGCGTGTACCAGGGCGCGACGAAGTGATGAACGCAGCCTCGAGGAGTTCGTGTGCCGAACCGCGTTGCTGACATCGTTCGGCGACAAGCCGTTGCCCAGCCGTCCAACATCGCGCTGGTCGAAGCCGACACCAGCATGACCTGGGCGCACCTGTACGAGCGATCGTGTGTGGTGGCCAAGGCGCTGATCGCTGCCGGCGTGGGGCCGGGCGACCGGGTAGCCATCATCGACAAGAATGGCTGTGTGTTCTTTGAGGTGCTGTTCGGCTGCGCGCTGAGTGCCGCGGTGCCGGTACCGATCAGCTGGCGGCTGTCGGCCGCGGAGCTTTCGGCCACGCTGGCCGACAGCGAAGCCAAGGTCATCTTCGTCGGCCCCGATTTCCTCGAGGTCTGCAGCCAGCTCGACGGCGAGCTGCCGAAGCGGCCGGTGTTCGTTTCGCTTGCGGATGAGAGCGAGGCATCGCCTTGGCCGCAATGGCGCACCTGGGCCCAGGGCCCGTCCGGCGACCCGATGATCGATGCTGGCGACAACCCCACGGTGTTGCAGCTGTACACCAGCGGCACCACCGGCTCGCCAAAGGGCGTGCTGGTGGACCAGCGCAATGTCTCGTGCCTATTCGACAAGGTGCTGGGGGCCTGGTCGCACCGTGCCGATGACACCAGCTTGGTGTGCATGCCGCTGTTCCACATGGGCGGCATCGGTTATGCGTTGGTGGGCATGGAAGCGGGTTGCCGCTCCGTTATCGTGCGCGAGTTCGATCCCGCCACCGTGGTGGGCTTGCTCGAGAAGGAGAAGATCACCTTCGCGTTCTTCGTCCCGGCGATGCTGCAGGTGATGAGTGCCGTGCCCGGCGCGGCCGACCGCCGGTTCTCGCTGCGCCGCGTCCTCTATGCGGGTGCACCGATCGCGCGCGAGAACCTGGTCCGCTCGATGGCCGCTTTCCGTTGCGACTTCGTGCAGGTCTATGGCCTGTCCGAAACCACCGGGGCGTTCTCGCAGCTGGAGCCAGAGGATCATGTGCTCGAGGGCGAGCGTTCGTACCGGCTGTTGTCGGCCGGCAAGCCGTATGCGTGGGTCGAGGTGAAGATCGTCGATGCAGCCAGCGGCGAGGAATGCGCGAGGGGCGAGGTTGGCGAGATCTGGTCGCGCTCCGCACAGTCGTGTCCGGGCTACTGGCGCAACGACGCCGAAACGGCCAAGCTGTACGGGCCCGACGGCTGGTTGCGTACCGGCGATGCCGGCTACTTCGACCAGGACGGCTTCATCTTCCTGACCGACCGCATTAAGGACATGATCATCTCCGGCGGCGAGAACGTCTACCCGGTCGAGGTGGAGCGGGCGATCTCCTCGCATCCCGACGTGGCCGATGTGGCCGTCATCGGCGTGCCGAGCGAGAAGTGGGGCGAGACCGTCAAGGCCGTGGTGGTGCGCAAGCCCGGGTCGACGGTGGATGCTGCGGCCATCCAGCAGCATGCCCGCCAGGTGCTGGCCAGCTTCAAGTGCCCAACCAGCGTCGACTTCGTCGAGGCCCTGCCACGCAGCGCCACCGGCAAGGTCCTGAAGAAGGACATGCGGGCACCGTATTGGAAGGACAAGCAGCGCCAAATCAACTGAGAAACGGGCCGCACAGTGCGGGGCCGGACGTGATTGAGCCGTACAAGCTGTGGTCAGGCCTGTGCTCGGTGCTGGTGCTCTCCTGCCTGCGCAGCCACGAACAGGACCTGATCGTCGACCTGGAGCGGCGCTACGTGAACCGCCGCCAGGCCGCGCACTTCCGCCAGGGCATCACCAAGCTCGGCCTGGACGACGAGGCCAACGAGGTGCGCCGCTGCGCCAAGTACCATTACTTCTCGAACACGCTCGGCGCGCTGCCGATGCACTACGTCGAGGAGTCGCCCACCAAGGTGTGGATCCGCTACTTGGCGTCGTACTGGATGGGCGACAGCCCGTCGCATCCCGTGGCCGGGCCTGCCGTGCGATGCGCGGCCTTCGGGCGCGCACCGTACCTGGGCTGGCATGCATGCCCGCGAGGGCGGCAGCACCCTCCCTGTGAGCAACAACCCGATGGGCCGGGCGCTCAACACCCGGATTGGGCGCGCCGACGCCCAGGCCGGCATGGTCGAGTTGCTGTACCAGCGCGGCGACATGTTCCTGCAGGGCGCCGGTGTGCTGCAGGGTGGGGCGGTGACGGTCATGGTGGACTTCCAGATGGCCTTCTGCGTGCCGGTTGCGCTGCCGCAGGGCCAGTCGTGCACCACGGTCAACCTGAACGTCAATTTCCTACGTGCGGCGCTGCCGGGGCCCCATGTCGCCTTCGGTGAAACCGAACGCCGGGGCCGCCCGGTGGCCTACGCGCGTGCACGCCTGCTCGCCACGGGCGACATGGAGTGCCCGATGGCCTCGGCGACCTCGGCGCTGCTGATTCTCGGCTAGGGCCCGCAACGGGTGCCACCGACCCCTCAGCCGATGAGGGGTGTGTTCCACACCGTGATTGACCTCGTTCTCGACCCGATCGAGTTCTGGTAAGGTAAACGTCCGACAAGGTGGGCTTTTAGGTCTGCTCACATGCCCGTGAATCGTGAGGACAACGCCCTCCAAGGGCACAGGCCGATGCGGTGAACCGCCTGCCGGTCCACTGCTCCGTTACCGGGCCTGAATCCAACGCAATCGGTATTGCTCACATGGAAAACGGTCTTTTTCTAGGCGCCTTGGGGCAGATGCCCGGTGCGTCGGGCCTACCGAACATGCCCAGAACCGGTAGCCCAGAACCGATGGTAAGCACGGCGCTGGTGCAGTGGATGGCTCTTGGGTTGTCGCTGAGGGGCCTGAATTCGACGGAGCTGATGCGCAAGGTGCGTGTCGACGAAGGGGCTTGGCGCCATGAAGGTGGCCAGATTTCTTTAAAGGACTACACGGAGCTCTTGCGTGGGCTGATTCGCGAGTTGAATGATGAAGCCTTGTGCTTGCTGGCTCGCCCCTTGAAGCCCGGTGCCTTTGCGTTGCAGGCTCGGGTGGCCGTAACTACCAAGACACTCGAAGAAGCATTGCGCTATGTTGTGCAGGCCTTCGGCATGTTGCATGACGATCTGCGCTTCGTAGTTGAGAACAACGGATCCACCGTCGGCATTAGGCTGGATTTCATCAATGAGGAATTGCGGCCGATTCCTCATGTTCATGTGCACACCTTGTGTGCCTATTCACAGTTGTTTGCCTGGCTGGTCGGCGGGCGTCTCCCGCAGCTTTCCTTCGAATTCAGCTTTGAACCACAGGCGGAACGCGCAGGACTAGCGCCCATGTTCGCTGGTGATCTGCGCTTTGGTATGCCGTCCAGCGCCATCCGTTTCAACTCTGAAGGGCTGCGCATGCCGGTCTGCCGCGACGGAGATGCGCTGCAGTCGTTTGTTGCGGATGGGCCACTCTACCGAGGCCGCGAGGGTGGTAGCGAGCGCATCGGCCGCCGGGTGCTTGACCTGCTGATGACACCGCAGCCGCTATGGCCTGATCTCGAAGTCACGGCCAGGATGCTATGCATGTCCGCAAGTACGCTACAGCGCCGGTTGGCCCTCGAGGGAGCATCTTTTAAAGTTATCAAGGACCATCTCCGGCGGGATATCGCGGTGAAACGCCTTCGCGGTAGTGACGTCTCCATCGTCAAACTAGCCGATGAGTTGGGCTTTGCCGATGCGGCATCCTTCCAGCGAGCTTTCAAGAACTGGATGGGCGTTCCACCCGGTGCCTACCGCCGGGCTATCGACTAGCGGGTCTTTCTCGCCTTACGGGGCTGCGGCCGCGGTCCTGTCTGCGCGACCTTCCTGACGCCGCGACCTTCTGACGGTGGTCGACACCTTGTGTTTGCGGTGGCCCATCCGATGCGAAAGGCAATGCGATTGACCCGATCCGTTATCGCTCAAACCCCCCGCCTCTCTAGCATCGCGCTGTTGCAGCTTCGCTTTGATTAATGCCCGATCGGGTGCCGCAAGCCGCCCTGGCGGCGTCGGGTGTGGGCGTACTCCAGCGCCATCCATCGCAGGCTTCGGAGTGCCCGTCATTCGACGACGTGTGCCGCCGTTGAAACGCCCTCCTTGCTGCCGAAGGAGTAGAGCACCTTCTGTTTGGAGACACCGCACTGCCAGGCGATGCCCTCGAGCGCCGACGCCGCGAATCCCACGGACGCTAGATGCGCCGCGGCGTGGCGCAAGATTTCGTTTTTCGTCGAGTCGTGCGCTGACTGCCTTCTACCCACTGGCCCCAGCGTTCATTCCAGGCCAAACACCGCGAACAGGGCACTTCTGGCGGCTGTCGCAGTGGCCGGCGACATGCTTCGGACGTCGAAACTATTCAGCGCACCGAACAGGATCCGACGAACGACCCGAGCCTGCGAGTTCGCCGCCATGAAACCGTCCCGCTGCGCTTCCCGAATCAAACCGTTCCAATAGTCCGTGTACGCCTTGTTCTGGCTAAGAAACTGGCCCTTAACTGCCGGGGAAACCTCCTCGACGATGCGGATAATGGCAGACCCGTAACTCTCGTGGCCACGCAGTGCCGAGATGTGTGCGTCCATCGCCGTGCGCAGGCGTTCAGCCGCCGTCGCCTCTGGCGCCAGCGCATCGACGGCGTCAACCACTTCCTTCATCGTGCGGACCACGCCTTCCTTGAGCACTTCACTGATCAACTCGTCCTTGGAGCCGAAATGGAAGTACAGGCTGCCCGCCTTTATGGAGGCGGCCTGTGCGATCTCCGCGAGGCTCGCCGCCTTGTAGCCGCGTTCGACGAAGACGTTCGCCGCCGCATCAAGGATCCGCTGGCGGGTCTGGGCGGACTTGCTGGCGGCGGGAACTTCTTGCGTCGGGGGTGCGTTCATGCGTACAGGCTACTCTGGTCCGGATTCGTCGAACACGATCGCCGCGAGGCGATGGGGAACACCACCTCGCTGCGCGACCGCGCGCAGATGGAACGCATGGTGAGTCATCGACGCCGACCACGCCCGGACGATCGCATCTTGAAATGCTATCGGCATTCCGGCGCGACCGGCAAACAGGCCGTCGCCTAGCAGCGCAACGCGGACCGTCGATCCCGAATCCTGCCGCTCGGAATTTTGCCCAGCCAGTGTCGCGACATCGATGAAGAACGCGGCGGCATCATGCGGTGTTTGGATTGCCGGAAGCGACAAGGAAGCTGGCAGCTGTCCCCAACGCGCAGTCAGCGCTATGCGGAACGCGTGCTCGATCAAGGCTGCAGCGGCCACAGGCCCGAAAAGCTCGCCGAGCACCAGCATTCTCTCCATGACCGCCTCGATGGCAGTTGACGACAGGGTTTCAGGCTCAATGTCGCTAGGCTTCAAAAGATGCGGGCCGATCGCGTCGAGCAGGACTTCCGGCAGCGGGCTGCCGTTGCGGTCATAGCGATACGCTGCGTCCCCGACATCCGCTTCGCGGAAGTAGCCGGCGTCGACAGGATCACCGTCCGAAACGGCGTGTGTCTGGACAAAGCACAGCTCGCCGAACGCCACTGCCGTTCCGGCGTGCGATGCCCGCAACCTCGCTGTGCCCAGCTCCGATCCCAACGCTGCCACGGCAGTCGATGCGCAGAGGGGGCCATCACCGATCCAATGCGGCGGACCGTATGCGAACCAGGCCCTGCCACCAACTTCCATGACAAGAGGGTTGAATCCCTGGCGTCGATCGGCGAAAGCCTGGGCGGCGATGCAGCGCGCGAGGGCGCCGTCGGAAGGTGCAGGTTCGAACACAGCCAACTGTTGCCGGTGCATGCGCTTCAGCGCCTGGATTTCGGCTTCAGCCGCAGCCTGCTGCCCGTGCGTCCGCAGGGTCGACAGCACCAGGGCCGCTGAAACTGAAGACCAGAGCACTGCGCTGACTTTTGCGGAGTTCATTTCAACCACGTTGACGCCCCTTGATGATCCATGTCCTTCCGTCGGGGCCGGCACCGGGCTCGATGCGGCACCCGATGCCGAACGTGTGCAGCATCAAGGCATCTGACCAAGCACGCGCGAAGCCGTCGTCCACGGCAGCCTCATAGGTCTCTATGGTTCGCCAGAAGCGGTTGGTTGAGATTCTCAGTTCGGTACGGCCCGGCGAGTCGTCCACCTGCACGGAGTCGCCGGAAAGCTGAGCGACGGCTGCGACGAAGCGCGCCGCGTCACTGACCGACCCGATCGGCGATCCGAGCAACTCGCGCGCCATGGCATGCGATCTCTGAATCAGCACGGTCCGGACAGCGCTCTCCATGATCGAGGCGGTCTCGGTAGCGCCGACCATTTCAAACAACGTGGCGCACCTGCTCGCAGTGAAGTCGATGATGTAGTTGCGCAGAGCGCGAGCGCGACGCTCAGCCGGCCACACCGCATGCGGCAAAGCCGGCGCTTCGCTCGGCACGAATGGTGGCCCCCACTCCCCTATCCGGCGGAAATAGCCCTTACCGGGAGGGACTGCTTCGTCGTGCAGCGTGAAATAGCCAGCGTCCCAAGGGTCGCCGTCACAAAGGCTTTGAGTCTGCACGAACACCAAGCGGTCGTTGCCAAGGAACGCGCCGTTGTTTGCGTGCCAGCCGAGATAAGGCGCGCGCCCGAATGCAGAACCGAGCGCGGCTGGGCCGGCACTGGGATGAAGCGGGCTGTCGCCCATCCAGAATGGCGCTAGATAACGAATCCAGACCTTCGTCGGGGATTCCTCCACGTAGTGCATCGGCAATGCGCCCAACGTGTTGGAGAAGTAGTGGTAGCGGGCGCACCGCACGACGTCGTGCAATTCGCCATCCAGGCCAAGCTTTTTCATTCCCTGAAGGAAATGGCTGGCCTGGTGACGATTGACGCTACGGCGCTCGAGTTCGACGATGGTCTCCTGCCCATGCCTGCGCAGCGTGGTGAACACCAACGCTGAGCAGATGCCGGTCCACCACTCGTATGCCAGCTCGCACTGGCGCTCGACAGAGTTATCTGGAACCACCTGATTACTCGACTGGCTTGTAGCTCTGCGAGGCGTAACTGCCTTGCATGATGATGGGCTTCATCTGCGAGAAATGGGAATCCGCGGAGAACGTGATCGGACCCATGACACCCGTCTCGAAGTTCTTCATCTTCTCGAGTTCACCGTTCGCACATGCCCAAGTGACGGCCTTGCCACACCGACGGATCGCCTCGAGCATCGTCACCGTGGCCGCGTAGCCAATTGGCGTGAAGCGATTGACCTTCTTGACTTCGTCGGCCGAGTTGAACTTCTTGACCTTCTCTATGAAGGACACGCCGCGGGCGCCCTCCTCAGGTTCAACATAGTCCGACACGTAGATGCCGTCACCGGCGGGCCCCATCAGCTGCAACGTCGTCGGGAAGCGGCCGATGAAGAAAATTCCCGTCGGGACCCTCGCGCCCAGCCGCTGCAGCTCCTTCACCATCACCACGTTCTCGTTCAGGATGCCACCTGCGATGAGCGCCTCTCCACCAGCCTTGGTGAAGCGCGCCATCTCCGAGGAAAAGTCCTGCTGCCCACGCGTGTACATCTGCTTGGAAACAACGTTCAGCTTGAACTCCTTCGCCGCTCGCTCGAAGCCTTCCCGGACCAGTTCTCCGGACTCGTCGTCCTGCGACACGATCCCCCACTTCTTCCCGGGATTCTTAGCGTCCATCTGCTTGACAAGCTCATAGATCAGGACGTCGTACGTCTGACCCAGGACGAATATGTTCTTCTTCACCGGCGTGAACAGCTGCTTTCCGTATCCAGCAGCGCTGATAGTCACAATGCCCGACTGCTCGATGAGCGGAAGGGCCGCGAGACCTTGGCTCGCCCCGGAAGTAGCGACGATGCCGAAGACCTTGTCGGACGTGATCAGCTTGCGCATGGCCTGGATCGTCCGGGTGGGCTGGTAGCCATCGTCCTCGGACACGAGGCGGACTTTGCGGCCATTGATGCCGCCCGCGGCATTCACCTCGGCAATTGCGGTTCGCGTCCCGATCGTGTGGCCACTGCCGACCAGAGCGGGCGGGCCAGTGAAAGGCAGCACCTCGCCAAGGACAATCTCGGTGTCGGTGATCCCTTGCTGTTGGGCAAAGGCAGGGCCGGCGAGGACGGCGGCGGCGAGCGGGATCACCGCACTGCGAAGGAATCGAAGCATGTTGTCTCCTGTCTTTGGATCAAGCGAATGGAATGAAAGCGGACTCAATACTCCAGGGGCCAATGAGTCCAGGAGTGGCGGAAGTCCTGCCACATCCCGCGAAGCCCGCGCGGATCGAATCGGAGGAACGCGACCACCGCGAACCCGTAAAGCACGCTCTTGATCTCAAGGGCTCGTGAACTGAACAAGTCGGTTATCCGGGTGCCGAAGAACGAGAAGGCCAGCGTGGTCACTTCCGGCAGGGAGACGATGAAGACCGTGCCTAGCACCGCACCCAGGATGGAGCCGGGACCGCCGACGACCAAGATGGCGAGTGCTTCGATGCTCAGAAGGAAAGGAAAAGCCTCGACCGTGATGAAACTCAAGTACATCGCCATCAGCGCACCCGCGATGCCGGTGATGAAGGCGCTGATGACGAACGCCATCAGCTTGTAGCGCACGAGGTTGATTCCCATTGTCTGCGCCGCGATGTCGTTGTCACGAATCGCCATGAACGCTCGCCCAAGCGCTGTGCGGCGCAAGTTGAGGCAAGCTACCGCCACCACGACCGTGAAGCCGAGACATAGCCAGTAGAAGCCGACATCGCTGGAAGCATCGAATCCAAGCACCTTGGGCCGGGGAACGGACAATCCACGGCCGCCGCCGGTGAACGACCCGCCAGCGAGCACCAGGCGATTGGCGATGAACGCGAAGGCCAGCGTCGTGATGGCGAGATACAGATCCTTCAGCCGCAGCGAAGGAATCCCGACGATCAGCCCTCCAAGTGCTGGCGTTGCGCCTGCGAGCACGATCGCGACGAGCGGATGCCAGCCGAAATTGGTTACCGCGATGCCGTACGCATACGCCCCCAAAAGCAGGAAGGCGACATGCCCCAAGGAGATCAGCCCTGTGAAGCCTGTTAGCACCGTGAGCCCCAGCGCGCCCACCAAGGTGAACAGGATGATCGTCAGGTGAGATAGCAGGTAGGGACTGAGTACATAGGGCGCGGCCAGCATCCCGCCAGCCAACACGACCAGCCAGCACTTCACCACCCGGGAGTCCGTCAGCGCGACGAGTTCCGAGAACCGTTCTTTGTAGAAGCCACTTCGCATTTTTTAGACTCGCTCGATTTTTTTCTCGCCGAACAGACCGAAAGGGCGGACCATCAGCACCACGATGATCAGCATGAAGCCGGCGATGTCCTTGAACGTCGATGAGACATAACCGCCGATCAAGTTCTCGTACACGCCGATCAGCAATCCGCTGATGCCGGACCCGATGACCGAGTCAAAACCACCCAGTACCGTCGCGGGAAACGCCTTCAGCCCCAATGCGAACAACGTTGGCGACAAGTTGTAGATGGCGGCGAAGAAGATGCCGGCCAGCCCCGCGAGCGCGGACGACGTGGCCCATGCGACCGTCTGCATCCGTGCAGTGGAAATTCCCATCAGTCGGGCCGTCCGCTCGTCCGCAGCTGCGGCTCGCATCGCAATGCCGAACCGGCTGTACGTGAAAAATGCCCAGAATCCGGCCGCTGCGGCGAGCAGGAAGCCGATGACGGCCAGTTGTGGCGCGCGAACATTGATTCCGCCCAGCGAAAGCATGTCGTCGGCACCGTGTTGCAGCTCGTGCGGCGTCGCGTCCCAGAACAGGAGTACGAGGGAACGCAGCATTACGGCCACGCCAACCGTGACAAGGACTCCGGAGAACAATGGCTCGCCGAGCATCGGCCGCATGACGAAGCGTTCCACCACCAGGCCAACGAGGGCTCCGACACCCATGGCGATCACAAGCGTGGACCAGGTGCCGAGATCAAGCGTCGTTGCGATCGACCAGGAGATGTAGGCCGTCAGCATGCCGATCTCGCCTTGCGCGAAGTTCACCAGACCTGTGGCCCGGTAGACGACTGCATAGGCCATGGCAATCAGACCGTAGATGGCGCCGATGGAAAGTCCCGAGAGGACCAGTTCAAAAAAGTAGCGCATGGGTCAGCCTCCCCCGTAGATCTGCTTCATTTCGTTGCCGAACTTCTTGTCAATGATCGAACGGCGAACCTTCTGCGTCGCCGTGAGCTCACCGTCATCGTGGTCGAGCTCCTTCTCCAGCAGGACGAACTTGCGGATACTTTCAGCGCGGGAGAAGCGCGAGTTCGCCTCGTCGACCACGGTGCCGATCAATTCCCGCACGGCGGGAAGCGCGGCGAGCGATTTGAAGGTCGTATACGGGATGTCGCGATCGCTGGCCCAACGCCCGACGTTCTCCAGATCGATCTGGATCAAGGCGCCGACGAATGGCTTTCCCTCGCCCACGACGATCGCCTCGTGAACATACAAGCTGTCGCGTAAGGCGTTCTCGAGCTCCGACGGAGCGACGTTCTTGCCGCCGCTCGTGATGATGATGGCCTTCTTGCGGTCGACCACCGAGATCTGACCGGAGCCATCGTCCGCGACGATGTCGCCGGTCGCCAGCCAACCATCGGTGTCGATCGTTGCGGCCGTGGCTTTTTCGTCGTTCAGGTAGCCTCTGAAAACGCCCTTGGAGCGCAGGAACAACTCGCCGTCCGTGCCGAGCTTCCATTCGGTGCCATCGAAGGCGCGGCCGCAGCCACCAACTTTCCAGGCAGCCTCAGGGGGTTGCACAAAGGCCAGGCCGGCGGATTCAGTCAGACCGTATCCCTGGCTCACTGGGATGCCGATGACTTCGAAGAAGCGCAGCGTTTCGGGCGAGATCGCAGCCCCCGCGCATAGTCGAACACGGCTTCGATCAAGACCCATGTGCATCTGCATGCTCCGGAACAGCAGCAGGTAGAGGAAGCCGAACGCCAGCTTGTCCAAGGGCGTCGCCACTCCTTGGCGGGCGGCGCGACGGTCGGACAGTGCCCGCCCTCTCGTCATGCCCCATTCGAAAACCTTGCGTTTCCACCACTTCGCATCACGGATCCGGACCGTGAAGCCTTGCTGGAGTTTTTCCCAGATGCGAGGGACACCGAGAAAGTAGGTCGGTGCAATCTCCCGGATGTTTCCGGCTACTGTGTCAATCGACTCCGCGAAATTCATCGTCCCGCCGACGACCAGATGGAGCGCCATGCCAAAGCCGCGCTCCGCTGCGTGGCAAAGCGGCAGGTACGAAACAGCGTGGTATGGATGTCCAAGCATCGCGCAGCGAGTCGCGAATCCATGCGCTGCATAGATCAGGTTGCGATGGGATAGCCTGGCGCCCTTGGGGGGGCCGGTGGTTCCGGACGTGTACACAAGGACCGGGATGTCGTCTGGCGACAGGGCCTCCACCTCCTGTTCGAGCTGTTGCAGTGCCGACGGCTCGGTCTCCTGCAGAGCGCGCCCCATGTCCAGCAGCATCGCGAATGACTCCGGTTCGCCCTGCTGATAGCCGCGCATGCCCTTCATGTCGACGCAGAAGATGCGCTCCAGCGCAGGCAATCCTTCGCCGTTGTCGCGCGCGTCGATGACTTTGTCGGTCTGCTCCTGGTCGCCGCAAATGGCCACGCGCGCACCACAGTGCCGTGCGATGTACTGCAGTTCCGGCCAAGGGTTGGTCGGGTAGATGCCCACCACCTCGACACCGATCATCTGAGCGCCGAGGTCGGCGCAAACCCATTCGGGTGTGTTCTCGCTGGCGACAATGATGCGGTCACCTCGGCGCAGCCCCAGTCGCCGCAGGCCAAGCGCCACCATCTGCGCCCGCTTCTCGTACTGAGCCCAAGAGACCGTCTTCCAGATGCCGTGCTCTTTCTCGCGGAGCGCTGTCGCATTCGGATGCGCTTTGGCGTGGGCACGCAAGAGCCCAGGCAGCGTCGCATTGCCATCGTTCAGTTTGTGCTCGCTCATTCGTGCCCCTCTTCACCCAAGTACGCCGCAACCACTGCGGGATGCACCGCAACTTCGTCGGGAGTTCCCTGCGCGATCAGGCTGCCGAAATCCAGCACGTAGATCCGGTCCGACAGGTCCATGACAATCTGCATGTCGTGCTCGATCATGAGGATGGCCACGCCGAATTCGTCTCGAATGTCCAGCGTGAACCGTGCGACATCTTCCTTCTCCTCGCGGTTCATGCCCGCAACAATCTCGTCGAGCAGGAGAATTTTCGGATTGCAAGCGAGCGCGCGTCCGAGCTCGACTCGCTTCTGCTGCCCATAGGCAAGTTGACTCACCGGCTTGTCGCGCAGGTCCTCGATTTCCAAGAACTCGATGATTTCCTCCACGCGCTCGCGGCCCTCAATTTCCTCGCGCCGGCTGCTACCCCAGAAAAGGAGTGACTGCAGCACGTTGCTGCGGAAGTGGATATGGCGTCCCACCAAAAGGTTCTCCACCACCGTGCCTTGGCGGAACAGCGCCAGATTCTGGAACGTCCTGCCGATGCCGAGGCGCGCGAAGTCATACGACCTCAATCCCGCCGTGTCATCCCCTTCGAATAGGATTTGTCCAGTGGTCGGTGGAAGCACTCCGCTCACCAGGTTGAAGGTGGTGGTCTTGCCGGCGCCGTTGGGGCCGATGAGGCTCACAATCTCCCGCGGCATGACCTTCAGACTGACTTCGTTGACGGCCTTCACGCCACCGAAACGTTTGGAGATCCCACGCGCCTCGAGAATCGGGGTTGCGTTCGCATTCACGAGAGCCACCTCTTGCGCCGCTTGTAGTGCTTGACGTCCCTCATGCTGGTGCGGCCCTGATGAGCATTGATGCCCAGGTAGAACTCGCGGATGTCGGCGTTGTCCCTCAGCTTCTCGCTCGTGCCATCCAGCACGACCCGGCCGTTTTCCATGATGTACGCGTAGTCCGCGATCGCAAGTGCACGCGTGGCGTTCTGCTCGACCAGGAGAATGGTCAGGCCCGCCGCATCTCGCAGCCTTTGGATGGCACCGAAGATTTCCGTGACGATTTTTGGCGAGAGGCCCAGAGAGGGCTCATCGAGCGCGAGAAGCGTCGGCCGTGCCATCAACGCACGACCGATTGCCACCATTTGCTGCTCGCCGCCGGACAGGTATCCCGCCACCGTCCGCCTCAAATCGACCAAGCGGGGAAAGAGATTGAACACGAACTCGCGCGACTGGTTCACTGCAGCGCGACCCTGGAGATGCGCGCCGGCCAAAAGGTTTTCCTCGACCGTCAATGTCTGGAAAAGGCGCCGGCCTTCGGGCACTTGAACCAGCCCGCGCCCTACGATGGCGTTAGCGGCTTCGCGCTCGACGGGCACGCCGCCCAGCCGGACCGATCCTTTTTCGATTTCACCGTCCTCCGCATCCAGCACGCCGGAGACTGCCTTCAGCACGGTGCTCTTTCCCGCTCCGTTGGGCCCAAGGAGCGCGACAACCTGACCTTTGCGGACTTCCAGTGAAAGGTCACGGACCGCTTGAATCGCGCCGCCGTAGACGACTTGCAAGTTTCGGATGGACAACATGATCCGTGGGTTCAAAAAATGATGGATATGAAGCATAAATAGGCCGTCTCGTCGGTCTATTTATGAGGGATTCTAACGACCAATAGTTTTTAGGATACGGGGTTTACCCGCCCTCGCGACAACCGCTTTGGGCGAGAGTGGGGACCTGCAGAGCGCGCCGCGAGGTTCGACGATCAGCGCCGCGGTGAGATCTCCGAACACCCCGCACGTAGGCGGCAAACTTGACGTCCCATTGCTGCCCCAAGTCCGACGGGGGCCTGGTCCACGCCACTGAAGGGTGGATGCGTGCCTCGAAAGCGCCAGAGTGTGCGGACCACCAGCGTGCAGCGCCAGCCGCGACTCAGAAGAGTGGGGTCGTACCGACACTGGCCGCCAGCCGTGCTTACCACGGCCGGCATCAAAGTATTCGAGCTGATGATCACCGTCAGCCGCTGGCCCAGGACCTCGCCACGGCGGTGCGCGGGCGTGTGCTCGATAAGGACTCTCAGACTGTTCGGCATGCCGCAGCCGAGGTTCAGACCGCGCGGGGCGAAGCAGCCGCCATCGGCAAGAGCGATTTCAGGCGCGGACAGGCCGCGCAGAGCATGGCGGCGGCGCACAACAACCCGACGTTCATGCGTGCTCGCGCCCATGCCGTTCGATGAATGTCCACCCTGCCCAAAAGAGGCATGATTGCGGTGAATCATGGGGCCACTCACACACTCGTGCGCGATTGCCACGATTGCGAGTTGGCGCCGCCGTTGGCATCCGATGTTCAGCCTCTGTTCGAAGAGCTTGGCATCGGGCTTTTTGGGGAGAAAGTCGTCGGGCTTGCTGGATGCGCTAGCGGATGGAAGCGCTTGCCGTGCGGCTCGAAGTCCCCCGTGCGATGCGGCGCGCCATTGGCTCGCCCGGGCAGGTCTCGATCCAGCAGGTGCCGTCGAGCGAGTCGTCGTTTTCGTCGTGGGCCGGCCAGATCCCGTCCCGGGTCATCTGCCTTAGCACGTCCCGGACGAGGGCCTGCACCGCATGTGTCGCCAACGGCTGGGGCCTTGTCGCGTGGGTGGCGAGCACCACCCGTCTCCTCAGGCTGGCGTCGTCGATCAGCGCCGTGCGCAGGTGTCCAGCGGCGATCTCCTCCGCCACCGCGCCCTGCGGAAGGATGGTGCTGCCGAGGCCCGCTTCTGCTGCCCGCCTGACGCCGCCGAGCGACTCGATCTCGGCGACGACGTCCAACTGGATGCCCAGCGGCGCGCAGGCCTGGTCGATCAGCCGGCGCAATCCGTGCGCGCGTCCCGGCAGCACCAGGGGCCATC
Source organism: Variovorax sp. TLI9-5A (assembly GCF_056867935.1). Classification (NCBI taxonomy): domain Bacteria; kingdom Pseudomonadati; phylum Pseudomonadota; class Betaproteobacteria; order Burkholderiales; family Comamonadaceae; genus Variovorax; species Variovorax sp. TLI9-5A. Next base: position 5,248,655 of record NZ_CP200310.1, on the reverse strand, counting down.
GCCCGAGCGATGCCGTCGAAAGCCTCTTGGAGACCCGAGTGTTCTCGATGCTCGCGAGCGGCGCCAGGCGGTCCTCCAGCAGCAGTTCCTTGCACGCGTCGGTCTCGGGCTCTTCCCCGTAGAGCAGCGCAATGTCCACCCGGCCGGACTGCAGCCGCTCGAGCACGAAGCCGCTGTAGGCCTCCATGAGCGCCGACATCTGCAGTACAAGCGCCGGTTGCGCGACATGCAATGCGGTGAGGACGAGGCCGAACTGATGCTGTTGCGCTTCGCGGCGGCAATGGCGACGCGCCTGCACCGTCTGGCACCGGCAGTCGACGGAGTGACCGCCGCTTTCCAAGACGACAAGCGCGTGCGACATGACACGCGACGCGCATTGCGCCTCGGCTTCAGCGGCAAGCTGCGCATCCATCCGCGGCAGATGCCAGTGGTCCATGAGGTCCTCGCGCCGACCGAAAACGAGGTCGACTGGGCCACCGCGTGGTGGCTGCAGACGCGGCATCGGGCGGCGCCGCCGTGCAGGTGGACGGTAGAAGGATCGATCTTCCCGTGGTGCTCCAGGCCCGCCGACTGCTGGCGCGCGTGCGCCGACCTGCAAGGCAGGCGTAAGGCATCAAGCGGCCGGCACCGGCTGACCTCCGCCCCGGCGGCCAGGAAGGCGCGACACCTTCAGAACCCGGAGATCGTTGATGCGACGATATTCCATCCCGTCGCACGTTTATGGTTCGTTCCACCGGTCGTGAGCCGGAGGCTCGGCCCGTCACTTTGATAAACCGACGCGTTGGGTTATAAATGACGAAGCCTCTGGCGGGGCCGCGCGATCCCGCAGGTTGCCGTCCAGTGCCGCGCATTGGCGCCTGTTTGCACTCGTCGCCGCATCCCAATCTAGGACCCATTCCATGAATGTGCTGATCATCCATGCCCACCCTGAGCCGCGCTCCTTCAACCGCGCATTGCTGGATACCGCCGTGCGCACGCTAAGTGAGCAGGGCCACCATGTCGTGGTGTCCGACCTCTATGCCATGGGCTTTAACGCGGCGGCCGGACCCGAGGACTTCAGCGAGCGCCGCTTCCCCGATGCCTTGCAGTACGACCGCGAGCAGAAGCAGGCGTCGCAGCGCGGCAGCTTCGCGCCCGACATCCAGCGGGAGATCGACAAGTTGCTCGCCTGCGACCTGCTAATTCTGCAGTTCCCGCTCTGGTGGTTCTCGGTGCCCGCCATCCTCAAGGGCTGGATCGACCGGGTCTTCGTCAACGGCTTGGTCTATGGCGCGGGCGGCAAGCGCTTCGACCAGGGCGGGCTGCGGGGCCGGCGGGCCATGCTGTCGTTCACCACGGGTTGCTTCCCGGCCATGATGGACAGCGACGGCCTATTGGGCGAGCGCGACGTGATCCTGTGGCATCTTCAGCATGGCGTCTTCGGCTACAGCGGCCTGCAGGTGCTGCCGCCCTTCGTGGGCTGGGCCATCCAGTACAGCGACGAGGCCCAGCGCGCGGCCCACCTCGAGGCGTGGGCAAGGCGTCTTCGCGGCATCGAGCATGAAAGCCCCATGCCCACGCATCCCCTCTCGGACTTCGGTCCCGATTGGCGGCTAAAGCCCGAGGTCGAGCCGCGCACGGCGGGCCATCGCCGCGCCGGATCTGGGCCCGCAGCGGGGCAGGGCCGATGAGCGCAGGCCCGACCGCGCCCCACCTCGCCGGCCGGCTCCGGCTGCGCGCCGCCGGAGCCGGCACCGCGCCGCCGAGCGAGCAGCCGGCATCGCTGCCCACGCTGGACGACGTGCCCATCACCACTCGCGAGGTCTTGGCCCGGATGGGGGCGGCTATGGCTGCGGCTGCGCTGTCGCCATCGACGTCCCCAAGCGCTGCCTGATGGCCTTCGCGGGGCGCTGAGTCAGACCTGCTCGTCGGGCAGCTGCACCCGCAGGCCCTCCAGCTCGGCCTGCATCCGGATCTGGCAGCAGAGCCGGCTGGTGTCGCGCAGGTCGGGCACGCCCTCCAGCATGAAGGCCTCGGTCTCGGAGCGCGCGGGCAGCAGGGGCAGGAAGGCCGGGTCCACGTAGCCGTGGCAGGTGGCGCAGCTGCAGGCCCCGCCGCAGTCGCCCAGGATGCCCGGCACGCCGTGGTCGACGGCCAACTGCATCAGGCTGCGTCCCACCGGCGCCGCGACGGCATGTTCGGCACCTTGGGGGTCGATGAAAACAACGGTGGGCATGGGAGTTTCGTCCTTCGTGAAAGTCGCAAAAATAGGGTTTGACATAGTCCGTCTCGTCGGACTATTATTCCATCAACGCACTCGCCAGACAACACACATTGACATCGAACGGAGGACCCTGACATGGACCCCTGCGCCCACGTGATCCCCATCACCCCCGCGACCGCTGCTGCCGCAGCGCCGCGCTGGGACCAACTCGTCGGCGACGGCCACGTGCACGGCTCGCTCTACACCAACCCGGCCATTTACCAGGCCGAGCTGGAGAAGATCTGGTTCCGCACCTGGGTCTACGTCGGCCACGAGAGCGAGATCCCCGACGCCAACGACTACGTCATGAAGTCCATCGGCCCCGAGCCGGTGCTCATGACGCGCGACCGCACCGGGCAGATCCACCTGCTGCACAACCGCTGCCCGCACCGCGGCAACCGCGTGTGCATGACGGAGCAGGGCAATGCGCGCTCCTTCACCTGCCCTTATCACGGTTGGACCTTCGCCAACGACGGCGCACTCAAGGGCTGGCCCTTTCCCTCGGGCTACGAGGGCGTGGACCGCAAGGACCACGGTCTGGGCAAGGTGGCGCGCGTGGCCAGCTACCGCGGCTTCGTCTTCGGCTCCATGGCGGCCGAAGGCCCCAGCCTGGAGGAACATCTGGGCGCGGCCATGAAGTCCATCGACGCGCTGTGCGAGACCTCGCCCGAGGGCGAGGTGCAGGTGACGGCCGGCTTCCTCAAGCACAAGGTCAAGGCCAACTGGAAGTTCCTGGTCGAGAACGAGACCGACGGCTACCACCCGTCCTTCGTGCATGCCTCGATCTTCGAGGTGGCGCAAAGCGGCATCGGCACGCTCTACAGCGCCGAGTCCACCGCCGTGTCGCGCGATTTCGGCAACGGCCACACCGAGAACGACCTGCGGCCCGAGTTCCGCAAGCGCGACGTGCCCATGTCGTGGTTCGGCGCCACGGCCGACCGGCTGCCCGACTACACCGCGAAGATGAACGCCGCGTACGGCGAGGAGAGGGCACGCCGGATCATGATCGACGGCACGCCGCACATCATGATCTTCCCGAACCTGTTCATCGCGGAGATCCAGATCTTCGTGCTGCAGCCGCTGTCGGTGAACGAGACCGTGCAGCACGTGACCGCATTGCAGTTCAAGGGCGCGCCCGACCTCAATCGCCGCATGCGCCAGCAGACCATGGGCTCGGTGGGGCCCGCGGGCTTCCTGCTGGCCGACGATGCCGAGATGTACGAGCGCACGCAGATGGGCGTGCAGATGCGCAAGCCCGAGTGGCTGTTCCTGGGCCGCGGAAAGCATCGCGAGCGCCGTGACGAGGACGGCTTCCTGATCGGCGACAACACCGACGAGGTGCCCAGCCGCGGCATCTGGCGCCACTACCGGCAGATGATGGAGGCCGCGTGATGCCGATGAGCCCCGAAGAGCGTGCCGCGCTCGAAGACGCCACCCGCTTCATCTACCGCGAGGCGCGCCTGCAGGACGAGCACCGCTATGACGACTGGGAGGCGCTGTGGACCGACGACGGCGTGTACTGGGTGCCGGCCAACGGCGACGGCGGCGATCCGGAGCAGGTCATGTCCATCATCTATGACAACCGCTCGCGCATCGCGCTGCGCATCCGTCAGTACCACACCGGCAAGCGATTCAGCCAGACGCCGCAGTCGCGCCTGCGCCGCCTGGTGTCCAACATCGAGGTCAATGAAGACGACGGCCAGGAGCTGTCGGTGGGCTGCAACATGCTGATCTTCGAGAACCAGACCCGCGGCGACGTGCTGTGGGCCGCGCGCACCGAATACCGGCTGCGCCGCGTGGACGGCGCGCTGCGCATGGTGCGCAAGAAGGTGAACCTGGTGAACAACCAGGACGCCCTCTATTCCATGGCCTTCCTGGTCTAACCGCGCCTCGACGGCCCACACGGAGACAAGCCCATGAACACCCCGACCCAACCCGGCCTCGAGCGATTGGTGGCCGACGGCCCGGTGCTGCTGAGCCTGCATGCGGATGGCGTGGCCCATCTGCACCTGAACCGGCCCGATGCGGCCAATGGCCTGAACGTGGAGTTGCTGCGTGCGCTGCATGACGCCGTGCTGCGCATCCATGGCGATGGCCGCGTGCGTGCCGTGCTGCTGACCGGCGAGGGCAAGCACTTCTGCGCCGGCGGTGATGTCCACACCTTCCTCTCCAAGGGCGAGGCCCTGCCGGACTACATCCGCGTGGCGACCGCACTGCTGCAGCTGGCCACCGCTGCGCTCATGCGGCTCAACCCGCCGGTGGTCGCCGCGGTGCATGGCTTCGCGGCGGGCGGTGGCGGCATGGGCCTGGTCTGTTCCAGCGACTTCGTGCTGGCAGCCGAGTCGGCCAAGTTCCTGGCCGGCGCCACGCGTGTGGCCATGGTGCCCGATGCCGGCGTGTCGGTGACGCTCACGCAGCTGGTGGGCTTTCGCCGCGCCATGGAGATCCTCATGCTCAACCCGACGCTCAGTGCTGCAGAGGCGAAGGAGATCGGCCTCGTCACTCGCGTGGTGCCCGATGCCGAATTGCAGGACGCCGCCTGGGCGCTGGCCCGCGAACTGGCGGCTGGCGCGCCGGCCGCGCTCGCCAATACCAAGCGCCTGCTGTGGAACGGCATCGGCCAGGGCGTGGAGGCGGCCATGCCCGAAGAGAACCATGCGCAGTCCTTCCTCTCGGGCATGGCCGATGCGCGCGAGGGCCTGGCGGCCGTGATCGAGAAGCGCGCCCCGCGCTTCACGGGGCGCTGAATGCCAGGCGCAACCGCGCCGCGGCGACGCGCGCTGGTGACCGGCGGTGCCCGTGGCATCGGCGCGGCCATCGTGCGGCGCCTGGCGGCCGATGGGCTCGACGTGTGGTGCGCGGACCTGGATGCGGAGGCGGCCCAGGCCCTGGCCGATGAAACCGGCGCCACGGCCTGCGCCCTCGACGTCTGCGACTTCGACCGCGTGCATGCCGCGTTGGCCGGGATCGGCCCGCTCGACGTGCTGGTCAACAACGCGGGTGTAGACCAGCATGCCTTCTTCACGCAGACCACGCCCGCCGACTGGCGCCGTCTGCTGGCCGTGAACCTGGAGGCCGTGCTCAACACCACGCATGCCGTGCTGCCGGGCATGCAGGCCCGCGGCCACGGCCGCATCGTCAACGTGGCCTCCGAGGCCGGCCGCCTCGGCTCGCGCGGCGGCTCGGTCTATGCGGCGGCCAAGGGCGGGGTGATCGCCTTCACCCGCTCGATCGCGCGTGAGAACGGCCGCAAGGGCATCACCGCCAACGTGGTGGCGCCGGGCCCCATCGACACGCCCTTGCTGAGGCAGGCCGTGGCATCGGGCGGCGACCAGCTGAGGGACGCCATGACGCAGGCCACGCTGCTGGGCCGCCTGGGCAGCGCCGAGGAGGTGGCGGCGGCCGTGGCCTTCCTGGCGTCGGAGCAGGCCAGCTACGTGACTGGCGAGGTGTTGGGCGTGTCCGGCGGTATGGGGTGCGGGGCATGAGCGGCGATCCGCCCACGACCGCCGACGACAGCGCCGTCGATGCCGTCATCGCCAAGGTCCGCGCCGTCTATGGCCGCTGGCGCCGCGACACGCCCGTGGCGCAGATGCGCGCGGACTGGGACCAGCTCTTCGGTGCCACCGGCGAGGCCAGCTTCACGCCCATGCAGGCTGACGGCGTGCCCTGCGCCTGGATCGCTGCGCCCGGCGTGCGCGAGGACCGCGCGATCGTCTACTTCCATGGCGGCGGCTTCCAGGTCGGCTCGCTGCAGTCGCATCGCGAACTGATGGGCCGACTCTCCGCTGCCGCGGGCGTGCGGGTGCTGGGCGTGGACTACCGGCTCGCGCCGGAACATCGCTATCCCGCGCCGCTGGAGGATGCGCTCGCCGTGATGCGCTGGCTGGGCACGCAGGGCCTGGCCCCGCACCACATCGCGCTGGCCGGCGACTCCGCAGGCGGCGGCCTGGCCATCACGGCCCTGCTGGCCCTGCAGGGCCAGGGCGTGCCCGCAGCGGCTTTCACCCTGTCGGCTTGGACCGACCTGACGGCTGCGGGCGCCAGCTACGAGAGCCGTGCGGCCAGCGATCCGATCCACCAGCGCGCCATGATCCAGGCCATGGCGCGCAATGCCCTCGGGCCCGATGGCGATGCGCGCCATCCCCTGGCCTCGCCGTTGCATGCGCAGCCCGAGCAACTCACCCTGCTGCCGCCCCTGCTGCTGCAGGTGGGCGACCGCGAGACCGTGCTGAGCGACTCCGAGGACTTCGCCCGCAAGGTCGAGGCCGCCGGCGGCAGCGCGAAGTGCGAGGTCTGGCCGGGGATGATTCATGTCTTCCAGCAGTTCCCTGACCTGCTGCCGCAGGCCCGGGAGGCCGTCGAGCGCGGCGGCCGCTTCCTGGCCGGGCACCTGGACCTGGGCCCGCACTGAGCCGGGAGCGCCGCAGGCCATGTTCGACGGCAACCCGAATCCCCACACGCATGTAGGCCCCGCAGCGGCGTCCGGCGCGATGGACGACTTTCCGACGCGGCACACCATCGAGGTCTTCCAGGTGAGACAGGCGCTGCTCGGCGCACGTGCCCGGGGCCTGGACGTGGAGCGGCTGCTGGGCCGCGCACGCATCCCAGCCGCACTGCTGCAGTCGGGTCATGCACGCGTGACCCTGCCGCAGTACGCATCGCTGCTGGCCGTGCTGCGGCACGCCATGCGCGACGAGCTGTGGGGCCTGTGCCCCCATCCCGTGCCCATCGGCACCTTCGCCGCAGTCTGCCGTGCCGCGCTGGCCGCACCCACCCTGGGCGAGGCGATCCAGGCCGGCTTCGGCGTCTACCGTCTGGTCCTCAAGGACTTCTGCCCGCACCTGCGCATCGGCGGGGGAATGGCCCACGTGGTCCTGCCGACCCGGGCCGAGCCCGACGACGCGCTGCGCTACGCCCTGCGCACCTTCACCTTCCTGGGCTATGGCCTGATGTGCTGGCTGGCCGCGCGGCGCATCGATCTGCAGGGCGTGCGCTTCATCGACGATCCCTCCCGCAGTGGGGCGGACATCGGGCGCATGTTCCACGCACCGCTGGCATACGGCGCCGCCCATGCGGGCTTCAGCTTCGACGCCCGCTGGCTGGACCTGCCGGTCATGGCGACGGCCGGCATGCTGCAGGCCTTCCTGTACGAGGCCCCGCTTCCGCTGCTCGTCCACTACCGCGGGGCCGTACGGATGGCCGACCGGGTGCGCAGCCTTCTGCGCGCGCGGCTGCATGCGCAACTGCCCAGCCTGGTCGAGGTGGCCCGCGAGCTCGGCGTTTCCGCGCAGACGCTCAACCGCCGGCTGAGCCTCGAAGGCAGTGCCTACCAGGCGCTGAAGAACGACCTGCGGCGCGATGTGGCCATCGACTACCTCACGCGCTCCGACCTCAGCCTGATGGAAATCGCCAACCGCCTCGGCTTTTCCGAGGCCAGCACCTTCCATCGCTCGTTCAAGGGCTGGACCGGCGTGGCCCCGGGCGAGTACCGTCGCACCGCCTTCGACCTGGGCGGCGACAGCGGGCGCCGCCCGCGGCATGGGGGTCAATGGACGGCACGCGGCACTTCGGCCCAGTAGGGCGCCCGCAGCCGCTTCTTGTCGACCTTGCCGAGGCTGGTCAGGGGGAGGCGGTCGGTAAATTCGACCGACTTGGGCGTGTGCACGACACCGCGCGACTTGCGCACCATGGCCATCAGCGCGGCCGCATCCACCGTGGCCCCGGCGCGGCGCACCACGAAGGCCTTCACCGCTTCGCCCCACTTCGGATCGGGCACGCCCACCACCGCCACGGCGGCCACTTCGGGATGGGTGCCGAGGATGCTCTCGACCTCGGTCGGGTAGACGTTGAAGCCGCCCGAGATGATCAGGTCCTTCTTGCGGTCGACCAGGTAGTAATAGCCCTGCTCGTCGCGGTAGGCCATGTCGCCGGTGTGCAGCCAGTCGCCGGCCAGGGCCTGGGCCGTGAGCGCCGGCTGCTGCCAGTAGCCGGACATCAGCAGCGGCCCGCGCACGCACAGCTCGCCGACCTCGCCGGCCGCGTGCAGTTCGCGTCCTTCTTCATCGATCAGGGCCACGCGCAGGCCGGGGGAGGGTCGCCCGGCCGCCGCCAGGCGCTGGTCGTTGGCGAGCAGATGGTCGCGCTGCGTCAGCGTGAGGACCAGGTTGGGCGACTCGGTCTGGCCATAGATCTGGACCAGGCAGGGGCCGAAGAGCTGCAGCGCCTCGCGGATGCGCGCGGGGGCCATGGGTGCGGCGCCATAGACCAGCGCCTGCAGTTCGCCCCAGTCGATGCGACGGCTGTCCGGGTGGTCGAGCAGGGCATAGATCTGGGTCGGCACGAGGAAGGTCACGTTGCAGCGCTGCCGCTCGATGGCCTCGCCGAAGCGGATCGGGTCGAAGCCGGAGTGCATCAGTACCGAGCCGCCCCGCACCAGCGTCGGCAGGATCAGCGAACCCGCCGCGTGGGTGATCGGCGTGGTGCACAGGAGGCGCACGTCGTCCGGCCAGCCCAGCCCGCCGAGGGCGAGCATGAGGTAGCTGACCAGCGCCCGGTTGGAAAGCATCACGCCCTTGGGCCGCCCCGTGGTGCCGCCGGTATAGGCAAGCCGGATGATGTCCTCGGCCTCGCCTCGTGCCTGCAGCTCGCCCACCGGCAAGCGGCCGACCCGCGCCCAGAAGTCGTCGAAGGGCTGGTCCGCATCGTGGCTGAACCAGTGCGTCACGCCCGGGCACTGCTCGCGCAGCCCGGCCAGGCGCTTGACGTGGGCACCGTCCACCACGGCCAGCCGGGCCTGCGAGTCGTTGAGCACGAAGACGTGGTCGTCGTCGCCGCCCAGCGGATGCAATGCGACCGAACGCGCGCCGAAGACATAGCAGGCCATCATCACCACGAAAGTCTCGACGCGGTTGCCGGCCAGCTGCACCACCGCGTCGCCGCGCCGCAGGCCCAACTGCTCGAACAGCGCGACAGTCTGCGACACCCGGGCTGCCAGCTCCTGGTAGGTGAGGTCGCCGCGCTCGTCGAGAAAGGCGATCCTCTGGGCATGCCGGCGCATGGCGACAATCAGGAGTTCGGCCAGCGTGGCGGTGCCATACAGCAGGGAGGCGTTCATGCGGGGCGGTCGGTACGGACGAAAGCACCCAGCGTAGCGCCGGGTCCTGCCAGGTGCGATGGCATTTATTGCCGTTGCACTGGCGGAAAACCGCAGCCGGGGCCGTGTGGCAGATTTCGCCAACGGCGTGGCGAGATGCGCCATTGCACGCGGGCGGGGGGCTGCGGCACGCTACGGGTCAGCACAACGGCTGCGGCATTCCGGCGCAGCACGAGCCCTTGGAGACGACACGCATGAACCCTGTGCAATCCGGCCGCCGCACTTGCCTGCTGGGCCTCGGCGGTGCCGCGATGGTGGCCGGCCTGCCCTTCGGCCGGGCCGCGGCGGCGACCGATGCCTTTCCGGAGCATGCGCTCAAGTTCGTCGTGCCCTATCCGCCCGGTGGCGGCTCTGACGTGGCGGCGCGCACGGTGTCGGTGCCGCTGTCCGCGCAGTGGAAGCAGCCGGTGGTGATCGACAACCGCACCGGCGCCGGCGGCCTGATCGGCAACGAGTTCGTCGCCAAGGCCCCCGCCAACGGCTACACGCTGCTGCTGGGCATCACGAGCATGGTGCAGTGGCCCTTTCTCTACGACAGCCTGTCCTACGACCTGAAGAAGGACTTCGTGCCCGTCTCGCAGCTGGGTGCGGCGAGCAACCTGCTGGTCGTGCCTTCGAGCGTGAAGGGCGATTCCGTGCGGGCTTTCATCGACATGGTCCGCGCCCAGCCCCGCATCTTCAGCTACGGCTCCTTCGGCAACGGCTCGACCTCGCACATCCAGGGCGAGGCCTTCCGCCGCCAGAACGGGCTGGACATGGTGCACGTGCCCTACAACGGCTCCACGCCGCTGATGAACGCCGTCCTCGGTGCGCAGGTGAGCATGGCCTTCATCGATGTCGGAACGGCCAAGCCCCTGCTCGAATCCGGCCGCTTCAAGGCGCTGGCCCTGACTGGAACCCGCCGTGTGAAGAGCCTGCCCCGCGTGCAGACGCTCAAGGAGCTGGGCTTTGCGGGCTTCGAACCCTATGGATGGTGGGGCGTGTTCGTGCGTTCGGGCACGCCGGCGCCCATCGTGCAGAAGCTGTCGGCCGATTTCGTCGAGGCGATGCGCCGGCCCGAGGTGGTCGCGTGGTTCGAGAGCCGCGACCTCTTCCCCATCGGCAGCAGCGCGGAAGACTTCGCCAAGACGCTGGCGAGCGACGCGGTGGTCTGGGAGAGGGCCATCCGCGAAGCGGGCATCCGGTTGACCTGACACGGCCGCCCTGCGGCCAGACGCCACGCCGAGTTCCCCAAAAAGGAGAAAGACCATGATCGGAATCACCGCCTACGGCGGCTACATCCCCCGGCTGCGCCTGTCGCGCCAGGCCGCGGCCCAGGCCAATGCCTGGTACGCGCCACAATTCGCCGGCCGCAAGGGCACGCGCGCCTTTGCCAACTGGGACGAGGACAGCATCACGCTGGCCGTGGCCGCCGCGCGCGATGCGCTGGGCCCCGCCACGCAGCGCGACCGCGGCCGCGTGCGCGCGCTGCTGCTGGCGTCGGACACGCTGCCCTTCGCCGAGCGGCTCAATGCCGGCGTGGTGGCGGGCGCGTTGGCGCTGGGTGAGAACATCGAGGCCCTGGACTTGGGCGGTACGCAGCGCGCCGCGCTCTCGGCCTTCACCCAGGCCGTGGCCCGGGTGCGCGCGGGCGGCGGCGACACGCTGGTGCTGGCCGCCGACAACCGCCGCACCCGCGCCGCCAGCGCGCAGGAGCTGGACTACGGCGACGCCGCCGCCGCGGTGCTCGTGGGCACCGAGGACGTGCTGGCCGAGTACCTGGGCGCCGGCACCGTCACGGCCGACTTCGTGGACCACTTCCGCGCCAGCGGCGAGGAAGTGGACTACCACTGGGAAGAGCGCTGGGTGCGCGACGAAGGCATCGCCAAGCTGGTGCCCGCGGCCGTAAAAGCCGCGCTGGCGCAGGCCGGCGTGGCCGCGGCCGAGGTGGACCACTTCCTCTTTCCCACCACCTTCGCCAAGATGGACCAGCAGCTCGCCAAGGCCTGCGGCATCCGTGCCGAGGCAGTGGCCGACAACCTGGCCGACAGCGTTGGCGACAGCGGTGTGCCGCACGGCCTGCTGCTGCTGGCCCGCGTGCTGGAGCAGGCCACGCCCGGCCAGTGCATCGTGCTGGCGCAGTTCGGCAGCGGCGCGCAGGCGCTGGTCTTCCGCGTGACCGAGGCCATCCGCCGCTTCGCGCCGACCCGCGGCGTCTCGCGCTGGCTGGCGCGCGGCGTGGAAGAGCGGCACTACACGCGCTTTCTCTCGTTCAAGGGCCAACTGCAACTGGAGCGCGGCATGCGCGGCGAGGCCGATCGCAAGACGGCCCTGTCCACCGCCTGGCGCCACCATCAGGCATTGCAGGCCCTGGTGGCGGGCCGCTGCGAGATGACGGGCAGCGTGCACTTTCCCCCTCGCGCCTGAGCTACGACGCCACGCCGCGGCAGGACACGCAGAAGCCCCATCCGCTGGCGGACCGGCCCGCGCGCATCCTGAGCTGGTCGGCCGAGTACCTGTCGTGGCATCCGGCGCCGCCCCACCACTACGGCCAGATCGACTTCGAAGGCGGCGGCCGCATCCTGATGGACTTCACCGACCTGGAGGTGGGCGAGGTCGATGCCGGCACTGCGATGGAGATGGTGTTCCGCGTCAAGGACATCGACGAGCGCCGCGGCTTCACGCGGTATTTCTGGAAGGCCACGCCGGTGCGTGGCGAGACAAGTAACTGAGGAGCACGGCACCATGGCACAAGGCATCAAGGACAAGGTCGCCATTCTCGGCATGGGCTGCAGCAAGTTCGGCGAGCGCTGGGACGCCAGCCCGGAGGACCTCATGCTGGAGGCCTACAACGAGGCCATGGCCGACGCCGGCATCGCGCCCGAGCAGCTGGGCGCGGGTTGGTTCTCGACCCACATGGACGATGTGGGCACCGGCCGCGGCGGCACGCCCATGGGCATCGCGCTGCGCCTGCCCAACATCGGCGTCACCCGCGTGGAGAACTTCTGCGCCGGCGGCTCCGAGGCGGTGCGCGCGGCAGTGTATGCCGTGGCGGCCGGGGCCTGCGACATCGCTCTGGCCCTGGGCGTCGAGAAGCTCAAGGACACGGGCTACGGCGGCCTGCCCATGGCCACCGTCGGCACCTATATCCCGCAGTGGTATCCCAACGCGGTGGCGCCGGCCAACTTCGCGCAGCTGGCCAGCGCCTACCGCGCCAAGCATGGCGTGGATGCCGCGCTGCTCAAGCGCGCCATCTCGCATGTGTCGGTCAAGAGCCATGCCAACGGCGCCAAGAACCCCAAGGCCCACCTGCAGAAGCCGATCACCGAGGAGCAGTGCCTCAAGGCGCCGACCATCGCGGCGCCGCTGGGGCTGTTCGACTGCTGCGGCGTTTCGGACGGTGCCGCGGCCGTGATCGTGACCACGCCGGAGATGGCGCGCAGCCTGGGCAAGACGGACCTCGTCACCTTCAAGGCCCTGCAGATCGCCACCTCCAACGGCTGGGAGCTGCAGTCCAGCGAGTGGGACGGCAGCTATGTGCACACGGCCCGCATCGCGGCCCGCCGCGCCTATTCTGAGGCGGGCATCGCCGATCCGCGCACCGGCATCAGCATGACGGAGGTGCACGACTGCTTCTCCATCACCGAACTGGTGACCATGGAGGACCTGGGCCTGTCGGACGAAGGCCGCGCGGTCTACGACGTGCTCGACGGCGCCTTCGATGCCGACGGCCGCGTGCCTTGCCAGATCGATGGCGGGCTCAAGTGCTTCGGCCATCCGGTGGGCGCCAGCGGCATCCGCATGCTCTACGAGATCTACCTCCAGTTGCAGGGCCGGGCCGGACCGCGCCAGCTGCCCGATCCCAAGACCGGGCTGATCCACAACCTGGGTGGGCAGCCTTCGCAGAACGTCTGCGCGGTGTCCATCGTGGGGCTGGAAGGAGTATGAGCGCCCGCCCGACCGTCCCGAAGGGGGCTCGCACCGCAGGCGAAGCCGGAGGTTCGCAGTGACCGTGGAAGCCAACGCGAGCACGTCGGTCGTCCTGCTCGACCATCCAGCGCCGCACGTAGCGCGGCTGCGCATCAACCGGCCCGACAAGCGCAACGCCATCGACCATGCCGTGCGCCAGGGCTTCATCGACCACCTCACGGTGCTGCTGGCCGATGCGCAGGTGCGTTCGCTGGTGCTGGGCGGCGTGGAGGGCGTGTTCTCCGCCGGCGGCGACATCCCCAGCATGGTGGGCCTCTCGGAAGCGCAGGCGCGCGAGCGCATGCAGCACATCCACGACCTGTGCCGCCTGGTCGCCCATGCGCGCATCCCGGTGGTGAGCGCCATGGAAGGCGTGACGGCCGGCGCGGCCGTCGGCCTGGCACTGCTGGGCGACCGCATCGTCATCGGCCGCGAGGCGCGGGTGCTCTTTCCCTTCCTCAAGCTGGGCTTGGCGCCCGACTGGGGCCAACTGCTGACGCTGCCGCGCCGCGTAGGTCTTCCCGTGGCCCGCCGCCTGCTCAGCGACGGCCAGGCTGTGGACGGCGAAGAGGCCGTGCGCCTGGGCCTGGCGGATGCGGTGCACGACGACGCCGAGGTCATGGCCCAGGCCGTGGCTCTGGCCGCGGCGCTGGCCCGTCTGCCCGGCGAGGCCTTCGCCCGCATGAAGCAGCGGCTGCACCATCCCTGCGCCACCCTCGACGATGAACTGCAGCGCGAAGAGGCCGACCAGGCCGTCTGCCTGACCGGCGTGGACTTCCGCGAGGGCTACGACGCCTTCATGACCAAACGCAGCGCCGACTTCATCGGCCGCCCGGGAGCCGCCCGATGAGCACCGATGCCAACGCCGTGGATGCCGGCGCCGAGCTGGTCCTGCACAGTCGCGAAGGCTCCGTGGGCCTGCTCGTGCTCAACCGGCCCGGCAAGCGCAATGCGCTGGACCTGGCCATGCGCGCCGCGATCGCCGAGGCCATGCGCGCCCTGGAGGCCGATGCCGAGGTGCGCGCCATCGTCATCACCGGCGGCGAGCAGGTGTTTGCTGCCGGCGCCGACCTCAATCTGCTGGTGGACAAGGGCGCGCAGGACGTCGCCGGGCTGGACCTGGGCCAGTACTGGGCGCCCGTGGCGCAGTCGCGCAAGCCGGTGATCGCGGCCGTCAGCGGCTTCGCGCTGGGCGCGGGCTGCGAGCTGGCGCTGATGTGCGACTTCATCGTGGCCGATTCCACGGCCCGGCTGGGCCAGCCCGAGCTGGCGGTGGGCATCATGCCCGGCGCGGGCGGCACGCAGCGGCTGATGCGAAGCGTGGGCAAGCAGGTCGCCAGCCTGATGCTGCTGACAGCCGAGCCTTTGAGCGGCGAGCGCGCCTTCCAGCTGGGCCTGGTGGCCGAGCTGGCCCCCGAGGGCCAGGCGCTGGCGCGGGCGATGGAACTCGCGCGCAAGGCCTCGCGCCTGCCGCCCAAGGCGGTGGAGGCCACCCGGCGCGTGCTGCGCCAGGGCGCCGACCTGCCGCTGGAGGCCGCACTGGCGCTGGAGAACCGCGAGTTCCTGCTGCTCTTCGACACCCAGGACAAGACCGAGGGCATGCGCGCCTTCCTCGACAAGCGCAAGCCGCAGTTCAACGGCCGCTGAAAGCGGCGGACATCACCCCACGGCGTTCATCTCTCCAATGGCCACTCCGTCAACTCCCACCACCCTCGGCGTCGTCGGCGCCGGCACCATGGGCCGCGGCATCGTGCAGCTCTTCCTGCAGGCCGGCCACACCGTGCGTTGCCACGACGCCCAGCCGGGCGCGGCCGCCAAGGCGGTCGAATACGTCGACAGCATGCTCGCCCGTGCCGTCGAGAAGGGCCGCATGACGACGGCCGACCACCAGGCCGCGCGCGGCCGGCTGCATGCCTGCAACGCCCTCGACGAACTCGCCGACTGCACGCTGGTCATCGAGGCCATCGTCGAGGACCTGGAGGCCAAGCGCAGCCTGTTCCGCCAGCTGGAGGCGCAGGTGGCCGACGACGCCATCCTGGCCAGCAACACCTCCTCGCTGACCGTGGCCGAGATCGCCGCCGCCTGTGCCCGGCCCGAGCGCGTGGCGGGCCTGCATTTCTTCAACCCGGTGCCGCTGATGAAGGTGGCCGAGGTCATCGCCGCGGTGCGCACGGCACCGGCGGTGGTGCAGCGGCTGTGCGCGCTCACCGAAGCGGCCGGCCACCGTGCGGTGGTCACGGCCGACCAGCCGGGCTTCCTCATCAACCATGCCGGCCGCGGCCTCTACACCGAGGGCCTGCGCATCGTGGAAGAGCAGGTCGCCAGCCCTGCCGACGTGGATGACGTGCTGCGCGAGGCGCTGGGCTTTCGCATGGGGCCCTTCGAGCTGCTGGACCTCACCGGCCTGGACGTGTCGGCGCGGGTCATGGCCTCGATCTACGAGCAGTTCCAGCAGGAGCCGCGCTTTCGTCCGTCGTCGCTGGTGCCGCCGCGCGTGGCGGCCGGGCTGTTCGGACGCAAGAGCGGGGAGGGCTGGTACCGCTACGAAGGTGGGCAGCAGCAGCGGCCCGCGGCGCCCCCCGTGCCCGCTTTGCCTGCCGGGCTGGCAGTGTGGGTGGACCCGCAGGCGAGCGGTGCCGAAGGACTGCGCGCACTGGCCGCGGCCGCGGGCGCGCGCGTGCTGGCGCAGGCGGCCGACGCCGACCTGCTGCTCCTGCAGCCCTGGGGCGAGGACGCCACCTCCGCCGCACTGCGCCTGGGCCTGGATTCCGAGCGCTGCGTGGCCGTGGACCCGCTGCCGCCGCTGGCCCTGCGCCGCACGCTGATGCTCACGGCCGTCACCGCGCCGGCGATGCGCGATGCCGCCCATGCACTGCTGGCGGCGGACGGCACGGCCGTCACGCTGATCAACGACAGCCCCGGCTTCATCGCCCAGCGGGTGATGGCGACCATCGTCAATATCGCGGCCAACATCGCGCAGCGCGGCATCGCCAGCGTGGCCGACCTGGAGGACGCGGTGCGCCTGGGCCTGGGCTATCCGCGCGGTCCGCTGGGCTGGGGCGACGACCTGGGCGCGGCCCGGCTGCTGCAGGTGCTGCAGGCGCAGCTGGCGGCCACGGGCGATCCGCGCTACCGCCCCAGCGCCTGGCTGCAGCGCCGTGTCGCGCTGGGTCTGCCCCTGCCCACGCCCGAGGCGCATCGCTGACCGATCCGCGAAGCGGCACCCGCCTATTCCCAACGAATATCCAGAGGAGACGAGACCATGACCCAACCCCAATTCGACGCCATCGTCATCGGCGCAGGCGCCGGCGGCATGAGCGCCGCGGCCCATCTGGTGGCGGCCGGCCGCAAGGTGCTGATCGTGGAGTCGCAGGACCGCCTGGGCGGCCGCGCCTCCAGCGAAGAGATCGACGGCTTCATCGTCAACCGCGGTGCCATCGCCATCGAGCGCGGCAGCGGCTTCGAGCAGACCTTCGAACTCCTGGGCGTGCCGCTGGACGTGCGCGAGCCTCAGCCGGCGACCGTCTTTCGCATCGACGGCAAGATCATCGACCCGAGCAAGGGCGGCGGCTGGAACCTGATCATCGGCGGGCTGACCAAGGCCGCCGCCAAGATCGGCGCCACCTTCGGCGACGTCCGAAAGGGCAACACCGAGTTGCCCGAAGAGGCGATGAGCACCGAGGAATGGCTGCGCAAGTTCACCAAGAACCAGACGGTGCACCGGCTGTTCCGCAACCTGTGCGCGGCCATCTGGGCCGCCAACGCCGACGAACTGCCGGCCCGTGCCTTCCTCACCTACTTTTCCTTCAAGGGCGCCTTCAAGCGCTTCGGCTTCTGCCCGCGCGGCACGATCGGCCTGTGGAACGACCTGGGCGACGCCATCCGTGCGCGGGGCGGCGAGATCTGGCTCGACACACCGGTCACGCGCATCCATGTCGAGGGCGGCCGCGCCACCGGCGTGGACGTGCTGCGCAATGGCCAGGCCCAGCGCATCGACGCCCGGGTCGTCATCAGCAACATCGGCCCCGCAGCCACGGTGCCGCTGGCCGGCGAAGATGCGTTGGGCGCGGACTACGTGGCCAAGGTGCGCCGCGTGCTGCGTCCGGCCGCCAACATCGTCGTCAACTTCGCCACCCGCGAGCGGTTGATCGACCAGCCCGGCCTGGTCACCTTTGCCAACACCGAGCGGCTGTGCAACATGGGCGAGTTGACGGCCATGTGCCCCGAGATGGCGCCGCCGGGCTGGCACCTGTACGTGGCCTACGTGGTGCCCAAGCCGGCGCTGGGCGACTTCGACGAGAAGGCCGAGACCGAACTGGGCCTGCAGGACCTGCACAATGAATTCCCGGGCTTCAAGGACGCCAGGATGCTGTCGATCCGCGTGATGCGCGGCGAGTGGCCGGCCCAGCGTTCATGCGCCGGCTACGACTTGCCGCAGGAGACGCCGGTGCCCAATCTGTGGAACGTGGGCGATGCCGTGAAGGACTACGGCGGCGGCGGCACCCAGGCCTGCGTCGAAACCGGCCGCGAGGCCGCGCACAAGGCGCTTGCGGTGCTGGGCGTGGGCGTGTCCGCATGACCGGCGCGCAGCCCCCGCACCCGCACGCGGCGCAAGCCCGCGCCATGCTCGCCCGCCTGCGCGAGGTCTTCGACCAGTCCGTCCGCAGCGTCGCCGAGCAGTGCCTGGAATCCGGCCGCCTGAGCGCCGCCCGCGTCGACGCCCACCAGATTGCTGCCTTCGATATGGCCTGGGCCGGGGCTGAACTCCTGGCCGCCGAAACCGCCATCGCCTCGCTCCACGCGCAGGCCGATCCGCTGGAAGCCCAACTGGCGCTGGTTTTCACGACCGATGCCATCGTCGCCCTGCTGGACCGGCTGGACGTGATCGCCGCCGAGACCGGCATGGACGCGACGGCCGTCGACACCCTGCGCAGCCTGCCCGCCTGGCGCGCCCTGCGCGCGGCCACCGGCAGCGCCCCCGCCCTGCGCACAGCTGGCCGTGGCGTGATCGAGGCCCAGGGCCTGGTCGGCGAGATCACCCTCGACGAGCCGCATGCCCTGGCACAGGACGCCTTCCGCCGCTTCGCCGCCGAGGTAGTGGCGCCGCAGGCCGAGGCCATCCACCGCCATGACCTCACGGTGCCCGAATCGCTGCTGCAGCCGATGCGCGATATGGGCGTCTTCGGCCTGGCCATTCCCGAGTCGCACGGCGGCAGCGCGCCGGATGACCGCGAGGACACGCTGCTCATGGTGGTGGTGACCGAAGCGCTGTCCGAAGGCTCGCTGGCCGCGGCCGGCAGCCTGATCACCCGGCCCGAGATCCTGACCCGCGCGCTCGTGGCCGGCGGCACCGAGGCGCAGAAGGCGCACTGGCTGCCGCGGCTGGCGGCGGGCGACCCGCTGTGCGCCATCGCCATGACCGAGCCCGACTGCGGCTCGGACCTGGCGGCCTGCCAGCTCAAGGGCACGCGCACCGATGGCGGCTGGCTGCTGAGCGGTGCCAAGACCTGGTGCACCTTCGCCGGCAAGGCCGGCGTGCTGATGGTCGTCACGCGCACCGACCCCGACCGCAGCCTGGGGCACAAGGGCCTGTCGGTGCTGCTGGCCGAAAAGCCGGCCTTCGATGGCCACAGCTTCGAGGTGCGTCAGCCGGGCGGCGGCAAGCTCAGCGGCCGGGCGATCCCGACCATCGGCTACCGCGGCATGCATTCCTTCGATCTCGCCTTCGAGGACTACTTCGTGCCCGACGCCAACGTGGTGGGCGGGGAGGCGGGCCTGGGCAAGGGCTTCTACTACACGCTGTCGGGCATGGTCGGTGGCCGCATGCAGACCTCGGCCCGCGCCTGCGGCGTGATGCGCGCCGCCCTGCGCGCGGCCGTGCGCTATACGCAGGACCGCAAGGTTTTCGGTGCCCCGCTGGCCGACCTGGCCCTCACGCAGGCCAAGCTGGCGCGGATGGCCGCGCGGCTAGCCGCCTGCCGGCGCCTGGCCTACGCGGTCGCCCGCATCGTGGACACGGGCGAAGGCCGCATGGAGGCCAGCCTGGTCAAGCTGCTGGCCTGCCGCTCGGCCGAGCTGGTCACGCGTGAGGCGCTGCAACTGCACGGCGGCATGGGCTATGCCGAGGAGACGCCGGTCAGCCGCTACTTCGTCGACGCCCGCGTGCTATCGATCTTCGAGGGCGCCGAAGAGACCCTGGCGCTCAAGGTGGTGGCGCGCAGCCTGATGGAGCGCGCGCTGGGCCTCGGATCATCCGGGGGCTGACATGAGCAACGGCATCCTCGCCGGCCTGCGCGTGGTGGAGGCCGCGGCCTTCGTGGCCGCGCCGCTGGGCGGCATGACCCTGGCGCAGATGGGCGCCGACGTGATCCGCATCGATCCGCTGCGGGGCGGCCTGGACCATCGCCGCTGGCCGGTCACGGCCGACGACACCAGCCTCTTCTGGTGCGGCCTGAACAAGGCCAAGCGCTCGGTGGCGCTGGACCTGGCCTCGGCCGAGGGCCGCGAGATCGCGATGGCGCTGGCCTGTGCGCCCGGCGAGGACGCGGGGCTCTTCCTTACCAACTTCCCGGCCCGCGGCTGGCTGGCGCACGAGGCGCTGCGCGCGCGCCGGCCCGACCTGATCCAGCTCACGTTGACCGGCGACCGGCACGGCGGCTCCGCGGTGGACTACACCGTCAATGCCCGGCTGGGCCTGCCCTCCATGACGGGACCCGTCGACGCCGAGGGCGCGGTCAACCATGTGCTGCCCGCCTGGGACCTGATCACCGGCCAGATGGTGGCCGTGGGCCTGCTGGCGGCCGAGCGCCACCGCCGCCGCACCGGCGATGGCCAGCATGTGAAGCTGGCGCTGGAGGACGTCGCGCTGGCCGTGATGCAGCACCTGGGCTTCATCGCCGAGGCGCAGCAGGGCCAGCCGCGCGAACGGCACGGCAATGCGTTGTTCGGCGCTTTCGGCCGCGACTTCGCGACCGCCGACGGCGAGCGGGTGATGGTGGTCGGCCTTACGCTCAAGCAGTGGCGTGCGCTGGTCGAGGCCACCGGCTGCGCCGAGGGGGTGGCGGCGCTCGCGCAGCAACGCGGCGTGGACCTGGACCGCGAGGGCGAGCGCTTCCGCGCCCGCGAGGAACTGGCCGCTTTGATCGGCCCTTGGATCGCGGCGCGGCCCTTGGCCGAGGTGGCCGCGGCCTTCCAGCAGCATGGCGTGTGCTGGAGCCGCTACCAGGACGTTGCCTCCTTGACGCGTGATCCCGAATGCTCGCCGGCCAATCCGCTCTTCACCCGGGCCGAGCAGCCCGGCGTCGGCGAGATGCTGCTGGCCGGCCTGCCGTTGGACTTCGGCGCCGCACCGCGCCAGTCGGCCCGGCCGGCACCGCAGTTGGGCGCCCATACCGAAGCGGTGCTGGCCGAGCTGCTGGGTATCGATGCCGCCAGCTTCGGCCGCCTGCACGACCGGGGCGTGGTGCGTCAGGCGCCGACGGGCCGTCCGTCCACGTCGAGCTGAACGAAGCCCGCCGTCCATAGCGCCGAGACCCGCGCGGCCAGTTCGCGCGGCGGAATCTGGCCGCTCTTGCGGTACCAGGTGAAGGTCCAGATCATCATGCCAAAGAGCAGCAGCGAATAGGGTTTGCGCGCCTTGGGATCGCGCATGACGGTGGGGTTCATCTCACCGAGAAGTTGCTCCAGGAGGTCGGCCAGCTCCACCTCCATCACGCGGATCTGCTCGCGCTCGGCGCGAGGCAGGAACTTGAGGTCGGCCATCAGGATGAGGTGCTCGCTGCGCGAACGGGCCGCGCCCTGCACGAAGCTGTCGACGAAGCGCGCAAAGCGCTCTTCGGCCGGCAGCGGCATGGCCACGATGGCGCGCAGCTCGGCGGTCTGCTGCGCGATGTGCTCGTGCACGACGGCGAAGAGCAGGTCCTCCTTGCTGGGAAAGTAGTGGTAGAGGTGGGACTTGGAGGCATTGCAGGCCTTGGCCACGTCCATCATCGTGGCTTGGTCGAAGCCCTTGCGTGCGATCAGCGCGGCCGCCTTCTCCAGGATGGCGCGCTTCTTGTCCTCATAGTCGTCTGCCCGAGTGCGTGTCACGTTGCGTGTCCTTCGCCGGTTGTCTTGCCACTTGTTGACACAGTCGATATATTAGACCGTCAAGACGGACTATAATGTGTCCGGTTCGAGGCGGCACACAGGATGAACATGGAGACAGCAGCACAAGCGCACTGGGACCTGATCGTGATCGGCGCCGGCCATGCCGGCAGCGAGCTGGCCGTGGCCACGCGCCAGGCGGGCTGGGCGGGCAGCATCCTGCTGCTCGGCGACGAACCCGGGCTGCCCTACCACCGGCCGCCGCTGTCCAAGGCCTACCTGAGCGGCGAGATGGACGCCGAAGCCCTCGCGTTGCGGCCCGAGGCGGCCTACGAGCGGGCGGGCGTGGTGCGCCGCAGCGGCGTGCGCGTCGCTGCCATCGACCGGGCCCGGCACGAACTGGTGCTGGCCGGCACCGGCGAACGGCTGCGCTACGGCAAGTTGGCGCTGTGCACCGGTGGTCGGCCGCGCCTGTACCGCTGCGAGGGCATCGATCCGGCGCATCCGCCGTCCAACCTGCTGTACCTGCGCACTGCCGCCGACGCGGACCGGCTGCGCGCCTTCGTCAAGCCCGGCGCGCGGCTGGTGGTGGTGGGCGGCGGTTATGTGGGGCTGGAGGTGGCGGCCTCGGCCACGAAGGCCGGCATGCAGGTGACGGTGCTCGAATCGCAGCCGCGCGTGCTGGCGCGTGTGGCCGGTCCGCGGTTGTCGCAGTTCTACGAGGACGAGCATCGCCGCCACGGCGTGGACATCCGCACTGCCACGCAGGTGAAGGCCGTGCAGTGCGTGAACAGTGCCATCACCACGCTCGACTGCGCCAATGGCGGGCGCATCGAAGCCGATGTGGTGGTGGCCGGCATTGGCATGGAGCCCGAGGTGAGCCTGGCCTTCGAGGCCGGCCTGAGCGGTGTCGACGGGATCCCGGTCGACGCGCATGGCCAGACAGCCGACTTCGACGTGTTCGCGGCCGGCGACTGCACGCGGTACGTGCATCCGGCGTACGACCGGGACGTGCGCATCGAGTCGGTGCCCAATGCCCTCGAGCAGGCCCGCGCCGTCGCCGGCTGGCTGGGCGGCAAGCCCAAGCCGTACACGGCCATCCCCTGGTTCTGGTCGGACCAGTACGACCTCAAGCTGCAGATGGCTGGCCTCTCGCAAGGGCATGATCAGTGCGTTCTGCGCGGCGATCCGACCACGCGCAGCTTCTGCGCCTTCTACCTTCGAGGAGACCAGGTGCTGGCCATCGATGCCGTGAACCGGCCCGCCGATTTCATGCTCGTGCGCCGCTCCATGGCCCAGCCGCTGCATTTGGACGCGGCCCGCCTGGCCGACGAGTCGCAGCCACTGAAGGTGCTGCTGCAGCCTTGACTTAGTTGTACGCCCCAAGTGGTGCAGCAGGCCCACATGCGCAATCGTGCACCATTGATAGGCCGACGCGGCGGACGAAGTACGGACTCAGGCCCCAACAACCCCAACCAGGCGACCGCGGCGCCGCCCGCGCTGGCGATCAGCAGCCTGCAGGTCGTCTACGGCGGCGCCATCAAGGCGGTGCGCGACGTGTCGATGGAAGTGCGCCGGGCCAGATCGTGGCACTGCTGGGCTCCAACGGCGCCGGCAAATCGACGGTGCTCAAGGCCGTGTCTGGCGTGCTCGACGCGGAGGATGGCGAGATCGACAAGGACAGCCGCGCCCTCGCGATCTGCGATTACGCCTGCATCATGGAAAACGGCCTCGTGGTGCTCTACGGCACCGGCGAGCAACTGCGCCGCAATGCCGATGTGCGCGAGTTCTACCTCGGCCTGTCGTCCGCAGCCAAGCGCTGTGCGACTTCATTGGCATTGAATCATCTTCTTGCTTTTGACAAAGTGATCCGCTGGATTTTTTCACTCCTCAGACGAAACTTGAACGATCGATCCAAAACGGCTACGATTCTCGTATGGGACGGCCCAGATCATTCGACACCGACACAGCTCTTGATGCGGCGATCCGCGCCTTTGCGGAGCATGGGTATGAAGGCACGTCGGCACAAATGTTGACCAAGGCATTGGGTATCGGTCGTCAAAGTCTCTATGACACCTTTGGCGACAAGCGAGGCCTCTACTTGGCTGCACTGAGCCGATACACCGACGCCAACGTGACGCGCCATCTGGCCGTTCTGAGAGCACAGAAGCGCGCAACGAAGGCGTTGATGGAGCTCTTTACGCAGTTTGTGCAGGAAGCTTCCGATGCCCGTGCTTGCATGGGCGTCGCAGCCACTGTGGAGTTCGGATGTCGGGACGCTGAGGTATTAGCCATCAACGCGTCCGCCGCTGCCAGGCTCGTCAAGGGTCTGGCGGGCGTCGTCGAGATCGGCCAGCGAGATGGAGAGTTCGCAGGGGATATCGATCCTGTGGAAGCCGCTCACCATCTCGTCGGAGCACTCTCCAGCATCCGACTGGCGGCGCGCGGCGGCGCCTCGATTCGTTCGATGCGTGGCATCGCCACGCTGGCCTTGCGCGCGCTCAGGTAGCTTTATTTTTCTCATTTCTGGAACGATCGTTCCATATAAAAGGACGCTTGATGAACGCAATCACCCTTCACCGCCATGGCGGTCCCGCAGAACTCCGATGGGAACCGGCCAGGGTTGCCATGCCTGGAGCCGCTCAGGTAGCCGTCGACGTCGTGTATGCCGGTGTCAATTTCATGGACATCGGCGTTAGGAAGGGCATGCTCTGGCGAGAGCAGTCATTGCCGCTCGTCCCCGGGGTGGAAGGCGTGGGTGTCGTCAGCGAGGTGGGCGCCGGTGTGAGTTCCTTCCGTGAAGGACAGCGAGTTGCGTGGCCCTACGTGCCTGGAAGCTATACGCAACGCCTCGTCGCAAACGCGGACGCATTGGTTCCTGTGCCGGACGACATCACCAATGAAGCTGCGGCAGCAGCCATGCTTCAAGGGTTGACCGCTCGGCACATCGCATTGCGTTTCCACCACACGCGTCAAGGTGACGTAGCGCTGGTTCACGCGGCCGCCGGCGGCGTGGGTAGCTTGATCACGCAGTTGGTCAAGATGCGGGGCGGAACCGTCATCGCCCGGGTGTCCAGCGACAGCAAGGTGCCGGCCGCCGAAGCGGCCGGAGCGGACCATGTGCTGGTCGCCTCCGACGGTGGCTTCGCTTCCCAGGTTCTCGAACTGACGCAGGGCCGCGGCGTCGATGTTGTCTTCGACGGATCGGGGGCCGTCACCTTCGCGGACTCCCTGGCGTCGCTGGCTCCTCTCGGAACGCTTGCTTACTTCGGTCCCGTGCTGGGCGCCCCTGCGCCGATCAACGTCGCGACACTTCCCAGGAGTGTGAAGATCGGCTTTCCGATCTACTCGGATTCGCTACGCACGGTGGAGGAACTCCGCGAGGCGTCGGCAGAGCTTTTTTCATGGATGCGCGAAGGGCAGCTTCGCGTCCAGGTTTCGGCGTGTCACGCCATGGCGGGTGCCGCCGTCGCTCACGAGGCGATCGAGTCGAGAAGGACGACAGGAAAGCTGCTTCTGCGGGCCTAACAAGAAGACGCCGCGCCGGCGAACTATCTCACCGAACATGCATATCCGTGTGGCATGTCGATGCTGCGATCCCGCCTAAAGCGTCGTCGCAAAGCCCTCGCGTTCCAGAATAGTTCGCGAGGTTGCCCAGAGCCGCTGCGCGAGCGCGTCGTCCTTGAGGAATCGGCTTCCCTCCGCCGGCATGCCGTCGACCCAATAAAGGCCCGTCTGGCCTTTCACGCGGCTGCTGCCCGCAAGCAGGGCGATCGTCGCCGCGCCTTGTTCGGGTGTCTTCATGAAAGGCGTCGCGAGACGCAGGATCATGCTCAAGGGAAACTTCAGCGACTTGTTGAAGCCGGTATGGGCGACGGCACCAGGGTGGAGCGAGTTGGCCACGATGCCTCTCGCCGCGAACTTTCCTGCCAACGAGCGCGCGAACAGGGCGTTGGCGAGCTTCGACTGTCCATAAAAAGCGGATGCGCGATAACCGTGGGCGCCGTCGAGATTCTCGAACTCGATGCCTTCCCGCGGCGCCTGGCCCACACTGGCACTGCTGCTGGTGACGACAACGCGCCCCGTGCCATCCCGAAGGGCAGGGGACAGCCTGTCGACAAGAAGGAAGTGGGCCAGGTGATTCACGAGGAACTGCATTTCGACGCCATGCCGCACCTGGCGCTCGCGCAGATTGCCGATACCGGCATTGGCAATGACGACATCGATAGGGCCATGGCCATTATTGGCAATCGCTCGTGCGGCACGACCCACTGACGCCAGGTCCGCAAGGTCGCACGGTACGCCGGAGGCCTCGTGGCCGATCGCCGCGGCTGCCTGGCTGGCTGCATCTGCGTTCCGGGCGAGCGCGATGATGTGGGCGCCTTTCGCTGCAAGGGCTCGAGCCGCAGCAAGGCCGATGCCGCCAGCGCAGCCGGTGATGACCATGCGCTGCCCGTCGAGCGACTCGCCCTCCAGCACGGAAGAGGCGGTGTCAGTGCGTTTACTCATGATGGGTCTGCGTTGTCGGGAGCAGTGCGCGGACGGAGGCTCGGACCTGGCTTTGCATCTGCTGCAGGGACGCGCTGCGACGCTTGGCCTCGTGGCTCGCATAAAGGAGTAGCCGGGCCTGGGCTCTTGCCCGCGCTGGATTCTCCGAACCGATGGCCGCTGCCAGCAAGGCGATGAACTCGTCTTCCAGTTCCATGGCAACGGCGGCTGCAAGTTGCCTCGTCACCTGGGTAAGTTCACCAGCGTCCTGGGCGCTGGCGATGGCATGGGCGCCGAGCCACGCTACAAGGGCGCCCGCAAGGCGCGCCGCCTGGCTGCCTCGGGCCTTGAGCGCCACCGATGCGTCAGCAAGCTGGCTTGCGAGGGCGTGGCTTACCGTGGCCTGGAACAGGCGGTCCTTCGAGTCGTACCGGAGGTAGAGCAACTGCCGCGAGCAGCCCGCGGCGTGCGCAACGGCATCCATCGACGTGCGGCGATAGCCCAGTCGGGCAAAGGTGGCGGCTGCCGCGTCAAGGACAGGATCGGCTTTCGCGGGTTCGTTTTCCATGGTCAGACTATACAGAAGTAGACCATATTGTAAAGTCACCTTGCGGCGGAGCGCGTCCTGTTCTCGCTGCGGAAGCGTCCGGGGCTGAGGCCGTTGGCTCGCTTGAAGGCGATACTGAACGCCGTGTCCGAAAGGTACCCGATGCGCTCGGCAATGTCCGCAAGCGGATCGTCCGAGCTGCGCAATGCGGTGCGTGCGACCGCCATTCGCCAACGGTTGAGATAGTCCATGGGAGCGCCGCCCACCAGGCGGCGGAAGTGCGCCGCAAACGCGGTACGTGACATGTTCACCGCGTGCGCGAGGCTATCCAGTGTCCAGCGCTCTTGCGGCTGACCATGCATGAGCGTCAACGCGTGCCCTATCCGCGGGTCTGAAAGCGCGCCGAGCCACCCGCTGGGCGCGGGCGTGCTGTCGACGTAGGCGCGCAGCACACTCACCAGCACCAGGGCGGCGAGACTGCTCCTCGCGACGTCCGTGCCCGGCATGGCGCGTCCGGTCTCCCCGTTGAGAAGTGCAAGCAAGTGCGAGAAGGAAGACGTGCCGCTGTCGCTGGCCTTGAGGTGAATCAGTGGCGGCAGATGGCGAAGAAGGAGCTCGCTCACGTCGTTCTCGAAGACGAAGCGCCCGCTGGCCAGACTGACCTCAGCGATCGGGCTGGCCTCGCCACTGTAGCGAACAACACCGTCCGCGCCGCGTATCGCGCGATACGCCGCAGGGCCTTCGATCGGCGGGCAGGAGGGATCGCTCGCGGAGCAGAACGGCCGGCCCGTCGTCAACATGTAGAAGTCCCCCTCCTCGAGCGTCAGAACCTCGTCCGAGCCCTCCAGCCACAGGTGAAACCGTCCGCGAAGAACGCCGCCGAACTTGATGTGTTGGTAGGCAGGGAAGCGGAATGCCCAGCGCCCGCGTCCTTCGAACCGGGAGGACAAGGCGGAACTGACCCGCAGCATCGACAGTGCTTCCGACAGGGCGTCCATTTGTACGATCCATAAGAATTTAAGTCCGTATGGTTATACAAAAACACGGCAATTGGCGCGAGGATCGTCCTGTCCGCTTGAACCGGTGGATCTTTCGACCTGACAGGAGTAACCAATGAAAGCCTGGCAACTGGATGGACTGGGCGGTCCGTTCCGCTACACCGATTTGCCGATCCCCGAAGCGCGGCCCGGCAGTGTCGTCGTGCGCGTCGAGGCATCGTCGCTGATGTCGTACATGCAGGACTACGTGGACGGAAAGCTGTCCATCTATCAGGCGCCGCGCCGACCCTTCGTTCCCGGAGGCAACGGTGTCGGCACGATCCATGCGATCGGGGAAGGCGTGTGGCATCTCCAGCCTGACCAACGGGTTGCGATCTCGTCGCACCTGGTGGCGCAGGAGAACGTTCGCGGCCCCGCACAGATTCTTCTCGGGGTGACAGGGCAGGGGCCGATCGCTGCCCAGATGCAAGACGTCTGGGCCGATGGCACGCTCGCGGAATACGCGGTGCTACCGGCCAGTCTGGTCACACCCATCGACGGTCTGGACGAGGTCGGCGCCACGGTGCTCGCGGTCTCCATGCGCTACCTCGTCCCGTATGGTGGCCTGCTGCGGGGCCGCCTGGCCGCGGGGGAGAACGTCGTGATCTCCGGTGCCACGGGCGCGTATGGGTCGGCCGCCGTGTTCGTCGCGCTGGCGATGGGTGCGGCGCAGGTCGCCGTCCTCGGCCGCGATCCGGACAAGCTGGCGGCGTTGAGCTCGCTGGGCGGGGATCGCGTGACGCCGGTGGCGGTCACGGGCGACCCGGCCAAGGACGCGGCGCGTGTCCGCGCCACCCTTGGAGGCGGCGTCGACCTGGCGTTCGACATGGTGGGCGGCGCGTCGGACCCGAACATGACGCTTGCCGCGCTGCGAAGCCTCGTGGATGGTGGCCGCCTGGTATTGATGGGCAGCATGACCGTGCCCCTTCCCATCCCCTATACCGAGACGATGCTGCACAGCTGGGAGATCATCGGCAATTTCATGTATCCGCGCGATGCGTACCGCCGGCTTCTGGACCTCTTCCGTGCCGGGCTGCTGGATCCCTCCGCCATCGAGCCGCGCGTCTATCCCTTGTCCGAGCTTCGCGACGCGATGCGCGCGGCGCGCACTGCGGGCAGCCTCGAATGCATCGTCGTCGACCATACGGAGATCGGCCCGTGAAGCTGCTTCACCATGCCTTTCGCCTCTATGTCGAGCCGGACGGCCTCGAGGCGTCGGTCGCCTTCTACGAGCAATTGCAGGGCAGGCCATGCGAGCGTCGCATTCCCTTTCCGGACCTTGGCATCGAAGTGGCCGTGTGCGGTGCGTTCATTGTGCTGGCGGGGACGGATAAGGCGCTCCAGCCTTTCCGGTCCGCCAGCGCGCTGCTCGTGGTGGACGACCTGGACGCCACGATTGCCTGGGCGCGCGACCGTGGCGCCGAGGTGTTGCACGGTCCGCAGGATGCGCCAGGGGGCCGCAATGCGACCGTGCGCAACCCGGATGGCCTGGTGGCCGAGTACTACCAGCCTGCAGCGGCCTGAGGAGGGAGCATGCAATACACGACCCTCGGCCATACCGGAGCCATCGTCTCGCGGCTTTGCCTGGGCACCATGACGTTCGGGGTCGAAGTGTCGCGGACGCAACCCATCGGCGGTGTGGACCGCGACGCCGCCGATCGCATCCTGGGCCGCGCGATGGACGACGGCATCAACTTCATCGACACCGCCGACGTCTACGGTAGCGGGGCATCGGAGACGCTGCTGGGACAGGTGCTTGGCGCGCGTCGCGAGCAGATCGTGCTCGCCACGAAGTTCAACGGGCGCATGGGGCCTGGCGCCAACGACGCCGGCCAGTCGCGGCTCAACCTCCACCGCGCCCTGAACGCGAGCCTGCGCCGCCTTCGGACCGACCACATCGATCTGTACCAGGTGCACAACTTCGATCCGATCACGCCGGTGGAAGAGACTTTACGAGCGCTCGACGACGTGGTGCGGGCAGGGAAGGTGCGCTACATCGGATGTTCGAACTACGCCGCCTGGCAACTGGTGAAGGCACTCGGCTGCTCCGAGCGCCACGGGCTTAATCGCTTCGCTACCGTGCAGTCGTTCTACTCGATCGCCGGCCGGGATGTGGAGCGGGAATTGCTGCCCGCGGCGCATTCGGAAAAAGTAGGCATGCTGTGCTGGAGCCCGTTGGCCGGCGGCTTGCTGTCGGGAAAGGTGGATCGCAACTCGGCACCGGCTGCCGATACGAGGCGGGGCCGCGTGTCGTTTCCTCCCGTGAACGAGGCGAAGGCGCTCGATGCCATCGATGTGCTCAAGGCCGTCGCCGCGAAACACGAGACGACGGTGCCTGCAGTCGCGCTCGCCTGGCTGCTGTCGCGTACCGGCGTCACCAGCGTGATATGCGGCATCTCGAAGCCAGACCATTTCGACAGTTCCCGCGCCGCGATCGATTTGCGACTCGACGAGGACGACCTGATGCAGCTGGACGACGTCTCGCGGTCTCAGGCGTCGTATCCAGGCTGGATTCAGACCTATCGCGCGTCGAACCGCGTTCCTAAGGGATACCCCGACCTGCGCTCGTCTTGGGGGCCTGGGGAAAGACCAGTGGATCCGTGGATCGGCTAGCTGATCTCCAGAGGGCAATTCGGTATCCTTGGGCCTGATTGATGATGATGTCGAAAACGTCGCTCCTCCGCAAATCGCTCCATCTCCCGCGGCAGCAAAAGATCTGCGCTCATGACAGTCAAAGCGAAGGTAAAGACCCATGTCGATCACAGCCAGGTCCTTTAACCATGCGGGTTTGGACGACCTATTGATGATCGAATGGGCCCGCAGGGCACCTCGTCGCGTTTTGGCGAAGCAGGGCTTAGTCGGTGCCTCTGCACTGTGCGTCCGAAGACCTGTGCAGCCTTAAGTTCGCGACAAACCGTAATAGTCCGCTCGAAGCCGTCGTTGTGGGCCCGGCGGTTTAAGGCGTGACGTCTGCGACGTGCTGAAGCAGGCCGAAGCCAACCCGCCAAGCGCGGCCGTCGCAATGGACGGTGGCGGTGCGCTGGTTGAGGCGCTTGATCGTTGCAACCGCAGGCTTCGCAGTCGCAGTCGCCCTGCGGCAGGTGCTCCACGATGCGCCCTGGCAGGTGCGCCGGCAGATCCCGCACGCCGGTGCCGGCGCGTTCTTTTGCTTGGCGCTTCTTGCGGGCCTGATCGAGGGACGCGACGTTGGAATGCTGCTCGCTGCCATCGTCGGTGGTCTGTGCGTGCACTGCTGGCTGCGCAAGCTGGCCGCCCACCAGGTCAAGCTGCGCGTGCTCGAGTTGCTTGCTCGAGCGGCCGAA
Source organism: Variovorax sp. TLI9-5A (assembly GCF_056867935.1). Lineage (NCBI taxonomy): Bacteria > Pseudomonadati > Pseudomonadota > Betaproteobacteria > Burkholderiales > Comamonadaceae > Variovorax > Variovorax sp. TLI9-5A. Next base: position 5,217,829 of record NZ_CP200310.1, on the reverse strand, counting down.
CTTCATGCGCCGCAGGTGGGCCACCTCGACCTTGAGCTTCTCGACGAGCAGCAGCGCGATCTTCAATGCCTCTTGCGATCGCTGCACCTCGCCACTGAGAGCGGCGTTGGCGACGAGCAATTCCTCGGAGGTCATGGGCGCGACTGTGCCTGCCGCCAGCCGTTCCTACAGCGGGAGTTCTCCTGTCAACGCCAAGCGTCTACCTATACCGCTGCGCGCGGCCGCTAGGTGCGTACCGGCCGGCGCCAGTCGATACCTTCCAGCAGCATCGACAGCTGCGCCGCGCTCAGCGAGATCGAGCCCGAGTCTGCCTGCGGCCAGACGAAGCGGCCGCGCTCCAGGCGTTTGGATAGACATGCCGTCGCCGTCGCTCCACAGCAGCTTGACGAGGTCGCCGCGGCGACTGCGGAAGACGAAGACCTGGCCCGAGTACGGGTTCTCGGTGAGTGCGGCCTGCACTTTCACCGCCAGCGTGTCCATGCCGCAGCGCATGTCCGTCACGTCGGCGGCCAGTCAGACCTTCGTCCCTTCGCCGGGCCCGATCATGCGCTGTTGCGCAGCGCGCGCAGCACACTGCACAGGCTGCTCTCGTCGACGGCGCCGCGCAGCCGCAGTTGGGCGCCGGCAATCTCCAACTCGATGACGCCTGGGCGCGAGGTGCGGGTCGCAGGCGCCGTCACTGTTGTCGTGGCCGCCGCTGTGTACGACGAATCGCAGCGCGGACCAACAGCGTCCGACACGATGTGCATCGGCAGCAGCACGGCCGGAGTTGCACCGTGACCTGCCTGCGCCGCGTGTTACGGCGCCACTTGAACAGCAGGTTGGCGTTGATGCCAGCCTCCAATGCGATGGCCGACACCGACGCACCAGGCCGTAGGCTTCGCTCCACCAACTCCGCCTTCAACGCTTGGTCGTGATTGCGGCGCGGGCGTCGTCCGTTGCTCTCTTGATCCTTCATGGTGCACCATTTCCTGTTGGTGCACACCATCAGGGCGGCACTCTTCAGGTTACATGCTGCGCAAGCCGACCTCGCTCGGCAATGAGGGCCTTCGCCGGACTATTACGCGGCAAGCTGGGGTGCGATGACTTCAGCGGCTACATGGCCAGCCTCGCGCAGGGCGTGACGGAGGTGGGCTGTGCTACTAACGCACGACGTAAGTTCTTCGAGCTGCATGCCAATACTCAAAGTACTGCGGCCGAGTAGGCCCTGAGGTTCTTCGGTAAGCCGTCACTCAGCCGCGCCCTTGCGCTCAGCATGACCGGCGTGATGGGCCTGTCTAGGCGGCTACGGAAGGTCGCCAGCATGTTGAATCGCCCCGGATATTGTGGAGGCTCAGCACTCTGAGAGGATTGAGCCATGAAGAATTCGAACAAGTTCTCACCTGAGGTGCGTGAGCGCGCGGTGAGGATGGTGCAAGAGCACCGTGGGGAGTACCCGTCGCTGTGGGCTGCGATCGAATCGATTGCACCGAAGATCGGGTGTGTGCCGCAGACGCTGAACGAATGGGTCAAGCGTGACGAGGTCGACACGGCGTGCGTGAAGGCGTGACGACCAGCGAGGCCCAGCGGATGTCACTCCGATCGCGGCTCGCAATACGTCAACATCCGGTACACGGAACGACTGGGCGAGGCTGGCATTGAGCCATCAGTCGGCAGCAAAGGCGATTCCTATGACAACGCCCTACCGCAAAAGAGGAGTCTGCGAAAGATATGTCTTTTCCAGCCGCTTCAGCAGTGTTTCCATCTCGGCTACCGCAGCGCCCGCGTCGTGCGCTGCGAAGTGCTTCAGAAAACGTCGGCGCGAAGGCGTCACAAAGCCGTTGTCGTAAGGCGGGATACTGGCGATGAACTTCGCCATGATGTCCAGTACCCCGTTCATCATCGCAGTTGTGATGGGGTTCCCCGCGATGCGGGCGAGCATTCGATGAAACTCCAGATGTAGTTCGATTCGCGCCCCAAAATCGCCTTCCTTGCGAGCCCTGTCGGCCGCATCGATGTTGGCAGCCAGCGCCTCGATGTCCTGAGGGGTTGCCTTTTCGCAGGCGAGCCGGATGATCGCAGACTCGATCAAAATGCGCGCCTGCGTCAGGTCCTGCGGCTTGATGCCACCGAGATGGTACATGTCCATGAGCGATGAACCGATGGCGCTGCCGCCGCCGTTCTGGATGACGGCGCCGCCCTGGCCCCCGGCCTGGAGGCGAATCAGTCCCGCGTGCTCCAGCGATCGCAATGCTTCGCGCAAGGTGTTGCGCGAGACGCCGAACTGTTCGGCCAATGCGCGCTCGGAAGGCAGCCGGGAGTCAACCTGCAGCTTGCCCGCGGCGATCTGCGCGCGGATCTGCGCAGCGATGTCGTCAGAGACGCGCGGTACCTTGACGCGGTGGAAATCGGGGACAGCGGCCATCGGGGGATGATAGCGGCTGGCGCCATGTTCACGACGCCTCGGTGCCGTCGACCAGCAGCTTCTTTGCGATTGCGTTGCGCAGGACCTCGGAGGCACCCTCGTAGATGCGCAGCACGCGCACGTCCCTGTAGATGCGTTCAACCTGGAACCCGCGTGTGTAGCCGGAGGCGCCCAGCAGCTGCACGGCCATATCTGCGGCGCGGCCAGCCGCCTCCGAGCAGAACACCTTCACCATCGCACTGACTGCCGACGCGTCCTCGCCGGCATCATGACGGCAGGCCGCGTCGAGGACCATCGTCCAGCCGGCATGCAGTTCCGTGGCGGCATTCGCCAGCATGTGCTGCACTGCCTGTTGCGAGCCCAGGAGCTGTCCGCCGGCGACCTTGCGGGTGCGAGCGTGCTCCAGCGCAAGTTCCAGCGCAAAGCTGCCCATTCCCACTGCGAGTGCGCCTACGTTGAGGCGACCTTCGTCCAGGCTCTCCATCGCATACCTGAAACCGCCGCCCTCCTTGCCAAGTAGCGCGTGGGCCGGCACCAGGCAGTCCTCGAACGCTACCTCGAACAGGCCGTCGATCGTGGTCCCCATGGTCGGCATGGGCGGCCCCACCTTCATGCCACGTTGGCCGGCCGGCACGAGGAAGGCTGAGATTGCCTCCTTCAGGCTGGCATGGGGCGCGGTTCTCGCGAATACGACGAAGAGGCTTGCCTTGTCGGCGTTGGAGATGTACGTCTTGGCGCCGTTGATGACATACCCATCACGGGTCTTCATGGCACGCGTGCGCATGGCGGCAAGGTTGGAGCCCGCCTCCGATTCCGTCAGCACGAAAGCCACCCCACACTCGCCGAGTGCCATGGCCGGCAACCAACTTTTCTGCTGTTCGGACGTGCCATGGCGCACGATGGTCTTGCTGCTGGGGCCGAGTCCCACTCTCAGGAGCGGCCAGAACTGCGGCGGCAGTCGGCCAAGCTCGCGCACCACATTTACGGTGGGCAGCATGCCCAGGCCCATGCCGCCGAATTCTTCGGGAATGCGCATGCCGTAGTACCCGAGTTCCTGGAACGCGCTGTGCACAGCGGGCGGCACCTTGTTGCTGCGCGAAAACCCGGGCTCCTGTGCCAGCAGGTCATCGACCAGCTTGCGGGTCTGGTTGCGCATGAGGGCGATCTCTTCGGGATTCAACTTGTTCATGGACCTTCGCAATAAATAGATTGGTTGGTGGCGCTTGACGCCGCGACGCCCCGAGCCTACCATTTGCGTGGTTCAACCAGTCTACCAGTCAACCAGAGGGCCAAGGCCTTCGATAGCTAGGCCGAACGGCCCATTGGAGAGATCGATGACAGAGTTGCAGGCGCTCCGGCACCAAGTGGAGACCGACCCCGACGCGATGGACTATTGCTTCGAGCAGGGATGGACTGACGGATTGCCCGTCGTTCCACCGACCGAAGGCCGGGTGCGGGCGATGCTCGACGCCGCCCGGCTTGATCCCAAGACGCAGATCGGCTACATCCCCGAGCGCAAGATCAGCATCTCCGCGGAAAAGGTGGCCATCAATGCGGTGTTGGCGGGGTGCAAGCCGGAATACATGCCGGTGGTGATGGCCGCGGTCGAAGGCATCTGCGATCCCGAGTGGGCTTTCCACGGCCCCAGCACCACGACCTCCGGGCCCGCAGTACTGCTGATCGTGAACGGCCCGATCGCTCGCAAGCTGAACGTCAACTCCAGGGAGAACCTGTTCGGCCCAGGCTGGCGCGCCAATCTCACCATCGGCCGCGCCCTCCGCCTCATCATGCGCAACGTGTGCGGAACGCTGCCCGGCACGCTGGACATGTCGACGATCGGCAACCCGGGCAAGCTGTCGTACGTCATCGCCGAAAACGAGGAGGACAGCCCCTGGCAGCCCTTCCACGTGGAGCAGCGTGGCTGCAAGGCCGGCACAAGCGCCGTCACCGTCATGGCCGCGGACGGGCCGTGCCAGATCTTCAACCAGCTGTCCAGTACGCCGGAAGAGATGTTGCTGACCATGGCCGACAACATGCGCATCTCCGGCGGTGTCGTGGGACAAACCTACTACGTGGTGATCCTCGCGGGCGAGCACATGAAGATCATGGCGGACCACGGGTGGACGCGCAGGAAGATTCAGAAATTCCTATTCGAGCACACCTACAACAACTACGCCCACCTGCGCCGCACGCAGCGCTTTCCGATGCCGATCAAGCCGGGGGATGAATACCGCATGCGCCCCCTTGTCTCGTCACCCGAGATGCTCTTTATCCTGCCCGCCGGGGGCGCCGTCGGCGCCTTCTCCGCCTTCATCCCGGGCTGGGCCAAGGCCGGCTGGTCCCGCGCCGTCACCAAGGAAATCAAGCAATGATCGAACTGCTCGACCCTACCCGCGAAGCCGAAGGCGCCCAGCCGACCTATGCCGAGCGCCCGAAATCGTTGAAAGGCCTGCGTATCGGACTGATCGAGAACACCAAGTTCAACTCGGACAATATCCTCAAGCGCATCGGCGAGATTCTGATCCGCGACCACGGTGCTGCCTCCTACAAGATCTACCGGAAACGCTACTCCAGCGTGCCGGCCCACGAGGAGATCCTGGTGGACATCCCGAAGAACTGCGACGTGATGATCGCGGGCATCGGCGACTGCGGCTCCTGCTCCTCTGGCTCCGTCCTCGACGGAATTCTCCTGGAGATGCGCAACATCCCCTCCGCCAGCATCATCACGCATCTGTTCGAGAACACCGGCAAGGCCATGGCCAAGCAGTGGGGTGACCCGAGGTACCCATTCCTCATCATGGAACACCCCATCGCCAATCTGCCGGACGACCTGCTGCAGGAGCGCGCGGAAAAGATCGCGCCGCAAGTGGTCGAACTGCTGCTGACTGACCCGGCGAAGCTCAAGGAGCGGGCATGACCATAGACGTTCCTGCCTTCGCGAACGCACTGGAGCCGACCCGCAAGGGACTGGATGCCGCCGGTTTCGACCTCGACCTGGAGGACGCAGACGGCAAGCTGCGCATGATGGTGCGTGCACGGGAGGGTGCGTGCGAGGACTGCCTCGTTCCCAAGTCGCTGTTCCGCCGCATGGCCGCCGACGAGATTCAGCAGGCAGGCCTGCCCGCGCCGGAACTCCAAATTGTCTACCCGCTCGACCTGCGTCGCGCCTGACCCGCCCCGGCCCCAAAAAAACACACAGGAGACAAACCGTGAGGCTCGCAAGAATCGTGGTCCCGGCGCTGCTTGCGCTATGTGCCGTGCCCCTTATGGCGCAGGGCTCGGAAAAACCCATTCGCCTGGTCGTTCCCTATCCGCCCGGTGGGATCGCCGACACGCTTGCCCGTGAGGTAGCCGTGCCCCTCGGCGAATCGCTGGGGCAGCCCATCATCATCGACAACAAGCCAGGCGGAGCCGGCGCGCTCGGATCCGCGCTGGTCAAGAACGCGGAACCGGATGGGAGAACCCTGCTTTTCACCAACGTGGGCCCGAGTGCGATCGCGCCCGCGATGGCGAAGGCGCCCAGCTACGATCCAGTGAAGGACTTCCGGGCCGTGGCACTGGTATCGCGGGCGCCGCTGATGCTCGTGGCGCGCAGCGATACTGGCATCAAGGATATCCGGGAGCTAATCGCGGCTGCGAAGGCCACGCCGGGCGCCATCGAGTATTCGTCGGCAGGCATCGGCTCGTTCGGCCACCTCTCCACCGAGCTCTTCGCGCAAGCGGCGGGCATCCACCTGCTGCATGTCCCATATCAGGGACAAGCGCCGGCGACCTTGGCACTTCTGTCCGGGCAGGTGAAGATGGCGCTGACCTCGCCGTCCGCCCAGATGTTCGACCTGGTGCGCGAAGGCAAGGTCCACCTTCTGGGCGTCTCTGCCAGGGACGCTTCCGACCTGGTGCCTGGGGCGCCCCCCATCTCCCAGGTGATCCCCGGCTTCGAATCGCAATACTGGTTCGGCATCGTAGCCCCCGCAAAGGTCAGCGACGCTGCCGTGGCACGCATCGACGCGGCGATGAAGAAGGTGCTTGCGGATCCGGCCCTGGCGCGCAAATTCCTCGCGCTCGGCAACGAAGTTGGTTATGCGACTCCGGCCGAATTCCAGAAGCTGATCGATTCCGAGGCTGCACGCTGGCGCAACGTGGTCAAGGCCGCGCAGATTCAGGACGTCAATTGAGCCGCAAAGCTCTCCCACATCCGACTTTGAAACATGAACCAACCTCGCCTGTACGGACCGGAAGTCGGCCGTAGTTACTACGACAACGGTCTCTGGTCTCCTTGCCTGCTGGTGGACTACTTCGATCAGCACGCGGCGGCTGCTCCGCAGAAGGCGGCGATCGTCGAGGCGCATCGCACCTGGAGCTATGAGGAGGTGCAGCGTGCTTCGCGCAACGTTGCTGCCTCGCTGTTGCGCCTAGGCGTCGGCAAGGGGGACGTCGTTGCCGCGCAATTGCCGAATTGGGCGGAACTGCCCGTCGTGCATCTGGCCACCGACCGCATCGGGGCCATCTTCGTGCCCCTGTCGGAGGGCTTTCGGAAGGCCGAACTCCAACACCTCCTGCAGCAGGCGCGGGTGCGCGTTCTCTTCTGCGCCCCGACCGTGCATGGCGAGGACCACCTCGCGCTCGTGGAGGCGCTGAGGCCGCAGCTCCCCGAGCTGCGGGAGCTGATTGCAGTTCGTGGCGGTGCGCAGGCCTATAGTTTCGAGAATCTGGCTTCCTACGAAAGCTGGCGCACCGCCGATGGCGAGGAACGCTTGGCCGCTGCCCGCGGCACGGCGGACGATCCGTCCCACGTCATGGTGTCCTCGGGCACTTCGGGGATGCCGCGGTGCAGCCTGTTCAGCGACAACAACACCGCGGTGAAGCTGGTCCAGCAATACGCCCTGGCCGCCGACATCTCCGCCGATGACATTGCGGCGGCGATCGCTCCGGCCGGCACCGGCTCCACGGGGTACAACTATCCGATCCTGGCCATGCTGCTTCATGGCGCAACCTCCGTGCTCCTCGAGCACTGGCACGGCGGCCGGATCGAACAGGTGCTGCAGCTGATGCGGGAGCACCGCTGCACCACCGCGGTTGCTGTTCCGACGCAACTGGCGAAGCTCGTGAACGTCGCCAGGGAAAGCAGGCAGCCGGCACCGCAACTGCGCGTGTTCACCAACGCCGGCGCCAAGTTGCCACCGAGCGTGGCCGAGGCGGCGGAGAAGATCTTCGGCTGCAAGGTGCAGAGCGTCTACGGCACCTCGGAAGCGGGCGCCACCAGCATGACCAGCATCCACGACTCGGACGTGAAGCGCCGGACCACCGTGGGCCGGCCGCTCCTCGGGCAGGAAGTGCGGATTCTGGCCGGGGACGGCTCTGTCATGACTGACGGCCAGCCGGGTGAGGTCTGCTGGCGCGGTGCCAACAAGAGCTATGGCTTTCTGCACGACGCGCAGTCCACCGCAAAAGTCTGGGACGCCGAAGGTTGGCTGCACAGCGGAGATCTGGGGTGCATCGATCCGGAGGGTTACCTCCAGATCGTCGGCCGCAAGAAGGACATGATCATCCGCGGCGGCCAGAACATCAATCCCGGCGCCATCGAGGAGGTGCTGCTCGACCACCCCTCCGTGATAGAGGTGGCGGTGGTCCCCTTTGAAGACGAGGTGTTCGGGGAACGGATCGCCGCGTGCGTCGTGAGTAGTGACGAAGGCTTGGCTCTGGAATCGCTCAGGTCATTGGTGCTGGCCAGGGGGATGGCCGCGTGGCACCAGCCGGAACTCCTGGTGCAGGTGCAGGAACTGCCCCGCAATGCCGGCGGTAAGGTCGACAAGCGCTCCCTCGCCGCGCTTGCGACGCAGGTCGCGCGCGAACGTGATGCCAAGGCGGCCGCGGCAGCATGACGGCGGCGGGAATGGAACGTCAAGGTCCGCTGCGCGGCCTGAAGGTCGTCGAGTTCGAGGCCGTCGGCCCCGCTCCCATGTGCGGCATGTTGATGGCGGATCTCGGTGCCACGGTGCTGCGGATCGAGCGCGTCGAGAAGGTGGAGCTAGGCAGCGGCAGGCCGCTGCGCTACGAGGTATTGCTGCGGGGACGCGAGCGGCTGGCCCTCGACCTGAGGACGGCAGCCGGAAAGGCGGCTGCACTGGAGATAATCTCGGAGGGCGACGCCCTGATCGAAGGCTTTCGTCCCGGCGTGATGGAGCGCCTCGGCCTCGGCCCGTCGGACTGTCATGCGCGCAATCCGCGCCTGGTGTATGGGCGCATGACCGGGTGGGGCCAGGCCGGCCCGCTTGCACAGGCGGCCGGACACGACATCAACTACATCGCATTGACAGGAGCCTTGCATGCCATCGGGCGCGCAGGTGAGCCACCCGCAGTGCCGCTGAACATCGTCGGCGACTTCGGCGGCGGTGCGCTCTACCTGGCACTCGGCGTGGTGAGCGCCCTGCTGCATGCGCGAAGCAGTGGCAAGGGGCAGGTCGTCGATGCATCGGTCCTCGACGGGACGCTGTCGCTCATGGCCATGCATTTCGGCTCGGCGGCGGCCGGCTTGTGGAACATGGAACGCGCCAGCAACGTGATCGATTCGGGAGCGCCCTTCTACGACGTCTACGAGTGCGCCGATGGCCAGTGGGTTGCGGTCGGCGCCATCGAGAGCCGCTTCTTCGACGAGCTGCTCGCCCGCCTGGAAATCCCACGCCTCGCCTTTGCGGACCGCCGCGATCGTTCGTGCTGGCCGCGCATGCGTGCCACGCTCGCGGATCGCTTTCGCTCGCGCGGCCGCGAAGAATGGTGCCGCCTGCTCGAGGGCACCGACTGCTGCTTCGCCCCTGTCCTATCCATGACGGAGAGCGCGCGTCACCCGCACATCGCCGCTCGCAGGGCCCTGGTGGAAGACGCTGGCGTGATTCAGCCGAACGTTGCGCCCCGGTTCAGTGGGACGCCGGGGGCCGTGGGCGCCTTGCCGCGGACGGTCGGTCGGGCAGAGGCGCTGGAATCGCTGGAGGCATGGTTTGGCGCGGCGCGTCTGGAAGAACTGGAGTCGCGCGGATTGCTCGAGGCCGTGCAAGGCACGGTCGTGGAACCCGCTTCATGAACATGATCGAACGACCGACAGCGGAAGACCGCGCACAGTTCAGGGAAGCATTGCGCGGCTTCCTGACCTCCCAGTGGCCCGTGGAGTCCGCCGTGACGTGGGCGGCGGATGCCGCGCAGCTGCGCCGGATCTCCGGTGGCTTGGCGGGGCAAGGTGTCCTGGCGCTCGGCGCCGACCCGAGCCTGGGCGGCATGGCCGAAATCGTCGTGGTGATGGAGGAGCTCGGGCGGGCCGCCTGCCCCGCGCCAGTCCTCGCATCGATGCTGATGAATATGCATCTTGCGCGCGAGACGCCGTTGCAGCAGGTCTGGTCTCGCTGGTCCGAGGCCTGGCAGGCGGGGGAGATCATCCCTGCCATCGCCTTCGGCGCCCTGGATCCGGGCGCGCAGGCAGGAACAGCGATGCTCGCGGAAGGAAAAGTCGGCGGTACCCTGAACTTCGTCGAAAGCGCCTCGGCAGCCAGCCATCTGCTGCTTCCCTTGCCGGGCGCAGGCTGCGCGCTGCTGCAACTCGATGATCCAGCCGTCACGCTGCGGTCTATGGCCGCCATGGACTTGCCTGGACTGGACCAGGTCCGTTGCGAAGCCGCTCCCTTGCTCTTGCTTGATGGCGAGGGACGCGGGCTGGAAGACTTCGTGGCACTCGGGCGGCTGGCATGCTCCGCACGCGCCCTCGGTGCCGCCCGCCGCGCGTTCGAATTGGTGGTCGAGTACGTCAAGGAGCGGGTCCAGTTCGGACAGGCGGTCGGCAGCTTCCAGGCCATCCAGCACAAGCTCGCGAATTGCCACATCGCGCTGCATGCGGTGGAACTCTCGGTGCATCACGCGGCGGAGCAGTTCGACTTGCAGGCGGCGGACTGGCGCTGGTCCGCGGACGCCGCCTCCGCGCTCGCCGCCAGCTCGCTGCGGCAGGTGGCGCTCGAAATCCACCATGCATTCGGGGCCATCGGCTACAGCGAGGAACACGAGGCGCCGCGTCATTTCAAGCGCATCCACGTCGATGCGCTGATGCTGGGCGGTTCACGGTGGGGGAACGAGCAGGTCGCTTCCCGCTTCCTCGACGGCGGGCTCGATTTTCCGCGCTATGACCTGGGTGCGGCTGGCAACGCTTTCCGCGAGGAAGTGCGCGAGTGGCTGGCCACCCACTGGTCCGGGGAGCGCAAGAGTGCGAACGATGCGCTGCCCTTCCACGCGCGCGAATACGATGGTAGCTTCGCCGCGGACTTGGGTGCCACCGGATGGATCGGGCTGGCTTGGCCGCGTCAACACGGGGGGCAACAACGATCTGCTCTGGAGCAGGTTGCCTTCCTCGAGGAGATGGAGCGCGCCGACGCGCCGCGCGTGGGCGCGCCCGTTCAGGCAGCGATGCTCCAGGCCTTCGGCACCAGGGAGCAGCAGGAGAGGTACCTTCCCGAGATCCTGCGCGGCGAAGCGATGATGGGCATGGGCTACAGCGAGCCGCAGGCAGGCTCCGACCTGGCGGCCCTGCGCACCCGTGCTGTGCGCGACGGCGACCACTACGTGATCAACGGCCAGAAGATCTGGACCACGACGTATTGGGGCAAGTACATGCTGCTGGCCACACGCACGCGTGAGCCAGCCCAGCCGCCGCATGCCGGCATCAGCATGTTCATCGTGCCTATGGAGACGCCGGGCATCACGGTGCGCCCGTCGATCACGATGTACGGCGGCAGATTCGCCAACGTCTTCTATGACGACGTGCGGGTGCCCGCGCAGGCGATGCTGGGCGCCGAGGGCGAAGGCTGGAAGGTGCTGACCGGTGCCCTTGCCACCGAGCGCGGCCTGGTCGGCGGCGGCATTGCCTTGAAGGTGGTGCGCTTGTTCGAGCTGGTTTGTGGCGAATTGCGTCGAGGCACCGCACGCACCGACCCTGTCGTGCGGCAGAAACTGGGCGAGTTGGCGGCGCAGTTGGAGGCCGCGCGACTGATGATGCTTTCCTGCGCGCGGGCGCTTGACGAAGGGCGCCTCGACCTCGCGGAGGCAGCGGTCGGCAAGGTGTATGCGGGCGAGTTGATGGAACGCTTCCTGGAAAGCGCCATCGAGCTCCTCGGGCTGCAGGGGACATTGAGCCAGGGTAGCCCGGCCAGCCTACTGAACGGCCGCATCGAGCAGAGCCTGCGCCACTCGCTGATGTGGGTGATCAGCATCGGCACCAATGAAATCCAGCGCAACCTCATTGCCCAGCGAGGCCTGGGCTTGCCGCGGCCGGCCGCCCTCCGGTCCTGAAGGAAATCAATGACGACAACAGCTCCACCGAGTACGCAGGAGACCATGGCGGTCCTGCTTGCGCGCGACATCGCAGATGGCGAGAAGGCCATCATCGGCACGAATTCGGACTTGCAGCTGGCTGCATGCAACCTTGCCCGACTCCGCCAGGCACCGCGCCTGTGGTGGGTGTCCGGCCCCGGAGGCATGGTGAACCCGACCCGGGACCATCTCGCCTCCACCGCCGACCACGACAACATCGACACCGCCGAGGCGTGGATGGACCTGCCGGACATGATCGAATTCATCGACTGGCGCATCCACTTCTTCGACTTCGCCATCCTGTCGGCCGTGCAAGTCGACCGCTTTGGCAACATCAACACCACGCTGGTTGGCGACCCCAGGAAGCCGAAGCTGCGCGGACCCGGCACAGTGGGCCTGAGTGCGCTGTGCGGCTTGTCGCGGCGCTTCAATATCGCGATGGCCAACCACACGCCCCAGTCCTTCGTCGGCAAGGTCGACTTCATCTCGGGCGCGGGCCACCTGGACGGCGGGGATTCGCGCGAACGGCACGGCTTGCCCGCTGGCGGCCCGCGGCTGCTGGTGTCGCCCCTGGGAGTCTTCGACTTCCATCCTCAATCCCGCGCGATGCGGATCCAGTCCCTGCACCCGGGAGTCACCGTGCAGCAGGTCCGGGAAGCGACAGGCTTCGAACTCGTGGTCGAAGGCACTCCGCCCACGACACCCATGCCCAGCGAGGAGGAGCTGTCCTTGCTGCGCACTCGCGTGGACCGTGAAGGCAAGTTGCGCAAGGGGATCACATGAATCGGAAGGAAGAAAGCGTGGGCATGAGTAAGGTGATGTCGCTGGACCAAGCGCTGCAGGGCGTGCACGATGGTGCACGCGTTGCCATCGGCGGCTGGATCTTCAATTCGCAACCTATGGGGCTGGTGCGCGAACTGGCGCGCAAGGGTGTAAAGGACCTGGATCTTGTGCCCGCGCCGGGCTCGATCGCGCCGGACCTGCTGATCGGGGCAGGCTGCGTGCGCAGCACCACCTGCGTGTTCATTAGCTTCGAGCAGTTCGGGCTGGCGCCGCACTTCCGCCGCCAGGCCGAGGCCGGGACGCTGAAGGTCCATGACCTCGACGGCCCTGCCTTCGCGGCCGGCCTGCGCGCCGCGAGCTGTGACTTGCCTTTCGTGCCGATTCCCGATCTGGGCACCGACCTGCCGCGGCACGCGCCCGACTTTTACCGGGAACTGCCCGCGCTGCCCGGCGAACGCAAGCTGTACGGCGTGCCCGCAATCCGACCCGATGTGTGCCTTCTGCACGCGCAGCAGGCGGATGAACTGGGCAACGTGCAGTTCCTCGGGCCGCCGTTTTTCGACGTGATGCTGGCGCAGGCCTCGCGCAAGGTGGTCGTGTCTGTCGATCGCATCGTTTCCAGCGCGACGCTGCAGCGTGCGAACCACCTGACCAAGTTGCCGCGTGTGATGGTGGATGCGGTAGTGGAGTTGCCATACGGCGCGCACCCGACAGCGTCGCCAGCCTTCTACCGTAGCGACGACGAGCACCTTCGCAGCTACGTGAAGGCGAGCCGTGATGCGGACACGTTCTCAGGCTACCTCCGGCGTTACGTGGAGCCTGCCACCCATCCGGCCTACCTCGACGCGGTTGGTGGGGGCGCCTTGGCAGGCCTGTCTGGCACGCAGGGAAGGCGGCAAGCAGCGTGAGGACGAGGCACGCGAAAGTCCTGATCCTCGGCTCTGGTCCCGCGGGTTATACCGCCGCCGTCTACGCAGCCCGCGCCAACCTGAAGCCGCTGCTGATAACGGGCCTGGCCCAGGGCGGGCAGCTTATGACGACCACGGAAGTCGACAATTGGCCGGCCGACGTGCACGGCGTGCAGGGGCCCGAGCTGATGGAGCGTTTCTTGGAGCACGCCGAGCGCTTCAAGACCGAGATCGTGTTCGACCATATCAACAAGGTGGATCTGTCAAAGCGGCCCTTCACGTTGACAGGCGACAGCGGAACTTACACCGCCGATGCATTGATCGTGGCCACTGGCGCGGCCGCGCAGTACCTGGGCCTGCCTTCAGAGTCCGAGTTCGCCGGCAAGGGCGTGAGCGCCTGCGCCACCTGTGACGGCTTCTTCTACCGCGACCATGTCACCTGCGTCATCGGCGGCGGCAACACCGCCGTCGAGGAGGCGCTGTATCTTTCCAAAATCGCCAGCAAGATCTACCTTGTGCACCGTCGCGACAAGTTCCGCGCCGAGCCGATCCTGGTGGACAAGCTGATGGAAAAGGTCCAGCAAGGCAAGATCGAGTTGAAGCTGTTCAAGGTGCTGGATGAGGTGCTGGGCGACCAGAGCGGTGTCACCGGCGTTCGCCTGAAGGACACCAAGAGCGGCGAGACCGAGGACGTGACGCTGAAAGGGTGCTTTATTGCAATCGGCCACAAGCCCAACTCCGACATTTTTCGGAGCCAGCTGGAGATGAAGGACGGCTACATCATCACCAAAGGCGGGTTGAACGGCTTCGCCACCATGACCAGCGTTCCGGGCGTGTTCGCCGCCGGCGATGTGCAGGACCACGTGTACCGCCAGGCGATCACGAGCGCGGGCAGTGGCTGCATGGCCGCCTTAGACGCCCAACGCTTCCTGGAAGCGGAATGAAGAATCGAGAGCAAGCACCATGTCATACGCCGATTTCTACCGCCGCTCTCTCCAGGACCAGGAGAGTTCTTGGCCAAGCAGGCCTGCCTGATCGACTGGGAGGTGCCGCCGGCGTAGGTGTGCGATGCTAGCAAGCCGTCGTTCGTGCGCTGGTTCCCGGGCGGCAAGACCAACCTGTGCCACAACGCGATGGACCACCACCTGAAGGAGTGGGCGGAGCAGTCGGCTTTGATCTATGTCTCTACGGAGACCAATCGGGAACGCGTCTACAGCTTCCGCGAACTGCAACGCGCGGTTCAGACGATGGCCGCCGTACTGACTTCGCTCGGCGCCGGACGGGGTGATCGCGTGCTGATCTACATGCCGATGATCCCGGAGGCCGTGTTCGCCATGCTGGCCTGCGCGCGCATTGGCGCCATCCATTCGGTGGTGTTTGCGGGCTTACGTCGGTTTCACTGGCCAGCTGCATCGAGGACGCGGAGCCGAAGGTGATCGTCAGCGCCGACGTCGGCCCGCGCGGCGAGAAGGTCATGCCCTACAAGCCTTTACTGGACGAGGCAATCCGGCTTTCAAGCCACAGCTGCGGGCGGTGCTGATGGTGGATCGCAGCTTCGCACCCATGGAGAAGGAGCCTGAGCGCGACCACGACTGGGGCACGCTGGCGGAAAGGTACGCGCATTCCGAAGTGCCCTGTGCCTGGCTCGGTTCCACTGACACCATCTACACCAGCGGCACCACGGGGCAGCTTAAGGGCGTGCTGGCCAGCGCGTTTTTTGCCCAGCGGCGTTCGACCGCCGACTCAAGTGCTGAGGGACTTCATCGACAAACATCGCGATGCCTTCGGGGTCCAGCCGCCCTGCAAGGTCTTGCAGGGCGCCCCGTCGGCAGATCGACGACATGCGGCGCTGCTGCGCGAGCCCGCAAGCGCTGCGCCCGGGCTCATCGCAACGAGATGCTGATGCTGCACATTGAACGTGTACACGGTCGATTACGCCTACTTGGAGAGCGCGCCCGAGGGCAAGGGCTTCATGGACAAGATGGCGAAGTACCTGTCGGCCGAAGAGAGGGCCCGCGTCAACCGCTATACCTTCACCGGTTACGCCTCGGCCCGTGCCCTGTTCGCTGCCATGGACTGCGGCAAGGCCAGCCCTGAGGCGGGACTGCGCCAACGCCGAACTGGCCAAGTTGAGCAACCTGCACACCGGCGCCATGACCCCCATCGGCTTCACGGCCACCAACCACCTGGCCACGCCCAAGCTCTTCCTGCTCAAGGCCGATCCGGCTAGCAGCCCGTCCAAGCCGGTGCCCTGAACGGATAGGGTCGTCGCCAATGACAAGGGGAACGCTGCGAGTGCCCCTTTTGCTGTTCTGCAGTCGACCCTACTTCTTGACCGCGACGAAGCCGTCCAGGAAGAGCCGCGTCAGCCGCTCGCACAGCTCCTGCGGCTTGACGGCGCCGCTCGGCTTGTACCAGAAGTCGGTCCAGTTCAGCATGCCCACCAGCATCATGGCGTAAGGCTTGTAGAGCTCATCGGGCAGGCCTTTGTTGACCTCGCGTAGCAACTGCGCGAACAGCTCGGTCAGCTGCCGCTGCAGCGCTATCAGCGGCGTCTGCTTGGGCTTGGGCAGAAACTTCACGTCGTTCATCGCCACCATGTGTCGGCGCCGTGACTGGGCGGACTTCTGCGTGTAGGCCTCCACCACCATCTGCAGCTTGGCGCGGGCGCCGGCCGGGCTTGCCACCGCCTCTTCGAGCGCGCTGATCAGGCGCTGCAGGTGCTCCTGCAGCATGGCGAAGAGCAGGTCATCCTTGGTCGGGAAGTAGTGGTAGAGCATCGACTTGGTCGCGCCGCAGGCTTTGGCCACGTCCTGCATCTTGGCCGCCGGATAGCCTTCCTTGGCAAACATGGCGGCTGCCGAATCCATGATCGCCTGGGCCTTGGTTTCGTAGTCGTCCGAGCGAATTCGCGGCATGTCGTTCCTTGAAGGATGGCCCCCACGCTCCCCACTCCGTGTGGTTGCTGCCCCCGCGGGCGCGCCTTTCATCCCGGGGCGGAACGGAGATGAAAAAGAGCGGCGCGAGTTTATCAAGCGGTGTTGCGCACCTCTGGCGGCATCAGTAAAATAAACCGACAAGCCGGACTATCAATGAGTCCGGGTCTGTTGCTCTTGATCTGCATCATCTTTCACCCATGACCGAATTCGAATTCCTTGAGCCCGACCTTCTGGACGAGGACCTGCGCATGGTGCGCGACCAGGTGCGGCGCTTTTCCAAGGAGCGCATCGTGCCTTTCGCCGACGGATGGGAGGCGGCCGGCGAGATCCCGCGCTCGGTGTTTCTGGAGCTGGGAGAGATGGGCTTTCTCGGCATGCGCCACCCGGTGGAGTACGGCGGCGGCGGCATGGGCGCGCTGGCTTCCGTTGTGCTTGGGGAGGAGCTGTCGCGCTCGGGCTTCGGCGGTGTGGCTACGGCGCTGACGGTGCACAGCGACATGTCGATCAGCCACATTGCGCATCGCGGCAGTGCGGCGCAGAAGCAGCGCTACCTGCCTGAGGCCTGTGCCGGCCGCAAGGTGGGCGCCATCTGCGTGACTGAGCCGGGGGCCGGCTCCGACGTCGCCGGCCTGCGCACGCGGGCCGTGCGCACGGCCGAAGGGTGGGTACTGAACGGCTCCAAGACCTTCATCACCAACGGCGTGCACGGCGACATCTACATCGTCGCCGCGCGCACAGACCCCGAGGCGAAGGGCAGCCGCGGCATCTCGCTGTTCATCGTCGAGAAGGACAACCCCGGCCTCAAGGTCACGCGCAAGTTCGACAAGCACGGCTGGCGCTCGTCGGACACAGCCGAGCTGTTCTTCGACGACCTGGCCCTGGCACCCGATGCACTGCTGGGTGAGGAGGGCAAGGGCTTCTACTACATCATGAGCACCTTCCAGAACGAGCGCCTAGTGGTCG
The DNA here is from genome assembly GCF_056867935.1 of Variovorax sp. TLI9-5A. Lineage (NCBI taxonomy): Bacteria > Pseudomonadati > Pseudomonadota > Betaproteobacteria > Burkholderiales > Comamonadaceae > Variovorax > Variovorax sp. TLI9-5A. The sequence goes on along the minus strand of NZ_CP200310.1, from coordinate 5,200,487 downwards.
GTGCTTTGGTCTCGGGCACCTGCGCCCGCGCCATCGAGCTCACGGTCGACTACGTGCGCCAGCGCCAGGCCTTCGGCAAGCCTCTGTGGGACCAGCAGGTGGTGCGCAACAAGTTGGCCTGGGTAGCCTCGCAGGCGGCGGCCGTGCGCGCGCTGACCTACCAGTGCGCCCTGATGATCGACCAGGGCAAGGACACCGTGCGCGAGGTCTCCATGCTTAAGGCCTTCGGCGCAGAAACGCTGCAGGAGGTGGTCCATACCTGCCTGCAGCTGCATGGCGGCACCGGCTACATCACCGGCACGCCGGTCGAGCGCATGGTGCGCGATGCCCGCATCCTGACCATCGGCGGCGGCGCCACCGAGGTGATGCTGGAAGAAGTCGCCAAGCGGATGTAAGGACGGCCATGCCCGGACCGCTCGCCCATCTCACCGTCATCGAACTCGCCGGCATCGGCCCGGGGCCCTTCGCCTGCATGCTGCTGGCGGACATGGGGGCGCGCGTCATCCGCATCGACCGGCCGCCGACACCGGCGCGCAGCGATCTCGATGCGTTGATGCGCAACGACAGCGTGGTCGACCGCGGCCGCGAATCGCTGGCCCTGGACATGAAGGATCCGCGCGCCGTCGAGGCCGTGCTGCGCCTGGTGGCGCAGGCCGACGTCCTGGTCGAGGGCTACCGACCCGGCGTGGCCGAGCGCCTGGGCCTGGGTCCGGCGACCTGCCATGCGCGCAACCCGCGGCTGGTCTATGGCCGCATGACCGGCTGGGGCCAGACCGGCCCGCTGGCGCAGACGGCCGGGCACGACATCAACTATGTGGCGCTTTCCGGTGCGCTGCATGCCATCGGCACCGGGCCGCAGCCGTTGCCACCGCTCAACCTGGTGGGCGACTATGGCGGGGGCGGCATGCTCCTGGCGCTGGGCCTGCTGGCCGCACACGCCCAGGTGCAGGCCAGTGGCCAGGGCCAGGTGGTGGATGCCGCGATGACCGACGGCGCCGCGCTGTTGATGGCGGCCATCTACGGGATGAAGGCGAAGGGCTTCTGGGAAGACGCGCGCCAATCCAACTTTCTGGACGGCGCGGCCCATTTCTACGGCACGTACGAATGCAGCGATATGCGGCACGTGGCCATCGGCGCCATCGAGCCGGCCTTTTACCGGCAACTGCTCGAACTCTGTGGAATCTCCGACCCCGCATTCCAGCGCCAATGGGCGCGCGCCGAATGGACGTCGCTGCGCGAGAAGCTGGCAGCCGTGTTTCGCACCCGCACGCGCGACGACTGGTGCGCGGTGTTCGAGGGCAGCGATGCCTGCTTCGCACCCGTGCTGTCGTTGGAGGAGGCGGCCGCACATCCGCACAATGCGGCGCGTGGCACCTTCGTGCAGCCGGACGGCGTGCTGCAGCCTGCCCCGGCGCCGCGCTTCGACCGTACGCCCTCGGCCCTACCGTCGTGTGCACCGAGGGCTGGCGCTCACACGCGTGCTCTGCTTGAAGTGGCCGGTTATGCGGCGGCGGAGATCGACACGCTTCTGTCCGGCCGGGTGGCCTTCGAGGCCGGCGACGCATGAAACGCGAAGGGATGGGGCCGTCCCGCGAAGCGCCGCCGCCGACCTCTTCCTCCTCATCCAACGCGGCGCGCCGTCCGGTGCACCTGCGCCGTATCAGCTGCGAGGCCTTCGAGCGCGAGGATGGCCTGATCGACATCGAAGCCGTGCTCATCGACACGCGGCCCATGCCGACGCCGCTGCTCACCGGCCGCGAGGTGGCGCCCGGTGAACCCATCCACCAGATGCGCGTGCGCCTGACCCTGGACCGGGAGCGCTGGATCGTCGACGCCCAGGCCTTCAGCGAAGCACAGCCCTACCGGGAATGCACGGCGGTCGAAGGCGCCTATCGCCAGCTCATCGGCCTGCGTATCGAGGCGGGTTTCACGCAGACGGTCAAGCGCCTGTTCCGCGGCGAAGCCGGCTGCACCCACCTCACCGAGCTGCTACCGGCCATGGCCACCACCGCCTTCCAGGTGCTCTGGGCCGAGCTGGATGCCACGGGGCCGGGCGCCGCATCCGGCGGCACGCCCGTGGGTGGGTGCCATGGTCTGCGCACCGACGGCGAGGTCGTGCGCCTGCACTTACCGTAGTTCGCGAAAGGGAACACGCCATGAGCGCAGCTGCGGACGATGCCTTGGTGCTCTACCCGCGGCAGGATGGCGTGGTCACCCGCTCGATGTCTCGCAAGGCATGCTCACCTGACAACGCAGCTTGCGAAGGCTTCTTCGGTCGGCTCAAGAACGAGCTGTTCTATCCTCGCAATTGGCAGTCCACAACCATCGAGCAGTTCATACAGGCAGTGGACTCCTACATCCGTTGGTACAACGAACAGCGGATCAAGATCTCCCTGGGCTCTCTCAGTCCCATCGAATACCGAGAGAGTCTTGGACTTACGGCGTAAAACCAGTCCAAGTTTTTATCCGCACCCCCACTGGGTCACTTCTGGATGGAAATCAACACGAAGTCAGATTGATCGGATGGGCCCAGGGGCGATGTGGTTCATCCAGCGGGCGGTGCAGCAAGACTCTGATGCTGGTGTCCCTCGAGAAGAAGCGATCACCAAAGCTGTGCAAGAAACGAGCACCCGTGGGCAGCGGCTCATATTCGATCTGCTTTCAAGAGGCGTTGCAGAAATCACCGCGGCGAACTTCTCGCAACTTGAACCTTGCCTTGATTACTATCGGTCGAAGGCGAGAAGTGCGCCATGAGAATCACGGAGCATAAGTCACCGGACAGAAGAGCTCCGCACGTCTTCCAGCAATTTTTCCATGAGCAAAACGATCGGCATGTGAGGTTCACTCTGGCACGCCTTGTCCAGCCAGGCAGAGATCCCGGCCACCGATGGCAACGCTGTCACCAGCTTCCGGTCAACGAGCATGCTTGTCAGGTTCGCGCCTGACAGGTAGCCCTGAACCCAGCTGGTGAGCAGATATTGATCGGCCTTGCGCGAGTTGCCTTGAGACGCGGCTCTCGCGGCGATCCACGATTCGCAGCTATCGTCATACGTCCCGACGCCCACCACGACCTCGTCTCCAGGATTGATCGCGTTCGCCGCCGTCGAGGTCGCGAGGACGGCGGCGGCGAAGATGGCTGCGGCAAATTGATGTTTGATGCTCATGAGCGGATTCTCTGTCAAGGACTACTGCCAGGGTCGATCGAGAGACGGTCGTCACTGCTGTCGAGAACGGCGCACTGAACACGGCACAATCACTCGCATGACCATGGAGGAGATGTTGTCCGACGAGGAACTGGAGGCCCAGGCGAATCAATGGCGCACGAGAGCGCTGCAAGGTGAGCTCCACGCGCGCGGTATCGCGCACGAGCTGGAAAGGGAGATGCGTCGGCGCTACGGTGCTCCCAGCACGAACTACGACATCCTAGACCTGCGCCCGCTCGATCTGCGTGCGGCAGCGCAGCGCCGGTGGTGGCGGTTCTGACGAGGATCGCAATCGTGAGGCGGGTCCTGCTTCGGCCCGTCATCGGATCGGCGTTTCTTGGCGCTGTGCTCGCGACCGCACCTGTTCTTGCCGCTTCGCGGGACCTGCCCCTGGCCATCGCGCCGGACAAGAGCGCGACCCTGACAGTGGCGGATTTCCTGCGCGGCATGGAGGTGCTGAGCAAGATCGGGCCCGTGCGTGCGGAGCAAGACCCGGACTATGTCTCGGCCCTTCACGGCTTGACCCGTATCGGTGAATCCTATCGGGTGGACTACGAGAACGCCAAGAATGCGGGCAAGACGCTCGACAGCTGCCCAGTCGGTGGCGTGAAGATGACCACCGATACGCTGGTTCCCTTCCTGCTGCGCCTGCCGCCCGAGCAGCGCTCGATGTCGATGGACAAGGCATTTCGTCTGCACATGCGTGAGCTTTATCCATGCCCTCCCAAAGGCGAGACTCCGTAAAGTCGCCGGAACCCCAGCGGCCTGCGGGCCGCAGCGCTCCCTTCAACGTAGAGATGAAAGTCAAAGCAATGGATGTCTCGCGCAATCCTGGTTCGCAGAAAAGATGGCGAGCCTCGCTGTTGATGGGGGTGGCCATCCTTCCGGCGACGGCAGGCCTTGTGAGCGCTGCGCCTGCAAATGGCGACGAAGACGCGTATGAGCGTGTGGTCGCGTCACCTTCATGGCGATCGTTCTCCCGGATCGTCTCGGAGAACTATGTCAGGCCGATCAAGGCAGGAGAACTCGAAGCGAGTTGCAAGGCCTCTGTGTCCAGTCAATCCGGCCAGGATCACGCGAGCAAGATCGAGCGCTGCTTCCAGGCAGCCCTCACAGGCCTGGACTCGACCTCCCACTACTTCAATGCGGCCGAATGGAGCGTTCTACGAGGAGACACCCCGAACAAGCTGGCCGGCATCGGCCTCGAAATGAAAACTCACGCCGGCGGCGACGGTCTTGTCGAAGTCGTTTCACCCATCAAGGGTGCGCCTGCCGACAGGGCAAACCTGAGAGCGGGAGACCTGATCGTGTCGATTGACGGTACGTCGACCAGCTCTCTCTCGCTGGCCCAGTCGGTCAAGGCATTGCGGGGCGAAGCTGGGACGAAGACGACCTTGCAGGTTCGCAGGCCGGGTGTGACTGGGCTGCTCAAGTTCGTGGTGGCACGAGAGCCAGTAAAGATGATGACCGTCGCATCGGCAAAGCTGCTCTCGCCTGGCATCGGATATTTTCGGCTGCTCCAGTTTCAGGATCGCACGCGCAGCGAGGTGCTTGCCGATGTCTCGAAGCTGGAAGCAGACAACAGTGGCCCCTTGAACAGTCTCGTGCTCGATCTGCGCAATTCCCCTGGTGGCCTTTTGACGGCAACGGTGGGCCTCGCCGCACTGTTCGTCAAGCCAGGCGCAGTGGTCGTTCAGGTGTCTGGGCGGAATGTTGGCATGAACCGAATCTACAGGGCAGTGCCGGAGGACTACGCGGGCAACACCTCAGCACAGATCGACGCGCCAGCACATTCCTCGCTGCAGTCGCTGCGCCTGGTTGTGCTGGTCAATGGCAAGACGGGTGCTGGCGCCGAGGCGTTGGCCAAAGCGCTTCAGGAGTCGCGCAACGCCATGGTGGTGGGACAGCCAACTTCTGGGCTGGCTTCGATCGAGACGATCATTCCCCTTGAATTCGATACTGCATTGAAACTCACAATGGGGGGCATGTCCTCCCCGAACGGGATGTCGTGGCAAGGCCGAGGGATCGTCCCGGACGTCCTGGTGAGTGCCGGTCAGTATGAGAAGGGAGAGCTTGGGGAGATCACGACGGACAAGCAACTCATGGCGGCGATCGCCCAGCTGAAGCGTCCCTGAGCACAATTGATGCGTTGGGTACGCACCCGTTTGTCCAAGCCATCAGCGGAGCTTCAACAGTTGAGGTTGCCGAGCAGGTTCTGGCAGCGGCGACTTACGAGTTGGAGCAGAAGATTGCGCAGCTCGGTTGCCGCGAGCTGTAGATTGCTGCTCTAATTTCAACGTATCGGTATGGAATTGCTGCCCGTGCGCGGGTTTCAGTAGTCTGGATAGACCGCGGCGGTGAACATCAGGATGCTGGGCCAGGGCGTCAGCAATCGGCCACAACCCGTCGTTCGCCCGCAACTCCCAGTTCGCCTCAAAGCCGCCGAGGTTCAATTGCCGGAGGGCCATCCTCAAATGATCAAAGCACACCCCTCCACCATCCCTGGCGACTCAGACATCTACAGAGCGTCGCCTTCCGTCGCAACCCTTGTGATGAACGCACGCCGTCTTTTTGATTGCAACTATGGCGCGCGATTCGATGAGAGTACTGTCATGCGGTTGGGGGCCGTAGTTGGTCTTCTTTATCACAGTGCGCATGTAGCTGAGTGGGATGACTCCGTGCTGGAATCATTTTTCAGACAACTGACACTGGCCCGCGTTGAAAAGCTGTACGCGATTCCTACCGGCTATGAATATGTGCGTGATCCCGATGCGGCCATGGAGATTCTCGATTTCGAACCACCTCTGCTCGGCGCCATCAACCCCACAATTGACGACTTCTCCAAAGTGCGGGGCGGGCAGATTGGACTCTACAGCGGCAGTCATTTCCTCTTTTCGCCCTGCCTAAACTATTCTCTGCTCGACGTGAATGGTCAGTACACCATGATTCTCGGCCCGCGTAGATTCGTCGACAGCGTTTTCGGATCGACAGTTTCGGCAACCTGGAGTGAAATCAATCCGAACTCCGACATCAAGTCCTCCATCCTCGCCAAGCTTCTAGACGCCAAAACGGCGTACGGCTATGGAACGTAGTGCGCAAGGGCCAGCGATCCGGCGTCCGGCTACACGATCAAGCGCAGGAGTTGGCCATTTGTTGACGTTCACGGGGTCGTCTCAGTGCCCTTCGTGAGGGTGTTGCGACCAGCTACAGTCGGCCAGAACCGGCCGTTCGCCGAGTCGGCACAATGCGGTCAGAAGCGGTCACTGAGATAAGGTGAGCGAATGGATAGATACCAAAACAATCCGCTGCTGCGTCTTCTCGACTGCTATCTGATGGACTTGATAGGCGAGTTGGGTCAGGATCAGCTACTGACTCTTGTCAGGCTGGAGCCGATGTTGCAGAGGGCCTGGAAGTCAGAAGGAACATGGAGGAAGATGGTTGAAGAGCAAATGGGCTTTCAGCCAACTGTTCCTGCCAAGGTCCGAGCGTTTTGGCTCGGCTACATCAAAGCCGCCGAAGCACAGGGGGGGCCGGCCTCGCCCTTCGATTTCGTCGTTTCCTTCGTTGGACAGAATTTCCCGCATTTGGTGGAGGGCGGAGAGCTCCATTGATGCCCATTCAAGGCCCGGCCGGTGTCGTTCACTGCGCAGAATCGGCCAGGACCGGTCGATCGATCATGGCGCAAAATTCATCCAACAATAGACGTTCGCGCCGAAGATGAGATTCAAAAGGTGAGTGTTTTGACGTCGTTGAGCCGATTGGAGTTCACCTTAACGGGGAGTAAACAGTGGATGCCGAGTTGGCTGCAATCGAAAGGGCACTGGTTGCTCATCCTCCTTCCGGGGAAGAGCATTACTTCGTAGACATATTTGTGCTCGGAAATGTGACTGAGCTCAATGTGCAAAGGGTGCTAGAACTGATGAGCCAGGACAAGGCGCTAAATCTTGCTTTCTGGTCTGTCATAAACAGCGCTCCGATCTCCGAAGAAGGATGGCGATCCATCTTCTGGATTGGGAGCGACATGAGTGATGAACAGCAGGAACGGAATCGCCGTCGCCTCCGAAACGCCGTAGAGATTGTTCGTGCAACCGTCGGTGACCGGCAGGTGAAGCGCGCACTTCTGTTTCAAAGACCGCCGTGATCTCAAGCCCGATCCGGCCAAGTATGGCCACAAGTCGCTACGGCAAAATTCGGCCATGACCAGACATTCAAAGCCATCATGAAGCTCCATGACTTCCCATCTTGCCGATCAATGCCATGAACCGGTTGTTGGCTCTACTTTTGACGACCTTTTTTCTTCCTACCCATGCCGATGTACAGGGCGTATCGAAGAGCATCGTCCTTCTCTTGCCATCTCCAGTAGTGCCCATTGATGGAGAGAACGCCGAAGCCATTCAGTCGCTTTTAAACTTCATGGAAGAACGGCATTGTTCAAGGGCATATGCAGCAGTGGTCGGTGTTGCTGGCTATGTAAAAGAGAGCGAGACAGATGCGGAGGTTAGTGCTGCGCTTGCGAGAAGCTACAAAGTCCGCGCATACCTCGCCGAACGAGTTCCAAAGTATGCGACGCTCTATTCCTCTACCCCAATGCATCCAGAGCGCCGATTCAACAAATGGGATGACTTCGCGCCGCGCACCGCTTTACCTGGCGCAGTCTATGTGGGGGTTGACTGCCTCGGCGTTTCATAGCCTAGCTGGAGCCTTGTGGTTAGATAGCATCTGGCACGACCGCTTCGGAGAAATCCGCACAGCAGCTTGGGGCCCGTTGGCGCCGGCCTCCCTAAGGCTACAGCCGGCCAAAAGCGGAAGTACACCACGGCCTTCCAGTTTTGTTTCCCATAGCCGGCATGCGCGTCCGCCCGGTGGCCACATTCACACAAAAACCATGAGCCAGATTCACCGCTATCCGTATAACGAGTTCATGCTCCAACTGGCGGATCATTGGAGGCAGTATGAGAACCCTGACCCCGCTGCAGTCGCCTTTCATTCCGAGGAACTGGACGCGTCACTCATCGTCAGCGTGCAGTTTCTGGTGATCTCCCATGACAAGGCCGAGGCTGTCGCGGCGAACAACTTGGATGCTCGAATCGCCGCTCATGAGAAGCAGTATCCCGGTCGGGTTGAGACACTACGTCGGACCGTTCAAATGCATTCGGCAGGCAACTCACTGGAGACGTCCTACGTCGCCGAGGTCCAGGGAGAAGCGATGTTCCTGTACGTCGGCCACGTCACGCCACGAAAAATTCAGAGCGCTTTGATGGTGACCAAGCCCGACCGACAAGCAGCAAGCGCCGTCTTCAACGCCACTATGCAGGGATACTTGCCCAAAACGCCTTGATCGCCTGCAGACGGCCAGGATCGGTCTTTAGCCGCCCCTGCGAAGTCCGGCCAGATGCAATCGACGAAAGCGATGCTATATGGATGAAGAACTAGGGACGCAGCGTCTTCTGCGCAGTCTGACTGCCCGCATAGACGATCCTGTTGCCTATGGTGCCGCATTGGCGGGATCTGGAAAGCAGCTACGACGGCAGTTCCAGCGCCTTGTAGACGGCATGCACGTGGGTGATGAGCTATGGAAGTTCAACTGGCGCGAAAAGATCGGACCGCGATGGTGCTATTCGCTGGGGTGGGCCATACTTCGAGACGGTCAACTCGTGACCGCGCTGACTCATTCGACCAGTTGATCGACCAGGCAACCTCGTCGTGCCAGAAAATTCCGCTGTGGTGCTCCTCTTTCGACGACTGTTTCGGGCCGTCTGCGCCGATGACCTAGCCAGCTACATTCGACCAGAAGCAGATCTCCAAGACCATGAACATGAACATGAAGCAGACACGTCTAACCTGGCTTGTGAGAACGGGATACGCCTTCATTGTCCTAGGCATTCTCCTGTTGTTGCCGCTTGGCGATTTTCTGCCCGTCGATCTGTTTGGCGGTACACATCATTACTACCGCGTGGTCTCGACCGATCACAGTTGGTTCACGGAAGCATTGTTGATTGGACTCGGCATGCTGTTGGTGCTGGTTGGCCGAGCGCTTCGCAGCAAGGCCAGCGATGGCTAGGACAGAAACCGGCCAGAACCGGCCGTTCATCGCGTCGCCCAAACATGCACTTTCGTAAAAGCCAGAATGTTAGAACGACCACTCCGTGTAGCCATCCCAGCCAGCCTGTTGTCCGAGTTGCAGCAGCTCAAGCAATCGGGTGACCCGGTCATTGCTCATCATGCGTCATCGATGCTTGCTGAACGCCATAGATAAGCGAGACAGCCCGTAGAGATATCTTGAGCTGATACTCACGAGACCGCTCATTCATGCAAAGTCGTTTCCGTCGATGCTCGATATTGGCTAATAAGAACGGCTGACAAAAAGAAGGGAGTTCTCTTGAAGAAAATCTGGATTGGTGCGTTCCTGTGCAGCGCCTGGGTGGCCTCCTCAGCGCAGACTGCATGGCCTAGCTACATAGGCGATCTTCCGAGGGCGATTTCCGAAAGCCCCGTGCCGGCCGTGTTGCCGCCACAGGTGGCTGCACTTGAGGGAAGCCCAGCCGCGCCGGCCAACTTGGCGGCTTGGGGGGGAATCTGGAACGGATGGGCATGCCGCGCGGCGGGCTGCGACATTAAGATCGCGATCCGTGATCTCTCCGATGCCGGCGCGACCGTGACCTACGTAGGCGCGAGTCAGCAGCAGACGGTGAGCGACGAGGCGCGTGGCCGTTTCGAGAACGGCGAACTCCATGTTCCGCTGAAGACCGGCGCCAGCCTAGTTCTGCGCCTACGCAAAGACGGCGACATGGAATTGGGCCTCTGGCGGTCGCAGAACCAATTCGTGTCCGCGGGCGTGTTGTCGCGGCACCCACCCGCCTACACGCGGCACGTCGAATGGCTGGACACGCCCTTTATCGAGAACGGCAAGCTCGTGCACCTCGAAATGGTCATCCACCGACCCGAGGGCAAGGGGCCGTTCCCCACGCTCGTCATGAACCACGGATCGACCGGCACGGGCAATCGCCCCGAGTGGTTCAAACTGACATGGGTCAGCCCCGAGCTGAGCGCATTCTTCGTCGCGCGCGGCTGGCAGGTCATCTATCCGCAGCGCCGCGGGCGCGGTCGCTCCGACGGTCTGTACGACGAAGGCTTTGAGACCGATCGCTCACGCTATTCCTGCAATGCCTCGCTCTCGCTGCCCGGCGCGGAGCACGCGCTCGTCGACCTCGAAGTGGCGATGGCACACGTGCTCAAGCGCGCCGACGTGGACGCGAAACACATCGTGATCGGCGGTGTTTCGCGCGGCGGTATTCTCTCGGCCGCCTACGCGGGTCTGCATCCGAAAGAAATGAAGGGCGTCATCAACTTCGTGGGCGGCTGGCTGGGCGCGGCATGCCCCGACGCGGCCAAGGTGAACGGCGAGCTGTTCACGCGCGCAGCGGCCTTTCCAGGACAAATGCTATGGCTGTATGGCGAGGATGACCCGTACTACCCGATCTCGCGCAGCAGGACGAACTTCCAAGTGTTCAAGGCAGCCGGCGGAAAAGGGACCTTCGACGTCCTCATGCCACCCAAGGGGGTGGACGGACACGGCACCTATGCCGTGCAGCACCTGTGGGGGGGCGCGATGGATGCGTACCTGAGTTCGATCCGCTGAGCAGATCAAGCAGGATCTGAGCATCGACAGAATCCGGCTCAGCAGCAGACGTTCGCCAGATGTGCTGAACCTGCTTCGCTCCGGTCATTCGCTTTGACTAGTGATCGCACTTTGAAAGGAATGTGATGGCGCTTTGGGCTCCTGAAGCCCTCGTCGAGCTACGGTTGTTCCCTTCGGACGCAGGCGGCCGAGCGGGGCCGACTTCCTCCGACTCGTGGGGCTGCCCGCTGAGCATCGATGGTGATTTCTTTGACGGAAGGTTTGACCTTTCCGAAATGGAGCCGCTGCGGTCGGGAGACTCGCGTGTCGTGCCCGTGAAATTCCTCAGTCCGGATCTTGTGAGGACCCGCATCGCCGAGGGTCAAGAGTTGCGAATTTGGGAAGGAAGATTCATCGGGGAAGCCACAGTTCTGGCCTTGTACTGGTAGGCTGTACTCGGCCAGAACCAGTCATTTGGCCTTTTGCCAGTTACTTTGAAGCTATCTCTATCTCTGGCTTACCTGCTAGAGAGATGTGGAGATTGAACCATGACCCAACCCACACAAACCTCGCTTCGGGCGCGACTGGATGCGATTCCTTGGAGCGATTTCAAGACCTGCCTCGGCCCAGCGGACAAGATGGGGGAAGTACTGGAACGCCTCGCAAGTACGGATTCGGCCGCCGCACTCGCCGCAAGCCGCGAACTCTGGTGCGATTTGGTTTCGAGTGGTATCGGCCCTCCGTCAGTAGCGATTTATGCGCTCCCGTTTGTTCTCGACGTCTTGCCTCAAGCCGATGAAGAACTGACGACTGAAATCCTCGAGCTTGTCTGGCGCTGCGTTCACTTCGACCGACCAGATGAGACGGCAACTTTTCAAGAACTGCGGCGTATGGTCATCGCGCAGCGCCCGCGACTGTTCGGGTACACCGCCGGCCCCAATCAGGAAATAGCGGAGTTGGCGAAGGACATCCTTGCCGATATAGATGAGAGGACCGTCAGCAGTAAGCCCGCTTAAGAGCGGGTGGAGTATCTGTTGTGGGCCCACTGACGGCGGCGCGTCTACGGCAAAATGCGGCCAAAACCAGACATTCGACCCAAGCCTCTGAATTCGATGAAACCTGCGCTTTCCGTCAACGCCGCACTTGATGAACTAGCGACCCTGGCAGGTCAGGACGTCGCCTTGGAGGGCATCCTGCGCTTCGAGTTCGAAGGAACGGCTTTGGACCACTTCCCCAAGGCAGAGCGTCGCAACGCGCAAGATGAAGGTCCGCTGGAGGCATCAAGCGTGTGGCTGAGCGTTGGCTCAGGTGCTTTGCAATTCAACGAGGCGCAGCTTCGCCGATGGCATGGCAAACGGGTCACGGTGCTCGGCACCTTGCTCGGTCCCGACGAAACGCTCGGAGGGTGCGGCCATTTTTCGGCGTTCCCTGCCGAAGTGCTGGCCCGCTCCATCGAGCGGCTCTAGTCGGCCACAAGCGGCTATTCGACATGTTGGGACAATGCGCCCCAGAGCCGACGTTCAATCTTGGTTCGTAGAAGAATTAATCCATGGATTGCGATTTCACCCTTCCAAAAAATCTGGCTCTTGGACTTTTGATCGCAGACCGTCTCCTTGACGCTAGCGACCTGACAGGCGAAGACAGAGTGCTTTTGGTGCAGGGGTTAAAACTCTCTTGGGAATGGGTGAAGGGGCGCGACGTTGACCCTCGTCTGCTTTGCGAATACATCGATGGCGAGGCGAACTTGCCCTTCCGGTCGACCCTATATGAGGCCAACAGCGATGCGGGCCGCGCGATGACCGCCGCTTTTCTGGTGATTGGCCTGATAGCTCTACAGGCGTGCCGTGAGATGAACATGTCACCATCCGAGAGCGTCGAGAATTTCGGTGAGGGCGAGTGGCACGCACTGATGAATATCGCGCCGATGCTGTCCGACGAAAGCCGAGCCAGGATCGCAGGGGCAAAGCTTCGCTAGGTTCGGAGCGGTATCACAGGCAACAACAGCCATTCGGCATGTCCGGCAAAATTCGGCCAGGAGCCGACATCTAGAACCCGCTGTTGTCATCGGCGATACAGCACAAGTACTGCACCGAAACAGATGAGCTACTACACCCGCCTTGAACTCGAGTGGGACGACGCCGACTACACGCTAGGGACCATCACGCCTGAGATGGTCTCCAGTGCGGCTGTGGATTTCGTCACCCGGAACGAATGGGGACGGGATGTACTGGATGATTTGCGCGCTTCTGCTGCAGGCGAGGGCCTGGAGCATCAAGGGTATAACCGAATAGAGGCGGAAGCCTTGGTCGAGATGCTTCGGGAGATCTCCCGAGCGTTCTCGAGCGTCACATTTTTTGCGCGAGGCGTTGGCGAAGACATGTTTGATACGTGGATGCGTACGCTTCGGGCAGGGGAGGTCACCTCGGGATTCGGTCCTTTCGAGCCTTCGGCATAAAGGACAACAGTCGGCCAGAACCGGCCGGTCAACTCCGACGCGAAATTCGCTTGATAGCGGACGCTCGCGGCGTGCACACGCCGGTGAGTGCAGCCTCGTGCAGAATTCAACCCCGAATGAGATGGAGTGGGCATGACAGTATCTCCCGAACAACTAGGCGCACTGGTCACTTACTGCACCGGCTTCGCTCGAACCATGCTGGAGGACGCCGGGGACTTCTATCCGTTCGGCGCGACGCTCGCGAAGGACGGAACGCTCGGTGCCGTCGGTGGCCATAACGGAGAAGAGCGGCCAAATCCGCAGGAGATATATGCGCTACTTGGCAGCAGCTTCGCTGCCGGCGCAGCCGCCAGGGAACTGTCTGCGGCGGCGCTGGCAGCGAACGTCAACATTCCGGCCGAGTATTCACCAATGTTCCCCGACGGACTACGTGTGCATCTGGAGGCAGAAGGGTTCTCGCGCTTCGTCTATCTGCCATACCGAATCACTTCGGAGGGCTTTCTGAAGAAGAAAAAGATCGTGGAGTTCGGCAAATTGTTCGAGGTCGAAATCGCGCCGCATTTCTTTCGGGCCGGTCCAGGCTAGACCGCAGACGGCCAACAGCAGATCTAGACAACCCTCATCAAAATGCCAACTGACCTAAAGTGTCCTCATTGCGACTTGCGGGTATCGATTGGCGGATATTTCATCGAGCCACGTAAGGGGTTCATTGGGGCGACGCTTGTGCCATGTGGAGCATGTGGCACACAACATCTAATCAAGCATGGCATACGTGATAGCGGACCCGAACACTTCGACATTCAGAAGGTCGTTATTGACTCTTTCGACCCAAGTGCGTTGAATAGAGTCGTGGTTCGCATTCAGAAGTTCCACAAGCCAAGGCCGACACTACCCGACGCGCTAGCAATCGCAAGAACCGCGCCGTTCACACTGCTCGAATCCCTTACTCCCGACGGCGCTTCGAGGCTCGTGGAGGAACTCGAACTACTCGATATTTGCGCGCACCGAGAGACCACAGGTCAGGCGCCAAACCCATTCTTTGGTCTGTCACAGCCCGACAGGATCGAGTATTACGCTCAGCCCCAGCATGGGGATGCTCTGCTTCCTTGGCTTGAGGCGAACGAACCGGCGCCCGCGGAAGTTTCAGCGATGTGCTGCATGGTGTGCCGCAGCTCAGGAACGATGGTCCAAGCCGTGCCAGTTGTACTGGTCTGCCCGTCATGCGAACAGGCGAACATGGTTGAAATGGGCTATTGGCTGACCTAGTCGTCCGCTCGGGCGGCAGCTTTCGCAGCGCGCGCATTGCCGACATTTGAGAGACCGCCTGGGCATCTGGAGTGCACCCGTTCAATGACTCCTTCCGGAGCCGTCGACCGACTCCTTCGGGCCCTTTGCACAGGCGACCTGTCCAGCTACATTCGGCCAGAAGCCGACGTACGAATCGACCAAGTATTGCGTCCCGTCTGGGAGCCTATGAATATCTGCATCGTCGAACTGACCACTACGCCCGCAGACGAGCATCTCAACGAGCAGGGGTTTGCTGTGCGCGTCGAAATTTCTTTCGACGAATCGGGATGTAAGTCCGCTACCTATCGAAGAAGAACCACATACCCCATGGGGTGGGTGGAGGACAGGGCTGACCCGGCAATCTGGGCTGAACCTCGTCGGCAGCTGTCGGAAGATGTTGCAGCTTCCATCTTGGCTTCGATTCGCGCGACAAGGATAGGTCCCGCTGTCGAGGAAATGCACGGCTACATCCATGCCACCAAGTTTGAATTAGAGGTTTCCTCGGTATTTTTTTCTTGCAGCTTCTCGTGGTTTGCGGAGCTTCCAACCGAGTGGAGCGCACTTCAGCAGACCGTCAACATCCTTGAGTCAATAGGTCGTACTGGAGGGGAATCGGAGTGACCGCCCGACGGCCTTAGTCAAGGTCGGTGTCGATTCGGTCGTTTTCAGCCCGCCCAAGCTGAAAGTCGGCTTTCGCTAAACGGCTACTTCTGCTTCGGGCCCAATTGAGACATTGAGACTTCCATAGAGCGGGCGTTGGATGCTTCCGACGATCACCGCTCGGCCGTGCTCTTCACCGGCACGAATGCCAGCGAGTTCTGGCTTTCCCGCCACACCCCGTGATCGTCTTGAACGATCTCACGCAGTGCAATTCCTTCGTCCGAAATGCGATCGATTCGCCCAAATTGGCGCCCTACGTAGTTTCCCTTCAGCACGGTGAATAAGAGATCATCAGGTGATTCCACAAAGCCTGTGCGGCCGCTCGGGCTGTCCATGAACCCCCTCGCCACGAGGGACTGCAGAGCGTATCCCTCAAGTTTCTCAACTCGCCGCAAGGGAGCGCCAGCCGGTTGAGCGTTCTCTAAACGAGGGGCAAAGGACTGTACGTTGGATCGTGCTGCGAACTGTGAAGCCCGCGGCAAACAGTCTCCCGCTGGTTGACGCGCATTCACTGCAATATCGCCACTCGAACCTCGGATCAGGTCAGAACCGCTGGCCATTGCAATGGCATCCAAAAGCGATGCGATGGGCACATCTCTGACGGCGACTCCAAGATTGGCTGTTGGGGCGCGGGCTACTTTCGAGTCCCCCTTGAAGTTATTAGAAAGAAAGTCGCGCAACACAGCGAGGAGAGTGGGTACTTCGATGTGCTGGAAGTTCAGCGAAACCTTCTGAGCTCCTAGATCCTTTTCGATGCTTCCACCGCCGCCTGCAATGCATTTGCCTTTAACCACGGTGACTTCACCGCGCTGCACGACCACGCCGTCGACTCGCTTTGCAATGTCTTCAAAAAGCTCGTTCGTCGATGAGTAGCTACGGTCGATGTTCAATCGTATGCCGTGCAGCGCAGGACCAACTACAAGATTGCTTTCACGGCGTACCGCCACCGAGGTCAAAAAACTAGCCGCCTCCACATCAGCGACGCGAACATAAAATGACACATCGGCATTCGGAGTTTGAGCGCTTGAAACTGACGAGACCACAAAAAGTGCGGCCGCGATAAACGCGAGAGTTCTAAGCATGCGTGGGTTCATGTTTGCGGGAAGGTTGGAGGATGCAGCTCAACGTCCGCTCTTGGCCGACTTCAGCCTTCTTGCGTATCAGCGGAAGGTTCATCTGGTGCTCGCATCCAACTTGCCTCGGTGGCCAGACGCACTGCAGTCCACCCCAGAGGTAAATCAGCCAGTTCTCGCAGAGTCTCGTCGCGCTCCACCATGCTTTTCAGCGAAACAAGCATCGCTTCGGACATATCGATCGGTTCCCCGGTTAGAAATGACCAAGTCCCGTCTTCTGCGTCGTGGTGCACCATGAGCAGCGGTTTCGCTGCACTGATGATGGAGCGTACGGTGAAGCACATGACGTTCGGTGCGTCTCCAAAAGGCCACGGCGTTATTGCGTTCATGAAGTTTGCTTCCCTGAATGACCGCTATGGGATGAATTTGACAGCGAGCCCGACCGGACGCTTCTGGCCGGAGGCTGCGCTACGAGTCATGCCTCGATCAAGCACTGGCGTCGCGAACTTCACGCCCGAGAGCCAGGCTCATCCTGGCGCACAGTACCGTGAGCCAAGCTATCCAAATGGGCGTCTCGACTTCGCCGCAGAACTGGATACCGCTGGGTTCGACTGAGGCCCAGATGTATCGTGCATCGCCCTCCTGACCGTACCAAGCTGGCCCATCCTTATCGCCTAGCCAACCATCCAACGACTCATATACAGCCGAAACCTTCAACCACTCTTGCTTGGACAGGTCGTACGGGATATTCAGAGTGATGTCTTGTCGCAAGTGCCGTCCTCCGATCTGTTGGCGTCAGCATTCTGACTCCTTTGGCCTTGGCCGCGTCCTCAAAGCTCGAAACTAGGCGCCGCCGTTGAATGTCCGAAGTTGGCCGTCAACTGCCGAATTCTAGGAATCACCAGTTGTCAGCTCAACTGAGTTCTTCGGGGCGGCATTTTGTATCGCGTAGTAGCGGTCCAAGCCCTTGCTCAGGAACAGCAGGACGCTGACAACAACAACAATTGCCCCCCAAACTGCATCGACAGTCTTCGATCCCACGTAGCTGGGAAGGAGTAGTGCTTGAAGGAAGAACGCTGCACCGTAGATTCCGAGGCCGATAGCGAAGCCATTCATGAACTTTCTTGACTTCGAAAGTGCCGCGAAGGCCGTTCCCACCACAACCAAAGCGATGAGAAGGGCTGCTCCGATGGAGCCCAATGCCCCGCGAACCAGAGTAGCTAGAACCAACAGAGAAATCAACGCAAGGAATGAGCTTGGAATCTTGGTCTTCATGGCGAGCACGCTACTTCCCTTGAATATCTGCTGATCTTTGCTGGGCTAGACGGTAGTGCCCACACGCTTCGAATCGGTACCGCAGAACACGCCGAAGGATTGTGGCGGACTTCCGCTCTTGGCCGACTGTAGTTGGTCGCACTGCCGTCCGGAAGGGCCCGAGAGCGTGTCTTGCAAGCGTCCCCTATGCCCTCGGCACCAGCGCCATATGGACTTCATGCCAGAAAGCGGCTGCCTCGGCATCGCCCGCGTCCCTGGCTCGCTCAAACAGGCGCAGTGCATACCTGTGTGCATCCCGCCCGTGGCGAAGCTCTAGTTCGTGCGACTCACGCCCGACTTTGACGTAGTCCACTGTCGAAGGTAATGGGCAATTTTCTGGCGTCATGGCGAAGGTCTGGTTGTGGCCGGATCCTGCCACACCTATATCGGCGCGCCACCCGGCACAATTCGCCGCGACATCGCTAGTCGGCTTTGCCACTTGGCAGCATGCAGATTGTGGCGAGATGCGCTTGCTGTTCGACATACCACGCCGACGGATAGTCCTCTCGATCCCATGGTTCGTCGCTCTCGTACGTTCCTCTGCCAAGAAATCCGTAGTAGACGTTCATCGCGTCGAGGTGACATCTCGCCCAGAACACCCATACACACGTGCTCTTTCCGAGCAGGCGTCTAGCTGCATCGCCGGCAGGTCCGAGCGCGATACAAGTCTCAAGGCCTTCTTCATCGATCCAAACCTCGTGGAGATATTCCCTACGCAGTCGGAGCTGGTCATGCGGTGACATCGTCATCTGGAAGGTCTGGTTATGGACGCGTGCTGATTGGGGTTTGAAGGGCTGCTCTTGGCCGCAATTGGCCGGTGAGCACCTCAGGCCGAACGGCTGACGAGGGCCTGGAGATTTTCGTAGGCGTACCCCCGGCGCTCGGTGATAAGCGTGTTCGCACGCGCAAGCAGGGCCTCAGGTATCGGTCCATTTTTCGTCAAGGCAAGTAGGGCACTCGCGATTTCGGTCGCGCCGACTGCTTCGAAGGCTTCGGCAAATGTGCCCATGGCAGGTCTTCCGTAGCGATGAATCAACCCGTCGATGCCATCCTTGTCACAGTAGACCTCCGCCTCAGAGATTGCGAACACCAGCTTCTGAACACCGGCCAACGACGCAAGGCCATGTCGCTCGCCAAGCTCGACCGCGTCCCGGATAGCACCATCGGAATCCATGATTTCTGAGCCTTGCTTTTGAATGTCTGGTTCTGGCCGATAGTACCTATTCGCGCGAGTCCGTCGAATGTCGGCATCCGCTGCACAGCCGTCGGTCACACCAAGCTTCAGATTGGCCAGTTATTTCGTCGCTCTTTTTCTGGGTGAGCCACTGGCTGAAATTCTTGATGCATGTGCATCGATCCGGAAGTGGGGGTACAAACGGGGGTATAAATTCCCTCTGAGGGAGTCTACTATCTAGGATTCATAACGAATAGATCTGAACTTTCAATAGACCCCAGCCCACCAACATAACGTCCGAGGGCGTTCACTGAAGTCCGGTGAACGCCCTTTTTCATTGGGAGATCGCCTATTGGTGGTCCGATGAAATCCGACAAGGTCCATTGGCAGCGAAGCCAAAAGCGGGGAACAGACCGGGGAACATAGGGCGGAATTTGAGACTTTCGGGGTATTTGTTCCCCGGTTGCCATGATCTTCGGACTGCCCCACTGTTGAATGGAGGGTCAGAGGTCGGTGGAATCCAACAGACAGGGTCAAACCTCAGGGTGCATCAAAATCCGTCAAGTCAGATTGACGTTTTCCCAGGCCGGCTTCGTGGCTTCGTGGCTTCGTGCGCGACCCGCCCTGGCCTGCGGCAAGTGAGGACGTGGCCGGCGCGATCCTCGTTCTCTCTTTAACCCGCGCCGCGCGCTTGCTTCTCCGAACGCTCGACCTAATTGCCAATGCCGAGCCTGCTCGCCAGATGCAAGGCGAGTTCCAGTTGCAAGCGCTCCTCATCGGGTGAGCGCCCCAGCAAGTCTGTGGCCCGGTCCAGCCGGTAGCGGACTGTGTTGTGATGCAAACCCATTTCAGCTGCTGTCCCGCGAAGGCTGCAGTTGGCCTTGAAGTACGCATCCAGCGTGGCTCGCAATCGGCGCACCTCTTTTGTCTGTGCTGCAAGGGGCCCAAGCGTTTCGGCAATGAAGACGCGGCAATAGTCAGGGTCATTGCTGCACAGGGCGGCCAGTTCGATCTGGTCGAAGCGGCTGACGCTTCCAACTGGAGATCCTGCCAGGCGCGCCACGCGAAGGGCCTCCACCGCTTCGCGGTGGCTGCGCCGGAACCCAGACAGGCCGCTGCCCGGACGGCCTTGGCCGATCAGGATGGCTGCGCGCGATTCCGGCAAGTCCAGGGCGGCCCGGGAAGGTATCCAGCACCAGGTGGTATCGACGTCCACGCGAACGACCAGAGGCTTCAGTCTCGACGCCGCGGCGGCGATCTCGAAAGCGGTCGAGTCCAACGCCGTGTGATCACCGCTTCGGTAATGGCTCAGCACCAGCGCGACATGGTGACCGCCAAGGTCGTAGCCAAGACGCAGGCTTGCCTCGCGAGCATCGAGATCTTCGCTGGTCAGAGCACTTCGAACGTATGCCGCCCATGCGAGCGAGCCTTCGCGGGCTTGCCGCTCCGTCTCGTCACGGAACTCGGCGCCAAGGCGGGTCGAGGCCACTTCCAGCCAAGCGAAAAGGAAGGTGATGCCATAGCTGGTGACCGGGACCGCCAGCGATGCGTCGGTGCAATGTTTCTCCACGGCTTGCGCCCACCGTTTACACCAGTAGGCGGTTCCCAGGCGGTATCCGCGCATGACGTTGTCGTGATTGACCCCGTATTGAACGCTGGCGCGGGTGGCTAGCACCACCTCCGTCGATGGCGTCAGTTCCTCCGGTGGGACGCCACAGGACAGCGCTTCCAGCAAGAGCTTGGAGTTGGCATGGCATGCGGTGCGAGCAAGGCCCAAGGTCCCCGGATGCGACATCTCCGGCATCTCCTCGCCCAGGTGAACCACCATGCCCTCGCCGATCGAGTGCAGTTCGGGCAACAGCGCGATAGCCACGTGCCGCACAGCCGTCCGGATCGAGCGTTCGGTGGTTTGCGACATGGCTTGATATTACGCCATTTGGTCAATTTATTTCGAAACTGTTGACCGAACGACTGGTGACGCCATTCGGTGCAAGCGGGAGGATTCGTTGCCCGATAAGCCATTAATCACAAAACGGAGACAACAATGGGGCTATTCACTTCGACGAAGCCTGTGGCTGCGCCGCAGGCCATCGACACGGCCAGCCTCCTGGCCACTTTCCCCGCAGTGCACGCTGCGAACGTGTCACCGCCGCAAGAGGCATCGGACACGCGCGTCAAACAGCCTCTTGATCGCCTCTTTGCGGCCCAGGGGCTCGCGCACGACCCGTTGCGCACCGACATGCCGCTGCGTGGCCGCTTCAACCCCCTGGACGCTTTTCCGCGCGTCGATCTGTGACCCGCCGCATGCGGCCTTCAACACCGTTTCATGGAGAACAAAGCATGAGCAACAACTACCCTGTGGTCATCTACGGCGCAAGCGGGTACACCGGCCGCCAGGTCGCCGAGTATCTGCGCGACTACCGAGTTCCCTTCATCGCGGCCGGTCGCAGCCGCGCCCGGCTTGAAGAGGCTATGAAGGCCGTGCCGGGCATCGAGGATTGCCAGTACGAGATCGTCGAGGTCGAGCACGATGTCGAGGCGCTGGCCAAGCTGTTCCGCGGCCGCCGCGTGGTCTGCAACACGGTGGGGCCGTTCGCGCGCCGCGCCAACACCGTCATCGAGGCGGCACTGAAGGCCGGCATCCACTACCTCGACACGGCGGGCGAACAGATCCACGTCGCCAAGGTGCGAGAGCGCTGGGACGCCGACTTCCGCAAGGCCGGCCTGCT
The DNA here is from genome assembly GCF_056867935.1 of Variovorax sp. TLI9-5A. Taxonomy (NCBI): domain Bacteria; kingdom Pseudomonadati; phylum Pseudomonadota; class Betaproteobacteria; order Burkholderiales; family Comamonadaceae; genus Variovorax; species Variovorax sp. TLI9-5A. Next base: position 5,178,974 of record NZ_CP200310.1, on the reverse strand, counting down.
GGTCGTGCCGTCGATGGCGTGCATGTATTCCGTCAGCGAAATCTCCGCGCGCTACGTCATGGAGACCGAGGGGATCGATTCGCTCGACATGTTCATGTACGGCGTGGCGGTGCCGACTCAGAACTCTGCCGAGAGCATCTTCGATTCGCTGATGCGCGACAAGGCGCGCTACCTCGTGGACAACGAGCTGGTCGAGTACCAGGACCTGGACGTGCAGAACGTCCTCCTGCCCAGCGGTGCGGTGGTGACCGGCACGCATTGGGGCGGCACGTCGAACCCGATCTGGTTCCATGGCGACCCGAGAGTGCGCAACTGCAAGATGACCGTGGCGATGTCCAACCCCCAGCTGTACAAGCGGGTCCAGGAGCTGGAGCGGGCCTACAAGGTGCAGCTGCAATGGATTCCGGAAGAACAGCTCGTGCCCTTGATGGACAAGCTGGCTGCGAACATGACGCCCGCCATGCCTCCGCGCGAGTCGCGCCACGTGCATCGCACGATGGACTGGACGCACGGCCGCGGCACCAACGTGGCCGCCAAATGCACGATCTACGGTGTCGGAGGCTACTTGCAGACGGCTTGCCTGCAGGCCTATGCGGCCACGCGGCTGGCGCGCGGCCACATCGACGTCGCCGGCTTCCGCTCGCCCTGCCAGGCGTTCGGCCATCGCGAGCTGCACGCCGCGTTGCGCACCCACGGACTCTCGAACCTGAAGGTCGAGCGCATCGTCTGAACGCCGCAGCCATCCGAAACAGAAGGAGATGAACATGAGTGACCCATTGCTTGCCACCCGTGTCGATGGCGCGGTGATGCGCGTGTCGATCAAGAACCCCCCGGTGAACCTGCTGAACGTCGGCATGGTCAGAGAACTGTTTGGCCTGGTCGGGCGCCTGACGGTCGACCCGTCGATCAAGGTGGTGGTGTTCGACAGCGCCGTGCCCGATTTCTTCATCGCGCACTTCGATGCCACCGAGTTCGCGACTTCGTCGACCGACCCGGCGGCGAAGGGCCGCTACGACGAGATCAACATCCTGCAGTCGCTGACCACCTGCATTGGCAACCTGCCGCAGATCACCATCGCCGAGGTCAACGGCGTATGCCGCGGTGGCGGCCTCGAGATGATCCTGGGCATGACGATGCGCTTCGCCAGCCGGTCGGCACGCTTCTGCATTCCCGAGACCAGCCTGGGCTTCCTGCCCTGCGGCGGCGGCATGACGCGGCTGGCGATGATGTGCGGCCCGGCGCGCGCGCTGGAGGTGACGCTGAGTGGCCGCGACTTCAGCGGCGAAGAGGCGCAGCAGTACGGCATCGTCAACCGCGCGCTGGTGGACGACGAGCTGCGCGCCTATGTCGACACGCTTGCGCGCCGCATCGCGCTGCGCCCGGCGCACGCGATCGCGTCCAACCGCGACGTCATCAAGCGCACGTTCGCGTCGATGGCCGATTCGCTGTTCGAAGGCTTCGCGGCCGAGAACGACGCGATGCGCGCCGCGGTCCGGCAGGGTTTCATGCCGCGCGCGAACGAGGCGTTGATCCAGGCCGGCCAGACGCGTGAAAACGAAATTGATCTGCCCGCCACGATCGATCGCATCCTCGCTTCGATGCAGACCCAGTGACCTCGTACCTCGTACCCCTTGAGGAGTCGCGCTTCGTGCTGCGCGAACTGGCGGACCTCGACCGCGTCGCGCAACTGCCGAACGCCGAGGTCCTGGCCGACGACGAACTCACCGGCTCGATCCTGATCGAAGCGTCGCGTCTGGCCGAAGGCGTGCTGGAGCCGCTGAACGCGACCGGGGACCGCGATGGCGCACGCTGGAGCGCCGAAGGCGTGAAGGCGACTCCGGGTTTCAAGGACGCGTACCGGCAGTACGTCGAGGGCGGCTGGAACCGCCTGGCGATGCCCATCGAATACGGCGGCCAGGGCATGCCCACGCTGCTGTCTGCCGCAGTGCGCGAGATTTTCATCGGGGCCAACAAGGCCTTCTGCATGTGTCCCGGCCTGACCGATGCCGCGGTGCACGCGCTGATGGTGGGGGCCGACGACGCGCTGAAGGCGTACTACCTGCCCCGGCTCGTCAGCGGCGAGTGGACGGCGACGATGAACCTCACCGAGCCGCAAGCGGGCTCGGACGTGGGCGCGCTGCGCACGCGGGCGGTGCCGGCCGGCGACGGGACCTACCGCATTTTCGGCCAGAAGATCTTCATCAGTTTCGGCGACCACGACCTGACGGACAACATCGTCCACCTCGTGCTCGCTCGCGTGGCCGGTGCGCCGGAAGGCTCCAAGGGCATTTCGCTGTTCGTGGTGCCGAAGTTCCTGCCGCAGGAGGGCTGGCAGGGCGCGCGCAACGACGTGCAGTGCGCCGGCATCGAGCACAAGGTCGGTAACCATGGCAGTCCGACCTGCACGATGGTCTACGGGGACGCCGGCGAGGGTGCGGTGGCATGGCTCCTCGGCGGGGAGAACATGGGTTTGCAGACCATGTTCGTGATGATGAACCAGGCGCGGATCCTCGTCGGCATGGAAGGGGTGGCGCTCAGCGAGCGGGCCTATCGCCAGGCCCTGGCGTACGCCCGCGAGCGCGTGCAGGGACGTGCTGCCGAAGGCAGTGCACTGCCCGTGCCGATCATTCGCCACCCCGACGTGCGGCGCATGCTGTTGTCGATGCGCAGCCAGACCGAGGCGATGCGCGCGCTGGGCTACATGCTCGCGGGGGCGCTGGACCTGGCCGATGGCCATTCGGATCCGATGGTGCGCCAGGAGCGCCAGGACTTCGTCGACCTGATGATTCCGATCTTCAAGGGCTGGGCGACGGAGACGGCCGTGGAGGTGACCCGCACGTCCGTGCAGATCCACGGCGGCATGGGGTATGTCACCGAGAGCGGCGCGTCGCAGCCGCTGCGTGACGTGCTGATCGCCCCGATCTACGAAGGCACCACCGGCATCCAGGCCAACGACCTGATCGCCCGCAAGGTCTTGCGCGACGGCGGGGCATCACTGAACCGCTGGCTGGCGCAAGTGGACCGCACGCTGGCCGAGACGACGGCCCAGCCGACACTGGCGGACCTCGCATCGCGGCTCGGGGAAGGCGTCGCCTCCGTGCGGATGGTCGCGCAATGGATCGCCCAGGCGCAGCGCGAGCGACCGCTCGATGTGCTCGCCGTGGCCGTGCCGTTCCTCAAGCTCGCGGGCATCGTCGCCGGCGGATGGCTGATGACCCGCGCTGCGCTGGCGGCGAGCCGTCTGCTGGATGCGGGCGACGCCGGCGAGAGCGAATCCTTCCTGCGGGCCAAGCTGGCCTCAGCCCGCTTCTATGCCACGCATGTGCTGCCGCAGGCCGGCGCGCTGGCCGTGACGGCGATGAACGGCAGCGACGCAACGCTGGACGAGTGGGCGCTGCAGGCGTGACGGATCAATCGGAGTCAACGAATGAAGATTCTTGTTTCAGTCAAGCGGGTCGTGGACCACAACGTGAAGGTGCGCGTGAAGTCCGACGGCTCGGGCGTGGACATCGCGAACGCGAAGATGTCGATGAACCCTTTTGACGAGATCGCCGTCGAAGAGGCCGTGCGCCTGAAAGAGAAGGGCGTGGCAACGGAAGTCATCGCCGTCTCCTGCGGCGTGCAGCAGTGCCAGGAGACCCTGCGCACAGCGATGGCCATCGGCGCTGATCGCGCCATCCTCGTGCAGACGGATGAAGAGCTGCAGCCGCTGGCCGTGGCCAGGCTGCTGAAGGCGCTGGTCGACAAGGAGCAGCCGGGTCTGGTGGTCCTTGGCAAGCAGGCGATCGACGACGACGCCAACCAGACGGGCCAGATGCTGGCCGCGCTGGCCGACCTGCCACAGGCCACCTTCGCATCGAAGCTGGAAGTGGCCGACGGCAAGGCCAAGGTCACGCGCGAAGTCGACGGCGGCCTCGAGACGATCAGCATGCCGCTGCCCGCGGTGGTCACCACCGACCTGCGCCTGAACGAGCCGCGCTACGTGACGCTGCCCAACATCATGAAAGCGAAGAAGAAGCAGCTGGACACGGTGAAGCCTGAAGACCTGGGCGTGGACGTGAAGCCGCGCCTCAAGACGCTGAAAGTGACCGAGCCGACTAAGCGCAGCGCGGGCATCAAGGTGCCGGACGCCGCGACGTTGCTGCAAAAGCTCAAGACCGAAGCGAAGGTGATCTGATATGGCCGCCCTGGTGATTGCAGAACACGACAACGCGTCCATCAAGGCTGCGACCCTGAACACCGTGACTGCCGCCGCTGCTTGCGGCGGTGACGTTCACGTGCTGGTTGCTGGCGCGAATGCCGGTGAGGCCGCCAAGGCCGCGAGCCAGATCGCCGGTGTGGCGAAGGTGATCCACGCCGACGGCGAGCAGTTCGCGCACGGTCTGGCCGAGAACGTCGCGGCGCAGGTGCTGGCCATCGCCGGCAACTACGGCCACATCCTGTTCCCCGCCACCGCGAGCGGCAAGAACGTGGCGCCGCGCGTGGCCGCGAAGCTGGACGTGGCTCAGATCTCCGACATCACGAAGGTTGACAGCGCCGACACGTTCGAGCGCCCGATCTATGCCGGCAACGCCATCGCCACCGTGCAGAGCAGCGATGCGGTGAAGGTGATCACCGTGCGCACGACCGCGTTCGATCCGGCTGCTGCCACCGGCGGCAGCGCTGGTGTCGAAACGGCTGGCGCGGTGGGCGACACGGGCAAGAGCAAGTTCGAAAGCTGCGAGATCGCCAAGAGCGACCGCCCCGAACTGACCGCCGCGAAGATCATCGTCTCTGGCGGCCGCGCGCTCGGCTCGAGCGAGAAGTTCCACGACGTGATGACGCCGCTGGCCGACAAGCTGGGCGCTGCGATCGGCGCCAGCCGCGCGGCGGTCGATGCGGGCTATGCGCCCAACGACCTGCAGGTGGGCCAGACCGGCAAGATCGTCGCGCCCCAGCTCTATGTGGCGTGCGGCATTTCCGGCGCCATCCAGCACCTGGCGGGCATGAAGGACTCCAAGGTGATCGTCGCGATCAACAAGGATGCGGAGGCGCCGATCTTCGGCGTGGCCGACTACGGATTGGTCGACGACCTGTTCACCGCCGTGCCGGAACTCGTTTCATCACTGGAGGCCACCGCGAAATGAACAACCCATCAAGCCCTGTGAAGCTGCAAGGCGGCTGTGCCTGTGGCGACGTGCGCTACGAGTGCACGGCCGAGCCCGTCGTGTCGCTGAACTGCCATTGCAGCGTCTGCCAGCGCTACACCGGCACCGCGTATTCGTCGGTGCGCATCGTGCCCGCCGCGGCGTTCCGCTTCGTGCGTGGCGAGCTGCGCTATCACACGTCCACCAGCAACGCCGGTCATGCCGTGTCGCGCGGCTTCTGCCCCAACTGCGGCTCGCAGGTGCTCGGCAGGATCGCCGAGAAGCCCGAGATCGCGCTGATCTCGGCCGGCACGCTGGATGACGCCAGCCTGTATCCGCCCGCCCTGGACCTCTTCACCAGCCGTGCCCAGCCGTGGGTCGTGCTGGACGACCGCCTCGCCAAGTTCGACGAGGGCATCCCCGCGGGTCCGCCGAACACCTGAACGAAGGAACCGACATGCTGAACCTGAAGAAAGACCTGACGCTCCCGGCTGTCAGCTTGACCGGCTTCGAGACCCCGCTGTCCGAAGAGGAGAGCGCCATCCAGCAGACGATGCATCGTTTCGCGAAGGACGTGTTGCGTCCGCTGGGCACCGAGCTTGACAAGATGACGGCCGAACAGGTGGTGGCGCCCGGCTCGCCGTACTACTCGCTCTGGCCGGAGTTCGCGAAGCTGGGCCTCGATTCCGCTGCGATGGCTTCGCTGCCCCCGGAGATGGCGTTGCGCGTCGAATCGATGATCAGCGAGGAGCTCGGCTGGGGAGACAGCGGCCTGGCCGTCTCGATCGGGGCCGGGAGCATGGCCCTCGAGGTGGCGTCCGCCTTGGGCAACCAGGAGTTGCTCGGTCTGACCCTCGGTCGCATCGGGTGCTGGATCGGCACCAAGCCCGACTTCGGCAGCGACTTCCAGATCTTCGACATGCAGCGTGACTGGCCGGCAGGCGTGCCGGGCAACACGGGCAATCTGTGGGGCAAGGTCGGCGAGGACGAGATCGTCATCAACGGCCAAAGCTCCGCCTGGGTCTCCAACGGTGCGGTGGCGCAGGTGGCCGTCGCCTACATGAGCGCTGACTATGGCGACGGGCGGCACGACAAGCAAGGCCGGCCGTACGGCGTGGCCGCGATCGTTCCGCTCGACCTGCCCGGCGTGTCGCGCGGCAAGCCCCTGGAGAAGATCGGCCAGCGCGCGCTGCCGCAGGGCGAGATCTACTTCGACAACGTGCGCATCCCCAAGCGCTTCGCGATCGCGCTGAAGGACGACTACGACGGCAACTTCGCGTCGGCCTGGTCGAATGCCGGCACGCACATGGCGCACATCTTCACCGGCGTCGCGCGCGCGGCGTTCGAGCATGCGCTGCAGTACTGCCATGAACGCAGGCAAGGGGGTCGGCTGCTGATCGACCACCAGCTGACTCGCTATCGCCTGGGCGACATGCTGCGCCGCATCGAGCTGTCGCGTGCCACGGCGCGGCGGGTGCAGGCGTTCGCGCGCCTGTCGCCCCGCAGTCATCCCTACGTCACTGCCTCAGGCAAGGTGACGGTGACCGAGGAAGCGATGAAGGTGGTGCACGAGGCCTTCCAGCTTTTCGGCGGTGTCGGCACAACGCGCGAATACCCGATCGAGAAGCTGTTCCGCGACGCGCGATCGGCGCTCATCGAGGACGGCGAGAACTACACCTTGACCATGCGCCTGGGCCTGCTGGCCCAGCAGCTGTACGCCGAGGGCTGGTCCAACCCCTGACACCCATTTCCGAACTCGAACGAATCAACATCATGGCAGTCATCGACTTCTTCGACCGCGGCTGGCGCCTGAACCCGGCCGGCGCCGCCTACATCCAGGGCGAGCGGGTCTTCACGTACAACGAGGTGGGCGCGCTGTCCTGCCGCATAGCCAACAAGCTCCTGGCACTGGGCCTGCCGAAGGAAGCCAAGGGAGCGGTCTGGTCGGGCAACGACGTCATCGCATGGACCTGCACGCTGGGCCTGTGGCGCGCCAACAAGGCGTGGCTGCCGGTGAATCCGCGCAGCTCGGCAGAGGAGAACCGCTACGTCATCGACACCTTCGACTGCGAGATCCTGTTCTTTCAGAACGCCTATGCGCCCATGGTGGACTCGTTGCGCGGCGTCCTGAAGAAGGTCAAGCACTGGGTTTGCATCGACGCCGATCTCCCTTGGGCGCCGTCATTGGATTCATGGCTCGCGCACGCCTCGGCGGCCATGCCGGTCGTCCCTTACGAGATGGACGACGTGGTCATGCTGACGCCGACCGGTGGCACGACCGGCACGCCCAAGGGCGTGATGAACACGCACCGCAGCCTGCAGACCTTCGTCGGCTTCTCGCTGATCATGTGCCCCTACCGGGACGGCACGCGGCCGGTGAACCTGACGATGGCGCCGATGACGCATGCGGCCGGCATGTTGTCGGTGCCCTGCACCGCGCAAGGCGGCACGGTGGTGGTGCTCACCAAGCCCGATCCCGCCGCGCTGATCGAGAACGTGGCCCGGCACCGGGTGACGGAGTTCTTCCTGCCCCCCACGGTGATCTACCGGCTGCTGGAGATGCCCGGCATTGCCGAAGCCGACTTCTCGTCGATGAAGTACCTGATGTATGGCGCGGCGCCGATGTCGGTGGAAAAACTCAAGAAGGCCATCGAGATCTTCGGGCCGATCATGATGGGCGGCTACGGCCAGACCGAAGCGCCGGCCGGCATTTCCATCCTGCGGCCCGACGAGCACATGGTGGGCGGGGAGTTGGCGTCCGACGAGCGCCTGTCGTCGGTGGGTCACACCAACCCGCTGGTGCGGGTCGAGATCATGGATGACGATGGCCGGATCCTGCCTGACGGCGAGACAGGCGAGATCTGCGTGCGCGGCGACATCGTGATGAAGGGTTATTACAAGGATCCCGAGAAGACCGCCGAGACCATCGTCGACGGCTGGTTGCACACAGGCGACATCGGCCACTTCGATGGCGAGCACCGGCTGCACATCACCGACCGCAAGAAGGACATGATCATCACGGGCGGCTTCAACGTCTACCCGAGCCAGGTCGAGCAGGTGCTGTGGTCGCACCCCGCGGTGCAGGACTGCGCCGTGATCGGCGTGCCCGACGAGAAGTGGGGCGAGGCCGTCAAGGCGGTCGTCGAGCTGAACCCCGGCCAGAGCGCCAGTGCCGACGAACTGATCGCGCTTTGCAAGGAGCGCCTGGGCAGCGTGATGGCGCCGAAGTCGGTGGACTTCATCGCATCGTTGCCCCGCAGTCTTGCCGGCAAGGTGCTCAAGAAAGACCTGCGCCAGCAGTTCTGGCAGCAGGCCCAACGCAAGATCTGAATCCAAAGGAGACGAACGTGCTGGAACTGAAAACTGAACTGAATTTGCCGGACGTTTGCCTCTCCGGTTTCGAAACGCCGCTGTCCGAAGAGGAGCGCGCGGTTCAGGAGGTGCTTCATCGGTTTGCCAAGGAAGTCCTCCGCCCGACGGGCACGGCGCTGGACAAGATGACCGCGGAGCAGGCCATCGCCCCAGGATCGCCTTATTACTCGGTCTTTGCAGAGTTCGCGAAGCTCGGCGTAGATCCCGCACAGTTCGCTTCGCTCCCCCAAGAGACGGCGTTGCGCATGGAATCGATGATCGCCGAGGAGATGGGGTGGGGCGACAGCGGGCTCGCTCTTTCGCTGGGCATCGCCAACTTCCCGATGCAACTGGCGCTTGCCGCCGGAAAGCAGGAACTCGCCGAGCTGTGTGCCGGCCGCATCGGGTGCTGGATCGGCACCAAGCCCGACTTCGGCAGCGACTTCCAGATCTTCGACATGCAGCGTGACTGGCCTGCAGGCGTGCCGGGCAACACGGGCAATCTGTGGGGCAAGGTCGGCGAGGACGAGATCGTCATCAACGGCCAAAGCTCCGCCTGGGTCTCCAACGGCGCGGTGGCGCAGGTGGCCGTCGCCTACATGAGCGCTGACTATGGCGACGGGCGCCACGACAAGCAAGGCCGGCCGCACGGTGTCGCGGTGATCATCCCTCTCGACCTTCCCGGCGTGTCGCGCGGCAAGCCGCTTGAGAAAATCGGCCTGCGCGCGCTTCCTCAAGGGGAAATCTATTTCGACAACGTTCGTGTGCCGAAACGCTTCGCCGTCGCATTGAAAGACGAGTACTGCGGCAACTTTGCTTCGGTGTGGGCTTACGCCGGAGCACACACGTCGCCGATATTCGTGGGCCTCGCCCGCGCGGCGTTCGAGATGGCGCTGCAGTACTGCCATGAACGTAAACAGGGCGGAAGGCTGCTGATCGATCATCAGCTGACCCGATATCGTCTCGGCGACATGCTGCGCCGGATTGAACTGGCCCGCGCGACGGCGCGGCGCTCACTCGCGTTTGCACGCCTTTCGGAGCGGCCCCACCCTTACGTCACCGCAGCCAACAAAGTGACGGTCACCGAAGAGGCGATGAAAGTGGCCCACGAGGCGCTCCAGCTTTTCGGCGGGGTGGGCACGACACGCGAATATCCCATCGAGAAGCTGTTCCGCGACGCACGCCCCTCCCTTATCGGGGATGGCGAGAGCTACACGGTGACCATGCGCCTTGGGCTTCTTTGCCAGCAGCTCTATGCGGAGGGCTGGAGCAATCCCTGATCCGGGGTGCTCGAGAAGGAGCTGCGCCCAGCAGTTCTGGCAGCAGGCCCAACGCAAGACCTGAAATTCAAAGGAACTCTCGACATGAACGACATCTACATCGCTGGCATCGCAATGACCGTCTTCGGGCGACACCTGGAACGTCCGCTGGACAACCTCGCCCAGGAGGCGCTGGACGGCGCGCTGAAGGACGCGGGCTGCCAGGCCAGCGACATCGGCACCGCCTTCTACGCGGGTGCGACCAACGGTTATCTGCAGGGACAGATCCTGGTGCCCGGGCAGGTCGTGTTCGGCAAGATCGGCATCACGGGGATCCCGACCTTCAACGTCGAGGCCGCCTGCGCCTCCGGCAGCTCGGCCTTCCACTTGGCGATCCAATCGCTGCGCGCCGGCAGCACCGACGTGGCGCTGGCGCTCGGCGTCGAGAAGCTGAACATCCCCGACAAGGCCAAGATGTTCAGCGTCTTCCAGGGCGGCTGGGACGTGAGCCGCGCCGAGCAGAACCTGGCCGACATGCTGTCGCTGGGCGCCGGCGTGGAAGTGCCGCCGGGCTCCGAGTCGGACAAGCCGTACAGCGAAGTGATGCAGGTCTACGCATCGATGTGCCGCTACTACATGAAGACGTACGGCATCACGCAGCGCCAGGTGGCCGCCGTCTGCGCGAAGAACCACAACCATTCGGTGCACAACCCGTTCTCGCAGATCCGCAAGCCCTACACGATCGACGAGGTGCTGGCCGCGCCGCCGATCACCTACCCGCTGACGCTGCCGATGTGCGCGCCGGTGTCCGATGGCGCCTCGGCCGCCATCGTCTGCACCGGAGAAGGCCTCAAGCGCATCGGTGCCGACCGCAGCCGCTGCATCAAGGTGGCCGCCAGCGTGATGCGCAGCTTCACGCACCGCCGCATTGACCAGGTCGAACTGGCCGCGGGGCGCCTGGCAGCGCAGCAGGCCTATGAGATCGCCGGCGTCGGCCCTGACGACATCGACGTGGCCGAAGTGCACGACGCCTCGGCGATGGGCGAAATCATCCAGGTCGAAAACCTGCAGTTCGTGGCCCCCGGCGAAGGCGGTCCGGCGGCCGAACGCGGCGAGTTCACGCACGGTGGCCGCCTGCCGGTCAACGTCTCGGGCGGCCTCGAGTCCAAGGGCCACCCGCTCAGTGCCACCGGCATCGGCCAGCTCTTTGAACTGGTGACGCAGCTGCGCGGCGAGGCCGGCGCACGCCAGGTGGAAGGCGCCCGCATCGCGCTGCAGGAAAACGGCGGCGGCCTGGCGGGGGTGGAAGAAGCCGTCGTGGCCGTCAACATCCTGAGCAAGGCGTCGTGAGCTCCGTGAGCTCAGTGGGCGCCGCGGGGTTGTTCGAGGTCTGCTGATCCGGCAGATAGCAGTCCTCTCAGGAACGCGTGAAGAAGATTTCGATGACGGACAGAAAGGAGACAAGCGTGAAGTTGAACAACAAGGTAGCACTGGTCACCGGTGCCGGCTCAGGCATCGGCCGCGCCACGGCACTGCGCCTGGCGGCCGAAGGCGCAAGCGTCATCGTCGCCGACGTGCAACGCAGCAGCGCCGAGCAGACCGCGGCATTGCTGCGCGAGCAGGGCGGGCGCGCCAGCGTCGAAGTGTTCGACGTGGCCCAGGACGCCGGCTGGGCCGGTGCGATCGAGCGTTCGGAGCAGGCCTTCGGTGCGATCCACATCGTCTGCAACATCGCCGGCATCACGTCGCCGGTCGACTTCGAGGAGCTGTTGCTGGAGAAGTGGAACCGCGAGCTGGCGGTAAACCTCACCGGCGTGTTCCTCGGCTGCCAGCACGGCGTGCGAGCCATCCGGCGCAGTGCCCAGGCGGGCGCCATCGTCAACCTGGGCTCGGTGTCGGGGCTGCGCGGCGTGCCGAGCACGGCGGGCTACTGCGCGACCAAGGGCGGCGTCAGGACGCTGACGCAGGCCGTGGCCATGCACTGCGCCCAGAAGGGCTACCCGATCCGCTGCAACGCCGTCCATCCGTCGTATGTCGACACCGCGATGTTCGATCCGGCCCTGCCGCTGTTCGGCGATCGCGAGACCATGCTCAACGCGTTCGCACAGGACATCCCGCTGGGACGCGTGGCAACGCCCGATGACGTCGCTCGCGCCGTCGTGTTCCTCGCGAGCGACGACAGCGCAATGGTCACCGGCACCGAGCTGATCGTCGATGGCGGGCACACCGCCCGACTTCCCACTCACTTTTGATCTTCACGAGATGAACATGAAAAAGACCCCGGAAAATACAGGCCGCGTGGTCGGGAAGACGGCGCTCATCACCGGCGGCGCTTCGGGCATCGGCGAAGCGATCGTGCGCATGATGTGCGCGCAGAGCGCGTCGGTGTTCATCACCGACATCGACGATGCCCGCGGCGAGCAGCTGGCGCGCGACACCGGTGCCCGCTATTGCCATCATGACGTGACGAAGGAGAGCGACTGGGCGCAGGTCATGGCCACCATCGGTGCTGCCGGGCCGCTGCACATCCTCGTCAACAACGCCGGCATCGGCTTCCTGAACGGATTTGCCGATCCCGAGCACACCTCGCTCGCGGAATGGCGCGAGATGCTGCGCATCAACGGCGAAGGGGTGTTCCTGGGTTGCCGCTACGGCATCGAGGCGATGAAGGCCCACGGCGGTGCGATCGTCAACATGTCCTCGATCGCGGCGCTCACGCCGGTGCCGCAGCTGGCGCCGTATGGCTTCTCGAAGGCCGGCGTCGCGCAGTACACGCGTTCGGTGGCTTCGTACTGCCTGCAGTCGGGCTACCGCATCCGCTGCAACTCCGTGCATCCCGGGCTGGTGCAGACGCGGCTGCTCGACGGGCTGTTCTCGACGCTGTCGCCCCAGGTCGGGGCCCCGCCGGAAGCCCTGCGCGAGGCCTTCCTGTCGCGCATCCCGATGCGCGAGTTCGGCACCGCCGACGACGTCGCTCACGCGGTGCTGTACCTGTCCAGCGATGAGGCGCGCTACTTGACCGGCACACGGCTCGTGGTGGACGGCGGCATCGAGTTGACACACGGCTCCTGAGGCAGGCGGATCCCCAACAGACGACAAGTATGAGGACGAACAAGACCCGAGAAACGCGTCCCGTCGTCGTCATCACGGGCGTTTCCTCCGGCATCGGCCTTGCCATTGCCGAAGACCTGATGCAGCGCGGCTACCTCGTCCGCGGGGCCGTGCGCCGGCTCGCCGATGCCGACGGGCTGGCGAGGTGCTGGGGCGAGGCCTTCGTGCCGCTGGTGTTCGACATGACCGACCGGGACGCGCTGAACCAGGCGGTGACGCAGGTCGACGCGGGCAAGGTCTTCGATGTCAACGTCTTCGGGCTGCTGGCGGTGACCCGCGCCTTCCCGCCAGCGCTGGGCGCGCGTCGCGGCGGCACCGGGCCGAAGCGCCGATGTCCGTCGTGCTGGAGGCCGTGCGGCACGCCCTTGAGTCGGCACGGCCGCGCGTCCGTTATCCGCTCGACAAGGCGTGGCACATAGGGCGCTGGATGCCCGATGACGCCTTCGACAAGGCCCTTTTCAAGATGCCCGGCGTGAATGCCGAGTGACGGCGAGCAGACACTGACAACCACCAAGGAGATAGACGTGACCCAACCCATCAACCGCCAATGGCTCATGAGCCGACGCCCCGTCGGCGACCTGACCCCGGACGACTTCCAGTACAAGGAAGGCCCGGTGCCCGAACCGGGCGAAGACGAAGTGCTGCTGCGCACGCTGTACTTCGGCTTCGACGCGACCCAGCGGCTCTGGATGACCGAGGACGGCGGCTACATGCCGCCGCAGGCCCCCGGCACGCCGGTGCGCACGATGGGCATCGGCCAGGTCGTCAGATCGCGCCACCCCGACTACAAGGAAGGCGACCTGGTCGACGGCTTCATGACCTGGGAGGATTACTTCGTGGTGCGGCCGGGCGGCCCGATGCCGCTGCGGGTGCTGCCCAAGGCGAACTACCCGCTGTCGTGGAATCTGGGCATGTTTGGCGTGGGTGGCCTGACGGCCTACTTCGGCACGGTGGATCAACTGCGCGTGCAGCCGGGGGACACGGTGGTGGTCTCGGCCGCCACCGGGGCCACCGGGCACGTGGTGGGAGGCATCGCCAAGGCCTTGGGCGCGAAGAAGGTGATCGGCTTTGCCGGCGATGCCGACAAGTGCCGCTGGATCGTGGAGAGCGGCCACTACGACGCAGCGATCAACTACAGGACGGACGACATCCCCGCGCGGCTGCGCGAGGTGTGCCCGGACGGCGTCGATGCCTACTACGACAACGTCGGTGGCGACATCCTCGACGAAATGTTCCTGCACATGAAGCAACGCGGGCGCATCGTGGTCTGCGGTGCGATGTCGCAGGGCTATGCGGACCTGAATTTCCAGGGGCCGAAGAACTACGGCAGGATCGTCACGCAGTTGCTGCGTGTCGAAGGCGTGCACCTGTTCTACTTCGCCGACCGGCTGGACCAGGGCGCGAAGCAGCTCGCCGAATGGGTGCAACAGGGCAAGCTGCGCGTCGAGGAGGACGTGCACGAAGGCTTCGAGAAAGCGCCAGCCCTCCTGATGTCGGTCTTCACGGGCAAGAAGCCGGGCAAGCTCATATTGAAGGTGGGCGACCCGGCATGAAGCATGGGGGTGCCGGCGAGCGAGTCTGTGTCGTGCTGCTGATCCTGGTCATCGCAGCAGGAGTGTTCGCTCTCGTCTCCATCGTCGGCAGCATGCCCTGGTCGCTTCTCGGCCGCACGATGTGAATCAGCAATGAAAGAAGTCATCAAGGTGGAGTTCAATGCGGACGAGAAGTGCATCACGTTACGCAGATTCACGCTGCCGCAGGGGCCGTCTGCTGAGAATGCTTCCAGCCAGTCCGCGCATGCTAGCTTCGGTCGACTGCTTCGCAGCGGGTAATGTCAGTCGAACCGCGCGGTTCGGTGACTGCTATTGCCGAGTTCGGCCATTCTCAGCTCGTCCATTGCGTCTTCCAGGTGCCGACAACGCGCAGGCGGCGATACTCAGGTTAGGCCGACATATTGTCGGCGGCGCGCGCATGGGGCACGATCCGGATCGCATCTCGCAATACCTCCCTGCCGCGCCATGACATCCTGGAGAAATTTGCGTGCCGGAAAAATCCATGTCCAGCTTGGGACGCATGTTGGGAGTTCTCGATCTTTTCGACGACACGCACCTGACGCGCACTGCGGACGATATTTCGGCGGCACTGGACGTGTCGCTGCCAACGGGCTATCGCTATGTGCGGATGCTGCTCGAAGCCGGTCTTCTGCAACGTGTCGAGGATTCGCACTACGCACTGGGACCTCGCATCATCCTGCTCGACCACTACATCCGCAAGGCGGACCCGGTGTTGCGCGAGGGCATTCCGGTGATGCGCGAACTGGTCGCAGCGACCGGGTTCGACTGCGTCATCTCCGGCCTCTTCGGGATGCAAGTACTCGACACGCATCGCGAGATGGGCGGGGCTCCGGCCACCCTCGCCTATGGGCGTGGACGGCCCCGTCCGTTGTTTCAAGGCGCGGCACCAAAGGTCTTGCTGGCCAATTTCACGCCGGCTCAATTGCGCAAGGTCTTCGACGCTCGCCACGACGAGATCGTTCGCAGTGGATTGCCCGCGGATTGGAGCGAATTCCGGCGTGGCTTTGCGGCGATCCGCAAGGCAGGCCACTACGTATCGATCGGTGAACTCGAGCCGCAGCTTGCGGCGGTGGCCGCGCCGATATTGAAAACCGACGGTGGCGCATGGGCTGCGATCTCGCTGGTTTTCGACACCTCGCGCCTGGCCATCGTCGATCTCGAAAAGATCGTTCACCTGATCACCGAGGGCGCGTCGCGTATCGGAGGCCGGCTGGCGTAGATCAGCTACGGCGCAGCGTTCAGCCGACCTGTTGTCGGCCTGCGCAGTCTCTTCGAAACCGGCACGACGAACTCTGGCTGAGACCTGGTCCAGGACTCGGCCAGGGAACATCAACTCACTAGAACCGGTACCCGACGGAGAGAAAACTCACGATCGGGTTGATCTTCGCCTTGGTTGTCGAAATCACATCCCCCACGTTCGACCTCGTCGTAAGGGTTGCCCGTGTGCTCAGCCGGGTGTACGAGACAGACAAGCCCAGTGACCAGTGTTCGTCGATGTTGTAGTTGACGCCCAGACTCACCACTGGTGCGATCGAGTTGGTGAACGATGCACTGGTCGGTCCTTCGAGCAGCGATCCGCGTGTCGGATCGCGCAGAAAGGCCCCACTGGAGATCGAGTTCGCGAGCTCGACCTTGCTCAGTTTCACGTATGAAAGGCCGGCCCCGACAAACGGGCGGAGTTTGGCCGATGAGTCGAGAAAATGGTACTGCAACAGCAGTGATGGACTGACGATCTCCGCGCTGCCGACTTCACCCAGTCGCTCCAGCGTGCCTTTGCCGATCAGACGAAGACGAGGCGGCTTGGCGATTGCGGTTTCGAGGGCGAAGTTGTCGGTCAGGAAGTAGGTTGCCGTGATGCCGAATGTGTCGGCATTGCCCACTTTCGATGAGCTTCCTTGCACCGTCGTCGACTGCCCGAGCGCCGTGACTGTCAACGGGCTGCCCGAAGACTGGGGCGCGACATGGAACCAGCCGGTTCCAATCTTCCACTGTCCGGCGGACTGGGCGTGGGCCCAGCCCATCGAACACAAAAGCATCGTGAGTGCCACGGTGCTCTTTCTTTGCATCTTCATTGTCTTGTCTCCTGATGATTGGCTTTTTGAGGAAGGGCAGGATCGTTCCGTCCGACGGGTCTTCGGACGGCTCGGTGTTCCTACCGGGGGGCGGGACTGCGGGGGAAAAGATGGACCAGCGTCTTGCCTGGAGTGCGCAACTCGGCGTTGTCCGAAAACTCGGCGGGAAGTGCTGCGGCAAGGAGTGCGCGTTGCACAACCGATTGCGCTCCAGGAGTCGAAAAGAAATCGACCACCGTCGCCAGTGCCTTCGGGTCCTCGCGAAACAGCACTTGGCTATAGCGGACGTTGTTGAGCAACGCGCCAGCCTTTCGCCGAGCGAGATCTACACCGGCACGCAGCAAACCCGGAACGACACCATGCTGTGTGACGAGGCCCAATGTGGGTGTGATCACCGTGGCGTACGCGCGTCGGCCATCAGTGCGTTGCAATGCCGCCAGCAATGGATCCGCTCGCCGGTCGCTTCCTTCCGAGTCCGGCGTGGCGAAATTGACCACGCTGTCGGCCGGCAACACCCGCAGGCCAAACGCTTCCTCGTAGTCCATCGTCTGTGATGCACCGAGTTCCTTCAGCCAGGCGTGATTGCGTCTGGAACACACTGCAGTCACCTGGGCGCCCCAGCGGGCGGCAATCTGCACCGCGATTGTTCCGAGTCCTCCACTGGCCCCGTGGATCATGAGTCGCCGCCCCTGCGACCCTGCAGGGTCCAGATCTGCGGCCCACAGCGCCTGTACGGCGGTCGAACCCGCATAGCCGATGACGGCCGCGGCATCGTTCGCCAGGGCGTCGCTGATGGCACAGGCGCAAGAGCTCGGAATCGTGACCTGTTCTGCGTAGGTGCCGTCGCGGCGAGGTGAGACGGCAAGAACAACACGCTGGCCCACGTGCAGATGCCGTACTGCGGAGCCGATCGCCGTGATCATGCCGACCCCGTCGCGACCCAGGATCCGCGGAAAGTGTCCGCGGGGATTCACGAGCGCCGATCCGTAGCCTTTGACAAGAAGGCGGTCGATCGGATTGATCGAGCTCGCTGCCATCTCCACCCGGATTTCCGTGGGCGCCAGCGTGGACGCCGGGAAAATCTGCACGGCGGAGAGACGGGAATGCGCGCGATCGGCAATTGCGTAGGCCAGCACAGTGCTATCTCATTCAGGTTCAAGAAGTCGCGGCGTCGAGCAGGGCGAGTGTTTCGTCGACAAGGCGAAGCGATTCATTCACCGGTCCGTCGTGCAGCACCGTCCTGTCCGGACGCACTACCGCGGCCCACCCATAGGGGGCGGCGTCCGGGATCAGTGCGTTGCTGAAGTCCTCGTAGCTGTGTTCGCCGCGGTGCAGAGCTTCGCCGCGCAGGCAGAAGTGGACGATGTTGCCGCCGCGAGCGACCCATCTGCGACGTGCGCCTTCGTCGAGATGGGCGGCGGGATCGAGCCCGAATCCGACGAGCGTGAGGTCTTGGCCCAGGGCGTCGTCGCTCAAAAGGTATTTGCCGTCAGCCTTGCGCACCACGCCTTGCGGCAGCAGGTCGCCATGGGCCAGCTTCGTACCTCTTGCTGGTACGAAGAGCCCTTTGGCGAAGCGGTTCTGCGGCTTTATCTCCAGTTCCTCGAGGTAGCCGCGCAAGCCGGGGATGAAGCGCAAAAGGCGAGAGGTGCCGTGCACCGCGATGGCCATGAGCGCGTTGCGCGGCATCACCAGACGGCCCATGAATTTGGCGAGGCCGATCATTTCCCGTGCGTGGGGCCGGCGTTCCTGGTCGTAGCTTTCCAGGATGGCTGGCGATGCATGGCCTCGTACGACCCACGCCAGCTTCCAGGAAAGGTTGGCTGCATCGCGCAAGCCGGCAACCAGTCCTTGGCCTGCAAAAGGTGGGGTGATATGTGCGGCATCTCCCGCCAGGAACACGCGACCTTTCGAGAAGCGCTCGCAAGACCTTGCATGGAAGCGATACACCGCCTGGCGCTCGATCCGCATCTCCCGGCCCTTGCTCCAGGGAGCGAGCAGGGCGCGAATGGACTCGGGGCTTTCGATCTGCGCGCGCGTTTCGCCTGGGCGCAGCATGAACTCCCAACGTTCACGACCGCCCGGTGCCACCATGTGCGGCGTGGGCCGGCGATGGTCGCAGAGAAACTCGACATGGTCGATAGGCCGAGGCACATCGAGCGCATCCACGATGAGCCAGTCCTGCGCGTAGGTTTTTCCGCCGAAGTCCTGGGCGATGGCTCTGCGCACGATCGATCCGGCACCGTCGGCGCCCACGAGGTAGCGAGCGTGTACGCTGGCGGTGCTTCCGTCGGAACACGAGAGCGTGGCTTCGACCCCGTTCTGTGTTTCATGGAAGGAGGTCAGCTCCGTTGCCGGCATGAACTTCACATGAGCGAATTCCGCGGCCTTGTCGCGCAGGGCGCGCTCCAGATCGGGCTGGTAGAAGGTCACCAGCTTGGGATGGCCATTGACACTGCCGCTGGTATTGACGCGTGCAAACTCGCCGACGTACGGACAGTGCATGCGCACGTGCGGAATGGCGATCGTCGGGAACGCGCCTTCCTCGAGGCCGGTGAGCTGCAGGATGCGAAGCGCTTCGTTGTCGAGTGCGATGGCGCGAGGCGCGAGATAGATCTCGCCGGCTTTGTCGATTGCCAGCGCGCGCACGCCATAGCGTCCAAGCAGGCAGGCAAGTGCTGCGCCGACGGGACCGTAGCCGACAATCAGCACGTCCACATCGGGCAGTGAAGCAGAGGGGGCTTTATCCGTCGATGCCAACGCGCTGCTCCCCAAGGTCGATGACGCGGTCGGCACTCGCGATGGTCGCGGCCACGGTGTCGCCCGGCTTCAGGTATTGAGGACGTCGGCCCTGCGTCCGCTTGAAGACTGCCCAGAGCTTCTTTTCGTTCAACAGCAGCTGCATCACCCGACGCAGGAACGGTGGAGGCACGCGCAGCGCGCAGCCGGAGGGGGTTCCGGTCAGCAGCAGATCGCCCGGGGCCACGTCGCTGAAGGTCGAGAGCTCCGTGATGGTTTCGGCGGGCTTGTAGACCAGGTTCGCCGTGCTGTCCTGCTGGCGCACCTCGCCGTTGACCGTCAATGTCAGCGTCAGTTGATCCAGGTATCGGAAGTCGGAGGGCTCCAGCACCGCAAGATATGGCCCGACCGGGCAGAAGCCGCGATAGCTCTTGCCCTTGAAGAACTGCATCTGTGGCAGCTGGACATCGCGCGCGGAGATGTCGTTGGCGATGACCAGGCCGAACACGTATTTGTGCAAGTCGCCGTCAGTGACAGTCACCGGCCCGGTGATGGCGGTCTTGAACACCAGGCCGAGCTCGATCTCGTAGTCGAGCAGTGAAACGTGGGCGGGGCGACGTACTTTGCCAGTCGGCGCATTGAGCGAGCAATCGGACTTCTCGAAGAACATGTTGAAGCTCTTCTCGTCCGGGTTCAGACCCGATTCGATCATGTGCTGGCGATAGTTCGCCCCTTGACACAAGAGCCTTGCTGGCGCGGTCACGGGCGACAGGAGCCGCACGTCGGCGTAAGGCAGCGATGGGGACTTCCCATGCGCGGCGCGCCAGTCGGCTTCGCCCGATGCGATGAGTTCGGCCGTGCTGGCGTATGAACCTGTCATGGGCGAAATGCCGTGGACATGTGCCACGCCCCAGCAGGCTTGGTCGTCATGCAGGTAGTGGACGAGATTGATGGCCATAGAGTCGGTTCCGGAAAAAGTTGCTCAGCGCGGGCGGGGTTTGCGGAAACGCCGACCGGCCCAGGAACGGGGAGGCAGGGAGAAGACCTTCTTGATGGCGGCGAGCCGGGAAAGCCGGAAATCGGGGCGAGTGCGCAGGCCGCGAATCACATCGGCCAGCATCGACAGCGACGGACGAGCCTCGATGAAATGACCGGGCATGTCCGGCCCCCACTGGTACATGGAGCCCTTGCCTGTCTCGTGGTACCGGGTGGGATAGTGGCTGTCGAAAACATCGCCGTCCGCGTAGTGCTCCACGGGAAAGCCGGAGGGGTCGTAGTGGTAGTTGAAAACCTGGGAGCCGAGAACATGGCGTCCGATGCCCCAGTTGTGTACCCAACCCTTCTGCTGCAGCCATTGGCCTCCCAGTGCCACAGCATCGAGGTCCAGCGTTTCGAATGCCGCGTGATCGTATTGATCGCGCGGACCGCTGGCGATCACCAGGGAGTGGTGGTCGCTCGGAATGCTCCCGCGGTCGCAGCGCAGAAAGGCAATGACGGCTTCGCGGGTTGCTGGAAGCACTTCGACGTCGCTCGCGATCAGTCCGAAGTTCTGCACGTACCAGTTGGCGTTGCGTGCGAATTCCTGGCGCTGCATCACGAGGTGACCAAGGCGGAAGACTTCCGCCGGGGCCGCGATGCAAGGCTGTGGCGCGTTGACGCGTCGCTTGTCACCAGGCATGTTCCACGCGCGCGGCGGCCGATGGGGCAGCACTGGCAGTTCGGCCAGGCCGTGCACGACTTCGACTCGCATGCCCGAGGGATCTTCAAGTCTTACGATCTGGCCGCCGCCCGGCTCCGTCGACGCACAGACCTGTTCACCGTGGGTTTGCGCGAGCGTGGCCAGATCGGCGGCACTCGAGGCGCGCAGGCCCAGCGACAGAAAGCCGTCGTGCCCGGTGCGCTCGATGATCACGACGTGGTGAGCAGCCAGGACCCCGCGCAAATAGATGGCATCGGCCGTGCGCGCTGACACCTGCAGTCCGAAGTCGACAAAGTAGCGCTCGGCCTGATCCAGGTCGCTACGCCCGAAGCGCAGCCACGCAATATCCTCGACCTTGATCACCGGCCTCTCGGCACGCGGCTGGAATACGGTCATGACGCGAGCTCCGTGGCAAAGGCATAGGCCGCCAATGCCTGCTTGAGCGCGCCGGCATTTCGGCCGGCCTGGATCTTCGCGAGCAGCCCGCGTTGCGGATGCTGGAAAACGTCGAGCGCGATCAGTTCCGCGTCCGTGTCAGTGGCATGGCCGCGCACCACGTCCTCGATCTCGCGCATCGACAATGCAGGCTTGAAGATCTTGCCCACGGCGGTGACCGGCAGCGCTTCGAGCACTCGAACGTGTCGCGGCCATGCTGCGCGCTCGCGAACGTTCTCCATGGCAAACGCCATCAGTTCCTCGGAAGTGGCACTTGCGCCGGGTTTGAGCTGCACGTAGACCACCGGCACTTCGCCTGCGTGGGCATCCGGCCGACCGATGGCCGCCGCGAGCGCAACCGCGGGGTGAGTGTGCAGCGGTGCCTCGATCAGCGCGGGATCGATGTTGTGACCGCCGCGGATGATCAGTTCCTTCTTGCGTCCGGTGAGCCAGAAGTAGCCGTCCGAATCCTGACGCGCCATGTCTCCTGTATGGAGCCAGCGCGCGCCATCCCGCTCGATCCAGATACCTTGGTTGTGGCGAGGGTCCAGATAGCCTGCGAAAACGTTGGGCCCGTGGATCGCGAGGACACCCACTTCATCGAACGCCGCATCGCGCAGGTACGTGCCGTTGTCGTCGACGATCAGCACGCGCATGTCCTGGTATGGAAAACGCAATCCGATCGAACCGATGCGAGGTGAGCCGAAAGGTGGATTGGCACTGGAAGCGCAGGCACCTTCGGTCAGCCCGTACGCCTCGAGGATGCGAGTCCCGGTTTGTGCGACGAAGGTGCTGAACAGTGCCTGCGGCATCGGCGCTGCGCCGCACAGTGCGAAGTCGAGGCTCGACACGTCGTGCGATTCGATCGGCGTTTGCAGCAGTGCAGAGAACACGGTAGGGACACCCGAGAAGGCGTTGACCCTGTAGTGGGCGACGATCGCCCAGAACCTTGCGAGCACGCCTGGCCCACGATAGCCCTGTGGCGTGCCCATCACGACATGCGCGCCATTGCCCAGCGGTGCCAGGCCGGTGACGAGCTGGCCGTTGACGTGAAAGAGAGGAAGGCCGCAGAAGATGGTGCGTCCGGGAGCGAAGCCTCCTTCCACGAAGATCGACATCGCCCATGCGTCGAAGGCTTCTGAGAAATGCGTGCGCGTGGCGATCTTCGGCAGGCCGGTCGTGCCACCGGTACAGAAGTAGGAGGCAATCTGATCGGGGCGTGGAGGCTCGAATTCGAGCCGATCGTCCCTGACGGTACGCAGGGCGCTTTTGAAGTCGAGGATCGGTATATCGAGCCCCGGTACACGCGGCCTCCGCACCCGGGACATCGCCCTCAGGGCAAGGCCGCGGCCGCCACTCACGTACGGGCCCATGCTGATGGTGAGGATGCCGCGCAGGCCATTCACCTTCCGGGCCGCCGAGGAGGCTTTCTCCCAAAGATCTGTACCTGGTGTGGGCTCCAGTGTGACCAGCCAGCGTGCCCGAGCTGCGTTCAGCAACTCCGCGATCTGCTCCGACTCCAGGAGCGGGTTGATGGCAAAGACGATGCCTGCGGCTTCGCCGCCCCAGATGACGAAATGAGTTTCCGGCAGATTGGGTAGTACGAAGGCCAGGACATCCTCGCGCCCGATGCCGATGCTGCGAAACAGGTTGGCCGCCTGGGTGATCCTGCGCAAGAGGTCTTCATGATTCCAGACGTGTGGCCGATCAAAGTGCTCGGCATCGAAGAAGAACGAAAGCGCGGGCTGCCCAGGTGCACTCAACGCGCCTTGGCGAAGCATTTCGTACGGTGTTTGCGGCACTGAACGCTGTGCCAGTGGCACGGATTCGATGTGCAGCACATCGGCAAGGGAAGCGATGGACGACATGGCTGGTTCTGCAGGCGATGAGGTTGTCTCTGCCTCAATTGAACAGTAATGTTCAATTTGAGTCAATAGGGTTCAATCGATTGGCGATTGATCGCCTGTCGGATAAATGCGGCGATGCCGCACCGAGCGAGGCAGGCAAGCGGGGCCCAGGGGGGATGCGCCGCGCGGAGGGCGCGCTACTCCGACGGCAATGGCTGCGACGGAGCTAACTCAATGGTGGCGAGTCGGCGCGCTTCGTCGGGCGGAACGCCGAGTGCGCGCAGCACCAGTTCAGCGGCGTCCGATCCCGCATCGCGCCAAGTCCGCTCAGCGGACAAAGGACGCACGAGAGGCTTCAGGAAGGGGCGCCTTGTGGCGCAAGAGGGCTCGTCGACCGGTGCTACGGCAACGGCAGCAGCGGAGGCAGCTCCGCGGCAGCGAGTTTTCTCGCTTCATCTGGCGGAATGCCCAGTGCCCGCAAGACGAGTTCGGCAGCATCCGTACCCGCTTCGCGCCAGGTTCGGTGGCCGTCTTGCACCAGGAACATGGCCGCCAGGCCGGCGCCGGCGAGCAGCGCGATAGCGGATGTGATTTGTTCCGGCCGAATCGAATATCGGCCCCGCGTCATCGCGTCCATGACATCCGTCATGGGTTGTCCACCCCACATCCCCTTGAGCGATGCATGGCTGAACGAAAAGCGCGTGAGGAAACGCCCCCAGCTCGGCTCTTCATGAGCCCTCCTCACGAAAAAACGCAAGCCACACGCCATCCGCAGCACGGGGTCCGAGATACCGGCAGAGCTGAGTGCCACGCGCTGATGCATTTCGGCAGTGAGTTGCGTGGCCACGCTTTCGAACAGAGTGTCCGGAGACTCGAGGTTGTTGTAGATCGTGCCTCGGGCAATACCCGCAGCTTGCGCGAGTTCACTCACCGTGATTCGGGTGTCACCTTTTTCCGCGAACAGTTGCAGTGCGGCGCGGTGAATACGTTCTTGAGCAGGGTTCACGTTCTCTTCAATGGGCGAAATGCCCAGAATTGAACGCGAGTGTTCAACCCGTGTCAACGGATGCCGAGTCGCGTTGCGAGCCATGCGTTGCCCCGTTGGCGCACGATGGCAGGCACAGGCCTGTGACGGCCGGACGTCAGGGCGCCATCACCGCCAGCACCAGCTTGCCCATCGCCTGCCCCGATTCGAGGTGCGCATGGGCTCGGGCCGCCTGCGCCAGACCGAAGACTTCGCTCACCCAAGGGCGCACCCGGCCGGCCGCAACGAGGGGCAGCACCACCGCCCGCAGGCGCTCGGCGAGCAGCGCCTTTTCCGCCAGCGGCAAGGGTCGCAACAGCGATCCGGTGATGCGCAACTCCTTGGCGAGGATGGGGCGCAGCGGTGCGACAAAGTCAGCGCCGTCGCCGGGCGACAGATGCACCAGCCGGCCCCGGCGTGCCAGCACCTGCACATTGCGCGCGGAATGCGCCGCGCCGGCCATGTCCAACACAACGTCCACGCCCCGGCGCTGGGTCCAGTCGATCGCGGCCTGTGCCCAGTCCTGTGTGCGGTAGTTGAAGGCGGCCTCTGCGCCCAGGGCCCGCGCTTCGGCCGCCTTGGCGTCGGTGCCGCAGGTCACGGCCACGCGATGGCCCAGGCAGCGCAGCAGCTGGATGGCCAGACTGCCCACGCCGCTGGTGCCGCCGTGGATCAGCACCGTTTCGTCCGGCCCCAGGGCGGCGACGCCGAAGAAGTTGTGCCACACGGTGAAGAGTGCCTCGGGCAGCGCGGCGGCGGCCTGCAGATCGAGTCCGGCCGGTACTGCGAAGGTGAGCGCGGAATGTGCCACCACCCGTGTGGCGTAACCGCCGCCGTCGATGAGCGCGCATACCGAATCGCCCACGCACAGACCCTCGGCGCGCGCGCCGGCCCAGCGCACGGTGCCGCTCACTTCCAGCCCGGGCACATCGCTGTGCGCGGGCGTTGGCCCCCGCCGGCGCTGGTTGCAGTCGTGCCGGTTGACCCCGGCGAAGGCGACGTCGATCAGCACCTCGTCTGGCGCCGGCTCGGCCAGAGGGAGGCCCTCGGTCCACTGCAGAACCTCCGGCCCGCCAGGTGCGGTGATCACGATGGCGTCGGCCCGCAGGTCGCTGGTCGAGAGATATGCCATCCATCAGACTCCGATGGAAATACCGAGAGGCACGGGCATCTCGGGCCTCTCAGTCCAGCCTGACGCCTGCGGCACGGATCACCTTGCCCCACATGGCGCGGTCGGCCTGGATGAAGGCGGTGAACTCTGCTGGCGTGTTGCAGCGCAGCTCGCCGCCGTAATCGCGCCACTTCTTTGCCAGCTCGGGCGACTGGCACACCTTGGCCATCGCGGCGCTCAGCTTTTCCAGGATGGCCGGTGCCGTGCCGGCCGGTGCCAGCAGGCCCTGCCAGGCAATGGGCGTGTAGTCGGGCAGGCCCTGCTCTGCAAAGGTGGGCACGCTGGGGAAGCTCGGGTGCCGCTCGCGGCCGGTGATGGCCAGCAGCTTGAGCTTGCCTGCCTGCACGTTGGTGGCTGCGGCTGGCAGGCCGTCGAACATGAGCTGGATCTGGCCGGCCAGCAGGTCGGCATATGGGCTGTTGCTGTTGTAGGGCACCAGGTTCGACTTCACGCCGGCCTCCCTGTTGAACCACGCTGCCGACAGGTGCGAATAGCTGCCGATGCCCTGCGTGGCCACGTTGATCGATTCGGGCTTGGCCTTGAGCTGCGCGATCAGCTCGCGCGCGTCCTTGGCCTGCACCGAGGGCGTGGCGATCAGTCCGGTGTTGAGCACACCCAGCAGGCTGATGGGCGCGAAGTCGCGCTCGGCATTGAAGGGCAGCTTGCCGTAGAGATGCGGCACCACCGACAGCGAACTCGTGGTGCCGATGTAGAGCGAGTAGCCGTCGTTGGGCGCCTTGGCCGCCACCTCGGTGCCGATGATGTTCGAGGCGCCCGGACGGTTCTCCACATAGAAGGACTGGCCCAGGATCTTCGTCAGCTCCGCCGCCAGCTCGCGGGCGTTGGCGTCGGGGCCGCTGCCCGCGGGGAAGGGGGCAATGATGCGCACGGGCTTGGTGGGGTAGTCGGGCTGGGCACTGGCGGCGGTGCCCGACAGCGCCAGCGCTGCCGCCAGCGGGAAGGCCGCGGCCGCCGCGACGATCTTTTGGATGGGGGTCATGAATGTCTCCGTTTGCGAATGCGGGCAGGCTGCACGCGGGCGGATCATACGAAAAACATTCAAATTATCAAAATAAGATAATTAAGATATTATTTGTTCTTCGAAGCCAGACAAGCTGCGCTCAGTTATCGAAGGACGACAATCCATGCCACCCAACTCCCCCCTCCAGCTGCAGTTCAGCCATATCGGCCTGTATGTCACCGACCTGGACCGCATGGCCGGCTTCTACAAGCGCGCCCTGCGATTCACCCAGACCGACGCGGGCGACCTGGGCCCGGTGCAGCTGGTCTTCCTCAGCCGCGACCCGAACGAGCACCACCAGCTGGTGCTGGCCACCGGCCGGCCCGCGGACATGGCCTTCAACGTGGTCAACCAGCTGTCCTTCCGGGTGCCCGACCTCGCGACGCTGCGTGCCTTCCATGGCCGGCTGCTGGACGAAGGCGTCACGGACATGCAACCCGTGACGCACGGCAACGCGGTCTCGGTCTACTGCCGCGACCCGGAGGGCAACCGCCTGGAGCTGTTCATGGATACGCCCTGGTACTGCGACCAGCCACTGCGCGAGCCGATCGACCTGGCCCAGTCCGACGAGGCCATCCTGGCGCGGGCCGAAGCCATCGCGAAGCGCTTCCCCAGGTTCATGAGCCGTGCCGACTGGCAGGCCGAGGTCGCACGCCGCATGCAGGAAGACCAGCATGTCTGAGCGGCCGCCCGTGTACGACGTGGCCATCGTGGGCCTGGGGCCCACCGGCGCCACGCTGGCCAACCTGCTGGGTGCGGCCGGTCGCTCGGTGCTGGTGATCGAGAAGGAGGCCGGCATCTTTCCGCTGCCGCGGGCCATCCATTACGACGGCGAGGTGCTGCGCATCTTCCAGGCGGCGGGACTGCGCGAGCAGGTGCTGGCGATCTCGCGGCCGGGCACGCAGGGCATGCATTTCGTCAACGGCGCGGGGCAGACCCTGCTGATCCGCGGCGGGACCGCGGCGCTGGGGCCGCACGGCTGCGCCAACAACTACTACTTCCACCAGCCCGAGCTGGAAGCCGTGCTGCGCGAAGGCCTGGCTCGTTTTCCACAGGTGGACGTCCGGCTGCGGACCACGCTGAGCGCCATCGAAGTGGACGGCGACGGCGCGACGCTGCACTGCCGCGAGGGCGACAGCTACGGCAATGGCGGCCCGGCGTTCGAGGCCCGCGCGCGCTGGGTGGTCGGCTGCGACGGCGCCCGCTCGCCGGTGCGCGAGCACATCGGCAGCCCGATGGTCGACCTCGGCCTGCGCCAGCCCTGGCTGGTGTTCGACGTGGTGCTGAACGAGGCGCTCGACCTGCCGCTGCACACGGTGCAGCACTGCGATCCGCATCGGCCCATGACCTACTGCAACGTGGTGGGCGATCGCCGCCGCTGGGAAATCATGGTGCTGCCCGACGACGACCGCGAGGCGCTGGTGCAGCCCGACAGTCTCTGGAAGCTGGTGGCCCCATGGGTCAGCCCCGCGCAGGCGCGGCTGGAGCGCGCGGCCATCTACACCTTCCATTCGGTGATCGCCGACGGCTGGCGCCAGGGCCGGCTGTTCCTGGCGGGCGATGCCTGCCACCAGACGCCGCCCTTCCTGGGCCAGGGCATGTGCGCGGGCATCCGCGATGCCTCCAACCTGGCCTGGAAGCTGGACGCGGTGATCGCCGGCCGCGCTCCCGAATCGCTGCTCGACACCTACGAATCCGAGCGCAAGCCGCATGTGCGCGCACTGATCGAACTGGCCGTGCGCCTGGGCGGCATCATCCAGACCACCGACCCGGCCGCAGCGGCCGAGCGCGATGCGCGCTTCGCCGAGGGCGAGCCCGAGGTCTTCGAACTGCCGCCGCAGCTGCTGGGCCAGGGCGCCTTCGACGCGCAGCAGCAGGAACTGGCCGGCCGCCCCTTTCCCCAGCCGCGCCTGGACGACGGCCGCCTGCTGGACGAGCTGCTCGGCCGCCGAAGCGCCGTCATCGGCCGGCGCGAGCTGCTCGCGCGCGCGGCCCCGGCCACCGCCGAGCGCTGGGCCCGCAGCGAGGCCCTCGTCATCGACCGGCCCGACGCCCAACTCGACGCGTGGCTGCGCAGCCACGAGGCGCAGGCCGTGATCCTGCGGCCCGACCGCTACATCGTCGGCGTGGCGCGCACACAGGCCGAGCTCGACCGCATCTCCCAGCACCTGCCGGTGGCGCCATGACGATCCACGCCGCCGTGATCCGCCCGGTCCGTCTTCCTTGCGTTCGATCTTTCGCGCCGGGCGAGCCTCGACCCCGAAAAAAGTCCGCCCGACCACGGTGGCCGCGACGCGGCGCCCGGGTCGGCCGGCCTGCAACCTTCCACCTTCTCTATCCCAAAGGAACCACCATGAAACTCATCAGCTACCAGTACAACGGCCAGGACAGCTACGGTGCCGTCGTGGGCGACCGCGTGGTCGACCTGCGCGAAGCCTTCGGCGCGCAGGCGCCGGACCTCAAGGCCTTCATCGCCGCGGGCCTGGCCGCCACGGCGGCCGCGCATGTCGATGCCGCGCATGCCACCTTGCCGCTGTCGGAGGTGCGTCTGCTGCCGGTCATTCCCAACCCCGGCAAGATCTTCTGCATCGGCCTGAACTACGGCGAGCACATCCGCGAGACCGGCAAGGAGGTGACCGAGAAGCCCGTGATCTTCCTGCGCGTGGCCGATTCGCAGCTGGCCCACGGCGAGGACATCGTGCGCCCCCGCGTCTCCGAGCGGCTGGACTACGAGGGCGAGATCGCCATCGTCATCGGCAAGGGCGGCCGGCACATCGGCGAGGCGGAATCGTGGTCGCACATCGCCGGCTACAGCTGCTACAACGACGGCAGCGTGCGCGACTGGCAGCTGCACACCTCGCAATGGGCGCCCGGCAAGAACTTCTGGAAGACGGGCGCCTTCGGCCCCTGGATGGTGACGGCCGACGAGATCGCGCCCGACCAGAAGATGACGCTGATCACCCGCCTGAACGGCCAGGAGATGCAGCGCGCCACCACCGACATGATGGTGCACAGCATCCCGCGCCAGATCGCCTACATCTCGGCCTTCGTCCCGCTGGAGCCCGGCGACGTGATCGTCACCGGCACACCGGGTGGCGTGGGCAACAAGCGCACGCCCCAGGTGTTCATGAAGCCGGGCGACGTGTGCGAGATCGAGGTGGATGCCATCGGCGTGCTGCGCAACGGCATCCGCGACGAATGATCGGTGAGTGACGTCGCCGCCATCCTGGCGCTCGAAGAGCGCCGACGCATCGGCATGCTCGCCACCGAAGCGACGAAGGAGGGAATTCGCGTGACTTTCGAAGGCGAGCAACTGCGCATGCAGCCCGCGGCTGCTGGCGTCGTTGGCATCACCGCTGAGCAGCAGGTGCAGCCACAGCTCGCCGGGGACCGCCGCGCGCAAGGTATCCGCACCGGTCATCTCTCCGGCATCGGTAACCGCGTCGATCCGGTAGTACCAAGTGCCCTGGCCGGGATCGTCGGTGTGGGTGCGCGGTTCGGTGACAGGCGCGAGGGTCATGAACGGACCGTTCGGCGAAGCCGCGCGCTGCACGAGGTACTGCGAAGGGCCTGCGGTGCTCGACAAGAACATCCTGCGGCATCGAGATGCACGCCGACGTGCGGGCGTGCACATCGACGCGGACCTGATGAGTGTGGCTTATGCAAAGGCGAAAGCGAGCGCTGGAGCGCCTCTGAAAATGAGCGGCTGATTTTCATTTTCAGAAGTCGCGAAGCAAGCGATACGGTGCGTGCTGCTCACTGCGTCTTGACACCGGCGGGCGCGGTCACAAGGCGCGTCGCGAGCAATAGCGCCTCGCGCTGCATCGCCGGACTTTGGTTCAGCTGCCGCAGGCGGGAGATGTCGGCCGCGCGGCGGTTGGGGTCGGACTCCGTCAGCCGGCGCTTGTTCTCGGACGCCGCGGGAGAGGTCACGTTCACGAAGACGTCGCGCCGCTCCTGCGCATACGCATCCAGCACGCTCTCCTGGGCCCGGCCGTGGACGACCGCGGCCAACGCGTGCCCGAGGTGCACGGCGTCGAGCAGGCCGGAGGTGAGGCCCAGCCCTCCGCAAGGATTGGTGATGTGGGCCGCGTCACCTGCGAAAAGGACGCGGCCCACGCGGAATCGGTCGATGACCCGCTGGTGGACGCGATACGGCGCGATGCGGTCGATGCGGCAGTTCCCGTCACCTGGCAACAGCCGCGCAAGCCGCTCGGGCGCGCGCTTCCTGACCTCTTCTTCCGACAGCGCCGCGTCTTCGCCGTAAGTGACTCGCCAGCCGCTGCGTTTGTCCAGGATGGGGATGATCGACCAGTCCACCGGGTCCAGGACGAAGTTGGCACGGGCATAACCGTGCTGCTCGAAGTCGTAGTGCAGGTTCACGGCGACAAAACGCTCCGGCCAGGTGAACCCCTTGCACTCCAGGCCCAGCGCTTCGCGCACCCCGCTGCGGCCGCCATCGGCGCCGATGACCCAGCGGGCGCGCAGCGTGGAGCGACCCGCGGGAGTTTCCACGTCGACATCTGCCTTGTCTGCTTCCTGGCGGATCGCAACCACGCGGTGGTTCCAGCGCACCTGCGCCTGACCGGTGCTCATGAGGTGGCGCAGCGCGATGTCCGCGAGGAGGTCCTGTCCCAGGTGGAGGTTGTACGGATACTTCGTGTCCCGCGCGATCACGGACATGTCGAACCGGGCCAGCACGGTTCCGTCGGCCTGCCGGAACTGGTAGTCCTGCTTCAGCATGCCCTGCTTGCGCGCGTCGTCCAGCAATCCCAGCCGATCCAATGCCTCCACGGTCGGTGAGTGGTAAACGATCGCTCGCGGGGAGCGGATGATGTCGGCCTCGGCCTCCAGCAGCGTCACCGGGATGCCGGACCGTGCCAGGATCAACGCAGTGACGAGGCCCACGGGCCCTGCTCCGGCGACGACGACGCCTTCGATCTCTTCGATCATTCGAATCTTCCTTTTCTGGCGATCAGCTGTCAGCCGTGAAGCCGATGGAGCGCACGATGGGCCCCCAGCGCTGGGTGTCCGCCTTCAGCCGGGCCTCGAGTTCTGCAGGCGTCGAAGATGCCGGCTCGAGCCCCATCGCCGCGATGCCTTGAGCCAGCTCAGGGGACGCGAGCGCCGGCACCAGCGCCGCATGGAGGCGTTGCACCACGTCGGGTTTGGCCCCTGGAGGCAGATAGATGCCATACCACTCGCTGAACACCAGGTCCTTGAAGCCCTGCTCGGCATAGGTCGGCACCTGCGGAGCGAACTTGCTGCGTTTCTCACCCGATACGCCGAGAAGGCGCACCTTCCCGCTCGCCATCTGGGCGTTGATGTCACCGATCAGGCCGGACACCGCCGCCACTTGACCGCCGATGAGATCGAGCAGCGCCGGTCCGGTACCGCGGTAGGCGATGTGCGTGAGCTGTGCGCCGCCTGCCTGGCCCAGCAGCACGCCGATGAAATGCGGGATGGAACCTGGCGCAGGCGAGCCGAAGTTCGCCTTGCCCGGATTGGTTTTCGCCCAAGCCAGAAAATCGCTCAACGTACGCACGGATTCGGGCACGGCCGGCCCGATGCAGAAGCCGAACTCGAAAGTCGTCGACAGCGAAACGGGTGTGAGGTCGGTGAAAGGGTTGTAGCCGACGTTCTTGTACGTATGCGGATAGATGCCGAGCATGGACATCGGCGTCAGCAACATCACGCTGCCGTCCGCCGGCAGGGACTTCATCGACTGGACGGCGATCTTGCCTCCCGCACCCGGCTTGTTGTCCACGACGACCGACTTCGCATAGCCGGGTTGCAGCCGCTCAGCCAGACGGCGGCACATGGTGTCAGCCGTGCCACCGGCCGGGAAGCCCACGATCACGCGGGCGATGTCGCTGCCTTGGGCGAAGGCCGGTCCCGCTACGGCCAGTACCGTGGAACTTGCGGCGCCTTGCAGCACCTGACGGCGGGTCAATTGCATTGCTGTCTCCTTCGGTTTTATGGTGGTGAAGTCGGGATCAGAAGGGATAGGCGTGCGCCGAGGCGTCGATCGTGACCCACTGCCACTGGGCAAATTCTTCCCAGTTGGCGGGGCCGCCGTGGCGGCCGCCATTGCCGGAGGCGCCACGCCCCCCGAACGGCACGCTGGGGTCGTCACCCACCGTCTGGTCGTTGATGTGCACGATGCCCGTGGGAATGCGCTCTGCGAGCGCCAGGCCGCGGGCGACGTTGGCTGTAATGACCCCAAGGGTGAGGCCGTATTCGGTACGCGTCGCAAGGGCCACGAGTTCATCCTCGTCATGGAAACGGACCACCGAAGCCACCGGGCCGAATACTTCCTCCTCGAAGCTGCGCATGCCCGGCTTCACACCCGTCAAGACCGTCGGCTGGAAGAACGGCCCGTCGTGCGTGCCGCCCGCCTCGAGCACCGCTCCGGCGGCGACGGTATCGCGCACGATGCCGTCGATGCGCGTGACCTGACGCTGGTCGATGATGGGTCCGAGAGCGACCTGTCCGGACGCCGGATCGCCAACAGGCAGGTGCTTCGCCTTTGCAATCAGAGCCTGCAGGAAGGGTTCGTAGACCTTTTCGTGCACGAACACCAGGCCCGTGGTCATGCAGATCTGGCCCTGGTGCAGGTAGCAGCCCCAGGCCGCGTTCGAGGCCGCGACTGCAACGTCGGCATCGTCCAGGACAACCAGGGAATTCTTTCCGCCCAGCTCCAGGGTCACCTTCTTCAGGTGCTTGCCGGCCAGCTCGCCGACGCGGCTGCCGACCGCAGTCGAGCCGGTGAACGAGATCATGGCGATGTTCCTGTCGATGCACATTGCCTCGCCCGCTCCCGCGCCCCCGGGGAGCACGTGCAGGCAGCCTGCCGGCAAGCCGGCTTCCTCGAAGATGCGCGCGATCAGGAAACCGCCCAGGATTGGCGTACGGAGATCCGGCTTCAAAACCACCGCATTACCTGCGGCGAGCGCCGGCGCGACTGCGCGGATGGAGAGAATCAGCGGAAAGTTGAACGGGGAGATGACACCCACCACACCGTGCGGCACCCGGCGTGCAAGCGAGATACGGCCGTCGTCGGCGGGCAGCATGAGGCCGGCCGGCTGGCTGCACATCGCCGCGGCTTCGCGACAGATACCGGCGGCCATCTGCAGTTCGACGCCGATCTTCGGCGCGATGGAACCGGATTCGCGCATCAGCGTCGGCGTGATCGCATCGGCATGCGCGTCCAACAGGTCGGCGGCCTTGCGGAAGATGGCCGCCCGCTCCTTGTGGGGCTTCTTCGCCCATGCGGGCTGTGCCGCGCGTGCGGTTGCGGCCGCCGTGGCGACTTCCTTGGGCGTGGCCGAGCCGACGTTGAAGAGGGTATGGCCGGTTGCCGGCTCCGGCACGGGCTGACGCTCTACAGCTGGCGTCCACGTTCCGTCGAAGAGACAGCCTTCGAAGCGAGAGAGATCGATGAGGGACATGTGAGGACCTGGGAGAAGAGGAGCGGATTACTTGCGGGTGAAGAATTCGGTGCTGGCCTCGAGGCGTTCCTTCGCGACGAGGAAATCGATGACGGCCGGCTGCCCCCTTCGGTTCGCTTCGAGGGCCCGGCGCAGCGCCGGCTCGACGTCAGCCGGGTTCTCGACCCGCTCGCCGTGGCAGCCGCACGCGCGTGCCACTTGGGCAAAGTCCGGCTGGACGTCGAAGGTGGTCCCGATGAACCGGCTCTTGAACACGTTGCGCTGCCCATCCCAGATCGACCCCAGGGCCTGGTCGTTCAGGACGCACCAGGTGACGGGGAGGCCGTGCTCGGCCGCAGTGGGCAGCACGTTCATGATCATCTGGAAGGAGCCGTCACCCACGAAACCCAGGGCAGGGCGGTCGGGATACACGAGCTTTGCCACCGGAAGCGCCGCCGCGGCGAAGCCCATGCCGTAGAAGCTCGATGGCACGATGGTCGTGCGCGGCTCGTAGAGGTCGAAGTTGGGGAACGCGCCGGCCATTCCCTGGGCCAGCACGCCGACGTCGATGGCGACGGCGCTGTCGCGCGGAAACACTTCGCGTGCCATGCGAATGGGGCGCAACGGGTGGAGGGGCTTCTGCTCGGACGCGGCCGCTGCCATGGAGTCGGCGCGCAACTTCGCGCGTTCGGCGTCGATCGTTGCCAGACGGTCCCGCGTCGAAGGGGCGGCCGCAGGCGCAGGCTGCATCGCCTTCACTGCGTCGAGGAGATCCTGCAGAACCTCCCTCGCATCCCCCACGATCCCGATCTCCGGCTGCACGCTGCGGCCGAGTTCCGCGCCGTCGATGTCGACCTGGATATAGCAGGCTTCGCACGAGGGAAGATAGCTTTCCTGCCAATTCGTTTCCTGTTCTTCGAAGCGGCAGCCGACTCCCAGCACGACATCTGCCCCGGGCAGGAGGTCGCGGGTGAGTGAAGTGCGATGGTGGCCGATGCCGCCCGCAGCGAGGGGATGGTCGTCGGGGAGGCTGCCGCGGCCGGACAGCGTCGAGAGGACCGGAATCGACAGGTGTTCGGCCAGTTGCCGGAGCACCGCGCTGGCGTCAGAGGCGATCACGCCGCCACCGGCGACCAGGAGAGGTCGCTCGGCCGCGACCAAGGCGCTGGCAGCGCGCTGGACGGGATCGCGCTCCGGCCGGACCCGTGCGGGGCGACCGGCCGGACGGTACCGATCGAATTCCACCATCTGCGAGAGCAGGTCTCGGGGAAGGTCGACGAGCACCGGCCCCGGCTTTCCGGAGCGCGCGATCACGAAGGCCTGGCGCAGGATCTCGATGATGGAATCCGGCCGGTCCACGCGCACCGCCCATTTCGTGATCGGACGGAACACCTGATCCTGGGCAATCTCCTGGCTGGCACCACGGTGGGTGGTCGATGTGGCCGCCCGTCCTGCCAGGATCACGATCGGCAGCGCGCCGATGAAGGCTTCGGCAATGCCGGTCACCAGATTGGTGGCGCCCGGCCCGGCGGTCACGCAGCAAACCCCTGGTTCCCCCGTCAACTGCGCGTACCCGGCCGCCATGCTGGCGGCCACCTGCTCGTGCCGAACCAGCACGTGCCTGATCTCGGGTGTGTCGTACAGCGCATCGTAGATGCTCAGGGTATGACCGCCCGGCATTCCGAAGACGGCGCGCACGCCCTCGGCCTTCAGTACTTCCACGATCGCGCGTCCAGCGCTCATCTGCCCCATCGAACTGCTCCTTTGATTGGGTTGCTTCAGTCCGCCTTGAAGCCGATCGTCTTCACGATGGGCCCGAAGCGGTCGTATTCGGTCTTGACGATCTGGCCGAGCTCGGCGGGCGTCGTGGCGTGCGGCTCGAGGCCGAACTTGTCGAGCATCTCCAGCACGGCCGGCTTCTGCAGGGCCGTCTTGATGTCGGCCGCCAGGCGATTGACGTGCTCCGCCGGGGTGCGCGCAGGCATGAACACGGCGTAGTCTTCCTGGAAGACGAAGTCCTTCACGCCTTGCTCGATGAAGGTCGCAACGTTGGGCGTGTACTTGGTGCGGCGCGTGCCGCCGGTCGCCAGGACGCGAATCCGGCCGGACGGCAGATAAGGAAGGAAGTCACCGAGGCCCGAGGTGACGGCCGAAATCTGGCCGCCGACGAGGTCGAGCACCGCGGGACCGGCGCCCCGGTATCCCGTGTGCACGAGGTCGAGGTCGATCCTGCGCTTCCATGCCTCGATCATCAGGTGGGGCATCGAACCGGAGGCCGGCGAGCCGAAGTTCGCCTGCTTCGGGTTGGCCTTGCACCATTCCACGAACTGGGCCAGGTTGGTCACGGATGGCGGCACCGCCGGGCCCACGGCAAGACCGAAGCCGGTCGTGGCAATCGCGGAGACGGGAACGAAGTCCTTGAACGGGTCGTACGAGAGCTTCTCGTAGATGTGCGGATACATGAACATCATGCCCGCCGGCGAGACGAGCGCCGTGGCCCCGTCAGGGGCGGCGTGCTTCACGTATTCGATGCCGATGCGCGTGGCCGCGCCCGTCTTGTTCTCGATGATGATCACCTTCGCATAGCTGCCGGTGACCGCTTCTCCAACGCGGCGCGCGATCGCATCGGTGGTGCCGCCCGCCGCGAAACCCGTGACGAAGCGTGCCTGGTCGAGCATTTGCCCGGAAGCACTCGCACGGAATCCCATCAGGCCGGCGCCCGATGCAGCAGCGACTGCGAGGACTTGTCGGCGGTTGATTTTTGTCATTTGCGTCTCCAGTTCGGCATGGCCGTGTTGTGTTGATCTGAGAAGCGGGCTCACGTCCGCGCCGAGAGGGCGGTACGGTGCAACCCGAGGTAGTCCCGGTTCCAGGTCGGGCTTACGACGAGTTCGTTGATGCAGGCGCGCGGCGGCATGCACGCTGCGAACACCACGCAAGATGCGACGTCCTCGGGAGTGAGCATCCGGGCGCGCTCCTCGGGCGTCGGTGGAACGGGGCGCTGGTCGACGATGGCCGTGGCGACCTCCTCAGGCACGATGGCCGTGGCGCGAATGCCGTTGAGTCCCTCTTCGATGTTGATGGACTCAGTGAGTGCGAGCACCGCCCGCTTGCTGGCGCTGTAGGCCACGCCCGGAAAGAAGGCGGCGTGCCGTCCGGCCCAGGAGGCGAAGTTGATGATCGTGCCGCCGCCGCGACTTCGCATGCCCGCGAGCACCGCGTGGCACGCGTAGAACATGCCGGAGAGATTGACGGCGACGACACGGTCCCATTCGGCTGCAGAGGTTCGCGCGAAGTGCCGGTTCGGTGAGTTGATGCCGGCGCAGTTCACCAGCACGTCGATCCGGCCATGCGCTTTCTCGAGGGCGGCAATGCCGAGCGCCAGCGCATCGCTGTCTGTCACGTCGCAGGGCCACGCCTGCGCCGGCGCAGGACCGCCGAGGCTGGCGGCTGCGCAGGAGAGCGCCTGTGCGTCCCGGTCCAGCAGGACGACCGTTGCGCCGGACCTGGCGAATTCCGATGCGCAGGCAAAACCGATGCCGGAGGCTGCGCCCGTGACCACGACCACCTGGCCCTGCAGTGCTTGGTGCTGTGTCATGTCAGTGCCCGGACCGGCCGCCGGACAGGTCCAGCACCGACCCCGTGCTGAAGCTGCATTCACGGCTCGAGAGCCAGGCCACGGCGGCGCCAACCTCGTCGGGCTCCATCATCCGCTGCATGGGAACGCGCGAGATCATCGCCTTGACCTGCTCGGGCGGCGTGTGGGCCGTCATCTCGGTGCGGGTAGGTCCGGGCGCGATGGCGTTCACCAGGATGCCGGACGTTGCGAGCTCCTTGCCCAACACCTTGGTCAGTCCGATCATCCCGGCCTTCGAAGCCGAGTAGGCGCCGAGCAGCGGCGAACCTTCCTTGCCCGCCACGGATGCGACGTTGACGATGCGCCCGTATCGCGCGGCCAGCATGTGTGGAATGACGGCGCGACAGCAGAGGAACGCGCTGGTCAGGTTCACGTCCATCACCCGACGCCAGTCCTTCAGATCCATTTCCCACGCGTGCTGGTGCGGCCCGCTGATGCCTGCGCTGTTCACCAGGATGTCCACGCCATGCATGGTGGCCATTGCAGACTTCATGGCGTCGACGACTGCGGCCTCGTCGCTCACGTCGACCGCATTCGCGCGGATCGAGCCAAATGCAGAAAGTTCATGCTCGCTCTCTCGAAGTGCGGCATCGTCGAGTGCCCACACCGTCACGGTGGCCCCCGACTGGAGCAGGCGTCGTGCGATAGCATGGCCCATGCCCCGGGATCCGCCCGTGACAATGGCACGTTGCCCTTTCAGATCAATCTGGTTCATTCGCGTTGAATTTTAACGATCGTTAAATTCAGTATACGCTCATTCAAATCGCCCGCAACAGGGGTGATCCGGAGTCTTTTGCATGACCTTTGAAGTACCGCCTGAAGAGTTGCCCAAGTGGGGCCTCA
Organism: Variovorax sp. TLI9-5A; assembly: GCF_056867935.1. Classification (NCBI taxonomy): domain Bacteria; kingdom Pseudomonadati; phylum Pseudomonadota; class Betaproteobacteria; order Burkholderiales; family Comamonadaceae; genus Variovorax; species Variovorax sp. TLI9-5A. The sequence continues at coordinate 5,140,635 of NZ_CP200310.1, read as the reverse complement.
CGCAGGTTTCAGTCCAGAAGCAGCGAGACCTCAAGAAGGAGGCACTGCTCGAATGCGCCGCGCGCTGGTTTCACAGGCACGGATTCCACGGTGCCTCGCTTGCGGACATTGCTTCCGAGCTCGGCGTGACCAAGCCCGCCATCTACCACTACGCGAAAAACAAGATGGAGCTGCTCTACGAGCTGCACGTGCGCTCCCTGATGGCCGCGCGGCAGGCCCGGGACGACGCCGTGCGCGACGGCGTGGATGGTCTGGACCGCATCACGCGTCTGGTTCACAACGTCGTCATCGCAATGACTTCGTCGGTCACTTCGACTTTTACGTTTTTGGAGCCCGGAACCCTCGACGAGGCGCACTCCGAACCGATCATCGCCGCGCGGCGTTGGCTGGCGTACGACTTGCGCGAGTTGATCCGCAGCGGCGTCGAGGACGGCAGCATCGTTCCATGCGACCCGAAAATGGTCAGCTTCTTCATCGTCGGCGCCCAGAACTGGATCACCAATTGGTACGAGGCCGGAGGTGCGCTCGAGGGCGAGCAGATCGCGGCAAGCTATTCGACGATGGTGCGACGCATGCTCGCCACGGGCGAGCGAGTTCCCTTGCCATCGCACGTACCGGGTTCCGCGCGAGCGGCAGATCCCGCTGCGCAGGGCGGCACCTCGGAATGAAGAAACGGCGCCACGGGTATTCCGCGCCGCCACGCTCGGCACGGCCGACCGACCCGAGGAACCTGCCCAAAGATAGTTGTCGCAGGCAAGGCGGGGGCCCATAGTGGCCCGATGAATACCGAATCGCCAACCGAAGTCCGCGCCACGAGCGATCCGCGCGCCCTGCGCGATGCCCTCGCCACCTTCACCACCGGCGTCACGATCGTGACCACCCGCGACGCCGAAGGTGCGCCATTCGGCGTGACCGTGAACAGCTTCAACTCCGTCTCGCTCGAGCCGCCACTGGTGCTATGGAGCCTGGCCAAGACATCGCGCAGTCTTGAGGCCTTCCAGCGCGCCGAGCACTGGGCCGTGCACATCCTGTCTACCGAGCAGGATGCGCTGTCGACGCGCTTTGCCCGGGCCGGCGAGAACAAGTTCGAGGGCATCGAACTCGAGTCCGGCATCCAGGACATGCCTCTGCTTCCGCGCTGCACGACGCGGCTGCAGTGTCGCACCAGCTTCCGCTACGAAGGCGGTGACCACATCATCTTCGTCGGCCAGGTCGTCGCCTTCGATCGCTCCGACCGGGCACCGCTGGTCTTTCATGGCGGCAAGTACGCGGTGGCGACCCGCAAGACGCCGCCGCTCACGCTGGCGCCCCCGGAAGGCGCGCCCATCGACAGCCGCTTCGATGATGAGTTCCTGGGCTACCTCCTGTGGCGCGCCAGCCAGCAGTTTCATCTGCGCGTGCAGCGCACCCTGGCGGCCCGCGAGTTGACGCAAGAGGAATTTTTCGTGCTGATGCCGCTCTTTCACAACGATGGCCGCGGCGCGGCCGCATTCTGTTCAACGCTGGCCGACCTCGGACTCGGCGCGGCAACGTCCGCCATCGACCGCCTGGCTGCCCGCGGGCTGATTCGCATCGAGCCTGATACTCGCCGGCTGTTTCTCACCCCAACCGGTCACGACGAGATTCTTCAGGTCCTTGCGATGACCAAAGCGATCGAGTCGGAATGCCTCGGCCAGTTGGGCCCCTGGGAAAGCGTGTCGCTGAAGAATCTGCTCAAGCAGTTCATTGTGCAGACCAATCCCGGCCTGCCGCACCCCTGGGACGCGGAGGAAGCCGAGCCTCAGGCATGACTCAGTTGACGTAGCCCAGCGCCCGCGCCTTCTCCAGAGCGCCCAGGCGGCGTCGCACGCCGAGCTTGTCGTAGATCTGCTGCATGTACCACTTGACCGAGCCTTCGGTCAGTCCGATGCGGTCTCCGATTTCCTTGTTGAGCATGTTGCGCGAGACAAAGCGCAGGATGTCCACCTCGCGTGCCGTCAACGGCTCGATCGGTGCCGCGCTGTCCCGGATGTCTCGGCCCGACAGCTCGTTCGCCGAAGCGGCAAGCGACTTCGGGTTGGGCTGCGAACTTGGCAGCGGCGCGCCCAGGGCCACGCACAGGCGACGGCGCAAGATGCCGATGGCCGCATCAGGCTCGTCCTCGACTTCAAGCGCTTTCAGCACCAGGGAGCGGACCGGTTCGCCTTCGATGACGAAGGCGAACACCATGCCGCCGATGGCCGCCTGGCCCAGGGCCTGCCGGATGGTGCGCAATGCCCCTCGCCCGTCACCGCCGGCGTATTGGGCCCGCGCAGCCAGGATGCCCAGCCGTACTTGCGATGCCACTGCGCCGCGCGATTCCGCGAAGCCCAGCCAGGCGCGCATGAGCCGCAGCGCCTCGGCGTGGCGCCCGCAGGCCATGGCAAGCCGTGCCCACGCCATCGCCATTACTTCCTGCTTTGTGGTCACCGCTGTGCCCGGACGCAGCAGCGCGTCGTCTTGCGGCAGGCCCGTATCCGAAGCGACCCGCTGCGCGCCCAGTACGTCGCCTGCCAGCACGGCCTGGCGAATGCGCTCGTGGACGACGTGCCAGCGCAGGCGCTCGTATCCGCCCGCCTGTGCCTGCCCCAGGCCCTCGCGCAGCAGCGCCTGCGCCTTGGCATGCTCGCCATCGTGGGCACACAGGCGCGCCCGGCTCACATACGCGGCCACCAGGTCGTCGATCAAGCCCACGCCATGGCCCATGGGCTCGGCCCGCTCATAGCAATCGCGTGCCTCGGGCAGGTCGTAGCGCTCGATCAGCGCCTCCGCCAGCAGAGCCAAGGGCATGGCGGCCATATCCTGATCTCCCATCGCAGTGACGCGCGCGACCAGTGCGAGGGAAGCACGATACTGCTCGATAGCGGCGTCGATCTCGCCGCGCTGGAGCAGCGCGGGGCCGACGATGCAGCCGAGCCAGATCAGCGTCGGTTCGTTCGCCGAACGCAAGAACATCGCGCGCGACTTGACGCTCAATGCCTCGCAGTCGCCCAGGCGGTATTGCTCCCGCCTGGCCAGGAGCAAGGCCATTTGCACAGTGCCTTCCAGGTAGTAGTCCACCGATTCGGTCGCACGCTGATGCAACTCGGCGGCCAGCCTCTCGACGCCCGCGATGTCATCGCTGAATTTCGCCAGGATCAGTTGGCGATGCAGACACAGGTACTGCCACTGGCGCAGCCGCAGCGGTTCGACCGACGGATCCTGCGCCATGCGCGACAGCCGCGCCGTCACGCCTTCGAGCAGCAGCCGGGCCTCATCCAGACGGCGCTCGCACAGCAGATAGAGCGAGCGCCAAAGCTGCAGCCCCGGGTATTCGTTCAGCACCTGGGCCGGCAACTCCTCCGCCCAGGCCACGCTTGCCGAGTAGATACCGCGGCGGTCGATCGTGCTCCACCAGCGATCGAGCATGCCGGCCGCCAGATGGTGGTCCTCGCTGCTCAGCGCATGCCGGATGGCCTCGACGACCAGTCCGTTGTCCGAATACCAGATACTGGCGCGCCGATGGAGCTCGCGTTCGAGCCCCGGCTCGCGCTCGCGCAACTGGCGCTGCAGGAATTCTGCGAACAGGTGATGAAAACGGTACCAGTGCCGTTCTTCATCGAGCGAGAAGATGAACAGGCTGGACGCTTCCAGCTCATCGACCATCGCGCGGCCATCGTCGCCTTGCGTCAGCGCATCGCACAATGCCGGGCAGAAGCGGGTGAGCACGCAGATGCGCAGCAGGAAGGATTGCACTGCCGGCTCAAGACGGCTGAACACGTCTTCGGACAGGAACGCGGCGACGTCGCGCTGATCGCCGGTGAGCCGGTCGGCGAAGCTGTTCTCATCCGCCGCGCGCTGGAGCGCGATCGACGCCATCTGCAGGCCCGCCGCCCAGCCTTCGGTACGCTCATGCGTCAATTGGGCCAGGCGCTGCGAGACCACGCGGCCACTGTCCTGCGAGAGCAGCCTGCGCGCGTCTTCCAGGGTGAAACGCATGGTATTGACGTCGACTTCCGAGACCCGCCCCAGGGCTCTCAGCCGCGCCAGCGGGAACCCCGGCGCGCCGCGGCTGCCGACGATCCAGCGGACGTTGTCGGGCGCCTCTTTCACCAGCATCGCGAGCAGGCGTTCGGCGGCCGAGCCGTGAATGGCGTGCAGATCGTCGAGGAAGACATAGACCGGTTCGTCCTGCGCGAGCAAGGCATGGTCGAACATGGCTGCCACACGACCCAACCAACGGCTTTCGATCGATTTGGCGCCGGAGCCGGTCCATTCCGGTACGGCCACGCCGCGGGCGATCAGGGCTGCGCGCAGGTGAACCACCAATTCGGCGACCGATCCGTCGAACTCGTTCAGGCTGAGCCATACCGCCGTGCGTGAACGGTGTCTCAGGCTCCAATAGCACTCGCCCATCAGCGTGGACTTGCCATAGCCCGCCGGCGCCTTGATCAGCACCAGCCGCCGCGCCTCGATGTCCCGCAGCACCGTCTGGCTGGCGCTTCGGGAGATCAACTCGCCTTCGCGGCGTGGCGGAAAAAGTCGCGTTTCCAGCACATCCATATTTGTCTCCAGAGGCGTCGCGAGTCGCCGGTGACGTCTATCGCATCGGCGATGACGTCAATTTGGACTAATTATTGTGGGTACCTGTCTCAAGCTCACATGCGCGTAATCCCGCCCCCACGCGCCGATGCAGGACCCAGCAGGTCGATGCGCTTCGCCGTGCAGTTCATGGGCGATGAGTGCGGGCCCGGCTCAGCCGGCCTGCTTCAGGCTGGCCTTTGCCGCCGCCACGGCCTGGCGCCGGCCGTTCTCCATGGCCAACCGGTCCGCAGCCTCGGGACCGGGGGCGGGCGGGAATGCGTCAAGGATCTCCTCGAACACTTCGGCGAGTTCATCGCGGAACTCGCCGTGGGTCAGTATGTAGGCCTCGTTCGCGGCAATGCCTTGCAGGGCGCGCCGGCCGATCACGATCGGCTCGACCCCGGCGTCGAGCATGTTGACTCCGGCCCCGAACGGCGAAGGACCGTCCGCGTCAGCCGGCACCGGCGACAGCTCGGTGCCGGTCTGCATCATGCCGGTCTTCACCAGGCCGGGGCACAGCACCGACACGCCCACGCCGCTGCCGGCCAGCGCAATGCGCAACGATTCGCTGAAGCCGCGCGCGGCGAACTTGCTCGTCGCATAGATGCCGCCGGGGGCGGGCATCGGAATCAGCCCGGCCATCGACGAGGTGTTGAGGATGTGCGCCCACTCGCCATGCGCGCGCAGCTTCGGCAGGAAACTCTTCACGCCGTTGATCAGGCCGAACAGGTTGACGCCCAGAACCCAGTCCCACTCTTCGTACCCGGCCTCGTGCATGGGCGAGACGCCGCTGACGCCGGCGTTGTTGCACAGCACGTGCACCTTGCCGAACACCTCGACGACCTCATCGGCGGCACGGGCCATCCGCGCCCGGTCGGTGACGTCCACCTCCATCAGGTGGTAGCGCCCCGCGGCCGGACCGAGGCCGGCTGCGGCGGCCTCCAGCGCTGCGCGGCGCACGTCGGCCAGCACCACTTTCATGCCGGCTTCCAGAAAGGCCTGCGCCAGCCCCAGGCCGATGCCGCTGGCCGCGCCGGTGATGAAAGCCACTTTCCCTTGCACGTCCTTCATTCGAATGTTCCTTGTGTTGCAGCGCCGGGCTTTTCAGTTCATCGGAATGCGCGGCGGCTGTTCAGTGCACTCGCACCTGCAGCGACAGGCGTCCCAGCAGGGCCTGGACATCCGCCTGGTCCTGCGGGCTCTCCAGCTCGACCTCCACCTGCACGCCGCGGCCTTCGTCGCGGGCACTGACATCGCGCACCGCGATGCCGGCCGCGCCGAGCAACGCGCGCACGGCGCGGTCGGCTGCGCGCGCGCGAAGCCGGTTGCGGGCGAGCTTGCCGACCGCCGTGACCGGCAGTTCGGGCAGCGGCTCGATCCAATCGGGAACGGCCGCCCGCTCGATCGTCTGCCGCCGCAGGTGCGCCTGCAGCGCTTCGGCGTCGAAGGCTTCGCCTCGGCGCAGCTTGACGTAGGCCACCGGGATCTCGCCGGCATGGGCGTCGGGCCGTGCGACGACGGCGGCCGCTTCGACCGCCGGATGGCGCAGCAGGGCTTCCTCCACCGGCGCCGGGTCGATGTTGTGGCCGCCGCGGATGATCAGGTCGCGTGCCCGTCCGATCAGCCAGACGAAGCCGTCGGCGTCTTGCCAGCCGAGGTCGCCGCTGTCGTACCAGCCTTCGGCGTCGAGGGGCTGCTGCCCGGATGGGATCCCGAGGTAGCCGCCGAAGACGTTCGGCCCCTGGAACAGCAGATGACCGACCTCGCCCGGTGGGCAATCGCGCGTCGGCGTGCCGGGCAGCGCCACGCGCAGCCGGGTGTAGGGCAGCCGCAGGCCGATGGAACCCGGCTTGCGGCTGCCATGCAACGGGTTCTGCGTTGCCACGCAATGCAGCTCGGTGCAGCCGTAGCCCTCGATCACCGGCACGCCGGCGTGGGCCTCGAAGCGCGTGAGCGTTGCGCGCGGCAGCGGTGCCGCCCCGCACCACACGAGTTCGAGCGATGAGATGTCGGCATCGACGGGCACGTCCAGCAGCGAGCTCAGAACGGTCGGCACCGTCGAGACGTGCGTCACGCGGTGCTGCGCCAGCAACTGCCAGATGCGCGGGTACAGCGCCTTGTTGCGCCAGCCGCCGCCCACCAGCAGCACGGCTGCACCCGCCGACAGCGGCGCCAGCCCGGTGAGCGTGAGGCCGGCAACGTGGAACAGCGGCATCGCGCCCAGCACGAGGTGGCCCGGCCGCAGGCCGTACATCGCCGCCGAGACCGCGTTGTCGAAGACCTGCCCCAGATGGTGCTGCGCGGCGAGCTTGGGCTGGCCGGTGGTTCCGCCGGTGTGGAACCATGCGCAGAGTTGCCGCGGGTCGTCCGGCGCCGTGGCGTCTAGGGGAACGTCCGCGTCTTCACGGGCCAGCGCCTCGTCCCAGTCGAGCAGGGGCACGCGCATCGGGCCGGCCGGCTGCGCAGGCGCCCAGGGCTCGTCGCGGACCGCCACCACCGCACGCAGCCCGGGCACCAGTTCGAGCAGCCCGGGCACCTTCGCCCAGATCTGCGCATCGGCACGGCTTGCCACCAGCACATGGGCATCCGCCGCGCGCAGCAGGCTGGCGATGTGCTCGGTCTCCAGCATCGGGTTGACCGGCAGCGCAACGCCGGCGCATTCGGCGCTCCAGGTTGCATGGTGCGCTTGTGGCCCATGGTGCAGCAGGCAGGCCACGACGGGCGTGGCCCTGCCGTGCTGCGCGGCCAGCCGGCGCCACAGCGCGGCGGCGCGTCGCAGCGTCGCGTTGAACTCGGCATGGCTCTGGCGGCTTGCCGGTTCGAAGCTGGGCTGGCCCGGATGTGGCAGGTAGATCCAGGCGGTCGCGTCGGGATGGGCCGAGGCCGCGGCTTCCAGCAGCGCGCCCACGCTGCGCCAGGGCAGCCGTTGCGCCAGCGGCACGTGCTCGATGCGCGCGATGTCGTCCTGGGTGGCGATCGTCAGCATGTCCATGGGCATGGCTCAGGCAATTTCCAGCAGCGCCACCCATCGAGCAGCGCATGCCCGGCCATGCGCGTGCGTGAGCAGCCACAGGGGTGGCCGCGCCGTGGACAGGATCACGACCTCGCTCATGCGGCCATCTCCTGCGTGTCGAGGGCCTGCGTATCAAGGGACTGCGTGTCGCGCAGGCTGCGGCCGGAAGCGGCCAGGATGCCGATCAGTGGAGCAGGGCGCCAGAAGCCGGCCTGCGAGGCATCGCCGCCCGCCTGGCTGGCCTGCTCGCTCAGCAGCCGCAGCACGTTCACCAAGCCCATCTCGTCGGCCTGGAACATCGGGCCGCCTTTGGCGGCCGGGAAGCCGTAGCCGGCCACGTAGACGACATCGATGTCGGATCCGCGCTGTGCGATGCCTTCGCCGAGCACGCGCGCGCCTTCGTTGATCAGCGCGAGCAGGCAGCGCTGGACGATCTGCTGCGCAGCCACGCTGCGGCGCACGATGCCCCGCTCCGCCGCGAAGGTCTCGATCAGCGCGTGCACTTGCGGCGCGGGCTGCGGGCGTCTCGCGCCTTCGCCATGAAGGTACCAGCCCTGGCCCGTCTTCTGGCCGAACCAGCCCTGCTCGCACAAGGCGTCGGCAATGCCGTGGCGCTCGGCCACGCCGCGTGCGCGGCGGTGGCGGCGTGCGGCCCAGGGCACGTCGTTGCCTACCAGGTCGAGCATGCGGAAGGGACCCATCGCAAAGCCCCAGGCCTCGAGCGCGGCATCGACCTGCTCAGGCCAGGCGCCTTCCTCGACGAGGCGGCAGGCCTGGGCGATGTAGGCATCGAGGATGCGGTTGCCGATGAAGCCATCGCACACGCCGGCTACCACCGGCGTCTTGCGCAGGCGCGATGCAAGCGCCATCGCCGTGGCCAATGCGGCGTCGCCAGTGTGGGCCGTGCGCACGACCTCCAGCAGCGGCATGGCCTGCGCGGGGCTGAAGAAATGCAGGCCCACCACGTCGGCGGGGCGCGCGGTGCCGGCAGCCAGGGCATCGAGGTCGAGCGTGGAAGTGTTGCTCGCGATCAGCGCTGCCGGATGCGCCAGCGCGGCCATGCGTTGCAGCAGGGCCTGTTTCAGATCGAAGTCTTCGAACGCGGCCTCGACAAGCACATCGGCTTCGCGCCACGGGCGCTCGTCGAGCGTGAAGGCAAAGCGCTCGCGCAGGGCCATGGCTTCGGCCTCGCCGATGCGCCGGGCCTGCGCGCTGCAATAGCTGTCGATGGTGGCCCGGCCACGGGCCAGGCCGGCCTCGTCGCGGTCGGTGAGCGTGACCGGAATGCCTGCCTGCGCGAAGCAGATCGCGATGCCGGTGCCCATCAGGCCGGCACCGATGACCAGCGCACGCTTGATCGGTCGCGCCGCGGCATCGGGAGCGAGGCCGGCCAGCTTGCGCGCCTGTGTGCGGGCGAGGAAACCGTAGCGCAGTGCGCGCGCCGGCTCGGTGGCGGCCTGGGCGCGGAAGTGCTCGATCTCGAAGCGCATGCCGGCCTCGAAGTCCGCGAGGCTGTGTTCGATGGCGTCGATCGCCAATGCGGTGCCGGGCCAGGCACGCCGGTCCGCGGCCGCGCTGCGGCGGGCGAGCTGCAGCAGCGCCTGCGCCGACGGATGCTCGACGCGGCGGTCGCGCAGGCGCGGCAGCGGCCGCGCCTCGGCATGCTCGAGGGCGAAAGCCACGGCGCATTCGAGCAGGTCACCCTCGGCGAGTGCGCTCACCAGCGCGGTGCCAGCCCAGGCCGAAGCGGGCACCGTGCGTCCGCTGAGGATGAGGTCCAGGGCCGCTTCGAGCCCGATGGCGCGCGGCAGCTTCTGCGTGCCGCCTGCGCCGGGAAAGAAGCCGAGCGTGATCTCGGGCAGCCCGAGCTTCGCATCGGGCGTGCAGAGGCGGTAGTGGCATGACAGCGCCAGTTCCAGCCCGCCGCCCAGGGCGCTGCCGTGGACGGCCGCGACCACAGGCTTGTCCATCGATTCGATCTGCTCGCTGATCGTGGCGTGGAGCGACGGCTCGTCCAGGCCGTCGGTGTCGAAGTCCGCCAGCTCGGCGCCTGCGCAGAAGACCTTGCCGGCGCCGATCAGCACCACCGCGCGCACGGCAGGGTCGCGCGATGCCTGTTCCAGGCAAGCCGACAACGCGATGCGCAGCGGCATGGCCAGCACGTTGACGGGGGAAGGTTCAGCGTCAGCACGGCAACCTCGCCGCGGCGAGCGTACGAAACGGGGCCGGTCATGGCGCGCGCCTTGGCGTTGGTGCGGAGGCTGCCGGAGCGACCGGGAGAAAAATAACGTCAACCATGGTTGATGATTATTCTGTTGCCGGGTTAGGCTGCGATCCCGGGTTTACCCGGCGATGCAGAAGTAACTGGCAACAGGCGATGAATGAAAATATCTCCATGGCTTCGAGAAAGACTTACCTGAGAAACCTGCTGCTGCAGCGTTTCGACTGGATGGAAGAGCGCGTGCTGGAGCACGCCGTGGTGAGCGGCTACGGCTTCATCACGCCCGCGATGAATCGGCTGTTCGCCCACATGTGGGGGCAGCCCGTGGGCTTGTCGGAGCTCTCGCGGCGACTGGGCATCTCGCGGCAGGCGGTGCACAAGCTGGCGAGCGAGGCGGCGCGCCACGGGCTGGTCGAGTTCGTGGCCTCGACCGAGGATGCGAGGGTGGTGATGCTGCGCTTCACCGAAGCGGGCTGGGCGATGTCCGCGAGAGCGGCGCGGGACCTGGATTCCATCGAGGCCGCGATCGCCGCGAAACTCGGGGCAGCAAAGGTGGCACAGCTCAAGGCCTTGCTGGCCGAGGCCTGGAGCGACGAAGAGGCCTGACATCGCCTTAGCCCGCGCGGCTTGGGTCAGGTCAGCTGCGATAGCCGGGGTCGATGCGCTCGAGCTTGCGCAGCAGCGCCGGCCAGACAAAACCGCCGCCCTTGCCGCTCGTCTGCACCCGGGTTGCCTCTGCATTCACCTCAATGATCGAAGCCTCGACCGGGATCAACTCGGCGCCGCCCGATTGGGCGGCAATCTGGATCTGGCAGGCACTCTCGAAGATGTACATGTCCAGAAATGCATCGGCAATGGTGGGAGCCGCCGTCAGCAGCCCATGGTTGCGCAGGCACAGGTGCCGCTTGTCACCGAGATCCGCCTGCAGGCGCGGCTTCTCGGCCGGCCGGAAGGCGATGCCTTCGTAATCGTGGTACGCCAGAGACCCCAGCACTACGCTGCTCTGCTGCGAGATCGGCAACAGGCCATTTTTCTGCGCCGCCACGGCCACGCCCGCGCGTGTATGCGTGTGAATGACACATTGCGCGTCTTCGCGCACCTCGTGTACCGCGCTGTGGATCACGAACCCTGCCGGGTTGACCGGGAAGGGCGAGTCATCGAGCTTGTTGCATTGCAGGTCCACCTTGACCAGCGACGAAGCGGTGATCTCGTCGAACATCAGGCCGTAGGGGTTGATCAGGAAATGGTGCTCCGGGCCAGGCAGGCGCGCGCTCATGTGCGTGAACACCAGGTCGGTCCAGCCATACAGCGCGGCCAACCGGTAGGCCGCGGCCAGGTCGCACCGCATGCGCCATTCGTCCGCGCTCACGCGGCCTTCGATACTTTGCGTGTTCATCAGATTTCCCTGTGGTTCAAAAGCCTGGCCGCAGGTGGACCGAAGCGGCCGGCTGGCCGGGGGCGCATGGTCAGGGTGTCGGGTCGGGCAGTCATGTCGGCGTCTTCTCCTGGGTTGTACGGGGAGGGGCGTGAGCCCGACTTGCTCGGGCGAACATCGCAATCCTCGTCAGGACGGAGGGCCGGCGCACCTATAGAAAGACAGGTTCGAAACGACGCACGCGCTTCCGGTTGTTTCCTGCATTGCATCAAGGACAAATCCGCCATCACACCGGCATGGGATGTCCTTCCGCGTCGAAGAAGGACATGACGATGGCCCGTGCAATGTGCGGGTTCTCGCGGGCTGCGACGAGCATCCCGAAGTCCTGCGCGCGCCGCGCGGGGCTGGGCTCGCGCAGGCGACGCTTGTGTTCCGTGGAGGTGGAATTGGTCACCTCCCAGTACACACGGCGACGGTCGGCGTCGTAGAAGTCGAGCACCTTGTCGTCGCAACGGCCCTGGATCACCGCGCCCAGAGCCGTGACGACGTGAGCAGCATCCAGCGCGCCGGTGTTCAGCCCCATGCCACCCGCTGGGTTGGTGATGTGCGCGGCGTCGCCAGCCAGCAGCACGCGGCCGACGCGCAAGCGGTCAGCGCAGCGCTGGTGCACCCGGTACGGTGCGGCCGATTCGACGTCGTACGCCGCCCGCTGCGCGCTGGCCGGCAGGATACGTCCGTACCGCTCGGGAATGCGCCGCAGGACTTCGTCCTCGGGCAGGCTCGCGTCTTCGCCGAAGGTCACGCGCCACAGGCCTTCCTTGTTGATCTTCACAGTGATGGCCCAGTCGACCGGATGGTGAACGAGCGTGGTCTTGCCGAAGCCGTGTTCCTCCAGGTCGAGCCAGACGTTGGTGGCGACGAAGCGCTCCGGCCAGGTGTGGCCCTCGAACGTCGCGCCGATGGACCGGCGCACCGCGGAGCGCGCGCCGTCCGCGCCCAGCACCCAGTCGCTGCGCAGCGTCTCGGTGCCCTGCGGGGTCTGTAGCGTGGTGGTGACGCCGGTTGCGTCCTGCTGGATTCCGAGCACCTGATGGCCCCACAGCACCTTGACATGGGGCAGCTTCGCCAGATGCTGGAGGATCACGCTGGCCAGCGTGTGCTGGCCGCATTGCACGCCGTAGTGGTACGGCGTCAGGTCTTTGACCACGTCGAAGCAAACCGGTACGCGCTGGTCCTCCAGCTTGTAGTACTGCCAGAAGGTGTCGTTCTTCAGTGCCACCATCAAGAGGTCATCCAGCACCCCGAAGCTGTCGAGCACCTTCACGACGGGCGGCATGTAGTTGGTGGCGCGCGGTGCCTTCGACGGCGACGGTTCCTGGTCGACCACCGTCACCGCGATGCCCATGCGGGCCAGCCCCAGGGCGGCCAGCAAGCCTGTCGGTCCCGCTCCCACCACCAGCACATTGGTGTCTGCACTCATCGAGTGTTCTCCTGTCGTTTGTCTGTGAATGCCCGTCAGTCGGCAGTGCCGATGCTCTGCGCGCCGTCGATCACGAACTGGGCGCCTGTCGCATAAGTGGAGGCCTGCGAGGCCAGGAACAGCGCCAGACCTTTGAGTTCATCGGGATGCGCCACGCGGCCCAGCGGAACATGGCGGCCCATTGCCGCCTGCGCCTGCGGGTCGCGCATCCAGCCGCCGCCGATGTTGGTGACGAACATGCCGGGGGCGATGGCATTGACGCGGATGTTGTAGCGCGCCAGCTCCAGCGCGGCGCAGCGCATCAGGTGCGCCGCGCCGGCCTTGGCCGCCATGTAGGCCATGCCGATACCGCCTTCGACGGCGATCGCGGCAATCGAGGTGGTGATGACGATCTGCCCGCGCTGGCGCACCTTCATGTGCCGGGCCGCCGCCTTCAGCGTGGTGAAGACGCCATTGAGATTGATGTCGATGACTTTGTCCCACCGCGCGTCCTCGTAGTTTTCGAGCGCGTTTTCGGGCGGCCGGTGGCTGCGGTCGGGGGCGACGTAGCCGGGTCCCGGGTCGATGCCGGCGTTGGCGAACACCGTGTCGATCTTTCCGTGGCGCGCCATCACGCCGTCGAAGGCGCGGTCCATCCCCGGCCGGTCGGTCACGTCGAGCGGCACGCGCTCGACCCGCCAGCCCAGGGCCAGCAGCCGGGCCGACTCGGCCTCGAGCGCGGCCGTGTCGCGGTCCATCATCACCACTGTCGCGCCGTTCTCGGCCAGCGCTTCGGTAAAGGCCAGGCCCAGGCCGCTGGCCGCGCCGGTGACCACGGCCACCTGGTCCTTCACACTGAACAGGTCTTCGACTTTCACAGGGCTTTCTCGTTTGCGATCGCCGGATTCAGCGCAACCGCGGCGCCGGCTGTCCGGCCCCGCCGCGACGGCGCGGTTTCGATGAGGAACAGCGCCAGCGCCGCCGACAGAGCCGCCGCGCCAGCCCCGATGTAGAAAGGCATGGCCGGCCCCCAGTGGTCGGCCGCCGCGCCAGCCAGCACCGGTGCGATGACGCCGCCGATGATTTCGGCAATGCCCATGATCAAGCCCACCGCCGATGCCACCGCATGCCGGGGCACCGATTCCGCCGGAACGATGGAGATCGGGATCGCGGCCGAGCCCGCGGCCAGATGGGTGCAGAACACCGCGGCGGCGAACCAGCCCACCGGCCCGTTGAAGTGAACCAGCACCAGCGGCAGGCCGGCCGCCAGGAACGTGAAGGCCACGTACACGGGCTTGCGTCCGAAGCGGTCCGACAACGCGGGCACGACCAGCCCCCACAGCAGCGCACCGAGCCCGAGCATCGCCATCACGAAACCCATGTCGGGCGGCGCCATGCCGCGGTTGCGCACCAGGTACAGCGGCGCGAAGAGCAGCACCATCATCAGCCACGCCATCTGCGTGCTGGCGATCAGGACGCCCAGCCAGATGTTGCGGTAGCCGAGCAACTGGCGCACGGTCAGCCGGGCGGGCGGTGTCGCTGCGGCGGCCGATGCCTGCGGGCCCGGGGCGCGGCGCGCGCGCAGGAAAAGGGCGAGCACGAGCGCCATGACGAGGCCTGGCACCGCGACGATGTACATCGACTGGCGCCAACCGAAGCGCTCCGCCAGCGCCACCATCAGCACCGGTGCGACAAGGCCCGCCAGCAGCGTGCCCGAGGCGTTCTGCAGCACGCCCATGTTGAAGCCCAGGCGCTTGGGCGAGGACTCTTCGGCCATGATGGATTGCGCGATGGGCAGCACCGGCCCCTCGGTCAGGCCCATCAGCGCACGCACGAGCAGCAGCGCCAGGAAGCCCGCGGCCGCACCGGTGAAAAAGGTACACAGCGAGAAGCCGATCACCATCGCCACGAGGATGCGTTTCCGGGCGCCGGAGCGGTCGGCCAGTGCGCCGAAGCCGTAGCCCGAGATGGCCCAGCACAGTCCGACCGCGGCACCGAGAAGACCCACCTGGGTGTCGGAAAGGCCCAGTTCGGGCACCACCTGCGGCAGCAGGAACGTGAGGGCCATGCGGTCGAAGAACACCAGCCCGAAGGTCAGTGACAGCATGCCCAGCACGGCGTTTTCATAGGTCAGCCAGCGTTTGATCACAACGGTCTCCTTGTTTGTTGGTACGGCGTCCTCGATGTCCAACGGAGGTCGTCGCCAAGGCATGGTGGCCAGCCGGCGCGCGGCGCGCACCTATCGAAAGGTATGTGGCGGCAACGGCGCTGCCGCCGAAGATCGATGAGCACTGCCAAGGCCCGGCACGCCAGCAGACCTGCACAAAGATAGGTGCGGCGATTCGGCGTTACCCGACACACTCCGTCGCCATGGAAACAGGCCCAACAGGAGCGACCGCAATGAAACGCGACGAACAAGTTTTTCAAACCACCGCCGAGCCGCTGTCACGCCCGCGCATCGCGGCGCCCGAGCCGGGGCTGACCCCTGAAACCGTCATCGCGCGCGCCACCGCGCTGAAGCCTCTGCTGCGCGCCCAGCAGGACGAGGCCGACGCTCGCGGGCACTATTCACAAGCCTTGCACGACGAGTTCACCAAGGCGGGGTTCTATCGCCTGCTGCAGCCCAGGATGTTCGGCGGCTACGAGTTCGACTATGCGACTTACTTCAAGGTCATCATCGAGATCGCCAGCGGCCATCCAGCCACCGGCTGGTGCCTCGGCCTGGCGGCCTCGCATGGCCCGTTGGTCGCGGCGCACTGGTCCGAAGACGCGCAGGCGGAGCTGTTCGGTGACGGCCACTTCGCCGCGCCGCATCGCGCGGTGCCAGGCGGGCGTTGCGAACCCGTCGAAGGCGGCTACATCCTGGACGGCGTGTGGCCCTACTGCTCCGGCATCCCGCACAGCACCCATCTGGTCGCCGCCACATTGATACCCGGCCCGGACGGTCCGCCCCGCCTGCTCAATTTCGCCGTTCCTGCCGGCCAATACACGGTGCTGGACGACTGGGGCGGCGACCGCACGCTGGGCATGCGCGCCAGCGGCTCCAACAGCGTGCGCCTCGAGAAGCTGTTCGTTCCGCAGCACATGACCGCGGACGCCCATCACCAATACCGGCTGCAGGATCCGGACGCCGGCACTCACGGTACGCGACTGCACGGCAACCCGATGTACCTGGGCCTGACGATGGCGCCCTACCATGCGGCGCTGGTTTCGCCGGTGATCGGCGCCGCGCGCGCCGCACTGGACGAGTTCCAGGACACCCTGCGGACGCAGAACACGCAAGTACCTCCCTTCGTGAAGCGCCTTGAGAGTCCGGACTTCCAGCGCCCCTTTGGTGCCGCGCTCGCCATGACCGATGCAGCCGAAGGCATCGTGATGCAGGCGATGCACCAGCACATGGCGCTGTGCCGGCGCTGGGCCGAGCAGAAGATTGCGCCCTCCGGCGAAGAGATGCTGCGCCTGTGGACCATGCAGCAACAAGCCGGCAAGCTGGCCTGCGAAGCGATCGAGATGCTGTTCCGCAGTTCAGGGTCGACCGCGGCGCGCAGCGGTTCGCGCATGCTGCGGTACTTCGGCGACGCCCAGATGTACCGCGGACACATGTCCTCGCAATACCAGAACTTCGCGTCGATGGTGGGCCGGGCGCGCCTGGGCCTGCCCTCTGGGTTTCTCGACGTCTGATAGGAAAGAACGCACATGCCCACTCACCACCATGCGCCGCTGTCCATTGCCGACCAGGGCTGCTTCTGGGTCAACGTGGAGCGCAAGCCCACGCCGCAGGGTACGCTGGCCTCGGGCCAGATGTTCGTCCAATACCAGATTCCCGCGGAGAAGCGCCACCCTTACCCGATCGTGATGGTGCACGGCGGTGGCGGCCAAGGCACCGACTACCTGGGTACACCCGACGGCCGGCCGGGCTGGGCGACCTGGTTCCTTCGCCAGGGCTACGCGGTCTACGTGGTCGATCGTCCCGGCCACGGCCGCGCTCCCTTCCATCCCGATGCGCTCGGCCCGATGAGTCCACCGCCGCCCTACGAGATGATCAGCGCGATGTTCTCGGCGCCCAGCCCCGAGACCGCGCACTGGCCGCAGGCCCGCCTGCACACCCAGTGGCCGGGGAGCGGCCAGCCGGGCGACCCCGCGCTCGACCAGCTCATGGCTGCGCTGGGCCCCATGATTCCCGATCTGGCTCAGACCCACGAGCGCATGAAGCAGTGCGGCGTCGCGCTGCTCGACCGCATCGGTCCGGCCATCCTGATGACGCATTCGATGGGCGGCCCGTTCGGCTGGATCGTCGCGGACGAACGGCCTGATCTGGTCAAGGGAATCGTAGCCATCGAACCGGTGGGTCCGGCCTTCGACCCCATCGGGCCGAACATGGGCAAGCTGGACTGGGGGCTCACGGCGATCCCCCTGCACTTCGAACCCGCGGCGGCGCAGGCGTCCGATATCCGGGTCGAGCGCCGGAAGGCACCGGCACCGGGGCTGCTCGATTGCAATGTGCAGGTCGAGCCGGCGCGCAAGCTGCCTCGCCTGGCGGGCATCCCCGTGGCGGTGCTGGTCGGCGAGGCCTCGTTCATGGCGCCGTTCGAGCACGGTGCGGTCGACTTCCTGACACAGGCCGGCGTGGCAGCCGAACTGCTGCGCTTGGAGGACCACGGCATCCACGGCAATGGACACATGGTCATGAGCGAAAAGAACAGCGACGAAGTGGCGGCGCTGATCGACCGGTGGCTGCAGCGCAAGGTCTCGGACTGACGAACGGACATAAGTTGGAACTCCGAGCAAATCGCTCACTGGCGTGCGCGACGGAGATGCCATCGTGGACGAGGAACAATTCGGGCCCGTGCTGCCCGTCATCCGCTACGGCAAGGTGGCAGAGGCGATCGCCAGCGCAAACCGCCTCGACCTGGGTGGCCTCAAGTCGGTCACGACCCAGCAGGTGATCAGCACCAGGAAGTAAAAGGGGCCGCGAGCGCGGTCGGCCAGCGCATGACGGCGACCAGCCCACCCCTCGGCCGAATGCTCCGGTGCTTTCACGGATGGCTTTCTGGCATACGCATTGCTTAATGTGTGGGCAGGCGGTAAACCGCCTTTGGCATCGTTTATGCGTTTCTGGACGATCACCCCATGACCTCCGCTTCACCCCGTTCTACCGCCGAGGCTCAGTACTGCATCCGGCAGTCATCCGGTATCCAGGAGGCCTCCGATCACACCAGGCTGCTCGACGGCTGGGGCTTGACCTACGAGCAGCTCTCACGCGGGCGCTTTCAGGGCAGCCTCAACGAGGCATGGATCGAGGGTGTCCACCTTTATCAGGAGACACTGGCCCAGTCTGTTTTTCAGACGGGTGCCATGCGCCAAGGGTGCATCAGCTTGGGGGTGTTCGCATCCCTCTCCGGCGAGGCCCGCTGGTTTGGAAAGCCCGTCACCATTGACGACGTGATATTTCTCGACAGTGGTGGAGAGTTGCTGTTGTCCACGCCCAAACACAGCACCCTGCTGGTGCTGTGTTTGCCCCATCCCCGATTCACGGAATCGACCGAGCGTCGCGAACTTCACCATTTCGTGCATCACCCTGCACTGGCGCAAGTGCTGCGGCGGCAGATCGGCCAAGCCTTGGGCCAACTGCTCACGCAACCCCTGCGTTTCAGTCGCGAGAGCGCGCGACGCTTGTTTTGTGCGGACATGCAAAACTTGGCCGACGACTGCTTGCGTGTTGCAAGCGGGGCGCCATTGGACGCCTGCCGCGGCCGCGCCATCCAAGTAGTCCACCGTGCAATGGACTACATGCACGAGCGCCGGGGGGAAATGGTCTCCATTGACAGCCTGTGCAGCGCTACTTACACCTCACGGCGCAATCTGCAGAAATCCTTTGTGAAGGTGACCGGCGAAAGTCCCGCCCAGTTTCTGAAAGCCCAGCGACTCAACGGCGTGCGGCGCGATATCCTTAATGCGCCGGCAGGCCGGATGATCGGCGACATCGCCATCGACTGGGGTTTCTGGCATGTCTCTCAGTTCTCGGTAGACTACAAACGGCTGTTCGGTGAGTCGCCATCGGACACTGTCCAGTACGCGCGATACCGCAAGCTGTCCTGACGCTCTCCGACCTGCACTGCCTCGGGCGAGGTAGCTGCGTTCCGGGAAGTCCAGGAACGCGCCATCAGCTTCAATCGACGACGGCGAAGAAGTGCTTGATAAACACACTGCCGCTCACTTCCCACAGCACCTCGGTGCCCTTGGTGACGAACCAACTGTCGCCCACGCCGTAGTGGGTGGCAGTACCGGTCTGCACATCGGTCAGCGTCACGTTGCCTTGAACAACTACTGCCTGTTCGTTGAACGGGTAGATCATGCGAAAGCTTCCGGGCGTCACGGCAAAGTACCCTGCCGAGATCGGGTCCGTGGGGCCGCCGAACGTGCTCAGGGCGTAGGCCGAGCATTCACCCGACAGGATCTCGGATCCCAATTGGGTTACGGGCCCGATGGCGTGCATGTCGTCGATGGAACGGGGCGGGGCAATGGAGATCAGGCTCATGGTGTCGGTCCTTGAAGTAGGGAGGGTCGAAAGTGGAATCAGCGCCGCCCGTTCGCAAAGCCGGATGCCTGGTGCCAGATCTTCCCGGCGCTGACGATCAATGGGCGAGCGTGGTCTTTGCCGATCACGGTAGAACGGCGGATGGAACTGATCAGGTCGTAGCGCGGTGAGCCCTCGGCCATGCCCTCCGCCAGGATCTTGCAGATGATGTGGCTGGGCGTCACACCGAAGCCGGTGTAGCCCTGCACGAAGTACACGTTGCCATGACCCGGCAGTGATCCGATCTGCGGAAACAGGTTGGGACTGCAGGCCATGGGGCCGCCCCAGGCCAGGTCGATCTTCACGTCCTGGAGGTACGGAAACACCTTGAGCATGAGCGCACGGTTCCACGCCTTGAGGTCGCTCGGAATGTGCTCGATGTAGGGCGTGGCCGAGCCGAACAGCAACCTGTTCTCGCGTGTGACGCGAAAGTAGTCGATGACCGGCCGGATGTCGCTGTAGGCGCCCCGTATAGGGCTGATGCGTTCAATCAGCGCGTCAGGCAGCGGTTCCGTCACGCACTGGAAGGCATAGGTGTTGATGGTCGAGCGATGCAACTCGGGCTCGAGCCCGTTGAGGAAGCTGTCGCAAGCCCAGAGCAGCTTGCGTGCGGTGACCGAACCTTTCGGGGTGCGCACCTTGACTGTCTCGCCATACGTCACCTCTACCGCGGGCGAAAATTCGAAGATGCGCGCGCCATGTCCGGCCAGTGCTTGTGCCTCGCCCAACAGCAGGTTCAGTGAGTGGACGTGGCCACCTCCCATATGGAGCAGGGCGCTGCGATAGACCTCCGAGCCTATGATCTCGCGGACCTCGGAACCTTCCAGATAGCGAATCTCGTGCGGCGGGTTGAGGGACTTGAACTCGCGCTCCCACTGACGCAGCGTGGCGGCCTGACGTTCGTTGTAGCCTAGGTAGCCGTAGCCGCGGCAGAGGTCGGCTTGGATGCCGTAGCGGTCCACGCGGGCCTGAATGATCTCCGCGCCCAGATCGCTGATCTCGAAGATCGCACGCAATCCTTCCTCGCCCACATCCTTGCGGATCTTGCTCAGGTCGTGTCCGATGCCGGCCATGATCTGGCCGCCATTGCGGCCGGTACCCCCGAATCCGAGGTACTTGGCTTCCAGCACAGCAACGTTCCGGATGCCTTTTTCGGCAAGCTCCAACGCGGTGTTGATGCCACTGAAGCCCGCGCCTATGACCACGACATCAACGTCGATGTCCTGTTCAAGGCTAGGAAAGCCGAGTTCGTACTTCTTCGTCGCGGTGTAGTAGGTCGCAGCTTCCACGTGAATCATTTGAACGTCATGCACGCAACCGTGCACCTCCGATGTCGTCAGGGTCAGTCCAGGCAGCGCAGACATGAATCACCTGTGCTGCACCAAGGTGGCCGCAGTATCCGGGGCACTTGCATCCCGGCGTTATCGAGATTCGGCACAGTTGACGGCAAGCGCGGGCCCGACGCCGGACTCGCATCCAGATGTGCCGAATCTCGATAACGCGTTTTCCGGGGCCGTTCAGATACTGCGAACCTTCCAAGTAACCGGCACGGCCAGCATCCCAAGTGGACCGCCGTTGTGCCTCACCACCCCGGAGAGCTCTCATGAAAGCCACGATTACAGCCATGACTGCACTTGCTGCCTTGAGCACGTCTGCCCTGGCCGCAGAGGAAGCCGTACCTGCACCGCCGTTTCGTATCTCGGGCTCCGCGACCTTGGTCTCGGACTACCTGTTCAAGGGCATGACGCAGACCTGGAGCAAGCCCGCCGCACAAGGCAGCATCGACCTGACCACGGACATGGGCTTCAGCGCCAGCATCTGGGCATCCAACGTGAGCTCAAAGGTCTACGCCGGAGCCAGCACCGAGATCGATCTTTCAGTGGGCTACAAGAAATCTCTGAGCGACGACTGGACCGTCGGCACTGGCCTGCTGTGGGTCTACTACCCCAGCGGCAACTACAACAAGGTGCGATATACCAGTCTGCCCTCCCAGCGCTATGACTTCGCAGAGGCCAATCTGTTCGTCTCGTACAAGTGGCTCAGTCTCAAGTACTCACGCACGCTCACGGATTTGCTCGGATTCAACGAGAAGACCGGCTACACGGGCGGCACACGGGGTTCCAGCTACATCGACCTGAGCGCCGATATTCCGATTTCCGACAACTACGTTCTGAATCTGCACGCCGGTCATCAGAACGTGACCGCCAGGCTCGTCGCGCCCACCGCCAACGGATCGCGCAACCCGAACTTCCAGGACTACCGCATCGGCGTGACCCGCAACTTCCCCGAGGGGCTATCGGTATCGCTGGGCATGGCGTGGAACAGCAACACGGCGTTCTTCAACGGCACGCCGTCGAATCGTGACTCGTCCGATACCAAGGACGTTGGAAAGCATCGTGTCTTCGTGTCGGCCACAAAGATGTTCTGACGCACGCCGATTTCACCAGGAAGAACATCGCATGACTCAAACACAACTCAAGAAAGACACCCTGGGCCTGTGGTCCATCGTGTTCTTCGTAGTGGCAGCCGCGTCGCCGATCACGGGCGTGATCGGCGCCATGCCCATCGCCTTCATGTACGGCAACGGCGCAGGCCTGCCCGGCGTCTATGTTCTTGCGGGCCTGCTGCTGTGGATCTTCTCGTTCGGCTTCGTCGCCATGAGCCGCCATGTGGTCAACGCAGGCGCTTTCTATTCGTATGTGGCGGTTGGCCTGGGCCCCCGGCTGGGCATGGCGGGGCTCAATGTCGCCCTGCTGACCTACACCGCCATCCAGATCTCGGTGATCGCCATGTTCGGCTTCTTCTTGCAGATGTTCCTCGCCGAAAACTTCGGTTTGAGCGTTCCCTGGTGGGCCTGCGGCATCGCGATGCAGTTCCTCGTGCTGCTGCTGGGGATCCTGAAGGTGGAGCTCGGCGGCATGGTGCTCGGCCTGCTGATGCTGGCGGAGGTGGGCATCATCCTCGCCGTCGATGCGGGCGTTCTGATGCATCACGCAAGCGCCGGCAATGCATGGGCGTGGAGTTCCTTCGAGCCCTCGGTTGCGTTGAGCGGGGCGGTCGGCATTGCCATGGTGTTTGCCATCAGTTCCTTCATCGGCTTCGAGGCCACGGCGATCTACTCGGAAGAGTGTCGCGATCCCAAGCGAACGATTCCGCGGGCCACCTTCGTTTCGGTAACGCTGATCACATTGTTCTTCGGCCTCACCAGTTGGTGTTTCGTGCAGTTCCACGGCGCGGACGGTGTGGCGGCCGCGGCGGCCAAGGACCCCGGCAACTTCGTGTTCAACATCGCCTCCCAGGCCCTGGGGCCCAAGGCCTTGCTGCTGATGTCGGTGCTGCTGATCACCAGCCTTTTTGCCGCTGCCCAAGCGTTTCACAACACGATGTCGCGGTACATGTTCGCGATCAGCCGGGATGGCTTTCTCATGAAGTCGTTTTCCAAGGTGCACCCGACCTACCGCACCCCCTACGTGGCCAGCATCGCGCAGGCCTTCGGGATGGTGTGCATTGTCGCCATCGTGGCGCTGCTGCGGCAAGACCCGATGGCCGTGGTCTTCTCCTGGTGCTCGGCGCTGGCCACCATGGGCATCCTGCTGCTGCAAGCCACCGTGTCGGTGGCGGTGGCGGCCTTCTTCAAACGCAATCCTCGCGCGGATGCTTCGGTCTGGAGCCGGCTGATCGCCCCGGCCATCGCCGCAGTGGGCATGTGCGCGGCGCTGGCCATGGTGGTCAAGAACCTCAACGTCCTGAGCGGATCCGAGTCGTCCGCCATCTACGCGCTGCCCTGGGTTCTGGCGGCCGCAGCGGCATGGGGCTGGCTGTACGCGATCCGCCTGGCCCGGACGCAGCCGTCCCGCTTCGCCCGCCTTCAGGGCGTCTTCGACCACACGGCATGAGGCTGCAGTGACGCACCCATGCGTCCATACGGTTCAGGCATCTCGCCATCCAAGACGGATGGCTATCGAGGCCTGCCTGGAACAGGAAGCGATGCACTCGGGTCATTGGTCTTCCGCAGCCCGACCTCGGAATTGCTGCGAGGTGATTTCTGCCGCGCTCTCACGAAGACATTCCATCAATTGTTCAAACACGGCACCGAGGGCTTTCTCGCGTATCCAAAGCACGCCAACCGGGCGCATCAACTTGGAAAGCCGAAGCGGCAGTTTGGCAAGAACATCTTCGGCTGCCAAGCGGGTGGCGGAGCTGTCCGGCATTGACGCAATGGCGTCAGTGATCCGTACATAGGTTGCCGTCACATTCAGCGAGAGCGTCTCAATGTGATCAGTGGGAGTTTCCAGTCCGTAGGCGTGAAATGCGGCGATCAGGGGCTGCCGAAGCAACGAGTCCGTCGGCGGCAATACCCATGGAAAGGGAGCGACATCAGCCCAGGTCACCACACGCTGGAGGGCCAAAGGATGACCCGTCCGACACACCAGCACGGTGTCGTCGTCAAACAGTGCCAGTTGCTCGACATCGGGCCTGATGCTGCGGCTTGGTGGCAGCGTGCCTACGATCACATCCAGGTTTCCAAGGCTCAACTCGTTGATGAGCATGTCCATGGTGCCCTCACGAACGAAAACGGTGGCCGCTGGCGTCTTCGACTTCATGCGCGCCAGCGCATTGGGCAACAGCCACGACGCCGAAGCGGGTAGTGCGCCGATGCGCAATCGACGAGACACCCCGCTCGTGATGGACCGAAGCTCATCACCAGCCTCTTCCAAATCGTGGAGCATCCGTCGAGCGTGCCGAATCAGTGCCTGACCGAATTCCGTGGGACGCAGGCCTCTGCCCGTGCGTTCAAAAACTTTGGCACCCAGCCCCTCCTGTAGTTCGGAGAGAGCCTTTGACAGCGCGGGCGCCGTCACATTGAGCAACGACGCGACCTTCCCCAAATGACGGTAGTCATCGATGGCGACAAGAAGTTGCAAGTGCCGAAACTTCAGGTTCGCACGGACAAACCAGTCGAGGCGGGCCATGAAGACGATATGAGTATTTGGTTAACTCATATTCTAATAATGTCACTGGATAGGCAAGTTTGTTCTGAACATACTGCTGTCACACAACGCCACTAACGCATATCGTGACATCAGCTAACGACATCCTCTATGCCCGATACCAACTCAAGGATCTTGGCTCTGCCGAGTCCTTCATGTCGGACTTTGGTCTGGCGACGGTATCGCGTAGCGAACAGCGCCTTCGCATGCGCGGCGTCCAGCCTTCCCCATTCTTGTACGAGGCTACGGCGGGCAGTCGGGATCGGTTCCTGGGTTTGGGCTTCTCCGTAAGCTCCAGATCTGCGTTGGACCGTCTGGCAGACATGCCGGATTCCTCTGCGATTCAAGAATGCGACGGTGGTTCGGGGCTGTTCGTGCGCATGCAGATGTTGGACGGATTCGAGATCGACGCCGTCTGGGGCACCGAGATGCCCGACGCCTTCGGCGTGCGCGCCCCAAACCCCTTCAACGCCGGCCAGCTGAAGCGTCGCTTCAACGCAAGCGTGCGTCAACGGGCCGAACCCGCTCCGGTGCTTCGGCTGGGCCATGTCGTTCTGCACGTCAGTGACCACGCGGCATCCGTGACTTGGTTGCGCGATCGCCTGGGCCTTGTTCCCTCCGACTACTTTGGTCCGCCGCCGGGAAAAATCGATGAGGCCTACGGCACGTTCCTGCGCGTCGATCGCGGGGCCGAACTGGTCGACCATCACTGCATGCTCGTATTGCAAGCAGAGGCGGTGGGCGTGCACCACATCTCCTTCGAAATGCAGGACCTGGATCACGTGATGGCAGCGCATGACTTCCTCGTGGCGCGAAAGCACAAGCTCGACTGCGGCGTCGGCCGGCATCTGCTGGGCAGCCAGATCTATGACTACTGGAAGGATCCCGCAGGCTTTCGGGTTGAGCACTACACCGACGGAGACGTCGTGAACCAGATGCATCAGCCCAGCGTGTTCTGCGGCACCGCCGACGAGACGACGCAGTGGGGCATGGCCCCTTCCAAAGAATTTTTCGGCTGATATCAGTCGTCGGCCTCCCACTTCCTTTGAGCAGAACATGACAATTGAAAGAATCATCAGCGAAGCGATTACCGAGCCGGCACCCGGCATGTGGTCAAACGCACTACGGGTGGGTGACGCGCTGTACCTCTCCGGCCTGACCGCGCGCAACAGCGCCGGCCAGGTGGTCGGCAACAGCGAGTACGAGCAGGCAAAGCTCATTTTCGAGCGCATCGGCCACCTTCTTGTTGCTGCCGGTGCCCATCCCAACGATGTGGTGCGCTTGAACCTTTTCCTGACGCGCATCGACCAGCGCGAGCAGGTCTGGAAAGCGCGCCGCGAGTTCTTCGACGCCGCAGATGATTCGCGTTGCTTCCCCGCGGCCACCCTGGTTGAGGTCAGCTCGCTCCAGCCTGGCGTACTGGTGGAGATCGAGGCGACGGCCCACGTCGGCCATGGTGGAAGACCTGCTGAGATCGCAGGAGCATGACCATGGGCGCGATACGTTACACACATCTGCCCTCGGTGACCACCGTACCCGTCGTGGGCCAGACTGAGCGCTACCCGGTGCGCCGCGTCTACTGCGTGGGCCGCAACTATGCCGACCACGCCATCGAGATGGGGGTCGACCCGCGCGACGATCCGCCGTTCTTTTTCTGCAAGCCGGCCGACACTGTGTTTGCGCCCGAGGACAAGGATGAAGTGCTGGTGGTTCCGTATCCGCCGCGCACGGAAAACCTGCACCATGAAGTGGAACTGGTGGTGGCCATTGGCGACGGCGGCCGCGACATCGAGGTGGGCCGAGCGCATGAACATATCTTTGGCTACGCCGTGGGAATCGACATGACGCGGCGCGATCTGCAACTCGCAATGCGCAAGACCGGCAAACCCTGGGAGATCGGCAAGACCTTTGAGCGCTGCGCACCGATGAGCGCAATCTGTCCCCTCTACCTGTGCGGCCGCATCGAGAGCGGTGAGATCGAACTCCGCGTCCAAGGACAGCCGCGTCAGAAGAGCAATCTGTCCAAGCTCATCTGGTCGGTGTCGGAAATCATCGCCGACCTGTCGAATCTGTACACCCTGCGCGCAGGTGACCTGATCTTCACCGGAACGCCCGAAGGTGTTGGCCCGGTAGTTCCTGGCGACACCATGGAAGCCAGTATCGGCACCCTGGCGACTCTGCGGGTCCGGGTGTCCGAAGCCGAAGGGGCGGCCGCATGAATCACCCCAACCGCGTGCCATTGAGCGAGGCGACCCGCGCCTTGCTGCTGCAGACCAGCACCTCCACGATCGCCAACGCACTGCTCTCGCGCCATGGCCTGCGCAACGTGTTCCTTCTCGGTCTCCGTCGCGTCACGCCCGGCAGCGACCGCATGGTGGGCGAGGCCTACACGCTGCGCTTCATCCCGGCACGCGAAGACATCGACACCATGCTGAACTACCAGCGTGACGACAACCCGCACCGCCGCGCGATCGAGGAGTGCCCCAGCGGCGCGGTGCTGGTCATCGACTCAGGCGGCAGTGTGCGCGCTTCGTCGGCGGGCGACATCATGGTCGCGCGCCTGTTGCAGCGCGGCGTGAAAGGCATCGTCACCGACGGCGGTTTCCGCGACACGCCTTCGATCGCACGCATCGGCCTGCCGGCCTTCCAGCGCGAGAACGCGCCACCGGCGACGCCGATCGCACTGCATCCGCTGAGCCTCAACGAGCCCGTGGGTTGCGCGGGCGTGGCGGTGTATCCCGGCGACATCGTCGTGGGCGATGACGAGGGCGTGGTCGTCATTCCATCGCACCTGGCCGCCGACGTGGCCAAAGCCGCGCACGCACAGATGCTCTATGAGCAGTTCGTGGAAACACAGATTCCGCGCAACCGCCCGATCTTTGGTCTGTTCCCCGGCACTGAAAAGAGCCAGGCAGATTTCGAGCGCTGGGTGGCCGCGGGCCGACCCGACGACTTCGCGCTCTGATCCAACCCGAGAGACACCATGAACACCTCTTCACTGCCCGCCACGCTGGAAGTTCTGTTGCAGACCACCGAACTGGACCCTGCGGCCTGGCTGGACTTTCCCGAGTACGGTTTCCGCCAGTACTTTCTCTGGAAGCATCCGGAAACTGGCGCCAGCATCGCCTTGCTCGAGTACGAAAAGGGCGGCCGCATCCCGGTCAAGCACACGCATGCATCCAACCAGTTCATGTATTGCCTGGAAGGCGACTACGAGTACACGGACACCGGCTTGCGCCTGAAGCCGGGTTCGTTCTACATGAACCCCAAGGACCATCCGCACGGGCCCACCCTGGCCCATGCGCGCAGCGTGCTGATCGAGATCTACGACGGCCCGCATTACTACGAGAAGCCGGTTTTCCACACTGAAGAAACCATCGGCGAGTTCCTGTCCACGGAAGGCACAAAAAATGTTTGAGATCGAAACTGTCTTGAAAGCTCTGGGCCTGGGGCCCTTGAACGCGGGTGCCTGTGCGGGCAGCCAGAACGGCTGGACACCCGTCGACGGGCAGAAGACCTTTACCGCGGTCAACCCTGCCACCGGAGAGGCCAACGCCCAAGTGAGCGCGTCCACCCTCGCGGACTACGAGCGCATCGCCGGGGTCGCCGTGGCGGCGCAGCAGCGCTGGCGCATGGTGCCCGCGCCGGTGCGTGGAGAGTTGGTGCTGCGCATCGGCGAACTCGTCAAGCAGCACCACAAGCTGCTGGGCCAGATCGTGTCCATCGACACCGGAAAATCGGTCATGGAGGGCATGAGCGAGATCAAGGAAGTGATCGACATGGCAACGCTCGCGGCCGGCCAGTCACGCATGCTCTACGGGTTCACCCAGCAGTCGCAGCGTGCGAAGCACCGCATGTACGACCAGTGGCTGCCGCTGGGCGTGGTCGGCCTGATCAGTGCCTACAACTTTCCCGCTGCGGTCTGGGCGCAGAACGGTTTCCTTTCGGCCATCGCGGGCAACACGGTGATCTGGAAGCCCAGCCCCAAGGTGCCTCTGACGGCCATCGCACTGCAGCACCTGAGCAACCAGGCGATGGCCGAACTCGGCCACGAAGGCGTGTTCTCGCTTTTCATGCCCGAAGACAATGCGCTCGCCGAGCAGCTTCTGACCGACCCGCGCATCGCCCTGGTGTCCTTCACCGGCTCGAGCAACGTGGGCCGCAAGGTGGCGCATTTCGTGGGCCAGCAGCTGGGGCGTCGCTACATGCTCGAATGTTCTGGCAACAACGGCTGCATCGTCGATGAAACAGCGGACCTCAAGCTTGCCGCACGCAGCATCACCTTCGGCGTAGTGGGAACGACCGGCCAACGCTGCACCAGCACGCGCCGCGTGATCGTGCAGAAAGGCGTCGCCCAGCGA
Source organism: Variovorax sp. TLI9-5A (assembly GCF_056867935.1). Taxonomy (NCBI): domain Bacteria; kingdom Pseudomonadati; phylum Pseudomonadota; class Betaproteobacteria; order Burkholderiales; family Comamonadaceae; genus Variovorax; species Variovorax sp. TLI9-5A. The sequence continues at coordinate 5,112,057 of NZ_CP200310.1, read as the reverse complement.
CTCATCGAGTTGCTGGCGGCTTCCTTCGCACAGATCAAGGTTGGCGACCCGCGTGAGAAAGACGCTGTGGTCGGCCCGCTGATCGACAAGGCCGCGGTGGGCCATTTCGAAGAAGCCGTGGCCCAGGCCGTGGCCTTGGGCGGCAAGCTGGTGTTCGGGGGCAAGCGCATGGACAGGCCCGGTTACTACGTCGAGCCCACGATCATCAGTGGCGTGAAAAACGAGTGGCCTTGCGTGCAGCACGAGACCTTCGCGCCCATCGTGTACATCGTCGAGTACGACCAGCTCGACGAAGCCATCGCGATGCACAACGGTGTGGTGCAAGGCCTGGCCTCGGGCATCCACAGCCAGGATATTTCGAACATCGAACTTTTCCTGTCCGCCGCCGGCAGCGACTGCGGGATCGCCAAGGTGAACATGGGCACCACCGGGGCCGACGTGGGCGCGGCTTTTGGGGGGAGAAAGAAACGGGCGGCGGGCGCACGGCTGGATCGAGCGCGTGGCAAGGCTATATGCGCCGCCAAAGTGTCTGCATCAACTGGAGCCGCGAGTCTCCCTGGGATCAGCGGATTCAGCTCGATTGAGCTGAACGCACCCTACCGTCGATTTCCTTCAATTTTTCAGGCCCCGTCAACACCGGGGTCGAGGCGAAGCCATGTCTCTTGCTTTGATTCAACAGTTCTACGGTCTGGCCGGCAGCGGCCGCTTCGACGAAGCCCTGGGCTTGTTCGCAGAGGACGCACGCGTGCAGTTCAACGGGCCGCGCGAGATTCCGCTCTCCGGCGTGTACGAGGGCCATGCCGGCATCCAGCGCTTCTTCGGCATCGTGGCCGCGAACGTGCAGGTGGAGCTGTTCGAGGCCCTCGAGTTCATCGACGGCGGCGCCACCGTGGCCGTGGTCGGTCACGAGCGCTCTTCTGTCAAGTCCACGGGCAAGCGCTTCGACGTGCCGTGGGTGCAGGTTTGGCGCGTGCGCGATGGGCGCATCGCCGAACTCGTCGATTTCTTCGACACCGGTTCGATGACGCACGCCTTCCAGAACTGATTTCACCCCGAACCCCATCCCACCCACATCCGATTGGAGACTTCGACATGACAAGCAGAACCGGCGCCGACTACATCAACAGCTTGCGCGACGGCCGCGCCGTCTACATCAACGGCGGGCTCGTGGACAACCACGTGGATCACCCGGCGTTCCACAACGCCATCCGCACGGTGGCCGGCCTCTACGACCTGCAAGCCGCCAATCCCGGAACCCTGGGCTATCGTTCGCCGGGCAATGGCCGCCAGGTGAGCTTTGCCTGGGAGATACCGACCACGCCCGAGCTGCTCAAGAAGCGGGCCGAAGGCCACCTGGCCATCGCGCGCCACACCGGCGGCTGGCTCGGCCGCTCACCCGACCACGTACCCTCGGCCCTGGTCGGAATGATGGCGGGTATCGAGGTGCTCGAAGAGTACGACGCCGAGCGCGCCGCCGCGCTCAAGGGCTACTACGAATGGGCTCGCGACAACGACGTCGCGATGACCTACACCATCGTGAATCCGCAGGGCGACCGTTCCAAGGACGTGGGCGCGCAGGGCAATAAATACCATTCGCTGTGCGTGATCGATGAAGACGCGCAAGGCATCACGGTGCGCGGTGCCAAGATGCTGGGCACTTCGGCGACGCTGGCGCAGGAGTGTTTCGTGGGCGTGCAGAACCCGCTCAAGCCCGAGGACCAGGACTACGCGCTTTCTTTCGCCATTCCCATGGGCGCCAAGGGCGTGCGCACCCTTTCGCGCCGCTCGTACGAGCAGGCCGCGAGTTCGGCCTTCGACTACCCGCTGGCCACGCGCTTTGACGAGAACGACGCCCTGGTGTATTTCGACGACGTGAAGGTGCCGTGGGACCGCGTGTTCATCTACAAGCGCCCAGAGCTGGTGAATGCGCTGTTTCACAAGACGCCCGCCGAGGCGATGATGAACCTGCAAAGCCAGGCCCGCCTCACTGTCAAACTGCAGTTCCTGCTGGGCGTAGCGCGCCGCGTCACCGAGACTACCGGCGTCATCAACTTTCCGCCGATCCAGGACACGCTGGGCAAGCTGGCTGCGCAGGCAATGGCAGTGGAGGGCGCTTTCCGCTCGCTCGCCGGCGACCCAGTGGTGCGCAACGGCGTCTACGTGCCGCGCGCTTCGCGCGTCTATTCCGCCACTTCGATCGGCCAGGAGCTTTACCCCAGCTTCGTGCAAGAGATTCGTGGCCTGGTGGGCGGCGGCGTAATCATGCTGCCCTCCTCGGTGGAGGACTTCGCCAACCCCGAAATGGCGGGAATGATCGAGGCCACCCAGCGCTCGGGCGCCACCTCGCCCGTGGGCCGCGTGAAGCTCATGAAGCTGGCCTGGGACGCGCTGGGCTCCGAGTTCGCCTCGCGGCACACACAGTACGAGATGTTCTATTCGGGTCCGCCCTTTGTGCAGCACATGCGCTGCTTCGGCAACTACGACTGGAACGCCTCGACCGCGATGGTGGACGGCATTCTCGACAGTGTTGCCCTGCCCAAGGCCTGAGTCGCGCCATGAACACACAAGTGACATGGATGCCGCGCGGCGAGGATGCCGCACCGGTGTCTTCCTACCTCAACGCCGAGCAGGCCCTGCAGGCCTTCCGCACCGGCATGCGGGCACTGGCTGGCGCCGTCACCCTGGTCACCACGCGCCTGGCCGATGAGCGCTTCGGCCTCACGGCCACCGCGGTGTGCTCGATGTCGGCCAGCCCGCCGCGCATCCTGGCCTGCGTGAACGTGCAGGGCCGCAGCTACCGCGCCATTGCCGAAAGCCGCTGTATGGCGATCAACGTGCTGGGCACGCGCCACGAGAGCTTGGCGAAGCGATTCGCAAGCCCAGAGGCCGATCCCTTCGGCGAAGGCGAGTGGACCCGCGCCGCGACCGGCGCCCCCCTGCTCACCGATGCGCTGGTGGCCTTCGACTGCGAAGTGGCCGAGATGTTCGTCACCCGTACTCACGCGGTGGTGATCGGCGAGATCCGCCACATCGCGAACGGTGAGGACCGTGATGCGTTGCTCTACGTGGACGGCCGCTTCGCCTCGGTCGCGCTCATGCCCGCCCACTGATTCGAATTCTGAGGAAAAAAAATGCAAGTGGATGTTGTTGTGATCGGTTCCGGCGCCGGTGGCGCCGCTGTGGCGGGTGAACTGGCCCGCGCAGGTCGTGAAGTGCTGGTGCTGGAGGCTGGGCCGGTGCGCTTCGGCACGCCGGGCCTGCACGCCCGCAACCTGGACACTTCGGAGGCGGCGCTGCACGAGTTCGGCCGCCGAATCCTGCAGGAGTGGGTGTTGCCCGCGAATGCGAGCGCGCCCATCGAAGGCCTGCCGGGTTTGGCTGTCTCGCATGGGGTGGGCGGCATGCTCGGCATCTGGTGTTCCAACTGCCCGCGTCCCGACCGCAGTGAACTGCCCGACTGGATGCCCGCCTCCGTGTGGGACACCTACCTGGGCCGCGCGGAAAGCGTCATGCACATTCACCGCGACATCGCCGAGGGTGGTGTGCGTGCCGCGCGCATCCAGGCGGCGACAGCGCGAGCCGTCGGTCCGCTCGAGGCCGGTCGCGAGGTGCAGCCCATGCCGATCGCAGTTCGCCGAGTGAATGGCGGCCTGAAGTACAGCGGAAGCGACGACCTACTGGCCGTGAGCGAGGGGCAGACCCCGCCGCGCGTGCTGGCCGACCACATCGTGCGCCGCATCGAACACCGCGACGGGCGCGCGAGCGCCGTCATCGCCGTGCCGCGGCAGGGTGGGGCGGAGCTGCGCATCGAAGCGGGTACCGTGGTGATCGCGGCCGGCACCCTGGCCTCGGCCCAGATCATCCAGGCTTCGGGCCTGGACGCAGGCCCTGCGCTCGGCCGCTATCTGCTCGACCACCCGATCGTGTCCACGCGGGTGCTGCTCAAGGCCGAGATTCTGATGGACGTGCCAGCGGGCGATCCGCTGTTCTCGGTTTGGGTGCCGCACTCGGCCAGCCATCCCTGGCAGAACGAAGTCTTCCGTTTCCCGCAGACCCCGCCCGCGGGCACCCGCGACGAAGACGGCGCCGATGTGACCACCTTCGTCTCCATGGACTTGAACCCCGACAACCGCCTGGCTTTCGACGCGGGCGCCACCGACAACTTCGGCCTGCCGCGCGTCAAGGTCACGCTGACGCACAGCGAGGCCGACCACCGCCGCATTGCCGATGCCACGGCCGAGAACTACCTGATCAGTGCGGCCGTGGCCGACCTGAGCCATGGCTGGAGCCCGGTCATGTACAAGCCCGGCGGCTCGGCTCACCTGATGGGCTCCTGCCGCATGGGTCCCAAGGACGACGGCGAGAGCGTGGTCAACCAAAGCGGCCGGCTCTGGCGCAGCGACAACGTCTACGTTGCGGGCAATGCGGTGCTGGGCACGCCCAGCGGCGCCAACCCGACTTTCACAACCGTGGCCGCCGCCCTCATGACGGCCGACGCCATCCTGGGCCGTTGAGCCCAGAGGAATCACACCATGACCGCCTACTTCGTCGCCTTCGGCACCGTCAAGAACGCTGAACTGCTTGCGCACTACATCGAGGCGTCCTCGCCCATCGTCGAGGCCTTCGGTGGCCGCTTCATGGGCGCCAGCGACGACACGCATGTGCTGCTTGGCGAACACCCGCATGGACGCACCGCATTGTTCGAATTCCCGGACATCGCGGCCTGCAAGGCCTGGTACTCAAGCGAGGCCTATCGAGGCGTCTGGGCCGTGCGCCAGCAGGCCGCCGATTTCGTGTTCCTGGTGTTCGAGCCCGGGCGCGCGTCGACCCCTGTTCCCTGAGATTCCCGTTCCCGCACGCCAGCCTGTTCCCCCTTGTTCCTTCCCTGTTCGTTGAGGACCTGACCATGACCCACGCAACCACTTTCACACGCCGCGCCACGCGCTTGGCAGCTTTCGCCTGCCTGGCCTTCTCGGCTCTGACCAGCGTCTCCGCGCAAACTGCGGGTGATCCCTGGCAGTTCCCGGTGATGGTGATGGACCCGCCGCGCAAGACCGGCATCGAGCCCTTCGACGGCAAGCGGCAAACCTATACCGCGCTCAGCCGAAAGGACGTGAGCAAGAAATGGAACATCTGCGCGCTGTTTCCGCACACCACCAATGACATCGTGCGCGCCTATCTCTACGGCACGGTGGAAGAGGTGAAACGCCTGGGCGCGAAACTCACCATCCTCGACGCCGGTGGCTATGGCAAGGTGGACAAGCAACTCGCGCAGTTCGACGACTGCATGACCCTGGGCGCCGACGCCATCCTGCTGTTCGCCGTGTCCAGCAACGGCCTGAACCCCAAGATCAGCGAAGCACGAGCGAAGGGCGTGAAGGTGATCGACCTCAACGTGGGCGTGGGCGCACAGGCCGATGCTCGCGTCGTGGTCACTTACCAGAGCGTGGGGCAGTTGCTGGGCCGCACCCTGGCGCAAAAGCACCCCAACGGCTCGGGCAAGGTCTCGGTCGTGCTGATGCCCGGTCCGGCCGGCATCCCTTGGGCCGAGGACACCGTGATCGGCTTCAAGAAGGCCCTGAGTGAATCCGATGTCGTGCTCGAGAAGGTCATCTATGGGCAGTCCGGCCGTCTTGACCAGCAGCCGCTGGTAGAGGATGCCCTGGTCACCTACCCACAACTCAAGTACCTGGTGGGCATGGGAACTTCGGTGGAGGCGGCGCTGAACACGCTGCGTGAGCGCGGCAAGCAAGGGCAGGTGGGCCTGTATGCGAGCTTCGTCACGAATGACCTCATGTCCCCGCTGCGAAACGGCGACGTGCTCGGTGCGGTGGTCGAAAACTCCGTAGTGATCAACCGCCTCGCCGTGGACATGGCCGTGCGCTCGCTCGAGAACAAGCTGACCGTCAGGGACGCAGTGCCGGACGTGACGCTGGTGACGAAAGAGAACGCCGGGACGATCGGCGGGAACAACTTCGCCCCGCAAAACTGGAAATCGCAAATGAAAGTGGATTGATTCCACATCGGCGGCGCCGCGAGTGCGTGCGCCGCCCCGACTCCTTATTGATTCAAGGAACCCTAGCATGCCCCGCATCGACCCCCTCCCGCGCAGCGCCTTGCCCCAGTACGAAGACATCTTCAACGGCATGGTCGACTCCATCGGCTACGTGCCCAACAGTTTCCTCACCATGGCTCGCGATCCGTTGCTGATCAAGGCCGCAGGTGCGCTCAGCGATGCCGCCTGGTACCCCAAGACGGTGAGCGAACCGGTGCGCCGGCTGGTCACCTTCGCCTTCAGCCAGTTCTCTGGCGTGGGCTACAGCGCGGCTCACTGCGCCTGCGGCGCGCCTGAGCTAGGCCTGTCGATGGAAAAGATCCTCGCGATTCACGACTACGAGGCATCGCCCGTGTATGACGAGGCCGAGCGCGCCATCCTGCGCCTGTGCCGCCATGCGGCGCGCATCCCGTCCGAGGTGACGGACGCCGACGTGAATGCGCTCAAGCAGCACTTCGACACGCCGCAGCTGATGTTCATCGTGACACTCATCTGCTACATGGCCTTCCTCAACAAGTGGAATGACATCGTCGGCAGCAAGCTGGAGCCCGTGCCCGACGCCTGGGCCCGTGAGCACCTGCAGCCCGTGGGCTGGCGCCCGGCGGACTGAAGTCCGCAGAAGCCGCTGGAGTTGTTGCTGCCATGGCCCGCCTTGCCCCTTTGAACCGCGTCGACCTGCCTGAGTTGGCCGAGGTGCTTGACCAGATCGAGCAGGACCACGGCTATGTGCCCAACAGCTTTCTCACGCTGGCGCGCGACCCGGCGCTGTTGAATGCCCAACACGCGCTCGCCCGGGCGCTCTGGTATGGCCAGCGCATCGCCCCCGAGGTGCGCCAGCTCGTGGCCTTCGGCTTCAGCCTCTACAACGGCGCCATGTACAGCGCCGCGCACACCGCGGCGCCGGGGGCGGATACGCCCCTGCCACTGGCTGCGCTGCGCGAGGTGCACCACGCCGAGACCTCGCCGGTCTACAGCGAGCAGCAACGCGCGCTGCTGCGTCTGTGCCGCGCGGCGGCGCGCTGCCCGAGCGAAGTGAAGGACGGCCACCTGGCAGCCCTGCGCACGTGGTTCGACGATGAGCAACTGGTGCACATCGTCGGCCTGATCGCCTGGCATGCCTTCCTCAATACCTGGAACGGCATCTGGGACACGCGGCTGGAAGACAAGCCACGCGCCTTTGCCCAAGCGTGCCTGGCCGGCTGCGGCTGGCACGGCCAAGCCCATCAATGACCAAGGTTCCCCACAAGAAGGCACCCACATGGACGCGACCTACATCACTTTCGACAACTTGCGACGCCCCGCCGCGCAGCAGGCTCTGCAAGCCGTGCCGGGCGAACCGCTGCTGCGCGCCCGGAGCATTTGCAAGCGCTACGGTAATGTGCACGCGCTGTCCGACATGGGCTTCGAACTCCAGGAGGGGGAGGTGCACGTGCTCTTCGGCGAGAACGGGGCCGGCAAATCCACGCTGATCAGCACCATCGCAGGCGCCGTGCAGCCCGACAGCGGCGAGCTCTACATGCATGGCCATCCGGTACGGCTGCGCAACGTGCACGAGGCGCGGAAACTCGGCATCGCCGCGATGTTCCAGGAGTTCAGTCTTGCGCCCCACCTGAGCGTGGAAGAGAACGTCATGCTCGGAGCCGAGCCGCGCAGAAACGGCTTCATCGACGGCAAGGCCCGCCGCGAACGCGTGGCCGGCGTGCTGAAGCGCTGCGGCTTTTCGCTGGACCCCCAGGCCATGGTGGCCACGCTGTCCCGCGCCCAGCAGCAAATGGTGGAAATGGCCAAGGCCTTGCTCACCCAGCCCAAGGTGCTGATCCTCGATGAGCCCACAGCTTCCTTGTCGGAGAAAGAAACCTTGGCGCTGTTCGATCTGGTGCGCAAGCTGCGCGAGCAGGGCGTGGGCATCATCTACATCACCCACCGCATCAAGGAAATCGAGACCATCGGCGACACGGTGACAGTGTTGCGCGACGGAAAGTACATCGCGACCGTGCCGGTGCGCGAGGTCAACCACCAGCGTCTGGTGGAGCTTATGACTGGCCGCACCTTCCAGGACCTGTACCCGCGCATCGAACACCGCGCAGGTGAGCCGCTGCTGCGCATCGACGGCCTGAGTGTGCGCCGCGTTGGCCTCGAAGGCGCGAGCATCGAGGTGCGCGCAGGCGAGGTGGTGGGCCTGGCAGGCCTGGTGGGCTGCGGCAAGTCGGAGATCGGCCGCGCCGCGTTCGGTCTCGAGGAGATCGCCGAGGGCACGGTACGCGTGAAGGATCAGACCATCGCCAGACCAACGCCGGCCGGGATGCTGGCCGCGGGCCTGAGCTACATCACCTCCGACCGCCGCAACGAGGGGCTGATGATGCTGCGCTCTACGCAGGAGAACATCACGCTCTCGGCCCTGGGCTCGGCGGCGCTGTCGCGCCTGGGCCTGGTGCGCCGTGCGCGCGAACGGTCCATGGCCCAGCAACTGGGCACGCGGCTGCGTGTGCATCCCCTGGACCAGGACAAGGCCGTGGGCAAGTACTCGGGCGGCAACCAGCAGAAGGTGCTGATCTCCAAGTCGCTCGCTCGGCCCGCGAACGTCTTCATCTTCGATGAGCCCACCGTAGGCATTGACGTCTCGGCCCGGGGCGAGGTCTACGCCTTCATCAAGGAACTGGTAGATGCGGGCAATGCCGTGCTCGTGATCAGCTCCGACCTCCCCGAGGTGCTCAACCTCAGCCACCGCCTTTACGTGGTGCGCGACGGCCGCATCGTCGACCACATGGTGGGCGACGAGGTCGAAGAGTCGCGCGCCCTGCTGGGCTTCTTCGGTGACCCCATCCTTTCGTATCAAGACCACCCATGAGCAACACTATGAGCACCCCACTGAGCTCTCTCTCCAGCACGCCGGCGGCCGCCTTCTCGGCCAAGTCGTGGTTCGTCAAGTTGGGCATCCTGCCCTTCCTGCTGGCCGCATCCATTCTCTACTTCGCGGGCAGCGAACCGCGTTTCCTCTCGGGCGACAACCTGTTCAACGTTGCGCGCCAGTCGACCTTTCTGATCATCGTCGCCATGGGCCAGATGATCGTGATCGTCACGGCGGGCCTGGACCTGTCGGCCGGCTCCATCATCGGCTTCTCGGGCGTGGTGGCGGCGCTTGCGCTCAACCAAGTGCTCGGGACCTCGCCCGAAGCCATTTGGCTGTCCATTGCCGCGGCCGTGGGCGCTGGCCTGTGCGCGGGCCTGCTGGTGGGAGCCATCAACGGGTTCGGGGTGTCGGTGCTGGGCGTGCCGCCTTTCATGATGACACTGGGCACCATGACCAGCCTGATAGGCGTGACCCTGAGCCTGACCAACGGGCTGCCGGTGACCGGCGTGCCCGACGAGTTCATGCGTCTGCTGGGCTACGGCCGCGTGCTGGGCATGACGCCGCCCATCCTCATCACCATCGGGCTCTTCGTGCTGGTCTTCGTGCTGCTCAACCGCACTACGACCGGGCGCTACTTCTACGCCGTCGGCTCCAACGCCCGCGCGGCCCAACTCTCCGGCATCTCCACGCGCAAGCACGTGTTCCTGGCCTACCTTTTCGCGGGCCTGCTCGCGGCCGTGGCCGGCGTGCTCTTCGTGGCCCGCACCGGCTCGGCCGAGGCCATGAACGGCCAGCCCTACACGCTGCAGGCGATCGCGGCCTGTGTGATCGGCGGGGTCTCGCTCTTCGGTGGCATGGGCCGCGTGCGCGACGTGTTGCTGGGTGCGCTGTTCATCACGATTCTCACCAACGGCATGAACCTCGTGCGCGTGGAGTCGTACGTACAGCAGATCGTGCTTGGCGCGGTGCTCATCGTCTCGCTGGTGGCCGATCAACTTCGCCTCAAGTGGCTGACCTGATTACAGGGTACCCCATGAACCCGAGCAATCCACCCATGCGCGATCCCAAGGTCGTTGTGATGGATTTCCTGCACACCGTCTTCAATCGCCATGAAGTGGACGAGGGCTTGGCTCGGTGCGTGGGTCCCACCTACCGCCAACACAACCCCGGCGTGCCCGACGGTGTCGAGGGCTTTCGTCGGCATTTCAAGCAGGCCTTCCTGGACCGACCCCAGGGGTCGCTGGAGGTCAAGCGCATGTTCTGCGAGGGCACCTTCGTGACCGTACATCTGCAGTGGTTCGAATACCCGGGCGACCGAGGCAGCGCGGTGATGGACATCTTCCGCTTGGAGAACGGCCGCATCGTTGAGCACTGGGATGTGATGCAGCCGATTCCGCAAGACCCCGCTAACAACAACACCATGTTCTGAAACAGGAGCCCCTCATGACCGCAGAGAACCTCAACCTCATTGGCCGCGTCTTCGTGGCAGCGTACTTCATCTGGGCGACGTGGTTCAACTACAAGGCATGGAACCACCATGTGGCGGAGTTCAACCGCATCGGTATCTCGCAGGGGGCGGCCGCGCTCACCGTTGGATTGGTGGTGCAATTGGCCGGAAGCGCGCTGCTTCTTTGGCCCGGGCACGTCGTGCTCGGCGGCGTGCTGTTGATCGGCTTCACCGCAGGAGCCGATCTGCTCTTCCACCGCTTCTGGACCTATTCGGATCCTCACGAACAGGTGATCCACAAGTTCTTCCTCTTCGAACACGTGGCCCTGATCGGGGGCATCCTGGGCCTGATCGCCCCGCATCTCTGATCGGCTTGACCGATTGCGCCGACCGACGGCCGGCCTGAGAAGGTTGGCCATTGCCAGCGTACCTGCACGCCCGACAACCTTCATCTCCTGTTCCCCAACCGCTTGACGAGGCCTCTTCCGAGGAGCCTTGCCGGGCCTGCTTTTGCCTGTCCTTTTGAAACCCAACTTACGGAGACTTCATGAAAACACACATCATCGCTTCATCGTCCGTGGCCGCCCTCCTGGCGACAAGCGGCGCCGTGCACGCGCAGTCCAACGTCAGCATCAGCGGGTTCCTGGACCTTGCAGTCTCCAGCAAGAGTGGTCAGAGCACTAAGCTGGGGTCGCTGGGCCGCAACAACATCGCTTTCGCGGGCGAAGAGGATCTGGGCGGGGGCCTGAAAGCAACCTTCCGCTTGAGCACGCGCTTTGAGATGGACACCGGCCAGCTGGAGACTGCACCAGTGGGCCAGCGCCAGTTCTGGCAGGACGAATCCACCGTGGGGCTCAAAGGCAGCTTCGGCTCTGTGCGCTTGGGTCGAGCGCTCGCGCCGCTCAACAACAACAACTGGCTCTACGATCCCTGGTATGCGTTCGACCGTGTGGCCTCGCCCATGTTCCGCATGACCGGACCCGACTTTCTGATCTCCCCGGGAAATGTCGCATCGCCCACCGGTGCAGACCTGGACTACACCCGGCTGTCCAACGCCGTGTTCTACGAATCGCCCGTGTTCTCTGGCTTCCAATTCGTGCTGAACGGTTCGATCGAGAAGGGCGTGGGTGATTTGCAGAAGGGACGTGCTGTTGCGCTCAAGTACAACCAAGGCGATTTCGGCGCCATCGTGGACTTCGAGCAGAACAGCCAGCGCGACAAACTGGTGTTCGTTGCGGCTTCGTACAAATTGGGTGATCTGGGCATCATGGGCTCGTACAACCACACTAAGCTCAACCCGAACGGAAGCGTCTATGGCGCGGGCTGGACCAACTGGGCTGCCGCGAGCGACCCGACCACCAAACGCTCCAGCCTCACGCTGGGCGCCACTTATCCGGTCGGCCCGGGGACCGTGCGGGTGGGTTTCGGCCGCGATTTCCAAGGTGCCACCAACAACTTCAACTACATCGGAAGCAGTTTCATCAAGGCGGGCACGAACTATTCGGGAGCGACCAACTTCTACAGCCTGGGCTACAGCTACCCGCTGTCCAAGCGCACTACCGTGAACGCGTCCGTCGCGCGCGAGAGATGGAAGTTCGTCGACGACGACGGCCGCACCAGAGCGACGGGCATAGCGCTCGGCATGACACATGCGTTCTGATGGGCATTCGGGCACATCTGCGTATTGAATCCTGAGGCCTGAGGAAAAGCACATGGCAAGACTGGACTGGTATGTACGCGCCAACCTCAAGCTGCGTCACCTGCAGTTGCTGGTTGCCCTCGACGACTATCGCCACCTCGGGAAGGTGGCCTCGCTGATGCACGTGACCCAGCCGGCGCTGTCCAAGACCTTGGCTGAGCTGCAGGGCGGTCTGGACGCCAAGCTTTTCGAGCGCACGGGCCGCGGCTTGCGGCCCACCGAAGTCGGCTTGGTGCTCATTCGGCATGCACGAAAGATGCTGCAGGACCTCTCGGAGGCCGGCGATGAGCTGCATTCCGTGGCCACGGGTATCTCGCGCCGCATCCGAATCGGGACCTTGCCGGCGTCCGCGAGCTGGCTGCTGCCCGAAGCCCTGGTCCGCCTGAAGCAGCGGGAACCGAACGCCGCTGTGTTTGTGCGCGAGGCCACCATGGACCTTCTGAGCAATGAGATGCGCCTGGGCAATCTGGATGCCATCGTCGGTACATTGCCGGCCCGGCGAGGAAGCCAGCCGGAGTTCGAAGAGCACCCGCTTTTCGAAGACGATACCGTGCTGGTGGCACGCTGTGACCACCCCTTGGCCAAACTGAGCGCCATTTCATGGCTTGACGTTGCTCCCTATCCTTGGGTGCTGCCGCCTACGGATTCCCTGTTGCGCCAGCCGCTGCTCGTGGCCTTCAACGCACACGGGATCGATCCTCCGCAAAACTACATCGAAACCTTGTCGTTGAACATCTCGCTGCACTATGTGCGCTCGACGGATTCCCTTGCCGCTATGCCTGGCAGTGCAGCGGCGCGATTCGCCAACGCGGGGCTGATAGCTAGGTTGCCGTTGAGGCTTACACGTCTGATGCGCTCCGTTGGGGTCATGTGGCCAAAGGGACCGGCCTCGAATCCTGCGTTGGCGTCGCTGCTGAAATGTCTGGAGGAAGTAGCGGCCGACGTCGAGCGCTTGTGAGCGCGGACTTGGCAATAGACACCCCCTTGATGAAAAGCTGCGCCAGGGCGTGGCTGAACTTCGAGGAGCGCACGGCCGTGCTGGTCGAGCGCGAAGTGCAGTGGCGCGGCGACGAGCGACGCGAACGGCCCTTGAAGGAGGCTCGGCCGAGATACCCGCAAGCGGCCATCGAAAACATGAATTCTCGTGCCGGTGGCGGCGTTGATCATGAGGTTGTGACGAGCCTTGCGCTGGGCTGATGGATCGATTCGGGCCACAGTGTGTTGATCACAGGCCCGACCCGGTGCGGGCAAGTCTTGGCCTGCATGCGCGCTGGCGCAGTACGCGTGAAGGGCGAACCTTGATGGAAGACTTGCAGGAATTCGAGCGCTACATGGCGCATCTGAGTGAGGAGCTGGGGCATTCGGACCGCCGTGCGGTGCCCGAAGCGAGCGTCATCACGAAATGCTCCGGCGCCACATCGATGGCGTCGACTCGAATCTCCGGGTGCTCCGCCCGAAAGCCGGCAATGAGACTCGGCAACAACGATGCGAGCGAGCGGCGAGATCAAGGAGAGAAAACCCTTTGGCGGCGAGAGACGGTCGGCACGATCATTGCAGCGTTGCCCTGTCTGGCCGCTGTTTGCCCCTCTGAGCTGATGATGCCACCCGTCTCCGAATCCTTGCCGCCTATCGATCGACGCCAATTCGTGCGCCAGGGACGCCTGCATGTTCAGCTCGCGTCGCGCCTCGACCTGGTCACATTGCGCCTGTTCGTTGCCATCGTCGAGGAGCAAAGCATCACCAAGGCCGCCGAGCGCGAATTCATTGCGCCTTCTGCAGTCAGCAAGCGCATTGCCGACCTCGAGCACGCGACGCAGACGCAGTTGCTGCATCGGCACCGGAAGGGGGTGGAGCCTACGCCGGCCGGGCAGGCGCTGCTGCATCACGCGCGGATCATCTTGCGCAACCTCGCTCAACTGGAGAGCGAGATCGTCGACTATGCGGATGGCGTGCGCGGGCAAGTGCGACTCTTGGCCAGCGAGTCGGCGTTGTTCGGTTATTTTCCGGAGGCTCTCAGCACATTTGCGCGGACCTACCCCGACATCCGCATCGACCTTGCAGCGCAAACGAGCCAGGCAGTTGTCCAGGCGGTGCTCGAGGGCACTACCGACATCGGGATTTTCTGGGGCGATGTGCCGACCGGGCCGTTGCGCGTCGAACCCTGTTACTCGGATCGGCTGGTGGTCGTGGCGGCGCGTTCCCATCCTCTGGGCATGCGTGAGAGCGTGCGCTTTGCGGAGGTGCTGGCGCACGAACTGATCGAGCAGGAGGCCGGCAGCGCGATCCAGGCCTTGCTTGCGCGACAGGCCGCCCTGTTGGGCGCTGTGCCCAGGACGCGCATCCGGGTGGCTGGCTACGACGCGGTCTGCCGCATGGTGGAAGCCGGCATGGGTATCGGCATCGTGCCGCACAGCTACGCTGCACGGTTGTCTTCCGCCATGAACGTCGCCGCGGTGGCGCTGCAGGAGGACTGGGTGGATCGCCACTACAAGGTGTGTGTGCGCGGTCTCGAACAACAGCTGGTTGCCACGCAACTGCTGTTCGAGCATTTGGTGCCGCATTCGCAGGACGTGAGCGGTTGACCGCTGGCCCGTCTCGCGTTTCCTCCTACTCGGACGTGGCGCGGCGCCAAGCCTGCGAGCCGCTTCCGAGCCAGCGCGAGAGTATGGACTGAAGCAGCTTTGCAGCAGCGGAAGTCAGGAGCACCATCACCGCCATCGCGCAGGCGGCGGCGGTGTCGCCGGTGTCATCCATGGCCACGACAGCGACCGAAGCCACCATCGTCAGCGGTTCGTAGAGAAAAATCACCGCAGCAACGGTGGTCATCGCGTTGACGAAGAAGTATGTCGCGATGTCCAGGATGGCGGGGAGGCAAATGGGCACGGTCACGCGGCGAAACGTACGCCAGAATGGCACGCCCAGCGATGCGGAGGCCGCCTCGAATTCGCTGTCGATTTGCTGCAGCGCGGTGAGCGCCGTGAGGTGGGGCACCGTGTAGTAATGCGCCACGCAGCACATGGCCATCAGTGCGATGCTGCCGGACAGGCCCGACAGCGGATTGGACGGATGATTGAAGAAGAACACGTAGCCCAACCCCAGCACCAGACCCGGCACCGCCAGAGGCAACATCGCCAGGAAATGCAACAGCGCGCGCATGACTCGCAGACCCCGCATTTTCTCCACCAGGTAGGCTCCGCAGAAGACGAGCACCGTACCTGCCGCGGCCACCCAGAGCGACAGAACGATGCTGTTGCGGTAAGCCCCCCAGCCCAGCGCGTCGTAGGCCGCGAAATCGTAGCTGCCCCATGCCAGGCTCAGGTCGTAGGGCCATAGCTTGACCAGCGACGCGAAGACCGCCGTGCCAACTATGACCAGAATGACGCCGGCGACCAGCGCGGCGAACCCGGTCATCGCCGCATCGAACAGCGGCTCGCGCCGTGGCCTGTAGAGCACCGACCGGGCGTTCAGAAGCGAGGCCTGGCGGCGGCGCACCAGAAGGTCCACGCCGAAGGACAACAGCGCCGGCATCAGGAGCACCACGCCGACGACGGCGCCCATCTGGAAGTTCTGCTGGCCGATGATCTGTTTGTAGATGTCGATGGCCAGCACGCCGTATTGCCCGCCGATCACCTTGGCGATGCCGAAGTCGGTGATCGAGAGCGTCACGACGACGAATGCCGCGCTGATCAATCCGTAGCGTGCCGATGGCAAGGTGATGGTAAAAAAAGCGCGCAGCGGCCGCGTACCCAGGGTGCGAGCGACCTCGTACATCCGGGCATCCGACAGCGCCAGCGCGGTCGACAGCACCATCACCGCATGTGGGAAGCAATAGAACACCTGTGCCATGACGATGCCGCGAAGACCGTAGATCGGCTGGTCTCCCGTCCACGACTTCAGATAGCCCTGATTGCCGAACATATAGGTCAGCGCAATCGCCGACAGCAGCGAGGGCGCAAGGATCGGCAGCAGTGCGATGCCCTTGAAGAGCGCCTTGAACGGAAGCCGGCTGCGAACCAGTGCCATCGCGTAGAGAAAGGCCAGCGGCACGGTGCAGGCGGTGGTCAATGCGCACACCACCAGGCTGTGGAGCACCGATTGGCGCAAGCCGGGGTTCTGCGCATATTGCAGAAAGTTGGCCAGGCCGATGAAGCGCCCCCCCGCGTCTTGCATGCTTTTGGAAAGCACGGCATAAAGCGGCAGCCCGATCAGCAGGAGAGCGATCGCGCAGAGCAGGGCGAGAACGCATGCGGCGACAGTCCGCTCCGGAAAGCGCCGGGCGCGCGCACGAACCGGCGGGAGTGGCCCGATGGCTGGGAACGCGGCCTGCATCAGGCTGCTCCTGACCGCTCGGGGGCGGGAAAGACGTGCAAATGCGCCGGGGCGATGCTGACCTGCAGCGCGCAGCCCAATTGAAGACCGATGCGGCGGGCATCTTCGCTGGAGAAATCGGCCACCACCGGCCGCTCGCCGAGCAACGGGCAGTCGAGCAGCGCGCGCCAGGCCGCCCCCAGGAACTCGATGCCACGAACCTGTGCGGGAAACGCGTTGAACGCCTGCTGCCCGGTGGGAACTGAACAGACTTCCTCAGGACGAAAGCACACCGTCAGAGGCCCGTCGGGCAGGGCGCAAGCGCCGTGCATCCGCTGCAAGGCCGCAAGACCGACGGCAAGGGAGCCGTCCGGGCGTGCCCGCGCCGGAAAGAAGTTCATCTTGCCGACGAAGTCCGCAACGAAGAGCGATGCCGGGCGGTGGTAGATCTCCTGCGGCGTGCCAACCTGCTCGATCACGCCCTGGTTCATCACCACGATGCGGTCGGCCATGGTGAGCGCTTCTTCCTGGTCGTGCGTGACCATGATGGTCGTCAGGCGCAGCGTGGTTTGGAGCTCGCGAATCTGCTGGCGCAGGTGGATGCGCACCTTGGCGTCGAGCGCGGACAGCGGCTCGTCGAGCAGCAGCAGGCCCGGCGAAGGCGCCAGTGCGCGTGCGAGCGCGACGCGCTGCTGCTGTCCACCCGACAACTGGCCCGGTAGCCGCATGCCGGTGCCGGGCAGGCCGACCAGCGCCAGCAGGCTCTCGACCCGGCGTGCGATGTCCACGCGCGCCATCCCGCGGTTGACCAGGCCATACGCAACGTTGTCGTGCACGCTCAGGTTGGGAAAGAGCGCATACGACTGGAACAGGATGCCCGCGTCGCGCAGCGCCGGCGGTGCATGCGAGATGTCCGAGCCTCGATGCAAGATCCGGCCGGAGCTCTGCGCCTCCAGGCCTGCGATGACGCGCAGCAGCGTCGATTTGCCGCAGCCTGAGGGGCCGAGAAAGCAAATGAATTCGCCGTCGGCCACGGCAAGGTCGATGTTGCGCAAGACCTCGGTCTTGCCGAAGCGCTTGGAGATGCCCTCGAGCTCTAGGAATGCCTGTGACGGGGAACTGTTCATTGGGACGGATGCGGTGGGAGCGCGCTGGGTTCAGTTGGGCTTGGGTTCGGACTTGGCGTCGTAGCGACGTGCCCATTCGGCGGAGAGCCGGGCCTGGTTGTCGACCGCCTTGCGCGCGTCGTCGTCGGCCATCATGGCCTCGGCGTTCTCGGGGTAGTTCGGCGGTACGGCATGGACCTCCGGATGCGAAACGACGGCGGTGAACTTGTTGAACTGCTCGTTGGCCGCGCGCGTGGTGGTCCAGTCGGCAACCACCTTGGCCGCCGCCAGATTCGGGGTTCCCTTCATGATGGCAGTGGACTCCAGGTCCCAGCCAAGCTTGTCGGTGGGCAAGATGATGTCGATCGGGGCACCCTTCGTCTTGAGCTGAGGACCGGTGATGTCGGTGGAGATGCCGACCGCGTATTCGCCGGTCGCCGCCATCTTGCAAGGCTTGGAGCCACTGTGCGTGTAGAGCGCGATGTTGGCGTGCAGGCTGTCCATGTATTTCCAGGCGGCCTCCTCGCCCATGCCCTGGACCCAGCGATTCACGCCGAGGTAGCCGGTCTGGCTGGAAATCGGATTGGGCATCGTGATCTGGCCCTTGTAGACCGGTTTGGCAAGGTCGGCCCAACTGGTCGGAGCGGGCAGGTTGCGCTTTTTGGCTTCGACTGTGTTGAAGCAGATCACGGTCATCCAGGCTTCGTTGCCGGTGTAGACCGGCGGGTTGTTGGCGCTGTCGCGAAAGCGGGGCTTGAGCTGTGCGTAGCCTTGAGGCTGGTAGGGCTGGATCACGCCCAGCTTGTTGAGGGCCAGGATATGCATGGCGGGTACGCCCCAGAGCAGGTCAGCTTTTGGCGCGTCCTTCTCGGCGATCAGCCGGGCCAGGATGATGCCGGGGCTGTCGCGCAGCCATGAAATCCTGATGTCTGGATGGTCCTTCTCGAAAGCCTGCTTGTACGGCGCGAGCTGCTCTTTCTCGAGCGTGGTGTACACGGTCAGGGTGGTGACCTTGGTCTGTGCGAGCGCTGCGGGCGAAGCCAGCAGGCTCGCCAGGGCGGCAAGCATGCCGGCGGCCATGCCGCAAAGATGGCGCAAAGGGCGGGAACGAGGCTTTTTCATGGCGTGTGCGATGGGCTGGTGGATGGAAGGGAAGGTATGGCGCGGTTGCCTATGGTGTTCCTGCAGGCGGCTCCGGTACAGACGCCGATGGGCATGGCCGATTCGTGAGTCGCGATGCCACGGGCGCCCGCGTTGACCATGTGGTCTGTTCGCGCGAAGAGCGTGCAGACATGGGCGGCATTCAGGCGCGCAAGGCCGCTAGCACGGCATCGCCCATGGCAACGGTGCCGACCACGGTACAACCCGGCTCGCGGATATCCGCGGTTCGGAGGCCTTCAGCCAGCACGCGGCGTACGGCCTCTTCCACGCGCGTTGCCGCTTCGGCCAGGCCGAAGCCCTGTCGCAACAGCATTGCGACCGAGAGGATGGACGCCAGGGGATTGGCAACGTCCTTGCCGGCAATGTCAGGTGCACATCCATGAACCGGTTCGAACAGGCCTTGACCGTGGCTGTTGAGCGAAGACGAAGGCAACATGCCGATCGAGCCCGTCAGCATGGAAGCCTCGTCGGAGAGGATATCGCCGAACAGGTTGCCCGTGACGATCACGTCGAACTGGCGCGGATCGCGCACCAGTGCCATCGCCGCCGCATCGACATAGAGGTGACTGAATTCCACGTCGGGGTAGCCCACGGCTACCTCGTCGGCGACGGTGCGCCACAGCTCCATCGCTTCCAGCACGTTGGCCTTGTCCACTGAGCACAGGCGGCCGCGACGAGCGCGCGCGGCTTCGAAGCCGGCTCGCACCACGCGGGCGATCTCATCCTCGGTGTAGCGCATGGTGTTGGTGCCAACGCGACGTCCGTTCTCCATGGCGATGCCTCGAGGCTCGCCAAAATACAGGTCCGAGGTCAGTTCTCGCACGATCAGCAGGTCGATCCCGGCGATGGCCTCGGGACGAAACGGCGAGGCGCCTGCCAGTTCCTCGAACACGAGGATGGGACGGTAATTGGCGAAAAGATCGAGCTCCTTTCGCAGCGACAGCAGCGCGTCGCCCGGGCGCAGTCCGCGCGGCAATGCTTCGTATTGGAAACCGCCTTCTGCACCGAACAGGATCGCGTCGGCTTGGCGCGCCAGCGCCAAGGTCGCCGATGGCAGCGGATGGCCGGTTGCGTCATAGGCGCAGCCGCCGACCAATCCTTCGGCCAACTCGAAGTGCAAGCCTTCTTTTTCCAGCGCGCGCAGGATTCGAACCGACTGGGCTGTGACTTCGGGGCCGATGCCGTCACCGGCGAGAACTGCAATTTTCATGGGTGTCGAGGAGTGTCCGTAGATGGAAGGAGAGGGCGCTGCCGAGCCTCGAAGGCGTCGATATAGGGGCGCAGCGACAGGGTCAGGTCAAGTTCGTCGTGGCCCTGCAGCAGGCGTTCCTTGCGGAAGGTGTCGATCGGAAAGCTGCAGCGGGTGCCATCCGGTGCGACGACCGCCTGGCCCGCCAGGTCGACTTCAACCTCCGCGCCGGGTGTTGCCCGCAGCTGTGCCTGCAACGCGGCTGCGAATTCGGCAGGCAGGACGGCCGGCAGGACGCCGTTCTGGAAGCAGTTGTTGAAGAAGATGTCGCCAAAGGAAGGGGCGAGCACCACGCGGAATCCGTAGTCGTTGAGCGTGAACACGGCATGCTCGCGCGAGGAGCCGCAGCCGAAGTTGGGGCCCGCGACCAGGATGCGTGCGCCTGCATAGGCGGGGCGGTTGAGCACAAAGGCCGGGCGCGGCTTGCCCTGCGGATCGAAGCGCAAGTCATGGAAGCAGTAGCGCCCGTAGTCTTCGCGCGGCTTGTGCATGAAGCGACCGGGCACGATCTGGTCCGTGTTGATGTCCGACTCGGGCATCGGCACGGCAACTGCGCGAATACGCTCAAGCGGCTGCATGGCGCAACTCCTCGCGGTAGTCCACCAGCCGGCCGTGCACCGCGGCGGCCGCCGCCATGCCGGGGTTGACCAGGTGGGTGCGTACCCCCGGGCCCTGGCGGCCCACGAAGTTGCGGTTGGTTGTGGACACGCAGCGTTCCCCTGGCCGGCCCTGGTCACCGTTGATCGCGAGACACATCGAGCATCCTGGCTCCCCCCACGTCATGCCGGCGTCGCGGAAGATGCGGTCCAGTCCTTCGGCCTCGGCCTGCGCCTTGACCGTGCCCGAACCGGGCACGACCAATGTCGGTATGCGAGCCCGGCGTCCCTGCACTGCGCTGGCGGCCAACCGCAAGTCCTCGATGCGGCCGTTGGTACAAGAGCCGATGAAGACCCGGTCCACTGGCAGGCCCTGCAACGGCTGGCCAGATGTGAGGCCCATGTAGTCAAGCGCGCGGCGCAACCCCTCCTGCTGCGAAGCATTGCCGATGGCCTCCGGAAAAGGGATGCACTCGTCGATGGCACATGACTGCGAAGGATCCGTGCCCCAACTCACCATCGGCGCGATGGTATCGCCGCGCAGCAACGCCACGCGATCAAATGCCGCGCCGGGGTCCGTGCGCAGGCGCAGCCACCCGGCGCTGCTGTCGTCCCATTCGAGGCCCCTGGGGGTATGGGGCCGGCCGCGCAGGTAAGCCAGCGTGGTTGCGTCTGGGGCCACCATGCCGGCTCTTGCGCCGGCCTCGATCGACAGGTTGCACAGCGTCATGCGGCCTTCCATCGACAGCTCTCGTACCGCGTCGCCCCGGTACTCTATGACGTGGCCCGCCGCGCCAGCCACGCCGATGGCGCGGATGATGGCCAGGGCGATGTCCTTCGCGGTGACCCCGGCGCCGGTGCGGCCGTTCACCTGAACTTCCATGGTGCGAGGGCGCAGTTGCCACAGGGTCTGCGTCGCCAGCACGTGGCTGACCTCGGTGGCGCCGATGCCGAAGCCGAGCGCGCCCAGCGCGCCATGGGTGGATGTGTGGCTGTCGCCGCAGACCACCGTCATGCCCGGCAGGCTCAAGCCCTGTTCGGGTCCGACCACATGGACGATGCCCTGTCGCGAATCGCCAAGGCCGAAATGGACCACGCCGTGGTCGCGTGCCTGCCGCGCGAGTTCCTGCACCATGACCCTGCGCTCGTCATCCACGACATCGGCGAGCGAGGAGCCTTGCGTGGAGACATAGTGGTCGGGCATCG
The DNA here is from genome assembly GCF_056867935.1 of Variovorax sp. TLI9-5A. Classification (NCBI taxonomy): domain Bacteria; kingdom Pseudomonadati; phylum Pseudomonadota; class Betaproteobacteria; order Burkholderiales; family Comamonadaceae; genus Variovorax; species Variovorax sp. TLI9-5A. The sequence continues at coordinate 5,090,379 of NZ_CP200310.1, read as the reverse complement.
CGAAGGTCGCCTCGGGTCGTCGCACCGGCAGGCTTCGACGCTCGAGCACGTGGTACGACTCGGTCGGCAGGTCGTCGCTGAGATAGTGGCGATCGATGTAGAGAAGGGTCTGGCCGTCGTCTCGCACGGTCACGGCATGCGAGGACCAGATCTTTTCGAAAAGCGTCGTGGGCCGCGCCTGGGCATTGGCAGGAAAGAGGGGGATATCGGGCATGGGAATGTTCACAGCGTGGCAGCGATGCTCGCGGCAGCGCAGCCGGCTGTACATGCGTCGTTCGCCATTCGAGCAGCGCGAACGACGATGGCTCCGATCAACGCAAGCCTCGGTGCAAGTCACAAAATCAGGCCTTGTCGGGCGACACGTCGCCTCTTGGCGCAGTTCCATTCATCCTTCGGAGACCCCCATGCTTCAGCCTCCTGTATCCCGTGTGCGCGAACTGCTCGGTTTCGACCGTCTCGTGCCGGCTTTGCACGAGGCCTTCGTGGCGGGCGCGACCGTGCCGCTGCGGCATACCCATGAGGTTGGCACTGGCGACGAAGCCGGCACCTCGCTGCTGATGCCTGCGTGGAACGACGACGGCTTCTACGGCGTGAAGATCGTCAACATCTTTCCCGGGAACCGCGCCAAGGGGCTCCCTGGCCTGCATTCGACCTATGTGCTGCACGATGCGCGTACGGGTGTGCCGCTGGCATTGCTCGACGGTGACGAGATCACCTCGCGCCGCACCGCTGCGGCTGCGGCGCTGGCGGCCTCTTTCCTGGCGCGAGATGACGCCTCGATTCTCCTGGTCGTCGGAGCCGGTCGCGTGGGAAGCTTGACGGCGCCGGCCATGGCCACTGTGCGTCAGCTATCGGAGGTGGCCATCTGGGACATTGATTCTGACGTTGCGCAACGCTGTGCCGCCGCACTGCAGCAGCAGGGCCTGCCCGCGCAGGCCGTGTCGAACCTGGAGGCGGCGGTGCGCAAGGCCGACATAGTGAGCTGCGCCACGTTGGCGACCACACCGGTTGTGCAAGCCGAATGGCTCGCCCCGGGCAGTCACCTCGATCTGATCGGCAGTTTCACGCCTCGAATGACTGAAGCGCAGCCCGCTTGTTTTGCCGGCGCGGGCGTGTGGATCGATACCGAGGAGGCGCTCGCCAAATCGGGCGACCTGCTCAACGCCATCGCCGACGGTTGCCTGACGCGCGCCGGTGTCGCTGGTGACCTGGCCGGGTTGTGCCAGGGCCGGATTGTCGGGCGTACGGATACTTCACAACGTACCGTCTTCAAGGCAGTCGGAACGGCACTGGAGGACCTCGCTGCAGCGACCCTGGTCTATCGACAATTGGCAGCAGTCTGAGATCGAGAGTTTCTTTTCTCATTGCCAGAGTGCGCCAATACATCGTGCGCGTATCTCCGCTGGAGCAGCGTCTGCCGGAGGTCCCGGAGGTCCCGGAGGCTCAGCAGGCCCGCATGCGCAATCGCGCACCATTGCTAGGCCGACGCGGCGGACGAAGTACGGACTCAGGCTCTAACAACCCCAACCAGGCTGGCCGAACTCGCCCCCACTGGTTCCGTTTGGCGCCTGAATCCAGCGCGGCTTGCCCATCGGATCAGCCGTTCAACACGGCCAGGGTGTTCCTAACAGCGGCCACACCCATGTTGACGTAGGCATCGCTGGTCACACCGCCGATGTGCGGGCTCAGGACGATGCGCGGCTCGCCTTGGAAGATGTGAGGCACGACGAAGGGCTCGACGGCAAAACTGTCCAGACCCGCCATCGCCACCTGCCCGGACTGGATCGCGGCCAGCAGAGCCGGCTCGTCGATCAGGCCACCGCGCGCAGTGTTGACGACGATGACGCCCTTCTTGCATTTGGCAAGCGTCTCCGCGTTCAGCAGGTTGCGGTTGTCCGCGGTCAGCGGGCAGTGCAAGGAAATGACGTCCGCCTCGCGCCAGATGGTGTCCAGGTCCGCGGGCGTGATGCAGCCCGGCAGGTCTTTGGCAAAAGGATCGAAGCCCAGCACGCGCATGTCGAGCGCATCCACCATGCGTGCGAATTTGCGGCCGATGGCACCCAGGCCGATCAGGCCGATGGTGCGGCCGCTCAGCTCGATGCTCTTGTGCGTGGCCTTGTCCCAATGACCGGCGTGCATCCGCTCGTTGAGCTTGACCAGCGACTTGGCGCACGCGAGCGTCAGCGCCAGCGACTGCTCGGCAACGGCCGCCGCGTTCGCACCGACAGCTGCGGTCACCTGGATCTTGCGCTCCGCGGCGGCGGCCTTGTCGATGGTGTCGGTGCCGCTGCCATGCTTGGAGATGACCTTGAGCGCCGGTGCCGCGTCCATGATCTGCGGCGTCACGCCGCCGTAGCGCACGATGATCGCAACCGGGTTGTGCTGCCTGGCCAGGGTGGCGAGATCGTCGGGCTGCGGCGTCTTGCCGGCGTAGACGACCTCGTAGTCGCCCAGCAGCGCCAGTGCCTGGGGCGCCAGGTCCGCGCCCGTGACCAGGACGGCGGGCTTGCTGCTCACAGTTCCTCCCCTTCCTTGAGCACTCCTGCAGTGATGAGCGACTGGTTGAGCCAGGGCGCCGCGAGCTTGCCTTCCTTGATGCCGGCGATGCGCTTGGCTTCGCTTTCGACCTTGCCCGCGGCTTTGCCGAGCAGCGACTCGAGCTTCTCGCGCTCGACGCACATCACGCCATCGCGGTCGGCTGTGATGAAGTCGCCGGGGTGGATGGTCACGCCGCCGCAGGAGATGGGATGTCCGATGCGGCCGCCGACTTCCTTCGTGGGGCCGTTGGGGTTCGTGCCCACCGAGAACACCGGAAAGTCCATCTCCTCGATGTCTTCCGCATCGCGCACGGCGGCGTCCATCACGACGCCGACCAGGCCGCGCTTGCGCGCGGCGTGCATCATGATCGTGCCCATCAGCGCGCAGGTCTGGTCGCCCTTGCCGTCGATGACCAGCACGTCGCCGGGCTTGGCCAGGGACAGCGCCGCATGGATCATGAGGTTGTCGCCGGGACGCACCTCGACGGTGAAGGCGGGGCCGGCCAGCTTCATCTTCGGCGAGAGCGCCCTAATGCGCCCGTGCAGGGCGCCGCGGCGACCGTTGACGTCGGACAGGATGGCGGGCTGGAACTCCGCGGCCTTCTTGACGAGCTCCGGGGAAACGCGCTCGAAGTCTTTGATGATGTTGGGCTTACTCATGTTGCTACCTGCTTGTGTCGTTGGGAGGTGAGAGAAAAAGGTTCGGGTCAGTCCAGCTTGGCGCCGGACTGCTTGATGATGGGCGCCCAGACGCCGATGTCGGTCTTGATGAGCTCGGCAAACTCGTCGGCCGAGCCACCCAGGACGGTGGCACCCTGCTCGTTGAGGCGCTTCTTCAGCTCCGGCGACTGGAGGGCCTTGTTGATTTCGGTGTTGAGTTTGGCCACCACTGGCTTGGGTATGCCGGCCGGGCCGACGAAGCCGAACCAGGTCACCGACTCGAAGTCCTTGTAGCCAGACTCCGCGACGGTCGGCACGTCCGGCAGATCGGCAGACCGCGTCTTGGACGTGATGGCCAATGCGCGGATCCTTCCGTTCCGGATTTGCCCCAGCAATGTCGGTACGGTCGAACCGTAGAGCTGGACCTGACCACCGATCAGGTCGGTGACGGCCTGCGAGGCCCCTTTGTAGGGAACGTGCGTGAACTTGACGCCAGCACGGCGCTGGAACAGCTCGCCAGTGAGGTGCGTGACGGTCCCATTGCCAGGCGAAGCGAAGTTCAGTGAGCCGGGCTTCGCCTTCACAGCGGCCACGAGCTCGCCGAGCGTCTTGTACGGCGAGTCGGCTGCAACGACGAGCAGGATGGGTGCGCTTGCGACCAACGCGACCGGCGCGATGTCCTTCATGACGTCGTAGGGCATCTTGCTGTACAGGGTCGGGTTCACGGCGAGGTTGCTGCTCTGGCCAAGGGCCAGCGTGTAGCCGTCGGCTTTCGACTTGGCGACAGCGTCTACGCCCAGGTTCCCGCCGGATCCCGGCCTGTTTTCGACGACAAAAGTCCAGCCCAAGGCGGTCGTGAGCTGGTTCGTAACGTCCCGGGCGATCACATCCGTTCCTCCGCCGGCCGGGAACGGCACGACGATGCGGATGGGCTTGTTGGGGTAGTCCTGCGCAAGTGCGGAAAGCGCAAGTGAAGCAGCGGCGAGCGCCATGCTGCGTTGGATCAGGTGCATCGTTGTCTCCATGCTTTTGATGGCGCAATTGTTCGTGCCTGTTCCGCCCAATACAATGCAGTTCCGCGTGACGCGACATGTTCCGAAGTGCGGAACAACTAGAGGATGGACGATGAAGGTGGACATCGACAACGCTGCCACGGGAGCGGACGGGGTTGCCGCTGTTCGGCGCGCAATGAAGGTGCTGGAAGCGTTCGGCGTGGGCGACGTGAGCCTGTCGCTTGCGGAACTCAGCCGGAGGACTGGCTACCACCGGTCCACCGTGTTGCGCCTGGCCCGCACGCTGGCCATGGACGACTACCTCGTTCAGAAAGACGACGGAGGCTGGCGCCTGGGACGTGCCTCAGGATGGCTGGGCGCCTGCTACCAAGCCACGTTCAGCGTTCACGACGTCATCGAGCCGGTGCTGCGCGAGCTGTCAATCAAGATGGGCGAGAGCGCGACGTTCTATGTGCGTGAAGGCGAGGAGCGGACGTGCGTGGTGCGGGTCGAAGGGCCGCGTGCCGTTCGGCACCATGTCCGAATGGGGGCATCGCTGCCGCTGCATATCGGCGGGCCCGGCTTTGTGATCTTGGCCTTTACCGGCGAGCAAGGGGAACCCTTCGAGACCATCCGGCGAGACGGCTACCGGATTGCGCTAGGCGAGCGTGATGCGGAAATTTCCAGCGTGTCCGCCCCGGTGTTTGGCGTTAACTGGAAGTTCTTGGGTGCGCTGTGCGTTTCGGGGCCGATTTCGCGGTTGACTGGCCCAATTCTTCAAAGCTTCGTGCCCGACGTGATCGAGGCGGGCAAGAAACTCTCCTACGCCATTGCCGGAAGCGGCAGAGAGGCTGCCCCTGTTGTTGCTCAACAGGCTTGGCACCCTTGATTTCCGCCTGAGGCTGGCTGCATTCATACACGTGAAGGGGTCATCGTCACACATCGGAAACCTCCCCGACCCGGGGGCATGCAGACATGGCATCAGAGGCGCCGCCCCTGCATAGCAGCGATCAGGACGTGCCGCGGTGGGCTGGCTTCGGCCCCTTCGCGGCAGCAGCACCGCTGCGCTTAGGTAGGTGCGACAGTAGTGCCTTCACTTGCGGCGCATCGTCGGACTTGCGCCAGACGGCGACCGTCTCGACAACGGTATTTCCGCCTTTTATGTTCCGGTAGACGACCCCCTCGCGATGCAGGGCCTGCACGCTGCCTGGCACCAGCGCCACGCCGATGCCGCCGGACACGAGGCTCACGATGGTGTGCATCTGCCGAGCCGGAAACAGCCTGGGACTGAAGCCGTTTCGCATGCAGGTGGCGACGATCGCATCGAACATCATCGGCCCTTGATGACGCTCGAATCCGAGGAAGCGCTCGTTCGACAGCTTGTCCAGCGCGATGCGCGTGCAGCCGGCCAGCCTGTGCGACGTAGGCAATGCCACGAGCAGCGGCTCCGTATGCACCAGCCTCGCGTCTAGCGCCGAGGGAAGGTCCGGCGTCCTGAACACGAGGCCGATATCGAGCCGGCCGCTCTCGACGTCGCGGATGATCTGGTCGGTCGTGCCTTCCAGGAGAGAGACATTCACATGCAGGTAGTCCTCCGTGAAGCTGCGCAGCGTGGCGGGCAGGAACGAATAGGCAGGCAGGCTGATGAAGCCGAGCGAAACGGAACCCATCAAACCCTGCGCAGCCTCTCGGGCACGCTTGCGCATGGTGTCCGCGGCGGCCAGCACGGCGCGTGCGTCGCGCAACGCATCCTCACCGGCGCGGGTGAGCGTGATGCGCCGGGAGGTTCTCTCAAGAAGAGTGACGCCTAGTTCTTCTTCCAATTCCTTGATCGCCAAGCTCACAGGCGGCTGGGTGAGGTGCAGCCGCTCGGCGGCGCGACCGAAATGCAATTCCTCGGAGACGGCGACAAAACAACGCAGGTGACGCATGTCCATTGATATGCCCTTTGTATCAATGGATCCAGATTCTAAATTTCCCTGGATCGAACTGCCTGCCTAGACTGCAGCGCATCCCGGGACGCCAAGCACGTAGACGGGGCCAGCTTCAACAAGTAGCGGCAGGAGACAATACAGATGCTCGATCGCATGCTGGGTCCACCCCGGCCTCGCACCCTCGTCCAGCCCGAGCCCTTTGGCGCCGTGCGTATCGAGACATCGGTGCGCAACTTGTCATGGTCCTCGCAACGTCGCTCGGTGACTTCGAACTGCGCATTGGCCAGGACGAGGAAACCTGCATGCCGCTCATGCGACCTCGGCCGCAGGTCGAGCATGCCTGGCATCCGGATGGCCGCAACGGGCTGGATCGGTCGCGTGGCCTGTGGCTGCATCGCCCCCAATGAGGATCTGGCGCAGAGCGTAGAAAAGTTCTGCCTGGCGCAAGGCATTTCGCAATGCCTTGGCGCGCGGCGCCGTCGTGTCCGGTGCCAGCTCCGTGCGCGTGACCTTCGAAGTGACGCTCGACGAATGGCTGCCGGCCCGCGCAGACCGACCCTTCTTGTTTCCCCTCAATCAACGCAACACATCATGAGCATCACGTCACCCGTTCACGTCGCCGTCGTCACCGGAGGTGCACGCGGCATCGGCCGCGCCATCGGCGAATGGTTCCTGCGCCACGGCCACAAGGTCGCCCTGCTCGACTGCGACAGCGCGACGCTCGACGCCGCGATCGCGGAGATCGATCGTTCCGGCGACCTGCTCGGCATCCATTGCGATGTGTCCGACGCGACACAGGTCGACCGGGCTGTAGGCGCCGTCGTGGCGGCGTTTGGCCGCGTGGATGCGCTGGTCAACAATGCCGGCATTGCCGTCTTCAAGCCGGCCCTGGAAACCTCCTTTCAGGAATGGCGCAAGGTGATGGCCACCAACCTCGACGGGGCTTTTCTCTGCACCCAGGCGTTCGGCGCCGTGATGGCCGGCAACGACGGCGGCGCCATCGTCAATGTTGCGTCGATCTCCGGGCTTCGCGCCAGCACGCTGCGCGTGGCCTATGGCACCAGCAAGGCTGCGCTCATCCACATGACCAAACAGCACGCCGTCGAGCTCGGCGATGCCGGCGTGCGCGTGAACGTCATCGCGCCGGGACCGGTCGAAACCGACATGGCCACGCTCGTGCACAGTGTTGCGATCCGCTCCGACTACCACGACGCGATTCCCCTGGGCCGTTACGGCACCACGGAGGAGATGGCCAACATCGTCGGCTTCTTGTGCAGCCCGGAAGCGAGCTTCGTCAACGGTCAGGTCGTGGCGGTCGACGGCGGCTTCGATGCGGCGGGCGTGGGCCTGCCGACCTTGCGCCGACGCAAGGCCGAGGCCGCCAAAGCGACGGCATGAGCCGGCACTGCCCACACCGCCCGGACCTCCAAGGAACCGACGACGACGAAGCTGCAGTCCATCATCGGCTGGGGCCGTACACGCTTCGGCAAGCTCACGATGCTGGGTGCGGTGGTGGCGCTGTACCGGCAATTCGGCGTGTCGCTCGCCGCCTTCGTGGTGCCGGGCTCGGTGCTCGAGGGCATGCCGGCCATCGTGCGTAGGCGTGGGTTACGACGCGGCCAGCACCATCGGATGCGTTTGGCCCGATGCACGCATCAGGCCCAGACTGGCCCTGTTGGTCGGCTTTGGGGTGGCGGCCATTTGGTGGCTGTCCATCGGATTCCTCTGAAGTTCCCAGCATCATCAACCCAAGGAGAAAGAAAATATGGAGACAAGGACAAGCATCGTGCGCAAGACCGTCGCTGCGGACGGTGACGTCAAACTGAGCTATCTGGAAGCCGGCACTGGGCCCACCATCGTGCTCCTGCCGGGCTGGTCGCAAACGGCCGAGCAGTACAGGTACCAACTGGAAGGCCTGTCGGCCCAATACCGCGTGATCGCCTTCGACCATCGTGGCCACGGCGACTCTGACAAGCCCGGGCGCGGCTACCGCATCGCGCGCCTCGCCGCGGACCTGCAGAACGTGCTGGTCGCGCTCGACCTGAGGGACGTGACCATTCTCGGCCACTCCATGGGCTGCTCGGTGCTGTGGTGTCACTTCGACCTTTTCGGGGCAGGGCGCATCGCCCGCTACGTGTTCTGCGACCAGGCGACATGCCTGACGCGCAACCCCGAATGGACCGACCAGCAAGTCGCCGACTACGGCCCCATCTTCACGCCCGACAGCGTGAGCGAGACGGCCAACGCGCTTCGCGGACCGGGCGGCGCGCAGGCCACCGTCGGGTTCCTGCGCTCCATGGTCACGGCCGACATGCCCGCCGAGGTCTTTCAATGGATCGTCGACATGAAGATGCCGCGTGCCGCGGCGGCCGATCTCCTCTACAACCACTGCCACCAGGACTGGCGCGAGGTACTGCCGCGGATCGACAGGCCGACGCTGTTCATCGGCGGCAAGGGCAGTCTGGTGCCGCACAGTTGCGTGCGGTGGGAGGCGAGCCAAGTGCCCGGTGCGAGGGTCGAGATCTTCGATGACGAGGAGGCGGGCTCGCACTTCATGTTCATCGAGAACGCAAGGAAGTTCAACGCGTTGCTCGCGCAATTTTCGGACTGAAGTCAGATGCCATCGCCATCGGGCGGGAGCATTCGGAACGCGGTGACTTTTTCGTCCCGGATATCAAGACCTTCTTCTTGGCTCATGCCCGTGGACGCAGTTGGGTTGGGCCTGTCCTACAAAACCTGCAACCACAGCGATTTCTTCGTCGGCATAAAGGCCTGACGATCAGGCGGTACTTCAGCGGGTAGCGCCTTCTGAATTCACGGAGTTCGACATGGAAAAAACGGAAGTTCTAGCTATGGCGATGGGGATGGCGCGCGCCGGTCTGGGCTTCACTCCCGCAGCGGGGCTGGACTGCATCTGCGACCTGATTGGGCAGGAGGATCCCCTGGCCGCGGATCACGACCAGAACGTGGAACAGTTGCTTCGACTCGCTGCGTGCATCTGGAGCCTGCGACATGCCCTTCTTGGGCCGGCCTCTGCCGCAGTCGTTCATTCGCAGTTGAAGTAGCTGAAGCAACAGGGTGATGTCTCGGCCCCCGCACGATTTCGCGTTGAACACGCGAGGGCGCCCGGGCGGATCGTGCGATGAGGTGCGTCACGGGATGCCCGATCCGGGAACCACGGCGGGGTTCTGCTTGGCAGGAGGGGCGCCTCCCATGTTCGTGTGTTCCGCCGGTACAGAGACGAGTGCAATATAAGAAAATGTACTTACATCCACTGATGGCGAGTCTCCCGCTGGCGGAGCGCACCAAGCTCAGCGAATGCAGTCGTCTGAGTTCCTACAAGCGCAACGATGCCGTGTTGGCAGCGGGTGATTCAACCGACCAGATCTATTGCGTCGCGAGCGGCCTGCTGCGGGTGGTCGCGGTGAATCAACGCCACGACACGGAAATGACCACCGAGTTCATCGGGCCCAACGACTTCTTCTTCGATCTGTCGATACGCGAGGACAGCTACCGCTCCAAACAGACGCTGATCGCCGCGCTGCCTTCGTCGGTCTACTTGGTGCCCATCGCCCAGATACGCGCGCTGTGCGCAAGGCATCCCGAGATCGCGCTGGGCTTGCTGGGCCTTGCGATGAAGCGCATGAGCACGCTGCGAGGCCAGTTCCACCGCATCTCCGTGCACACGGCCGAAGACTCGGTGCTTCGCGTGCTGCAGCAGCTCACGCGGCTCGCGCCTGCAGGCGAGCAAGGCTATGACAAGCGCATCACGCAATCGGTGATCGCGTCCTACTCGGGTCTTTCGCGCGAGGTGGTCAACAAGACCATGCGCGACTTCGAGCTGCGCGGCGTGGTGCGCCGCGACGACGACGGCGTGCACGTCGTCAACGATTTCGCGACGACTGATTTTGCATAGATTCCGTGGCACTGGCCCGGGGCTGTGTCGGGAGTCGGCAAGCCATGCCTTGCTGTCGGCGGTGCACTCCGTGCATTCGGCGCTTGCCCACGCTTCCATGATGCGGCCGAACAGATTTCAGTTCACTCCAGTCCGGGCTACATCGCTTCACCCCGTTCACCGTCAAGCAGTTGCTTCTATTTCCGGAATTGCGAAAGAGATGCAAGGCAGTCTCGAGTCACCTCTGCGCGCTGCGTGTTCAGGAGCGGGCCCTGAACTGGCTGGGCGACAAGCCGGTCGAATGACGGAAGGCCTTGGAAAAGTTGGCCAGTGACGAGAAGCCCGCCGAAAACGCGATCTCCTCGATCGAGCAGCTTTCTTCGCGCAGACGGCGCTTCGCCATCATGAGCCGCCGCTCGGCTACGAAGGCATGTGGCGCCCGCCCCGTTGCCGTCCTGAAGCTGCGCGTGAAGTGGCCCACGCTCATGCAGGCAATGCCTGCGAGATCGAGCACGGTGAAGTCCTGGTCGAGATTGCCGTCAATGAAGTCGACCACACGCGACAGACGCCGGCTGTCCAACGGCTTGGTCGTCCTGTCCGCCAGCGGCCGGACCAGCCCCAGCTCCGAATAGTTCTTCAAAAGGTGGGCGCTGAGCGCCACCGAGAGGCTCTCGACGAACATCCGCCCTACGCCCGTCTCGTTGGACAGTTCACCCACGATCTGGTCCGCGATCATGCTCACGAAGGGATCGTGATCAATCGCCTGGTAGCGTAGGCCGGCGCGCGCCGGATCGATGTCGAACTCACGCTGCACCATCTCGGAGAACGGCCGGCCGGGCAGGAACAAATGCAAGCAGTCGCCTATGGGCTCAGCCACATTGATGTACTCCTCCTCGACGCCTGCGGGGCAAAGCCAAATAGTGCCGCGATGGCCATGGGTGTGCTCGCGCCGGCCACCGCCCGCACGATCGACAAGTGACCGGCCGCTCAACTGGATGGCCACCTCGGTGTCGCGTGGCACCAGTCTCGGAAGCTCGCCTGCTGAATGACTCCAGCGCTCAGCCAAGATGTTCGACCAGCCCTGCGCGTTGGAGGTCTGGCGCATCGTGCTGTTGACGTACTTGTCCAACGAATGCGCGAACATGGTGCGAGGCCGACTCAAGAGGTTGATTGCAGGTGGCTGGCGCAAGAAGCGTGCCGAATCATCATTCGCACACCAGGAAAAGTAAAGGTCGCAATCGGATAAGGCACCAGGGCCCCTTGCTCGCCAGACTTGCTGCGAACGCCAATCGCATCAAAGCACCGAGAGAAAGGACACGTTATGGCCCGACACGTTGTCGTGGGCGCCTGCCCCCACGATTGCCCCGATACCTGCTCGATCCTGACCACTGTCGAAGATGGCAAGGCCATTGCGGTACGCGGTAATCCGGATCACCCTTTCACGCGGGGGCGCCTCTGCGTGAAAGTCAACAACTACCAGGACCGGACCTATAGCGAGCAGCGACTGCTCTACCCGATGCGACGCAGCGGACCCAAGGGCAGTGGCAAGTTCGAGCGGATCTCGTGGGACGAGGCACTGGCCGAGATCGCCAGCCGCTGGAAGGCACTCATTGCCACGGATGGCCCGCAGTCCATCCTGCCCTACAGCTACCTGGGAACCCAGGGCATCCTCAACGGCCTGAACGTGGGTGACCCCCTGTTCAACAAGCTGGGTGCCACGGTGTGTGAGCGCACCTTCTGCGACTCGGGCTCGTGCACTGCCTACATGATGACCATTGGGCACACGCCGGGCGCAGACCCCGAGAGCTTCGTGCATTCGAAGTACATCGTACTGTGGGCCTGCAATACGCTGAGCACGAACTCGCACCACTGGCCCTTCATCGAGCAGGCGCGCAAGAACGGCGCCAAGTTGGTGGTGATCGATCCGGTGCGCACGCGCACCGCGCGGCTGGCGGATTGGCACATTCCCATCCGTCCGGGCACTGACGGTGCGCTGGCCCTGGCGATGGCGCACATCCTCATCAAGGAAGGCTTGATCGATCGCGACTACATCGACCAGTACACGCTGGGCTTCGATGAATTGGCCGAGCGCGTGAAGACGTACACGCCAGAATTCGCCGCAGAGCAGACCGGCATTCCCGTGGAGGACATCTTCAAGCTGACCCGCGAATACGCTGCGACTCCCCCTGCAGTCGTGCGCATCGGAGTCGCGGTGGAGCGCCATGCAGGCGGCGGGCAGACGGTGCGTGCCATCGCCTGCCTGCCCGCGCTCATCGGCGCATGGAAGCATGTGGGCGGCGGCTTGCTCCAGCTGCCGATCTGGGCCTTTCCGGTCAACTGGCCGGGATTGATGCGTCCGGATCTTCAGCCCGAATCGATGCGGGTGATCAACTCATGGCGCCTGGGCCCGGCGCTCACGGGCGACATACCACTCGATCCGCCGATTCGCTCGATGTTCGTCTACAACGCCAACCCGATGGCCATGGTCAGCGACCAGGACAAGATAGAACGAGGCCTCGCGCGCGAGGACCTCTTCACGGTGGTCAGCGAGCACTTCATGACCGACACCGCGCGCTACGCGGACATCTTGCTGCCGGCCACGACGCAGCTAGAGCAGAAGGACATCATGTTCTCCTGGGGCCATCTCTATCTCTCGTACAACAACCCGGCCATCGACCCGTTGGGCGAGGCGGTGTCCAACACCGAGCTCTTCAGGCGCCTGGCCAAGGCGATGGGCATCGACGACCCCTTCTTCCATCGCACAGACGACGAGATGATCGAGGCGTCCATGGACTGGGGCAGCCCGGCTCTCGAGGGCATCACGTTGGAGGAACTGAGGCGCAAGGGCTTCATGCGCCTGAACATGCCTGCTTCCGACGACTGGGCGCCGCATCGTGAAGGGAACTTTCCGACGCCGTCCGGCAAGTGCGAATTCAAGTCGTCGATGGCAGAGGGCGGAAACTTCGTGGCGCCGCTCTTCAGACAGGGCTTCGGCGGCCAACAGTCGGGTGAACCGGTGGATCCGCTGCCGCACTACATCGCACCGAACGAAAGCCCTGCAACTGCAGCCGCGCTGGCGCAGCGCTATCCGCTGAGCCTGATCTCGCCCAAGAGCCATGCCTTCCTCAATTCCAACTATGGCAATCTGCCGGCTCAGCGCAAGCAGGCCGGAGAGGAACAGATGGTGGTGCTGCATCCCGATGACGCGAGTGCCCGCGGCATCACCGCTGGAACGCCGATCCGCGTCTTCAACGATCGGGGGGCCTTCGAGGCCAAGGCCACGCTCTCGGCCGACGTCTCGCCGGGTTTGGTGATGGCGCCCTCGGGCTATTGGCACCGCTCGAACCGCGCTGGCGCTACGGTGCACGCGCTCACGCCGCTGGCCTTCGCCGACCTGGGCCGCGCGCCGACCTTCTCCGATGCGCTGGTGCAGGTCGTCGCGCTCTGAGCGGGCATCTCTCCCCATTTTTTCTTCTTTCACGCACATGGCCTACGTTGTCACCGACCTCTGCACCGGATGCCGCTATACCGAATGCGTCACCGTCTGCCCTGTCACCTGCTTCCACATCGACGAGCGGATGACCTACATCGATCCGGAGAACTGCATCGACTGCGGCGGCTGCGCCACCGCATGCCCCGTGGGCGCCATCCAGGCTTCATTCCTTCTTCCTGAAGACAAAACGCAGTGGATCGAAATCAACAGGCTTCGTTCAACCGAGACGCCAGTGATCGCCGAACGCCTGCCGCCGTTGCCCACCGCTGAAGCGCGACGAATGGAGTTGGGGCTATGAGTGATGCCGCCACATCACCTTTCAGGGTGGCCATCGTGGGCGCGGGACCCAGCGGCTTCTACGCCGCCGAGCGTCTCCTGAACTCGGCGCTGCCGATGCGCGTGGACATGCTGGAGCGCCTTCCCGTGCCCTACGGCCTCGTGCGCTACGGCGTAGCCCCCGATCACCCCAAGTTGAAGCAGGTGACCGCCGTCTTTGACCGCATTGCGGCAAGGCCCGGCTTTCGATTCGTCGGCGGTCTCGAAATTGGCCCGGACGTGTCGGTCCAAGACATGCTCGCGAGCTACCACGCGGTCATCCTGGCCACGGGCGCACCGCTCGGCCGGCACATGGGCATCCCAGGCGAAGACCTGCCTGGCAGTCATCTGGCCAGCGATTTCGTCGGTTGGTACAACGGCCATCCGGACCAGCAGGACTGTCACTTCGACCTGTCCGGAGAACGAGCGGTGATCGTCGGCCAAGGCAACGTCTCGCTGGACATCGCGCGCATCCTGCTCAAGAGCGTGGACGAGCTGCGCCGCACCGACATCGCGGCCCACGCACTGGAGGCCTTAACCCACAGCCGCGTTCGCGAAGTGCATATCGTCGGGCGCCGTGGTCCTGCCGATACCCGCTTTTCGCCCAAGGAGCTGCACGAGATCACCGAGTTGCCTTCATGTGAGGCGCTGGTGGACACCGCCGACATCCGCGCTGGAAGCTTCGCGGTGCCCGGCGGAACGGATGCGGAGAAGGCGGCGGCCATCGCGATCCTTGAGCGCCTGGCAGGCGTTCGCGCTGCCAAGGACAAACGCTGCGTCTTCCGTTTTCACCTGGAGCCGCAAGACATCGAAGGCGCCGCGTCGATCGAACGTATTCGTTTCGGCAGACCGCGTGGCTGGGCCGCGGGTCCGGAGTCGGTCGGCATCGAATGCGGCCTGGTGTTCTCCAGCATCGGACGCCGGTCCTGCTCGATCGAGGGCGTGCCCTACGACGCAGGCCGGGGCACGCACACCAATCTCCACGGCCGCGTCGTCGACGGCGGCAAGCTGATGAGCGGTCTCTACGTATGCGGCTGGAGCAAGCGCGGGCCCCAGGGCACCATCGGCACCAACCGCGCCTGCAGCTACGAGACCGCGGAGGCGGTGCTGGCCGACCTGCCTGCACTGGCGCATCGGGCGCTCGCGGCCGAAATCTCCCTCAGTGGCATCGGGTCCACACACCACGCCGGGAGATATTTCGACTTCCAGGACTGGTCGCGCATCAACGCCGCCGAGATAGAACGCGGCGCCAAGCTCGGCAAGCCCAGGGAAAAATTCGTGTCGCTCGAGCATCTCTACGCGGCGGCGCGCGAAGAGCTTCCATGCTGATCGATCTGCACCGAACTGCGTCGGTGCCATCTGCGGCGCCGTTGGCCGATAGCTTCGGCCGGCAGATCAGCTACCTGCGCCTATCCGTGACCGACCGCTGCAACCTGCGCTGCGTCTACTGCATGTCGGAGGACATGCAATTTCATTCCAGCCCGGAGCTGCTCTCGATGGAGGAGCTAGACCGGGTCGCACGCCTGTTCATCGCGCGTGGCGTCAGAAAGCTGCGCATTACCGGCGGCGAGCCCCTGGTGCGCAAGGGGGTCATCGAGCTGTTCCGGTCACTGTCCGGCTGCTTGAAGGATGGCTCCCTGGACGAGCTGACACTGACGACCAACGGCTTGCGGCTGGCGCACTTCGCGCAGGACCTCGCGGCAGCAGGCGTGCGACGGGTGAACGTTTCGCTCGACACTCTGGATCCGCGACGCTTTGCGCAGATCACGCGCGGCGGCGCGCTGCAAAAGGTGCTGGACGGCATCGAGGCGGCACAGGACGCCGGCATGGCCGTCAAACTCAATGCCGTGGCCTTGCGCGGCGTCACCGACCTGGAAATCCACGAGCTGATCAAGTTCGCACACGGTCGCGGCATGGCCCTGAGCCTTATTGAAACCATGCCCTTGGGCGAGACCGGTTGCGATCGCACGGAACAGTTCCTGGGCCTGGACGCGCTTCGCCGTGAGATCAGCAGGCGCTGGACTCTGAGCGACCTGACGGATCGCAGCGGCGGCCCGGCGCGCTACGCAAGGGTCGAGCAAACGGGCGGGCTCGTCGGCTTCATCACGCCGCTCACCGCGCACTTCTGCGGTGACTGCAATCGCGTCCGCGTGACGGCTGACGGCACTCTCTACACCTGCCTCGGGCATGAGAACGGCGTCGATCTCAGAAAGCTGCTGCGCAGTTCGATGAGCGAGGCGCACGTGCATGCGGCCATCAGCCAAGCCGTGGAGCAAAAGCCCAAGGGGCACGACTTCTCGCTTCAAGGACGTGTCTTGCCGGTCAAGCTGATCCGCCACATGTCCGCGACTGGCGGGTAGGCATGGCTTCGTCGTTCTCAGCCTCGAGCGCCTTCAGGCGCTGTGCGTCCGAGACGTTCATGCCACCGAACCTGGCCTTCCAGCCGTACCTCGCGCAGGAAGCCAATGATCTGTTCCTCGGTGTAACGCTTGTTCATGGGTCCGATCTCCATCTGGAAGGTGGTCGTGGTGCCCCGGCGCGCTACGACCGCCGGCACTTGATCAATGCCTGTTGCCATGTCCTGCGCACCGGCTGCGCATGGCGCCTGCTGCCTTTGAGCTTTGCACCATGGCAGGCGGTCTGCAAGGCCTTCGTGCGAGGTCACTAAGATCGCTGGGGAGACCCGGTCCTTCAATAGAAGAAAGCCGGGTCATGGGAAACTCAGGGCAGGTCGACCGCAAGCTTCCAGTCGCGCAATTCATACACCGTGCCTGGCCGAACCGGCGGTTTGGGCGACTTGTCAGCCTGCCGCCTGCGGAAGCTGTGGATT
This sequence comes from Variovorax sp. TLI9-5A, assembly GCF_056867935.1. Classification (NCBI taxonomy): domain Bacteria; kingdom Pseudomonadati; phylum Pseudomonadota; class Betaproteobacteria; order Burkholderiales; family Comamonadaceae; genus Variovorax; species Variovorax sp. TLI9-5A. Next base: position 5,073,723 of record NZ_CP200310.1, on the reverse strand, counting down.
GGCGTGGCGCGCGGATCGATCATCACTTCGACCAGGCTTGGCCCGTCGTAGCTGAAAGCCTCGTCAAGCGCTGCGTCGAGTTGGTCGGGCGAATGCACCTTGAGGCCCAGAAGTCCCATGGCTGTGCCAGCTGCGGCAAAGTCGGGTTTGTCGCCTACTGCCAAGTCGACCGACTTGCGCAGGTCCTTGAAAAATACTTCCTGCCACATCTGCAGCCAGCCCAGAGTGCCGTTGTTGATGACCACGTTGACGACCCTCATGCGGTTCTGCGCCAACGTCGCAAGCTCGCCGACGGCGAACGCGTGGCCTCCATCGCCAGCCAGGGTCACGACGCGACCGCCCTGCTTGCGCAGCACGGCCGCCGCGCCGATGGCCGCCGGCGACGCGTAGCCGAGGCCCCCTTGGCCGCGCGCGTAGATGAACTGCCGGCCGCTGCGCGTAGCGGGGATGTACTGTGCGATCCAGCCGGCCGAGAAACTTGCATCGCTGATGACAACGTCGTCCTGACCGAGTCGGCGCGCGATGCCATCCATCACCAGCGGCGGAACGATCGGCATCTGGCGATTGGCCTTGTCCGCGTCGAGCCCGGCCTGAACGTCGGCCTTCACGTTCGCGATGCGCTCCAACCAAGCGCGCTGCGGCGCAGCGGTCACCAGTTCGTTGAGCACGGCCAGCGTGGCGCGGATGTCGCCGCACAGTGCTACGGTCGGCTGGAAGGTTCGGCCATGCTCGGTGGCATCGGCATCGATGGTGATGTTGGCCTGCCCGGCGAGCGGCAACGTCCAGTTCATCGCTGTGTTCTGGCTCGCCTTGCTCCCGCACCAGATGAGCAGGTCGGCCTCCTTCACAAGTTGGATCGCAGCGGCCGAGCCCAGCGGGTTGAGCACGCCGGCCGCGTATGGTCGCGTCTCGGGCACAGAGCCCTTGCCCGACAGGCTGGACACGTGCAGTGGTTGCACCCGATCGCAGAACTCGGTGAGAAGCAAGGCGGCGTCCGATGCGTGCACGCCCCCACCGGCAATCAGCGCGGGCCGCTTGGCACGCGAGATCAGCTCGGCCGCCTTGCGCAGGTCCATCTCCTCGGGCCGACTGCGCATCGACGGCGCCTGCTTGCAACGCTCATCGATCTGCACCGGCGCGTCTTCCCATGGTGCGTCCATGATGTCGTGAGGCACGATGATGACCACCGGGCCGGGCCGCGGCGAGGTCGCGAGACGGAATGCCGAGCGCACGACGTCAGGAAGCGCCGTCACGCTGGGCACCATGAACACCGCCTTCGCGATGCTCTGGAAGAAGGCCTGCTGGTCGAAGCCCTGAGAGGCCACTCCCTTGTGGCGCAGCGTCACCCAGTCGAGCGGCAGCTCGCCGACGATGCAAATCATGGGAATAGAGGCATTGAAGGCCTCGACGATCCCATCCGTCAGCTTGGTGGCCCCCGGGCCCACCGTCACATCGCAAACACCAGGCTTTCCAGTCAGACGCGCATAGGCGTCGGCGGCGTAGGGAGCACTGCGCTCATCGCGCACCAGGATGTGCTCGATGCGTGGCGCCAGCCGGTCGATACCCTGGTGCAGTGCCGTGGTCTGGCCACCGGGCATGCCGAAGACGTACTCGACGTCGTACTCCATCAGCAGCTTGGCAAGCAGGTCGCCAACGTGTTTCATGTCAAATCCTTTTTTCGAGAGTTGCGGAGGAAAATGAGGTGCGCCGCGCCATCCAGACGGAGAAGGCAACACCCAGGATCAGCAGCGCACCCTTGAGGATGTCGCGCTGGAAGTCGGGCCAGCCCATCAGCGCGCCGCCGCTGACGAGCGTGGCGAGCAGCAACACGCCGGTGGCAGAGCCAATGACGTTCGGCTGGCCGATGCGGATCATCATGGCGCCCACGAGCACAGCCGTCAGTCCGTCGATGAAGTACGAGTTCCCGATCATGGGTTGGCCCGAGGACAGGCTCGGTACCAGCAGGACGCCTGCCACCGCGGCGAACAGCCCGGTCAGGATGTACAGCAAGACGACCAGTCGCGATGTCGGCACGCCGGCCTCCAGCACCGCGGCCTCGTTCTCGGCCAACGCATAGACGTAGCGCCCCATGGTGAGCCTTTCCTGGCACCACCAGGCGATCGCGTAGACCGTGATGGCCACGATGGCAATCAGCGGCAGCGGCCCGAATGAGATATCCAAGAGGGCGCCTAGCGGGCCGGGATCGGCCACACGGATCGAGGTCCCGTGGCCGATCGCCGCAGCCGCAGAGGCGCAAACGCCACCGGTGGCAATGGTGGTGATAAGCGGCGAAAGCCGCAGCACGCCCACCAGCAGCCCGTTGAGCGCGCCGACACCCACGCCGACCGCCAGCCCGGCCAGCCCGGCGACGAGCCAGCCTGAGCCGGCATCGACCAACCAGGCGACGGTCATGTTGGCCAGGGCTGCCACCTGCATGAAGCTGACGTCGAGCTTGCCCGCGGCATTCACCCAAGTGAGGCCCAGCACCATGAAGGCCATCAGCCCGGCGCTGCGCAGCACGGTGGCCACGTTGCCTGCGTCCAGCATCTGTGGGCGAGCGATTGCGAAGGCTGCGACCGTGGCGATCAGCAGGAACCCAAGCCACCAGCGGCCGGCCCAGCGAAACGACATGCGAGACGGTACGACACGATGCGAGAGGACCACGGTGTTCATGCCTTGGCCTCCATGCTGCGGGCTCCCGAGATCCAGGACAACAGCCCTGCGAGGCGGCTACGAAGCCGTTCGTCGAAAGCGATCACGCCAGCCAGCAGGATCGCGCTGACCACGCCGTCGCTGTAGTAGAACGGCACCCCCAGCAGCGAGAATCCGTCCAGCAAGACAGTAATCACCAACGTTCCGACGAAGGTCGCCGGGATCGACGCGCCGCCCATCAGCGCCGCGCCGAGGAACACGCTTGCATAGGCCGGCATGAGCAGCGTGGCGCCGTGATTGGTGCTGGCGTTGCCCGAACTCGCGATCAGCAGCAGGACGGCCAAGACCGAGGTGGCCGCCGAGATCCCGAAGGCCGCCAGCACGTAGACCTGCGTACGGATGCCCGAGAAGAAGGCCGACACCGGGTTCTCGCCGGTGGCATAGAAGCCGATGCCGGCCCGCGTTCGATGCAGCACGATGCCCGCCAGCAGGTAGGCGAAGAGCATCAGGTAAACCAGCACGTTGAGCTTCATGAACTTCATGTCGTTGAGGTCCAGGATTCCCGACTGCATGAAATTGGCGAAGATGGTCTGGCCGCCGGTGTAGAAGAAGGCCATGCCGGCTGCGATGGAGCCCGAGCCGATAGTCACGACGATGTCAGGCAACCGCCTGAAGCCCACTGCCCAGCCGTTCAGCAGGCCGATCGGCACGCCCGCGAGCATCCCGGCCGCCACCGCAAGCCACAGCGGCAGGCCTGCCGCGATCGCAAATCCCATGGTCACCGCGGAGAAGGTGGCGATGCCCGGGAACGAAAGATCGAAGCGTCGCACGACCACCACGAAGGTCAGACCTAACGCGGCCAAACCGTTGGCCGCCATATGGCGGGTGATCGCCGAGAAGTTGGCATACGACGCATAGCGCGGTTCGATGATGCTGAAGGTCACGACGATGGCCGTCACAATCAGCGCGACCCCCACCAGCCGCAGAGCAGCGACGACGCGCCCGGATGTCGAGAAGTTCATTGCAGTTTCCCCATGATTCCTGCCGTCATAAGCTGATTGCGCGTGAGCGGCACCGGCGAGCCGATCTGTCGGCCCTTGTAAAGCGCGACGTGGCGGTCGGCCACACCGTGCACCTCGTCGCAGTCGCTCGACATCACCACCACCGCCGCCTTCTGCGCAAGCTCGCGCATCAATTGATAGAGCCGGGCACGCGCGCCAATGTCCACGCCCACTGTGGGCTCGACGAAGATGTAGACCCGCGCTTCGGTGAACATGCCTTTGGCGATCACGACCTTCTGCTGGTTGCCACCGCTGAAACTTGCGACTGGCCGGTCCAGCACCGGCGGTGTCAGTGCGACCTGGGCGGCCAGCGCCTGTGCGCGCGCATTGTTGCGGCGACGGCGCAGCAGCCCCAGCAGGCCCGATGCGCGGCCAAGATTGGCCATCGGGATATTGAAACCGGCACCGCGGCTGAGCGTCAGGCCCTCCTGACGGCGGTCGCCTGGCACCAAGAAGATGCCGTGCCTGAGTGCCGTCGAGGGGTTTGGCAGCGAGACCTCCACATCATTCACCAACACGCTGCCCGAGGGGCCCTGCAGCGCACCGAACAACCGCTTGGAGAGTTCGTCCAGCCCGGAGCCGACCAGGCCGAACACGCCGAGGATCTCGCCGTGGCGCACTTCGAAGTTGATGTCGTCGAACACCTCCGGCTGGCGCAGGCGCCGCACCTCGAATGCCACCGGCCCCTCCGGAGGTCGCGCAGGCTTGGAGGGATACAAGTGGCCGAGGCCCTCGCCAAGCATCAATTCGGCCAGCGAGTGGCTGCTGCGCTGCAGATCGCCACCACCTAGCGTTGCCACGCGGCGCCCGCCGCGAAAGATGGTGAAGCGATCGGCAATCTCGGCCACTTCCTCCAGCCTGTGAGTGATGTAGATGATCGAGATGCCGGCGTCGCGCAGCGTCGTCATCATGCGAAACACCGCGCGCTTCTCGACCTCGGTCAGCGTGGAAGTCGGCTCATCAAGGATCATCACCCGGATGCCGTCGCTGGCCAGCGCCTGCAGTACGGCGACGATCTCGCGCTCGACGGCCGACAGCGATCCTACGGTTCGACCCAGGTCGATCTCCATTGGAAAGCGTGCGATCAATGCATCACCGCGCTGGCGTAGCGAGCGTTCGTCGATATGTCGCAGAAGGCCACTGCCGGCCCCCTCCCGCCCGAGGAAGATGTTTTGGTAGCCGTCCAGGTTCATAACCAGCTCGGGATGCTGCTGCACGGCGACGATGCCGCAGTTCATCGCATCGCGCGGGCTGTAGATCTCCACGCGTCGCCCGTCGACTTCAATCTCGCCGCCGTCTTTTTGGATGACGCCCGAGAGCATCTTGATGAAGGTCGACTTTCCGGCACCGTTTACGCCCAGCAGCGCGTGGATCTCTCCGCGCTCCAGGGTGAAGTCAACGCCGTCCAGGACGACGACTTTGCCAAAGCGCTTCGTGAGCCCGGTGGTTCGCAATGCGGGACTGGTCATCGATTACCTCTGGTGAACGCTGGATGGGTTTTGCGGCGGATCAGACAGCGCGCGTCCATCCGAGTTGCGCCGCGCGACCAGGTACGTCGTAGTCGTCCGGTATCGCCTTGGCCAACATTGGTTGCGTCACCGCGTAAGTCGGCGTGATGACGGTGCGCGGCGTCTTCTTGCCGGCCTTGAACTGGTGTGCGTAGAACACGCTCAGATAGGCCATCTCGTAGAAGCTCTGGGCCATCGACAGCTTGAGCTGCGAGTTGCCCGCGATGTAGTTGAACGCCTGCGAGCCGCCGTCGATACCGGTGAGTATCAGATTGGGCCGTTCGGCCGCGCGCGCGGCCAGCGTGCCTTCGACGGCAGCCCCGTCCCAGGCGCACCAGATCGCGTCGAGATTGCCGTTCGCGGTCAGGATGTTGTCGACTGCTTGGCGCGGCGTCACATTGCCGGCCAGCGCGAAGGCCCAGTCGGCGACCACCTTGATGTCGGGGTAGGCGCGCAACGCCCATTCCATGCCGAGCGTGCGCTGGTCCCAGCTTTCATTCTGCGGCAGCATGACCCGGGCAATACGCCCCTTGCCTTTGAGCTGCTTGGCGATGAAGTCAGCGCTGAAGAAGCCCATGCCGAAGTTGTTGGACATCGTGGTGGTCTTGACGTCGGCGCCAGGAACCATGCTGTCTGCGGTGAAAACGGGGATGCCGGCCTTGATCGCGCGCTGCACAGCAGGCGCGATGGCCACGGCGTCGGCCGGAGTGATGAAGAGCACGTCGGGCCTGGACGAGATCAGCGAGTCGATCTGGTCCGACTGTTTCTTGGCATCGAAGCCCGCGTCGGTCATCGAGAGGTTGCCGCCGAGCTCCTTGACCGCGGCCTTGAAGCCTTCCTGCAGATGACGACCGGAGTCGTAGGCAGTCCATCCGAGCGCGGCTGCGAACTTGTAGTTTTTCGCCTCGCTGGCGGCCATGGCGCTGCGCGCCATCAGCGCCTGCGACACCATCAGCGCGGTCGCAGAACCGAGCAACGTACGACGACTGATTCCTGAACCTGTTTCATTTTCCTTGGCCATTCCTGTCTCCTGTCTTTCTGGGTGTAAATCCATGCGCATGCATGGGCTCTGATCACGGACCGAGGACGCGCCCGTCGTTCGGGTATGTCCGACGATGTGCCGTGAATTCACATCGAACGCTTCAGTGGACGCAGGCGATGCGCACGGGGGTGTAGAGCTCACGCCAGCACTCGAAGGCTTCGCGATAACCTTGCACAAGGTTCGGGTCGGGCGCGATCACCCGGTCGATGACGGGTCGCAGGAGCACCGAGGCCGGATCGGCGCCGCTGGCTGCGATCATCCCGAGGCGAGCGGCGCCGAAGGCCGCGCCGAGCTCACTCGATGCCGGCACCGCGAGTTCGACGCCGAGTGTGTCGGCCAGCATCGAGAGCCAGACAGTAGAGCGGGAGCCACCGCCCAGCGCGAGCAGTTGGCCGAAACTGGCACCGTTCTCTCGGAAGCCGGCGGCCGCCTGCATCATGGCGAAAGCCACGCCCTGCATAACAGCTTGCGTGAGCGCAGCGTCGTCGCAGCGGTGGTCGATACCGACGATGGCGCCGCGCACTTCGGCGTCGTTGTGCGGCGACCAGCAGCCATCGAGGAAAGGCAGGAACTGCAGTCGGGTCGCCGGCAGTCGCGTGCAGCCAAGACTGGCGACGATCTCCATCGCCGGCCGCTTGAGCACGCCAGCCAGCCAGTTCAGACAGGAGGTCGCTGACAGGATCACCGACATCTGCGCCCACCGTCCGGGCACCGAATGGCATAGTGATTCGACGTCGGTTTCGTTGCTGAACTTCGGTTCGTCGGTCACTACGAACAGCACGCCCGAAGTACCCAGCGAGATGTTTCCGTTGCCCGCATGAATCGCACCGGTACCGCAAGCGCCGCAGGCGTTGTCGCCACCGCCACCTGCGACCACTGGCCGGCGTTGCATTCCCCAGCGCGCTGCGACGTCCTGGCGAAGTTGCCCGCTGACGGCTGTCCCTTCGACCAGCCGCGGCATGTGGCGGCGATCGAGCCCGGTCGCATCCAGCAGGCTGTCCGACCAATCGCGGCGCGCCAGATCGAGCCAGAGTGACCCCGACGCGTCTGCCATGTCTGAGACCTTCTCGCCGGTCATCAACATACGCACATAGTCCTTGGGCAGCAGCACGCTGCGGATTTGGCTGAATATCTCTGGCTCATGGCGCGACAGCCACGAGAGCTTGGGCGCGGTCACGCCCGGTGTGGCGCGTCGTCCCGCGATGCTTCGCAGCCGCGGCTCACGCCGCTCCATGTCCAGGCACTCCGCCGACGAGCGCGTGTCGTTCCACAGGATGCCGGGACGCAACGGGCGATCGTGCTCGTCGAGCACAGTGGCGCCGTACATGTGTCCCGACAGACCGATGCCGGAGACCGCCGACAGTGCACTGGCGTGACTGTCGGCGAACTGGTCCACTGCTTCGCAGACTGCGTCCCACCACATCGCGGGATCCTGCTCAGACCAGCCGCGCTGAGGTCGCGAACACAGAAGAGGCCTTGATGCCGCGGTACCCACGATGTGCTGATCCTCGTCCATGAGGAGCGCCTTGACGCCGGATGTGCCAATGTCGATGCCGAGATACATGCTTGTCTCCTGTAGTTGGAATCCACTCTTCGGTTCAATCGCAGGTTGCTGCCTCGTTCGCCTCAAGGTAATTGGCAACACGTTGACGTTCTTCGGCCGTCATATGGAGCCCCAGCTTGCTGCGTCGCCAGAGCACGTCTTGCGCAGTGCGCACCCATTCGTTTTGCTGCAGATAGTTCAACTCCGCCTCGGTGAGGCCCGCGCCGAAGTCTTCGCCGAGCGCCTCAGCGGAGCGCGCACCCTCAAGAAAGCCGCGCGCATCGGTACCGTAGTAGCGCGTCATCCGCGTCGCCTGCTGTGCGCTCAGGAACGGAAAGTCGGCGCGCAGGCGTGCCGCTTGCGTCGTGAATTCCTGCGGCGTGAAGTTGCCTCCGGGCAGCGACTGTCGGCCGGTCCAGCCGCGGCGCCGTACCAACTGCTCCCGCTGCTGGACGCTCACGTGAGGCTCAAGCCGCGAAATGACGGCCTCGGCCAGGCGCCGGTAGGTCGTGATCTTTCCTCCGAACACCGACAGCAGCGGCGCACCACCCTCGGTATCGAGTTCGAGCGTGTAGTCGCGCGTCGCTGCCTGTGCCGCGGAAGCACCGTCGTCATACAGGGGGCGTACGCCTGAATAGCTCCACGCCACGTCCGCCGGCACGACCGCTCGGCTGAAATGTGCGCTTGCCACGCGGCACAGGTACGCGACTTCCCCGGGCGACGCCTGCACCCGTTCCAGTGAGCCGTCATAGTCGCGATCGGTGGTACCGATCAGCGTGAAGTGGTCCTCGTACGGAATGGTGAACACGATGCGGCCATCGTCATTCTGGAAGATGAAGCAGCGATCGTGGTCGTAGAGTTTCTTCACCACGATGTGGGAGCCCTGCACCAGTCGCACGCGGCCTTTCGGTGGCCGGCCTGCCACCTTGTTCGCCACCTCGGAGGCCCAAGGCCCGGCGGCATTGACGAGGATGCGGCAGCGCACAGCCTCCTCCCGGGTGTCGTCCGAGCCGGGCACCGTGGCGCGAGTCCGCAAAGTCCATAGGCCGTCGGCCGCTTTTGCCGAGACGCAGCGCGTACGGGTCCGAATTTCGGCGCCGTGTCGCCGCGCGTCGATGGCGTTGAGCACCACCAGCCGCGCGTCCTCGACCCAGCAGTCCGAGTACTCGAAGCCCGTGCGAAAAGCTGGCCGCAGCCCCTGCGACAGCGGGCCGCTCGACAGGCCTACCGGCAGCGTGCCGGGCAGCGCTTCCCGGCCACCGAGATGGTCGTAGATGAAGAGGCCCGTGCGCAGCAGCCACTTGGGCCGCATTCCCCTGGCGTGCGGCAACACAAAGCGCAGCGGGCGCACGATGTGCGGCGCGATGTTCCACAGCACTTCTCGCTCCTTCAGCGCCTCGCGCACCAACCGAAACTCGCGGTGCTCCAGATAACGCAGCCCGCCATGCAGCAGCTTGGTCGAGGCCGACGAGGTGGCGCTGGCGAGGTCGTCGCTCTCACAAAGGAACACCTTGAGCCCGCGGCCTGCGGCATCGCGCGCGATACCGCACCCGTTGATGCCGCCACCGACGATGGCAATGTCGTAGACCCCGGTCATGCGCGCACCGCCTTGGCCGTCAGCAAGCGCTCGGCGATCTCGACGAAGCCTGTGCCTCCGCGGCCCTCGGCGACGAAGGCCGGCAACGCAATGCCGGCGTGCTCGTAGGCGCGGATGTTGGCCACGCCGCACGAGTACGGGAAGTAGGCGAACATCGGACTGTCGTTGGGGCTGTCGCCCACAAACAGCATGCGCGCCTTCTCGGCCTCGAGGTCCAGGCCCAGCACGTCGTCGGCGAACAGGCGGGTCATCGACAACTTGTCGTACTGGCCGAACCAGCCATTGACGTGGATGGAAGACAATTTGGCCACCGCGCCCGACTCGGCGAAGATCGCGAGCACCCGATCAACGGCCTCGTTGGGCAGCGGATCGACATCCTCGCAGACGTCGATCGCCAGGTCGGCCTCGCGGTAGAGCTGGTCCGACGCGATGCCCGTACCTGGCACCTCGCGCAGGATGCGCGCCTGCAGCGCGTCAAGCTTGAGCCTGTTGACGCGCCGTTCCTCGGCACCCGCCACGAAGCGCTGTACCAGCTTGCGGGTTTCCTTGCGGTAGCTGAAATAGAAGGCGCCGTTTTCTCCGACGATGCCCTTCACCGGCCACAACCGCGCGATCATGTCGCACCACCCGGCTGGCCGGCCGGTGATGGGCACCACGTCGATGCCGATTTCGCTCAGTCGCTGTAGCGCCAGGTATGCCTCGGCGGGCAGGCGGCCTTCCAGCGTGAGCGTGTCGTCGATGTCGGTGAAGACCGTGTGGATCTCTGCCAGCCGGTCGGTGGGGATCTGTGAGACGGGACGCATGCTCAGCACTCCTCGCGCGCGAAGTCGTCCAGCACGCCCATGTCGGCGGCCAGGTCGAGAAAGGAATAGCGGTCGCGGATCTCGCGGCCGTAGCGCACCGCATCGCGGTAGAGCCCCACGTCCATGCCCAGTTCGGCCGCTGTGGTCCCGCCGCCGGCCGCGCGCAGGTGCTGCGCCAGCGTGGCCGATGGGACCAGCATTGCGGAGAGTTCTTCGCGTAGGCCGGGCCACAGCTGAGCCAACTTCGCGTTGAAGTCGGCGCAGTCGGCCTCATTGATCGCCTTGCGACGGCTCGCCGTCAGGCAGCCCGAGATCGCCGCCGCCGGGTAGCGGCGGCGCATGCCTTCCTCGTCGATGACGGTCGGGCGGATCCGTGGCGCACGTGTCTCGGCGAGCAACCGCTCCTGCAGCCGCGCCATCGTGATCGATGCCAAACCGACCTGTTGCCCATGCACGGTGCCCGGATGGCGGTCGCCCGCGAAGCTGTCGATCCAGTGCGAGATGGTGTGCTCTCCCATCGAGCCAGGGTGGCTCATGCCGGCCATCGCGATGCCGAAACCACCCAACGTCAGCAGCCGGTGCAGGTAGCCGATGGCCTCGGGGTCCCGTGCGCCAACGCCGCTCGAACGCCGCAGCAGCTCGGCTTCGTCATCGGCCTGCAGCACAAACGGCGCACCCTGATAGGCGGTACCGAACAGCCTATGCGACAGGTACCAATCGACCTGTGCGGTGCCACGGCAGATGGCGTCACCGAAGCCCGAGGCGATCAGATAGGCCGGCGCGCTGCTGTTCACGTTGAGGTCGATGAATACGCCACGCGCGCCGTGTGCCGCCTGCGTGGTCTTCAGGCCCGAGCGCAAGGTGATAGAGGCCGTGGTCGAGGTGTAGCCGTTCATCGACGGCGCGGTGCCGAACACGCAGTAGGGCCGGCCGTCCCTCGCCGTCACGTACTTGCACAGGTCGTTGATGGTGCCGGAGCCGACGGCCACCACTGCATCGGCCTCGCGCACCCTCTCGCGCAGGTCATCGACCTGGTTCTCGTCGGCATGCGGCGCGTCGAGCACCACCACGATGGTGCCGTCGCCCAGCGCGTCGGCGACCGCGCGGCCCTGTACTTCCCAGGTGTTGGGATCGCACACCACTGCATAGGTGGAGGCGGGCATCGCAGCACGCACGAGCTGCGCCTCGGCGCCCGCCAGACTGCGGGCGATCACGATGCGGCCGAAAGGCACGGTGGCGGGTCGGCCTGTGTCAGGACTGATCCAGTTTCCTGCGGTGACGTCGTCGATCAGCCGGCTCCAGCGCGGCTCGACCCTGAACATTTCGGACATTGCCATGACCATGACTGCTTTGCCTTTCGGTAAGAACTTCAGCTTGGTTGGCATTATTTTGTGATGCCTGGCAAACGTCACGAGGGTTTTTGCCTAGTGTGGCAAATGCCAGATTTCCGGTATCCGCGAAGAGGCCTGTCGTGAGGGCCTAGGGTCGTGCTCCCATAATCGAAGGCTTGTCAACGGAGGATCGCCATGCCAAGGATTGCGCCTGGAACTGCGGAGACGAGACGTAGCGAGCCAGTCATCAGCGCGATCCAGTTCGCGCTGGATCCCGTCTTGTCGGCCGCATGGCTCTATTACGAAGAAGGACTGAAGCAGGAGCAGATCGCCAACCAGTTCGGCATCTCGCGCGCCTCTGTCTTCAACCTGCTGCAGAAAGCGCGGGACGACGGTGTCGTCAGCGTGAAGATCGACCTGCAGCGCATGGAACTGCTGCACCTGGCCAAAGAATTCCGCGAACGGACTGGTATCGAAGAGTGCTTTGTCATTCCGAGCCAGGGCAGCGACGGCCCGCTGTCAATGCGCATCGCGCGCTTCGGCGCGCGCCTGCTTGAGCGGCGGCTTAGGAACGACAGCGTGCTGGGTGTGGCCTGGGGGCGCACGGTGATGGCGCTGTCGCAGCAGATGACGCAGCAGGATCTGCCAGGAGCGACGATCGCGCAGATCACCGGCAGCTCCATCGCGACCTACGACTTCTCGCCCGAACTCTGTACCTCGAATATCGCGGTCAAGGTCAATGCCCGATCGGTCAACCTGCATGCACCGGGCATCGTGTCGAGCGCGAATATGAAGACGTTGTTGATGCGCGAGCCTATCCTGGAGCAGCACTTCCGATTGCTGCGCTCGTGCAGCATGACGCTGTTCGGCGTGACCAACGTCGGCAGCGAGACGCTGCTTAACGACAGCGGCTTCATGTCGACGCAGATACTCGATGAATATCGCGAGCGCGGTGCCGTCGGATTTGTCTCGGGTTACTTCTTCGATCGAGAAGGTCGTGCCGTACTCACCGAGGTCGACGACCGGCACATCGTCATGCCGCGGGAGGACTTCTTGGAGGTGCCGATGCGCATTTGCGTGGGCGGCGGGCTCGAGAAGATCGAAGCGATCGCATCGATGATCCGGGGTGACTACGCGAACGTGCTAGTCACGGACGAGGACACGGTCCGAGGCGTGCTGGGGTTGGTCTAAGAATCGACAGGAATCGAAGGGTACGCCAAAACCCGCATGGATCCTTGAAGTTGATATCTCGAGGGGAGGATCCAGGAGAGGTCCGGAAGGTTGAGAAGGAACGGATCAAACTCGAGGCAGCGAACACCTTCGAAGCGGTGACCCGTACCTGGCTGAGCAAGACCGCCGCGAAGCGCGAGCCCATCGGTAGACCCCAGCGCCGTGAGGCGCGCGGCACAGGCCTGTGCCTGCCGCCGCGCGGCATCATCACCTCAGTGCAACTCGCCTTGAATCGTCGGCTGCAAGACCTGATTGCGCGCGGCGATGTAGCTGGCCAGCGCTTCCAGGGCGCGCGAGCTGACGAGCCAGCCCGAGATCTTGCGTGTACGGGTCTCGGCGTGATACTCGAGCCGCAGAGAGGAACTCAGCGCGTGCATGTCATAGCGCTGCGTTACCGCGATCACGCCCTGAATCGGCACTTCCGTATTGACCAGCGCACCACGGACGACAACGCGATCCGCGAACACTTCGATGCGGCGCTGGCGCAGCCACAGTCGCAACCGACCACAAACCCCAGACGGCCAGCGAGAGAATGCCAAAGGGCGCGACGTAGACGTGAAACGGGCTGGTGCGGAGGACGTCGCCAGCGCGCACGGTCGGTTGGCTCTGTTGCATGTGATCTCCCTCGTGTTCAAGTCCACTGCAGCATAGCTGGCGGCTCGAAGGGAGTGGCCGATTCGACCATGAACGACTACGCGGATGTCACCGAGCCCTGATCAAAGGGTTGGGCTGCCCTCGCGGCACCCTGGTCTAGAGGCTGCACTTCAAGCGGATCGCAAGGGCTGCTGATCTGGTTCCCGTCGAACCTTACCCGCAGGAACGGGCCGGATGCGCCAGCCACCGTGCCCAATCTGCCATCACACAGGACGCGACTTCCTCTTTCGAGATCGAGTCCGTGCAGCTCGCAAATCTCCTTGATGCTCATCTTTGTTGCTCACAGATTTTATTTGTCAGCAAATTGTTGATGAGGGGCAGGAACACGTCTTCTGCCGGGATTTGCCCGCGAACGTAGGACAGGTGCCTGGAGCTATGCGCCGCGCTCGCCGCAATGCACGGCGATGGCTTCGCCAGGGTGCGTCAGTAGCACTGGAACAGCACGCCCTGTTCCGCCGGAGCCTTGCCGAGCCAGCGCGGCGTCTTGTCGCGCGCATCGCAGTAGTCCGAGGCCTGGACGTAGGTCATGGCACGCAGCACGCCTTCCCGGACTTGCGTCACCTCGTTGGGGGGAGTCGAGCAGCCGGCGACGAGGACCAGGGCAAGCGGAAGCAGTGTGCGCCAATTCATCGCGGCATTCTAAGACCGTGGATCGTTGGAGCTGCGCCCGCGCCCGGGGTAGAGGTACTTGAAGTACTCGCCGGACTGGCCGAACAATTGCCGCGCCAGCTGCACCGGGTCTTCGCCCTTGTGCTTCTCGTAGAGCACCGGGCCCCAGATGATGAAGCCGTCGATGCTGAGGCTTCTCGGCGATGGCTCGATGGCCTTCCATGCGTGCGCGAATTTCGAGATCCAGGCGAGCGCTTCCTTGAGCGCGTGGTTTGGTGAAGGCGGGGAGGTCGTTTCTTCGGTCGGAGACATTGTGGGCATCCTTGCTGAAAAGACTGTATGAATATACAGTAAACTATGCCCATGGAAAACATGCCCGCCACGCTCTGGATCGCCGCTTGCGCGCATCGGCTGCAGCAGCAGTGGCATACCGTGGACGCCCTCGAGCTGGAGGACGTCGCGCGGGGCCTGTGGCGAGATGCGCGCCTGCGCGCCATGTGGCCGGAAGATGCCGCGGCAGACTGGCTCCGCCCGGTCGCCCGTCCGGCCGAATGTTCCACCCATCCCAGTTTCTCCTTGACGGGTAAACCGTCCCCCGCTGGTCAACCTGTGCGGGGGCCTTGATGCAATGCCAAGCAGATAGGCTTTTCACGCCCGGCCACACGGCCGGGCTTTTTTTATTGCGCGACGGCCTGTTGTCGTGAAGCCCAGCATGGCTGCGCTTCTTTTTGCCCGGACGCACGGCTATAGTCGGCCAGCACTGTCACATTGCAGTCGTCTCTGCCTCCTGCTACCCGCCCAGATCCCGAAAAGGACGCCCGTGCCGGATTCCCTGACTTCCGAGTTGACCAGCTACTACGACACGGTGCCCTACGACTCGCATCCGTTCCCGCAATCGGCGATGGAGCATCTGGAAGGGTTGGCCTTTCTCTTCGGTCTCGACGTTCCTCCCCCCGCAAAGGCTCGCGTGCTGGAACTCGGCTGCGCCGCCGGCGGCAACCTGATTCCCTTCGCGGCACGCCATCCCGAGGCGCGCGCGGTCGGTGTCGACCTGTCGACGGTACAGGTGGCGCAGGGCGTGGCCGCCATCGCGCGTGCGGGGCTCTCGAACATCGAGCTCAAGGTCTTCAATCTTGCGGACATCGATGCCTCGTTCGGCCAGTTCGACTACATCGTCTGCCACGGTGTCTACAGCTGGGTGCCGGGCCCGGTGCAGGACGCGATCCTGCGCATCTGCAGCGAGAACCTCGCGCCGAACGGCGTGGCCTATGTCAGCTACAACGTGTACCCCGGCTGGAAGGCCCGCGAGATCGTGCGCGACGCGATGATCCTGCGCGGCGGCCCCCGCGACACGCCCGAAGAGAAGCTCTCCTATGCCCGCGGCATGCTCGACTTCCTCGAGCAGTCGGCCCGCGCCGACAGCGTGCTCAAGAAGACGCTCGAAGAGGCGATGCCCATCGTGCGCAACGCCAACAGTTCCTACCTGCTGCACGAGTTCCTCGAGCCCTGCAACGCGCCGTGCTACTTCAAGGAATTCGTCGCGCGCGCGCAGGCTCGTGGCCTGGCCTACCTCTGCGACGCCGAGCCGTCGACGATGTTCGTGCAGAACTACGGCGAGAAGGTGCGCGATCCGCTGCTGCGCGAATGCGGCGGCAGCCAGGTGCTCATGGAGCAGTACCTCGACTTCCTGGTCAATCGCACGTTCCGCCAGACGCTGCTGGTGGGGCAGTCGCACGCCACGGACATCCGCTACAAGCTGCAGCCCGCGCGCATCCGCCAGCTCGAACTCGCCGGCATCTTCAAGACCGAGGACGGCACCGCGCTCGCCCTCGACGCGCGCGAGCAACCCTGCAATGCGCAGCGCGGCCTCAAGGTCACGATGCGGCTGCCGGTGCACAAGGCGGTGGCGCATCTGCTCGACATGCGCTATCCGGCCTCGATGTCCGCCGGAGCGCTCATCGAGGCCGTGGCCGGGCTGCTGGGGCAGCCTGTGGCGGCGGTCGAGCCGGCTGTGATGGCCATGGCCGAGGAGCTGCTGATCCTCGGCGCCTTGCGCTTCAGGCGCTCGCCGGTGCTCACGGCCGAAACGGTTTCCAGCCTGCCGCAGGCGCTGTCCGCGGTGCGGGGCTCGGTGGCCCTGGTGGCGGGCGCCAGCGTCGCGGCCAGCACGTGCAACCAGTGGCACGAGCACGTGACGGTGTCGCTGCTCGAACGCAGCCTGCTGCCGCTGCTCGACGGCACCCATTCGCACGAGGCGCTGGCCGAGCATCTCGAAGCCGAGGTGCGCAGCGACCGGCTGCGCTTCGTCAAGGACGACAAGCCGCTGACCGAGCCGGCGGCTGTCAGGGAGTTCGCGCGCCAGCAGGTCGCGATTGCGCTCGATGCCCTGCGCCGCAAGGCGCTGCTCACGGCCTGACCCGACCGGCGAGACGAACACACAACAGATTCTTCAACACGCTCTAGAGGAGACTTCTACATGCAACAAATCCACTGGACTCCCAAGCTGAGGGGTGCCGTAGCGGCGGTGCTCGCGCTGGCCGCGGCCGGCGCGTCGAATGCCGCGTCGGTGGCGCCCGTCGCGGCCGAGAACGGCATGGTCGTGAGTGCCCAGCACCTGGCCACCAAGGTCGGTGTCGACGTGCTCAAGCGCGGCGGCAATGCGGTCGACGCGGCGGTGGCCGTGGGCTACGCGCTGGCGGTGGTCTACCCCGCGGCCGGTAACCTCGGCGGCGGCGGCTTCATGACCGTGCAGCTGGCCGA
The DNA here is from genome assembly GCF_056867935.1 of Variovorax sp. TLI9-5A. Lineage (NCBI taxonomy): Bacteria > Pseudomonadati > Pseudomonadota > Betaproteobacteria > Burkholderiales > Comamonadaceae > Variovorax > Variovorax sp. TLI9-5A. The sequence continues at coordinate 5,056,933 of NZ_CP200310.1, read as the reverse complement.
TGGCCGCAAGACCTTCCTCGACTTCCGCGAGAAGGCGCCGCTGGCTGCCACGGCCAACATGTACCTCGACAAGGACGGCAACGTCATCAAGGGCCTGAGCACCAAGGGCCACCTTGCCGTGGGCGTGCCGGGCAGCGTCTCGGGCATGGAATACGCGCGCGAGAAGTACGGCACCATGAAGCGCGGCGACCTGCTCGCCCCGTCGATCCAGCTGGCCGACAAGGGCTTCGCGCTGCAGCAAGGCGACATCGACCTGCTCGCCACCGCCACGGCCGACTTCAAGGAAGACCCGGCCTCGGCCGCCATCTTCCTGAACAAGGGCGAGCCCTACAAGGTGGGCGACAAGCTGGTGCAGAAAGACCTGGCCAGGACGCTGCGCGAGATCAGCACCAAGGGCACCGACGGCTTCTACAAGGGCTGGGTCGGCAGTGCCATCGTGGCGTCGAGCCAGGCCGGCAAGGGCCTGATCACGCAGGCCGACCTCGACCAGTACAAGACGCGCGAAATGGCTCCGGTGGAATGCGACTACCGCGGCTACCGCGTGGTGTCGGCGCCCCCGCCGAGTTCGGGTGGCGTGATCATCTGCGAGATGCTCAACATCCTCGAGGGCTACCCGCTCAAGGACCTGGGCTACCACTCGGCGCAGGCCGTGCACTACCAGATCGAGGCCATGCGCCACGCCTACGTGGACCGCAACAGCTACCTGGGCGACCCGGACTTCGTTAAGAACCCGCTCGAGCGCCTGCTCGACAAGGGCTACGCCGAGAAGATCCGTGCCGTCATCGATCCGAAGAAGGCCGGCGTCTCCAAGGACATCAAGCCCGGCGTCGCGCCGCACGAAGGCAGCAACACCACCCACTACTCGATCGCCGACAAGTGGGGCAACGCGGTCTCGGTGACCTACACGCTGAACGACTGGTTCGGCGCCAAGGTCACGGCCGCCAAGACCGGCGTGCTGCTGAACGACGAGATGGACGACTTCACCTCCAAGGTGGGCGTGCCCAACCTCTACGGCCTGGTGCAGGGCGAGGCCAACAAGATCGAGCCGGGCAAGCGCCCGCTGAGCTCGATGAGCCCGACCATCGTGTCCAAGGACGGCAAGCCGGTGATGGTGGTCGGCACGCCGGGCGGCAGCCGCATCATCACCGCGGTGATGCTGACCATGATCAACGCCATCGACTACGGCATGAACGTGCAGGAAGCCGTCGACGCGCCGCGTTTCCACCAGCAGTGGCTGCCTGACGTGACCAACGTCGAGGCCTACGCGTTGAGCCCCGACACGCGCAAGATCCTGGCCGACATGGGCCACAACCTGGGCGTGCCGCAGCCGGCCAACCACCTGGCGGCGATCATCGTCGGCGCGCCTTCGCTGGGCGGCAAGCCGGTGGGCAACAACCGCTTCTACGGCGCCAACGACCCGCGCCGCAACACCGGCCTGGCGGCAGGCTACTGATCCTGCGGCAAACTCGAAGGCGGCCGTACCCTTGGCGGGGCGGCCGCTTTTTTCTTTTCCCATGCATCTGCAAGACATCCTCTATACCCAGGGCTTCGGCACGCGCCGCGTGTGCGCGGGGCTGGTCCAGCAAGGCCACGTGAGCGTCGGCGGCGAGGTGGTGGACGACCCGTTCGCCGACCTGGAACCCGAAGGACTCCACTACATCGTCCAGGGCACCCCGTGGGAGTACCACGAGAAGGCCTACCTGATGCTGCACAAGCCCGCCGGCACCGAGTGCTCGCAGAAGCCATCGACCTACCCGAGCATCTACACGCTGCTGCCGTCGCCGCTGCGGCTGCGGCCCAACAAGGGCGCGGTGCAGGGCGTTCAGGCCATCGGCCGGCTCGACCAGGACACCACCGGCCTGCTGCTCCTGACCGACGACGGCCAGTTCATCCACAAGATGGGGTCGCCCAAGCACCATGTGCCCAAGGTCTACGAGGTGACGGCGAAGCACCCCGTGGACGAGGCGCAGATCGCGAAACTGCTGGCCGGTGTGGTGCTCGACGACGATCCGAAGCCGGTGCGCGCCGCCGCCTGCGAGTCCGACGGCCCGCTGCACCTGCGGCTCACCCTCACCGAGGGCAAGTACCACCAGGTCAAGCGCATGCTGGCGGCGGTCGGCAACCGGGTGGAGGGGCTGCACCGTTCGCGCATCGGCGAGCTGGCGCTGCCCGCCGGGCTCGCGCCCGGGCAGTGGCGCTGGCTGACCGCCGACGAGGTGGCGGGCCTGCGCGCGCCCGCCAAACCTGCCAAGGCGTTGAAATAGAAGGGAAAAACGCGAGGAAAACGCTGGGAAATGGGGGAAAAGGGCACGCTTCCGGTCAGCCAGTCTTAAGGGCCGGCCGTTAACATTCCGAACTCTCTCCCGGAACCTTCCCTTGCGACTTCCTGCCCGACCGAACGGCCGCCTCGCGGCTTTCCTGCTTGCCTGCATGACGGCCTTCGCGGCCCATACCGCCGCCGCAGCGCCAGAACCCCCTCCGATCTTCGTGCTCAACTCGCTGGACGCGAACGTGAGCGTGATCAATCCCGTCGACTGGACGGAAAAGCTGCGCATTCCCACCGGCAAGGAGCCGCACCACATCTACATGACGCCCGACGAGAAGTCGGTCATCGTGGCCAATTCGGCGGGCGACTCGCTGACCTTCCTGAACCCCCGTACGGCGGAAGTGCAGCGCGTGGTCTACGGCATCATCGATCCGTACCAGCTGCAGTTCTCGCGCGACATGAAGTGGTTCGTCACGGCCGGCAACCGGCTGAACCACGTCGACGTTTACCGCTGGGACGGCAAGGACCTGAAGCTGGCCAAGCGCATCGCCAGCGGCAAGACTCCCAGCCACATCTGGATCGACAACACCAGCACCATCGCCTACGTGACGATGCAGGACAGCGACGAGATGATCGCCGTCGACCTGCCCACGCAGACCATCAAGTGGCGCACCACCACCGGCGCCATGCCGGCCGACATCTTCGGCGTGCACAACGACAAGACGCTGCTCGTGGGCCTCACCGGCAGCGACGGCGTGCAGGTGTTCGACGTGGCCGGCGCCGAGCCCAAGCTGGTTGGCAAGATTCCCACCGGCAAGGGCGCCCACGCCTTCCGCTCGGCCGGCGACGGCAAGAGCGTGTTCGTGAGCAACCGCGTGGCCAACACCATCAGCCGCATCGACCTGGCGACGCTGAAGGTGATCGCCACCTATCCGGTGCCCGGCGGCCCAGACTGCATGGATGTTTCGGCCGACGGCAAGACGCTCTACGTGACTTCGCGCTGGGCCAAGAAGCTCAGCGTGGTCGACCTGGCCAGCAACAAGGTCGTGCGCCAGGTCAACGTCGGCCGTTCGCCGCACGGCGTGTGGACCCTGGACCATGCCAAGCGCATCTAGGCGCACCGGCCTGGCCGTCGCCGCATCCATGGTCGCCCTGGCGGCGGCGCTGTCGCCCGGCGCCTGGGCGGCGCAGGAGCCAGCCGCCTGCGAAAAGCCCGTCTACCTGACCTTCGACACCGGCCACATGGGCATCGCCCCGCTGGTGGCCGACGTGCTCAAGCGGCAAGACGTTCGCGTCACCTTCTTCGCCGCCGCCGAGCGCACCCAGACCGACGGCGACAGCCTCGACGACCACTGGGCGCCGTGGTGGAAGGCGAGGGCGGCCGAGGGCAACGAATTCGGCTCCCACACGTACGACCACGCCTACTGGCGCGCCGACGTGAAGGGCACGCCGCCCGCCTTCCGCATCAAGCCCTCGGCCGGCCCGCAGAACGGCAAGGAATCGACCTGGAGCGCGGCCGAGTACTGCGCCAACATCAAGAAGGCCTCCGACCGGCTGGCGGCGGTCACCGGCAAGAAGCCGTTGCCGCTTTACCGCGCGCCGGGCGGCAAGACCTCGCCCGCGCTGCTGGCAACGGCCGAAGGCTGCGGCTACAAGTACGTGGGCTGGGCGAGCGCCGGCTTCCTCGGCGACGAGCTGCCGAGCGAGAAATTCAGCAACGCGAAGCTGCTGACACAGGCGCTGGACACCATCCGCCCCGGCGACATCCTGCTCGCGCACCTGGGTATCTGGTCGCGCAAGGACCCGTGGGCGCCGGCCAACCTGGAGCCGCTGATCGTCGGCCTGAAGGCCAAGGGCTTCTGCTTCCGCACCTTGCGCCAGCATCCGGACTTCAAGGCCTGGATCGCCTCCCATCCCTGAACGACTGAACGACGAGTTTTCCTGATCGTGATCGACTGGCTGACAGACGCCTTTTCCGCCATGCAGGGCTGGTTCTTCGAAACCGCCGTGCAGCCGCTCGTCTACGCCGTGGGCCTGGGCGGCTGGACCGAAGACGCCTTCGACGCCACCGGCTGGCTGCTGGTGGGCGTAATTCAGATCCTGGTGCTGCTGGCCATCATCGGGCCGCTGCAGCGCTGGCGCTCGGTGGAGCCGGTGGTCGACCGCCACGCGATCCGCATCGACGTGCTCTACACGCTGATCCACCGGCTCGGGCTGTTCCGGCTGGCGATGTTCTTCACGCTGCAGCCCTTCTTCGACGACGCCATGGGCGCGCTGCGCACGGCGGGGTGGGGCACCTTCCACCTCGACGAAGTATGGCCCGGCGTGACCGACGTGCCGGTGGTCGCCTTCGCCATTTACCTGGTCGTGCTCGACTTCGTCGGCTACTGGATCCACCGCGGCCAGCACCAGTTCAACTGGTGGTGGGGCCTGCATTCGCTGCACCACTCGCAGCGCCAGATGACGATGTGGAGCGACGACCGCAACCACCTGCTCGACGACATCGTGCACGACGCGCTGATCGTCATCGTGGCGCAGCTCATCGGCGTGGCGCCCGGGCAGTTCATCGCATTCGTCGCCTTCACCCAGCTCAGCGAGAGCCTGCAGCACGCCAACCTGCGGCTGAGCTTCGGCGCCATCGGCGAGCGGCTGTGGATCAGCCCGCGCTTCCACCGGCTGCACCACAGCATCGGGCTGGGCCATGAATCGAAGGGCGCCAGCACCCTCGGTGGCCACAACTTCGGCGTGCTGCTGCCGTGGTGGGACATGCTCTTTCGCACCGCCAACTTCGAGGACCGCTACGACCCGACCGGCATCCGCGACCAGGTCGAGCCGCGCGCCGACGGCAGCGTGCGCGAATACGGCCGCGGCTTCTGGGCCCAGCAGTGGCTCGGCCTGAAGCGAATGGTCGGTCGCGGTTGAGGGGCACCCCGCCCTGAAGGGCTCGCCCGAGGCGTTATCCTCGCTGCCTCATGCGCCTGCTCCTCGACTCCTTCTGGCGCGCGGTCGCCTACTGCATGCTGCCGCGCGTGATCGTGCTGTCGTTGCTCCCGCTGGGGCTGATGATCGTGCTGGCCGCGGCGCTGGGCTACTTCTACTGGGACGCAGCCGTGGCCTGGACGCGCGGCGCGCTCGACGCCTGGCCGCTGCTGTCGAGCTTCTGGGCCTGGATCGGCCGTCTTTTCTCCGGCGACATCACTTCCGCGCTGGCATCGCTGGTCGTGGTGTTCGCCGCCACGCCGGTGATCGTGGTGATCTGCCTGCTGATCGTCGCCGGCTTCATGGCGCCCGCGCTGACCAGGCTGGTGAGCGAGCGGCGTTTTCCGGGGCTCGAGCAGAAGAAGGGCGCTTCGTTCTTCGGCAGCGTGGCGCGCTCCCTCGGCGCCACCGTGCTGGCGGTGATCGCGCTGGTGGTGTCGATGCCGCTGTGGCTCATTCCGCCGCTGGTGCTGATACTGCCGCCGCTGATCTGGGGCTGGCTCACCTACCGCGTGATGAGCTTCGACGCGCTGGCTGAGCACGCCAGCCCCGAGGAACGTGCCGCGCTCATCCGCGCGCACCGGGTGCCGCTGCTGTGCATCGGCGTGCTCTGCGGCTACCTTGGTGCCGCGCCCAGCATCGTCTGGGCTTCGGGCCTGCTGTTCGCCGCCGCCTTCTTCGTGCTGGTGCCGATCGCCATCTGGATCTACACACTGGTTTTCGCCTTCTCGGCGCTCTGGTTCGCCCACTATTGCCTCGACGCGCTCGCGCAGCTGCGTGCCCGCCGCGCCGCGGCGGAGGCATCGCTCGCAGGCGGCGCGCCCGCCGCCATCGAGGCCGACGAAGCTAGCAAGGCCGCTCTTTCCCAATGGGGTTCTCCATGACTCGCACATTCGGTCTCATCGTCGTCGGCGACGAGATCCTCTCCGGCAAGCGTGCCGACAAGCACATGGCCAAGGTCATCGAGCTGCTCGCCGCGCGCGGCCTGCAGCTCGGCTGGGCCGAATACGTGGGCGACGAGCCCGGGCGCATCACCGCGGCGCTGCAGCGCGCCTTCGCTTCGGGCGACGTCGTCTTCTCGACCGGCGGCATTGGCGCCACGCCCGACGATCACACCCGCCAGTGCGCGGCCAAGGCGCTCGGCGTGCCGCTGGCGCTGCACCCAGAGGCCGAGCTGCTGATCCGCGAGCGCATGCAGGACACCGCGCGCGAGCAGGGCCTGCCCTATGAGCCCGACCGGGCTGACAATGTGCACCGGCTCAACATGGGCGTGTTTCCGCAGGGCGCCACGCTCATCTACAACCCCTACAACAAGATCCCGGGCTTCAGCGTGGGCGACGTGCATTTCGTGCCAGGTTTCCCCGTCATGGCCTGGCCGATGATCGAATCGGTGCTCGACGGCCGCTACGCCGGGCTGTTCGCCAGCAACGCCGTCGCCGAGAAGTCCGTGATCGTTTTCGGTGCCATGGAGGCCACGCTGACACCGCTCATGGAAGCCATCGAGGCCACCCACGCCGGCATCAAGGTTTTCAGCCTGCCCAGCGTCGACCACCCCACGTACGGCCGGCATATCGAGCTGGGCGTCAAGGGCGAGCCCGGCCGGCTCGATGCCGCCTACGCCCAGCTGATCGAAGGCCTGCACACTTTTGACGCCAAGCTTGGCCCTGAATTGGTGCGATAAAAATCAATGCACCAAAATAGTGATTTTCCGCCTTCATTTGGGTTTCGCGGCGGCCACGGAAGCCTCATCCGATGAGGTGACAATGGCACAGAAACTGCATCCCACGTCCCTGTATTCCTAACCACCATCCAACTCAGGAGAAACTGATGGCAAAGACCGTCGCCGATGTACTCAAGCTCGTCAAGGAAAACGAGGTCAAGTTCGTCGACTTCCGCTTCACCGATACCCGCGGCAAAGAGCAGCACGTGACCGTGCCGGTCTCGGCTTTCGACGAAGACAAATTCACCTCGGGCCACGCATTCGACGGCTCGTCCATCGCCGGCTGGAAGGGGATCGAAGCTTCGGACATGCAGCTCATGCCCGACCCGAACACCGCCAACATCGACCCCTTCTTCGAAGAAACGACGCTGATCCTGACCTGCGACGTGATCGACCCCGCCGACGGCAAGGCCTATGAGCGCGATCCGCGTTCGCTCGCCAAGCGCGCAGAGGCCTACATGAAGGCATCGGGCCTGGGCGACACCGCCTACTTCGGTCCGGAACCCGAATTCTTCGTCTTCGACGGCGTGCGCTGGAAGAACGACATGTCGGGCTGCTTCGTGAAGATCGAATCCGAAGAAGCCTCGTGGAACACCGACAAGGAGTTCGAGCACGGCAACACCGGCCACCGTCCGGCAGTCAAGGGCGGCTACTTCCCGGTTCCCCCGGTCGACAGCTTCCAGGACATGCGCTCGGAAATGTGCCTGGTGCTCGAATCGCTCGGCATCCCGGTCGAAGTGCATCACCATGAAGTGGCCAACGCCGGCCAGATGGAACTCGGCACCAAGTTCAGCACGCTGGTGCAGCGCGCCGACTGGGTCCAGCTGCAGAAGTACGTGATCCACAACGTGGCCCACGCCTACGGCAAGACCGCCACCTTCATGCCCAAGCCCATCGTCGGCGACAACGGCTCCGGCATGCACGTGCACCAGTCGGTCTGGAAGGACGGCAAGAACCTGTTCGCCGGCGACGGCTACGCAGGCCTCTCGGACTTCGCCCTGCACTACATCGGCGGCATCATCAAGCACGCACGTGCCCTGAACGCCATCACGAACCCCGGCACCAACAGCTACAAGCGCCTGGTGCCCGGCTTCGAAGCCCCGGTGAAGCTGGCCTACTCGGCCAAGAATCGCTCGGCCTCGATCCGCATCCCGTTCGTGGCCAACCCGAAGGGCCGCCGCGTCGAAGCGCGCTTCCCCGATCCGCTGATGAACCCGTACCTGGGCTTCGCCGCGCTGCTGATGGCCGGCCTGGACGGCGTGGAAAACAAGATCCATCCGGGCGAAGCCGCCAGCAAGGACCTGTACCACCTGCCGCCGGAAGAAGACGCGCTGATCCCGACCGTCTGCCACAGCCTCGACCAGGCCCTGGAATATCTGGACAAGGACCGTGCGTTCCTGACCAAGGGCGGCGTGTTCACCGATGCCTACATCGACGCTTACATCGAACTGAAGATGCAGGAAGTCACGCGCTTCCGCATGGCGACCCATCCGGTCGAGTTCGACATGTACTACTCGTTGTAATTGGTTCGCCCCCAGGCTGCGCGCACTTCGTGTCGCTTCGCCAACCCCCTTCCGGGGGGCGATACCTGCGGCCCGGCGAAGCCGGTTCCGCGGTATCCCCGAAGGGGCCCGGGGCGGGTGTAAGCCTGATGGATTACGAAGGACGGCTGGGCCGTCCTTTTTTGTTGGGGGGAACATCTGGTCACTATTCGCGTCGAATTGCACGAAAATGCATTCCTGTTGCCGCCCTCCACCGATACACATGAAGACTGCTTCCCTCATTTTCCTGGCTGGTTCATTGGTCGCGTTGTCGGCGCTCGCGCAGGAGCGCGTCTGGCGTTGCGGCAACGAGTACACGAACAACGCCACCATCGCGCAGCAGAAGGGCTGCAAGATCATGGAAGGCGGCAACGTCACCGTCGTGCAGGGCACGAAGACTTCGGGCGGCGGCTCCGCTTCTTCTTCGTCGGGCGGTTCGTCCGCGGCGCGTTCGCCGGCAGGTAGCCCGCGCGTTGAAGGCGTGGACCAGCGTGCCCGTGACGGCGAGGCGCGCTCGGTGCTCGAGGCCGAGCTGAAGAAGGCCGAGGCGCGGCAGGCCGAGCTGCAGAAGGAATACAACAACGGCGAGCCCGAGAAGCAGGGCAGCGAAGGGCGCAACTACCAGAAGTACCTGGACCGCGTCGCCGAGATGAAGGCCGAGCTGGCGCGCAACGAGAGCGACATCGCCGGCATCCGCCGCGAGATCGGTCGCCTGCCGGCCAAGCAGCCGAACCAGCAGTAGTCGTCGCCATGGTGTTCGGGAAGAAGGCGGCCGGCGCCAATTCGCGCTTCCAGTCCTTCGACCTGTTGTCCACGCTGATCGCGGTGGTCGACAGCAAGGGCTCGGTGCTGTTCGCCAATGCAGGACTCGAGGACGCGCTGGGCACCTCGCGCCGCACGCTCGAAGGCTCGCAGTTCGGCGCGTGCTTTCACGAGCCGCAGGTGCTGCGCACGGCCATCGACGGCGTGAGCAGCAACGACTTCGCCACGCTGCGCTACGAAGCCTTCCTGCGCCGCGTCAACCACGAGCTGATGCCGGTGCAGGTCTCGCTCGCGCAGGGCGAGAAGAAGGGCGAGCTCGTCATCGAGATGTCGCCGCTGGAGCAGCAGGTGCGGCAGGACCGCGAGGAGCGGCTCATCGACCAGGCGCAGGCGAACAAGGAGCTCATCCGCAACCTCGCGCACGAGATCAAGAACCCGCTGGGCGGCATCCGCGGTGCGGCGCAGCTGTTGCAGATGGAAGTCGAGTCGCGCGACCTCATCGAATACACCCAGGTCATCATCCACGAGGCCGACCGGCTGCAGACGCTGGTCGACCGGCTGCTGGCGCCGCACCGCCGGCCGCATGTGGTGGGCGACGTCAACATCCATGAAGTCTGCGAGCGCGTGCGCTCGGTCATCCTTGCCGAGTTTCCGCGCGACCTGCACATCGAGCGCGACTTCGACGTTTCCATTCCCGAGTTCCGCGGCGATCGCGAGCAGCTCATCCAGGCCACGCTGAACATCGCGCACAACGCGGCGCAGGCGCTGGCGGAGCGCCGCGCGGCCGGTGACGCGCAGATCACTTTCAAGACGCGGGTGGCCCGTCAGGTGATCTTCAACAAGCAGTGGTATCGACTGGCACTGGAATTGCATGTAATCGACAATGGACCGGGTGTGCCGGACACGATCAAGGACCGCATCTTCTACCCGCTCGTATCGGGCAGGGAAGGCGGGACCGGGCTGGGATTGACGCTCGCACAGACTTTTGTGCAACAGCATCACGGCGTGATCGAGTGCGACAGCGTCCCGGGCCGAACCGATTTCAAGATATTGATACCGCTGCCCTAGCGCAGCCACCGGCAACAGAGGAGATGCATGAAGCCGATCTGGATAGTTGATGACGACCAATCGATTCGCTTCGTGCTCGAGAAGGCTCTGCTGCGCGAAGACCTGCCCACGCGCAGCTTCACCAACACGCGCGAAGTTCTGGCGGCACTCGAGCAGGCCGCCGACGACGACCAACTGGCGCCCCAGGTCCTGGTGAGCGATATCCGCATGCCCGGCGGTTCCGGGCTCGACCTGCTCGACAAGATCAAGGCGCTGCATCCGGGCCTGCCGGTCATCATCATGACGGCGTTCTCCGACCTCGACAGCGCCGTCTCGGCCTTCCAGGGCGGCGCCTTCGAATACCTGCCCAAGCCCTTCGACCTGCCGCGCGCGGTCGAGCTCATCCGCCGTGCCGTCGATGAAAGCCAGCGCGAGGAAGTGGCCGAAGAGCGCATGGTCGCCGCGCCCGAGATGCTCGGCCAGGCGCCCGCCATGCAGGACGTGTTCCGCGCCATCGGCCGGCTCTCGCAGAGCAACGTCACGGTGCTCATCACCGGCGAGTCGGGCTCGGGCAAGGAACTGGTGGCGCGCGCGCTGCACAAGCACTCGCCGCGCGCCAACGGCCCCTTCGTGGCCATCAATACCGCCGCTATCCCCAAGGACCTGCTGGAGAGCGAACTCTTCGGCCACGAGCGCGGCGCCTTCACTGGCGCGCAGACCATGCGCCGCGGCCGCTTCGAGCAGGCCGAGGGCGGCACGCTCTTCCTCGACGAAATCGGCGACATGCCCTTCGACCTGCAGACGCGGCTGCTGCGCGTGCTGAGCGACGGTCATTTCTACCGCGTCGGCGGCCACAACTCGGTGAAGGCCAACGTGCGCGTCATCGCGGCGACCCACCAGGACCTGGAGCAGCGCGTCAAGCTCGGCGGTTTCCGCGAAGACTTGTTCCACCGCCTCAACGTGATCCGCCTGCGCCTGCCCGCATTGCGCGAGCGCGGCGAGGACGTGCCCGCGCTCACGCGCCACTTCCTGCAGGTGAGCGCGCGCCAGCTCGGCGTCGAGCCCAAGCGCATCTCAGATGCGGCGCTCGCCAAGCTGGCGGCCTTCAACTTCCCCGGCAACGTGCGCCAGCTGGAGAACATCTGCCACTGGCTCACGGTGATGGCGCCGGCCCAGCTGATCGAGGCGAAGGACCTTCCGCCGGAAGTGATGATGGCGAGCGCGGGCGCGGGTGGTGCTGGCGCCGAAGCGCATGCCGTGGCCGAGGCGCCGGTCGTTGCGTCGACGCCCATCGCAGCACAGCTTGCGCCGTCACTGCCGGTTGCAGGCGGCGAGGCGGTGCCCTCCGTACATGCCGTTTCCGAACACGCCGAGGCTCATGCTCCCGCAGCGAGTACCGTCAGCAGCTGGGAAGGCGGCCTGGAAGCCGAGGCCCAGGCCCTGCTGGCAGCCGGCCGCACCGACGTGTGGGACGTGCTCTCGCGCCGCTTCGAGTCCAGGCTGATCCTCACCGCGCTGGCCAACACGCGCGGCCGCCGCATCGAGGCCGCGCAGAAGCTGGGTATCGGGCGCAACACCATCACCCGGAAGATCCAGGAACTCGGCATCGAATGAAAAAGGCCCTTCAGGGCCTTTTTTCTTTTCCGTCTCTCCCGGTCTCTTTCAGCGGCTTCTCTGCCCCTGGGTCAGCGAGTCGATCTGGAACTTGTCGCTGCGGTCCCAGAGCCAGGTGTCCACGTAGGTGTGGCCTCCGAGCTTGCCCGGGTTGGGCAGGGGAGACGCGGCCTTGATCATCTCCGCGATCATCGGCGCCACTTCCGGCGCGTGGCTCGGCGTGCGGCTGAAGGTGACGTTGACCACCTTGCCCGTCGCGTCGATGTCGGTCTCCACCACCACCACCGCATACACCAGCGGCGGCAGCTTGCCCTTGTAGATGCGGCTCGCGTACTTGTTGTAGATGTGGCGCGCGCCGATCTTGCGGTAGGTGCGCACCGCGGGCGTCTGCGCGGTGATGAGCCGCACCGTCGGCACTTCGCGACCGTCCGTGGCGGTTTCGCCGGCGGGTGGGCTCGCGGTGCCCTTGTCGCCTTCCGCGGCCTTGTCGGCAGGCTTCAGCAGCGAGCAGGCCGAGAGCATCAGCGCGACGGCTATCAGCGCCAGTTTGCGCGCGGCCATGGCCTCAGGCACCCTGGTCCAGGTCGAGCACCACCGGCGCGTGGTCGCTGGGCTTTTCCCACTTGCGCGGCACGCGGTCGATGACGCAGCCCTTCACGTGCGGCACCAGCGGCTCGCTCACCAGGATGTGGTCGATGCGCAGGCCGCGGTTCTTCTGGTAGCCCAGCATGCGGTAGTCCCACCACGAGTAGCTCTTCTCGGGCTGCTCGAACATGCGGAAGCTGTCTTTCAGGCCCAGGTCGAGCAGCGCCTTGAAGTGGTTGCGCTCTTCGGTCGTGTGATGGATCGTTTCCTTCAGGCCTACGGGGTCGAAGCTGTCGCGGTCCTCGGGCGTGATGTTGAAGTCGCCCAGCAGCACGAGGTTCGGGTTGGCCGCCAGTTCCTGCCGCAGCGCGTCGCGCAGGGCGTCGAGCCACTTCATCTTGTATTCGAACTTGTCCGTGCCTGGCGCCTGGCCGTTGACGAAGTAGCCGTTGACCACGCGCAGCGGGCCCGAGGGCGTTTCCACCGTGGCCGCGATCACTCGCGACTGGTCGTCGCTGAAGCCGGTGATGTTCTTCACCACGTCGCGCACCGGAGCGAGGCTCAGGATCGCGACGCCGTTGTAGGTCTTCTGGCCGAACACCGCGGCCTCGTAGCCGGCCGACTTGAGCACGTCGAGCGGGAATTTGTCATCCGTCATCTTCAGCTCCTGCAGGCACAGCACGTCGACCGGGTTGGCGATGAGCCAGTCGAGCACGTGCTGCAGTCGCGCGGTGAGGGAGTTGACGTTCCAGGTGGCTATTTTCATGAAATTTGCTAAATTATTGTTTTTAAAGGGTTTTATTGGCTTTTTGAAGCTGTATTTTTCGGTGCGTACCCTTCGATATACCCGTTTTTTGAATCGCTGCCCTCGGGGGCTGCGGGTACAGACCTAGCCAGCTTAGCAAAAGCCTGGGCAAACCTCGTAGCAACAGGCAACCAAGCAGCCGAGGCGGCTACTTGCGTGCTTTTGTGGGCACGCCTCTCTGTTGGCTAACCGCATCTCCAGAGGGTGGCAGGTTTGCGTGTCCTGCTTCTTTGGGACGAGCAGTAGTAGAGGGGCGGGGAGGCCAAAAGGCGCTCCAAAAACCCTCCAAAATCGTCCAAAAAAGCGTCAAAAATAGTCCAAAATCAGACAAAAAGTCTGCGTTTGGGCTATAATTTGTTCACGGGCTAGGGGCCTGCCGGCGCAAGCCAGGCAAGCGCCTGCCCGTGTGCAGGCGTCCCGCCTGTAGCCCTCGATGGCCGCCAAGCCAGCGCTTTTGCCGCTGGTTCTGGCGGCCATTTTTGTTTCGTTCCCCGCGCCTTTTCCTGACCGCTGCGCCTGGCCTTTTTGAGGCCGGTGCGGCTGCCGCATGGGCGCTTCTTTCCCATGGAGATACAAATGAAGGACTTTCTGAGCCGCTTTCTCAAGCCCGGCAGCTCACCGCGCTTTGCGCTGGGCCGCGTTGTTGCTACGCCTGGTGCGCTGGCGCTTCTGCACGTCACCAACAGCAACCCGTTCGCTCTGTTGGCCCGGCATGTCACAGGCGACTGGGGCGAAATCGATCCTGAGGACGTGCAGACTAACGAGGATGCCGTGGTGAACGGTTTTCGGTTGCTGTCGGTCTACCGACTGCCTTTGCAGTCGGCCCCCCAGGAGGTAGGCAATTCGGCACGCTCTCCCTCGCGCTTCCAGACGGGGGACGATCGTATTTGGTTGATCACTGAGGCAGATCGAAGTGTGACCACGCTCTTGTTGCCTGAGGAGTACTAACTATGGCTGGGCAACTTGAGCGGAGTGGAGACTTATCGCATCTTGCGTCGCGAGGACGGGGATGGGCGGGCCGTCGACCTCGGTGCTCTTGTGAGGGTTGCATCAAATCCGCGCTGTTCTGCCAAGTTTGGGTCGAGCAACTCATGAGCAGGGATTTTCAACGCTTGGGCAATCAGCTCGATGTTGTCGATCGAGATGTTTCGGATGCCTTGCTCAAGGCTCCCGATAAAGGTTCGGTCCAGCCCGGACTCAAACGCCAGTCGTTCTTGAGACAGTTCCGTGGCGATGCGGGCCATCCGTACATTGCGGGCGAACAGCGATCGAAGAGAAGTGCGCGGGGACTTCTTGGAGGACGGGCTTGGCATCCAACCGATGGTTGGAAAAAGATGTGTTTGAAACCACGGTGTTTGAATATCATTATGAAATTCCTGAAATTGTCTGACCGGCGAGCCCGCAACCATAGCTTCGCCCAAAAAAGATACTTAAACACATCATTTAAAGCTGCTCGCTCTTCGACAAGGCGAGCTACTGCTATCGGAAAGTAAAGGAGAAAACCTATGGTCAAAACATTACGCGCGCGTCTCTGCCGTTGGTCTTGCGCCAGTGTGCTGTCCGCTTCTGTGATCCTCGCAGGCTGCGGCCCTGAAGCACCTGCTTGCAACGACGCCGAGGTCACCAACTCGCTGCTCGAGATGGTTCACCAGGCTCACGATGACCATCTCAAGGACCTGCAGGTCAAGAGCAAGGACATCGCCACCATCGCGCTGGAAGCGCCCGGCGTGACCGCCTACGACGACAAGCTCAAAATCCGAAGCTGCAAGGTCACCTTCACCGTGCAAGCGTCCGCCGACAAGGTGCAGGCCATGAACCAGTACATGGCAGCCATGACCAACCCGATCGCCAGCGCGCTCGACTCTCTCAACCCCTTTGCTGCGCTGACCAACCCACAGGGCACACCGCTGCAGAGGGCTAAGGGGGAGGTGGCCCAGTTCCAGAGCTGGAATCGTGGCCCCCAGGCGTCGTCCGATCCAATCCGCAAGTCGTTGACCTACCAGGTGCAGAAGGAGGAGGGCAAGTCCAGCTTCTTTGTCTCCACCAACGTCAACGTCTCCGGCACGGTGCCGTACATGCGCGTCCTCGTCCTGGCGGATGCCTTCACCAAGGAGCAGGCCAAGCGCCAGGCCAAGGAGGCCGAGGCCAGCGCTAAGAAGCAGGCTGAGATCGACCGCCTGTCCGCCACCGGCAAGTGGCGCAAGGTGGTGTACATCCTGGACTGGCGCGAGCCGGACAACGCCAAGGGAAGCTGCTTCGACCGAGGCTTGATTTGCTTTCGAGGTCGTGACAGCTTGAACGACTCGGACGCCGTTCACTACCAACTCGATGCCAGCAAGGTCGATGCGGTAGGTCGCAATGCATTCAGCGCGGCGTACCGGGGCAATCAGCCCGTGTGCCTGGTGGGGGTTCAGAAGACACAGAATCCGGGTGTCTTCAGCGCCAGGGGCTATTCGACCTTCCGCAACGAAAAGGGTGAGGCGGTGGACTGCCTGCCGGGCGAGGAGAACAAGGACTGGGCGGCGCTGGTAGCCCAAACCAAGAAGCAGGAGGCGGCAGCGGCAGGGCAGGGCACGCCCGCGGCCCCTGGTGTGACGTCCTCTCCCACCACAACCTCAGCCCCCGAGAACCTCATGTCGCTGATCACCAAGTACGAACCCTGCGGGGAAGAGGCGGTGTGCCTGCACACCGGCAAGGGCAACATCGTCTGGATGCAGGCCGAGCAGATGCGGCGCATGGACTACGCCTTGCTCGATCGAGCGATCACCAGCAGGACCCCGGTGTGCCTGCGTGCGGTAAGTCGCACCGACGCCAAGAACTTCACCGCCGATAGCCTGGACAGCCAGTGCTGAAGCGCAAGCCCATGACGTAGCCATCTACGTCCCGACCACAGCCCCTTGCAAAGGCGCCGTGCTGGCCATCAGGCCGGTCCGGCGCCTTTGCTGTTTCTTCTTTCCCTTCTTTTTCTGTTTCCTCTCTCGTTTCTCTTCACTTTTTTGTGCCGTGTGTCCTCGCGCGCGGTGCCATAGGTCATCCCCATGAACGTTCTTCACACGCCCGCCGACAGCGGGCCGAGCGCCGCCGTGCGCTTGATTGGCATCGGGCGGACTGGACGCCAGTTTGTCCAGCGCTTTCACGCCCACATTGACACGCCGCCCCACACCCCGCTGGCTGATCTGCTGAGGCAGCGACCGGCCTTCATCGAGGTCGATGAGAACCAGGATGCCAAGGGTGCGCCCAACAGCGATGCCGTTCTCTCAGCCAGCCAGGTAGACCTCACAGACACCTGCATCCTGTGCCTGGCCTTCGGCTTCAACCTCAAGCCTGCGGAGATCGAAGCGGCCATGTGCCTCATCTGGCGCATGTGGGACCAGGATGCTCACGTCATCGGGATCGTCCTCGGGGCGCACAACCACCCGCCGCCGCACGCTGATTCGATGCTCGGCATCCTGTGCGACTCGATCGATGCACGCATCGACATCGCAGATGCCAATGTCCCGGCTGAACTGGCGCCTCTTCAGTGGTTCTATGTGGCGCTGCAACGCAGCGTGCTTGCGGGCCTTTCCATCCTGGAGGCGGCCTGGGACCACTCGGATGTCGTCGAAACCTTGGACCTCGGCCACGTGCAGCTGGAACTCTTCGCGCAGGCGTTGGACGAGCCCGCCCAGTTGGATGCGGCGATGGTGCAAGTGCTGGAGGAATTCCGGCACCGCGGGGTCTGGCTGGAGCAGGCGCTGGGCGCGGTGTTGGTTCTGTGGGCTCCATCGGAGTACCAGCTCACCGTGCGGGTGGTGCGTAGCCTAGGACGCAGCCTGGGCGAGGCATTGGGGGAGGGCGCCTTGCACCTGACCATCCGGCTGCGCAGCCGGCCCAGTTTAGGGGACCAGACCGCTTATCTAACAGTGGTGGTGAGTAGCCCGAGAACTCGTTCCGACTCGCTGTAGACCGCAGACCACGGCCATGGGCAAGCTTATGGCAACAAACCCCTCAACGCCCGCTGATGCGGGCGTTGTTCATTTTCAAGACCCAACCAGCGTCAACTCATCCGCGAGCAACACCATGAAGAAGCGTCGCATCAAGTCATCGACAGGCGTATCCACTGCGCACAGATCATCCGGGCCTTCTAGATTGGCTACGGCAAGAAAGCCCAGTCCCACCAAGCCCGGCAAGCGGCCTCCTCAGTTCAAGCACTATCTTGTCAGCGCCGTGGCCGACAGTACCCGGCGCGCCTATGCCGGTGACCTGCGGCACTTCCGAGATTGGGGCGGAAGAATCCCGGCGACACCGGCCATGGTGGCCAGATACCTGGCGGCCTACGCCGGCAAGGTCAAGCCGAGCACGTTAAACCGGCGCTTGGCTGCGATCGCCAGTGCGCACACTGCCCTGGGCAAGCCATCGCCCACGCGTTCGGAGTTGGTGCAGACCACCATGCGTGGGATACGGCGCGTACATGGCTCGGCACAAAAGCAAGCCAAGCCCCTGAGCCTGGATATGTTGCGTCTGCTCGCCAAGCCGCAGCGCCACCTAGACCCGCTGCGAGACCTGAGGGACAGAGCCTTGCTGGTGGTGGGCTTTGCGGGAGGGTTCAGGAGGTCGGAGCTGGCGAGGCTGAAGCTCGAAGACCTCGCGTTCGATGCCCAAGGCGTGACGGTGACCTTGGTGCGATCGAAGACGGATCAGCAGGGCAAGGGCAGGGTAGTGGCGCTGCCGCATGGGCCAGGGCGGATGTGCCCGGTCAAGCTGCTGAAGGCGTGGATCCTGCGGCTGCGCGGGCTGTGTAAGGAGGAGGCAATGGACAAACTGCCGTTGTTCAGGAGGGTGGATCGGTATGGAAGGCCTGGGCGCGGGCTAAGCGGTGCAGCGGTCGGCGGCGTGATGCGGCGGCGCATGCGCGACTGCGGAATCGATCCAAGCGGGTTTTCAGCGCACAGTCTGCGCGCTGGGCTGGTCACTGCGGCTGCGAGGGCTGGTGTGCCGACGTGGGCTATCCAGCGGCAGACCGGCCATCGTTCCGAGAGCACTGTGCATCGCTACATCAGAGGACTTTCGCCATTCGAGCGGAATGCATTTGGATCAATCGAGGCCTGAAAATCGCGGCTCGTGGTTCGATTCCGCCCTAGCCACCCTCTTTCTTTCCCAGTAGATCCGAAGTCAGCTCAAAAATCCCTGTACATCAAGGGCTTAGCCTGAAAGGCGGCTCAAGCGGCATCACCGGAGGCGCTACGTGACAGGGAATATTTGCAGGCGGACGGGTGCGGTCTTTGGCTTCGCGTGCGGCCGGCGGTGACGCTTGCGGCCGCGCGTAGGATGGCGCGCGCCGAAACGGATAAGCGCATCGACGGCGTTGATCCGCGTGAGGCGCGGCGCATCGAGGTAGAGCGCGATCGCGCCGCGCGCCTCAATACTGTGAGCTGACCGGTCGAGCCTGCCTTCTCGAGCAGACGCCTTGCCGATTTCATACGCGCAACGAAAATACTGTATTAAAATACAGTATGCAGAGCGGATACACATCTGTGTATCCATCTGCTAGCATGCCTCATGTCTTCAAAGGATGTCGGGATTCGTATTCGCGTGGAGAAGGAGCTTCGCGACGCGTTTCAAGGCGCGTGTGTCGCTGAAAACAGGCACGCCTCCGATGTTCTGCGGGAGTTCATGAGGTCGTTCGCTGAGCGCAATAGCGGCGGCAAGCAATCGAGCTTGTTCGCCACCAATGCTCCGAAGGAACCCATGAGAGTCGAGGTCACTCGCATCCAAACTCCGGGCGCGGGTAAGAGCAAAAGAACATGAATATCCACTGCAAACATTCTCTGTTCGCCTTCTGCGGCCCAGAGATCATCAAGAACGGACATACCCATGCATAGCATCGAGTTGTTCAGCGGTTGCGGCGGACTGGCCCTGGGTCTTTCGCGGTCCGGCTTCCATCATGAGTTCATGGCGGAGTGGAACGAAGAAGCGGTCGCGACGGTTCACCACAATCAACGTCGGCGTATTCAACACGTCCGCGACTGGCCGCTCGAACGAGCGGATGTACGCGACATCGACTGGCGCCGCTTCGCCGGGCGACTCGATCTGGTGGCGGGAGGTCCCCCTTGCCAGCCGTTCTCGATTGGAGGTAAGCATCAGGGGCAAGATGACGCGCGCGACATGTGGCCGGAGGCGATTCGGGCTGTTCGCGAGACGCAGCCTAGGGCCTTTCTTTTCGAGAATGTGCGAGGTCTCACGCGGGAGGCATTCGCGGAATACCTAGGCTGGATCGTTGCTCATTTAAGCCATCCCGAGGTGCCGCGGCTCGAGGGCGAGGATCATGTCACACATACCGCACGGCTTGGCGCTTTGCGACACGCTCCGACCTACGATGTTCTTGTCGTGCGGGTGAACGCCGCCGACTATGGTGCGCCGCAGAAACGGCATCGCGTCATCATCGCTGGGGTTCGCTCGGATCTGGGCGGTGTGCTGTCTCCCCCTGTTCCGACTCATTCGCGCGAGCGGTTGCTTTGGGATCAGTGGGTTACTGGGGAGTACTGGGCTCGACATGGGATGCGACAACCGAACGACGATCAAATCGCTCCGTCTGATCTCGCGACGGTCAATAGGCTTCGTGCTCGTGATGAGGCTCCGAAAGAAGCCGCATGGGTGACCGTGCGTGACGCGTTGCGTGGTCTCGACGAACCCAATGGGAAGATCAACCATGTCCTTCAGGATGGGGCGCGTGTCTACCCGGGTCATACGGGTAGCCCTCTCGATCAGCCGGCTAAGGCGTTGAAGGCTGGCGACCATGGCGTGCCTGGTGGTGAAAACATGATGGTTCGTGATGATGGCTCGGTGCGTTACTTCACCATCAGAGAGGCCGCCCGTCTTCAAGGACTGCCGGACACCTATCATTTCCCACGTTCGTGGACGGAGAGCATGAGACAACTTGGCAATGCCGTACCGGCGCAGTTGGCTGAAGCCATCGGCAAATGGCTTGCTCGAATTTTGGCCGATACCGACGGCCAACAACGGATCGCCGCGTGATGGCGACAAGGCCTCGAAGACCCGAGCAAGCCGTCATCGGCGAAATTCGCGAGCGATTCGATCAACTGAGATCGTTGTTGCCATCTTTGTCGCGGCCAGCCGCGACGAGGGCGGTGGCGGAGTTGCTTGCGCTCTCGGGTGAAATTGAGGCCACGCGGGCGGGGCTGGACCCTATCAAGGAGCCCGGCGCGTCATTCGATCCCACGAATCCTGATACTGCGGGACGCCTCGTCGCCCTCGCATTGATGGCGCAGGAACGCGTACCGATTGAGCGAATCGCGCGGACCTATGGATCCGGGGTTTACGCGATCTATTACAACGGTGATCATCCCGCCTACAGGGCAGTGTCCAGGACCGAGACTCCCATCTATGTAGGGAAGGCGGATCCCAAACAGGCGGATGCCCGGTCCGCGCGGGAACAAGGGCCGCAGCTTTACGGTCGGCTTGCTGACCACAGGCGAATGATTCGTACGGTAGGAGACTACGCAGTCCGATCTCAACTGCTTGACCCCTTACGGGTCGAAGATTTTGAATGCCGTCGCTTGGTATGTGCGACGAATGCGCAATTGGTCGCGGAGCGGCATCTGATCGGTATGTTCAAGCCGATCTGGAACAATGAGGTCGGAATTTGCTGGGGGATCAGCAAGCATGGGGACTCGGCGAAAACCCGTGCCAACAAGAGATCTCCATGGGATGTGATGCATCCCGGTCGCGCGTGGGCCATGTCGGAAGTCTTGGAGGACAAGATGTCTCCAACTTTCATTGTCCAGAGGATTGGCCAGCACTTCGCCGAGAACCCACCATACAAGAGCAGGGGGCGGATCATTCGTGACTTTCTTTCCGCCTTCGCGCAGAACGCCGCCATGACGCCCGGTGAGGAGGTGGCGGACGACGATGCTGTCGCGCTGGCGATGGAGGCGCAAGACAATGCCCACCCGGGCCTTTTCGCCACCGACTGATCCGGCTCGATCAGCGCAAATGGCGCTTGTGCGCTCGCGCGACACCAAGCCTGAGATGCGTGTTCGTCGCGCATTGCATGCTGCGGGGCTTCGCTATCTACTTCACGATCGCCGTTTGCCAGGCTCTCCGGACTTGGTGTTTCCTTCGCGAGGGGTGGCGTTGTTCGTTCACGGCTGCTTCTGGCATCGCCACGCTGGGTGCGCGGCGACGCGATTGCCCAAATCTCGATTGGAGTTCTGGGAGCCGAAGCTGACGGCGAATGTCGCGCGAGATGAGCGGCAGCGAGAGGCGCTCCAAGCCCTCGGGTGGACCGTGCTGGTGATATGGGAGTGCGAGACAAGGGATCCGGGCTCGCTCGCTACCTTGACCCAAAAGATTCTCTCCATGAAATCAAGTGACTCCAAGCGAGCCTTGTCAGCTCGTAAGCGGAAACGCGTGAGGTAATGGCTTCTTCGTAGAGAATCGATGTCAATCCATAGGAGGGAGTTCATCCATGTCGCAGGATCTTGATCTCACGCCGGACCCACGCGTGCTTCAAATGCTGGGCGAGATCAATCTTCAGCAATGGCGTTGCCTGGCGGAGCTGATTGACAACGGCATGGACGGTTTCCTGCACGCGACTCGGGCGGGGAGCCAGGTCGACAATCCCGAGATTTCGGTGTCGATCCCAACGGTGGACACGGAGTCGAGTCAGGTCGTGGTGAGGGACAACGGTCCGGGGATGTCCCTCGAAACTCTCGAAAAAGCGGTCCGCGCGGGATGGACGGGGAACGATCCCTTGTCGAATCTTGGCCTGTTCGGAATGGGCTTCAATATCGCGACCGCCCGTCTTGGCCTCGTCACGGAGGTTTGGACGACGCGCGCGGGTGATCCGGAATGGGTAGGCGTTCGCATTGACCTGCACGCCTTGCGAACGACGCAAAGCTTCAAGGTGCCTCGGCAGACCAAAGCGAAGCGGGAGCACGCCGAGCATGGAACCCAAATCATCATCTCGCGGCTCAAGCCCGATCAACGCGCCTACCTGGCTCGAGCCAACAATCTCAAGACCATCCGAAAGCAATTGGCGCGAACCTACTCGGCGTTGCTGCAGAACTCGGAGGCCGGCAGGATCCGGCTCTCGGTCAATAACACGCGGATCAACGCTCAGCGACACTGCGTTTGGGATGAGCAGCGCTCCGTCGAGTTGCCTGATGGCACGATTGTCCACGCGGTGGAAAGACTCGACTTGTCCTTGGCTCCTCGCCGATATTGCAAGCACTGCATGCGCACACTGAGCCGAGACGAAGAAGCATGTCCCACAAATAGTCCACAATGCGAAGTCATCGAGACGCCTCGGCGCCTGCGCGGCTGGATCGGATTGCAGAGGTATCTTGACAAGACCGAGTTTGGCATCGACTTCATTCGCAACGGTCGGAAAATCGAGATCGCCAACAAGGATTTGTTTACCTGGAGCGATGGCGAGAATTCGGAGGAGGAGTACCCGATCGATGACCCGCGCAATCGAGGGCGCTTCGTGGGCGAAATTCATCTTGATCACTGCCGAGTGAGCTACACGAAGGATCGGTTCGAGCGCGATGACCCCGCTTGGAACGAGATGGTTCGCTTGGTTCGCGGAGAAGGGCCATTGCGACCTGTGGCGGCGAAGCAGCGTGGATATGACGGCAACCAAAGCCCCCTCTACCGACTGTTCCAGGCTTTCCGCCGCTCCAGCCCACAGGGAAAGAACGGTCTGTGGTCGAGAGTCATGGTCGTCAAGGACAACGATCGCGCGACGCAAATGGCCGAATCCTTCGCCGCTGGCGACGCTGACTATTTGACGGATGAACGTTGGTGGCAATTGGTGGAGGAGCAAGATCGCGAGGCACTTGGAGATCATGGCGGCTCCTCGGATCCAAAGAGCGGGGATTCGGGGATTCCAGAAGGCTTTCTAGGCACAGGCGACAACGTTCCCGAAGGGGATACTCCCTCGAATCGAGATTCAGGAACGCCTGCGGATGTTGAGTCTTCTCCTGAAACTCCGCCAGTGCCTCCGCCGAGGCGGCCGTTGTACGAGCTGACCCGGAAGTACGCTCATCCGACATACAGAGTTGAATACGAAATTCAGGCGTTCGGCGTAGAGGCGGAGGACCCAGAGCTGCCACCCGGTGTGCCGTGGTTGCTTAAACTGGACGATGTCGCGACCAGAACCTACGGATTCCTCGTCGATGTTGGTAACGATGTTTTCCGCTCGACGACGATGACGCCTCTTGACGCGTTGCTGACCGAGTTGTCCTATCGAACCGTTGAGTTCTTGAAAGGGCAACTACCGGATGTGGCCATCGCGAAGGTACTTTCAGACTTTCGCAATCAGTATTGCGTCGACAGTCGCTTGGACCCGAACGAAATCATCGCTCAGGCTACGACCGTCATGGGGGATATCGGCAAAGCGATTTCGCAGCGTCTCTCCGGACAAGGTGCGTCGCTCTTCTTGGAGCTGTCCGATCAAGAGCGCGAATCAATCACCAGTCGAATGGCCGCGCGAGGTGTTACCGATCATCGCTCGATCATCGCGGATGGTCGCTTCTGGGATTACGCGGATGCCCAGTCAGTCAGAGCTTGCTTCACGCGACACCCTGAACTTTTCTTAGATGGAAAATATTGGGAGGACCCCTACGAGACGCTCGATTTCGGTTCGCCCAGGATCACCGAGGAAGCTAAGGAGCGTGTTCGATCGCGTTATGACGCGTATCTCGAGGACGCGGTCTGGCTCACGCACCAAACACCCACCGAGTTGGAGCGCGCGGACAGAGACGCCATCGTTCGCGCAACTTGTTCATTGCGATTGCTGAGGCCGGACCTTTCCGAGTGAGATGAGAGCTCCCTTCCTCGACGGGCGTCGGCTGTTGAAAGGGCCATGGCAGGCATTCGAGAGGGATGTCGCTCGTCTTCTGGTCTCGAATGCTTTCGAGGACGTTCGATTGGTAGGAAGTCCAGCGAGTGGCGGCGCGGACGTTCTCGGCGTGAAGCAGGGCAAGCTATGGGTGATCCGCTGTAAATACGCTACTGCGGGGTCCCCGTCCGCAGCAGTCGTCGACGATGTCGCCGAGGCTGCTCGTTACTATCGGGCCGATCGCATTCTCGTGGCGTCCTCTCGGCCCACCGGGCCGGCCACGCTTGCCGCCATAGGTCGCTGGCGGGCGCTCGGCATGCAGATCGAGATATTGGAACCTGGGGTATTGCTTGAAATGGCTCGCCGCAGCCCCGAGTATCCATCTGCCCGCCGAGAGCCGCGTGACTACCAGAACGAGGCGATTGAAGAGTTCGTGGCCTCCTTGCGAGAAACCGGTCGTGGGCAAGTGGTCTTAGCGACTGGCTTGGGAAAGACCGTGGTGATGGCCGAGGCGCTCGCGCAACTCTATCGTGACGAAGCCGTTCCGCACGGTCGCGCGCTTGTTCTCGCGGGGACCCGGGAGCTCG
This sequence comes from Variovorax sp. TLI9-5A, assembly GCF_056867935.1. Classification (NCBI taxonomy): domain Bacteria; kingdom Pseudomonadati; phylum Pseudomonadota; class Betaproteobacteria; order Burkholderiales; family Comamonadaceae; genus Variovorax; species Variovorax sp. TLI9-5A. The sequence goes on along the minus strand of NZ_CP200310.1, from coordinate 5,032,184 downwards.
TTGATCAACTGCAAAGATCATTCTGGGATCAACTGCCTAAATGGATTCCGACGCACCGACTTGTTGGAGGGGAAGTCCCGTCCTTCTGGGATGGCATTACGTTCGCTACTGTGCAGAGCGTGGTGTCCAAGCTGGACACTCTCCCAAACTTCGGCGTGCTGTTGATCGACGAGGCGCATCATGTGGGGTCGGACACGTTCAAGCGGGTCACCGACCAGTTTTCGGACGCGTTGATCGGCGGAGCCACCGCGACGCCTTGGCGTGGCGATGGCTATGACATCGACGCGCTGTTGGGACCACCCGTGGTTCGTATTGGTATCGCCGAAGGATTGCGCCGTGGGTTTCTTTGCGAGGCGGACTATCGATTGCTTGCGGACAACATCGACTGGAAGTTCGTCAAGGCACACTCGCGCAACAGCTACTCGATCGCTCAGCTGAACCGACTTCTTCTTCTACCCACGCGCGATGAGGAAGCTGCGAGAAGTATCCGAGCCGTGTTCGACAGTGAGAAACGACGATCGGCGATCGTGTTCTGTTCGACGGTTCTTCATGCAAAGAGTTTTGCCGCGATGCTGGGCCTGTTTGGCCTGCGGTCCGAATCGATCACTGGTGATATGCCCCCGCGGGAGCGTGATCGCGTGATGGCCGCGTTCAGGAAGGGCAATCTTGACGTGGTGACGACGAGGGATCTGTTCAATGAGGGAGTTGATGTCCCGGACGTGGACATGATTGCATTCATGCGCGTGACTCACAGTCGCAGAATCTTCGTGCAGCAATTGGGGCGGGGGCTGCGTGTGAGTCCGCGGAAGTCCAAGGTCGTCGTTCTTGATTTCGTGAGCGATCTCCGACGAATCTCGGAGGTAATTGAGTTGGAAAAGGCAGCTCGTGGAGATGTCGAACGCCTGCGATTGCCCGGAGTTATTCAGTTCCGAGATGAGAGCGCAGGCAGCTTCATGTTGGATTGGATGAAAGATCAAGCAGATCTGTTCGCGCGTGAAGGTGATGCGCGGCTTGAGCTGCCGGCTTTCGATTTCCCTCTGTCGCCGCCGCCAGGAAATGTTCAATGACAATGCAGATTCCAGATGAGATCCGAGACGATATTCGCACGAAGCTCTGGGCGGAAGCCGATGAGCTCGGATGGTCGAACATATCCGATGTGGATCGTTCAAGCCACTATGAGAGATGGACGCGCTCCGCCGACATCGGTGTTCGGCTGAGCCATTTCATGGACCCCCGCAAGGTCCGAGTCTATATTAAGGATTCCTTACTGAAACCCTACGAGCGCAGGCGATTGTCTTTGACGGAGGGCGACGTTTGGAGGGCCTTGTCCATGGAATCGCGAGCTTTGTCGGTTACTGATAGCTTCATTAAGCCGCATGGGAAAATGCTAGATGATGGTCGCGTGATTTGTTGGGGCAAAAGCCGCGACTGGAAGTTGATTCTTTTCGCGTCCTTTGAGCGGAGCAAGCGCAATAAAGGGGCGAGCCCATTCGCGGTCGTCTTACTTGAGACCGGAAAGACCGTAGGCGCAGTAGAGCGGGAACTCGTGCGTGACGCGGCTCATCGCTTGGGCATCGAGCGACTTGAGTGGCTGGAGGTATGAGATGAGAGCGGATTTTCCGGGTTGGTTTCCGAAGGCGTCTGAAGAGCTGGCGACGCTATGGGAGCGCGCCATCTTTGTTCCTGACACAAACGTCCTCCTGCACTGTCTGCGACACCCCGCGCCAGTGCGAGATGAGCTATTGCGTGTTTTCGAGGTCCTCAAGGAGTCCCTATGGATTCCGTACCAGGTCGGACTCGAGTTTCTTCGAAATCGCCTCGAGGTCGAGTTCGGCGCGCAAGATGCCTATGACCGTCTCATCAAGGATCATGAGGGCGCATTGGGGCAAGCCAAAGAGAAGCTCCGACAACTGCGAGCGCATCCCACGATCGACGTGGAGCGCGAGATCGCAGCTCTGGATATGGCCATGGAGGATTTTCGTAAGCGCATGGCGACTGCTCGCGATAGTCATCCCACCAACGACATAGCCGTTGCGGTGACTCGCCTCACGGGGTTGTTCGCAGGGCGAGTGGGGTCGCGATGGAAGGCCGAGCGCCTTGCGGCAATTAAGAAAGAAGGGGAGGATCGATATGCTCGCAAGATTCCGCCAGGCTACAAGGACGCGAAAAAAGATGCTGGCGAGTTCGATAAGTATGGGGACCTGATCATCTGGAAAGATCTGATCGAGAAGTCTGAGATGGAGAAGCGACCGATCATCTTCATCTCTGATGACGCAAAGGAGGATTGGTGGTGGATATATAGGGGGCGGAAGCTCGGTGCGCGTCCTGAGTTATTGGAGGAATTTCACGAGGCGACGAGGCAAGACTTCCATATCTACGAGTTCGCGCAGTTTCTGCGCATCGCGGCGGAACGCCATCCTGAAATTCAAGGCGGCATAGATCAGATAGAGAAGAGCTTGTTGAGTGACGAGTCTGCGCGCAAGCGCGCAGTTGACATCGCTGATATCAAGGCCCTGCGTGAGAGTATGGTACGCCTTGAGGACGAACGAGACTTCATTATTTCCGCGCTCTCGGGGGCTCCATCTGTTGACGGGGAGAGACCTGTTCTGAATAAGGCGGAGTTGCGGGAGAGGCTCCGTTTGATCGATAGCGAGTTAGAACATGCGATCGAAGTTCTGAATGCTAAAGAAGCATTGAGTTAAAACTCACAGTTTAGTTGAGCTGAATTGCCTATTTTAGAGGAACGAGGGGAAATCAAAAAAAGCCTTGATTCTCAATCTAAGCGATGTAAATCAGCGCATCCGAACTTCCACATTTAAATCCTCTGCCTATTTGTCCGCAATCGTTTGTATGTCGCTTGCTTCGGCTTCAGGAGCGAGGATCATGAGAGTGCTCGGCCTGGTGCTCTAATTTTGCTGTTTTTATACTGAAGAAGCTTCGAGCGAGATATCTGGCACATAGCCGTGTCTCAATTAGCCGCCAACCAATGTTGCGTCGGCGTGGGCTTCTTCTTGTCCCGATATCGCGGGCGGACTAACTAAAAGCAGCTCATTGCTGTGTTTAGTCAAGTGTATCGGCTCGCTTCATCCCCAAAACATGGGATGCCGCGTAACTAACTGCCGCGTACCGTAGCGGTCGCTATGACTTGGCAGTTCCCAGGTGCTCCTTAGGGCGACAAACTGATGCTCAACTGAGCTGACGGGATTACCTCATGTACAGCGCGACGTGTGAGTAAATGAATAAATTATGAATTCAATTCGCTTTGAATTGAGAGATAATTTCCTTGTTTCCAGCTATTTTATGGTTCTCCGAAATCATATGTGGACCCGAACGCAGCTTAAATTATTTTATTTCGACTGAGGAGGATAAGGTGGCAACTGTTGCAGAGCTGTTAGATGCAATTAGAGAAGAGGCAAGGCAGACGAAATTCCCTCAAGCGCAGCAAAGGCTAGAGTCGCTTATCGTTGATCTTGGTCCTGTTCAGGTGGAAAAGTGGCTGCCGAATATTGAGGCGGCAATTTCTCTTTTTGTGAAAAAGCGCCAAAAGTCACTTGTCTCGACTCTCGATAGGGTGCGTCAAAAAGCTAGAGCTGAAAATGCGGAAGGTGCGAGTTCTCCGGCTGAGATTAAAATTGAAGTTGACAATTTTTTATTGAGCTTGGAGTCCGAGCTGGACGATCTCTCAGTTCACCATATATTTCAGTGGCCGACATATTACCGCGAATGGGTGGGGGCGACAACCGATAAGCTCATCGCAATGAATAGTGCAACAAGGCAGGTGGCACTGAGTAGCTTTCAAAGCAGTATTCTCTTTCACACGACTCACGTATTTGAGAAAGGCTTTCAATTTAAGGTTCACGAGCAAAACCGTGCGGAAGAAGCGGCTCACGCCACAGCTTTATCAGGAGTGCAGCGTTTCGCTGATCTTGTGATTGAAAATTACTCGGGCGGGGCTATTAAAGAAAAAAGTAGAAATCGCCGAGTCGCTCTGCGCCAAGTTGCATCGCGCATGCTGACCGGGATTTTTTGTGGGTTTATTAGATGTCAACTTCATGCGAAAACTGGAGCGCAATTGCTGGCCGCGAATCGCGTCCGCTGGATCCACTATCTTGCCTTTATTGATGCGGAAGGGATTTCGAGTCTGGCGGCGGAAATGGGGGCGGGTTCAATTTCGATCATGCTGAGTCGCCTGATTAGGCCCATGGCTTGCGCTTTGGATAATTGTGTGCAAATGGAGTCCGCATCGATGCCATTGCCACAATTGAGTCAATATTTCCATGAAAGAAGGCGACTAGAAGTACTCGTAGTTTCATCGAGCGCTATAAAAAACTCGACCAAAGGTGAGATTTTTGCGATTTTGGACTCTGAAACTCCTCCTTTGTCGGATCTTAAAGAGGCAGAGGCCCGGGAAATTTGCTTGATCATCTGCGGATTGAAACCTGATGTTGCTATGTCAGCTCAGGCGGAGAGAATGCAGGAGAAAATTGTCGATACAAATGAAGGAAATCAGAGCGCTTCACAATTCGAGCAACGGGCGTCCGCAATTCTTTCCGGGGCTTTGAGCAAGCAATCGCAATCCCATGAAGACGCAGTGCTCGAACATAATTTCGCACGAACCTTTCCGCTCAACAATCCATTTCAATCTAGATATTTTCATGTTGTAAGAAAATCTGTTCGTAACCTACTGCAAGATATTGAAGGCAGAAACGGCGTACGGCTTTGGTGCAGCGCCAGGCGAAGTGGAAAAACAACTGCCTGCAATGACCTTAGCGGCTCGCTTGCGTCCTCAGAAACTGTTTTCCAAACATGTGAAGTTCTTCGCGAGGAGGACGTATCGGGAAGACTCTATGGATTTCTCTTAAAGCACTTAGATACTGGGGCTCCAATACCATCGGGATTCTTGGTTGACATAATTGAAGAAATACGACAGGGATCTGCTATTGCTAGTAAGACTGTTCTAGTGATCGATGAATACGAGACTTTATTTGGTCGGCTACAAGGCGCTGTTAATCACAATCCAGATCTCAAGTATACGATCGCGTTTCCTCTTTTGGATCAGCTTGTGGCCTTTGCAAAAGAAAATATGGTAATTCTAGTGGGCCAGCAGCCTAACGCTCATTATGTTTTTATGGATCAAAACAAGCTCAGCGCCTATGTGACTCAGGATTCATTTCCCCTCTTTGATCATCAAGCTGAATCGACAACTGGGGAGTTCATTGAGTTGCTTACAAAAGTACTGCCAGATAGATTCGGATTTACGGCAAATTTTGCGGATGATTTGTTTGGAGAAACCCGGGGTCACCCCTATCTCACTGTGAATACGGTCGTATCGCTGGTTGAGTGGTTGATGATGAAAAAGGCAAAAGCTGCTGATATCAGATTTGATCGGTCTCTTTTAAGAAATTATTTTTCCGAGGAGTTGTTGTCGGAAAAAATCGCACTGAATACGGAATACCAGTTTTTTCTCGAAGCTGCGGCTGATGCTATGAGTGAACAGGGGAAAAGATCAAATCCTTGGCTCTGGTGTATTTATCGTGCGATGCGTATGTTTGTCAATGAATTCGGTGCTCGTGGACATTGCGCAACATCGGAATTTTCGGAGTGCTATAGCAAGCTTGGACTTCATAAGCAAGGCGTTGCAGCTCTTGATTTATTGCGCACTGGCGACGACGCAAACTTCTTTCACATTGACGTGCATAACCATGTACGGGTCGGAATTCCCGTGCTTGCCCGGATCGCAGCTGCCGCTAGCCCGAGGATAAACTGATTATGAAAAATGAAACTGTTGTGGCAGCGATTTTGGATAGTATGGAGCGTATTCCGGGCTTCCAAGTCGCAGTCTTTTGGCTAGAGGAGCAGGGGGATCGAGACCGTCTGTGCGGTGAGTTGAAAAGGTTGTTGGGACAAGCCCGGATCGTGCCGCTTGTTCTTCGGAAGCCTCTTTTTTCTGATCCAAATGGTTGGGCTGCCGATGCTATGGCGATTATTGAAATGCTTAAAGAGCAGATCTTGGTGGCAAGTGAGGGGCGCAGTCACGATTCTCCACTTGGTCTTATTGTGATCGCGAAGAATAAATTAAATATCGCGCAATCCTCATCCCCTGCAATTGCACCAGACTGGCTCCCAGCATATGGCGGTCGCGAGATTATAGTTGTGACCAGAGATGTTCACTCTATTGGGGTTTGCTCTTTGGCTGCTTCAGAAGGTGCTATTGAGGCGATAAAGTCTTCGCTTTATGCGATTGAATTCGGATTGCTTAAAATCGCAAAGCGAGCTTCTTTGGAAAATAGACATCACGGTCAAAAAGTTTGGGGCGAGGTCCTCAAGGGGCGTTCAAGCCTTGCGCGTAGATCTGAGTTCATCGATTTTTGGGAGGAAGGCGTAAACTCAGTGACCGATGCGCTAAGTTACCGGCCGAGCCTGAAATTCGGGTGGTCTATGATTTCTGCTATGTGGGATGTGTTTCTTTCTAGCTCGCCAAGTCAATTGATTTCTAGGTCAGAGGCTTTTGTTGAGTACTTTGGGATCGAAGAAAATTGGATGACAGCAACTCCGCTATCCACTGCAATATTTCCAATTCTTTTTCGCGGCCCAGATGATCAAGGGAGAGGCGGGCAGTTAGTTGCAGGTAGGGGGGTAGTGCTCACAGTTGGATTGGCGTGCCAGCTTGTTACTGCTGCGGCTCATGCTGATCAGTACGGCAAGGTTAATGCAATGGGACTTGAAGCGATTTCGAAGGATCTGCGGTCGGTTCTCTCTGCTGTTGAGCAGCGAATTGAATGGCTTGCTCAGAAAGCTCGCGATGCTGAAGTCCGATAGGATCTTCGACCGAGTTTGTCATTTCTAAGGAAGGTCCGTTTTTGGGGAGATGCAGCGGACGTCAAGGCGCGATTTTGGCGTGCGCCATGTCTACGGGTTTCAGCCAGGTTGAATTTTGGATATTCGGCAAAAAGACTGCGCAGGTTGGGCCGTTGAGCTAGTGGGCCCGCTAGAAGTAACGCGGCGAATTCGGCAACATGCGAACCTATAGCGCGACGGTGTGGTCCATCTCAACGCTCTAGTTTTTGTTTAACCACGTATAAGTCCTCAACGCGAGCACGTAGCGCCTTCGGGTTGACAATAGGCTCTTCTGGCGAGATAGGGAGCCTGCGGAGCTGTGATCGGCGGAGATCTGGCCAAGTGCCAGCCGATACGATTGAAGCTCAACCTCCTGTGCATTTGGGTGAGTGCGCTTGCGAATGGTCGCGTACGGCGCTTCAGCGCTTGATCAATGATCCGGAGGACCACCGGGAGTCAGATCTAAGCCGCTTGCTGGACCAGTTGATCTTCGAACTCGTTGGGTGACCAGTAGCCAAGCGCCGAGCGCAGGCGTTTGGCGTTGTAGACCTCCTCGATGAACCTCGGCAGTCGGGCCGCGACATCGGTGAAGGTCTCGTAACCGCCGATGCAGATGTCCTCGACCTTGAGCGCCTTCATAAAGCTCTCGGCTTGCGCATTGTGGTACGGATTGCCGGGCGAGCTCATCGAGCCGCGCAGCCCCGCTTCCTGCAGGGCCCTGCGGTAGGTTTGGGTTGCGTTCTGCGCCCCGTGGTCCGTATGGAAGATGCAGCCAGGCGCAGGGCATCGGCTTTGCACGGCGGATCGCAACGCCGCCAAGGCCAGCGTCGTATCGATATTGCGCGAGATCGCGTAGCCCACCACCTTGCGGCTGCAGGCATCCAGAATGGCCGCCAGATAGCAGAACCCCATGGCAATCCGGATGTAGGTGAAGTCCGCCACCCACACCACGTTGGGCTGGGTCGGGATGACATTGCGGTACAGGTTCGGGAAGATCGGCGAGTCATGTCTGCGTCGGTGGTGCGCACAAAGCGCCTGCGCGGCTTGATGCCTAAGCTCTGGGCCCTCATCACACGCGAGACACGCTTGTGATTGACCACATGCCCACAACTCGTGCGTCACGCGCCGGTAGCCATAGCCAGGCAACTCGTCCTGAATGCTCTCGATCAGTTCGATGAGGTGCCCATCGTTGAGGCACTCGCTGGTCGCCGTCGACCGATAGTAGAAGGCGCTGCGCGGCAGTTCGATCACTTGGCACCCCGTCGAATGGAGCAGGCTTCGGGCCGGTGACGATCGACAAGTTCTTGTTGTCGCTCACGAGGCGCAGGCGCGGCGCTTTTTTTGACAAGGTCCTGTTCCATCGTGAACTGGCCGACCTTGCGCTCAAGCGCAGCGATCTTGGCTTCGTACTCCGCGATGACCGATGCTTCGGCCTCTTCGGTGCTGAGCTCGCCCCGGTCGTACTGCGTCAGCCACAGCTGAATCAGATTGGTCGACCGGGTGTACTTCCTGGCCGCATCACGCCGCCCGATGGCGCCACTGCGGATGTCTTGGCACAGCTGGATCTTGAACTCCGGCGCGCGGCGCCGATACGGACCTCTCGATGACATAACCTTCTCCTGGTTGAAGGCCCGGCCAGCGTATCAGTTCTGATTTGCCCGGTGGTCCAGCCGCAGGGGTTCACTCCAGGCGCCGACCGGAAGTTGAGCCAGTTTGCGTGTAGTGGCTCACTTCTACTTCGGCGCGGACACGCGCGGTTCAGCCGACGCCGTGTCTAGTGCTTCGCTGCTCCTGTGGGTGGCATTGCACCTGCAACGGGTTGTGGGCCGGCACCGGGCTGCTGCACCGGTACGTTGCGGGTCTGCCGGAGTCTGTCTCTCAGCTCGTCAACTCCTAGCGCCGGGGTTCTGCGGTGGAGCATCGCGTGGCAGTTCGGGCACACCGGGCGCAGGTCTTCGATAGGGTCAAGCTCATATGCCTCTCCGATCTCCGACAGCGGGTTCACGTGATGGACGTGGATGAAGTCCATGCCTAACTCACCGTAGACGTCGGCGAAGTCAAATGTGCACACAGCGCAGTTCCAGCCCCACCTGCCGATGCATTTAAGGCGCGCGCCGCGGTCGCGCTCGTACACTTTGACCTGCCTAACCTTGGGCGCCCCTTCAACTACCTTGTCGCCCGTCGTGGGTTGTTGAGGCACTGCGGCGGTCGGCGTGTAAAAATCCCATACCAACTTCACGGGGGCCTGGTCATACACCTGAATTGGTTTGGCGATGCCAGCGAAAGTGAAAGGATCGCGATCAGCAAGTCGAAAGAAGATATAGACATGGCCGTGGGACAACAACAGCCGCTGAATCTGTTCGTGGCCCAGCCGTGAAGGCCCCTTACCGAACCACACCAGTCGATCGCCCTCAAAGTGGTTTTGGTAGTCGTGTCCTGTTCTACCGGGTGCGCCAACGTTGCAGAAGACAAACCAGTCGCCATCGTGCTCGGCGTAACCTGTAAACCAAGGGCCACCCTTGGGCTCCTGAGTGAAGCCTAGGATTCTGAACACGTCCGATCTGGCGTAGCTGCTACCGAGCTCGAACGGATAGGGTGTGCGTCGCGCTCTATCCTGGCCCGCACCGATGTCTCCTCCATCCATGGTGGGCGGGTTGGACAGTGTCGGCTCGTAGCCAGCGCGTCTCAGCACCTTTTCCGCCATCTGCACCAGCTGAGGATCGAAGTACGATCGCCATTGGCTTTCGACAACCAGTGCTTCCACACTCAGGTCTAGACGCCCAGCCTCCCACAGGCGGGTGAAGCCATCCGACGCGCCGCTCTTTGCAATTAAGTCGAGCGCGGTCTGGTATCCGCCCTTTGACTCGAGCATCCGAAGGAAGTGACCAGGCCAAGGCTTTACGACTTGGAAGGCTTCGTTCGCCTTGCCACGCAGAAATGTAGTGAATAGCTCATCTTGAGCCGCTGTCATTGACATTGGGATGCCTCCACTCCTGTAATCGCTAAACCACTGTATGGTCATCGGCCTTATCGATTGACCAGCGCGGTGAAAACGATGGCTCAACTCTAGCGTGGCCGGCCCGTCCGAAGAGACCAGCAGCGAAAGTCCTCGATCAACGCTGTATGAACCCTGTGGGCCGCCGCCCCAATTCGGCTTCTAGCGGCTTGAGTAAGCGCCGCCCATCAGACGCTCCGGTCCAATGAGGCGTTTACGTTTACTTCTTCTTAGTAATGCGCCCATCCAAGAACGCAATGAGGTCGTCTCGCTTGAAGGGCGCCTTGCCCGGATATTGCTCAAGCTCGCCAGCGATGACGTCTCTGCCGGCGTTGTCTAGCGTGTAGCCACGACTCTGAAGATAGTGGTCAATGAAATACTCGACCTCGTATTTTTCGGCCATGGAAACATAGATGCGGTCTATCTTGCCGATGTATCGCTTGTTGTCGTGATTCGACCAGTCGCCCAGTTTTGCCATTGCATCGCTCCAGTTGAAAGTTGATAGAAAGGCCTGTGTTCTTGATGTCACCGCTATCACGGGGGAGACGTCTATACCCGGGCCCCCTTGATGCTTTGCCAAGTGACGCCTTCTGGGGATCGGCGAAGCTACTGCGGGCAAACCGCGCCGCCACTGGCCTTGCAGCTGCGCGCCTGACTCTCGATCAGTCGGTTCGTGCAGGCGGCATTCTTGCTGGCGAGCCACGCCGACCCCTTCTCATAGCGTCGTTGGCCGGCCGCCAGCTCATAGAGGTTGTCGGCCAGAGTCTGCATGCCATGCTTGGAAATCACATTGCTCGACTCATTGAGCGGGAAGCGCAGTTCCTGTACATGGCGTTCAGGCGCAAAGAAGACCTTATGGAAGATGCGCAGGTTTACTAGCACCTCGTTTGTCTCGTAAACGCGCAGAATCCGCGCCTCTGCTCCATGGTCGACGCCGAGAGACGCGAGTTCAGCCGTCGTGCACGCGCATCCTTGCGCCTGCTGCTCGCGGCTTACGTCAGCGAATCCGGTGACTGAAGTAGGGTCGAACACAATCGCTTGTTCGACGCGGTTAGGGAAGGCGTAGAGAGCATGCTGAGCTAAGCCACCGCCGAGCGAGTGCCCTGTAGCGACGAAGCGCGGCTTACGTTCGCCTTTGGCCGTCGCGCGCTGGTCGAAAGTTTCAATAATCTTTTGCATATGAGCCCGAGCGCGGGAGTATTGGTTGTCGCTGTTAAAGAAGCGCGTAAACCACCAGCTGTTGGCGTGCACCCAGTCGCCATCGCCGGACGTGCCGCGGAAAGCCACTGCTACGAGGGTCTGGTTGTCCAATTTTCGCTGCCAGATGTGTAGCATCAGTCCCTGGTCGTCCTCGCAGCCAGTCAGCGAAGGATTAGCCGGAGAAACAGGCCCTAGAGAGCCGTCTTGCATCCATGACGACGCCGCGTCTGTTGTCCTTGCCAGCATCTCTCTCAGCTTCTCCGCGCGGTCCGCATTGACCCGCACAGGGTTCCCCGCGTCGTTGCAGTCCGGGCGCATGTAGTACGCGTAGGCTGACATGAGCGCATATGGCAACAAACGGCCGGCTACTTCGTCAGGGCGCGAGAGCAGCGCACGGTGGTGGGATGTGCGGATACGCGCAGTCCCGGGCGTGTTGTTGCCTAGGACCTTCACGTCGTCGTCCTCACAAGGCTCCATTGCGAAGTGCGTGCAACTGGCCGTAGCAAGAGCGAAGACCACAGATACGCACTTGAGCAAGATGGTGGGCGGTGTTGGGCGCATCCTTCCTCCTAGCACTCTTTGCGCCGATATTGCGTCTGGCAGCATTTCCGGCCAGCGAGTGGCCGACAAGCTGCCTATGGTCAATGCTCGCATCCAGCAGTTAATTTGGGAGGAGAGCTCTCGTCGTCGATCGATGACCATGGTTGACTTTGGATCTGTTCGACGCGGCAACAACGCCAGAGCTTTCATGCGGGCTCATTGCTAGGCTTTCACGGAGACGTGAATGTGCGCCCGGTTGTCGTACCAGACCCAATCGAACCCCGTTTCAACTGCGAGGCGGCCGAGGCGGCCGAGCTTTGCGCTGTCCAGGTCGCTCGTGGTTAGGTCGGCTGCCCGCCCTTCATAGTGCAGGCTACTGCCGGCATGCTCATTGTTTTCGTCCCAGGCCTCGGTCACTCGCAGCCTAACGCCCGGCCATTCGGTCGCGACGGCTATTGCCAGGGCGTCGAGTCTGCGCTTCATGCGCGGGGTCATCATCCGGTCAGCGCCGGTCTTCTCTTCATCCTTGAAGAGGATGGCGGTGTTCGCGTTGGAGACTAGATTGGCGAACTCCGGGTCCGCCCGCCCGATCTTCTTCCTGATCGCGCCGCTGGCGTCTACTTCACTCTTTGCTGGTACCTTCTCACCTAGCGCCAGATCTGGCGCGCGTGCATTCTCTGCCGTCCAGGTTCCTGCAAACTGGTGCCGAGCGTCACTACATGACTCACAGTCGTGTTGCCGCGGAGCGATGCCGTGCAGATGTGCCAGTCTTGCAAGGGTGGCCGCTTGAACAGGGTGAAGGATTTCCTTGCCCGCGACTGGGGTGGACAGCAACTGGCTCACTTTCGCGAGGCTGTCGAGGAGTGCACCGGTCTCAACCGCAACGTCCAGCGGAGTTTGCTTGCGTGGAGGCTTGTGGCGGCTTTGAGTCGGAATGACAAGTCTGTCTGAAGACGGCTTTATTCGCTCCTGCGTCTGCGGAGCGCCGGCGTTGGAGATGTTTTTCCTTGCGGGTGCCATGCCTCTTCTCCTCGTTGTGCGCCGATGGCTAGGGTTGCCTTTTGGGCGTGCTTAGCATTCCTAAACTACTCGCGGCCGACCACCTCGTCATCACCAAGATTGGGGATGTGAGGCACAGTTGTATGTGCTTTAGATGCCAGCTGACGCTAGTTGACCTTGCGTGCGACGCTGCACTGTGCTTGGTGAACTGCTAAGGAGAGCGCCGCGAAACAGCCGCAGGGCTGGCTGTTAATGATCTGTCTCGTCATTGCAGGCCACCTGTCGATTGCTTGCTATTACGACCTTGCTCTTGCTGGGGGGTAGGGACGGGCTGAACACCCGTTGGCGTGCGCGGCGCCTCAATCACCGTCCCGCTCGCCGCTGAAGATGCGTCATATGTCCCACGCAAGATGGTGTGAATCCGAGCGTTCTAGGCCACCAACTGCATTTCAAAGCGAGCTAATCACGCGTAATGGAAATGGCCTCATATGTCGTGAGAGGCAAAGGATCTACATTGCTGGGCCTACCATGTTTGTGCGATGCGGTCAGAGTTTGTGGGTGTAAGACTGTGTAATATGAACATTACTTTCGGCCCCAATACGTATCCGGTGCTGCCCACACCGGCCGCTTTCGCCGGGGCCAGTGCGGCCAACTACCGGTACATGGGGGGGCTGATAAGCGGGAGCTATGCACGAAGCAATGAGTTGAGTGGCGTGGACAATGCGCTTACAGCTTTTGATCAGGTTCCTAGCCGTGCGAACTGGCTCACGCTCGCGCTGAGAATGCAAACCTGGCTCACCGCTAAGGCCGGCCGATACAACGCGGGAACAGGTGTTATCAATTCAGTGCGTGGCGCCAGTGTCACGAACCTGAAGGCGCAAATAGATGCCTATGCGCAGTTCCTATTGGACAGAGATACATTGATGGCGAATGTGGCCAACCAGTTGGACCTGCTGAACTGGCGGACACGCACCATATGTGCCGAGCTCTACGACGATGCCAACAACGCTGCGTTCGGCCCCTATGCCCCGCATATCGCTGTCCTAGAGGAAGAAGGCATTTTGTCCTCCGGTTTTGTGCGAGCGTTCCGCCCCAATCAGACAACGATTGCCGACTGGGACAATGCAGGCGCAGGCGAACTCGCCCGACTGAATGCTTGGCCGGTGCTTCAAGGTGTCGCGCGATTCCGAATCAACAATTGGCGCGCTTGGCACCCAGGCCTTGTTGACCCCCGGAAGGGACTCTTCTGCCATTCTTCCGCGGCTCTGGCAGTGCACTGCATCGTCACACATCGCATTGCTTTGCAGGGTGCGCTCACCTGTCCCATTCGCTCCATCGACGTCTACCATCAGCGCGGGAACGCCGGAGAGATCACGCACTGGTGGGTTGCCATCAACCGTCCGGACAACATAGCACTGGGAACCGCACCTCATGGCACGTTAACCACCATGGCCGATTTCAACCGCTTGGAAATGATGGGCGGTTTCGTCATCGATATTTGGGGTGCGCTGTGGCTTGCACAGCAAAACAACCCAGGCAACTGGGTCGGTAACGCGGCACAGGTCAACGGCAGTGCCGTCAGGCTCGCTCCCTTCATTACTCTAAATGGCGTGAACACGTTGACCCACTACTCGCGGCAAGTATTCTGAAAGAGATGCATCCCTGATGCAGGCTATCGGGTGTTGATGAACGTGAAGAAAGGCGGAGCCTGTGAGTACTCACCGCGAGGACGATCAACCGCTGGCCGAACAATGCAGCGCGGGTGATCAATTTGTTTGTGTTGTCGAGCCTAGGAGTGACCAGAAGGAAACGGATTGCAATGATGCGCGGCAGGCGCGTCCAAAGGCAACGTAAAGGGGGCAAGGCAGTTCAAACGCATGAGATGAACGGTGAGACGAGCACGCGCGTGCAGCGGCACGCACGCACGCACGCTCGCTCGCTCGCTCGCTCGCTCGTCCTCGAACCAATTTCCGACATGGTGGTGGCATTCCACCCGCCAAAGCTCACCTTCGTAAACGCCGGCTTATCGTGGGTTGAGATGCGATACGGAAACGACCACCGATAACAGGGCATTCTCGTGGTGCTAGTTATCGCCAGTTGATCAAGCGCGCATCAACGAGGTCGGACGGGCCCTAGTCTCACCGAGGCCTGCCTCGTAGACGCCGGCGCCTCGAGCTGAGGCAGGTGGCTGGCCATCCGCAAGCCCTCGCTAGTCGTGATACCTTCACGCACGCCAGTGCCGACTCGGCACGCTTGACCCATTCGTTCAAGGTCTGCGGCAGACATCCAATCTTGGGCGCGATGGACTCGATGTCCGCCCATAGCGACGGGTACACGCCGACGAGCGAGCACAGAAGGACCACCATTGGTATTTTGATATCTCGGTGCGGATTCCCGTTCCTGCTGCGCCTGGTCCTTCGATGACCGCCTTCGCAAAGAGCGAAAAAGTCCAGCCGGGTTTCAAAGCTGATTGATCCGTCCACGCCGTCAATCTCCAATTTCCAATCTTCTTTCGACCGAGCGCGAACGCAGGAGCCTCTTCAAAAACGGGGATCCCGCATTGCTTTGGTTCATTTCGGCCTCCCATAGAAGCCCTGCCATTTGTGTCGATTAAGACGGAAGAATTAATAAAATTTCAGTCGATACCAATTTCTTGCCGAATAAATCACAAGCCCTGGAAAAAATCGCGAATCCAAAAATTATTCGCGCACCTGCAACGATCTTTTACTAGAGTAACGGCTACGTCCGATAAAGATGCACTTGTAAAGCGCTGCGCGCCGTCGAATGAGTATTTAATTCGTAATTTCAACGGCGTTGAGCTTCTAATATGTGACTTTGGACACTGGCAGGTTGGCTTAGAGTTCGCTAGTTTCGGTATTGATAGAGGCACGGGCTGCTAAACAGGGCGGCTTATATCAACGGTGTCCCGCAATCGGGCCTATATAACTTTTGGGGTTAAACATGGCGGTAGACATGTTCATGCGCGTAGAGGGCGCAAACGGCGAATCGAAGGATTCGAACCACAAGGACTGGACCGACATCAAGTCGTTCGCGTGGGGAGCCACGCAGCCCGGCAACATGGTCAGCGGCGGTGGCGGCGGTGTCGGCAAGGCCAGCTTCAACGACCTGCAGGTTCTGGCGCGCATCGACAAGGCGGCACCCTCGGTGCTGAAGAACTGCGCCAGCGGCAAGCACCTGAGCAAGGTGGAAGTGTCGGTATGCAAGGCCGGCGGCTCGCAGATCGAGTACACGCGTGTGACGCTCGAAGAGGTGCTGGTGACCTCGGTGCAGTACTCGGCGGAGCAGGGGGGCGACGCGGTGTTGGTGCAGTACGCGTTCCAAGCCGCGAAGGTGAAGCAGCAGTACTGGGAACAGACCGACAAGGGCGGCAAGGGCGCCGAGACGGTGCTGGGCTGGAACATTAAGGAAAACAAGGAGGCTTGAGCTTCTTGCGGCCGACCTTCGGGGCTTCCTTGCGCTGAGACCCGGGGTCCAGAGCCGTTTGTTACGCGAGGTCAATTCAGGGGGAGTCCATGCCAACAGGGTCCGCGCAGCTTGCGCGCGTTCTCAGCGTCTCTTCGCCGGCCATGCCAATGTTGGGCGGCGAGCCCGCCTTGGAGCCGATTGCCATTGACGGCAGTGAAGGGCTGAGCAGGCTGTTCGGCTACACGCTGACGCTGGCCACGCCCGAGCAGCAGGGCTACAACGAGCGGCAGGCGGCCAACGTCGCCATCAAGCAGCTGGTGGGTGAAATGCTGGCCGCGCACATCGTGCTCGACGGCCGTCCGGGTTCGGGGCCGCAGCAGCGCCACATCTCGGGGCTGGTCACGCGCGTGCGCTTCCTGCGGCTGGAGAACCGGCGCGCGCTCTACGAGGCCGTGATCGAACCATGGCTCACGCTCGCGACACGCACGAGCGACTACCGCATCTTCCAGAACCAGAACGTGCTGGACATCGTCAAGGCGGTGCTCGGCAAGTACGGCCTGCCCTTCGAAATCCGGACGACGAGGAGCTATCCGCCGCGCGAGTTCCAGGTGCAGTACGGCGAGAGCGACCACGACTTCGTCGCGCGGCTGCTGCACGAATGGGGCCTGTACTTCTACTTCGAGCACGAGGAGAACAGCCACAAGCTGGTCATCGTGGATGACATGGCCTCGCACCAGCCCTTCGCCCACGAGGGCTACCGCACCATCCCCTTCCATCCGGCGGACGCGACGGTGCGCGAGGAGCACTGCGACCGCTTCAACGCCTGCGAGGAACTGCAAAGCGGCCGCTGGGTGACTGACGACTTCGACTTCAAGCGCCCCAAGGCCGAGCTGCAGCAGATCAGCGCCATGCCGCGCAAGACCGCGCAGAACACCTGGGAGCGCTACGGCTGGCCGGGCGACTATGTCGTCGAGTCCGAAGGCGAGCAACTGGTGCGCACGCGCATGGAAGAGACGGGCAGCCAGGGCGAGCTCGCCAGCGGCTCGGGCAACCTGCGCGCGGTGGTGCCGGGTTGCATGATGACGCTGGAGCGCCATCCGCAGAACGAATCGAACCGGCAGTACCTTGTCACGCATGCGCATCTGGAACTCCAGGATGTGGGCGATGCGAGTTCGCAGCAGGAATTCGAGTGCCGCGTCGACTTCGACGTGATTCCGTCGAGCAAGGTCTTTCGCGCGCCGGTGCCACCGGTGCCCAGGCCGCGCACCACGGGCCCGCAGACCGCCATCGTCACCGGCCCGGCCGGCCGCGAGATATGGACCGACGAGTACGGCCGCGTGAAGCTGAGTTTTCACTGGAACCGCTACTGCACGAAGGACGAGAACAGTTCCTGCTGGGTGCGCGTGTCCTCGCCCTGGGCCGGCTCCAACTTCGGCGGCATCCAGATCCCTCGCATCGGCCAGGAGGTGATCGTCGACTTCGAGAACGGCGACCCCGACCGCCCCATCGTGACCGGCCGCGTCTACAACGCCGACAACATGCCGCCCTGGACGCTGCCCGACAACGCCACGCAAAGCGGCCTGCTCACGCGCAGTTCCGAAGGCGGCAGCGGCGCCAACGCCAATGCGCTTCGCTTCGAGGACAAGAAGGGGCAGGAGCAGGTGTGGCTGCATGCCGAGCGCAACCAGGACATCGAGGTCGAGCACGACGAGACCCACTCGGTAGGGCAAGACCGCAGCAAGAAAGTGGGCCGCAACCAAACATCCACTATCGGCATGGCATACATGCACAACGTCGGCCTCGCCAAGATGGTGAACATCGGATTGGCCTACTCGTTCAACGTTGGCGTGTTGCGCAACAGCGTCGTCGGCATGATGGACAACACCATGGTCGGCAAGACGAAGACCACCAAGGTCGGCGAGCAATACGCTCTTTCAGTGGGAGGCGACAAAGGCAGCCACATTCAGATGGACGAAAAGACCATTTCGCTGCGGGTTGGCGCCTCGGTCGTGCAACTGCGGGCCGATGGTTCCATCGCCGTTACGGGAAAGAAGATCAACATCACTGCGCAAGGAGATGATGTCACCGTCAACGGAGAAAATATCTGGCTGAATCCCACCGGCGGGCAGGCCGCTCTGCAGCCTTCGGCTGTTCCGGTTGCGCCGCCGTTCCAGCCCCCCGACAGCCCGGCGGCAAGTCTGGGCAAGCTGATGAGCGACCCAGGCCAACTTCTAGGCAAGGTTTCTCAACTGGCTTCGGTGGCCCGGCAGGTCTCCTCGGCGGGAGGCGGCGAAGGAGGAGGAGAAGTCGACCCTGCGCAGCTGCTGGGCGTCGCATCGGCTGCGGTGGCGGGAATGGGAGGTGCGAAAGAGGTGCGTCCTGAATCGGGCGATGGAACCTCCGGGAGCACACTTTGAGCGCGGCATCGGCAGCGGCAATTCCGGCGCCACGCCTTCAGCAGGTGCGCAATGCGACGCCCTTTCCTCATCTTCAATTTGACAAGATGGGCAAGGGAAGACGCTTTTATGACGTCGTGATCGTCTGTGCGAGCTTTGTTCTCGCTGCAGGCCGCCTGCAGCCCGCCCTAGGGCATCGGGGGACAATTTTGGCGGATGAGTTGTGGGATCCTAGGCACGCCGAGTTGTCGAGCCTGCGCGCCGCCACCGACGTACTGTTAGCCAAGCCTGCGACAGATGTTTACCTAACCGGTACGGCGCGCACTTTCGATGAGCGACCGTGCAAGGCGTGGAATGTTGCCCTCACCGTCAAACGCGAAGGAGAGCCGCTGCTGCATAAAGCGCTTCGGTTGACGGGGCCCCGATATTGGGCCGCCGGGCCGGAGGCGGCGCACTATGTGTTGACTGATCCTGAGCCCACAACGGGGGTTCCGCTTCGCTACGAACTCGCTTACGGCGGGTGGTGGTTCGACAAGGGCGACCCCCCCTCCGCGTCGCCTCGTACGTACGGGCCGAATCCATGTGGAACGGGTTGGTTTGGGACGGCGCACAAGGACCACGACGCCCGCGCCCGCTACGAAGGCAGAGAGTTAGTGCAGGCACCGCAGATCGAGTATGCGGATGCACCCATTTCGGGTAGCAATCGGGACCTTGTGGTTGCTGGGCTGGCGCCGATCGCCCGATCCTGGGAGCCACGTGTTTCCTTGGCCGGCACATACGACGACGCTTGGCGCAAGGCGGTCGAGCATGAGCGCGTCATGGACTATGCCTCGGACTTTGACGAGCGCTTCTTCCAGTATGCGCCGGGCGACCAGGTGATTGCCGACGGGCTCGTCGGGGGCGAGGAAATCGGCCTGGCCGGCTTCTTTGCCTCCGCGCCTGCCATCGAGATGCAACTGCCCCAAGTTCGGATTGAAGCGGCGTGCAAGGCTGGAAACGGCGGACAGTACTGCGAGGCTATGAAGCTCGATACCGTGCATATCGATCTGGACGACATGCAGGTTCATCTCACCTGGCGGCTGACCCTTGATCAGGCGCGCGACATCGTTGCGGTCGAGCTGCGCGACCAATCAATCGATGAAAAGTCAGTTCATGCGATAAAACGGATGAAGGGAGCTGCTTGATGGCCGTGGAAAAGCACGTTGCCGATGCCGAAGCGCAGTTCATGGTGCTCAACGTAACTCCGGATTTTTGCAAGGTCGGCAGCAGAATTGTCCCCTTCGACATTGTCGCCTTCCTTCCTCCGGAACGCGCCGCGTATGCGCATTCGGTCTTTGCCCACAGCGAGAAGGTGTTGATGGTTGACAGCGTCGTGAAGGGGGTGACGGGCAATGCCGGAAGCGGTGTGCGATCTGGCGTTTCTCTGGACGCCGGCAATGTCAAAGTCATCACAGGGGCAAAAACTGTGTTTGTGGAAAGCCGGGCAGCGGCACGGCACGGCGACCTCTGCGAAATGAATGGAGCAGCGGGCTGATGGGCGACACGCCATTCAGCGGCAATGGGACCATCGGTCGCTTGCATACGCAGGTGGCGCCGACGCCGCCCCGAATGCTCCAGAAAATGGACTGCGAAAGGATCTGGAGCAATGTCCGGGAGGCGGAGCGAGCGATGGGCTGGATACAGTGGATCGCCACGAAGGACGAGGCGTGGCGCGATCCGTGGGTCATCAATGCGCGTTACCAGGAATGCAAGCATTGGCCGAACCAACTCGAGGAATCCAAATACACGCAGGCTCGCGACCAGTTGATGGCCTATGACCGCGGTGAGCTGGCGTTAAGCGCGGAGGATGCCGTTAAGCTGCGTGGAGCCGTGAATAAGGTTCAGTCTCTGTACGAGGTGCGCTCGCCCTACGTGACCGCGCCTGCCGACTACATGAGCGAGCCCGAAAGGGAGCTCTTCCGGCGGTCGGGGAACAACCTGGGCATGGCCCTTATGCCGACTTCGATCCCCGGGGTTTTGGGGGCACGATTGCTGGGGGCCAATGAAACAGTGGCGGCGCAGGCGGGCTTGGCTACAGCGGGGGTGCTTGGGGCTGGATCGGCGACCTTGGCAGCAAGGGGGCAGCAGCCTCGGTTGCCACCGCGTCAGCAGACCAATGGCTTGTATATTGGGCCGAAGAGAGTTTGGAACTACAAGCCGCCCCTCGCCTCACGGCATAGCATTCGCGGCGTCAAGGAGAACAGCCGGCCGAAGGGAAAA
The DNA here is from genome assembly GCF_056867935.1 of Variovorax sp. TLI9-5A. Classification (NCBI taxonomy): domain Bacteria; kingdom Pseudomonadati; phylum Pseudomonadota; class Betaproteobacteria; order Burkholderiales; family Comamonadaceae; genus Variovorax; species Variovorax sp. TLI9-5A. The sequence continues at coordinate 5,011,532 of NZ_CP200310.1, read as the reverse complement.
AATACCGTGGCCGAACCGTCTGTGGATATGAAGGCGGACATAGAGGCCATTAACAATGGACAGGGCACACGAAGCGGAAACCTGTACACGGTTAACGGAAGAACCTATGAGCGTTTTGATGACCATTTGGTGCCGCACAGCGGACCTGGGTTCCACGCGCTCGATAGGGGTGAATTCAAGGCGCTGGGCATTTTCAATTCGCAAGGCAACACACCGCAGGCGATGCAAAATGCAATCCGGACAACTAACGATGCGACTGCTCGACGAGCGCTCGAGATCTGGAGACTCGGACAATGATCTGGTTTGATGCTTCCCTGGAGAGCCCCGCCGATGACGGCCTGTTGCAACGTTGCATAGCAGAGATGCTGAGCATCTCCACTGAGAGCGTGGACGTTGTCCACAGCATCGGCGAAATGAAGGATGCGCTCGTGACGTGCGTCGCTGACGCTCATTCCGCGGAACGGTACTCGCAGTTGATCACTCTGTACATCTCTGAAGAATTACCACGCCCCGATGTTCCTGAGGCAGCCGCTCGGTTGGCTCAGACGCTTGATAGATCGTTGCTCTTGGTGAACGATGAAACAGCAAACCCGTATTCATTCATTCACGTTTCCAGTACTGGCGAGCGTTCGGTCGTGTTGGTAGACCCTGATGAGCTGGACGAGAATGATCGCTATGTCGTTCGAGAGTCCAGTAGAGGAGACGACCAGCTTTCGACCTAGACAGACCTGTGCGGTGGCTACGGTTCCGTTGCGAGGGGCACTGGAGGAATGCTGAAAAGATAGCTACCTATGAAGTCACGGCGGTGCTCGCTTCAGCGCGGCACGACCCTGCCATCTGGGGTAAGCAATCGAGATTGAAATCTGCATGGCTGGCGACAATGCGTTGCTGTTTTGCGCACGAGTGCGTGCGCCGGGCCAACCGGCAGTAATGGGGCGTTCTCGTGACCTTCGTTATCGCGATCTGAGGCTCGAGGTGGCCCTGGCTGCTGATAATGGGGTGTTCTCGTGACTTTGATTTTCGCGAGCTGAGGCACAAGATGTTCCCTCGTCTGTAAGCGGTCAATTACCGACGCCTTTGAACTGGCATGGCCGAGTTGACGGTCTCCGACGACGGCAGCCAGTGGGCTGGCGCCGGGTGTGGCTGCTTGGGAGGTGCCGAAAGCGGCGGCCATCGAATCCACCGCCGGTGATCGGCAGGCGTAAGTGTCGCAGACAGACGAACTGCGGCGGCTGAAGGCCGATCTCAAACGTGTGACTGAGGAGCGCGACCTCCTAAAGGAGGCCGCGGCGTACTTTGCCAAACAGTCCGGGTGAAGTACGTGTTCATCGAGCGCCATAAAGGCGGGCACAGCGTTCGCAGGCTGTGCAAGGTCGTGGTCGTTCGCCCCATCGGCTACTACGACTGGAAGGTTGAGCCGATGAGTACTCGTGGCAAGGACGATCGTCTGTTGGGCCTTCTCAAGCACGCTTGGTTGGAGAGTGGCGGTGTCTATGGCTACCGCGAGCTGACCATGGACATGCGCGATCTGGGCAAAGACATGCGGCAAGCATCGCGTAGCTCGCCTGCTCGGGCTCGAGGGGCTGCGCTGCCAGATGGGCAGGCGAGCCCAGCCAGTCGTGGGCCTGGACATTACTCGCATCCGCACCTACGAGGGCTGGCTGCCCCTGAAACGCCTGCAATCAGTGATTGGTCGCGGTCGCCTGACAAATTCGAAGATCAATCACTCCGGAACGCGGCTTAAACCAACGTCCTATCGGAGTCGTGCTTTAACAGCGGCGGCTCTGCCCGACGCAATGCCAGGCAGGCAAGTTGCAGAGACGCAACTGCCGTAGAAGCGGTCTTTAAAGTTCCTAATGCTTTAGATCTAAATTCTTCGCGGGCATTCCTAAATTTTGTAATCGAAGGCGAGCTCTTGGTAATTAAAGGTTAGATTTGTGGGGGTTAGATATCAAAACACAGTCAGCCGCATACAGAGTAACCGGACTTTCTAAGGTTGCCGAGCGGCGCGGAGGGCGCGGGAAGTGACGCAAAGAAGTGCCGGCGGGACGAGGGAGGAAGATGCAATGCTGACATCTTCTAGTGTTTGCCATGGCGTCGAGGGCCGGCCCTTAGGGGCATTGCCTACCTATTACTGACAGGCGCCGATGCACCCCGATTTAGCTCTGCGCATGATGAGCGACCTGCTGTGGGTCGCTTTCGTTACCTGCGCGCCTGTCCTGGGCCTCACGATGCTGGTCGGCCTTTTGATCAGTGTGGTTCAAGTGATCACTCAGGTTCAGGAGATGTCGCTGACCTTTGTGCCCAAGCTGGTGGCGGCAGGCCTTGCACTGATCATCTTTGGGGCCTGGATGCTGCGTAAGCTGATCCAGTACGCCACCGAGCTCTGGTCGTCGATCCCATCGATGTTCTGAGCAGAGTCCGTGCACAGTTCGAGCTTTGCCCTGCTGCCTGGCGCTTCGTTGCTGGTGGCCACTGCACTGGCGTCCCTCAGGCTCGGCGCGATGCTGCTGTTGACGCCCATCCTCGCCTCGGGCGGAACGCCATTGCGGGTGCGGGTGCTGACCATTCTTGGATTTGCCGCCGTCCTTGCGACCGGAACGAATGCGAGCGGGGGGCTCTTTCCTGAGGCCCTGATGGCACGACTCGCGGCGGAGCCTGGCCTGCTCATGCAGGCTGCTGCCACAGAAGTGGCAATGGGTGCGACGCTGGGCGTCGGCATTCACCTCGCCTTCAGTACGTTCGCGGTGGCCGGCCGTCTTTTGGACATCCAGATCGGGTTTGGTCTGGGGCAGGTATTTGATCCGACAACCCATGCCAGCATGCCGCTGTTGGCAACTGCGTTCAGTCAGCTGGGCGTGGTCGTGTTCTTCCTGGTTGATGGCCATCATGCGCTGTTGCGTGGCGTCGTCTACAGCTTCGAACGCTTTCCACTTGGGCAGCCCTGGCCCGTCGATGCGGCTCTGGGGCCGGTGCTCAAGCAGGCGGCCGGCCTTCTGGGGCTGTCGTTCGCGCTTGCGGTTCCTGTGGTCTTCTGTTTGTTGATCGCGGAGTTTGTGCTGGGTGTGCTTTCGCGCAATCTGCCTCAGATGAACATGCTGGCTGTCGGCATCCCGACAAAGGTCGTCGTCGGTCTGATTGCGCTTTCGTTATGGTTCTCGGGCATGGGCTCGGTCATGAGCAGGGTGTATGCCTCGATTTTCGAGAACTGGACGGCGATGTTCCTGGCCGTCTCAGTTGCGGGACATGAGCCTGGAGGGCGACGCTGATGTCGCAGAGCGACCTGGATCGCAACCAGCCCGCCACGCCTTACAAGCTGCAGAAGGCGCGCGAGCGCGGCCAGGTGGCCAAGAGCGTGGATGTCATTTCCGCGATCGTTTTCACGTCCGCGATGCTCTTTCTGACCGCCCAGGGATGGGTGACTTGGAGCGAGCAGTTTCGCTTCGATCGCACACTGCTGGTGCTCGCGGGGCGCGTCGATCTGGACATGGCTGTCGCCGGCTCGCTGCTGGCGGAGGGACTGTGGTTCACATTTACGCAAGCTGTTCCGTTTTTTGTGACATTGCTGGTCGCCGCTGTGTTCAGCAATCTGATCCAGACAGGACCTGTTCTGTCGCTGGATCCTCTCAAGCCAGACTGGAATCGACTCAACCCGGTGGCGGGCTTCAAGCGCGTCTTCTCTGTGCGAATGCTCTTTCTCGCATTGAGGGCATTGCTCAAGCTTGCATTGCTCACGGTGGTGGCGTATGCCGCGATCAAGTCGCTGCTGCCGCAGTTCTTCCACCTCACTGGCCTTTCTGCGGCAGGCACTGTGCGCACCATGCTGGACGACTTTGCGTCGCTCGGCCTGCGATTGGCCGCGATGCTTGCTTTCATCGCCTTGCTGGACCTGCTGTATAGCCGGCGCGAGTTCGCGAAAACGATGCGCATGAGCCATCGAGACATGAGGGATGAATCCAAGAACCGGGACGGCGACCCGCGTATACGTGCTCGGCTGCGCGAGCTTCGGCGAGAAATGCTCAAGCGAAGCCTGGCGCTGCGCGACACGAAGTCGGCCGATGTGCTCATCACCAATCCGACGCATGTGGCGGTGGCTCTGCGCTATGTGCATGGCGAGATGACGTCGCCGCAGATGGTCGCGAAGGGCAAGGGGCCGATGGCCGCCGTCATGCGCCAGATCGCTGCCCGGCACCGCATTCCCGTGGTCCAGAATCCGCCGCTGGCCCGCGCGCTGTATGCGGAAATGGCGCTCCAGGAGCACGTGCCGATGGCGCACTACGCGGCCGTTGCTCGCATTGTGGTCTGGGTCTTTGCGCAGCGCGATGCACGTCGTTCGACTCAAACCCATCAGGGGCGGGCCGCATGATTGGATTGCAGCGGTTCTTCGGGCGGCACAGCGACATTGCCATGGTGTTGCTGGTGCTGGGCGTGATGATCGTGCTGTTCGTGCCGATCCCCGCAGGCCTTTTGGACTTTCTCATCCTGACCAATTTCGGCTTCGCGCTGCTGGTTCTGCTGCTGACTTTCTACATTGCGCGCCCCGTCGAGTTCTCCACTTTCCCGTCGCTGCTGCTGATCGCCACGCTGTTTCGGCTCTCGCTCAATGTGGCGGCGACGCGTCTGATCCTGTCGGACGGGAATGCGGGCAAGGTCATTGCAGCCATTGGCTCCTTCGTGGTGGGCGGCAACTACGTGATCGGCCTGATCGTGTTCCTGATCCTGATCGTTGTGCAGTATGTGGTGGTGACCAGCGGCGCACAGCGAGTGTCGGAGGTCGCCGCGCGCTTCACGCTGGACAGCATGCCTGGCCAGCAGATGAGCATCGATGCCGATCTCAACATGGGGTTCATCGATCAGGCCCAGGCCCAGGCGCGGCGCAAGAACCTGGAGAAGGAGTCGGCCTTCTACGGTGCGATGGACGGCGCGAGCAAGTTCGTCAAGGGCGATGCGATCGCCGGCATCATCATCATGTTGATCAACATCATCGGAGGATTGGTGATCGGCGTGCTGCAGCATGGCCTGCCTTGGGGCGAGGCGCTGCGGACCTACACGCTGCTGACCATTGGAGACGGGATCGTGACCCAGGTGCCCGCGTTGGTCATCGCGGTCGGCACCGGGATCATCGTCACGCGCTCCGCATCGGACTCCAATCTGAGCGCGGAGGTCCTGCGACAGATCACCTCATTTCCGAAGACGCTGCTGTTAGTCGCCTTTGCCCTGGCAGGACTGCTGACCTTGCCGGGGGTACCAGTGCTTCCGACGCTGGTGTTGGTGGGATGCATGCTTGCGGCGGCCGCCGTGGCGCACCGCATGCAGCGACCGTCGGCGGCGATGCCCGACGCGGCCGCCGTGGATCAGGGCGAGGAGGCCGGTACGGCGGGGGGCGCGCGCGGGGATGTCGAGGCTCACGCCATGCTGGCGGTCGAGCCGATCGAGATCGCCGTGGGGGCGCACTGGTCCGCGCTTGTGCAGGACGGTGCCAGTCCCCTTCTGGAGCGGATCGCCACTTTCCGCAAGCTCCACGCACAGGAGCTTGGCGTGGTTCTGCCGCCTGTCCGGTTCCGGGCTGCGACCAAGCTTGCCCCCGATCGCTACGAGATCATGGTGGACGGCGTGCTGTGTGCGAAGGGTGATGTCCGTCCGGATCGATTGTTGGCGATCCATCCGGGCGGAGATATCCAGAGCATCCCCGGCGAAGTGACGCGAGACCCGACCTATGGGCTACCGGCCCTTTGGATCCATGAATCCCAGCGGCAGACGGCGGTTGCCCAGAAGTTCACGCTGGTGGATGGCCCCACGGTGTTTCTCACGCATCTCACCGAGGTTTTGCGGCGCGAGTCGGCAACGCTGCTGAGTCGTGCAGAAGCTGACAAGTTGCTTGCCCGCGTGCGTCAGAGTCAACCGGGTCTGGTGGAAGAACTGGTGCCCACGGTGCTGTCGGTCAGCGACATCCAGAAGGTTCTGCAGAACCTGCTGCGCGAGAAGGTTTCGATCCGGCATATGGAAGCCATTCTCGAGACCCTGGTCGACGCTGGACGGCACAGCAAGGATCCCGTCACTCTGACGGAAGCGGTGCGCCACAGACTGGGCCTGGCGATCTGTCAGAGCTTGATGGGGGAGGCCAGCGCGCTCCAGGTACTGACGCTCGACCCTGCGGTGGAGAGCGAGTTCCTGCACAGCGTGCAGCGAGCGCGCAGTGGCGCGGAACCGGCGCAACCGTTCGTTCTCGATCCGAAGCTCACGGAGCAGTTCATTGCCCGCTTGGTCCAACAGGCCGAACGCATGATGAAAAGCAACTTGCTTCCCGTCCTCCTGTGCTCGCCTGAACTGCGTCGACACGTGCGTTCGATCTCGGAACGCGTCATGCCTCATCTGCGCGTGCTCTCCATGACGGAGGTGCCTCAGAGCATCGAGCTCAAGGCTTGGGGTGTGATCGCCATATGAAGTCCAGAGCAATGACCGTTCGCATCCTGACCGTCCTCACCCCACGGATATCTCACTGACACCCCGCGCACCATGGACCACCTCCTTGCAGTTTCCCTTGCGACGATGCAAAACGACATGCAGCGCCTGGATCGCATTGCGCTCAACCTCGCCAACGTCACCACACCTGGCTACAGACGCGAAGTCATTGCGACACGTCCCTTCGTTGAAGTGCTCGACCAGATGGCGTCGCCGACGCCGGCGCAGCCCGCCGCCGCATTCGGTACGGCAAAAAGCTTGCTGGACGTGCGGCCGGGGACCTTGCGCATGACGGGTGAGCCGCTGGATTTCGCGATCTCCGGAGATGCCTTCTTCGAGGTCACGACCCCCGAGGGGGCGGCATATACCCGGCAGGGGAATTTCTCGTTGGACGCGCGCGGACGGCTCGTGACCGCGCAGGGACATGCGGTGATGGGCAAGAACGGGGAAATCTTCCTGACGACGCTCAAGCCCGTGGTCGACGCGTCCGGCAACATCACCGAGCCTCTATCCGCCGCCGCGAGCGGCGCACCGATCGCGCAGCTGAAACTCGTGCGATTCGAGAACCCGGCCAGCATGCAGCGTCTCGGTGACGGCTTGTTGGCTCCAGGCGCCGCCATGGTGATGGCCAGCGAGTCGGATGTCCAAGTCCGGCAAGGGTCGCTCGAGAACGCCAACGTCAGCACGGTTCAGGAGATGGTGCAGCTGATGCAGACCATGCGCCATTTCGAGTCCATGCAAAAGGTGGCCAGCGGCTACGACGAAATGCTGGGCAATGCGATCCGCAAGCTCGGCGAACTTTCCTGATCCGAGGCCCATTCGCGCACAGCGCTGCTTTCCCTTCAAGGACCATCCCTCATGTTTGATGCTCTCTATATCGGTGCCACGGGCATGCAGGCCCAGCAGCTGCACGTCGACACCATCGCCAACAACCTGGCCAACGTGAACACGCCCGGCTTCAAGAAGGGGCGGGTCAGCTTCACCGATTTGATGATGACGGAGGCCTCGCGGCTTGCTCCCGCGGGCGCCGACCAAGCGGTGCCCGGCCTCTTGGGTGCTGCCATGGGCACGGGTGCGGGGGTCGGCGTGAACGCGCTTGCGCGGCTCTTCGAGCCTGGTGCGTTGAATCCAACAGGCTCCTCGTGGGACCTCGCGATCGAGGGCGATGGCTTCGTGGAGGTGCAGTTGCCCGACGGGGCCACTGCTTTCAGTCGCGGCGGTTCCATGAAGGTCAATGCCGATGGCACACTGGTCTCGCAGTCGGGTCACCCCTTCAAGCCGGGGATCACGATTCCAGCGACGGCGACTTCGGTCACCGTGTCGCCCGACGGGACCGTGAGCGTGACGACGCCCCAGCAGCCCAAGGCGTCGCAGGTGGGGCAGCTGCAGCTGGTTCGGTTCGCCAATCCGATGGGGCTGCTTGCGCAGGGGGACAACCTCTACCGCTCCAGTGATGCTTCCGGCGAGCCCATGGCCGGTCGTGCGGGACAGGAGGGCATCGGTTCGCTTCGGCAGGGATTTCTGGAGGCGTCGAACGTCAAGATGGTCGACGAAATGGTCAATCTGATGGTAGCGCAGCGGGCGTATCAGGCCAGCGTCAAGGTCGTGCAGGCGTCGGACGAACTGCTGGGCATGGTCAACAACCTTCGCCGATGAAGGACATGCCGTGACCATCCTGTTCCGGTCCCGCACGGGTGCCGCTCCATTCATCGCCGCCGCCTGCGTGTTGGCCTGCGGGGCGTTGGCTCCTGCCCAAGTGAAAGCCCAAGCTGCAGCGGCACGCGTGCGGCTCGAATTGCGGCCCGAGGCACAGGTGAGGCAGCAGCAGGTCACGCTTGGCGAGGTCGCCAACCTCAGCAGCCAGGATCTCGCGCAACTGCGGCTGCTCATGGCGTTGCCGCTCGGCACGGTGCCCCGTTCGGGCGAGCCGGTGACGCTGGAGCGCGAATCCCTGCTGCGATGGATCAGACGGCGCAGCGGAATCGAAGAGACGCAGATCCAGTGGCAGGGGCCGGCCGCCAACAGCGTGCGGCTCGCTGTCAGCGTCCTGGCGGGCGAGCAGATCGCTTCGGCAGCCCGACAGCACCTGAAGGATCAGCTCGAGGCCAGACGGCTGCGGGCGGACGTCGATCTCGCGCAGGTGCCCGACGACGTGAATGTGCCGGGCGAAAAGTTGGAGTTGCGCGCCCGGTCGACCCTCGGTGCCGCAGATGCGAATGCGTGGACCGCCCCCGCGTTGTCCAGGCGCCAGGTGGTGTGGGTGGATGTCTGGTCGGACGAGCGCTTCGTGCGCACGATCGCCACGAGCTTCGACGTGAGTGTCTTTGCCCCGGGCCTGATCGCGTCCGAGGACCTGCCTGCGGGCAGGATGATCGATCCTTCGCGCCCCGAACGCAGCCGGCTGCTTGTGCACGATGTCGATTGGGCGGGACGAAATTCGGTGCCGGTGGCTGCCGGACGTGTGGCCGGCGTCGCGGTACCTGCCACCGCCTCGGTGCGGGGGATCGACGGTCCGGCAGACGGCGCTCTGCGATTGCGCCGTCCGCTGGCTGCAGGGCAAGTTCTGACCCGCTCCGATGTGGAGGCCGCGCCGCTGATCGCGCGCGGCGAGTACGCGACCTTGCGCACGAGCCAGGGAGGCATCGCTCTGGAGAGCCGTGTCGAGGTGCTGCAGGACGGCATCGAGGGGCAGTCGGTGCGGGTCAAGTTGCCCAGTGCATCGAGTTCCATCGTGGCCCGCGTGGTCGGGCCCGGTATCGTGGAGGTCCGCCAATGAGCGCCCGGTGCTCTTTCCTTGGTCATGGCTTGAAGGCCGGCCTGGCTGGCATCACGATCTTGCTCGTCATGGGGCTCGGCATGCCCGTTGCGTGCGCCGAGAGCCTGTACGACGCGACCAGCTACAGGTCCCTCGCGGGGGATCACAAGGCCTTTCGTGTCGGCGACCTGATCACCGTGCAGGTCTACGAACAATCGTCGGCGAGCACCAGCACAGACACCACGACCCAGCGCAACAACGCCGTGAACTTCGGCCTGTCGTCGCTGTCGAGCAGCCGCCAGCGCGGCGGCTCGATCAGCCAGGCGGGCAGTTTCGACGGCGGCGGGACGACCCAGCGCGCCAACCGCCTGCTGGCGACACTGAGCGTGTCGGTGCGCGAGGTGATGGCCAATGGCGACTTGCGCATCGCGGGGGAGCAGTTGCTCACCGTCAACGAGGAGCAGCACAAGGTGAACCTGGAGGGACGGGTGAGAGCACAGGACGTTTCGAGCGACAACGTGGTACTGTCCACGCGCCTTGCGGATGCGCAGATTCACTACATCGGCGAAGGCGATCTCTCGGAGCGGCAGCGCCGCGGCTGGTGGCGCAAGGCACTCGACTGGTTGGGGCTGTGATGCACATCCAATCCAGATCGTCGAGACCCTCGCCGATGCGTTCAGGCGTACGCCGAGGCGTGGCTGCGAGCATCGCCGCTATCGCGCTGCTGATGGGGGCGAGCGCCCCGGCGAATGCTCAACAGACTGCTCCGGTGCGGGTGAAAGATCTCGGCAAGCTGCAGGGCTGGAGGGACAATGCGCTCGTCGGCTACGGGATCGTGACGGGCCTGGCAGGCACCGGTGACTCGCCGACCAATGCCACCACACGCCAAGCGCTAGCCAACGTCTTCTCCCAGTTCAATCTCAGTGTCTCGCCGGCCCAGGTCCAAAGCCGCAACGTGGCCGTCGTGATGGTGTCGGCGGTGATGCCTCCGTTTGCGCGCGAGGGCGACACACTCGATGTGACCGTGACCTCCGCAGGGGACGCCCGCAGTCTCCTGGGGGGAGTCTCCTGCTTGCGCCGCTGAAGGCGGCCAATGGCCGGATCTATGCGCTGGCCGAAGGGGCATTGTCAGTAGGGGGCTACCGCTACGATGCCAACGGCAATGTGGTGCAGAAGAACCACCCGACATCGGGTTCCGTCCCTAACGGTGCCAAGGTCGAGGTGGGCGTGAAGGCCGACGTGCTGGGCGCTGATCAGACGCTCACGTTCGTGCTCGGCGATGCGGACTACACCACCGCGAGCCGCATCGCTTCCGCGATCAATGCCCAGGTCGGTGCCGGCCTGGCGCGTGCGCGCGATGCCGAGGGCATCGAGGTCCGGGTGCCCGAGGGCCAGCAGGCGCAACTCGCGAATTTCATCGCGAAGATCGAGAACGTCAGCGTGCAGCCCGATCGGCGCGCGCGCGTCGTCATCAATGAGCGCACGGGCACGGTGGTTTCCGGAGGCGATGTGCGCATCTCCCAGGTCGCGATCTCCCACGGCGATCTCAAGATATCGATCGCTAACTACAACTCCGCATCGCAGCCCTCGGGCCTGTGGGGCGCCAATGCCGGCGTGCGCACCGCCATTGTCACGAACACGACGGTCGACGTCAGTGAGCAGAACGGACCTGGCTATGTTGCACCCGGCAGCAACACAGTGGCCGATCTGGTGCAGACGCTGGCCAAGCTCAAGACCAATACGCGGGATGTCATCTCGATCCTGCGCGCAGTAAGGGCCGCAGGTGCGCTGCACGGCGAACTGGTCATCCAGTAGTAGCCAATGGACGGGACAGAAAGGATTTCATCACCATGTCTACAAGCATCGAGGCCGTCACGGCCACCGCACTCGGACTTGCGTTGGACGCGGCCAGCCTGCGCCAGCAGGCCATTGCCGCAAACATTGCCAACGCGAACTCCGTCGATTACGTGCCGCTGTCGGTTGATTTCGAGGCGCAGCTCGACGAGGCGCGCCGTGGGCTCTCGAGCCGGGGCCGCATCGAGATGAGCGACCTGGCCGGCGTGGCGCCTCGGCTGGAGGCCGCGTCCCAGGGATCGGCGCTGGGGCTGTCGCCCAAGGTCTTGCTGGATGTCGAGGTTAGCCGCCTCGCGCAGAACGGCGCTCGTGAAGGGCCTGTCGCGTCATTACGCGATCCTGTCCGTCGCAGTGAATGACGGCAAGAAGTAACAATCCCACCTACCGAGGAATGTCGTCGATGGACTATTCGCAGGTCTTTGCCATCAGCGCCGCCGGCATGGCGCTGGAGCGCACGCGTGTCGAGGTGACCGCGCTCAATCTCGCCAACGCCAACACCGTCCAGGCCCCTGGCGCGCCACGCTACCAGCCCATGCGTGTGGTCGGCCGCAGCACTCCCGCCGTGCTCGCTTCGACATCGGGCTTTGAGGCCGCCATGGGGCGCTTTGCCGAAGGAGCACAAGGTGCCGCGGGCCTGCCATTCGCAAGTGTGGAGCCTGCGGACGCACCATCCCGGCTTGTGTATGAGCCCGGCAATCCGTTTGCGAATGCCAAGGGGTTCGTCGCATACGCGAGTGTCGATAGCGCGACCGAGATGGTGACGATGATGAGTGCATTGCGCTCTTACGAGGCCAATGTCGTCGCCATGAACACCGCTAAGACGCTCGCGTTGCGTGCACTGGACATTGGGGGGCAGAACGCATGAGCAGCGCATTGATGGCCCTTCAGAGCATCTCCGCAATTTCTTCACCGGATGAGGTGATGCCTGCCGTTTCAGCGGCAGTCGCCGACGGCGCGCAGGTGCAAGACCAGTTTGGCGCGATGGTCAGCCGCGGGCTGGAAGCGGTCAACCGGGACCTCGTGGCTTCGCAGGTCGACCTGCAGCAACTGGCCACCGGGAACGTGCAGAGCCTCCACGAGATGATGATTCGTCTCGAGGAAAGCCGGCTGTCATTCCAATTGATGATGCAGGTCCGGGGGCGGCTTCTCGAAGCCTACCAAGACGTGATGAGGATGCAGGTGTAGCCATGGTGACAATGGCACGCAAGGCAAGTGAAGTGGGGGCGGTGCGCCTGGCTTCCGGGATGGGGGAACACAGGTGATCCAACGTTTCTGGGCCGCGCTAGCGCGGCAGCTCGGCACCACCGGGCGAAGCGTTTTTCTCGTGGGAAGCATCGCGCTGCTGGCATTGGCTGCCTTCTGCGCCTTCTGGCTTTCCCGGACCGAGTACGAGACGCTTTTTGCAGATCTGACGCCGCAGGACAGCGCGGCGATGACCGCGGAACTGGAGCGCCTCAAGATTCCGTATGTGGTGGGTGAACGCACCGACGCCGGTGGAGAGCGCACGGGCACGATCCTGGTCGACAAGAACGAGGTGCTCAGGACGCGCATGAAGCTGATGGGCAAGGAAATCCCCTTGCACGGAGCCGTGGGTTTCGAGCTGTTCAACAACAACGACCTCGGGATGACCGAGTTTGCGCAGAAGATCAACTACCAGCGGGCGCTGCAGGGCGAACTGACCCGGACCATCATGTCGCTGGCGGAGGTGCGCGAGGCACGCGTGCTGCTGGCTCTTCCAGAGCAGGGGCTGTTCAGGCAGGCCACCATCAGGCCCAAGGCGTCGGTCACGTTGAGCATGAAGAAAGGGCAGGGCCTGCGGGCCGAACAGGTCGCGGGCATCCAGCGGCTGGTCTCGGCCGCCGTCCCAGGAATCTCGCCGCAGGACGTCACCATTGTCGACCGCAGCGGCGTTGCGCTCACTCGCAACGGCAGCGGAGTCAATGAAGCCGACGACATGGGCAGCGGGCGGCTGGACCTCAAAAAGGAAACGGAAGCGTACCTCGCGCGCAAGGCGACGGTCGTGCTCGAGCGCGCCCTCGGGACGGGCCAGGCACTGGCCAGCGTCGACGTGGTGCTCAACATGGACAGGGTCCAGGTCAAGACCGATGAAGTCATCGGCGCGCCCGGCAAGCCGGGCGTTGCGCCCACCGGCGTGGTGACCCGTCAGCGCGAGACCAGCCGGGATGCGGGGGCTCCGCTCAACACCACGTCTTCGGGTGGCGCGACGGCGTCGGCGGGTGGTACGAGCCAGCAGGAGGTCGAGTACGCGCTGGGTCACCGGGTCGAGCAGGTGATGAGCCAGCCGGGATCGGTGCGGCGCGTCCAGGTCGCGGTGGTGGTCAAGCAGGCACTGCAGCCCGCGCAGCACGAACAACTGCGGCAGATGGTGGCCGCGAGCGTAGGCGCCTCGCTTGAGCGAGGCGACACGGTGGTCGTTCAGACCATCGCGGGCTTCCTTGCGTCGCCCGCATCAGCAGCGCCCAGCGAACCAGATCCAGAGCTGCAGGCGAGCGAGAAGCAGGATGCGAGCCTGCGTTCAGGCACACCGGCACATTGGGCGCTTCCTGCCTCGGTGTCTTCGGGCCCGGTCCTGGCGTTGCTGCTCGCGTCCGTCGTTCTGCTGGCCTGGGCGATCATCCGTGCGGCCAGAGCGAAGGCAAGATACCCTGCGGCCCCGTTGTCTGAGGCCGAACGCCTGGAGGCACTGGCCAAGGTGCGCGCTTGGATGCAGCCGCAGGCCAACGCGGTCAGGCCACTGGCCCCGCGGACCGTGCCGACGACGGGCCACGATCGCCAGCCCGTGGGAGCAACCCGGTGAGCCAGTCGCTGTTCGCTTCGGCCATGTCCACGGCATCGGGCGGTGAACCGCAGCCACGTCAGGCGGCGCTGCTGCTCAGAGCAATGTCCGAGCACGACCGGGCCTGGGTGCTTTCGCAGCTGCCCGCCGCGGATCGCGCAACCTTGTTGCCGCTGCTTGGTGAGTTGGAGACGCTGGGAATCCCGATCGACGAGGAGTTGCTGCGTGCTGTGCGAATAGGCGCCGACCCGCTGGCCCACTTGCCCGAGCATGGCCAAGCGGCCGCATCGGATGAAGACGCAATCCTTCGTGCGTCGCCAGCGGCCCTCGCAAGCGTGCTGCTGCACGAACCGGTGGAGCTGACGGCACAGCTGCTGCGTATTCGCGCGTGGCCCTGGCAGGGGGAGGTCTTGAAGCTGCTTCCTGCAGCCAAGGCCGCCGGCATCAGAACGCGGCTGGAGCGCCACCCGTCATCTCCGCGAAGCGATGCGAGCGAGAGCGTCGTCTCCTCCCGCAAGCCTTGGCAGACCAGCCTGATGCAGCTGCTGCAGGCGCGTCTGGACGAAGCGTCCTTTTCTTCAGGTGCCACCGGTGCCGATGGCGCCGCATCGCATGGCGCCGCATCGCATGGCGTCGAGCCAGTGCGGCCAACGCGGCGATCGGCGTGGTGGCAACGATGGGGCAGTGAGCCGCTCGCTGGCCGGAGGAACAGCCGGTGAGCCGCGTTCGCGAGGACGCCGCATCTGCGTCGGCCGGCGCAGTGGTTCTGCGTGGCGTGCCGCACCCTCCCGCCACACGCGCGCTGCTGCGGCCCACGACCGTTGCGCAGGGGGCCGCGACCGGATCGAAAGACTCGTCGGACGCCTTCCCGCGACCAGCCCTCGAAGCGCAGCCAGCCGTGCTGAAGTCCGCGAACGAACTTCACGCCGCAGCCGTGCAGAAGTCCGAGGCGGAACGGGCGCAAGCTGTCGAGAGGGCCTATCGAGAGGGCCTGGAGGCCGGAAGAGAGGAGGCCAGGCAATCGGGGTTCGAGCAGGGTCGCCAGGAGGGACTGCTTCAGGGGCGGGAAGCTGGCGCGATCGAAGTCCAGCAAGAAAACGAAAACGGGCGCGCAACGATGGCGAGGCAAAGCGGCCTCCTGGATCAGCTGATGCTGTCGCTCAGGGCTCAGACCGCGCAGCATCTGACGCGGCGGCTGGAAGCTGCGGAAGACGACATGGTGGCGCTGTGCCATGCGGCCATCGGACGGCTGCTGGGCGAACGCGCGCTCGACCCGGAGGTCGTCGTCCGAGCGGTTCGCCAAGCGGTCAGCGAGTGCTGTGGCGACACGCTCGAAGGGCTGCTGTCGATCCATGTCCACGCGGACGACCTCGCGCTTCTTCAAGCAGATGCTGCCCTCGCGAAATGGCTTGCCGACCAGGGCGGAGGGCGAGTCGCTTGGCGCGCGGATGGCGAGGTCGCCTTGGGCGGTTGTGTGGTGCGCGGCACCAGCGGCTGCCTGGACGCCCGGCTCGAAACCCAACTGGAGGCCCTGACGGAAGCATTCCGCCAGCGCCATAGCAGCGAAGGATGCATCCCGTGATGAGTGTGCTCGATGCCACCACCGCGCCGTTCCCGACCCAAGCCGCAGCTCCAGACGCGCAGGCATGGCCCCGGCTGCGCGCGCTGCGTGCGGCCATCCCGATGCTCGAACTCACGCGCCGCATCGGCACAGTGCGCAACCTGCGCGGGCTGGCGATCGAGGCCGAAGGGCCGCGCGTGCATGTGGGCGAGCTGTGCAGCATCGTGCCTGCGGAAGACGTGCGTCGCGGTGCGCATGCAGAGGTGGTTGCGGAGGTCGTGGCCATCCATGGAGCGAAAGTTACGCTGATGCCTTATGGCAGCATGCAAGGCCTCAGCGCCGGCAGCCTGGTGATCGCGCGCGGTGACAGTTCGCGTCTCGGCGTGGGAGATGCCTTGCTCGGCAGGGTCGTCGATGGCTTCGGGCAACCGCTTGACGGTGCTCAGGCCCCCTGGACCGAGCGCACCGCTGCGCTGAAGGCCGCTGCGATCAACCCCATGCAAAGGCCTCGCATCGAGAATCGCCTGGACACGGGCGTGCGGTGCATCGATGGATTGCTGACTCTCGGCCAGGGCCAGCGCGTGGGCATCTTCGCAGGCTCGGGCGTGGGCAAGAGCACGCTGCTCGGGATGATTGCGCGCCATGTGCGGGCGGACGTCAACGTGATCGCACTCATCGGCGAGCGCGGACGCGAGGTGAGGGATTTCATCGAGAAGCAGCTCGGCGCGGAAGGCATGAAGCGCTCCGTCGTGGTGGTCGCTTCCGCCGACCAGCCCGCGCTGGCACGCATCCGTGCGGCGCATGCCGCGCTCGCCATTGCCGAGGACTTCCGGGCGCAAGGTCGCCAAGTACTGCTGACGATGGACTCGATCACACGGCTGGCCATGGCGCGTCGGGAGGTGGGACTGGCCGCGGGGGAGCCGCCGACCGCGCGCGGCTACACGCCCTCGGTGTTCGCGGAGCTGCCCGAGCTTTGCGAGCGCTGTGGCACATCTCCGTCGGGCGGCGCCATCACTGCGCTCATGACGGTGCTGGTCGAAGGCGATGACATGAACGAACCCGTTGCCGATGCCCTGCGTGCGATTCTCGACGGGCACATCGTGCTGTCGCGCCGCCTCGCGCATCAGGGGCAGTACCCGGCGATCGACGTGCTCAAGAGCGCCAGCCGCCTGTTGCCGGAACTCACGACCGCGCAGGAGCGGGAGCTCGTCGCCGATGCGGTGCGCACGATCGCGCTGCTGGAGCGCAACCGGCAAATGGTCGAACTCGGTGCCTACGAAGCGGGCTCCAACGCCGAACTCGATGCCGCGCTGGCGTGCCAACCGCAACTTCACGCCTTCCTGCGTCAGCAAGAAGGCGGCGTCGCGCGCGGCGACACCGTTGGCGGCTTGACCGATTGGCAAAGAGACTGGCGCGGCGCACTGGCTGCGCCGAATGGCCCGGGGAGCCAAGCGTGAGCACTGTCGACACCCGTGGCTTTGACTATGCCCTGGAGCCCCTGCGCCAGCGCCTGGGCTGGCAGCTCGATGCCCTGCAGGTTCGTTTCGCACGCCTGCAGGCTGAGTCGGCGGCCGCGCGGGAGGCGCTGGAGGCCCTGGTCGCATCGCATTCGACGGCCGTCGAGCAGGCCGCCGGGCGCGTCGCGCAACAGGTGGACCCTGGCGCCCATGCCCGCTCGCTTCAATGGTTGGCTCAATTGCGGGAGCGGATGATGCAGGCCCAGGTGCGATGCGCCGACCTGCGCAAGGATTGCACGCAGGCGGCTCGGGACTGCCTGTCGCATCAGCAGAAGATCGATGCCATCGAAGCCCATCGCGATGAGGCAGTGGAGGAGTTCGCGCAAGAAGCGCTGCGCCGACAGGCTGCTGACTCCGATCGTGAATGGCTCGCACGGCGTGCATCGGAAGGGGCATGGTCATGAGCGAATCCCCTGTCACGGGACTCCAGACGCCGGTGATCCTGCGGACGCAGGTGGGCACGAATTCCGGCGCCGGCAGGGACTCCGGGGCGGCAAGCGCCTGGTCCCGGGCGTTCGAGCAGGCTGTCCAGGCAGGACACCCGGATACGGGAGGCGGGCACGAGCCGCTACGGCCGCTACGGCCGCTGCGAACGCTGGCGCAGCCTTTTGCCAATCCGCTGCGCTGGGTTCCGAAGCGCGAAGACTCCGCGCGCGAGCCGGGGCAGGAGGACACCGGCCATTTGCGACGGACCGGCAGCGTTGCTGCGGCAGGTGTCGATGCGGATTCGTCTGCCCGCAATGGCTTCACATCACATGCCTCCGATGTTCCCGGCGTCGGCAATGCCGCCGTCCCCAAGGTGGACACAGGGGCGTTCCCCCGGGAGGCGCTGCGTCCAGCGCGGGGTTGACCGTAGTGGCGACGCCTGGCCTGGGACGCGCGTCTCGGGCGAGTGCTGGTCCCGAAGCCATTCATGGGCAGGTGCATCCGGTCGCGAGCACGTCCGCGCGGCGTGCCTTTCTTTCCTTCGCATCCCAGGACGCATTGCATGACCTGCCCGCCGATCTGCCGTGGCAGGAGCTCTCGACACCTGCTTTAGATACAGCGCATGCAGGGGCTCGCGCCGCCCCGGCGCCGTCCGATGAGCCGCTGCGCCTGTACGCCGAATGGAACGAGCGCGGCGTGAAAGTCTGGGTCGGTGCCGACCGATCGATCGACAGTACAGGGCTCCTTCCGCTGCTGCAACGCTGGGTTGCGTCGCGCGGAGAGCGGCTCGTGTCCTTCACCTGCAATGGTCGCTGCGAATTCGAGGCGACCGCCGGTGCCGGGCCTTCCTCGTCGCCGCTTGAGCCCCGCGCGGCAGACTTCCTTCCCGTGACATTGAATCAGGAGAACCCATGGCAACCAGTCCCGTAGGCGCTGCGACCGCCCCATCCGCCAGCGCGAACCTGACCCTGCAGGATTTCATGCAGGTGCTCATGACCCAGCTGACCTATCAGGACCCGCTCAAACCCATGGACAACCAGGAGTTCATGGCCCAGATCGCGCAGTTCACGACGTTGCAGCAAACCCAGGAGCTCAACAGCAGCATGCAGGCATTGGTGCTCAACCAGGCCTCGCAGCAGTCGATTGGATTGATCGGCCGCACCGTGGGCGTCTCGACCAGCACCGGTGCGGTGAGTGGAACGGTGGTGAGCATCGACCTGTCCGGCGCGACGCCGCAACTGAGCGTGCGCACCGCGACCGGAACGCTTCCGAACATCAGCATGAGCCAGATCACTTCCGTGCAGTAAGGGGATACACATGATCGAGTCCATCAGGATTGCGTCGACCGGGCTGAGAGGCTTCGAATCGGGTTTGCGCACCATCTCGAACAACACCGCCAACCTCAACACGCCGGGTTTCAAGGGGTCCACCACGCAGTTCGCCGACCTGTTCTCGGACCCGGCAACGATGAGCACAGCCGGCACGCAGGGCCAGACGGGCCGCGGGCTCAACATGGTGGGAACGCGGTTGAACTTCGGGCAGGGCCCGCTGCAGACCACCGGCAACGCGCTTGACCTGGCGATCGACGGGCAAGGGTTTTTCACGCTGCGCGACGAGAAGGGGCGCATCAGCTATTCGCAGGATGGCCAGTTCAAGTTCGATGACAAGGGGCAGCTGGTGTCGTCCACCACTGGTCATCAGGTCCTCGCGCTCGGGCCTGGCGGCGACCTTGTTGCGATGTCGGTCGCCGGACTCGAAGTCAATCCGCCGAAGCCAACCACGAATGTCGTCTTCACCGGCAATGTGTCTTCCGCCGCCAGCGCGTCCACGGCGACGGTCAACAACATCACGGTGATCGACGCAGCCGGCGGCAGCCACACGCTCAAGATGACGCTGGCTCCCGTGAGTGGTTCGCCCGGCAACTGGACGGTGACCTTGCTGGACGGTACGACCACCGTCGGCACGAGTCGACTGGTATTCAACAACGCCCGGCCGACCGCCGAGACGAAGCTCCTGTCCTTCACCTACCAGCCCTCTGGTGTCACGGCGACCACGCTGACGCTCGATTTCTCGGGCAATGTGACGTCGAACGACACCGGCTCGATCAGCACCTTGGCGATGAGCAACCAAAATGGCTATGCATTCGGCACGCTGACCAGCCGGACCTTCGACAACACGGGCACTCTGGTGCTGGGGTATTCGAACGGCCAGACGGTCAAGGGCGCGCAGCTGGCACTCGGACTCTTTCGCAATGCGGACGACGTCGAATCGATCGGCAACAACCAGTACGTCGCGAAAAACGGCACGGGTTGGTCGTCCGGCGTGGCAGGCAGCGGGCAATTCGGCAAGATCCAGTCGGGCGTGATCGAAGGGTCGAACATCGAACTCTCGCAGGAGTTCAGCGACCTCGTGATCATGCAGCGCGGCTACCAGGCGTGCTCGCAGGTCGTCTCCACGGCCAGCGAGATGCTGACGGCCCTGTTCGGCATGGATGGCAAATGACGCCGATGCCTGGTCCGCTCCTTGTCGCCGAAGCACCCGGCGTGCGTCCCCTGCACCACTGGGGCCGCGTGCATCTCGAGGCCGCACGCGCAACCCTCGGTGACCTGCTGGCCAACTGGTCTGCCGATTGGAACGTAAAGGGGGCGGGGCCTCAGGCGCCAGGCGAGAGCGTTGTCTCTGTGGCCCCTGTCGGAGACTGGCCCGAGGACGATCTTGTTGCGCAACAGTGGCAGCTTTGGTCGGGCGAGGAAAGCGGCAATGTCTGGTGGCGCGCGCTGCGTGATGCTGGCGCGCAGCACCCGACGCAACCAGTGCTGCAGCGGGCGGTCCTGGACGCCATGTATGGCGGGGGAGGGCGCGAAACTGCCCTCGGAGGGACGCTTGCCCAGCAGATGGCCCAGGAGGCATGGCTGGACTGGTGCCGACGCCTTGCAGCGTGCTTTGGGGTTGGTGCCGCCGAGTCGAGCGCCGCTTCGGGCGAGCTGACTCTTCCGGACTTCCTGATGCGTCCCTGGTCGGGTGCCTTGGCCCTGCAGATCCTCTGCGCGGGGATGCGGATCCTGGTCGTTTCGGATGCACGGGCCTCGCAGCAGTTGTGGGAAGGGCGTGGTGTTGCTACACCCTCTCTGCTCAGAAACGACACGTCGGCGCTCGTTCCGGTTGCCGAAGCTCTCGCGCCATGCGTCGCCTGGCTCAGCGTTGAACTCGCGCCAATCGACATCGGACTAGGGGTCCTGTCGTCGTTGCGAACGGGCGACGTGCTGAGAACCACCCACCGGCTGGATGCACCGCTGCACGTGCGTGCGCATCCCGATCCGGACCGGCATGAAGGCCTGCCGCTGTGCGAAGCGTTCCTTGGAAGGCAGGGCGATCAGCGCGGCGTCGAGCTCATGGGTTCGCTGTCGGGCAACGGTCCCGGCTGACCTGAGCGCGTTCCCCACACTTGTTTCCCCCTTTCTCTCCACCCCATGTCATGAAATCCGGCGAATACTCCAGCGCGCTCCAGGCGGAAGCCAACCAATCCTTGACTGCCGAGAGGTTGTCCTTCACCGAACTGGCCACGCCCGTGGCCGCCAATGCACCGCTCATTGCCTCGCTCTCCGAAGCTGGCGCAGGCAGAAGCGCCAATCCGCTGCATCAGATCAAGGCCCGCCTGACCGTGTGCGTGGGCGGGGCGGAAGTGACGGTCGGCGACCTGCTCGCAGCCCGGGAGCAACAGGTGCTGCGCCTTGACCGCGCGGTCGACGCACCGGTCGACCTCCTGCTGGAGGGGCAACTGATCGCACGCGGGATCCTGGTGGCGGTGGACGACCACTTTGGCGTGCGCATCACCGAACTGCCGACGCCGCTGGCCACGTGAACCATCCGAATTTCAAGCGGGGCGTGGGCGGCGTACGCTGCTGGTCACGGGTGCACGCTCTGATGGCGCGCGCGTTGATCGTCTGGGTGGCCGGCGTGCTGCCAGTCTGGGCGGAGGGCGCCGCGCAGGCCGCTTCCGATGTACCCGCTGCCTCATCGACGCTGCCTTCGTCCCTGCCCGTTCGCCGTGATACGCCACCGGTGTGGGAAACAGGGGGCATCGGTGTGCTTGGCGCACTGAGCGTGGTGCTGGTGGTTGCCGGTGCGCTGGCTTGGGGGCTGCGCCGCGGCATGGCCACTTCACCAAGAGTAGCCGACTGGTCTTCGGTACTCCGAGGCCGATGGCTGTCGCTGGGGGGCAAATCCCCGAGCGGAAGGCCGCAGGAAGAGTTGAGGATGGTCCGCTCGCTGCGATTGACGCCGCGTGCCAGCGTGCACGTCGTCGAATGGAACGGCCGGCAGTGGCTCGTCGGCGCTTCGGAGCAAGCGGTCTCGCTGCTGGGCGAGCGATCGTCTCCCTGCACGGGCCCCGACAGCGCGCCGTCGGAAAACGGATCCGAAGGGAGCATGCCGTGAGGGGCGGGGGCACGGCCATGCGCGTTGCCCTCGCGTTGGGCTTGCAGTTCGGTGCGACGGGGGTCTTGTGGGCCGCTGTTGCTGCGCCTGCGGCGCCCGCGCCAGCTACGGAGACCGCCCAGGCGCTGCGTGTGGTTCTCGGGCTCACAGTCCTGGCGGTCCTGCCGGCGCTATTGGTGTGCGTGACGTCTTTCCTGCGCACGGTCATCGTGCTGTCGATGCTGCGTCATGCCATCGGGATGCCAGAGACACCGCCGAACACGGCGCTTATCGGCCTGGCACTGTTTCTGACGCTGTTCACGATGGCGCCAGTCCTGGAGAAGATCAACAAGGATGCTTTCCAGCCGTTCATGGGCGGACAGCAAACGATGGAGCAGGCCTACGCCAAAAGCAGCGGGCCGTTGCGCGACTTCATGCTGCGCCAGACCCGTGAGCAGGACCTGGCGCTCATGATCGAGCTGTCGAAGTCACCCGTTCCGCAGTCTGCCGAAGAGGTGGGCACCCTGCAGTTGATCCCGGCGTTCATGCTGTCTGAGTTGCGCGCGGCCTTTCAGATCGGCTTCGTCGTCTTCCTGCCCTTCCTGCTGATCGATCTGATCGTGGCGAGCATCCTCATGGCGCTCGGCATGATGATGATGCCGCCGTCGACGATCAGCCTGCCGCTGAAGATCCTGATGTTCGTCCTGATCGACGGCTGGAGCCTGTTGCTCAAGGGCCTGGTGGGCTCTTTCCACTGAGCGAGCAGGCATGGTGAACGACGTGCCCTTCACCGCGCCCTATGGTGCGCCGGAGCTCGGCGCTCTCGCGATGCAGGAGGCAGGGCGCAGGCGCCATTCGCCCGACGAGCGGGATGCCCAGGCACTCGCGGATCAGAGGGCGGCCGAAGCTGTCCTGTGGCACCGGCACATCCACGAGCGCGATGCCCTGGCGCGAGAGGCACTGATCATGTTGCATCTCCCCTATGCGAAGGCGGTGGCCGGAGGCCTCTATGCAAAACACGTGAATCACGAAACGGACTTCGAAGAGTATGTACAGTGGGCCACACTCGGGATGATCGAGGCACTGGATCGCTACGACCCCCATCGCGGCGCGCAGTTCAGGACCTATGCGCATGTGCGCATGCTGGGGTCGATCCGCAACGGCCTCGAGCACATCAGCGAGCGGCAGGAGCAACTCAGTCTTCACAGGAAGCTGGTGGCTGAGCGCGTTGCGGCGGCCCGGGGATCGTCCAGGGTGGAAGGCGAAAGGCCCGATGCCACTCAACTCATGGATGTCATGGCAGAGATCAGCGCGAGCATGATGCTGAGCTTCATGCTCGACGACACCGGGATGCTTCGCGGCGAAGAAAGCGCATTGCCCGATGGCTCCTACGAATCCGTCCTGTTCAAGCAGGAGCAGCAGCGCGTGCGTGAGCTGATCACCCAGTTGACGCCGAGGGAACAATCCGTGATCCGCCTGCACTATCTGCAGGGGTTGACTTATGAGGACATCGCTCGCACGCTGGGCATCACGCGAGGACGTGTTTCGCAACTGCATGAACAGGCATTGGGGCGAATGCGGCGCCTCGTGGCACCTTCGATTGAAGCCGGCACCGCAAAGAAACATGTCTGAGTCCGGCCGACCGCTTCGACGTAGCCGCCAACGGCACCGGTTCTGTACTTTCATCAAACTTTCCTCACTCCTTCTTTCGCATGTCTATTTCCAAACCATCCGTATCGGTTGAGCGAGTTCAGGATGAACAGCTTGGGCGGTTGCTGGGGTACCTGTCGTCGGATCCTGAGAACATGTCGCTGCGCGGGGAGATCTTCGAGCGGGCGCTGGGAGTTGGGGACTTCGGGCGGGCGCAGGAGCAGGCGCACTGGGTGCTGCAGCGCCATGCGAGCGATGCGGGCTGGCGCCACCGGCTGGCGCTGCTGGACATGGCGCAGGGCCAGTGGGAAGAGGCTGCGCAACTGCTGCAGGGGCTGATCGGCGAGGGGTTCGACGATGCGGTGCTGCGGTTCAACCTGGCCAGCGCGCTGGCGGGCCAGGAGCGCAGCGAGGAGGCGCTGGCGCTGCTCGGGCCCTTGGTGGAGCAGCATCTGGCGGTGGTGCCCGAAGCGCTGACGCTGAGCCTGCGGCAGCTGCATCGGCGAGGCGAACTGGAGGAGGGATTGGCGCTCTTCGAGAAGCACGAAGGTCAGTGCCGGTCGGCCCAGGCCTTTGGCGTGGCCAGCCTGATGGCGGCGGACGAGGAGCGCATGGAAGATGCCCGGCGCTGGTCGGCGAGCGCGCTGACGTTGGAGCCTTCGCAGCACGAGGCGCAGGTGGCCGCGGCCTCGGTGAGGTTGGGCGAGCGCGATGCCCAGGGGGCGCTGCAATTGCTGCGCTCGGCGCTGCAGCGGCATCCGCAGGACGGACGTACTTGGTCGGCGGCGGGCATGGCGCTGCTGCTGTCGGGGGACTTCGCGAGCGCGCGCGATGCGTTCGAGCGGGCGGTGAGGTTCATACCGCGGCACATCGGCAGCTGGCACGGACTGGGGTGGACGGCGCTGTTCCAGAACGATGTGGGCGCGGCGATGGAGGCGTTCAATGCGGCCCTGGCGCTGGACCGCAACTTCGCGGACACACACGGTGCGCTGGCGGTGGCGCAGGCGCTGCAGGGGGAGGCGGAGCAGGCACAGGCGTCGGTGCGGCGGGCGCAGGGGCTGGACGCGGCGAGTCTGTCGGCGCAGTTTGCGCAGGCGATCCTGGGCGGGCAGACGGGAGACCGGACGAAGTTCCTGGAGGTGGCGCATGCGGCGCTGTCGGCGCACCGGGACGTCAACGGGAGGTCGCTGGCGGATGTGGTGCTGGGCAGGGTATGAGCGGGGGGACGAGGGCGAGCGAGGATGACGTGATGGGACGGGGCACGGGCAAGCGGGTGTTGGTGGTGATGGAGCTGGGCTCGAATTGGGGGCACCTGCTGCGCATGAGGCCGGTGGTGCAGGCGCTGAGGGCGCAGGGGTTCGAGGTGACGGTCGCCGCAACGGACCTGCCAGCCGCTCAGGCGTTCTGGCACAGCGAAGGAATTCCCGCAGTGCAATGCCCGGGCGCGTCCTTGAAGCAGCGAAGCGGGCCACGTCCCCGCATCGACTGCTATGCGCAGATCCTGGAACGGCTGGTGTTTGGCAATGACGTCGAGTTGCTGGTCACCCTGAAGCAGTGGGAAGCGCTGCTCGCCGTCGAGCGCCCCGATGTGCTGCTGGCCGATTTCGCACCGATCGCCGGGTTGATCGCTCATCTGCATCGCCTGCCGCTCGTGCGCTTCAACTCGGGCTGGGAGGTTCCTATCTTTGACGGCTGCCTATCGATCGTGAGGCGTCCGAGCAGCGATGTGGCCAGAGCTGCGGTCGAGGCGCTGGAGGCAAACCTCGTTCGGCGGCTCAACCGTGCATGCGATGCATATGGTGCGCCTTCTCTTGAAAACCTCGGCAGCCTGCTTGCTGTTGGGACACAGTTGCTGTCGACATGGCCGGAGCTGGACCACTTTGCGCCGCGTCCGTCTGCATCCTACATTGGGCCGATCTTCTCGGATGCGTATGGCGACCAAGTGGACTGGCCTGCCTCAGGACGCAGTCGAGGCTTGGGGAGTGGCAAGCGCGTGCTGCTCTATCTGGCCAGAGACGATCGCAATGTGGCGATCATCGCAGCGCTGCGGCGGCTGGATGCCACGGTGGTTGCAGTGCTTCCGAAACTGCTGCCGCAGGCTGTTTCGCGCATCTCTGGGGACAACTGGGTTGTGCGCGACAAGGCCGTTCGACTCTCTTCATTGCTGTCGCAGGCCGATCTGATCATCAACAACGGCGGACACGGGTTGCTTGCCGCAGGACTGCTGGCCGGTGTGCCATTGCTCATTCTTCCCACGACGATCGAACAGGAACTGATCACCCGTGTGGTGGCCGGCACAGGCGCTGCCTGGTCTCTGTCCGCCAACGATGGTGTGCGGCGCGGCGAAGAACGCATTGCGACCATGCTGCACGATCCTGAGCCCCGTCATGCGGCTTCGCGGCTTGCGAACAAGTACCGGGACTTCAATCAATCGCAGGCATTGTCCCGCGTGATCGATGCCGTGGGCACGGCTGTCGGTGTGTACGGTGCCTAGATTTGCGTCATTCCGCCGTCGACCGCAAGCTCGATGCCGTTCACGAAACTGCTGTCCTCGCTGGCGAGGAATAGGGCCGCACCGGCAATCTCTTGTGGCGTGCCGATGCGACCCATCGGCACTCGGGACGAAAGCGCCGAGATCATCCGCTGTGCCTGGCCCGGCGGAGCGAGCGAGGTCAGGCCCTCTGTGTGCGTGGGACCTGGACTCAGCACATTGACCCGGATGCGGCGGGTGCGTAGGTCGAGAAGCCAACTGCGGGCGAAGTTACGCACTGCCGCCTTGCTCGCGCTGTAGACGCTGTAGGCGGGCGTCCCCGTGGAGGCGGCGCTCGATGCCACAAGGATGATTGAAGCGCCGCTCGAAAGAAGTGGCAGTGCACCTTGGACGGTGAAGAGGGTGCCTTTCACATGGGTGTCGAAGATCGAGTCAAAGTGGTGCTCGGTGATTCCGCCGAGTACGCCAAATTGCGCACTGCCGGCGCTGGTGACGAGAATGTCGATGCGGCCCGCTCGCGACTTCACGGTGGCGAACAGCCTGTCCAGGTCCCCAAGCAGTCTGACGTCACCCTGGATGCCCACCGCAGTGGGACCCAGGCGCGATACGGCGGCTTCCACGTGTGTGGCGCGTCGGCCCATCACGAAGACACGGGCTCCTTCCTCGACAAAGCGCTGGGCGGAAGCCAGGCCGATGCCGCTGGTGCCTCCAGTGACCACGGCTATCTTTCCGTCAAGTCGGCCCAATCGGTCTTCCCTCCGGTTCTTGTCGTCTGGCGATTGTTGGCTTGGGTGGCTTGAGTTCTGGGCACCCGCTGCAGCCGGGCGGGATTGCGCCGCTCGCCAGGGCGCCCGAAGCTTTGTTTACGAGCGCGGGCGCGCAGATGATTCGGAGGCTGCCTCATGTCGACCGACATGATCGTGATGCGCTTCGGGCCCATCAGCAAGGTGAGTTCCTCCTGATTGCTCAATACTCTAGACACATATCCCCTTGAGATATCGTTCAGCCAGCGCAATAGGGCATCCAAAATGCAGCGTGTAGTGATTTCAATTGAAAGAGCATGTTGGCATTGTTTGCCGCGCTGGGCCTTTGGAGGCTTCGATCTATGTAATATCAATTGATGTCATTGGCGACATTGGGGCTGATCCTGACGTGCAGGTCTGACTGGATTGCCAATGTTATCGAGTGACTTAGGGGTCTCTTGGAATTTGAACTGCGACAGTGACCACACTTCTTAGAACTAGATGCTCGGCAAGTTGCTAGAGCTTTGAGGACCTATGCAATTGGCTATGGGCGCGAGGATTGAAGCGATTAATATCGTAAATTCGATGAATCCATGAAACTGCAGCCAGAGCAACCTGATTGTTGAATTCCGTGCATGAGGTGTTTCGAGACGGCGATGCGATTTATTTCGTCAATGATAAGCCAATTGTATTTTTCAATTTTCGAGTCATCAATTCGAATTTTTCGAGCCACAAGAACATCCCCTAACTCATCATCAATCTCGACATCGGAGTTGGGGAGGTCGAGTGCCTTGATTCTGTGGAGCGAATTTATAGCATAAAAACTTTCGGGTATTTTTTTGTTGTTGTAGATGACGGTTGCAGGAAAAAATTCAACTTCTGCATTGGCCTTTAGGAGCGCATCTTTCAGCTTTTCAGAAACAAAATTCAGGTGGATGGTTCCAATGAAATCTGTTAATCCTGAAGGGGAGTTTGGATCATCTTCCGCGAACACGGTTAATTGAGGAAATTTTCCTTTCAAGCTAACCCCTCCCCAGAAATGAATACTGTCTAATTGGTGAACGTCGGACAGTCTGCAAGACGGATAAGGAGTGTTTGCGCTGGTATCTCTAGTCAACAGGATGGTCATTTGTAAGGCCCCAGTTTCCGCAATGCGGCATCACGCCCATTTAACCATATCTCGCCTTTTAGCAGTCGATCAGCAAGATTGTTTTCTATGATGCCTATGCGTTTCATTAGGCTTGCATCAGATACGCCTCTCCGATAGGCGATATCTAGGGCGTTGAGTTCGGCACTAACCGCTTCTTTGTAGATTTTGCCATGACTCCCTAGATGCATCGGGAGTTCATCTGCTAGCGCAAGAAATTCGGAACTTGGGAGTGCAATTCCGTTTGACGCGCGATTGATGTCATACAAGCCTTTCTCAGCCAGGTACTTGAGCGCAAGGGAGTCCTTCCCCATAGAACTCATCACCAGATGATGTGCTTGGAAGCCTTGCTCCAAGCCACCCATATTTGCCGCCAGCGTAGTACCACTTCCTCTCAGGCCCAGCGGAATATCTGCGGCCGCCGCGGCGGCGCGCTCTGCACTTGTACCTTCCTCTAGGCGACCGCTAGCGTTTCCAACTCGTTTATTCCCAGCCTCTTCGGTTAGCTTTATGCTAAGACGCTGATCTGTTCGTTCAAGAACTGATAGTGATTCCCGTCCGACGTTAGAGCCACGCAAGCCCTTTACTCCAAGCAGCATGCCTGCAGCAGACTCTGTAAGAGTCTGCATGTCACCACTGCTTGCCGCCTCTATCATTCGCGAAGGTTCTTGGATAAAACCTTCGGCCATGCGTTCGGCGGTTCCGGTGATCCCAACCTCGTCCACCGAGCGATATAGGTGGTAAGGACTCTTAACAGTACCCTCAACGAAAGAGCCCAGTCCGCGCATGGCGCCGCCGATGCTGGTCCGCTTCTCAAATGCTGCACGATCTGACGCGTCCTGAGCCTCCTGTGCCAACTGCTGTGCGCCATCGCGGGCAGCTTCATTCATGGCTCGCTGCTCTACTTCCGCGCGATTGCTGCCTGCCACCGGATTGCGTACGTATTTTGGCGTGGGGTCGTAGTCCGTGATGACGCCGTTTGCATCCTTGTAGTACGTCACTCCATTGATCTTGGAAAATGGTATGGCTTGGCTTAGGTTTCTATTTAGCTGTCCAGGCTCCACTGCGCTTTCTTGAACGTTGTCTGGATCCCAGTCTCGAACGACAGGACCGTTGCTTGCAGGCTCTGCAGCTTGGCTCGACGCTGCTGGGTTGTTTCGCCAATTGGTGATGCCATCGCTGATGCCCGCGTAGCTGTAGCTGTTGGTTGGTGTCCATCCTTGATCGCTAATCAGTTGGGTAGGACTCGACGTCGGCAATCCATAGGGATTGTTGATTGCCCGCCGGCTCATCGTGTCCTCTGCGAAAGTGAGTTGGCTCGGTACGCCAGCCCAGCCGTTGTTTCTCCTGATCAGCTCACCCAGTTGATCTTCGCCTGTACTGGAACTGCTGCTAGCCGTCTGCCCGAAGCTCTCAGCGATGGATTGCCCAAGGGCATTGCCAAACGCATCGACAGCAACTTGCGTCATGCTGGCTCGACCACCGCGCAGCGCGGCGGTGGTGGCCCCTGCGGCAATGCTTGAGAGGGTTCCGGATACCAGGCTCTTGCCGAAATCGAAGTTGCGCGGGTTGTAGTTCATCGCCGAGTTGACGCCTTCAGCGACCGCTGCCCCCACGCCTGCGCCAACGGCAGAGGCCGCCACGCTGCTCCAGCTGAAATGATCCTGCAGGCCCACGGCCACCGCGATGCCTTGGGTGGCGGCACTGGAGATGGCGGTGCGCCCGGCTGCAGCGAGCCAACTTGCCGGCCCGCTCAACTGGCCGGCGCCGAAGCCCAAGCTCGAGGCAAGGGATCCGACGCCTGCTGAGACGCCTGCGCCCAAGGCACCGAGTGCCACGCTGCTCCAGCTGAACTTGTCCTGTTCGCCGATAGCGATGGCGACGCCTTGACTGACGATAGAACCGACCGCGCCGCCGATGAGCGAAGCGGTGATAGAGCCTCCTCCCAAAGCAGCGGCACCAGCACCCATGATCCCACCCACGCCCGATGAGGCGAAGGTCGTGCCGAGCGCGCCTTCGAAGGCCAGAGATGCTGCTCCTGCTGTGAAAACAGTTGCGACGGCAGCCACGACAGCAACCAGGAGCTTGCCGATGCCGCCGCACTTGCCTTTCTTGCTCGCCGCCGCCGGAGCGGGCAGTTGGGGATCGGTGGAGCCGATGATGCGCGACGGGTCGTAGGGCGTGAAGGTGCTGGCGTTGTTGGTTGCCCCAAGCTTGGTGGGGATGTTGATTGCCTGACCGACGCGCAGGTCCGCGTCACCTTCCAGTGCATTGGCGTTGGCGATGAGGTACCACAGGGAGCTGTCGCCATAGGCATTGAGCGCGATCGCGCGCAGGGTGTCACCGGACTGCACCGTGTACTGACCTACTGCCGCGTTGGGGTAGCGGTTGGTCACGGACTGGTAATCCAGATTGAAGTTGCCCGTAGGGGTGTAGTTGATCAGCCCGTTGGGCAGCTTGGGGAAGTGCGTATCGGGCAGCATGCCGTACATGCCCGTGACCTCGCCATTGACGATCAGTTGGTTGCTCTGCCAGGCGGGGGCACTGAGCTTCTGCAGGATTTGGCCCTGCGCGTCGTTGATGAAGGTGCGGTTGTTCAACGGACTGGTCATGTCCGTCACGCTCGTGAGGTGGCCGTTGACGTCGTAGGCCTGGGTGGTCACGCCTCCGATGGGCGCGGGGTTGGACGCGTTGATGTCGATCTGGTAGGTCTGCGTCTGCACGTAGCCTTCGAACTTGTCGTGCAGGATGACATGCGTCTCGGACGTTTGGGCCGCACCGATGCCACGGAACACGCGGTAGGCCTGCAGATTGCCCGCGCTGTCATAGCCGCTGCCCACGGGCGTGTCGGACATGGAGGGGATGCCCGGCAGGAACTGCTGGTAGAAGGTCCAGTAACTGGCCATCGGGTTCGCATCGTTGTAGACCATCTGCCTGATGGCACGTCCACCAGCGTCGTACTGGGTCGCAACGCTCACGGCACCGGGCAGGTCGGCATTGCCGGCGGTCAACATGGCCAGGTAGCTGGCCGGCAGGGAGCCGGTGGGGCCGGAATGCACCACCCGGCCCGCACCGTCGTACAGGCGCTCGTCCAGCTTGATGGCCTTGGGATTGCCGAAAGCGGTGGTGGGGCCATAGATGGGCGCTGGCGCACTGCCGGATTCATCAATGCCGGTCTGGTACTGCGCCCAGCTGCCGATCCAGACCTGGGACAGGCGGTTCATGGCGTCGTAGTCGTACCACTGGGTCGTTACGCCCTGGTCGAGCACGGCGCCGGCATACACCGGCGTCGAAAGCGGTGCCCCGGACTCGTCCAGCGTGGTCATCTGCACCACGACCCGGTTGCCCCAGGTCTTGTCCATGGTGCGGTTGCCGTTGAGGTCGTAGGCCAGGATATGGCCTTGGGTGGCCGTGATGTTAGCCTCGTTGGCGGCATTGCCGTCGACCGCGCCGTCTACGAGGATCTGGCGATTCATCTCGTCGTAGGCGTACCAGAGATCCTTGACACCTGCACCCAGCTGGGTGGTGTAGGTGGTGTGCTGTTGCAGCTTGTTGCCCACCTTGTCGAAGGTGGTCATGACATGCACGCCGTTGAAGGCGTCGATGAGCGCTTGGCGACCGAGGGTGTCGTAGCCGATCGTCTGATCCTGGTACGTCACGCCGTCCTGGACCATCTTTTCGCGCACGCGCTGGCCGGCAGCGTTGTAGTCGTAGAAGCTGACCTGATTCAGGGCGTGGTCCTCGATGCCCACGAGCTGGCCGGCGGCGTCGTAGGCATAACTGATGTTCCTGCCGCGCGTGTTGCTCTCCGAGATCAGCTGTCGGGCTTGGTCGTACTCGTAGGTGTAGGTGGCGCCACCGATGTCGGTATGGCTGAAGACGCGCCCGAAGGGGTCATAGGCCCAGGTGGCCATGTTGAGGTTGGCGTCCTGCCCCGCAATCTTGTGGTCATAGGTATCGAAGGCAGTTCTGGAGACGAAGCCGTTGGCATCGGTGGTCTTGATGACATTGCCGCGGAGGTCGTACTCATAGCGAGTGGTGGCGCCCGTCCCGTCGCTTTGGGCGATCTTGCGCCCGGCTGTGTCGTACTGGCTGGTAGTCCAGAGTGTGCCCAGCCCACCAGTCCATGCCAGGCTGGCATCGGTGGTGTAGATACCTACATTCTCGTAAGTGATCGCGGTGTTGCGGCTCATGCGGTCGTAGCGGTAGCGGGTGACATTGCCCTCCGCGTCTTCGACCTTCGTGCGCGCGCCGAAAGTGTTGAAGGTCTGCGTCACCACGCCGCCGTCGGCATGGTGCTCCTCGATCATGTTGCCGCCTGCGTCCCAGACTTGCCCGTTGACATGTCCATTGGCGTCGCGGATGGCCACCTGGCGGCCCATGGCGTCGTAGTAGATCTTGGTGATCGGGACGTCGCCCGTAGCGGAACCGTTGGCGTCGGGCTGACGTTGTTCGATGACTTGATTGTTGTGGTTGTAGTCGAAGAAGGTCACCCAGGCTGCGTTGCGTGGGTCGGATTTGGAAAGTACGTTGCCCCATCGGTCGAAGGTCTGGTAGACGATCGGCCGGTAAGCTGTCGGGTCGATGCTGTCCTGACGCTGCGGCAGCGTCTGGGCGACGACTCGACCTAGCAGATCGAGTTGACTGTCGGTGCGGCGCACGCCGTTGCTGCCGAGAGCATCTACGTCTTGAGCGGAATAGTTGCCCCACAGAGAGACAGCGGAACCGCTGGCGATGGTCGAGGTTTGGCGGCCCTGCAGGTCGTAGAGCATGACCTTGAAAACGCCGTCGCCGCTGTCTGTACGCCACAGGCGGCCAGCGTTGTCGTACTCGAATCGCTCATCGTAGCCAGATCCATCGTCCATGTTGGATCTGGAGCGCTTGGCGATGATGTCGCCGAATGCGTTCCAGAGGGTTTGCGTACGCACCGAGCCGACCATATCCTGCGATCGAACGACAATGCCCTCCGAGCCAACTACGCTGTTGGAGGCAGGTGTGAAGGTCGAGATCTGGCGGCCCAGCGCGTCGTACTCGAATACCGCGTAGATGACTTGCTCTGGATTTTCGGACTCGTAGTTGTAGACTTTTTGCCAGCTCTTGGCTAAATGTCCTGCGGCGTCGTAGGACATCTCCTGGAGAGCACCAGAAGCATCCTGTGTGCGGATGAGGCGTCCGAGAGCGTCGTACTCGTTGGTCGTGACGTGATTGGCGCGGTTGTCGTCATAAGCGTAGCCGGGGTCATACAGCGCGTTATATCCGGTGTACCGGCCACCGTAGCCGTCCCACCCACCGTAGGCATCCCACCCACCCTGTTCGTTGTAGAGAGTGCCGGTATCCCAATCGAAGTAAGTGTCGTACCAGCCGCTACGCAGATAGTAAGCGTCCTCGGTTGCGGACACCGCACCCGCCGCGTACTCGTACTTCGCGACCACATTGCCAAGCGCATCCCGCTTGAACTCGGTCAACGGAGTGATCCGCTTGCCGATCGAGTTAACTCGACCCGGTCCCGCAACGGCAGACACGCGCCCCATCGCGTCGTAGTACGTATAGGTGTTGCCGCCTGTGGCGTCCGTTGTGCGGACAAGATTGCCGAGCCCGTCGTAGCCGTAGGATGTGGTGAGATTTCCAGTGATCGCGGTGCCGTCCGAGTCGACGCTGTGGGTGACATTGACCAGGGTCTGGCGAATCTTTCGGTTGTTGGCGTCATAGGCGAAGGTAACAAGGCGATCCTTGTCGCTGTTGACCGGCAGCGTGAGGGAAGAGGGCGTGCCCGTCGCACCCGCGTTGGCGAACTCGTAGACCGAAATCAGGTTGCCAGCGGCGTCGTAGTCGTTGGAAGTGGTGAACCCCATGGGGTCGACCGTGGCGATGAGCTGCCCGCGCGCATCGTAGTAGTTGGTCGTGACGGCCCATGTGTTCGTAGGGGCGTCGGCGAGCGCGGCGCTAAGGATGACTTGGCCGAAGGCGTCATACGTCTTCTGCGTGACGGCGCTCGCCATATAGCCCTGACCGTTGCCGACACCAACCCAGACGGCCGGCTGTGTGACGCGAACAGCACGCCCGAGCCGGTCGTACTCGGTGGTGATTGTCCTGTCGGAAACCGAAGGTGTGATACCCGATGCGATCTCGCTCGCGGACGGAGCGATCTCAACTCCCGGGTTGAATGCGATATTGGCAACCTGGGCGTGTCGTGTGAGTGCGGTCGTCTCGCCGAACCTGTTGCGCTGGTAGGACGTCACATAGCGCATGGCATCGACTTCGTAGGTCAGCTGACCTTGAGCGTCGTAGCCCTTGTAACTCCAGTTCCCCGAAACATCGCGGCTCGCAACCGCTTCGCCGAAGCT
Organism: Variovorax sp. TLI9-5A; assembly: GCF_056867935.1. NCBI lineage: Bacteria > Pseudomonadati > Pseudomonadota > Betaproteobacteria > Burkholderiales > Comamonadaceae > Variovorax > Variovorax sp. TLI9-5A. Next base: position 4,977,369 of record NZ_CP200310.1, on the reverse strand, counting down.
GTTGTAGAACACTTCACTGGTGAGCGACGTGTAATCTTCCGACCGCGAGTTTCCGTAGATGCCTCCATACCATTCCGGCTCATTGTGGTTGTAGACCCCCACCTGCGGGAAGCGGGTCAGGACCTGACGTCCGAGCGCATCGTAGGAGTATTCCGTCGTTCGCTCCTCTGGCCGTCCATAGGCTTCTGTGCGGGAGGTCAGATTCCCGAAGGCGTCGTACTCCAGTCGGGTTTCGACCCTTGCGGAATTCCAGCTTGAAGGGGAAGTGGCCCCTCCCGGCGCATACTCCATGCTCAGGCGTCCGGCTGCGTCGTAGTCGTAGTACCAAGTGTTGCCGAGCTTGTTGGTGAACGAGACCTTGTTGCCAAGGCCGTCATAGGCGTACGACTCGGAGTATCCAAGGCGGTCGCTGGCGCTTACGAGGTTGCCCGCTGCGTCGTAGGAGAAGCTCTCATGACGGATCTGCTGGCCGTCGTTCGATGCCAGTCGAGCATAGAGAGTCGTGGCGTCAACGCCAGGTTCGAGGTTTGTGAGAGCCTGCGAATAGTGCGAGGTGACGGTGACATGCCCAATGCCGTCGTATTCAGTCCCCGTGACGTAGCCAAGGGCGTCGATGGTATACACCGCACGCCCTGCGGCATCGAAGGCGCTGAGCGTGGTGCGGTCGTTGGCCGCGGAAGAAGACAGCAGGGCCTGCACGGCTGCGATGCCCGCAGTAGCCGTGAGCACGCTGGCGTCGATCGTGTTGGCGTAGGCTGTACGCGCGACGAGGTTACCTGCGGCGTCATAGGTATTGTGCGTGACACCGCCGCCGGTGTCGATGGCATAGGCGGCACGGTTGGCGCTGTCGTAGACGAGGCGGCTGACACGGTCGGCCGCATTCGTCGTGATGAGGAATTGCAGTGCGGCAGCGTCTGGTACCACAGTGCTTGCGGTGGGCGCGGCGACCCGGTTGACGTAGGCGATCTGCTGGACAGCGTTGCCGTTGGCGTCGAAGATGGAGTGGCTGACGCCACCCATTGCGTCCACTGTGTAGCCCATCCGGTTGGCGCCGTCATACGCAAAGAGCGTGATGCGATCGGCTCCGCTGGCCACCACGGTGTCGGGCGACCGATTCGGGACGGCGCCCAAATCAAGGCGATTGGCGTAGCGGATCTGCTTGACGACATTACCGTTGGCGTCGTGAACGAACTGGGTGACGTCGCCCATGCCGTTGGTGGTCCAGGTCCGACGGCCCGCAGCATCGTAGATGCTGCGCGTGACCATGTCCTGGGGCGAGCCGGGTCCCTCGATCAACGCAGAGAGTTCAAACTCCGAGATCGGCCGGTCGTGGGTGATCGTCTGGGCATAGGCTGTTCTCGAGGTCAGATTGCCATTGCCATCGAACTGCTGTCTGACGACGGCCATGCGTGTGCCGTCGTCGACGCTGGTGCGAAGGATTACCGCTCGGTTCAGGCTGTCGTAAGTGGTCTCGACCTTCTTATCAAGGGCGCTGTCGGCCGTTACATCGGGCTGTGTTCCCGGCTCCCAGACATCGAGGTCGATGCGATTGGCATAACGCAAGGAGTGGACGAGGTTGCCGTTGCCGTCGTACTCGAAAGTGGCCACATCGCCGGTGCCATTGACGGTGTAGCTGAGCTGGCCGTCGGCGTTGTAGAGCCGGAATTGGTCAACGTCCTGCGACGCGGACGGCTGTAGCTGTGCGGTGATCTCGGCAACGGAGAGTGTGTCGCCCAGGAGGGAGAGGTCGATTCGCTGGGCGAAAGAAGTGGTGCGGCTGATGCGGCCGTTGTCGTCGTAGAGCGTGCGCTGCACTCCCCCTGTGGCGTCGACGATAAAGACCAGCCGGTCATTCTCGTCATAAGCGTAGCGCGTGGCATTGCCATTCGGATCGACGCGCACGATGAGATTGCCCTTCGCGTCGTACACGTAGTTCGTCGTCAGGCTCAATCCGTCAGGATCGACCTGAGTGGTAGTGCGTCGGCCCAGGCCATCGTAGGTATAGCGCGTCTCGGTACCGCCCGGGCTTGTCGTCGTGAGCGTACGGCCTGCGGCGTCGTAGCTGAAGGTGGTGGTGAGGTTCAAGCCTCCAGCATCCACCACCTGCGTGATCACCTGCCCGGCCAGGTCGTAGCTGGTCTGGGTGACGATGCCGCGCGCATCGATTTCGCTCAGACGCTGGCCCTTGGCGTCGTACTGGTAAGTTGTGGTCAGGTTGAGCCCATCGGGGTCGACCGCGCGGCTGAGCAGCCGGTTGGCCTTGTCGTAGGAGTAGACGATGACATTGCCGTTGGCGTCCACGCTGGTGCTCAGGCGGCCGTTCGTGTCGTAGGTGGCTTCACTAATGACCAACGGTGTGGTCGTGGTGACCTTATTGCCCTGGGCGTCGTAGCTGTACGTGATCATTCCGACCGTGGTCGACAGCAATTGGCCATCCAGATCGTAGGCGTAGGTTGTGATGTTGCCGTTGCCGTCGAGCAGACTCTGGGTGTGGCCCAGCGCGTCGTGCGTGGTGGTGGTCGTGAAGCCGCTCGGCGTCGTGACCGTCATGCTGCGTGCGGCGGTGTCGTAGCTGTAGCTGGTGGTGTTGCCCAACGCGTCGGTGCGGGTGAGTACGCGGTCGAAGGCGTCGTAGGTGCTGCTGTTGGCGGCGCCGGAGGGGTCCGTGGCGGTGATCACGCGGCCGAGTCGGTCGTAGTCGAACGAACTGTTGTTGCCATTGGCATCGATGCTCTGAACCAGGCGGCCGAATGCGTCGTAGATACGATCGGCAGTTGCAGCTACGCCTTGGGCGTCCAGCGTCGTGGCAATCAGTTGGCCACGGCGATCAAACTCGCTGGAGTTTTGTACCACCTGGCCTTGGATGGTCTGTTGGCTGGCGACGGCCTCGCGGAAGGCGTTGTAGGCGTAGGAGACTGTGTGGTTGAGCGCGTCGGTGGTTGCCGCGAGCGTGCCTGTGGCGTTGTAGCTGTGAGTGAGGACGCTGTCGGTGGAAGAGCGCAGATCGTCGAATAGGACGCCGAGCACCGGGTTGAGCAATCCGCCCGGGTGAGAGGCCACGCTGGCCAAGTTCAGCCGGCTGCCGTACCGTACCTCCGCGCTGACTTGGCCCAGAGCGTTGTAACGGGTCTCGGTGACTTCACCGAGCGCGTTGACGGTGTGGGTCAGGCGGTCCGCACTGTCATAGAAGAAGAGGGTGGTCTGATTGCCCGGAGCGGTGGTGCTGGTGCGTCGGCCTGCAGCATCGTAGGTGTGGGTGATGCCGTACTCGGCCCAGATGGCATCGACGTCGGCTTGGGTCTGCGCGCCGTCGAGCAGGGCGCTGCCCACGCCGCTGAGTTCGCCGATGAGACGGCCCTGGATGTCGTGGCGTTGGGTGAGCGTGCGGCTGCTGGCGCCCAGCGAGGTGGTGCTAGAGACCAGCCGGCCGACGCTGTCGTAGCTGAAGAAGGTCGTGGTGCCTTCGGCGTTGGTGCGTTCAATCAGTTGGTTGGCCGCATCCCAGACCTGGTAGACGATCTGGTCTTCGGCGCTGAAGGTGGGGCGCACAGCTGAGAGGCTGGCGCGGCCGGCGGTGGTGATGGCCGGATTCGCGTAACGGGTGGTGGTCGCGACGTTGCCGTTGGCGTCGTATTCGGTCTCCGTCAGGTAACCTTCTGCATCGATTTGCCCGACCTGCTGTCCGCGCGCGTTGTAGAGGTTGTATGTGTGCAGGTCGTTCGCGCTCGCTTCGGGCCGCAGGCCGCGCAGGCTGTGCGTTGTACGAGCTGCCGCCGCCACTTGCGCAATGCTCTGTGCCCCATTGAAGTCGGGCACCTTCCCTGCATAACGGATCGTCTCGACGAGGCGACCCGCGCCATCGTAGAGATACTCTGTGAGGTAGCCCTCGCCGTCGATCGATGCCTGTGCTCTTCCGTCCTTGTCGAAGAACTGAAGGGTTGTCCGGTCCTGGGCCGAGTCGACGATCGGCATGCCCACGATGATCTGTGACACCCTCAGTTCGCTGCTGGCGTTCAGGGCGTCGCCCGAATAAGCAATCGTGATCTCGTGTGCACCAGCCGACAGTCTGGCGCCGCTGAGAGTCGCAAGGCCGTTGACGATCTCGACTGTTCCGAGAAGGCGCGTGCCCTCGAAGAAACTCACGAAACCGCCAGCATCGATGCCGGCGATCTGGGCCGACAAATCGCCGTTCCTGGAGACGGAGGCCGGCGTCAGGTTCGTGATGGAGGCTGGTGCCGGTCCTACGGCGATCTCCACGCTTTTTGTCGCGGCCGCGCTGTCTGGACCGCCGAGATAGACCGCCCGGATCTCGTGCGTCCCGCTTGTAGAGAAGGTGGTCTGCAGCGTGGCGCGTCCCTCGCTTACGGTCGCATGACCGAGCAGCGTGTCGCCATCGTAGATGTCGATCGTGGCGCCCTCCGGGATGCCGTCCGTCGCCCGCGTGGTGACTTCCAGCGACACGGGGGTGCCATAGACCGCGGAAGCCGAGCCGGCATGCAGTTCAAGGTATTCCTTCGGCTTCGATGCATTCAGGGGCAGCGAATCGGAGCCGTTGCTTGCGTTAAACCAGTCTCCAAAGTAGACAGCCGTGATCTGGATATCGCCAGGCGGCAGATCACTCACGGAAAATGTCGCGAGGCCATTCACGACCGTGGCCGAGCCAAGAAGGACCCCTTGGTTATAGAAGTTGACTGTGCCGGTTGGGGCGGAGGCCGTCGAGGTACCCTGATAGTTCGCAGGGAGTTCATGGCCGACACGTGCGGTCAGCAAGACGGGAACACCCGGGATGGCCTGTTGTGTCGAGGCGGTGAGTTGGACTTCTGTGGGAGCTAACGTGACGTGCGCCCAGATATCAGCTGAGGCCCAGCTGTTGTATTCGTCGCCGGAATACACCACTCGAATCAAGTGAGGGCCTTGCGAAAGACCTGAAACGGGGAGGTCCATCCACGATCCGTCGGAAGAATCGAGAGGATAGCTTCCTAGCAACTGGCCCCCGTCAAAAACGCTGTACGTGCCTGTCAACGGGTGCTGCGCCGAGTCCGAGCTGTTGGCCATAGCCTGAATGACCGTCGGCAATCCGTACCGCCCATAGTTCGGCATTGCGACGCCAAGCTGCACCGCGTGGCTGCCGATCGTGGTGTTGCTTGGCGGCAAGGCGGCACCGCTGCTCAGGATCGTGATGTACTGGGACATCCCGGATGCAGGCGAATTGTTTGCGTCGCCGGAATATCCGACGTGGATGAGGTGCTCGCCAGAGGTCAAGAAGTTGACATGGATATCCGCGCTGCCATTGACGACCGCCGCCGTACCGAGTGGTGTATCACCGTCGAAAAAGGTGACGAATCCGCCTGCGCCCGTCGTACCCTGCACGCCGGCAATCAGATGGATGTTGGTGCCTTCGGAAGTCCATCCACCAGAGACATCCGTCAGCAGCTGGACCGTGGGCCGTACCGGCTTCGTGACGGTGCTGGCGGCGTTGAATGCATCGCCTTCGTAGACAACGGTGAACGGCACGCTGTTGGCATTGATGTTCAACGGAATGGAGGCCTGCCCGTACTCCAGCTGACTGCTACCCAGTTTCAGGGTTCCGCTGTAGAAGCTGACCGTTCCCGTTGGCGCGGGCGCAGTGTCGCCAAAGGCGGGCACCACGGTCGCGTAGAGTCCGCTGCCCACGCCGTTCCCCGCGATGCTGAAGTCCACCGAGGTGGGCCTGGGCTGAATCACCAGACTGGAGGCCGCCGAGACTCCCAGCGCATGCGTTGCGTCTCCGGCGTATTCAGCACGGAAGGAATGCGTGCCCGGCGGCAGGGAGGCGATCTCGAGTGCCGCCACGCCGTTGGCGATGGAGGCCGTGCCGATGACGTCATCGCCGTCGTAGAAGACGACATCGCCGGAGGCCGCAGGGAGGCCCTGCAACAGGGTGTTCACCGAGGCATACAGGACAAAGGGCGCGCCGTAGCTCGTAGCTGCCGCCGGCAGCGCCAGCACCACGCCGGTGGTCGCGCCGACGACCGTCTTCTGGAACACCGTTGATATGCCTGCCGGGCGCTCGTTGTCGCCGGAGTAGGCTGCTCGGATGTTCGATACGCCAACGGGCAGCGCACGGGTCTGGAGGACGGCCCTGCCGTCGACGACCTGCGCACTGCCGAGGATGGTCTCGCCGCTGAAAAAGGTGACCATGCCGCTTGCGCCGGTGCCGTCGATGACGGCTTCCAGCGTGATGCTGCTGCCGAGCGGGACTGGCGCGGCATCCACTACAAGGGTCATGCCGCCGACGGTGGTGGGATCGACCGAGACCGAGGTGTCCCCGTCGAGGTCCAGTGCGGCGATGTCGATCGGATTCGCCAGTCGGGTCACGGCAATGACACGCGATGCGCCATCGTAGGTGGTTTGCGTCGCGTAGCCCTGTGCATCCACCTGCCAGATCAGTCGGTTCGCCACATCGTAGAAGCGCCAGGCTTTCTGGTCCTGTGCCGTCTCGGCAGGTCTCAGGTCTTGCAGTCCGAGCGTTGATCCGTTGGATGACCACGCGGTGCGTGGAAGCCCAGCACCATCGATCAGGGAAGTCGTGTCGACAGGTGTTGCGTAGGCAATCGTCTTACGAAGCAGGCCATTGCCGTTGTATGTGTATTCGGTGAACGCACCGGTGGCGTCGATGTCCGCGATCTTGCGCCCGATTTCGTCATAGAGCGACCAGTGGCGTGCGCCGGTGGGGTCCTGAGTCATCAGGAGGTTGCCGTCCCGGTCGTACGCGTAGGTGGTTTCTCCGAGGGCTTCGGCGTTCGGGCCGCGCTGCGAGACGCTCACGAGTCGGCCGTTGTGGTCATAGGCCGAGATCGTCGACAGTCCGTTCGTGGATGTCACGGTCGTCTTGCCGCCGACATCGTCATAGCTCGTGACGGAGAGGTTGCGCGTGCTGCCGTCAAGCGAGGGACCTTCCGCCGCAAGGAGCCGGCCCATCCCGTCGTAGACGTAGGTGGTCTGCGCGCCGGGGACCGCGTCGATCTTCTGGATCAGCAAGCCCTGCTGGTCATAGACGTAGTGGGTTGCGAGCGCCGTGCCGCCCACGCCCTCGCCGTCGGTGCCGATCAAGGCGAAGGTCGTCGTGCCTGAAAGGGCGCCTCTCGCGTCATAGGTGTAGTCGGTGCGCTGGCTTTGCGTCAGGTCTTGCGTGGCGCGCCACGACTGCATCTCGGCTTCGGTAGGGAGGGTGTCCGTGCTCAGGATGGAGCCGGAGTAGCTGATGCTGCTCGTGCGCAGGCCGTGAGCGTCGTAGCGGTACTCGGTGACGGTGCCTTGTGCGCTCACGACGAAGCGCAGCTGAAGCGGATTGCCCTGGGCGTAGACGTAGCGCGTGGTCTCCGGGAGGCCCGCCACCGTGTCTGCTCCGGCCTTTGCGTAGCGCGTATCCGTGAGCAACTGGTTGGCCGAGTTGTATGTTCGAACTCGCGTATTCCCAGCCGAATCGCTTTCCAGGATCAGGTTGCCCTGTGAGTCGTACTCGAATCCGACACTGTGGCGCTCGCCATCGGTGACCCGGACAACGTTGCCCGCATCGTCGTAGATATAGCTGACCTGCGACAAGCCGGATGGGTGCAGGGCGGAGACGCCTTGCATGACGTTGGTGAGCTGCCCTTGCGCGTCATAGGCATAGACGATCGTGGCGCCCAGCGGGTCGATGACAGTGGTAGTGCCCTGAGTGGTGTCGTAGCTGAAGTGCGTGACCCCGCCCATCGCGTCGGTGACGGTCTCGACCTTATAGTCGCCGCCCGCGAGGACATAGGTGAAGCTCAGGCTGCTGCCGTCCGTTTGCGTGATCGACGCGACCCGCTTGCTGCTGCCGTCATAGGTGTAGCTGGTGACGTAGCTCTTGTTGTCCGCTATGTCGTTGTCCTCCGGACTCAGGTCCACGGTCACGCTCGACAGTCTGTTGGCGCTGTCGTAGGCGTAGCGAACGCGCGTGGTGGTGACATTGCCGGCCGTGACCGTGCGGATCTGGGTCAGGTTCGTGCCTGCATAGTCGTAGTAGGTCACCTCGCCATTGGCATCGGTGATCGATTGCACCGTACCGTTCGCGTTGTAGGCCAACGTGACCGCATTGCCGCTCGCATCCGTCACGGACACCAGCTTGCCGGGGTTGGCATCCTGATAGCGTTCGCTGCGGCCACTGTCGCCGTCGGTCCAGACGAACTCGGCGGCGACGGCGTCGTGTGCGATGGTGTCGAACGCGCCGGCACCCTGCGTGCTCACGTAAAGGCCGCGTGCCGAGTCCCAGGCATAGACGGACCTCGAGCCATCCCAGTCCGTGCGCGTCAGGGTGCTTCCATCCGCGCCGATGGCGCCGTTCAGCTCGATGCGCTGGCCGAAGGCGCCGACAAGCCAGTTGTCTGCGTTGTCGTCGGTGAGCTGTCCCTGGCTGTTGTAGGTGCGGATCGAATCGACGTCCAGGCCGCGCCCGACCAGGAGATCGTCCCTGCTTTGCAGGATCAGGTTGCCGTTGGCTACGTTGACGTAGGCACTGTCGGTGCCACGGCCCTGGCCGGCAGCTCCGAAGCGGCCACTCGCGCCAAGAACTGCCAATGAGCTGAGATTGAGACCCAGGCTGTTGCCGCTGACGATCGCCACCATGATCCGATTCCTGTGCAGAAAGGTTGTGCTCAAACAAAACCTCAGAAGCGCCGGCTCGGCCACAACTCTGAGATCGCTGCGTTGAGTGGTTGTCCGCGCTTGCGACGCCGATGTTTAGGGGGCTTCGAAAAAATTTCTGACCTTGACTCGAAAAAAAGATGTCGATGCCCTAAACCTTTGGGCGCGTACTGCGGATAACCGGAAAATGCCTTCGCCTCTCGGCGTGGCTGCTGCGCGACGCGATCGTGGCCCTTCCTGGTGGTTGCATGCCGAGACGAAAGTGGAGGCTTCTCAACGACCGGAGGAAAAGTGCCCGCTTCCAAGAACAGCTTCATGGACCACGTCAAGTGGCTCCGGATCGGAGTCCAGTCCGCTGGTGGGGATCTCTTGCTGGCCGGGAACTCGATGCAGGCGCTGCTGCGCCATGGTCCTCGGCACTGGGCTCTGCACCCGCAATTCCTGACGCTGAAGGACGGGCGCAACAGCTACGAGCCTGTCTGGACCGACAACGTCACGCATTTCGCGGGGTGGCTGCCCTATGCGCCACAACGCTGGCCGATCGCCAGCGACAAGCTCGGGTTCAAGCGGTTCGCCGCGACAAAGGGGTTGCCTGTTCCCGCGTTCTCGGTGGATTCGGAATCCAAAATGTCCGACGTCATCGTGAAGCGCGCGGCCTCCTCGTTCGGTCAGGACATCAGGGGGCCTTTCCGATCTGCCTCGCAGACTGCGCTCGATATCGCGCAGTCCGAGTACTACGAGCGCTTCGTGGAGGGCGAGGTTCTCAAGATCTGGTACTGGGACGAAGATCCTGTCTGCATGGAAGTCGACACTATGGCTGCGGTCAAAGGAGATGGTCACTTGACGTGGCTGCAACTCGTCGAAGAGCGTGCACACCTGACGCAGCGACGCAGCCCGGAACTGGTGGGGAAGCTGCTGGAAAGAAGCCGTATGGTGATGAGCTACCGCCAAGTCGACCCCGAGGCTGTGCCTGCACGCGGAGGCAAGCAGTTGGTCGACTTCCGCTATGGCTCCGAACTCATGCATCCCAGGGGACGGCGTGTCGTTGACTTGCGCAGTCCCGGGGATCCAGGCCATGCGACGCTCGTGGCGTACGGGCATGCATTGCGATCAGGAATACCTGTGGCACCGGGCGCTGGCGTGGCCTACACCGTCGACGCTATCCGCGATGCCGAGGGCAAGATCTGGCTGCTCGAGATGAACAGCAATCCAACGGTGCATCCCTTGGTGTATCCGCGAATGGTTCAGTCGCTTTTCGCTCAGCCGCACGACGAGGCTGTGCCCACTGGTGCTGGCGCGCCGGTGCTTTCTTCCGTGGCTTCGGCCAATTGACAACCACACCCCTGAGGAAACGACCATGAATGCCATGGACTTGCCAGTTGTTGCTGCCCCACGCTTGCTCGATGCGATGGATCCCGTGTTCGTGACCCTGGTGGGGGTAGCTCCGGGATCCACCCTGGATTCCGTCCAGGACTGCACCGGTGGCAGTGGCGATGGGGACTCCGGTGGCGAAATCGGCGATACCGACTGACCTCAAGGCGAATCGAGCGCCCGCATGGTCGGGCGGTCGGCGTTTGCCGATGTCCATCCGAACTGGAACTCCGAGAATCGATGCCCGTAGCGATGGATGAGCGTGCGCAGTTGAAGCGTGCGATCTTCGAGCACGCGCTGCTGCTGGCGGACAAGCCGTCGTTCGATTTCAAGAACCTGCTGACCCGCAGTGCGCTGGCGCGCAGTGCCGGACGGCAGCTGTGGGCGCTGATCCGACCGCTAAGTCCCGACGTCCTGATCGGGCCGGGCTTCGGCGGTGCGCCGTTGCTCTACGCCATCGCCTTCGCTGCGCTGGAGACGGATGGCGTGGACTTGAAGCTCTGGATGGTGCGAGGTGAGCGCAAACCGCACCGGACCCGACGCTGGGTCGAGGGTCCCGAATGCGCGCCCGAGGCTCGAGCCGTGATCGTCGACGACTTCCTCGGCAAAGGCTCCGCGATTGATCTGGTCGATGAGGCGCTCCAGGCCGATACGCGCCGTGTTTGTTTGGTGGGCGCTGCCGTCTTGTTGGACTATCAGCACCCTGAGGGGGCGTTGCGCATGGCCGTCAGCCGCTTTCCGGTGCTGTCTCTCTTTCGCAGGCACGATCTTGGCTTGACGCGCGACTGCACGGGGCCGTTGGGGCCAGCGGCTGCTCAGGAGGCCCCGCCGCTGATTCGATCGACGCTTTGGTGGCGCTTCGATATCGAGGGCCATGCGGAGCGGCCTGCCAAGTCCTCGCCGCTTGTCGCCGACGGCGCCGTGTTCTACGCGGATGGCCGCTCCAGGGTCTGGCGCGTGGCGGGCGACAGCGGAGAGGTGGTCTGGCGCTACAGTGCCCTCGAGCAGCCGCTCAAGGGCATTGTCCAGCGTCTGCAATGGGTGGACGACAGTCTTGTTTTCGGCTGCTACGACGGCACGGCGACGCGGCTCGACGCGCGAACTGGCAAGCTGCTTTGGCGTTGGCGGCTGGATGCGCATGTGCACGCGACGCCCGTCGTCGACCTGGCGAATCAGCGCGTTTTCATCAGCACGGAGCAGGGTGGGGATGGTGAGCCGTTCGGGCACCTCTTCTGCCTGGATTGGTCCACTGGCCGCGTCAGGTGGCGGCACCGCTTGGGTTTTTGGGCGCCTGGCACGCCGGTCTACGATGCCGGCGCGGACCTCGTGGTTGCCACCGCCAATGATCAGTCGCTTGTGGGCGTGGGGGCATCCGATGGGCAACTGCGCTGGCGCGCCGAAACACGGGGCCTGGTGAGAGGCCAGCCGGCGATTTTCGGGAAGCAGGTGATCGTTGCGACCGAGGATGGCATTTTGCAGAGCTTCGATCTGGAGCAAGGAGCACCATGTCTGGAGCGTCCCTATGGGCGCGGGTCCAAGCATCAGTATCTTTCCGTGGACGGAGACACCGTTCATGTGTTCGACGGGAGCGGCCATCTGGTGGGATTGGATGCATGGGACTTCCGGGTGCGCTGGATTCACCGGCTGCGAAGTCCCGGGGTCTGGGCGCCGGTTTTTTGGGGCCGATACGCCGTGGTGCTCTCCGAAAACGGGCATCTCGCAGTGGTCGATACGGCTTCGGGGGACAAACCCTGGGAAGGGCGCATTGCAGGAGACTACCTTCAGCAACCTGCAGTCGGCCGCATCGGCGAGTTCCAGGTGCTGGCTTGCGCTAGCCATACTGCCGGGTTGCAGCTGTTCTCCGTCGATTCGTATTACACGGCGCAGCGTCGCCATTGAAGCCCCATGTCCAGCAGTTTCGATCGCCCGCTATCCACCTGGTTTGTCGTATCCCAGGTCAAGACGCATCGCGTGGTGTACTTCACCGACGATCCGGCCTATGAGCCGCCGCAGGACGGCGACTGGTATTTCGTCAGCCACTATTTGGGCGACCTGCCGGCCGGCATGACATTGCGTAACTGCTGGGGATGGCGCTTCAGCGGTACCGTATTTGCCGATGCGCGTGAAAAACAGGCGCCGACGCCCACGGAAAACCTGTTGAGTGCCAACCGCCGGGCGCTGCTTGCATTGTTGGCCGAGAAGGTCCAGCGGATGCACCCGGATGGGCCGGCGAGTTCCTGGCTGGATCTGGAGGCCCGTCGTCTCAAGGTCGAGGAGGCCCGCCGGTTCCTGGCCATGGGGGACGACGATGCGATTGCGCCGCAAGAGTTTCTCTTGCTGCAGGGCGCGGCCGACGCGCGCGGGCTGACGATGGCCGACGCAGCCGGGCTGGTCCTCGACGGCGAAGCCGCGTTCTACCAGCGGCTTGCGCGGGGCGAGGCGCTGCGCGAGCGCATGACGCTGCGCATCGAGGCTGCCACCACGCAGGGCGAATTGATCGAACTGCGCAGGATTCTGCTGGAGGAGACTGTGCCGCAGGCCTCCACGCATTACCCGTACCCAGCGACACCCATGAGGCCGGAGGAACTCGAGGCACCGATGTCCGAGGTGCATCGAGCACATGAGATCGCCAGGCTGAATGCACAACTGCGTGATCGGATCAACGACGCACGCCATCCTGCTCGCCTTGGCTACGTGGGCGAGGACATCCTGATGAGGCACAAGGCGCGGCTTGCGCGGCAACTGATCGATGCGGGCGGGGTGAAGGCCCCAGACGTCGATTTTTCGTTGCTAGAGGGTTTTGCTCAGGCGCGCAGCCTCGGCATCCTCGATGCCGCTCGCTTGATATGGAGTACGGTCGAGGATGCGGAAAAAAAGCTTTGGGTCACGGAACTGCACAAAGACAGGCTACAAGCCCGGATTCAGGCGATGCGCACTGTGCGCGATGTTCGCCAAGTGGAGCGAGAGTTGCGCGAGGCCTTGCAGGATTGAGTGGCACGGACTGCCAGACGACGTGAAATGGAAGGAGAGATTCAATGAGCACCGAATTTGAAGAATTGATCCGGAGCGCGACGGCCGCCACGCAGGAGGGGCGTTTCGATGATGCCGAGCAGTTCCTCGTGAATGCCTCGCAGTTGGATCCCGGGTCGGCTATACCGCACTTCCTCTTGGCCGCGAACTTCGCACAGATCCAGCAAAACGATCTGGCAGAGGCGTCGTTCATCGCATGCCTGGCACGGGCGCCAGGATTGTCGATTGCCCGCTTCCAGCTCGGGCTTTTGCAATTGACCAATGGGAGAGCCGCGGCGGCTCAGGCGACGTGGGAGCCGCTTCTCGCGTCACCGGAGAGCGGCGTGCTGGAGTGCTTCACTCGCGGATTCGTGGCCATCTTGCGGGGCAACAAGGCAGGTGCGCAGGCGCTCATCGAGCAAGGGATCGCACTCAATTCGGAGAATCCGGCGCTCAACAAGGACATGCTTGGCGTTCTGGCGCGCCTCGAGCACCTCGGCCAGGAGCCTGGCAGAGGGGCCCAGGAGGCACCCGCACAAGCTTCCGCAGAAAGCACGACACACTTCCTGGTCTCGAGCTATGGTCAGCATTGACGGCGTGGTGCCCTGGGGCAAGTACGGATGACGGACATTTCCGGGATCGGAAGGCTTGCCCAAGCGATCCGTCTTCACGGCGCGACGGCCCAGAGCAAGCCGCCAGACGCGCATGCACCCTCGGCCGGCAAGGTCGTGCAGGAGCAGCAGCGGTCGTCGGATTTCAGGGCGCAAGCGGCGTTGCGCCTCAGAGAAATTTCTCCCGATGATCCACAGCGCCGCCGCAAGGCTTTTCGGATCTTCCTCGAGGGAACTCTGTCTGACCTTCTGGGCGACGAGGCTCCCGCGGACCCCGCATTTCAAGGGCTGATCGATCGGGTCCAACTGGCCATGGAAACAGACCCCGAATTGGTGGTCGATATGGACAGGGCCGCGGACGTGCTCTTGAGTCGGTAAAGGCCGCGTGGCACTTGCCTGCGGGTTTTCCAACGCTTTCCATTGATTCCCATGTCTGCTCCTTCCAAACCATCCGTATCGGTTGAGCGAGTTCAGGATGAACAGCTTGGGCGGTTGCTGGGGTACCTGTCGTCGGATCCTGAGAACATGTCGCTGCGCGGGGAGATCTTCGAGCGGGCGCTGGGAGTTGGGGACTTCGGGCGGGCGCAGGAGCAGGCGCACTGGGTGCTGCAGCGCCATGCGAGCGATGCGGGCTGGCGCCACCGGCTGGCGCTGCTGGACATGGCGCAGGGCCAGTGGGAAGAGGCTGCGCAACTGCTGCAGGGGCTGATCGGCGAGGGGTTCGACGATGCGGTGCTGCGGTTCAACCTGGCCAGCGCGCTGGCGGGCCAGGAGCGCAGCGAGGAGGCGCTGGCGCTGCTCGGGCCCTTGGTGGAGCAGCATCTGGCGGTGGTGCCCGAAGCGCTGACGCTGAGCCTGCGGCAGCTGCATCGGCGAGGCGAACTGGAGGAGGGATTGGCGCTCTTCGAGAAGCACGAAGGTCAGTGCCGGTCGGCCCAGGCCTTTGGCGTGGCCAGCCTGATGGCGGCGGACGAGGAGCGCATGGAAGATGCCCGGCGCTGGTCGGCGAGCGCGCTGACGTTGGAGCCTTCGCAGCACGAGGCGCAGGTGGCCGCGGCCTCGGTGAGGTTGGGCGAGCGCGATGCCCAGGGGGCGCTGCAATTGCTGCGCTCGGCGCTGCAGCGGCATCCGCAGGACGGACGTACTTGGTCGGCGGCGGGCATGGCGCTGCTGCTGTCGGGGGACTTCGCGAGCGCGCGCGATGCGTTCGAGCGGGCGGTGAGGTTCATACCGCGGCACATCGGCAGCTGGCACGGACTGGGGTGGACGGCGCTGTTCCAGAACGATGTGGGCGCGGCGATGGAGGCGTTCAATGCGGCCCTGGCGCTGGACCGCAACTTCGCGGACACACACGGTGCGCTGGCGGTGGCGCAGGCGCTGCAGGGGGAGGCGGAGCAGGCACAGGCGTCGGTGCGGCGGGCGCAGGGGCTGGACGCGGCGAGTCTGTCGGCGCAGTTTGCGCAGGCGATCCTGGGCGGGCAGACGGGAGACCGGACGAAGTTCCTGGAGGTGGCGCATGCGGCGCTGTCGGCGCACCGGGACGTCAACGGGAGGTCGCTGGCGGATGTGGTGCTGGGCAGGGTATGAGCGGGGGGACGAGGGCGAGCGAGGATGACGTGATGGGACGGGGCACGGGCAAGCGGGTGTTGGTGGTGATGGAGCTGGGCTCGAATTGGGGGCACCTGCTGCGCATGAGGCCGGTGGTGCAGGCGCTGAGGGCGCAGGGGTTCACTCCATCCGCATCCGTTAGCGCACACCTCCAAGCGGGTCTGCGATTCGGGTCAGATGCTTCCCGCAGCCTGTGCATCAGGCAAGGGTGGCCTTCGTCGGACTATTACGGCTTTTTCGATGTCGAGCGAATTGCAGAGGCTGTGCTCGACAAGCTTGCAAATCCCGCGAGAGCGCGGCAGACGGGGCGCAACGCGCGAGACTTTGCGTGCAACTTTAGCCTTGCTGCGGGGCTGAAGGGATATGACGAGTTAGTGATGGGCTCCGGGAGGACTGAAGACGCCTTGGCCCAGAGCTTGGCAGCAACAAGCACCTAGATTGGTGGCAGATGCCAGGCGCCGATAACCAGGTGTTTACGTGTCTGTGGTTATCGTCGCTTTGTGTATGCGGCCTGCGTTCAGCGGGGCCTCGTGAATTAATTAAGCCAAACTCTCCAGCTTTCCCATCTCCATGTTTGGAGAACAAACAATGCCTTGAATTTTCTGATGCAATAGATGGACCAGGGTTCTCGGCGCGGCGGTTGTTCTCGGCTCAGCGTCTCGCGTCCTGTGCATCCGATTAGAAAAGGAGCCACTGCACTTTTAGACGAACGCCAGCGATCGATACTCACCACGGCGAATGGCCGTAGCTCTAGCGAATGCCTTGGCAAGCGTTGTGTACATTGGCTCGCCCGGTTGCAGGTCTGCTTCCCCTGACACTACTCGAATCGCCTCCTGTAGGCGACCGCGTCCATCCATGGCGTGGTCGTACGCGTCTAGTAGATCGAGGTATTTTTTGTACACGCCGTTGGCATTCGAGATGTGAATGTCGCCGTGAGCGGGTTCGAAGGTCTTGTCCGCAACTTGCATCAAACGTGCTTGTTGCTCCCTCAGATGGACAAGCGCCGCCTCAACCTGATCGCGAAGAGGAAGTGTGAGGTTGAACTGCAAATTGGCGTGAAGGTCAAAGCTTTGAACCCCGCCGTCGCCATACACCCGCAGGATGTTGTGCGTGTCGACTGTTGGTGTACGAGCTTCACTTAGAAAGTCTCTTTGGGCGCGCAGTATCGCCATTACGGTCTCGCGGGGAACCTGATCTATTTGGTCTGCCAGGGTTTCCCAGAGAAGAGGCCGTAGTGGAAATCCATGGAGTATCAAGACACTGCGATCGAACTCATAGTTCGGCGGCAGCATACCTTCGAGCATCGCTTCGGGAACACTTTCGGGATCAGGAGTCTCCTCAAAGAAGGTGCCGTCATCTGCACCATCGATCAGGCCCAATCTGAACGCGCCGGAAAACTCGGGTGTGCCCTTTCTGAGAATCTTGAGATCTAACGCGCCCGCGCGGTCGAAGATCTGTCGATCAATAGGGAGTGGAGACGTTTTGGGATCGATCCATTCGCGCAACAAAAATCGCATGGGGTCCAGGTTGGTCTCAGATTCAAAGTACGACCCCCGAAAGTAGTCTTCATCGACGTCGACGTGCTTGATGAAATCCTTGCCAGTAAGGAAAGCCGCTCTGATCCACGGCTCGTATCTAGGGCGCCATGCCCCAAGGGCATCGAGAGCCTCGAGTATCGAGGCCTCCTCTTCGTGTGTCAGCTCTCGGGGGCCAAGGCATCGCGCTGTGAAGTTCTCATAGGCTTTGATGTACTCGGCATTGCGGCGCAAAAACTCCCAGGCCAACTGCGCATTGTTCATCGCCGATATGAAGTCTCTATTGTTCTTAGGCATGTGTAGGACGGTAGTCAGCGTTGGCTGCGAATAAGCCCCGCTCTGAGATTGTGTGCTGAACGAAGGCTCCTCACGTGAGCCGCAATTCCATTCGGAAAACGTTCCCCTAGGCCACTGTTTTCCGACATTCTGCCATCGCAAACTGGTGCAATTGAGTCTTCGAAGCGCAAGGAGATTCAACCGAATACATGAACAGCTAATGCCGCCGTTGGCGCCAAAACTCCCTTAAAAATCTGCATCACTAATCAAGCTGAATCGGCCCGCCCGGAGTCTCGCTCATTCAGCTCTGAGATCCACATGAAAATCAATGAAAAAGATCCCCAAAGGCCAACTCGATCACGGGCTCGCACAAGCAGCGATCGCCGGCCCCCCGAAAGTATCTGAGGCCGGGCCCAGCGCCGAAGCAGTTGCATTTGCCTCCGTGCATAAGTACTACCGCGAGCCTGTCGACCGCCTACTCAAGATCAGCGAGGTTGTGGTGCTTACCGGCATGTGCCGGAGCTCTGTCTACAACCGCCTGCGCGACGGCGGCTTCGTCGGCCGCGTGAAGATCGGTCCCCGTTCCATCCGCTTCCCGGAGTCTGAGGTCCGCAAGTGGATCGCCGAGCGGTTGCTCGAGCGCGACGCGAAGGGAGGACGAGATGCCCGTTCGTAAACGCAATGGTCCGCTGCTCGAAGGTGGCGGTGCACTGCGCGCCGCCATCTTGAAAGTCCGCCGCGCGACTGACGCCAGCGGTCACCGTCTTCCGAAGATCGCGGTGAAGTTGACTATGCCTGGTGGCGAGTGCTGGGCCTGCCTGCCTGAGCACGATCTTGTGCAGAAGAAGACGGGGTGTCTCATCGACTTTGCCGTTGCTCATGACATCGACACAAGCGACATGGAAGAGGCGGATCTGAAGCTCCTCTGTGGTCAGTTGCGCGTTGCAGCAAAAAAGCGCGTTGTGCTGCTGCAGCGACCTGGCTATTTCCGGGTTTTGGCCGCTGCGCACGAGGTGGAGGGTTTCGTGTATGCCAATCACATCTACTGGGCGAATGAGCAAGGGAAGCCCGGTAAGGTGGTCTGCATGACCGACCGAGATGTGATTCCCGCTTCGTGCTCCTTGGAGCGTTGGAAGCGCAAGGTCGGCGTTTTGTTCAAAGGCCAGCGTTACATGACCGTCGCACTGGGGGCGACTCTCTGCGCATTGCTCGTGCGCGCACTGGACCTGCACAAGCTTTCTTTGTTCATCATAGGTGAGAGCTCGATGGGTAAGAGTGCGCTGCAGCGGGCGTGCTTGTCTGCAAGCCGCTCGGGCGACGATCTCGAAAGCGCCACCGGGACCATCCTGGGCCTGCTGATGCGTATGTCTGAGCGACCTGACGAAGCGGTTCACCTGGAGGATGCCCGACAGGTCGGTAGCTCAGCGGATTTCCCCAGGCTCATCTTCGATGTGGGCAACGGCGCCGCGCGTGCTGTTGGCTCCGCTGGACAGAAAGCCATCGTAGGGGAGCCAGCCCACTGTACGCTCGTGGTATCGAACGAGCGAACGATTGCTGAAGGGGCAAGAGGGTCGGCCGGCGTGCAGATCGATGCCGGAATGAGTGCACGCGTTTTCGAGTTGGTCATCGAAGCCGAGCATGGTGCTTTCGACGCGTTTGCCCAAGACCAGGAGCCGGCGGAATTCGCCGAAAAGCTCGCTAGCCGATCGCGCAATTATTTCGGAGCGCTCTGGCCGGAGTGGGTCGGCGTGGTCGCACACAACTTGCAAGAGATCCGTCAGCAGCGTGACCGAGAGCTCCCGCGCATGCGCCAGATTCTGGAGACCGCTGTCGAGGCGAAAGACCCTGTGCTGAAACGGATGATCAGCGGTTACGCCGGCTGGATGTTCGCGCTTTCGGTTGCGATCGACTACGACCTGATCCCGCTCACAAAGAAGGAAGTGCGTCGGGCCTTCGTCAGTGTCCTGGTTGAACAGCAAAGGCGGCGCGGTGCCGGTCAGACACGCCAGCAGGAGGAGATTTTGGGCTCGGTGCGCCATGCACTAGATCGGAACCCGAAGTTTTTCGTGCCTTGGGCAGACCGATCGAATGTCTTCAACGGCATGTGGGGGTACACCCGTGAATTCGAAGGTGAGCGCTACTATTTGCTGTTACCACGGATGCTCGGTGAGCTCAGCAAGGGTTTCGGTGATCGGGACGCTTTGCGGGCGCTCGAGGGCGCGAGCCTGCTCAAAACGAACAAGGGCGAGAAGACGCTGTCGGTTCGCCTGAACCCAGGCGAGAAACCCAAGCGGTTCTACGCGATCAGCACGCGCATTCAGGGCGACGGCTAACCCATCTGTTGCGCTGTTACGGCGTAACAGCGCAACAACAGCGCGCACGAGCGCTGGGTCGCCTTTTGGCCCTGACCTACGCCGGGGTAATACCCCACAAACCTTTATTTCATTTACTAGCCTGGCCGAACCGCCGGGCGAGGAGAACTCATGCCTTTTAGTCTGATTTCTGACTTCGAAACGCACTTCAATACTGACCCTGATCACATCGTACCGCTCTTCAAATCGTCGTTGTTCGACACCATGAAGGTGAAGATCGAACTGTCCGCCAAGGCTGTCAAGGAGCTGCACGCCTCGCCACTCAAGCACGACGGCTACAGCTTCAAGGTTCCAGGTCCGTTCCCTGGTTGCGTTGCCACGATTTTCTCCCGACCCGGTGAAGAGATCGCATACATCGAAGCAGGTCCCAAATTCCTTACCGGTCAGAACGTCGTCGGGATCGAGAACGCCCACCAACTCACCTCGGAGATGATCCTCACGACGTTGAAGCGTGCCGGGATCACCGTCAGCCGTTCGCTTGCTACGCGAGTGGAGGAGGGCGCATATGAACTACTCCGTGTCGACTTCGCGGCGCACTGTGACTGCGGCTCCCCCGAGCGTGTACGCCTCGTCATGCTGGCGCTGCGTCACCTGGCTATCAGTACTGCGCGTGACGTCAGCTTCTACGGCGTTGACACGATTTACATCGGTCAGCACTCCCGTCGCAAGACTTTGAAGATCTACAACAAGGGCTCGGAACTAAACGTGCGTCCCATCCCCTCCGGTGTTCTGAAGCGGACGCAGTTGACGTCGAAGGCGCAGAATCTGTTGCGCTTCGAGTTCGTCCTCCGCGCAGATGAACTCAAGCGCTTGGAACTCTCCGATCCGCACGCGATGACTTCCCAAGTCGGTCGCGGTCTCATCCAGCGTCAGTTCGACTTCATGACCCGTGCCGACGGGGTCATTCCAGATCTTGCATTGGCATCGAATCTGTCGCGCGCGTGCCAAGCGAAGCTTCGTGCATGGGTTTTGGGTGATACGTCTGCGTTCACTGACTCGCCGACGACGTTCGTCTCGAATCGCCGCCAAGTCTTGGCCATCACCGGGATCGATATCACCAATCCGACCGATGCTAAGACCCAGCGTTTGGCCGTTCTGACGGTCCGCGACGTTCTGCACCACGGTGTCGGATTCAAGGCCCATCCGAAGCTGTGGGAGCGCCTCAAAAAGCGGGCCGAAGCACACAACCAAGGAGTGCCTCGCGAATAAGTCGATCCCTCGAAACCAGCGAATTCCCTGTATAGAACCGCAGCAGCCTTCCCGGTACCGCTATCGCTCTCGTGAGCGCACTCCATCAACCTGGCTGCTATTGGCAACGGCGGCTTGTTATAGATGGGACTTTCCATCTGCGAGCCGCATGTTGTCGATGAGCCCACGACGATTACTTTGCTGCGTTCCTTTTCCCGAAAAAGATGCCTTGCGAGGCCAATGTTCAGAAAAAAATGCTTGAAATTACTACTGACCAATTCAAAATGTTGTACGAAAACTTTCATCGCGAGAAACGAGAAGCTGTCGGCAATCTGATGCCCGGCGCTACCGTGAAGATGAGAGCTGGACCCTGGCACTTGGTTTCGATGGGAAAATATACCGAAACATGTGAGATCGGCCTGGCGATCCACATGCGGGGTTGCATGACGGGGGGCGCGATCAGTCTGCAGCGTCTCCGATTGGTGATGGCGATTCGCCGCATCGATTGGGAGATCGTAGAAGACTACAACAACCAAACGTTGAATGAAATCTTCGACCGCAAGCTGATCTGGGACCCGGAATCCACCCGAGACTAAACACGAACGGAGCCGCAGTTAGCGCGCCTTGCTCAGAATTGTTGAGCCAAGCAGATCGCAGTCAATGAACCTTCCCCCGAAGGCATCGCCGTAGCATCCTCCGGCCGGCTGCCTTTGGCCACAAGCCGAAGGCAGCGCGTCCGCGTTCAGTTTTTGCGTCAGGATGGCATGCTGGGCCTTGAGGGGCGTCAACAAGGCTAGCATGCGTTAGGTCTCTTCGGCGCGCGGCGAAGCGTCCTGTGTCATAGGATTGCATCTCTGGGCGCATTAGCAATATGCGCCAACATCAAGCCGATTTCTATCGGGCTTAAACTCGCACCCCTCTCTAATTCAAGGACTAATTGATGGCAAAGACTTTCCTGCAGGTACAGAAGCAGATCGAAGAACTTCAACGCGAGGCTGAACAACTGCGCAAGAAAGAGGCCGACGGCGTGCTCAGCCGCATCAAGGAAGCGATCGCGGTATATGGCTTCACGGCGGCCGAGCTTGGCTTTGGCAAGGCTGTTGGGCGTCCTGCTTCCAAGTCTGGCGTCGCCGCCAATAAGACAAGGAAGGGAAAAAGGGCCGCAGCAGCATCCGCGGCAGCGGTGCCGAAGTTCCAGGACGACCAGGGCAACGTGTGGAGCGGCCGTGGCCCCCGTCCGGCATGGTTCAAGGCAGCCCTCGAGTCTGGCAAGTCCGCCGACGACCTGCTCGTCAAGCAAGCCTAGGCTCTTGCCTGCGGCGGCAGCGGCAGTCGCCTCCTGATGGCCGCGCCGCACGTTATCGTCGGCGTCGTAAACCCCGTTTATCGGGCCACGAATCATGCACGACTCCATGTTCGCAGCTCGGGGAGCGGCTCATCCTTCGTCGGACCCCATCAGGTGTAATGACTCTGATCCGGGGGGCTGATCCATGTCTGGTCCTCGCGCCGATAGCTGAGACTGATTCGTTGTCGCTAGTGGACCGGGCATCATGCGCCACAGGTCCTGGCCATCAAGATGGCAGAAAACGCCAATGGTGCTGCTGTTCATAGCAAGTCGGGGCGATGGCTATCGGGTCTGTTCATTTGCAGACGACGATATCGTCTTCACGGGTTGGCGATAGACACCACGACGACAGACTGATGAGGGCTGCCCCCGGGTAGGTTAGCCGTACGGCGGGAACCGCGACCCTTGCTTCGTCTGCACGACCGAGCGGCACCACCAGCCGGACTGTGCCCTTGCGGTACACCCGCATCTGCAAGGCAAGGTCGGGACGTGCCGAGGCGGCAAGACGCCTTGCTGATTCGACATCGATCGTTGCTGAGATCACCAGAGCCCAGTCGTTGATGTAGTCCGCTTCATCGGCTCGAAGTAAACGCTGCTCGGCGCGCGAAGCCTTGCGTCCGGCTTTTCCGCTGATCGGGGCGGACGGCCCCAGAGTCGCCTCAGCGGTTACAGGCAACGAATCTGCACCCCGGTTCAATCTGACTAAGGCACTTGGCACGTCGACAGTGGGCTGCGGTGGCATGAAGGACGCACCGCGTTCGTCGAGGTAGTCGAGCACCTCCTGGTTGAAGAAAAGCAGCGCAACAAAAACGGCGATGATGCCGAAGTCCTTTGTCGCTCCCAGCGCGTTGCGCGCTAAGGCACTCCACTCCAACCACTTGCGCAGGCGTCGCCGCTGACGGGGCTCTGCCGCCGGTTGCAGGCTCGCCTCCTTGGCGGCAG
Organism: Variovorax sp. TLI9-5A; assembly: GCF_056867935.1. NCBI lineage: Bacteria > Pseudomonadati > Pseudomonadota > Betaproteobacteria > Burkholderiales > Comamonadaceae > Variovorax > Variovorax sp. TLI9-5A. The sequence continues at coordinate 4,954,466 of NZ_CP200310.1, read as the reverse complement.
TTGATTCGAGTAGTGGCGCAACCATGAACAGTGGCAACGGGAAGCAATTAACCTATCCGAGTGGACGGGCAGCTTTTGAGAAGCTTGACTTGCAACCAGCCACCGCGTGCGCCTGCATCCATGTACCCGCGATCAGGTTGAACGACCGACAAACAAGTGCCAGCTGCCGCCGTCGTGACTATGCCCGCAGCACTACCGATGCCTGCGCGCAGGTTGACTCCCGAATCGGCGAGCAGTATGTCACCAACAGTCACAGCCTCGAACGGTGTCATCGGCGGCTTCGATTGTGTGGTCTTGCGCAACTGCCCCGCGCGTGTCAGCCAACCGTCGGATCCAACTTCGTAGTACGCGAAAAGGCGCTGGTTTGCTAGTGCAGCGACGACCGAAGCGTGCAAGGTCGGCTCGCAGACCATCCCGTCGCAGCGGCGATCACGAATTCTCTCAAGAACCGTTCGTGAGGAGGCCTCTCCAGTGAGCCAACCTTGCCTCGCATTGCCGAGTGCCTCGGTGACGCCCAATTGGTAGCGATAAGTGCTCACAGGCATTTGTCGGATGAGCTGGGACACTAGCTCCGGTTTTCCACTATCTATTAATTTCGTTAACTCTTCCCGGGCAGACCGGCGCTTTGGGGTGTCGTCCGATTGCATCGCTAAAACAACCGCGGCTAACGATTTCGCCGTTCCATCGTCCAATTGTGGGGCCTGTCCTGCGACGGTGATGACTTTTGCGTCGACCTCCTTCGTGGTCCCGCTTTTTCGGTCAACCACAACCGCCTTGGCTCCTGTATCGGGAACAACAAGCCTCGCAGCCAGTCGCCATGTCGACGGCGCCCCCCAGCCGACGAGCCCCACCGAAGCAGAACGCCTGTCTGCGCTGAGTGTGGGGCCGGACAGGATCGTTGCACCAGCTGAACAGGGCCCGCTGAGGCAGCGCAGTTCGGGAGCGTCGAGTAGCGCCCCGGCAGGTGCGTCACCTGGAATGGCTAGTTTGAAGTCGTAGCGCAGACTCTTGCCTTCGGCAGAACAGTCTGTGCTGCAGTCAGTGATATTGGTCGTTAGGTAACTTTCCGCCTCGAAGAATTGAACGATGCTTGGCGCGACACTGGACGGTGAATCTATCGCCCCGCGAAAAACAGGGCGTAGGCCGCCGGCGGGAGGCGAATTCAATGCAGACGATGTTGTGACGGATTCGATCCTCTTAGATCGCTTGGGCAGGGCGAAAACGATCTCGCCGCGATTTAACGACTCGTTGCTTAGGCGGCCCGATGTGGGGGTCTGTTTGAAGCTGTCCTGAACCACACTCCCCTTGAGGAAAGTTACGAGTTCAGTGCCAGTCAGCAGGCCGTCCCCGTCGACGTCTGCCTCTCGACGCTCTCCAAACAGCGCCTTTACGAAGTACTCGGCAAAGATGCTGGACGCTGGGACTTCTTCGTCGTCAGTACCCGATGAAAGAAATTCGCGCAGCGGCCGACGCGCCTCACCAGAGAGCGCATAACCTGGGGGTTTCGGCTTCTCGTTCTTGTTGATCGACGTCGGGCTTGCACTTCGTGTCGGAGGTCGCAGTACTGCTCCTGAGAAGCAACTATCGAAGACAAAGAGCGCGTGCCTGGCTTGAATCCAGTTCGCGCTCCACTCGATGAACTGGCTCAATCGCAAGCCCTTGCGGCGAATCTCGGAAGGCTCTGGATCCTTGCCTTCCGGGCGCTGGATGTCGATGGGAAGAACGAATCCGTCGCGTTTGTTTTCACCGTCTCGCAATGTGGCACCGTGACCAGCGAACCAGAGAAGGAAGCGCATGTCGGAATCGGTTGGCAACTCCTCTCGGATAAAGCATTCAATGGTCGACTGCAACTGAGCTGAGCTTAGATCGAGATATGTCCAGACTTCAAAGCCCTGACTCTCTAGGGCGTTCTGAAGATTTGTGATCTCTCGCGGAACACTCGCCAGTGGCCTCAACCCGGTTTTCCCGCCCAGATAGTTGGATTCTCCGATCACCAAGGCAATGCTGCGCGAATAAAGTTCTACGTCCCTACCTGCTACGTCCTGAACCACGAGTTGCTTTTGTTGCGGGGGCGGATTCGTCTTGCTATGAGGTGCTTGGCACGCGCCATGCGCAAGTGAGCTCAACGCACAGAAGGCACAAAGCAGAATGCTCTGCGCCACGGTTCGATGTGAAACCACCGACTGTGTTCGCGTGGTATCAATCATCGTCTGTGGTCCGGTTTGCGTTCTGGAGGTTCGGGTTAAGCTCGAGGGTGTCTTGCTCGTCCAGCCGGGAATAGAATTCCGTCTCAGAAAGCGATGAAGGGAGGCCCAGGAACTCCGGCCCGCGGGATCTTGATTGCTTATAGAGACCTGCAGCCAATGCTTGGAGGTTCTTGTCCCGTTGGGCCGCATTCCAGTATTTGGGAGTTTGAAGGTACCCTGTGTTCAGGTATTTCTGATCGAGCTTGTAGATCACATCGCAATCGCGCTTGGTTCCATCTGCTGTTCGATCTGGGCACACACGAGTCCCATCGGAATGCGTGAAGAACGCAATTCGGTAACCGAAGCCGGCGTTTGGGTTTCGACCTACGCCTTGGGCGGAGAAGTATCTAAAGCCTGCGACGGCGTTTGAGTACGTCGCCAAGTTGTTGCCAGATTTATCGACATACGCAAGAAAGACGACGGCATGCCCGGACTTGTTTGTTCGATTTAAGTTGACGAATGAGCCCGGACTGAGTTCGCTGAACTTCACTCGGCGCCCGATCCCATATGTCACAAACGCGTCAGCCGTACCGTAGGAATCGAGTTGTGGTGCGACCCAGATGTGGCTGCGTATGTCTCGCGGTCGCATCCGATTCCATCCAGCTGGCGGCAAGAACGAATATGGTGAGTTGTCGCCTGTTTCTGCGACGTATAAGTTGATCGCGGTGATCATGACTTCCGCAACGGCCGCGACGCACATGGTCAAGGGCGGCTCCGACGGGCGGATGACGCCGCTTCCGTAGGGGATTTCTTTGGAGTACGCTCTCGCGATGTTGTATCCCTTGTTCGGCGACTCTTTGTAAAGCTGCTCGACCGCACGGAGAACATACGCATTCATTCCATCCGTTGGCGTGGACTGTGCTCTCCCCTCGGGACTTATGATGCACGCTGACGTTGCGACGAGCACCCCCACGACCGCGCGCCGCTGCTCCATGATCGAGGGTATTCTGAAGAACGAATAGAGTCGAGCTTGCAGCGGCGGCACCATTTCACATTGATGCACTCTGAGCGAATTTATCCGCTGGGCATTAGCATTCTGGTCATATCGACGCCAGACTCGAAGGTGCCGTTCGGGCGTGGCGAATCTGGCCGCGAGAAGCGATACAGCGTACCGTTCTTGCGTAAGTGTCTTGTCGGCCCAAATCGAGGATCGCATAATTCTCGAGCCCTCCTTCCAACCACTGTTCGGGTGGACACTTCGGTGGAGAAGACATCATCGTCGTATCTTTGTCGACGTACATCCCCAATACGGTGGATGGAAAAGGGCGTTGTTTTTCTATATAAGCCGCCCGCTGAGGGCGCAGCGGGCTCTCATTCCTTGGGTGCAATCGCTCCACCTTCGTAAATGCCCACTTATCGTGGGTTGACGGCCCGCGCCAGCGCCACCGGGTTAGGCAAACTGCCGGCAAGGCTCGCGTTACCCCCGTCACCCGCTGCGCTTGTCGGAGTGCAGGCCGGGCTGGGGCTGGTTGTTTTGCCCGCGGCGCGGCGCGGCGCGGCACCGGCGGGGCGCGGTCGACCTGACGCGCGGTACGTTCTTCCGCTGGAAAAGTAGGTGATTCACCCGAACGTGTGAGCCAGGACTCGTTGCGCCGGCGCAAAATGGCTTTTCCTCTGGAGGAGTGAGAGTTGGAAGTCCTGGAAAACGATGAAGCCTTGCCGACTGGGGCCAAGGAGGGGGCGGAGCCCAGTGTGCCGCCGGAAGTGGTCCTCGTGGACATCGAAGCGGATGGGACGCTGGGGTATGCGTCGATTCAGAACGCGGTGCCGGTCATGCGGTCCCTGCGAGTGACCAACAACGGGCCGGAGGCACTCGAAGGCTTGGAGGTACTGGTGGGCTGCAATCCGCGGTTTGCCGAGGGGGCCAGGCTGCGGTTCGACCGGCTGGCGCCGGGCGAGTCGCGCCGGATTTCGCCAATCGACCTGCGCCCGGACCACACCTTCTTGGCCGAGCTTTCGGAAGCCGTACGGGCAACGATTACCGTAGCGGTGACGGCTGGCAACACGGAGCTGACCCGCAAGACCCAGGCTGTGCAGGTTCTCGCCTATGACCAATGGGCGGGTACCCGGGCGCTGCCGGAGCTGCTCGCGGCCTTCTGCATGCCGAACAATCCGGCCATCGATGTGCTGATACAAAAGGCGTCGGGGCTTCTGCGGGAGGCCCACAACGAGCTGTCGATGAACGGCTACCAGTCCAAGAGTCGGGATGTGGTCTGGAAGCAGATATCTGCCGTTTACAGCACTGTCGCTGCCGCTGGGCTGCACTACTCGGAACCGCCCGCGTCGTTTGGAACCGACGGCCAGAAGATTCGCACGCCAGACCGCGTCCTTGACACCGGCGTTGCCACCTGCCTCGATCTGGCCATGCTTTTTGCATCCTGCTTTGAGCAGGCGGGCCTACGACCTGTGGTCTTGGTCAAAGAGGGGCATGCGTGGGTGGGTGTGTGGCTGCACCAGGCGAGCTTTCCTGACCCTCTGACCGATGACGTGCAGGCCGTGCGCAAGCGCGTCGACAGCGGGGAACTCCTGGTCTTCGAAACCACCGGCATTGCGCTGCATCACAGCCATCGTCCCACCTTGCGGATCGCAATGGAGGAGGGCAGTAGGCACCTGCTTGACGAGGAGGCCTTCAGGTATGCGGTGGATATTCACCGCGCCCGCGAAGTCCAAATCAAACCTCTGCCTTCCAGGGCGGGCCAAGTCCGGCGAGTAGAAAGTGAAGAGCAGCCGCCGCCGGTTGGCATTGAGCCGACCCCGCAGCTACCCGACCTGGACGTGACCGCGATCACCCCGCTGGACCTGTCCTTTGACGAGACGCCGGAGGGGCGCCTGTCGAAGTGGAAAGCCCGCCTTCTGGACTTGACGCTGCGCAACAAGCTCCTGAACTTCAAGGCCACGAAGACGACCCTGAAGCTCGTTGCGCCTGACCTGGCACGCCTCGAAGACGTTTTGTCCGACGGCAAAGACTTCAAGGTCCGGCCGCTACCCGGCATCATGGAGGGGACGGACCCGCGCATGGCTGAGGTGCACGTCGGGCGCAGTGGCAACTCGCCGCTGGATGACATGGCGCTTGAGGCACTGGCGAACAGAGATTTGCTTGCCGAGGTGAAAGCGGATGAACTGGACGGGCGCCTGCTCGCCATCCATACCGCTGCGCGCACGGGCCTCGAAGAAGGCGGCGCCAACACGCTGTATCTGGCCATCGGCCTGCTGAGGTGGACGGAAGACGAGAAGTCTGAGCGCAGGAACCTGGCTCCGATTCTTCTGGTGCCTGTCACGCTTCAACGGCAGTCGGTGCGTTCCGGTTTCAGGCTCGCGAGGCACGACGACGAGGCCATCGTCAATCCGACGCTCCTGCAGTTCCTCAAGGCCAGCTTCGAACTCCGCGTTCCCGGGCTGGAGATCTTGCCCAGCGACGAGAAGGGTATCGACGTGGGCCGCGTGCTGCAGGCGTTTCGCCTCGCTGTCGCTGAGATCAAGCACTGGGAAGTTCGTGAGGAGGCCCACCTGGGCCTTTTCTCTTTCACAAAGTACCTGATGTGGAAGGACCTGCAGGACCGCACCGACCAACTGAAGGCCAACCGCGTGGTGAAACACCTGATTGACCACCCGGGGCAGGCTTTTGAGCGTGATGGCGAGGTCGGCGAGTTTGCGCAACTGGACCTTAGCCACAAGCCACAGGACATTCTCGCGCCGCTTCTGTCCGACTCGTCGCAGCTGAAAGCCATCTGCTCCGTTGACACGGGCCGCGATCTGGTGCTCGAGGGGCCGCCGGGGACAGGCAAGAGCCAGACCATCACCAACATGGTTGCCCACGCGCTTGGGCGCGGCAAAACCGTCCTGTTCGTGTCAGAGAAGATGGCAGCCCTGTCGGTCGTGCATCGGCGGCTCGAAGCCATCGGGCTGGGGCCTTTCTGCCTCGAGCTTCACTCCTCGAAGTCGAAGAAATCGGAGGTCTTGCAGCAATTGGGCAGCGCGCTGGACATGGCCGGCCAGCGCACGGCCGAAGATTGGTCTCGCGAGGCCGAGCGTCTTGCGCAATTGCGCCAGGAGCTGAATGGGCTCGTCGGTTCGTTGCATCAGGCCTACCCCAATGGTCTTACCGTCTTCGATGCCATTGGCACCTGCATCGGCAACAGCGGCAAGGCGCCGTCCCCGATGCCGTGGGCCGACGCTATGACGCACAAGCGCGACGAGCTCGACAGGCTCAGGGAAACCTCGCGCAGCATGGCCACCTTGGCGGGCGCCATCGGCGGATTGAATGGCCACCCGCTCGGCCTCATTGGCATGACGCTGTGGAGCAACTCCTGGGGAGACGACCTTCTTGTCGCCTGCCAGGACCTCGCCCGCGTAACCACGGTCTTCCAGGCCAAGGCGCAAACCCTCGAGGCACTCTTGGGGCTGAACCTGGCGGGGTCGAGCATGGACGCCTTTGGGAACGCGGACACGCTCGCCGACATCTTGCTCGCGGCGCCCAAGGTACCCGTTGCGGTCGCGCGGCAGGCGCATGACCCCGCGACGCATGCACGCCTCCAGGCACTGGTGAAGCACGGTACCGCGCGGGCCGCGCACTGGGAAAGCGTCGGCGCCGGATGGACGCCGCAGCTGGCCAAGCTCAATGGCGCGGAGCTGCTTTCGAGCTGGTCCCAGGCGAATGCCTCCTGGTGGCTGAAGGCGATCTGGGGCAGGCGCGCCATCACGGCAAAACTGGCCGGCTTCCGCGAAGACGGAAAGCGTCCGTCCGCGGGCCAGGTCGACGTAATGCTCCGCCCCCTGATGGAGCTCAACGAGGAAGACCTGATGCTGCGGTCGATGCACACTGATGCACAGGCGTTGCTCGACGACGCCTACGACGGCCTGAAAACGGACTGGAGCGCAGTGGCAGCTCACGATGACTGGGCAAAGCGGTTTTCGCGGGCGGTGGCTCAAGTCGCCGCGGGGGACGATGCACACACGCAGGCGCTGCGGAGTGCTTTGCAGCCGCTGGTTGCGGAGAACCGCGTCGCGCTTGAGTCGAATGGCAAAGTGGGGCAGGCGCTCATCGAGTTCCGCAGCGCTTGGCGCGATATGCGCCAGAAGCTCGAAGCGCTAAACAATGCTGCCAAACCGATTGCGCCGATTGCCGGGCCGAGCAACGCTGATGGAGCATTGGAGCGTCTTCAAGGCGTCATTGCTGGCTGGCAAGCGTCCAAGCAGCGGTTGCAAGCCTGGTGTCTGTGGCGGAATGTGCGGGACCAGGCTGTTGCGCAAGGGCTTCAGGGGCTTGTGTCGGACCTGGAAGAGGGTGTCATCGGTTTGAGCGAGGTCGGTGAACACTTCGAGTTCAGCTATCGCAGTTGGTGGGCAAAGAAAGCGATCGATGTGGATCCCATTCTGCGGAACTTCGCGAGCGCCGAGCATGAACGCAAGATCCGGGAGTTTCGGGCCGCCGATGCGAGCTTCCAGAAGCTGACGGAACGCTATCTTGCCGCAACGTTGGCGGGGCGGATTCCTTCCGCGACGGGCGTAGCAGCGAAGGCAAACCCGGAGATGGGGCGGCTCCTGCGCGAGCGCCAGAAGCAGCGCGCCCATATGCCCGTGCGCCAGCTCGTTCAGGCTATGCCTACGCTTCTTCCCAAGCTTAAGCCGTGCCTTCTGATGTCGCCGCTCTCGGTGTCGCAGTACCTGGACGCAGGCTTCTCGCAGTTTGACTTGGTCATTTTCGACGAAGCGTCGCAAATTCCCGTGTGGGACGCGGTGGGCGTGATTGCCCGCGGCAAGCAACTGGTGGTGGTTGGCGACCCGAAGCAGTTGCCTCCCACCAACTTTTTCAACAAGTCTTCCGACAGCGACGACGGAGGTTTCGGTGACGACGAGCGGGTCGAGGATCTCGAGAGCATTCTGGACGAATGCCTGGGCGCTGGAATGAACAAGCTCAGCCTCCAGTGGCACTACCGCAGCCGCCACGAAAGCCTCATCACTTTCAGCAATCACCGTTACTACGACGACTCCCTGGTGACTTTCCCATCGCCGGTGACCGACGACCTGGCCGTCAAGTTCCTGCGGGTCGGGGGTGTCTACGACCGTGGGGGCAGCAGGACGAACCGCGCAGAGGCGGAGGCTGTCGTCGCGGGCATTGAGGAGCACTTCCTGAATCCGAAAAAACGTGACCTCACCCTCGGTGTCGTCACCTTCAACCAGACACAGCAATCGCTCATCGACACCTTGCTCGATGCACGGCGCCGAGCTAATTCGGACCTAGACCGTGCCATCGCGGCGCAGACCCGGGAGAAGCTGTTCGTCAAGAACCTCGAGAACGTCCAGGGCGACGAGCGCGATGTCATCTTCTTCTCCATCACCTACGGCCCCGACGCCGCGGGCAAGACCACCATGAACTTCGGGCCGCTGAATGGCGAAGGGGGACATCGTCGGCTGAATGTCGCTATCTCGCGGGCGCGTGAGGCGGTGGTCATTTACAGCTCGCTCATGCCCGAGCAGATTGACCTCGCGAGGGTGCGTGCCGCGGGCGTGCGCGATCTGAAGCACTATCTCGAGTTCGCCATTCGCGGCGCGCGGGCTCTCGTCGAGCAGAGCTCACCCACCGGCTTGGAGCCCGAGAGCCCGTTCGAGCTTGCGGTCATCAAGGTCCTGCGCGACATGGGCTGGACCGTGCATCCTCAAGTCGGCTGCTCGGGCTATCGCATCGACATGGCCGTTGTGGACCCGCGTGCCCCGGGCCGCTACCTTGTCGGGATCGAATGCGATGGCCGCGCATACCATTCAGGAGCCACGGCTCGCGATCGCGACCGCCTGCGCCAGTTGGTGCTCGAGGGCCTCGGCTGGAGAATTCACCGTATCTGGTCCACGGACTGGTGGGTCAACCCCGAGGGAGAGGTGCAGAAGATCTCGGCGTTGCTTCAGTCGTTGGTGGCGCAAGAGGAGGACGAGAACGCCGGAGAGGTGCCGGACGAATCCCCGCCTGAGCCACCGATCGACACGGGATTGACCGATGCCAGTCTCGAGCCAGGAAGTACGACAGCAACGCCCCTGAGAAGTGCGCTTGCAGCGCAGGTGACCACGGCTGGTTCGCAGGGGCGCGCCGTGAAGGTTTACGCGCTGGCCACTGTCGCGCCTGGCGACCCGCTCGCGTTCTATGAGCCGCATTCGAGCCGCCGGCTTTCGGACCAGCTTCAGTTGGTGGTCGAGGCCGAAGGACCAATTCTCGAGTCGACCTTGCTCAAGCGGATTGCCAGGGCGTGGGGCCTTGAGCGCACGGGCGCCAGGATTGTCGAGAGGCTCAGGTCATTGATCCCGGCCAATTTGCCGCGAACGGAGGAGGGCCATGAGACCTTCTATTGGCCGGCCAATGCAGAGCCGAAAAGCTGGAATGGATTCCGCATCGCTGACGCGAGCGAAGTGTCCAAACGGCACATTAGCGAAGTCTGCGCCGAAGAAGTAGCGGCCCTGGTATTGCATGTTGTTGGCGAAGCGGGCCGGCCTTCTCGGGCCGACACCGCTCGGGCGGTATGTCGCCTGATAGGTATGGTTCGCACGCCAGCAGACGCCGAGCGACGAGTCATGGATGTGGTCGATGCGCTCGTAGCGACAAAGCGCCTGAGCGACTCGGGTTCGCTTCGCATTTCCGAAAGCGACCCTTCTAGCGCAGGCACCCCGTTCAATGGTCACTAGTGCAGGCTTCACAGCGGAGCCGCCTCTCCTTTGTCACCTGCTTCTATCTCGCCGGCCCGACCTTCTGGAGCAACGCTCAGCTTCGATGCCGGTCACTTGACGATCCGAACAGCGGGCTCTTGTACGAGGTCGCCGACGAGGCAGCAAGCTTTGTTGTTCGTTGTGACTCCATCGTTGTCCCGACCCTCGACCTGACGTTTGCATATGAGTGGTCCCGGAACCTCGCCGTCTGAGATCGGCCACAACCAGCCGCTCGCGACATTGGGCAAAATTCGGCCGGAAGCGGCCGGCCTCGGACGCTGACCACGCCCCGGATTTCGCCCAACGCGAAGAGTCATGACAAGTCAGGGAGACGACACGTGCCAAGAAAATTCTTCAACTTGTGCTTTGACCGGCAGACCTCTCAAGACTCCGTGGGTGGGGCCTATCTGGCTCCAGAGGGTCAAGGTCTGCCGTGTTGCACCCAGTGCGACAGGCAGATGATCCCGTTCCTGCAGTTCACGCTCCCTGTCGCGGCCGAGCTCCCCTTTGTCGAGGGCGGCAGGCTTTCGGTAACCAGACCTTCCAGATGACGATGTCACCGCATGACCAGCTCCGACTGCGTAGGGAATATCTCCACGAGGTTTGGATCGATGAAGAAGGCCTTGAGACTTGTATCGCGCTCGGACCTGCCGGCGATGCAGCTAGACGCCTGCTCGGAAAGAGCACGTGTGTATGGGTGTTCTGGGCGAGATGTCACCTCGACGCGATGAACTTCTACTACGGATTTCTTGGCAGAGGAACGTACGAGAGCGACGAACCATGGGATCGAGAGGACTATCCGTCGGCGTGGTATGTCGAACAGCAAGCGCATCTCGCCACAATCTGCATGCTGCCAAGTGGCAAAGCCGACTAGCGATGTCGCGGCGAATTGTGCCGGGTGGCGCGCCGATATAGGTGTGGCAGGAACCGGTGACTCAGGCTGTTCGTCAAAATCCACCAAACGTAGAAGCCCATCAGAAAAAAATGACATTGCTCCATCGTGTATCGATCTCGATTGCTGCGCTGCTGATCTGCACCGCCGCCATCAGTCAAGAAGCGCGGATTGCCAAAGCCGAGGCGATAGTCGACGTGTTCCAGGCGATGGATGCCCGGCAGATCGTGAAGGTCGTGGCCGAAGACCTCATACGTCAAAGTGGGGACTATCAGTTCCGTGTGCAATACGAAGAATTCCTTTCGGACGTCGCTAAATCTCCAGAGTACCGAGCGGCCAAGGCTTCGGCGTATGCCCGGGTCTTCACCGAAGACGAGTTGGATGGCATATTGGCCCTTGCCAAAAACCCGATCTTCCAGATGTACCAAGAGAGAAGTGGGGAGCTACAAAAGGAATCGCGCTTGGCATTGGCGAGCGTTCTCCGGCCAAAGGCGATGGAATTCGCAAGGAAGATCGAGGTGCTCAAGGCCGCGGGCTCCAAGCGCTAAGGGTTGGTGTAAGTTGAGCCGTTTGCCTCCGGCTGGAGACGGCCAGCAGCAGTCATCGCCGTGGCCGCCCCCGGAGGAACTAGAAGTTCATGGAGGTCATAAAGTGGTTGGACGCTTAATAGGACGCCTTCTTTTGTCGATGGCAGCAACGATCCCGTTGGCTTCATTCGCGAGTTTGCCGCTGCAAATGTCCCCAGCCGAGATGGCTGAGGAAGCCGATCATGTGCTCGTCGGACACGTCGTCGGCGTCGACATGGTCGACGGAAATGGCCTTCCCGTCTTGGATGATCAAGCGCGTACGGGACCGGGTTTGAACAATGTCATTCGTCTCCACGTGGCCGTCGACGAGACTCTGACTACGACCGTCGAACGAATTCCAAAGAGATTGCGCGTACCACTCGATCCGCTCATGCACTACAGCCTTGGGCAGATCCGATCCGCTCATCAGAATGATGCAACCCTGCGATTGCTGCTTTTGAAAGGCACGGATTTTTCCACTATCAAGCCAGGCATTTTCTTTCTTCCATTGCAGGAAAAAGACGAGGTGCTGCGAGCGCATGGTGCAGCACACAGATAGGTGCGCAGAGTACGGCCGACAAATATCGGCTACAGCCTGCCAATCACGGTCAAAAGCCGAAGCTAATTTGTGATGCAGGGGCGTCTTCAATGACCAGCCAAAAACCTCTTTTGGAGGTGACAAAGCGATCTCGGCTCGCGTTGCTACTTGGGGTGCTGCTGCTCGCGGCTTGCGCGCATAGTGACAAGCTAGTAAAGGCCCCGGAGTGCGCAGCACTCCTGCCAACCTCCGACTATTACCCTGTTGGAGCACTTGACCCTTCCGATGGACGGGCGGATCAGTTCGATCGCGAGTGGTTCAGCGCTCATTTGACGGCTATGGGTGAGTCCCCGATCATGTGCAATGACGCGGTAACGGAGTACCGTTTTCTCTGGCTGCGCACTTTCCATCATCCGGTCGTCATAAGGGCAACTATTTCCGACCATCGAGCCACGTTGCACGCTGTTGAGTTAGACGGCAAGGGGGGCTACGAACCAGGGCAGGTGCTTCGCCAAGTGAATCGCTCTTTATCGACAAGAGAAGTGCACACGCTGGAGCAAGTAGTTGGAGATTCGAATTTACGCCAAACCCCCAGCGTCGAACGCTCTGCAATGCTGGGAACTGACGGTGCACGATGGGTGCTCGAAATACGCGACCGAACAGGCTATCGCGTCTTGAATCGCCAGTCCCCTGGCTCTGGCGCGATCCGCGACTTTGGGATGCACCTGCTCTCCCTGACCGGCTGGTCCTCCATAGGGCCCGTGTATTGATACGTCTCGAATGAAATCTTACTTCTTGCCGTCTAGCGGATGACTGCTTGCGGCGAATCGCTGCTTCTGCTTCGCGCCCATCGCAAATGCAGAAATACCGGCTACAGTCGGCCACGACCGGCCGCTCACCAGCCCATCAGAATTCTCCATGAGCCCTCATTAAAAAACCTATGGATCACTGGACTCCGATTTCTCATGAGGAACTGAAGGAACTGGTGTCCGCTCAGCTCTCCGAGTGTTCACCAGAACATGCCCAACAGTTCGCTCGTCTTCGCATTCCGTTTCGGACCGCGTCGATCACGCGCAACGGTGTGAGCGAATCGGTATTTATCGTGGCGCAGCTTGAACAAGTGGCCATCTACTACGAAGATGTTGAAGGTGGGTTCAACGTTTCAGAGGTCGCGCCCGATGGCTCCATCGCCACACCTGGCTTTGAGCAGTGGACCATCGCCGATGCGATTCAGCACCTTCTAACCCTCCCTTACGATTGCGTTCGCCGCGGGCCTGCTTCCTTCCTTCGTTGATAGGCGAAGTTCGGCCAAGACCAGTCTTCCCAACCGAAAGCAGGCTTGCTATACCCGTATCAGACCATAGAAGCAGGAACACATGGCTGCCAACGTGCACTTGGTCAAACCAACTGGCCTGATCTGCGCCGCTTATTGCGAAATGCCGAGGAGAAATCTTCGCCTTCGCAGAGATGACGCTCAGACTTTCGAAGAGCCGGGTCTCGGATTGAGCCTTTGTTGGATGTTTGAACTGTCCACAGGACGGCAAATGATGATTTGCTACCGAGAATTGCAGCCTGAATTTGCCGAAGTCTGGCTCGAGTACTCAGATCATTTCGAATTAGCCGATCTCGAAGCAGCGGGAGAGGCCATCGAGGTGCGAGCAAGCGACTTGGTAAGAGTCGGGGGTCAGTTGAAATGGCGAGGCGACTGAGATCGGCCACAACCAGTCGTTCGCTGCAACGACGCAATGCGGCCAAGAGTCCACACCCCAGATGGGCCTCGAATAGAAAACCAACTATGAAATGTTCGCAATGTGGCGGTGTCGATTTGAAACGCCCGCTGAGCTCGGTGCGCTGGAGATCTGGATATGTAAAGGCTGCGGCTCCGAAATGGCGGTCCACTGCCACTACCTACCTGACATTTCCGGCTTTCCCAAGCAAGATTGGTTCGCCGGGAAATTTCTTGTTGGGGGGAGGGCCAACGCCGCCAAAAGCTATCTGAAGCTAAAGCGTCTTCTCAACGGTTGCGAACGCTTCGACCCGAGCAGGCTTGAGAAGCAGTTTCTTAGTGGGGCTCTCGAGTGGGATTTGGGGCTGTTCCCCGACTTCGAGGTCGAACGCCTCACAAGCGAATCGACGGCGACAGGAATTCAGATCGAATTCGACAAGGTCCCCGAATAGAGGCGGACAGAATCGATATGGGCAACTCTCGACGGTGCGCTCGAATCTGGGCTTCGACCTCAGACGGCCTGAATCCGGCGACTGCTATCCGGCGCCTTCAAGGACTGCTCAGGGTCCATTGCGTCAGGCCTGCGACCAGCTACAGTCGGCCAACTGCGATCGTTCAACTGTGCAGCACAATCGTGTCCAAAGCGGACACCCGCTGCATGCGTCTAACGAGGAGGAATCTTGGGAGTCAGCCTATTTGTCGAGCGGCCCGGCCGCGCTAACGCCATTTCCTTGGAGGAATGGCGGAAGCTCGTCGCGGACGAGTCGGACCTGCGGCTTCGCACCGAGCCGTATGCCGCCATCAACCCTAAGACCGGTGAACAGGTTCTTCTTCCGGTTGGCGATGCAGACTCAGAGATGCACAGCGGAATGCAATGGCATCCGTTTCTCCGCTTTGCTCGAGGCAAGTTGGTCATGGAGTATCAGCCCGGGTTTGCGAATCCGGACAATGAGCTTCGGCTACGGATCGCCTCGATTTCAAGGGCACTCGGCGCTCAGATCACAACTGACGTTGATGATGAGCCGTTGGACTGGTCGCAAAGCGAATAGGTCGGGACGCGGCCAGAACCCGTCATTCGCCGCCGACCTCCCGTTCGCCGCACAGCGGACACTCGCCGCGTCCTTGCGGTACGTTAGACGACCGAAGTTGAAGGCGCGTGTGGCCCAAATGTAGACGGTCATTCGGAGTCGCAAGCCGATGAACATTCGACGGTGTCTTGAGAACGAGGCAGATGTCCTCACGGCTATCGCCCACAGCGCCAAGGCCAGTTGGCCCTACACCGCTGACCAAATCGATGCCTGGAGCGAGAGCCTCACAATTGCGCCGACCTTGCTTGGCAATTCCTTCGCCTACGTCGCGGAAGTCAACAGTGAAGTCGCCGGCTTCTATGTGCTGTGTGACTTGGAAGGCACGTGGTGCCTCGAACACCTTTGGGTACTACCGAACTTTATGCGTCAAGGTATCGGGACTGCTCTTCTGACGCATGCAAGAAGTCTGGCGATTCAGCAAGGCGCGACGACCATCGCCATCGATTCGGAGCCATATGCGGAACAGTTCTATCTTGCCTACGGCGCGCAGCGCGTGGGGGTAGCACCAGCACCCATAGAAGGTCATCCCGACCGACTGCGGCCCCAACTGCTTCTTCCCACCCAGTGGTCGATTTCACCCCTGTCGTGTAAGAGGTAGACTGAAGTCGGCCAACACCGGTCGGTCGAAGCCCGGGCTGAATCTGCTCAGAAGGAGACATTCGATGGTAGGAGGTGAAGCATTGGCGACTTTGCGCAAATCGTGGCGCTCCTGTGTCGCAGTGCTCGGGCTTCTGGTCGGAATCACTCCACTGACATCCCTCCAGGCTGCAGAAGACACGGTGAAGCAGATCACAGCACCGAGCACTTCCATATATCGGAGCATCGGCGGCCGCGACCTCCGAGTATTCAAGTTTTCGCCTTCCGATCTCGGCGGCACCGCGAGGCCAGCCATCCTGATGGTGCAAGGCGGCGCCTGGTCACGCGGCAGCCCAGAGCAACTTTTCAGAGCAGCGCGATTTTTCTCTGAGAAAGGATTTATATCCATGGTGCTCGAGTACAGATTGGCGGATGCGACGAACTCGCCGGTCGAGTCTTTCTCGGATGTGTGCCACGCGCTTGCATTCATGAGAATGGATGCGGAGAGATTAGGCATTGCACCGTCGCGCATCGCAATCTGGGGCATCTCGTCGAGCGGTCAACTCGCGGCAGCTGCAGCGACGGCTGGCTGCAGCGCTGCACATGGCGGTGCGGGTAACGATGGCCCCGACGCATTGCTGCTGGCTTCGCCTGTAGTGGACGCCGTCTCTGATGGATTGTTCCGGGATCTGATGAAGGGGCACGCGAAGCCTTCGTCTTTGTCTCCCGCCCACACGTTGACGCGGAGCATAGTTCCGACGCTCATCATCCAGGGAGATGCCGATCGGACCACCCCCATCGAGCGAAGCAAGGCATTTTGCGCGCGAGCGCAAGAGCTAGGCAGCCGTTGCGAACTCGTAGCGCTCGAAGGACAGGGACACGTACTTGACAGGGAAGCCCGAGATGGACTGCTGGACCGCCAGACTACATTCCTTCGCGAGCTGTGGCAGGGACCGTAGACTTCCTTCTGTATGCGTGCCTTCGGCCACGAGCAGCCATTTGAGGCACCGATGAATATCCAAGTCCGACCCGCCACGCAAGACGACGCAGCGGATGCGTGCCAAGTAGTTCGAAGGTCCATTGCCGAGTGCTGTCACGACGACCACCGCGGCGACGTGAACTTGCTCGCCGGGTGGCTGCGCAACAAGACGCCCGAGTTCATACGTCGGGTCATCCTTGCCCCGAACGCGTTTTCGGTTGTCGCCCTCGTTGGCGAGGAAGTGGTCGGTTTCGCGTCTGTATCCCGAACTGGCGAGGTGACACTCTGCTACGTCACGCCTTCCGCGCGCTTCAAAGATGTAGGCAAGGCCCTGCTTGGCGTTGTCGAGGACCACGTGGCTCGGGCCGGGGTCGATGCACTGCACTTGGAGAGCACACGCACGGCGCGAGCGTTCTATCTCCGCAACGGATTTACCCCGGAGGGCTCCCCGATTTTGGCATTCGGCATCGAGGGTCAGCCGATGCGCAAGCAGCTCAGAGCAGAGCACTGAGACGCCGGCACCGCGACGGGCAGAATGCGGCCAGAAGCAGCCGTCCGGTGCCAAGGCAGAATCGATTCGAGCCGGCAAGCAGCGGATGATCGCCGCGCCATGCAGTCGGGCCACCAGAAATCACAGAAAGAGATCACCATGTTCTGGAGACGCAAGCGGAGACTGACAGAGGAGACGCCGACGGAGCCGCTCTTTACTGCGGTACGAAGCGGTGATGAAGAGATGCAGCGTGCATATGGATTGGCCGCGGGGTCAATTTATGAATTCCGTGCACACCTAGAGCGACCCGGGGATCACATCTGCGCGGCAAAGCTGCGATTTCGGGACCCCGCCCTTTCTGAGCGTTTGGGCGAAGACCGCTTCCTATTCCTCTGGCTGGCAGGGGTCGAGTACGACAGCAGCAGCGATCAGTTCTCGGGCTCATTTTTTGAAGTTCCTCATGAGCTGACCCAGTGGCATCGGGTTGATCAAACATTGCGCTTCGCCGGCGAAGACATCTTTGATTGGTTCGTGAACGATGATGGCCATCTCTTCGGTGGGTACACGATGCGTGTGGCCCGCGCACGCTTGCCTGAGGCTGAACGCGCGGCCTACGATGCCCATACCGGCGTAAAGACCTGGCACAGCGCTGAACTAAACTAAATAAGGCGACGAGTGCTTTTTCTGTGCACGATTGAAACGCTCCTCGGCCGCTATCGGCTAGAGAAAGTCGGTCACTCCGTAAGACAAAATTCGGCCAAGAGCAAACACTCGCGAACGTCATGATTTCGTCGACCAGACCAGCAAGAGCAATCGGGCTACTGTGCCTGAGCCTTCTCATCAGCGACGGGGCGAGCGCCGAGTCAACGTGCGGCATTGTGAGAGTTCCAGGCGGCTCGCCACACAGGGTCGGCCCACCGCAGGCGACGGTTGAATTGATGCCTGCCAGCAGTTCCGGCCGCCCAAACTACCGCCGAGTTCACCCGAGTCA
Source organism: Variovorax sp. TLI9-5A (assembly GCF_056867935.1). NCBI lineage: Bacteria > Pseudomonadati > Pseudomonadota > Betaproteobacteria > Burkholderiales > Comamonadaceae > Variovorax > Variovorax sp. TLI9-5A. The sequence goes on along the minus strand of NZ_CP200310.1, from coordinate 4,936,685 downwards.
GGACGTGAGCGGCATGCAAGAGTTCTGGCTTGCCCAAGACGGCCTTGCGAGTGCTGCGGATGTCGAATCCGCGGAAGCCGTACTGGACTGCGATACGCCGGCAGTGCTTCTCACTTTCAACAAGGATGCCACCGCAAGGCTTGCGAGTTGGTCGGACGCGAATAGGGGAACGCTCTTGGCAGTGCTCGTTGATGGCAGACCAATCACAGTTGCGAGTGTCCAGGGCACGCTCGGAGGCAAGGTGGCTTTGCGACTTTCAAGTGGCAAGCTGGACGAGGCCGAGATGTTGGCAAGCCGACTTATGGGTGCAAAGCGTTAAGGGGCCGCCGTCGGCCAGAACCGGCCGTTCACCGAGCCGGCACAATGCGGCCAAGAGCTATCGTTCGGCGGTGCGGCTGAATCCGCATTCAAGCGCCGCTGTCTCTGCGGTTGATGAAGCCATCAATAATCTTGCCATGCCCATTGAAGTGAATCTCTCGGTGCTCCAATCGGGCCAGATCGCAGCCCGCCTAGGGCGCTGCGAGGGATTGCATGAGGCGCTTGAACACGCCTATGTTTCCGACGGCCATCTCAAAATAGAAGTTCGGCATGTTCTCTTGCTAAAGGACATTTACGGCAATGAATCCACGCAGCACTCATCGGACCTTGCACTCTGGAGAGGCGCGGAGAGTTGTTCGGTGTTGCACGAGTTGGACCTCGACGACGCCGAGAAGGTCGGATACATCGGCGAGTGGAATCTGCCATTTCTTCGGTGGTTGCACGGGCTTGCCATCGAGACATTTGAACCAGTCAGTATCTGCTACGAGCACGAGCGAGGCGACTATCTTTACGAGGTGGCGTGCTGGTCCGCTGACCCTCAGGCCACTGATGGGTATGCAGAGGAATTCATCGTGGAAAACTACGAGGGAGACACCGAGCCTCTCTGGATTGGTGGAGTAGTGCGGCGTGCCGATGGTCTGGTAGAAGTCCGTGCGAGCTAAACGGTCGACTTCGGCCAGAAACAGACTTACGCTCAGATGCTCACTCTACAAGTCACCCACAAGCTTGATCGAATACACGCACACGGCGATGGTCTCTTGGTTACTGTTTACCCAGGCGGAACGTTCATGGGCTTCGAATTTGATGCGCTTGCCTCAATGGGGACGGGGGAGCACGCCGTCGAAGTGCGCAATCCGGTCGACTTTCAGAACACCGGACTAGAGCCCGTCCCTGTTTCCATGCGAGAGGCCCTGCTTGCTCGATTCGAAGCGGTGCTGTTTGGCTATCAGGTCGGTGCCTACACAACGCTTGAAGTCCTTGCTATTGCTGAGCGAACCATCGATGCCATCGCGCTTCGCAAGTGACAGGCGCCTTGCGACCTAGCATCTACGCGCTCGACTGCGATAGCCCGTTTAGCGTGCTCTTGCACAGGTGGCCCAAGCGGCTACAGTTAATCAGAGCCGGACATTCGCTGTTTCGAGTGAACCCAGACGCTAGTTGCTGGCACGCTGGGCAGCTCATTCGTGAACCCTGTCTCGCAGCGCGCTTGCGGCCAGAACCGGTCACTCAGGCTGTTCGTCAAAATCCACCAAACGTAGAAGCCCATCAGAAAAAAAATGACATTGCTCCATCGTGTATCGATTTCGATTGCTGCGCTGCTGATCTGCACCGCCGCCATCAGTCAAGAAGCGCGGATTGCCAAAGCCGAGGCGATAGTCGACGTGTTCCAGGCGATGGATGCCCGGCAGATCGTGAAGGTCGTGGCCGAAGACCTCATACGTCAAAGTGGGGACTATCAGTTCCGTGTGCAATACGAAGAATTCCTTTCGGACGTCGCTAAATCTCCAGAGTACCGAGCGGCCAAGGCTTCGGCGTATGCCCGGGTCTTCACCGAAGACGAGTTGGATGGCATATTGGCCCTTGCCAAAAACCCGATCTTCCAGATGTACCAAGAGAGAAGTGGGGAGCTACAAAAGGAATCGCGCTTGGCATTGGCGAGCGTTCTCCGGCCAAAGGCGATGGAATTCGCAAGGAAGATCGAGGTGCTCAAGGCCGCGGGCTCCAAGCGCTAAGGGTTGGTGTAAGTTGAGCCGTTTGCCTCCGGCTGGAGACGGCCAAGAGCCGGCATAGACGCCTTGTATCTCCATCGCCGCAAAGCGGTCATCAAGACAGAAATTCATGGTCATCATCGAGCAGCACGGTCCATCTGGTCAACTACGCGACTTCAATACGATAGTCGCGTTCTCGGACGAGCTTCTCTCCGTCGAGCGATGGACCATCTGCATTCAAGAGTGCTTGGGTGAACGCGCACAGGAGATTGAGTGCATGAGCTTTCCCAACCCCATCACGTTCGCTGCGCATGAGCTTAGGGAGCTGTACGCTGGCATCTACCAAACGATCAATGGCTGGTTTGTCGGATTGCGAGATGGCAGAGAGTGGTGCCGCTTGGAGGCGGTGGACTCGACAAGGTGGGACATCTCGGGCCCGGAGAGCTTGGAAAAGCACGTCCTTCAAACCTACGGAGGCAGACTCGGTCCCATAGATGAAGTGCAGCCGTGTTTCTGTCGTCGTCCAATAGACGGCCCATAACACCGGCACAATTCGGCCAGAACCGGTCGTTCGCCGAGCCGGCACAATGCGGCCAAAATCTGATTTTTGGGGATCCCATTTTGAAGAGACTATTGTTTGCCTCGATCTGCTTGGGTGCGACCGTAGCGCAGGCTCAGCCAATCGCTCCAGGAGACCCGGCAACTGGCGGCTATTTTTTCTATGCAGCGCTTGACCGCCGATGCCCTGCCGATGATGGAGCGCGGAAGGCCGCATTGGACAGTGCCAAGGCGCAATTTGTGGGCAATATGCGTGACCTCGCAGCCGCTCAATTCGAGAGACCTAACGTGGATGCGGCTCTGAAGGAGCGCGGCAAGCAGTTTTACGCGATGTTGGAATCTCTTGAAAGGAACGGGCCGCCAAATGACGAGTTGGCACGCTTTGACTCCGTTTTAAACCGCGCTTCACAGTCCGAACTGGAATCGGCCTGCGCGTTGCTTGTACGGGATGTGTCGCAACTCATTGGGATCAATCAACGCCTGAAGAATGCTCGTCCATAACGGCTCTCGGCCAGAACCCGACGTTCATTCTCGGCCAGAACCCGACGTTCATAAACGGAGCACCGCTTTGCTGACTACCGATCGAATTGAACTTGTGCAGGCGGCCCTTAATGAGGTCGCAGCATCACGGTCCAACAAGTTTCATGGCGATGATGAAACAGTATTGCGCTTGCTCGGCGAATATGGAGAGACATCCGATGTGGCCGAACTGCTTTGGGCTGATCTGCCTACCACCTATCGTCGCGAAGACGCTGCTGACCTGTTGACCCTGTGGGCGTGGCGAACAAATGACAATGGTACGCAAATCATGCGCACCCTAGAGGGCTGGGTCAGCGAGTGCTCTGACGAGAGCAAAGTCTGGGTCGCATTGCATCAAGATACATTCCCGTTTATCGACCACAGGAACCGTATCGACCATCTGCTCAGGGTGAAGTCGACCTTCCCGGCGCTAGGGCAACACTGCCAATCAATGATTGACCAGAGCTGGCGATGGCTGGAGGCTAAGGTCTGAGGGACTCGTTTTCAGAACGCCAGCGAAGCAGTGTGATGGCGCTGGCGCATTGCTGGAACGGCGGCTTTGGAGCGCGGCCAACTTCGGCTTCGGGCCCTGTGGAGCTAGGCTCCCTTCGGCCAAAACCGGACAGTCGTCCCGACCGCACAACGCAGACGCCGCCCGCGCGTGCGCGCTGGCCGTCCATAAGAAAATGCCTGCTACCGACCAACAATGCATCCCATCGTCGAGACATGAAATCCATGCTGCGCTGCTTTTTTGCTCTCTTGGCGATTTTGATTTGGCACGGACCAGCACCCGCGCAAGAGATGTCGACGGAAGCGCTTGCCTCGCGCCTACAAGGGGCCATTGTTGGCATAGCCGTAGCGCCTGCTGCGAAGGCGTCCAACACGGACCGCCCTTCGGCAGGGGTGGCCTCCGCTCAAGCGGTCATGACCGATGGGGGCGTTGTCGGTGCCGGAACGCTGGTCGCTTCCGACGGCCTCATCCTGACCATAGCGTCCCTATTTGATTCATCGGGGGACGTGACGGTAACTCTCGATGGCGGCGCGAAGTTCAAGGGCGTTTTGGTCGGGCGAGACCGACGCACGGGTCTCGCGCTCCTGAGAATTGATGCGCACAATCTCCCGTTCCTAAGTGCCTCCTCAGCCGGCTCTCTCGCGCTGGGCGAGCGAGTCCTAGCACTCGGGCGTTCGCGGCTAGATAGCCGTGCGCCGGCAATGATTACCGACGGAGTTGTCAGTTTGACCTATGACTCAAGCATGGATGTTGCGCCGTTCATTCAATCCACCGTCTCCATCTTGCCGGGAATGGGCGGTGGGCCACTGGTTCGGCAAAAAACTGGCGAATTCATCGGCGTCATAAGCCAACAGTACGTTCCTCGCGTCGGCAGCCCTATCACTTTCGCCACTCCTCTTGACGAGTACCTGCCAATCGCGGACGAGCTTCTGAAAAACGGGCGGGTCGATAGAGCCGCAATTCGAGTGCAAATCGACCAACTAACTGAAGACCTTGCGAAGATTCTTGGGCTTCCGTCCAATAAGGGAATTTTGATACGTGGAGCCCTCGATGGTGGTCCAGCTCAAAGAGCCGGGGTTGAGGCAGGAGATGTTGTCCTGGCTTTGGACCAAGCGGAAGTAACAACCCCAACTGCCTTCGTCCGAGAGCTTGCCAAAAAGAAGCCTGGTGTACCAATCGATTTGAGAGTCTTTCGGAGGGGGCGGGTCTTGAACATTCAAGTTGTTGGCGAAACGGCTCAATAGCATCGGTTTTTATGGCGCGGCACAACCACTGCTTGTCAGGCAGCATCCGGCCAAAACCGGAACTTCGTCGCTGCCGCACAACGGTCGCAATCTGTATTCCTTGTGAGCGCGCGCGTACTAACGGAGGGTCCCTCAACAATCGTGCAGAAGCTGCTTTCGGTCGAGGGCGGCGAGGCCCTTCGTCTGGCTTTTAAATCATCATGTCGCGAGGGGAAACCTGGCCTATGAATCTCAAGCCCAAATTCCAGCTCGGCCTGTTCTACAAGGTTCGAAATGGCCGCGAGGACAAGCTCGACGGACTGGCTTTCGGTTTCCCTGCCGAGCGTTGGCCCACATGTTTCGTATGCGGTCGTCCGCAAAACTTCATAGGCCAATTTCACCACTCGGCTGTTCTCAATATGGGTCAGGAGGGGCGCGCGCTCTACCTATTCCAATGTCCGGACGGGGCTTTGTGCGGGGATTGGGACTATCTTTCTGGCGCGAACGCGGCCGTGATCCTGAATAGGGATGAGCAGACCGGCGTCAGCACGCCATCGCCGGAGGGCGCAGAAGTGGAGCCCGAAGCAATCATTGTTGGGTGGGATGCTACTGAGCCCTCGCCGTGGGACTCTTACCTGGGCGCTCTGCCTTCGTATGGGCCGAATCACCAAGAAGGTTCGGAACCACCTGGTCGATTCTTGGTTCAGTTGGTCGGAACGGTGGCGCCCGAGGGACCTCCTCCATCCCCCGTCGAAACAGGGGCAGAGCATCTGCACTACTGGGGTGGGGAGTTCGGTCAGGACCACATGAGGGTAGAGGCACCGCCGAACGAGAGACGCCACTACGGCGCATGGTCAAGAGGTCAGGTGGACCTTCCCGGAAGACCGTCGCAAGTTTTGGTGCAAGAGACCGGTGAATGGTTCTTCGAGTGGGCGAATTTCGGAGGCGGTACGGCCTATGTATTCGTCGACGATGAGGCCAAGAAGGCGTTCATGTTCAGCGAACGCTAGCGTTCAGTGAGCATCAAGCGAGCGCAATCTGGAAGCGCGTGCACATCCACGCCCCATAATCAACAATCGGCCGATCGTCGACATTGGGCTTTACATGAGAAAGTCGCTAAAACCTAAGCATCGGATACTTATTGCGGTTCTGAGTACGGCGTGCTGGTCAACCACCGCAACGTCAGAGACCTCAGTGAAGCTGGTGGAAGATCCTTGTCCACCTCCGCCGGTGGGATACCGGGTTGGGGTATTCGACGACGGAAGAGTCGAAATGAATGGATCTACCATTTCAACGGCATCCTTCAAGCGCACGGTCGAAAGCCTCAAGCCGGACACCTTGATTTGCTGGTATCGCGATCGTCCGGAAAGTGACGATCCGCCGCCTAACGCTTGGACGTTGTCCAGGGACCTGCTTCAGATTCGCCCAGCTCCTCGAATTCAATACTATTGGGATCCTGCCTTCGTGCGTCGAATCGTCTTTGACTAAGTGCAGTCCACGTCGGCTCTGGAGCGCCAATGGTGTTGCAGGAAACGGCCAGCAGCAGACATTCATTGCGTCCGGCTACGATGCTTTGGCCCTGGCTGCGGATCAACTCGGTATCCTCGCGGCGCACCTTGGCGCGTGTAAGAGCATTTGTCGATCAACACCAAATCTCCCAAGAGTTTGAGCATGTCTTCAACCGTCCCGCTCCGTCGACCTATTGGCAGCTTTAGCTGGAACGCCGCCTTGCTGGGGGCCGCGGTCGGTATTGCCGGCCCGTCTTACGTCGGCACCCTTGTGGGCAACGTGATGCTGCGGGTGCTGCTTAGCAGAGGGCACTCGTTGCAAGAGGCCTACGCGTTCGTTTTTCAGTACAACCTGTCGCTACCCGTGGTCGTTCACCTTGTCGCCGAAGTTTTCTTTTCATTGGCGTGTGGCTGGGTATCGGCTGCTTACGGTCGTGGCGCACCAATCGCTCAAGGCGTTGTGGCGGGTCTTCTGACAGTCTCGTTCACCGTCATCATGCTCCTCAGTCCGGCCGACGGCGCTATGCCACTATTGTTCAGAGCCATTTCGTTGGGAGTTCCAGTGCTCGGCAGCATTGCTGGGGCCTATGCCTTTTCCCGTAAGGCTTGACTTCTGCTTAGGGCCCTTTGCACGGGCGACGTGCTTGGCTACAGTCGGCCACAAGCAGTCTTTAGAGCCCAAGCCAGAATTGAGGCAGGACCTACCTGGAGCATCCAATCGACATGTTCAAGCGCGCCTTAAACCTGTTTCGTCCTGCTGCTCGACTTTCCGAGCAGACCGACACCGTTGCTTCAGCAAATCCATTGGAACCGAGCCTTCCTCTTTCGCTGGACGCCCTGTATGCAACGATGGCTCCCTACCATCGTGAAAAACGTTGGATGGACCTGTTCTTCGAGTTCCTTGTTCTCGACGTAATTGGCCAGTTGCCGGCTGCGACGCAGAAATCAATCGACGCGCTCATAGCCAAGCATCCGGTCTTCTTCGCAGCCACGCATGGCGACTGGCGGACTGGTACCAGGCAGGCACTTCAGTTATCCGAGACCATCGACACAGCGGTTCTTGACCTTTGGTTCGTCAAGAGCGCAGAGGCCGATGCAGAAGGTTGGCTCTACCATCCGTGGAACTTCGCGAGGGACTTTCACCAGCAATTTGTGGCCGACGGCAGCCGCGTGGATGTATGGGAAGGCGATAGCTTCGAGCTAGCTAAAGCACGAATTGCCGCAGCGCAAGCTGCTGTGCCCCACTGAAACAGCCGAGGGCCACTGGCCGCTTTGGAGCAGGGCGTACAGCTGGTATGGGCCGAGGCTGTGTAGAAACGCGCGACGCCGTCATGTGAACGAAGACGTGCTGAGATCAGCGGACTTCATCGGTGCCGATATGCGTCCGAGACCGACTATGAAGCTCTCACGGCGCCTCATCGAAGCGTGAACGAGAGTCTGAGGAGACTTACGCCCCCGCCAGCCGCATCCCCTTCATCATTTTCGCGATCCCCAACACGCTCATCACCCGCTTGAGGTTGTACGCAAGCACGTGAAGACTCATCTCCGTCCCAACGTGGGCCATCGTCTTCATCAGGAAGTGCGTCGATCCCATCCAGTGTTTCAGCGTTCCGAACACATGTTCGATGGTCGATCGTCTCAATGTCATCGCATCGGGCTTGCGGTCCAAGCGCTGCTGCATTCGGTCGATTACGGCTTCGTGCTCCCAGCGCCGGATGCGTCGAACAGATGAGGTGGTGCACTGATCTCTCAGGGCACAGTTTGGACAGGAACTACTCCAGTAGAGACGCAATTCCAGATTGTCCTCCAACCTGCTGAACCGGAAGATGGCTCGCTGACCGGCGGGGCAGCGGTATTCATCGTCTTTCGCGATGTAGACGAAGTCAGCCTTGCCGAAGCGCCCGTGCGCCTTCGCGTTGGAAGTCATCGGCTTGGGTACGAAGGCCGTGATTCCCGCATCCTCGCAAGCCTTGATCTCCAGGCTGTTGAAGTAGCCGCGGTCGGCAAAGGCCTGTAGCTTGGACTTGCCCATCGCCTCGCGTGCGGCCACTGCCATTTTGGTCAACTGAGTTCGGTCATTGCCGATGTTTGTGACCTCGTGGGCGACGATCAGGTGATGCTTGGTATCGACCGCCGTCTGGACGTTGTAGCCAACGATGCCTGTGCTCTTGCCGGACTGAAGCATCGAGCGTGCGTCGGGATCCGTCAATGAGCGCTGCTGCCCTGGCTCGCTCTTGAGTTGTTCCTTTGTCTCGTCGAGCTGCCGCATCTGTTCGCGTAGCTTGGCGAGCTTCTCCTGCAGGCGATCCGTCTTGGCTTCGAAGTCGGCCGACTGGATACGATCAGCTGTCTCCAATGCATCGAGGTAACGCTGGATGCTCTGCTCGATCTGCTCCTTGCGTGCATCGATCTTGCCCGGCGAGAAGTTGCGGTCGCGGCTGTTGACGGCCTTGAACTTGCTGCCGTCGACGGCCACGACGGCTTGCGAGAAGAGCTTCATGTGCCGGCACAGCGCAATGAAGCTGCGGCACGCGTTGCGGATGCCCTTGCCGTTGTCGCGGCGGAAGTCAGCAATGGTCTTGAAGTCGGGGGTCAAGCGGCCGGTAAGCCACATGAGTTCAACGTTGCGTTGGCCCTCGCGTTCCAGTCGGCGACTCGACTGGATGCGATTGAGGTAGCCATAGATGTAGAGCTTGAGCAGAACCGACGGATGGTACCCAGGGCGACCAGTTATTGCAGGATCGGCGCCTTCGAAGCCGAGAACACCCAGATTCAGTTCGTTGACGAACGCATCGACGATGCGCACCGGGTTGTCTTCGCCGATGTAGTCGTCAAGGCAGTCCGGCAACAACGTGACCTGATGTCGGTCTGCGCCTTCGATGAATCGCTTCATGGGCTACCTCACTGGGAACGGGTGCCTTATTTTATTTTTGGGTCGGCGTTTGGAGAAGCGTTTTCACACAGCCTCGGCCCAAAGCGGCTGTATGCCGCGCTCCGAAGCTGACGTTCGCCGAACGCCTACGAAGGGGCCGTGCCCTGATTTCGCGGCTGTCCTCTGTGCCGATTGCCCACCGCGCGATGCGCCTGTTCACCAATGCTTCGACGGGCACACACCCAAACTTTTCGCCTCCGATTCAGAGACGCTTGGACATTCGACTAGGTCGGGGAGACGCAGACGTCGCACGTCGGTATCCTTGTAGCGCCAGTATCCAAGCACGTCACCGTTGACCACCCAGTAGTCGGCAATCTCGACATAGCGGGCCGGCCCTTCGGACGTGCAGGTTGCCACATATGTGTCATGTTTTTCACGGTAGATAAGCACCGCCGACCTCTCGCGCCACTCCATTAAGTGCACGTCGCAACCGAAGTAGGGGTTGTAGGTTTCTATTTCGGAGCTGATTTCCCGACCATTCGCATCGCGCACACGGAACTCGAACGACACGGCAACAAGGTTGCCCTGGTCTGTCGATGCACAGGAAACGTAGGCTAGTTCGCCAGCAGAATTGAAAGTGGTGGCAGCGATGATTTCCTGCTCCCACCCATCTGCATCCACATATTTGACAGGTCGTCTAAGGGCGCGAGATGCATCTTCAACTCGCTGAGCATCGGGCTCTGAGCCTGAGCTTGCAAATCGCAAGGGAATGCCCGCCATTGTGGGATTCGGCCGGCCTCCGCTGAACAGGTAGTCATCTGAATTGCTCACTCAAGGTTCCCTTTTTGGCGATTGCGCGACATGTTCGAAGGTCCGGTCCTGGCCGACTGTAGCCTGATGCGAACTATCGTCGGCTTGACGAACACACGGACCACGCGCAACCTCCGGCGAGGGGAGTGCCTGTCAGAGAGGGTTGAGACGATGGTTCGCATTGCTTTGCAGCGCGCGCGCCTTGTTCTCCAAATCGAAACACTGACCATGCTCGTTGCATATGCCAGCGTCGGTTTCTGGGTGATTTTCTGGTTTGGCGATTAGCGGAGTAGACGAGCTAATTGAGCGACCGTTTGTGGCCGACTGTAGCCTGTTGCGGTCATCTGAGCTTCGGGCCCTAAGCCGCCATCGTTGCGAGCCGAGAGCGGTCCTTCAAACCTCCCCAACGCAGCTGTCCGTTCTTGGCACATGCAGTCATTACCGACAACTCACAAGGCCAACCACTTCTGGCGTCCTCTTAGCTCGCAACACGGGACATAGACTTACGAATCGATTCCAAGAGTTCTTCTGTAGGCAGTTCGACAGACGGACCATCGGTGCGGAATCCGTCAAGGTTGCGCAGCAGACCACCGACTCTTGATGGAGCGAAAGACCACCCTTCGACGTTGGACCAACCTCGCGCAACTAGGAATCCATCTTGGCGACGAGTGCAGCGCAGCCAACCAGTGTATTGGTCCGAGAAGTCATATGGCAGGAAGGCGCTCTCATCGACGCGCAGCTCGTTAAGCACTTCCAGCCATTGCTTCAACACTCGCCACAGGACGGCTCGAGTCTTCGCTGCGTCTTCGACTTCTGGCTGCAGGTAGTCATCAAGCGCTAGGTAATAGGAATCGCAAACCCAAGTCTGTCCTGCCCACTCCAATACGATATCGTTGTGCTCAGTGCCGTTGTCGACGAAATTTAGGCTCAAACCCATCGTGAATTTCCCCTTTTTGTCGTACGAATCACAAAGATCGAAGGATTCACTTCGTCAAATCTGTGTGCAGTGCTGAGCGGCCGCTTCTGGCCGAGTGCCGCAGTTTCCAGCGATCTCCTGCAGCCGCATTCTCCGTCCAAGGTGGCCGAACGCATCGCCTTTAAATCGGTGACTGAAAGCAGGGGCTCAGCCCCATGTAACGAGCTTCTCTACACCTCGATGCACGTCCAAGAAGACGTCCGAGTATGGGGAAATCTCGGGGTGCTCCGAACCAGGATCACAGCGAGCTTGGCAATCCAGTGCACCGGAGAGGAATCGTGCGAAATCGACATGGGAGCGCCATGGGGTGGCACCGCGAAGCCATACGCTGAGGAACTCGTTCTCGCTGGGCATAAGCACGAGCGTAGCGTTCTCAGATGTGTAGATTCTTACGTCTAGACTGTTATTGATATCCGGAACCAGACCACCCAGCGTTGACGATAAGAGAGCGATCAATGGTGCTTCGTCGGTCGCGCGAATGAATGCTTCAATGTCGGTCTCGTTCATTTTGTCCATGGCCCCTGGCTTCGACTGGAGATTACTAGTGAGTGACTGCTTGTGGCCGCGCGGTGTCATGCCTCGCAGCACTCAGAAATCTAGTCCATATGGATGACCTAACGTCTGCTAGAGCAGGCCTGGCCGACGCAAGAATGGCTTCCAGGGAGACGCATCAATTGCCGCACGAGCCGCCGACACCCCACCGAGTCTGTAGGCTTTCGCAATTGATTCCGCTGATGACCGGAGCAGTAACAGTTCTTCTTGTTGCGGCCCAGGTCGGAGAAGCGCGCGTTGCGCGGGAATACGTTCAACGACAGCTCGCAACTCGCGAAGGCATTCTTGATGCTGCACATAAGAACCAATGGGTGACTTGTCGATCTCGCATATCGCCAAGTCAACCAACCACTGGTTGTGCGGCGCACGTTCACGCGCATCCCAAAGGTGTTTTCGGTACTCGATTTTGGGCCTGAGTGAACAAAGAAACGCCGCATAAACGACTCCCTTCCACGTCCAATGAGTCGAAAGGTCTGCCACCAAGTGCTCATCGAGTGACGCTGCAGCTCTTGCGCACAAATAGAGGGGTTCGAGCGGCGCGTATCTCACGCGGGGATAGTCTCGCAGGATGGAAGCGAGTTCTTTTGCATCCGTGCAGAGCGAAGACCAATAGCGCAACGCGCCACTTGATTTCATGAATCGCGTGTAAGGGATGTTCAGTAAAAGCGCCTCAACATCAGACTCAAGATAGAAAGGTATTGAGGTCATTTGCTGAATGTCCCGTACTGGCCGACTGTAGCCGGATCGAGGCAGGCTCCGCAGGACTCCAAGTTTTCGTACGTCACGCTTCGAAGCGGACAGAAATCAGTGTCGAAACCTGAGTGCTAGCCGATACGCCAGCAACGCCAAGGCTGACGTGATGCCAAAGCCCTGGACAAAGGTGAGTATGTCCCAATACCACCATTTGTTTAAGAGGCCGCAGTCGAGGCAGCCTATATGTAGAGGAAGGAGAAGAAACGCTCGAAGTGCCGCAACCACCAGCGCTCCACCTAGAACTCCCATCATGCAGACGAACAACATTACCTTCCATGTCAGGTTCTTTCGGAGCCACCAAAGTACGGCAGCAGTGACCGGAATCAAAAAGCTTCCGAATGGGAGCACACTAAATTGAACGAAATCTGCTGTCGGCATGGTCGTCAAACTCTTAGTTCATGCTCCGTCAAAGCGCCAATGGCAGGTGAGACTGAAGGTCCGGTTCTGGCCGTCAACTGCCGAATTCTAGGAATCACCAGTTGTCAGCTCAACTGAGTTCTTCGGGGCGGCATTTTGTATCGCGTAGTAGCGGTCCAAGCCCTTGCTCAGGAACAGCAGGACGCCGACAACAACAACAATTGCCCCCCAAACTGCATCGACAGTCTTCGATCCCACGTAGCTGGGAAGGAGTAGTGCTTGAAGGAAGAACGCTGCACCGTAGATTCCGAGGCCGATAGCGAAGCCATTCATGAACTTTCTTGACTTCGAAAGTGCCGCGAAGGCCGTTCCCACCACAACCAAAGCGATGAGAAGGGCTGCTCCGATGGAGCCCAATGCCCCGCGAACCAGAGTAGCTAGAACCAACAGAGAAATCAACGCAAGGAATGAGCTTGGAATCTTGGTCTTCATGGCGAGCACGCTACTTCCCTTGAATATCTGCTGATCTTTGCTGGGCTAGACGGTAGTGCCCACACGCTTCGAATCGGTACCGCAGAACACGCCGAAGGATTGTGGCGGACTTCCGCTCTTGGCCGACTGTAGTTGGTCGCACTGCCGTCCGGAAGGGCCCGAGAGCGTGTCTTGCAAGCGTCCCCTATGCCCTCGGCACCAGCGCCATATGGACTTCATGCCAGAAAGCGGCTGCCTCGGCATCGCCCGCGTCCCTGGCTCGCTCAAACAGGCGCAGTGCATACCTGTGTGCATCCCGCCCGTGGCGAAGCTCTAGTTCGTGCGACTCACGCTCGACTTTGACGTAGTCCACTGTCGAAGGTAATGGGCAATTTTCTGGCGTCATGGCGAAGGTCTGGTTCTGGCCGGTTTCTGTCTGTGCTGGCTAGTAGCCGGGTAGCCAAGGCTCCTGTTCGATAGCCGCAAGATTTCCCTCAGCAAGATGTCGGAACAGCTCGACAATCTTGCTTACGGGCACCTCATCCATGTGCCGTTCGCCCCTGCCCTCGGCTTCGAGATTCTCGAAGGTGATGTAGCCGCTCCGCGATACAGCCAAGCTCCATTCGGATTCATGGGTGACCGCCACTGAACCATGCTCGGTATCTTCCGGCCGATCTTCGAGCTCGCGCAGCAGCGCCAGGAAGTCCGAGTTGGGGCCGCCTGGGTCCATGCTGCCGTAACGGTGAGTCAGATTGAATGCCATGGTCGAAGGTGAAAAAGGCAAAGGGGCAAAGTCCGCTTGTAGCTGACGGTAGCCGGCCAGCGCGATTACAAGTCTCCTGCATCCTCTTCGACCGCCCAGTCCTTCATGTCCGGGACAACGCACTGGGCCACAAAGTCGAACACATCAGGATACGTCGCGACAACGATGTTCCACGTTCTCGGGGAGTCCGTTGAGCCGTTGCCAAACACAGGGTGAAAGTACACAACCTTGTCGGTAGGCAGCCCGTTCTCAAGCTCCAATCCCGCAAAATCCTCGCGATCTTGACGTCGCGCGAACACAAAAACTTCGCCACGTTGGACGTCTTCGCGGCGAAATGCATTGGCAGCGAATGCCATCTCATCCGCATCTTGAATGAAATGCCACGGCGTGAAGTGAGTCAGATCGAGAGAAAGGAACCAACGAAGCGCGTTTGGCCAAGCAGTGTCAATTTTTGAGCGTTCCATAGAGAGTCGACTTGTCTTGATTGTGGTGACTGACCGGTTGAATCCGCCACCGCTAGTCGCCGTAGTCTCTTACTGGGTCTTCCACCCCGTCAGACATCCAGAAGCGCCAAACCCTAACCTCTTTTCCCGAGCGGTACTGTCCTTCCGATGCAAGCACCCCGTTTGAGTGAAAGTCGCGCCACAAACCCTCCTCCTTGCCATCAGTGAAATGACCTTCGGAGGCCACGTTACCGTTCACGTGATACGCCAAAAAGAAACCATGAAGCACCCACCGAGTTCCATCCGGCGACATCACCCTTGCATAGCGAAACTTGATGGCCCCGGAGTCATAGGGGATCTCGGCGATGTTCAGGTCAGCTTCTGTGCTCATGTTCTTGCGTCACTGAGAGAAATGGCGGGCGACCATGAACGTCTGGTTCTGGCCGCATGCGGCGGGGAAGCCGTCGTACCGATCGTAACGCCATCGACCCCTTGCGGTCATCGACGCCTGAAGACCTGTAGCTCCAAAGCCGACCTCCGAGCAGAACCGCCCCGCGTGCCACCGCTCCTCAGCAATCAGACCAGGCGGAAATCCTCATAGCCGAGCCAGTAAGTCATGACGCTCGGGCTGATGACATCCACTCCGTAAGAGGTTCGGATTCGACCCTCGACGCCCTCGAAGGTCAGTACCGCGGGGACGCTGGTGACTGACTCAAGGTGGCCGTCAAGCGCGATCCATCCCTCATACGTCTGTGCCAGCTTGCAGGCAAGTGCGCCCAAGAGAATGTGGCTGACTTTGGCGCCGGTGTAAGTGGTGAGGCGTAGCGCTCCCAAGGGCGACCAGCCCATGAGTGACACACGGCGCTCATCCTCTTCCAGATCCGGAAACTCGAAATCGAAGGGCTGACCGCCCATCGAGAACTTGTGTTCGTCGAGTTGGAATGCCCAATGACCAATTAGATCGGCGACCCGCGCTCGGTCGGGAGCGAGGAATGGCGAGGGCGTGAGCACAGTGACGGAATAGTAGGACATGAACGCAACTTAGGACGCGCGGGCAGCCGGCTGGCTGGCCGAAAGGGGACGCTCGCGAAAGACTGCATCTGGCCGCATTCTGCCTTCCCCGGCTTCAGGTTCTGCTTTGCCAAATCAGTGCGGCGACAAGCACGATGAGTGCCACCACAAACAGCCCAAAGAATGAGTACCAGCCTGCCCGGAGGACCGAGCAATAGGCGATGAACGTTCGGTCATGCGTCATGAGGTATGCGCGTCGGTCCAAGAACTCGAAGAAGCTTCTGCTTGGGGGCGTTCTGGCAAGCCATATCCAAGCTTCGGGCTGCCCCCAGCTGGCCCAGACTTCCGGAAATCTTCTGCGAAGGATGGTCGCCATGATGACCGTTCCAGCGCACACGGTCGCCCCCAACGCGAAAACCGCGTAGACAAGAAGCTGTAGGGCGTTCTGCATCAGGCGTTGAGGGCAATTGGGACGCAGAGATGAATGTCTGGAACTGGCCGGATTCTGCCCGTCACTCGAATGCCTCAAGCCTCGACCTTCATTTAGAAGATGCCAATTCGTGTACGACTGCCAAGCAGGCCTCGTGCGTAACAGCCCGACATTCAACAGCCTGCTGAACTATCCATGTGATGAAATCGTCATTTACCTGATCGATGCCATCCGGGAGGTGCTCCCCGGCTCTTGTATAGGCTATCCAAGCAATGTAGCAAACCGAGCCGCCGACGGCCTCGATCGCAGTGTCAGTTTCATTCGGCCCGCGACGAAGATAAGCGTACAGCCCTTCATCACTGGCATTCATGAGCAGTTCGTTCAGCTGATCGCCCGTAGCTTGACTGCCTGCCTCCCAAGCCTGAAGCGTCGCGACAACATGGCTGATCCCAACTCGCTGGGCTTCTTCAGGCGTGAGCGCATCTCGCACTTGACCTGCGATCCAGATGCAGAACGAGGCCTTGCTCCTTTCGCCCAGAGCAACAAGGGACCGTGAAAGTTGTTCAATGTGTGGTGATTGCATGCTGCAAGCCGCTTTGGGGAGAAGCTGCGGAGAGCCCGCGAAAGTCCGGTCCTGGCCGAACCTTGCCCGCGGTGCGACCGATGGGTTGTGACCGCGAACTGAATGCGCCTCAGCAAACATTGATCTCAACCGTGTGAGATTCGGCTGAAGGCCCGGCGATAAGGAACTCCTGCCAGCGCTGCAGCGCCGAAGCGAACGCTTCGGTCGGCAAGCAAACTTTGTTGACGGGATCATGATGATCAGACGCGATAGTCTGGTTGCCAAGAATCTCTACTCCAAAGTACTCGCGGGTCCAATACAAGGGACCAGATGCCCCGGCCAGTGCCTCGTTCGCGAGTCGCTTCCCCTCTTCGATCCATTGGATCGCCATCTCGACCCCTAAGCCTCCATCGTCGTCGAGTACGCGAGCGACCAAATCTTCTCCCTCGGAGTTTTCTCGATCCGTCATGCAAACTGGATAGCTTCGGCCCACAGGGGCATCGATCCACGAGAAGGTTAGCTTCATGCGTGCAAGTTTAGAGTCGTCTCGTGGCCGATCCTTTTAATGTGCTGAACGACCGGTGCTGGCTGCACTTACGTCAATGCGACGAGTGGCCGGTTCTGGCCGTCAGCGGCGTTTGTCACCTCTTGCGTCGACTGATTCTGTGGGGCGAAGCTCCTTGTCGAACTCGTGCCGCAAGTAGCTCTGAAGGTCGTGCCCATAGATGATGACATCGGAACCGACGACGGATAGAACAGGTGAGAGCGTGGGATCAGTAAACGCAACCAAGGCGCGATGCCCGTAGATCGGAACAAAGCCGACCACATCGGCCGAATCGAACCCTTCCTCTTCAAGGACCGCATTTACGACCTTGCGATGCGTCTCCAGGTCTTCAAGCAGCCGCGTTTGACTCAACAGGTCGTCCGGGTATTTGTAAAAGGAGCGTCGATGGCGACTTGGCCCCTCCCCACCTTGGACGTCGATACAGTCCCTGTCGAAACCATTGAAAGTCCGCAGCATCTGAATGTAGTCCGATGGAAATGCGAAACCGAATCGGTGCTGAAGTTGCGCAATTTCATCCCCGCTCAGCCGAGGATTCCACCTGGTCCCAGCAACGATCTGGTAGCCCCAGCTGTTTGGATTTACTTTTGCGTGCTCCCACGCCCTCTCGGTGGATCGCTTCAGCTCCTCCCAGAACATCGACATGGCCAGTATCCCTGTAAAACTCTCTGCATGAATGTCTGCAACGGTCTAGCCTGGACTGGCCCGAAAGAACTGCGGCGTGATTTCGACCTCGAACAATTCGCCGAACTCCACGATCTTTTTCTTCTTCAGAAAGCCCTGCGAAGTGATTCGGTATGGCAGATAGACGAAGCGCGAGAACCCTTCTGCCTCCAGGTGCACACGTAGTCCGTCGGGGAACATTGGTGAATACTCGGCCGGAATGTTGACGTTCGCTGCCAGCGCCGCCGCAGACAGTTCCCTGGCGGCTGCGCCGGCAGCGAAGCTGCTGCCAAGTAGCGCATAAATCTCCTGCGGATTTGGCCGCTCTTGTCCGTTATGGCCGCCGACGGCACCGAGCGTTCCGTCCTTCGCGAGCGTCGCGCCGAACGGATAGAAGTCGCCGGCGTCCTCCAGCATGGTTCGAGCGAAGCCGGTGCAGTAAGTGACCAGTGCGCTTAGTTGTTCGGGGGATACCGTCATGCCCACTCCATCTCATTCGGGGTTGAATTCTGCACGAGGCTGCACTCACCGGCATGTGCACGCCGCGAGCGTCCGCTATCAAGCGAATTTCGCGTCGGGGTTGACCGGCCGGTTCTGGCCGGGTCCGGCCTCACGGTTCGGTTGATTGTGCTGCAGCATCGGGCCGAGGCTGTGTAGAAACGCGCGACGCCGTCATGTGAACGAAGACGTGCTGAGATCAGCGGACTTCATCGGTGCCGATATGCGTCCGAGACCGACTATGAAGCTCTCACGGCGCCTCATCGAAGCGTGAACGAGAGTCTGAGGAGACTTACGCCCCCGCCAGCCGCATCCCCTTCATCATTTTCGCGATCCCCAACACGCTCATCACCCGCTTGAGGTTGTACGCAAGCACGTGAAGACTCATCTCCGTCCCAACGTGGGCCATCGTCTTCATCAGGAAGTGCGTCGATCCCATCCAGTGTTTCAGCGTTCCGAACACATGTTCGATGGTCGATCGTCTCAATGTCATCGCATCGGGCTTGCGGTCCAAGCGCTGCTGCATTCGGTCGATTACGGCTTCGTGCTCCCAGCGCCGGATGCGTCGAACAGATGAGGTGGTGCACTGATCTCTCAGGGCACAGTTTGGACAGGAACTACTCCAGTAGAGACGCAATTCCAGATTGTCCTCCAACCTGCTGAACCGGAAGATGGCTCGCTGACCGGCGGGGCAGCGGTATTCATCGTCTTTCGCGATGTAGACGAAGTCAGCCTTGCCGAAGCGCCCGTGCGCCTTCGCGTTGGAAGTCATCGGCTTGGGTACGAAGGCCGTGATTCCCGCATCCTCGCAAGCCTTGATCTCCAGGCTGTTGAAGTAGCCGCGGTCGGCAAAGGCCTGTAGCTTGGACTTGCCCATCGCCTCGCGTGCGGCCACTGCCATTTTGGTCAACTGAGTTCGGTCATTGCCGATGTTTGTGACCTCGTGGGCGACGATCAGGTGATGCTTGGTATCGACCGCCGTCTGGACGTTGTAGCCAACGATGCCTGTGCTCTTGCCGGACTGAAGCATCGAGCGTGCGTCGGGATCCGTCAATGAGCGCTGCTGCCCTGGCTCGCTCTTGAGTTGTTCCTTTGTCTCGTCGAGCTGCCGCATCTGTTCGCGTAGCTTGGCGAGCTTCTCCTGCAGGCGATCCGTCTTGGCTTCGAAGTCGGCCGACTGGATACGATCAGCTGTCTCCAATGCATCGAGGTAACGCTGGATGCTCTGCTCGATCTGCTCCTTGCGTGCATCGATCTTGCCCGGCGAGAAGTTGCGGTCGCGGCTGTTGACGGCCTTGAACTTGCTGCCGTCGACGGCCACGACGGCTTGCGAGAAGAGCTTCATGTGCCGGCACAGCGCAATGAAGCTGCGGCACGCGTTGCGGATGCCCTTGCCGTTGTCGCGGCGGAAGTCAGCAATGGTCTTGAAGTCGGGGGTCAAGCGGCCGGTAAGCCACATGAGTTCAACGTTGCGTTGGCCCTCGCGTTCCAGTCGGCGACTCGACTGGATGCGATTGAGGTAGCCATAGATGTAGAGCTTGAGCAGAACCGACGGATGGTACCCAGGGCGACCAGTTATTGCAGGATCGGCGCCTTCGAAGCCGAGAACACCCAGATTCAGTTCGTTGACGAACGCATCGACGATGCGCACCGGGTTGTCTTCGCCGATGTAGTCGTCAAGGCAGTCCGGCAACAACGTGACCTGATGTCGGTCTGCGCCTTCGATGAATCGCTTCATGGGCTACCTCACTGGGAACGGGTGCCTTATTTTATTTTTGGGTCGGCGTTTGGAGAAGCGTTTTCACACAGCCTCGGCCCGAAGCGGAAGATCAGCCGAGACGTTGCGAATCAGGCTTGCTTATGACGACTTCAAGCGTGATCCCGGATTCAGGCCCGTTATGTTCAGGTCGCTTGTACTCGTCGAGCGCATCGACCATCAAGACAGTGGCACCGGGGACAAATAGCTTTGCCTGCTTCTTGTTGTTCGTATAGATTCCGAAGTGCTCTCTACTCCCGGTCCCGAACTCAAGCAGAATGCTGTTGTTTAAACCGGTCTTGCTGTCTTGCCCTGCCTCATAGGCCTCGACAATAGTCCCGGAGATGAAGCGTAGCGGCATCTTTCGCCGATTGATGCTATCCCACCACTGGGGCGAGCCAAACAGGCCGAAGGTTCCTTTGAGGCCCATCCGAGGCTTGCTCGGATTCAACGTGAGCGCCTGAGCAAGTTCCATTTGCCTCGGGTCGGCTTCGAGTGCCCCAGTCAGCGTGTAAACGCGCCAATACCTAGATTCGTCAAAGGTCAGTAGAGGCTCTTGAACTCCCCGAAAAGGTTCGTCATTTTGGGGCATGAAACGTTGTAGGAATTCCATCTAGTCAATGTCCGGTTCTGGCCGACCGCAGCCGAAGAGCGACTGGCTTCGTGGGCCTGTGAACCGGCTACGCGGCGGTTGCGCTATTGTCGTGCTCGTTCTTCATCCAAATGGTCGGCCCACGCCTGCAACATTTCGCGGCGCTCGTCATGGTAGGCGTGTCGGTTGTAAGCGGCTCGAACTCGATTCAGTGGGACATGAGCAAGGCAGTGTTCGATAACATCGATATTGGCCCCTAGTTTGTTGAAGTGCGTGCTGAATGCAGCTCGCATGCCATGTGGCGTGCTTTCCCCGCCATACCCAAGGCGCTCCAGCAAAGCGTTGAGCGACCGATTTGCCATGGGCCTGCTGGGGTCCATGCGATTGGGGAAAAGATGCACGCGATCGTCGCTCGCTTTTTGGCGCAGTTCCTTGAGCAATTTGACCGCTTGGTCCGAGAGTGGAACCCAATGCTCATGTTTTGCTTTCATGCGCGTAGCTGGAATGGTCCAGGACCTTCCTGCCAAGTCGAACTCCTTCCATTCGGCCGAAATGACTTCGTTCTTTCTGCAGGCGGTCAATAGGACCAGCAGCATTGCAGCCCGGGTTTCAAAGTTCGTGCGGGAGGCATCGAGAGCGCGCAAGAAGTTTCCCATGCGATCAGAAGGGAGCGACAGATGGTGCTTTGGGCGCCTCGATCGAAGTACTCGCCGAGGTGGCGTGGGGTTCGCGGTAAGTAGGCCCACGTCGATGGCATGCTCAAAGATAGCGTTCAGATGGGTGCGTAGGTTCCTCGCTGTTTCGGGAGCTCGCTTTTCTACAGCGGTTAGGTGGGTTGCCAGCTCCACGCGTGTGATGCTGGCGACTGGCCGATTCTGAAATTTCGGAAGCAAGTCGTTCTTCAGCTCGCGCTCGCGTTGCGTCACCGTCGCAGGCCGTAGTCGGCCGTCAGTTACCGCGCGCCAGGAAGCGGTGAGGGCGCCAAACGTCGAGAGATTGACCTGGAGCTTTGCCTGTCGGCGATGGTGGACAGGATTGATGCCGCTTGCGACAAGCTTGCGAGCATCTTGGTGTAGTTCGCGTACCCGTTTCAGCGTGATGTCCGGGTAGTGGCCCAAGGCCAGCATGCCCTCGACCCCATTCAGTGTGAAGCGGTAGCGCCAGAGTTTGGTGCCGCTTGGCTGCACAAGCAAAAACAGGCCGCCGGGTTCTGTGAGCTTGTAAGGAGCCAAGGCTGCCTTCGCGTTCTTAACCTGGGTCTCGGTGAGCTGCCGGAGGCTTTTATGAGTTGGAGGGGCGCTGGCCACTGGGTACCTGGGGCTGGTTTTGTACCCGTCAGCATACCCAAAAAAAAGCTGGCTACCAAGGAAGTGCACCAAGATGCACTGTGCTGCAAGATGTTTATAAGTTGTTGTTTTATAAGGTATTTTTTGCTTTTTGGCCTTGCTCGAAGGAGTTCAAAGAAAGCCAGAAATCACTGAGTGCACATTACAGGTGGTATGCGCAAGTGATTCTCCAAAGGGGGTTGATTGCGCCGATTTTTATCAGCGATGAATCGACTCATCCGATTTTCGGGCGTCCGGTTTTGTATCCGGTTGTCGCTTTCCCCTGTAGGCCGATGGCCCCCGGGGCAGGGCATGGTGCCACAGGCGTTCGTCAGCGCGGCAGCCCCCGCTCGTACCAATCCCGGGACCGGGTCACGATGGACACGACGGCCAGCATGACGGGCACTTCGATCAGCACCCCGACGACCGTGGCCAGCGCCGCGCCCGACTGGAAGCCGAAGAGGCTGATGGCTGTCGCCACGGCGAGCTCGAAGAAGTTGCTTGCGCCGATGAGCGCCGATGGCCCCGCGACGCAGTGCGCCACGCCGAGCTTCCGGTTCAGCAGGTAGGCCAGCCCCGAGTTCAGCACGACCTGGCAGAGGATCGGAACGGCCAGTAGCGCGATCACCAGCGGCTGCGCGATGATCGCCTCGCCCTGGAACGCGAAGAGCAGCACCAGCGTCAGCAGCAGCGCGCCGATGGACCAGCGGCCGAGGCGGGCGCCCACGGCCTGCAGGTGTGCCTGGCCCTTCTTCAGGAGATGGCGGCGCAGCATCTGCGCGATGACGACCGGCACCACGATGTAAAGGCCCACCGAGATCAGCAGCGTGGCCCACGGCACCGTGATCGACGACAGCCCCAGCAGCAGCGCCACCAGCGGCGCGAAGCCGACGACCATCAGGGCGTCGTTGAGCGCGACCTGTGACAGCGTGAAGTACGGATCGCCCCGGCAGAGCTGGCTCCACACGAAGACCATCGCGGTGCAGGGCGCCGCCGCGAGCAGGATCAGGCCGGCCACGTAGCTGTCGAGCTGGTCCGCCGGCAGCAGCGTCGCGAACGCATGGCGCACGAAGAGCCAGCCCAGCAGCGCCATCGAAAAGGGCTTGACGATCCAGTTGATCGCCAGCGTCACGCCGATGCCGCGCCAATGCGCCTTGACCTGCCCGAGCGCTGCGAAGTCGATCTTCAGCAGCATCGGCACGATCATCACCCAGATGAGCAGGCCCACCGGCAGGTTGACCTTGGCGACTTCGAGGCGCGCCACCGCCTGGAATGCGGCCGGAAACCACTGGCCCAATGCCACGCCGGCGACGATACACAGCGCTACCCATACGGTGAGGTAGCGCTCGAAGCCGCCGATAGAAGGCTGCGCGGCGGGCTGGTCCGCGCGGGCCGGTGCGATGGAGGACGACATCGCGCTTCAGGACCTGGCCAGGTCGCGCGCGGTGGCCTGCAGCGCCATCCTGTCGAGGCTGGCCGCCGGCAGGTTCACCAGCAGCTCGAGGCGACGGCGGATGGCGTGCAGGGTCTGGCGGAAGGCTTCGCGCTTGCGGTCGTCGTCGCCCACCGTCTCCGACGGATCGGCATAGCCCCAATGTGCAGTCGCCGGTTGGCCGGGCCAGTAGGGACAGGTCTCGCCGGCTGCGTTGTCGCACACGGTGACGACGAGGTCCATGCGGGGTGCATCCGGCTTTCCGAACTCATCCCAGCTCTTGCTGCGCAGGCCCGATGTATCGATGCCGGCCTTCTGCAGCACCTCGATGGCCATCGGGTTGGGCTGCTGGTTGGCGCGCGGGCTGCTGCCGGCCGAGTAGGCCCTGAAGCGCCCGGCGCCGATGTCGTTGAGCACCGCTTCGGCGAGGATGCTGCGCGCGGAGTTGTGCGTGCAGAGAAAGAGCACGTTGAGCGGGGCGGTGGTGGTGTCGGACATGAGGGGGGTCTTGGTGGCTCAGCAGCAGGCGCTGGACTTGCCGGGGGTGACGCAGCAGGCGGAGGCCTGCTCGCGCGGAATGCCGTGCACGGGCACCGTGTCGAGCGTGCGGTAGTGCTCCCAGGCGATGCCCTGCGGGTCGGTCACCCAGTGCTTGTCGCTGCGGGCGTAGCAGCAGCTGGTCTCGCCTTCGTCGAGCAAGGATCGATCGGCCAGCTCGGCGCGCGAGCGCAGCTCCAGCAGCTCGCCTTCGTCTTCGGCCTGGATGCCCAGGTGGTCGATGCCCTTGCCGCTGCCGAAGGTCGAGATGGCGAAGTTCACGCGCGGGTCTTCGAGCATCCACTTGGCGTAGTCGGCCTCGACGCGCGCGGGCTCCGCGGCGAACAGGCGGGAATAGAACGCAATGCTCTTGTGCAGGTCGTCGACGTGCAGGTGAACGTGGAATCGCTTCATGGGGTGGCTCCTTGGCTGTTGCAGGACCTGGTTTTGTCTTCCACCGCGCAGGGGGCGCCCGCGCAGCAGTTCTCGGTGAGGAAGCCCAGCAGTGCATCCATCTGCTCGAAGGCGGCGCGGTAGACCAGGTTGCGGCCGCTGCGCTCCTGCGTGATGAGGCCGGAGTTGGTCAGCTCCTTCAGGTGGAACGACAGGCTGGTGGCCGGCACGCCCATCGCTTCGACCAGAGCCCCGGGCGTCAGGCCCTCGGGGCCGGCCACGACGAGGGCGCGAAAGACGCGAAGGCGCAGTGGCTGGGCAAGCGCGGCGAGCGACTGGATGGCTTTTGATTCTTCCATGATTCGAGAATATTTGAATTATCGAATCGAAGCAATCCCCCCAAAGAAAAATCCCATCCGACGACGTGGCCTAGGAAGCTGCTGTCGCCGCTCCCGCCATGAAGAGCTCCAGGCAAAGCGGCGAAGCCAGCCGGGGTGGCCGCCCCGGCTCGCTCGCATGCTCGGACAGCATGGCCCTGCCCACGGCATGCAGCCCGCGCGCAACGGCCATCGGCGCCAGGCCCGCGCGCAGCTGGCCGCGCCGATGGGCGATCGTCATCACGCGGCCGAGGCGCTGCACCGTCCGTGCCATCGTCTGCTCCAGCTGCGCCAGGGAGGCCGCGCCGAGTTCCGATCGCACGCCGTGGCCCAGCACCAGCTGCACCTGCTGCCATTGCCGGGTCGCGCCCACGCATCGCTCCATCTGCCGCCACAGCTGCAGGCGCAGCAGTCGAAGCGGCTGCGGATGCTCGCGATAGCTCTCGATGTCAGCGCCGATGTCCAGCGGCCATTCGAGCCCGGCGATCACTTCCGAGACCAGCGCCGGCTTGTCCGCGAAGTGCCAGTACACGGCGCCGCGCGTCACGCCGGCGCAGGCGGCCACGTCCTCCAGCGTGGTCGCACGCACGCCGCGCCCGGCGAACGCGGTCAGCGCCGCTTCGACGATCCGCGCGCGCGTGAGTTGCGCCTCGAGCTTCGTCTGCCTTGCCATTCGCGGGGGTCAGCGCCTGGCGAGCTTGATCGCGTGCTCGGGGCTGGCCTGCACGCACAGGCCGCAGGCCCGGCAGGCATCGGCGTTCGGTGTGCAGGCCACCTTCATGCCGGGCGCCTGCTTGCATTCGACGGATGCCTGCATGTCGCTGCTCAAGTGCCTTGCGAGCTGTCCGGCGCAACGCCCGCCACCGGCTTCTCGGTGTTCTCGTTCCACCCGCCGCCCAGCGTCTTGTAGAAGGTCACGAGGTTGGTGAAGCGCGACAGCCGCGTGCCGATCAGGTCCTGCTGCGCGGTGTAGAGCGAGCGCTGCGAGTCGAGCACGCTGAGGTAGCTGTCCACGCCGCGCCGGAATCGCGCTTGCGACAGCCGGTAGCTCTCGGCCGTGGCGTTCACCAGCGACTGCTGAGCGTCGAGCTGGCGCCCGAGCGTGCCGCGCTGGGCCAGGGCGTCCGAGACTTCGCGGAAGGCCGTCTGTATCGCCTTCTCGTACTGCGCCACCGAGATGTCGCGGCTCACGGTGGCGATCTTCAGGTTGGCGCGGTTGGCGCCGCCGTCGAAGATCGGCAGCGAGATCTGCGGCGCGAAGCTCCACGCACCCGAGCCGCTCTTGAAGAGTCCCGAGAGTTCGTTGCTCGATGTGCCCGCCGACGCGGTGAGGCTGATGCGCGGATAGAAGGCCGCGCGCGCCGCGCCGATGTAGGCGTTGGCCGCCCTGAGGTCGCGCTCGGCCTGCAGGATGTCGGGCCGGCGCTGCAGCAGCTCCGAGGGCAGGCCCGGCGGAATGGTGGCCAGCGGGTTCGCCGCGGCCGTCGCGCCATCGGGCAGGGCCTGCGGCAGCAGTTCCTCGGGCAGCTCCGCGCCCACGAGCAGCACCAGCGCGTTGCGGTCCTGCGCCACCTGCGCGGTGTAGCGCTCCACGTCGACGCGCGCCGTATCGACGCTGGTCTGCGCCTGGCTCAGCGTGAGCGCCGACGACACGCCCAGCTCGAAGCTGCGCTGGTTGAGCCGGTACGAATCGCTCTGGCTTTGCAGCGTGTCGCGCGCGAGCTTCAGCCGGTCCTGGTCGGCGGCGAGCGTGAGGTAGCTGGTCGCCACCTCGGCCACCAGGCTGATCTGCGTGCTGCGGCGCGCCTCGGCCGTCGACAGGAACTGCTGCAGCGCCTGCTCGCTCAGGCTGCGCACGCGGCCGAAGAGGTCGATCTCGTACGAGCTGAAGCCGAGCGAGGCGCTGTACTGGTGCGCGATGAGCGTCTCGCCGGTGGACGACAGGCTCGCCGGCGTGCGGCTGCCGCTGCCGCCCGCGCTGGCGTTGACGGTGGGGAAGAGCGCCGCGTCCTGCACCCGGTACTGGGCTCGGGCCTTCTCGATGTTGAGCACCGCCACGCGCAGGTCGCGGTTGTTGGCCAGGCTCATCTCGATCACGCGCTGCAGCGACGGGTCGGTGAACACCTCGCGCCAGCCAAGGTCGGCGACGGGCGTGGATGCCCCGGCCGCATCGGTGCTGGTGTCGCCGGAGAACTTCGCGGCCACGGGCGCGGCAGGCTGCTGGTAGGCAGGGATCAGGCTGCAGCCGGCCAGCAGGGCGGCCGTCGTGAGCGCAGCAAGGCGGAATGTCTTCATGGCGTGCGCCTCCTCAGGATGCGGCCGGAGCCGGTTGTGCGGCGTGCGCCGAGGCCGCCGCGGAAGAATCGCCTTGCGGCTTGCCCTTGAAGATTCCGCGCACCAGCACGAAGAAGAGCGGGACGAAGAAAATCGCGAGCACGGTGCCCGACAACATGCCGCCGATGACGGCCGTGCCCAGCGCATGCTGCGCGCCAGCGCCCGCGCCGCTGCCCAGCACCAGCGGCAGCACGCCGAGGATGAAGGCCAGCGAGGTCATGAGGATGGGGCGCAGGCGCAGGCGCGCCGCTTCCAGTGCGGACTCGAGCAGCCCCTTGCCCTGGGCATGCAGGTCCTTCGCGAACTCCACGATCAGGATGGCGTTCTTCGAGGCGAGGCCGATGGTGGTGAGCAGGCCCACCTGGAAGTACACGTCGTTCATCTTCCAGGTGAGGATGGCGCCGATGAGCGCGCCCAGCACGCCCAGCGGCACCACCAGGATCACCGAGAACGGAATGGCCCAGCTCTCGTAGAGCGCGGCGAGGCAGAGGAACACGATCAGGACCGACAGCGCATACAGCAGCCCGGTCTGGCCGCTCGATGCCTTCTCCTGGCGCGAGAGGCCGGTCCATTCGTAGCCGATGCCCGCGGGCAGCTTGGCCACGGCCTGCTCGACGATGGCCAGCGCCTCGCCGCTGGAAGCCGAGCCCGGCATCGCCATGCCCAGGATCTCCACCGAGGGAACGCCGTTGTAGCGCTCCAGGCGCGGCGAGCCCGAGCTCCAGCCCGCCTTGGCGAAGGAGGTGAAGGGCACCATGCCGCCGGCGCTGTTGCGTACGTACCAGCGGTCGATGTCCTCGGGCAGCATGCGGTACTGCGCGTCGGCCTGCAGCATCACCTTCTTCACGCGGCCCTTGTCGATGAAGTCGTTGACGTAGCTGCTGCCCCAGGCGGCGGAGAAGGTGTTGTTGATGTCGCTCATCGAAAGCCCCTGGGCCTGTGCCTTGTGCGGGTCGATCTCCAGCCTGAACTCGGGCGTGTCCTCCTGGCCGTTGGGGCGCACCGCCACCAGCCGCTTGTCCTGCGACAGCGCGGCCAGCAGCTGGTTGCGCGCCTTCATCAGCGCGTCGTGGCCGAGGTTGGCGCGGTCCTGCAGCATCAGGTCGAAGCCGGTCGCGTTGCCGAGTTCGGCCACTGCGGGCGGCGCGAAGGCGAACACCCTCGCGTCGCGGATCGTGTTGAAGAAGGCGCCGGCTTTCGCCGATACGCCGGTCACGCTCAGCGCCTCGCCCTTGCGCTCGTCCCAGGGCTTGAGCTTGACGAAGGCGAAGCCCGTGTTCTGGCCGCTGCCCGCGAAGCTGAAGCCCGCCACCGTGAAGATGCCGGAGACGGCATCCTTCTGGTCGACAAGGAAGTGGTGCTCCACCTGGCGGATCACTTCTTCCGTGCGCGCGTTGGTCGCGCCGGGCGGCAGCTGGACCAGCGCGAACATCGTGCCCTGGTCTTCATCGGGCAGGAAGCCCACCGGCAGCTTCATGAAACCGAACACCACCGCCGCCAGCAGCACCGTGTAGACGGCCATGTAGCGCCAGCCCTTGCCGACCATGTGCCGAACGATGCCCTGGTAGCGGCGGTTGCCGCGGTCGAAGCTGCGGTTGAACCAGCCGAAGAAGCCGGTGGTGGCCAGCGCATGGCCCTTGGGTACAGGCTTGAGCAGCGTCGCGCACAGGGCGGGCGTGAGCACCAGCGCCACCAGCACCGACAGCGTCATCGCCGAGACGATGGTGATCGAGAACTGCCGGTAGATCACGCCAGTGGAGCCGCCGAAGAAGGCCATCGGCACGAACACCGCCGCCAGCACCAGGGCCACGCCCACCAGCGCGCCGGTGATCTGGCCCATCGACTTGCGCGTGGCCTCCTTGGGCGAGAGGCCTTC
Organism: Variovorax sp. TLI9-5A; assembly: GCF_056867935.1. Lineage (NCBI taxonomy): Bacteria > Pseudomonadati > Pseudomonadota > Betaproteobacteria > Burkholderiales > Comamonadaceae > Variovorax > Variovorax sp. TLI9-5A. The sequence goes on along the minus strand of NZ_CP200310.1, from coordinate 4,907,994 downwards.
CTCGGTCATCACGCGCTCGACGTTCTCCACCACCACGATCGCGTCGTCCACCAGCAGGCCGATGGCCAGCACCATCGCGAACATGGTCAGCGTGTTGATGGTGAAGCCGAAGGCCGCGAGCACGCCGAAGGTGCCCAGCAGCACCACGGGCACCGCGATGGTCGGGATCAGCGTGGCGCGGAAGTTCTGCAAGAAGAGATACATCACCAGGAACACCAGCACCACCGCCTCGACGAGCGTGCGCACCACTTCCTCGATGGAGATGCGCACGAAGGGCGTGGTGTCGTAGGGCTTCTGCACTTTCATGCCCTGCGGGAAGAACTTCTCCAGCTCGGCCACGCGCGCGTCGACGGCCTTCACCGTGTCCAGCGCGTTCGCGCCCGCTGCCAGCTTGATGGCGAGGCCGGCCGCCGGCTTGCCGTTGTAGCGGCCCACCGTGCTGTACGACTCGCTGCCCAGCTCGATGCGCGCCACGTCGCGCAGGCGCACCTGGGCGCCGTTGGTCTGCGTGCGCAGAAGAATGTCCTCGAACTCCTGCGCGGTCTTCAGGCGCGTCTGCGAGGTGATGGTCGCGTTGATCTGCTGGTTGCCGGCGGCGGGCATGCCGCCGAGCTGGCCTGCCGACACCTGCGCGTTCTGCGCCTGGATGGCGGTCTTCACGTCCAGCGGCGTGAGGCTGAAGTTGGCGAGCTTGTCGGGGTCGAGCCACACGCGCATCGCGTATTGCGAGCCGAAGAGCGTGGTCTCGCCCACGCCCTCGACGCGGCTCAGCGCGTCCTGCACGTTGGCCGCCACGTAGTCCGACAGGTCGGAGCCGTTCATGCTGCCGTCTTCGGATGTGAAGGCCAGCACATTCAGGAAATTGGTGGCCGACTTCGCGACGGTCACGCCCTGCTGCTGCACTTCCTGGGGCAGCAGCGGCGTGGCCAGCGAGAGCTTGTTCTGCACCTGCACCTGCGCGGTGTCGGGGTCGGTGCCGTTCTCGAAGGTGAGCGTGATGGTGGCCGAGCCGGAGGACTCGCTGGTCGAGGCCATGTAGCTCAGCCGGTCCAGCCCCTTCATCTTCTGCTCGATGACCTGGGTGACGGTGTCTTCCAGCGTCTTCGCGGAAGCGCCGGGGTAGTTGGCGGTGATCGCGATGGCCGGCGGCGCGATGCTCGGGTATTGCGCGATCGGCAGGGTGGCGATGGACATTGCGCCGCCCAGCATCACGATGATGGCGAGGACCCACGCGAAGATGGGCCGGTCGATGAAAAAGCGTGCCATGGGTGTCTCTGGTTGCTCGCTCTGTCAGTTCGCCGTGGCGGCGTGTTCGGGCGAGGCGGCCTTGGCGGTCTCCGTGCCGGCCTTGGGCTTGGGGCTCCACTGCACCGTCTTCACCTCCACGCCCGGCGCGGCGCGCTGCTGGCCGTCCACCACGAGCTTGTCGCCGGCCTGCAGGCCGCTGCGCACCAGCCACTGGTCGCCAATGGCGCGTTCCGTTTCGAGGGCGCGCCGCTGCAGCTTGCTCTGCGAATCGACCACGTAGGCCATCGGCTTGCCGCTGCCGTCGCGCGACACCGCCTGCTGCGGCACCAGCAGCGCCTGTTCCTTCTCGCCTTCCTGCAGCACCGCGCGCACGTACATGCCGGGCAGCAGGTCGGCCCTGGGGTTGGGGAACACCGCGCGCAGCGTGATGGCGCCGGTGTTCTGGTCGACGGTGACGTCGGAGAACTCCAGCTTGCCTTCGAGCGGATAGGCGCTGCCGTCTTCCAGCAGCAGCTTCACCTTCGCGGCGTTGGCGCCGCTTTTCTGCAAGTCGCCGCGCGCCATGGCCTGCCGCAGCTGCAGCATCGCCGCGCTCGACTGCGTCACGTCGACGTAGATCGGGTCCAGCTGCTGGATGGTCGCGAGCGCGGTCGACTGGCTGGCCGTGACCAGCGCGCCGGGCGTGACCGACGACTTGCCGATGCGCCCCGAGATCGGCGCCTCGATGCGCGCGTAGGCGAGGTTGATGCGGCTGGTCTCGACGCTGGCCTTGGCCGAAGCCACGTCGGCCTCGCCCTGCTGCAGCGAGGCGGCGGCGTCGTCGTAGTCCTGCTGGCTCACGGCCTTGATGGCCACCAGCTCCTTGTAGCGCTCGGCCTTCAGCCGCGTGGTGCCGAGGCTGGCCTGCGCCTTGGCGAGCGAGGCGACGTTGCTGTCGTAGGTCGCCTTGTAGGTGGCGGGGTCGATCTGGTAGAGCGCCTCGCCGGCCTTCACCTCGCTGCCTTCGCGGAACTTGCGCGACTGCACGATGCCCCCGACCTGCGGGCGCACGTCGGCGATGAGAAAGGGCACGGTGCGCCCCGGCAGCTCGGTGGTGAGGGCCACGCGCTGCGGCTGCACCGTGACCACGCCCACCTCGGGCGTGCCGGCGGCAGGCGGCGGGCCGCCCGGGGGCTTGCCGCAGGCGACGAGCATGCAGGTGGACGCGAGGGCCGCGGCGAAGGTCAGGCCGTATGTGAGAGGGGGGCGCATTGCGGTTCTCCAGGGGAAACGACGGGGCTCCGGCATGGGCCGCGTCGGCGTTTAAATAGACAGTGCTGTACTGAAATGTATTTTGAACTCTGGAGGTCTGTCAATTAAAATAGTCAGACGTGTATAGAAATAAGGAGGCACACGGAATGCGCGTAAAGACCGAAGCCAAGCGCGATGCCATCGTCCAGGTGGCATCGGAAGTCTTCAGGGAGCTGGGGTTCGAGGGCGCCTCGATGGTGGAAATCGCCGCCCGCGTGGGCGGCTCCAGGGCCACGCTTTATGGCTATTTCAAGTCGAAGGAGGAGCTGTTCGTCGCGGTGATCCTCGGCACGGCGAGGAGCCACTTCGATCCGATCTTCGAGGCGCTGGGCCAGGAGGCCGACGAAGACCTCGAGCGCGTGCTGCAGCGCTTCGGCGAGAAGGTCCTGGCGGTGATCTGCTCGCAGGAGGTCATCGAGGCGCAGCGGGCGGTGATCGCGGAGTCCGGCCGCAGCGACATCGGGCGCCTCTTCTACGAGGGCGGGCCCAGGCAGGGGGTCACCCAGATGTCGGGCTTCCTGGAGCAGCAGATGCGCAAGGGCCGGCTGCGCATGGCCGATCCGGTCGCGGCGGCGCACCACCTGATGGCGCTGCTCGACTCGGAGACCGTCAGGCCGCGCCTCCTCGGCATCCTGGGGCCGCTGACCCGCAAGGACCTGCGCGAGGCGACGCAACGCGCCGTGCAGGTATTTCTCGGCGGCTACGCGCCGCAGCGCAAGACCGCAGGCTGAGGCCGCGCCGGCGGCTCCGCTAGTCGGCCTGCTTCAGCGGATCTTCCCGCAGCAGGCCCCTGGAGGAGGGCGGCGCCAGCATGCCGTGCCTCAGGCTCCACACGCAGGCGCCCAGCCGCAGCAGCCTTTCCACGTTGGCGTCGTGCAGGGGGTTCTGCTTGTCTTCCTGCTCTATCAGCTCGCTGATGCAGGCGAGCGCGTCGGTGGGCGTGAAGCCCACACCCTCGCGCGCCATGCCGATCACCGTCACGAGAACGTCGGTCTTCTTCATTTCAGTGTCAGCGCACGCCGGCCACCAGCCGCACTTCGCTGCACAGGCGCGGGCCGTAGTCCTCGCAGCGCGTCGCGAAGCCGTAGGCGGCCGCGCGGCGCAGCGCGAAGGTGGTCACGTCGCGCAGGTAGGTGCTGCCCGGCTCGCGGCCCGCAGCGGCGCGGGCCTCGAAGTCGGCCTGGAAGTCGCGGGCCCATTCCTCGTAGAGCCGGTAGCGGTCTCCTCGTGTGTCGAGGAGGCCCGCGCGCGCCAGCGTCTGCGCGATGTCGACCAGCGGGACCGTGATGGGAATCTCGTCGTTGCGTTCGCGCATGAGAGGCCTCGTCAGAACTTGCCGAGCACGTTCAGGAACCACCCCTTGCTGCGGTAGCTCATGTCCGTGAGGTTGTCGGAGTAGTCGGTGAAGTTGTAGCCGATGCCCACCTTCAGGTTCTCGTTGACGTGGTAGTACGCAGCGGTGACCCAGCCGCTCTTGCGGTCCTTGAGTTCCTTGGCGCGCAGGGTGCGCCATTCGAGCATCCAGTCCCAGTTGCGCACCAGCTTCCAGTCGACGCGCAGCACCGCGAGCTCGGCCGAGCTCTTGAACCACGGCGCCGAGTTGTCGCGGCTCGCGCGCAGCTCGCCGCGGCGCCAGGCGTACTTGCCGCCCAGCGTCCAGCGCTCGTCGAGGTCCCAGGTGGCGTCGATGGCGAAGACGTGGCTGCGCTGCTGGTAGTCGATGCCGGTGGTCGAGACCGTGCCCAGCGTGGAATCGACGCCGCCCGACACCACCTGGCCCGGCGACGAGAGGTCGTACAGGTAGGTGTACTTGAACAGCAGGTTCAGCCGGTCGTTCAGAGCCGGGCGCAGCGCGTAGCCGAGCATGGCTTCGGTGTACTTGGCGGCGGCCAGCGTGCCGGTGGTGCTGTCGCTGTCGGCCCAGTTGAACTTGCCGATCCAGCGCGAGTCGTCGTCCACCTTCCAGCTGAAGGAGTTCTTCACCAGCCAGCTGGTGCGCGTCTCGGCGGTGGTGCGGTCCTTGCGGTATTCGAGGCCGCCGCTGTACTTCAGGCGTTCGCTCGAATAGCCGCTGGTGAAGGCCACGGCCTGGCGGCGCGTGGCGCCCAGCGTCTCGGCGCCGACCCAGCCGTTCTCGAAGTTGACGCCGAAGGTCCAGCGCGTGTCGGGCGCGTACTGCACGCCGTAGGCGTGCGTGAGGCCCGGCTGCGCGCCGGTGGCCTTGCGGTGCTCGGTGAAGAGGGTGAGGCCGTCGCCCACGCGCGAGCGCACGCCCGTCACCAGGCTGCCGCCGCGGCCGATGAGGTTCTCGTCGGTGCGGCCGGTGTCCGACACGTAGGTCATGTAGACGCTGGAGCGGTCGTCGTATTGGTAGTCGACGCCGGCCTTGCCCGCGAAGCCGCCGTCGCCGGTGGAGAGCTCGCCGCGCAGCGCCAGCTTGTCGTTGACGCGGTAGCGCCCGCCGAAGCCCAGCCGGTCGTTCTCCAGCCGCGTGCCGGTGCGCCGCAGCGTCTTCTGCGCGAAGCCGTAGGCGCTCCAGCGGTCGGCGCCGGTGTATTCGAGCTGCACGGCCGCGTCGGCGCGTTCGCCCGACACCGCCTGCGTGGTCGGCAGCGAGGGGCTGGTGATGAGCGAGTCGCCCGTCTTGTCGTCGTAGCGCAGGCCGAGGCCCAGCTTCCATTCGGGCGACAGGGCCAGCGAGTACTGCGCGTCGAGCACGCTGCTGTTGTAGCCGTTCTGTTCGTCGCGGCGGTCGGCCTTCAGGCGCAACTCGCCGTTCTCCGCCTTCTCGCCGAAGGGCACGGTGGCCTGCACGCCGACCTGGCGCGTGGCGTTGCTCGCGTACTGTCCCGGCGCCGAGAAGCCGGCATCGCGCGACTGCGCATAGGCGCTCACGCGGCCACCGCCGCGGATGTCGAAGTCGCCCAGGTCTGCCTGGCCTTCGAGGCGCCATGCGCTGGCGCTGCCGGTGGGGCCGTTGCCCAGTCCGTTGGTCAGGGAGCCGTTGCGGCCTGTGAAGCTGAAGCCGCCGTCCATCGAGTCGAGCTGCGTGGTGCCCGGCCCGCGGCTGCGCGCGAACTCGCCCTTGAGGTAGGTGTTCTCGGTCTTGCGCAGCGTGATGTCGGCGCCGGCCAGGCGCTGGTCGCCGCCGATCTGGTCCTGCCGCGAGGCGGTGACGCCCACGCCCACGTGGTCGTTGGCCCACCAGGAGACGCGGCCGCCCACGGCCAGCGTGTCGAGCGAGGTGGCCAGCGGCGTGTATTCGTAGTCCACCACCAGGTAGGTCGGCATGCCGGTGAAGCCGCCCGCGCGCACCAGCGAGCCGTCGTCCGACAGGCTGGGCAGCGGCGCCGACAGCAGCACTCGGCCCTGCAGGTAGTCGATCTCGTAGTCGGTGGTGGGCACGAGCTGCGTGCGCTTGAGCACCATGCCCGAGTCGCGGTCGCGGATTTCCAGCGTCACGCGCTCGGCGCCGCGCGTGATGTCCTGGCTGCGCAGGTAGTAGAGCGAGCCGCCGGTGCCGCGGAACTCCTCGCGCGCGGCCAGCGTGCCGGGCTCGGCCGCGAAGGCGTCGACCTTCAGCCGCGCCTCGCCGAAGGAGGTCGACTCCTCGCCGAGGTAGCGGCCATGGAAGCCGTAGAGGCCGCGGCTCACGCGGGTGAGCTCGGTGTCGCCGAAGTTGAGCTTGAAGTTGCCCCACATCGCCTGCGAGCGGCCGTCGTCCACGCGCAGGTAGAAGCGGCCCTGCGTGGGCGCGTCCTCGACGGTGGTGGAGTCGTCGCCGAAGGTGCTCCAGGAGTCCTCGGGATCGAAGCGGCGGAAGAGGGAGGTCGGGTCCTTGCGGTCCAGATTGCGGAACAGCTCCTTCAGCGGTCGCTCTTCCGTGTCGACGCTGGCCGTGAGCGTCCAGCGGTCGTTGAGCTGGCCCTTGGCGTAGCCGGCGATGCGGCCTTCGCTCCAGCCGCCGCCGCCGTAGCGGTTCTTGTCGTTGGTCATGATCGCGGCCGGGCCGCTCACGCTGTTGCTGCCCACGGTGAGGTCGGCCTGGCCGACGAAGAACCAGTCGCTGGTGGGCAGGTCGAAGTCGCGCCGGTAAACGCGCGTGGCGCCCTGCGCGTCGGTGACGGCGATCTCTCCGGTCTGCACGCGGCGCGGCACCAGCTGCTGGAACACGAAGCGCCCGGCCTCGTCCACCGGCACCGCGAAGCCCAGCGCGCGCACGCTCTCGCCGGGGCGGATGGCCGCGCCGCTGGCGGTGACGGTGCCCGCGCTCAACGGAATGTTGGCGATGGCGATGTTGTTCTGGCCATAGCCGCGCAGCAGCTCCCGCGCCGCGTCGGGCGGGGTGCCGGTCTCGGGCTTGTGGCGCTTTGCGAGCGTGAGCGAGAGGTCATCGGTCTCGTCGAAGCGGCCCTGGCGGTCGTACACGCGCACGCGGTAATAGAGCTTGCCGCTCGCGCTTTCGGGCAGGCGGTCGAGCAGGCCCTCGGGCACCTGCCATTCGCCGCGCAGGCCGGCGTCCAGCGGTACGGTGGCCAGCAGGCGGCGCTGCATCGCCTCGTTGGCGGTGTACACGCGCAGCTCGGCCTTCGAGGTGAAGAGCAGGTAGTTGCTGTAGCCCGCGAAGCGCACCGTGTCGCCGGCCACCACGGTGGTGGGCCATGCGCTGGCGCTCAGGCGGCGTGGCTGCGAGAGGTTGTCGTACTGCAGGCGCAGCTGGTTGCGCTCCAGCTGCACGTCGACGCAGCGCTGGCGGTCGGCACTGGTGGTGCCATCGGCCGCGGGCTGCTTGCCGTCCGCCGACAGCAACTGGCCGTCCACGCTCAGGCGAAGCGGCGCGTCGTCGGTGCCGAAGGCGGTGAAGGTGCGGCACACGCCGGGATCGGCCGGCGCGGCGACGGGGGCTGTGGCAACGGGCGCATCGCGCCAGTACACGCGGACCTCCACGCGGCGATTGGCTGCCCAGTTGGCGGGGTCGGTGGCGGGTGTCGCCACGGGCGCGTCGGGGCCGCGCGAGCTCGCGGACGCGGCCGTCTCCGGCAGGCCGAGGCGCTGCGTGATGTAGCGCGCGGCCTGCTGCGCGCGGGCCAGGCCCAGCGCGTGGTTGTCGGCGAAACGCTCGCGCGACTTCGCGCTCAGCGCCTGCGTGTCGGTATGGCCGACGATCTCGAAGCGCAGGCCGTCGCGGCCCTTCACCTGGTCGGCGATGCGGTCGAGCTGCGCGCGGTCGGCGGGGGAGAGGCCGTCGGCGCCGGAATCGAAATGCGGCGTGCCGGCCTGGCTGCGTTCGACGGGCGTCGCAGTGGGAGCGGCGGCCACCGCTGACGGCTGCGCCGCGCGCTCGTCGCCGAGCACGAAGGTGGCTTTGGGCAGCTCGCGTTCGCTGCTGCGCGGCAGGTGGCGCGCGGCGTCGATGTCGACCGCGCGCGGGTCCGCCGCAGCGCGATCCAGCATGCGGCCGCGCACGGCGGTTTCCTGCGCGGCGGCCAGGCCCATGCTCAGGCACGCGGCGGTCACGGCGCCCGCAAGGGCCATGCGCTTCGGAAGCGCCTTCTTCTTTCTTCTCATGTCGGCTCGCTCGATCGGGTTCGGTGTCTGTGGTCGGGTCATGGCGGCGGTGTCTTTTCCTCGCGTCATGGCTTGGCCTCCCCTTCGGGGGTGGCGGCAGGCACCAGCTCGATCTCGACGTCCAGGTTGAAGAGCGGTTGCTCGTTGCGAGCGGCGCGCTGCTCGCCGAGCTGCTTCCAGCGCGAGAGCACCGCGGCCTTCACCGCGTCGGTGCGGTCGCGGCCCAGCGATGCGGGCTCGCCCGGCACGGCCTTGTAGGCCAGCCGCAGCACGGCGGTCTTCTCGGCCAGCACGTTCACCGTGCGGTCGAGTTCGCCCGCGAAGGCGGCGCGCAGCGTGGCGGCGCCGTCGTCGAAGGCCGCGCCCTGCAGCGCGAGGCGCACCACGCGGTGCACGGTGGCGCCGAAGTTGATCTTCAGCACCTTGCCGCGCGTGGCGCGCTCGGCCGCCGGGTTCTCGCTGGTGGTGCGATAGCCCGAGGGCAGGGTGCGCTCGTCGAGCTTGAGCACCAGGTTGCTGCCGGTGCCTTCCTTCGGAATGGCGGCGCAAGCGATGTGGTAGCGGCCCTCCGCGTCGGTGGTGGCCAGCACGCCGTTGACGGTGGCGATGCGCACGTTCGCGATGCCGGGCTCGCCTTCGTCCTGGTAGCCGTTGGCGTTCCTGTCGTCGTAGACCTTGCCGATCACGTCGGTGCAGTCGAAGAGGGCGTCGGGCACCACGCGCACGGCGGCGGTGGCCTGGTTCGACAGCGTCCGGCCGCCCACGCCCTGCGTGGCGACGACCTGGTTGACGAACTCGCCTTCGCCCACGCCGACGCCCACGCCCGCGACCATCAGGTATTCCTTGGTCTCGTTGGGCGCGAAGTTCTGGCCGGGCACCACGACCTGGCGGCCGTTGACCTGCGGGATCACGGGCAGCGCCACGCCGCCGGGGAGCGTGCGCACGCTGAGCGAGCCCTGGATGTAGCGGAAGCCCGGCGGCAGCGTGTCGACCACGGCCACGCCCGGCACCGTGGTGCCTCGCGTGTTGCGCGCCGTGATGCGGTAGGGCAGCAGCTCGCCCTTCTTCACGGTCAGCTTCGAGGTGGTCTTGCGCAGCTCGATGAGCGTGGCGTTCGACGGGTCGAGCGGGATGTTGTTGGCCACCACGTGCTGGCCGCCGCCGCCCGGCATCTGGAACACCAGGTAGTAGCCGGCACCGGTCACCAGTGCCGCGCCGGGGCTCACCACGCAGGGGTTGGTCTGCGCGGGCGCCGGTCCGTTGGCGGGCGCGGCGCACGACTGCGTGCCCAGCGCGCCGGCCGCTGCCGGGTACATGGTGGAGGGCAGGTAGGCGCCCGGCGGCGTGACGACCAGGCGGTATTCACCGGCGGGTGCGCCAGGCAGCACGAAGAAGTCGTAGTAGCCGGCGGGGCCGGTGGTGTAGCTGTCGCGTCCGTCGAGCAGGTGCTGCGCCGGGTCGAAGCCCGGCGGGCCGACCAGCTTCACCACGGCGCCGGGCACGGGCGTGCCGCTCACGCTGTCGTAGACCACGCCGCCCGGGTCGTAGGGCAGGTCCTGCTTCTGGATGTTGGCGCCCGCGGTCACGCGCACCTTGATGCTGAAGCGCGGGTCGCTCGCGGCCGGCGTCGGGTAGGGGCCGTTGGCGCCGTTCTGCGCGGCGTCGGTCGGCCACACGCCGCCCACCACGCGGCCGTCGGGCGAGCGGAAGCGCACGCGGTATTCGCCGGGCGTCAGGTCGCCGAAGCGGTAGCTGCCGTCGGCGTTGGTGGTCACGGTGTAGAGCACGCTGGCGGTGGTTTCGGAGCAGGCGTTGCCGCCGTCGGCGCAGCGCATCAGCTCGACCGTCCAGCCTTCGCCCTGGCCCTCGCCCGATTCGCGCGTGCGGTTGTGGTTCTGGTCGAACCACACGGTGCCGGTGAGCGATGCGGGCTGGTTGCTGTGCTCGGTGAAGTCGTAGCCGGTGCCGTTGGCTTCCAGGCCGGTGAAGCTCACGCGGATCTGGTTGGTGCCCTGCGCGGTGCCGCCCAGCGTGCCGGGGATGGCAATGCCTTCGTCGTAGCCGCTCGGCTGTGTCTCGGTGACGGTGTAGCCGCCACTGCCTGGCAGCGGAAGGCCGGGCAGCTCGTAGCGGCCGTTGGCGTCGGTGACGGAGGTACGCGTCACCGGCTGGCCGGCCGCGTCGGTGCCGGTGAGCGTGATGGTCACGCCCGCGATCGGCAGGTCCTGCGGCTCGCGCTTGCCGTTGCGGTTGGCGTCGTTGTAGACGGTGCCCGCCAGCGATGCGCCGCGTTCGCCGAAGTTGTAGTTGTCGCCGTTGCCGCCGCGGTAGGCGATGGCGCTGATGACGTCGTTGCCCAGCGTGCCGGTGGCCGCGCCCTCGACCGTGCCCACGGCGTCGAGGCCGTCGGCATAGGTCACGGGCTGCGTCTCGCGGATGGTGTAGCCCGCCGCGTCGGCCGGCAGCAGGCCGGTGAAGACGTAGCGTCCGTTCGCGTCGGTGACCACCGTGGCGTTCACCGCGAGGCCGCTGGCCGAGCGGCCTGTGATCGTGATGGTCACGCCCGGAATGCCGGCCTCGGTGGGCTGGCGGATGCCGTCGTTGTTGGTGTCGACGTACACCCAGCCCGCGATCTGGCCGCCGCGCTCGCCGAAGTTGTAGTCGATGCCCGCGTCTTCCGACACCAGCGCCAGGCCGCCGAAGCGGTCGTTGGTGCCGCCGGGGTTGGCGGTGCCGCGCGGCGCGCCACCCACGGTGCCCAGCGACTCGGGGCCGTCGGCCACGCCGGCGGGTTGGGTCTCGTCGATCTGGTAGGTGCCGGGCGTGAGCGCGTCCACCAGGTAGTGGCCGTCGGCGGCGGTCTGCACCGTGCGGTCGACCGGGTTGCCCTGGAAGTCGGTGCCGGTCACGCGGATGGCGGTGCCTGCGATGCCGGGCTCGCCGGGGTCGCGCGTGCCGTTGGACGGTGCCACGTCGGCGTACACGTAGCCGGAGAGGCTCGCGGGCTTCACGGCCGAGAAGTTGTTGCCGGCGGAGCCTGCGCCCGCGGCGCCCAGCACGATGTTCTGGATCACGTTCGCGGTCGAGCCGTTGGGGCCGTTGGTCACGCCGCTGCCGCTGGTGGGCACGGAGCCCGGCGTGCTGCCCGCGCCGCTGACGGTGCCGGCGCGCGTGATGCCGGGCAGGTAGCCCGCGGGCCGCGCTTCGGTCACGGCGTAGCTGCCCGGTGCGAGGTTCGGGAAGCTGTAGTCGCCGCTGGCGTCGGTGGTGGTGGTGCGCGACACCGCCTGGCCGTTGACGTCGGTGCCGGTGAGCGTGATGACCACGCCCGCCAGGCCCGGCTCGGTGGCCGGCGCGCCCTGCGCGCCGTTGCCGTCGCGGTCGTAGTAGACGCGGCCGGAGATGCCACCGGGCAGCAGCTCGCCGAACCAGTACTCGCCCTGCGTCGACGGTACGTTGGTGCCCGATACGGTCACGCCGGTGATGACGTTGCCGCCGCCCTGTGGCGTGCCGGGCTGGCCGTTGTTGTTGGCCTTGCCGGGCGCGTAGTTGGCCGGCTGCGTCTCGGTGATGGTGTAGCCGCCCGCGCCCGAGGGAGGCACGTTGCGGAACTCGTAGGCGCCGGGCGTGCCGGTGGCCACCGCAAGGATGTTCACCGGGTTGCCTGCGGCGTCGGTGCCCGTGAGGCGCAGCTCGACGTTCGGGATGCCGGTGTCGCCGGCCTGCGGGACGCCGTCGTTGTTGCCGTCGACGAACACGCGCGTCGTGATGCGGGTGAGCTGCTCGCCGAAGTTGTAGCCGGTGCCGTTCACGTTGGATGCGAGCGCGATGGCGTTCACCACGTCGTTGCCCGCGGTGCCGCCGGCGGTGCCGGCCGCGTCGCTGCCGTCGACGAAGCCGGCCGGCTGCGTTTCGGTCAGCACGTAGTTGCCGGGCGTGAGGTTGTTGAACGCGTAGTTGCCGGTGCCTGCCGCCGTGGTGGTGGTCAGGGACACCGGGTTGCCGAACATGTCGGTGCCGGTGAGCGTGACGGTCACGCCTGCGATGCCGGGGTCGCCCGCGCTGGAGGCTCCGCTGTAGTCGGCGTCCTGGTAGACGCGGCCGGCCAGGCTGGAAGAACGCACTTCGCCGAAGTTGTTGGCACTGGAGGTGCCGCCCGTGCCGAGCACGATGTTGTCGATGCGGTTGGCGTTCGAGCCGTTCGGGCCGTTGCTGGCACCCGGCGGCACGGTGCCCATCACGCTGCCCGTGCCGGTGACGGAGCCCGCGCGGGTGATGCCGGGCTGGTACGCGGCGGGCTGGTCTTCCGTCACGCTGTAGGTGCCCGCGGGCACGGTGAAGGCCCAGTTGCCGCTGGCGTCGGTGGTGGTGGTCATCGAGACCGCGTTGCCCGAGCTGTCGGTGCCGCTCAGGCGCATGGTCACGCCGGCGATGCCGGTTTCGCTGCCGTCGATCAGGCCGTTGCCGTTGAGGTCTTCGTACACGCGGCCGGACAGCGCGCTGTTCTGCACGGTGATCTGGCCATCGCTGAAGTTGTTGCCGCCATCGGGGTCGGTACCGCCGTTGGTGTCGCCCGAGCCGGTGGTGATGATGTGGGCGCGGTTCGTGAGAACCGTGCCGTTTGCGGGCGCCGCGCCGCTGAAGCGCACCGGAATGCGCACGGTGGCCGTGCCGTTGGCCGGCATGGATGCGATGGCGCAGCTCACGGCAGTGCTGCCGGCCGTGCCGGTGCAGGTGGGCGCGGCGGGCGTGAAGCTGCCGCCGGTCACGGTGAAGACCGGCGTGCCGGCCAGCACCAGCGGCGCGGGCAGGGTGTCGGTGAAGCTGGTGGTCTCGGCGCTGTCGGGGCCGTTGTTGCGCAGCTGCACGAGCCAGTCGAAGGTCTGGGTCGACGACACGGTGGCCAGCGGCGTGGCAGTGCCAGAGGAGACAGCGGCCTTGGAGACCACCTGCACGTCGGCCTTGAAGCGGAAGGTGGTGTTCTCGGCTACCGTGTTGTTGGCCTGCTTCGTGTCATAGGCGTTCTGTGCGGCCAGGATGAAGTCGACCTTGGCGTTGTTCTGGAAGGTGCCGCGCGAGACGCCCTTGAGCACCACGCGGAATTGCAGCGAAGCCTGTTCGCCGGTCGAGCCGGAACCGCTGCCGCCCAGCGACGGAATGGTGAACTCGACCTGCCCGCCGGACGAACCGACCGCCGGACTGCTGAAGATGATGCCCGTGGGCGCGCTCGCGGACACAAAGGTGGGTGCGGCTTCGCCGGTCGGCAGGGCCTGCGGCAGGATGTCGACCAGACGCACACCTTCGGCGGTCGATGCGGCGTTGTTCGACACGGTGATGGTGTAGCCGACGTCGTCGCCCACGTTCACAGGGTCGGCATCGTCGTGCTTGGTGACGACGAGGTCGTACTCCGGCGCGGAGACCGAAGTCGTGACGCTGGCGGCGTTGTTGGTCTTATCAAGTTCGGGCGTTTCTGTCTGGACGACCACGTTGTTGGTGATGGGCTGCCCCAGCAGTGCGTACAGCGGCCGCACGCGCACCGTGACGGTCTGCTGCACGTTGCGCGCGAGCGAACTCCAGCTGCACACGAGCTGGTTGTTGGTGGTGCCGGTGCCGGTGGGCTGTGTCTTCAGCGGCGTCGTGCCGCAGGTGCCGCTGCCGGAGGCAACCGCATCGAGGAACATCAGATTCGCCGGCAGCGTGTCGGTCAGGCTCACGTCGTAGGCGCGGCTCAGGCTTTGCGGCACGTTGCGGTTGATGACCGCCAGCGTGTAGACGAGCTCCTGCCCGACCGGCACCGACGACTTGTTGGCGGCCTTGGTCACGGTCACATCGGCGCGAGCGAGCAGGTAGGCGGTGGCGCTGCCGTCGTTGTTGGCAAGGTTCGGATCGGCCGGCGTGACCGCCAGTGCGTTCGCCGTGTTGTTGATCTCGAAGCCGTGGTCGGTGGCCGAGCGGCCGTCGCCGTAGTGTGATGCCACGACGCGTATCACCGGGCACAGCGGCAGGGCGCTCGCGGCGTCGGTGCTCGCGCGGCAGACCGGCAGGGTCGACAGCGTGCAGTTGGAAAGCGAAGCCTGGCCGAAGCCGCCGCCATTGGCCGGCAGCGTGCAGGCGCCGGCGAAGGTGCCGCCGTTAGGCGTCTGCGAAACACTGCCCGCGCCGATCACCTGCGCGAAGGCGTCGGTGACGACCACGTTCTGCGCCTCGGAAGGGCCGGTGTTGACCACCTCGATTTCCCAAGTCACGGGCTGGCCCGCGATCTGGCGGTTGCCGGCGCTGTCGCCGATGCCCACCACGCGCTTGAGCACTTTCACGTCGGCTGCGGTGGCCGTGTCGTTCACGCCGGTGCCCAGGCTCACGCAGTCGTTGCCGGTGTTGGCGTCGGGGTCGGCGCCGAGCGTGGGCGCGGCCGCGGGCAGCGCCACGTTCACGCACATGCTGTTGACGATCTGGCCGCCCGCCGGAAGCGACGGGATCGTGGCGTTCACGATGATGTAGCCGCCGTTGCGCGCGCTGCTGCCGTTGGACAGGTCCACGTTGATGTCGGCCGTGAGCGTGCGCGTGCAGGTCACGGTGGCGGGGCCGGGCACCGGCGTCGCGGGCGTCGGCACGACGGTGGCGCCGCCCTTGGTCACCGTGCAGGTGTAGCCGTCGCGCTGCGTGACGCTGTTGATCTGCACGCCGGCCGGCAGGTCGTCCACCAGCTGGATGGTGCTGCCCGCGAGCAGGCGGGTGCCGCCGAGGTTGGTGCTGCCGACCTGGTAGTCGAAGGCCTGGCCCAGCGGCACGTTGTTCTGCGGCCAGCCGCGGCGCTTGTCGGCGCGGAAGTCGGTGGCCGAGACCGCCACGTCGGCCGGCACGCTGCCGGTGGCCGAGTTGGCGATGGGGCCGGTCGCGCTCACGGTGGCGTCGTTGACCACGCCGGTGCCGGCCGTCATGGCGATGACGGGCACCATGATGTCGCCGAGCGCCACGTTGGCGCCGCCGCTGCCGCCGATGTTGCTGCGGGTGCAGCTCACCGTCTGGCCGCTGACGGTGCAGGTCCAGCCGGTCGGCTGGGTGGGCAGCGGCTGGATCGCGAAGTTGGCAGGAATGGTGTCGCTCAGCGTCACGCCGGTGGGCGCAGTGCCGCTGAAGCTCGGGCTCAGCCTGAAGTTGAAGCGCTGGCCCACCAGCAGCTGGCCGCCGTCATGGCTCTTGGCCATGGCGAGCACGTAGCCCGCTGTCACGGTGGTGTTGGCGGTGGCGCTGTTGTTGGTGGAAACGCCGTCGCCCACCGAACCCGCCGCGGCCACGGCCGGCTGGTGCGTGATGGTCGAGCCCGCACCCGCCGTGACCACGCCGTTGATCGTGAAGGTACGCGTGTTGCTGCCGGCTGTGGCCGGCGTGGCGGGCACGTTGCAGGTCAGCTGGCTGCCGCTGATCGAGCAGCCCGAAGGCAGGCCGCTGCCCGACACCGAGAGGCCGGTGGGAATCGGGTAGGTCAGCGTCGAGCCCGTGCTGGTGTCGGGGCCGTTGTTGGTGAGCGTGAAGACGATCGGCACCGTGGAGCCGCTGGGCGCGGTGGCCGGTGCGCTGATGGCCACCGACACGTCGGCGCCCTGGTTCACCGTGATGATCTTGGTTTCACTCGAGCTGCCTCCGCTGATCGCGGCGGTCACGCTCAGCGTGCCCTGCGTGACGGTGCGCAGCAGCACCTCGAAGTTGCGCAGCTGGTTCGCGGCGAGCGTGATGCCCGAGCAGGTCAGCGTGCCGCCGCCGGCGGTGCCCACGGGAATGGTCGCCGAGCAGCTGCCCACGGGAACCGCGCCGGTGCCCATGTAGACCGAATTGGCGGGAATCGTGTACGTGAACGAAGCGCCCGGCGCGCCAATCGGCAGGCTGTCGCTCTCGGCGATGGTGACGGTGCTCGTCACCGTGCCGCCGGCGGGAAGGATGTCCGGCGAATGCACCAGGCTCGACACCTGCGGCACCGCGTGTGCGGCCGTGGCGAACAGCAGTCCCGCGAGAGGCGCGGCGATGCGCCTCAGGCAATGCCGCAGTCGCGCGGCGTTGGAAGACAAGTCGCGGCGCGCCCGTGCGTGCGACAGATTCGATGGTGTCCTGAACATCCCGTCCCTCGTGATGGCTCTGGTGGCCGGGCACCGTTTGTTGTGGCGCCGCGAAGGCGGCGGGTGCTCCGGAAAGGGCGGGATTCTTCGGCCGCCCCCTCGGGGGCACTTTTGCGATTCAGGACAAAAGCTTTGCCATTGATGACATTTGTTTACTAATGCAACATAATGTGAACCGAATGTGAACTAATTCACGCTGCGTTTAGGCGACGCACTTCTACGCTCGACGCCCATGTCTTACTGGTCGACCACGCCGCCCCGGCGCGCGCACATCCTCGTCATCGACGACAACATCGAAGAGCTGCAGTTGCTGCTGGGTGTGTTGCGAGAGGCGGGGCACCGCATCAGCCTCGCGTTCGATGCGCTGGAGGGCTACCGCCGCGCGACCGCGCTGCTGCCCGACCTGGTACTGCTTGATGTGCGCATGGGCGCGACCAACGGCTACGCCACCTGCCGGCTGCTGAAGGCCGACCGCTCGACGGCGCGCATCCCCGTGATCTTCGTGACCTCTTCGAGCTCGGTGGAGGAGCGCCTCACCGGCCTTCGCGAAGGCGCGGTCGACTACATCCTCAAGCCCTTCGAGCCGGCGGAAGTGCTTGCGCGCGTGGCCGTGCACCTCGCGCTGGCGAGCTGCCGCGAGCAGGCGCAGGCCTGCATCGACGAGGCCGAGAGCGCGCTGGAGCATGCCCGGGGCGAGCCCGCTGCGGACCATGCCGACCGCGTGCTCGTGCAGGCCGTCGAGCGGCTGGTGCGTGCCGACCTCGCGAACGTGCCGGCGCTCCCCGCGCTCGCGGCCAGCGTGGGCACGCACGAGAAGCGCCTGTCGCGCGTGTTCAAGGAGCAGACCGGCCGCACGGTCTTCGAATTCGCGCGCGAGGCCCGGCTTGCCGAGGCGCAGCGGCTGCTCGCGGGCTCGGCGCTCAGCGTGGAGGAAGTGGCTCTGGCAGTGGGTTTTTCGGGTGCCGCCAATTTCTCGACCGCATTCCGCGAACGCTTCGGCGCCACGCCCACGGCATTCCGCCAGGCACGCACCGCGCCCGTCGCTCCTCCGCCGGTGCCTTCGGCCTGACGCGGCAGCGCAAAGGCGGTGACCACCTCGGGCCCTCGCGGAATTCACTGCGCTCGTGCGCTGCTGCTGTGCGCCGTCCTCTGGCTGATGGCGCTTCCCGCCGCCTGGGCGGACGTGCTGCGCATCGACGACGAGACCCGTTGGCCGATCGCGCTCGACACGCGCGTCGAAATGTTCGAGGACACCGGCGCGCGCATGACGCTGGACGAGGTCGACGCGCTGCAGGACGACTCGCCCGACGGCTTCCGGCCCGGCAACTCCGCGCGCCTGCGCCCGGGCTTCTCCAGGTCCGCCTTCTGGCTGCGCCTGACCGTGGTGAACGGCAGCGCCGCGATCCAGCCGCTGCGGCTGGTGCTCGACGCCACATGGCTGCAGCACGTCGATTTCCACGCCCGCCGCGAACTTGCCGGCTGGGCCAGCTGGACGCATGAGCAGGCGGGCGTGTCGGTGCGATCGAGCGCGGGCCGCGACCGTGACCGTGTGCCCACGCTGGACCTCGACCTGCGCCCCGGCGAGCAGGCGCGCGTGCTGGTGCGCGTGCGCACCGACAGCAGCGTCAAGCTCGTGCCCAAGCTGTATTCGGCGGACGCGTGGCGCATGTCGGAAAGCAGCCACGCGCTGGTCGACGGCCTGCTCATCGGCGGGCTGCTGGTGCTGTCGGTGTATTCGCTGTCGCTGTGGGTCATCTCGCGCAATCTCGCGATGGCGCTGCAGAGCATGGGCTTCGCGCTGGTGGCGCTCTACGAGAGCACCTACCGCGGCCACGCGCGGCTCGCGCTGTGGCCCGACAGCATCGAGTGGAGCTACCGCGCGGCCGGCGTCACCGCGGGCTGCTGCGTGCTCTCGCTGATGTGCTACTTGTACACCGTGTCGCGCCGCGGTCCGGTGCGCGTGCCCGGGCTGCCATGGCTTTTCGTGCTCGCGCTCGCGCAGTGCGTGGTGGTGCTGGGCACGCTCGTCGGGCCCTACGCGCCCTTCGCGATGGCGGGCACGCTGAGCGCGCCGCTGGTGGTGGTGTCGCTGACCGTCAGCACCTTCATCTACATGCGCCGCGCGGGGCCGGGCGGGCGGCTGGCCTTTCCGGTGATGAGCTTCGTCGCCGTCGGCGTGTGCCTGCGGCTGGTCGAGCTGGCGATGCCGGCGCACATGATCCGCGGCTTCGACGCCTATGCGCTGGGCTTCCCGGGCATGCTGGTCGGGCTGGTGGCGCTGGCGGCGTGGGCGCAGCACCTGTCGCGGCAGCGGCATTCCGCGCAACGCTCGCTGGCGCACTGGCAGGCGGAAGAACAGCAGCGGCTGCGCGAAGAGGTGGAGCGCAAGACCCACGCGCTGAACGCGGCGCTGGAGCAGTCCGAGCAGCAGGCGCGCGAGCAGACCCAACTGCTGGCCTACATCAGCCACGACCTGCGCGCGCCGCTGTCGACCATCATCGGCAACGTGCGCCGGCTGAAGGACGACGGCGTTTCTTCGCCCGACCGGCTGCAGGCCATCGAGCGCAGCGCGGCCTACCAGCTCACGCTCATCGACGACCTGCTCGACTACGCGAGGAGCGAGCTGCTTCCCTTTTCCTTCGAGTCGAAGCCGGTGCACCTGCGCGCGCTGATCGACGACGTCGCGCAGTACGCCGACACGCTCGCGCAGCGACAGCACAACCGCTTCGAGCTCGACGTGCTGGGTGCGCTGCCCACCGCCGTGTTCCTGGACAGCAAGCGCTTCCAGCAACTGCTGCTGAACCTGCTGTCGAATGCCGCCAAGTTCACGCGCGAGGGCAAGATGGGCCTGCGCGTGCAGGCGCGGCCGCGCGAGGATTCATGGCGGCTCGAGTTCGACGTATGGGACAGCGGCGTCGGCATCGAGAAGGAAGACCAGGCGCGCATCATGCAAGCCTTCGAGCAGGGCGTTTCCAGCTCCGATGGCCACGGGCTCGGCCTGACGATCGCGCGGCGCATCGTCCAGAACATGGGCGGCCGGCTGCAGCTGGAAAGCCGCCGCAACCTGGGCACGCGCGTGCGCTTCTCGGTGATCGTGAAGGAGGCGCCGAAGGAGCTGGTGTCGGTTGTCGCAAGGCCGCTGTCGCTCCCCGTGCCGGCCCGCAAGCCCAGGCGCATGCCGGTGCCCGCCATCGAGCCGCTGCCCGCGGCGGTGCGCGACGAACTCGAAACGCTCGCGCGCGACGGCCGCTGGAGCGACCTGCACGACTGGGCCGACCGCCTTGCGGCCGACACGCGGCATTCGGCGCTGGTCGAGGCCGTGCGGCATGCACTGGACCTGCTCGATTTCGAGCACATCCGCCTGCTGGCGCGCGCGACGCCGAACGCCAGCCAGTGATCTTCGGTCCGGCAGTGGCCGGAGCTATTGCGGCGAGGCCTGTGCCTGCGCTTCCTGCGGCGGTATCTGTGCCTGCAACTGGGCCTGCTGCGCATCGGGCGCGGCGGCCTGTTCGCTTTCGGCGTGGTGCCTGATCGCGATGCCCTTGACGAGGTGGCGGGGCAGGTGATGCGTCTTCCGCAACTGCGCCAGCGCTTCACTGCGCGCCGGCTCGCATACCGGTAGAAACATGTGCAAAACGCTCATGGTGTCGTCCCGTGGAGTAACCGGCGGACATTGTGAGCGCATCGGGCCCGGAACGGGCGAATCGCCCTCCCGGCGCAGATGCTTTGGCCCGGAACCCCACGGCTGCGGGATTCCACCAAGCTTGCGCTTCTGCCCGTGCGGCGCATACTGCGCAAAAAACACCACCAGCCACTCGTCGGCCCCTGCGGGGTTCCGGGCGACAGCCAGGAGACACGTGTTGCAGCGAACGAACATTGCCAACCCGGCCTACTTTCACAAGGTCGTCGATTGCCAGTACGCCTGCCCGGCGCACACTCCCGTCCCCGAGTACATACGCATGATCGCGCAGCGCCGATACGGCGATGCGTACATGATCAACTGGGTCTCCAACGTCTTCCCCGGCATCCTGGGGCGCACCTGCGACAGGCCCTGCGAGCCGGCCTGCCGGCGCGGACGTGTGGAAGAAAGCAATACAGAAGCCCCAGAGCCGGTGGCCATCTGCAGGCTCAAGCGCGTGGCCGCCGACATGAAGGAGGACGTGCGCGCGCGCATGCCTAAGCCCGTGCCGAAGAACGGCAAGCGCGTGGCCTGCATCGGCGCGGGGCCGGCCTCGCTCACCGTCGCGCGCGACCTGGCGCCCCTGGGCTACGAGGTGACGGTGTTCGACGGCGAGGCCAAGCCCGGCGGCTTCATCCGCACGCAGATCCCGCGCTTCCGGCTGCCCGAGTCGATCATCGACGAGGAGACGGGCTACGTGCTCGACCTCGGCGCCGAGTTCCGCGGCGGCGAGCGCATCGATTCGATGAAGGCGCTGATGGGGCAGGGCTGGGACGCGATCTTCGTCGGCTGCGGTGCGCCGCGCGGGCGCGACCTGGACATTCCGGGCCGGCAGGAAGCGGCGGCCGGCATCCACATCGGCATCGACTGGCTGAGCTCAGTCTCTTTCGGCCATGTCAGCAGCATCGGCCGACGCGTGATCGTGCTGGGCGGCGGCAACACCGCCATGGACTGCTGCCGGTCGGCGCGCCGCCTCGGCGGCAGCGACGTGAAGGTCATCGTGCGCAGCGGCTTCGACGAGATGAAGGCCTCGCCCTGGGAGAAGGAAGACGCCGCGCACGAGGGCATTCCGATCATCAACTTCCACGTGCCCAAGGCCTTCGTGCACGACAACGGCAAGCTCGTGGGCATGCGCTTCGAGATCGTCAAGGCCGTGTACGACGACAAGGGCCGCCGCACGCTGGAGCCCACGGGCGAGCCCGAGGCCTACTTCGAATGCGACGAGGTGCTG
Organism: Variovorax sp. TLI9-5A; assembly: GCF_056867935.1. Classification (NCBI taxonomy): domain Bacteria; kingdom Pseudomonadati; phylum Pseudomonadota; class Betaproteobacteria; order Burkholderiales; family Comamonadaceae; genus Variovorax; species Variovorax sp. TLI9-5A. The sequence continues at coordinate 4,886,867 of NZ_CP200310.1, read as the reverse complement.
GTGGCCGTGGGCCAGGAAAATTCCTTCCCCTGGATCGAGCGCGACTGCGGCATCGACTTCGACAAGTGGGGCCTGCCCACGCTGGACGCGAACACCTTCCAGTCGACGGTGTCCAACGTGTTCTTCGGCGGCGATGCGGCCTTCGGGCCCAAGAACATCATCACCGCCGTCGCGCATGGCCACGAGGCCGCGGTGTCCATCGACAAGCTGCTGCGCGCGGAGCCGATCGACGTTCGTCCGCCGCCCATGACCAACCTGGTGTCGCAGAAGATGGGCATCCACGAGTGGAGCTACGACAACGACACCTCCAACGACCTTCGCTACAAGGTGCCGTGGGCCAAGGCAGAAGCGGCGCTGGCCAGCATCCGCGTGGAGGTGGAGCTGGGTTTCGACGCCGCCACCGCCTTCAAGGAAGCCGCGCGCTGCCTGAACTGCGACGTGCAGACGGTGTTCAACGAGCCCGCCTGCATCGAATGCGACGCCTGCGTGGACATCTGCCCGATGGACTGCATCAACTTCGTCGACAACACCGATGAAGAAGGGCTGCGCTCGCGCCTGAAGGCACCGGCGCTGAACCTGGCGCAGGACCTGTACGTGTCCGGCGGGCTGAAGACGGGCCGCGTGATGGTGAAGGACGAGGACGTCTGCCTGCACTGCGGACTGTGTGCCGAACGGTGCCCGACCGGTGCGTGGGACATGCAGAAATTCCTGCTGAAGATGACGCTCGCGGGCCAGGAGAAGACCCAGGAGCAAGGCCTGAAGGAGGCCGCATGAAGCAGATAGAGGCGGTCAACGACTTCGTCATCAAGTTCGCCAACGTCAACGGTTCGGGCTCGGCATCGGCCAACGAGCTGTTCGCCAAGGCCATCCTGCGCATGGGCGTGCCGGTGAGCCCGCGCAACATCTTCCCCAGCAACATCCAGGGCCTGCCGACCTGGTACGAAGTGCGCGTGACCGAAGAGGGCCACCTGGGCCGGCGCGGCGGCACCGACATGATGGTGGCGATGAACCCGCAGACCTGGGACGCCGACATCGCCGAGCTGGCGCCCGGCGGCTACCTCTTCTACGACAGCACCCGGCCACTGCCGCCTTCGAAGTTCCGCGACGACATCCGCGTGATCGGCATGCCGCTCACCGAGATCTGCAATGCCGTCTACCAGGACCCGCGCCAGCGGCAGCTGTTCAAGAACATCGTCTACGTGGGCGCGCTGGCCATCCTTCTGGGCATCGAGCCCGAGGTGGTCGAGAAGCTCTTCGGCGAACAGTACAAGGGCAAGGAGAAGCTGCTCGCCTCCAACGTGCAGGCACTGCACCTGGGCTGCGACTTCGCGCGGGAGAACCTGCGCGAACCCGTGGGGCTGAAGGTGCGGCGCGCCGACCGCGTGGGCGACAGGATCTTCGTGGACGGCAACAGCGCGGCCGCACTGGGCTGCGTGTACGGCGGCGCGACGGTGGCGGCGTGGTATCCGATCACGCCGTCGTCTTCCGTGGCCGAGGCCTTCCAGAAGTACTGCACCAAGTTCCGCGTCGATCAATCCACCGGCCAGCACCGATTCGCCATCGTGCAAGCCGAGGACGAACTCGCGTCGATCGGCGTTGTGGTCGGTGCCGGATGGAACGGCGCGCGGGCCTTCACCGCGACCTCGGGGCCGGGCATTTCGCTGATGACCGAGTTCATCGGGCTGGCCTACTTCGCGGAGATTCCGGTCACGCTCATCAACGTGCAGCGCGGCGGCCCTTCGACCGGGATGCCGACGCGCACGCAGCAGGCAGACATCCTCTGCTGCGCCTATGCGTCGCACGGCGACACCAAGCACGTGCTGCTGTTTCCCGAAGACCCGCACGAGTGCTTCGAGCATTCCGCAGCGGCGCTGGACCTGGCCGACCGGCTGCAGACGCCGGTGTTCGTGATGACCGACCTGGACATCGGCATGAACCAGCGGCTGTGCAAGCCCTTCGAGTGGGACGACAGCAAGGCCTACGACCGCGGCAAGGTCATGAGCGCCGAGGAGCTGGAAGCGGGCCGCGACTTCGGCCGCTACAAGGACGTGGACGGCGACGGCATCCCGTGGCGCACGCTGCCGGGCACGCACCCCACCAAGGGCAGCTACTTCACGCGCGGCACCACGCGCGATGCCTATGCGCGATATTCCGAGCGCGGGCCGGACTACATCTACAACATGGAGCGGCTGCTGAAGAAGTTTGCGACCGCCGCCGCGCTGGTTCCGCAGCCGGTGCTGCGGCCTGCCGCGCAGAAGACCGAACTGGGCGTGATCTATTTCGGATCGACCAGCCCGTCGATGCACGAGGCGCTGCAGGCGCTGGAAGAGCAAGGCATCCATCTCGACGCGATGCGGCTGCGGGCCTTTCCGTTTCCCGACAACGTGGTGCAGTTTCTTGCGCAGCATTCGCGCGTGTTCGTGGTCGAGCAGAACCGCGACGCGCAGATGCGCAGCCTGCTGGTCAACGAACTGGATGCCGATCCGGCGAAGCTGGTGCGGGTGCTGCACTTCGACGGAACGCCCATCACCGCGCGCTTCATCGTGCAGGCGATCGAGGCGCACGCCGGCAAGACGAGCGCGCAAGGCAGCACAACCGCCAATGCGAAGGAGGCCGCATGACTTACCTCGCCAAGCCGAAGCTGCGGCATCCGACGCTTGCCACCAACAAGGTGGGCTACACGCGGCGCGACTATGAGGGAAAGATTTCCACGCTGTGCGCGGGCTGCGGGCATGACTCGATTTCGGCCTCGATCATCGAGGCCTGCTGGGAACTCGACATCGAGCCGCACCGCGTGGCCAAGCTCTCGGGCATCGGCTGCAGCTCGAAGACGCCGGACTACTTTCTTGGCGCATCGCACGGCTTCAATACGGTGCACGGGCGCATGCCCAGCGTGCTGACCGGCGCCAACCTGGCCAACCGCGACCTGCTGTACCTCGGCGTCTCGGGCGACGGCGACTCGGCCTCCATCGGCCTGGGCCAGTTCGCGCACGCCATGCGGCGTGGCGTGCGCATGGCCTACATCGTGGAGAACAACGGCGTCTACGGCCTCACGAAGGGCCAGTTCTCGGCCACGGCCGACCAGGGCTCCAAGAGCAAGAAGGGCGTGGTCAACACCGACAGCCCGGTCGACCTGGTGGCCATGGCGCTGCAGCTTGGCGCGAGCTACGTGGGGCGGGGCTTCTCGGGCAACAAGGCGCAGCTGGTGCCGCTCATCAAGGGTGCGATCAGCCATGGCGGCTCCGCCTTCATCGACGTCATCAGCCCCTGCGTGGCCTTCAACAACCATCCGGGCAGCACCAAGAGCTACGACTACATCCGCGAGCACAACGAGGCGGTCAGCCGCATCGACTTCATCAGCGGACGGGAGGAGATCGCCGTGGACATGGAGCCCGGCGAGGTGATGGACGTGCGCCAGCACGACGGCACGCTGCTGCGCCTGCGCAGCCTGCACCCGGACTACGACCCGGGCGACCGCTTTGCCGCCATGGCCTACATGCAGCGGCATCACGAAATGGGCGAGGTGGTGACGGGGCTGCTCTATGTCGACCCGCTGGCCACCGACCTGCACACTGCACTCAACACTTGCGACCGGCCGCTCAATGCGTTGGGGCCGCAACAGCTGTGCCCCGGCGCCCAGGCGCTGGAACGGCTCAACGCCTCCTTGCGCTGAGCAACGGCCGGCGTCAACATCCAAGGCTCCACTCACGGAGGGCGCATCATGGCCGAGCGCACCGTTTTCCAATCGATATCGCGCAAGCATGTGGTCAGCGTGGCGCCGCAGGCCACCGTGCGCGACGCCGCCTGCGTGATGACGCGCGCCAACTGCGGCAGCGTGCTCGTCATGGAACTGCCCGACACGCTGCTGGGCATACTGACCGAGCGCGACCTCATGACCCGCGTGCTCGCCAAGGGGCTGGACCCCGACGGCACCCCGGTGCGCGAGGTGATGACGCCCAACCCGATCTGCGTGCCGCCCGAGACGCTGGTGTCCGACGCCGTGGTGCTGATGCTGGAGCGCGGCTTTCGCCATCTGCCGCTGGTGACGGGGGCGAAGGTGCTGGGCGTGTTCTCGGTGCGGGATGCCCTGCCGAGGGAGATCGGCGCTGCGGTGAGCCTGAGCGAGTTCAGGGAGCAGGTGAACGACGCGCTGGGGTGAGGGCGGCGGTTTCCCCGGGGCCCTTGCAGAGACGCTACTTGAGCACGAGCGGCGTGGTCGTCCCGCCCTTTTTGGTATTCCGATGGTGCACCATCAACTCGTCATAGACCGTAGGAAGGTCTAGACAGAGAAAGTTCTCCGCATTGATGTTGGCGATCACGCTGACCGTGGCGCCCGCACTGCCCAGCAGCGTGCGCTTCACGCCGTTGTGAAAGGTGGCAAGGATCAGCTTGTCGTGTTGCAGACGCTCCTGTCCGCCCACCACCGTCACCGGTGTCTGCACAAAGACCTTGCCGCCGCTTTGCATCAGTCGCAGGGCGGCCTTCTGCACGAATCCGTATTTTTTGTAGGCAGCCTCGTCGAGGAAGACCTCGATGTCGGCCCCTTGCTCCGCCATCTCGCAGAGAACGGGCACGATGCTGTAGTCGTCGTCGATGCCTGCCGTGCTCACGAGAAATTGGCGCACCGTGATCTTCACCGCGCCGACCAGGTTCTCCACGATGAAGTCGCTGATGTTCACGGTGGGAGCGAATGCAGCCTTCACGCGAGTGGAGTTGCTGTTGTAGTGAACGACCTGTTTTTCGAAGGCCTGCCAATCCACGGAATCGGCGGAGTAGGGCGTGCTTAGCAACTGGAAGTAGCGCTGGTAGAGCGGCGCCAGCTTGGCGCTTCGGATGTAGATGCAACTCTCGAAGTTGCCGCCCTCCATGGCGGAAAAACTCACGTTGGGCGAGCCTGTGACGATGCCGTCGTCGTCCAGTATCCAGAACTTGTTGTGCATCAGACCCGTCTGGACGTGCCCGCCGTCCAGTTCGTGCTCGAGGTCGCCGAAATGGGTGACGGTCTCGGCCTTGTAGTCGAGAAGAGCGGGATTTTTGCGTCCCCTTTTCAGGGCCTGGATTTCGTGCCGCTGGTATATGAAATTGGGATTCTGCGCTGCCTTTTGCAACTGCTTCAGAAGCTTCGGATTCGGAGTACCCAGTTTCAGCGTGAGCTTGATCCTGTGCTTGACGATGTACGCCAGGATGCTGTCGCCGTCACCGTAGCCGACCGGCATGAACTTGTCTACCGCCAGCGAAAGGTTCCTCGTGTTCGCAAGCAGGCCCAGTATCTGGCTCTTCATCGTGAGGCCCGAACCCGAGCCGAATCCGCGCGCATCGGCCACGTAGCGCCGCAGCACGATGGTGGCCGCGTGGTGCCAGCGCCTGCATACCCGTGCGAGCAGGCCGACGCTGCGTTCGTCGAACAACTCGAAGAGCTGAACAAGAATGTCGCTCAACAGAAGCGGATGCGGCGGCATCGCGACCGTCATTGCCTTGCCCGGCGGCGTCGGGATCGGGATCGTGGCCTTGCCCGGTGGCTTCGACATCGTCGCCTTGCCGATCGGGACCACGGTGCGCCCGACCGGCTGGCTGGAAGAGGCCACCGTTGTCGTGACCTCCTGGCGCAGGGCGGTGCCCTTGCAGTGAGGGCATGTCGTCACTGCTAGCCACGCGTTCTCCGTGGTTCGTCTGCAGATGGGGTTGAGGCAGGTATAGCGTGCCATGATGTCCAGGGTTGAAGACGACCGCTCTCAGAGCGCAATCACATCCGCAATCGGCTTGTTCGCCCTGAAGCAGGACAGCGCCTCTATCTGCTTCCAGGCCTGCAGCTGCGTGAAGTTCGTCTGGTATTCGATGTAGCAGCCGGTCAGTGCCTCGTCGATGATCTTGTCGGCCCGCTCGAAGAGGATCTGGTTGTCTTCCAGGTCGCGGAAATAGGTGCGCCAGGTGTCGCGCTCCTTCGATTGCCCCAGCAGCGTGAGGTAGGCGCTGTAGAAGAGCGAATTGAACGCGCGGCCGATGTTGTCCTGGTAGACGGTGAATTCGCCGCCGCCACCGGCACCCACGCCCAGCGTCACGTCGGCCTCGATGCCGAGCTTGGAGCCGCCGAAGGCCGAGGACTCGAACTCCAGCGAGAACGATGCGCCCACGCCCGCCGAGAGCGAGCCCTTGGCCGTGCCCTTCACTATGTCGTACCCGCACATGCGAACCGAGAGAGATGCCTCGCCCGTGACCCGCGCGCCAGCGAAGGCCTCGGCTCCGACCTTGAACTTCACGCCGTCGACGGTGGCGTTGAACTCGACCTCGGCCTTGGCCATGGCACCCGCGAAGGCCTCGGCGCTGGCCTCGATCAGGAAGATGTCGGCCACGTCGATCTTCGCGTCGAGCTTGATCTTCACGCCGACCATCGCCTCGACGGCAGCCTTGGCCGTCACGCCCTTGCCGCGTTCGTAGCTCGCTTCGGCCTCGACGGAGGCGGAGCCGCCGGCGAACGCGTCGGCCTTGAACTCCGCGCGCAGCCCGGTGATCTCGATCACGCACTCGCCCGTGGCGCGCACGCCGTAGCCTACCGAGGCCTCGGCCTTGACGGCCTTCTTGAACTCCTCGTCGGTCCAGGTCACCTTGCCGAACTTGCCGTTCTCGCCGCCGCGCATGAGGCCGGTCTCGACCTTGCCGCCGGTCTGCAGCCAGGGCCGCGGGTCGGCGAACCGGATCTTCGTGAGGTCCTTGCACAGCACGTCGAGGAACAGGCGCACCTTGGCGGGCTCGTTGTTGCCCATGTACTGCAGCGAGAGCGACACGTCCTCCATGTACTCCGAGCCATTGCGCAGGCCGTCCATCCAGAACTTGAGCAGCTGCTTCTTGCGCACGATGAGGTCGCGTCGCACCGCGTTCACGGCCATCTTGTCGGCGACCGAGGCGAGTTCGCTGGGCAGGCGAAGGATGGGCATGTCCAGCAGGCTGCCGAACTGCCGCTTGTACTCGGCGTTGAAGTCGTTCATCTTCTGCAGCACCTGCGCTGGCTCCGGCGAGCGCGTGCCGTGCGTGAGCTTCTCCAGCATCTGCTTGTAGACGTACAGGAACTGCAGGAACTCCTGCGCGAGCGCCTTGCGCTCCTTGCTGGAGGGGCCTCCGATCACCTTGCCGAGCAGCTTGAGCCAGGCCTTCGTCTTGATGCCGAACTCGCCGGCGGGCAGTTCCGCCCAGGCGACTTCGTACTTGTGCGTGAACTTGGCGCTGGCGAGCGCATTGAACAGGGGCGTGGAAGAGGTGGCCATGGCCTGGGGATGTGTGGAATGAAAAGAAGTCGCGGGGCCTATGCGTCGGGCCGCACGCCGATCATCGAAAAGTACCGGTTCAGGTCCCCGTCCTCCCGCAGCACTTCCTGCATCAGCTGCGGCAGGGGCATGCGCCCCCATGCCACGGCGCGGTTCACCAGGTAGGGCGTCGGGCTGTGCGGCTCCTCGCGCATGAGGTAGGCGGCCGCCAGCTCGAGCAGCCGATAGGCCTCGGCGCGGCTGCCGATGCGGCCGCTTGCCAGCGCCTGCGGGAGTGCCTCGGATGACACGGGAGGAAAGGAAGGAAGAGGAGCGTTGCTCATGTCGTTGTCGTCCATCGGGGTTTCGGCTGGCAGCGGCTCGGCATCCGGCATCCAGCCGGCCGTGGCCGGCGTGGTCGGCATGACCGGTTTCTCTTCATCGCGCGGATCCCGCTCCTGCAGCAGGCTGCGCAGCGCCTGCCGCATGCGGGCGAGCATCTCCTTCACCTTCGACAGGCTGGGCGCATCGATGCCCAGCCGCTCGTCGAGCAGGGCTTCCAGGCCTTGCCACGCATCGGCGGCCACGGCGACCCGATCGTCGAGCGCGGCGAGCGCATGCAGGTCGCGCGCTGCGCGGTCGAGAATGTCCTGGCGCGACACCGTCTGCGCGCTCGGCTCCTCGGCCACTTCCTTCGCCTTCGCCTTGGCGTTGCCCGCAGCCCCGGCCGCGCCCGTGCCGTACTCGCTGGTCAGCGCACGCTGCCAGTCGCCCAGCGTGATGAAAGGCGGCGAGAAATCCGGCCATTCGAGCAGCGGCACGCGCATCAGAAGCGCGTGCGCGATGGTGTCGTTGACCCACACGAAAGTGGCGGTGCGCATGTCGGCGTCGCCGTCGTCGCCGATGCGCGGATGCACGTCTTCCCAGAACTCGCGCGCCAGGCCTTCGAGCAGCCGCGCCCCGGCGGCCAGCCCGTCGATCGCATGGCGGTGCACCCAGGCCTCGGTGAGCCAGGCGGCCATCTGCAGGTCCTTGCTGCGGCGCTGCAGGACCTCGGTGCACAGCATCTCGGCGGTACGCCAGTCGGCCTTCTTCAGCGGACGGGTCCATTCGCCCATCGGCAGGCTGGCGTCTTCCTCGGTGCGCGCCTCGCGGATGCGGGCGCACACCGGGTCGTAGCGCAGCGGCGGGCCGGCCGGGCCCTCCGGGCCCGCAAGCGGCGATAGAAAGATCGCGAGGTCGGGCGCGAAGCCGCCGGTGGCTTCGTCGATATCGGAGTTCAGGGGGGACAGCAGGGCGGCCATCAGGGCATGTTCCATTCGGGGGCGCGCGCGGGGAACGCGGCGGGCCATATCAGGGCGTTCTTCTTGCCGGCGGGGCTGGCCGCGATGCGCAGGAAAACGCGTGCGCGTCCTCCATCGGGTGCCTGCGCGGCGTCGCCGGCCGACTGGGCCACCAGCGGAAACTCGAACTTCAGCAGCTGTGAGCGGCCGTCCGGCCGCTGGGCCGGGTCGCCTTCGCGCTGCCGCTGCGCCAGCGTGAACAGCGCCCACGGGTCGGCAAAGCGGAAGCTCACGGTCTGGCCGTCGGTGATCAGCGCGTGCTGCTGCGGATCGGCGCGCGCCATCAGCGGCGAGTCCTTCGCGATGCGCAGCACCAGCGCCACGGGCATGCCGTATTCCCAGCGCAGCGTGCGCGGCGCGTCGCGCAGGCGCAGCACCTGGTCGCCGACCTCGAAGGACCAGTCGATGATCTTGTTGCCTTCGATCTCGGCGGTGGTGTTCGCGCGGAAGTCCACGCTCAGGTCATAGCCCGGCGCGGCGCCTTCCTCGGTCGGGAAGAGCGGCTGCAGGAAGTCGCGCGCACGGGCGAACTGCTCGGTGAAGCGGCGCGCGCCGGCTCCGGGCATGCCCACGTTGCGCACGCCGGCATCCGCGCCACGGTTCTCCTTCAGCGCGCGTGCCAGCGGGTCGAAGGCGCGCGTCAGGTCGTTCACGTCGGCCGGGTCGGCCAGTTCGAAGGCACGTCCTGTCGCCGGGCCGAACGGGTGGCGGCCCGCCAGCGAGCGGTTGAAGCGGGTGGAGAACTGCGTCCACAGCTCCTGCTGGTCGCCGAACTGCAGTTCCTGGCAGCGCGCGAGCAAGGCGCTGTAGATCTGCTGGTGGCGGTCGGCAAAGTAATCGCCGATGCGCGCCGCCGGCGCCTTGCCGGCCAGCTTCGCGCCGCAGGTCTCGCGGTCGATCTCGGCGCCGGTGGTGCCCAGGAACTGTTCGAGCAGCAGCAGGCTGCTGTTCGGGTTCTTGAGGCGGTAGCGCTCCAGGTCGCGGTTGATCGCCTGCCAGCGCTGCGCGAGCACCGAGCCCGCGCCCATGCCGTCGAGCGCCGCGATGTAGCTGTCGGCCAGCTTGCCCAGCGTTTCCGTGCGGTTGAACTGCTGGCCCAGGTAGGCCGCGAGCGAGCCCACGTCCGAGACGCCGAAGGCCACCAGCATCGGCCCGCGTTCGCCGCGCCAGCTTTGGAAGTCGCGCCCGCGCATGGCGTACAGCTCCGACTGGTTGAAGGCCTCGTCCACGGCCTCCAGCCGCTGAAGCGCGTCGCGCGAGATCATCGCGCGCAGGTCCTCGGCGCGCGGGCCCGCGCCCAGTTCGTACAGCAGCGCCTGGATCTTGGCGAGGCGCTGGCGCGAGGCTTCGTACGCGGCGGCCTGCGTGTCGGTGGCGCGGCCGCCGTCGCTCATGCCGTTCGCAGCCTCGGCGACCTGGTCGACCACCAGCTGCGCGAAGTGCGCGTTCAGTGCGCCCTCGATGCCGGGGCGCAGCGTGGCCGGGAAGGCCTGCAGGCCCTCGCTCATGTAGCGCTTGCGGATGTCGCCGACGGCCAGCGCCTGGTCGAGCCGGGGCAGGTCCCACACGGCCGTGGTGCGCATGCCTGCGCCGGGCAGTTCGCGGTCGCGCGCGGCGGCCATGAAGGGCTGCGCCAGCAGTGCGGTGAGCGCGTCGCGCAGCGCGATGCGCTCGGGCGCCAGCGCGAAGCGGCCGTCCTTGTCCTGCCACACGAGGCCGGGCTGCGCGCCGCCGAAGCGCAGGCTGAACTCGACGCGGAATTTCTGGAAGGCATCCTGCGCGCGGTTTCGCACCGCATCGGCCGACTCCAGCCCCAGCAGCCGGTTCTGCTCGATGCGCGCGATGGTGCGGTCATACGAAGAGCCCAGCACCAGCACCGGCTGGCGCATCCAGCCGCCCTTGCCGGAGGCGACCAGGTCTTCCTGGTCCTTGATGGCCGCGATCACCTCGCGGAAGCTGGCCGTGGTGCGCGCGAAGGTGCCGGTGCTCGCCAGCGAGGGCAGCAGCCGCGCCAGCGACTGCTCCGACACCAGCAGCTCGTTGTTGACGAAGAGCCGCGCATCGAGCTGCGCCGTGCCCTTGTCGAGCGCGCAGCGCAGCGCCGACTGCACGGGCGCAAGCGGAATCGCCAGCGCATTGCCTTCGGCCGCCTGGCGGAAGTAGCGCAGGTTGCGGCTCAGGTCGGCCGGCAGCTCCGCGCCCAGCGCGTAGCGCACGGCCACGCGCAGGTCGTCGGCATTGCCGGTCGCGGGCTGGCGCAGCCGCTCCACCGCCTGCAGTGCTGCATCGAGCTGCTCGACCGAGCCCAGGTAGCGCTGCAGCGCGCCGAACTCGGGCTGGTCTTCCACCAGCAGTCCGTTCTTGCGCGGCGCGTCGCCGATGGTCCTGAAGCTGGGCGGCAGGCCGCAGCTGGCGCCGACGATGAATTCGCCGGTCGCCTCGTCCTGCTCGACGCCGCTCAACTGGCTCACGCGCGCCATCAGCTCGCGGCGCAGCGTGCTCACCGCGATGTCGCCGAACTCGCGCTCGATGCGCTCGATCACGCGCTCGTTCAGGTCGTCGAAGGGCTGCCACGAACCGGGCATGAAGAAGGAATACGTGCCGTCGGTGCGCAGCCGCTCGTTCATGGCCAGCAGCGACAGCGCCTTGTTGCGGTACCAGGCGGTCGGAATGGTTTCGCCGCGCTGCAGCGCGCGCATGCGGTACTGGGCGTCGTTCTGCAGTTGGGCCAGCGCGGGCACCAGCGTCGCGTTGTGGCGGTGCAGCTGCCAGGTGGCGACCAAGAGCCCGACGCCCCAGCCGCCCAGGAAGATCACCGCCGCCCAGCGCAGCGCGCGGTGCAGCACCGGGCGCGTGAGCGTCTGCGTGCGCGAGGGCCGCGTGAGGCCGTACTCGAGGAAGATCTTCTTCTCGAACAGGTCGCGCAGGAACGCTGGCTGGCGCATCAGCTGCGCGATCAGGTCGCCGCCGATGGGCTCCAGGTCCTTGTGGCCGTAGGCGTCGTGCTGGGCGTCGATGGCGGCAACGGTCTGTGCCGACTCGCCGCTGTCGCCCGTGAGGTAGATGCCGCGGAAGAAGAAGGGCTCGTGGTACGCGCTCGGGCGCATCAGCTCGTCGACGTACAGCTGCAGCTGCCCGCGCAGCGCCTCGATGCGCGAAGGCAGCAGCAGTTGCGGACCGGTGCCCTGCGGTGCGGTGCCGGTGGCGAAGAGCTCGGCCGACACGTCCGACACCGAGCGCACCACCGTGCCCACCGCCTCGTCGACCCATGCCGGCTGGTAGGTGGTCGACAGGTCGTAGGGCGAAGACCAGCCCAGCATGCTCGCGCGCAGCGGCTCGGGCAGGGCGCTCGCGAAGGCGCTGAAGCCTTCGAGCTGCTCCGCGCCGGTCACCAGCACGTACACCGCGAAGCGCATCGCGAAGCGGTTCTGCGCCAGCCACAGGCGGCGGTGCGCGAGCTTGGCGCGCTTGGAGAGTTCGAGCCGCCCGTCGGTACTGTCGTCCAGCAGCAGCGCCGCCGGAATGGTGATGACCACCGAGTCGAAGGGCCGCTGCGGCCGGTAGGCGCGGCACATGCCGAGGAACTCGTCCCACGGCTTCTCGGAGGCGTCGTCGTCATCGGGCGAGCCCAAATAGGCACCCTGGATGTCGATGACCACGCCGCGGTCAAAGAAGTGCCACGAGATGCCCTGCGTGGCCGCCGCCGAGGCCGACTCGGTGCTCAGCGCGCTCGCCACGCCCGACTGCTCGATGGGCAGCTGCCGGTGGTCGTCGCCCTCGTTGAGCAGCATGATCCACGGAATGCCGTAGCGGTCCGCGCGCGAGGCGATGTTGCCCTCGATCAGCTCGACCGCCTGGCGGAACGAGCTGCGCAGCGAGTCGAAGCGGATGCGCGCGACCTTCGGATCGCTAGACGGCTTGGCGTGCGAGCGCCGTGCCGCGAAGTACAGCACCATGCCGAGCACGAGCAGCACCACCAGCGTCAGCACCGCGATGGAAATGAGGAAGAGCTGGTCGGTCAGCATCGCGACGACCCTCCGGTATTGCTGTGGAGACGCATGCCGTTCATCGCAGGTAAGCCCCCGATGCTTCGACGGCGCCCGGCTGCAGCACCTGCCGCACCGGCCACGACTGCCACAGCCACAGCAGTTCCGACACTGCCAGCAGCGTGGCCACGCCAAGCAGGAACAGCACCGTCCAGCGGCTCAGCGTGGGCAGCTTGCGCGGCGCGATGTGCGAGAGCGTGCTCGCATAGGCCCGCTCCGACACCACGCGGTCGCGGCCCGAGAAGTCGGCCGGCCGCTGGTAGACGAACTGGAAGAGTTCCTCGCGGTAGCCGAGCAGTCGGGCCTCCTCGCCCGCGCCCCTGTACTTGCCCTGGAAGCCCAGCGCGAGAGCAAAGAGATACAGCCGCGCGATGTCGCGCTTGGAGGGCTCGCGGCCCGAAAGCAATTCTTCGATGCGGCTGAACACCAGGTCGCCCGCGATGTTGGTGCGGAACAGCGACGATTCCAGCAGGTGCCCAGTCCAGCGCTCGCGGCCGATCCATGGCGTGTGCAGCAGGATCTCGTCGGCCAGCGCGGCCTTGAGGTAGCGCGCGTCGGCCACGTTCTCGAGTTCGAAGCGCGTGCTCTCGCGGCGCGATTCGAGCGACTGCAGCTCCAGCAGGTTCTCCAGGTGGCGCGCCAGCGTCTGCGCCACCGCGTCGATGTCGCTCTCGCGCGATTCGGCGGTGCGGTCGCGTGCCTTCACGATCTCGTCGTAGAAGGCGCGGAACTGCCTCGTGATGTGGTCGTCGACCGCGAGGTCGGGGAGGTTGCGTGCCATGGTCCGGTCAATCCTTGATGAACAGCACGATTTCCTGCGGAGGCTGCGCGGTGGCGCCTTCGTTGGCATTGGCGATCACCAGCAGCTCGCCGGGAACGGTCAGCGCCGCGCTGGTCTGGATCGCGTAGAGCAGGTAGCCCGAGCCCGGGCGCAGGCCCAGCTCGTCGGCCGACTCGATGCAGCGGCGCACCGCGCCCAGCACCCGGCGCTCGCGCAGCGAGGGGTAGGCCGACCGCGAGCCGACGATGGCGCTGTCCATCCAGGCCATCAGGTCCTTGTCGGACTGCCCGCGCAGGCCCACCACGATGCGCGCGCCCGACACCCACTGCGGCTGCAGCGTGGTCTCGAAGGCGCCCTGGCGGAAATCGAACTTGTGCTCGCGGTACTCCTGGCTCACCTCCGAAACCGCATCGCGCAGCGCCAGCAGCAGCGGCTGGAACACGCGCGAAGGGTCGGCGTGGTCGTAGTCCATCGGCACCGGCGGCACGCCGCCCGGGCGCAGCAGGCTCAGCGAGGCCAGCAGCGCGCAAAGCGACCAGTACATCGGCAGCGGATGCAGGTGCGGCGTGCGCATCACGGCCTCCGCATGGGGCAGGCCCGACAGCAGGCTGCGCAGCCGGTCCTTCAGCTCGAGGTGCGCGAGGCGGTCGTCCACGCGCGAGGAGGGCACTGCCGTCTGCTTGGCCACGAAGGCGGCCTTGCCGCGCAACTGGCCGAGCAGGGCGGACGCGGCCGTCCACAGCGGGTTGTCGTGCGTCACCTCCAGCAGCGGCGGCTGCGCCTCGCCCAGCTTCACCACCTCGTTGTCCTTGAACACCTGGCCTAGGCGCAGGTGCACGTGCGTGCCGGGCGGCACCGCGCCGGCACTCAGCGCGAGGCGCGGCAGCATGCGCGGGATGTTCGCGGGCTCGGCGTCGGACACCGCGTCCTCCACCGGCGCGCCGGCCACCGAGCGGAAGCGCACCGTCGCGGCGCGATGCCGGTTGGGCGTGGTCACGGGCAGCGTGAGGTAGATGTCCAGCGGCTCGTTGGCCAGCCGCTCGGCGTAGGGCGCAAGCGAGAGTTCGAGCGCGCCGTGCGCGGCCTCGGCGGCGGAGAACTGCACCGCCGTGCCGTCCGGCAGGATGGCTTCGAGCACCAGCACGCGCAGCAGGCCGGCGGGCAGCAGGCCCTGGTCGAACACCAGGCGGCGCACGCCCCAGGCGAAGGGCGCGGCGGCCAGCATCTGCCAGGCGACGAGGGTGTCCATGCGCGCCGAGAACTGCTGGAAATGCTGCGGCGACAGCAGCATGCCCTCGTGCCACTCGACGCGGTCGGTGATGGGGGCGGCGCGGTGCAGGTCAGACATGGTGCTCTCCCGCGCGGCTGTATTGGAGTTGTTGGTTCACTTGAAGGGATCCGGGTTGTTCAACGTGACGCGGCAGACACGTCGAAGCTCTGTGCATCGAAGCGGGCCACGATCGGGCCCTTGAGGTCTTCCACCCGTACGCGGTTCGCGCCGGGCGTGGTGTAGTTCGCGAAGACGAGCACCGCCGCCACGCGCGGCGAGCCGATGGCGCTCGACGGCACGCGGATCGTCTGGCCCGGCACCAGCTCCCACGAGAGGTACGACAGGCTCTGCGGAAAGGTCTTCTGCAGGTCGGCGCGCGCGCCGAACCATTTGGCGGCCGTGAGCTCGGTCACGCGGGCGAGCATCGCGTCGTCGAGCACCATCACCACGTCGACCGCGACCGGGCTGTTCTGGTTGGCGCCGGGCGCGGCCGAGAGCGTGAGTTCGCTCCAGTTCACGCGCGTGCCCTTGGGAAAGAGGCTGCCGCATGCGGCGAGCTCCACGAGGAGCAGCAGCGCAGCTATCCATTTGAAAAGGTTGTTCGTCCGGTTCATCGCTGGATTCCTGTGTTCGCCGTGGCGGAAGAGGCCTGCGTGACCGCCGGCTGCGCCTGCCGCACGCCCACGGCGATGCCCATCAGCAGGATCAGCACCGAGGCCAGCACGCTGCAGCCTGCCAGCAGCGCGACGTGCCCGCGCGCGAACACGAAGCGCAGCGGCTGGGCGGGCTTGATCTCGGCGGCCGGCGCCGTCACGCGCTCCGAAGGCAGGCCGGCCGACACCACGGAAATCAGCGCGCAGGTGGCCAGCAGCGTCAGCACGTTGCGCGGGCCCTCGCAGATCAGGTCGATGGCGAGGAAAAGCGCCAGCGCGGCCTCGATGGGAAGCTGCAGCATCGACAGCACGATGCCCGCGTAGCCCACGTTGGTCAGGCTGTTGTTGCCGGCCGAGGCGAAGGCCGCGATGGTCGCGCCGATGCCGATGGTGGCGAAGTCGGCTGGGACCAGCGTGCGGTCGTAGAGGTTGGCGACGAACAGCGCCGCCAGCACGTAGTAGAGCGCCGAACCCGCGCGCAGGAACACCGAGGCCGTGGGCACCACCAGTTCCACGATGCCGCGGCTGAAGCCCAGTCGCGCGCTCATCGCCTCGATGGTGTGCGGAATGCTCGCCGTGGTGCTCGACGACATCAGGCTCACCAGCATCGGCGTCTTCAGGTGCTGCAGCACCTCGGCCAGCGGCTGGTTGCCGCGCCGGTGGATCACCGCTATGGCCGCCGCGCCCAGCAGCGCCACCAGCACCACGAAGTGCAGCAGGAAGCCGCTCATCGCGCGGATGGTCACCGCGTCGGTCTGCGACAGCACGTGCGCCGACATGCCGAAGGCCACCACCGGCAGCAGGATGTTGGCGCGCGCGATGATGAGTTCGAGCGTGCGGTAGATGCCCTCGAACATGTGGTTGAGCGCCGCGTGCTGCGTGCGCGCCAGCGCCGCGAAGGCCAGGCCGAAGAGCAGGGCGCACGAGAGGATGCCCAGTGAGCGGCCTTCCACCAGCACGCGGAAGAAGTTGTCGGGCAGCAGCGTGGCGCGGGGGCGCTCGATGGGTGTGGCCTGCGTGCCGCTGTCGTGCAGCCGCATCTCGATGTCGCCGCCGTCGCCGGCCCGCTGCACCAGTTCGCCCAGGTGCTCGCGCGAAGCGGCGTCGAGCTGCGTGCCCGGCGCGTTGATCCAGCCCAGCGCCAGGCCGACCGCCGCGCAGCTGGTCACCAGCAGCAGCGCGAGGCCCGCGATCATCGCGATGCGCCGCCCCGGAAAGGGCAGCCCCATGGTCTGGCGCAGGCCGAAGAAGGTGGCCACCACCAGCAGCGGAATGGCAGCCATGCTCACGATCGACAGGTAGACCTGCGCCACCGCATGCGCCACGTCGCCCGCCACGGGCAGGTACACGCCCGCGACGCCGCCTGCCGCCATGCAGATCAGCAGGGCGAACAGGCTGTGGGACATGCGCGTCAGGAAACCCATGTCGGCTTGTTCCATCCCTTGTCGAGCGCGAAAGCGACCGTGGCGCGGGCCAGCTCCAGCGAGCTGTCGACCAGCGCGAGGGGCGTGTGCTCGATGGCATGCGCGGCTTGCGCGGCGATGGGCAACTCGGTGCAGCCCATGATCACGGCGGTGGCGCCCGTCGCGGCCAACGCTTCAAGCGCGCGCCTGAACGCGGCCGCGCCGGCCTGCACGTCGCCGCCCTTCACGGCGCGGATGCAGGCGTCCACGTGGTCCTGGCCGGTGGCGGCATCGGGCACGAGGAAGTCGATGCCGCGCTCGCGCAGCGCCTGCTGATAGAAGCCCGAGGCCAGCGCGCCGCGCGTGGCCAGCACCGCCACCCGCACCGGCCGGTCTTCGGATGCCGTCGCGATGGCGGCCACGCACGACTGCGCGATGTGGATCACCGGCGCGCGGCTGTGCGCCGCGATCTGCGCATACCAGTGGTGTGACGAGTTGCAGGGAATCGCGATCACGCCCACGTTGGCGTCGTTGAGCACGTCGATGCCCGCGAGCAGCGCGCGAAGCGGATCGGGGCCGGTGCCCAGGATGGCGCTGGAGCGGTCGGGCACGTGCGGCAGGTTCGCCACGATCACCGGCAGGTGCTCCTGGTCGCGCGTGGCGGGGGTGAGCTGGATGATCTTGTCCATGAAGTCCACCGTTGCCGATGGGCCCATGCCGCCGAGAACGCCGATGCGTGACATGAAGGCGCGCTCCCTAGATCTTCAATGGCCGCGGGCACACGACAGCCACGGCGGCCGTGTTGCCGATGACCAGCACCAGCGTGCGCAGCATGTCGCACACCGGGTCCACCGCCAGGAACAGGATGAAGGCCGCCTCGAAGGGCAGGCCCAGGTAGGTGCAGGTCATGCCGATCAGCGACACCGTCACCAGCCCCGTCATGCCGGCCGAGGCGAAGCCCGCGAGCACCGAGGAGGTGAGCACGATGCCGATCTCCACCGGCGTGAGCGAGCGCCCGTAGATCTGCGCGATGAAGAGCGTGGCGCACACGTAGTACACGACCGGCCCGATGCGCAGCAGCGACACCGTGAGCGGCACCAGCAGCTCCACGCGCGAGCGCGCGAAGCCCAGCCGCGTGACCAGGCTCTCGATCATGATCGGCATGCAGGTCGCGCTGCTGCGCGTGGCCAGCGCCAGCGCGAAGGGGCCGCGCAGCGCGTTGAGCGTCTGCCCCAGCGTGCCGTTGGAGCGCTTCCAGATGATGACCGCCGCCACCGCCAGCAGCAGCGCCGACACGATGAGGAAGGCCACCACGAAGGCGCCCATCGCTTTCAGCGGCTCTATGCCGGTCTTGCCAAGTTGCGCCGCGCTCATGCAGAACAGCACCACCGGCAGCGGAAAGCTCAGCCAGCGCATCAGCGTCTGGCAGGCGTGGTAGACGGTTTCCAGCGCCTGCGTGAGGCCGTCGGAGATGCGCGTGGGCACGTGCCCCACCGCCAGGCCGAAGAGCAGCGCGAACACCAGCGTCTTCAGCGTGTCGCCGTTGGCCAGCGCCGAGAAGATGTTGGCGGGCACCAGGCTCACCAGCATGTCGGCGAAGCTGGCGGTCTTCTTGGGCTCGTCGACGCCGCGCAGGTTCATGGCCGTGTCGCTGGCGCTCAGGTCGCCGCCCACGATCTGGCCGAAGGTCTGCATGGTGCTGCTCGGCAGGTTCTCGCCGGGGCGAAGAATCAGCAGCGTGGCCGCGCCCGCGATGGCCACGAAGGCCGAGAACGCGAGGAACACCAGCGCCACGCGGCCCAGCAGGCTGGCCGTGCCGCCGTCGCGGAACAGGCGCTGCAGGCTGAAGATCACGGCCGAGACCATGAAAGGCAGCGTGATCATCTTCAGCAGGTCGACGTAGATGTCGCCCACGAAGCTCAGCGGCGTGGCGAGCAGAGGCGCGAGCATGCCGAAGGCGACACCGGCGCCCAGGCTGATGATCACGACCCAGGGGTTGAGAACGAAGGCGTAGATCTTGGAGGTATTCATGATGGTTCGGGCGTCCTGTGCCGCTCAGCGGTCGAGTGCCTGCAGCACCTTCTGGATGTCGAGCTTCTCGGCGCGCTGCGCGAGGAACTGGTTGACGTAGGCCAGCAGCGTGGTGTCGGTCACGGCCACGCCGATGCCCAGCGTGTCTTCCAGGTCCTTCAGCGTCACGGTGCGCAGCACCAGCGAGACGGTGGGGTCGGCCTTGAGCACGCGCTTGACCTCGAACTCGTCGCGATAGGCGCTCACGATCTCGCCCTTGTGCACGGCCACCAGCACGTCGTTCCAGGTCGGGTACTCCTGCACCTTGGCGTGCGGGAAGTTGGTGCGCGCGTAGTCCGCGAAGGACGACTTGGCGATCACGCCGATGCTGCCGTTGAAGTTGCGGATGACCTCCGGCAGCGGGCGCCCGTGCGCGAGCTGCGCGAACTTCACGCGGTTGAGGATCAGCGAGTGGTTCAGCGTGAGGTAGGCGTCGCTGAAGGCGATGGTCTGCGAGCGCGCCAGCGTGCGCGACAGCTTGCTGATGGCCAGGTCGGCCTGGCCGTTGGCCAGCAGGTCGACCACCGCATTGAAGGTGCCGGCCTCGCGGTTGAAGCGCAGCTTCACGCCCAGCTCCTTGGCCAGCGACTGGGCCAGGCCCACTTCGAGCCCGGTCCACTGGCCGCCGTCGTCGAAGAAGAAGAACGGCGGCGTGTCGACCTTGAGCATCGCCACCACCAGCTCGCCGCGCGTCACGATGCGGGCGATGTCGGGCGCGAGCAGCCGGCCGTCGGGCACGCGCACGAGGCCGTTGACGAGCACGGGCGGCGTGGCGGGAGCGGCCGGTTCGACGGCGAAGGCGGCTGCCGCCGGTGCCGCAGGCGGTGCAGGTGGTGTGCCGGCGGGCGTCGCGACCACGGCCGGAGCGGGCGAAGTGAGCGTGCCCTGTGCCACGGGCCGTTCGCCCGCTGCGAGCGCGCTCGTGCCGGCGCAAAGGCCGGCGAGCGCGAGCAGAGAGGGAAGGGCAAGGCGACGCAGTGCGTTGTGCATGCCCGTGAGGTGTCGTGCGTTGTTCGACATGCTTGGAGTCGGTTTGGTCATTGGGTGGAAGTCGCGGGAGCCTGTGCGGGTGCCGGCGCGGCGGAAGGGGATTGCGGCAGCGCTTGTTGCTGCTGCGCTGGCGCAACCGCAGCGGGCGCAGGCAGCGGCGCGGGCGCCAGCAGCTTGCCGATCTCGATGCCCATCAGGAACAGCAGCACGCACAGCAGCACCAGGCAGGCCGCCGTGATGGCGACCATGCGGGAACTCATCGTGAAAACGTATTGGGACATGGGGTGGTCGGGCGTGCCGTTCGTTGTTATTCGTTCGTTTCAGGGAACCATGGATGTGAACTGCCCGGGCACGACCACCTGGATCACGCCGCCCCAGTTGCAGGCGAGCTTGGAGCTGTCCTGCAGCGCGGGCATGTTGCCGACCAGCACCGTGGGCGAACCGGGCGCCCAGGGCGCGGCCGTCACCGGGATGCAGGGCATGGGCGTGAAGGCGCCGAGCGCGGCGGCGGTGGCCGCCGCCACCATCGGGTTCGACATGCTGTTGCAGGTGCCGAAGGGCATGACGTTGACGATCGGCTTGTTGTCCATGATGTTGGCGGCCGGTACGCCGCCGGTGAGCACGCTGCTCACCGGAAGTACCACGAGGTTGGAGGGCGCGGCGCCGAAGCTGCACTGCAGCGTGGCCCCCATGCAGACGTGCATGCCCATGGCTCAGCCTCCCCTCACGAGTTTTTCCAGGCTCTTCATGAAGCCCGGCGATGCGGCGGTTTCCGCGATCTCGCGGCCCGCCTGGTCGAAGCGACGCGCGCCGCCGTACGGCTTGCCCTGGCGGTAGGCGATCTCTTCCATCAGCTGCCCGTTGGGCCAGAAGCGGCGCAGCGGGCCGTGCAACACGTTGGCCACGTAGGTGGACGACTGCGCCACGCCGCCGCCCGGCGCGTAATCGACCACCTCGCCGTCGAGCAGCCCGCCGCGGTAGCGCTCGCGCCGCAGCATGCGGCCTTCGTGGAAGTAGCTGGCCTCGCCTTCGAGGCGCCCGGCCGCATAGGGCAGGCGCGCGGTGACGTCGCCCGATTCGGCATACGACACGGCCTCGCCGTGCTGCACGCCGCGCACATGCTGCCGCGTCTGCATCAGCTTGCCGCTGGGGTAGTAGCTGCGCGTGATGCCCTCGGCCACGCCGCCCAGTCGCTGGGTTTCCTGCAGCAGCTGGCCGCGCTCGTCGAAGAGGCGCATGGCGCCGTGCGGCAGGCCGGCCTGGTAGGAGGCGTCGAACGCCGGCTTGCCGGTTGCCGAGAACACCTGCATCGGCCCGTGCGGCAGGTCGCCCACGAAGGAGGCGCGCACCACAGTCTGGCCGGCATCGTCCAGCGTCTCGCGCATCACGGCAGCGGGCATAGCGGCGAGGTCCTTGTCGGGGAGGGAGGAGGGAAGTGCCATGGCGCCGCTCAATTGATCTTCACCAGCCCGCCCTTGAGCGTGACCATGCCGCCGCCTTCGACCGCGTTCATGCCCGAGGCCTTGCTGCTGATGGAGGGCGCTTCGGTCGAGAGCGATGCGCCGCCCTTGGCCGACAGCGCCACGCCGGCTTCGGCCGCGAAGTTCAGGCTGGCGTTGGCGCCCAGGTTGGTGCCGGCCTTCAGGTCCAGCGTCTGCGCCGACTTGATGAGCAGCGTGCCCGTCACGTCGATCACCAGGTTGCCCGTGACCTTGAGCTCATAGTTGCCCGTCACCGTCTGCGTGAAGTTGGCCTTGTTGTCGTGCGTCTCGTTGCCGGTGACGTCGAGTGCGCGCGTGCCCTTCACCGAGTGGGTCTCGTTGCCCGTGTCGACCTTGACGGTGCGATTGCCCTTGGTGACGGTGTGCAGCTCGTTGCCGGCCATCACGGTGGTGGTGAGGTCGTTCTCGATTTCCACGCGCATGTCCTTCTGCGCGTGCATGTAGAGCTCCTCGGCGTCCTTCTTGTCCTCGAAGCGCATCTCGTTGCCGGCCTCGCCGGCCTTGGTCGAGCGCGAGCGGATGGTGCTTTGCGACGAACTGCCCGGCAGGGCGACCGGCGTGGCGTGCGTGCCGTTGTAGACACTGCCCGATACCAGCGGCCGGTCGGGGTCGCCGTCGACGTAGCTCACGACCACTTCCTGTCCGACGCGCGGCAGGAAGAGCGCGCCCCAGCCTTCGCCGGCCCACATCTGCGACACCCGGATCCAGCACGAGCTTTTCTCGTCCTTCTTGCCCAGGCGGTCCCACGGGAACTGCACCTTGATGCGCCCGTGCTGGTCGGTCCAGATCTCTTCGCCGGCGGGGCCCACTACCCGCGCCGTATGGCTGCCCGCCACCACCGGCCGGGGCGTGAGGCGCGGCGGGCGGAAGGGCATGGCGGGAGGCAGGGTCTCGAAGCTGTTGCCGTAGTGCTCCAGTTCGGCGTGGTGCCGAACGCTGTGCACCAGATGCTCCACGTTGAGGTCCGCGCGCGGATGATCTTCCAGCGTGAAGGTGGTGCCGGGCGTGAGGTAGTGGCAGTGGCTGTCGCCGCGGCCCGACTGGCTGCCGGTCTGGTGCGCTTCCAGGCGGATGCGCGCGCGCGTTTCGCCCGCCGCGAGCGCCACGCGCGAGGGGTATTCGTAGTCGGCGCCGCGCCCGGACTTGCCGTCGATCTGCTTCAGCAGTCGGGTGTCGGGCGTGAGGAAGTCGTAGTCGTCCACCGAATGCGACTTGGTCACCAGCCGCGCGTCCGACTCGAAGCGAGTGACGGCATGGGCGTGCGCGAAGCCTTCCTCGCCGCTGCGCACGACCAGTTTTTCCGCGTGCGTGCACGGCGCGCAAGCCGAATTGGCGTCAGCCAGCACCAGCTTGTGCGCGCCGTCCGCGAAGGTGAAGAAGTAGAAGATGCCTTCCTCTTCCATCAGCCGCGAGACGAAGTCGAAGGCCGTCTCGTCGTAGCGCACGCAGTACTCGCGCGGCGTGTAGCTGCCGGTGAGCTGGAGCTGGAACTCCACGCCGAACTCGTCGAGCACCTTCTGCACGATGTCGGGCGTGCTCAGGTTCTGGTAGATCACGCGGTCGCGGCCCAGGGTGAGCAGCCACATGCGCGGCACCAGTTCGAGCGTGTAGGTCGCGAAGTCGCGGCTGCTGCCCAGGTAGGTGAAGCGCGAGACGATGCCGTTGAAGAAGCGGCTCTCCTTCTCGGGCCGCTGCAGCACGACCGTGGCCGAGGTGCCGATCAGGGTGGCGGCGTCCAGCGCGTCGTCGGCGCAGCGCATGGTCAGCGAGCAGGCGAAGAGCTGCGACAGGCCCTCGCTGGCCTGGAAGGATTCGAGCAGCAGCGTGTCCGGAGCGAGCACGGTCTTCACCGTCAGGAAAGCGGCGTTCTGGGTGAAGCCTTCGCGCATGTTCATCGCTTCGTCAGCTCAGCCCAGCTCAGCGTTTCCGGCTCGAAGCCGAAGGCGAAGGCACCGTCCGCGCCCACGCTCATGTGCACCGCGGTGAAGGCGGCAGCCATCGAGATGCGCTCCAGCACCTGGCGCGAAAGCTCGGGCAGCACCGCGTGCGCCAGGATGTGATCGATGTTGCGCGCGCCGCTGTCCACCTCGGTGCAGCGCGCGGTGATGGCGTCTTCCACCTGCGCGTCCCAGGTGAATTCGGCGTGATGGTTCAGCGAGAAGCGCCGCGCCAGCTTGCCCAGCTTGAGGTTGACGATGGCGCGGATCTGCCCGTCACCCAGGTGGTGGTACGGCACAAGCGCCAGCCGGCCCAGGAAGGCGGGGCTGAACTGCTTGAGCAGTTCGGGCCGTAGGCGCTCCACCAGCTCCTCGGGGTCGGGCCTGCGCCCGCCCTGCGAGGCCTGCGTGATCACGTCCTGCGCGGCGTTGGAGGTCAGCAGGATCAGCGTGTTCTTGAAGTCGATCAGCACGCCTTCGCCGTCTTCCATCGTGCCCTTGTCGAACACCTGGAAGAACAGCTCCAGCACGTCGGGGTGCGCCTTCTCCATCTCGTCGAGCAGCACCACGCTGTAGGGCCGGCGGCGCACCGCCTCGGTGAGCACGCCGCCGCGCCCGTAGCCCACGTAGCCGGGCGGCGCGCCCTTGAGGCTGGAGACGGTGTGCGCCTCCTGGAACTCCGACATGTTCACGGTGATGACGTTGCGCTCGCCGCCGTACAGCAGGTCGGCCAGCGCGAAGGCCGTCTCGGTCTTGCCCACGCCGCTCGGGCCCACCAGCATGAACACGCCCACCGGCTTGCCGGGGTCGTCGAGGTCGGCGTGGAAGGTGCGGATGCGCCGCGCGATGGCGTCGAGGGCGTCGTCCTGGCCGACCACGCGCTCGGCCAGCTTCTCCTTCAGGTTGAGCACCGTGTGCAGCTCGTCGGTCATCATCTTGCCGACCGGGATGCCGGTCCAGCCGGAGATGACCTCGGCCACCATGACGCCGTCGACGCACACCGGCACCATGGGTTCGTCGCTCTGCAGCGCTTCCAGGCCCTTCTCCAGCCGGCGCAGCGCGGCGGTGAGCAGGGCGGGGTCGTTCTCCTCGTCGGCCGGCGGCGCGTCGCTGCGCAGGTTCCCGGCGATCTTGCGGCGCAGCGCGACGATCTCCATCACCGCGTGCTTCTCCTCGTCGACCTTGTCGGACAGGCGCTTGTGCTTCTGGCGCAGCACCTCGAGCCGCCCGGAGAGTGCGGCGATGGCTTCCTGATGGTCACCGCCCGTGGCCGCTTCATGACGCAGCACGCGCAGCTCGCTCTCGCCGGTGGCGATGTCGCGCGCGGCCGATTCGAGCTCGGCCGGCAGCCCGTTCTGCCCGATGGCCACGCGCGCGCAGGCGGTGTCGAGCACGCTGATCGCCTTGTCGGGCAGCTGGCGGCCGGTGATGTAGCGGTGCGAGAGCTTGACCGCCTCGCGCACCGCGTCGTCGACGATCTCCACGCCGTGGTGCTTCTCCAGCGTCTCGACCATGCCGCGCAGCATGTCGATGGCGACTTCTTCGCTCGGCTCTTCGACCTTCACGACCTGGAAGCGCCGCGCCAGCGCCGGATCGCGCTCCACGTATTTCTTGTACTCGGCCCAGGTGGTGGCGGCGATGGTGCGCAGCTCGCCGCGAGCGAGCGCGGGCTTGAGCAGGTTGGCCGCGTCGCCCTGGCCCTCGGCACCGCCCGCGCCGATGAGCTGGTGCGCCTCGTCGATGAAAAGGATCACAGGCGTCGGCGAAGCCTTGACCTCGGCGATGACCGACTTGAGCCGGTTCTCGAACTCGCCCTTCACGCCGGCACCGGCCTGCAGCAGCGCGAGATCGAGCGAGCGCACCGAAACCTGGCGCAGCGCGGGTGGCACGTCGCCCTGCACCACGCGCTGTGCGAAGCCTTCGACCACGGCCGTCTTGCCCACGCCGGCCTCGCCGGTGAGGATGGGGTTGTTCTGGCGGCGGCGCAGCAGCACGTCGATGATCTGGCGGATCTCGCCGTCGCGGCCGCGGATGGGATCGATGGCGCCGTCGCGCGCGAGTTGCGTCATGTCGACCGTGTACTGGTCGAGCGAGGGCGTGGCCGAGCTGCTGCGGCGCGCGGTGGGCATCTGCATCGCGCCGGCTTCGGGAGCGGGCTGCGGTGCGGCGGGTTGGTTCGCGGCAGGCGCGGAGGGGGCCGATGCGATCGGCGCGGCGGCCAGTGCTGCACCCGCCGCGTCTTCGGGCGACGACTGCAGCAGGCTCGCGAGTTCGTCGCGCAGCGATCCGCGCGGGATCTGCAGCAGCGCGGGCGCGGCGTCGACCAGCCGGCCGCGCAGGCGATCGACCTCGAGCAGCGCCAGCATCAGCGTGCCGGAGCGCACGTGCTGCTGGCCCAGCAGCATCGAGCTCATGAGCCAGGCTTCCTGGAAGAGCGGCGCGAAGTCGGGCGCGAGGCTGGGCGTGCGGCCATTGCCGCGCTTGAAGGTGTCCAGCGACTTCTGCAGCTGCGCCTGCACCGTGTCGGGCCGGATGCCGAAGCGGCCGAACACCAGCCGCAGGTCGGGCGCTTCGTTGTCCACCAGCTTCATCAGCAGGTGCTCGATGTCGACGTTGTAGTGCGTCTGCTGCACGCACAGCTCGGCGGCCTGCTCCATGGCGCGCTTGCACTCCGGGTTGAGCCGGCCGAGCAGGGTGCGGATGTCGATGTCCATAGGAATGTTCGGATCAGGCGAGGGGCGCGTCGCCGCCGTCGCTGGTCAGGGTGTGTTGAACGGGCGGCAGCGCGCCGCGGAAGGCCGGCCCGGCGACCCACGAGGTCCAGCCCAGCCGCATCGGGTTGGCCGCGCCGAGCACGCTGCTGCGCCGCTCGGCGGGCGCCAGCCGCAGCTCCATCTCGACCTTCATGTCCTGCGGGATGAAGCGGCGCACCAGCCATTTGGCGAGCGCGTGGTCGGCGCCCTTGGGCAGCAGCTCGCGCAGCCGCTGCTGGCTCAGGTTGTTGAAGACGAGGCGGATGCCCGCTCCCTGGTCCCACACGCGCTTGCCGAGCACCGCACCGCCGCCCAGCGGCTGGCGCATGTCCAGTCGCGCCGTGGCATCGGGCTCCAGCGCCAGCCAGCAGCCGCGGAACTGCGTGCCGTCCACCTGCACGCCGAGGCGGTCGCGCAGCAGCGCGAGCAGGGCGGTCATGCCGCGCGGCGCGCCGCCGAGCAGGCCGGCATGCCGCAGCCACAGGGCCGAGCCGTCGGGCGCGCGCACGCCGGCGCGCAGGCCCAGCGCGCTGGCGGCATCGAGCGTGCTGGCCAGCGTGGAGCGCGAGGGCGACTGCGGGTTGAGCGCCACGTGGTGCTTGCGCCGGCTGCGGTAGAGAAAGGCCAGGAAGCGGTGGTTGAAGATGTCGAGGAAGTCCGCCGTGGCATGGTCGCGCTGCTGGCGGCGCTCCAGCAGCATCTCGGTGAAGGGCATCGGCAGCGGGCCGCCGCTGCCGGCCAGCGAGAGCGTGGGCGTGGTGAGCGAGTAAGGCTCGCCGGTGACGGCCCCGGTGCCGACTTCGCGCACGTCGCTGGCCTCGAAGGCGAGCGAGACGAAGGCGTGCAGCCGCACGGCCTCGCGCTCGCGCGGGCCCTGCGAGCGGCCCACGGGCACCGCGTCGGGCGCGGCGCGCTCGAGCAGGCTGATGGCCTGGAACAGGTTGAAGTCCTGCGGTCGGGCGCTGAGTTCCTCGATGATCACAGCACCACCTGGCGGCCCGTCATCGGGGCCCATTGCTTGCGGATCTCCTCGCCGCTGCGCACCGCGAGGCGCACGAAGGAGTTCACCGAGGTGTACATCGCGAAGAAGCGCGCGAGCACCGCCGACATCATGAGCGGCGAGCCGCCGACGAAGGCGTCGTCCTCGAATTCGAGCGTGACCTGCGTGCCCCGGCAGTAGCCGCGCCAGGCCTCCGTGCCCACGTGCGCGGTGACGCCGCGCGCGGAGAGCCCGGCGATGCCGCGAATCTGCGCGTGGTCGCGGCGGCTGTCGGAGGCGAACAGCAGCAGCATTTCGCGCAGCTGCTCGCGGCCGGTGGAGCCGTCGACCAGCGATTGGTGGTTGAGCGTGAGCAGCGACACCAGGCGCCAGAGCGTTTCGCTGCCCAGCGGCGGATCGCGCTGCGCGGTGGGCTCGTAGAGGCAGCGCACGTGCGTGGGCTGCGGCGGGCCCTCGGCCAGCAGGCGCGCGCCCACGGGCACCTGCTCGGCCAGGCGGCGGTTGGTGCACAGCAGGTGCGCGTAGACCACGGGCTGCGCGGGGCGGGTGTGCGCCTTGCCCTGGTCGACGAAGGAAAGGAAGACGTCGGTGCCCGGGATGTTCTGGCGCAGGCAGGGCTCGCGGCGCGCGGACCAGAAGACCGCGCCGTCCTTTGCGCCCGGTGCGCCGTCCACATGGCCCAGCGCGGCGAAGCCGGGCACGTTCACCGGCTTGTCGGCGTCCGGATCGGAGGCCACCACCGAGACGATGGAATGCACCTCGGTGGTCGCGTCGCGCTGGCGGTCGGGCACCAGCATGTATTCGTAGTGGCGCTGGTCCATCGCCAGCGGTTCGCTCACGCGGGGGAACAGGTTGACGATGGGCGTGCAGCCGAGCTGGAAGTTGTCGGCGTCGATGTAGCGCAGCGCGCGCGTGGAGCGATCGAGCTGGAAGGCGATCTCGCAGCGGCGCCCGCTGCCCAGGCGCGAGCGCAGCCGATGCAGGTCGAAGAAATGGAACTTGCGCGGGAACGCGAAGTACTCCTGCAGCAGGCCGTAGGCGGGTTGGGCGTTGGCGGGCTGCGGCAGCACCTCCTCGCCTTCGGCGAAGCCCACCTCGCGCCATGCATCGGCCGGCAGCGCCTGCGCCATGCCGCCTTCGGGAATGACGGCCACCGACTTCACGCCCGACACCAGCGCGTCGTACAGCGGCATGGTGGTCATCCAGTCGCCCTGCAGGTGAATGCGCAGGCTGTCGATCTCCAACTCGGAGAAGTCGGCCTCGGCCTCGCATTCGAGCACCAGCCGCAGCACGGCGTCGGCATCGATGCCGGCTTGCGCGATGCGCAGCGGCCACAGCACGGTGTCCCAGGCGGTGCGGAAGCGGCAGTCCTGCGAGGACGGCGAAGATGAAGAAGATGAAGACGACGAAGTCGTGCGCGCGTGCAGCATGGTGTGGCGCGGCACCTTGAAGCCCGCCGTGACCTTGCCCTGCGCGGGGTCGAGGGCGAACTGCGCCACCGACATCGAGGGCAGGGGCTGCACCAGCGAAGGGCAGAGGTTGTCGAGCAGGGCGTAGGCGACGTCGGGAAACTCCTGGTCGAGGTCGCGGTGCACGCGCGCCGACAGGAAGGCCACCGACTCGATCAGGCGTTCGGTGTGAGGGTCGAGCGACTCGCCGCCGTGCAGCGAGAGGCGCGAGGCGACCTTGGGGTAGCGCTGGGCGAAGTCGGCCCCCTGTCCCCTGAGGTAGGACAGCTCGCGCTTGTAGTACTGCAGAAGGTCGCTGTGCTGTAGGTCGGACACGTCAGGCGACTTTCATCAGGCTGTCCGGCGCGCCGAGCAGCATCTCGAAGTCCACGCGGCGCAGCGCGAGTCCGGCCCGCGCCTGCGCGCCGATGTGCACCAGCGCCACCTCGTGGCGGTTGGGCGCGGGGCTGACCTGCACGCTCACCTCCGACAGGCGCGGCTCGTAGCGCGAAACGGCCGTGCGCAGAAGCGCGGCCAACCTCTGCAGGTCGGCCGCGTTCTGAGCGCTGAACACGGAAAAATCGGGAATGCCGTACTCCAGGACGGTGCCGCTGCCTTGCGCGTAGTCGTCCGCCGAAAGCGGCGAGCGCGTGTTGAAGAGCCGGCGCAGCTCGCGGCCGATGGAGTCCTGCACGGACTCCATCGTCTCGAGATGCGCGGCACCACGGACGTGCTCGGACTGCGCGGACGCCAACCGGTCGAACAGGGGGACGACGCTCCCTTTGACGAGTTCGGACACGGTGCTTGGCGCCGGAGGTCAGCGGCGCGTCATCAGGCCACCGCGACGTTCTTGGAGATATCCCAGCCGAACGGTGCGACGCCTTCCTGGCCGCCTTCTTCCTTCTGCTTCGTGTACTCGACCTTGATGGCCGCGTAGTTCAGCGAGATGCTTTCCTGGGGCAGGTCGCCGCCGCTGGACACCGAGAAGCCGCTGAGGATCACGTCGGTCAGGGTCACGACCATCAGGGGCAGCAGGCCGCTCTTGTCTTCGCGCGGGAAGGTGATGACGGTGTCGCC
The DNA here is from genome assembly GCF_056867935.1 of Variovorax sp. TLI9-5A. NCBI lineage: Bacteria > Pseudomonadati > Pseudomonadota > Betaproteobacteria > Burkholderiales > Comamonadaceae > Variovorax > Variovorax sp. TLI9-5A. The sequence goes on along the minus strand of NZ_CP200310.1, from coordinate 4,857,356 downwards.
GCCGAACACTTCGCCGCCGGCGAGCTTCTGCAGCAGCTGGGGCGAGGCCGAGTCGCTGGTGCGCGTCACGGTGATTTCGGAGAAGCTGGGCTTGCCCGCGGTGCGCTCCTGGTTGGAGGTGCCCGAGGTCACGGCGAGGCCGGCGCCGAACTGGAAGCTCTGCACTTCCATTTCGTCCTTGTGGCCTTCGATCTGGGTCTGGCCCTTGACACCGGGCATCTTGAGATAGATCGGCATATGAATGTTCTTTCAGTCTGTCTGTAGGTTGACGTGGATGTCGGGGCGGTCAGGCGGCGGCCGCCGGCAGGTCGGCCACCAGGCGGATGGAGGCCGAGAGTTCCTCGAGCTGGAAGTGCGGCTTCAGGAAGGCGATGGCGCGGTACGAGCCCGGCTTGCCCGGCACTTCGGTCACGTCCACGCGGGCCTGGCTCAGCGGGTACTTGGCCTTCATGGCCTGCGGCGCCGACGGGCTCACCAGCACGTAGTTCGCAACCCAGTTGTTCAGGTGCTTCTGCATGTCGGCCTGCGTCTGGAAGCTGCCGATCTTGTCGCGCACGATCACCTTCAGGTAGTGGGCGAAGCGCGAGGCGGCCAGGATGTAGGGCAGGCGCGCGGAGACGGCGGCATTGGCGTTGGCCGCGTCCTTGTCGTAGACCTTGGGCTTGTTGACGGTCTGGCCGCCGAAGAAGGCCGCGGTGTTCGAGCCCTTGGAGTTGACGATGGCGATGAAGCCCAGGTCGCTCAGCTCCTTCTCGCGGCGGTCGGTGATGGTCACTTCCGTCGGCGGCTTCAGCGCGATGTCGCCTTCGTCCGTCTTGTAGGCGTGGGCCACCATGCCGTCGACCTTGCCGCCGCCTTCCACGCCGCGGATGGCGGTGGTCCAGCCGTACAGCGAGTGCGCCTGCGTGATGCGAAGGCCGAGCTGGTAGGCCGCGTTGGCCCACAGGTACTTGCCGTGGTCGGTGCCGTCCACGTCTTCCTCGTAGTTGAAGTTCTCCACGGGAATGGTCTTGGCGCCGTAGGGCAGGCGGGCCGCATAGCTGGGCAGCACCAGCGAGACGTAGCGCGAGTCTTCCGATTCGCGGAAGCCGCGCCACGAGGCGAGCTCGGCGCTCTCGAAGGTCTTGGACAGGTCGCGCGGAATACCGAGTTCGGTGAACGACTTGAAGTCGAACAGGGCGGGCGCGGCTGCGGCGATGAAAGGCGCGTGCGCGGCGGCTGCCACGCGCGAGATGCGCTCCAGCAGGGCGATGTCCTGCGGGTGGCGGCCGAAGTAGTAGTCGCCGATCAGCAGCGAGTAGGGGTGGCCGCCGTAGGTGCCGTATTCCTCTTCGTAGATCTTCTTGAAGAGCACGCTGGTGTCGTGGTCGACTGCGCCTTCCAGGTCCTTCAGCAGGTCCTTCTTGCTCACGTTGAGCAGGCGCAGCTTGAGGTTGCTGCCGGTCTCGGTGCCGAACACCAGGTCGTGCAGGCCGCGCCACGAGGCTTCGAGGGCCTGGAACTCGGCGGCGTGCAGGATCGCGTTGAGCTGGTCGGTCAGAAGGCGGTCGATTTCGGCGACGCGCTCGTTGATGAGCGTGACCACGCCCTTGTCGGGGCTGGTCTTCATGCCTTCGTCGAGGATCTGCGAAGCCAGCTGGCCGATCAGCTTCTTGGCGTAGGCGCCCTGCGAGGGCTCCGTCGTCATGTTGCCTTCGTGGACGATCTTGTCGAGCAGGCTCATGTCACTGGTCGTGACGGTGGTTGCTGCTGCACTGCCGGCTTCGGCGGCTTTGGATTTGTTGGCCATCTCTATCACCATTCATGAAGTGCCGGGCTGCGCCGCGAGGGGCAGCGGCCGGCGTGGTTGATCACGCTGCCGGTGCTTCGGCTTCGGGGGAGGTCTGGGGAGCGGCTTCCGCAGAAGCAGCAGCGGGGGCCTGGGCCGGCGCGGCGTCGGCTTCCGCCTTGGCCTGGCTCTGGACCGTCTTCAGGTCTTCGCTGTTCTGCACCACGCGCTCGAGCAGGCCGTCGAGTTCGTCGTTGCCGTCGAGCTTGGCGAGCAGGTCGCGCAGCTGCTGGCGCGCTTCGAGCAGCTTGGCCAGGCGGGGCACCTGGCTCACGATGGCTTCGGGATGGAAGTCGCCGAACTCCTTGAAGTTCAGTTCGATCTTCAGGTTGCCTTCGCCCTTCATGGTGTCGGGCACCGAGAGGTCCAGGCGAGGGGAGATGTTGCCGAGCACGCCGTCGAAGTTGTCGCGGTCGATCTCGACGAAGCGGCGCTCCTTGAGCTTGGGCAGCGGCTGCGCGGGCTGGCCCGACAGGTCGGCCAGCAGGCCCACCACGAGCGGCAGCTCCTTCTTTTCGACTGCGTCGCCGATCTCGACGTCGTAGGTGATCTGGACGCGCGGAGGACGGTTGCGTCCCACCCATTTTTGCAAGCTGTTCGACATTGTTCGCTCTCAGAAAAGGTTGAATTGACAAGAACACTCGTTGGAGTTTTCGACGCCGTGCCGCCCCTGGGGCGGCGCGCGGTCCGTTGCCGTTGCGGTCCCGGCATGCATCAGAGACGGCACAGAAGATACAAATCGAGATATCTGCTAACAATCCCCAGAATTGGGTAGGTACCCCATGACGCAGGTAGAACCTCGTCAAAAAGCAAGAGATGAATCTGGGAAAAATCTTGTTATTGCGCGTTTTTTCACGTAATTGACACGCAAATGACCGGCGTGCTACCGGAGGGGGCGCGAATACGCGCATCCGGTCACGCGGATGGGAGAAGAGTGGGAAGCGCCAAGCGACCGCGAGCCGGTCGATGCGCGCGAAAAAGCGGGCTATTTGTAACGGCCGATGGGGAGGTGCCGCGGCCCCGGCCGCAGCGCTGGCGAGTTGCTCGCGCGAGGAAAAACGCCGCCGCGTCTTCCTACAGTTCGATGAATGCCGAGGTGGCCTTGTTGAGTGCCAGCATGCCCTTGGCCGTGATCGATTCGACCTGGGCGAGCTGGCGGATCGCGCGCGCATCGGGCGCACGGTCCGAAGGCGGGATGAACGCTGTCACCAACTCTGCCGCACGCAGCACGCGCAGCCTGTCGATGTCGGCCGGCGTGTGGATGACATATGGCAATTTCTGCTCGGCGATAGCCCGAAGAAATTCCATGGACATGAGCCGTCTCCTTTTGGTTGAGGGCGTTCCGGACATTGTGCGCACAAACAATTAGCGTTGTCTAAACCCTGTGCTGCGCATGCCTTTCTTCGCGTGTACCGAAGTGTTCCTTTCGCGCAGCGAAGGCGACGAAGGTGCCAGTTTGTTTCCGGCGACCTGCCGGAGAGCTGACATGAAGAGCGCTCGATCGACGGTTAGTTGATGGTCTGCACGGGCCACGCAGTGGTGTCCGGCATCACGATGTGCCAGCGCACCGGGTCGATGCCTTCGAAGGTCGCGCGATAGCGATCGGAGGTGCGTCCTTCGCCCGTCACGTCGCGTATCACGATGCTGTCGATGCGCTTCGGATGCGAGCGAAACGTTTGCGCGTAGATCTCGGGATCGGCCTCGCCCGAATCGCCCACCAGCACGAAGCGGCGCTGCGGAAATTCCGCGAGCAGCCGGGCTATCACGCCGAGCTTGTGCTCGCGCGAATCGTTGTCGCCCGGAATGAGCGTGCGCCACGTCGTGCTCTCGCGCAGGTGCATGCTGCCCGGCGGAAAATCCGCGTTGCGGATGAAGTCCGACAGCGCCGGATACAGCTGTATGGGGCTCGCCGAAAGATAGTGGAAGCGCGTGCCCGGCACCTTCGCCAGCGCGCGATACCAGCCCGCCATGCGCGGTGCAGCCTCGAAGCGGCGCGCGAATGTGTTGAGCAGCATCTCGCGCCGGTCGCGCACCTGCGTGCGCTTGATGGTGTCGTCGATGTCCGAGATGACCGACACACCCTGCTCGGGCACCACGAGCGCCTGGCCCCTGAAGCGATGCAGCAGCTCGCCCGGGCCGGTCACGCCATGGAACTGCACCCACTCCTGCGGCGAAGGCGACGTAGGCAGCAGCGGCGCGCGGGGCATGTCGATCACGATGCGCAGGTTGCAACGGCCGTCCTTGCCCGAAGGCGGCATCGTCACGCGCGTGGGGCTGCCGTCGAAGTCGACGCCGATCACCTTGCCTTCTTCCGACTCCGCATGGAAGAGCGCGGTGCGCTGGTTGAAGCGCAGGCGCGCGGCGGGCGAGAGCTTCTTCAGGCTCAGGCCGAGGTAGCGCGCAAGGGTCGTGTTGAGTCCCCAGCGATGCTCGCGCTCGAAGATCCATGCGTGGACGTCGACCTCGAGCCGGCCATCGGCGGTGGGGCGCGCCGTGCCGGTCATGAAGAGCGCTTCTTCGTCGGGCTCAAGTGGCTCCGCCGCTCGCAGGGCCTGCATAGGCGCAAGGCCCGCGAGCAGGGCCGCACCGGCGATCACCGAGCGGCGCCGCAAGCCGGACGGGAGTGGCCGGTGCGCAACGCCTTCGCTCATCGCCCTGTTTTTTTATTTCTTCGCCGCGGGGGCGATGCGCTCGTAGGTCACGAAGCTGAAGCCAAGGCCTTCCTTGGCCGAGACATGCGATTCGCGCTGCGTCTCGCGCCAGGAGGCGGCATCGAGCTCGGGTGCGTAGGCATCGCCTTCGTAGTCGCGCGCGACCTCGGTTACCACAGCGCGCTGCGCGAGCGGCTCGGCTTCGGCGTAGATCTGCGCGCCGCCGATGACCCAGGCGGTATCGGTCTCCGGCGAGTCGCAGTGCGACAGCGCCTCCTGCAGGCTGCCCGCGCGTTGTGCGCCCTCGGCCTGCCAGTCGGCCTGCCGCGTGATCACGATGTTGCGCCGGCCCGGCAGCGGACGGAAGCGCGGCGGCAGCGAGTCCCAGGTCTTGCGGCCCATGATCACCGGTGCGCCGGCGGTCTGCTGCTTGAAGTGCGCCATGTCCTCCGGGATGTGCCAGGGGATGGTGTTGTTGATGCCGATCACGCCGTTGGCGGCGCGGGCGAAGATGAGGTTGATGCGGGGCTTGCTCATTCGGCTCGCACCACTCACACCGCCACCGGCGCCTTGATCGGATCGCCGTGCCGGTAGTCCAGCACCTCGAAGTCCTCGTACTGGTAGTCGAAGATCGAGGCCGGCTTGCGCTTGATGTTCAGCGTGGGGTACGGGTAGGGCGTGCGGCTCAGCTGCAGCGCGACCTGTTCGGCGTGGTTGCTGTAGATGTGGCAGTCGCCGCCGGTCCAGATGAAGTCGCCCACGTCGAGGTCGCACTGCTGCGCGATCATGTGCGTGAGCAGCGCATAGCTCGCGATGTTGAAGGGCACGCCCAGGAAGATGTCGGCGCTGCGCTGGTAGAGCTGGCAGCTGAGCTTGCCGCGTTCGCCCTCGGCCTGCGGCGGCGCCACGTAGAACTGGAAGAAGGCGTGGCAGGGCATGAGCGCCATCTTCGACAGCTCGGCCACGTTCCACGCGCTCACGATGATGCGGCGCGAATCGGGGTTGGTCTTGAGCGTCTTGATGACTTCGGAAATCTGGTCGATGTGGCCGCCATCGGGCGTGGGCCAGCTGCGCCACTGCACGCCGTACACGGGGCCGAGGTCGCCATCCTCGCGCGCCCATTCGTCCCAGATGGTGACGCCGCGTTCCTTGAGCCAGTTGTTGTTGCTGGAGCCGGTGAGGAACCACAGCAGTTCCTGGATGATGGACTTCAGGTGCACCTTCTTGGTGGTGACCAGCGGGAAACCCTCGTTGAGGTCGAAGCGCATCTGGTGGCCGAACACGCTCTTGGTGCCGGTGCCCGTGCGGTCGCTCTTGAAGACGCCATGGGTGTCGACATGGCGCATGAAATCTTCGTACTGGGAGCGGACGGGGCGGGCGGGCGTGGAGGTCATGGGGGAGGGGCTTCCGGGGGGATCTGGCGGGAGGCTTCGAATTTTAAGTGCCCGGGCGTAGCATCGCCCGGATGAGCTCCGACCACCCCCACGACGACAGCGGCCACGGTCACGACCATGGCCATGAACACAGCGAACTCGGAGAAATGGACCTGCGCGTGCGCGCGCTCGAGAGCGTGCTCGCACAGAAGGGCTACATCGACCCGGCCGCGCTCGACGTGCTGATCGACACCTACCAGACCCGCATCGGCCCGCGCAACGGCGCGAGGGTGGTGGCGCGGGCCTGGGTCGATCCGGCCTTCCGGCAGTGGCTGCTGGCGGACGCCACGGCGGCCATCGCCTCGCTGGGCTACACCGGCAGGCAGGGCGAGCACATGGTGGCGGTGGAGAACACCGGCGACACGCACCACATGGTGGTGTGCACCCTGTGCAGCTGCTACCCGTGGCCGGTGCTGGGCCTGCCGCCCACCTGGTACAAGAGCGCGCCATACCGCTCGCGTGCGGTGAAGGACCCGCGCGGCGTGCTCGCCGACTTCGGCGTGACCCTGCCCGAGACCACACGCATCCGCGTATGGGATTCGACCGCCGAGGTGCGCTACCTCGTCATCCCGCAGCGGCCCGCCGGCACCGAGGGCCTGAGCGAAGAGCAGCTTGCCGACCTGGTCTCGCGCGACTCGATGATCGGCACGCGGCTGGCCGGTGCGCCAGTTGAAGCCGGGGGCGCCGCATGAGCTACGCGACGAAGGCCGATCTCGGTGGACAGCCCGGCTTCGGCAAGGTGGTGCCCGAAGCCGAGGGCGAACTCTTCCATGCCGACTGGGAGCCGCGTGCCTTGGCACTGGTGTTGGCCATGGGTGCGACGGGCTCCTGGAACATCGATGCGAGCCGCTCCGTGCGCGAGACACTGCCCGACTACGGTGAGCTGGGCTACTACCAGATATGGCTTCGCGCGCTGGAGCAGCTGATGCTGCAGCGCGGCCAGATCTTTCCCGGCGAGATCGCGAACGGCGAGATGAGCCACCCGGCCGCGCCCGTGGCCCGCGTGCTGCGCGCGGCCGATGTGCCGGCGGTGCTGGCCAAGGGCTCGCCCGCCGAACGGCCGGCACTAGCACCGGCCCGCTTCGCCCCGGGCCAGGAGGTGCGCATGCATCTGGGCAAGGTCGACCATCACACGCGCCTGCCGGCCTATGTGCAGGGCAAGCGCGGCACCATCGTCCAGGTGCATGGCGCGCATGTGTTCGCCGACACCAACGCGCAAGGGCTAGGCGAGCACCCGCAGTGGCTCTACACGGTGGAGTTCGACGAGACCGAGCTCTGGGGCGGCGATGCGCCGCGCCAGAACCTCTCGGTGTCGGTCGATGCCTGGGAGAGTTACCTGGAGGCGGTGGCATGAGTGGAGAGCGCATGCCGTTGTCGCCCGGCATGCCGCGCGATGCGGACGGGCCGGTGTTCAGCGCGCCATGGGAGGCCCAGGCCTTCGCGATGACGCTGGCGCTGCACGAGCGCGGCCTTTTCACGTGGCCCGAATGGGCCGAGGCGCTGGCCGCGCAGATCGCCGAGGCCCAGGCCGCTGGCGATCCCGACACCGGCCAGACCTACTACCTGCACTGGCTGGCCGCGCTCGAGAAGCTCGTGGCCAGCAAGGGCGCCAGCTCGGGCGACGAGCTGGCCCGCTACCGGCATGCCTGGGAGCACGCGGCCAGCCGCACGCCGCACGGTCAGCCGATCGAACTGCGCGGGGAGGACTTTCCCGGCTGAACTGTCTGTAGAGTGCGAGCGGCAAGGCGGGTGCGAGCCCGCCGCGCTTTTCCCGAACCTCTTCAACAGAACGGACAACATGACGACTCACTCGCGCCATCCCGCATCGGCTTCTTCTGTCTCTTCGGCCATGAAATCCCGCGCACCCGCCCGCCGCCGCATGCTCGCCATCGCCCAGTGCGCCGCGCTCGCATGCGCGCTCTTCGCCGGCAACGCCATGGCGCAGAAGCCGCACCAGGGTGTGCTCGACGCGGCCACGCAGAGCAAGGATGGCGCGCTCAAGATGCTGGAGACCATGGTCAACATCGATTCGGGCTCGGCGGACACGGCGGGCCTGGCCAAGGTGCGCGAGATGGCGGTGGAAGAGCTGCGCAAGCTCGGCGCGCGCATCGAGACCTTTCCGGCCGATCCGCATCCCGGCACCAACGTGGTCGCCACGCTGACGGGGCAGGGCAAGAAGAAGATCCTGATCCTCGCGCACATGGACACCGTCTTCAAGGAAGGCACGGCCGCAGCCAAGCCTTTCTACATCAAGGACGGCCGCGCCTACGGCCCCGGCGTGATGGACGACAAGGGCGGCGTGGTGGCGGGCCTTTATGCGCTGAAGATCCTCCAGCAGATCGGCTTCAAGGACTATGGGCAGATCACCTTCCTGCTCGACACCAACGAAGAGACCGGCTCAGTGGGCACCAGCGCACTGATCGAGCGCGTCGCCAAGCAGCATGACGTGGCGCTGAACCTGGAGCCGGGCCGCCCGGCCGACGGCCTCGTGGTCGAGCGCAAGGGCTCGGCCACCGCGCTCGTCGAGGTCAAGGGGCTGGCCGCTCACGCGGGCGTTGCGCCCGAGGCCGGCCGCAACGCGGCGATGGAGGTGGCGCACCAGGTGCTGCAGCTGTCGAAGACGGCCGACGCGGCGAAGAAGACGACCGTCAACTTCACGGTGCTCACGGCCAACGGACCGACCAACGTGATTCCCGCGACAGCGAGCGCCAAGGGCGACGTGCGCGCCGCCACGCCCGAGGAGCTCGATCGCGTGGAGAAGGACCTCGTGCGCATTTCGCAGAACAAGCTGATTCCCGAGACCGAAGTGCGCGTGCGCCTGATCCGCGGCCTGCCGCCGATGCCGCGCTCGCCCGCCTCGGACAAGCTGGTGAACATGGCCGAAGGCATCTATGCCGAGATCGGCAAGAAGCTCACCATCGAGAGCAGCGGCGGCGCGGCCGACGCGAGCCTGGTGGCGGGCGTCGGCGTGCCGGTGCTCGACGGCTTCGGCATCGTGGGCGGCGGCATCCACACGCCGGAGGAGTACGCGGAAGTCGAGAGCGTGGTGCCGCGCCTGTACCTGCTGTCGCGCATGCTGATGGACCTGAGCAGCGCGAACTGATCCGCGCGCTCAGCCGCGCTTCGGAATGCCCAGCCCCGCCACGACGGCGGGGCGCGCCACGAAGGCTTCGAGCGTGCGCGCGACGTTCGGAAAATCCTTGAAGCCGACCAGATCGCCCGCCTCGTAGAAGCCGATCAGGTTGCGCACCCATGGGAAGGTCGCGATGTCGGCGATGGTGTAGTCGCTGCCCATGATCCATGCGCGATCGGCCAGGCGCTTGTCGAGCACGCCCAGCAGGCGCTTCGACTCGTTCACGTAGCGGTCGCGCGGGCGCTTGTCTTCATAGTCCTTGCCGGCGAACTTGTTGAAGAAGCCGAGCTGGCCGAACATGGGGCCGATGCCGCCCATCTGGAACATCACCCACTGAAGGGTCTCGTAGCGGCCGGCGGCGTCCTGCGGGATGAGCTTGCCGGTCTTCTCGGCGAGGTACATCAGGATCGCGCCCGATTCGAACAGCGCCAGCGGCTTGCCGCCCGGGCCATCGGGATCGAGGATGGCGGGGATCTTGTTGTTCGGATTGAGCGACAGGAACTCCGGCGACATCTGGTCGTTGGTCTCGAAGCTCACGAGGTGCGGCTCGTAGGGCAGGCCGGTTTCCTCCAGCATGATCGACACCTTCACGCCGTTGGGCGTGGGCAGCGAATACAGCTGCAGCCGCTCGGGGTGCTGCGCGGGCCACTTCTTCGTGATGGGGAAGCTCGAGAGATCGGTCATGAAAGGGTCCTTGAGGGAAGAAGACTGCAAGCGCAGGATTCTGCCCGGGCCTGTGGCCGGGCGCGCGCGTGCGGTCTTGTTCCGGGCCCTTCCAGTTCCCCTCAGATACCGAGCCAGTTCATCAGCGAAGCCTCGACATCCGCGGAAGGCTTGACGAAGCCCACGTAGCTCGATGCCGCCAGCGCGCGCTTGCCCGCGTCGGTCTGCGCCAGGCCGAGCAATGCATCGCGCGCCGTGTTCACCGTGGCCGCGTCGAGCTTGCTGGAGGCGAGCCATTGCTTGATCGGCACCGCGCGCGATTCCGCGCAGATCTTGCCGCCGCCTTCCTTCCAGGTCTTGACCACGCCCGAGGCCGCGGTGGCGCCGTAGGCCGCGAAGCCGTTCTGCACGTAGAAGGGCACGGCCTCCTGGAAGCGCGTGTTCGTCACCTTCACGGCGGCCGGCCCTTGCAGGCCCTGCTCGCGCAGCATGGCGCGCGTGATGACGGAGGTGATGGAGTCGGCATCGGGCATCACCAGCTGCTTGCCGGCCACGCTCTTCCAGTCGGAGATCGGCTGCTGCTCCTTGCACAGGAACGACACCTTGTAGTCGGTGTAGCCGGTGGTCCAGGCGAAGGCCTTGTACTGCCCGCCCTTGATGGCGCCGAGCGCCACATGCGACGGGTGCACGAAGGCCAGGTCGACCTGCTGCTGCTTGAGCGCCTCGCGCGCCCCGTTGTACGAGTTGAGCACCTTGACCGTCACCGGCTGCTTGAGCGCCTTGGAGAGCACCTCGGCGATGGGCTCGAAGCGGGCGGTGACCTGCGCGTCGGACACGTCGTAGCTGACGCCTTCGCTGACGCCGATCACGAAGGCGTGCGCCGAGGCGCTGGCCGCGAGGAACACACCCGCTGCGACGCGGGCGGTGATGCGAAGCGAAGGATGAAGGGGCTGGCGTTGCATGGCGGGGCTTTCTTTGGAGGGAGGGTAGTTGTGGATTTTGTAACTAAATTATTACATTCATCCAGATTAAGCAATAGGGCTGTACCCATGCCGCTCTTTACCTTTCCCCGATACCGTCAGCTCCGCAGCGAGACCGGTGGATGCTGCGCTTCTGGGACCCCTGCGAGGGCAGCGTGCGCATCGATGGCATGGACCTGCTCGAGCTTCGGCCCGACGGTTTGCGCGAACGCGTGGCGCTGGTGTCGCAGGACACCTACCTGTTCAACGACACGCTCGAAGGCAACGTCCGCCTGGCCCGCCCCGACGCCAGCAGCGAGGAACTGGCCCTGGCGCTGGAGCGCGCCGCGCTGGATGTGCTGATGCAGCACCGGACCACCCTCGTGATCGCGCACCGCCTGTCCACCATCCGCGACGCCGATCTGATCGTGGTGCTGGAAGACGGGAAGCTCGCGAGCCGCCAGGGCGCGAGCCTGATGCAAGCGCAAGCGCAGGCGCAGGCGCAGGTGTGAAGGAGGCCTGGGCCCGGGTCAGTACAGCTCGATGGTCTGGCGCAGCAGCCCCGATGCATCGGCGCTCGGCCCGACGAGGATCTCGACTTCGCCTGCCTCGAACAGGGGCTGCAGGTCCGGACCGGGATAGCGCAGCTCGGCAGCCGGCAACTCCAGCTCGATCGAGCCGGCTTCGCCGGGTGCCAGTCGCAGCTTCGCGTAGCCCTTGAGTTCCAGCAGCGGCCGGGTGACGCGGCTCACCTTGCGGTGGGTGAACAGGAAGACAGTTTCTTCAGCCTCGCGTGCGCCGGTGTTGCGCAGCCTGACGCTGATCTTCAGCGCGTCCTGCTCGCGCACACGCCTCGGCTCGACCTGGAGTTCGTCGTAGCTGAAGCGGCCGTAGCTCAGTCCGTGGCCGAAGGGGTACAGCGGCGAGTTGTCGATGTCCTGGTACTTGCTCGTGAAGTAGTCGGCCGGGTTCATCGGCCGGCCGGAAGGGCGCTGGCCGTAGAAGATCGGCACCTGCCCGACGGCGCGCGGCCAGCTCATGGGCGTGCGGCCACTGGGGCTCGTCTGGCCCGTGACCATGTCGGCGATCGCGTTGCCGGCCTCGACGCCGAGGAACCATGCGGCCAGCAGTGCATCTGCGTGTTCGGCCAGCCAGGGGATGACGAGCGGGCGGCCAGAGAACAGGATCGCGATGACGGGGATGCCAAGCGCCTTCGCGCGGGCCGTCACTGCTTCGGCCAAGGCCTGCTGCCGGCCGGCGAGAGCGGGCGTGGCGCGGCTGGCCGCTTCACCGCTCATGGTGGCGCGCTCGCCCAGGCACAGCAGCACGGCGTCGGCGCCATCGCACAGCGCGACCGCGGCGTCGATGCCGCTGTCGTCGTCGCTCTCGATGGCGACGCCCGGTGCGTGGCGTATGTCGGTCTGCGGCAGCGCGGCGCGCAGGCCGGCCAGCACGGTAACCGCCGGCTCGTGTTCGCCGGCGCCCCACCACGGGCCCTTCATCTCGGTGTTCGCGTCGGCCAGCGGGCCGATGACGCACAGCGTCTTCGCGGATGCGGGCAAGGGCAGGGTGTCGCGCTCGTTTTTGAGCATGACGATGGCCTTGCGCGCAGCGTCGCGCGCCACCGTGCGCCGCTCGGCAACGGCTTCGGCAGGCTCGGGCGCCGCGCCGCGGCGGTAGGGGTCGTCGAACAGGCCGAGCTGCTCCTTGAGCCGCAGCACGCGGCGCACGCTCGCGTCGATCTCCTCGATGGTCACGCGGCCCTGTTCGAGCGCGACCGGCAGGCCCTTGCGGTATGCGTCGGCCATCATGTCGATGTCGACGCCGGCCTTCAGCGCCAGCACCGCGGCATCGACGAGATCGGCGGCGACGCCGTGCTTGATGAGTTCCGCGATCGCGTTGTAGTCGCTGACGATCACGCCCTCGAAGCCCATCTCGCCGCGCAGCCAGTCGCGCAGCAGGGGGATGTGCGCCGTCATCGGCACGCCGTTGAGATCGGTGAAGGCGGGCATCAGCGTCGCGACGCCGGCGCGCACGGCCGCCGCGAAACCCGGCAGGTGCACTTCGTGCAGGGTGCGCTCGGAGATGTCGACGGCGGCGTACTCCCGCCCCGCGTTGACGCCGCCGTATGCGACGAAATGCTTCGCGCAGGCCGCTAGTGTTTCGGCCGAGGACAGGTCGGCGCCCTGGAAGCCGCGAACCTTGGCCTGCGCGATGCGCGCGTTGAGCCACGGGTCTTCGCCGGGGCCTTCCGCCGTGCGGCCCCAGCGCGGGTCGCGCGATACGTCGAGCATCGGCGCGAAGGTCATCGCCAGTCCGTCGGCCGCGCCTTCGCGCGCGGCCTCGCGCGCGGTGCGCTCCCAGAGCTTTTCGTCAAAGGCGCCGGCCTCCGCGAGCGGGATCGGAAAGAGCGTGCGATGGCCATGGATGATGTCCAGGCCGATCAAGAGCGGAATGCCCAGCCGCGACTTCTCGACGGCCAGCCGCTGCATCTCGTGCGTGGGACCGGCGCCCACCATGTTCAGCAGATTGCCGACGGTGCCGTCGATGATCGACTGCGTGGAGTCTCCCGCGAGCACCGGTCCGGTGACCGTGTAGCTGGAGGCAGTCATCGTGAGCTGGCCGAGCTTTTCGGGCAGCGTCATCCGGGCCATGAGGGTATCGATGCGACTCATCAGGGATTTCGAATAGAGCCCAGGGGCCTCAATGATGGCATGCTGTGGGACAGGGCCATCGGCCATGTGGTGTGGCCGATGATTCGGTGAAACCAAACGTCACACCGAAGACGACAACGACGAAAGGATCCGTTCGTGTTGAAGGATGAGAGGAACCCGAAGGAACTGGCTGCGCTGCCCGACGAAGCCTTGATCGAGGCCGTGCAGCGGCAGACCTTCCGCTATTTCTGGGACGGCGCCGATGCCGCCAGCGGCCTTGCGCTCGACCGCCGCACGCTGGTCGCCGCCACCGGCGAGGACGTGGCTGACGAGAGGGTGGCGATCGGCGGCACGGGCTTCGGCATCATGGGCCTGATCGTCGCGGTGGAGCGCGGCTGGGTCTCGCGCGACGCGGCGCTGGAGCGGCTGGGGCGCATGCGCGACGCGCTCCTGCGCGCCAGGCGCTACCACGGCACCTTTCCGCACTTCATGGACGGGGCGAGCGGCGTGACGATCCCGATGAGCCCGAAGGACGACGCGGGCGACCTGGTCGAGACCTCGTTTCTGTGCATGGGCCTGCTGTGCGCGCGCCAGTACTTCAACGACGACACGGCCATGGCGCGCCGGCTGCGCGCCGACTTCGACATGCTGTGGCACGAGGTCGAGTGGGACTGGTTCACCCAGGGCGGGCGCGATGTTCTTTACTGGCACTGGAGCCCGACCCACGGTTGGGCGATGAACCACGAGGTGCACGGCTGGAACGAGTGCCTCATCACCTACTTCATGGCCGCCGCGGCGCCGCGCCATGCGATCGATCCGCGGGTGTACCACCGCGGCTTCGCTTCCGGGCCCGACTTCCTCAACGGCCGCTCGTACCACGGCATCGAGCTGCCGCTGGGCCCACCCAACGGCGGCCCGCTGTTCTTCGCGCACTACTCGTTCTGCGGCCTCGATCCGCACGGCCTGAAGGACCGCTATGCCGACTACTGGAGTCTCAACACCCGCCACGTGCAGGTGAACCGCGCGCACTGCGTCGCCAATCCCCGGGGCTTCGCTGGCTACGGCGAATCGTGCTGGGGCCTGACCGCCAGCGACGACCCGGACGGCTATCTCGCGCACGACCCGAACAACGACAACGGCACCATCTCACCGACAGCCGCGCTGGCCAGTCTGCCTTACGCGCCGGCCGAGGTGATGCGGGTGCTGCGGCATTTTCTCAACGTGCACGGCACGCGCGTGTGGCGGGACTACGGCTTCATCGATGCATTCTGCGAGGCGCACGGCTGGTTCGCCGACACCTTCCTGGCCATCGACCAGGGCCCCATCGTCGTGATGATGGAGAACCATCGCACGGGCCTGCTCTGGAAGCTGTTCATGAGTGCGCCCGAGGTGCAGGCGGGGCTGCGGCGCCTGGACTTCAGCAGCCCGCATCTGAGGGCGCCCGCATCGTGAGTCTTGGCGCGACGAGTCGACAAGACCCGGCCTTCGAGTCGTGGCTCGAAGGGCAGCTGCTCCATTCGGCGAGCGCGATGCTGTCGAGCATTTCGCCGGTGTCGATCGTCAAGCATCGCCCGGGCTTCGGGCAGACCGTGCGGCCGGTCGCCGGCGCCATCGTCGCCTCGCCCGTGCTCGGCGACTACAACCCCGACCCGGACTACTTCTTCCATTGGTTCCGCGATTCCGCCGTCGTCATCGATGCGCTGCGGCTGCTCTATGCCGACGGGCGCATCGGCACCGAAGCGCTGCGGCATCTGCGCGACTTCACCCGCTTCAGCCTTGCCCTGAACGGGCTCGACGGCCGGGCAATTGCCGCGGTGCCGGACCGCAGGGCGCGCGTGGCTCCCGAACTGCTGCAGTACCTGCGCGAGGATCAGGACCTGGCAAGCATCCACGGCGACGCTGTCGTCGCCGAGACGCGTGTGAACCCCGACGGCACGCTCGACATCCTGCGCTGGGCGCGCCCCCAGCACGACGGCCCGCCGCTGCGCGCGCTGGCGCTGCTGCGCTGGGTGGCCGGCGGGCATCTCGACGATGCGGGCCTGCTGGCCGAGGTCACGTCGCTGATCCGCTTCGATCTCGGCTTCACGCTGCGTCACTGGCGCGAGCCGTCGTTCGACATCTGGGAGGAGGAAAGCGGCCATCACTACTACACGCTTCGTGTCTCGGCTGCCGCGCTGGCCGAAGGCGCGGCATGGCTGGAGAGCCAGGGCGACACGGCACAGGCACAGCGCTGCCGTGAAGAGTCGCAAGCCGTGCTGCGCCAGCTCGACGGCTACTGGGTCGATGACCGGGACGCGGCCCATGGCTACTACCGTTCACGCGTGCTGGCGGACGGCGGGCTTGGTGCGAAGGCGCTGGACATCGCGGTGATCCTCTCGGCGATCCACAGCATCGGCACCGGAGCCGAACACGGCCCGGGCGACCCGCGCATGCAGGCCACGCTGGCGCGGCTGGACGCGCTGTTCGACGAGGCCTATCCGATCAACCACGGCCGCGCCGCAGGCCGTGGCGCGGCAATGGGCCGGTACGCCGGCGACGTGTACTGCTCGGGCGGCGCGTACTACTTCTCGACGCTCGGCGCCGCCGAGTTCTGTTTCCGCGCCGCGGCGGCAGGCAGCGGCGATGAGCACCAGCGCAACCAGTGGACGGAGCGCGGCGACGCCTACCTTGCCACCGTGCGCGCCTACACGCCGGCCAGCGGCGATCTGTCCGAACAGTTCGACCAGCGCAGCGGCGAGCAGACCTCGGCGAAGCAGCTGGCCTGGAGCCACGCCGCGTTCATTTCCTGTGTCTCGGCGCGCCGCATCGCGCTCGCGGCCTGTCAGGCGCCGCGACAGCGATGAGCGCGAAACCAGTCAACCTTGCCGGCCCGGCTGCAGGAGCCGGTGTGTTTCGCCAGGTCGGCGAACTGCTCGGCGCCTTGCGCGTGTCCCCGGTCGCGAAGAGGCTCGTTGCGCTGCTGGCTGCGATCGTCGTGGTCATCGGGCTCACGGCCTACGGGCAGATCGAACTCAACAGCTGGAACAAGCCCTTCTACGACGCCATCTCGCGCCGCGACCTCAATGAATTCATCGTGCAGGTCGGCGTCTTCGCGGTGATCGCGGGCGCGCTGCTGGTCCTGAACGTCGCGCAGAGGTGGCTGAGCGAAACCCTGCAGCTGAGGCTGCGCGAGGCCGTGGTCAATGACCTCGTGGGGCTGTGGCTGCAGCCGCGCCGTGCGTTCTGGCTCCAGGCCAGCGGGCCGATGGGTGCCCATCCGGATCAGCGCATGCACGAGGACACGCTGAAGCTGTGCGATTTGTCGGTCAACCTCGGCGTGGGCCTCCTGCAGGCCGCGATGCTGTTCGGCAGCTTCGCGAGCGTGCTGTGGGTGCTCTCCAAGGACTTCAGCATCTTCTTCAACGGCCAGGACCACGTGCTGCCCGGCTTCATGTTGTGGGCGGCGATCGCCTATGCGGTCGCCGGCTCGCTGGCCGCCTACTGGATCGGCAACGGCCTGATCTCGCGCAACGCCGAGCGCTACGCGCGCGAAGGCGAACTGCGCTTCTCGCTCACGCGCATCAACGAGCACCTCGACGGTATCTCGCTGGCCGGCGGCGAGGCCGACGAGAAGCGCCGCGTCGCTGTGCATTTCGCCGACGTGCTGCGCGCCACCTCGCGCGTGGTGCTCGGGCTGACCAACCTGACCTGGGCCACGGCGGGCTTCGGCTGGGTCACCGTCATCGCGCCGACACTGGTGGCCGCGCCGCTGTACTTCTCTGGGAAGGTTTCGTTCGGTGGGCTGATGATGGCCGCCGCCGCCTTCACGCAGGCGCAGTCGTCGCTGCGCTGGTTCGTCGACAACTTCAGCATCATTGCCGACTGGCGCGCCACGCTGCTGCGCGTGACCGACCTGCGCCGGATGCTGGCATCCGACCTGGAGTCGCAGGCGGGTGGCAGCCGCATCGCCTACGAGGAGGGCGAAGCCGGGACGCTCGCGATGGAAGCGCTCGATGTTCGCTCCTGGAGCGGCCACGACCGGCTGGACGTGCCGGCGCTCGTCGTGCAGCGCGGCCAGTGCGTCCTGATCCTCGGCACGCCGGGCACCGAGAAGACCCTGTTGTTCCGGGCGCTCGCCGGCCTGTGGCCCTGGGGTTCGGGCACCGTGCGCAGACCGAATGGCGAGACGATCCACTACATGCCGCGCGGCACGCCCTACATTCCGCGCGGCACGCTGGCCGAGGTGCTGTCTTATGCGATGGAGCCGGCAACCTATCCGCGGGAAGCACTGGTGGCCGCGCTGGAGAGCGTGGGCCTGCAGCGCCTTGAACCGCTGCTCGACAGGACGGGCCGCTGGGAAAGCGAGCTCAGCATGGACGAGCAGCTGCGGCTGGGCTTTGCCCGCGTGGTGCTGCAGGCACCGCCCTGGCTGGTGATGGACGAGGCCTTCAGCGCGTTCGACGACGACACGCTCGAACTCATCACCGGCGCACTTGGCAAGCTCACGCGCACGGGCATCATTCACATCGGCTCGGCCGGCGGGGCGCACGACCGGCTGTTGTTCACGCAGGTGGTTCATCTGGTCAAGGCGCCGCACGCAGTGCCCGAGGAGCAGCGACCATGAGACGCCCCGTGTCAACCATCAGCCGCGCGCGCCGCGCCCTCATGCGGGTGGTTCTTGCGCTGCCCGCCTTGCCTGCCTGGTCCCGGGCGGCGGACTTCGGCTTCCGGCCGCCGCGCGATCCGGACGATGCGGCCGCCGAGGGCCTGATGCGGGATCTGGCCGAGCGTATCCTGCCGGTGTACCAGGACACGGACACCGATGCCTTCCTGGCCAACGTGACGGCCCTGCAGATCGTCAGCGGGGCCTACCGCGCGGCCCAGGACAGCAGCCGCTCCCTGCGCGAGCGCCGCAAGGGCAAGCCCTTCGACGGGCTGGTCGAACGCGCGACTCTCGACGGCATCTATGCGGGCGCTCGCATGCTCGAGGCGGAGGGGCGCGTCGGCTTCGCCGAGGCCTACGCGCGTTCGTTCCACGAACTGGTGTCCCCGCTCGACAACGCGCAGGCCCAGGCCGTCATGGCGCGGCTCGAGATTCCGCCGTCGGCGTTCAGGGAGCCGCTGCGCCAGGCTTTCGATCTCTGGCGCGCGAAGGGCAGCCTGCCCGAGGCCGAGGCCTTGGCGCTCGTGCGGACCTGGCTGTCGTACCAGTCGCGACGCAGCTTCAGCGGGCTGCTGCCGGAGCTGTTCGCGGCGCAGAACGGCAGCCGCTACGTGGCGGAGGCCGACATCAGGATTCCCGTGCGCGGGGGCGTCATCCATGCCAGCATGGTCCGGCCCGGCCGGGCGGAAGGAGCGCTGTCGACGCTGCTGCGCTTCACGCTCGACCCGGGCGAGGACGACGCGCGGCGCAGCGCGGCCAGAGGCTATGTCGGCATCACGGCGTACGTGCGCGGGCGCACGCCCGACGGCAAGGGCGCCGTGTGGCCCTTCATGCGCGATGGCGAAGACGCCGCCGCCGTCATCGACTGGATCGCGCGTCAGGCGTGGAGCGACGGGCGCGTGGTCATGCTCGGCGAGGGCTACTCCGGCTATGCCGCGTGGGCGGCCGCTCGCAGGAGGCCGGCGGCACTCAAGGCCATCGCCACCATCGCGCCGATGGCGCCGGGCATCGACTTCCCCATGGCCGGACAGATCTTCCGCAACGCCATGGTCCGCTGGGCGCAGGAGCATGCACTGGCCGAGCCGCTGCACATCAGCACCCATGGCGATGCCGACGCCGACCCGGATGCCGTGTGGCAGGCGCTCGACGCGCGCTGGTATCGCGGCAATCGCCCCTACTGGGACATCGACCGCGTCCTGCTGGGCAAGCGCAGCAGGCTGATCCGGACCTGGCTGACGCACCCGAGCCACGACCGCTACTGGCAGAAGTTCCTGCCGTCGGCGGAGCAGTTCGCACGCATCGACATTCCGGTGCTCGGCTTCGCGGGCTACTTCGGCGCCGACGCCGGCGCGCTGTACTTCCATCGCGAGCATCTTCGCAACCGGCCGAAGGCCGACACGACGCTGCTGCTCGGCCCCTACGACGCGAGCTCGATCCGGCGCGGCATGGCGGCGACGCTGCGCGGCTATACGCCGGACCCCGTTGCGCACGTCGACCTGCCGGAGCTGCGCTACCAGTGGATCGACCACATCCTCAAGGGTGCGAACAAGCCTGCGCTGCTGGCGGATCGCGTCAACTACCAGGTGATGGGCATGGACCAGTGGCGCCATGCTCCGGTGCTGGACGCGTCGGAGCGCACGCCGCTGCGCCTCTATCTCGACACCAGCGGGCGCGACGAACCGCATCGCCTGCTGTCTTCACCGGCCGAAGGCGGCGGTAACGCGCGTCTGTCGGTCGATCTGGCCGACAGGCGCGACGTGCGTACTCCGTGGCCGGACGCACTGCGCACGAAGCAGGTGCCGGCGCGCAACAGCATCAGCTTCGTCAGCGACCCGCTGCCCGAAGGCACCGAGATCATCGGCAGCCTGCGCGGCGTGTTCGACATCACGCCCTCGCGGCAGGACGTGGACTTCAGCGTCTCGCTGTACGAGCAGACGGCAAGCGGCGAATGCCAGCTGCTGTTCGAGCCCTACGACTTCCGCGCGAGCTATGCAGGCCATCGCGTGCGTCGCCGGCTTCTGCGGGCCGGCGAGCGCCAGCTGCTGGCCTTCACCGTCGAGCGCGTCACCGCCTGCAGGCTGGCGGCGGGCAGCCGCCTCGTGCTGGTGGTCGGTATCAACAAGCGGCCCGACCGGCAGATCGACTACGGCAGCGGCAAGGACGTGAACTCGGAAACCATCACCGACGCGAAATGGCCTCTGCGCGTGCGCTGGCATGCGCGCAGCTACGTCGAGATCCAGGCCGGCAAGCCGTCCTGATTCCTCAGGCGCTTTCGGTGCCGATCACGACGCCTTCGCAGGGCGCCAGCACCAGGGGCTGTTCGATCGATCCGGCGCGTGCGGGATCGGTCGATGCCAGCACGGTCGGCTTGTGCGGCAGCAGCGCCGACGGCACCGGTGCCGCGGTGGCACCGAAGTTCAGGACAACCACCAGCCGCTGTCCGTCGCTCTCGCGCGCATAGGCGAGCAGCTCGCTCCCGGCTTCGAGCGCTTCGTAGCTGCCCCGGTGCAGCGCAGGCTGCGCACGGCGCAGCGCGATGAGACGCCGGTAGAGCGTCAGCATGGAGCCGGGGTCGCGCGACTGCGCCTCGACGTTGCACGCGCGCCAGTCGGATGCCAGGCGCAGCCAGGGGCTTCCCGTCGTGAAGCCGGCGCTGGCCGCGGTACTCCACTGCATGGGTGTCCGCTCCGGGTCGCGGCCCAGGCCCATGCCGGGCTTGTTCTTCTCGAACGGGTCCTGGACTTCGTCGGCGGGAATCGGCACGTCCGTCATGCCGATCTCGTCACCGTAATAGAGCGTCGGAGTGCCGCGCAGCGTAAGCAGCAGCATGGCCGCCAGCCGCGCCATCTGCGGCCCGACGCGGCTCGCGATGCGGGCCCTGTCGTGATTGCCCAGCACCCAGTTCGGCGCGGCGCCGGGGGGCAGGGCGGCTTCGTAGTCGCGCACGAGCCGGTCGATGATTGCGGCCTGCCATTCGGTCGCGATCAGCTGGAAGTTGAAGGGCAGCTGCACGCCTTCGAGCACGCCCTGGGCATTGAGGCCGTAGTAGGCGACCAGGCGTGGGAGCGGCAGATAGAGCTCGCCGATCAGCACGCGCGACGAGCGTGCGTCGCTGAACTCATCGACCACGCGGCGCATCTCGGCCACGATGGGCTGCACCTCCGGCAGGTCGGTGTTGTAGAGCATGGTCAGGCGCAGGAACGGGTCCTGGCCCTCGACGTAATCGGGATTGGGCGGGTTGTCGCGGAACTGCGCGTCCTTGACGATCTGCGAGAGCACGTCGACGCGGAATCCGTCGACGCCGCGCCGCAGCCAGAAGCACAGCACCTCGTACATCGCGGCGCGCACCTCGGGGTTGCGCCAGTTGAGGTCGGGCTGCTCCTTCAGGAACGAATGGGCGTAGTACTGGCCGGTGGCCGCATCGAAGCTCCAGGCCGGGCCGCCGAAATTGCCGAGCCAGTTGTTGGGCGGTCCGCCGTCGGGCGCCGGGTCGCGCCAGATGTACCAGTCGCGCCGCGCATCGGTGCGCGCGCTGCGGCTCTGCACGAACCACGGGTGACGGTCCGAGGTATGGTTGGGCACGAAATCGAGGATGAGCTTCAGGCCCTTCGCATGGGCTTCCCGCACCAGCGCGTCGAAGTCGTCCAGCGTGCCGAAGCGCGGATCGATGTCGCAGAAATCGGAGATGTCGTAGCCGAAGTCGGCCATCGGCGAGGGATAGATCGGCGAGATCCAGACGGCATCGATGCCGAGCGAGACCAGATGATCCAGCCGGGCGCGGATGCCGTTTATGTCCCCGATGCCGTCGCCGTTGCTGTCCTGGAACGAACGTGGATAGACCTGGTAGACGATTCCGTACTTCCACCAGTCGTCAGCTGACATCGTGATCCCCTCATGTTCGGCTTCGAGCGGATCATTGTCTCCTCTTCAAGGGGCTACTTCAGCGCCGAGATTTCCCGGTTCTTGATGAGCCTGGAACGCAGCACGTTGCGGCTGATGCCCAGCAGCTTGGCCGCCTGCACCTGGTTGCGGTGGCAGAACTCGAAGGCCGTGCGCATCACGGTCTCCTCGATCTTCTCGAAGAGCTGCTCGTCGGGCTCGTTGAAGAGCTCGCGCAGCACGTCCTCCAGCGCCTGGTGCGGCGCGGTCTCCGCCGGCTGCGGTTCGCCTTCGGGGGCGCGGCGCTGGATGTTCAGCGACGACAGGTGCAGGTGCTCCGCGCCGAGCACGTTGTGCTGGCAGATCAACAGGCCGTGGTGGATGACGTTCTCCAACTCGCGGATGTTGCCGGGCCAGGCGTGCTCGCTGAGCTTGCGCTCGGCGCTCTCGTCGAGCCGCACCGCGCCGTAGCCCAGCCGCCGGCGGTATTCCTCGATGAAGTGGCGCGCCAGCGGCAGGATGTCGCCGGGGCGCTCGCGCAGCGTCGGCAGCGCGAGGTGCACCACGTGCAACCGGTAGAACAGGTCTTCGCGGAAGTTGCCGGCGGCCACCGCGTCCTGCAGCCGCACGTTGGTGGCGGCGATAACGCGCACGTCGATCGGCACGCTCTTGCGCGAGCCCAGGCGCACCACCTCGCGCTCCTGCAGCACGCGCAGCAGCTTCACCTGTATCGGCAGCGGCAGGTCGCCGATCTCGTCGAGGAAGAGCGTGCCGCCGTTGGCCGCCTCGAACCAGCCGGTCTTGGCCGAGAACGCGCCGGTGAAGGCGCCTTTCTCGTGGCCGAAGAGCTCGCTCTCGACCAGGTTCTCGGAGAAGGCGCCGCAGTTCACGGCCACGAAGGGCTTGCCGCTGCGCCGGCTCAGGTCGTGCACGTGGCGAGCGATGAGTTCCTTGCCGGTGCCGGTCTCCCCGATGATGAGCACGTTGGCGTCGCTGGGCGCCACGAGCCGGATGCGCTCGAGCAGTGCGGCCGAGCGCGGGTCCTGGAACACCTGCGCGGTGGCGCGGATCGAGGTCGTGAGCTTGCGCGGGTTGGGCAACGTGAGCAGCGTGGGGGCTTCCCACTCGGGCTCCGTGGCATCGGCCGGCGAGGGCAGGTCGAGGGGGTGGGTGAGGGCGTTCATGAGTAGAAGGTCGGTACGGGGTATTGCTGCTTGAGGGCCCATTCGCCGAGCTCGCGCACCTTGTAGGCCACGGGGTCGTGCAGGGACTGGGTGCGCAGGTTGCGCCAGTGGCGGTCCAGCCGAAGGCCGCCGTGCGTGGCGCGCGCGCCGGCTACGTCGAACATGCGCGTACAGATCTCCAGGCCGATGTTCGTGGCCGCGACCTTGGCGGTGGCCACCGCGACCGCGACCTCGCCGCGCTCGTCCTCCGAGAGAGCCGCGCCGAGCCGCCAGGCTGCGTCCAGCCGGTCGGCCGCGCGGTCGGTCAGCACCCGCACGCTTTCCAGCCCGACCCAGAATTCACCGTATTGGCCCAGCACATACGGGTCTTCGTGCATCTGCGAAACCCTGGCCGCATGCCAGGGGCGCGACTCGTGCAGCGTGTAGTGGCGCGCATCGTCGAAGGCGCCTTCGGCGATGCCGAGATAGATGTTGGTGAGCACCAGTTGCGACACCAGCGGGCGCAGGCAGGCGAAGGGCGTCGACAGCGGCCCGGGGTCGGCCAGCACCTCGTGCTGCTCGACGCGCACCTTCTCGAAGGTGACGCTGCCGCTGTCGGTCTGGCGCTGGCCGATGTTGTTCCAGTCGGGCGCCACGAAGATGCCGCTGCGTCCGGTGGGCACGGCCGCGACGATGAAGGCGCCGCTGCCTTCCTCGCGCGCAGAGGCGATCAGCATCTCGGAGTCGAGCGCGCCCGAGCAGAAGCTCTTCTGCCCGGTGAATTCGCGCCAGCCTTCGTGCGCGCTGGACACGGTGCGGTCGTCCAGCGGATTGAGCGCGTTGCCCCAGAACCAGCGGCGCCGCGCCGTCTGCTCGAACCACGGCTCCCACTGCGCCGGCCGCGCGAACAGGCGCACCGTCGCCAGCATCAGGTGGTGGAAGCCGAACACGTGCGCGATGGAACTGTCGGCCTGCGCGAGCAGGCGCACCACGTCCAGCGTCTCGCGCCAGTCGGCGCCGCCGCCGCCGAACTGCGCGGGGATGCTCAGTGCCAGCAGGCCGCTGGCGCGCAGTGCATCGCGCTCGGCCTTCGGCGTGCCGCCGCGTTCGTCGCGCTCGACGGCGGTGTGCGCGAAGCGCCGCATGAGATCGCGCGCGATGTCGCGGGCCGATTCAGCAGCAGGGGAAGAAGGAGAGATGGACGAAGCGACTGGAGCGAGCAGGGGAAGAACGGAACTCACGCAGGACCTCGGTGATGTGCAGGCAGCACCGTTGCTGCGCTGGCAGCATGTTGGAGGCAGGCGAAGGCGCGGCCAACGATGCGATCCGCATATCGATCCTTGTTTTGCTTCCGTGGCAGCAGAGTGAGCGCGTGCGATGCGTTGCATGCAGCAGATGTGGTGCCCGGCTGCTGCTCCAGCAGCAGTTGCCGCGCGCGCGGAGGCGATTCCACAGGGGAACCTATGGTCGATTCCACTGGCACGCTAACTGCTGAATCGTGGGATGCAAATTTTCTGGTTTCTTCCCACGCACGGCGACAGCCGCTACCTCGGCACCTCGCGCGGTGCGCGCACTGTGAGCCAACGCTATCTGCGGCAAGTCGCGCAGGCCGCCGACGAACTGGGCTACGAGGGCGTGCTGATTCCCACCGGGCGCTCGTGCGAGGACTCGTGGGTGGTCGCCTCTTCGCTTGCGGCGCAGACCGAGCGGCTCAAGTTCCTCGTGGCCATACGCCCCGGCATCATCTCGCCGACGGTGTCCGCCAGGCAGGCCGCGACACTCGACCGCTTCAGCGACGGCCGGCTGCTCATCAACGTCGTGACCGGCGGTGACCCCGACGAACAGCGTGGCGACGGCAGCTTCCTCACGCATGCCGAGCGCTACGAGGTGACCGACGAGTTCCTGCGCATCTGGCGCGGCGTGGCGGCCGGCGAGACGGTGAACTACACCGGCCGGCATCTGCGCGTGGAGAACGCGAAGACGCTCTATCTGCCGGTGCAGAAGCCTTATCCGCCGCTGTGGTTCGGCGGCTCGTCGGAGGCGGCCATCGAGCTCGCGGGCGAGCAGGTCGACGTGTACCTCACCTGGGGCGAGCCGCCGGCCGACGTCGCCGACAAGATCGCGAAGGCGCGCGCCGCGGCGGCGAAGCACGGGCGCAGGCTGCGCTTCGGCATCCGGCTGCATGTGATCGTGCGCGAGACCAGCGAAGCCGCATGGCAGGCGGCCGAAGAGCTGATCTCGCATGTGACCGACGACACCATCGCGGCCGCGCAGAAGGCCTTCGCGCGCTTCGACTCTGTGGGTCAGCGGCGCATGGCGGCGCTGCATGGCGGTCGGCGCGACAGGCTGGAGGTGTCGCCCAATCTGTGGGCCGGCGTGGGGCTGGTGCGCGGCGGCGCGGGCACCGCGCTGGTCGGCAGCCCCGAGGAGGTGGCCGCGCGCATCGCTGAATATGCGGCGCTCGGCGTGGAGACCTTCATCTTCTCGGGCTACCCGCATCTGGAAGAGGCATACCGCGTGGCCGAACTGCTGTTTCCGCTGCTGCCGCTCGAGAATGCGCGGGCACCGGGACAGGCCAACATCACAGGGCCGTTCGGCGAGGTCATCGCCAATGACATCGTGCCGCCGCCTGCGCAGGCTGGATCGGCTGTGCAGGCCCCGCCGGCGCCCGCGCGCGAGAAGGCCGAGGCATGAAACACTTTCCGGCCGAGGCGGGCGACGAGGTGGTGCCATGGCATTCGGCGGCGCAGCGCGTGGCACAGGCGCTGGCGCAGACGGCGGTCGAGCGCGACGAACGCGGCGGTACGCCGAAGGCCGAGCGCGACCTGCTGCGCGAGAGCGGCCTGCTGATGCTCAGCGTGCCGGCGGAGCTGGGCGGCCTGGGCGCGAGCTGGCGGCAGACGCTCGATGTCGTGCGCGGCTTCGCGCGTGTCGACAGCTCGGTGGCGCACCTGTTCGCCTTCCACCACCTGCTGCTGGCGACCACGCGACTCTTCGGGCGGCGCGCGCAATGGGAGCCGTGGATCGTACAGACGGGCGAGCGCCGATGGTTCTGGGGCAACGCGCTCAATCCGCTGGACAAGTCCACGCGCGCCGAGCTCGCAGGCGGCGGGGGCTATGTCTTTTCCGGGCGCAAGAGCTTCTGCTCCGGCGCCAGCGATTCGGACATGCTGCTGGCTTCGGCGCTCGACGCGAACGGAAAGCTGCTGATCGGCGTGGTGCCCACGGACCGCGCGGGCATCAGGGTGCTCGACGACTGGGACAACATGGGCCAGCGCCAGACCGACAGCGGCAGCGTGCTCTTCGATGGGGTGCGCGTCGACGCGAAGGAACTGCTGCTGGAACCGGGGCCGCTGTCCACGCCCTTTGCGTGCCTTCGCCCGCTGCTCGCGCAGCTGATCCTCGCGAACATCTACCTGGGCCTGGGAGAAGGGGCGCTGGCGGAAGCGAAGGCTTTCACGCTGCAGCAGGGAAGGCCGTGGCTTTTCTCGCCGGCACCAGCCGCGAACGAAGACCCGTTCGTGCTCGCGCACTACGGCGACTTCTGGCTCGCGCTGCAAGGCGCGCGCAGCCTGCTCGACGACGCCGCCGACGCCTTCGACCAGGCATGGCTGCGCGGCGATTCGCTCGACGCGCAGGAGCGCGGGCAGGTCGCCATCGCGGTGGCCGCGGCGAAGGTTGCGAGCACGCGCGCCGGCCTCGAGGTTGCGCACCGCATGTTCGAGGTCACGGGCGCACGCGCCACCACGGCGGCACTGCGGCTGGACCGCTACTGGCGCAACCTGCGCGTGCACACGCTGCACGACCCGGTCGACTACAAAGTGCGCGAGCTGGGCGACTGGGCGCTCAACGAGCGGCTGCCGCCGCCGAGCTTCTATTCCTGAGAGTTCCATTCCCGCGTAGAGCGTCGTTGCGCGATGACGGATGAGGGCCTGCGGCGTGAGCCGCAGGCCCTTTTCTTTGGTGCGCCATGCCTGTGTGCTGCTGTCGGGGCAGCAGTTCGCAAGCCCCGTTGCTGCCTGGCGTTCATTCGATCGGCGCATACCGATGTGCCTCGAACGACTAAGCGCGCCGTGCTGCTGATGCATCAGCAACCGAGCCGCAGCCTGCTGCCGATCCAGCACGCGCGGATGCAGTCATTTTCGTCTAACTCGTTGATTCATAAGGGGAAAGTAAGTGGCACGCGATTCGCATATATCGAGCGTGCCGCGAATGACTCGCGGCTTCTGAACAGAGGTCATATCAACATGAGTCGAAAACTGAAAGTCGTTGCCGTGTCCGGCAGCCTGCAACGTCCCTCGCGAACCCTGGTGCTGGTGGATCGCCTGCTGGAGGCGCTAGGCGACGAGCTGGCCATCGATGCGCGCGTGATCTCGCTTGGCGAGATCGGTCCGCAGTTCGCGGGCGTGCTCTATCGCAACCAGCTGCCCGCGGCCGTCGAGGAAAGCATCGCGGCCATCGAGTCGGCCGACCTGCTGCTGGTGGCGAGTCCGGTGTATCGCGGCTCGTACACGGGCCTCTTCAAGCACCTGTTCGACTTCGTCCACCACGAGGCGCTCATCGACAAGCCCGTGCTGCTCGCGGCCACCGGCGGCAGCGACCGCCATGCGCTGGTCATCGATCACCAGCTGCGTCCGCTCTTCAGCTTCTTCCAGTCGCGCACGCTGCCCATCGGCGTCTACGCGGTGGAAAAGGATTTCGAGGGCTACGAGATCGCAAACCACGCGCTGCGCGAGCGCATCGCCCTGGCCGTCGCGCGCGCCGTGCCGCAGCTTCGCGATGCCGCCACGCCCGTGGTACGCAAGCCCGTGCCGGTCGCGGTGCCGGCCTGAAGCCGGATCGAGCGCAGTTCCACAGACATCCAAGGAGCCTTCCATGAGCCAAGCGTCTTCGCCTTCCACTTCCTCCGCTTCTTCCGCATCCGTCTCCGCCCCGGTCAAGTTCGCCTACTGGGTGCCCAACGTCAGCGGCGGGCTGGTGGTCAGCACCATCGAGCAGCGCACCGACTGGAGCCTCGAATACAACCAGCGACTGGCCGTCGCGGCCGAGAAGGCGGGCTTCGAGTACGCGCTGAGCCAGATCCGCTTCACCGCCGGCTACGGCGCGGAGTACCAGCACGAGTCGGTGTCGTTCAGTCAGGCGCTGCTGCATGCGACCACCAAGCTGAAGGTGCTCGCGGCGATCCTGCCGGGTCCGTGGAACCCGGCCGTGGTGGCCAAGCAGATCGCCACCATCGACCACATTTCAAACGGCCGCATCGCCATCAACGTGGTCAGCGGCTGGTTCAAGGGCGAGTTCCAGGCCATCGGCGAGCCTTGGCTGGAGCACGACGAGCGCTATCGCCGTTCCAACGAGTTCATCCGCGCGCTCAAGGGCATCTGGACGCAGGACAACTTCAGCTTCAAGGGCGACTTCTACCGCTTCACCGACTACACGCTGAGCCCGAAGCCGGTGCAGAAGCCGCATCCGGAGATCTTCCAGGGCGGCAGCTCGCGCGCCGCGCGCGACAACGCGGCCAGCGTGTCGGACTGGTACTTCACCAACGGCAATACGCCGGAGGGACTGAAGGTGCAGATCGACGACATCCAGGCCAAGGCGGCGCAGAACGGCCACAAGGTCCGCATCGGCGTGAATGCCTTCGTCATCGCGCGCGACACCGAGGAGGAAGCCAGGGCGGTGCTCGACGACATCGTCAGGCACGCGCACGTGGAGGCGGTGCACGCCTTCGGCGATGCAGTGAAGCAGGCCGGCAAGGCTTCGCCGGAAGGCGAGGGCAACTGGGCCAAGTCGACCTTCGAAGACCTGGTTCAGTACAACGACGGCTTCCGCACCAACCTCATCGGCACGCCGCTGCAGATCGCGCAGCGCATCGTGGCGCTCAAGGCCATCGGCGTCGACCTGGTGCTGGCGGGCTTCCTGCACTTCATCGAGGAGGTGGAGTACTTCGGCGAGAAGGTGCTGCCGTTGGTGCGCCAGCTGGAAGCCGAACAGGCGGCCGCGCAGCATCAGCAACAGCAGTCGGGCCGCCAGGGCAGTCCGGCGCTGGAAGCCGTTGCGTGAGCCCGGCGATGCCTGACTTCCTGTTCGAGGCCGGGCCGGTCTCCCTGGGCGTCGATCCGCTGGCGGGCTTCCTGCCCGCAGGGCAGTCCGCGCCGGTCGCCCGGGCCCGCGAGGGGGCGAGCGTGTTGCGGCTGGAGGGCGTGGATCTTTCGTTCGGCGGCGTCACAGCGCTGGCGAGCGTGGACCTGTCGATCGCCAGGGGCGAGATACGCGCGGTCATCGGGCCAAACGGTGCGGGCAAGAGCTCGCTGGTCAACGTGATCAGCGGCCTTTACCGGCCCGACCGCGGGCGCGTGTGGATCGGGGAGCGCGGCTTCGCTCGGGTGCCGACCGCGCGCCTGGCCCGGCTGGGCGTGGCGCGCACCTTCCAGAATCTCGCGCTCTTCAAGGGCCTGAGCGTGCGGGACAACATCGTGCTCGGCCGCGTGGACGCTGCGCGCTCCACCTTCATCGAACAGATCGTCGGGCTGGGGCGCGCGAGGCGCGAGCGCGAGGACGCACGCGAACGCGCCGACGCGATCATCGGTTTCCTGGGGCTGGGCGCGGTGAGCGAGCGCCTGGCCGGCACGCTGGCCTACGGCCTGCAGAAGCGCGTCGAACTGGCGCGGGCGCTCGTCGCTCAGCCGCAACTGCTGCTGCTCGACGAGCCCATGGCCGGCATGACGGTGAGCGAGAAGCGCGAGATGGCGCATTTCGTGCGCGCCGCGCGCGACGAGTTCGGCACCACCATCCTGCTGATCGAGCACGACATCGGCGTGGTGCTGGGGCTGTCGGACCGCGTGGCTGTGCTGGACTACGGCCGCAAGATCGCCGACGGCACGCCGGCCGAGGTGCGTGCCGACCCGGCGGTGATCGACGCCTACCTCGGCGTGGCCCACGACGAAGAAGCGGAGCGGGCCTGATGGACGGCAGCGAGCTCGGTTTCTTCGTCGAAGTGCTCGTGGGCGGCCTGCTCTCGGGCGTGATGTATTCGCTGGTGGCGATCGGTTTCGTGCTGATCTACAAGACCTCGGGCGTGCTCAATTTCGCACAGGGCGCGCAGCTGCTGTTCGCCGCGCTCACCTTCGTGAGCCTGGTCGAGCGCGGCGTACCTTTCGCGCTGGCGCTCGCGCTGACCTTCGCGCTGATGGTGCTGCTGGGGCTGACCATCGAGCGCACGGTGCTGCGCCCGCTGGTGAATCAGCCGCCGATCACGCTGTTCATGGCCACGCTGGGCCTGTCGTACGTGATCGAGGGCGTCGCCCAGCTGCTGTGGGGCACGCAGGTGCACGCGCTGGAGCTGGGCATCGCGGACGAGCCGCTGCAGTTCCTCGGCATCATGGTCTCGACCTTCGACCTCTTCGCCGCCGCCACGGCGGGCGTGATGGTGGCACTTCTCTCGGCCTTCTTCCGCTACACCCGCGTGGGCCTGGCGTTCCGCGCGGTGGCCGACGATACCTACGCGGCCGTGGCCGTGGGCCTGCGCCTGCCGCGCATCTGGACGACGGTGTGGGCAACGGCCGGCGTCATCGCGCTGGTCGCCGGCCTGCTGTGGGGTGCGCGGCTGGGCGTGCAGTTCTCGCTCTCGCTCGTGGTGCTGAAGGCGCTGCCGGTGCTGGTGCTTGGAGGCTTCGATTCCATCCTCGGCGCGATCGTTGGCGGGCTGGTGATCGGCGCGCTGGAGAAACTGGCCGAGGTCTACATCGGGCCCTTCGTGGGCGGCGGCATCGAGAGCTGGTTCGCCTACGTGGCGGCGCTGGCCTTCCTGCTGGTCAGGCCGAGCGGCCTGTTCGGGCAGAAGCTCGTGGAGAGGGCCTGAGCCATGGGCGCTGTCGCCTCTTCATCCTGGAGGACGCCGCTGCGGGCATGGCCGCTCGCCGTGCTGGCCATCGCCTTCGGCGTGGTGCCGTTCGTGGCATCGGGCTATGTGTTCGATGCGCTGCTGATTCCCTTTCTGGCGCTGTCGCTCGCGGCCGTGGGGCTCAACCTGCTGACGGGCTACGCGGGTCAGCTCTCGCTGGGCACCGCGGCCTTCATGGCGGTGGGAGCCTTCGCGGCCTACAACTTCAACCTGCGCCTGCAGGGGCTGCCGCTGCTGGCGAGCATCGGCCTCGCGGGGCTGGCGGCCACGGCGGTCGGGCTGGTGTTCGGGTTGCCGAGCCTGCGGCTGCGCGGCTTCTACCTCGCGGTGTCGACGCTGGCAGCGCAGTTCTTCGTGCAATGGGCCCTCACCAAGTTCGGCTGGTTCAGCAACGACAACGCCTCGGGCGTGATCGACGCGCCCACGCTCGAGGTGGCGGGCATCGTGTTCGATACGCCAGTGGGGCGCTACCTCTTTTCGCTCGCGATCGTGACGGTGCTCACCGCGCTGGCATGGCGGCTGGTGCGCACTCAGGCCGGGCACCACTTCATCGCCGTGCGCGACAACGAGTTGGCCGCGCGCGTCATCGGCGTGCCGGTGCTGCGCACCAAGCTGCTGGCCTTTGCCGTGTCGTCCTTCATCGCCGGGGTGGCGGGTGTGCTGTGGGGCTTCGTTTACCTGCGCACGGTGGAGCCGGCGGGCTTCAACCTGGACCGCTCCTTCCAGATTCTCTTCATCGTGATCATCGGCGGGCTCTCGACGATCCGGGGGGCCTTCTTCGGCGCCGCGCTGATCGTGGTGTTTCCGTTGCTGCTCTCGCGCGTGGGCAGCCTGCTGTTGGGCGGAAGCTTCGACTCGGGCGTGCTCGACATGAGCCAACGCATCGTGCTGGGCGCGCTGATCATTTTCTTTCTCGTCGTGGAGCCGCAGGGGCTGGCCGCCCTATGGGACCGGGCGGCAAAGCGCCTGCGGCGCCGGCCGTCCGCGCCGGGCTGACTTCTTTCTCCTTCCTTCTTTTCCCTTTCTTTCCATTCCAACGCGACCCTTCCAGACCATGTCCTTCATCAAGCACCTGAAAAACGCGGCCCTGGCCGTCACCATCGCAGCCGGCGGCCTGCAGGCGGCGCATGCCGATGCCAACGAGCAGTTCTTCCCGCTGCAGAGCTATCGCGTGGGGCCTTACGCCGCCGGCGGCACCGGCTTCTTCGGCGGCTTCATCGACTACCTGAACCTGGTCAACACGCGCGACGGCGGCGTGGGCGGCGTCAAGCTGACCTGGGAGGAGGGCGAGACGCAGTACGAAGTGGAGCGCGGCGTGGAGGTGTACGAGCGCCTCAAGCAGCGCCCCGGCATCGCGACATGGAACCCGCTGTCGGTCGGCATCGCCTATGCGCTGATCGACCGCGTGACGGCCGACAAGGTGCCGCTGCTCACCATCAACCACGGCCGCACCGACACCACCGACGGCCGCGTGTTCAAGTACATCTTTCCGCTGCTGCTCAACCCCTACAGCGAGACCTCGGGCATCGTGAACTACATCGCCGGCAAGGAGGGCGGCGCCGACAAGCTCAAGGGCAAGAAGATCGTGGTGCTGTATCACGGCTCGCCCTACGGCAAGGAGACCATTCCGGTCTACGAGCTGCTGGCGAAGAAGTACGGCTTCACGCTGCAGCAGATCGAGGTGCCGCACCCGGGCAACGAACAGCAGTCGCAGTGGCTCGCCATCCGGCGCGTGAAGCCCGACTACGTGGTGCTGCGCGGCTGGGGCGTGATGAACCCGGTGGCGCTCAAGACTGCGCAGAAGACGGGCTTCCCGGTCGACCACATCGTGGGTAACGTGTGGTCGAACTCCGAGGAGGACGTGATCCCCGCCGGCGAGGCGGCCAAGGGCTACGTGGCCATCACCACCGTGGCGGCCGGCGCGCAATACCCGGTGCTGCAGGACATCACGAAGATCGTCTACGGTGCCGGCAAGGGCAACCTGCAGGACCCCAAGCGCATCGGCAGCGTCTATCACAACCTCGGCGTGCTCAACGGCATCCTGAACGTGGAGGCGATCCGCATCGCGCAGGCGAAGTTCGGCAAGCGCACGCTCACCGGCGACGAGATCCGCTGGGGGCTGGAGAACCTGAAGATCGACGAGGCGCGTGCCGCCGCGCTCGGCGCCAAGGGGCTCTTCCACTCGATCAATGTGACCTGGGACAACCACGAGGGCGACGGCCGCGTGGCCTTCCAGC
This sequence comes from Variovorax sp. TLI9-5A, assembly GCF_056867935.1. Classification (NCBI taxonomy): domain Bacteria; kingdom Pseudomonadati; phylum Pseudomonadota; class Betaproteobacteria; order Burkholderiales; family Comamonadaceae; genus Variovorax; species Variovorax sp. TLI9-5A. The sequence goes on along the minus strand of NZ_CP200310.1, from coordinate 4,824,214 downwards.
AGTGGGACGGCAGCAAGTGGAACGTGGTGTCTGACTGGATCGCGCCCGACTGGAAGCTGCTGCGCCCGATCATCGAGAAGTCTTCGCTGGCCTACGCCAAGGAGAAGAACGTCAAGGTGCGCAAGAGCATCGATGACTGAACGCCATCCCGACAAACCACCGAAAGGCCGAACGATGTCCGCCGTACTCGAAGCTCCTTCCTCCTCTTCTTCCTCTTCCTCCTCCGCCGCGCAGCCCGCGGCCGCCAACGACCCGGTGCCGGGTTTGCCGCTGCCCGACGAGCCGGCCCATGTCATCCGCGGCGACGCCGAGGCCATCGCCGTGGCGCATGCGCTGGCCGCGAAGCTGATCGTCGGCGCTTCCGAGCGCGACCGCCTGCGGCGCTGGCCGGTCGAGGAGATCGACGCCTACTCGCAAAGCGGCCTCTGGGCCATCAACGTGCCCAAGGCCTTCGGCGGCGCGGAGGTGTCGTACGCGACGCTGGCGGAGGTGATCGCGATCATCTCGGCGGCGGACCCGTCGCTGGGCCAGATCACGCAGAACCACCTCGGCTTCGTGGCAGCGGTGCGCACGGTTTCGGACGCGGCGCAGCAGAAGCTCTTCTTCGCCGACTTCCTGCGCGGTGTGCGCTGGGGCAACGCGTTCTCGGAATCGGGCTCGAAGCGCGCGGCCGACTTCGAGACGCGCTTCACCGACGCGGGCGACCACGTGGTGGTGACGGGGCGCAAGTTCTATTCGACCGGCGCGCTGCTCGCGCACTACGTGCCCATCGTGGCCAACGACGAGCAGGGCAACACCTGGTACGTGGTGGCCGAGCGCAACGCGCCGGGCCTGACGGTGATCGACGACTGGTCGGCCTTCGGCCAGCGCACCACGCTCAGCGGCACGGTGGTCATCGACCACGTGAAAGTGCCGAAGACGCACCTGATCCCGGCCTACAAGGGCTACGCCACGCCCTCGGCCGATGGTGCGATCTTCCAGATCATCCAGGCTGCCGTCGACGTGGGCATCGCGCGCGGCGCCATTGCGGAGACCATCGATTTCATCCGCACCAAGACGCGGCCGTGGATCGACAGCCAGCGCGACCATGCGTGGGAAGACCCGTACTCGATACAGGCGGTGGGCGACCTGCAGATCCGCCTGCACGCCAGCGAAGCGCTGCTGGAGCGCGCCGGCCGTGCCATCGACCTCGCCGTGGCCGCGCCAGACGCCGACAGCGTGGCCGCGGCGCAGATCGCGACGGCGGAAGCCAAGGTGCTGTCCACGGAGATCGCGATCCACGCGACCAACAAGCTCTTCGAGCTGGCGGGCACGCGCTCGACGCTGGGCCAGTACAACCTCGACCGGCACTGGCGCAACGCGCGCACGCATACCCTGCACGACCCGGTGCGCTGGAAGTACGCCATCGTCGGCAACTACTTCCTCAACGGCGTGAAGCCACCGTTCCACGCCTGGAGCTGACCGGATGACCGCACCCTTGCTGCGCGTCGAGGCGGTCGAGGCCGCGTACCAGGGCGCCATCGTCGCGCTGCATGGCGTGAGCCTGGAGGTGCGCGCGGGCGAGATCCATGCGCTGCTCGGCGCCAACGGCGCGGGCAAGTCGACCACGCTGAAGGCAGTGTCGAACCTGCTGCCGGCGCAGCGGGGGCAGGTGACGGCCGGGCGCATCGCGTTCGACGGCCGCGACGCGAGCCGTACCAGCCCGGCCGATCTGGTGCGGCTCGGCCTCGTGCAGGTGCTCGAAGGCCGTCATTGCTTTCGTTCGCTGACCGTCGAGGAGAACCTGCTGACCGGCGCGCTCGGGCGCAGTGCGGGGCGCGCCGAGGCCGCTGACGATCTCGCACGGGTCTACGGGATCTTTCCGCGCCTGAAGGAGCGCCGGCGCACACCGGCCGGCCTGAGCTCGGGCGGCGAGCAGCAGATGACCGCCATCGGCCGCGCGCTGATGTCGCGGCCCCGGCTGCTCGTGCTCGACGAACCGTCGATGGGGCTTGCGCCCATCGTGGTGCGCGACATCTTCGAGCAGCTGCGCAGGCTCAACCGGGAACAGGGCCTGTCGATCCTCGTCGCGGAGCAGAACTCGACCGTGGCGCTGCAGTACGCCGACCGCGCGACCGTGCTCGAGGCGGGTATCACGGTATTGAGCGGCGATGCGCCGGAGTTGCGGCAGCGGGCGGATATCCAGTCCTTTTACTTCGGCGGGGCTGACGCGTAGATATCCAGTTCACCGCGCTCGCCCCGAGCCTGCCGGCGAAAAAAGTCAAGAGGCGGTTGCCTCGAATACAGGCACTCTGGCGACGGCCCGCATGATTGCTGGCAACGCCGATGTTGTCCCTGTGTTATCCACAAAGATTTCCACAGACTGGTGGAACAACTTCCTGCCGGAACGCTGTCCAGGCGCTATGGCTCGACCTTGGTTCGAAGGCATCCCGTGCACGGCGTGCACCGTCTTCGTGACATGCACCGGCCTTGCGCATCTCGTTGCGAGATGCGCCGATCTTCAATCCATATGAATCTTGCGTGGAAACCCGCAGCCGTGCGGCGGGTGTGGACGCGACCATCGCCTGCAGCCGGATCAGGCGAAGGAAAGCGACGCATCCATGAACACCAGCACCATCGCGCAGCCCTACGAGGGCCGCTTCGACAGCACCTCCGATGCCGTCTACCGCAAGGTCGGATGGCGGCTGATTCCGCTGCTGTTCCTCTGCTACATCGTGGCGTACCTCGACCGCGTGAACGTCGGCTTCGCCAAGCTGCAGATGCAGGGCGACCTGCAGTTCAGCGACGCGGTCTACGGGCTGGGCGCGGGCATCTTCTTCATCGGCTACTTCCTGTTCGAGGTGCCGAGCAACGTGGTGCTGCACCGCGTGGGTGCGCGCCGCTGGATCGCGCGGATCATGATCACCTGGGGACTGCTCTCGGCGGCCACCATGTTCGTGAGCTCGCCGGTGTCGTTCTACGTGATCCGCTTCCTGCTCGGCGCGGCCGAGGCGGGCTTCTTCCCCGGCATCATTCTTTATCTCACTTACTGGTACCCGGCCGCGCGGCGGGGCAAGGCGACCTCGCTGTTCCTCGCGGCGATCCCGTTCGCGGGCATTCTCGGCGGGCCGTTCTCGGGCTGGATCCTCCAGGGCATGGGCGGCGTCAACGGATGGGCGGGCTGGCAGTGGCTGTTCCTGCTGCAGGGGCTGCCGACGGTGGCGCTGGGCCTCGTGGTGTGGCGCTACCTCGACGACCGCGTGAAGGACGCGCGCTGGCTCACGCCGGCCGAGCGCGAGATCATTGCCCGCGACATCGCCGCCGAGTCGGTGGGCAAGGCCGAGCCGCGCATCGCCGGCGTGCTGGGCAACGGCCGTGTGTGGCTGCTGGCGCTGGTGTACTTCGCCTATACCTCGGGGCTGTACGGCATCTCGTTCTGGCTGCCCAGCATCATCAAGGCGGCAGGCGTGAAGGGCGCGCTCGACATCGGCCTGCTCAGCGCCATTCCGTGGACCTTCGGCGTGGTCGCGATGTACTTCATGGCGCGCAGCGCGGATCGCCGGCTGGAGTACCGCTGGCACAGCGCCATCGGCGCCGTGATCGGTGCGATCGGGCTGGTGCTCAGCGTGGCCTTCCATGGCAACGTGACGCTGGCGATGGCCGGTCTCACGCTGGCGACGATGGGCATCATGTCGACCTTCCCGGTCTTCTGGGGCATGCCCACGGCCTTCCTCGGTGGTGCGGCCGCTGCAGCGGGCATCGCGCTCATCAACTCCTTCGGCAATCTCTCGGGCTTCAGCGCGCCGTACCTGATCGGGCTCATCAAGGATGCGACGCAGAGCACCGATGCGGGGCTGCACATGCTTGCGGCGCTGCTGGTGATCGGCGCCGTGCTGGTGCTGTTCGTCAGGCCGGGCGTTGCTTCGTCGCGGCGCTGACCCGTACCCAGTCAGGAGGAACCCATGGACTCGATCGTGAGCATTCCCGTGCGCCTGAACACCCGGCGCTCTCCGTCGCCCGAACTGCTCGCGCTGCTGCAGGGCAGGTTCGCCGAACGCTTTTCCACCAGCAAAGTTGTGCTGCTGCAGCACGGCACGGACGAGTCGACCTATCCGCCGCAGCCACCCGACGCAGTGGTGTACGTGCACAGCACGGAAGAAGCGGCTTTCGTGGTGCGCGCCTGCGCGCGCGAGCGGGTGCCAGTCATCGGCTTCGGGGTGGGCTCTTCGGTCGAAGGGCATCTGCTGGCGGTGGAGGGCGGCGTGTGCGTCGACTTCTCGCAGATGAACAAGGTACTGGCGATAAGGCCCGGCGACCTCACGGCCACGGTGGAGGCGGGAGTCACGCGCGGGCAGCTGAACGCCGCGCTGCAGGGCACGGGCTTCTTCTTCTCGGTCGATCCCGGCGCCGATGCGTCCATCGGCGGCATGGTCGCGACGGCGGCATCGGGTACCAACACCGTCCGCTACGGCACCATGCGCGACAACCTCGTGAATCTCACGGTGGTCACTGCCGATGGAGAGATCGTCCGCACCGCCTCGCGGGCGCGCAAGAGCTCGGCGGGCTACAACCTCACGCAGCTGTATTGCGGCTCCGAGGGCACGCTGGGGTTGATCGCCGAAGCCACGGTGCGGCTGCACCCGCATCCCGAGACGTATGCGGCCGCCGTGGTGCACTTTCCGTCGGTGCGCGCGGTGGTCGGCTGCGTGATCGAGGCGATCCAGATGGGCGTGCCGCTGGCGCGCGCCGAACTGCTGGACGCGCTGACCATCCGCGCCGTCAACGCGCACAGCCGCACCACGCTGGGCGAGCACCCGACGCTGTTCCTGGAGTTCGGCGGCAGCCAGGCGCAGATCGACGAGCAGGCAGCCATCGTGCGCGAGATCGCGGGCAGTCATGGCGGCGGCGCCTTTCAGTGGGCGAAGCGGCCCGAGGAGCGCTCGCGGCTTTGGACACCGCGCCATCACGCCTACTTCGCATGCCTGCAGTTGAAGGCAGGCTGCCGCAGCCTGAGCACAGACGCCTGCGTGCCGCTTTCCGCGCTCGCACAGTGCATCGAGGAGACGCAGGCCGACATCGCCGAGCACGGGCTGCTCGTGCCGGTGCTGGGCCATGTCGGTGACGGCAACTTCCACTGCCTGGTGCTGGTGGACCCGGGCAGCGCGGCGGAGACCGAAGCGGCCGAGGCCTTCAGCCACCGGCTGGTGCAGCGCGCGCTGAGCCATGGCGGCACTTCGACCGGGGAGCACGGCGTGGGGCTGCACAAGATGAAGTACCTGGTCGAGGAGCATGGCGAACACACGGTGGCGCTGATGCGTGCGGTGAAGAAGGCGCTGGATCCGCATGACATCTTCAATCCCGGGAAGGTGGTCGCGCGGACCGAGAGCTGAGCGCGGGTGTGCGATCTAGAATCTCCGGCCTTGCCCGCACCTCGCGGCGTGCGGCCGGAGGTCCCCTGATGGAGTTGCGCCAGTTCAAGTACTTCGTTGCCATCGTGGATTGCGGCAGCCTCTCGCGCGCCGCACAGCAACTCTTCATCGCGCAGTCGGCATTGAGCAAGCAGATGGCCGAGCTCGAATCCGAACTCGGCACGCAACTGCTTCTGCGCAGCCGCAACGGCGTTGCGATGACCGAAGCCGGCAAGGTCTTCTACGAATACGCGCAGGGCATCACCAAGCAGGTGCGCGACGCGAAGGCAGCGGTGCATGTCGCGGCCGAATCGGTTGCGGGGTCGGTGGTGGCGGCGCTGCCGCAGAGCGTGTCCCCGATGATCGCGTTGCCTTTGATGCGTGCGGCGGCGCGGCGCTATCCGGACGTGGTGCTGCACCTGAACGAGGAACTCACGGGCAATATGGCCGACCAGCTGCTGCGCGGTCGGGTCGACGTGGCGGTGTTCTCGCCCACCATGCCCGAAGAGGACATCCGCTTCGTTCCGCTGGTGGAAGAAGACTTCGTCTTCCTCGAGTCACCTCAGAGCCCGCATGCGCTGCCGCCCGGCGACGTGAGCATCGCGCAGGCCACCGCGCGGCCGCTGGTGTGGCCGGCTCATGCGCATGGGCATTGCACGCGATGGCTGGTCGATGCGGTGCTGGAGCAGGCGAGGCAACCGGCTGCGCAGGTGGCGGCGGAGATCAACTCCGTCTACACGCTGAAGGCGGCGGTGGAGGCGGGGCTCGGGCCGACGATCATGCCGTTCGGGCTGGCGCAGCGCGAGGTGCAGGAAGGGCGCCTTGTCGCGCATCGCATCGATTCGCCTTCGATGCATCGCACGCTGGGGCTTTGTGTGTCGGTGCATCTGCCAACCACGAACGCGAAACGCGCGGTGTGCACGCTGATCGGCGACGTGGTGCGCGATCTGTGCGAGAGCGGGCAATGGGCCGGCGCGCGTGCACTCGCGCCGGTGAAGAAGACGAAGTAGGGCGGGCCTCTTGTTTCAGGCGCGGCGCTTGCGGGCGCTGGCTGTAGCCTTTGCCGGTGGCGTGAAGAGGCGCACGATGGCCTGACGCACATCAGCCTGCATGTTTTCGACGGCCTTCGTATCGCCCGACATGTGCTTCAGCAGCGACTGCTGGAAGAGCCCGTCGAACAGCGCGTAGGTGGCCGGAGGCGACATGCCCGGCTCTTCGCCGGAGAGCTCGGCGAAGCGGCTCATGATGCGCCAGATCATGTCTTCCAGGCTCTTGTCGATCTGCACGACATCGGCGCGGAAGGCTTCTTCGAAGAGGGCCTGCGAGCGCAGGTCGTACCAGAGTCGGTGGACGTGGCCCTCGTCGCACAGCGTATCGCCGAGGCCCTGGAGGAAGCCCTCCATCAGCTCGTCGTAGGTGGTGGCGGTTTCCACCGCGTGGTCGTAGCGCGTGACACAACGGGCCTTGTACTGCTTCACGCTGCAGATGATCAGGTCGACCTTGTCGCTGAAGTAGTAGTGCAGCACGCCGTGCGAGAACTCGGAGTTCTGCGCGATCTCGCGCAGGCTGGTGCGCGCGTAGCCCAGTGCCGCCAGCGTGGTCAGGGCGGCTTCACCCAGTTCGGCGCGGCGCTCGGAGAACTTGTCGACCCGCGCCTTGGGCACTCGTTCAGCGTGTTTCTTTACCCGTTGATGTGTCGTCATTGAAAGCCGGGCTGCCCGCTTGCCAGCCCCTGTGTTCCTCGTGATTGCAGACCATAGCACGCAAGCGGGAGAACCCGCATCCGGCGTGCCGCGAATGTCATTCTAGAAAATCTTGACGAGTGACAAGAAAAATCTTGACACTCGTAAAGTCGATTTCTACGATGGCCGCTCCATCTCACAACATATCCACAGGAGACAAGTGATGGCCAAGTTCGACTTGAAAGGGCGCCGTGCGCTCGTGACAGGTGGTGCGCGCGGCATTGGCGCGAGCATCGCCGAGACGCTGGCCGCCGCCGGCGCTTCCGTGATGATTGGCGACGTGCTCGCCGACCTGGGGCGCGAAACGGCCGCCAGGCTCTCTTCCTCTGGAGCGAAGGTGGGCTTCGTCCCGCTCGACGTCACGAAGGACGGTGACTGGGCCTCGGCCACCGAGACCACGGTGAAGGAACTCGGCGGCTTCGACATCCTCGTCAACAACGCCGGCATCGAGATCACTTCGCTGGTCGTCGACGTCGATGGCGACGACCTGCGCCGCATGCTCGACGTCAACGTCGCCGGCACCCTGCTCGGCATGAAGCACGCATTCCGCGCGATGCGCCCTGGCGGCAGCGCCGGCAAGGGCGGGGCGGTGGTCAACATCGCCTCCGTCGCGGCAACCATCGCCTTCCCGGCCATCTCCGGCTATTCGGCCACCAAGTCCGCCGTCGACCGCGCCACCCGTGTCGCGGCGATGGAGTCCGGCAAGCTGGGCTACGGCGTGCGCGTGAACTGCATCTACCCGGGCCTCGTGCCCACAGAAATGGGCATGAAGCTCGCGCAGGACATCGTGGCCGCCGGCCTCGCGCCCAGCGTCGAGGCGGCAGTGGGCGACGTGGTCGGCCAGACGCCGCTGGGGCGTCTGGGCGAAGTCGGCGACATGGCCGACGTGGTGGTCTTCCTCTGCTCCGATGCGGCCCGGTTCATCACCGGCGCCGGCATCGCGGTGGACGGCGGCATGGGCATGTAAGTCGCACGGGCAATCAGTCAGCAAGGAGACACAGCATGAGCAACAACAGCAAGAAGAAACCCGTCGTCGTCTACGGCGCCTCCGGCTACACCGGCCGGCTCGTATGCGAGTACCTGCGCGAGTACAACATTCCCTTCGTCGCTGCGGGCCGCAGTGCGCAGAAGGTCGAAGCGGCGATGAAGGCCAACGTGCCCGGCATCGAGACCGCGAGCTACGAGGTGGTGGAAGTGGCGCATTCGGTGGAGGCGCTCACCGAGCTCTTCACCGGTGCCTCGGTCGTGCTCAACACGGTCGGCCCCTTCGCCCGTTTCGGCCCGGAAGTGGTCGATGCCTGCCTCGCCGCCGGCTGCCACTACACCGACACCACAGGCGAGCAGGACTGGCTCATCACGCTCGACCAGAAATACGGCGCCCGCTTCGCCGCGGCCGGCCTGCTGCTCTCGCCCGGCCTCGCCCACATGTACACCACCGGCGAGATCGCGGCGCAGCTTTGCCTGGAAACACCTGGCCTCGACACCCTCGACATCGCCGTGTTCTGGGGCGGAAGTCCGACCATCGCATCCACCCAGACCATCCTGGTGAACGCAGCCACCTCCAAGGCCTTCTACCTGGAGCAGAACGAGTACGTCGAGTGGCAGCCTGACGCGGGCCTCTACCACCTGTCCATCCCCGGCCAGCACGAGGCGGCACTGGCGCTGCCCTGGGGCGGCACCTCGCATCCGGTGTGGTTCAAGCGCGATCCGCGCGTGGCCAACGTGAAGGTGCTCGGCGGGGTCTTCAACAAGGCGCTGATGCAAGGCGTGCCACAGATCGTCGCCGCGGCGCTCAAGGCCACCGAGGGCATGAACGACGACGACCGCTATGCCGCGCTGGCCCAGACCGCATCGGGCGTGATGAACACCATGCCCCCGCGCGAGAACCCGCGCATCAACAAGTCCGTCGACTCGGTGCACGCCTCCGGGCCGCTGGGCCGCGTGCACTGTGTGATCTTCGGCAACTGCAACTACAAGCAGACCGGCCTGCTGCAGGCCTATGCGGCGGCCTCGTTGCTGCAGCAGCCGCCGCGGCGCGCCGGCTTCGCCTCGGGCTGCCAGGCCTTCGGGCACCGCGAGTTGCTGGGCGCGCTGCGCGGTTTCGGACTGGTGCAGGAGCCCGTGCTCACGCGGATGGGCTGACTGCCATGCGCCTCGTCGACTACCTCGACAAGGGCGCCCAGCTGGGCGCCCACGCGCCGTGCCTCACCATGGCCGGCACGGATCTCAGCTACGGCGGGGTGCAGCGCATCAGCTGGCGCGTGGCGCGCGGCCTGCAGCGCGCCGGCATCGAGCCCGGAGACAAGGTGGCCGTGCTCTCGAGCAACGACGCTACCGCCTTCGCCACCGTGTTCGGCATCTCGCGCGCGGGTTGCGTGTGGTGCCCGATCAACCCTCGCAACGAGGCCGGCGAGAACGCCTTCGTGCTCGACGCCTTCGACTGCGCCTGCCTGATCTTCCACGGCAACTACGCGCTCATGGTCGAGCAGATGCACGCGCAGTTGCCCAAGCTGCGCGCACTCGTTTGCCTCGACCAGCGGCAGCCTTTCGCGCCATCCATGAACGACTGGCTCGAAGGCCTGGACGATTCGCCGCTGGACATCGCCCCACCCGACGACGTTGCGATGATCGCCGGCACCGGCGGCACCACCGGCCAGCCCAAGGGCGTGATGCTTTCGGGGCGCAACCTGGAGGCGATGTCCGCGCTGACGCTGATGGGCTATCCCTTCGAGGGCCGGCCCGTCTACCTCGCGCTCGCGCCGCTCACGCATGCGGCCGGCGTGCTGTGCCTGCCGGTCATGGCGCTGGGCGGGCGCATCGTGATCATGCCCAGGCCCGACATCGGCGAGTTCCTCGGCCTCATCGAGGCGCACGGCGTCACCCACACCTTCCTGCCGCCCACGCTGATCTACATGCTGCTGCAGCATCCGCAGCTGCGCGGCGCGAAGCTCGATTCGCTGCAGTGCTTCTGGTACGGCGCGGCGCCGATGTCGTCCGCGCGGCTCGAAGAGGCGCTGCAGAAGATCGGCCCCGTCATGGCCCAGCTCTTCGGCCAGACGGAGGCGCCGATGATGATCTCGATGATGTCGCCGCGCGAGCACTTCAACGCCGACGGCACCGTTGCGCGCCACCGCCTCGCGTCGGCTGGCCGCCCGGGGCCGCTGGTGCAGGTCGGGGTGATGAACGGCGAGGGCAAGCTGCTGCCCACGGGCGAGAGCGGCGAGATCGTGGTGCGCGGCTCGCTCGTGATGCTCGGCTACTACAGGAACCCGGGCGCGACCGAAGAGGCTTCGCGCCACGGCTGGCATCACACGGGCGACATCGGCTACCTCGACGCCGACGGCTTCCTCTACATCGTCGACCGCGCCAAGGACATGATCATCTCCGGCGGCTTCAACGTCTATTCGGCCGAGGTCGAACAGGTGCTGCTGCAGCATCCCGACGTGCAGGACAGCGCCGTCGTCGGACTGCCCGACGAGAAGTGGGGCGAGCGCGTTGTGGCCGTGCTGCAGCTGCACGATGGCAGGCAGGTGGATGTCGAGGACATCAAGGCCTTCGTCAAGGCGCGCATCGGCAGCGTGAAGGCGCCCAAGCAGATCGAGGTGTGGCTCGATCTGCCGCGCTCCAGGGTGGGCAAGGTGCTGAAGAAGGAAGTGCGCACGACGCTGCTGCAGCGTGCCGATCATCCGGGCTGACCGGTCAGCCGCCGCGCTCGTAGTGGTCGTGGTGCGCCCGGCGCAGCTCGAACTTCTGGATCTTGCCGGTCGATGTCATCGGCAGCGCCGGCAGGAAGATGATCTTCTTCGGCACTTCGAAGCCGCCCAGGTGCTCCCTGCAGTGCGCGGTGAGCACGTTCTCGTCGAAGTCCGCGGGTGCATCGGGCCTGCGCGTGACGAAGGCGGTGATCGCCTCGCCCCAGCGCTCGTGCGGCAGGCCCACCACCGCCGCGTTGAGCACGGCGGGGTGCCGCAGCAGCACCTCCTCGACCTTGATCGAGGGCACGTTCTCGCCGCCCGACTTGACCATGTCCTTCAGCCGGTCGAGAAAGATCAGCTGCCCGTCGGCGTCGAGCTTGCCCAGGTCGCCCGAGTGGTGCCAGCCGAAGCGCTGCGCGTTGGCCGTGGCCTCGGGGTCGTTGTAGTAGCCGAGCATCACGTTGGGGCCGCGAAAGACGATCTCGCCGACCTGCTCGGGGCCCAGCAGCCCGCCATCGTCGCCCATCACCGCGACCTCGTTCACCAGCGTGCCCACGCCCCAGTAGGAGCCGAAGCGCCTGCGCTGCTCATGCGCCTCGAAGATGGTGGCGCCGGGATACATCTCGGTCTGGCCCGAGACGAGTGCGAAGTCGGGGCAGAACTCGTCGAGCAGGCGCAGCAGCAGCGTGCGCGACATCGGCGCCATCGCGTACACGCAAAGCCGCAGACTCGAAATGTCCCGCGCGGCACGCTGCGGGTGCGCGAGCAGCGCGCCGTACATCATCGGCAGGCCGACCATCACCGTGATGCGGTGCCGCTCGATGGCCGCGAGCACCGCGCCCGGGTCGAAGCCGCGCAGCACGACGAGCGAGCCGCCCACCGCCAGCGCCGACATCAGCACCGTGTGCTGCCCGCAATGGAAAAGCGGCAGCACGCTGCTCCACACGTCGGCGCGCTCGGGGCTGCTGCCCCATTCGACCATGTTGCTCAGCAGCACCGAATGCACCGAGGCGTGCGAATGCATCACGCCCTTCTGCCGGCCGGTGGTGCCGCTGGTGTACATGATGAGCGCGAGCTGCGTGCTGTCGATGGGCACCTCGGGCAGCGTTACCGGGCCTTGCGCGATCGCCTGCGGCACCGTGAGCACGCCGGCAGGCGGCGTGTCGCCATCGAGCACGCAGAGGATGGGCGCCACGCCTTTCGCTTCCAGCAGTTCGCGCAGATCGGGCCTGGCGTGCAGCGCGGTGTCGATCACGATGTGGCGCACGTCGGCATGGCCGAGGATGTAGCCGATGGCATCCACCGCCAGCGCGGTGTTGATCGGCACCCACACGAGGCCCGCCTTCTGGATGCCCAGCATGGCGACCACCATCTGGATCGAGTTGTTGCACAGCATGCCCACGCGGTCGCCGCCCGCGAGGCCCAGTCCCAGCAGGTGATGCGCGAAGCGGTTCGAAGCGGCGTCGAGCTCGCCGTAGGTGATGCGGTGCTCGCCTTCGATCAGCGCGGTGCGCGCGCCGAAGCGGCGCGCGCTGCGGTGGACCACGTCGCCCAGCGCGATGCGCGAGATGCGTGAATGGAACTGCGACGGCACAGGGCCGGGGGCGGCTGCGGGCATGCTCTTCGTCTCCGTTCTTCGGTGATGCGCGCAGCCTAAGGCCGCGCCCTGAGCCGCGTCTTGCGAAGACTGGCTACCGCCCCGAGCTGGCCTGCAGTGCGGCTAGAAGCGCGCCTTGAGGAAGGCCGAAGGCCCCTGCAGCCGGACCTTCAGGCGCGAATCGGCGAAGTCGTTCTCGCGTGTCAGGTCGATGTTCGTCACGCCATAGGCCAGTACCACGCCCACGTTCTTCACCGGGAACCACTCCACGCCGGCGGAAGCGTTGTAGATGTTGCCGTGGAAGCGGCCGCTGCTCTTCCACACGCCCGAGGCGTCGGCGAAGAGCCGCAGGTCGGGTGTGATGGCGTGGCGCACGCCTATTTCGAGCAGCGGCGCCACGGCGTTGTCGCTCGTGCTCTGGCTCAGCGTGCCGATCTGGCCGTTCACCGAGGCCAGCGCGGTTGCGCCCAGCGTCGCGCGGTAGTAGGCCGCGCCGGCGCCCAAGCCCAGCACGGTGTTGCCCGAGCCGATCCACCACTTGTAGGAGAGCTTGGCGAAGTCGAGCTTGGTGCTCAGGTTGGCGTTGCCGAAGGTATTGAGCGTGCCGAAGGGGCCCAGCGAGGTGGTGTTCGCGACGCCGCCCGAGTAGTCGCGCTTGTACCGGTAGTAGTCGAAGGAGATGCCCTGACTGTCGCCGAGCAGCACGTCCGCCGAGATGCGCGGCATGGTGACGCGGCCCGGCTTGATGTCGCCCGTCTGCAACGCGCCATAGGCCGTGCCGAAGGAAGCGTTGATCTTCGGATCGGCATTGAAGCCGCCGACCGAGAGGCTGAAGCGGTCGAGCGCGGGCGAGGGATCGGCGAAGGCCGGCGCGGCGGCCAGCAGCAGGCCGGTGCCGAGCAGCGCGGGCTGGCCGAGCAGGCGGGGAACGAAGCGGTCGCGGAAACGGGTGCGGCGAAGCAGCGGCATGAAGCGAATCCTTGATGGTCCGGAGGGCCGGAATTGAACGAATGCCGCGGGCGCGCTGTCATGACGTGGCGCAGACGTGCTCCGGGCGGGGCTCCCTTGAACAACAGCAAGGACATTAGTAGCGCGCGCACGTCCCGTGGATGCGCGGAATGCCGCAGTGGCTGTAGGAATTTCTCTACGCCGCGACGGCCGGCCGTCGCGCGCCTTGGCGGGCGCTAAAGTGCCGTCATGCGCCAACACCTCTCCACCACCACCGGTCCCCAACGTCTTTTCTATGGCGCCGTCACGGGCTGCGCCGTCGCCGCCGCGCTGATGCCCGTGCACATGAGCGGCATGGCGCGCGGGCTGGCCGGCTGGTGCGCGGCAGTGGGCGTGTACCAGGTGCTGTCGTGGTGGTTGGCCGGCACCTTCGACGCGAAGCGCACGCGCGAGCGGGCGCAGTCGCTGGACCAGCCCAACGTGGTGATCCTGGTGTCGATGCTGGTGATCGTGGCGATGAGCGTCGTGGCCATTGCCATGCTGCTGCAGCAGGTGAAGGACCTGAGCGGGTGGGAGCGCGCGGCGCACATCGCGCTGGGCCTGGTGGCGCTGGCGGGTTCGTGGCTGACGATGCACACGATCTACGCCTTCCATTACGCGCACCGCTACTACATCGACCAGCGCGACGGCACGACCGACGGCGGCCTCGACTTTCCAGGCAAGGGCGATGCGCCCGACGCGCCCGACTACTTCGACTTTCTCTACTACTCGTACGTGATCGGCATGACCTCGCAGGTGTCCGACGTGCAGGCGACGTCGAAGGAAATGCGGCGCATCACGCTGCTGCACAGCGTGCTGGCCTTCGCCTTCAACATGCTGGTGCTGGCACTCTCGGTGAACGTCGTCGCGGGCGCCGTGTAGGCGCCTCGCGATGCTCGTTCAGGCCGCAACCTTGCGCTGCCAGCCGGGTTTGACGATACCGGTAGACAGCGCCACGCCGCAGACGATCACCACCGCGCAGATCAGCATCCACTGCGTGATACTTTCGCCCAGGAACACCGCGCCGTAGAACAGCGCGAACACCGGCACCAGGAAGGTCACCGTCAGCGCGCGGGCCGGGCCGGCGCGCTCGATCAGGCGGAAGAACAGGATGTAGGCCACACCGGTACAGGCGATGCCCAGCGCCAGCAGCGCGAGCCATGCGCGCAGGCTGGGCATCTGCGCGGGCCAGAGCCAGATGGCGGGCAGGGCGAGGAATGCGGTGGCGCCGATCTGGCTGCCGGTGGCCGTGGTCAGCGCGGGCACGCCGCCCAGGTAGGCCCGCGTGGCGCTGGCCGAGATGCCGTAGCAAAGGCACGCGCCCAGGCAGGCCAGCACCGCGAAGAGCGCGGCATTGCCGCTGGCGCCGGAATGCAGGCCGGCGTTTCGGCTGGCGAGCATCGCCACGCCGGCGAAGCCGATCGCCAGCCCGACCAGACGCCAGTTCGCCGGACGCTCGCGGAACCAGGCCCAGGCCACGAGCGCGCCGAACATCGGCGTGGTGGCGTTGAGCACGGCGGCGAGGCCGGTGTTGATGGTCAGCAGCGCGAAGCAGAAGAGCGCGAACGGCATGCCCGAGTTGAAGACGCCGACCAGCAGGCTCGCCTTCCAGTGCTTCGCCAGCGATGGCCCCTGGCCGCGCAGCAGTGCGATGGGCAGCAGGAACAGCGCGGCGATCGCCACCCGCACCGCAGCCGTCGGCAGCGCGCCGAACTCGGCGGCGCCGATGCGCATGAAGAGAAAGGAGGCGCCCCACAGCGCGCCCAGCAGCACCAGGTCGATGAGCCAGGCGGTGGGGGCGAGGGGCTTGGCGGGAGTAGCGGGAGTGGCGGGAGTGGCGGGAGTGGCGGCGGCGATGTTGTTCTTCGTTGTGGTCATGCGTCCTCTGATCGGTCTCTTTCTTTCTCTTTCCATGCGCCGGGACTGCTCAGATCGCTTTTTCGAGCTGCAGCAATGCCGTCTTGCGTTCGAGCCCGCCAGCGTAACCGGTCAGCGAGCCGTCCGCGCCGAGCACGCGGTGGCAGGGCACGATCACGCTGATCGGGTTGCGCCCCACGGCCGCGCCCACCGCGCGGACCGCGGCCGGGTTGCCCACGTTGGCGCTCAGCGCGCCGTAGCTCGTGGTTGCGCCGGCCGGAATGGCCAGCAGCTGCTGCCACACGCTCTGCTGGAAGGCGGTGCCGTGTGAGAGGTCGAGCTTCATGTCGAAGCTGTCGCGCTTGCCGGCGAAGTAGTCGCGCAGCTGCGCGGCCGCCTCGACCAGCGCGGGGTGGTCTTCCTTGGTGACCCAGCCGCTGGTGTCGGGCCAGTGGCGCTGCTGGTCGAACCAGACGCCGGCCAGGCCCTTGTCGGTGGCCGCCATCGTGATGCCGCCCAGCGGCGTGTCGATGTGCGAGGTGTAGATGGCTTTGCTCTTGAACTTCATGACATTTCAGGCGGCAACGCCTGCCGTGTTGACGAGGGGAGATGCGGCGTCCGCCTGCTCGGCGGTGCCGGCGGTGTCCGCGACGGGGGGCGAGTCCGGGGAGGGCGCATGCCAGGCCCGCAGCACCGCGTAGCTGCGCCACGGCCGCCACGCCTGCGATGCATCGCTGGCCGCGCGAGCCGTGGTCACGCCCAGAGCCTTCTGCAGCGCGACGTCGCCGGCCGGAAAGGCGTCGGGCCAGCGCAGTGCGCGCATCGCGATGTACTGCGCGGTCCAGGCGCCGATGCCGGGCAGCTCCTGCAGCGCGGCGATGGTGGATGGCACGTCGGCTCCTGCGTGCAGCGCCAGCCTGCCGGACGCCACTTCGCGGGCGATGGCGTGCAGTGCCGTCTGCCGCTGCCGCACGATGCCGAGCCGGCCCAGCTCGTCGCCGCTGGCGGCAGCGATGGCGGCCGGGGTGGGAAAGAGCCGGTTCAGCCCCTCGACGGGCGTGGCCAGCGTTTCGCCGAAGGCCTCGACCAGCCGCGAGCCCAGCGTGCGCGCCGCGGCCACCGTGATCTGCTGGCCCAGCACCGCGCGCACCGCGAGCTCGAAGCCGTCGACCGCGCCGGGCACGCGCAGTCCGTCGCCGTGCGGGAAGGCTGCATGCAGCGCCGCGTTGATCGCCATCGGCTCGGCGTCGAGGTCGAACAGGGCACGGGCGCGGCTGATGACGATGGGCAGCACCGCGGCCAGCGAATCGCTGACCGACAGCAGCATCTGCTCGCGTTCCAGGTCGAAGCGCAGCTGGAGCCATCCGGCATGGGACTGCCCGCCCTGCTGGATGCGCAGGGTGCGGGTCAGCTTCACGTATTCGGGCGTGCTGCCCTTGGCGGGCTCCTTGCCGTCGGCCGTGGAGACGGCTTCCACGCCGCGCAGCGCGCGCCGCGCGAAGAAGCCCAGCATGGCGTTGGCGTCATAGGGCGGGCGGAAGCCCAGCCGCACCTCGATGGCCTTGCCCTGGCCGCCACCGTTGTCGCCGGTGGCACCACCGGCGCGTCGCAGTGCGCTCGGATTCAGGCCGTAGTGCTCCAGGAAGGCCGCGTTGAAGCGCCGCACGCTGGCGAAGCCGCTGGCCAGCGCCACCTGCGTCATCGGCAGGCGGGTGTCGGCGATGAGCTGCTTGGCGGCCAGCAGGCGGCGCGTCTGCAGGTATTGAAGAGGCGAGACGCCGAACTGCGACTCGAAAATGCGCCGAAGGTGGCGGTCGCTCACGCCCAGGCGTGTCGCGATCTGCGCCGCGCCGGGGCCGTCTTCCGACCAGGCGTCGGGCTCGTCGATCAGCCGCGCCGCCTGCAGCGCGAGGATGCGCGACGCGTCTTCGGTCGACCAGCTGGCCGCGCCTGAAGCGCGAGGGGCCAGTTCGGGCCGGCAGCGCAGGCAGGGGCGGAAGCCCGCGGCCTCGGCCTGTGCCGCATGGCGGAAGAACCGGCAGTTCTCGCGCCGCGGCAGCTTCACGCGGCAGACCGGGCGGCAGTAGATGCCGGTGGATGTCACTGCGGTGAAGAACGACCCGTCGAAGCGCGCGTCATGCGTCTTCATCGCCAGGTAGCAGGCGTCGCTCTCGAGCGCTTCGGTGGAGTGGTGGTTGGCAGGCATGGAGAAATGATACGGTTTCGACTCGTTTCAACTGGCCGTTTCCGGACATGTGGGCACCCCGGGCCTTGCCTACAATGCCCCGTTTACAAATCCATCAGGGAAACGCCTTTCCATGCAGCTCAGCGCGTCGATCTTCAAGGCCTATGACATCCGCGGCGTCGTGCCGGTCACTCTCGATGCGGAGGTGGCGGAAGCGCTCGGCAGGGCCTTCGGCAGTGCGGCCCGTGCAGCGGGCGAGAAGTCGGTGGCCGTGGGGCGCGATGGCCGCCTGTCGGGCCCGGCGCTGGCCGAGGCGCTGATCAAGGGCCTGGTGGCCGCCGGCGTCGAAGTCATCGACGTGGGCGCGGTCACGACGCCGATGCTCTACTTCGCGGCCCATACCCTATGCAGGAGCGGAATCCAGGTCACCGGCAGCCACAACCCCAAGGACTACAACGGCTTCAAGATGGTGCTGGCCGGCCGCGCGATCTACGGCGACGAGATCCAGGCCCTGCGCAGGACCATGGAAGCCGGCACCGCCCAACTCGCAGAGGGCGGCAGCGTGCGCAAGGTCGACGTGACCGATGCATACATCAAGCGCATCGCGGGCGACATCAAGCTGGCGCGCCCGATGAAGATCGTGGTCGATTCGGGCAACGGCATCGCCGGCGCTTCGGCCCCGGCCATCTTCCGCGCACTGGGCTGCGAGGTGACCGAGCTCTACAGCGAGGTCGACGGTAACTTCCCCAACCACCATCCCGATCCGAGCAAGCCCGAGAACCTGAAGGACCTGATCGCGGCGCTGGCCACCGGCGACGCCGAACTGGGCCTGGCCTTCGACGGCGACGGCGACCGCCTGGGCATTGTCACCAAGGACGGCCAGAACATCTTCCCCGACCGCCAGATGCAACTGTTTGCACAGGACGTGCTCTCGCGCGTGCCCGGCGGCACCATCGTCTACGACGTGAAGTGCTCGCAGCGCCTGGCGCCGGCCATCGAGGCCGCGGGCGGCAAGCCGATGATCTTCAAGACCGGCCACTCGCTCATCAAGGCGAAGATGAAGGAAATCGATTCGCCCCTGGGCGGCGAGATGAGCGGCCACATCTTCTTCAAGGAGCGCTGGTTCGGCTTCGACGACGGCACCTACGCGGGCTGCCGCCTGCTGGAGATTCTGAGCAAGAGCCCTGACGCGAACGCCGTGCTCAACGCGCTGCCCACGAGCTTCTCGACCCCCGAGCTGAACGTGGCCTGCGCCGAGGGCGAGCCGCACGCGGTGGTCGACAAGCTGGTGAAGAGCGCTGCCTTTGCCGCTCCCGCCCAGGTTTCGACCATCGACGGCCTGCGCGTCGACTGGCCCGATGGCTTCGGACTGATCCGCGCATCGAACACCACGCCCGTGCTGGTGCTGCGCTTCGAAGGGCAGACCGATGCCGCGCTCAAGCGCATCGAAGCCGAGATGCTGGCCCTCCTGAAAACCGCCAAGCCCGACGCCAGGCTGGCAGAAGCCGCCCACTGAACCGCTGACTGCCGAGCCCGTGCGTTCCCTGCTGCTGCGCCTCTACGGCGTCTTCACCACCGTCGTGCAACCGCTCGTGCGCCGCAAGCTGCGGCGCCGCGCGGAGGCCGAGCCGGGCTATGGCGTGGCCGTGGAGGAGCGCTTCGGCTACTACGATGAGGCCACCACCGGCCAGGCCCAGTGCTGGGTGCACGCGGTCTCGCTCGGCGAGACGCGCGCTGCCGCCATCCTGATCGCCGAGCTGCGCC